>JAXHMG010000003.1:1265000-3103005 GCA_034521595.1 Gemmatimonadota bacterium | reverse complement strand
CCCCACTTCCATCAACTCCCGCAACGCCGCAGCGTCCTCCTCGCACCCATCCGTCCCGCACGCCACGCTGAGCGCCTCGAGCTCGGCGACCGGCCTCCGCCGGACGAACCCCCAGAGCTCGAGCAGCTTGGCCCAGGCCGGTGACACCGTCTCGACGCCGCCGACGCGGTACCAGTACCAGACCAGCACCGGCCCCTCGGGGGTCATGATCAGGGCTTCGCGGACCGTGCGGTCGAGGTCGCGCAGCCAGGTCGGCCGCTCGGCCGCGATGGCCGAAGCCTCGGCGATCCGGTTGGGGCCTCCGATCAGCTCCGCGCCCTGCCGCTGCTCGGGATAGACCAGGCGGTCGTGGTAGATCTCGACCGTCCCGTTCGTCCAGACCCAGGCGTGCTCGACGCCCGCGCCCCCGAACTCGGGCCGCCAGTCGAACGGCCGGGCGTCGGACGGAGCGACGCGCCACGGGTCCATGGCCTCCGTGGCTTCCGGAGCGGGTGACGCGCCGGCTCGGGCGGGCAGGGCCCCCACCACGAAGTAGATGAGCGGGCCCACCAACAGCGCGCCGCACGCCAGGAGCGCGCGGCGGCGCACCACGCCTTCCTCGGGCAACGGTCCGGGCCGGGCACGCACGAGGTCGTCCCCCTGGCCCCGCTTCCGGTCACGCCGCTCGAGGCCTCTCATGAGCCAGAAGAGCAGCACGAAGGCGACCGAGAAGATCACCCAACCGTACGTCTGGTGGCTCTGGAGGAGATCGTGCGTCATCTCGGTGACGTGCCCGATGACCACCAGTCCGGTCACCCGGACCCAGTTCGCGACCACCGCGGTCGCGGCGGCGAGCGCGACCATCGCCAGCCGGGAGCGCCAGCGATTCAGGAAGAGGTAGGCGTACGCCGTGCCGAGAAAGGTGCCGACGATGAAGAAGTTCAGCCCCGCGCACGTGCCGGCGACTTCGAACGTCCCGCTGGGGATGCGGACGAGCTCGCCCGAGATCTCGGCCTGGATCCCGAACAGCCGGACCACGTTGCCGCTCACCAGGATCGTGAGCTGCTGGAGCGGCCCGATGAAGACCTCCCAGAACGGGACGGCGAACAGGAAGAGCGAGGTGGCGGGGAGCACCGCCCGGAACCCCGGCGGGCCCGCGACCCCGAGCGCCCACGCCGCGACGGCGAGCGGCAGCACGCCCTGGTGCACGACGCGGAGCTGCATGACCGTGGCGGCGAGCCACAGCAGACCGAGGGCGAGGAGGATCGGGAGGGCGAGGTTCCGCCCCGCGTCCCCTTCCCACAGCCTCGCCCGAGCCCGCCACAGGAGCCAGGCCGAGAGCCCGGCGACCAGGTAGCCGTGCGAGTAGGTATAGCTCGTCCACACGTCGTGGAAGCTCAGGAGCGTGGGCCACAGCGCGGCGAGCACCGCCCCCAGGGACACGCCGACCCACATGCGCGGGCTCATGACGCCTTGGCCGCCACGGAGGCGAACGCCTCCAGATCCGCGTCCGAGACGCGCGGGTGGGTGGGGAGCGTGAGCAGGGTGGCGGCGAGTCGCTCGGCACCGGGAACGGCCGTACGGCCCGACGCGTGCAGCGCGGCGGCCTGCGGCAGCCGCGGCAGAGCCGTGGGATAGCCCCGTGCGGCGCCCATGTCCCCGGCTTCCGCCACCCGCTCCTCCCTCGCCTCCGCGCTCGACGCGAGCACCGGACAGCGGAGCCAGCCGGAAGCGCCGCCGGCGAGCGGGACGCACGGCGTGAGCGCACGACCGCCGCCCTCCCCGCCCGCGACCGCGCCGTGCCAGCGCTCGGCCCAGGCCGCACGGACCGCACCCGCATCCCGGGAAGGCCCGGCATGCCGGCGGGCGATCGCCGCCGAAACCGGATGCATCGCCTGCACCGGCTCCGGCTCGTGGTAGACCGTCGCCCCCAGCTCGAGCCCCGGGATCAGCGAAGGAAGGCGGTAGAGCTCCGGACGGCCGAGGGCCCACATGGCCAGGGACAGGACGACCGCCTCGAGCCCGGCGGTGGCCGGGGCGGCCTCCGAGACTTCGGGCTCCGGGGCGGGCCGCCCGCCGTCCCGCACCAGCAACGCTCCGCCCCCGCCCCCGTTCCACCCTTTCCCGCGTCCGAAGGACAGGACGGACAGGTCACCGAGCCCGCCCGCCTCCTTGTCCTTCCACCGGCTGCCGAGCCCCTGGGCCGCGTCCTCCACCACGATCACCCCCTGGGGGTCGCACACCGCGCGCAGCGCGTCCCAGTCCAACGGGAAGCCGTACAGGTTGCCCGCCACGACCACTCCGGCCCCGGCAGCGAGCGCCTCCCGGAGGCTCTCCTCGTCGGGCGCGAGGCTCACGGGGTCGATGTCGTAGAACGTCACCCGCACCTCCGCGCCGACCGCGGCGGTGACCAGGTCGTAGCAGGAGTAGGCGGGCAGCGCGACGACCACGTCGTCGCCGAGCGCGCGCTTGCACCGCTCGAGCGCGAGCTGGAGCGCCTGGGTGCCGCTCCCGGTGAGGACGGCCCGGTCCGCGGCGTAGCGCTCGAGGAGGTGCTGCTCGAGAGATAGGACAGACGGGTCCGTGCGGGTGAGCGGAGCGCATCGAGGCACGGCGCCCACCAGCCGCGAAGGGAGCACCGGCGAGTACGCCGGGAGCTGCCTGCGGATCACGGCAGGGACCGCGCCAGCACCGGCCCCACCGCGTTCGTCACCCCGACCGGGAGCTTCTGCCACACCTGCGTGGCCAGCCGGAACTTGGCGCTCTCGGGGTTCGGGGTGGCCGCGACGCCGTCGGGCGACCACTGGGCCCACGGCAACGGATGGTCCTCCGTGCCCCACTGCTTCTTGAACCGGTGCGTCCCGGAGCCCGGCGTGCAGCGCCCGAAGTTGAACGTGTCCGCCCCCCTCCGGACCGACTCCTCCATCAGCGCCCAGTAGAGCAGCATGTTCGGCGCCATGCGGTTGTATTCGCGGAGCGCGCCCGCCCAGGTGATCTCGAACTCGCCGTTCCACAGGAACCCGCAGCCGGCCGCGACGGGCGTGCCCTCGTGCTCCACGACGCAGTAGATCAGGTGCTCGCCGAGGTGCTCGCCGAGGGCCTCGAAGAACCGCTTGGGCAGCACCGGCGTGCCCAGGTCGCGCATGGTGACGGCGAAGATGTCGTAGAAGGCGTCGACGAAGTCCGGGCCGGTCCGGGCCTCGAGCCCCTCCTTCATGGGCTTGCGCACCTGGCTGCGGACCTTCGCCTTGAGCCCGTCCTCCCAGAGCGCGTCGGTCGAGTCCGGAAGCGCCTTGAGCACGGTGATCTTGCGCTCCGAGGTGGCGAGCTCGCCGGGGACGGGGCGCCGGTCGCGCAGCTCGAGCAGGTCGACGCCCAGACGCCCGGCCTCCGCCACGGCGTGCTCGGCCAGCGCGCCGCGCGCTGCTTCGGAGCCGATCGGTCCTCCGTAGCTCAGGAACGGCATCGAGAGCAGGTAGTCGCCGAACAGCAGGCTCTTCACCCGCACGAGCGGCAAGACCCCGTGGCAGGCGCCCGCCTCGTCCACCGCCGACCACCACCAGGCTTCGTGGCCCAGCGCGTCCTCCATGACGGGGCGCCATCCGGCCAGGTGGCAGAACGTGCTCCCCTCCAACGTCCCGACGACCGCGTCCCATTCGGCGGCCGATCCGCTGAAGGGCGTGACGGAGAGCGAGGGGTCGCCGTTGCTCGAAGGGGCCGAGGCGTGGATCGTAGTGCTCCCGCGCTTGAGGATGGTCCATCGGGTTCCGCGCGTCTCCAACCTAGCCGGAGCGGACCCACCGACAAGACGTTCATGCCCGAACCCCGCACGCTCCCGAGGCTCCTCGCGATCGGCCACGAGTACTGGCCGAGGGCGCTCGCGTACCTCTGGTTCCCCACCCTCTATCTCGTCACGCTCACCCCGACGCCGAGCTTCCGGCGGCCGGGGCCCGAGCCGTTCATGTGGTGCCTGCTCTGCGGGGACCGGGGCGGCGCCGACCTCCTGCTCAACGTGGCGATGTTCGTGCCGCTCGGGCTGCTCGCGGCCCGCCGGCTGGGGGTGTGGCGCACCTTCCTGCTCGGCGCCGGGCTGTCCGCGGGCATCGAGATGGCCCAACTGTTCCTGCCCGGCCGCTTCTCGACCCTCGCCGACCTCGTGGCGAACGGATCCGGTGCGCTGGCGGGCGCCCTCCTGTACACGCTGCTCGCGGCGCTCGGCCGCGGCGCGCGTCCCGGGCCCGCCGTCGGGACCGCCGCCGCGGTGGTGGCCGGAGGGCTGGTCCTCCTCGGCGGGTGGCTCGTGGCCCCCTCCCCCACCGACGAGGCGTACTGGGGGCAGTGGACGCCGTACTTCGGACCGGGCACGCGCTACCCGGGCACGGTCCTCGACGCGCGGTTCAACGGACACCCGTTCCCGAGCGGCAAGCTCCCGGACTCACTACGCGCCCGCGAAGCGATGCGCGACGACTGGACGCTCGTCGGGACCGTCGAAAAGGGCCCGCGCCCCGGCTGGATCACCTCCGTGCTCAGCATCTACGACGGACGGCAGGACGAGATCCTCTACCTCGGTGCGTACCGGGAGCACCTCCTGCTCCGGGAGCGGCTGCGGGCCCAGGACTGGCACCTCGACCGGCCCGAGCTCGTCGCATGGGACATCCTCGCCCCTGTCGCGGAAGGCGACACCATGCGGGTGTCGGCGCGGCGCGCCGGATCCGACCGCTGCCTGGCGGTGGACGAGCGCGAGGTCTGCGGGCTCGGGTTCACGACGGGACGGCTCTGGAGCCTCCTCCTCTATCCCGCGAGCGCGCCCCGGTGGATGCGGGCGCTCGCGGACTTCGGCGTCCTCTTCACCCTCTTCCTCCCGCTCGGGCTCCTGGCGCCCTCGGCCCGCGGCGCGGTGCTCAACGCGGCCGTCGCCTCCGGCCTCATCGCGTTCGCGGTGGCGTCGACCCGCCTGAGCTTCGACTGGCTGCTCGAGCCCTTCGGCGCCCTGAGCGGGCTGGCCCTCGGCTACGCCGCCGCGTGGGCGCTCCGGTGGGCCGGCGACGAGCTCGCTACCCGGGCATCTCCTCCAACGTCGTCCGGATCGGCCTGAACGCGAAGTCCCCGAACATCCGGTCGAGGCGGCGCCACGTGCGCCTGCGTCCGGCGAACGTGCGCACCATCTGGAGCCGGGGCGCGTCCACGTCGGGCACCCAGTCGTCCATCTCCCAGGGGTGGATGTAGAACATGCCCGGAGCGCGGCGTGCGCCGGCCTGCCGGAGCCCCCGGCGGACGAGCCCGTACGGGAGCACCCGGAAGTATGCGCCCCCCGACGCCGGCAGCGTCTGGCCCAGAAGGCGGGCCGTCGTGGCCGGGAACTCCGCCAGCCGCCCGGACGGCCGCTCCACCCAGTAGGGATCGGGCTCGGCGTCCGGATAGCCGTACGTGGGGTGCTGCGAGACCGGGAAGAGGCTCGCGTCGTAGCGGTAGCCCTCTTCGAGCAGCACGTCGAACGCCCACTCGAGCCCCGGCACGATCGAGAAGCTCGGCGCGCGGTAGCCCAGCACGGGCGCGCCGCTCAGCGTCTCCAGCACGTCCTTGCTCCGCCGCAGCGAGTCGCGGAACCCGTCAGGTCCGAGCCGGCCCACGAGCTCGTGCTCCCAACTGTGCGAGGCGACCTCGTGCCCGGCCCGCGCGATCCGCTTCACCATCTCCGGCTCGCGCTCGGCCAGCCACCCGACGACGAAGAAGGTCCCGAGCACGTCCCGGTCCTCGAGGAACTCCAGCAGCCGGTCGATCACCCCGGGCGAGCGCCGCTCGAGGCCGTCCCAGATGTCCATGGGGTAATGCGGTGCGAGCGCCGTGGGGTGGAAGTACTCCTCGACGTCGACGGTGAAGTGGTGTGCGGTCATGGCCTACCCTCCTCCCCTGACCCATCGCGAGGGCGAAAAAAGCTGAGCCCGATACCCTTGCAGGTACCGGGCTCGCACCCTGCCCGCGAAGAAGCAGGGGGGGTGGTCGCTGAGCCGAGTCTCGATCACGTGGTGGGCGTTGTCAAACCGATTCGGACGTCCATCGTATAGGTTGCGCCGGTCATCCGCTAGGTTACGCGACAGTCTGCTGATCCGACTGTTCGATGCGACCGGCTCCGCAGATAGACTCAGCGCTGGAGCGCCTCTCCTCACCACCCTTCTGGCGCTGCCGCCGAACCTTCCCCCTTCCCAGGCCCCGAGGCCACCACTACCGTCCTCCTCGGCGAGCGGAGCCGCAGAGGAATGCTCCGGGAGCGGGTCGTTGAGACCGTGGCCTGGACCAGGAAGGTGTGGATGTCGCTGAACAGCCTTTACGCCAGAACCGTCTATCAGGGCCGCACTTGCATGGCGCGGTGAGACTGGAGTGCTCCAGCGCCTCCGCGCAGCTCAGGGAGCTTCGAGGTGACCGCCTCGCCGGAGAACCTGAGGGGAGCGCCAGCGGACGCGCTCCCGCGAGCTCCCGGAAACAGGCGGAGCGTGCGCCGCCGCTCTACCGTGATATCTGGGAGGAGATGGGTGCATCCGAAGGAGACCCCCATCGAACGGCTCTCCACCCTGCCGCTCCTCGAAGAAGCGCGCGCTGGCAGCACCACGCTGACCAGCTTCGAACGACCGCTCCAGGACGCACCTCAGCGAAGCCGAACCGGCGGATCCACCCGCAGAGCCGGCAGAAGTCCGAAAGACGCGAAGGGCCTGTCGATGGGAGCGCGCTGTCTCCTGGCTCAGCGTATCGGATGGTTCGGCGTCGAGCCCGGCCAGTCCGGGTCGGCCAATTCTGGGGCACCCCGCTCACGCGAAAGGGAAGGTTGCGCTCCTCAATGTCGAATCTCGCGGACTGCGACGCATCCGTTTCAGCGCATTCGTTAATCTCGAGCCGGAAGATCTGCGACGGTATTGGAACCAGTGCCGACGCTTCCAGCCCCGCTGGCTGTATGGCTACACGTCGTTCCTCGATCTATTCGCGGAGTTTCTGTCCGCAGAAGGCATCGACGGAACGGCTCTGGGCCTGCGAATCCATCGTGTGTACTGGCCAGGTGCCCCTGGACGAACGCCAACGCGCAAGCGCCTCGTCGAGGTGTTCGGCGCGCCTGGTCCAGACCGAATATGGCTGCGGCGAAACCGGAGCCATCGCCTACTCCTGCGAGGAGGGACTCCTCCATGTGATGTTCGGAGAGCGTCTTCGTGGAGATCCTGGGCGAGGACGGTCGCCGGGTCGGACCCGGCGAGGACGGGGAGGTGGTCGTCACCGACCTCAACAACCTCTCCATGCCCCTCGATTCGCTACCGCATCCGGGACTCCGCCACGGCAGGCCCGGAACGCTGCCCCTGCGGTCGTCCGCGGCCCACGCTGGAGAAGGTTCGGGGCCGGGGTATACGACATGATCGAAACGCCAGCGGGACGCCGTTGGCATGGTACCCGCGCCAAGTATCTCCTCGCGGATCTCCACCGGGAGGTCGGGGGGGTTCGACCAATTCCAGATTGTGCAGACCCACGCCGACCGGCCTCGAAATCCGTCTCGTCGCAGAAGCACCGACTCCTCGGAGGAGCTCGAGCAGACGGTGCAGCGGTTCGTGGCGGATCGACTCGAGGGGATGCGGGCCGATGTGCGGCGGGTCGATGAAGTGGAGCGTGCGCCGTCGGGCAAGCTTCGGTTGGTCCGGAACGACTGGATGGCCCAGCGGGGGAGAGAGAAGTGACGGCTTCCCTCACCCCGTCCACCCGGCTCGTAGCCGTAGGGGACCTGATGCTTGGGGACACCACCACGACGGTGGGATTTGGATTTGCAGCCGCTACGGATGGGGACGACCGGATCCGCTCCCGCGCCTCAGAGCATATCCTCTCGGGCGCGGACCTCGTCTTCGGGAACCTCGAAACGGTGCTCTCCCCCCGATCGAACCGAACGGCGCGTGCGTCATCGGGATCAGATCGAGAGGAGATCCCGTTCTAGCCCGCGGATTGGCGGACGCCGGGTTCACGATCCTGAGCGCGGCCGATAATCATGCCGATACAGCGTGGGTCCGGGCAGCGTTTGAAGATACGTTCGATGCCCTATCCAGCGCGGGAATCCGAACATGCGGGCTTCCGGGGAACCCGCCCTGGTGCGCCCGACCTGAGACCGTCGGTGCAGCGGAAGCCGGCTCCCACGGATTCCTGGCGTACAACCTCAGACCTGCCCCAATACGGATCGCATGACATCTTGTTCGCTCGCGGGTCCCCGAAGCAGATCCGGGGGGACGTGTCGCCCGACTCGCGTCCGAAGTGGACCATGTAATCGTCTCCCTTCACTGGGGACTGGAATTCGTCCCGAAACCATCGGAACAAGAGAAGCACCTGGCGCGATCGCTTGTTGAAGCAGGAGCCAGCGTGATACTCGGCCACCATCCCCACGTCCCGGAGGCCCGTCGTCCGAATGGCCCGACGGGGTGGTCGCGTTCAGCCTCGGCGGCAACTTCGTAAGCAACCAGCTCTGGCTTCCCGCCATGAGACGGTCAGCGATGCTGACCTGCCAACTGGGTGCAGAAGTCGCGGTGGTAGCGGCTACAACAGTCGTTCATGATCGGAAAGGACTACCTCCCGGCACCCGATCCATCCGAGATGCCCGTTCTTTCGGATGACGTTTTGGAAACTTATGCGGACGACGAGATACGAGTCCGAGTACGCGCGTCAGTTGAGAGTCCAGCGGCGCCACCTCTATCGGTACACCCTGGCCCGGATCCACCGATTCCCTCCCCAAGTGCTCCTGGAGCTCGTCAGGACCACGATCCGAAACAAGCTGTCACGCGCCTGAGCTGGCGACGACTCGGATTGCGTCCCCCCCTTCGGCTCGGTGGGTCGGCGTCCTGTTCCAGTGGTCAGGGCGACTGCGCGGCGCCCCCAGCAGCCAGACCTCCGGTAAGCCGGCGGGTGTAATTCTTGACGAGCCCGATCGCCCGTCCCGCATAGAAGAACAACCCGATCAGAATCAACTGGGCGAAGCGTCGGCGAGCCGCCTCGGGTCGGCCCATCGCTTACCGGGCCGCCGAGCGCAACCGCCGGTAGCAGTAGGAGCACCAACCCGGAAATGATCCCCCATGGAGCGGTAAAGATCGCCAGCCCGATGAGCACGACGCCGACGAGGAACACGTGCGCGAGGAGCAGTTGGATCTCGAATATGGAGTTGGCCACGTCCAGTTGGTTGGAACCGTGCCAGACCTGACGACGGGCGATCCCACGGAGCGTCGACGGATACCCTAGGTGGATCACATGACACTCCGGAAGAACAGGGGACCCGGTAGCCGGCCTCCCGCACCCTCCGGGCAGAGATCGTCGTCTTCCCCGGCGGACAAGCTCTCGTCGAACCCTCCGACCTCTTCGAACACGTCCCTCCGCGTCAGGATACTCCCGCCGGGAGGTCCCGCACTTCCGCAGGCTCGTGGGGCGGTGGCGCCGGCCAGGCACGCTCCACCCGATTTAGGAGGGGTTCTCCAGGTACACTCCTCCCACAGCGCCGACCGAATCGTCAGCCAGCGCGCGCGCTCCCGGCCCCGGAAGCCACTCGGAGGACACGACGCAGTCCGCGTCCAGGAAGCCCACGATCGCCCCATCCGACGCTTTGACGCCCGCGTTCCTCACACCCCCCACTCGCGGTGCATCGCTGTACAGAACCCTCGCTCCCCCAGCTTTCGCGATCTCCGGAGTCCGGTCCGTGGAGCCGTTGTCCACGACGACCCATTTCACCTCGCCGGCGGAGTACTGGAGCCTGGACAAGCCCTCAGCACTTCCCGATATGTTTCGCTTCATTGCGGGCCGGGATGATGATTGCCGCCCCTCTTCGAGGTGGCTGCGAAAGCATCTCTGACGTGTTCACGAAGGAGCATCCTTTGAGGGGATCGGGCGGTCCTGCCGGGGTCCGCCGTGCGGTGGTCAGAAAATGGTGATGGGTCGAGAACGGATCCCTCAACGTGCGCCGGGGGGGGGACTTCGGAAGCTGAAGCCTAAGCGAGGCCCGAGTACCCCATTTCCTCTAACCTCTATACAATAACCGCCATGCCCATCCACCATCTCCGAAGCCGCCTCGTCGCGGCCCGTGACGCGCTCGACGGTAAGCTGCACCCCAGCCGCAAGGCACGCGCCTCCACCCGGCTGGCCGAGCTCGCGCCCGAGTCCGTGCTCTTCCTCTGCCTCGGCAACGTCTGCCGGAGCCCGTACGGCGCGCGCGTGCTCGCCGAGCGGCTGCCGGGCGTGCGGGTGGACTCCGCCGGCTTCATCGGCCCCGACCGCGCGCCGCCCGAGCTCGCGCAGGACGTTGCCCGGGCGCGGGGCGTCGATCACGCCGACCACTGCTCGAAGACCCTCACCCCGGAGCTCCTCGCGGCCACGGACGTGGTGTTCCTCTTCGACCGCGGCAACGTGCGCCGGCTCCGCCGCTTCGGCGGCATGCCGCCCGGACGGGTGTTCCGGCTCGGCGACTTCGACCCGGTGTGGACGGGTAAGCGCGCCATCATCGATCCCTGGGGCAAGCCGCGCGAGGAGTTCGACCGCACCTTCGGACGGATCGAGCGGTGCGTGGAAGAGGTGGCGCGGGCGCTGGAGGGGTAGGGTGTCGAGGCAGTACACCGGTAGCCGAATGACGGGAACTACGGCGCGCTCGTGGATGCCACTTCACGGGCGCCACGCCAGTGCGCGGACATCCACTGGGCCAGTCGCTCGCTCACGAAGCCTTGGTGCTCCAGTACCGTGACGGCGCGCGAGGCGTAGGCCACGAATCGGATGGTCGCGCGGTCGTCGAGCCGCGATCCTCGGAAAGAGATCCGCGTACCGACCCGGGAAGTTCGCGCCGGAATCTCCGCTCAGGAAGAAGTACAGCGACACGCCCCGCTCGAGTAGTTGGGCGAGCCCCTCGCTCACGACCCTCTTCGGCGGTGAGACCCTTCGATACTCCGGCTCCACGAACACCTCCGACCCCCCTTCGAGCTGATTCTTGGCCCCCGGCAGTCGCACCCGGATCGAATGGAGCCACGCCCTGGGATCGAGTAGCTTGGGCCCGTAGCGACGCAGGTAGTACCCCGGAGTGGAAGACGTGAACGGGATCGATCTGCCAGACCCCCACCGTCCGGTCATCCGCTGCAGCGCGGTCCAGAACGCTCCGTCTGCGCCGGAGCGGGTCCCCCGAGCACCAACCCCGCCTGCATGTCCTTCGCGCGCGAAACACACAGATAGTCCATCGCTTCCTGAGTCTCCTGGACGAACCGCTCTTCGATGGCGACGGAATCCCGCCTGGTTCCGGGATCACCGATTCCTGGAGAAGCTGGAACCGAAGCGTCGTGAACCCTGGTCGGCAAGTGCCCGTGCGATCTGGACATAGATGCGGCTCGCGCCGACCCGATGCAGGATCCCGGAGTTGAGGATGAGGTGTCCGGGCGCATTTGGAATGGCCTTGTCGGGGTCCGGCTCGGTCAGGACACCGACCAGGATGCCTTCGGGCCCGAAGGTCAAAGCTCGCTCTTCAATGACGTCACTCCCGAGGATTCGCTTACTCGTTCCACGATCGTTCGAATGATTTGTTCGGGAATGTACGCCGACCCGAACGGGTCAGCTTCGGTCCAGCTTCCGGACGACGGCACCACTTCGAGGGTTACGTCTTCACCGGCACCTTTCAGCTTCTGCTGGAATTCCTCGTGCATCTCGCGTCTCCCCCGGAAACGACGATATCGGTCGCGCGCCCCGCTACCCCGTCCAGTGTCCGGAGATCGACCTGCTCGATCTCCGAGCGGAGTGCAGGCGTCAGCGGAATCCCTTCCACCCCTACGGTTTCCTCACCTTGAAAGACCTGCTCGCCCGTTGCCTCCGAGATGAATCGCGCCCCCGAGACGGTCGGGTCCCAGAGAACCAAGCGACGTACGTCGGCCCGGCTCTGAGCAGCCAGCACGGCGATCGCAGCACCGAACCGGAGCCCGACGACCGAGATCTCGTCCACTCCGACCATGTCCCGGAGCTCGTCCGCAGCCCAACCGACATCGTCGACCCAGGTCTCGAGGCGGGCATCCTCACCCGGTCCGGCCGAGTCGCCCCGGTCCACGATCGCAGTCGGACCGCGGCGCGCTGACGGTGCCCCCCGCCCGATTCAGCAGGTTGGTCGAGCTGCCTGAGCGCCCTGGTGCGCCCTCAGGTACTCGCCCAGCACGGCGGTAGCATAGCAGCACCGCCCGAGGCAGGGGGGACAGCGCCACGCGCTTGGCTGAACACACCGTACAGCGCCCGGTCGGAAGGACCGAAGTAGAAATGGATTCATCGTCCCACGATGGCTTTCTCGACGCGGGACAGGGAGCCCCTCGTCGCTGCAAGCTGACTCGTCGTCCTCGGACGCCGATCCCGCGGGCACCGGTTCGGCGGGGGTCCGCGCCTCTTCCGGTGACCCGTCCGCCGCAGCCGCGCCACCGCCTTGCTTCTCGATGCCATCGGCGAGCTGAGCCAACGTCTGTAGCGTGAGTTGATTCGCGTTAAGGCGCACACGCCGGTCTCCTTCTCGGTCCGAGCGATGGCGCGTATGCCCACGAGCGAGTGTCCTCCGACATCCAAAAAGTTGTCATGGACGCTGACCCGATCAAGCCCCAGGAGATCCTTCCAGATCACGGCCAGGGCTTCCTCCGTCGGGGTGCGTGGGGCCACGTAATCGTCGACCTCCGCAAACGGGTCTCGGAGCCCGCGACCGCCTCGCTCGCTTCCTGGACGAGGGCGGCGCATGGCAGAGCTACTCCTGGGTCACCCGCATCATGCTGAAGTCACGGATCGCCGCCAGCGGGGCTCCCTCTCGGTCGTAGATGAGGACGTCGAAGCCGGCGAAGGTTCCGGCCTCGTCGATCTCCTTCAGCGTGACGTGGCTGGTCATCTCCGGCTGGAAGGCGCCCATCATCCGCACCGCTCCGTACCCGACGGGCACGAGGGCGCCCTCGCCGGTGCCGAGCTCCTCGAACAGGTGTTGGGCTCCGGCGGTCGCCTTATCGAGCAGCGCGGGGTGGAGCCGGAAGGACTCCAGGTCGGCCCTGAACTCAGCCGGGAGTGAAAGCCCGAGCAAGGCCTCTCTCCCCTTCATGCCGGATTCAGAATCGAACTGGGCGAAATCGAGACTGCGCTGGAGCGATTCGAAGAGGTGCGCCAGGCCGTGGTCGAGGCGAAAGGGGCCGAAGGCGATCACCGGCTGGTCGCCTACGTGAGCTTCAATCCAGGAAGGTCGCTCCTCGCGGGGGAGATCCGCCGACGGTTGGCGGAGCGAGGCTATGAGGCGCCCCGGCCCGGGTTCGAATCGGTGATCGCCGACGTATGGCGGGATCTGCTCGAAGTGGAGCGGGTCGGACGCCACGACAACTTCTTCGAGTTGGGCGGGCATTCGCTCCTGTCGATTCGGGCGACCGTCGAGGTCGAAGAGCGGAGCGGCCGCGCCCTCGATCCCCGGGACTTCTTTTTCCGCTCCCTGGCCCAGTTGGCGGCAACGACATAGGACGCCGGTCAGTCGAGGACGCGGGCTCGAGCCGCTGGGCGCCGCAGTCGGGCTTTTCATGGGTGTCGGCCTGGCGAAGGGCCTGGAAGGAGCCCGGGCGCTCCTGCGCGAGTCAGGATCAGGTGGCACGCGGTAAGGCCGTAGCGCCCGCTCAGGTCCTCGCTTCGAATCCAGGGAACAGGTCCTGGAGGCGCCGTCCGGCGGAGCGCACGGCCGCAGTCCAACTCAGGTCCCGCCCCAGGTCCAGACTACGACCCAGCCTGAACTGGCGGAACACTCTGTCAGCGGTCGCGCCGAGCCTGTCTTCCCCGTCGGCCCTCAACTCGACGAACCGTCCATTGATCAGCAGGCTCTCACCACCCCACAGGAACTTCAGCGCGAACAGCAGCGAGTCCGAATCGGTGCGAATGTGGCATGCCTCAGCGGAGACCTCGACGGGTCGAAGACCACGAACGGGATCGAACGCGTAGACCCGGTCGAGATCTTCGACATGGATCAGACCAGGCTCGGGATTCCTGAAAAGCCGAAGGAATCGCCCCGTGGTCCCGAGCTCCTTGCCCGCGTCGACAGCTTGATCGAGGCGAATGAGGAGCGGACTTACCGCCTCACGAAGTCGGGCCACATAGCTCTCGGACGCCTCGAACAGCTCCGTCTCCGGCACGGTGCGAGGAATCGGCAGCGCCTCGATCGAGGGAATATTTTCGTAATCTTGGAGATACCGTGAAACGCTGCGTTGGGTGTCATGCTCCTCCCCTACGTTCCAACGATCTCCGGGGTACAGCACCACGGCTTCGGCTTCGGTCTGAGCATCGATGAAGTCCACCACCCGGTCGATCCGGTTCACGTCCGCGTTGAGGTGGTAGGCCGCCCGGCTCGAGAACCAGATGAAGCTGGCGAACGGGATCACCCGACGGGGTTGGATCACCTCGATCTGGAGTCGGATGTTCTCGAGGATTCCTTTCGCCACTTCGCCCCGCTGCTGCGAGTCCTCGGGGTTTCCCGTCCACGCCGCGTATGAGAACTGGGTCATCAGCACATCGACTGCGCCGACCTCATCCTTGATCTGCTGGGCGATCCCGGGTTCGTCCACCCCACAGTCGTTGATGTTCAAGAGAGTCCGATCGCCGTCGCGCAGGCACATCCACGAATCCGCATCCCACTCCGTCGGCAGTGGGTTGCAGAGCATCTCGACGGATCCGTTGAGCGGATACCAGGTGTGGGGCTGCATCTCCCGGACCTCTGCGAATCCGAATTTTTCGCAGAACCGTGCTAGCTTGCGGTCCTCGGTCGCCTGAAAAAGCACCGTGATCCGGCTACGAATCTCTTCGGGAATCCGCTTCAGGTCAGCGGGGCTGAAATGATCCGGATGCTCGTGCGAAAACCAGATGTGCGTGACGCGGTGGAGGTCCTCGTCGCGGAGCGCGGTCGGTGCCAGCAACTCCCAGCCTCCGTTGAAGGCAGAGCCCTCGATCCAGGGATCGCACAGGAGGACGACGTCATTGGTCTCCACCAGGAAGCCGGCATGATTTACGAATTCGAGCTGCAAGGTCGTTCCCTTGAACGACGAGGTGTCGTCGCGAGATGGAAGAGGAGAGCCGCCGGCCAATCTCGCAGCTTATCGCGAACTCTGCAACGCACGCCGACCGCAATGTGATGGCCAGCCGGCCGGGAGCGCCGCGCCGCTCGGCCTGGCGTAGGCCCGACCGCACGAGTCCGTAGGGCAGGATGAGGATCGGGCGGAGCGTCGGGATATCCGTACGTCGGATGCTGCGTCACCGGGAAGAGGCTGGCGTCGTACCGGTACCCTTCCTCCAGCACCGCCTTGCTCCGGCGCGCCATCTCCGGCTCACGCTCGGCGAGCGATCCCACTGGACGCTCCTTCATCACCGTTCGCACCGCTCGGGAAGTCGTACCCGGATGGAATGGAACCACGCCCTCGGGTCGAGCAGCTTGGGTCCGTAGAGACGGAGGTAATACCCCGGCGTGTGGTACGTGAACGGATCGATCTGCCAGACACCCACGGTCCGGTGATCCTCTAGCGCAGTCCAGAACGCACCGTCAGCCCCCGAGCAGAGGCCGCCCAATATGAATCGATCGATGTCCTTGACGCCGCCGAGGTAGTCCATCGCCTCGCGCGTCTCCCTCACGAAGCGCTCCTCGATGGGCAACGAGTCACGACGGACCCCGGAATCACCCACACCGGAGAAGTCGAAGCGCAGCGTGGTGAAGCCCCGTTCGGCGAGGCCACGCGCGATCTAGAGCGTAGATGCGGCTCGCGCCCACGCGGTGCAGAATGCCCGAGTTCAGTATGACGTGGGCCGGAGCGCCTGGACACGGCACGGTCCGGCACGGGCTCGGTGAGCACGCCCACCAGGATCCCGTCCGGCCCGAATGTCAACGCACGCTCTCTCATGAAGCCACTCCTGCCCGCTTTCCACTCAGCCGGTCCACGATAGTACGAATGATCTGCTCGGGAATGTAAGCCGACCCGAACGGATCCGCCTTGGTCCAGCTCCCCGACGACGGCACGACCTCCAGGGAAACCTCCTCCCCGTCGGTACGACGCCGTTCCAGTAGCTGTCCGTAGGTCGAGTCACTCTCCGAGACGACGATGTCGGTCACGCGATCTCGAGTCCCCGCCACGTCGACCAGATCGACCTGCTCGATATCGGAGCGCAGGGCCGGGGTCAGCGGCACGCCCTCCACGCCCACCGTCTCGTCGGGCGGAACCGGGCGGTTACCGATCGCTTGCCGCACGAAGTCCGCACCCGAGACGATGGGGTCCCAGAGCACGAGCCGCCGGACATCCGGTCGCTTCTCCGCGGCCAGGACCGCCAGCGTTCCGCCGAATCGCAGTCCAACCACGGACAGCTCGTCGAGCCCCACCATGTCCTTCAGCTCGTCGGCAGCCCACCCGATATCGTCGATCCAGGCGTCGAGGCGGGCGTCTTCTCCCGCCCCGGCCGAGTCGCCGGTACAGGAGTAGTCGAACCGCAGCACGCTCATCCCCTCCCGATTCAGAAGGTTGTTGAGCTGCCTGAACGCCCGGTGCGCCCTCAGGTACTCGCCCAGCACGGGGTAGCATAGCAGCACCGCCCGAGGACGGGTGGACACGCCACGCGCTTGGCTGAACACACCGTATAGCGGTCGGTCGGAAGGACCGAAATAAAATGGATTCATCGTCCCACGATGGCTTTCTTGACGCGGGACAGGAAGCCCCCCTCGTCGCTGGAAGCTGACTCTTCGTCCTCGAACGCCGATCCCGCGGGCACCGGTTCGGCGAGGGTCCGCTCCTCTTCCGGTGGCCCGTCCGCCGCAGCCGCGCCACCGCCTTCCTTCTCGATGCCATCGGCGAGCTGAGCCAACGTCTTGTAGCGTGAGCTGATTCGCGTTAAGGCGCACACCGGTCTCCTTCTCGGTCCGAGCGATGGCGCGGATGCCCACGAGCGAGTGTCCTCCGACATCCAGGAAGTTGTCATGGACGCTGACCCGATCGAGCCCCAGGAGATCCTTCCAGATCGCGGCAAGGGCTTCCTCCGTCGGGGTGCGTGGGGCCACGTAATCGTCGACCTCCGCGAACGGGTCTCGGAGCTCGGCACGGAGCAGCCTTCCCTCCGCGTCCCGAGGCAACTCGGCGAGCTCCACGAAGTTCTTGGGCACGAGCTCGGACGCGACGCGCCCACGGACGTGGCGGCGAATCTCGCTGACCGTCGCGTGCTCTCCGGAACCGAACGCCACGAAGGCCACCAGTCTCACACCGCCGTCCACGTCGGAGGCCGCGAGCACGGCCGCCTCGGCCACGGCATCGTGTTCCTCCAGAGCTTCTTCCACGGGCCGAACGTCTACCTGGGAGCTGGCCTTGCGGGGCTTCTTGCGGGAAGCCACGCTCGCCGTCGCCTCGCTCGCTTCCCGGACGAGCGCGGCGATGGGCCTGGGGCTGACCAGCACATGCCCGGAAAGGCCGCTGTCGACGATCCGAAGGAACGCTTCCGCACCGTCCTTGGGTCCGACGGCGTTTCTCGACCAGCCCGGAGCTTCCGTCTCGGGCGGCGCATGAGAGAGCTGCTCCTGGGTCACCCGCATCATGCTGAAGTCACGGATCGCCGCCAGCGGGGCTCCCTCTCGGTCGTAGACGAGGACGTCGAAGCTGGCGAAGGTTCCGGCCTCGTCGATCTCCTTCAGCGTGACGTGGCTGGCCATCTCCGGCTGGAAGGCGCCCATCATCCGCACCGCTCCGTACCCGACGGGCACGAGGGCGCCCTCACCGGTGCCGAGCTCCTCGAACAGGTGTTGGGCTCCGGCGGTCGCCTTATCGAGCAGCGCGGGGTGGAGCCGGAAGGACTCCAGGTCGGCCCTGAACTCAGCCGGGAGCGAGAGGCTGAGCAGGGCCTCTCTGCCGATGGCGCTGGACGCGTTCACGTTCGTCCAGCGCGGACCGAAGTCCATGATGGGTGCTCGGTATGCCCGTTCGCCGACGGGGAGGGGAGCCGCGCACGCACGCGATCCAGCTCGGGCAGAGGCTCGTGCTCGTCTTCGATGCGTCCGGTCGCGCGGGCCGTGGCGTGCTCGGTCCACGCGTCTTCGCCGGGGCGTCGGCCGCGCACGAGCACATCGTAGGCGCCCGACCCGTCGGGCTTCACCCGCACTTCGAGCTCCCTCGAGGCCTCCTCGGTCACGCCGAACGGCTTGAGGAACACGAGATCCGAGATCTTCTCCGGGATCCGTGCCGAGGAGCCTCGTGGTACGCGGAGCGCACCAACTCCACGTACCCGGCTCCGGGAAGCACCCAGCCATCGCCACGGACCTTGTGCTCGTCGAGCATCCAGTGGCGTCCGACCTGGAAATGTGCCCGGAAGGCGACAGCCTCATCTTCATCCACACGCATGTCGAACACCGGATGTTCGACGCTCGCACTCTCCGCTTCCCCGGCGAGAACGTCCTCGCTGTATCGCTCGGTGCCGGACAGCTCGGCGGCCATCCCCACGTCCCGCCACGGCCCCCACGCCACGGAGATCGTGCGTCCGCGTCCGTCGCGGCTTCGTCCTTCCGCGAACGCGTCGAGGGCGGCGTTCGCGGCCGTGTAGTCCACCTGACCCGCCGCACCGATGACGGCGCTGCTCGACGAGAACACGGCGAAGAAGTCGGGATCGATGCCGGCGGCCTCCAGCGCCTCCTCCAGGAGCCTGCAGCACCCGGCACCTTCGGGGTCGAGCACGGCACGGATCTGCTCGTCCTCCCGGGCCAGGAGCGGACCGTCGTCCAGCACACCGGCGGCGTGGATGACCCCGTCGATCGTCCCGAAACGCTCGAGCACCGACTCCGCCAGGGCGTTGGTCGCGTCGGAGTCCGTGAGATCCGCGGCGAACACGGCCACCTCGGCCCCCATCGCCTCCAACGTCTGCACCTCGCGGATCGCCCTGGAGGTCTTGTCGTCCGCCGGATGGTCGCGCAGCCAGGCCGAGCGCGCTTCGCCGTCGGGTAGACCGCTCCGGCTTCACGAGGGCAAGGCGCGCATGGCCCCGGGATGCGAGCGCCCGCGCGATCACCAGCCCGATGCCGCCCAGGCCTCCGGTAATGAGGTACGTCCCGCCCTCACGGACCGGCACCCCTTCGCCGGAGCCGACCGGGAGGTCCACTCGTTCGAACGTCTTCTTCGAACCGTCCTTCCTCCCGGAGCGCGATGACCCGCTGAGACGTGCCGCGCGGCGATCTCGTCCGCAACGCGAGTGACGTCCGTCTCCGGAGCCACGTCGATGAGACGCGTGCGGACGGAGGGAAGCTCTACGGGGAGCGACGCGCACGGGCCCGAGAAGCAATGCGTGCAACGGCTCTCCGGTGCTTGCCACGGCCACGACCTCCATCCTCGTGCCCGGCCGTCACGTCCTCGAACGCCTGCAGGAGGCGAAGCGGAGCGTAGAACGCGCGCGCTTCGAGGTCGTCCGCCGACTGCATCGGGTCGGTGTCACCGAAGCACCACGCATGCACGACGACGCTGGGCATGGCCCCCGCGCCGTGCAGCGCGCGCGCGAGCTCTTTCCAGTCCTGTAGCGCGCCCGGGGACAGCGCATAGCCCTGACCCTCTTCGAGCTCGCGGAACGTCTCGGCCCGCTCGCACGCGGACCACCTCACAGCCACGGGCTTCGAGCTCGGCACCGATGGCCGCGCCCTTCCCCCGTCGTCGGCCAGCAGCAGAACCCGCTCTCGCGCCATGTCGCGAGCGCTCGCCGGGGAGACCTTCTTCCATGAGCGCCGGTGGAACCAACGGGATACGTCGTCCTCCCGGTCCGACCCGGGCGCCGCATCCTCCGTATCCACGTCCGCGCCAGGTCGCTCCTCGCTCACCGGTGCATCGATGAAATACGGCTCCCGCTCGAACGGGTACCCCGGGAGGGGGACCCGCCGATTGGCGAAGCCTTCATCGAACGTGTCCCAATCCGGCTCCACGCCTTCTACCCACAGGCCGCCCAGGGCCGTGAGCATGAACGCCTGGGCGTCGGCCATCTCGTCCGGATCGGGGCAACGAGTGAACGATGGGCTGCTCCGGCGAGCGATCCGGATGCAGCTTGGCCATCGTCGCCAGGGTGCGTCCGGGGCCCACTTCGAGGAGCACCGGGCCTCCGAACCCAGGAGGGAGGACAGGCCTGAAGAGAAGCGCACGGCTCTGCTCGGAGGTGACGAACCCAGTAGTCCGGGTCGGTGCGACTTCGCCAGGCTGCACCGGCGCACCCGAGAGGTTCGAGATGAAGGGCCGCTCGGGCTCCGACAGCTTCATCCGCCCGACATGCGCCCCGAACTCTTCCAGGATGGGATCGAGCATGGACGAATGCGCGGCGACGTCGATATGGACCCGGCGGAAGTCGATCTCCCGCTCCTGGAGTCGCGCTTCGAGCGCTTCCACGGCCTCGACCGGGCCGGCCACCAACGTCAGCTCGGGAGCATCCACCGCGGCGATCGAGAGCGCGTCACCGAGGTACGTCCACGTCTTCGACGGCCACGTTCACACCCGTCATCGCACCCGGAGGCAGCGTCTCGACAGCCTTCCCGGAGACTCACCAGCGAGAGCGCCTCTTCGGGAGCGAACACCCCGGCGAGCAGGCGGCCGTGTACTCACCCATGGAGTGCCCGATCATCGAGACGGGTTCGATACCCGAGGACATCCAGAGCCGAGCTTGCGCGTACTGGGTGATGAAGAGCGCAGGAAGCGCGCGAGACGGCCGCTGAAGCAACCGGTCGGCCTCCTCCTCGGAGCCCGCCTCGGGGAACAGAAGGGATCGTAGATCGAAGTCCGCATCGCGCTCGAACGAGCCGAGCAGGCGGTCGACCGCTTCCCGGTACACCGGCTCGCTCTGTATAGCGCGCGACCCATTTCCGGGTACTGCGCACCACCCCCGCGAACAGGAACGCCACCTCCCTGCCCTTCGCCTTGGCCACCCCCTCCACGAGGCGCTCGCCCTGGCCGGTGGCCAGCACCTCGATGGCCTCATCCGGCGATGCGCATACCACCGCACGCCGATGGTCGAACTCGCGTCGTCCGCGACGGAGGGTGTACGAGATGTCGGCAAGCGAGACGTCGGAGTGGGTCTCGAGATGCTCCACGAGGTTGCGGGAGGCGGCCTCGAGCACGCCTCTCGAACGGCCCGAGATGGGCAGGAGATGCCAGCTCCGTCCCCTGTCCCGACGGCCGCGGTGCGGGCGCTTCCTCGACAATGACGTGCGCGTTCGTGCCGCCCACGCCGAGCGAAGGCACGCCCGCCCTTCGCTTCTCCCCGACCGAGGGCCAAGGGATGGTCTGGTCGTTGATGAAGAACGGCGTCGAAGGGAGGTCGATCTGTGGATTCGGCGCCTCGAAGTGCACGGTGGGCGGCACCTCGCCGTGCTTGATCGCCTGGACCGCCTTGATGAGGCTCGCGACGCCCGCCGCGGTGTCGAGGTGCCCGACATTCGACTTCACCGAGCCGAGGGCGCAGTACTCCGCCTGGTCTGTTTGCGTACCGAACGCCTGCGTCAGCGCCGCCACCTCGATGGGATCACCGATGGGCGTCGCGGTCCCGTGGCCTTCGACGAGACCAATGGTCTCCGCGTCGACTCCGGCCACCGAGACGGCCTCCGCGATGGCCTTCGCCTGTCCGTCCACGCTGGGCGCGAGGTAGCTCACCTTCCCCGAGCCATCGTTGTTCACCCGCGGAGCCACGAATCACCGCATGGATGGTGTCCCCGTCCTCGATCGCGCTCCTCGAGACGTCGGAGCACGACGACGCCGGCACCACTCCCGAAGACCGTCCCTTCAGCACGGTGGTCGAAGGAACGGCAGTGCCCGTCCGGAGAGAGGATCTCCCCCTCCCTGGTGAGACGTAGCCCCGGCCGTGGGGCTGATTGATCGTCACGCCCCCCGCGAGCGCCATGTCGCACTCCCAGCTCAGGAGGCTCTGGCAGGCGTAGTGTACGGGCGACGAGCGAAGTCGAGCATGCCGTCTGCACGCCGACGCTGGGTCCGGTCAGATTGAGCTTGTAGGAGATCCGGGTGGAAAGGAAATCCTTGTCGTTCCCCGTATGCCGAAGGAGAAAGAACCCCACGGAGTCCCGGAGCTCGTCGTTGGCGAGGACGTTTCGGCCAGAAGTACGAGCTCACCCCACACCCGGCGAAGACACCGATGCTTCCGCCGAAGCGTTCGGGCGTGTGTCCGGCATGCTCCATGGCGTGCCACGCACACTCGAGGATGTGCCGGACTTGGGGGTCCATGATCGCCGCATCCTTCGGACTCATCCCGAAGAAGCCGGCGTCGAGGTACTCCATCCGGTCGAGGACCGCTTCGGCCTTCACATAGCGCGGGTCGTCGAGCGCGGACCGGCTGACGCCGGCGGCCTCCAGCTCTCCCTCCGAGAGGCGGGCGATGCTCTCACGTCCCTCGCGGATATTCTCCCAGAACTCGTCGACATCCTGCGCGCCGGGGAACCGGCCCGCCATGCCGACGATGGCGATGGCGCCCTCGGGAACGTCCGCCCTCGTCATCGCGACCCCCCCGTGGACGTGCGTCCCCGGCGCGGCCCGGCGCCTCATCTCCGCACGGTCGACACCCTTGTCCGCCGCTGACACCTCCGCACCGTCTCCGAGGTGGTCGGCGAGGCCGCGGACCGTCGAAAACCGGAACAGGTCGGTGAAGTGGATGCGCCGCCCGAGCGCGTCCTGCAGTGCGCGACTCGAACCTGCACGCCGCCAGAGGAATGACCCCCTGCATCGAAGAAGTTCTCGTCAATGCTCAGGCGCTCCACGCCGAGCTCCTCCTTCCAAATGTCGATGATCCGTTGTTCCAACTCGTTACGGGGCGTGGCACCTGCACCCGTGACGGTCTTGGCACGGCCTGCGGCCGTGGGCTCGGGAAGGGCCTTGCGATCGATCTTGCCGTTCGGCGTCATGGGCATCTCGTCGAGACGCACCATGGTGGACGGCACCATCACCTCGGGGAGGGACCGCCCGATGCGCTCCCGAAGCTCGGGCTCGAGCTCGCTCGAGCTCCGTGCGGATACGTAGTACGCCACGAGCCGGAGGTCTCCCGGGCCATGCTCCCGGACCACGGTCACAGCAGTTTCCACGTCGGGGTGGCCGACGAGCACCGCATCGATCTCACCGAGCTCGATCCTGTGCCCCCGGACCTTGACCTGGTGGTCGATCCTTCCGAGAAAGTCCACTGTCCCGTCCGCTCGCTGCCGCACGAGGTCGCCGGTGCGGCACACCCGGGCGCTCTCTCTTCGCGGAAGGGATCCGGACGGAGCGCTCCGGCGGTCAGGTCGGGACGGTCCAGATATCCGCGCACGACGCCGGCTCCGCCGATCAACAGCTCTCCCGGCACCCCGGGCGGCACGGGGCTCAGGTCCCCGTCGACCACGTACAGCCTGGTGTTCGCCAAGGGTCGGCCAATCGGCACGACCGCCTCGCGCGCGTCCTCCGGAGACACCTCTCGAAGCGAAGACCAGATCGTCGTCTCCGTCGGTCCATAGACGTTCAGCACGCGACCCCTTCACGGCACCCAGCAGCTCTTCGGCCATGGGACCCGGAAGGCCTCTCCTCCAACCAGCAACGTGTCGATGCGCTCGAGCGCCCTCTACCCTCCGGCTCCGCGAGGAACATCCGCATGCGGGAGGGCGTCGACTGCAGGTGCGTCACGCCGTAACGGCGAACCTGATCGGCGAAGCTCAACGGCGCCCCCGCGGCTCCGCCCTCCCCGTCGACTTCCTGCTGCTTCGCCCGGTCCCGGAGCTGCGCGAGCTGATCGAGGTGCTGGAGGGTCGTCGACGTATCGACGCCGAAGTCGATGAGGCATGCCACCTCGTCGACACCCGCCTCCCGAAGCTGATCCACTCGCTCCAGGCACCGATCCGCTGACCCGAAGAGCCCGCTCGTCTCGTAGTACCGCTCGAACGCGAAATCCAGAAGCGAGTCCATGTCTTCCTCGGACAGGCTCTCGAATCCGCCCTCGGCCCGATCCTTGTGCCGCGACCGGTCGCGGTAGATCTCCCACGCCTGCTGGAAGTTCTTCATGAGGCCCACGGCCGTCCTCAGGTAGGCCTTCATGGGCTCCCGCACACGCTCGCGCACCGCATCGTCGTCCTCACCCACGAAAGTGTGGAGCATGACGGACACCACGCCCGGCCCTTCGTGGCCGGCCTCGCGGCGCGCATTGCGGTACACCTGAATCTTCTCGGTGACCTCGTCCACCGATTGTCCGAGCAGGTGCGTCAGGAGGTTCGCCCCCGCTCGGCCGGCCGACTCGAAGGAGTCGACGCTGCCAGCCGTGGCTCGCCCAGACCGGAAAGCTCGTCCTGCACCGGCCTGGGGAGGGTCCGCACCTCGACATCGCCCTTCGGGCCGGGAAAGCTGAGGGTCTCGCCCCGCCAGAGCCGGCGCACCGTGTCGATGGCCTCGTAGAGGTACTCCTTCCGGTTCTCGTAGTTGTCCGGCCGGAGGCAGAAGTCGTCCGACTGCCATCCGGACGCAAAGGAGACGCCGACCCGGCCGCCCGAGATGTTGTCCACCACGCCCCACTCCTCGGCCACCCGTGCCGGATGGTGGAGCGGCAGCACCACGCTGCCGGAGCGGATCTCGACCTGGCTGGTGACCGCCGCCACGGCCGCTCCCGTCACCGCGGGATTCGGGTACAGGCCGCCGAACGCGTGGAAGTGGCGCTCGGGCGTCCATACGGCCTTGAGTCCATGCCGGTCCGCGAAGCGCGCTCCTTCCATGAGGAGCTCGTACCTGCGGTCGGGATCCGCGCCTCCGTCGGCGGGAAAAGTACGAAGAGGCTGAAGTCGATGGCGCTTCGCCGCCGACTCGGTAGTCGCGGGTGAAGCAGCGCCGGCGGGCACCGAGGGTCGCACGGATCTTTCGTCGTCGTACAGCACGACCTCGAAGCCGCGGGTGAGCGTCCAGAGCAACTCGAGCACGGAGATGTCGAAGGACAGCGTGGTGACCGACAACCAGACACCCGGGTCCGTGCCGAGATGCTGATCCATTGCCGTGAAGAAGGCGGTGACGTTGCGGTGTTCCACCGCGACCCCTTTCGGCCGACCCGTGGAGCCCGACGTGTACATCACGTAGGCCAGATCCTCGGGTCCGCCCCTGGCGTCGATCGCCGCGTCGTCTTCCCGGAAGGCCCGTCCGTCCCCATCGAGGTGGACGATTCGCGCGCCGTGCTCCGGCAGGTCCGCCAACCGCGCCCGGGGCGACAGCAGGATCTCGACCCCTGAGTCCTCCATCATGAACGCCACTCGGTCCTGCGGGAACGAGGGGTCGATAGGCACATATGCCCCTCCCGCCTTCAGAATCCCGAGCATCCCGACGATCGTGTCTACCGAGCGCTCGGCGACCAAGCCCACCACCGTTCCGGGCTCGACACCGAGGCCGACCAGGTGGCGGGCGAGGCTGTTGGAGCGCCCATCGAGCTCCTCATACGTGAGGCGGACGGCACCTTCCCGAAGCGCCGGGCGCCCCGCGGCCTTCGCCGCGCGCTCCCGGAACTGTCCATGGACGGTCGCCTGGCGGGAGGCAGCGGGTGCTCGGTGGCGTTCCAGCTTCGAAGGACCTCCTCACGACGTTCGGCAGGGAGCAGGGAGTCATCGCCCACCGTCGCGTCCGGGCGCTCTGCCATCTGGTGGAGAACGGCCTCGAGCGCATCGAGCATCGTACGAACCCGCTCGGCTCCAAACTTCCGCTCATCGGCGACCGCCACGACCTGCATCGGATCCTCCCCGTACACATGCACCGTCAGATCGGACCCCAACCTCTCGCGCAGGTGAGCGTCCCGGCCGCTCCATGCTCCTCCGAGCGCCCGTACGCGGCTGCCGAGCGTCTCCCGGTCGAAGACGACGATGCTCTGGAAGAGCGGGGTATTCCGCGGGAGATCGCACCACGCCTGGATGTCGGGCAGCGGTGTGTGCTCGTACGGCCGGAGCACCGACCTGCTGCTCACGGATCTCGGTGAGCAGCTCGCGGAGCGGACGCCGGGCGGCAGGTCGAGCCCGGGTCGGAACGGTGTTGATGAAGAGGCCGACCATCTCGTCGGCGCCCTCGACCGTGCCCGGGCGCCCGGAGCGGGTCTGCCCGAAGACCACGTCGTCCTCTCCAGCCAGCTTCGCGAGGACCATCGACCAGGCCGCGAGCACGGTGGCGCTCAACCGCACGCCCGTGGGCTCCGCCAACTCCGTCAGGCGGCGTGTCACGCCCTCCGGCAGCTCACGAGAGATCTCGAGGGTCCCGCCGTCCTCGGTCCCGCCGGCCGACACGTCGATCGGCGTGCGGTACCCCTGTAGAAGGTCCTTCCAGAACGCTTCCGCGCCCTCCACGTCGTGATTCGCGCGCCAGTCGAGATAGGTCGTGTAGGAGCGGGCCGGCGGTAGGTCCGGGACGCCTTCGGCGTCGTAGACACGCAACACCTCGTCGAGCACACGCACGAAAGATCCGGCATCCAGAACGATATGCGGCACGGTCGCAACGCACCGGTATCGATCGTCGGCCAAACGCATGAGCGTCACACGGGTGAGCGGCGGATCATCGAGTCGAAAGCCCCGCGCCCGGTCATCTTGCAGGAATGACTCGAAGCGCGCCTCGACTTCGTGCTCGGCCGTTGCCTCCCAGTCGAGCATCTCGAACGGAAGGGGAGCCGTCTCGTGGATCTTCCAGGAGGCCTGGTTACGGCCATCCCGCTCCACGCTCGCGCGCAGCATCTCGTGTCGGTCGATCACGACCTGCCAGGCCCGGCGGAGCCGCTCCGAATCGACCTCGGTGAGGCAGCTCCACGACGAGCTGGAGGATATCGAGCCCCCGGGCCTCCGTCCACCAGATGGTGGTAGAGCATGCCCAATTGCATGGACGTGAGCGCGGGTGCGCTCGAGGCGGTGGGGTTCATCGACAATGACCTGCTAGCAGTGGCGATCGAATTCTGGGGAACACCGGAAACGCTCGACGAAACGAGGCGCCGTCAATCCTTGAAGTCGCAAATAGCGGACCGAGCGTTCAGGCCAGCGCTAAGGTTCGCTCACGTCGGGGGGCGGATGAAGGCGCAACATAACGTCTCCGCCGGGCGAGGCTCGCCCCGACCATCCTCGTTGCTCGTTCCGACCCACAAAGTGCCGTCAGGCGCCGCGCGTACGAGCCGCATCCGTCCGTGAACGTCTGAGACGAGCACCTCCCCGCAGGAGGCGGACCATGATCGATGGTGAACAGAGCGTCGTTGACCGGCATGCCGCTCGAGATCAGTCTCCGAACGTCGATGCCCATCAAACCAACCTCACCCTCGGCGTACACCTCGAGCCGAGCCCAAGGCTCCGGATCGAGCTCTTCCCCCGGCTCGATGACCCTGATGCGCCGGCGTTGACCTCCAGATCGGCCTCCTACTGCAGGCCGCTCGCCAGGAGGAAGGGTGCAAGGTGGGTGGGTGTCATCCAGACTCGACGACGCCCAGCAAATGAGCGGAACCCGAAGCTGTCTTCGCTGAGGCGAGCGTCTTGCATCAAGGGCCGGGCGCCGGAGGTTCGGCGGCGGCAAGCCGCGCCAGGAGTTCGACCCACGTCCGAGCGGATCGAGCGGTGCGTGGAAGAGGTGGCGCGGGCGCTGAATCCACCGGCCTTCATCCCTCCTGGACGGTCGAAGGCGAGCCCCAACTCCGACGCAACCTCCGCTAGACGGCCGACCCGGCTCCACAGGCGCCAGGTCACCCGCTGAACGCAGTCGACGCAAGCAGGTGTACATCGACGTATCCACCAGCATCACCGGGGCGACGGCCTCCGGCGCGGCGGTACGTCCGAGGTCCGGATCACTTCCACCAAGCCTCGCCAGCCGACGCGCCGACTCTCGCTCGATGAGCGCCTTGAGGCCTTCCCGAATCAACGCGGTACGCCCCTCGGTGCCCGAGAGCCTCTGCGCCTCCTGCAGGAGGTCCTCATCCAGGTTAATGGTGGTGCGCATGTCGGATCTCCTCTGCAAGCCTCGTGTGCATCATAATATACACCATTTGATGCCGTGCGTCGTGCAGAGGAGGGCGCACGACCGCTGGAGGGCTAGCTGAGCCACTTCACCGCCCCAACACCCCCCCGACCCACTGCACCGACTCCCGCAGGAACGGACCGGGATCGGAGAGGCGCAGGACCTCGAACCGGTCGCCGGGCCGCCACGGCACGAGGAAGCGGCCGAGCGCCTGGAGGGACGTGGGCAGCGTGGGATGCGCGACGCGCGCCTTGCGTCCACGGAGCAGGATCCAGAGCAGGTGGTCCACGTCGCCCCAGAGCCAGCGGCTGCGGACGCCCGAGCGGGGCTCCGCCGCCTGCCCGCCCGGCCCCTCGGAGGCCCCGCCCTCCTCCAGCGCCAGCTCCACCAGCATCCTCGGGAAGTCCACCCCGGCATCGACGGCGAGCTGGAGCGAGCCCCAGAAGCGGCCGTTCACCTCCATGAGGTAGGGCGTGCCGGTGGCGGCGTCCTCCTTGAACTCGACCATCGCCACGCCGGTCCATCCGAAGGCCTCCAGGATCGTCTCGGCGTGCGCGCGGACGTCAGCGCGGAGGGGGACGGCTTCCCGGTAGACGCTCACGCCGCCCGTGGGCGGCTTCTCGCGGATGCGCCGGTGTCCGAAGGTCGCGAGCGTGCGCCCGCCTTCCGCGAGCACGAACGCGCCCAGCCCGGGTCCGGTGATCCGCTCCTGGACGAGCACGGGGAACGCCTCGTCCGGGAACCCGCGTAGCGCGGCCTCCAGGTCGCCGGCGCGGTCGAGCATGCGCACGCCGAAGCGCTGGACGCCGCCGGCACGCACCACGGCGGACCGGGCGGGCTTGAGCACGACGGGCGTGTGGGGCTCGAACGGTGCTTCGGGCCCCATCGACGCGCCCGCCTCCCGGGTCTCCACCACCATCTGCCGCGGCACCGGCACGCCGGCGGCGCCCGCGACCTCCATCAGGTTGCGCTTGTCGGAGATCCCTTCGTAGACCGACGCCTCGGGGAACGGGAGCAGGAGCCCGGGGATGCGCTCGCGGAGCGGGAGGAGGAGCGGCACCGAGATGTCGGTCATCGGCAGCAGGACGTCGACGCCCTCCTGCTCGACGACCGCCGCGACCTCGCCTCGGAACGCGTCGGGCCCCTCGAGCGGATCGCTCACCCGGTGCACGCTCCGTGCGTACCGCGACGCGCCGGCCAACGGACGCCGCCGGGCCGAGCACACGAGCACCTCGTGTCCGGCCCGGCCGAGCGAGCGGACCGCCGCCAGGCTCGAGCGCTGCTCACCGTCGGTGACGAGGATGCGGGCCAAGGGATCGCGTCGCGTGTGGCGGGGACGAACGAGGCCCCGGCACATGGTGGTCCGGGGCGCGCGCGGGATCATCGTTGACGCCGGTGCCCGGGTCAAGCATGGTGGCATGGCGCTCGCTCCGCCGTATGTTTCTTATCCGCCTCTCGGACCGACCACCCCACCCCGAGCCATCCGAGCCATCGCCTTGCAATCGAGAATCCGACCCGCCCTGGCGTCGCGCATCGCGCCGGCGTGCGCCGTCGTGGTGCTGTGCGGCGCCCTGGGCTCCGCCCCCCTCGCGGGCCAGTCCGTGATCTCCGCTTCGGTGAGCGGCGTGGTCACGGACGGCTCCGGACAGCCGGTTCCGCGCACGGTGGTCACGCTCGAGGCCGTCGCGGGCGGCACGACGCGGGAGGCCGTGACGGGCAACGACGGGACCTACGCCTTCCCGCTCGCCGCGCCGGGCACGTACGAGATCCGCGCGGAAGCCATCGGCTACGCGCCGCTGGTGGCGCGCACGCTCGAGCTGGCCGGGGGCGACGTGGTGCGGATTCCGCTCACGGTGCAGATGGCGACCCCGCCGGTCACGGCCATCGACACGGTCGCGATCGGGAGCACCACCGCCAACCGGACCCGTCCGGGCGGGCTCCGCCTCGCCGGCGCCGACGTGGACCTGCTTCCCTACCGCTTCGAGGACCTCGGGGGCATCGTCGCCCGCTCCTCCACCTTCGACGACGCGCTCGGCAGCCAGGGGCTCCCGAGCTCCATGACGGTGCTCGTGGCCGACGGCCTCCCGGTCTACCGGGCGGAGCACCCGACCCGGCGCTCGGAGCACCTCGCCGACGCGTTCTTCCCGCGCACGCTCATCTCCTCCGTGACGGCCTTCCACAACGCCTCGGACGTGGAGTGGACGGGCGCGGCGGGCGGCTACGCGACGCTCTCCACCCGGTCGGGGGTGGCGGGTCCGGGCGCCGAGATGGAAGGATCGTGGAGCGGCCGGCCGCTCTGGTCGTCCGACGAGCTCGACCTCGACGCCACGCCCGACCTGCTGTCGTACCAGGCCGGGGGCCGGGCGGCCTTCGACATCAAGCAGGACACGACACAGCTCCTGATCGCCTCCGAGGCGATCCAGCACGAGAGCCCGCTCGCGCCCCGCGTGGGACCGGAGCTCCAGGACGAGCTCGACGGCCTCGATCCGGAGACGCTGATCTCGCTGGCCGCCCCCTCCGTCGAGCGCATCTCGCGGTTCTCGGGGCTCGGACGGTTCTATACGCAGCCGAGCGACGAGAGCCGCGTCTTCTTCCGCGGCGCGCTCACCTACTCGGAGCGCACCTTCGACGGAGCCGGCCCGCTCCCCGCGCCCGCCGCGGGGGTCGACGAGACCTCCACCGAGTTCTCCCTGGTGAGCAGCTTCCTGAGTCGGATCCGCCCCGGGCTCACCCTCGAGCTGCGCGGCGGGGTGTCCGGGAGCGACCGGACGTTCACCTCCGCGGTGCCCGACCTGCCGTCGGCCTACCTCGCCGAGCCGGGCATCACGCTCGGCGCCATCCCCGGAGTGCCGGCCGAGACCTCGCGCACCGACGCGATCTTCATCCCCATGGCGCGGCTCGACCTCGGCGCGTCCGGCGCGGTGAAGGGCGGCCTTTCGGCCCGCGCGGCCCGCCACGACATGCGGACCACCACCTGGGGCGCCGGCGACTTCCTGTTCAGCGACGCCGCGGCGCTGCTCGACGGACGCGGGTTCGCGCGGAGCGCGGACGCGGCCGAGGCGTCGTTCACGACGCGCGAGTTCGGCGCCTTCGCGCAGTACGACGTGACCCCTTCGCCCGGCCTGGAGCTCTCGGTGGGCGCCCGGGGCGAATACGAGCGGATCCCCGCCGACGGGCCCGCGCTCGCCGAGGCCTGGCTCGAGACCTCCGGCCTCGCGAACGACCAGTATCCCTCCAGCTTTCCGAGGATCGGCGGACGCGGCTCCATCTCCTGGGATCCCGCGGCCGACGGACGCACGCGGCTGTTCGGCGTCGGCTCGCTCCACTTCGGCGACATCGACCCCCGGAACCTGTTCGAGGCGTTCGCGCTCGACGGCGGCGTGGAGACCGCCCGCCACATGGGCTCCGGGCTGGCCTGGCCGGAGGGAACCATCCCCGGGACGGCGAGCGAGCTCCCGACCCTCGCGCTTCTCGGGCCCGACGCCCGGCCCCCGCGCTCGCTCCGCGCGAGCGCCGGCGTGGTCCGCGAGATCGCGGGCGGTCTCTCCGTGCACGTCGAGGGCAACTTCCGCCGCACCGACTTCCTGATGCGCCGGCGCGACCTCAACCTCCCCACCGCACCGACCGCGAGGAATCAGGCGGCGCAGGACGTCTACGGCACGCTCGCCAAAAACGGCGCGCTCGTGACCGCGACCGGCGACGACGCCCGCCGCTTCCCGGAGTTCGGGAGCGTGTGGGCGCTCGACCCCGACGGTTGGTCGGAGCACCGGGCCGTGACGGCGGGCCTCGAATACCGGAGCGACCGACTCGACCTCTACGGCGCGTTCACGCGCTCCGAGACGATCGACAACTGGATCGGGGCCGCGCGCGCCTCGGCCGACGCCGAGCTCGACCCGCTGCTCCCCGACCACGTCGGCGACTGGGCGGAAGCCCGGTCGGACTACGACGTCCCCGACCGCGTGACCGCGTCGGCGGTCCTGCGGGTGCCCTCGTGGCCCGGAACCACCGTCGCCGCGACCTACCGCTACGCCTCCGGCCGCCCGTTCACCCCCCGGTACCGGCGGGGCACGGACGCCAACGGGGACGGCTCGTTCGAGAACGACGTCCCGTTCGTACCGCAGCCCGACGAGCTCGGCACGCTCCATGCGGACTGGAAGTGCCTGCGCAACCAATCCGGCGGGTTCGCCGTGCGGAACTCGTGCCGCGGCCCGGCGAGCCACGACCTGTCGGTGCGCATCCGGCTCGGTCTGGGCAGCCTCGGCGGACAGAACGCCGGACTCTTCGTGGAGGGACTCAACCTGATCGAATCCGAGCAGGGCATCATCGACGAAGCGCTCCTGCGGGTCGACCCCGACGCCGACCTCACGGTCTCGGGCGGGGGCGAGCGGGTGACGATCCCCCTCGAGCTCAACCCGGACTTCGGACGGGTCGTCGTGCCGACGAGCCGCGGCCGCATGCTCCGCGTCGGTCTGAGGATCGGCGGATGAGGGCGCGCGCGATGGACGCGATGGAGCGGTGGCGGAGCGCGCTCGGACGAGCGGGGGGCGGCTTCTGGACGTGCGCCATCCTGGCCGTGGCGCTCGGCGCCTGCACGGACGCGACCGACGTCGAGCGTCTCGAGATCTCCGCGAGCGGCGCCGTGGCCGGGCAGGCCTACCTCGACCTGAACGGAAACGAGACCGCGGACGGGCCCGACGACCCCGTCGCGGACGCCTCCGTGGTGCTCACCGCCGCCGCCGGAGGGACGAGCGTCATCGAGACCGAGACCGACGCCGAAGGCCTCTTCGTGTTCGAGGAAGTCCCGGTCGGCACCTACACGGTGACCCTCGCCGAGGACGTGCTCGGCGACTCGCTGCTCGCCGTCGATGAGGCGGAGCCCTTCCAGGTCACGATGGACACCGCCAACGAGGTCGTCCTCGGCGCGACCTATCCGGAGCTCCCGATCGAGGAGGTCCGCGAGGCCGAGCCCGGCCGGCGGGTGTTCACCAGCGGCATCGCGCTCAACCCGCGCCAGTCGTTCAGCGACGGGCGGGTCTTCCTGGAGGGCGAGGAGGCCTACCTGCAGGCGACGGACGTGGGCCGCACCCCGGCGGTCGCCGTGGGCGACTCGGTGCGCTTCCTCGGCCGCACCGCGAGGCGGGACGGACGGCCCGCCCTCGACGACGTCACGCCCATCATCCTCATCCCGCAGGCCCGCGTCCCGGTCCCCCGAGAGATCTCGACCGGAGACGCCGCGACCGCTGGCGGCGGCCCGCTCGACGCCGCGCTCGTGCGCATCCGCTCCGCGGAGGTGTCGGACACGATGACCGTCGAGGCGACCGGAGACTTCCACTTCACCGCCGACGACGGCAGCGGACCGGTCGAGGTCGTGCTGCGAGCGTTCCTCGGCTTTCCCGTCCAGCCGGACGAGGAAGACGTCGTCTCACAGGCCGTCGGCCTCCTCGCGCCGTACGACGACGGGAGCGGGAACGTGCGCTGGCGGCTCCTGGTCCGCTCCGCCTCGGAGTTCGGCCTCGAGCCCTGACGCCGGCGCCGTCCGCGTGGTGGATACACCGCAACAACCTGTGGCGCACGACCCACAACACGCCGGCCGCTCGCATCCGTCGGACCCCGGAAATCCGCCGTTTTCAGGGGATCCAGCGCGGGCACGGAGGTTGCAATTGTGTCCGGGTCCGGTGCACCACGGCTGGCTCGGCTCTCACAACGGGACGCAACATGAAGAAGCTCATCTGGACCTGGGGCGCGCTCGCGGCGCTGGCGTTGTTCGCCGCCCCGACCGCGTCCGAAGCCCAGCAGGCGAAGGATTGGCTCGTCTGCGGCGGCAACAGCACCTCGTTCGACACCTGCGCCTCGGTGTTCGCTGACGGTCGGCACGGCCGACGCGTCGACGACCAGTCGGCCGTGACCATGAAGGTCTGGAACCTCTCGGGGATGAACGACTCCTACGAAGGTACGGTCTTCACGAAGGTCGGCTTCTTTCACCAGAACTACCGGCGGGGTGGCGGCATCGCGGCGAATGCGATCGGCGGCTCCCTCGAGATGAGCGGACCCACCGAGGGCTCGGCGACGCCGTGGCAGCTCGGGAACCCGAACAACGCAGGCGGCGTCGTGCTCGACCTCGCCGCGCACAACGGGAACGGTGTCGACAACGGGATCGCGGGCGGATGCGACCTCGACCTGCTTCCGGCCGGCGGCAACGACGTGTGGCTGAATCCCTGCGGTACGACAGCTTCGCGCAACGACGCCGAACGCGAACGCCGGACTCGGGATCACCATCGACGTTCGACATCGACCGGCGACGTGGGATCGTCGCCACCTGCGAGCTGCTCGTCTTCGGCCAGAGCGGTCGAGGGTGACGACGATTCCCTCCAGTGCATCACGGGCGGTGGAAAGCTCAACTGCGAGCCGGTCAGGGTTCCCGAGCCCACCACATGGCTGCTGTTCGCCATGGGTCTCGGGGGCCTCGGGTTGGTCCATCTCCGACGCCGCCACGAGTCGGGGTTGAACCCGATGGCTTGACGCCTACCGGACGTCGGTGCACCGCATGAGCGGGCCGGACCCTCGAGGGTCCGGCCCGCTTTTTTCGTCTGTCGCAGTCGCGTCGGTGTGCGCCTAGCTTGTCCGGACGCTCCACTCGCACTGTCCACTCCATGCTCCGGCGTCGCGTCATGTCCGATCGTCCACTCCTTCGCCGCATCCGCCGGTCGCACCCGGGCGGCTCTGGTCGCTCATCGGTGGCATGGGACTGCTGTTCACTCGCGGTTGCCGGCGCCGACAACGTGCTGACCTGGATTCCGACCGATTTCGGGAACCGGGAATGGGTCTTCGGCACGGTCACGGCCAGCTTCAACGGGTTCCTCGAGCGTGCTCGTTCGGCCTCGCGATTGATCCAGCTCTGGCTGGCCCAGTGGGACCGGAGCCTGGCCTTTGCGTGTCGCTGGGCGTGGTGCTGGCGGTCCTGCTCGGCACGGCGATGATCGCCGCCGCCATCCTCTACTGGACCAACGTGCCGGTCGCGCTGGCCGCGGTGTCCGAGAGCCCGGCGCGTCCGGGCCTGATCAAGGCCGTCATCAAGACCTCGTTCCAGAGCGTGGTATATCCCCTCGCGTTCTTCCTGATGGCCCGCGCGGCACTCGTATGGGCCGGACAGATCGCCAGAGCCATGGCCGGCGAGTCGAAGGGCTCGGAAGGCGTGGGCATCATCGGACGGAGCTGACCCATGCGGCGTCGATTCCTCACCACCGCCTTGGCGCTCGCCCTCGCTACCTGCGTCGGCGAGCCCGCGACCGGACCGTCCTCGGACACGAGCCTCCGGCTCCCGATCCAGCCCGCCATCATTCCCGGCGCGGCCGACGAGACCGCCCTACCCATCAACCGCATCCGCGCCGTCGTGCGCGAGGCGACCGGGGCCGAGGGCGACGGCACGGTCCTCACGGAAGCGCGCTTCGACGTGGATCCGGAGGCAGAGTCCTGGGAGATCGACATCGACGTGCCGCTCGCGAGCTCGTCGGCGGAGGTGGTCGTCGAGCTGAGCCTGATCCACGCCTCGGGAGGCACGGAGGTCGTCGAGTTCTCCGGGATCACCGACCCGATGACGCTCGAGTCCGGCGCCTCGGTGGAGCCGGCCGACGTGGACATCGTGCGCGGGCCGCTCGCCAACCTCCACGTGACCGGCGTCACGATCGGCGAGGTGCCGGGGCAGCTTCTCGAGGGCACGTCGGCGGCCCTCACCGCGGAAGTGAGCTCGACCGACGAAGACGCGCCCGAGGTCTTCTGGGTCTCGCTCGAGGAGGAGGTCGCGGTGGTGAGCGACTCCGTGGTGACCGCGGTCGCGCCGGGGATCACGGAGATCGTGGCGGCGGCGGGCGCGCACAGCGATACGACGACCCTGGAGGTCCTTCCGGCGCCGGGTGATCCCGCCGTGTTCAAGACGGTCTCGGCGACCCAGGTCGAGGAAGGAGACACCGTCGACTTCACCGTGCTGGTCTTCAACGGCGGTGGAACCGACGTCGAGGGTCTGGTCGTGGAGGAGCACCTTCCCGACGGTGTCTCCCTCGAGTCGTTCGAGGCCACGGCGGGCGTCTTCGACCCGGACGCCGCCACGCCCCTCTGGTCGTTCGAGCTCCTTCCCGCCGGAGCGTTGGACACGCTCTCCCTGACGGTCACGGTCGACGACGGCACGGCCGGCACGACGTTGCAGAACGAGGCGAGGCTCGTGCTCCCGGTGGAGTTCGAGGACCCGGAGGTGGAGAACAACGTCGCGTTCGCAGAGGTCGACGTCGTGGAGCCGTTCACGGGCGATGGTGACATCCTGATCACGTCGGAGCTGCCGGTGGGCGCGGGGCTGCAGGCGTTCTACTCCGGTGAGCTCAGCGATACGACCCACGGAGGCACCACCGTCACCATCGAGAGCCTCGATCCGGACGCCCTGCTCGTCTCGCCGCCCGATGTCGAAGTGGAAGGAACCGCGACGACGACGTACGACGTACCGGACGGCTTTCCGCTCTTCTTCTTCCACCCGCACGGCCTCGAAGGCGTCCGGGACACCGTCCCCGTGGTGGCCTCGGCCGAAGGGTTCACGCCCGATACGGTTCATGTCGCGGTGGTCGAGACGGTGGTGAGCCTCTACGGCGTTCATCCGGCTCCCGACACGCTGACCGGACTCAACATCGTGTACGCGGGTGTGGGCGCGAACACTCCGGACGGGCCCGTCACTCAGGCCGTGCGTGCCGGTGCGGAGCCGCTCGAGGTCACCCTGAGCAGCGACAATCCGAGCGTGTTGCTCCCGACCACGGTCGGAGGCGCCGGGGCGTCCGTGACGGCCGAGATCTCACCGACGAGCGCCTACACCGGGTTCTCCCTGGACGAGGGTGGGTTCGCGCTCGACCCGGTGGACATCGGCTCGGCAGAGGCGAGCGTCTCGATTCCCGGGTTCGGGCAGATGAACGCGAGCCAGCTCGTCGAGGTCGGCGCACCCGAGCTCGTCATCTTCTACTCGGGAGCGCTCCCGGCTTCGCTGCAGGCTCCGGCGGTCCTCTATCTCGGGGACTCGTGGGCGCACGGAGGCTCGACCATGACCATCACGAGCACTGATCCCGAACGGGTGCTCTTCGCACCGGACTCGCTCACCCCCGGCACGAGCTCCCTCGACCTCGCCGTGCCGGACAGCGTGCTCGACGTCCCGTTCTGGATCCAGGGCGACCCGTTCGCGCAGGCCGGACAGCTCAGCGTCATCGCCTCGGAGCCGAGGTTCGTCGCCGACACCTTGGACGTGAGCGTGGTCGAGCCGGTCGCGGTGCTCACCGACCTGGACGACCGCTACGGGCCGACGGACCCGAACCAACCGTTCCGGGTGGAGGCCGGCTACGACAGCGGCTCGGGCTTCTTCGTGCCCAGGGCCGTGAACCCCCTCGCGGAACAGGGGGCGGGTGTGAGCGCCTACATCGAGAGCAGCGACCCACAGGTGCTCAGCCTCGTGACGAACGAATTTCCGGACGGTACGGGCTCGGTCGTGGTGTCGATCCCCGTGGGAGAGCACGCCTCGCCGGAAACCGTCGACGGCGGTGGCGTCGAGCTCTCGATCGAGGGCGAGGGCGAGGCGACGATCACGGTGACGGTGGAAGGGTTCGGACAAATCGCCGACCTCTCGAGCCGGACGATCACGGTTGCGCCATGAGTCCCGTAACGGGGTTGGTGCCGGCCGAGACTCCGGTCCGACACACCGAGGCACGTGTGCCACACCGGGCGCCACCGACCCGCGAGGCTCCGGAGGCACGCACGGGCCCGGGGCGCCGGGATCGTGCGCACCCCGCGCCGTCACGGCTCGCCCCGGGCACGACCCTTGCTTTTGAGCGAGGTGCTCAACCGCCTGGACACGCGCCCCGAAACGGTAGTGTGCGCACATACGGCCAGGCATTTTGTAGGTAGGTAGGGCATTTTGCACCGTTTTATCCACCCCACCCGCGACGCAACCCATGCTCGACGCCCCCGGCGATCAGCTCGAAACCCTGCTCAGCGAATACGAGCAGCGTAAACAGGACGAAACCCGACGCCTGGTCCAGAAGGCGCTGGTGCTCGAAGAGGACCGCAAGCGCGGCGCGGATTATCTGCGTGCCTGTGCGCTCCAGCACACGCGCGACGTGGCCGAGCGGCTGCAGCAGGCGGGGCACGGGGTCGTGTACCAGGAGCTCCTGGACGCCTATCCGCCGAACGTGCGCATCCACCTCTACCCGAAGGCCAGCCCGCTCGACGACGAGAAGCCGGGCCGCACGACGCTCGAGCTGACGTGGGGCGAGGAAGGCTCGGACGAGGTGATCGCGAAGCGCTGGAGCGAAGAGGGCTTGTCGTCGACGCGCGACCAAGCGGTGGTGAGCGCCGAGGAGTTCGACGAGATCTGGGTGCGTGAGCAGCTCCTGACCTTCGTCCGTGAAGTTCTCGACCTGTCCTGACGACCATGCCCGGCAACCCGCCCGACGCCTTCGACCCGTTCGATCCGCTGACCGCGGACAATCCGGAGCCCGACACATCGCGCTCCGGACGGGAACCAGGGTCGGGACGTCGCTGGTCGGTGCCGCCGCGACCGGCACCGAATGCTTCGTTCCCACCCGCAGGCCGCACTCGGGGGAGCGAAGGACCGGCTCCGACACCCGTCAGCACGCCGGCCGAGGACGCTCGAGAACCGACCCGACATAAAGAGACCGCGCTCGACACGCTCCACCGGGTTGCTCTTCCGGAGCTGCGCTCGGCGACGGCCCGCTTGGCCGAACGGGGTCACGACGTCTCGCTGGACGACCGGCTGGACGACGATCAGCCCGCGCTGATCGTACGCTTCCAGCCCGACCGAGGCCCGCTCGCCGGGCTCGCGCCGTCCGGGAGCGAGCGGTCCGGCTTCGAGATCCGTCTGGGGTTCGAGCGCGGGCCGGCCGACCCGCTCGACGGGACCGGCGGCCCCGGCGCCCAGGTGATCGCTCTGGAGGCGACCGGAGCCTCGCTCGACCGCTTCACCGTGCTGGGGCAAACACCCGTCGAGGAGCTCACGCCCTCGTGGGTCGCCCGGCGCTTCGTGGAGTTCCTCGAGCGGGTGCTGGCCCGGAGCTGACGAACGTCGCCACCCCGTGCACCGGCAGGCGACGGGCGGTAGCTTTCACGCATGTATTGGATCATCAAGCTCGTCCAGAGCCTCGTGAAGGCGCTCAACTCGGAAGGGACTCCGGGGCAGGTGGCCGCGGGCATGGCGGTCGGGGCCTGCCTCGGCCTCACCCCGCTCCTCAACCTGCACAACGTGCTCGTCGTCGCCGCCATCCTCTTCTTTCGCGTCTCGGTGCCCGGCGCGCTCCTCGGCTGGATGATCTTCACGCCCGTCGGCTTTCTGCTCGACCCGGTGTTCGACCGGGTCGGACGAGCCCTTCTTCTCGACGCGGGCGGACTTCGTGACGTCTGGGCCGCCGCCTACAACACGCCCGTCCTGGCGCTCGCCAACCCGACGAACACCATCGTGGTCGGTAGCTTCGTCGGATGGATCGTGCTCTCGGTGCCGATCTACTTCCTGGCCCGCTTCGGCGTGGCGCGTTACCGGGCCACCATCTACGAGCGCTACAAGGACGCGAGGTTCTTCCGGGCGCTCCGTGCCTCGAAGCTGTACAACGCCTACCGCCTCTTCCGGCCGGGGGGCTGATGAGCGACCGACCGAACACGACCACTCCGGAATCCGCATCCGCGGCCCCGGCCCGCAAGCGCCGGAAGTCCCATATCCTGCGGCCACCGGGCCTCGTGGTGTTCCTGGTGGTCCTCCTTCTGCTGGGGGTGGGCTATTGGCTCTGGGCGGACAGCCTCGTCGAGCGAGGCGTGGAAGCCACGGGCGCGTCCATCGTCGGGTGCGGCGGTCGACCTCGACGCGGCGGACGTGCGCCCCACGGACGGCAGCGTGCGGCTGAACGGCCTCCAGGTCACGAACCCGAACGCCCCGATGACGAACCTCTTCGAGGCCGACGAGATCCTGGTCGACCTGCTGCTCGAGCCGCTCCTGTCGAAAAAGGTGGTCGTGCAGGACCTCGTGGTGACCGGCGTGCGCTTCAACACGCCGCGCGAGACCTCCGGGGCCCTCGAGAACCCCGACCCCGAGTCGGGCGCGCTCTTCCGGGAGGTCGATGCCTGGGCGAACCAGATCGACCTGCCGCCGCTCAGCCTCGACGGGCTCTCGACCGTGGTGCGCACGGACGCGATCTCCACCGACAGCCTTCGCACGGTCCAGCACGCGCGCGCACTGGTGGACCGGGCGGACTCGCTCCGTAGCGGCTGGCAGGACCGGCTCGAAAGCCTCGACCCCCGGCCGCGTATCGACTCGCTGCGGGCGGTGGTCCAGCGGCTCGAGGACTTCAGCCTCACGCCCCTCAACGCCACTCGGGTCCCGGGGCTGGTCCGCGACGGCCGCAATGCCCTGGATCGACTGACCGATCTCGAAGAGGAGATCGCCGCGCTCGACGACGACGTCCGTGCCGGCGTCGGGTCACTCCGCTCCGCGGCCGGGGAGTTCCAGGAGCTCAGGGCTCGGGATCTCGCCTACGCCCGGGGCTTGCTCGACCTGCCGTCGCTGGACGCGCCCGACATCTCGCCCGCCCTCTTCGGCGGCACGGCGCTGACCTGGCTCAAGCCCGTGCTCTACTGGGCACAGAAGGCCGAAGGCTTCCTTCCGCCGGGACTCGACCCGCGCAACCGTCCCGGCCCCAAGCGCGCCCGCGCCGAGGGCACGACCGTGGAGTTCCCGGGCCGCGCCACGTACCCCTCGTTCCTGCTGGAGCGTGGCGAGCTGGGCCTGGAGATCGCCGGGGACGGCCCGGCGGCCGGGCAGTACACCGCAAACCTGCGCAACCTCACCTCCCAGCCCAGCCTGGTGGGTCGTCCGATCGAGCTATTGGCCGGGCGGGCCGAGAGCGCCCAGGGACCCGAAGGGCTCAGCCTGGCGGCCGTGCTCGACCACACCACGGAGACGATCCGCGACTCGGTCTCGCTCACCCTGGACGGCATCGGACTCCCCGCGCTCGACCTCGACGCCTTCGACGCCCGCGTCGACCTCGGGCTCGGAAACGCGGCGTTCGACCTCCGCCGCGTCGGAGACGAGATCGACGCGCGCATGCACTGGAGCTCCGACGACATCTCCTGGCTCCGGGCCGGAGCCGCCGCCTCCGACACGGACGACGACGCGCCACGCACCCTGGCCCAGTCGCTCTCCGGCACCTCCGCCGACGACCTCCGGACGGGATCGGCCGAATGGGCCCGTGACTTTCTCTGGCGCGCGGTGAGCGGTCTCGACCAGGTGAGCCTCACCATGGGCCTCTCGGGCAGCCTCTCCGACCCCTCGCTCTCGGTGCAGTCCAACATCGGCTCGGCCGTGGCCGAGAGCCTCCGCCGCGAGCTCGGCCGGGAGATCGAAGCGGCCGAAGCCCGGCTCCGCGAAGAGGTCGACAGCCGGATCCAGCCCCTCGTGCAGGACGCACGAAGCCGGGTGGAAACCGCCGAGACGCAAATCCTCGACCGCGTGGCGGCCCAACGGGCAGAGGTGGAAGCCATGCGTGAGCGGCTGGAAGCCCGGATCGACGAGCTGGTCCCGGGCGTGGATCACTCGGAGCGTATCGACGGCTCACCCGTCGGCGATCTGCTCCATCATCGCGGCGATCTCGTCCACATCGATGGGCTTCTCCAGACAATCGACGGCACCGAGGTCGAGGACCTCTCGACGGATCTGGTCGGTCGGGCTGCCGGTGATCGCGATCACCGGGACACTCGCGGTCTTGGCGGACTTCTTGATCCGTTGGAGCGCCGTGACGCCGGTCCCACCCGGCATCTTGATGTCGAGGAGGACCACGTCCGGCCCTGAGCGAACGGCCTTCATGACGGCCTGCATCGCGTCGGCCGCGGTATCGACCTCAAAGCCCTTGCCCCGTAGCCCGGTGGCCAGATACTGGAGAGTGGTCGGGTCGTCGTCCGCGATCAATACCTTCACGCTACCTCCCCGAATCCGGGCTGTCGCCCTCGGCGATCAGTACTGCGCCCATGTATCGAGCCAGGTGTTGTCCAGGATCCTGAGCGATGCCTGGCTCTGCATGGCGTCCTGAACGTTGCAGGAGTTGTAGACGTAGGACTTGTTCCCGTTTCCGACGTCGCTCTCGCCCGGTGTCTCGCCCAGCTTCACGTTCAGACCCGTGATCGTCGCGCCACGCACCCTGTTGTTGCCGTTCGAGGTCAGCTCTCCGCCCACCAGTACGATGCCGTCCCAGCTCCGACTGCCCGAGATGGTGAGGTCGCCGCGCACGATGAGGGTTCCGCGCCCGCTGTCGGGAAGGGAGAAGCCGCTGCCCGGATTGTCCACGTAGATGACCGGCCAGTCGTCGAAGTCACTCGGCCATCCGTCGTCGGGATAGACGTAGTCCGGCTCGAGCGCGCTGCCGTCGACGATCCCGGCCCAGTCGATGTGGACTTGGGCCGCCGCGTTCCCGGGCGTCGAGCCGATACTCTTGATCGGCGGGCTGCCACTCACCGGCCCGCTGTGTCCGCTGTAGCCGGGCGAATCCGGCACGGCCACGCCCGCCACCGGCGATTGGACGCCGCACTGATCGATTCCGCTCAGCGAGCCCGCGTTCCCGTTCTTCCGGAGACCGGTGAGGCTCGTCCATCCGGCGTGCACCTGCATGGTTCCCTCGACCCACTCGCCGAGTCGAACGACGGTGCGCACCGCATTCGGGGCGTCGGACCAGCCGCCCTGAGTCTGCACGCCGCGGGCGCGCACGACGAACACGGCGCGCTCGGTGCTCGTCGGTGCCCGCACGCGCTCCATGACGACGTCGGCGAACCCGTCCGACATGGTGATGCGGGCGGAGTCCTGAACCGAAGAGGCGAAGTCGAATCCGAGCTCGTCGAGCCGTGCCAGGCCGGACTCCGCGAGGACCAGCGCCCGCTCACCCGTCGCGCCGCTGTCCGAGACGCGACGCTCGGTCGACGTCTGCGCCAGAGTCGTCATGACGGCTCCCGTCGTGACCAGGAGCAGGAAAATCGCCATGGGCAAGGCGAACCCGGCCCGGCTCTGCGTGTGTTTCATCGTTCCGGCTCCGTCGTGAGGCATGTCAGTTCATCTGGTTCTTGAAGTAAACGGGCACCGTCAACGGCACGGTCGCCACAGCTCCGTCCGACACCCTCGGTCGGTCACCCTGTCCCTCGAGCACGAGCTCGAGGCCGGTCAGGTCGCTCAGGTCGGCCGGCGGCGCATCCTGTGCGGTCCCGCTCGACCCCACGAAGAAGCGGAAGCGGGTCCCGCCGTCGCTGAAGTTCGTCACGAGGACCTCCCGGTCTCCCGATTCGACGAGGGTCCGGACGAGGGCCACGCCCGACCCCGTATCAGTGAACGCGTAACGGATGCGCTCGTACAGCAACGCTGGAGCCCCGGCCGGAATCGCTCCGCTCCCCGCCGTGAGCTCCACCACCCGGCCTCCCGACAGGGTGCTGACGGACGCCGAGGAGCACGTGCTCGCGGTGCCGGAGCCGAGCCCCGTCGTCGGCATGTAGGTATAGGCACCGGCCTGGCTACGCCAGGCGAACCCCGAGACCGCCGCCGTGGCATACCGCACCGAATCCGTGGGCAGGAGGCTGACGGTCGTCGACGGACTGCCGCCGCCCGAGCTTCCGCACACGAGGCCGATGGCGAGCGGAACGCGCAGCGTCACGGAATCGGCCGACGCGGCCTCGACCCCGCCCGAGCTCTCGAGGCGCCGTATGTCCGCCGACAGAATCTGGGACCCACTCCGGACGACGTCGCGAGCCACCCGGCGGGAAGCTCGGTCGCCGGTCAGTTGGGACTGATTGATGAACAGTCCCACGAGCGCTCCCAGCATGATCCCACTGACGACGAGGCCGACCAGCATCTCGACGAGCGTCATTCCGTGTCTCGCCCGTGCAGTCTTACCTCGCTCGGGCCGCGGTTCCGACCTCATGGTGACCCCCCGGTGTTGAACGGATTCCCCTGGCCTCCGGCCCTGCGGTAAAGAACCACCGAGTCCGCCTGCACGAGGTCGGCGTCGGGCGTTACGGACACGCCGACTCGAACTTGGGCGCCCCCCATCGGCTGGACAGTGACGCACAGGTCGTGCTCATAGTTGTGAGCCTGGGGAGGGAGCGTCCGGCAACCTGCCTCGCCGGCGAGGGCCTGGACGGGGAGCGTCGAAAGGCGATTCGCTTCGCCCAAGAGAATCGCGTCACGCTCCGCGCCGCCCGAATCCACCGCCTGCCTCGACGCCGCATCGAACATCACGGGGGCCAGGCCGAGCACCACGACACTGACCAGCACGATGGCCACCAAGGCCTCCACGAGCGAGAAGCCGGCCTGCCCGCGGGGAGTCGCGGCGCTCATGAGCTCACGATCCGGATGAAACCCGCACTCGACATGTGGACGCGGCGGGAGTGCTCGCCGGCGACGAGCGTCACCGAGATCGGAGCCGACACTTCGCGGCTCGGATAGACGTCCACCGGGGCACCGGTGAAAGTCGCCGAGCCGACCGGGAACTCCGAGCCCCCACCGAGCCGACGCCGGTGCAGGACTGTTCCCGTGGCGCGGTCCGTCACCCGGAGCTCCATGTCGGTGGCGTCGTACGCGACGCGGACGGGAGTGCTCTGGCGACCGGCGAGCGCCAGCGCGTTCTCGAAGTCTCCCGCGACGACACGCGCAGCATTTTCGACGCGATGGTAGGCCAGCCAATCCGAAAAGCGCGGGAGCCCGATCGCGGCGACCACGGATACGATGACCAGCACGAACAGCAGCTCCACCATGGTGAAGCCGAGTCGCGGCCGGCGGGCGAGGTATCGGTGAGAGGTCATCAATGGAGAGAGCACGCGTTGGAGTCGGCGGGTCCTTCGTCGAAGTGGGGGGCTTTGGACAGCCGAAACGTGCAAGCGCCGAGCCCCGACCCTGCGACATTCGCTCAAGCCGCTGTGACACGGTCACTTAACGGGCATGGACCGGCGGCGGCAAGGACCTTCGCCGGGGTCTCCTTGGGGTCGGAATTGCGAGTTTCATGGCAATTCGCAACATGCCGGCTACGTCCCGGTCCCGGCATCCGGGAGCCACGCCAGGGCCAACACGAGCCCGTCTCCGATCCGGTACCGGCCACGGAGCCGCTCCGTCAGCGGTGTGCTCATGGACGCGTCGGGCGCTCGGGCCGCGGAAAACGCGGACTGCTCCTGATCCAAGCTCAGGGTCACGTCCAGGAAATCCAGCCAGATTCCGGTCACCGGAAAGAGCGCCTTGTGAATGGCCTCCTTGGCGCTGAACACCAGCGTCGGCGTCACCGCGCCGCCGAGCGTCCGCTCCTCGGGGGTCAGGACCTGGGCGCGCACCTCCTCGGGCAGCGGACGCGCTACCTCGGCATCCAAGCCGAGAGAGACGACGTGTGGCTGGACGGGCGCCGCCACGGCTGCGACCAGCCCGTCACAGTGCGTGATGGAGCCCGTGAAGCCGTCCGGCCACAACGGTTGGCGCGCATCGCCCACGGGGATCTCCACGAACCCGCCGCTCCATCCGGCCCGGTGAAGCGCTTCACGGGCGCAGTGGCGGCCGCGGGCGAACTCGGCTCGGCGCCGAGGCACCGCCCGGCGCACCGCCCCGGCTTCTCGCGGCCCGAGCTCCGGCACTTCTACATGGGAGCGCGGCCAGACCGCGGCCGAAGCCCCCGACGGCAGGCGCGCCTCCAGCGCCGCCTCGATCCGCGCGTCGCTGGAGGCCCCCTGCATCAACCGCCGTGGCGGCGGAGCATCTCCTGCTGCATCTCCTCGCTGGCGAAGATCGCGACTTCGACCCGCCGGTTCTCCTGGCGGCCCGCGGTGGTCTCGTTCGACGCGATGGGCTCGTTCTCGCCCATGCCGACCGCACGCACCCGGCCGGCGTCCAGGCCGGCTCCGACGAGGAACGTCCGCGCGGACGAGGCACGCCGCTCCGAGAGCCCCTGGTTATACGAGGCCGCACCCGTGGAGTCGGTGTGCCCGACGACGAGGACTTCCGTCCCGTCGTACTCCTCGAGCGACGCCACGAGATCCCTCAGGTTCTGCTGCGCTTCCGTGCGCAGATCGGACGAGTCGATGTCGAAGAGGATCCCCGAATCGAAGGTCACGGCGATGCCCTCGCCGACCCGCTCCACCTGCGCGTTCGGGAGCTTGTCCTGGAGGTCTTCGGCCTGGCGGTCCATGACGGCGCCGATGGCGGTACCGGCCGCGCCACCCACGGCGGCGCCGATGATGGCCCCGCGAGCCGTTCCGCTCGCGATGCCGCCCACCACGGCGCCCGCGGCCGCGCCACCCAACGCCCCGGTGCGGAGGTTCGAGGAACAGCCTTGCAGGGCGAGCGCGCCCACGAGAGCTGCGACGACGAGGCTACGGCGACCTAACGACAACGTGTTCATCGGATCGGGGATCCTCCACCCAGGGACGGGGCCGGACCGATCCTTCGCGGTCCGGCCATGGCGGCGTGCGTTGCGCACAAGACGCGCAAGCATTGTACAAAGTTAGTGGAGAACCGGCCGAACGCCACAGGGCGAGCGTGCAGCGTGGGACCTACTGGTTGATCCCCACCAGCTCCACTTCGAAGATCAGGATCGAGCCCGCCGGCACGTTCTGGTAGCCGCGGGCACCGTAGCCGTGCTCCGGGGGGATGACCATCAGGCGCTCCCCGCCGGCCTGCTGGCCGATCATGGCGAGGTGAACCCCTTCGGGCACGACCTCGCCCCCGATCTGGAAGTCGATCGTGTCTTCCGGAAGGTACTCCACGCCGTCCCGCAGGTATCCCGTGTAGACGATCTCCACCAAGTCACCGAATTCGACCCCCGGGCCCTCGCCGACCGAGAGGTCCTCGATGTAGATACCCGTCGGGAGTCGAATCATCCGGGCGAGATCGATGCCGAGACTGGAATCGAAGGTCACCTCCTCGATCACCTCGAACTCCACTTCCTCGACGTCGGTCGGTCCGTCGTAGAAACACCCAGCCGCCGCCAGAACCGGGGCCAGCAGAACGAGGGACCACGAGAGTGGGCGGCGCTTGGGCTCCATGGTGTCCATCGTAGTTACTCCGGAAACGTTCCCAGAGGCATTACGTTAGCCCTTCCCCCGCCACCCGCGCGAGAGGGCATGCGGGCGGGCATCGACCGGGAATCCATCGCACGCCGCGGTCCTCGGGACCGCGCCCAATTCGGAAGGTACGAAGGTGAGCGAAACCGAGATGAAGCGACCCTATGACGTAGCGATCCTTGGCGGAGGCAACCTCGGCGCGGTGCTCGCGCGCGGATGGGCGGGCGCCGGCATGTTCACGCCCGAGCGCATCGCGCTCACCCGGCGGCAGACCGAGAAGCTCGCGCCCCTCGAAGCGCAGGGCTACGTGGTCACCGACGACAACAAGGCCGCGGTGCGTGGGGCGAGGCTGATCGTGATCGCCGTGCAGCCGCAGCAGCTCGCCGGACTGCTCGAGGAGATCGGGCCGGAGCTCGACCCCGAGCGACATCGGGTCGTCTCGGTCGTCTCGGGAGCGTCCATCCAGGCCATCCAGGACGCATGCGGCAAGCCCGTGCCGGTCGTGCGCGCGATGCCGAACACGGCCGTCCTCATCGGCGAGTCCATGACCTGCCTCGCCGTCGAGGAAGGAGGGCGGGACGAGCTGCTTCAGGAGGCCGAAGAGCTCTTCGGCGTGGTCGGGCGAACGCTGGTCATCCCGGAAGAGATGATCGTCCCGGCGACGGCGCTGTGCGCGTGCGGCATCGCGTTCTTCCTGCGAACCGTGCGCGCGGCCGCCCAGGGCGGCATCGAGATCGGCTTCCATCCGGAGGACGCGGCGCTGCTGGCGGCCCAGACCGCGAAGGGCGCGGCGTCCCTGGCGCTCCGCGACGGCGCGCATCCGGAGGGTGAGATCGACCGGGTCACGACGCCGCGCGGCTGCACCATCACCGGTCTCAACGAGATGGAGCACCACGGCCTCTCGTCGGCCATGATCCGCGGGATCGTGACGTCGGCGCGCGCGGCCGCGGACCTGTATACGGGCTGAAGGCCCCGCGCTCAGCGTCCCGCCGGCGCCGGCACCTCCGCTTCGACCGACTCCGGATCCACCATCGGCTGCCAGATCTGCATGGCCGGGAAGGTGCTCAGGAACCAGCGCACGGAGCCGATGTAGAGGCCGAGGAACATCAACCCGATGAGGGGATGCCAGATCGAGAAGATCGGGTCCCCTTCGTGATGGAGCGACGGCGCGATGAGGCCGTACCGCTCGAGCCACAGCCCGACCATGATCACCGAGGCGAAGAAGGCGAGCAGCTTCGGCTTCATCTTCGCCTTGCGTCCGATCAGACCGACGAACGGCACCAGGAAGCACAGCACGATCACGAGAACGGAGAAACCGCCCCATTCCTCGCCGGAGCGATTGATGATCCAGGCCTGCTCCCACGGGAGCTTCCCGTACCAGATCACGATGTACTGGGAGAAGAACAGGTAGGTCCAGAACACCGTGAACGCGAAGGTCAGCTTACCGATGTCGTGCCGCTGCTGCAGCCCGATGTGGTTGGCGAAGTCCTTGTGCCGCGTCCGCAGGTAGAGGCTCCAGAGCGCGGTCGCGGCGATGCCGCCCCAGAACGCGCCCATGAAGAACCAGGCGCCGAACATCGTGCTGAACCAGTGCGGCTCGAGCGACATGGCCCAGTCGAAGCTCACGATGCTCATGACCACCGCGTAGATGAGCACGATGGCGGGCGCCATCGTCGTCATCCGGCGATAGCTCGTGACCTCCTCCTGCTCCTGCCCGGTCCACCCCAGGGTGAGCCGCTCCCTCCACGAAGCGCGTACGGGATCGTCTTCCTCGGCGCCCTCGACGAGCCCCAGGTCGGGCCGAACGGCGAGGTAGACGAAGTAGATGCCGAGCCCGAAGAGGAGGAGGAGCCCGATCACGTTCCGCGAGATGAGGAACGGCATGTTCAGGTAGGCCGCCTTCTCCTGGACGATCGGATCGTCGACCATCGCCTCGATCCAGGGGAAATAGCTCTCCCCGAGGCCGAGCATGGGCAACAGGAGCACGAACGACGCCGGAAGGAACGCCGCGAACGCCTGGCTCACGCGGCGCATGGACCAGTTCCACTTGGCCTTGACGATCCAGGTGGCGACGGCGAAGAGGACCCCGCCCATCGCGATGCTGGTGAAGAACAGCCAGTTCGAGACGTAGCTGATCCAGGCCTCGTCCGGATTCTGGCCGAGCCGGATGACGAACGCCAGCAGCCCGACGACGAAGAGCGTGCCCGCGAGGCGCGATGCCGACTTCGACCGGGGGAGGTAGCGGACCGGGATGTCCGAGGGTACGTGGATGTGCGCCATGGGTTAGTCGTCCGCCTGCGCCTGAAGCGTTCTCACGTAGTTCACGACCTTCCAGCGGTCGAAGTGGGTGATGCGGCTCCCGAGCCCCGGCATGAGGGCTCGCCCGACCCGGATCATCGCGTAGATGTACTGATCGCTGTAATTCACGGCCGGCTCACCCGAGATGTTGTACTGCGGGAGGATGGGGTGCTGCTCCGCGATGTACGCGTTGGCGCCGATGCCGTCGGGGCCGTGACACACGATGCAGTAGCGCTCGTAGAGCTCCTGCCCGCGCGCCAGGGCTTCCTCGTCGTTCGGGTCGATGGGGTTCTCGAGCCCCTGGATGACCTCGTTGCCCACGCCGGGCGTCCCGAGGTCGTTCTGCGTGAAGTGGGGTACGTCCACCCCCTCGGGCTGCCCGAGGTTCACCTCGCCGTCCCGCGCGGGCACGGTGCCGAACGAGAAGGCGACCGAGTTCTCGGGTGGCGGGCGAGTGTTCTCGTAGGGATCGAAGCTGCGCTGGTCCCGCATGCTGCGCCCGAACACCGCGACCATCGCGTCGTCGAGCGGCTTGCAGCCCGAGCTCACGAGCACGGCCAGAACGCAGACCGCCGTCATCGCCTTACGCATGGGCCGCCTCCCCTTCCCGCAGCTCCACCGGTTCCTGCTCGTTCATGATCCTGCGCGCCTCCTCGAGGCGTTCAGCCGGAGCCTCCACGTAGACGCCGAAGCGTCCGGCGGTGAACTCCGGATCGTAGACGACGGCCGGCTTGAAGTTGGGAAGCCGGGAGAGCACGAAGAGCCCGATGACCGTAGCGAGCGCCCCGAACAGCACGGTCATCTCGAACGCGATCACGACATAGGCGGGAATGGAGACGATCGGCTTGCCCCCGACGACCAGCGGCCAGTCCATGGACGTCCAGGTCGTGAACGCGAAGCCGGTCGCGGTGCCGGTCAGGCCGCCCACCAGCGTCCACACCCGGACCGGGCTCTGGCCGTAGCCGAGCGCGTCCTCGATGTGGTGCTCCGGGTACGGCGCGAACGCCTTGAGGTCCTCGAAGCCCGCCTTCTTGAGCCCCTCGATCGTGTCCACCGTGCTGTCGAGGTACTCGAACGACGCGAGCAACCCCTGCTTCCCCTCACTCATCAGTGAGCCTCCTTTTCCTGCTTCCGGTTGGGCGCCGGCAGGACTTCCTTCAGCTCCTGAATGGCGACGGGCGGAAGCAACCGGGTGAAGAGCAGGAACCAGAAGCCGAACCAGAAGAAGCTCCCGACCATGATCCCCATCTCGGTGAGCGACGGTCGGTACGCGCCCCAGGCGAACGGCTCGAACTCGTGCGAAAGCGAAACGACGACGATGACGAAGCGCTCGAACCACATCCCGATGTTGATGAAGATCGAGATGACGAAGAGCGCCGGAATCGAATGCCGCACCCGCTTGAACCAGAGCATGATCGGCACGAGCCCGTTACACACCAGCATGGTCCAGCTAGCCCACCAGTACTGTCCGAACAGACGGTTCCAGAAGGCGGTCCGCTCGATCTCCTCACCGCTGTACCAGGCCATGAAGAACTCGGTCAGATAGGCGTACAGCACGATGAGCGACGTGAGCAGGCACAGCTTCGCCATCGCATCGAAGTGCTTGGTCGTGAGGTACGCCTCGAGCCCGAAGATCTTGCGGAGCGGCACGGTGAGGGTGATCACCATCGCGACCCCGGAGAAGATGGCGCCCGCCACGAAGTACGGCGCGAAGATCGTGGCGTGCCAGCCGGGCACGATCCCCATGGCGAAGTCCCAGGAGACGACCGAGTGCACGGAGAGCACGAGCGGGGTCGCGAGGGCGGCCAGGAAGATGTAGGCCTTCCCGAAGTGGTGCCACTGCCGGTCCGTGCCCTGCCACCCCATCGAGATGACGGAGTAGAGCTTCTTGCGGAGTCCGGTCGCGCGGTCGCGCGCCGCGGCCACGTCCGGGATGGTGCCCAGGTAGAAGAAGACCGCGGACACGGTGAAATACGTGGTGACCGCGAAGACGTCCCAGACCAGGGGCGACTTGAAGTTCGGCCAGAGGAAGCGGGAGTTCGGGTAGGGCACGAGCCAGTACGCGTGCCACAGCCGACCCACGTGAATGAGCGGGAAGAGCCCCGCGGTCATGACCGCGAAGACGGTCATCGCCTCCGCCGCGCGGTAGATCGACTGTCGCCACGGCGCCCTGAAGAGGAACAGGATCGCCGAGATGAGCGTCCCCGAGTGGGCGATACCCACCCAAAAGACGAAGGTGGTGATGTAGACACCCCAGCCGACCGGCGAGTTGAGCCCCGAAACCCCGATCCCCCGAACCATTTGATAGATCCAGGAGACGAAGAAGAGGCCGACCCCGGCGATGCACAGGGCGAACAGCGCCCACCACCCCTTGCCGGGGGCGGAGAGCATCTTGAGGACATCGCGGTTGACGTCGTCGAGCCGCTCGACGTCCGGATGCGTGAGCGCGCCGCGCTCGGTGGTTCCGACGGCCATTACTCGTGGCCCCCGGTCACTTCGTGGAACGTGACCTTCTTCAGGTAGTTCACGGCAGGCTGGGTGTTGATGAACTCGTCGAGGACCTTGTAGGTCCGCTCGTTCGCGACGACCTGAGCCACCCGTGAATCGGGGTCACGGATGTTGCCGAAAACGATCGCCTCGGCCGGGCAGCTCTGCTCGCAGGCCGGCACGATCTCGCCGTCCCGGACCTCCCGTCCCTCTTCGAGCGCCGCGCGGTTCTCCGCGTCCCGGATCCGCTGCATGCAGAAGCTGCACTTCTCCATGACCCCGTTGTCGCGCACGGTCACGTCCGGATTCCACTGCCAGTTCATGGGCTCGGGCACGTCGTCCGTGAACCGATACCAGTTGAAGACGCGGACCTTGTACGGGCAGTTGTTGGCGCAGTACCGCGTGCCCACGCAACGGTTGTAGACCTGCGCGTTGACCCCTTCGGGCGTGTGGTAGGTGGCGAATACGGGGCAGACCGGCTCGCACGGCGCGTTGCCGCAGTGCTGGCACAGCATGGGCAGGAAGCGCACGTCGAGATGGCTCGCCTGCGTGGCGTCGATGTGCTCGTAGAAGCGCTCGAGCCGGATCCAGCTCATCTCCCGGCCCATCTGGATCTGGTCCTCGCCGACCCACGGGACGTTGTTCTCGGACTGGCACGCCGTGACGCAGGCGCTGCAGCCGGTGCACTTGTCGAGGTCGATGGCCATGGCCCAACGCGGGCCTTCCTGCGCGTCGGCGTACTCGCCGTGGCGGGAGCCTTCGAGCGGGAAGGCCTGCGGCGCGCCGTCCTCACCGGGCACCGGCACGAAGCCGCCGACGCCCTGGAGCTCCTGAAGCTCGCCGTGGTGCGCATCTTCCTCGGCGTGCTCGTCGGCGGCGTGTCCCAGCTCGGCCAACGCGACCGCCGGGGCGATGGGCCGGTCGTGCTGGTCGTCCGAGCCCTCGATGCTCGCGAGCAGGCGGCGCTCGCCGGTCGGGGTGACCGTGACGGTCGTGGCGACCGTGACGAGGGTCCCGGACGGCTGCTCCGCCGAAGCGGGAAGGAGGCGCACCGCGTTGACGCCCTGGCCGGTCGCCCAGCGGCCCATGTTCGTGTGGCCTCCGCCCATGGCGAGCGCCACCGTGTCTTCCCGGATGCCCGGGTAGAGCCAGGCCGGAACTTGCACCTCTCCGTGCGGCGAGGTGACGGTGACGATGTCGCCTTCCCGGATGCCGCGCGCCTCGGCCGTGGTGGGATGGATCTCGAGCCAGGAGTGCCACGTGATCTTCGACACCGGGTCGGGGAGCTCGAGCAACCAGGGGCTGTTCGAGAACTCGCCGCCGCCGAAGCGCGACGAGGGGTGCACCATCAGCGTCAGGTCGCCATCACCGTCGAACGAGGGCACGTCGAAGGTCAGCGCGGCGTCCGGCGCCCGGAGCTGTGGCACCGTGCCGGCTCCGTCCGGGCGCTCCACGACGCCGCGGCGGAGCGCCGCCCGCCACGCGCGCTCGAAGTCGCCGTCGGCGGGATCGTGCGCCGCCCGATGCGCGGCCCGTAGGTACTCGTAGAACGTGCTGGCCCCGAAGTCCTGCTCGAGGTGCCCCCCCACCGCGAGGAGCACGTCGCCCGCTTGCTTGCTGTCGAAGTGGGGCACGTTCTGCATGACGGGCTGCTGGATGGTCGTCACCCCCGAGCGAGCGGCGGTGTCGCCCCACGCCTCGAGGAAGTGACGGTCCGGCAACACCAGATCCGCCACCTCGGTCGTCTCGTCCGGCGCGGACGCGAACGACACCTTGTAGGGGACCTGCCCGAAGGCGTCGGCGAACCCCGCCCCTTCCGGAAGGGAGTACGCGGGGTTCGTCCCGTGCACCATGACGACGCCGATCTCCCCGGCGGCCATCCGCCCGATGGCGCGCTCCATCTCCATGTAGGAGCTCGTGGCGCCCGCGGGCTCCCGTCCGTAGCGGACGGTGCGGCCGACGTTGCCGGCGACCTCGTTGAGGATGAGCACGGCGAGGTTCGCGGCGGTCGCGTTGCGGTGATGCACCCCCGCACCCGGCCCGAGGGCCAGGCTCGGCTCCTCGCCCGCGAAGCGCTCCGCGAGCTCACGAATGGTGTCCTCGCCCACGCCCGAGGCCTCGGCGGCCTCGGCGGGAGTATACGCCTGCAGCAGATTCTCGTACGGACCCGCGGCGCCTCCCCGGGCGAGGGCCGACGCCATCCCGAGCGCCACCGCGGCCTCCGACCCGGCCCGGATCGGAATCCATTCGTCGGCGTTCAGGCCGGTCAGGGACAGGCGCGAGCCTAGGAAGACGAACCGGCCCTTCGAGCCGTCCTCGCCCACCCCGCTCATGCGCGCGAGCCCCCTCTGGTGCGCGACCGGCTGGCTGCCCGTCTCGATGAAGTCGTTGCCGAAGGAGAGGAGCAGGCGCGCGCTCTCGATATCGTACTCCGGCAGGCCGGTGCTGCCGTACGCGATGCGAACGGCCTCCCGCAGCGGCGCGTCGGAGACGGCATCGTAGCCGATCCGCTCTCCCCCGACCGCGCCCATGAAGTCGTCGATCAGCGTGCTCAGCGTCGGACCGACATCGCCTCCGATGAACAGCACGCCCTGCTCTTCCGGCAGGCTGCGGATCCGGGCCGCCAGCAGGCGCTCGGCCTCGTCCCACGTTCCCTGGCGAAGCCGGTCGCCCTCCCGGATCATCGGGCCCGGGAAGCGGTCCGGGTTGTAGAGGTGCTGGAGCGTGGCGTGCCCGCGCGTGCAGAGCCCGCCCTGCGAGACCGGATGGTCGGGGTTGCCTTCCACCTTCACGGCCCGGCCCTCGCGGGTGCGGACCCACATCCCGCACCCGGCGGAGCAACCGCCGCACGCCGTCGTATACCAGGTGGCCACCCCGGGAGTGATCTCCTCGGGTGCCACGACGTATGGAATCAGGCGCTCGACGTCTCCGGTGGAGCACCCGGTCAGTGTCGCGCTGGCGCCCGAAACCCCGAGCACCTTGAGAAAGTCGCGCCTCTTTATGCCATCAGTCATGGTTCGTATCCGGCCCGAGTGGCGGCTAATAGTGGCAGACGGCGCAATCGATGGACGCCTCGTTCTCGCGATGGCAGTCGACGCACCAGCCCATGTTGTCGCCACCCCAGGCCGGGTCTCGTTCGGAGAGTACGCCCATCTCCTGCACCTCACCGTGGCACGTCTGGCACGAGACGTCCGCGTTCACGTGCCGCATGTGAGGGAAGTGGGCATGGTCGGAGATCTTGTAGATACGCACCCACGGAATCGGCTCGCCGCTTTCCACGTACTCCTGGATCTTGGCGACCTCCTCCGGGTTGTTCCGGCCCTGCACCACCTGGTGGCAGCCCCAGCACGTCGACACGGACGGGATGCCCGCGTCGACGGAACGCTCCGCCGAGAAGTGGCAGAACTGACAGTCCATGTTCGCCTGTCCGTCCTCGCTGCCGGCATGAACGTCATGCGGAAACGCGATGGGCTGGACGGAGGATTCCGCGGCGCTCTCGGCACCACTATCCGCGGTGCCTCCTCCCTGGACGAACGCGAGCCCGCCGAGGGCGAACACGCCGGCGAGGCCGCCGATCAGCCAGTGCTGTTTCATTCGAAGGCTAGGTCCTGAACGAAGCGAAGCGCCTAGGGAGCCGGCGCAAGGAGGGATGTTCCGCTCAATATTCGATCCGCTTGTGACGAATCGGAACATGCCCGAAAAATCGGGATCAACCTACCCCATGCCACCGGGTGGGGTCAAGCGGGCACGGGCCCCGCGTGAGAACCTTTTTCACCCTGTGAGTGTTATACTTTTTCACTCCGAAAACCCGGCCCGCGAGGGTCCGCCGGGTCCGCGCGGGATCCCCCCACCCGACAGGTCCGATACACCCCCGGGCAGCACGCTCCTCGCAGTGGAAGGTGTTGATGCCAGAGTACGTCACGACGGCGCCCGCGCGGGAGACGCGTCCTTCGCTGGAGCTCCTCGACCACCTGGTCGGAGAGGTGGAGACCGTCTTCCACGGCAAACGGGAAGTCGTTCAGCTCGCGCTCGCCGCCCTACTCGCCGGAGGCCACGTTCTCTTCGAGGACGTTCCGGGGGTCGGGAAGACCACGCTCTCCCACGCCCTCGCGAAGACGCTGGGGCTGGGCTTCCGCCGCATCCAATTCACGTCCGACCTCCTCCCGTCGGACGTCCTGGGGGTGTCGGTGTACGATCCGCGCACGACCGAGTTCGATGTTCGTCCGGGGCCCATCTTCACCAACGTCCTGCTCGCCGACGAGATCAACCGGGCTCCCCCGCGGACTCAGAGCGGGCTCCTGGAGGCGATGCAGGAAGGCCGCGTGACCATCGACGACGAGACGTTGGAGCTCCCGCGCCCGTTCCTCGTGGTGGCCACCCAGAACCCGCTCGAGCACCACGGGACGTATCCGCTCCCCGAGAGCCAGCTCGACCGGTTCCTCATGCGGATCACCGTGGGGTATCCGGACGCCGACGCCGAGCGGCGCATCCTCTCGGAGTCGTCCACCGCGCAGCCGGTCCTCGAGCGCCTCCGGACGGTGCTCACGCCGGAGCAGGTGCTTCAGCTCCAGAAACGGATCGACGACGTCACGGTCGATGCGGCCATCCTCGACGATCTCATGGAGATCGTGCAGCGGACGCGGACGTCCCCTCGGCTCCGCATGGGCGTGAGCCCGCGCGGCGGGATCGCGCTCCACCGGGCGGCGCGGGCGTACGCGCTGACCCGCGGGCGCACGTACCTCATCCCGAGCGACCTGCGGGACCTCGTCGTGCCCTGTCTCGCCCACCGGGTGATGGCGGCGGGCGGCACGCCCGGCACGCCGGGCGGTCACGACGAAGCCGCGCGCGTGCTCGAAGGCATTCTCGACGAGGTCGAGGTTCCGGTGTGAGCTCCGCGGCGGATCTCCCGCGACGAGCCTTGGAGGGGACGCGCTCGCTCCTCGCGCGGCTCCGGGCGTGGCGCCGCATCCACTTCACCGCCGGCGGGGTCGCCTTCACCATCGGGACCACGGCCGTCGGGCTCGCCGCGCTCAACACCGGGAACAACCTCCTCTACCTCCTGCTGGGGGCCATGCTCGGCTTCATCGCGGTCAGCGGATGGCTCTCCGAGCAAACGATCCGGTCGTTGGAGATCGAGCGCCAGGTTCCCCGGGCCGTCACGGTCGGGGCCGACGTCGTGCTGACCTACCATGTGCGCAACCGCAAGCGGCGTCTCCCCACCCTGGCCGTGGAGCTCGTCGAGGAGGGCCTCCCGGAGCCGGCGTTCCTGTCGCACGTCCCGGCGGGCGGGAGCGCCACGGTCCGCTCGACGAACGGCTTCGTCCGTCGAGGCGTCTATCCGCTCCGCACCCTCACGCTCTCGACATCCTTCCCGTTCGGCCTCTTCCGCAAGGAACGCGACCTCGACATGCCGGCGGAGATCGTGGTGTGGCCGAGAAGGGACGCCGCCGTCCGCGACCCCGCGCCCGGGAGCGGCCGCGCCCCACACGGAGGCGGAGCGTCGCGGGGCGCACGCGGCGCACGGGGCGAGTACCGGAGCTTGCGCGGCTACCGCACCGGAGACGATCCGCGCGATATCCACTGGAAGTCGTCGGCCCGGCTGCAGTATCCGGTCGTCCGGGAGTACGAGCGGGGAGCGGCCGAGACGCGCTGGATCTGCCTCGACACACGGGGCGAGGAGGGTGAAGCCGCCGAACAGGCCGTCGAGATCGCGGCGACGCTCGCGGCCCGGTGCGTCGCCGAGCGGCGTCCCTTTGGCCTGGTGACCACGGAGGGCGTGGTCGGGCCCGCGAGCGACGTCGGCACGCTCGAGCGCGCCCTCGACCTTCTGGCCCGGATCGACTTCTCCGCGGATGCCGAGGTGCCGGAGCCTCCGGCCGGACGGGCGAGCTGCGTGCTCGTGACGCTGCGAGGCGCCAGCGGCTTCAGCGACACGCTCCGGGTCGGGCCGGCGGAGGTAGCAGCATGAACCTGCGGCTGCTCCACCGCCGCCTGGCGGTTCTCATGGGGATGGCCGGCTTGCTCGCCTTCTCCGGCGGCGCGGGATTCGAGCCCTTCACGGCCGCGTTGGCGCTCGTCGCGCTCGTCACCAGCCTCGTGTGGCACCCCGACCCCGTGTGGTCGGCGCGCCTGGAGCGGCTCTGGCTTCCGCTGGCCACCCTCCTGGTGGCCCGCGCGCTAGTGCACGTCTTCGTGATCCAGGACGACGTGGTCATCCCCGTGGTCGACCTGCTCCTGCTCCTCATGGCCGCCGAGTCGCTCCGAGCGCTCGAAGCACCCAACGATCTGCGCCTCTACGCCCTGTCGTTCGCGCTGATCCTGGCCGCGACGGCGTACCGGCCGGGCGTCCTCTTCCTGGTCGGATTCGTGGCTTACGTCGGCCTGGCCACGGTCGCGCTCATGGTGGGACACCTGCGCCGTGGAGCGGAGCGGCACGGCGTGCGGCAGGTGCCGCTGGGGCGGGGCCTCCTCACGACCACGGCCATGCTCTCGGTCGCGGTCCTCTTCGTGGCCGGGCTCGTGTTCCTGACGTTCCCCCGTGTATCCCAGGGCTTTTCGGGACGGGGTGAGACCTTCGCCTCGTCCATGGCCGGATTCAGCGATGAAGTCTCGATCGGGCAACACGGATCGACCATCCTGGGAAATCCCGAGATCGTGCTCCGCGTCGAGTTTCCGGACGGCGCTCCGGCGAACGTGGGGAACCTCCGGTGGCGCGGGCGGTCGTACGACCACTTCGACGGGGTTCGCTGGACCCGCTCGGACGCGCTTCCTCCCGCGTCCGCACCGCGAAGCTGGTATCGCGAGCGCTGGCAAGGCCCGGTCGTGGAGCAGCGGATCTACGGCGCGCCCCTCGACAGCCGCGTCCTGTTCGCCCTCCACCCCACCCTCAGCGTCGAAGCGGACAACGGCGTGCAGCCGCTCGTCGACAACGCGGGCGACTTCGTGTATTGGGGCTCGGGATCACCCACCTACACGGCGCGCTCGGCGTCACTTCCCCCCTCGCCGGAAACGCTACGGGCCGTCGACGGGGGCTTCAGCCCGTCCGACCGGTACTTTCTCCAGCTTCCGGAGCTCGACCCCCGGATCCAGGCGCTCGCCGACTCGCTCACCGAAGGGCATGAGACCCGTTACGACCGGGCGCGCGCCATCGAGCAGTGGCTCCGGACGTTCGACTACACCCGCCAGCTCCCGGGCTTCGGCGTCCGAAACCTCGCTCGAGCACTTCCTGTTCGAGCGTCAGGCGGGACACTGCGAGTACTTCAGCACCGCGATGGTGGTCCTCCTCCGCGCGGCGGGCATCCAGGCGCGGAACGTCAACGGCTTCCTGGGAGGAGAGTGGACCGAGTTCGGCAACTATCTCGTCGTGACGCAGAACGAGGCGCATTCCTGGGTCGAGGTCTGGTTTCCCCAGTACGGGTGGGTGACGTTCGATCCCACCCCCGCGGACGACGGATCGGGAACCGCGACGAGCTCGTGGTTCTGGCCGGGACGCATCCTCTTCGACGGGGTCCAGCACCGCTGGAGCAAGTGGGTGCTCGACTACGGGAGCGACGACCAGTCGGGCCTTCTGTCACGCTGGTCGGGCATCCTCACCGGAACCCGGGACCGAGCGGATGCCGGAAACGCCGCGAGCGCCGAGGGGGGGATGCGCCGCTACCTGCTTCCCATCCTGATTCTCGCCGCCGCCGTCGTCGGATGGCTGCTGCTGCGACGTCGCGACCGGACGGTGGAGGCTTCGACGCGACTCTATGCGAAGCTGCGCCGAGCGTGCGCTCGAGCGGGTCTCGAAGTGACCCCGAGCGTGACCCCCACCGAGCTCCTCGCGCGGGTCAGGACGGAGCGGCCGGACGCCGCCGGACCGGCCGAGCGCATCGTCGAGCTGTACCTGCGCGCACGATGGGGCGGCGAGGCGCTCAACGCCCCCGAGTTGCGGGAGATGCGGGACGCGCTCTCGGGTGCCCGGGCGGGCCTCCGGCACCGCACGTTCCGGCCGTCGGCGACGGGTGTACGCGAAGCCCGCGAAGGCGTATCGTCCTGACATGACTTCCGGACCTCACGAATCCTCCTCCGGCTCCGTGCCCGGCTTGCACGTGGCGACCCTCACGCACGAAGGCCGCATCTGGGAAGCCTATCTGGAGTTCGACGACGATCCCCATCGGCCGACGTCCTATCGGGGGCGGCTCCGGTTCGACCCGGCCGACGAGGCTCCGGGGCTGGCCGCTCGGACCACCGTGATCATCATCGAGGACAGCTACGAGGAGGCGGTGGCCAAGGCGCGCACCTTCGACACCAGGCACCTGCAGGGTCTCTTGAGGTCGTGCCTCCCCGAGAACGCGGACGGAGCGGAGTAATCCCGTGCGAACGCGGCGGCTGACTTCGTTCTTCGCGCTCACCGGAGCCTGGCTGGCGCTGGCGACGTGCGCGCCTCCCGAAGAGGGGAGCCAGCTCGCGAGCGTGACGGAGAACATCTCCGCCACGCAGTTCAGGCAGCCACGCGACATGCCGGTCGTCACGCTCACGAACCAGCACGGCGAGCCATTCGAGCTACGCGCCGAGGCGAGCGGCAAGGTCACCCTGCTCTACTTCGGGTACACGCACTGCCCCGACGTCTGCCCGATCACGATGTCGAGCGTGGCACGCGCGCTGTCTCGGCTCGAGCCGGAGGAGCGCGCCCGAGTGCTGCCCGTCTTCGTGACCCTCGATCCGGCGCGTGATTCGCCGGACCGGGTCGGGGAGTGGCTCGGCAGCATGGATTCCACCTTCGTGGGCCTGACCGGCACGCAGGAGGAGGTCGACGACGCGGCGGAGCAGCTCGGCTACGTCCTGCCCGACCAGGAGCGGCCCGACTCCGGATGGTACGAGGTCGCGCACCCGGACGTTCTGTTCGTGTTCACCCCGGAGCTTCTGGGGCGCTTCGGCTACCACGAAGGCTCCGCGACCCCGGACGCCATCGCCGCGGATCTTCGCACCCTCCTCGCGCACGACTGGTGAACGGACCCGGCGTGGTAAACGGACCGGCGGCCGTGGCCGGGCGGTCCATGGGGCTCCTCGTGATCGCGTGCTCCTTGGTCGCCGGTGCGTGCACGCCGGAGGGCGAAGGAACCCCGCCGACGGTCACGGTCTCGGACGCGTTCGCCCTGGATCCCCTCGGCACCGACCGGCTCGGGCTCTACGCCACCCTGGTGAACCACGCCTCGACGCCCGACACCCTGGCCGCGGTGGCGTCCCCGGTAGCGCGTGACGCCTCGCTTCACGAGATGACCCGAGAGGAGGGGCTCATGCGCATGCGCCCTCTGGACGCGATCGAGCTACCACCCGGGAGTCCGGTCCACCTCGCGCCCGGCTCCCTCCACGGGATGCTGGAGACGCTCGTCAGGCGCCCCGTGGCCGGCGACAGCATCGAAGTCACGTTCGAGCTCGCCAAGGCGTCCGATGTGACGCTGACCGTTCCCGTCCGACATCCCGCGGACGCACGCGGTCCCTGACCGGGCGGGCGCCCCGCCGGTCAGGCTTCGCGCACCCACCGCCACAGCTCACCCAGCGTCGGACGCTTTCCCGTCATGAGGATCCCGACCTTGTAGATGCGGCCGGCCACCCAGGCGATGGCCACGATCGCCGCGGCCATCACAACGAAAGAGACGGCGATCTCCCAGGCGGGGACCGCTCCGCCCGCGATGCGCGCCCACATCAGGATGGGCGTGAAGAGCGGGAAGTGCGACAGCGCGACCGACAGGGGCGCGCCAGGGTTCTCGATGACGTGGAGGACGAACACGATCGGGACGATCAAGAACATCACCAGCGGCAGCTGCGCCTGCTGCGCCTCGTCGTCGCTGCTGCACATGGCCCCGACCGCGGCGTAGAGTCCCGAATAGATGAAGAAGCCGAAGACGAAATACCCGCCGAAGAGCGCGAGGAGGGTGGGACCGGGAAGCGCGGACATCAGGTCCACCCCACCCGTCCCCGGCTCGGCCGGGGGCAACCCGCCGCCGGCCACGAACGTGGGAAGGCCGCTCACAACGATCAGGGCGCCGGTCAGCGTCCACGCGAGAAGCTGCGTCAACGCGACCGCCCCCACCCCGAGCACCTTGCCCAACATGAGGTGCCACGGCTCCATGGCCGAGATGATGACCTCGACGATGCGGCTGGTCTTCTCCTCCAACGTGGCCCGCATCACGGCTACGGCGTGGAGGAGGATGACCATGTAGAGAAGGAAGGCGCCCACGTAGGCGATCAGGAAGCGCGGCTCGCCTTCGCGCGCGCTCTCCGGGGAAAGCATCTGCACGTCCAGCGCGCCACCGGCGAGCATCGCTTCGACGTCGACCCCCTGTTGCTCGAGTTGAACCTCCAGGGCCGCGCGGACGATCGCCGAGCGCAGGGCAGCTCGCTGCAGTCCGGTCGGACGTCGGTTCACGTAGAGGACCGCGTCCCCGGACTGGAGGGTGAACTGGTCGAGCATGACGAATCCGCCGATCTCGCCCTCGGCGGCACGGCGGCGGAGGGTGTCGACCACGGTATTCCGCCAACGGACCTCCTCCACCGTGTAGCCCGCCTCCGTGAAGTCGTCGGCCACGCGCTCGTAGAGGGCGTCGGTCCCGTCCACCACGGCGATGCGTGGTCCCGGCTCGTCGGACGAGGTCGCGAACCAGGCGGGGACGGCGAGCACGGCGAAGAGCAGGACGGGCCCCCCCACGGTCGAGACGACGAACCAACGCGACCGCACCCGCTGCAGGTACTCGCGGCGCACGACCGCCCAGACGTTGCGCGCGCTCACGCGACCCGTCCCGGGTCGGACTCGGCCGGCCTGGGGCCCTCGGCTCCCACGTGCCGCAGGAAGATCTCGTGGAGGCGGGGCTCGACCAGATCGAACCTCAGAATCTCCGCGCCGTCGGCCATGGCCCCGCGCAACACGGACTGGTGGGCGTCCGGATCGGAGAGGACCAGGTGGAGCGTGCCCTCCACCCACTCCACGGCCTCGATCTCCGGCCGCTCGAGCCAGCGGTCGGGTCCGGTGAACTCGACGGCGACGACGCCCCGGCGCTCCCGTGCCTTGAGTGCGCGCAGGTCGTCATCCAAGACCTTGTGGGACTTGGAGATCAAGCAGACACGCTCACACAGGCGCTCGGCCTGGTCCATGAGGTGCGTGGACAGGAGGATCGTGACGCCCGCTCGGCTCAGCTCCCGCACGATGCCTTCGAGCACGTCCTGGTTGATCGGGTCGAGCCCGCTGAAGGGCTCGTCGAGAATCAGGAGGCGCGGCTCGTGTATGACGGTGCCCACGAACTGGACCTTCTGCTGCATACCCTTGGAGAGATCCTCGACCCGCCGCTCGGCCCACGGCCCGAGATCGAGCCGGTCCAACCACGCCGAGGCGCGCCTGCGTCCCTCGGCCCGGGAGATGCCACGGATCTCGGCCAGAAAGAGGAGCAGATCCATGACCTTCATCTTCCGATAGACGCCCCGCTCTTCGGGTAAGTAGCCGACCCGTTCCCGCCGCGAGAGATCCGGGTTACTTCCGAACAGGCTCACGGTCCCGACATCCGGATGCAGGATCCCCATGATCATCCGGATCGCCGTCGTCTTGCCGGATCCGTTGGGTCCGAGAAGGCCGTAGATGGACCCCGCCGGAACATCCAGATCCAAGTCCGACACGGCATTATGGGACCCGAAGCGCTTGGTCACCCCCTGCATGCGCACGGCGAGCTCGTAGTCGGTCATCAACGGGTCATGGTGTGGTGGGATGCTCCGTGTAGCGTGGGACGCGCGGCGTCCGTACCCGAGGCATGCGACTTTGTTTAGATTACTCGGCTCTGTTGCGAACACGAGGAGGCTCGATGGCAATCTATCGGACGCTCTACTACACGGACGTTACTGTCGGCGTGGGCGGCCGGATCACGATTCCACTGGATATGCGCGACGACCTGGGAATCGATGAAGGGGACTCACTTACGGTCCGAGTCGAGGAAAACCCGAACGGTGGCCGGCAGATGGTCGTGTGGAGGGCGGAGCAGCAACCCGAAGAGGATTAATCGCCATCGAATCCGACTCCGCCCCCTTCGAGATCGACCCAGCGAACGAGGTCGTTGAGCGGTCCTCGTCCGTCATGATGCCACCACGGCGGCGGAAAAGGAACCGTCTCGAAGGGCGCGACGCGCGCGACCCCGATGCGGCCCAACGCTTCGGCGACCGCCTCGAGGCGGTCGCCGAGTCCGGTCACGCCCACCGTCTGTAGGTGCGGGCCCACCGGGGCCAGCCGCGCATGGAGCTCCTCCGGGGTGCGGAACGGCCGCACCACGACGACCCGCCCAACGCAGCTCGTTTCGAGGGCCCGGTACGGATCGTAGAAGACGGTCCAGGGCGCGGCGTCTCCGCCGTGCATCACCCGCGGCCGGTCATCGGCCTCATCGCCCCACCCCGCCGCGAGCATCTCCGCGGTTCCCCTGAGCTGATGCACGGCCGACCGCTCGAGCCGGCCGAGCGCACCGGACGGCAGCTTCGCTTCCAGCCCGTCCAGCGCGCGCGCGAGCTCCCGCGCGAAGCCGGGCGGCGCGACATCCGCTCCGGCATCCTCCACGTACACGACCCTCGGTGAGACGCACCCGCGCTGGTCGAATACGGCCACGGCGCGCGCGACCGCCCGGGCGGCCTCGGCGGCCGCCCCGGGCGAAGTCAGAACACCGGACCCCACGACGCCCACGCCGCTGCGGTGATGGTATCCGATGACACGGGCGCTCACGGGCGCGCGCGACCGGATCGAAGCCACCGTCGCGTCGCTTCCGTAGACCGTGACCACCTCGGCTTCGGCCAGCACCGCGTCTTCCAGCTCTTCCTCGCCTCCCGGCCAGTAGACGACCGCGAGCCGCCGCGCGAGGTCGGGAGACTCTTCGCGGAGCGCCCGCGCGAACAGGACGGGCAGCGTCACGTCCCCGAAGCCGGGCTTCAGCAGCGTCGGCGCGCCCAACAGCAGGCTTCGGATCAACGCGTTCACGGCGACGCCGGGCACGCTACCCGCCACCAACTGCACGCAGAGCCGGGGCGCGACCGCCATGACGGCGCGGTCCCCGCTCGGCACGAAACGGCCGAGCGCGGGGCGCTCGCCCAGCTCCTCGCGCACGAGGCGCGCCAGTCGCTCGGGGAGCCAGTCCCGCGCCATGCCGTCCAGGACCACCTCCGCCATGGCCTCGGAAAGCCCGGACGTCGGCGGCAGCAGCGCGAGCGCCTCCCGCCGGAGCCGATCGTCCGGGTCCAGGAAGCGGCGTCCGACCGCGCCCAGCGCTTCGACGCGCGCCGTCACGGCGTGCTCGTCCTCGGCTCCCGCTCCGGCCGGCCCCTCCCCCAGGCTCCGCACGACCGCGCGCATCCAGTCCGGATCGGCGGTGGGACACCGGACCTGCAGGTCGGGCGAGGCGGTCACCTCGCGCGTACCGGGCAGCGTCGGAACGCCGTCCGGAACCGCCCACGCGTCGAACGAAGACGACGGGCTCATGTCACCGCCCCGCCGACATGAGCTCGTCCATCGCCCGCGAGCATCCCCGGGGCTCCGCTCCTTCGAGGCGCCCGACCAGCTTCACGCGACCGTCGACGACCGAGCCGACATCCTCCGTGAGCACGTGGCTCACCGATCCCGCGTTCGCCAGGTCGAAGAACGCCAAAAGGCCCTCCTCGCCGGCGGTGACGGGGTCCAAGGTGACGGGATCCAGAGCCCGCACGGCCAGCCACGGGGGCGGACGGTGCGTGCCGGCCGCGCCCGCTCCCTCCACGAGGACCGGCTCGTAGAGTTGCGAAAGGAGCTCGGTCATGCCGTACTCGTTCACGATGCGCGCACGGGGCACGCCCGTCCGGTCGGAGAGGAGCGTGTGGAGCTCGTCCTTCGTCAGCTCGCGCGAGCGGCCCTTGAAGCCTCCGGTCTCCATGATCCGGCTCCCCGGCGGAAGCGCGCGCAGGGGCGAGGGATGCCGATCGAGCGCGTGCACGAAGGCGAAGGCCGTGCCCAAAAGGAGCACGGGCTCGCGGGCTTCGGCCGCCTCCGCGAGCGCTCGGGCCAACGCCTCCTCGTCGAGCCGTCCCTCGGCGTCCACGACCCAGCTCGCGTCCGAAGCCCACCGCGCCGCGGCCGCGGTGACCATGAACGAGAGCGACGAATCGGGGAGGTCCGACGCACGAGGCACGAGCGACACGAAGCGGATGCGTTCCACGTCCGGCACGACGTAGGAGCGGAACGGAGGCTCCAGTGAAGCCCGGTAGAGGTCGAGATACGGCACGAAGTGACGCCCCCGGGACTCCGCTCCCCCCGTGGTGCCGCTCGTCCGGAACACCGCCTCGGCCCGATCCGCCTCACCGCACGCCAGGTCGAGCGCCTTGAACGCGCTCACCGGGACCGCGGGCACGTCCGTCCACGACGTCACGGTGTCCGGCCGCCGCCCCCGTCCCTCGCAGAAGCGCCGGTACGTGGCGTTCCTCTCGTACTGGTGGCGGAACACTCGTAAGGCCAACCCCTCGAAGCGCTCTCGCGGCCAGGTCTCGACCCCCTCGGCCAGAACGGCGAGGAGGTCTCGGATCAGCGCTGCGGACGCGTGGTCCGTGGGGCCGTTGGTGGTCATGCCGGTCGGTTCGGGCGTGTCGGGTCGGGTCGGCCGGAACGGAAGCCGCGGACCCTGGAGGACGAAACAATGTACATCACACTTCTGTAGCTCGCCCGGGCTCTGCGGACAGTCAACCACCCATCCCGACGACCCGACGACATCCACCCCAAGACGCATCGATGACACCCGTGATCCATTCGACCCTCCTCGCGCTGATGGTCGTGCTCACCTCCCTCTCGACCGTCTCGGCTCAAACGCCAACGGAGCCCTCGGACGATGGAGACGAGGAGATCGCGCTGATCGCGGAGCCGTTGCCCGACGGAGCCGAGCTCGACGTGGACGGCCGGCTCGACGAGGAGCTGTGGGAGCGAGCCCGGCCCATCACGGACTTCACGCAGCAGGAGCCGGTGGAAGGAGCGGCCCCATCGCAACCCACCGAGGTCCGGGTGCTGTTCGACGAGGACCACCTGTACATCGGCGCCGTCATCTACGACGACCCCGACCGCGTGCTGGCGTATCAGCGTCAGAGGGACGCCCGTCTGGGCACCGACGACCGGTTCATGTGGATTCTGGACACGTTCCGGGACGGACGGACCGGATACTTCTTCGAGATCAACGCCGCCGGGCTGATGGGCGACGGCATCCTCACCGGCGGAGGGGGCGGGCGCGGCCCGGGTGGCGGGGGCGGCATCAACAAGGCGTGGGACGGCATCTGGGAGGCCCGCACCGCGATGCGTCCCGACGGGTGGTCGGCCGAGATCCGGATTCCGTTCCGGACGCTCAACTTCAATCCGAGCATCGACAGCTGGGGCATCAACTTCCAGCGGACCATCCGACGCCGGAACGAGGAAATCCTCTGGCGGGGATGGCGTCGCGGGGAGGGTCTGTTCAGCCCGATCTTCGCGGGGCGGCTCGAGGGGCTCGAGAACCTTTCGCAGGGCATCGGGCTCGAGGCCGTCCCCTCGGCGGTCGCGAGCTGGCGGAACACACCCGCGAACGTGAGCGAGCCGAACACCTATCCCCGGGACGTCAGCCTGGACCTCAACTACAGCCTGACCTCGAGCCTTCGGGCCTCCGTGAGCCTGAACACGGACTTCGCCGAGGTGGAGAGCGACCAGCGACAGGTGAACCTGACCCGCTTCCCGCAGCGCTTCCCCGAGCAGCGCGACTTCTTCCTCGAAGGCTCCAGCGTCTTCTCGTTCGCGCCCCGGAGCAACCCCCAACCCTTCTTCTCCCGCCGCATCGGCCTCACGTCGGGACGGGCGATCCCCATCGACTACGGGGCCCGCCTCACCGGACAGGCCGACCGCTACGAGCTCGGGTTCTACCAGATCGGCACGGGACGCGAGCGGTTCCTCGACGAAGACGGCGAGGCCGTCGAGATCCCCAGCGAGGACTTCACGGTCGCTCGCGTGAAGCGTCGGATCTTCGAGCAGTCGGCGATCGGAGCGATCTACACCCGGCGGGCGACCGCCCCGGACGAGACCGGATTCGCGCCCAACGACGCCCACACGGCCGGCATCGACCTCGACCTCGGGACCCGTAACTTCATGGGGGACCACAACGCCGAGCTCGAAGCATTCGTCGTCTGGAATTCGAACCCCGAGCCGTCCGTCGAGCGCTCCTTCGGCGACCTCTCCGCGCGTGGTTTCCGCCTGAACTTTCCGAACCCCGAATGGAGCGGACACCTCTCGTACCGGGAGTTCGGCGAGGATTACCGGCCGGCCGTGGGGTTCGTGACCCGGAGGAACTTCCGGCGTGTCGAGCCCCGAATCGGCTATACACACCGCCCCGAGAGCATCCCGTGGATTCGGGAGATCGACTGGTCGGCGCAGTTCCGCAACCTGACGCAGCTCGACACCGGGGTGCTCGAAGAACGCCAGTGGCAGTTCCAACCGCTCGGGGTCAATTTCGAGAGCGGAGACGGGTTCAACCTCCAGGCGACCCGCACCTATGAGTTCCTGGACCGATCGTTCGCGATCTTCGACGTGCCGATCCAGCCCGGTGGATACACGAACTGGGACTACAGGGTCTTCGGTCGCACGGCGGGCCGGCGGAAGGTCTCGCTCTGGGGCGGCTTCGGTTGGGGCGGCTTCTGGAACGGCGACCAGCTCGGTTACAACGCGCGCGTCACGTTCCGGCCGGCGCCCGGACTGAGCATCTCCACGAACTTCGAGCACAACGACGTGACCCTGCCGCAGGGGAGCTTCACGGCGGACGTGTACGAGCTCGAGGGAGAATGGAACCCGTCGCCGTGGGTGAGCACGACCACGCAGCTCCAGTACGACGACCAGACGGAGCTCGTAGGGTTGTTCGCCCGTCTCCGGTGGATCGTGACCCCGGGAAGCGACCTCTTCCTGGTGTACACGCAGAACTGGCAGAACTTCGGCGCGGGGCTGCTCGACAATCCCGACCTCGTCACGCTCTCACGCGGCGCCTCGGTCAAGCTGAGCTATACCTACCGGTTCTAGTCTGGCACCCGTCGTCAGCCCCGCCGGACCCTCCCTGCTTCGAGCCCACCCGCGTGTAGAAGCTTCTCCCGCAGGCGGTCGCCTTCCTCCTCGGTGAAATCGAGGAGAGACCGGACCGACCGGGCGAGCTCCTCGTACCGATCGGAGGGGAAATCGTCCCCTTCGGCGTGACGAAGGGCACCCGTGAGCGTCTCGAGCTCGCGGTCGGCCTTCTCGGCCGCGCGCCGGAGGCGGTTCAACGCTTTCCGTGCTTCGGATTCCGCAGATTCCATGGGATTCAGTTTGGCCGAGGGAGACGCCCGCGGCAATGGTGGAACAGTCCGTTCCGATAGGGTTATCGGTCGGCTATGTCGAACCGATTAGATCTGATCGTGGTGGGGGCGGGACCGTGCGGCATCGCCGTAGGAGCCGCCGCGCAGGCGAAGGGCCTCTCGTGTCGCTTGTACGACAAGGGATGCGTGGCGAACTCCCTGATCGACTACCCCTACTACATGACCTTCTTCAGCACCGCGGTGATGCTGGAGGTCGGGGACGTCCCGTTCACCATCCCCGAGTCCAAGCCCACGCGACGAGAAGCGCTCGCCTACTACCGCCGGGTGGTCGAGCACTGGGAGATCGACGTCCGCCAGTACGAGGAGGTCGTCGAGATCGCGGGCAGCGAAGGGGCGTTCACGGTCCGCACCCGCGGACGGGACGGCTCCGAGCACGTCCAAGAGGCCAGAGCCGTCGTCGTGGCGACCGGCGGGTTCGACCGGCCGAACATGCTCGACGTGCCGGGCGAGGACCTCGAGAAGGTGCGCCACTACTACCACGAGCCCTATCCGTACTACGACCAGGACGTTCTCGTCGTCGGAGCCGGGAACTCGGCGGTGGAAGCGGCGCTCGAGATGTACCGCAACGGCGCGCGGGTTTCCCTCGCGCACTTCCTGGACGAGATCGACCGGGGCGTGAAGCCGTGGGTCGTGCCCGATATCACGAACCGGCTGGAGCGGGGTGAGATCACGCCCTATTGGAAGCACCGGGTGAAGGAGATCCGTCAGGACTCGGTAGTGCTCCATCACGTGGACACCGGCGAGGAAACCACGGTCGTCAACGACTTCGTCGTCGCGATGACCGGGTGGCGGGCGGATCCCGCGCCGCTCCGGGCGCTGGGCGTGGACGTGGACGAGACGACGAACGTTCCCGCGCACGATCCCGCGACGATGGAGACGAACGTACCCGGCGTCTACATCGCGGGAGTGATCGCGGCCGGCAACGATGCCAACAAGATCTTCATCGAGAACGGCCGCGAGCACGGCTCCCTCATCGTGGCCGACCGGGTCTCACGCGCCGCGCGGAAGGCCTCCTAGCCTACCAGACCAGACCTACCAGCGCACCGAGCGCGGGAAGCGGTTGTTCACGATGTTCGCGAACGAGGACCCCCAGCGGTAGCTCAAGCCGAGCGAAGCATCGTACTCGTAGCCCGACGGCAGCCTCTGCCGTCCGAGGAGGATGTCCTCGTCGGAGATTTCGCCCGCGGGCGTATAGAGGTTGTCGTTCACCCGCGACGCTCCGGCCGAGAAGTTCAACTCGAGGCCACGGAGGATGCGGTAGCTCAGATTCCCGCTGACTCCGAAGCTGTAGAACTCTCCGCCCGAATGCAGGTACTGGTTGGCATCGACGCCGACACCGGCGTTGCCCCACTGCTCACGGGCCCGGTACTGCACACCCACCCGGTGGACCGGAAGCGTCTCCCGGTCCACGCCGAACACGGTCTCCTCCATGTAATTCGAGTGTTCGACGCCGACCGAATAGTGCGCGATGAACTGCCGGCGGGTCGCCTCGGAGTACGGGTAGTAGTTGTACTCGATCGCCGGACTCAAGCGGATGCGCGCGGTCTGGTTACGCCGCACGGAGTTGCGTAAATCCGTGTCTATTCCGATGCCCATGTGCCCCCCTATGCTGTGCACGATGAGGGCCGAGAAGCGCCAGTCGTTCCGGTCGTCGCGGACCTCCCGGCCGTCGGCCAGGTCACGGCGCTCTCGCTGGATATCGAGGCGTGAGCTCAGGTTGAGCTTCCACGCTTCGGTGACTCGGTCCGCGTTGAACTGCGGGTTCAGCCGGGAAGACGTCTGGGTCTCCTCGAAGTCCATATCGCCGGAGACCGCGACCCGAAAGGTCCAGGAGTTCCACGGATCGTAGAAGGTATCGCCGTTGCCCTCGGACTCGTCTTCGACCCGGGCCGCGTCGCCGGTGAACCGCACATCGAGGTCGGGCCCGAGGCCCGCGGCCAGAGCGTAGCGGACCAAGCCGAGCCGCATCGTGCGCGCGAGACCGTCCATCGTCTCGGCCTGAACGTCCTGGCCGCTCGACTGAAAGGTGAGGTGCTCGTCGAGTCCCGCGAACTCGCCACGTCCGACGAAGTCCAGGGTGTACTGGCGGTTGCCGCCGCTCATTCCCTGGCTCGTGAAGATCAGGTGGATGTCGCTGTCCTCCCGGTCACGGACCCAGTTGACGAAGGTGATCTCCGTGCGGAACTGGGAACGGTTGCAGTTCGGGCCCCCCTGGCAATCCAGGAACACGGCGGGCCTTGGAGGAGACCCGTTCTCGAAGCCCGTCGGGATCTGCGCCGTCAACGGGTCGGGGGCGAACGACCAGAAGCCCACGCTCAATCCGCCCACCAGCAGTACCGTGGTAATCCCGCGATACCATGAACCCACCTTCGACATCTCTATCCTCACTGAAACCGCCCTTGTCTCGTTTGCAGATTCTGATTCCGACGCGTCACGACACGGATGTGCGACCACCGGGCGTGAAAACACCCGTCGAGGCATCGCTCACTCGACGGGCGTCCACTTCGACGGAAGCTCGGGCCGGGGGCCGTGCGGACGACCGAATGGCCGTGACCGGCCACTACCTACTAAAGTAAGAAACGCTGCGGGTTCCCCGGAATCCGCCAACCCGGCCGGCCCTCCCGACTGTTGAGGCTGCCGGGCCCCGTTTACGGGCGCGGTACGACGGGCCGGGAGGAACCCCTGTCCGGCACCGGGGATTGTACGGCTCGTACCCGCCCATCGTACCTTTCTCGGATGCGAGACGATCCCGTGCGAAGCGCTCCCCGCCCTCTGTTCATCGCGATCGTGGCTTTGCTGATCACGGCCTGCACGTCCGACGCGAGGACGAGCCGGGACGCCCCGTCGGAGCGCAGCACGCCGGCCGCGCTCGGTCCGTCGGACGGGCGGGAGCTTCCCCCGGCGGACCTCGAGCGCGTCGCGGTCGGCGACACGGCGCCGGATTTCCGGCTCGAGTCGCTCCGGAACGGCACCGTCACGCTCTCGGATTTCCGCGGGGCGAAGGACGTCGTGTTGGTCTTCTTTCGCGGCCACTGGTGACCGTACTGCGCGCGGCAGCTCGGGGAGCTGCGAGACCTGCTGAGTGACGAGCTCAACCAGACGACCGAGCTGATGGCCGTCGCTTCCGACGGAGCCGAAGATCTGCAACGCATGGTGGATCGGGTCCGAGAGGAGACCGACGGCCGCACGATCGAGTACATGCTGCTCTCCGATCCCGGGGCCGCCGTCATCCGACGCTACGGCTTGCTGAACGAAGACGCGGCACCGGACCGGCTGATCCCCCACCCCACGACGTACGTCATCGACCGCGAGGGGGTCGTGCGGTGGAAGATGACCGAGGTGAACTACCGGATCCGGCCCGAGAACGAAGATATCCGGGCGGCCCTCGAAGAGCTCCGCGAACGCTGAGCCGGCCCGGAGCCCGCTCAGCCGACCGGAATCTCACGCTCGGCGAAGCGAATCCGGTCCACCCCCCTGCGCACATAGGCCAGCGCCACCACGGCGTCCTCCGCGGGAGACAGGACCGCCGAGGTGATCCATCCGGCCGCCTTTTGGTCGTCGTCCGGAGCGAAGATCTCGGTGCCGGACGACGGCACCGGAACGTCGCCGAGCACGAGCCGCCGGAGGTTCCGGTTCACCCGCCCCCGGTCGCGGATGCGAACGATCACTTCCTGGCCCGTATAGCACCCTTTCTGGTAGTCGATCGCCCGATCGTGGATGCCCGCCTCGACCGGAATCGTCGCATCCGTCATGTCCGTGCCGAATGCGGGCCGACCGGCCTCGACGCGCAGGATCTCCCAGGTATCGGGATCCGCTTCGACCGCGCCGGCCTCCACGAGTCGGCTCCGAAGGGCACGTACGGCCTCCGCCTCTCCGAGCACCTGGTATGCCTCGGGACGCACGTCGAGCGTGCGCGCCACGATCATCCCGTCCGGAGCGGCGCCCGCCATGAGCCATCCCCCTTCAGGGAGGGCGGCCAACGTCTCCGCCTCGACGCGGAGCCCGAACGCGATCCGGGACAACAGCGCCGCCGCCTCCGGACCGGTGACCGCGAGCATGGACGTCGTCTCGCTCACGTCCTCCCGACGCGCGAACCTCGGGGGGAGGACTTTTTCGAGATGCTCGAGGAAGGCCCCGCGCCCGGCGGCGGGAACGTCGAGCAGGAACCCGCGCTCCTCTTCATCGTCCGCGAGATACGCCCACAGGTCGGTGACCATCTTCCCCTTGGGGGTGAGCACGGCGTGGTACGTGCCGGTTCCACCGAGAACGCCGTCCTCGGTCGCTTCGGGGGCGGCGGGGAGCGTACCGGTGAGGATCCCGTTCAACATCTGGCGCGGCGCGCGGCCGTACACGCGCAAGCGCAGGCGGTCGTCATGGTCGAACACGGCGGCGTGCTCCACCGCGGCTCGGTACGCGTCAGTGCTCACAATCCCTCCACATCGGCCGGATCCCGGCCGGCTTTCAGATCTCGCAACATGTCCTCGACGCGGTCCGCGTCCGACGCCCCCGGAGCCACCCGGAGGTACTTTTCGAGCTGCTTGGCGGCCTCGTTCCTGCGCCCGAGTCGCACCAGGAGCAGGCCGCGCGACCGGTTCTCGGCCGGTGCCGTCGGGGTGAGCATGAGGATGCGCTCGACGGCGGCCAGCGCCCGTTCGTCGTCACCCACGCGCATGTAGACGCCTTTCAAATTCGTGAGCATGCGCACGAGCATGTCACGCCGGCTCGCCACGCGCAGGAAGGACGGCTGGAGTCGCACCACCCCGCCGTAGGCACGGTCGAGGAGCTCCTGCGCCTGATCCTCGAAGCGGATCTTGCCGCCGTCGAACGGATCGACCAGGAGGTCCATGACTTCGCCCCGGTAACGCACGAGGAAGTGCCCCGGGAAGTTGACGCCTTCGAGCGGGAGCCCCAGACGCCAGCCGACCTCCAGCACTACCATGCCGAGCGTGAGCGGGATGCCCACGCCCCGGTCGAGCACGTCGTTCAAGAACGAGTTGCGCGGATCGTAGTAAGCTTGCCGGTTCGCGCCGAAGCTCCGCCGCTCGTAGAGGGTCTCCAGCATCTCCTGGAGCACGAGAAGGGGTGCCGACTCGTCGGAGAGGCGATCCTTCACCTCCTCGGCGATCTGATCGAAACGGGCCAGATAGAGCTCGACCGAAAGCTGCGGGTACTCCTCCTTGGCGATGAGGAGCGCCGCCCGAGCCAGATCGATGTCCGGCTCGGCCAGCGAAAGCTCATCGGCCAGCAGGCCCCTGGGCGAGTCTCCCTTCTGATTCACGACCTTGTCTCCCGGTCGAACGTAGGGTGCCGGGCGTCCCGGCACGTCTTGTCGCGTCGGGTACACCATTCCACCCACGGGTTTCCTGCCCGGCCCGTGGCGGCAGTCCGGTGGTCGTCGGGAGCACGACGGGCGGTCGACAGGGGAACGGGCGGCTCGACGGCTCGCGGCTCGAGAGCCCACGGTCTTTGCCGGCTCCCGCTCCGTCGCCACTTTCCGGGCGCGAACGGGCACACCGGCGGAACCCACCGGTGGACTCGGGCGTTCCGAACGAAGCAGGAGACACGTCGCTCCCCCACCCAGAGGAGGCCACGATGGACGAGCCGAGGGACCGGAGGCCGGAGATCCGGCTGTCCCAGCTCAGCCACGGCGCCGGGTGAGCGTGTAAGCTCGGCATGTCCGAGCTGGCGCACGTGTTGCGTCACCTGCTCCCGATCGACGACCCGAACGCCCTCGTGGGCCATGCCACGGGGGACGACGCCGCCGTCTACCGCATATCCGCGGACCGTGCCCTCGTGGTGACGGCCGACTTCTTCACGCCCATCGTCGACAGCGGGTACGACTTCGGGCGGATTGCCGCCGCGAACGCGCTCTCCGACGTCTACGCCATGGGCGCGAGGCCCCTCTTCGCGCTCAATCTCGTGGGGTTCCCCCGAAAGCTCCTTCCGGAAGGGATCCTGGAAGAGATCCTGCGCGGGGGCGCGGACGTGGCCCGGAGCGCGGGGATCCCGGTTCTGGGCGGGCACACGATCGACGACGCCGAGCCCAAATACGGGATGGTCGCCGTCGGCGAGGTGGACCCGGCCGAGATGGTCACGAACGTCGGTGCCCGTGCGGGCGACGTGCTGGTGCTGACCAAGCCCCTGGGCTCGGGAATCGTGGCCACGGCCATCAAGGCGGGCAGCGCGCCCGCGAAGGTGATCTCCGGAGCGGTGGAATGCATGGCCACGCTGAACAAAGGGGCGGCGGAAGCGATGATGGAGGTCGGCGTGCGAGCCGCCACCGACGTCACCGGGTTCGGGTTGCTCGGCCATCTGCGCAACCTGTTGCGCGCCTCCGGGTCGGCCGGCCGCATCCGCGTCACCGACGTGCCCGCGCTCGACGGCGCCCGGAAGCTCATCGAGGCCGGACACGTGCCGGGGGGCACGGAGCGGAACCTGACCGACCTCGAGGCGGACGTAACGTTCTCCGCCGCCGTCGAAGGAACCGACCGGACGCTGCTGGCGGACGCCCAAACGTCGGGCGGTTTGCTCATCGCGGTGGCGCCCGACCGTGTCGAGGCGCTGCTCGAGGCGCTCGAAGGACGAGCGCCGGCGGCCGCCGTGATCGGGACCGTGGAGGAAGGCGGAGCCGGGCTCGTCACCGTGGAGTGAGCGCGCCCGGCTCCCGCCCGCTCACGCGTCCTTTTCCTTTTTTCGCTCCTTCTTCACGGCCGGCTTCTTCTTCGCCCCCGACGCCTTCTTCTTGGGCTGAGAGGCTTCCCGGTCGGCGCCCGGATCCGTTGGGGGACCGTCGTCCGGGCCCAGCGCGACCGCGATCACGTCGTCGAGGGTCTCCGCCGGGTGGAACTCGAGCTGCTCGCGCACGTCGTCCGGCAGATCTTCGAGGTCCTCCTCGTTATCCGCGGGCAAGACGATCTGTTTGATGCCGGCGCGCACCGCGCCGAGCACCTTCTCCTTCACACCTCCGATGGGCAGGACCCGGCCCGTGAGCGTCAGCTCTCCGGTCATCGCCACGTCGCGCCGTACCGGCCGTCCGGAGACGCTGGAGATCAGCGCCACCGCCATGGTGATGCCCGCCGACGGCCCGTCCTTCGGAACCGCGCCGGCGGGGACGTGGATATGTACCTCTCGGTCCTGGAGCGCGTCCTCGGCGATCCCGAGGCTTTTCCAGTTCGCCTTCGCATACGTGAGCGCGGCGCGAGCCGACTCCTTCATGACGTCACCGAGCTGTCCCGTGAGCACGAAGCCGCTCTCGCCGGGCATGACGCTCGCCTCGACGAACATGATGTCACCGCCCATCGGGGTGTAGAACATGCCCGTGGCCACACCGACGATGTCCTGCTCGGCCATGCGCTCCGGATGCACCCGGGGCCGGCCCAGGAACTCGCGAACCTCGTCGGCGGTCGCGTTCATGCTCTCGATGCTTCCCGCGGCGATCTGGCGGGCGACCTTTCGGGCGAACTTCCCGATCTCACGCTCGAGCTGGCGCACGCCGGCCTCCCGCGTGTAGCTCTGCACGACCGTCAAGATCGCATCGTCGCTCATCTCGAGCTCGTGCTCCCCGAGGCTGGCGCCCTTCCGCTGACGCGGCAGCAGGTACTTCTTGGCGATCTCGAGCTTCTCACGCTCCGTGTACCCGGCGAAGTCCACCCGCTCCATGCGGTCGAGCAGGGGCCCGGGGATCCGGTCGAGGTAGTTCGCGGTCGCGATGAACAGGACTTCGGAAAGGTCGAACGGAATGCCGAGGTAGTGATCCACGAACGTGGAGTTCTGCGCGGGATCGAGCACCTCGAGCAGCGCCGAGCTGGGGTCCCCCTGGAACGACACGCCGAGCTTGTCGACCTCGTCGAGCAGGAAGACCGGATTCTTGGACTTGGCCTGCCGCATGCCCTGGATGATACGTCCCGGCATGGCGCCGACGTAGGTGCGGCGGTGCCCACGGATGTCCGCTTCGTCCCGCGCCCCACCGAGCGAGATCCGAACGTATTTCCGTCCCAGCGAGCGCGCGATGGACTGCGCGATGGACGTCTTGCCCACGCCCGGAGGCCCTACGAACAAAAGGATCGGGCCGCGGCCCGTGAGCTCGTCTTCGTCGACTTCGTCCGGGTCGACGTCATCCTCGCCGTTCCCTTCCGGGCCACCGATCTCGGCCACCGTTCCTTCGTCGGTGGCGTGGCCGTTGCCACTCGACGGCGGCGCGCCGCCACCCGTGTCGCCACCGTTTCCTCCGGACGCGGACGCTTCATCCGAGGAGCCGTCCGCCACGGATTCCGCCTCGGCGGCGGCCTCTGCCTCTTCGGCCTCTTCGGCGGCACGCTCGACCTGAAGCTTGCGTACGGCGAGGAACTCGAGGATGCGGTCCTTCACGTCATCGAGACCGTGGTGGTCGGCCTCCATGATTCGCTCGGCCCGATGGAGGTCGATCTTCTCCTGGGTGCGTTCCCGCCACGGGAGCTCGGTAACCCATTCGAGGAACGTCCGGATGACCTGATATTCCGCTGACTGCGGGCTGGTGCGCTCCAGACGCCGCAGCTCCCGGTCCACCTCGGTCCGCTGTTCCTCGTCGAGCTCGAGCTCTTCGACGCGCTTTCGCATCTCCTCGACGTCGTCGCGCTCTTCCTCTTCCCCGAGCTCCTTCTGGATGGCCTTGAGCTGTTCGCGCAGAAGCATCTCGCGCTGGCGCTCACCCAGCTCGGACTGGACTTTCGCCTGGATGTCCTCCTGGGCGTCGATCCGAGCGAGCTCCCGCTCGACGGCGACCAGGCACTGGCGCATCCGTTCCTCGTCGTCGAGCATCTCCAGCAGGCGCTGCTTGTCCGCCGTCTCGAGCTCGAGGTAGAACGCCACGAGATCCGCGAACGGCCCCGGGTCGTCGACGCCCCGGATGAGCTGATTCAGGGCCTCGGCGGGAACGCCGCGACGGGTGCCGAGCTCGGCCGCCCGTTCCCTGAGCTCCCGGTCGAGCGCCTGGAAGGCGGGGTCGGACGGGTTCTGCGGTTCCTGCGGCACCATCTCCAGCAGGACGGCGCTCAGCATCGCTTCACCTTCGCTGCTGTAGGAGAGCGCCTGCGCACGGCCCTCACCCTGCACGAGGAGCTGCACGCCCCCACGAACGCGGTGCGTCTGGATGATCCGGACGATCGTCCCGACGTCGTACAGGTACTCGGCTTGCGCGTCGTCGACGTTCTCCCGTTGCGCCACGGCGAAGAGCCGACGATCACCGTCCAGGGCGTCCTGGACAGCTTCGACGGTTCCGGCACGGCCGGCGGAGATCGGCACGGCCACCCCTGGATAAACGACGGTGTCACGTAGCGGTAGGACGGGGAGCGTGAACCGCTCACCCTTCGTATCCTGGCCCTCTTCGCCCTCGACTATCGCCGGGGATGTCTTCAACTCTTCTGCGGTCATCTTGCCTCGGGTCTCGTTCGGGACCTCGGTCGTCGTCGGCACGCGGAGCGCGCCGGGAGCCTCAGGTGCAGGATCCCTGCCAGCCGGCGCGGCTCGAATTCATGCCCGAATCGCATGAACCCTGTCATTCTGGCGCGCCGCGGAGGCGAGATCCGCCACTTTTTCGGGCTACTCCCGACGGTTAGCTTGGCACGTTCCACCTTCCCGCGCCACACGCATGGCTTCAATGCACGAATGGCTCGATGGCATCACGTGGTTCCGCGGCTCCTCCGTCCGGGTTCGAGGAAGGGGCTGCGAGGTCCACGTCGATCCGTCGGGCGTGACCGAAAGCGCGCGCGCGGACATGATCCTCCTCACGCACCCGCACTTCGACAACTTCTCGGAGGAGGATATCGCCCGCGTGCGGGGGCCCGACACGGTCGTCATCGCCCCCGTCACCATGAAGAAGCAGATGGCCGACGCGGATCATTTCGTGAGGGCCGGGGACCTGCTCCAGCTCGACGGCTTCGACGTCCTCGCCGTGCCGGCCCACAACGTCGGCAAGAAGTTCCACGCACCCGACGACGGTTGGCTCGGTTACGTGTTCACGGTGGGGGGCACGACCTTCTACCACGCGGGTGATACCGACTACCTCCCATCCATGGACGGTGTCCGATGTGACATCGCGTTCCTTCCCTGCGACGGGCACTACACCATGTCGGTGGAAGACGCGGCCCGCGCGGGCGAGGCCTGCGGGGCGGAAGTCGTGGTGCCCATCCGCTGGGGCGAGCCCCACGGAACGCGCGCCGACATCGAGCGGCTGGAAGCACTCTTTCCTCGAGCCGTCGTGGTGCTCGAGCGGCAAGGCGTGCGCAAGGAGCCGGACGGTACCAGGTGACCGGACGGTCGGGGCGCTCCACGGTGTACGCTCCGCGCCACGCGGTGGCCACGAGCCAGCCGCTGGCGAGCGGGGCGGGCCTGACCGTGCTGGAGGAAGGAGGAAACGCCGTGGACGCCGCCGTCACCGCGGCTGCGGTCCTCAGCGTGACCGAGCCCCATATGACGGGCCCGGGCGGCGACATGTTCGCGCTCCTGTGGTCCGCGCCGGACCGGACGCTGATCGGGCTCGACGCGAGCGGAACGGCCGGAAGTCGCGCGGACGCCGAGGCTCTGCTCGCGGAGGGGCATGCCTCCGTGCCCGAGCGGGACGCTCGCGCCGTGACCGTGCCCGGAGCGCTCGCGGGCTGGGCGGCCCTCCTGGACCGCTACGGCTCGATCCCCCTGGAGCGGGCTCTGGCACCCGCCGTCCGGATCGCCGAAGGAGGCTTTCCGGTGACGCCGATCATCGCGCACGAATGGGCGAGCCTCGCCCCGGTCCTGCGGGCTGATCCGGGCGCGGCGGCGACCTTCCTTCCCGGCGGGCGCGTCCCGTCACCCGGCGGATGGTTCACGAACCCGGACCTCGCCGGCACGTTCCGGGACATCGGCCGGCTCGGGGTCGGAACCCTCTACGGCGGTCCGCTCGGCGAACGGCTCGTCGACGGACTCGACCGGCTCGGCGGCTCGCTCACCCTCGACGACCTCGCCCGCCACGAGGTGCGCTGGGTGGAGCCTCTGGCCGTCGACTACCACGGGGTGAGGCTGCACGAGCTGCCCCCGGCCGGACAGGGCATCGCGGCCCTGCAGATGCTCAAGTTGCTGGAGGACCGTGACTTGGGATCGATGGGACACAATTCGTCGAAGTACCTGCACACGTTGATCGAGGCCAAGAAGCTCGCGTACGCGGACCTCGAGCGCTTCGTCGCGGACCCCGAGCACATGCCGGTATCGACGGCCGCGCTGCTCGCGCCCGAGTACGTACGGGAGCGGGCCGCACGCATCGACGCTTCGTCCGCGGCGGAGAGCGTCGCTCCCGGAGCGCCGGCCGCGGGGTCGGACACGGTGTACCTGACGGCGGCCGACGAGCAGGGGAGCATGGTCTCGTTCATCAACTCGATCTATCGGCCGTTCGGATCGGGTGTCGTCGTGCCCGGCACCGGATTCGCGTTGCAGAACCGGGGTGCCGGCTTCTCCCTGGCGCCCGGACACCCGAACCGCCTCGCGCCCGGCAAACGGCCGTTCCATACCATCATCCCGGCCTTCGTCAGCCGGGACGGCCAGCCCTGGATGTCGTTCGGCGTCATGGGCGGCCCGATGCAACCCCAGGGCCACGTGCAGGTGTTGCTCAACCTCCTCCACTTCGGCATGGATCCGCAGGAGGCGCTCGACGCGCCACGCTTCCGGCACCTCGACGGCCGGCGCGTCGCCGTGGAGGAGCTGCGTGAGCCGACGGCGACGGAGCTCGGACGACTCGGCCACGAGCTCCTCGACCCCGAGGATTTCGCGTTCGGCGGCGCTCAGGCCATTGTAAGACTCACCCGCGGATGGGCCGCGGCGTCCGACCCCCGAAAAGACGGCATGGCGGTCGGTGGATGAGTATAACATGAGTATATTATGAGTAAATCCGAGTTCATAATCCCATTCGACCGCCTTCCCGACCGGTTCGCCGAGAAGATCGAGCACCCTCCGGCCGACCCCGCGCTCCCCCGCCCCGCGGCGACGATCGTGCTCATGAGGGACGGCGGCGGGGGCTTGGAGGTTCTCCTCATGCGTCGGAACCGGAACGCGGGATTCGTGCCCGGTGCCTATGTGTTTCCGGGAGGACGGGTGGACGGGACCGACGCCACCGCACAGGTCCTGGAGCGCATCGACGGCCTCGCCCCCGAAGACGCCGCGTCCCGCCTCGAGCTTCCTTCGGCGGAGCCCCCGGCCATCGCCTACTATCTGGCGGCGTTGCGCGAGGCATTCGAGGAGACGGGGATCCTGATCGCACACCGCCCCGACGGCTCGCCCGTGCCGACCGCGGCGGCGGAGCCCCGTGTCGACCGTATCCGGGACGACGTCATGGAGCACCGCATCGACTTCGCGGAGGCGCTCTCCAGGCTCGAATGCCGGATCGAGGGCCGCTCCGTGGAGTACCTCGCCCACTGGATCACGCCGATCGCCGAGCCGAAGCGCTACGACACGCGCTTTTTCGCGGCCCGCGTCCCGGACGGCGCGGAGCCCATCATCGACCCCCGAGAGATGACCGACGCGCTCTGGCTCGGGCCGGACGAGGCGCTCGAGCGGTACCGAGGCGGTGAGCTCCCCATGGTGTTCCCGACCATCAAGACGCTCGAGGAGCTCTCCACCCACCCGGACGCCGCGACCGCCCTCGAGCGCATGGGCGCCGCGCCCGTCCGTACCATTCTGCCGAGCTTGGTCATCACGCCCACGGGTGTCGGGTTGGAGCTCGACGAGGAGGAGTGACCTGAAGCGGCTAGCAGCCCGTGGCAGAAGTCTGGTGGCCCGCGTTGGGAGCGCCACGGCCCGTGCTCCATGGCGGACCCCGAAGGCATAGCCATCAGCGCACGTCGAGGGGCTCACGACGACGGAGCTGGGGCCGTGCCGCCGCAGCCCGAAGGGCACGAGGGGATTGCGGCCGCATGCGGCGTTGGCTCCTTTCGCCGATGCTACGGCATCGCCTTCAAGAAGCCGCCTTGCCTGCGACACGCAAGACCCTCGTGCGCGGACCACCAGACTTCTGCCACGGGCTGCTAAGCTACCGGGTACGGCCCGTGCTGCGCATCCCTTTCCTCGTCACGGTCGGACTGCTCGCACCGTTTCTCGCGACGCCCGGCGAGCTCCGAGCCCAGGACGCGACGCCGCCCACGGCCCCGGTCGAGATCCTGCACGGCTTCACGCTCATCGACGGGCTGGGAGGTCCCCCGGTCACTGACGGCGCCTTGGCCGTCCGGGGCGCGACGATCGTGGACGCCGGGCCGCTCGACGCCGTGCTCTCCCGCCTCGAGGATCCCGGGGCGGCGCTGCGCCTGGACCTCGGTGGGGGCTACGTCGTCCCGGGGCTGATCGACGCCCACGTGCATCTCGCGACCCAGCCCGACCGAGCCGCGGCCGTGTCCGCGCTCGAGCGCCTGCTCCGCTCGGGCATCACGACGGTCCGGGACATGGCCGGGGACGCCCGCTTGTTGGCCGCGCTCGCCTGGGAGGCGCGCACGGGACGCATCCAGGCTCCCGACATCCACCACGCGGCCCTGTTCGCCGGCCGAAGCTTTTTCCACGATCCGCGCTCGCGAGCCGCCGCCGAAGGATTCCCTCCCGGCGAGGCCCCTTGGATGCAAGCCGTCGGGCCCGACACGGACCTGCCGTTGGCGGTCGCTCGCGCGCGCGGAACGTCCGCGCGAGGGCTCAAGATCTACGCGGACCTCGATTCCGGCCTCGTGCGGAACATCACGGCCGAGGCGCACCGGCAGGGCATGGTGGTGTGGGCGCACGCCACGGTCTATCCCGCGCGGCCACTCGACGTGGTCCGGGCGGGCGTGGACGTGATCTCTCACGCCTGCCCGATGGCGTGGGAGGCCATGGCCGAGGCGCCCGACCGGTACCACCACGACGACCGGCCCGGGTACGCGCGCGTTTCCGCCGGCGCTCCCGTCTTCGATGAGCTGCTCGGCGAGATGGCCGCGCGCGGCACCATCCTGGACGCGACCCTCGCGATGCACACCTCCGTCGAGGGCGGCCCTCCGGAAGGTGAAGGCCCCGCGCCCGCGGAGGCCCCCTCCGTGTGTGACCGGAGGTTCGCCCGCACGCTCGTGCGTCGGGCCCACGAGCTGGGCGTCCCCATCGCGGCCGGCACCGACTTCACCGCCGACGGTGACGAGGGACCGGCGCTTTTCCTCGAGCTCGAGGCCCTCGTCGAGCACGCCGGCCTCGACCCCATGGACGCGATCGCGGCCGCCACACGGGTGGCGGCGGCCGCGATCGGTCTGGAAGGCCGGACCGGCACGCTCCAGCGCGGTGCCGAAGCCACGTTCGTGCTCCTCGAAGCGGATCCGACCGAGGACATCGGCAACCTCCGAACCGCCCGGGAAGTCTGGAAGAACGCGGTCCGTTACCGGGTCACGGGGTCGCGCTGAGGGCCCCGGTCCTCACTTCCCGGACGCACGCGCCGAAGCGCGCTCCGCCCTCACCGGCCCGCGATCGCGTGTCCCATCTCGACGGTCTCGAAGCCGGCGTCACCCCAGCCCATGACGAACACGTCGAAGCCCTGGGCCATGCGCGATTCGATGTCGTCCGGACCCGCCGGAAAGCCGCACAACAGGTCGAACTCCTCGCAGGCGTCCAGGACGGTCTGAATCGCGCCTTCCCACGCCTCTTCGTCGACCACGCGGGAGCCGTCCGGACCGGTCGTGGAGAACACACCCCGGAGCGTGCCGGCCCCTGGCCAGAGCACGCCGATACCGGGAACCGCCGCGATCTCGCGGATGTTCTCGAGGCCTTCGCGACTCTCGATGATGACCCACGACAGGAGCTCACCGTCGGGATTCAGCGGCCACAGATCCGCCTTCGCACGGTACTCCTCGGCGGACACTCCCCAGTAGTCGGGCGCCATGCCCAGGTCATCCTCGGGGCGGGTCCCCCCGTTCGAGGTGAAGCGCATCGCGTCGAGGCCCGTGCGAAGCTCCTCGGCGCTCTCCACGTGTACGAACATCACGCCGCTCACACCCGCATTGAGCTGCTGGTGGACGTGCTCGGCCGCGTCGGGATCCTCGGAAATCTTCTCCATCTTCACGACGAACGGGTGTGTCCGGGCGCTCGCGCCACCTTCGTGCATCGCGCCCACGAACTCCCGGAAGTCGGGAAGCGCCTCGTCCACCCCTCCTTCCATCGCGCTGTGGAAGACGTAGTCACTCTGCGTGTACTCAATGGTTTCCGCCGCACGCTCGGCCGGCGTCCTGGCCTCGGGCGGGCTCGCCTCACTCCCCCCGGAGGCCGTGGGCCGCGGCGCATAGAGTCCGAACACCGGAGCGTCCGCCTCGTGAAGCGAGATCATGGGATTGAGTCGATCCGCTGCAGCCGTGTCGCCCGCGGCGGAGCCGGGCGCCTCCTCGGTTTGACATCCCGCGAACGCCAGGATCGCGAACCCGGTCAAACCCACTCTCGTCGTCGCGCGCATGCACCCCTTCCTGTTGCCTGTAGTGTGATCGTCCAGGGACACGGTACGCCTCGGGCCCACCCCGAGCAACGGTTCGAGGAGATACGGTCCACGAGGCCACCGGCATTATGTTTCCGGCCCTACGCCTCTGGCGATCGGTCCGGCAGGGGCACCAGGCACTACATCGGGAAGTGGTTTATCCAATGACGAAGAATCCGTCGCCATCAGCACCCTCTGAAGGACGTCCGGTCTGGTTCCTGAATCGGAGCGTGCTCGTCGTCCGTCCGCTCCAACCGTTCGTCGACTGGGTGCTGTCCCTGGACGACGAGGGGTCGGTCGAGGCCGAAGACGTGTGGGAGTCGGTCAACTCGTTCCTGGTCCCCGAGTTCGAGGATCCCGGCGAAACGCTCGGCTGGGTACATGCCAACGTGGAGATCGTGTTCGAGGTCATGCTCAACGACTGGGTCATGGACTCCGCGCACTGGCCCGAGGACCGGAGCTGGAGCACCTTCGAGCAGTGGTTCGAGATCGAGTACATCGATCTGGCATGGGACCTCGTCGACGAGCCGCTGTCGAGTGATCCGCCGATGATCGAAGGGCACGAAGCCTGACGGTCCGCAGAAGCAGCCCGCGTCACATCTTGCGGTAGGACGGCCCGCTCCCGCCCTCGCGTGGCGTCCACCGGGGTCCGAGCACGTCGGTCGCCTTGCAGTCGACGCAGTTGGGCGGGTTGACCACGAGCTTCTCCCCGTCCCGTTCGTAGACGCCGGCCGGGCACATGTGCTCGTAGAGCTCGGCGAGCTCGGCGCTCACGTCCTCGCCGACGATGAGGTGGGTCGGGATGTCGTCGCGGGTCTGGTTCCCCGCCTTGTAGACCGCGTCGACCTTGGAGAAGGTCAGCTTCCCGTCAGGCACGAACTTCTCGCCGTCCCCGGAGAGCGACTTCGTCTCGGCCGCGTCCTCCTCGACGCTGATCTGCCCGCCCGGGAACGCGCCCTTGGTGAGCGTCATGAGCCCGGCCTTGGCGCTTCCGGCCGTGAAGCCTCCCTTGAAGGCGAGCCGCATGTTCCGGCGCTCCTTCAGGTCCTTCATGATCACGCTCTCATTCACCGCGGCCGTGTAGCCCGCGAGCGCGTCGGCGGAGGTGTCGTCCTTCTTGAGCGCCTCGAAGATCTGGCGGGCGGCCATGATGCCCGAATGCATCGCGTAGTGGATCCCCTTGAGCGAGGAGACTTCGACGTAGCCCGCCGCGTCTCCGACGATGCAGAGACCGTCGCCGTGACGGCGCTCCGGCACCGAGTAGTAGCCTCCTTCGGGAATCGTCTTCGCACCCCACTCGACCATCTCCCCGCCCTCGAGATAGGGCCGGAAGAGCGGGTGGAGCTTCATGCGCTGCAGCGCCTCGTGCACGTCGAACCGGGCGTCTTCGTAGTCCATCCCGACGACGAGGCCGACGGCCACGAGGTCGTCCGCCATCGGGTACATGAAGCTCCCACCGAACATGCTCCCGTGCAGAGGCCACCCCATGGTGTGGATGATCCGGTCGAGCGGCTTCTTCACCTCCCAGATCTCCTTCACGCCGAGCGCGTAGATCTGGGGGTTCTTCGACGTCACGCCCTGCCAGTCGAGCCACGCCTGCGAGAGCGGGCCGCGCGTCCCCTCCGAGAGCACGGTCGCCCGGGCGGTGAGATCCATGGGCGGCATCGCGTCCGGTCCGGAGGGCTCGCCCTCGCGGTTCAGCCCGGCGGGGGCCGTCCGCACCCCGATCACGTTGTCGCCCTCCACGAGGAGCGAGTCCACCGGGAAGCCCGGAAAGACGTTCACGCCCAGCCCTTCCGCCTGCTCGCCGAGCCAGCGCACGATCTCGCAGATCGAGGCGATGTGGTTCCCGTGGTTCTTCATCGTCGGGGGCGTCGGCATCCGCACCGACTTGGAATCGGTCAGGTAATAGACGGCTTCCTTGTCGACCGGCCGGCGGAAGGGGAAGTCTTCGACGCCCATCTCCGGGAACAGCTCGTGGAAGGCGCTGGGATCGACCACGGCGCCGGAGAGGCTGTGCTCTCCGAGCTCTCCGGCCTTCTCCAGCACGCCGATCTCGATCTCTCCGAGACCGTCGCCTTCTTCGTTGTCCTTCTGCACCAACCGCGCCAGCTCGATGGCGCCCGCGAGTCCGGCGGGGCCACCGCCCACGAAGACGACATCCATGGGGACCGCTTCGTCATCGGGCGTGTCCTCGACGATGAGGCGCTCACGGGGAAGCGAAGGCTGGGCGTCGAGTGGACGGACGGAGTTGCGCAGGGCGCTCGTGCCCTCGGACATAATGGCTCCGGGTGTTGTGGTGGACTTCCCGACGTCGTTCGTGGGCGGATCCGCACGGCCGACCATGTGTACCGATTCGACGTCCAGACGTCGGGGGGACTCAGTCGTCGTAACCGGCACATAACATCGCCAACTCGCGGCGACGGCTCTACCCTTCGTCATGATGCCGGACCACCAGCCGCCCCGGAGACGACTCAGGCATGAGCGAATCACACCCCACCACCCTCGGCGCGCTGAAGGCGTCGGGCTACGCGAGCCGCACGGTCAAGGACGAGATGCGCCAGAACCTCGTTCGGAAGCTGCAAGCGGGGGAGCCGCTCTTTCCGGGCATCCAGGGATACGATGATTCGGTGGTTCCGGAGATCGTCAACGCGGTGCTCGCGCGGCACGATTTCATCCTTCTCGGCCTACGGGGCCAGGCGAAGAGCCGGATCCTGCGGCAGCTCGTCTCGCTCCTCGACGAGCGGATCCCGATCCTGGCCGGCAGCGAGGTGAACGACGATCCGCTGGCGCCGATCTCGAAGCACGGGAAGCTTCTGGTCGAGGAGCACGGTGACGACGCGCCCATCGAATGGGTCGACCGCGAGCACCGCTACGTGGAGAAGCTCGCCACGCCGGACGTGACCATCGCCGACGTCATCGGCGACGTCGACCCCATCAAGGCGGCCCGGGGTGGGCACATCCTGGCGGACGAGCTCACCATCCACTACGGACTGCTCCCGCGCGCCAATCGGGGCGTGTTCGCCATCAACGAGCTGCCCGATCTCGCGGGCAAGATCCAGGTGGGCCTCTTCAACATCCTCCAGGAGGGGGACGTGCAGGTGAAGGGATACCCCATCCGGCTGGCGCTCGACCTCCTGATGGTGTTCACCGCCAACCCCGAAGACTACACGGCCCGGGGCAAGATCATCACACCGCTCAAGGACCGGATCGGCGCCGAGATCCGGACGCACTACCCCGAAGAGCTCGAGACCGGCACCTCCATCACCGAGCAGGAAGCGTGGACGGACCGCGACGGCCTACCGGTCGAGATCCCCGACTTCGTGCAGGAGACGGTGGAGCGGATCGCGTTCCTCGCGCGGAAGGACAAGAGGATCGACCAGCGCTCGGGCGTGAGCCAGCGCCTACCGATCACCGTCATGGAGACGGTCGTCTCCAACGCGGAGCGGCGGGCGCTGCGCCATGGCGAAGACGCGGCGATCCCGCGCATGACCGACCTCTACGCCGCGATCCCGGCGATCACGGGCAAGATGGAGCTCGAGTACGAGGGCGAGCTTCACGGCGCGGACAAGATCGCCCGTGAGCTCATTCAGCTCGGCTCGTCCCAGGCGTTCGACGTGCGGGCGGCCGGAGCCGACGTGGACTCCATCGTCGAGTACTTCGAGGGCGGCGGCGCGATCCAGGTCGGCGAGGATTCGGCCTCGAAAGCGTGCGTGAAGGGGTTCAGCACCGTGCCGGGCCTCCTCAACCTCGTCGAGAGCGTCGGGTTGGCGCCTTCCGGAGCCAGCGACGGCGTACGCGCGGCGGCGTGCGAGCTCGTGCTCGAAGCGCTCGTGGCTCAGCGCCGGATCAGCCGCAGCACCTCCGGCGGCTACAGCAAGGCCATCCATCAGAATCCCCAGCAAGGCAAGGGATACCAGGGATTCGATCCGATGGGGGGCATGGGGAACGCCTGAGGGCCGCGGACGAGGTTACAACGTCTCGAGATGGGTCCCGGGAGGGGCGACGGTGTTTATCACACCTCCATAATGCTCGCAATGCAGGATCCGGGATGAGCGCAGCCTATGGGAAGCCGGAGCTTGGGAGGGGAGCCTATTTCATATGGCGCGTCAGGAACCGATGTAACAGCCACTCCCATCCGATCATTGTTCGCAGCTGCGTAGGAGGTTCACCAAAAACTCTGCTGCACGCCCTTGAAAAGGTTGGACCGTCAGCGAACCCCTCGTCCTGCCCCACCTCGTACGCCAACGGGCCCGGACCCACTTGGAGTCGCACAACTGCGCGCACCAGCCTCCCGACCGTTCGCCAAGCGCCCCACGGAGGAAGGCCCAGCTTCCTCGTCCACCTACGACATCGGTCGACCGTGCCTCCGCGGATATTGTGCCCGGCGGTCAATTGTGCCAGCAACTTCACCAATCCGGTCTCACGGATACCGTGAGGCGAAAGGGTCGACATAAGCCATGTTTCAAGATCGAACACCGATAGGCCGGCTTGCGCGTTCGCGCCTCTCACAGAAGCCTCCGAAACCTGACCTGGCACCATGAGGCGCACTCCTGAAGCCTGGAGCACACGAAACGCCTCCAACGCCTCCTCGTTACCGTCGAAATTCACCTTCGCGCCGATAACTAGAGCCGGAAAAGCCCGACGAAACTCGCGAACAAGACCAACCGTCGACTGGAGACTGTGGGGCCATGGTGGGCGATCTTCAAGGGTCGCGATCAAGACGGTCCCGTCCGCCACGCGATCTGGCATGCGCTGAACGACTGGCCAGCCATCGTACCCCGGTCCACTGAGTTGAAGACTCACATGCGCGAGGGAGGGTGTCCGGTGGGTCAGATTTGCTTCCATTTACCACCCTGCGGCGTACGGGTCGGGCCACGCTACTAATAATATAGTAGAGTGGACGTCGCCGGGTATGCAAGCAAGCAGCCTAGCCATCAGTTGGCAGATCCACCATCCAAATCGCTCAACCGCGGCACTTCGTATCGATCAACATATTCCACATCAAACGAATCTCGAGCCACGGCCCAAATCGTGTCGCCCCGGATGACCATCGAGGGCTCGTTCGGAAACCCGCTGTAAGCGATCCCCTGGGGTAGTTTGACCACAGCCAGCCATCTGCCGTCCGATGAAAAGACGTCGAGTGATCCAGCAGAAGACGGCACCCACGTGTGCGACACGCCCGTAGCGTCGAAGGTCTCCTGTGGCAACGGAACCCGGCGGCTGGGGAAGCTCGGCCGAACCCAAATTCGACCGTCACCGGGAATAATCAACCTCGCGTAGGCCGGCTTCTCATCGGGAAGGCTTCCAATGCCCGCATGAGCGGCAAGGAAGTCTTTTTCTTCATCAGAGATGGCTACGGACCGATACGGCCTCGTGACTCGGAGCACCTCATCATCGGGGGATAAAATGTCGAAGGTGTATTCAGCCGGGCAGCCTACGACGAGTGTACCGCGCGGCCCCAATGCCCATTTGACCTTCGGCACGTAAGGCTCTCGGCGGTCGTCCCAGAAGCCGCGTCGATACTGAGCCTCGCTCAATATCGGGCAGTCATCTGTAAAATATTCCGGGGCGTAGATGGTGTCGCGGAGCTCTCCTTCGTCGGTTACCCGCGCGTATATCGGGCGAGGGTATTCTACGACTCCGTCGGGTCCCAGCAGAGGGTGGAAACCGAGCCATAAGGATCCGTCCTCATGCGAGGCGATCGCATCCTCTTGGTAGCTCTGCCGAATGACACGCCGCAACGGGATCAACGTGGGCGCTGGCCCCCTGAAGCGCGCTAGGCGCGCGTTGCCGAGGTCGTGGAGGACCAGTCCCCCTACCGACGTAGCATGCATTGACGGTACGAAATCAACCTCACGGGGTCCTTCCCCCGAACCCGCGACCGAACCGACGAACGTGCCGTGTCGATCAAAAGACCGGACGCCTCGCCCGTCTTCGAACACGAAAATGCGACCGTCTGGATGGACCGCGAGAGAGGTGATTTCTCCAAAGGTCAGATCGGGGTCCCCGTCAAGCGATCCAATCCGAAGCTTCCGTTCGGCGAGGAGCGTATCCTGATGTACCGGTCGAGCGTTGTGGATCGTATTCGGATTGCCATTCTCAACCCAGAAACCAGGCTCGGCGCTGTCGGAGTACCGGCAAGCGACGAACAAGCAAGCCCCGCATAGCAGGGCGCAGCATCCGACAAACCTCATGGTCTGGAGGGCCCCGGTCTGCAGGCCCCGGCCGCCGCGTTGCGTCGGACCAGACTCAGAGCGATGGTCAAGTGTCGGATCGTTGGGCCTTCACCTGCTACAAGCGTTGGCGTCGCAAAGAAGCCAGCCTCGGCTAGGCTCTCAACGGGAAGCAAGCGTATCGAGTCACGTGCAATCCTGTGCTCTTGGGCGAACTCGGATACTCTACCGCTCTCACTGATCGGAAACACCCAAAACGCCGACGCACGGTCAGGAGTACGGATCCATTCCGCCGCAAGGTCGGCACACGCACCGCACGCCACAGACGCGATGTACGCATGCCAGCATCGGTTAGGGTAGGGAATGCGATCACCATCCAAGGTGCGAAACTCATGTCGCATCAGGTCTCCCGGCAACGCCGGATTCTCGGCCAACGTCCGCTGAGCTCTGGTGCGCAGTTCACGCAACCATAGTTGTCCAAGCAGGGTCCCGAGCAAGATAAGACAAGCTCCGATCCAGAATTTCACGACGTTTCGTACCTCCGTAGGCTGGCCGAGACAATTGCCGCGTCTCACGAGAAGGCAAGGCGGTGCGCCGCTGAAATCAGCGGCGCACCGCAGTTGGGAAGCGGTAGTGCTACTCGCGGACGCACTCGCTGTCGTTCTGACAGTCGTCATCGACGAGACTGGTGCAGTAGCCCTGGGTTTCACCCACCTGATACCCGCACTGCTTGTAGGTGAACGGAGAGTCAACGGACAGGCTCTCGGCGGCGACAGCTGCGTTCGCGCCCAAAAGCGCGACCCCGAGGAAGAAGAGAACCCTGCGCATCTTGTACCTCCTGTGGTTGTTGGACTGCCCTCTCAAGAGGGCGATGGAAGCGCCGCCACTCTGGCAACGCGGGACGGTCTGGATCTAGCCGTCGGGAAACCGGACCGGGAACTCGAACCAAGTGCACACTGGATCACGACCTGAATATGCAGGCGCGAACTCAAGAACGGTGGTAAGCGCTAGGGCCGCCGAGTCGATGGCGGGGAGTTGAGAGCGTTCTCGGATTTGTGCCCCCTGAACCGCGCCGGTCTTGCTGATCAGCACCGACACCCAGGTGCTGCCGCCTCTTCCCGAACGACGCAACTCAACAGGGTGCAGGCGCCTCACCGCCTCCCTAGCTTCGGCCCCGTTTAGGAGACGAGGTGGAACAGACAAAGCTAAGGAGTCCACATCCGGAGGACCGTTGGGATTACAGCGTCCGGTCTCCTGCCCAACTGCAGCTACTGGTATCGCCATCAAAAGAAGCGAAGACGCCACGCGGGCGGCCCTGAGTAACTGGTCCACGTTCACCTCCACGACTCTCGGCCTCACGCCACTGAAACCAGCAGCTATTACGTCAAGTACGCTCCAATTGTCGCCTACTGACCAGAAGAATCGAATGTTCAGAGCAGATGGTTCCGTGCACGCTCAGACAAGCAGAGGCTTAGTCACGGCGAGCAGGTTGTCCACCGGCTAGCGAGGTATCGTCAACCCAGACCGGGGATCTGGCGAAGGGCGAGCCGGCATGAAGCCACAGGATCTCGGGCAGCGTAGGCGGCCTGAGGGCCGCGGACGAGGTTACAACGTCTCGAGATGGGTCCGGGGAGGAGAGATAGCACGTGGAGGCACCGGTGCCCCGACTGCGGATCGCGACCTGGTTCTTCGGGATCTTCGCCGGGCACACCGCCGTCTGAGGAACCGGAGATCGTCGAGCATGCACGCACCATCGAGCAGCAGCTCGACCACCAGGCTCGGCCGAGCGGCTAGAACGGGAAGAAGGCCGGGATCACGAATCCCGCCGCGGCGGCGAAGAGCAGAGAGAGAGGCCCCCCGACACGCAGGAAGTCCGAAAACCGGTAGCCGCCGGGCCCGAAGATGAACGTGTTGGTCTGGTAGCCCACCGGCGTGATGAAGCTGTTCGATGCCGCCAGGATGACGGCGACGACGAAGGGCATCGGCGAGACGTCGAGGCTCTGGCCCATCGCGACCGCGAGCGGCGTGAGCACCACCGCCGAGGCGGCGTTGCTGATGAGCTCGGTGAGCAGGCTGGTGAACACGTAGAACGCGACCAGCACCCCCGTCGGCCCCAACGTCCGGGTCAACGTCAAGAAATGGGCCGCCGAGAGCTCGGCGGCTCCCGTCTGCTGCATGGCGATGCCCAGTGGCAGGATCGAGCCCAGGAGCACGAGCGGCTTCCAGTCGATGTCCTCGTACGCTTCCTCGGGCGTGAGACATCCTGCGAGGAACACCGCCACGACACCGGCCAGGGCAGCGACGAGGATGGTCGTGACGCCGAGAGCGGCGAGCAGGACGACCGTCAGGATCACGGCGACGGAATGGGGCAGCTTGTGCTTCCGCCGGGGGGGCAGGTCGAGGGGCCCCAATAGCGCCAGGTCGCCCACATCGCGGATCCGTTCCAGATCCCTCGGAGTCGCGCGCACCAGCAGGATGTCGCCGGCATGCAGCGACACCGACCGCATCGGTTCGTGCACCGCCTCTCCGTGGCGACGGATCCCGACGACGGGCACCCCGTAGCGGCCGCGGAACCTGAGCTCCTCGAGGGAGGCCCCCACCACCCGTGACCGAGGAGGAACGAGGAGCTCGCTGTACCTCGACTCACCCTCGTCGGCGTCCAGCTCGGGCGAGGAAAACGTCGATCCGGTACCCGAGATCCGGAGGCCGGCGCCCGACTCGGCGTCGGCGATCCCCGTGATCTTGCCACGCACCACGAGTCGGTCACCTTCCCGGATCTCGACGAATCCGTCGGGCAAGAAGATGCGTTCTTCGTCGCGCTCGATCGCAAGCACGTCGAGCCCGTGCTTCTCACGGAGACCGCTCTCCTCGAGCGACCGCCCCGCGAGGTCGGACTCCTCGCCGACCTCGAGTCCGGACAGGTACTCTCCGAGCTCGTAACGCTCTTCGAGATCTTCCTCGCCGTCGCGATCCGGAACGAGCTTTCGACCCACCGTGAGCAGGTACAGCACGCCCAGCGCAGTGAGCACCAAGGCCGGAGGCGTGATGTCGAAAAGCTCGATACGGGGAAGTCCGAGGTCCAGCACGAGCCCCGCCACGAGCAGGTTCGTGCTCGTTCCTATGAGGGTCAGCGTTCCGCCCATTTGGCTGGCGAACGACATCGGCATGAAGAGTCGGGACGCCGGCACGCCCCGTTCCCGCGCCAGACCGAGCAACACCGGAACCATCACCACGACGACCGGCGTGTTGTTCACGAACGCGCTCGCCGGGACCACCACGGCCAACGACATCGCCAACAAGCGGAACTCGCTATCGCCCGCCAGCTTCGAGATGAAGCGCCCCAGCACGTCCACCCCACCGGTGCGCACGAGCGCGGCCGACAGGACGAACATGGCCGCGATCGTGACGATCGCTTCGCTCGCGAAGCCGCTCACGCCTTCGGCGGGCGTGACGACACCGGTCAGCACGAGCGCGACCATGACCATCAGCCCGACCACCTCGATCGGAAGGCGATCGAGCACGAAGAGGACGAGCGCCCCCAGCGTGATCGCCGCCGTGATGAGGATATCGGGCGTAACCGGGGGTGGATTCATGCGCCTTCCAATGCAGCCACCCGCCGCACGACGTCCACGATGCTGTCGGGATTCAGGGACATCGAGTCTATGCCTTCGTTCACGAGGAACTCCGCGAATCCCTTTCGATCGCTCGGGGCCTGCCCGCAGATGCCGATCGAGATGCCGGCCTCGGCGCATCGGCCGATGACGTCGGAGATCATCGACTTCACCGCTTCGTCGTCTTCGTCGAACAGGTGCGCCAGCTCGGCCGAGTCACGGTCCACGCCGAGCACCAGCTGCGTCAGGTCGTTGCTCCCGATGGAGAAGCCGTCGAAACGCTCCGCGAACGCTTCGGCCACGACCACGTTCGAAGGAATCTCGCACATGATGAAGATCTTGAGGTCGTCCTCCCCTCGCTTCAGCCCCGCCCCGGCCATGAGGTCCAGGACTCGATCGGCCTCGGCGGGCGTCCGGCAGAACGGGATCATCGGAACGACGTTCTTCAACCCGACATCGGCTCGAACCCTTCGCAACGCCTCGCACTCGAGCAGGAACGCTTCGCGATACAGCTCCGAGTAGTAGCGCGACGCGCCACGCAGCCCGATCATCGGGTTTTCCTCGACCGGCTCGAACGCGCTGCCCCCGAGCAGCGTAGCGTACTCGTTCGACTTGAAGTCGCTGGTGCGGACGACCGCCGGGTGCGGGTGGGCGGCCGCCGCGAGGCGAGCGATGCCACGGGCCAGGAGGTCCACGAAGTACTCCCTCCGGTCGTCCCAACCCGCGAGGAGCCGCTCGATCTCGTCTCGCTCCGCGCCCTCCGGAACCTGCTCGGGGTGCACGAGCGCGAGCGGATGGATGCGGATGACCTCGCCGATCACGAACTCGATGCGAGCGAGGCCGATGCCCCGGGCGGGGAGGCGCCACCAGCGGAAGGCGGCCTCCGGATTGCCCACGTTGAGCATGATCCGGGTCCGGGGCTCGGGCATGTTCTCGAGGTCCACCTCGGTTCGCTCGAAGTCCAGCGCGCCCGGATACACGTGCCCCCGGTCGCCCTCCGCGCAGGAGAGGGTGACTTCCTCCCCGTGTGGCACGACCTCCGTCGCGCTTCCCGTTCCGACCACGGCGGGGATCCCCAGCTCGCGGCTCACGATGGCCGCGTGGCTGGTTCTGCCGCCCTGGTCGGTCACGACCCCCGCGGCCCGGGCCAACCCGGGCCCCCAGTCGGGGTCGGTGCGGGACGCGACGAGCACGCCCCCTTCGGGGAAGTTGGCGAGCTCGGACGGACTCTCGATCCGATACGCGGTCGCCGTGACGATGGAATTGCCGACCGCGACCCCGGAGATGAGCGGATCGGGCCGCTCCTTCAGCGTGAAAGTCTCCACCACCCCCAGCTTCTTGCGGGCCTCGACCGTCTCCGGTCGTGCCTGGACGATGTAGAGCAGGCCGTCCTCGCCGTCCTTCGCCCATTCGATATCCATCGGGCGCCCGTAGTGACGTTCGATCTCCACGCCCCACCGCGCGAGGGTGAGCACCTCGTCGTCGTCGAGCACCAGTGATCGGCGCTCCTCTTCCGTGGTAGGCACGCTCTCCGACCCGCCCCCGGACCGGTAGATCACCTTTTCTTCTTTCGATCCCGCCACGCGCTCGAGGATGGGCCGTGCGTCTCCGTCATCGAGCAACGGCTTGAAGACCGTGTGCTGGTCCGGATTCACCGTGCCCTTGACCACGCTCTCCCCCAACCCCCAAGCGGCGTTGAGGACGATGACGCGCGGGAAGCCGCTGTCGGGATCGAGGGTGAAGAGGACGCCGGCTCCCGCGAGGTCCGAGCGGATCATGCGCTGCACGCCCACCGAAAGGGCGACGTCGAGGTGGTCGAAGTCGCGCCCCGCGCGGTACGAGATGGCGCGGTCGGTGAAGAGCGACGCATAACACCGGAGGCAGGCTTCGAGCAGAGCCTCTTCCCCTACCACGTTCAGGAAGCTCTCCTGCTGGCCGGCGAAGCTGGCCTCCGGGAGATCCTCGGCCGTGGCGCTGCTCCGCACCGCGACGGCGGGCGCATCGCCGGGCGTCTCCTCTTCGAGGGTCCGGTATGCCGTGCGAAGGGCGTGCACCAGCTCCGGCTGCAGCTCTCCCCCGAGGATGGCTTCTCGAACCGACCGGCCCGTGTCCTCCAGCGTCGCGCTGCCGTCGTCCAGCTTCGCGAGCAGCTCACGAAGGCGCGGGCCCAGGTCGTTGTGCTCCAGAAAGGCGCGATAGGCCGCGGCGGTCGTGGCGAATCCTTCCGGGACCCGGATGCCCGCCTCGGCCAGCTCGCTGATCATTTCTCCGAGAGAAGCGTTCTTCCCCCCGACCTCGGGCACGTCCGCCATGCCGAGATCGGTGAAGGGTCGAACCCACTCGGACTCCTCGGGCCGTGATCCGGTGGACGCGGCGTCTGGTGTCGTCATGCTGGGCTCCTGGTTTTGCGGAGTGCGCTCTCGGGCGGCCCGAGCGACCACCTCACCCGACGAAAGGTGGCTCGAAGGCCGGAGCGCCGCCATTCCGTTTCGGGGAGCGTCCGGACTGATGCGATCCGCTCCATCGAAGGACGAGGGGACCACGCAGTGGGCCGGTTCGGCTAACGCTCGCCCTGTACCTCGGCGAGGGTGACACGGTGGAGCTCGGCCGCCCCCGAGACGAAGGCGGATGCGTTGGCGAGGGTGGTCTCGGCGATGTTGGCCAGAGCCTCCGCAGTGAAGAAGCCCTGATGCCCCGTCACCAAGACGTTCGGGAAGGTGAGCAGACGAGCGAAGACATCGTCCTGGATGACGGTATCCGAGAGGTCCTCGAAAAAGAGGTCCGCCTCCTCCTCGTACACGTCCAGCCCCAACGCCCCGATCTTCCCGCTCTTGAGGCCGTTGATGACGGCCGGCGTGTCCACCAGCCCGCCACGGCTGGTGTTGATCAGCGTCACCCCGTCTTTCATGCGTTCGATGGCCCGCCCGTCGATGAGGTGATGCGTCTCCGGGGTCAGCGGAAGGTGGAGGGCCACGATGTCGGACTCCTCGAGGAGCCGGTCGAGCGACACGTACTCCGCTCCGAGAGCCCGCACCGCCTCGTTGGGATAGGGATCGTGGGCGAGCACCCGACATCCGAAACCGTCCACGATGCGACAGAACACGGTCCCGATGCGCCCGGTGCCCACCACGCCGACGGCCTTCCCGTGAATGTCCGTGCCCAGGAGCCCGTCGAGGGCGAAGTTCCCCTCCCGGACGCGGGCGTGGGCACGGTGGAGGTGACGGCTCAGCGTGAGCACGAGACCCATGGCGTGCTCCGCCACGGCATGCGGCGAGTACGCAGGCACCCTGGCCACCGTCACGCCGTGGCGCTCCGCGGCGTCGAGATCGACGTGGTTGAAGCCCGCCGAACGAAGCGTGATGAGACGAAGCCCTTCGGGGGCCAGCTCTTCCACGACCTCCGCGGTCACTTGGTCGTTGACGAAGGGACAGATCGCCTCGTACCCGACGGCGAGAGCGACTGTGTCCGCCGTGAGCCGTGTTTCGAAGAACGCCAGCTCGTGACCGTGGGCGAGGTTCGCCTCCTCGAGGGCACGGCGGTCGTAGGGCTTGGTGCTGAACACGGCGATGCGCATGGGACGGTCTCGGGTTGATATCAGAGGTGTTCGAGCACGGAGCGCTGCGCCACGGGAAGGGCCAGCGCGTCGACCTCGGCGGGCGAAGCCCAGTGGAACGGCGGGTCTCCGGGCGCGGAAAGTGGATTCTCTCCGGGCTCCACGTCGATGCGCCAGGGCACGTAGGTCGCGTCGATATGACTGAATCGGTGGCGGACTTCAGGAAGGGGCGTCGGACCGGTGAGCGACACGCCGCCCGGGAGAGCGCCGTCCGACGGCTCACGCATCCCGCCGAGGAGCTCGTGCCCCAGAGAGCACGCGGCCTGCTCGGCGTCGGCCGCCGCGTCGACTTCCCGCTCGGGGAGCGTCCACATCCCGCCGAGGAGGCCACCGGCCGGACGACGCTGCAGGAGCACCGCTCCACCCGTGGTCCGGAGCACGCAAAGGGCGAAGATGGCCTCGCGCGGAGCCTGCTTCTTGGTGGGGGCCGGCCGCTCATGCACCGTCCCTGCCTCGTGGGCCCCGCAGGCCCAAGCCACCGGACACTCGCCACAACGCGGCTCCCTCGGGGTGCACACGGTCGCCCCGAGCTCCATGAGCGCCTGGTTCCAGTCGCCCGGGCGGTCGCGATCGACGAGCTCGGCGGCGCGGTCCCGCAACCACCGCGGCGAGGGCTCGGCCACGTCGTGCCACCGCGAGAGCACCCTGCGAACATTCCCGTCCACCGCCGGAACCGCTTCGCCGAACGCGATGCTCGCCACGGCCCCCGCCGTGTACTCCCCTATGCCCGGCAGGGCGCGCAACTCCGCCGCCGACGCCGGCAACTCACCCCCCGAGCGCTCCCGGACCACGCGCGCCGCGGCATGGAGGTTCCGTGCCCGCCGATAGTAGCCGAGTCCCTCCCAGGCCTTGAGCACGACGTCCTCGTCCGCGGCGGCGAGCGCGTCCACGTCGGGGAACCGCTGGAGCCATGACTCGTAGTACCCACGCACGGTGTCGACCCGCGTCTGCTGAAGCATGATCTCGGAGACGAGGATCCGGTACGGGTCTTCTTCTCCGCGCCAGGGGAGATCCCTCTTCCGGCGATCGTAGAACGTGAGCACGTCCGCCCGCAGGCGGTCGGGGTCGGGATTCATGATGGCAAGGTACCCACAGACGTAGCATGGTGTCATGCGCTTCACGACGTACTCCAAGTACAAGGGCCGCTGGCTCGACGCCCTGAACCTCGAGTCGCTCCTCGAGCATCTCTCCGATTTCCTCATGGACGGAGGCTTCGCCGGGGGGCCCCACTTCCATCCCTTCTGGGGCTGGTCGGGCACGGAGGACACCAGCTCCACCGACTCTCTGAAGGACGCGCTCCTGAAGGCCCTGATGGAGAGCGGGCAGCTCACCGATGAGATGATCGACGAGCTCCGGGGAGAGGGCGAGGGTGACGCCGACGTCCAGAAGGAGATCGCCGACCTTCTGGACCAGCTCGTGGAGCGGATGGTCGAGGAAGGCTACATCGACCTGGAGACGGGCAATCCCCAAATGCCCGGTCAAACGTACGATGTCACGGGCCAGGGCCAGATCGACGAGGCCAAGGAGGCCGCGCAGAACGTCCAGTTCAACCTGACCCGCAAGGGCATGGACTTCCTGGGCCACAGCTCCCTCAAAGAGCTGATGTCGGCGATCGGGAAGTCGAGCGCGGGCCAGCACGACACGCCGCACCTGTCGACGGGAATCGAGGCCGAGGCGGCGTCCCGTCCCTACGAGTTCGGCGACACCATGAACCTCGACATCCCCGCCACGCTCAAGAACGCGATCGCGCGCGAAGGCCTCGAGGTGCCGCTCGACCTCGACTACGGGGATCTCATGGTGCACCAGGCCGAGTACCGGTCGTCCTGCGCCACGGTGCTGATGCTCGACATCTCGCACTCGATGGTCCTGTACGGAGAGGATCGGTTCGCGCCGGCCAAGAAGGTCGCGCTCGCGATGTCGCACATGATCCGGACCCAGTTTCCGGGCGACTCCCTCCAGGTGGTCACCTTCGGAGACCGAGCCGAAGAGATCCCGCTCTCGCACCTCGCGAAGGCCCAGGTCGGTCCGTACCACACGAACACGGCGGAAGGGCTGGAAGTGGCGCGGCGGCTCCTGATGGCGCAGAAGAAGGACATGCGCCAGATCATCATGATCACCGACGGGAAGCCGAGCGCGATGACGATGCCCGACGGACGAGTCTACACGAACTCGGGAGGACTCGACCCGCACATCCTGAATCGCACCTTCCAGGAAGTCGGGGCATGCCGAAAGGCCGACATCCTCATCAACACGTTCATGCTGGCCCAGGACCCCTACCTGGTGCAGTTCGTCCAGAAAGTCTCGGAGATCGCGCGCGGGAAGGCGTACTTCACCAGCACGATGACGTTGGGGCAGCACATCATGATGGATTTTCTGCGGAACAAGCGGAAGCGGGCGGGCTGAGCGCGGGCGTGGGCTTTTGGGGTGGGGGCGGGTGAGTGGGTGGCGCAGCTGCCCTTCGCTCCCTTGGGGCGTCCCGTTCCGTTACCGCTCCGCACTGCAGCGGGCGCCTCGCCCGGCAGTGGCAGCGCCTCAACGAGCCCATCGCGCAAGCTCGGGTCAAGGCCACGTACGCGACGGTTCTATGGGGAGGCATCATCGCCTCGGTCGCGGATTATCCCGTGGACGAGCTTCCACCGCCGCCCACCGAACGCTCGGGCTCCAGGGGTGACGGCAAGGCGCGGAACGACGTCCCACGTTCAGCCCGTTCACCGTGGCGCCCAAGATCCGCAACCGGTCGGAGCTCTCGCGCCTGATCGGCGAGCACTATCCACCGAATCTTCGTGACGCGGGGATCGGAGGCGTCGTCGTCGTGGTTCACGGGACACGCGGACCCGTGCGACAAGAGGATCGCCCACACTTCCGGCCACCCACAGATGGACGCGGCGGCGCTGGAGGTCCGATCGTCGTCTTCTCACCGGCCCTGAACAACGACTAGCACGTCCCGGTCTGGGTTCGTTCCGGTCGACGTCATGGAGGTAGGCCCAGGCGCCTCGAGCAGCGACCCCGCAGAGCGTGAGGTGGCGCGGAGCGCTCGCCCGGAGCGCCGTTGGTCACGGAGAGCGTGGCGCGGGTGGGCAGGCGACCCCAGCGCGGCGGCGAGCGCTCCGCGCCAGTCCCGTCCCGAACGTGCGCCCTACTCCGCGTCCTCGCGGAAGACGGTCCCGTCCTCCCCGTTAAGCTCCTGCGACCGCTTCCGCACCCAGAGCCCGGCGCCCGCCACCATGCCGAGCGGGAAGAGCGACAGGAAGATCGTCGTGCCCAGGAAGGCCTGACGGTTTTCATCCGTGGCGTCGAAGCAGACCGCACAGGCCTGCGCCACGTCCGGCCAGATCGCCAGAAGCAGGAGCGCGAGCGCGAAGATCGGTGTCAGCTTGCTCATAGATATACTCTCCAGTACAACACGGGCCACACCAGTACTACAAAATACCAGAACGCGGACACGGTGGCGAGTTGCTCGGCGGTAAGCCGGCCGCGGTCGAGCCTCGTCCACGTCCAGCCCAGGGCGAGGAGCGCCCCCACCGCGTGCAGGCCGTGCGCCCCGACGATCAGGTAGAAAAAGGCGCCGTACGTGCTCGACCTTATGGTGAGCCCTTCACCGAGCAACGCGACCCACTCGGCTCCCTGAAAGAGCACGAAAAAGGCACCCAGACCGATCGCGAGGAGGAGCGGTATGCGCGCCCGCTGTGGGTCCCGCCGGAACGCGAGCCAGGTAAGCACGAGCACGAGGCCGCTCGCCATGAGCGCGGCCGTATTCACGGCCGTCTCCTCGACCGGGAGCCGCGGCTGACCGAACGGTGGCCACATCTGTCCGGCCGACTGGGAGCGCACGATCGTGTGCGCCGAGATGAGCCCGGAGAAGAACATGACCTCGGTGAAGATGAACATGATCATCCCGAGCACGCCGTTGGAAACGGCCTTCTCCCTTCGAACCGGCTCCGGACGTCGATCGAATTCGGCGGTGGCGCTCTGTGCGGACATCTTCTCTCCTCGTGGGACCGGTGGCGGGGCGCGTGACCCCGACCGGTCCGAACTCACTGCTCCGGCTGGAACTCCATCACGTAGTCGGTGAGGGCCTGGAGTTGCTCTTCGTTGTAGCTGTTGCCCCATGCCACCATGAGCGGCGAGCCCCCTACGGCTGCGGCTCCGTCACGGATGACCGTGAGGATGCGCTCCTCGTCGCGGTCCTCCGCCGCCCAGAACTCGGGATCCGTGAAGTCGGCGGGAGCGGGATCGAGCGAGGCGCCCGCCGGTCCGTTCCCGTCGCCTGCCTGTCCGTGGCACGCGGCGCACGCCTGGTTGAACGTCGAAGCGGCGCTGAACTCTCCGGGCTCGGCTTCGGCCTCGGCGACGGCCGTCGGCTCCTCTTCGGCCGCGCCTCCGATGCCCCTGTCCACCGCCGCGATCGCGGCCTCGTTCACCCAATTCCGCCCTTCGTGCTTCATCACGTCGGGCGAGATGCCAACGAACATGAGGGCCATGACCGCCAGGGACGACGTCAGCATCCACTTCATGAGCTTCTTCTCCCACCGAAGATGCATGAAGTTTTCGATGACGAGGTACGCCTTGACGATCGCCACGCCGAACGCCGTCACGAGGGTGACCCAGAGAATTCCGAACTCCGGGCCGATCACGCTCACGACCAGCAAGCCGAGCAGCGTGAAGTAGATCTTCTTGTAGTTCACATCGTGATGTTCGGACATCTATCTCTCTCGACCCTCGGTCTACTTCGCGATGTAGAGCAATGGGAACAGGAAGATCCAGACCACGTCGACGAAGTGCCAGTAGATACCGATGAGCTCGACCCTCTGGAGCTCACGGCCGCGAAACGCATCCAACGCCACCACGCCCATGATGATAGCGCCGGCGATGACGTGCAGCGCGTGCAGGCCCGCCACCGTGTAGTAGAACGACCAGAAGGTGTTGGCGGTGATCGTGTACCCGTTGCTGATCTCGTACCACCACTCGTAGCTCTTTACAGCCACGAAAGTGAGCGCGCCGCCGATGGTGAGGAGCAGGAACTTCGCAGCCTTCTTCCCGTCGCCGCGCTCTGCGGCTTGGTGCGCGAGGACCGCGGTGAAGCTGGACGTGAGCAGCACGAAGGTGTTGATCGTGCCAATCATGGTGTTGGTGTGGGAAGCGGCGTCCGCCCACTCCGGATGCCCGAGTCGGTGCATCAGGTAGGCTCCGAGGAGCCCTCCGAAGATAACGACTTCGGAGGCGAGGACCCACCAGACCGCAAGGCGCCCGGTGGGGATGCCCGTGGCGGAACGAAGCGTGGCGATAGGCTTGGCGTGTGACATCAGGCTGGTTCGTTCTGGGGCCAGTAGTCTTCTTCGCGATCCGGATGGCCGTACTCGTACGGGCCCCGGTAGACCTTGGGCAGCGCTTCCGGCGGCCAGTTGCCGTGCGGCGGCGGAGAGGGAGCCGTCCACTCGAGCGTGTTCGCCTTCCACGGATTCTTTCCGGCCTTCTCACCCGAGATCCAGGACTTGATCACGTTGTAGAAGAAGAATGCCTGGAAGAGGAGCATGATCACCAGCGAGATCGTCGCGATCTGGCGAAGCGCGTACATGTACGGCTCGGCCAGGTCGGGGAAGTGCTGGTAGTTGTAGATGCGGCGATGCTGGCCGATCCCGCCCAACATGAAGAGCGGGATGAAGATGAAGTTGAAGGGGATGATGGTGCCCCAGAAATGGATCTTGCCGATCCGCTCGTCGAGCATCTTCCCGAACATCTTCGGGAACCAGTACGTGAACGCCGCGAACGTCCCGATGATGGCGATCGGGAAGAACGTGTAGTGGAAGTGCGCCAACACGAAGTAGGTGTCGTGGAAGTAGATGTCCGCGCTACTCGCGCCCAGGAAGATTCCGGTCACGCCGCCCAGGAGGAACGTGGCGATGAAGCCGAGCGCCCAGAGCATGGGCACCGTGAGCCTGATCGAGCCTCCGTAGAGTGTCGCGATCATCACGAACAACAGCTCCGCGACGGGCACGGAGATGAGTAGGGTCGTGATGGTGAAGACGTTCCCCATGCGGGGGTCGATGCCCGCCACGAACTGGTGGTGGGCCCAGACGAAGAAGCTCAGCACGGCCGTCGCGACCGCGGTGTACAGCATGATCTTGTAGCCGAAGACCTTCTTCCGGGCGAAGGTCGCGGTGATGTCGATCACGAAGCCGATGGCCGGCAGGAGCACCACGTAGACCTCGGGGTGCCCGAAGAACCAGAAGAGGTGCTGCCAGAGAATCGGATCCCCGCCCCGTGCGGGATCGAAGAAGCCGGTGCCGATGGTCTGGTCGAACAGGAGCATGACCGCGCCGGCCATGAGGGGACCGACCGAGAGCATGAAGAGCACGCTGGCGACGACGATCATCCACGCCGTGAGCGGGATGTCGTAAGCCTTCATCCCGGGCGCTCGCGAGTTCATCAGTGTGACGATGAAGTTGATGCCGCCGAGGAGGAAGGCGACGAACTCCAACGCCACCGCGATGAGCCACATCGTGGCCCCGATGTTGGTCTGATTGAAGTCGCCCGACGCCGAGAGCGGCGGGTACGCCGTCCACGCGCCGCCAAAGCCGCCGCCCTCCACGAACAGAGAGGCGAGCAAGATCAGCGCGCTCAACAGGAAGATCTGATACGACAGGCGGTTGATGCGCGGGAACACCATGTCGTCCGCGCCGATCATGAGCGGAATCAAGAAATTCCCGAAGGCGGCGATGAGCACGGGCATCGCCACCCAGAAGATCATGATCGAGCCGTGGTTCGTGATCAGCGCGTTGTACTCGCCGGGTGAGACCTGCCCGAAGCCCGGCACCTCGATGCCGGGAAAGGCGAGCTGCATGCGGAACACGTACGCCATGAAGCCGCCGATCACGGCCATGAACATGCCCGTGAACATGTACTGCATCCCGATGATCTTGTGGTCCGTGGACCAGATGTACTTCAGGATGCCGCTGGGCCCGTGGTGCTCCCCGGCTTCGTGCTGTTCCTGTTCGATCGTGACAGCGGTGTCAGCCATCTGCTTCCCCTAGCCTACTGTTCCGCGGAGGTGGAGTTCTCCGCGACCCACTCGGCGTGTTGATTCTCGTCTTGGATGTGGATGCGCGCGGCCATCACCCCGTGGCCGATGCCGCAGATCTCCGCGCACTGGACGTCGTACTCGCCGGTCTCCGTGGGTCGGAACCAACCCGTGATGGCACGTCCGGGCACCGCGTCCTGCTTGAGCCGGAACACGGGCACGGAGAACGAGTGCACCACGTCCCGTGACTCGAGCCGGAAGTGGTACGTCTTGTCGACCTCGACGTGCAGATCCCCGACGGTGAAGATGTCGTCGCTCGTGTCGAGCGTGTTGTCCGGACCCGGGTGTTGGAAGGTCCACGCCCATTGCTGGCCGATGACGCGGACGGTCGAGTCCGCTTCCGGGAGTTGCTGCTTCACGTCGTACCACACCCGGACCGATCCGATGATGATGAAGACGTCGCAGACGAGGACGAGCGCGTGGGGGATCGTCACCCATCGCTTTACGTGCTTCTCCTTACCGGTCAGGTACTGGGACTTCTGCCCCGGACGCTCCCGAAACTTCCAGATGAGCCAGAAGAAGACCCCCTCCGCGACCAGGAACCAGAAGCCGACGAGCACGAAGACGAGCATGATGATGCCGTCGATGCTGCTGGCGTAGGTCGAAGCCTGTACTACGAAACGCTCGATCATTCTGCTAGGCGGGTGTCGGGATCACAGGAGGACGAACACCACGACGACCCCGACGAAGAGCAGGCTGCTCCAGATCGTGATCACGAACGCCTTCTTCGCGTCCACGATCGCCGGGTTGTCGTCATCCGAAGGCGGCGCGAACGCCGCCTCCTCTTCGGGAGTGAGCTTGGGAGCCGTCTCGGGCATGGAATGGTCGGTCATGGGGTCTCCGGCTACCTGAGCGTCTGCACATAGGCGATCACGTCCCGCATCGCCTGTTCCGTGAGCGCCACGGTGTTCACGCGCATGGTCTGTCCCCACGTATCGTCGGGGTGGGCCCCGCGCGCGCCCGACTTGAAGTTGCGCATCTGATTCAGCATGTACCAGTCGTGCATCTGAACGATGGGCGGCGACATCACCGACTGATCGCCCCGGCCGTCGTCGCCGTGACAGGCTACGCACACTTCGTACCGCTCGGCTCCCGCTCCGGCGTTCCCGTCGAGCGTGCTCTCGGGGTAGTTCGCCGGCAGCGACGCCACGTACTCCGCGACCGACTCGATGTCACCGTCCCGGGTGAGGGACACCGCCATGGGCCGCATCCGGAGGCCGGGAAGATCCTCGTGGTGATCCCCGCGCCAGCCTTCCTGGAAGCTCAGGAGTTGCTGTTCGATGTACCACTGTGGGAGCCCGGCAATGGTCGGAGCCGCGATGTCGACGTTGCCGTCACCCATCTCTCCGTGACACGGCACGCAGGTTTCGTAGAGCTCCTCACCCCGTTCCATGCCCACCGGCGGCGGCGTGGCGTCGCATGCGGCGAAGGCGCCTGTCATGGCCGCGAGCGCCGAAAGGCGGAAGGTGCGAAATCGTCCCATCATGGCTTCTGAGGTAGTGGAATGGCTTGGTCGACGAGCATGATCGGGATGTCGTCCCGAATCGGATATAGCACGTCCCCGGCTTCGCGAATCAGCCCCTCGGTCACCGGCGCGTCCAGCTTGCGGCCGCCGCGGTCGGCTACCGACCCTTCACGGATCGCCGCGTTGAGACGCTCGAGGACCTCGGCGTCCGCCATGTGGAGGGCTTGCTTCGTCTCGGGACATACGAGGATGTCCAGGAGCTGCTGATCGACCATCGTTCTGTACTCGAACTCCATCTCCGACCCCGAGCCGTCCGGCGGCGCGTCCTCGTCCAACCGTACGGTCCCGAGTCGAAGGCCTGGGAACCGACACGAAGCGGCGTAACTTACACACGTCCGTACACGAATGGGAGGGTGAGCATGACCCAAAGCAAGTGGTCCACACGAGGGCGAAGGCGCCGATCGCACCATTCGGTGCTTGTTATCGGGCTTCTGGCGTTCATCCTGGGGTGTCCCGCGCCTGACGACGGCGCCGTCAACGACGGCGCGCGGGTGGCGACGGACGAGCCCGAAGCCACCACCGGGACGGATGCCGCCCCGGACACGCCCGCGGCCGGTGGCCGGCCGCCCGCGGGACGCGCCTGGGTGATCTTCGGAGCCGACACGGTCGTGGCCGAGATCGCCGCCACCGAGGAAGAACGCTCGGAGGGCCTCATGTACCGGGAGGAAGTTCCGGACGGCACCGGCATGCTCTTCGTGTTCCAGAACAACGACGTCCGGGCCTTCTGGATGGCCAACACCTACGTACCTCTCGATATCGCCTACATGGACCCGTCCTACAGGATCGTCGACATCGTGCAGATGGAGCCCATGGTGACCGAGACCTATCCGAGCAACGCGCCCGCGATGTTCGCGCTCGAAGTGCGCCAGGGCTGGTTCGAAGAGCGGGGCATCGGTGAGGGGGACCAGGCCGAGATCGTGTTCGGCTCGGGGGTGGGGCGGTAGTTCTTCTTGCGTAGAGCTGGCCGGGATGGCCACGCTCGCAAACACGAGAAAGCGCCTCAGCCGCGCGTCGCCTCCCGAAGCACCTCCAACAGCGCCTCCACGTCGCCCCCGTCGTTGTAGACGTTCGGCGAGACGCGGAGCGCGGTGCCGCGAAGCGACACCGCGATGTCCCGCGCGGCCAGCAGGTCCCGGAGCTCACCGAGGTCGACGGCCGGAGGCATCCGCAATCCGAACAGATGGCTCGCACGCCAACGCGGCTCCTCGACGCCGAACCCGAGCGCGCGGGCCTCGTCGACGAGCGGGGTGACGAGCGCCGAACAGTACTCCTGTATCCGCTCGGGCTTCCACGTGTGCAGCAGATCCAGACTGGCTTCGGCGATGGGGAGCAGAAAGAAGTTCGAGCGCTCGGCCACGTCGTAGCGAACGGCCCCGGGCGCGTACCCGTCACGATACTCCACCAGGCGTTGGAACTCGTGGCTGTCCTCACGGGCGATCCATGTCTCCTCGAGCGGCGTTCCGTCGTCGAAGCGGGGACCGAAGTAGGAGAAGGCGACGGAGTACGGCCCCAGCAGCCACTTGTACGCCGCGCAGACGAGCGCGTCGGGTCGCACCGCGGCGACATCGAAGGGCAACGCGCCCACCGATTGCGTGCCGTCGACGACGAGCGCCGCGCCGACTTCACGGCACCGCCGGCCGATCGCTTCCAGGTCGAAGCGGGTGCCATCCGTCCAGTGCACGTGGGGCACGGCCACGACGGCCGTGCCCGAGTCGATGGCTTCCAGAAGCCGCTCGTTCCAGCGGGCGCCGCGCGAGCCCGGCGCATCCGGCCCGACCGCACGTAGCTCGGCCTCTCGCTCTGCCGCCACCCGCCTCCAGGCATAGACGTTGCCCGGAAACTGCTCGTGCGTGAGCACGAGGTTCTGGCCGGGCTCGACCGGGATGTTCCGGGCGGCCGTGGCCACGCCGTAGGACACGCCCGGGTGGATCGCGATGCGCATCGGGTCGTGTACGCCGACCAATGCCGCGAACCGCTCCCGGACCCGATCGCTCTCCCAGAAGGCGTCGGGGGGCGTGATGTCGGTGGGGTGGCGCTTGCGAGCCAGCGCCCCGACGCCCGCCTCTTCCGAGACCCGGGGAAGCGGTCCCATGTAGGCGCAGTTCAGGTACGGTGCGCCCGGACGGAGCCGGAAGTCGGGCTTTCGGCAGGTGAGGGGTCCCGCGTCACTCATCGCCGGAACGCGCATGGCGCGCCGCATAGGCGATCAGCCCCAGGAACCCGAAGAAGACGACGACCAACACGACGATCTCGAAGGTTTCCATGATCGGAATCCAATGCGGGGTGTGCTCTGGAGAACTAGATCCCCAGCCAGTAGTTCACCTTGATGATGAATCGGTTGTCCGCGGGCAAGCCGAAGAGCGCATCGGTATCGCGCCGAAGATCGAAGTCGCCCACCGCGGCTCGCTGAGATTGCTGGCGCTGCCAGACGAAGAAGACCGTCGACCCGGGTCGGTATTCCCAACGCAAGACCGCATTGCCGATGAGGGACCGGAAGTTGAAGTCCCGATCGGTGAAGGCATGGTCCGCGGTGCCATCCCCGTCGAAGTCCACGTGCTGGGTGCCGTCGAGCTCACAGATGGAGGCATCACAGCGTACGTCCCCGCCCACTTCGTGCCCGGTGCCCGGCACGAAGGCGTCGAAGTCGAACGATTCGGCGCGCCCGAGCTGCTTGTACCGTACGTAGTCACCCGAGGAGAGGAGCGGCTGCGCGAACACCTGGAGCGAGACGTCGGGCGTGAACGTCCAGTTGACGCGCCCTTCCATGGAGAAGCTGCGCCGCTCCAAGTCGGCGAAGAGGTAACGGTTCCCGTAGGTCGGCTCGAAATCGCCCGACCGGACGGTGGTGACGTACTGGTCCGTCGAGCGCGAGCTCTCGAACCGCGGGCTCACCGATACCTCGACGTTGTTCGACGGGCGGACGCGCAGGTTGCCCCCGATCTGGTAGCTCCCCCCGTCGCCGCGGCGGTCGGAGCTCACCTCCATGTTCGTACCGAAGCTCACCGCCTTACGGCGGTCACTGTCGACGTTCACGCGCAAGCTCGTGGAGGCGGGCACGACCATCATGGGTCCGCCCCGCGTGCGCGACCGGCTCATCTGCCGGGGACGGTAGGAGGCGTTGGCGCGCAGCCCCCAGTAGTTCAGCAGCTCGGCGTGCCCGCGCACGTTGTACGAGCCGCCGGTGCGTGCGTTCTTCCAGGAATCGAGGGACCAGGTATCGTCGAACGCCTCGTGGCTCCAGTTGTGGAAGGTGCTGAACGTGACGTTGTAGTTCCGGAAGAGGTCTCCGGGCTGGATCTCGCGATAGCCGACGCGGAAACCACCATCCACACGCTCGGCGGTGCCAGAGAAGCCGGTTTCGTTGATTTCGAAGCCTTTCGTCACCTCCGCCGCCCAGATCGCACCCGTCCAGTGGTCTCCAGTCCGGCGCTCGAACTGGAGACGCCACTCGGCGCCCGACATCGAGCGGGCCGTCGGGTCGAGGGCGAAGCGCGTGGCGTCGGGCCTCTGGAAGTAGTGGTTGCTCGCGCGCTGGATCCGGGTGATGGCCTCCTCGTCGCCACGCACGTGGCTTCCGGCCAGGAATCCCCAGAGGGCCCACTCCCGGTCGTTCCATTGATGCTCGAAGCGGAGCCCACCGTTGAACGCGGAAGACGGAAGCCAGTCGAACGCCCCGTCCCCGGGCAGGTCACGGCGCATCGCCGTCCCCATCCCTCGGATCTGCGTGGTTCCGCCGTTGAAGTCCTGCGCGAGGCTCAGCACACCGTACTCGGCACGCGGCTCCACGAGGAACTCCTCCCGCGCGCCGTCTTCGAAGGCCGAGCGACCGGTTTCCGCACCCGTCACCGCGCCGAGCACTCCGACGGACAGCCCGCTCGAGGTGCGGCCCGCGAGCTTGGCGGCACCCAGGATGGACGTATTGTCCGGGATATCCGTGAAGGTGGGGTCACCCGGCGCGTCGCCGCTCGGTGAACGGCCGATGCGTCGGCTGTAGAAGAGCTGATTACGCCCGCCCGAGAGCCCGAAGTCGAAGATCCGGGCGTCCTCCACGAAGAACGGACGCTGCTCGTCGAAGAACGTCTCGAAAGCGGAGAGGTTGATCACCGCGGGATCCGCCTCCACCTGACCGAAATCCGGATTGACCGTCGCGTCGAGCGTGAAGGCCGCCCCCAACCCGTAACTCACGTCGGCACCGACACGGCTCGTCGCGGCGCTTCCGGAAAAGAACGGATCGCCCGGCTCGGCCGGCCCCCGGTGCATGCTGGCCACCGCGTAGGGGAGCACCTCGAGCCGGCGCGAAGGCCGCGTGACGCGGACCCCTTCCATTCGGCCCATCTGGCTGACCCGGCCCCGGCGAAGCTGGGAGACCAGCGAGTAGTAGCTGCGCTCGGCGCTCGCGCTCCGCTCGCGAAAGAAATTGATTCCCCACGCCTGAGGCTCCTCGGAAGCCTCGTAGCGGATCTGGGAGAGGGGAATGCGGAACTCGGCGGTCCAGCCCTGATCGTCGATCCGCACGCTGGACGTCCACACCGCGTCCCAAGCTCCGTCGAGCTGGTCGTCATCGTACATGTACATGTCACGCTGCACGTTGGCAGCGCTGATGCCGAACATGTAGCCGGTCAGCCCATCGAGGTTGGGATCGAGGTGCATGCTGAACGTGTCGGACTGGCCGCGGTCGTCCCGGCGGTCGAGCTGCGCGACGATGCGGTCCGGCTCCGAGTCCCACATGCGCGCGGCGACCCAGATCGCGCCGTCGCCGAAGAGGACGCGCACTTCGGTCTCGTGCTCGACCGGTGCCCCCTCGACGGGCTGCTCCTGAACGAAGTCCGTGAAGACCCGTGCGTTCTCCCACGCGGGCTCGTCGATGACCCCGTCGATCCGCAAGCTCTCCGGCATCGGCGCGGCCGCGTGGAGCGCGTCCGCCGGTGTCCGCCGCTGGACTCCGCCGGACGCCACGCGAGCACCTTTTTCGGACACGGTATCGGCCACGGGTGCGTGGTCGTCGGGCGAGGCTTTGTCCTGAGCGACCGCCCCGGCGGGCCAGAGAATCGAGGCGGCGAGCAGCCCGAGAGCCGCTCGCCGCCCGCATTGTTCACGTATTGTGCTCGCCACGTTTCGTCCAGTAGCCGGCAGGCGTGCGCTCGTGTCGCTCAGCGAGCGTCGAACCACGCCTGGGCGGCGGAATGAAGGGGAATCGGAGGGCTGCCCATCAGGCTCAGGTCGATCTGGCTCGCCATGTCGTGCACGTCTTCCAGCGCGGCACGATCGTTCTCCATGATGTCGAGCAGGATCTCGACGATCTCGGGGTCCAGTGATTCCCTTCCCACGATCCAGTTCATGACCGCGAGCGTGCTGATCGTCTCTTCCATCCCGCGGTACGCCCCGGACGGTATCTCGCCGTGGCTGTAGTACGGATGCTCCTCGAGCATCGCGTCGATCACGTCCTCCTCGACGGGGAGGAGACGGATGGGCGTGGTGGTGGTCACCTCGAGCACTGCGGCGGCGGGGTAGCCCACGGAGATGATCGCGGCGTCGATCGCGCCGTCCTGCAACGCCGCGGACGACTCCGCGAACGAGAGGAAGCGTTCGTTGATGTCGTCATAGGTCAGGCCGTGCGCCGCCAGGACGTGTTGGGACAGGGTCTCCGTGCCGCTTCCGGCCGATCCGACCGAAACGCGCATGCCCTCGAAATCCGCCACCGTCTGCGCGGGAGAGTCCCTCGGCACCAGAATGTGCGTCACATTCGGGTAGAGTGGCGCCAACGCGCGCAGATCCTCCACCGGGGTCTCGAAGCTGCCTTCCCCGTGGTACCCCTGGTACGCCGTCATGCCGATGGTCATGGCCAGGTCGATCTGCCCCTGGGCGAGCCGGCTGACGTTCTCTTCCGAGCCGCCGCTCACCTCCGCCGTGTACTGCCGCACGGAGTCGGCGACCGAGAGCTGGCTCGCGATCGCGCCGCCGAGGGGATAGTAGATGCCGCCCGTGCCTGCCGTGCCGAGTGAGAAGAAACGGCGTTCTCCGCCGTCTCCACATCCCGTCAGCGTAGCGAGAGCGAGCGCGGCGACCAGGAATCTCGATGTAAACTTCATGTTGCTGTTGCCTCCGTCGGGCGAGCGCGTTCGGACTTGAGAAAGATATACGTAACGACCACGAGGCCGACCCCGTCCGTCAAAAGATGGGGATATACGAGTGAGATGGCACCGCCGAACGAAATGATCCGCTCCCACCACGCCAGCGGCCGACGTGCATAGCCGACCACCGAAGTGGCGAGAAGGAGGACACCGACCGATGCCGTCACGACGGCGTGCACGATATCCACCGGCTCACCGATGAGCAGGATCTCCGGCCCGTAGACGAACATGAACGGGACGATGAAGCCGGCGCCGGCGAGCCCGGCCGCGGTGAACGCCGTCCGGATGGGAGGTGAGCCCGCGATGCCCGCCGCCGCGAACGCCGCCAGGGATACCGGCGGCGTCACGTTGGAGATGCAGCCGAAGTAGAAAATGAACATGTGCGCCGCGAGGATCGGCACGCCCAACTCGACGAGCGCCGGAGCGCCCAGCGCGGCCAAAACCACGTACGCGGCCGTGGTCGGAAGCCCCATGCCCAGCACGACCGAGCCGAGCGCCGTCAATACGAGCGCGGGGAGCAGGTGTCCACCCGACAGCGTGATGATCAGCTCCGACATGCGGAGCCCGATCCCGGTGAGGGACGCGACCCCCACCACGATGCCGGCCGCCGCACACGCCGCGGCGACCTGGACGGCACCGCGTCCCGCCCGCTCCATGATCTCGATCATCTCACCCTTGGACGGGCGCGTGGCGGGACGGAGGATGGCCATGATCAGCGCGGAGGCAACGCCCCAGAACGCCGCGCGCATCGGTGAGCGGCCCATCCCGAGCAACAGGACGATGATGGCGAGCGGGAGAAGGAGGTGTAGCCGGTCGACCACGCGCTCTGAGTTGAGCTCCCTGTCGGGCTCGATGCCCATCCGGGCCGCGCGGAAGTGAATGGCCGCCAGCAGCGCTCCGTAGTAGAGGAGCGCCGGGATCACGGCCGCGAGGGCCACTTCGAGATACGGGACGTTCGTCCACGTGGCGAGGATGAACGCTCCCGCCCCCATGACCGGCGGCATGAGCTGTCCGCCGGTGCTCGCGGCGCTCTCGATGGCTCCGGCGAAAAAGGGCCGGAACCCGGCGCGCTTCATCAACGGGATGGTGAACGTGCCGGTGGTCACCACGTTCGCGACCGCGCTCCCCGAGAGCGAACCCATGAGCGCGCTCGCCACGGCGGCCGTCTTCGCCGGACCGCCCCGGGTGCGGCCCGCGATCTTGTTCGCCAGGGCGATGAGCAATGCCCCCCCGCCGGCCACGTCCAGCACGGCGCCGAACAGCACGAAGAGGTAGACGAAATCGGCGGACACTCCCAACGGAATGCCCCAAATCCCTTCCGTGGAAAGGTAGAGGTGCTCGACGACCCGCGTCGCCGGATAACCCCGGTGCGCGAGCATCCCCGGCAGGTACGGCCCGGCGGCGCTATACCCGAGCGCCAGCAGACAGACGGTCACCAATCCCCACCCGGTCGCCCTGCGGGTCAGCTCGAGAACGAGCACGACGAGGAGAGCCCCGAAGGCGAGGTCCGCCGTCGTCGGATTGCCCGACCGGGCGACGAGCTCCCTATTCTCGATCGCGAGGTACGCACACGCCAGCACCGAGAGCCCCGCCAGCACCCAGCCCAGAGCGGCCTCGGCTCGCGTGAAGCGGGTCGCCTTCTCGTCGCTCGTCACGGCTTTCTGGACCCCCACGCCCAGGAAGCCGAGAATGGCCATCAACCCGAGGTGAACGGGTCGCTGTACCAACGCAGTGAAGGGTGAAACGCCGGCCGAGTACATATGGAAGACACCCGCGATCACGGACGTCGTGGCCACCACGAACCCGGTGATTTTACCTCGGGCGGAGCTCAAGCGGAGTTCTCCAGCGCATGGTGTGGTTTACGGGGGCGACCCGGTGTGCCCCGGCGGAAGCGTCGAAAGATGACGACAATGCAGGCCTTCCGGCAGCCCGGGAGCCAAGGAATGAATCACGGGGACGGCGCCTCCGCAAGGGAAAACGCTCACGAGAACAACGGCCCGGAGGCGTTCGCGCGCGCCGGAGCGCCCGGACGGGAGTGGGCGGTGGGACAGGGAGCACCCTTGGCCGAGGAATGCCGACCGTGTATCGTCAAGGGCGAGGTCGAGCCTCGAGTTCGGCCGCTCCTCGAGCCCGCAGCGCCGCCGCGATCCATGAGCTATCGAACCAACCCGGACCGAATTCTCGACAACATCGACCGGACCAGGAACCGTGACGCCGAAAGCGCCCAGTACAGCGCCGACCGGCAGGCCCTCGGTCGTGAGCTCGACACGGACATTCCCGATGTCGACGCGACCACCACCGAACGGATGAAGCGGGTCTTCGCGACCATCGAGCGGGCGTACACCAACGCCGCGCAACGAAACGAGCTCGGGCGGCTGGCATCGCGTTTCCAGGCCGTGGGCGACATCCATCACCATCACGCCCGCGGTGACGTGAGCATCTCGGTCCACTACATGGATCACGACCGGCACGACGACGTCGGAGTCACGCCGTTCGAGATCCGCCCCTACCAGATCGCCGAGGCCCGCAAGGAAACCAAGACCAGCCGCGCGGACGTGAACGCGCTCCGGGTGCTCCGCAAGGAGCTGAGGGAAGGCGTGCGCTCGGCGTACCAGAAGGTGGAGCCCAGGATCCGGGACGCGCTCAGAGACCGCGCGGACATGGGCCATATCCAGGTCCAGATCACCATGGACCTCCGTCCGGGAGAGTAGGCCGGAGCGCCGCTCCGCGGCGAGGTCCGGCCCACGCGCCATGGCACGGCCCGCCCGCATCCTCTTCGTATTCCTCGATGGTGTCGGAATCGGCACCTCCGATCCCGAGCGGAATCCCTTCCTGCGCGCGCGTGCTCCCGCGCTCACGCACCTGTTCGGCGGCGAGCCGCCCGACCTGGAAGAACCGGTCCGGCACGGCCCCGACGGAGCGGCCTTCCCGCTGGACGCGGGACTCGGGGTGAACGGAACACCGCAGAGTGGGACCGGGCAGAGCGCTCTTTTGACCGGACTCGAAGCGGGCACGCTCTTCGGTGGGCATTTCGGGCCGTGGGTCCCGGTGCGGCTCAGACCGTTGGTCGAGGAGCGAAGCGTGCTTCGGGCGGTGACGACGGCTGGAGGCGCCGCCGCCTTCGCGAACGCGTATCCCAGGGGATGGCCCGGACCGAACGGAAGCCGACGGATCGCGGGTCCGCCACTCGCCGCGCGGGGCGCGGGCCTGCTCGATCGCCACGAGGAAGCCCTGGAGCAGGGGCGGGCCGTGTCGAGCGAGATCGTGAACGACGGCTGGCGGCAACGCCTGGGCCGTGCGGGAATACCGGATGTCACGCCGGAGCACGCGGGGCGCAACCTCGCGGCGATCGCCAACCATCACGACCTGACCCTGTACGCCCACTACGGAACGGATACCGCCGGGCACACGCGCGAGATGAGCGCGGCGGTGACCGCGATCGAACGGGTCGACCGATTCGTTCAAGGTGTTCTGGAGAGCCTCGCTGGGGGCACGCTTCTCTTCATTGCCAGCGACCATGGGAATCTCGAGGACGTGTGGGCGGGCCATACGAGGAACCCGGCGCTGGGCCTCGCGACCGGTCCGGGGTGGGAAGAGGCGACGGCGCTTCGCGACCTGCGCGACGTAGCGCCGTATCTGCGGAGATGCCTCGGAGCCTGAGCGCCCTGCTTCCGGCTCGAACGGCCATCCGCCCGCCCAATGCGCCGGGCCATCCTCACGCATGGGCACGAGACCGAAGATTCTGGGGCAGCTCCTCGTGGAGACCGGCCGCCTGACGCAAGCGCAGCTCGAAGAGGCGCTAGAGGGGGCTCGGCAACGGGGCGAGCGTATCGGTGAGGCTCTGGTGGGAGCCGGCTTCGTCACCGCGGAAGACGTGGCCCGCGCCCTGGCCGCCCAGCTCGCCATCCCCTACCGTCCGCCCCCGCTGTCCCCCGATCCCGACGCGGTGCGCGCGGTCCGTCCCGCTCTGGCTCGTGCTCACTGCGTGCTCCCCGTCGCGGCGCAGCCGCGTACGCTCGACGTCTGCATGGCCGATCCCCTCGACCTCACGGCCATCGACGACCTGCAGTTCCAGACCGGCCGCCGCGTGCAGCCCGTCGCGGCGTCCGCGGACGCCGTGCTCGACGGGATCGAAGCGGCGTACGGGGGCGGGCTCGCCGAGCTCGTCGAATCGCTCCCCGACGAGCTCAAGGACCGACCGGTCGTGCCGGACGGGGAGTTGGAGCGAGCCACCCGCACCGCGCCGGTGGTGCGCCTCGTGGACCGCCTACTGCGTGACGCCGCGGACGCCGGGGCGAGCGACATCCACATCGAGGAGATGGGCGACGACGTCCGCGTGCGCTTCCGAATCGACGGTATCCTGCGGCAGGCCCTCGAGCTTCCCGCCGCCGCGCGTCGTGCGGTGCTCTCGCGCGTGAAGGTGCTCGGGGGCATGGACATCTCGGTGCGGAGGCGTGCCCAGGACGGCCGGATCCCCCTGACGCACGGGGGCCGCCGCCTCACGCTTCGCATCAGCACCTTGCCGGTCAATGGAGGCGAAAAGGCGGTGGTTCGCATCCTCGACTCCGATGCGGCGCCGTGCAGCCTGGACGAGCTCGGCATGCGTCCCGCGGATCTGAAGGAGCTCCGCAGATTGGTCGCGCGCGGTGAGGGGGTCGTGTTGTCGGCCGGCCCCACCGGCAGCGGGAAGAGCACCACGCTCTTCGCCGCCCTGTCGGAGCTCGACCGGGACACCTTGAACGTCGTCACCCTCGAAGACCCGGTGGAATATCGGCTTCCGGGCTCCAGCCAGATCCAGGTCGACCGGCGTTCGGGCTTGGGCTTTCCCGAGGCGCTCCGAGCCGTGCTCCGGCAGGACCCGGATGTCGTCATGGTCGGCGAGATTCGCGATCGGGAGACCGCCGAGATCGCGATGACGGCGGCGGTAACCGGCCACCTGGTGCTCTCGACCATTCACACGACCGACGCGCCCGGAGCCGTCACCCGACTGCTGGACATGGGCGTGCCTCCGTTCCTGGTTTCGGGGGGCTTGTCCGGCGTGGTGGCGCAACGCCTCGTGCGACGGTCATGCCCCCGTTGTCGTGCCGTCGGCTGCGACGAATGTGGCGACGGACACGCGGGACGCACCGGGGTGTTTCAGGTCCTCTCCATCACCGATCCGCTCCGGGACGAAATCTCGGGAAACGGCTCGTCCGCCCGTGTCCGACACCTTGCCCGCGAAGGAGGCATGGTGGGCATGGATGCCGATGCACGCCGGGCGGTGGCGTCGGGTCTGACGACGCCCCACGAAATCACACGGTTGATTGGCGCCGCGGATGGAGCCACTCGCTCGTGCGCGACCTGTGACGGCGCCGTGCCCGTCGGGGCCCTCGCATGCCCGCAGTGTGGCGGGCGCACCGCGAGAGCTTGCGCATGCGGGGAGCGCCTGGAGCCCGGTTGGCGGTACTGCCCATGGTGCATTCGGCCGACCGGGCCGCTCGGCCGGTGAGCCACCGTTTTGGCGGCACACCGACCAGCGCTCCGGTCAACCGCCGACCACGGCTTCTCGCACCGTGAGTGCTTTCACCCGGTCGAGGTCGACTTCCACGCCGATGCCCGGACCCGTGGGCACCGCCATGTGCCCATCGCTCCGCACCTCGAACTCCGGACGGACGATGTCTTGCTCCCAGTACCGCCGGCTCGCGGAGATGTCGCCGGGGAGCGTGAAGCCCGGGAGCGAGGCGAGGGCGACGTTGTGCGCGCGACCGACACCACTCTCGAGCATGCCGCCGCACCACACCGGCAGCCCCCGTTCCCGCATGGCGTCGTGGATCCGGCGGCTCACGCCCAGCCCACCGACCCGGCCCGGCTTGATGTTCACGATCCGGCAGCTGCCGAGCTCCAGCGCGAGCTCCAGGTCTCCTTCGGAGCACACGGACTCATCGAGGCAGATCGGCGTCTCGATCACACGTTGAAGCCGCGCGTGGTGGAGGAAGTCGTCGTAGCCGAGCGGCTGCTCGATCATGGTGAGCTCCAGCCCGTCCAGCTCCTCGAGGCGCGCGGAATCCGCGAGCGTGTAGGCGGAGTTCGCATCGGCCATCACCGGCAGCTCCGGGAAACGCGCACGGAGGGCGCGGAGCATTTCCACGTCGCGCCCGGGCTTGATCTTCACCTTCACGCGGGCATACCCCTCGCCGACGTACTCGGCGACCTGCTCGATCAATGCCTCGTCCGTCTCCTGGAGACCGACGCTCACCCCCACGGGAACCGCGTCGCGGCTTCCACCCAGCACGCTCGCGAGAGAGCTGCCGAGGGCGCGCGCGGCGAGGTCCCATCCCGCCATCTCGACGGCCGCCTTCGCCATGCGATGGCCGCGGATCCACCTGGCCGGGGTGAGGATGTCTTCCGGGTCGGCGGCGTCCCGCCCCACCACCGCGGGCAGAATGTGCTCGGTGAGGACGTGCCAGGCCGTGTCGGTCGTTTCGTAAGCGTACGCGGGCGTCTCCCCCGCGACACATTCGCCCCACCCCTCCAGCCCCTCGCCCTGAAGCGTCAGCAACACGACCCTTCGCTGGTCGGTCACGCCACTGCTGATCTCGAACTTCTGGCGCAGCCGCATGGAAAGCTCCCGCAGCACCGCACGCTCGATTCTCATGAAGGTCGCGCTCCCGTCATGGTGGAGGTCAAAATCGGTCTTCCGGAGCCGTGGCGGGCTTCGCACCTTCGCCCGGCTCGTCCGGCGCGCTCCGCCGTGCGAGCACATAGGTGGCGACGACCGGGCCGCGAAGCAGCTCTCGGACTTCGAACCGCCGCCCGAGATAGTGCACGAACACGGACCGCGTGGCTTCTCGCCAGCTCGCGGCCAGGTCCGGGTCCCGCTCCAGAATCATGCCGAGGTCCGCGGGGATCGCGACGCCCACCCGGTCGTGCGTTCCGTCCAGGTCGAATCGCGGTGACCCCGGCCGAGGCAACTCACCGTCGGTGGTCGCGGACAGCGCGGGCGGCACGGCCTCGGCAGCGGGCAGGAACGTCGCGGACGCATCCGAGGCGCCCACGTCCTCACCCAACGTCCGGGCGAGCCGCGCCCGGGTGCGCTCGTGATCGAGATCCCAACTGGTGACGAACCGGTCCGTTCCGATCCCACGGTGGAGCACCGAGTCCGTGTCGCCGTACATGTCACGGCGGTACTCGCGCACGACGGCTCCCAACTTCCCGAGGTTCAGGTAGGCGTTCCGGGCTCGCAGCGGGTCGAACGTCCAGAGCATCCGGGACACTCCTCGCGCGAGCAGGGCGTCGCGCTGGAATGCCTTCAACCGGGTGCCGAGCCCCGAGCCGGCCACGCCCGGTCGGACCGCGAGCATATCCGACCAGTGCACCGGCGCGCCGTCTTCATCCAGTCCCGTGAGTCCGAAAACGAAGCCGTCGAGTCGACCGGAAGGCGTGAACGCGCCGGCGCTGACCCCGGCCAGGGACTGGCCCACTTTCAGGATGGCCAGCGGCACCCGCTCCGAGAACCCGGCGCCCCATATCTCCTCCTGGAGCGCGACGCACGCGCGGTAGTCCGCCAGCGTCTCGAAGTGGCGAAGGGTGTGCTCCTCCGTCATCCCGGCCCGTGCCCGGAGCCGCACGCATCCACCAACCGTCGCCGCAGCTCGTCCTCGGACGCCTCGTCGGTGAGATCCAGGGCGTGCAGGGAGGTGAGGCTCCGGACCAGCTGGATCCCGGCGGCGGTGTTGGCCGCGGGCCCCGACACGAGGTCGAAGTCGCGCCCCCAGCCCACCCGAATCCCCTCCACGGCATACGGGTCGGAAGCGCAGAGGATCGTGTAGACGACGCGGTCCCCGAGCAGGTCGACCAGGGTGGCCCCGTTGTACGGCTCGAGTGGGGAAGCCCCAGCCTCGATGACCGCCACGGTCGCGCCGGGCACGGCCATGTTCGAGAGCAGCGCGTCCGTCGCGTCCCGATATTCGTCCGGCGGGCATACCGTCGTGGGCAACCCGGCGTCCATGAAGTCGAACACGTGCGCGGCTCCGGCGTCTTCGAACGCGAGGACGTCTTTCCGTCGGCCCGCGCCCGTCAGCTTGGCCGCCACCACGGTGTGCCCCGACCCCGCGAGCGCCCGCACCGCGAGCCGCCCCGCGTGCGTCTTGCCCGCCGACATCGACGTCCCGACGATGAGAACCACCGGTAGCTCGAAGTCCTCACCGGAATGGTCTCGGGCCCAGTCCCGCATGGTGGTCCGCCGGCCGTCGACCAGCACGTGGCCCCGGTACTCGACCTCGAGGAGCTGAGGAGAGAACCGAGATCGTGACGTGAGCGCGCCGAAGCATCCGGCGTCGGTGAGTAGGTGCATCACCCCGTCGTCCCCCACGGCCTCGAAGGAGCCCGTCGCTTCGAGCGTGGCGAACCGTCTCGAAAGAGCCCCGACGAGCAGGTCTCCCTTCATCGGCGTGACGCCACGCCCATTCGGAAGCTCGAAGCCGCCCACCGAGCCGTGCGGCACCGCACGCACCTCGGCGACCACGTAGTCGCCGAAGCGCCACTCGTCGACGGGCAGCCGGTCCATGTCGAGCGGGGGCGTCCCCAGGTCGGCGATACGCGTCACGGAACCGAGCGTCATCCGCTCCGTCATAGTCATACATTCTCCTCGGATGCCGGCGTGAGCAGCAGCCGCGCCAACAGGGCGCAGCGCTCCAGAGAGGGGTCGATCTCGATGTGCTCGTGGACCGCGTGGGGGCCGTCTCCCACGCATCCGAGCCCGTCGAGCGTAGCCGTGAACTGGCTCGTGGTGTTCCCGTCCGAGCCACCCCCGGCCATCCCCTCGTCGAGGTCGAACCCCAGCTCCGCCCCTACGGCCCGCGCCGTGGTCCACAGAGCGCGGTTCCGGGGGGTCCGTTCGAGCGGGGGAACGGCGATCCCGCCCGTGATCTCGAGCTCGACGCCCGGTGTCGCCGCACGGATCTCGTTCACGGCCCTTTCGAGAGCGCGCGCGTCTTCCATGGTGCGGACCCGGGCATCGACACTGGCCTTGGCCGCGGCCGCCACGACGTTCGGTCGGATGCCCCCGTCGATCACGCCGACGTTCACGGTGGTGCCCCGCTCCGGATCGTTCAGCTCGTGGAGCCGTTGAATCACGTGCGAGAGCTCGAGGATCGCGCTGGCTCCGGCCCCCGGATCGAGCCCGGCATGCGAAGCGCGCCCTCGAATCGCCACCTCGAACCGGCCGATCCCTTTCCGGGCGGTCTTCACCCGGGCGTCGGGGCCGAGCGCAGGCTCGAGCACGAAGGCGCGACAGGCGCGCCGCGCCAGCATGCGAACGTGATGCCGCGAATCCGGGCTTCCGACCTCTTCGTCGGAGTTCACGAACACCACCGGCGTCACCTCGGGGCGGATCCCGAGCTCCCGCAACGCTCGCAGCGCGAAGACGATCTGGGTGAGCCCCCCCTTCATGTCGAGTGTTCCCGGTCCGTGGAGCCGATCGCCGTCCACCCTCACGGGCATGGTTTCCAGCGTGCCGACGGGCCAGACGGTGTCGGTGTGTCCCACGAGAAGCTGCGCGTGCTTCCCGTGCTCGCGCTCTCGAGGTCGGGCGTAGAGGTGACCTCCCGTCCCCCGGCCCGGGACCATGCGGATCTCGTAGCCCAGATCTTCGAGGGCGGACGCGATCAGTCGCTGGACCGGGCGCTGGCGCTCGGGCTCGTCGGTGGGCGACTCCAGACTCGCCATTCGGCTCAGGAAATCCACGAACTCGCTCCGCAAGCCTCGCACGTGCTCGAGCATACGCCCCGGCTCGACCACCTCTTGCTCCGGAGGCCTCGTCCGTTCGGCCCGAGTCATCGGGTCGTTCCGGCGTGGAACGGGAACGCGAACGTCTCGGCCACCTCCGCGTAGCGCCCCGGGGCGAGGTATGCCAGGAGCGGGGCATGCAGGACGGTGTCCCGGTCGTCCACGTCGGCTCGCCGAATCGCGTTTTCGGAGACATGTGCCTCCACGATCCGTCCCGTGATCAGGCTGTTCTCGTCGAAGCCATCGATGACACGGAACGTCTCGCACTCGAGATGGAGGTACGCGTCCTCCAGGAGCACCCCCTCGACCTCGCGAGCGGGGAAAGTCCGGAGCTGACTCAGGCTGGGCTTCTCGTCGTCCTCGCAGCGCGGAGCCGCCGCGAGACTGGCGGTCACCACCTGGGACGGGCGCGGGAAGCTGACGGTGAACACCCCTTCCCGCTCGATATTGCGGTACGTGCCGTGAGCGGGCGTACAGACGAATCCGAAGAAATTGCCCCAACCCATGGGCGCCGCCATGTGCTTGGGCGCCAGGTCGTAGGTGCCGTCCGGTTCCTTGGTCGCCACGACGATGAGTGGCGCGACATGGAAGAACCGGTTCCAAATCGGATGGTCCACTCCCAGGGATACGAGATCGGAGGGGCCCGGGGTCTCTCGGTTCGATTCGGTCATCGCTCGTAGTACTCCGCTCTGCGGTAGCTTTCGTCCAGTAGCTCGACGGGGTGCACGACTCCGGTCGAGGATCCGCTCAGGCGGAGCCCGGCGGCGATCTGCATCATGCAACCCGGGTTCGGAGTGGCGACCACATCCGCCTCGGCGGCCTGGACCGCCCGGACTTTGTCGTCCCCGATGCGCCCTCCGAGGTCGGGATGGGTAATGCCGTAGATGCCCGCGCCACCACAGCACTCGTCCGCGTTCTCCACCGGCTGCACCTCCAATCCCGGTACCGCGGCCAACACCTGCAGGGGCGCATCGCGGATCCCCTGGGCGTGCAGGAGGTGACACGGATGGTCGTACGCCACGCGACAGCGCACCTCGGCTCCGCGACGCGGTCCCACCAGGGCCAGGAGCTCGTCCACGTCCCGGACCTTCTCCGCGAAGCGGGCCGCGGTCTCCGCATGAGCCGGATCGTCTTCGAGCAGCACACCGTACTGTTTCATGCTCGCCCCGCACCCGGCCGCATTCACCACGACGGCATCCACACCGGCCCGCTCGAACGCTTCGATGTTCTCCCGAGCCAGCTCCTTGGCGCCACCCAGCCCGCCCGCGTGCGCGTGCAAGGCGCCACAGCAGGACTGCCCCGAGACCTGCACGACCTCGAACCCGTTCGCCTCCAAGACCCGCACGGTAGCGTCGTTCACCCGTTTGTAGAGCCCCTCCTGCACGCACCCCGTGAGGACCCCGACCCGTGTGCCTCGACGGGCGCCGGCGTCCTCGCTGCTCCCGGCCTCCCGCCCCGGCTGCCCGCGCGAGGAGCGCGGGACGCGCCACGGCACGCTTCCGGCCAGCATCGCCAAGCCCCTCCGCGCGCTCCCCAACACGCCTCGACCGGGGAGCAGACGGGCACCGAGCGCGGCGAGCCGCGTCGCCCGCATCACCCGTCCCCCCGTGAAGAAGAGGGCGCGCAGGACGCGCGACTCCATGATCGCGAGCAGTCCCCGTGTGAGCAGATCCGGCGGCGTCGCGGCGATCGAGGCCTCCCGGGCGTGCTCGAGGAGGATTCCGTACTCGACACCGGACGGGCACACGGGCTCACACGCGCGGCAACCCAGACACCGATCGATATGCGTCCGGAACGCATCGCTTCCGGGATCCAACCGACCATCCACGACGGCTTGCATCAGGTGCAGCCGGCCCCGCGGAGAATCCGCTTCGTCGCCGAGCCGCGTGTAGGTCGGACACGCCGGGAGACAGAAGCCGCAGTGGACGCAGGGGAGCAGCCGGTCCTGTTGCGCCGAGAGCGCGGTCTCGAGCGTCTGCACCGGATCGCGGGCGGGCGTCGCGGGCGCCACGGTCAGCCGACCCCCACCACGGAAGACTTCGCGGCTCGCGACGTGCTCGGCCAGTACACACCGGACGGATCGAACGCCGCGCGCACCCGTTCGGCCAGCGCCACCTCTCCCGGCCCCGGCGGCGTCACCACGTCCTCACGCCGAAGCTCGAGGTCGGCCGGGAAGCGTTCGAGGCCCAGGGAACCGCCGAGCCCTTCGAGAGCCTCACGAAGCCCAGCCAGCCCGGATGCAGCCTCCGCCGGAAACGCGAAACGGATCGACCCCGCGCTCGCGTCGGCCGCGAGGTCCACCGAGCCCACGGAGGCACGGACGGCTTCGAGGGCCGGCCCCAGGCATGCCGGCAGGACGGAGGCCAACCCGATCCCGGAAGCGGCAGGGTGGTCCCTGGCCGCACGGACCAAAACGCGCGCGTCTTCTCCCTCGAGAACCTCCAACCCGGATCCGATGCACCGCTCCAAGGTCGCCTGATCCGCGTCGACCGTCGCGCGAGCACCGTGCAGTCGCACGAGGAGGGCGGCCGCGCCACCATGCCCCTCGACACCGGCGACGAGCACGAGGGAAGCCGGGAGGAGCGGAGCCGTGGCGACCGCACGTGCCGCCGCGACGAGCTGCTCGGGATCATCCGCGCGGGCGACGAGAAGGCGGTCGGCCTGCGGCACCGGAAAGACCCGCACACACACCGACGTGAGCACGCCCAATCCACCCCGGCTCCCGACCATCGGCCGCAACAGGTCGAAACCCGCCACGTTCTTGACCACGCGGCCACCGAGCCGCAGCGCGCGACCGTCCCCGCGCACGACCGTCGCGCCCAGCACGTGGTTGCGGAGCGTTCCGTACCCCGTGCCGAGCGGCCCGGACAGCCCCGAAGCGACGAGCCCACCCAGGGTGCGCGATTCCGCGTCCGGCGGATCGAACGGGAGCCACTGGTCGTGCGGTGCGAGGGCCTCGGTGAGCTCGGCGATCGGCGTGCCCGCCCCGGCCGTGAGCGTGAGATCCGCGGGCTCGTAGGTCTCGACCCCGCGCATGCGTGATGTCGATAGGACCACGCAGCGCCGAGGGACGGCCATACGGTGCAAATGTCGGCCCGTGCCGACGGGCACCACGCACCGACCGTCCTCCAGAGCCCAGCGAACGGCCCGTGCCACCTCGGCCACGTCGAGCGGCCGAACGAAGGCGTCGACGGTGGCGTCGGCGCCCGGAAGCTCCGGTGCGCTCCCGACGTCCTCGAGGGCCTCCACGGGAAGCACGTCCGCGAGCGTGCTCACGAGACGCTCTCGGTCACCATCGCCGACTCTCCGCTCGAGCGTGGCTCGGCGTCCGGCAGGACCTTGCCGGGGTTGAAGAGGCCCATCGGGTCGAACGCCGCCTTCACGTCGGCCATCGCTTCGAGCTCGTCCGACCCGTGCACGAGGTGCATGTACTGTCGCTTGTCGACGCCCACCCCGTGCTCGCCCGTGATCGTTCCGCCCGCCTCGACACAGAGCGCCATGATCTCCTTCGACGCCGCCTCGACCCGTGAAAGCTGGTCCGGATCCTGCCGGTCGAAGATGATGTTCGGGTGTAGGTTCCCGTCTCCCGCGTGGAAGACGTTCGCGATCTCGAGCCCGTATCGCCGGCCGATCTCGGCAACGCCCGCGAGCACCTGCGGCAAGCGGGTCCGGGGCACCGTCGCGTCCTGCACGAGGAGATCGGGTGCGATCCGACCCATGGCGCCGAACGCCTTCTTTCGGCCCTTCCAGAGGGCTAGCCTGTGCGCCTCGTCCGTCGCCCGTTGCACGTCCCGAGCCCCCGCTTCGCGGCAGCAGGTCGCCGCTCGCTCCACGTCGGCATCGAGGCCGGCTTCGGTCCCGTCGAACTCCACGACGAGCGCGGCACCGGCGTCGGTCGGATAGCCGGCTGCGAAGACGCTCGCCTCCACCGCACGGATGGTGGCAGCGTCGACGATCTCGAGGGCGGCCGGCAGCATCCCGGCTCCGATGATCGCGGTCACGGCGTGCCCGGCGTCCTCCATGGTTTCGAAGATGCCGAGCAGGGTCCGCACCCCTTCGCTGACCGGAAGCAGGGACACTTCGATCTCCGCCGCGATACCGAAGCAGCCCTCCGAGCCCACGAAGAGTCCGACCAGATCGAGCGCATCGTCCGGCGCCCGCCCCGCGCCCCCCAACCGCAGCACCTCACCGTCGCCGAGGACCACCGTGAGTCCCGTGACGTACCGCCCGGTGACGCCGTATTTGAGGCAATGGGGCCCCCCGGAGTTCTCGGCCACGTTGCCGCCCAGCGTGCACGTGCTCTGTGATGACGGGTCGGGCGCATAGTACAGCCCGTGCGGCCGGGTCGCCTCGGTCAGCCGACCGTTCACGACCCCCGGCTGCACCCGGGCCAGCCGATTCTCGGGATCGATGGACAGGATGCGGTTCATGCGCGCGGTTCCGACGACGACACCGTCGACCGAGGGCAGGGCTCCCCCGGACAGGCCCGTCCCCGCTCCACGCGGCACGACCGCGACCCCCTCCGCGACGAGCAGCCGTACGACCGCGGCCAACTCGTCAGTAGTGGCCGGCAGCACGACCGCCTTCGGGGCGGCCCGGTACTGGGTCAGCCCGTCGGACTCGTAGACGAAGAGACGGTCCGGGTCGACGATCACGTGATCGAAACCCACCGTTTCACGAAGCCGCGCGACCAGCGCGGCGCTCAATGGCTCGCTCATAAGCGGAGATACCCCGCTGCGGGCCGCAGGTGCAACGCGCCGCTCAACTCTCTCGGGACTGCTTAACATAGTCGACGAGCGCCCCCAGGCTCCGCGCGGCAGCACCTTCCAACCCCGGCGGGATCGAATCACCGTAGACGAAGGCGAGAAGCTCGTCGACATCGTCGCTCGGCAACGTGGCGAGCGCCGCCTCCACCTGCCGGACTCGATCTCTGCGGTGCCGCTCGAACCGGTCGATGGCCTCGCTCGGCTCGTTCAGCGGGGGTCCGTGCGAGGGATAGAGAACCCCGACCGGCAACGAGCGCACCCGGGCGAGCGAATCGAAATAGTCCGCCACGCACCCCGGATACTCCGCCACCCACGTGGTGTCCCCCTGGCCGAGCAGCAGGTCGCCCACGAAGAGGCCGTCGCCCTCGGGCCAGTGATAGGAGAGATGGTCGGCGGTGTGCCCGGGCGTGTGCACCGCCACCAGCGAGCCCGCGTCGGTCTCTACCCGGTCACCGTCGTCCAACACCCGGTCGACCACGCCGTCCAGGGGCGGCCCCAGCACCTCGGCTCCCAGGCGGTCGGCGAGGGGCCGAGCGGCCGCCGAATGGTCGGGGTGCCCGTGGGTCAGCAGCACGCACACTTCGGAGGCTTCCCGGACCTCCACGACCAGGGCCCGAACATGCTCATGCACGTCCGGGCCCGGATCGATCACCGCGACGCTGCGCGCACCGACCAGGTAGGTGCGCGTCCCGTCCAGCGTGAACGCGCTCGTATTCCCGGCGTTGACGCAGTGGAGCCGATCGGTCAGGAGCGGCGCTCCGCGGCGAGCTGCTCCGCCAGCTTGTCCGCGATCCCGATGAGAGCGATCTCGTCGTCCTCGGTGAACGCGGCTTCCTCCTCGGAATCGATGTCGATCTGTCCGAAGACGTCGTCGCCGGCACGGATGAGCACGACCAGCTCGCTCTGCACGTCCGGCGAGCACGCGAGGTAGTTTTCCTCCGCGCTCACGTCGGGAATGTTCAGATTGGTGCGCTCCTCGACCGCGCGTCCGCAAACCCCTTCACCCACCGGAATCTTGGCGTGCTGGGTGGGCTCACCCACGTAGTTGTGGAGCCAGAGCTCGCCCTCTCCGAGGAGATAGGCGCCGACCCAGCTGAAACGGTCGTCGGACTTGGCGATCGACCGAATCGCGTACCGCAGGAGCGCGTCGGACAGATGTCCGTCGTCGCGCATGTCCTGCAACTCCTTGATGACCTTCCCTGCCTCGACCATCGGTTGCTTCCGTCAGAATGTGCCACCGACTCCGGCGCGGTCCCGAAGTCGACTTCCCACAGATCCTGCGTTCCCGGACTGGCGTCTCTCCGGGTGAGAGCGTTCCGCGGTCCCGGTCTCGGGGGTCCGAACGGTAGACGCACCGCCAGGGGGCGTCAACGTGGCGGGTGAGCCCGCGATCGTGGGCTCACCCGCCCCCGAAGGTCAGCGGGGGGTGAAGTCCGTGTCCTTCTCGAGTGCTCGAACGAACGCGGCGAGCAGCTCGGCCGCGCTGAAGACGTCCCGAACGCTCACCACTTCGTTGGGCGAGTGCATGTAACGGTTGGGGACCGAGACCACCGCGGTCGGCACGCCGCGGCGGGTCAGATAGATGCCGTCCGCGTCGGTGCGGGTGGCCAACGGAGAGGCCTGAATGGTGAAGGGGATCCCTGCCTTCTCGGCGGTCGTGGCGAGCTCCTCGAACACCTCGTTGTGCGATGCGGAGCCCCGACTCAGAACCGGCCCTCCACCGAGCTCGTGCTCGCCGAGCTCCTTCTTCTCCACGTCGGGCACGTCCGTGCTGAAGGTCACGTCGACGACGAGCGCCACGTCCGGCTCGAGCTGGTACGCGCTCGTGCGCGCCCCACCACCCGCATGGCCGATCTCCTCCTGAACCGTGGCGACCGCCGTCGTGGTCGCGAACGGTTCGTCGTCCGAAAGCAGGCGCAGAGCTTCGAGTACCACGAAGGCGCCGATGCGGTTATCGATCGCGCGGCTCGCGATGCGGTCGCCGGCCAAACGCGTCATAGGTTGAGCGATGACCATAGGGTCGCCGACCCGGATTCCGAGCTCGAGCACCTCCTCACGGGAAGCGGCGCCGACGTCGACCCAGAGGTTCTTGATCTTGGACGCCTGTGTCCGGTCTTCCGGAGTCATGAGGTGGATGGCCTTCTTACCCACCACGCCCGTGACGTCTCCCGCGCGTCCGAGGATCGTGACCCGCTGACCCACCAACACCTGCGGGTCCCACCCACCGATACCGTCCACGTAGAGGTAGCCCTCCTTGTCCACGTGGGTGATCTGCAAGCCGATCTCGTCGATGTGGCCGGCGAGCATGACGCGCGTGCCCCCGCTGCCTGCGACCGTAGCGAATGAATTACCGCTGACGTCGACATCGACGTCGGTGGCGAACGTCCGAGCCTCTTCGCGCCACACACGCGCCGCGCGGACCTCGAAGCCGGAGGGGCCGGGCGCGTCGAGGAGCCGTTCTAGGAAGGAAATGTCGTGGTTCATGAGCCTCTCGGTTGGACGGATCCCGAAGCTATCTCCGTGCCGCTATCGGGTCCACGCCCGATTGCGCCGGAAGGATGCGACGGTTGCGTCAGAGCCTCAACGCTCGTCCGAGGGCACTTCGATCCCTTGGCGGGGATCGAGATCGAGGGACTCGTCCGGCTCTCCGGGGGTCCGCGACTCCGGTCCCCATCCACCGAAGCCACCTCCCGCGAAGCCGCCGAAGCCGGAGCTTCCCCCGAACGTCACGACCCGGATCGAGCCCTGCTCCATCCGTCGCTCGAGACCGCGCCGCAGGCGCTTCTGGATCCATCGCCGGGTGAACGGCACGAGGAGCGCGAAGCCGAGAATGTCGGTCAGGATGCCCGGCGTGAGCAGCACGGCCCCACCCACCAGGATGCAGATCCCGTCGAAGAGCGCCTGCTCGGGCAGCCGCCCCCCGGCCAGCTCGTTCTGGAAGCCGAAGAGAACGCGCGTGCCTTCAGCGCGCGCCAGCCAGGCGCCCGCGACCCCGGTGAGCAGCACCAGAGCGACGGTGGGGAGGACCCCGACCACCCGGCCGAGCTGCACGAGAAGCGCCAGCTCGACGACGGGTACGAGCACGAAAAGAACGAACAAACGACCGAAGAGACTCATGGTGTCTGCTACCGGAGGTGGACCCGCGAGTTCCTGTCGAGGGGCCGCCGATCGGAGATCAACTTTGACGGTGGTGGACCGGGCTCCCCGGCTCGGGGTACGCCCGCATCACCCCATGACCTTCCCGCCACGACGCGAGACGCAGAATGGAGCAGACCTACTTCCGCAAGGGGTTCGGACTCAAGAAGGAGCTCCGCCCGCTCATCGACGCGGAATACCAATCGGGCCTCGTCGAGCGGATCCGTTCCCGCGGATACCGCGACGAATTCGGAGACGTGACCGTCCGACTCGCTCAGGAGTTCGGATTCTGCTATGGCGTCGACCGGGCGGTCGACTACGCGTACGAGACCGTCCACAAGTTTCCGGACAAGCGCATCTTCCTGGTGGGCGAGATCATCCATAATCCGCACGTCAACCAGCGGATGACCGAGATGGGGATCCGCTTCATCTATCCCGGCGACGACGGTGCCTTCGATTTCTCGGACATCGGTCCGGACGACGTGGTCATCCTGCCCGCGTTCGGCGTCACGCTCGAGGACTTCGACACGCTGCGGAACATCGGGTGCATCCTGGTCGACACGACCTGCGGTTCGGTCCTCCACGTCTGGAAGCGGGTCGAGAACTACGCCAAGGACGGATTCACGGCGCTGATCCACGGGAAGTACACCCACGAAGAGTCCCGTGCCACGGCGTCCCAGGTCAACGAGCACGAAGGGGGGACCTACATCATCGTGCGGGACATGGACGAGGCGAAGCTGGTCTTCGACTACATCGCCGAGCGCCCCGGACACCTCTCCCGCGAGGCGTTCATGAAGCACTTCGAGAAGAAGGCCACCCCGGGGTTCGACCCCGACGTGCACCTCCGGAAAGTCGGTGTCGCGAACCAGACGACCATGCTGGCGAAAGAGTCCCTCGCCATCGGCATGAAGGTGCACGAGGCGATGGTCGAACGCTTCGGGGAAGAGCACGCCGCGGAGCACTTCCGGTCGTTCGGAACCATCTGCTCGGCGACGCAGGAACGGCAGGACGCCGTGGCCGAGATGATGCAAGAGCCGCCACACATCATGCTGGTCATCGGCGGCTACAACTCGTCGAACACGAACCATCTCGCGCACCTCTGCCGACAGCACACCACGACGTTCCACGTGGAGGACGCGTCGTGCATCGACGTGGAGCGCGGCACGATCCGGCACAAGCCGGAGCTCGATCCGACCGCGGAGGAGATCGTCGAAGAGGGCTGGCTTCCGGACGATCCGTTCGAGCTCGGCCTGACGGCCGGCGCATCCACTCCGAACAACAAGATCGGCGAGGCGCTCGTGCGAATCCTGAGCATCCGGGGCATCGAGCTGGAATCCGCCACCGCCGACCCCCAGCCGGCCTAGCAGCCCGCACGGGCGTGGCTGGGAGTCGGCGAGCCTCTTACAACTCTTCTTCGGCGATTCCTCGACCGAGCTTCTTCAGAAGACTTCGCAGCTCTCGGCGCTCGTTCGGCTCCAGGTGCCGCGTGAGGTGCTCCACGTACTCCACGTGCCCGGGGAAGACGGAAGAGATCATCTCCCTTCCGGCCGTGGTGAGCTTGGCCTGGATGACCCGCCGGTCACCTTCCGAACGATCACGGTAGACCAGGCCCCTCTGTTCGAGCCGGTCCATCACGTAGGTCACGTTCCCGCCGGTCACGAGCAGCTTCTCGGCGAGCTCTCCCAACGAGAGGGGCCCGAGGTGGAACAAGGCCTCGAGCACACCGAACTGTGGGGTCGTGAGGCCGTATTCCTGGATCTTGCACGACACGGCTTTCGCGAAGCTCGAGTAACACCGGGCCAACGCGATCCAGAGCCGCAGCGACTCCTCTTGGTCCGCGGACCACGGCCGTGGAGCCGGCTGGTCGAGCTCCCGAGCCGTGGTCACGACTTCGAAGTCGTCCACGTCAAATGTGGATCGCCCGGCCCAGCGCCGCCAACGCCCCTTCCGCGACGCCTTCGGACAGGGTCGGGTGCGGGTGCATCGCCTTCTCGATCTCCTCTACGGTGGACTCGAGATGGCGCCCGAGGACGAACTCCGCGATCAGCTCCGTCGCGTGCGGCCCTACGATGTGCGCACCCAACACCTCGGAGTACTTCTTGTCCCGGATCACCTTGATGAAGCCGTCGGAGTGCCCGGAAGCGACCGCCCGGCCGATGCCCACCCAGGGCATCTTCCCGACTTCGATGTCGTACCCCTCTTCCTTGGCTCGCTCCTCGCTCAATCCCACGGAAGCGACTTCGGGGTGACAATACGTGCAGTTGGGCACGTTCTCGTAATCCACGCTTCCGTGCCCCTCGCCCGCGATGTGCTCGACGCAGACGACCCCTTCGTGCATCGCCTTGTGCGCGAGAAGCTGGTTGCCGGCCACGTCGCCGAGCGCGTAGACGCCGGTCACGTTGGTCTGGAGGTGCTCGTCGACCTTGATGAAGCCCCGGTCGTCGACTCCGACCCCGACGGATTCGAGTCCGAGATCCTGTGAGTTGGGAACCCGCCCGACCGCGGCGAGCACGTTGTCCACGTCCATGGTATGGGCCTCGCCGTCCGCGTCCTTGAACGTGACGGTGACGCCGTCGTCCTTGACGTCGGCCTCCTCGAAGCGAGCACCGGTGTAGATATCCATGCCGCGCTTCTTGTAGGTGCGCTCCATGAACTTGGAGACCTCGGCGTCCTCGAGGGGAAGGATCCGGTCGAGGGCTTCCACGATCGTCACCTTGGTGCCGTACGAGCCGTAAACGTCGGCGAACTCCATACCGATCGCCCCGGCTCCGACGATCAGGAGGGATTCCGGCGCCTTCGTCTGCATGAGAGCCCCATCCGATGACCAGATGCGGTCCTCGTCGATCGGTAGCACCGGAAGCTCACGGGGACGGGCCCCGGTCGCGACGATGATATTGTCCGCGTCGTGCACGGACCGCTTGCCGTCGGATGCCTCCACTTCGACCTTGCCCTTGCCCTTCAGCCGGCCGAAGCCCTCGAGGTGCGTCACCTTGTTCTTCTTGAACAGGAAGCCGATTCCGTTCCGCATCTGCTCGGCGACCTTGCGGCTCCGCTCCTGAGCGGGCGCGAGGTCGAACGTCACATCCTTCGCGACGATGCCGTGCCGCTCCCCTTCTTTCATCTCGTTGACCATGAGCGCGCTCGTCAGCATCGCCTTCGTCGGGATACACCCGATGTTGAGGCACACGCCGCCGAGGTGCTTGGTCTCCACGCACGCGACCTTCATGCCCAGTTGGGCGGCACGGATGGCGGCGACGTAGCCGCCGGGACCACTACCGATCACGATCAGGTCGAAATGCTCGCCATTCTTACCAGCCACGCGGGTTCCTCTCTCGATGAAGGGGGCGGAGTCGCCCCGACAAGTTCGAAGGAAATCGGAGTCTACGAAGGTAGAGCCGGGAAGAGAGAGGGTAAAGTGACGAGAGCGCAACCACGGTGACGCCCCTGCGCGTGGGGTTCGTCGTCCAAGGCGAGGGACGGGGGCACATGACCCAGGCTCTCGCTCTAGCGCGCATCTTGCGCGAGGCCGGCCACGAGGTGGCGCGTGTTTGGATCGGGACGAGCCCGTACCGCTCGGTCCCCTCCTATTTCGAAGACGGCATCGCCGCGCCGGTCGAGCCCTTCGCGGCTCCGGTTCAGGTCCCGGACCGCCGGGGACTGGCGGCTTCGCCGGCCGCGACGCTGCGTGACGCGGTCCGGCGGGCGCCGGCGTTCGCGCGTGCCGCCCGTCGCCTCCATCAGGGGACCGCCGACCTCGACCTGGTGGTCAACTTTCTCGACCTCGTGGCGGCGATGTCGCGTATCCTCTTCCAGACCTCCGTCCCCGCCGTCGCCGTGGCCCACAACTACGTCTTCCTGGAGCCGGACCTGCATCCGCTCCCGGGCTCGTCCCCGGTGCAGCGTGCCGTGCTCGGTTGGACCCGGGCCACCGCGGCGCGCACGCGGAGTCGCCTCGCGCTCTCGTTCGGGCCGCGCCCGGGCGTTCCTTCCGAGCGCCTGGAGTTCATGCCCCCTCTGCTCCGCTCCGGCCTCGACGCGGTCGAACGACGAGATGACGGCTTCCTCCTGGCGTACGCGCTCAACAGCGGCTACGGGGATCTCCTGGCCAGGTGGCAGCGGACGCGCCCGGACGTTCCGGTGCGGTGCTATGTCGACGGGGGGCGAGACGCGCTCCGTACGGAGCCCGGCCCGGGCCTCGAAGTGCGAGACCTCGACCAGGAGCGTTTCTTGACGGACCTGGGACGGTGCCACGCGTTCGTCGGATCCGCGGGATTCGAAGCGATCTGCGAAGCGTTCCACCTGGGCAAGCCCGTGCTCGCCGTCCCCACGGCCGGCCAGTACGAGCAACGCTTGAACGCCTGGGACGCGGTGCGGCACGGCGCGGCGCGAGCCGGCGGATACGGAGATCTGGATGCATTTTGGGACCGTTCACCCTATCCTTCGAAGGATGCGGTCAGGGCCTTCCGGAGCTGGGTGGCCGAGGCCCCGTCGCGACACCTCGAGGCCGTCGAGCGCGCGGCGTCCGCCCGACCGTGGTGACCGGCCTTCTACCACGGCTCGCGACTTCGTAGACTGCGCTACCACCGTGTCGCGCATGGTTCACCCTGGGAGGGCGGCGGTTGATCGAAATCGAGCGGGTGGAAGGGTGGAGAGGCATCTCCCGATTCATCGAGGTCGCGTGGACGGTTCAGGCCGGCCGGGACACGCCCTGGGTACCGCCCCTGCGCGCGGCGGTCCGTGACCTGCTGAACCGGAAGAAGAACCCCTTCTACGACAACGCCGACCGGGCCCTCTTCATCGCGCACCGTGACGGTGCTCCGGTAGGCCGGATCGCGGCCATCGAGAACCGCCGGCACAACGCGCATCACGGTGACCGGGTCGGCTTTTTCGGCTTCTTCGAATGCGGAGAGGATCAGGACGCGGCCGACGCGCTGCTTCGAGCGGCGGAAGAATGGCTGTCGGAGCGGGGCTGCGACCGGGTGCGGGGCCCGATGAATCCCTCCATGAATCACGAGTGCGGCCTCCTCGTGGACGGCTTCGAGCACCGGCCCGTGATCATGACCCCGTGGAATCCGCCGTATTACATGACGTTGCTGGACAGCGCGGGCTACGACGCGGTGCGGGACCTTCTCGGGTATTGGGTTCCCGCGCGAGACCGGCTCGCAGTGCCGGAGCGCGTTGCTCGGCTAGCGGAGCGGGCCCGCCGCAAGAGCGGGGTCACCTTCCGTGAGCTGGACGTGACGAAGCTGAAGCAAGAAGCCAGGAACGTCCTGGAGCTCTACGTGGAAGCGTGGGACGGAAACTGGGGTTTCGTGCCCCCGACCTGGGAGGAGTTCTGGCATACCGCTCGGGACCTCGAGGCCGTGCTCGCCGACGGGTTCTCCTTCGTCGCCGAAGCGAACGGCGAAACCGTCGGATTCATGATGATCGCCCACGACGTGAACGAAGTGCTCCGAGAAATGCCGTCGGGCCGCCTTTGGCCCTGGAACATCGTACGGCTGTCGCGAGGCATCCCCCGGGTCCTACGCGGGCGCGTAGTCCTGCTCGGCCTCAGATCCGAGTTCCGGAATCTCGGGCTCTTTCCGCTCTTCGCGCACGAAGCGGCCCGCCGTGCCCTCGACCTCGGCGCCGAAGGGGCCGAAGCCTCCTGGGTACTCGCGGACAACCATTCGCTCGTCGACCCGCTCGACGCCATGGGCCTCGAGCCGTATCGCCGCTGGAGAATCTACGAGCGACCGATCCCCACGAGCTCGTGACACGCGGAGCAGGTTCCCCAGATCTCACCCAGCACCCGGGCACGTTCGTTCCGCGTGGAGGTGGCGAGCGCCTCGACCCCGAGGCCGTGCAACTGCTCGCTCAGGGCGCGGGCGGAATCGATCTCGGCGTCGGAAACACGCGACGCGTAGAGTTCCTCGCGGAGCAGCTCACCCGAAAGAGCCCGGGCACCGGCACGCCACGCGAGGTCGGAACCGCCGACCAGTGACTCCCACATCCGGGACGATCCCCAGGCGAGCACACGAAGGTGATCGCGGGGCGTCACGACCTCGTCCGGCCGACCCACGCTGAAGGTGGGGCCCAGACCGGAGGCCAGGTGACAATCCCCACACTCCCGCGCCACCGTGGCCGCCGACCGTGCCAGCTCCTCACGACCGTCGGCTTCCTCCACGGACGCCACGGAAGCCTGGAACGCTCGGTACTCGTCCTCGGCATCTCCCGGGACCCTCACGAGATCGTCTTCTTCATGTATCGCGGTCGCCGAGGCGCGCGCACGCCCCTCGTCACCGAAGATCGCGGCCGAGCTCAGCGTGCGGGCGTGATCGTAGTGGCGGAGCATGAGCTCGGCCGTTTCCGTGGGCGCCGAGGTACCGACCGATTCGAAGCCCGGCGGCTGCGAGGATCTTCCACCGCACCCCGTGACCAGAACGGCCATCGAAGCGATGAGCCAACGTGATCTGTGCCCGCCCATATCGACCTCCCGGAGCTGAGAACCTGTTCCGAGTAATGGAAGATCAACCTACGGGCATCTTCCGCTCCACGCGAGCGATGTCGGCGGAGCCGCGGATGCTCCCTCCCACTGATCAGACGAGGATCGCCGCCGGCTCCTCGAGCATGTGCTTCAGGGTCTGGAGGTAGCGCGAGCCCTGCGCGCCGTCGATGACCCGGTGGTCACAGCTCATGGTGACGCGCATCCGCGGCCGCACCACGACCTCGCCGTCCACCGCCACCGGCGTCTCTTCCACCCCGCCGACGGCGAGGATGCCGGCCTCGGGCGGATTGATGATGGCCGTGAACTCGTGGATGCCGAACATCCCGAGATTCGATACCGAAAACGTGGCGCCCGTGTACTCGTCCGGCTGAAGCTGCTTATCGCGCGCCCGGCCCGCCAACTCGCGAACCTCCTCGCTGATGTCGGCGATGCCCTTGAGATGAGCGTTGCGGACGACCGGAGTGATGAGCCCGTCGTCAATGGCCACCGCCACGCCGAGGTGCACCGCGTTGTAACGACGGATGAAGCCGTCGTGCCACTGAGCGTTGCACTCCGGGTGACGCGCCAGCGAGGCCGCCGTCGCCTTCAGGACGAAGTCGTTGATGGAGACCTTTCGGCCCTCGTCCTCGAGCATGCCGTTCACGCTCCGACGGGCTTCGAGCACACGGCCCATGTCGACGTCGATCGTCAGGTAGAACGTCGGCACCGGACCGATGGAGGTGACGAGCCGCTTCGCGATCGTCTTTCGCATCTGGGAAACGGGCACGTCCTCGTATTCCGGCCCGGCCTGCGCCGCAGTCGCCGGAGCGGCGACGCCCTTCTCCCGAGCCTCCTCGATATCCCGCTTCACCACGCGGCCGCCGGGGCCAGACCCCGGGATCCGGCCGATATCGAGGCCCGCTTCCTCGGCGAGCCGCCGCGCCACGGGCGATGCCTTCACCCGCCCGCTCGAGGTCCGCGCTGCGGACGAGTCGGGCGCGGCCGCCTCGGCCGACTTCTTCGGAGCCTCGGGGGCTTCCGCCGCGGCGGGTGCCGCCGCCCCGTCCTCCTCGTCGGCCACTTCACCAGGGGCCTCGTCGGCCTCGGACGCGCCGTCGGCAGCCGCCTCGGAGGCACCTCCGCCCCCACTCACGGCTTCGCCTTCGATCTCGGAGACATCCTCGTCGGCTCCGCCGATCGCCGCGATCACGGCACCCACGGGGGCCGTGCCTCCCTCCTCGAGGAAGATCTTGCGGAGCACGCCGTCGCCTCGCGCCACGAGCTCCATCGTGGCCTTGTCGGTTTCGATCTCGGCGATGATGTCGCCGTTGGAAACCTCGTCGCCTTCGGACTTGAGCCACCGTACGAGCTGGCCCTCTTCCATCGTCGGGCTCAGGGCCTCCATGTGGACCTTCGTTGCCATGATTCTGTCTCGGATCGGGCGCCGGTCGGGCGTCTCGGTTACTGGATGGACGGATTCAGCGGTAGAGGACGCGGTTGCACGCGTCGACGACTCGATCGGCGGACGGCTTCGCCAGATTCTCGAGGTTCTTCGCGTACGGCATCGGTACGTCGGCCTGGCTCACGCGCAGAAGCGGCGCATCGAGATGATCGAACGCCTCTTCCTGGATCAAGGTCGTGATCTGGGCGCCGGTCCCGGCATAAGGCCACCCCTCCTCGACGTACACGGCCCGGTTCGTCTTGGCCACGGTGTCGAGAATCGCGTCGACATCGAGCGGCCGGATGGTGCGGAGATCGAGCACGTCCGCTTCGATCCCGTCCTTTTCGAGCGTGGCAGCCGCCTGAAGGGCCACGTGGACCATCTTACCGTGCGTGATGATCGAGACGTCCGATCCTTCGCGCTTGAGGTCCGCGACGCCGAGCGGAATCACGAAGTCGTCGTCGTCGGGAACCTCTCCTTTGAGGTTGTAGAGCAGCTCGCCCTCCATGAAGGCGACCGGATCGTCGTCCCGGATCGACGCCTTGAGAAGCCCCTTGGCATCCGCCGCGGTCCCCGGGGTGACCACCTTACAGCCCGGAGCGTGCGTGTAGTACGTCTCGCACGCCTGCGAATGCTGGGCGGAGAGCTGTAGCGCCGCTCCGGTCGGGCCCCGGAAGACGATGGGCATCGGAAACTGCCCTGCGGACATGTAGTGCATCTTGGACGCGCCGTTGATGACCTGGTCGATCGCCAAGAACGCGAAGTTGAACGTCATGAACTCGATGACGGGCCTCAGCCCCGCCATCGCCGCACCGACGCCGAGCCCCGCAAAGCCGAGCTCACTGATCGGCGAGTCGACCACCCTCCGGTCACCGAAGGTGTCGAGCAGCCCCTTCGTCACCTTGTAGGCACCCTCGTATTCGGCCACCTCCTCGCCCATGAGGAAGATGTCCGGGTCCCGCTCCATTTCTTCAGCGAGCGCCTCGTTGAGCGCTTCCCGATAAGTCATGACCGCCATTTAACGAGCCTGCTCCCGTCGGTCGAAGAAGAGCCTACCGTGATTTTCCTGCGCCCAGACGTGCTCGTACAGCTCCTCCGGCCCGGGCTTCGGCGACGCGTCCGCGAAGTCGGCGGCTTCCTCCACGAGGCCCCGCACCTCCCCGTCGATCTCCTCGAGGCCATCCTGGTCCAGAATCCCGGCGTCGAAGAGCGTGCCCCGAAGAAGGGTGATGGGATCGCCGTTTTCCTTGCGCTCCTCCACCTCCTCCGCCGATCGGTAGGTGCCCGAAACCGGATCGGACATCGAATGGCCACGGAAGCGGTAGGTCTGGAGATCGACGAACCTGGGACCTCCTCCACCCCGCACCTCTTCGGCGAGATCCCGAAAGCGCGCGTACGTCTCCAGCACGTCCTGCCCGTTGACCGAGATCGCGGGGATGTCGTACGAGGCGGAGCGGTCGACGACCTCCGTCGCCGAGACGCGCTTGAAGTGCGTGCCCATGCCGTACTCGTTGTTCTCGACCACGAAGATGGCGGGCAACGACCAGATCGCGGCGAGGTTCATCGCTTCGTGAAACGCTCCCTGGTTCACCGCCGCGTCACCCATGAAGCAGACGACGACGGAATCCTCTTCCTTGTAACGGATCTTCCAGGCGATGCCGGCGCCGAGGGGGACCTGACCCCCGACGATGCCGTGGCCCCCCATGAAGCGACACTCGGCTCCGTAGATGTGCATGGAGCCGCCCTTTCCGCGCGAGGAGCCGTCCGTGCGCCCGTAGAGCTCGGCCATGACGGCCTTCGGATCGACGCCCTTGGCGATGGCTTGGGTATGCTCACGGTACGCGGTGACGACGTAATCGTCGTCTCGAAGCGGCTTGATGGCTCCGGCGGCGGCCGCTTCCTGCCCGATGTGGACATGGCAGAAGCCGCCGATCTTACCGATCGCGTAGGCCTCCTCGGCGTTCTCCTCGAAACGACGATAGAGGAGCATCTCACGGAGGAGGTCGAGGGCCAGGGCTTCGTCCACCCCGTGCTGCTCGAGAAGGGCCGCGCCCGATGGCTTCCCCCCTCCCTTCGCGTTGCCCTTCTTCTTCCGAGTTTTCGTCTCGGCCATCTCAGTCTCCATTGTCGGGTCGGCCGGGGCGACCGAGGTCGATCTGGACTAGATCCAACTCCACCTCGGCGGGTGCGAGGACATCGGCTTCCAGCACGTCTTGAATAGCTCCGGGGCCGCCGGCTTCGACCTCGCGTGCCTGCTCCTTGGCGTGATAGCTGGATCGGACGAGCGGCCCGGCCTCGACGTGCCTGAACCCGAGCTCCTCCTCGCCGATGCGCTTCCACTCCAGGAACTCGGCCGGTGTGACCCAGCGAGCGACCGGGATGTGCATCTCCGAGGGACGGAGATACTGCCCGAGCGTCAGGATGTCCACCGAAGCCTCACGGAGGTCCACCATCGATTGACGGATCTCGTCGGGCTCCTCGCCCATTCCCAGGATGATCCCGGTCTTGGTGAGCATGTCGGGATCGAGCTTCTTCACCGCCCCGAGAAAGGAGATCGAGCGCCAGTACCGGCCTCCGGGACGGACGTCGGGATGCAGGCGCTCGACGGTCTCGAGGTTGTGGCCGAGGATGGCCGGCTCGGCGTCGATCACGACCTTGAGCGACTCTTCGTCGCCCTTGAAGTCGGGGATCAGCACTTCGACGGAGCAGCCCGGCACCGCCTCGTGGATGAGACGGATGGTTTCGGCGTAGATTCCGGCGCCGCCATCCGGGAGCTCGTCACGATTCACGCTCGTGATCACGGCGTGCTCGAGCTGCATGTTCTGGACGGTGCGTGCGACCCGGGCCGGCTCGGCGGTGTCGAGCTTGCTGGGCATTCCGTGGGCCACCCCGCAGTACTTGCAGGCGCGGGTGCACACGTCTCCCAAAATCATGAACGTCGCGGTGCCGGCCTCCCAACACTCTCCGATGTTCGGGCAGCCGGCTTCCTCGCACACCGTGTGGAGCTCTTCGGTGCGCATGAGCTTCTTGAGCCGCATGTAGTTCGAGCCGCCCGGAGAGCGAACCTTCAGCCATTCCGGCTTTCTCGAGCGAATGTTGACGGTATCGAGCCCTTCGTGGGCCGGGATGCGCGACGTCCCTTTCGGTTTGACCTGGCCGGTGTTCTTGCCGGCGGGAGCATAGCCGCGAGGAGTCTGTTCGGTCGTGTTGCTCACAGTCGTCTGACCTCCGCTGCGCGAGACCGTGGAGTCGCTCACAGCACGGAAGGATCTTTAGCGAGATTGGATGCCCGCGACGGGAGGCTTCGGAGCGCCCGACGGGCGAGAAAAGGTAGCCGTGGGTCGGCCGCGGTTACAAGGACGGCCCCGGGTGGTCCGTGGCGCGACGTCCGTGCCGGCGGCGGTCGCGCGATCGCTTTTTGTGCGTCAGGATGTGATCACGTGCTTCCGCGGGGTCGTCGGTCAGGCGAAGCAAGTCGAGGTCTTCGGAAGTGACCTTTCCCTCCGCGGCAACGGTCGACCGGAGCCAGTCGACGAGGCCACCGAAGTACTCAGTGCCGACGAGGACGACCGGGAAATCCTTGATCTTGCCCGTCTGGATCAGGGTGAGGGATTCGAACAGCTCGTCCATGGTTCCGAAGCCGCCCGGAAAGATCACGAACGCCTGGGCGTACTTCACGAACATGGTCTTGCGGACGAAGAAGTAGCGGAAGTTCACGGAGACGTCGAGGTACTCGTTGCCGCTCTGCTCGAACGGGAGCTCTATGGTGCACCCCACCGAGGGTGACCCCGCGAGGCGGGCCCCCTTGTTCGCGGCCTCCATGAGCCCGGGGCCCCCGCCCGTGATCACGGCGTATCCCGCCTCACCGAGGAGCCGCGCGGTCTCCACGCACTGCTCGTACTGGATGTCGCCTTCCCGTGCGCGCGCGGAGCCGAAGATGGAAACCGCGGGACCGAGCTCGGACAGTGTTTCGAACCCCTCCACGAACTCGCCCATGATGCGGAACACGCGCCACGCATCCATCCCGATCGAGAGACCGTTCTCGACATCAAGAAGCCGCTCGTCCTCCGTTTTTCCGGGACCGCGGCCAGAGCGCGGGGACTTGGAGGCCTCCGGACCTCGGTCGGTTGAGTCATTCATCTCGGTCACCTCGGGGGATGCTCGCGGAACCAGCGGCCGGTGCGCTGGAGCGCGTCCTCGTGTAAGTATGGGGGGTCCCATCCAAGCGTCTCCCGGATGCGCGTGGAAGGGAAGGGGTTCTCACCGAGGCCGAGCTCGATGACTCGTTCGAGGGGGAGGTGCTGAGCGCCCGGTGCCGATACACCCAATCGAGCCAGGAGGCCGCCGCCCACGCGCACCAGGCCGGCCGGGAGCGACACGAAGCGCGGCTTCTTTCCCAGGCCCCGAGCGAGGCCGTCGAACAAGCCGCGCTGCGTGAGGGGGTGGTCCCTGGACACGTTGAAGGTGTTTCCCCCGCGACCCTGCTCGACGATGCGGCGGATGGCGGTGGCCACGTTCCCGGCATAGACGACGGGAAGCGTGTTGTGTCCGGGTCCGAGCAGGGCCACCACCGGCCATCGCATCAGGGAGACGAGAGCGGGCACCATGAGGCGGTCGCGCTCGCCGTAGACGGCGGCGGGGCGCACGACCGTGACCGGAAGGCCGCGGCGTTCCTCGATGCCGCGTGCCACCTTTTCGGCCTCCCTCTTGGAGCGGGCATAGAGGTCACCCGGCGGGATGGGGGTATCGATCGGCGCGTCCTCGTCGGTCTTCGGGGCGGCGCGACCGTAGACGGCGACGGTCGAGACGTGCACCACGTGCTCAGCCCCGGAAAGTCGAGCGGCGGTCAGGACGTTGCGTGTGCCGTCCACGTTGCTCTCCCGGACCTTCGGCCAGGAGCCACCGGCGTAGACCTGGGCGGCGGTGTGGACGACTTGATGGCACCCGGCCATTGACGGGACCATCCTGCCGGGATCGGCGCGGACGTCTCCGCGGACGATGCGGCAACCGATACGATCCAGGAAGCTCGTATCGGAGCCGCCACGACAAAGCGCCACGACCTCGTGCCCGGTGTCCATCAGCTCCCGAGCCAGGTGCGACCCGATCAGGCCACTCGCACCGGTAATGAAGACACGCATCGCTTTGGGCATTTCTACGGGGGCATCAACGCCCCTGCAGAAACGCCTCCGCCGAATCCTGGACGGTGGTCATGATCCGCGCGTGTAACTCGTACTCCGACAGAGAACGCTGGGACTCTTCGGGGTAGACCTCGAGGATCCGCTCGTAGTGCTCCTGCGCCTCGTCCGTGCGCCCCAGATCTCGCGCGGCCCGGGCCGCGGCGCTGAGCCCCAGCAGGTGGTTCGGATCCTCTTCGAGAATGGCGAGAGCGCTCTCGAGCGCGCCTTCGAGGTCCTGCGCCGTGTACTGGAGAAGGGAAAGGTGGAACAGGCCGTCGTGATCGAGGGGCATGGCACGCTCGTAGGCGCCGACGGCCATCGGCACGAAGGCCTGCGCCGCGGCGGTGTCACCCTGCTCCACGCTCGTCATGACGCGGTTGAAGAGCCGGTCCGCCGCTTCGCGCGGGGTCATCGAGCTGAGATCCACGTTTCCGGCTCCGCCCTGGCCCGGCGCGGCGGTCGGAGCTTCGGAAGAGCCGGCGGTCGGAGGCTGTGCAGGTCCCGGCTGGACCATCGAAACCCCTATGGCCACGATGAGCGCGAACATGGCGGCTCCGGCGATCCACCAGGGCAAGTTCTGGCCGCTCACGACGGCGGCGGCCGCCGCCTTGTGCGTAGGCCCCGCGACATCGTTCTTCGCGCCGCATTGGCTGCAAAACGCGGCAGAAGGACCGAGCTTCGCGCCACATTGGCTGCAGAAGCGGCCGCCGAGCTTCGCGCCACAGCTCTGACAGAAGTTACCCGTGGCGGGCTTGCGGCATTCGGGGCAAAACGGTCCCGATGCGTTGGCGCTCATTCAGCTTGACTCCATGGTGGTTCGTCCGAGTTGTGCGCCGCCGGACCCCATATCGGTGGCATCAGCCGAGGTCCGGTAACCGGGCACACACTCCTCCGGGGATGGTACCGCGCCGCGTAGGGCACAGCAACGGATCAGGCCGGAACGTCCCGGCACGGTCAGAGGCCCGTCGGTCGATCGATGAAGATCCAGTCGAGACCGAAGCGCTCGGAGACGTGCTCCGCGAGCGCGCGCACGCCGAAGGTTTCAGTGGCGTAGTGCCCCCCGAACAGGACGTGGATTCCCCACTCCATGGCATCGATGTGGGTGTGGTGCGCGCCCTCGCCCGTGACCAACGCGTCGAGGCCGAGGCGCGCGGCCTCCTGTACGAATGACGCGCCGCCACCGGTCACCACACCGACCCGCTCCACCCGCTCCGGGCCGCCCGGGATGACGTGCACCGGTCCGTCCACCACGTCACGCAGGCGTTGCGCGAGGTCGTCGACCCCGCCCGGCTCGGGGAGCGTGCCCCACCACCCGATCGGCGTGTCCTTGTAGGTACCCACGCGGGTGGACGCATCCGTCCGCAGACCGAGCTCCTTCGCGAGCAGGGCGCAGTTACCCACCTCGGGGTGACCGTCGAGGGGAAGGTGACAGCTATAAAGCGCCACGTCCCCCTCGAGGAGCGTCCGGACCCTTCGGAACAGCGGGCCCGTCAGGGGGGCGGATCCGCCCCAGAACAGACCGTGGTGCACCAGAAGCAGATCAGCATCGGCCTCCTTCGCGGCGGTAATGGTCGCGACCGAGGTGTCGACGGCCGCCGCCACTCGGGCGATCTCCGACCGGCCCTCGACTTGCAGGCCGTTCATCGCCGGTGCGTAATCGGGGTGTCCGCGCACGCCCAGGAAACCGTCCATATATTCGACGATAGAATCTAATTTCATATCAGGACTTTCCCCGGATCAATAGATCGCAAACGAACGCTGGAGGTGACCACGGCGCACCCGCAGGAGACCACAGGAGGCCGCAGATGCAGTGGACAAGATGTGGAAAGGTGGAAAGAAACCCGGCCCAGCCAGACTTATCCACAGGCCTCATAATCACACAAAACAACTAATCACAACATCTTGTGGGCGCACCGGCCATTCCGGATCACATGTTTCCCACAAAAGATCGAGGCTGGGGAGAACTCCACGCTCGGAATCGCGTCCCCCCCGGCGGACCGGGACACCGCCACACCTAATCCTTCTCGGTTTCAGAATCCGAGTTCTTGTACGGAGCGGCCGAATCACCCCCGGCGGATTCCTGAGCCATCTGGACACTCCCGTTGAACACCGCCCCTTCTTCGAGCTGAAGCCGCGGCGTGTTCACCTCTCCGTCGATACGGCACGTCGCCTGGAGCTCGAGTCGAGAGTGCGCGGTCACCGACCCCTCGACCCGACCGGAAATGACCGCGTCTTGGGTGGATACGTCCCCGATGACGCGACCGTCCTTCCCGATCACTACGGCCTTACCGGCGTGGACCGAGCCTTGCACTGCACCTTCCACCCTCAACGTACCGTCGGTTTCGCAGTCTCCGACCACCTTCATACCCGGTCCGATGATGGAAATGACGGACTCGGGAGCGCTACCCTGACTGGATCGATCACGCGCCATGCGAACGGCTCCGTTGGCGAGAGGAAGGCGGTGAAGATGACAATCCTACGACGGCTGATCAACCATGGTAAGCGGGTCGATCGGCTCTCCGTCGAGGAGGACTTCAAAATGCAGGTGAGGTCCGGTCGAGCGCCCCGTGGACCCGGAGAGCGCCACCACCTCACGCTCCCGGACCTCTTGCCCACGACTCACGAACGTCATGGACGCGTGACCGTAGAGGCTGGTATACCCTCCTCCGTGCTCGATCACGATGAACCGCCCATACACCGCGTCTTCGCCAACGTCCGTTACGACGCCACCGCCGGCGGCGCGGATGTAGGAATCGGACGGCACCGCGACATCGAGACCGGGGTGACCCCCGTCGTCGAACCCGTCGTGGAGCTCCTGAGTGACGAACCCCCGTTCAGTCAAAGGCCATACCGACGGCGGGCTCGCTCCGGCTCTACGGCGTTCACCGCTGCCGGTTCCGGCGCTGCGGGCGGACCCACTCGGAGGCAACCATACGTCGGAAGGTCGATCAATGGCCGTGGCGCCGAACATCCGCCGGATGTTGTCGTATTGTCCCTCGATCGCTTCGAGGCGCTGCACCAATGCGGCCACGCGCTCGCGGTCGCCTTCCATGCTCTCGACCTGCCGCTCGAGCTCTCCGGCCCGAAACGCCCGCGCAGCGAAGTACCACCAGCTTCCCGCCATGAGCGCCAGGAGCACGGCGATCATCGTCACCGAGAAGGTGAGCCAGCGGAGCCTCCGGTAGGAAAGATGATAGGTGCGGCTCTCGCGGCCCCCGTGCGGCACGATCACGACAGATAGCCGCCGCTCCTCCCTGCGATCAGTCATCCGGCGACTTCGGTAGCCGCGCGCCCGGTGACCAGCTCGAAGACGCGTTCGAAATCGGTGTCGTCATGGTAGGCTATTTGGATGGTGCCGCCACCGCTCCGCGATGGCTTCACGGACACCCTGGTCGCCAAATGCTCGCGCAGCACCGCCTCCAGAGATTGTACCACCGGATCGGGGTCGGGCTGCTTCCGCGGCTTCTTCTGACGGGTGGCACCAACGCGCTTCTCCGTTTCCCGGACCGACCACCCTTCCTTCGCAGCCCGGCGAGCGAGCTCCCCCGCCTTGCCCGCGTCCTCCACGGAGAGGAGCGCGCGGGCGTGCCCGGGAGCGATCTGTCCCTCCTGGAGGAGCCGCCGCGCCACGGGCGGGAGGTTCAGCAAGCGCACGATATTCGCGACCGTGGACCGATCCTTGCCGACCGCTTCGGCAATGTCCGCATGGCTCATCCCGAACTTCTCCGTCAGCGCTACGTAACCCTCGGCCTCCTCCAACGCGGTGAGGGCTTCACGCTGCAAGTTCTCGACCAAAGCCAGGACCAAGAGGGTCTCATCGGAGGCGTCCCGCACGATGACGGGCGCTTCCGTCCACCCGAGCATGGACACCGCCCGGAACCGCCGCTCTCCGGCGATGAGCTCCCACTTGCCCTCTTTTGTCGGGGAGGGGCGGACGACGAGCGGCTGCAGCAAGCCATTGGCCGAGATCGACGCGGCTAGGTCGGAAAGCTCTTCCTCGGTGAACACACTCCGCGGCTGGAGCGGGTTCGGTACGATGCCGGACAAGGGCAAGGCCCGAACTTCCGCGGCGTCGGCCTCCGGATCGAGATACTCACCGATCAGGGCGCTGAGCCCCTTACCCAAGCGTGCCCTGTCCGTCATGAGGCAGCCTCCGTCCCGGTCTGCGGGTGACGCGAGATAACCTCTTGTGCCAAAGCGAGATAGGCCTCAGCGCCGGTCGACAGCACGTCGTACTGCACGATCGGCTGGCCAAAGCTTGGCGCCTCCGCGAGCCGGACGTTTCTGGGAATCGTGGCGTGATAAACCTTGTCGCCGAAGTAGTCGCGCGCCTCGTCAGCCACCTGACGGGAGAGGTTCAGGCGTCGGTCGTACATCGTGAGCAGGACGCCTTCGATGTCGAGGCGGGGATTCAGCCCCCGTTGGACGAGGCGGATCGTGTTCAGGAGCTGACTCAGACCCTCCAGGGCATAGAACTCACACTGGATCGGGATCAGCACGGAATCCGCCGCGGTGAGCGTGTTCAGCGTGAGGAGGCCGAGGGAGGGAGGGCAATCGACGAGGATATAGTCGTATGCCTCGCGAACGTCGCGCAGAGCGCCCCGCAGGATGGCTTCGCGGTTGTGCGTCGAGACCAACTCGATCTCGGCGCCGACCAGGTCTCGTGTGGAAGGTACCACGTCGAGACCGGGCAGATGTACGTCGCTCACGATCGCATCCGTGATCGCCCGACCTCCGACAAGAACATCGTAGACGGTAGCTCGGTTTGCGCGATCCGTGATGCCAAAACCGCTGCTCGCGTTCCCCTGGGGGTCGATATCCACGACGAGGGTTCGCTTCTCGGCGACCGCCAGAGACGCGCCCAAGTTGATCGCGGTCGTGGTCTTGCCCACTCCGCCCTTCTGGTTTGCGATCGCGATGACGTGGGACATGCAGGCCAAAGCTGGAGGTTAGAGGCACGGCGTCTCCAATATAGGGGATCGGAGCGCATGCGGAATGCGGAAACGAGGCATAACTTGACCGGAGCGTGGAATCCGCCGACGTTCGAGCCGGGCAGTTCGCCCTGGTAGCCCGCGTCGGGAGCGCCACGGGCCGCCACACCCGGACCCCGAGGCGTCCCCGACTCACCGCGCCGAGATCGGCGCCCTACCCCCGAAGTACCGGAGTGAGGTCACGAACGGTGGTGGCACGACGGAGGAAACGCTCGAAGGCCCGGATGCCGCGTCCGGGCTGGCTCCTGTGCGTGGCCATGGCCGCGGCCTGCGGCGATGGGGATCCCGCTGATCCCGTGGCGCCGGACCCCTCCGTGGAACCCTTCGTGGGTGATTGGGAAGCCGAGGAGTTCCGGGTAGCCAGCGCAGCAGCTCCGCAATCAGAGTTCGAGCTCATCGCCGAGGGTGGGTCATTCACCATCAACGTTCAGCCGAGCGGGCAATACACCGCGATCCTCGAGCTCCCGGATCTTCCGACGCCACAGGTCGAAATCGGCCAGTTGAGTGTGATCGGCGAGTCGGTGCGCCTCGACCCCCAGGACGCCGCGGCAGCGACATCCTCGTTCGAGTTCGACGGCCCTGACCGCGTGATCCTCGACGGCCCGACCGAGTTCGACTTCAATCGAGACGGCACGGTCGAGGAAGCGACGGCCCACATCGTTCTGGAACGGCAGTCGGGTTAGAGTCCAGGCTGTCCGTCTGGACCCGAGACATAGACCGCACGACCCTCGTCCCGATGCGGCCCCCTGTTTCACGTGAAACGCCCCCACCTCTCCAGCCCGTCCCCAACCCGCCGCCCGCACCACCAGCCGGAGCGCCCCTGACTCCGGCACCCCGCCGCCGACGCAGCCACGGCGACTCCACTCCCCCGCGCTCTGACGCGCACCCCACACCGCCACCGCGGGAGCCCCGAGCGACCTTCGCGCTGACGGACCCGCACCCCGCCTGCCTCGCCCGGCGCCTTCGGGGTCCTGCGCGCCTCTCGCCCCACCTCCCCACGCCCGACGCCACCTACTTATGCCCGCCGCACAGCAACGACCTCGGGTCAGCCCTGGCCCGAAGAACGAAACACAACACGCCCCAATCCCCACATGCCGCACACGACCGCCGTCCTGTGTGCAATCCGGGACGCCGGCCGCCCCAACCGCGCCCCCGCAACAGAGGAAAGGGCTGGTAGTCGCAACGGCGCGGAGGTGACCCTCGCTACCGACCCCACGCGCACCGTTGCCGTGCCAGCCCCTCTCCCGACTCCCGCCTCAGCCCCGAGCGGCGGCTACTGGCCGCCGCCACCCAGGCGCTACCCCGCTTGCCACCCCGCTTCCCACTGCTCGCCCCTCACGCCCATGCCCCTCCGGCACCGTTTCACGTGAAACGGTTAGGGGCATGCACGACCCTGGATCAGGCCCGCGCGGTCCCCTCTCTTCGCCGCACTTCCAACAGCAGATTCTGCAAATCGGCCGGCGACACACCGGGGATCCGGCCAGCTTGAGCCAACGTACCGGGCCGTACCTTCGCCAGCTTTTCCCGCGCTTCATAGGACAAGCTCGGCATTTCGTCGTACGGCAAACCCTCCGGCAACGCCACCTCGGCCTGCCGCCTGAGTCGCTCCGCTCGCTCCCGCTCACGCGCGACGTAGCCCTCGTATTTCAGCTCCACCTCGACCGCCGCGAGCACGCCGTCGGCCTCCACATCGTCCGGGGCCTCCGGACCAATCCGGACCAAGTCCTTCGCGCTCACGCGCGGGCGCTTCAGGAGCTCGACGGCGCGCGTGGGCTCAGGGAGTGGGTTCGATCCAGCTTCCTCGAGCACATCCCCCGCCGCATCCGGCGTGATGGTCGTGTCGCGAAACCACACGACGACCCGTTCCTCCGCACGCAGCCGTTCCTGGAGCGCCTCTTCCTGGCCGCCAGTCAACAACCCGCGGTCTCGGGCCAGCGTACCGAGCCGACGCGGCGCATTGTCCTGGCGCAAGAGCAACCGGAACTCCGCCCGGGAAGTGAAGAGGCGATACGGCTCGTCGACCCCCCGGGTCACCAGATCGTCGATCAGCACGCCGATATACGCCTGGTCCCGCTCCAGGACGAACGGCTCCTCCCCCCGCACGCGAAGCGCGGCGTTGATCCCGGCCACGACGCCCTGGCCAGCCGCTTCCTCGTAGCCGGTCGTCCCGTTGATCTGCCCTGCGAAAAAAAGGCCCGGCACACGCTTCAGTTCGAGGGTGTGGCGAAGTTGGTGGGGTGGAAAGTAGTCGTACTCGATCGCATACCCCACCTTCGTCATCACCGCGTCTTCGAGCCCAGGCACCGTGCGCAGAAAAGCGAGCTGAACATCCGCGGGTAGAGAAGTCGACAGGCCGTTCACATAGAGCTCCCGTGTGGCCAACCCCTCCGGTTCCAAGAACACCTGGTGCCTGCGGGCATCAGGGAACCGCACCACCTTGTCCTCGATGGACGGACAGTACCGCGGCCCGCGGCCCGCGAGCTCGCCCCCGTACAGCGCGCTCCGCTCCAGATTGTCCGCCACGACCCGCTTCAGTCCCTCATCGGCCCAGGTGATCCAGCACGGCCGTTGCTCGGGAATAGACTCACGAGTGTAGGCGGAGAACCGGTAGTCCCCCCGTTCCCCCTCCTGCCGCTCCAGCCGGCTCAGATCCACGGTGCGTCCATCCACACGCGGCGGCGTCCCGGTCTTGAACCGCGCGACGCTCAGCCCGAGTCCTTCCAACCCTTCCGCGAGCTCGACCGACGGCCCTTCGCCGGCCCGCCCCGCCTCGACGCCGTCGTTCCCACCGACGTGGATCCTCCCGCGGAGGAACGTGCCGGTCGTGACCACGACGGTCTCCGCTCGAAACTCCAAGCCACCCCGCGTTCGGATCCCGACCACGCGACCGTCCTCGGCGAGGAGGTCGTTCACCATCTCCTCGAAGAGATCCAGCTCCGGCAACTCCTCCAACGCCGCGCGGACGGCCACCGGATAGCGCTGCCGGTCGCACTGGGCCCGCGGACCCCATACTGCCGGCCCCTTCGAGCGGTTCAGCATGCGGAATTGCATCCTCGATGCGTCCGTGGCGCGGCCCATGACCCCACCGAGCGCGTCGACCTCCCGAGCGACCACGCCCTTGGCCACCCCACCGATCGCCGGATTGCAGCTCATTTGACCCAGGCGCGCCAGATCGGGTGAGACCAACAACGTGCTCACTCCACAACGCGCGGCTGCCGCCGCGGCTTCCGTGCCGGCGTGTCCCCCGCCGATCACGATCACATCATATTCCGTGCGCATAATCGCTCCTCGGACGTGAGCCGACTCACCCCTGCTCGATCGAGAAGTCGGTCCACTCCGCCGCGTGCTCTCGGTTACCGTCACCGAGGTCCTCTTCGTAAACCGCCTCGACGCGGGCCGGAGGAGGTCCTTCGCGCAACGCCTCGCCGAACCGCTCCACCGCCTCGGGCCTGCCCCGAGCCTTGACCTCCACGGAGCCGTCCGCTCGGTTCCTCACCCAGCCGACCAAACCCCCTTCCGAGGCCATCTTTTTGGTCCACCATCGGAATCCAACCCCCTGCACCGCCCCCTCCACCCGAAACCGCTTCGCGCTGACTCTTTCGTCCGTGCCGCTCATCATTTCCCCACACAGAAGTCTCTGAACACCACATCCAGCACATCGTCCGTCGAGATCACGCCCAGCACATCCTCCAGCGCGCTTTCCCCCGACCGGAGGTGCGCCGATGCCATCTCCGGCGGCACGCCCGCATCCAACGCCTTCCCGAACTCCCGCACGGCTTCGAGAGCCTCGCCGAGCGCACGCGCGTGCCGTCTCCGCGTGATCACCGGCACCTCCGGAGATGCGCTCACGAGCCCACCGAAGACGAGCCCTAACAGCCCTTCCCGAAGAGCGTCCAATCCCTCGCCCGTCTTCGCGGATACCCGAATCGGCACCTGCCCGGCCGATGCGGGTGCCTGCGATCCCATGTCCCCGTCACCTGGCGCCGCGGCATCGGCCTTCGTCTCCACCACGAGCACGTTGCGCTCCGCATGCTCTTCGAGGAAGGCTTTCTCGCTCGCCCCCATTCCCCCTCCCGCTTCCACGCAGAGGAGGATCACATCGGCTCCGTCCAGGTACCGCCGCGTCACCTCGATGCCGAGCCGCTCGATCCGTTCCTCGGTATCCCTCAGACCCGCCGTGTCCACGACACGGAACGGGAAGCCCCCCAACTCGATCTCCGCTTCGAGGGCGTCTCGCGTCGTTCCGGGCTGTTCCGTGACGATCGCGCGTTCCCGCCCCAACATCGCATTGTACAGCGACGACTTGCCCACGTTCGGCAACCCGGCCAACACCACCAGCGCCCCTTCCCGCAGCAGCTCGCCTTCCGGAGCCGTCGCGAGCATATGCTCGAGCCGGCCCGCCAGCGCCTCCGCTTCGGCCCGGATGCCCTCCAACGGCACCGGGGGGTCGTCTTCCTCCGGAAAGTCTATGTGGTGCGCGAGCTGTGCTTCCAGCCCCAGCATCGCACGCCGCAAAGCACCCACCCGCTCCGACAGGCCCCGGTCGAGCTGTCCCACCGCGGCACGATGCAGCGCCCGGCTTCGGGCGTGGATCACGTCCCCTACGGCCTCGGCCTGCACCAGGTCCATGCGCCCGTGCAGATAGGCCCGTCGCGTGAACTCACCCGGCTCCGCGTCCCGCGCGCCGGCCCTCAGACACGCGTCCAGCACGAGCTGAGGGACCAACGTACCCCCGTGGCACGAGATCTCGACCACGTCCTCGCCGGTGTAGCTGTCCGGCCCCGGAAAGCACGTGACCAACGCATGGTCCAGCACGTTCCCTTCGTCGGGGTCCACCAGCTTTACCAGCGTCGCGACCCGAGCCTTCGGCCGGTCCCCCCCCTCTTCCGGCGCCAATGTCTCGAACAGCCGGAAGGCGTCCGGACCCGAGATCCGCACGATCGCGATCGCACCCAACCCCGGTGCGGTGGACAGCGCGGCGATGGTATCGATGTCCATGGGTTGCTACCGGACGTCATTCACCGTCGTCGTCCAGCGTGGGCGGTGCTCGCCCCTTGATCTTCCGCCGCTCCCTGGCGATCCAGACCTGCTGGGGGATCGTCGCGAGGTTCGCCGTCGCGTAGTAGAGGTTCAACCCGCTCGCGAGGTTCAGGAAGATGAAGAGCATCATGCCCGGCATGATCCACATCATCATCTTCATCTGCGGATTGGGCTGATCCAAAGACTTCATGCTCACCCACTGCATGAGAAACATCGACCCGGCGAGAATGACCGGGAGGATGAAGAGCGGATCCTTGGCCGAGAGGTCCGGAAGCCAGAGGAACTCCACCCCACGCAGCTCGATCGTGTTCTGGAAGACGAAGAAGAGCGCGATCAACACCGGCCACGGCAGAAGCATGGGCAAACAACCGGCGAACGGGTTGAAGCCATGCTCCTTGTAGAGCCGCATCATCTCCTTCTGCAGCTTCTCCGGGTTGTCCTTGTGCTTCGTCTGGATCTCCTGCACCAGCGGCTGCACGGCCATGTTGCGAAGCTGAGCCTTCATGGCCTTGTGGTTCAGCGGGAACAACACCACCCGCATGAGCACGCCGAAGAGGATCAACACCCAGCCGTACCCGAGATCCAGGTTCGTGTGGAAGAACACGAGGATCGTCATGATGATCGACACGAACGGCCGGATGATCGGGCGGAAGAAACGCCACCCGTACGGGTTGACCTCCTCCATGCCCTGCCCGAGGGATGACAGCCGCGCATACTCCTGCGGCCCCATGAAGAGCCGGTACGCGACTTCCCCGTTCCGCACCGTCTGAGCCGCCGCCACGGAGACCCGGTCGGGCAAGGTGCTCTCGCTCACCAGGACCCCTCCCAGGTACTCACCGTTCTCTTCGATCGTGGCCTCGTCCCGGCCGGCGAGCAACGCCATCACGAAGAACTTGCTGCGGAACGCGGTCCACAGCAGTGGGCCTTCCACCACCCCCGGCTCCCCCGAATCCAGGTTGGTCGACTCGATGCCGTCCTGGAGGTGGTTGTAGACGTAGGCCATCATCCGAGCTTCGCCCGTCGAATCGGCCTCGGAGTACGCCAGTCCTTCGCCCACGTCGGTCAACAGCAAGGGCCGGTCGAGACCCGCCACGCGTCCTTCCACGTCGACCTGGTACTGGCCGGGATAGAACGTGTAGGCGAGCTCGAGGGTCACCGAGCCCGTCGGATGGGCGTAGAAGAACCGTAGCGTCTCCGGCTCGCCGCCCTCCGTGAGCTCGAGCCCCTCACTCGGCTCGACCCGATACGGCGCTCGCGTGAGGTCGAGCGTGTCCTCCCCGACGACGAGCTTCTGCCCGAAATAACCCTCGACCTCTTCCGGGACCAAATCGACCCGCCCGTCCCGATTGAGCGCCTCGAACTGTGACATCTCGGCCGTCACCATGCGCGCACCGCGGGTCGAGAACTCGTACCGGAAGAGCGGCCCCCTCACCCTCACGATCTCCTCCGGCGGACCCTCGGCCGCGGCCTGCCCCTCCGCCTCCGCCGCAGGTGCCCCTTCCTCGGCAGGTTGCGTGATGGCCGGCTCGGTGTCGGCCGCTTCCTCAGTGGACGGATCCGCTGGAGCGGCCCCTCCGTCCGGCTCTGCACCGGACGCGGGGTCCTCGGCGTCGGTCGCGTTCTCGACGCCTTCGCGCTCCTCTTCCGGCACCACGGGTGGGAAGAGCAAGTTGGTCCCGATGAGCACGCCGAGCATCAACAGGATGGCCAGCAGGAAACGGATCTCGGTTCTCATCGGGTCGTCATTCTCGTGTCACGGGGGTCCGCCTGCGGTCCAGGCCGGGCGGTCTCTCGGATTAACTGTGTCGCTGCGCGGGCACCGCCGGGCTCGTCCACTTCACCGTCGTGGGCGCTGTACGGTAACGGTACGGGGTCGTAGCCCTTCCCACCCCACGGGTGGCAGCGCGCGATGCGTCGTAGCGCGAGCCACGAGCCGCGGAGCGGGCCGTATCCCTCGATCGCCTCGATCGCGTAGCCGGAGCAGGTGGGCACGTACCGGCACGAAGGAGGTGTCCACGGCGAAATCGCCATCCGGTAGAACCGAACGCACCCGATCAGGAGCTTCGTGACCACATCGTCTCCAACGCCTCGGACAACTCTCGCTTCAAGTCTTCGTATCCAGCCCGGTACGCCGTCCGCCGGGCCCGCACCAACACATCGATCGCCTCGTTCCCGGCGTCCAGCTCGGGAAGCAACTCGCGCCGTCCGATTTCCCGCAATCTCCGTTTCAAGCGATTGCGATCCACGATCCGGTGGCCGTGCTTCGGAACCACGATCCCCATGCGGGAACGCGAAGCGGGGGAAGCCGCGAAGAAGACGTCAAGATTCTTCGTCCTCCTGCGCTTCCCCCGCTCGAGCAGCCCGCGTATATCCTGGCTGCGCACGATACGTGCCTCCCGCGGGAAGCTCTCCCCACGGGGTGGTGGTAAGCCGACTACTTCCCGCCGACCTTCACCACGAGTCGACCTCGCCCACGACGACGACGACGGTTGAGCGCCTGGCGGCCTCCCCGGGTCTTCATGCGGGAACGAAACCCGTGCTTGTTGACCCGCTTGCGGTTGCGGGGCTTGTATGTCGGCTTCATCTCTCCCAGCCCGGTCCATGGATTGCCACGTTTCTAAACGAGCTTGAAAAGATAAGCTAGCAGCCGGAACACCGTCAACGTTGAAGCCGGCATTCACTCGATCTTCGGCCTCACCACGGGGCTTCCAAACGCCCCTTTGACTTTTCCACATCCCCTGAATAGCTTCGGCGCCCGGCCCAACCGGGAGACCTTTCCCCGCCCCTCACGTTCAAGCCGAGCACGCATCCTTTGATGCTCCCGTCGCCCCCCATCTCGAGCCCTCGGATCGGCACCGAGGCCCGGGGTGCGCACGAACCCCGGGACCTCCCGGGAGCGTCATGATGGAGCTCACCGCCCCCGAGTTGTGGCTAAAGATCCAGGAGGTGGCGCGCGCCTCCGTGCCCGAGCACAGCTTCAAGACCTGGATTGCCAGCGCTACCGCGGTCGCCACGACCGCGGACGAGCTCATCATCGAAGCTCAGAACCCGTTCCACGTCGAATGGCTCGAGGACAAATTCGGCCATATCCTCGATTCGGCCGCGGAACAGGTCCTCGGACGCCCCCTGAAGGTTTCCGTCCGTGCCGCCGCGCGACCCGATCCGCTGAGCATCCCCTCGGTCGAGCTTCCCGCATCCAGCCACGACCAGCCCGCTCCCGCACCGAACCAGGCACCCGCCGGCGACACATCACGACCCGCCGTTCCCCGCCCACCCCTCAACGAGCGCTACACGTTCGATCGTTTCGTGGTCGGAGCGAACAATCAGCTCGCCGCGGCCGCGTGCAGAGCCGTCGCCGACACCCCCGCTCGGATGTACAACCCGCTCTTTCTCTACGGTGGCGTCGGCCTGGGTAAGACGCACCTCATGCACGCGATCGGGAACCACCTCCTGGAGCAGAACCCCGAGAGCCGCATCGCCTACATCTCTTCCGAGAAGTTCACGAACGAGCTCGTCGCCTCGATTCGGGAAGGACGGACATCGCAGTTCCGGCGCCGATACCGGGACATGGATCTCCTCCTGGTCGACGATGTCCATTTTCTCGAGGGGAAGGAGAGCACCCAGGAAGAGTTCTTCCACACCTTCAATGCCCTCTACGATGCCCGGCGCCAGATCGTCCTCACCAGCGACCGTCCCCCGAAGGAGATGGCTCGGCTCGAGGAACGCCTGGTGTCCCGCTTCGAATGGGGACTGGTCGTGGATCTCCGTCCCCCCGATTTCGAGACCCGCATCGCGATTCTCCGGAAGAAAGCGGACGACGACGGGCTCTCGATGGACGACGAGATCATCGAGTTCATCGCTTCCTCCTGTACTTCGTCCGTCCGGGAGCTCGAAGGTGCCGTGATCAAGCTCCTCGCGTACTCCTCCCTCACCCACCAGGAAATCACGCTCGACTTGGCTCGAACCGCGCTGCGCGGCGTGCTCGGTCGCTCCGATGCATCCGAACCGGCATACGCCCCCGAGACGATCCGGAATGCCGTGGCCCGACGCTGGCATGTGCGCACCGACGCATTGGCTTCCAAGCGCCGCACCAAAGACCTCACGGTACCTCGGCAGGTCGCGATGTACCTCATCAAAGAGTTGCTCGGGATGTCCCTGGTCCGCATCGGCGAGCTCTTCGGGGGACGCGACCACTCCACCGTCATCCATTCCATCCGGAAAGTCGAGGAGCGGATGGAACGCGACGAGACCTTCCGCAAAGACGTCGAGTCCACCCGCCGCGAGGTCACTGAAAGCAGCGGCCATGGAGTCTGAACAACGGTGTGGAGATCTGTGGATATGAGGTCCGTTCTTCACATTGTTCCCCATCGGGCCAGGACCCCATCGTGGGGATCATCGAGTTATCCCCGACTTTTCCCGACCTACCCGAGTAGCGTCGGGTCCTCGTGATCATTGCCTGATCGACCTTCAGCGACCTCCAACGTCCACAGATCCACATCATCTACTACGACTATGTTTTTATGAAGAGAACAGACATAGTATCCAGGGTCTGTGGATGATTCGCCCTCTCCAGCCGTGTTCCACCATCCCGGCGACCCATATGCCAGGAGCCACGATTCGATGAACTTCACGATCACCAGGCAAAATCTTCACAATGGCCTTGCTGCGGTTTCGGCAAGCATTCCGTCAAAGACGACCTTGCCCGTGCTTTCGAACATCCTCTTCGAAGCCGATGCGGAAGGCGTGTGGATGAGCGGAACGGACCTCGATGTCGCCGTCCGTGTTCGTGTGCCCGCCGACGTGAAGGAGGAAGGAAGCCTCACGGCACCCGGTAAGAAGCTCCAGGAGATCACACGCGAGCTACCGGACCAGTCGGTGGAGGTTTCGACGCGGGGAGATCAGATCGAGCTTCACTGTGGTCATAGCCGCTTCAAGCTGAACGGCCTTCCGGCCGAGGAGTTCCCGAAGCTGGCCGAAGTCGATTTCTCGACCGGCCTGTCCGTGACGGGAAGCGATCTGAGCCGCCTCATCCACCACACCTCGTTCGCCGTGTCGACTGAAGAGAGTCGCCCGATTCTGAATGGTGTGCTCTGGGAGCTCCGCGCCGGGGAGATGCGGATGGTGGCGACGAACGGGCACCGGTTGGCTCGGATGAGCGTCTCCGTCGAGGACACGGGAACGACGTCGGCGGACTTCATCGTGCCGCCCGGAGCGCTACAGCAAGTGCAGCGCTTGTTCAAAGACGACGACACGCTGACGGTGGCGCGCAGTGGAAACCACCTCGGGTTTCAGGGCGAGAAGACCGAGATCTATACGCGTCTTATCGAGGGAACGTACCCGAATTACGAGCAGGTCATCCCGAAGGACAACGACAAGGTCGCGACGGTCGAGAAAAAGGCCCTGGCCTCGGCCGTGCGCCGGATGGCCGTGGTCGCGTCCGACCAGACGCACCGGATCCGGATGAAGTTCGAGTCCGGCGGGGTCCATCTGAACGTACTCACTCCGGACCTCGGTGAAGGACACGATGAGCTCGAAGTCGGATACGACGGTGAGGAGCTCGAGATCGGCTTCAACGCGAATTACCTCCTCGAGGTCCTGAAGTACATGCCGACGGACGAGGTGGACATCGCATTCAAGGCCCCGGAGCGGGCCGCGACGATCGTTCCCACGGGCTCGGGTGACGACGAGCCCGACTACCTGTGCTTGATCATGCCCCTTCGTCTGCTCGACTGACGAGAGGAATTCGGCTCACGTCGTCGGGTGCGTCCTGGCCGCTTCGAGGAGCTCGGATCCCCGGAACAGGGAAATCAGCGGAATCCCACGCTCCTCGAAGAGGTCCGCCGCGCTCTCGGAGCGGTCGACGAGCGTGAGCACTCCCACCACGACGGCTCCGTGCTCTTCCACGGCGTCGATCGCCCCCAACGTGCTGCCCCCCGTGGTCATGGCATCTTCGACCATCAGACAGTGGGCATCCGAGGGAAGCCCCCCCTCGATGCGTTGCCCCGTGCCGTGCTCCTTCGGCTTCTTCCGGACCGAAAAGGCATCGACCGGCGCACCGTCGATGAAGCTCCGGTGCGCGATGGCGTAGGCGATCGGGTCGGCGCCCATCGTGAGCCCTCCGACATGACTCGGCCGGAGGTCGTGCTCGCGTACCGCGGTGCGTCCCATTTTGCCTATGAGGTATTGTCCTTCAGCGCTCATGGACGTGCGACGCGCATCGACGTAATAGCTCGAACGGGCGCCACTGGCGAGCGTGAACTCGCCGAGCCGCACCGAACGTTCCACGAGTAGCTGCTTCAGACGGGCTCGGTCTTCCATGGGGCGGGCCGCTTCGGTTCGGGATGTGTGCGAGGCCGTGGCGCTTCCAACGACGGGTTGCGGGCTTCTGCCACGGACGGCTACGACAGGGGGGCGAGTGCCCACGCGATCCAGGGACCGTCGTGGGACAGGGAAACGTCGAGGGTCGCGGGCGTCCCGTCCACCAGGATCCGCGGCGGGCGCCGGCCCGTCCGTCCCGGCTGGCAGACGATCTCCGTACGGTCCCGGTCGATGCCGAGCACGGACGCGATCTCCGCACGCGCTCCGATCCGCACGGCGGCCGACGGCCGGGAGTGCACGGCGTCCCGCTCCCTCTCGCCGAGACGCGCGGTGAGCGCCTCGTACGATCCCGCCCAGGGCGCGTCCGGACGATCGAGCCGTTCGACCGTCCAGCGAGCTCCGCGCGGGGCACCCTCGGCCGGGTCGCCCGGCACGGTGCCCGGCCTCTCCGTCAGCCACGAGAGCACGTGTACGTAGCCCGCGTCCCGTTCCGCGGCGGTCCACACCCTGAGGGTACGCCCTTCGTGTCGCACGGTGCCACCGTGTGACCGCTCCGCGCTCGTCCCGGCTTCGTCCCACACGACGACGAACGACCTGTGCTCGAAGACCGGTGCTTTGCCGTCGAGCTTGGATACGACCTTGTAGGCAGCCTCCTTCGCCGCCCAAGCGAGCCACACCTCGAGGTCCGGATCGGATCCGGACAGGATCCGTGCTCGCTCGTTCCGGGTGAAGACCCGTTCGACGAATCGATGCTTCTCCGCCATGCCCTTCGCCCTGGCGGCCGTGAGGTCCACCACGTCGTTACCGATCGCCATCCAATGGGCCGCCGCGGGTCACGATCCGTGATAAAGGATGCGCCAGATGCGGCCGTTCACGCTGTCGGACACGTACAGCGCGCCCTCGGGCCCCATGGCCACGCCGACCGGGCGCGCGTGGGTGTCGGGGTCCTGTTCGTTGCGGAACCCGTCCGCGAAGGTTTCCCACTCCGGACCGAAGCCCTGGGCCGAGGACGGAGCGAAGACGACCTGAAATCCCTCCTGGGGGTTCGGCGCGCGGTTCCACGAGCCGTGAAAGGCGATGAAGGCGCCACCCCGGTATCGCTCCGGGAACGCCCCGCCCGTGTAGAACTCGAGGTCGTTCGGAGCCCAGTGCGCCGGGAAGGCGATCATGGGCATGTCCTTCTCCGAGCAGCGCCCCACTGTTTCCCCGTCACCGCCGTACTCCGGGGCGAGGAGCTTGCGGCCCGTCCGTGGATCGTGGAAGCAGTAAGGCCAGCCGAAGTCCGTGCCTTCGGTGATCCGGACGAACTCTTCGGAGGGCATCTCCGTGTTGTCGTCCACGTCGAAGATCTCGGGCCACATGGCGTTGAGCTGATCCCGTCCGTGGACCACGCCGTACAGCACCCCTTCCTCCGGATGCATACGGAGGGCGACCGTGTTCCTGAGCCCGGTCGCGAAGCGGGTCCCGTCCGCGAGCGTCTGCCCGGTGTCGTCCGCCGAGAAGCGCCAGATGCCGGCTCTGGTCTCCAGCTCGGGGCAGGGGTCCATGCCGGGTGACTCGGGGGTGCGAGCGTCGGTCATGCATGCGTTCGACGGCGATCCGAGGTTGACGTACAACGAGCCGTCGTCGCCCAGCGCGAGGCTCTTGGCCGCGTGGCTCCGCTCGTCCGGAAGATCCGCCACGACGGTGTCCGGGGGACCGGCCGGCTCCATCGAGCCGGCTTCGACCGGGTAGCGCAGCACGGCATCGTCTGGGGCGAAGTAGACGAACCCGTCGGCGAGCAGCACCTCGTTCCCGCCGTTCGCTCCCCAGTCGGCCCGTTCGTCCGCGCGCCCGTCGTCGTCGGTGTCACGGAGCACCGTGACACCGCCCGGCACCGTTTCGTCATCATCCCGCATGTTGCGCCGCGCGACGAACACGTCCCCGTTGGGCGCGACGTCGATATGCCGGGCACCCTGAACGCCCTCCGAGACCACTTGGGCACAGAATCCATCCGGAAGCTCGATGCGGGGATCGTCCCCCGGACACCGTTCGGCCACCTCCACCCGATCCGAGCTTTCCGGACCACAGGCGGCCATGGCCAGCACGGCCAGACCGGCGATGAAGCGTGTCGGCCATGCGGCCGCTGCTACCACGTTCGAGGTTGCTGGGGCAGTGGCTTCGTGTTGCATCGGTTTCTCCATTGGGCGCGCGTGAGAAGTGGCTGCCGACGCTCCGGTGTCATCCCGGGCGCGTCGCGACCGCCGGGTCTCCGCTTCCGGTGAGTCCCGCACGCACTTCGTCGGGGACTCGCATCGGCTTCCGGTCGGGGCCCACCCACACGGCCGTGACCCGAGCACGGGCGACCCGCGTCTCGCTTCCGTCCGCCTCGACCCGGTCGAGGGTTTGAGCGAGCACCATGCTGGTGCGCCGGAACCCCTCGGCCCAGGTCCGGACCCGGAGCTCGTCGCCCCGCCGAGCTTCCGCGACGTAGTCGACCTCGATCCGGACCACGTAGATGCCCCAGCCGTAGGCTTCGAGCGACGACCAGGAGAAGCCCGCACGCTCCAGCGCCTCGAACCGGGCGTGCTCGAAATAGTTGAGAAACACGGCATGGTTCACGTGTCCGAACGAGTCGAGCTCGGAGCTTCGGACCGTGAGCGTGGTTTCGGCGATCGGTGTGCCGGCTTCGGGTGTGTCGGTCATGCTCGAAAGATCGGCGGCCGAGGTCCTCGGGCAAGGTCAGGGACGGTGGACCGGGCCGGGCGCGTCACCGGCTTTACGCCGTGCCGTCACACCGCGAGCGCGACCCTCCCGAAGCGGCGATCGCGGCTCCGGTACTCCTCTACCGCCTGCTCCAGCTCCTCGGCATCGAAGTCGGGCCACATGCGCGGGGTGAACAGGAGCTCGGCGTACGCGCACTCCCAGAGGAGGAAGTCGCTGAGCCGTTGCTCCCCCCCGGTCCGGATCAGCAAATCCACGTCGGACGCCGGACCGGTATCGTTCATCGCCCGTCCGAGAAGCGCGGCGAGGCCCTCCCGGTCGGTGCCGCCCTGCCGCACGCCCTCGTGAACCGCGGCGGTGATCACATCCCGTGCGGAGTAGTCCACGGCCAAGCGCAGGCGCATCCGCCGTCCTCCGCGGGTTCGGGCCTCGGCCTGCTCGATGGAACAGACGAGCGGTCCGTCCAACCGATCCCGGCGTCCGACGACCTTCAGCTCGACCCCGTTCTCCGCGAGCTCGTCGGTCTCGCTGCGCAGGTAGCGGCCGAACAGCTTCATCAGCAAGCCGACCTCTCGCTCCGGCCGCTGCCAGTTGTCGGAGGAGAAGGCGTACAGAGTCAGGGTGTGGATACCCAGGTCGGGTGCTGCCTCGACGATGCGGCGCACGGCGCGCGCACCCTGCCGATGACCCCATTCTCGGGGGCGCTTGCGCGCGGTTGCCCACCGCCCGTTGCCGTCCATGATGATGCCCACGTGCAGGCCGTCATGGTCACCGTTGCGTGAAGGAGTCTCGGTCATGCCGTTCCGTCCCGGATCTGGATGACGTGTGAGCGTTCCGTCACTCCGAGCCCTCCGCCTGTTCGCGAGTCGCGTGAATGATGGCCTCCATATGTTCCAGATAGGCCTCGAGTTCCCGTTTTCCGAGCGCCGTCAGCCGATATTCCGTGCGTGGCGTGCGCCCGTCGAACGTCTTCCTGCAAAGGACGTACCCCGCGTCCTCCAGCCTGCGCGCGTGCGCGCTCAGATTCCCGTCGCTCGTCCCGAGAAGCGCTCGCAGATCCGTGAAGGTGAGGGACCCGTTGACGGCGAGCGCGCTGACGATACCGAGCCTGGCCCGTTCGTGAATGAGCCGGTCCAGCTCGAGCGCGGACCCTTCCGGATGACCCTCGACCGAGGCGAGCCCACCCGGCTCTCCTTCGAGTCGTCCTACGGCTTTCGGGGCCGCGTCGCGCTCAGCCCCCATGCCGCCTCCAGATGACGAGGCCGAAAAGCAAGTGGAGGCCCCCGAAGCCCGCGGCCATGAATGCGTCGCCCCAGGCTGGTGGGCTCAGGAGCGCCGCGATCCCCACGGCCATGAACGAGACCCCCATCACCGGCACCGGACGTACCGAATGGGAGCCGGCCGCCACGACCGCGGCCCCGTAGAGCATGAGCCAGCTACCCGGAAGGAGGCTCACGGCGCCCACGCGCAAGGACCCTACGGTCAAGACCGCTCCCACCACCAGGGGCGGCACTACGTTCCACGCGAACTTGCGCCCGGGCCCGGTCAGAAGGGTCATGCCCTCCGAGCGGGACTTGCGGTCCATCAGATAGATGGCCGCGGCGAACGAGACGATCGCAGCCCCCAGCCAGATGCCGAGCCAGGACCAGAGCTCGGTCGTGCCCCACGCGGCGACCCCGGCCCCGAGGGCGATGCAGCCCATCGCGATCACGCCCATGCCGGACACGTGCGTGAACGAGGCGGACCGCTCCATCGTCTCACGGATGTAACGGAGATCGTCCATCGCCCGGTCGTGCAGGGCGAGCGGGGGCTTCTCGGTGGACCGGAGCTTGTGTGCGGGCAGACTCATGCCGTCACGATCGGTAGCTGAAACGGTATCGTCAAGCACTCTGCGTCACAGAGTGCCCCCACCCTCAGCCGGACCGGGGTTCGGCTCCCGCCGGAACCTCGGCGTTGGCGGGCACGATGACCGGAAGCGCCCCCGGCATGATCGTGACCTCCAGCGTGGATTCCGCCGCGACCCGCACCTCGCCGTCCATCTCGAAGCGGGGCGGCGAGGCGAACGTCACGGTGAAGCGGTCGTCGTCGAGCACTTCTACCCCTTCCGACCCGAGGTGGCGACCCTTTCCGGCTCGGTTGAAGAGCCGGAGCCGCTCGAGGGGACCGGCGTCGACGATCCGGCATCCGTGCAGCTTCCCGTCGTCGACGGTGGCACCGGGCGCGATCGGGAATCCTCCCCCGAAATAGCACCCGTTGGAGATCGTCAACATGAGGTAGCGTCCTTCACGCACGCTTCCGCTCCCCGTCTCGATACGGATGTCGGTGCCCGGAAACCGGAAGAGCTCACCGAGGGCGGTCGCCTTGTAGAGCAACTCGCCTCTGAGAAAGCGAGCACGCGCGGCGGCGTCGATGACCGCGATATCGAACCCGAAGCCCACGAGGTTCAGAAAGTGCCGCGCTTCGAATCGATCCGGGTGGTGCTCGGACGCGCTCGGCGTCTCGAGGCGTCCCACGTCCACGTGGCGGATGGTTCCCCCGGCCAGTGCCCGAACCGCTTCGGCGGCGTCGTCGGGTCGGAACCCCAGGTTGCGTCCGAAATCGTTTCCGGTCCCGCTCGGCAGCACCCCGAACGCGACGTCGGACCGCCCGCTGGCGACGATCCGATCGGCCACGTTGCTCCACGTCCCGTCCCCCCCCACCGCGACCACCACGTCGTACCCGTCGGCGAGCGCACGCTCAGTGAGATCGCGCTCGTCCCCGGCCCGCGCCGTCGCCGCGAACCTGACGTCAGGGATCGCGCGCTCGAGCAAGCGCTTGTATCGGGAGATCCTCCGTCGTCCCCGGCCCCTTCCCGAGGCGGGGTTGAAGATCACGAAGTGGCGGCGGCGCTCGGTCAGATCGATTCCAACTCCTCGAAGGTCTGCAGGCCCTTCTGGTACCACTCTTCGCGGAAGGGATACCGCTCGATCTCCAGCGGATCGAGGCCGGCCAGGAGCGGGTGATCGTGGAGCGTGAGCTCGCCGCGCTCCTCTTCGTGCTCCGAGTGGGGCGCTTCCATGTAAATGTCGACCTTGAAGCGCTCCTCGCCGTCGATCGTGAAGACGTTGTACTGATTGCGGGCCGGCTCGAACTCGAACTCGGTCACCACCAGGTCGAGGACAGGGGTGGCGTCGTCGCGTACGCGCACCGTCATCGTTCCGTCGGATTCCTGGAAGTCCATGTCGAGGTCCTTCATCACGTGCGGCAGGTGCCACCGCTCCATCGCGTGCTCGCGCGCCGCTCGGGTGGACGTTCCCACCATGAAAGGATACATGGCCGCCTTCGGAAGCGGCTTGCCGGGCTCGACCATCGGCGGAACCACCACCGCCAGCACGACCTCGTCGTACGCGCCGACTTCGCTCTCCGTGAAGCGGAACACGGTGATCGCGAAGATGCTCCGCTCGTGTTGCTTCTCCAGGGGTTCGAGGTGCGAAGGAAGGACCTTCCGGGCCTCCGACGTGGCCATCTCGAAGTAGCCCCCGATGCAGTAGTCGAAGCCGTAGTACGTGTACTGGACGTCGCTCATGTCACCTTTCGTCTTGATGATGGCCGCCGACACCGGTTAGCGTTCGCGCTCACCCTCGATTCGACGGTTGATTCCGTTGGGCACCCTGGTTCGCCGGAGCCGTTCCACGTGAAGCTTCGAGGATATGTGGCCCTGGCGGTCGTCTGCCTCGGACTACTCCTCTCCGATCCCGTCCAACGCTTCGTGATCACGCCCTGGGTGCGCCTTCGCCCGTCCCGGCGTGCTCCGGTCCTCACCTCGTGGATCAACTTCATGGCTCGGGTCGTCACCCGGCCCATCGTGCGGATTGGTGGCGCCCACATCCCGGTTCCCGACCGCGTGGTTCCAGCCGAGCCGGGGGTGCTCATTCTCATGAACCACCAATCCCTCTTCGACATCCCGCTCCTCGTTCAGTCGGTCGAAGACGGGTATCCGCGCATCGTCACACGCAAGCGCTACGGGCGCTGGATCCCGCAAATCTCGCAGATGACGAGGCTCTATCAATACCCGTTGGTGGACCCTTCAGCAAACGCCGGCGCGATGCGTAGGACGTACAAGGAGCTCCGGGACGCCGCGCGGACCTCGGACGTGCCCATCGCCGTCTTCCCGGAGGGGAGCCGCAGCCGGGACGGCCACATCCGGCGGTTCCGGACCAAAGGGGTGAGCCTGTTGCTCCGTGCCCGCCCGTGGAAGGTCTACGTCCTCGTCGCCGACGGGTTCTGGCAGAAGCCACGCTTCAAGGACTTCCTCAAGGGGATGGACGGGATTCACGGGGACGTCGCCCTCGCCGGCGTGCTCGACTGGGACGACCCGCGCGCGGACCCCGCCGCCTTCCTGGAAGAGGTCCGCGCGCTCATGGAACGTGAGCTCGCACGGATGCGCGCCGAAGGCCAACCGGCGTGAGCACACCGGTCCCGGAGAGTGGCGCGGCGAGCACGCCGGCCGAAGAGCTGGCTCGAGCGCTCGTCCGCGCGAGCGACGGGACCGTGCGAGCCATCCTCCTGTACGGCTCGCACCTGCTTCGCTCCGCGGCGCCCGACCGGCACAGCGCGGTCGACCTCGTGGTCGTGGTGGACGACTACCGTGCGTTCCATCGCGCGCTTTCGGCCGCGGGCGAGCTGCCGCGCCCCCCGTGGCTCATGTCCGCGCTCGCGCACGTGCTTCCGCCCAACGTGATCGCGTTCGCACCGGAGGAGGGCCGCGCGGCGATCGCGAAGTGTCTCGTCGTCCGCTCCGACCACTTCGAGCGGGCGCTCGGGCCGAACCCGCCGGACCACTTTCTGCTCGGCCGCCTGGTCCAGAAGGTCGCGGTCACCTGGGCGCGCACGGAGGCCGACGCGCGATGGGTCGACGAGCGGATCCGCGCGGCTCACCGAGGCGTGCTGCGCTGGATGGCTCCCTACCTGGAGGCGTCGTTCGACGCGCAGGCGTTGGGACGCCGGATGCTGGAGGTCTGCTACCGGGGCGAGCTGCGCCCCGAAGCCGGTGACCGGGCGGAGCAGATCTTTCAGGCTCAGGCGCCCCACTTCGAGCGGGCGTTCGGGCCGGTGCTCGAGGAGGCGGAGCAGGAGGGGATCGTGCGGCCTTCGGGCGAAGGATATTGCCTGCGGACCGCGCCCGGCCGAAGGGATGCGCGCCGCTGGAGGCGCCATTTCCGCCGGTCCAAGCTCCGGGCCACGCTTCGCTGGCTCAAGCACACGGTGACCTTCGCCAACTGGCTTCCGTACGTCGTGCGCAAGGTCGAACGACACACCGGCCGGGAGATCCATCTCACCCCGCTGGAGCGAAAGCTCCCCCTTCTCTTCCTGTGGCCGCGTGCGGTGTACGTCCTGTGCACGCGCCCCTCGCGCCGGGATTCCTGATGCGCACAGATATCCTCGTTCTCGTCATGATCCTGGCGGCCGCGGTCCTCTCCATGCCGATCTACGCGCTCGGCGCCGCGCGGCGGGGCCGCGATCCGCACGAGATCTCCGACCGCGGCGGCTTCGTGCTCGGCGGCTTCGTGCGGAGTTGGTTCTACTGGTTCGTCGGGCCCGTGGAGCGTGGCGCCCTCGCGCTCCGGCTCTCGCCCACCGCGTTCAACCTCCTCGGCGTCGGGTTCGGCGTGGCCGGCGGCGCGCTGTTCGCCGCGGGGTGGACGAACCCGGCCGGGTGGGCAGTGCTGTTGGGCGGCGCCATGGACGTGCTCGACGGACGGATCGCCCGGGCACGCGGCATGGCCGACGACCGTGGCGCCTTCCTCGACTCGACGCTCGACCGGTTCGCGGAGGTCGGGGCGCTCGTCGGGCTCGCGGTCCTGTTCCGGAGCGAGGCCTGGGCGGTGGCGGCGGTGGCCACCGCGTTGGGCGGGTCGCTGCTGGTGAGCTACGCCCGGGCCCGGGGCGAGAGCGTCGGAGTGGTGTGCAAGGTCGGGATCCTGCAGCGCGCCGAGCGCCTGCTGCTCGTCGGCTTCGGTGGGATCCTGGATCCCGCGGTCACGTCCGTGCTGGGCTGGGCACCCGGGTCCCTTCTGCTCGGCCTGGTGGTTCTGCTCGCCGTGGGGACGACCGGCACGGCCGTGTACCGGACCGTGTGGATTGCGGGGCGGTTGGAGCGCGAAGGCGGCCCGCGAACACCCTGACCGCGGGCTGTTGAGCCACGAGGGCCGCGGTCGGTAAGCAACTTCTGAAGCTCCGGCGACAGGACTCGAACCTGTGACCCGCTGATTAACAGTCAGCTGCTCTACCAACTGAGCTACGCCGGATCGGTGTGGGATGACAAAGCCCACAGGAATCCTAATAAACTCGCGGAAGTCGAGGGTGTCAACGGATCCCCGATCGCGTCGGGACGGCGACGCTCGGAGCACGCGCTCCCCGGCGCGGGCCGGCCGTTCGAGCGCGCGGGCCAGAATGCTCCACACCGCCGGCCCGACATCGTGCGCCAGCTCCCACAGCTCGTCGAACCGATTGCGTGCCATCCGTGCCGCATCTCCCCTGTGAAGTGAGGCGAGCGCCGGACCCCGGTGCGGGTACGGTCGCTCGAACCAATGGAAGCCGGACAGCACTCCGTGCGGCGTGGTTCCCGAGGAGAACACCGTGAAGTCCGGGGACCACCCTCCGAGAGGCGCCGAGCGTACTTCGAGCCGGCCGTCTTCGAGCATCGTGAGCAACGGCCCCACGTTCGCCCGGCGCCGCTCGTCGGCCTGCAAGGTCCTGGCCTCGGCGTCGAGCCGTAGCGCGCTGAGCTCCGCCACGAGAACCCGAAGAGACGTGACCCCTTCGAGCTCCTCCGGGGCCAGGTCCACGGTCGTGATCCGGACTCTCGTCACGGCCGTCGATATCGTGTCGGAGCGGCGCGCCAAGGTACCGAACAGGTCCCTGAAATCAGGTCGAGCTCGCTCGTCCAACAGGCTGCCCTCGGAGGGGACGAGACCAGGGGGGAAGCCATCCATGAACATGCTCCAGGCATCGGATTTGCATTCGTATGAGCATGCCTTGCAACAGTGGGCGCCCCCATAGCCGGATGGGGCCCCTTGGCCTTGTCTCGTCCGACGCGGATCCGGACGCGTCTATCTTGCGCCCCCGCGCGTATTTTTTTTTGAATCATCCTCATCATCCATACACCGGGAAACGCCGTGACCATATCGAACTTTTCCCTTTACCTGATTGAATGTTGACTTCGCTCGGGCCCCGGCATATAGGTACCCGGTTTTCCGTAAACATCTGAATTTTCGCGCCAACTCCCGTCCGTCACACACGGCGGGTCCGACATCCATCCCGGCGAGCTCGTTCTCTGCCCGCCGGGATCATGGAGACTTACGTGACCGGTCACCCCGTAACACGAGCCCGATGGACCATCCAGGAAGCCGAACGGCTGCTGACGTCCTTGAACGGTGTGTTGTCCGCCCGCGTGGTGGCTCGGCCGGGTGGCGACGTCGACGAGATCCACCTGCTCACCACCGATGGGATCAAGCCCAAGCAGACCGTGCGCAACGTCGAGTCGGCCCTCCTCTCCTACTTCGATCTCTCGGTCGATCATCGGAAGATCTCTGTCGCACAGACCGACGAGCCACGGCCGTCGGGCCCCGATTTCGGAGATGAGCCGCCGGTTCCGGTCACTCCGGAGCCCGAGCCCGCCCTCACGGAGTCGCGGCTGCTCTTTATCGACCACCGGATGGAGACGGAACAGGCGAGTCGGATCCGGCACCACGTCGATATCGAATGGGACGGGGATGTGTTCACTGGAGATGCCGTTGCCGCCGATGTTCCACGGGCGAAGCTCGATGCCGTCGGCCATGCCACGCTCGGAGCCGTGGAGCTCGCGGCCCGATCCCGCATCGACGACGAGCGACGCGGGATAACGCTCGCTCTCGATGGAGTGAAAGTCGTCGAAGCGTTCGATCGCACCTTCGTGCTGACCGCCGTTCACGCGATCAACGGCCGCCACATCACGGCCCTGTCCGGCGCGACCCCGGTGACAGGCTCACCCGATCGTGCCGCGATCCTGGCCACGCTACAAGCCACGGACCGCTGGGTCCGCGGCCAATTCTGAGGCGGGACCGCAGGTCCCTACTTGTACACCCGCACCACGGAGAAAAACGAGCCCCCTCGGTCCGCCTAACCTAAGAGCGAAGGCGAGCGGTAGAGCGAAGCGCATGCGGTACTCCACAGCGGTTACTTCGGAGACCGACACCACCATAAAGGAGGTGAGCGCAATTGTTCGTGTCTCTACTGATGGGCGCCATAGACGCGGTTTTCGCGATTTTTGATCGCGGACTGGTTACCTGGTAGGTGGACTGAGGGGGTTTCTCAGTATGCACGAACGTCAAGTTCGCATATATGTCGGACTCATTTGGGCGATGGCTGTAAGCTGTCTCCTGATAACCGACTGGAGCGCCTTGGGCGACCTGTCACCGGCGAGCCTACTCGGATTGGTGACGCTTATAGCCATCGGTCTCATGTCAGAGTCCGTGGCGATTGCTCTGAGTGTTGGCGGATCTGAGGGTCGATCGTCGATTACCTTCCTGCCTTTGCTCGCTGCTGTCCAGCTGTTTGGGCCGCAAGCGGGCGCGCTCCTCATCGTTGTAACCCTTTCATTTGCCGAATTCGCTGTCCGACGGAAGGGCTTGTTTAGGGGGTCGTTCAATGTTGCTCAGGCCCTAGTTGCCGTGACTGTTGCGGGCTGGGCTTTCCACCTACTAGGAGGCCTTGCACTCCGTGGGCCGGCCTGGGTAGAGGGCAGTAGTCTGGCAGGTCAGCTGTGGCCATTCGTGACCTTTGGCCTTCTGTTTCTGGGCATCAATCACGCAGCAGTTGCTCTTGCGATTGCATTTAGCCAAGGGTTGCCATTCCGGCGCGTGTGGGAACTCGTCTTGAGGAACTCTGGGGGCAGTGTTAATGACCTTCTCATTAGCCCTATCGCCCTTGCGGTGGCCTTCCTCTATGTCCAGTTCGGAATCGTCGGGATCTTGGTGGTGCTGCTTCCCATGCTCTTCATTCGCTACTCTTACCTCAATACGGCAAAGTTGCGGGAGGCCAACGAAGACTTACTCACAGCACTTGTGAAGGCCATAGAGACGCGGGATCCCTACACGTCAGGCCACTCGCAACGAGTATCGATTCTTGCTGGCCAGATCGCAGAAGAGCTAGGACTTCCCCGCCGGATGGTAGAACAGGTACAAATGGCGGCCCTGCTTCACGATATCGGCAAGATCGAGGCGCTCTACACGGACATCCTCCAAAAGCCTTCGTCGCTCAGTGCAGACGAACGGGCAATTATTGAGTCACATGTGACCCGTGGGGAACAACTGCTACGTGACCTGTCATCGGTTCCAGAAGCCGTCGTTCTATCCGTTCGCCATCATCACGAGCGCGAAGATGGTGAAGGTTACCCTGACGGCCTCCGCGGTAATGACATTCCCATTGGAGCAAAGATCATCGTGGCCTGTGATGCGATTGATGCGATGCTGTCTGATCGCCCCTATCGACCTGCGCTCCCGTTGCAACTGGTTGAAGAGCAGCTGTTGGAGCACGCAGGCCTCCAGTTTGATCCCCAGATCGTGAAGATCTTGCGGGAGACCAATCTTCTCCAGGACTATGCGGTAACCATGGACCGCGTACGTCGCCCCGCTGAATGCGACGAAGTCAGTACAAAGCTTCCCACGACGCCGGCGAACCTCACGGCCCCCATAGCGAGCACGCGTCCGACTTGGTCACTGCGTGCCCGAACTTAGTCAGTGCCGGTCACTAAGCTTCCGAATGATGGCGGCAAACTCGCTTGTTCTTTGCTTTAGGCCCAATGTACGGGCACATGCTAGCCCCTCCTCTGCCAATTCTTGGGCCCTGTATACGTTCCGTTTGCTTTCTAGCTGGGCATGAAGTTTCCTGATCTTCAACCAAGCCAATACCAATCTATCTTGCAGGTCATCTGCGGCTACTGCGAGTAGTTCGCTCGCTTCTGAGTACTCCTGCCGAGTCTGATGCATCCGACTGCGAAATGCCAAGATCAAGGTAGGGTCGAAATACCAGAAGGTTGGCATATCAGACAATTGTGCTTCGTGTTCTTTCGCAGTTCGTAGGTCTCCTGTTTCAGCTGCACAAAGCCCCAGGCCGGCGTGCACTAGCTTCGCCGCGTAAGGGGGCGTTCGCATTCCGATGTATTGGGCGGCGTCATGAAAGCAACGTTTAGCCCTCGGGTAGTCTCTTTGCGCAAGTGCCAATTCACCACAGTTATTCGCCTGGTTGAACCGATTCAAGCTCAATTCTGCCGAGCCCAACATCTCCGTCGATTGAGCCATCAAGACTTCAGCCGCGTCTAAGTCGCCAGTATCCAAGTGAGCTACAGCCACGTTGCTTTCTACGTTGAACCTCAAGAGCAAGTCACCACTGGTTTTTGCTAGGCTTCGCGCCTCCCGAACCAGTTCCGTCGCTTCGGCGGAATAGAACAATCCCTGATACTGCAGAACTAGGAGCAGCCTAAGAAGGATCCGTAGCCTGTGCTGGCTTTCGGGATCGCATTCTTGGACTGCAGTTCGTGCCGATTGGAGTGCCTCGCGGTAATCGCCGAACAGAATTCCCAGTGCTAGGCCGGAATGGGCAATCGCTGACGCGACAGTTGGCCCATCACGTGTGACTTGCCTCATTTCGTCGAACAACCGACGGATCCCCAGGAGATCTTCGGTGCTGTGCCGCAGCTGCAACTCCGCATCCAACGCCAACGCTAGCGCTTCCCAATCTCCCATCTGGCGCGCTTCGTCCTTGATGGCGGCCAGCCGACCGATGAGATCGTTGATGGGGGCGCTGCCGACTTCGGCGAGGCCTTCGACACGCCGGATGTCCATGCGGAGCGCGCGTGTCGGGTCTCCCGTCTGCCGGAGGCGGAGCGAGGCGAGCTCGAGCAACGGGTTCGCGCGTTCGATTGCACGGTTGAGGTGAAGCGCGCGGGCGAGCTCCGCTGTAGCGCGGGCGCGCCGACCTTCATCGTCTTCGTTCTCTACGACGAGCTCGAAGAAGTAGGCGGCCTCCGCGACCGCTCCGTGCTCCACGGCTGCGGTGGCTGCGCTCCACCCGTGCTCGGCCGCGGGTTCCCGTTCGCCGGCCCGGGCGTAGTGCATGGCCAGCTCTCCGGCGACCCCTTCTTCGGGTCGTGATTTGAGCTGCTCGGCGATGGCGCGGTGGAGCACGGCCCGCCTCGCCTCGCTGAGGTGCTGGTAGAGGGCGCTTCGGAAGAGCTCGTGTGCGATCCGCAGCGTATCCTTGTCCAGCTCGACGAGCCTGAGCCGTGTGAGCTCCTCTGCACAGTCCGCGCAGTGCTCGACGGGTAGGCCCGTGAGCTCGCCGATCTCGGCGAGGCGCATGGGCTTCGCGCGCACGGCGAGCAGGCCGGCGACCTTCGTCGCAGTGGACGAAAGAAGGCGGAGACGGGCCCGAAAGATCTCTTGGAGTGATACGGGGATCGCGACCTCGTCCACGGGAACCTCGGGCAAGGACAAGCGGCCGGCGCCGAAGTCCTTGGCGAGCTCGGTGAGGTAGAGCGGATGCAGGCCTGCGAGCTCGCACAGGCGCGCGGCCACGTGGTGATCCACGGGTCCATCGATGAGATGGTCGACCAGGCGGTGCCCATCTTCGGAATCGAGCTCGGTCAGGTCGACGCGTACCACCGGAAAGTCGTCCTTCCGGAACAGATAGTTACTCCCGGGCTCGGATGCCTCGAGCAAGTCCTCGCGCGCGGCGGCGACGATGGCGAGTGGACCGTGCTCCCAGCGTCGCTGGATGAACTGCAGCGCGGTGAGCGTCGTGGCGTCGGCCCACTGGAGGTCGTCGATGAAGAGGATGGTGGGCTCTTCGGCCGCGATCCGCTGCATGAGGAGGAAGAGCGCGTCCATGAGCCGTCGGGAGAGGTGCGCCTCCTGGATCGGCGGGATCTCTTCGAGCGGCTCGTCGTCGTCGATCGGAAGCAACGATGCGATCACGGAGCGCCACGGAGCACCGAGCGCCCTGAGATGTCCGGCGAGATCCACATCCTCGAACGCGTCCGCGAACGGATTGAGGGGGATGCGCTGCTCCGGCTCGGAGGGGCGTGCGTGAATGCATCGAAAGCCTTCGAGCAACGCTTCCCGCCTCACTTCCTCGATCACCCGGGTCTTTCCGATCCCACCTTCCCCGGTGATCAGGACGAACCGAAAATCACCCTCGCCCATGTTCCCGAACGCGGCGCGGGCGTTGGCGATCTCCTCGCCTCGGCCCACGACCGGCGCGTGAGGCTCACCCTCCTGGAGGGCGATGTGCGGCGCGGCCTGGAGCTTCCGTGCCCGCTCCATGAGCGCCGTGATCTCGTCGGGAACGTCCTCGTCACCACGGGAGGCGCGGAACCGCGCGAACACCGCTTCGGCCGACGCGAGGCTGCCGGTACGAGCTCGCGATTCGATCACGCGGGCCACGACCGCCTCATCCGCGGGAAAATGCATGTAGAGGGCTTCGGCGGCGTCCCGCGCTTCGCCCCAGAGGCCGGCTTCGGACGTCTCGTCCCACCGACGGGAGGCGCTCCTGCGGAGGTCTTCGAGGAGCCTCGTGCGTCGAGACGCCAACCAATCTTCGAACGCATCCGTTGGACATGTGCCGAGCCGGCGCGCGAAGCCGTGGGAGAGAAGACCGGCCGCCTCGGCCAGGGACCCCCTCCGGAGCAAACCCTCGAACCGTTCGACATCGTTGGAGACCCCATGTGCCGGCCTGAGGGTGTCGTCCTCGGCGACGACGATCGTGCGACCGATCCGCTCGTGGGTGCGGTGGAGCAACTGCCGGATGCGCTGGCGAAGGCGGGGGCTCTCGTCTTCTTCCCACATCAACCACCCGAGACGTGGTCGCGCGACCCCCTCGGGCCCGTGAGCGAACAGGACCGTGAGCAGCGCCTTCTGCTGCTGAGTGAGCTCGAGACCCTCGTCATCGGTCGATACCGAGGGACCCCCGAACAGATCGACCCGGACGCCACCTTCGGCGTCGGTCCCCTCGTTCAACACGCTCTTCCCGTGCCTTCCTCGGTGGTCATGGGCATGCGGCGTCCGTGCCCTCCGCCGACTCCGGCCCCAGGCCCCCGTCGGGATCGGGACCGTCATGAGGCCGACCGAACTCTGCGACCGGGCCGCGCGGGCTTGCGCATCGCCGGCGGCATCCCCGGTTCATCGTCCGCCTCCGCGCGCACACGTCCCGCCACGGTCGGCGTCAGCGCCCCGGCTTCCGCCTCCCGGCGCAGCCATGCTTCGAGTATCCATTCCCATCCGAATCGCTCCCGTACTTCCGTCGGTCGGAACCCGAACAGCCGGCTCATCTGGTTGCTGACCGAGAACCCGTCGGGGTATCCGAACTCGCATGCCACGGAAAACACGCTGGCATCGCTGTTCTGGAGCCGCAACGATACCCGCAACAGCCGCGCCATCTGCAGCCAGTGGGACGGCACGGGGAGGCCCCGGCTCATGAACCGCCGGCCGAGCGCTCGCCTCGACATGTACAGGCTCCGCGCCAGGGCGGTCACCGACTTCAACTCTTCGGCGAGCTCGACGATGCGCCGGATCACGCGCACCGTCTCCTGGTCGACTTCGAGGCCACGCCAGGCGATATAGTCGGTGACGTCCACGGCGAGGTCGAAGGGCGGGCGCCTGAGGACGTGCGCGAGCTCGACGGGCCGTAGCTCGTCGTAACGAGGGAGAATGCCGTGCGGCCGGAGCTCCTGGATGCGGCGGATCAGCTCGGGATTCCCGGAGATGCGCGCGGCGTGAGGGAGCACCACGAGGAGGGCCATTCCTCCGGGGCGCCGTCGAAGTAGCTCCGCCTCGGGTGGGTCTTCGGCCGAGCCCACCTGCCAGACGACCGCGCTCCCGGGGTCGCGAGCCGCTTCCTTGAGGGCGCGGCGGCCCCCGTCGAAGGGATGCAGTGCCGTGTAGGGGTGGGTCAGGATGCTGAGCGGGGCGTGCGGCGCGTCTCCGGACATGGGCTCTGGCTCCGAGGAGAGGGGATCGAGAGTGACCGATCTCACCCTCGTTGCGCCCCGTCACCAACCCGTTACAGCACGCGAACGGCCCCCTCCTCGCGGGGAGAAGGGGGCCGTTGGTCATCCGGCTACGACTTCGTCAGCCGCCCATCGTAAAGGGCACCGTCCCGAAGAACACGAACCCTTCGCCGCCCTCGAGCTCCAAGCGGAGGCCCACGGTCGGGCGCAGCGAGCCGGCATCGAACTTGATGCCGCCGCCCACGTTCAGGCCCATCTCCGTATTGCTGAACATGTCACCCGAAAAGCGTGCGATGTTCAGGCCCGCGAGGGCGAACGGAAGGACGTCGGCGTCTTCGATCGGAAAGTCGTACGTGAGGTTTCCGTTGATCTCGAAGAAGTCCAAGCCCGGAGTGTCGGGAAAGAAGATCAAGAAGTCTCCGAGGAATTCGATCTGCTCGTCCAAGCCGGACAGCGGGAGCCCGAGCGCGACGCCGACTCCGAAGTCGGCGTCGTCGTGATAGGCGACCGTCGGCCCGAGCGTGGCCTGAGCTTGGGCGAAGGCGGGAACGGCGAGCAACGCGGCGGCGATGGCCAGGGCACGAAGAGTCTTGGTCATGTGAATACCCTCTCCTGAGGGGTGGAGGCATGCAAGTCGTTTGATCGATGTATGCCCAACTTTAACGCAAGAATGATGCCTTGCGGAGTTGCTGCGCGACTCCTGTCGCGGGCTTGTCCCCGGGCGCTCGCGGACCTAGATCCCGGGCCGGGGCACCCAGTGAGGCGGCACCGATGTGACCACCCGTGAGCGGAGCACGACGATGGCCGAGACGACAGGAACGAACGCGCCCGCCGGACGGGCCTCCACGAGCCGCTCGAACACCTCGATCGTGGCCGGCGCCCGCACCCCGTTCGCGCGGTCCGGCACGGTTTTCCGGGACCTGACCGCCATCGACCTCGGCAAGCAGGCGGTGCGGGACGCCCTTGCCCGGGCAGGCGTCGCGCCACCCGATGTCGATCACCTGATCTACGGCACCGTGGTCCACGACGTGCGGGCGCCCAACATCGCACGGGAGGTCGGGCTCGGCACCCTGCCGCCCGCGGTGCCGGCTGTAACGGTCTCCCGGGCCTGCACCTCGGCGAACCAGGCGATCGCCGACGGGGCGGCCCTCATCGAGCTCGGTCAGGCGGAGGTGGTCGTGGCGGGCGGCGCCGAGTCGCTCTCCAACGTGCCCATCCTGGCCGGCGACCGGCTGGCGAAGGCCCTCGTAGCCGCGTCCAAGGCCAAGTCGGTCTCCGCTCGCTTCGCCGCGTTCAAAGGGCTCCGGCCGAAGCACCTCGCGCCGGTGAGCCCGGCCATCGCCGAGCCCACGACCGGCGAGACCATGGGTGAGGCGGCCGAGCGGATGGCCAAGCAAAACGGCATCTCCCGCGAGGATCAGGACGCCTGGGCGCTCCGCTCGCACGAGCGGGCCGCCGCCGGGACCGAAGACGGCCGGCTCACGGACGAGATCGTCACCGTCTACGTGCCGCCGGCCTACGACGAGGTCGTGGAAAGCGACAACGGCATCCGCACCGATACCTCCCTCGAGGCGCTCTCCGGGCTCAAGCCCGCGTTCGACCGGAAGTTCGGCTCGGTCACCGCCGGCAACGCCTCACCGCTCACCGACGGCGCCTCGGCGTTGGTGCTCATGAACGGGGAGCGCGCCCGGGCCGAGGGGCGCACACCGCTCGGCTGGATCCGTAGCTGGGCCTGGACGGCGCTCGACCCCGGCGAGCAGCTCCTGCAAGGCCCGGCCTACGCCGCGCCCATCGCGCTCGACCGCGCGGGCCTCACCATGAAGGACATCGGACTCATGGAGATGCACGAGGCGTTCGCGAGCCAGGTGCTCTCGAACCTGCAGGCGCTCGACTCGAAGACCTTCGCCGAGGAGGAGCTCGGCCGGAGCGAGGCGACGGGTCACCCGGACCTCGAGCGGATCAACGTCATGGGCGGCTCGATCGCCATCGGGCACCCGTTCGGGGCGACGGGCGGGCGCGTGACCCTCACCCTGCTGAACGAGATGGCCCGCCGGGACGTGGAGTTCGGCCTGATCACCGTGTGCGCGGCGGGCGGAATGGCGTGCGCGATGGTGGTGGAGCGGCGGTAGGGCCCGACCCTCACCCGACCTCGTCTTCCACCAGCCGAGCGATCCGCTCCTCGAGCGTGCCGAACGAGCTGCATCGGATCAGGTTCGAGGAGACGTCTCGGGCCCGTGCACGCGCGCGAATCACGGTCTCGACGGTGCTAGTCGACGCATCGAGGCTCCGCACGCGCGTCCCGATGGCCATGGACACGTTGTACACGTCCGCGTACTGCTCCGCCGTCGCCCCGCGGCCGCAGTCCATGAACGTCGAAGGCGCGTCGCCATCGAGCTCGTCGAGCTCCCGCACGAACCCGCCGAGCCGGAGCCCCTGTTCGTCGAAATATGAGAAGGGAATGTCGAGGGCGGAGTACGCGTCGCGCGCCGCGCCGAAGGTGCGCTCGGCGGGGGCGTCGACGGTGTCGACTCGAAACAGCTCGCTCCCGTCCCGCGGCGGGTTCGGGTCGCGGCCGCCCGCCAAGCGCAGGAGCTCCCGGGCGTCCTCACCGGGGCGAGGCCCACCGGACGCGCACGCCAGCCCCGTCAACGTCAACACCCCGACCGCCGCAGCCAAGGCCACCGTCTTGCCGGTCGCTTTGCCCCTCTCCGTCGTCCCTCCCTGGTGTCGTCCGATCACAATCCCTCCGTGGCTCGATGATGCTCTCTCGTGGATCCGTCCTAGGGCGGATAACCAGCTTCCCCGTATTGAAGTCGTGTGCGTGTGAATCGTTAAGTGAAGCGTGGCTGGATGCATGGAAATTTGTATACAAGTGCGATAAATTTGGATCATGGTCAAGGTCGTTCGAGAGCCCATCCAGGTGTACCTCACGCCCGAGGAGCGTGCGGAGTTGGATCGAGTCGCGTTGGCCATGGGCGTGTCCCGGTCCGAGGCGCTCCGCAGGGGGATCGCAGCGGTGGAGCACCGGCCCCGGTACGAGGGCAGCCTCCGGACTCTGGTGGAGGACGGCGTCGTGACGCCTCCGACGATCCCTCCCGGGGCGCCGCCGCCGTCCCATCCGGTGGGGCCTCTGGCCGATCTGATGTCCGAGCTGGATCAGGATCGGCGAGACCGGTGATCTATTTGGACACGTCCGTCGCCTTGGCCCACCTGTTCGCCGAAGACCGCCGTCCTCCCCGAGACCTCTGGGCCGAGGATTTGGTGTCGAGTCGGCTACTCGACTACGAGCTCTGGACCCGGATCCATGCCCGCGGTCTCGCGGCGACGCACGGGGACTTCGCCCGGCTCCTCCTCGCTCGCGTCGCACGGCTGAAGCTGAGCGAAGAGGTGCTGGAGCGGGCCCTCGATCCGTTCCCGACCGCGGTCCGCACGCTCGATGCCCTGCATTTGGCTTCGATTGTCTTCCTGCTCGAGCAGGGGCGGGACGTAGCGCTGGCCACCTACGATTCCCGACAGGCAAAGACGGCGCGTGCCATGGGCATCCCGATGAGCGAGCTCGTGGACACCGGCTGACCGCTCAGCTGGTCTGGTCTGGTGGGCGGGTGACGCCTGGGCGCCGCGCTAGGGGAGAGTGAGACCGGATCACCACGCTTGCAGTCGCTCCGTTCTTCATGCACACTGCCCGGCGCCGAATCACGCGACTCCCGAACGGAGCAGATTTCGTGGACGATCAGGACCAAACGGAGAAGACGTACGGCATCGCCCAGCGGATCGGGTTGGTGGGCGGGGTCGCGGCCTTCGTTCTGCTGCTGCTCGTGCCGGCCCCGGAGGCCCTTTCCGTGGAGGCCTGGCGCACGGCGGCGGTCGCGGTGCTGATGGCCGCGTGGTGGATGACCGAGGCGATTCCGATTCCGGCGACCGCCATGGTGCCGCTGGTGCTCTTCCCCATCCTCGGCGTGCTGGATGGCGCGAGCGCGGCGGCGCCCTACGCGAACGAGCTCATCTTCCTCTTCATGGGCGGCTTTTTCATCGCCGTGACCATGGAGCGGTGGGGTCTGCACCGGCGCATCGCCCTGTCGATCCTCTCTTTCGTGGGCACCGGTCCGAAGCAGCTCGTGCTCGGCTTCATGATCGCGACCGCGTTCCTGTCGATGTGGATAAGCAACACGGCGACAACGGCCATGATGCTCCCCATCGGACTCGCGGTCGGGGAGATGTTCAGGCCGCAGGACCAGGAGGGCCCGTACGAGTTCGGCATTGCGTTGATGTTGGGCATCGCGTACGCGGCCTCGATCGGCGGCAGCGCCACGCTCATCGGCACGCCGCCCAACGCGGTGTTCGCGGGCGCGGCGAGCGAGATGCTCGATATCCAGATCGGGTTCGTACAGTGGATGGGCGTGGGGCTCCCCATAGTCTTGGTCATGCTCCCGATCACCTGGGTCGTGCTCGCCCATTTCCTCTACCGGCCGGGTGAGCTGTCGGGCGATGCGGACAGCCTCATCGAGGACGAGCGCCGGGGGCTCGGCCGCATGAGCACCGGCGAGCGCGTGACGGCGACGGTGTTCGCGCTCACCGCGGCCGCCTGGGTGTTGCGGAGCGAGAAGACGTTCGGCGCCGTGACCGTGCCGGGCCTCGAGACGCTCACCCCCTTGCTCACCGATTCGACCATCGCCATGGGGGCCGCGCTGCTGCTCTTCGTGCTCCCGGTGAGCTGGAGCCGCGGGGAGTTCGCGCTGGACTGGCCGACGGCGCGCAAGATTCCGTGGGGCCTCCTCGTGCTGTTCGGGGGCGGGCTCTCGCTCGCCCGCGCCATGGACGAGTCGGGGCTGGCCGCCTGGATCGGCGGCGCGGTGGGCGCGCTCGAAGCGGTTCCCATCGTCATCCTCATCGCTTTCACGGCGCTGGTCGTGATCTTCCTGACCGAGATGACCTCGAACACGGCCACGTCGACCATGGCCATGCCGATCATGGCGGGCGCGGCGGTGGGAATCGGGATCGAGCCGCTGTTTCTCATGGCCGCCGCGGCGCTCGCCGCCGCCATGGCGTTCATGCTGCCGGTGGCCACGCCTCCGAACGCGATCGTCTTCGCCTCGGGCTACATCACGATCCCGCAGATGGCCAAGGCGGGGCTGCTGCTGAACTTCATCGGCATCGTCGTGATCTCGCTCCTGGGGAGCGTGCTGATTCCGATGTTTCTGGTGGGGTGAGGGGCCGCTCGAGGGATCGCTTGGATTGCGATTCGTTTGCGCCCCGCGTCTTGCGGGGACTTCTCGTGATCGCCCTTTGGTTTGCGTGTCCAGTCCGTAACCTACGCTCAGGGGGAGTCCGCATCTCGTGGGGTTGGCCTCACGGCGACGGCGGGCGGTAGCGAACCTTTCATCGCGATCGGCTTGGAGGGGTCGGTGGAAGTGGCAAGCAGATTCGCGCTCGTCGCGGCTCGGAGAGGTTTGGAAGCCTACAGCCAACCTGTTCCCTGGTCCGGTTGCGTCAGAGCCACCAGCCGGTCTGCGCGCCAATCGCGCGGGCGGTTGGAGCGTTGGAGCGGGAGTGCGTGCGACCGTGCTCGAGAGCCCGAGAACCTATCTTACGGCAACAGGTGGCGGGCATCGGTATACCTCGGCCGAAGTCCGGAAGGGCTCCCTTCATTGGTCTCGGTGTCCGCCAGACCTGGGCCGTGTTGAACCATCTCGAGGTCGGGTGGGAGTTGAAGGCCCGGCGCGTCTCGGCGTACGAGAAAGAGCGGTACTTTCCGTTGCTCATGGAAATCGAGAGACCATCGAAGAAAGGGAGTATCTGCTTGCCTTGGCACTGTCGTTAGGCGGCGTGTTCTAGGCTGAAGATGCGGCGTGCAGCTCCCGGCTGGAACCCGCTGGCGTGCACCGGTTCGACCCGGTTTTGCGCATCAGAGGGTAGAGGGGACGCTCGCGACCGCGGGTCGTGAGCGTCAGTGGCAGTCGCCCCGCGAGGCGAAGGACGACCCTTGAAGCGACCGCTGCTCGTTCTGGCGAATCGGGTGCCTCCTGGCACCCTCGCCGGCGTACGCGCAGACGGCGGGTTGGCACGCGACCTCTCTTCATCAATCCCTTCCCTCTCCCTTATCTCGACGACTGGGAGATGAACCCGACCCTGGCGTCCCTCACCGTGACGAACGGGACGGGTGAGGACGCGGAGGTCACGGTCCTCCTCGAGCATCGCCGACGGGAGCGGCCGCGAGGTCGTGCGGAGTCGGAGCGATCCCCGGCTCATTCCCGCGGGGACGCCGACGACGTTCAATACGGGATCCTCTCTGACCGGGACGAGCAGCTACGACGCGTCGATCGAGGACGTGATCGCCCGGACCGGCCGCTTCCCCGAGGGCGACTACACGATCTGCGTGACGGTCACGGACGGGACCGGCTTCGTGCTCGTGGACAACGTCTGCGAGTTCTTTTCCACGGTCTTCCCCGATCCGCCGTACCTCCTCTTCCCATCGACGGACACGGTGAGAGTCGAAGACCCCATCTTCGAGTGGACGCCCGTCCAGGTGCCCGTGGCGATGGAGAGCCGGTACGTGGTCCAGGTGGCGGAGATCCTGCCCGGCCAGGAGCCGCAGCGCGGCGCTCACCTCGGGGCATTCTCCACTTCGAGGGCGTGAGCCCGTTCAGCCCCTCGCTCTCCTATCCGCTGGGCGCGCTCCCGCTCGAGCACGGGAACCCGCTACGCGTGGTGGGTGCAAGCGCTCGACCCGAACGGCCTGCCGCTCTCCACGAACCAGGGGCGGAGCGGATCTGGACGTTCACGTACCGCGAGGAAGGGGGCGACGACGGAGGAGAGCAGATCGGCTCGAGCCTGCACGGACGCATCGTGCCGGCGGGGTCCGCCGTCGACGGACCGCTCGCCGACCTGGGCACGGCCTCGTTCGACGAGATCCGCGACGCGCTCGACGAGCTCCCGGACCGGGAGATCCCGATCCCGCTGCCCATCGCCGGCGTGGGTGCGTTCGAAGCCTTGGCGCTCTCCAACGTGTCGGTCGACGTGGACGAAGTCGGCCAGGCCATCGCGATCACCGCCACCGCGAGCTTGCCGATGGGGAGCGTCGACGTGCTCCTCCTCGGTCAGTGGGACGGGGACGGAGCCGGCACGTTCGCGCTCGGGCTCGAGCCGCTGATCTTCGAGCTCGGGGAGTGGGTGGACGGCGTGGAGGGCACCGCCCTGGATGAGCTGGACTGGTCGGGCGGGATCCTGACCATCGCGGACGAGGCACGCACGCTGGACGGCGCCTCCCTCCCCCAGTCGGTGGAGGGCTTCTACGGGCTGCCGGTGGTCGAGCTGGACGTGGGCGTGAGCGTGTCCCACGTCTTCGACCTCACGGGCACGACGGTCCACGACCGGTTGGCGGAAGCCGGGCTCGAGGTGGGCGAGGCGGAGCTCGCCGGGAACCTCGGCGTCGAGCCGGGCGTCCTGTTCGGTCCGCCGGAGGAACGGGAGGCGCCCTCCCTCGACCTGACGGCGACGCTGCGGGGCGCCCGGCTGGCGGACACGCCGGAGTGGCTCGAGGTGGAGCGCTACGCGCTTCGCGTGACGAACGACGCCGAGCTGGCGGCCCGCGCCGAGCTGGAGGCGGAAGCGGAGCTGGGCGAGGAAGTGTTCCCGTTCCTCTTCGCGCTCGACCTGACCGCGGACGACGACACGCCTCCGGTGCTGACCGGACGCATGACCTCGGCGTGGGAGGCGCCCTTCGGGCTGGAGTGGCTCACGCTCGACGCAGGTGCGCCTCACCGTCACGCCGCCGGCCGACGAGGACGGAGCGGCCCGCGCCGTGCTGGAGGGCGACCTGGCCATGGGTGGCGCGGACGGTGGAACTGATCGGCATGCTCGAAGGGAGCGGGGAGCAGGTGGAAGCGACGTTCACCGCGTCGGTGGACGAGCTTGCGCTGGCCGATCTGCTGGCCTTCGCGGAGTCGACGGTCGGGGCGTTGCCGCTGGGGGACCAGCTTCCCGACGACGCCTCCGCGCTCCGCGACGTGACCGTCGAAGTCGGTTCGGGTGATCCGCCCACGCTCACGGTGCTCGGCACCGTGACCCCTTCCCGGGAGCGGGCACCGATTTCCTCTACACGCTCGTGCCCCCGTCGCTCACGGCGGAGGGCTCGGCCGAAGGCCTCGTGGCATCCCGGCTCGCGGACTCGCCCCTGGGCGAGCTGATTCCCGAGCTTCAGGGGAGCCCGGTGGGAACTTCGCGTTCCCCGAGCTGTCCGCTGACCTGGGGTACCGGAGGGGAGCCGGCGCCGCCGGCAGAGAGGGAGGTGACGGACCGGGGTGGCGGACGGCCGCGCCCGAGGCCGCGTGGTCGATCGCCTGGCCGGAGCTGAGCGGGCCCGCCCGGCAGTTCTTCTCGCGGAGCTGACCCGTCGCGCCGAAGAGGGTGCGGCGTGCCGACGGGCGGCTCGTCTCTCGACCTGCACCCGGGCTCAACCTCTCCGCGCCGTTCTCCCTCGCGCAGCTCTCGTCCGGGATGCGCGCCTGCTCGATTTCGGCACCGCGCGGAGGGGCTGGAAGCGGCGACGGCGGTAGCGGGCGGCGAGCGTCCGGATGCCGGAGCATTCAACGAGCCCCGAGGACCGGGTGGTGCTCCGGGGCGCGCCCGGCATCTCCCTCGGGAGCCTTCTGGACGGCGCGCCGGATCTCAGCGGGCTCCTGAGCCTCGGGGCGAGCCTGCCTCCGCTCCCTGACGGCGCGATGGGCCTTCCCGACTGGATCACGCCGGGAATCGCTCGATCCGGATCGTCCAGGACCCCGAGCTCCGCGTGACGGCCGAGGCGGTCGTGGAAGCGGATCTGGACGGGACGAAGCGCTTTCAGCTGGCCACGGATCTGACGAACGCCGAAGGGGTGGCGCGGCGTTCGAAGGCCTGATGAACTGCGGCTGGGACCAGCCGTTCGGCATGAACTGGCTCGCGCTCGACTCCGTGCACATGGCGTTGGGCGTGGGCTCGGTGGGTGCGCGGGTCGCCCTGGGCTCGACCCTGGAGGTGGGCAGCGTGACGGCCGCGTTGGACATGGACGTGCGCGGGGCCGAAGGGGACCGCAGCGTGGACTTCACGGCCCGCGCGGCCGACCTCTCGACGACGATGTGCCGTGGACTTCCTCAACCGCGCGTTCGACGCCAACCTGCCGACGCCCGCGAGGCTCGGTTGCGCTGGACAGCCTGCAGATCGATTTCTCCACGGGCGCGAACGAAGCGTTTCACGTCGCGGGTGCGTTCGGGGCGGACATGGACGCCGGCGAGGCGCTCCTGGCCCTCTCGGAGCTGCTTCCCGGCTACACCGCGCCTCCGGAGATGCCGTTCGAGCTCGGCTCCATGGGCGACGCCCTGGTTCGAGCTCCACGTCGTGGCCGACAGCGTGTGGGCGGCTACGGCGGGAACGTCGTCATGGGCGGCGACGGCGAGCTCGCTTCCCTGGAGGGCTCGGCCGCGGTCCGCCTCGGCGCGCCGAGGCCGTCGGGCGACGCGTGGATGGGGATGGAGCTGGACCTGGCGGGCCGCGAGATGGAGGCCGACGCCGCGCTCGCGACGCTCTCCACGGTGGTCCCGGTCGAATGGGCATCTGCCGGACGGGGCTCGAGTCGGTGGGCGCGGTCGCCCTGGACAGCGCCCGCGCCCGGGTGGAGCTGGATACGCGGACGGAGCTCGTGAGCGCGGAGCTCGCCGGCGCGGGGCAGTTCGACGGCGAGACGGGTGAGCGCGCCGCCGACCTGGAGCTGGGCCTGTCGGTCGAGGAGGACGAGCCGTCTGCGAACGGGAGCATGGCGCTCGCGCTTCGGGACGTGCCGGTGAGCGACGCGCTGGCGGAGGCGGCGCTCGGTGCTGCCCGGCGAGCGGATCCTGCCCGGTGCGCTCGACGCCATGACAGGCCGTGCGGCTGGACTCGGCGTCGCTCGCGGTCGGCTTCGATTCCGGCACCGACAGCCTCTCCGCCGACGTGCGCGGCGCGGGCACGATGGGCGAGGGCGATGACCTCGAAGCCACGGCGGAGCTGCGCCCTCGTGCGGACGGCGGTGGACGAGTGGTCGACCGGCGGGCTCGAGATCGACGTCGGCGCCCTGTCCCTGCCCGACGCCCTCGACCGGGCCGAGGAGCTGCTCGCCGCCGACTGGCAGCTCCCGGACGCCGCGTCGGGGTTGGCCCCCTTGATGCTCGACGAAGCGGCTCTGGCGGTGGCGTTCGATTCGCGGACGCCGACGTTCCTGACCGATATCACCGGCACCGGCCATCTGGGCGAAGGGCCCGAGCGGATGGATGGATCGGTCGACCTGTCGCTCGTGGACTCGAACGGCGAGCGGTTCGCCCGGGGCGGCGTGACGTTGGGTGTCCAGGATCTGGCGCTCACCGGCGTGCTCGACGAGGTGGCGTCCCTCCTTCCGGGTGAGTGGGGGCTGCCGGACGACCTCGCCGCCTTCGACGCGCTCCAGCTCGACGAGGGGGAGCTCGCCGTCGGGTTCGACACCCGGACCGACAGCCTGAGCGCGCGCGCCCGCGGGTCGGGAAGCCTCGAATCGGGTGCATCCGGGACCACGGCCACGTCCGACATCACCTTCCTCCGGTTGGGAGAGACGACCGGAGCGGCCGGCACCGTGGAGATCGGCCGCGAGTCGGTCACCATGGCCGAAGCGCTGGATCAGATCGCGGAGATGCTGCCGGGGAGCTGGGCGTTGCCCGACGGGCTGGACGCCTTCGAGACGGTGGCGCTGGACCGGGCGGATTTCCTTCTCGGCTTCGACACCGAAGCGACAGCGTCTACGCGGCGGCCTCGGGCGCGGGTGGCTACGACGGCCTCGATGCCGACGCGCGCCTCGACTTCCTGCGCTTCGCCGAGGAGGACCGCGTGACCGGGCTTCTGACGCTCGATGCCGGAAGCGTCGGCGCCGGACAGGCCATAGACCGGATCGGTGAGCTCCTTCCCGGAGATTGGGCGCTTCCCGACGGGTTCGACTCGTTCGACGCGCTGACGCTCGACGACGCGTCGCTGGAAGCCGGGTTCGATACCGGGGTCGACAGCCTCTGGGCGGGGTTCGAAGGCGAGGGACGGCTGGACGACGTCACGGGCCAGGCCCGTCTCGGGTTCGTGCGGGTCGACGACGCGAGCAGTGGGAGCGGCCTCGTGTCCCTCGGCCTCGGCGACGTTTCGCTCGACGAGGCGTTCGGGCGCGCCACCGGCTTTCTGCCCGGCGACTGGCCGGCGCCCGACGTCGACTTCCCCATCGGCGACCTGCGGGACGTGAGCCTGGAGCTCGGCTTCGACACCCGGGCCGACAGCGTCTGGGCCGGGGTGGACGCGCTCGCACGGCTGGCCGAGCGCGATGGAAGGCCAGCGCTCACGGCGCTCTCCGTGGGCGGCGCGTCCGGAACGCCCTGGAGCTGGGCGGAGGGCTCGTTCCGCGTGGACGTGGGCGACGTGACCCTTCCGGAGGCGCTGGACCTGGCGGCCGGGCTGGTGCCCGGCTCGCCCCAGGTGCCGGAGCTCGAATTCGATCCGGGCGGCCTGCGCGACGCGGTCCTCGAGGCCGGGTTCCGGACCGGCGAGGACGCGAGCGCGCGAGCGGGAATGACCGGTGGTTTCGCCATGGGATCCCTCACGGCCCGGGCGGAGGTCGGGCTCGCGCTCGGCGCGTCGAGCCCGCAGGGCTTACTTCCGGGCCGCATTCGACGATTCGTTCGGCGTGGGCGACGCGGTCGAGCTGATGCAGGGGTTCGTGCCGGGCGCGGGCGTCGACGTGCCGCCCCTGGGCCCGCTGGACGTGCGCATCAGCGAGCCGCGGCTCACGCTCAACTTCGGAGCGCGGACCGGGGTGTCGCTCGGCGGCGCGACCGAGGTCTTCGGCAGGAGCAGCGACGCGCTCTTCTCCTTCTCCCGCATCGAGGGGCAGCCGCAGCTCGTCCTCGGCGTGCAGGTGCCCGACCTGGGCTTCGCCGACCTCGTGCCGGAGCTCGAGAACCCGGTCACCGACGAGATGCGCCTCGACCTGGCGGCGCTCACGCTCACGCGCGCGGAGGGCACGGTCTCGTCCGACGACCTGACCCCGGAGGAGCGTGCGTTCTACCGTCCCTTGTTCGGCGGCGGACCGGACGGATCCGACGACGGGGACGGCGGCGCCGGAGCCGGGGCGACGGGGGCCGACTTCGACGTGGATCTCCGCCCCGGCCTCAACCTCACCGGGTTCGTGCCGCTCGCCGACGCCGGCGCGCTGAAGGACATGGTCGACATGCTGACGCCCGGCGCGAGCGACCTGACGCTGACGGGCTCGCTCCCCTTGCCCGGGTTCGGCGCCGGGGGCATCCGGGATCTGTCCCTTCAGGCCGCCCTGCCTCCCATGGCGCCTCCGGGAAGTCCCGCGTGGTTCGTGGAAGGTGAGGTGGCGCTCCAGATCTCCGGCCGGCCCTCGGTGGGCCTCGGCGGGGACCTGACCGTCGACGTGGACGGGGACACGCTGACCTTCGACATCGAGTCGAACGTGGCCGTGGTGCCGCAGGGCGTGGAGCTGTCGATCGCGGGAGGCCTCACCGCGGCGAACCCGTGGGTGGGGCCGATGGGTGTCGACTGGCTGACGCTGAACGAGCTTCGGCTGGCCATGGGGCTCAACCCGCTCTCGGTGCGCCTGGGCTTCCTGGGTGACGCGGTCATCGGCGCGCAGGACATCCGTATGGCGCTGGGGACGCGCGTCAACATCTACACCGGGGTGCCGACCGGGGCCCTGGTGCTCGGAGAGACCGACGAGGGGCTCACGCTCAGCGATCTCATGGAGTTCCAGCAGAGCGTGGCGGGCGAAGGTGCCGAGCCCATCGCGACGGACGGCGTCCCGGACATGGCCCTCCGCGAGCTGGGCATCCGGGTGGCCACCTACACGGACTTCGATCTCGGCATCGAAGCGGGGATCGGGCTCCGCGGCGCGTTCCTGCTCCAGGCCGGCTCCGGGGTGAGCTCTCGGAGTTCGGCCGGATGGACCTGAGCGTGGATCGGGAGGGGATCCTCGGGCTCGCGGAGCTCAGTGCGTTTACTCTCGGACCGGTGGCGTTCGACGAGGCGCTCCTCGATCTGGCCCTCACCCGCCAGGAGCAGCATCTGGTCATCGAGGGGGCGCCCTGATCGACAACACCCTCCAGACGGATCTCGAGCTCGCGATGAACCGCGACAGCCTCCGGTTCGCGACCGACTTCGACCTCTTCGACGAGTTCCGGGCCGAGATGAACGCCCGGCCGGCTTCCAGCTGACGGACCCGAGCTTCACCGTCCGGGCGGCGCTCTACCCCGAGTTCAACGATCAGCTCACCTACGAAGTGGGCCGTCAGCTCGTTCCGGCGACCCGGCAGGCGCTCGAGACGGCCTCGGCGAGCCTCGAAGCGGCCGAAGCGTCCCTCGACCAGGCCGAATCGAGCCTGGACGATGCCATCCGGGTCGCGTCCGAGGCGTCGCGTGAGGCCATGGACCGGACGTACGGTCTGTACCGCGCGAGCCACCGCTCGTTCAGCGCGGCCAACTCCCGGTACCGCTACCACGCGGCCCGGTGTAGCTGGTGGTCCCCGGGACACTGCGGCGCGCGGAACTATTGGCGCGGCATCCGGGGCGCCCGCCTCGCACAGCGCAACGCGCGGTGGAGGGCGTACACCGCGGCGAGGGCGGTCTACCAGAACCGCGAGTACCTGGAGAACAACCCGGCGGTCAACAGCGCCCGGGCCACGATGGACGAAGCGCGGGCCGCGTTCAACGCCGCGCGCACGGAGGTGGACCGCCTGGAGACCACGCTCGCGAGCATGCAGGACTGGATGGACAGCTACGAAGCGTGCGCGTCCTGCGATCGCCCGTCGCTTCCCGTGCAGGTGACCAGTGCCGAAGCGGAGGCCGCGCTCGAGGGGTTCTTCGGCCGGAGCCAGGTGGAGTTGGCGGTCGGCTACCGGTGTTCGAGGATCGCGAGGTCGAGCGGGTCGTGTTCGGCGGGTCGATGTCGGAGCTCTCGCAGGCCCTCTACAATGCGATATCCGATGCGTTGTTCTAGACGGTCGCCCTCGGATCGGCTCGTGACGTCCCTCCGGGGCGTGGCACGGCCGGTGGTCCTGTGCGCTTGGCTCGGCGCGGTTCCCCTGTCCGCGCAGGATCCGGAGCCCGACTCCGCGGCTGCCGCCGACCAGGCACCGGACTCGGCCGCTCCCGGCGAGACAGCCGAAGCCGTGCTCGACGCGCGGCTCTCGCCGGACGGGCGACGGGTCGCCTTCCGGGCGCTCGAGGGCCCGTCGCCCCGGCTCTTCGTCCGTGGCGCGTTGGATTCCCTGGCGGCTCCGCGCGCGCTGACTCCCGCGGATCTGCCCGTCGGAACGTACCGGTGGGCGCCGGACGGCCGGTGGCTCGTGCTGCAGGCCCGTGCGGCCGGAGTGGAAGGACGCCTCTACGTCGTCTCCGTCGATCCCTTGGCGGGAGCCGACGTCCCGGACCAGCGCCGCGACCCCGGGACGGCCGAGCCGCTGCCGCTCCCGACCCGCGCGAGCTCCTGCCGGACCAGAACGGGCCGGTGCGGCTCGCCGGGTTCGCCGAAGACCCCGCCGCGGCGTTGATCGAGGTTCCCGGCGCGGAGCCGGACGCGCCGGACCTGATCCGGGTGGAGCTCGAGACCGGCGCCCGCACCGATGTGGTCGTGAACGACGGAAGCGTGCGTCGGTGGGTGCCCGACGAGGCCGGGGTCCCCCGCCTGGGGCTGCGGACCGGGGAGGACGGCGGGACCGAGGTCGTTCGGCGGCGGGACGACGGGGTCGTGCCGATCTTCGCGTGCGCGGACGGAGAGGCCTGCGAGCCCGTGGGCTTCCATCCGGACGGCCGGGTCTGGTTGCGGTCGAGCAGGGACCGTGACGTTCCTGCGCTCATCCTCCTCGATCCCATCACCTTGGAGGAGGAGGTCGTCCGGAGCGACCTGACCGACGACCCGGAGGCAGCGTTCCGGAGCGATTCCACGTTCCGCGAAGGCGTCGGGACCTTGCGCGAGGTCGTAGGTGATGCCGCTCGCCTGACGTTCCATCCCCGGCGAGCCGAAGGGGCACGCATGCTGGCCACCGCGCGTGACGGCGACGACGCTTCGATCTATCTCCTCGACCGCTGGGCGGGTGAGGCGACGCGGATCCTCGCCCTGGATCCGCGCGCGGATGTGGTTCTCGCGTCCGGATTCATTCCACCCCGTCCCGTCCCGGCGGCGCTCGTGCCCGGATCGGCGGCGTACACGGTGACGATCGACGAGCCGGGCTCCGAGCCTCTGACCGTGGAGCGCCGCATCGAACGGGACACGGAAGACGGACGCTCGGTCTGGCGGGTGGTCGACGTGGCCGAGGTGCCCACCTACGCCGCTACGGACTTCGAAGCGGCCGCCTTGCCCGAGGACCCGGAGGAGGGTACGGATCCGTTCGAGCAGATGCCCGGCCCGGAGGGGCGCACGGAGGCGTCGGACACGGTCGTGCTGGATTCCGCGTCGCTCATGCCCGTCCGGCGGCGGGCGGTGGAACCCTTGACGGTTCGGATCGACTTCGAAGACGAGCGTGTCATGGGGGTCACCGACGGACGGGTTCGAGACGCCGTTCGAGGTGGAGCCGGACGGTCCGCGTGGGCGGACGGCCCCGCCCTCGAAATGCTCGTCGCCGCCTTGCCGCTCGAGGAGGGATACGCCGCCCGGTTCACCGTGTTCGACGCCGAGACGCTCGAGCTCGCCACGCTGGACCTCACCGTCGAGGGCGGGGAGCGTGTCACGACGGGCGCGGGGACGTTCGACACCTGGCGTCTGACGCTGGCATGGGATGCTTCCGAGGGCGCCCGGGAGGAGTGGTTCGTGCGGGCCGACGCTCCACACTACCTCGTTCGGGCCGTCGTGCGCACCGCCGACCTGGTCCGGACCATCGAGCTGACGGACGCGGGAGGTGACCGATGATGCGAGGTATCGTGCTGTGCTGCGTACTGATGTCGTGGGTTCCCGGTGGCGGCCATGCCCAGGACGTCGTCACCGACGGCCTGGACTTCGGGGGCGAGGCCGGGACGTTTTCGGAGCTGTACGGCATCTCCGGCGCGGAGCAGCGGCGGCCCACGGCGACCGGGCGCCTCTACTTCCGCCCCTCCGTCTCGCTCTACGGGCTCGTGAGCGTGACGGGCGACTTCCTCCTCTCGACCGAAGGGAACCGGTTCGGCGCCGATGCCCGCCAGGACATCAACCGGTACGCCCTCACGCCTGACTGGGGGTGGGGCCGAGCGACCGTCGGGGACTTCAGCGGCAGCTATTCACCGCTCACCTACAACGGAATCAGGGCCCGCGGTGCGAGCCTCGAGGTCGAGCGCGGCGCGTTCTCGGTCTCGGCCTTCGGCGGCCGTTCCCGGCGGCGCCAGCTCCGGTGGTGCCGTGTCGGGAAGCTATTCGCGGACGGTGGCCGGCGGGCAACTGGCGCTCGGCGACGAGGACCGTTCATCCCTCAGGCTGGCCGTGGTGAGCGCCTGGGACAACCCGGCTCGCTCCCTCCTCCGACCGATACCACATTCGCAGACCACGAGCCCGACACGGCCTTCGTCGAAGACACGTTGTCGGTCGGGCGGAACAACCAGTTCGCCGTCACGCCCCAGCGGAACCTGGTGGTGAGCGTGGCGGGCGGGCTCGCCTTGCTCGACGACCGTGTGAAGCTCGCGGGAGAGCTCGCGGCGAGCGGCTACACGCGGGATCGGCGCTCGGACCCGATCGAGAACCCCGAGATCCTCGACCGCATCCCCGGCATCGCCCGGGCGCTGTTCACGCCGCGGAACAGCTCCTCCGCGGACTACGCGTACACCCTCGAGGGTGAGTTTCGCCCGTGACGCCCCTGACGACGACGGTGACCTTCCGCAATCTCGGGGCGGGCTATGTGTCGCTCGGTACGGCGTCGCTCCTGTCCGATCGTCGCGAGATCGAGGCGCGGACCGTGTTCCGACGCGGCCGGGTGCAGGCGAGTGTGGATGTGTCGCGGCAGCACGACAATCTGGCCGATCAGAAGCTATTCACCACGGAGCGCGATCGGCTCGGCGCGTCGCTCTCCACCCGCCTCACGGCGAACTGGACGTCGAGCCTCCGGCTTCAGCGGGCGACGTTGCACAACGACGCCTCGGACCCGGAACGGTGGATCGCCTACGGAAGCTGGCTGGCCGGGACCCGCCAGTCCGTCAGCTTCGGCCGACGGAGCCTGGCCCGAACCGTGTCCGTGGACTACAACTACCGGACGACCGGCGACGACAATCCGGCCCGGGTCCGGAGCACCTCGACATCGCACACGGTGAACGCCAGGGTGGTTCTGGCGCCCGCGCGCATCGTATCGATCACGCCCACCGCGGGCTTGGTGCAGTCTCGGTTCGGTGAGGATCCGTCGAGCCTTCGGAGCAATTTCGGCCTGGGCGGCCAGCTGAACCTCCTGCGGGGGAAATGGGTGTCCTCGCTCAACCTGGGCCGCTCGCACGTGCATCAGACGACGGTATCGCAGGCTTCGCTTTCATCCCGCTATCAGGTGACCGGTCAGGATGCGGTCATCCTCAGTATGCGGCTCAGTGACAACGAGAACGTGGCCGCCGCGGAGCGGAGCTTCCGCGAATCCACATTGAGTCTACGATGGACACGTCGCTTCTGATGCGCCGCGCGGCGCGCTGCACCGGAACGCTTCTCGGCGTCCTGGCCCTCGGTTGCAACGGGGGACCGACCGATCCGACGGGTCCGGGAGGACGGTCCGCTGCGGATCACCCCCCTGCTCGAGAGTGCCGTCGATCCCGCGCTCCTCGACCTCGACGCGATCCACGTCACGATTCGCGATGCGGCGGACGCGACGGTCCTGTCCGACACCGTCATGGCGTACGACGCCGAAGCCGAGACCGTGCTGGGGTGGATCCTGGGTGTGGAGGCGCTTCCGGCGGAGGTGCGCGTCGACGCGGAGGTGTGGTCCGCCGGCACCGTGATGTTCGCGGGCAGCCTCGAGACCGAGGTCGTCGACACGGCTCCGGGCAGAGCGGCCGAGGTCCACGATGTCTCCCTGGCGTTCGTCGGACCGGGCAGCGAAGCGGTGTCCATCACCGTGAGTCCCATCGACTCGCTCCTCACGTTCAGTGATACGCTCCGCTATCGCGTCACGGGCGTGGATGCCGAGGGGAATACGATCTCGGACGTCGTCGCCGTGTGGTCGTCGAGTGATCCCGGGCTCGCTCCCATATCCGCGGCGGCTCTGCTCTCGGCACCGGAGGAACGGGGCTCGGTTCGCGTCTCGGCGATGACCCCGACCGGCCTGTCCGACTCCACGGCCGTCGCGTTCCAGCCGGCGGCCGCCTCGTTGGTGGTCGTGGAGGGCGATGGCGTGAGCGCGCCCGTACGCTCGTCGGTGCCCCTCGAGGTCCGCGTGGTCGGCGCCGACGGAGAGGGTGTGGCGGATGTGGACGTGTCGTTCGAGGCGCCGTCCGGCGCTTCGACCCGAGAGAGGACCGTTGCGAGCGGACCCGACGGGCATGCCGAGACGGTGGGGACGCTGGGAGCGTCGGCCGGACCATATACCTTCGTCGCGTCCTCGGCGGGCATGGCGTCGGTCACGCTCGAGGTCACTGCGGAGCCGGGCTCGGCCGAGCCCGGCACGGCGACGATCGAGGCGGACCCGACGGAGGTGGAAGCGGACGGTGACGCGGCGTCGACGATCACGGTGCAGCTCTATGACGCGGATGGAAACCCGCTGACGGAAGGCGGCGACGAGGTGACGCTGACGACGGACCTGGGCGAGTTGACGGAGGTGACGGACAACGGAGACGGGACGTACACGGCGGAGCTGCGGAGCGCGGACGAGGGCGAAGCGACGGTGACGGGCACGCTGAACGGTGAGCCGATCGACGACCAGGCGAGCGTGACGTTCACGACGAGCGACGAGCCGACGGGCCCGACCGCGGCGTTCGCGACGATCACGGCGGAGCCGATCGAGGTGGAGGCGGACGGCGACGCGGCGTCGACGATCACGGTGCAGCTCTACGAAGCGGACGAGACGCCACTGACGGAGGGCGGCGACGAGGTGACGCTGTCGACTGGACCTGGGCGAGCTGACGGAGGTGGTCGACCGGGACGACGGGACGTACACGGCGGAGCTGCGGAGCGCGGAGGAGGGGACCGCGACGGTGACGGGCACGCTGAATGGTGAGCCGATCGACGACCAGGCGAGTGTGACGTTCACGACGAGCGACGAGCCGACGGGCCCGACCGCCGGCGTTCGCGACGATCACGGCGGAGCCGATCGAGGTGGAGGCGGACGGCGACGCGGCGTCGACGATCACGGTGCAGCTCTACGAAGCGGACGAGACGCCGCTCGACGGAGGGCGGGACGAGGTGACGCTGTCGACGGACCTGGGCGAGCTGACGGCGGTGACGGACAACGCGGACGGGACGTACACGGCGGAGCTGCGGAGCGCGGAGGAGGGGACCGCGACGGTGACGGGCACGCTGATGGTGAGCCGATCGACCACCAGGCGGCGGTGACATTCACGACGAGCGACGAGCCGACGAGCCCGACCGCGGCGTTCGCAACGATCACGGCGGACCCGACCGAGGTGGAGGCGGACGGCGACGCGGCATCGACGATCACCGTGCAGCTCTACGAAGCGGACGAGACGCCGCTCACGGAGGGCGGGGACGAGGTGACGCTGTCGACGGACCTGGGCGAGCTGACGGCGGTGACGGACAACGCGGACGGGACGTACACGGCGGAGCTGCGGAGCGCGGAGGAGGGGACCGCGACGGTGACGGGCACGTCGAATGGTGAGCCGATCGACGACCAGGCGGCGGTGACGTTCACGACGACGGGAGACCCGACGAGCCCGACCGCGGCGTTCGCGACGATCACGGCGGAGCCGATCGAGGTGGAGGCGGACGGCGACGCGGCGTCGACGATCACGGTGCAGCTCTACGAAGCGGACGAGACGCCGCTCACGGAGGGCGGGGACGAGGTGACGCTGTCGACGGACCTGGGCGAGCTGACGGCGGTGACGGACAACGCGGACGGGACGTACACGGCGGAGCTGCGGAGCGCGGAGGAGGGGACCGCGACGGTGACGGGCACGCTGAATGGTGAGCCGATCGACGACCAGGCGGCGGTGACATTCACGACTGTCGCGCCGGTCATCGCCAGCGTGGAAGTCTCACCGGAGCTGGATACGTTGCACGCGCTCGGCTCGACTCTGCAGTTCACGGCGGTGGCTCGGGACGCTGACGGTGCCGAAATCTCCGACGTCACGTTCACGTGGAGCGTCGAGGCCGAATCGGTAGCCGTGATCGACACGGATACCGGAGTCGCGACATCCGTGGAAAACGGTGAGACCACCGTCACGGCCACGGCGGACGGCGTGTCCGGCACCGCTTCCCTGACCGTGGATCAGCGAGTGGCCACGCTCAACCTCACGAAGGAGTGCGTCGGCGGCTTGGAGACGTGCAATCCCTCACCTCCTTCGACGACCAGGTCCAGATCGTGGCCGACGCGCGCGACGCGAACGGGCATCCGGTCGACACGCCGGACATCGTTTGGACGAGCGGCGACGCCACGGTGGCGGCGGTGGACGACACCGGGCTGGTCACCGCGATCGGGAACGGGACCACGGCGATCCGCGCGGCGGCCGACGACGCCACGGCCGAGATCGACGTCACGGTTCAGCAGGAAGTAGCCAAGGTGAAGGTGAAGCCGTCCGACTTCACGCTGGCTGTGAGCGAGGATGAGCCTGAGACCGGTCCCGCACTAGTCGTCGGCCCGGCGCCCGAGGAGCAGCAGCTCACGGCCTCCGCGTACGACGCGAACGGGCATTTGATCGAAGATGCCGAATTCACCTGGAAGTCGTTCGACGAGTCGGTTGCGACCGTCGACACGACCGGGTTGGTCACCGCTGTCGGGATCGGGCACCACGACGATCCGAGCCACCTCGGGTGAGCAGTTCGGTGAGGCGACAGTGACGGTGGAGTAGGGGCGTTACTGGCCCGGGTACTACGACGGGCCGCTGGGATGATCGGGCCCAGGCGCTCCAGCGCGTGATCTCGCTCGTTCCGCAGCAGCCTGTCGGCTTCGGCGAAGCGACCGGTCTCTCGAAGCAACACGGCGAGCTCGCGACGCGTGACCCCGAGGTCGGGATGGCCGGGATCGAGCGTGGCGGCGCGGGCCTCGAGGGCGCGACGCAAGAGCTCCTCCGCCTCCGCGAGGTCCCCGGCTTCCCGCAGGGCCACACCGAGCTCGTGGGTCGTTTCGGCCACGCGGGGGTTTTCCGGCGAAAGCCGTGCCGCCCGTAGAGCCAGGGCGCTCCGCAGCCGACTGACGGCCTCTTCCGGCTCCCCCGTGGCCAGACGTACGGCGGCCAGGCCGGAGAGGCTCTCGGCGAGGTCGGGATGGTCGGCGCCGAGCAGCCGCGTGCGCATATCGAGCGCTCGTCGGTGCAGGGCCTGCGCCTGGGTGGGGTCTCCACGGGCGAGGACCGCCCTACCCAGGTTGTCCAGGTCGCCCGCGATTCTGGGGTGCTCCTCGCCGAGCAGTCTCCGGTTGATGGCCAGAGCTTCGCGGTGAAGCGCTTCCGCGGCCTCGGCGTCACCCGCCCGTCGAACCGCGACACCGAGGTTGTTGATCATGATCGCGGTGGTCGTGTGCTCCGAGCCGTGCACGCTCCGGGCGATGGGGATCGCTTCCCGGAAGAGGTCTTCCGCTCGTGCATATTGGCCGTTTCGCCACAGCGTATAGGCCAGGTTGTTCAACGCGTTGAGCGTGTTCGGATGGTCGTCGCCGAGTCGTGCGCGGCGAGCCTCGAGCGCTTCACGGAGCAAGCGCTCGGCTTCCTGGTACCGTCCTCGGCGCTCCAGCACCACCGCCAGGTTGCCCATGGTCGTGAGGAGGTCGGGATGTGACGCATCGTAGAGTGCCCGCCTGAGCTCGAGCGCTTCACGGTACAGCGCTTCCGACTCTTCGAGACGCTCCTGTGTGCGACGGAGGAACGCCAGATGGTGCAGCGCGAGCGCGAGGACCGGGCGAACATCGGTCCCCTCGGCTCGCCGGAGAATCTCGACCGCTTCCACCGCGAAAACCTCCGCTTCGGACAGCTCTCCCGCATTCCTGAGGACGAGGCCGACCTGGGACATCGTGTGTGCGGTTTCCGGATGCTCGGCGCCGAGCGAGCTCCGGCGGATCTCGAGCGCGTCGCGGAGCGCGCTTTCTGCGCCGGGAAGGTCGCCGCGGTCGGTGCGAACCTCTCCGAGGTCGTGGAGCAGCGCGGCGACATCTACGTGCCCGGCGCCCTTCAGGGCCCTTTCGCGCTCGACCGCGTCCAGCAGCAGGTCCTCCGCTTCACCCCAGAGGCCGAGGCCGCGATAGGTATTTCCGATCACGCCCAGCAGGGATGCCTGAACCTCCGGTTGACCGGCGAGCTCCGTCATGAGGCGATCCGCGCCATCGTCGAGAAGCTCTCTGGCCGTCAAGCTATCCGGGGCGAGCGTGGCCGGATCCGGAATCCGGAACAGGCCCTGGAGGAATGCCGCGACTTCGGTGGCCTTTTCGGCCTCGATCCGTGCACGGTCTCGCTCGGCAGCGAGGCGCACCATGAAGATCGAGGTCACGGCGAGCAGCATGATCGCCGCCGCCGTGGCACCCAATACGCGTAGTCGATAGCGGGCGGCGAACCGGTGCAGCCGATAGGTGAGCGTCGGTGCGCGCGCGTGCACGGGATACTCCGTGAGGTATCGGCTGATGTCGTCCGCGAAGTGGGCTGCGGAGGCGTAGCGGGTCTGCGGATCGGGAGCCAAGGCCTTATCCAGGATGCACCGGAGGTCCGTCGGGAGGCTCGGCGCGGTGCGAACCGTCCCGAGGTCGGCCACGCTCCGGTCGTCGTCGACGTCCGGCGCGCACGGCACCGCTCCCGTGAGCAGCTCGTGCAGGAGCACCCCCAGCGCGTAGAGGTCCGACCGCGTGTCGATCTCGTGTCCGGCCCGGGCCTCGGGGCTCATGTAGGTCGGCGTGCCGAACAGACGGCCATCGGCTCCGCGCCCCGCGTGGCCGGCGGAGTCGGAAAGCACCGAGGCGATGCCGAAGTCGATCACCTTCGGGACCGGCTGCCCGTCGAGGTCGGTCACGAGGATGTTCGACGGCTTGAGGTCGCGGTGCACGACGGCTTTCTGGTGCGCGTGCGCTACGGCCCGCAGGACCCTGACGAAGAGCTCGAGGCGCCCCCGACTCGAGAGGCCCCTTCCTTCGCAGTACGTCGTGACGGGCTCGCCCCGGATCCGCTCCATGACGAAGTACGCCAACCCTTCGTCCGTCGTGCCGGCGTCGAAGATCCGAGCGATGTAGGGATGGTCGAGCCGGGCCAGGACGTGCATCTCGGCTTCGAACCGGGCACTGGACTGTGGGTGCACGGCACTGGCTCGCAGGACCTTGAGGGCGACGTCCCGTTCGAGCGGCTCCTCCTGGCGTGCGGCGTACACCGTGCCCATGCCCCCTTCTCCGAGCACTGCTTCCACCACGTACGGGCCGATTCGCGAGGGAGGCTCCGGGCGGACTCCATGACGTACGGCGGCCGTCCGACCCGAGCTTCCAGGTCGAGTGTGATCTCGTGCTTCGAAGCGTCCCCTGCGAGCTTCAAGAGCGCCCGCACCTCCTCGAGCAGCTCGTCGTCGTCCGCGCAGCGGTGTCGAAGCCATGCGTCCCGCTCGGCTCCGGTCGCTCGAGCGCATCGCCGAGAACGTCGATGAGCGTGCGGAAGCGCGCGTCGTCCACGATTCAGCCCGGGGCCAGCTCGCGCCGGAGCCAGAGGCGGGCCGCCGCCCAGTCCTTCGAGGCCTTGCGTCGGGAGACACCGAGTGTCTCGGCCACCTCTTCGAGCGTCAGCCCCGTGAAGAACCGCAGCTCGACGAGTCGCTCGAGGCGCGAGTCCATGCGACCCAGCACCCTGAGCGCATCGTGAAGCTCGAGCAGGTCGAGGCTCCGATCGTCATCCGGGGCCATGTTCACGTCCATGGTCACCGCGGTCCTGTCCCCACCCCGCTTGACCGCGTCGCGGCGGCGGGCGGCGTCGACGAGTACCTGCCTCATGGCGTGGCTCGCGATCCTGAGAAAATCGTTCCGGCTGGCGAATCGCGGGCTCGAATCGGACGAGAGCTTCAGGTAGGCCTCGTGCACGAGCTCGGTGGGGCGAAGAGGATGGCCCGCCCGTTCCCGAGCCATGTGTCGTGCCGCGATGGCCCGAAGCTCGTCGTAGATCCGAGCCGAGAAATCCGGATCCGACACGTCGCATCCGCCGCCCTCGAGGGAAGCGTCGGGCGACGGGCGGTCGGCGGGTGGGGGGACCCGTTCGGGCATGGGCGGGGCCTGGCCAGGAGTGGAGAATGGTATGGTCAACCATGTCGGCGTAGCGCCCGATCTTGCAAGACTCTCGTTTTCACGACCATCCTTGGTTTATGCCTCGCGAAGGGTCCCGCCGCGCGTCTTGCAGCGATCCGCTGCCACCCCGGGTCGCGGACCCGAAGGCTCGAACCGTCGCGATTGCGACCTTCGCGAGGCCGTGAGAATATGTCCCGACCGCGACTCGCTCTCAGGAGAACACGATGATGGATGCCGCCCGCCCGCTGGGCTCATGCTCGCCGACTGCTGCTCGCCGTGCTTTCCGTGTTGCTCGTCACTCCCGCGGTGGTCGAAGCCCAGATGGGTCGTGGACCCGGTGGACAACGGGGAGCGCCGGCCATGGACGCCGCTCGTCAGCAATACGAGGCCGTCCGGGACTACGTGCTGCAGACGGCACGGGGCCTGCCCGAGGACCTCGTGACGTACCGTCCGACCGAAGAGGTTCGGTCCTTCGGTGAGCTGTTGGGACACATCGCGAACGCGTCCTACTCGTTCTGTTCCGCGGCCGTGGGCGAGCAATCTCCCAACTCGACGGACTACGAGGCGGTGACCGACAAGGCCGGCCTCACCCAGGCGCTGGAGGAAGCCTTTTCGTACTGCGACCGCGTCCACGGCGAGCTGCGCGGGCCCCGCGCGATGGAAGAGGTGGAGCTCTTCGGACAGACCGGCACGCGGCTCTGGGTGCTCACGTTCAATGCGACGCACACGTGGGAGCACTACGGGAACCTCGTGACGTATCTGCGGTTGAACGGAATCGTGCCGCCGTCGTCGGGTGGCATGTCCGGCGATTGATCGACTCCATCGATAGCCGAGCAGACGCGGAGGGCCGAACCGTGACACGGATGTCCGATGTGCGACGAACGGAGCGCCGTCCCGATCCGTCCCGAGGGTAGCGGGCCCGCGGACGTGCACGCATCCGGCGGGGTCGCTCGGGCTTCGGTGGGGCCGATCCACCTGGAGGAGCGGCGCTGGCGCTTTCGTGTGTGGGCGCCCGATGCCGAGGAGGTGGCCGTCCATCTCCTCGAGCCGGGCGACCGGGTCGCGCCCATGGAGCCCGAGCGCCATGGGTACTGGACCGTCGTTTTGGACGACGTGGCTCCCGGGTCGTCGTATCGGTATCGGCTGAGTGATGGGACCGAGCGCCCCGACCCGGCGTCCCGGTTCCAGCCCGAGGGAGTGCACGGCCCCTCGCAGCTCGTCGATCCGGGCTTCGCATGGACGGACCACGATTGGGTGGGCCTTCCCCTGCGCGATCACGTCTTCTACGAGCTCCACGTGGGGACGTTCACCGAGGAGGGCACGTTCGACGGGGTGATCCGCCACCTGGACCGTCTGGAGCACCTCGGGATCACGGCGGTGGAGCTCATGCCCGTGGCCCAGTTTCCCGGGACGCGGAACTGGGGCTATGACGGTGCTTATCCCTACGCCGTGCAGAGCTCCTACGGCGGGCCTTCCGGGCTGAAGCGGCTGGTGGACGCCTGTCACGCACGGGGGCTGGCGGTGGTCCTGGACGTCGTGTACAACCACATGGGGCCGGAAGGCTGCTACCTGGACGACTTCGGGCCCTGATTTCACCGATCGCTACGAGACTCCGTGGGGCCGCGCCATCAACTTCGACGGACCTGGCTCGGACGAGGTGCGTCGCTTCTTCATCGAGAACGCGCTCTATCTGGATCACGGAGTTCCATATCGACGCCCTGCGCCTGGACGCGATCCACGGGATCGTCGACCCGAGCGCCTTCCCTTTCCTGGAGGAGCTGGCTCGGGCGGTGCGGCACGAAGCCGACCGACAGGGCCGCTCGGTCCATCTCATCGCCGAGGACGACCGCAACGATCCACGGATCCTGCGTGATCCGGAAGAAGGGGGCCACGGTCTGGACGCGCTCTGGAACGACGACTTCCATCACGCGCTCCACGCCCTTCTCACCGGGGAGCGGCAGGGTTACTACCGTGACTTCGGGACCCTGCGCCACCTGGAGAAGGCCTTTCGGGAGGGGTACGTCCTCTCCGGCACGCGCTCGAGCTTCCGCGAGCGCCGGCACGGGAGGTCGTCTGTCGGCGTCCGAACGGATCGGATGGTGGTGTGCGCGCAGAACCACGACCAGGTGGGCAACCGGGCTCAGGGCGACCGGCTGTCGGCGCTCGTGGGCCTCGAGAAGCTCAAGCTGGCGGCCGCGTGCACGCTCCTCTCGCCCTATCCGCCGCTCCTGTTCATGGGCGAAGAGTACGGTGAGCTCGCACCGTTCCTCTATTTCGTCGATCACTCCGACGAGGATCTGATCGGAGCCGTCCGCCGGGGGCGGCGACGCGAGTTCGGGGGATTCGAGTGGCCGGAGGGCGTGCCCGATCCGCAGGACCCGGAGACGTTCTTCGAGTCGCGGCTCGATCACGGTGAGCGGACGGAAGGGTGGCACCGCGCCCTCTTCGCCTACTATCGTCGGCTCGTCGCGCTCCGGAGACGCCTGCGGGCCCTGACCTACCCCGGCCGCGAGACGCTCGACGTCCGATCCGCGAGCGCGCAGGGATTGCTGGTCCTACACCGCCGCGATCCCGAAGGCGACCTGTTCGTCTACTTCCACTTCGCCGCGGAGCGGTCGGAGCCGACGCTGGTTCCCCCGTCCGGAGCGTGGGAGGTGCTCCTCGATTCCTCCGGCGGAAGCTCTGGGCGGGCCCGGGCGATGGCGTCCCCGAGCGCGTCACCTCCGACGGGGAGCGCGTCGGGCTGCGACTCCCTCCTTGGTCGGCCGTGCTGTTGCGGCGCACCGGGGCGGAACAGTCCTTCTGACTCGACCGGCGCCCCTTCCGGGCCCGCTCCACCCTACCCGCCCGACGGCTTGCCGAACTGCTCCGCGAGCTCCACGAGCTGGGTTACGCTGGCGCCGGCAAGCGGTGCCACAGGAAGATCGCTGCCGCCGCCAGCATGTGCGTCACGATCCCCGCCGCCAATGACCAGTCGTAGAGTCAGGGCCCCGCCGACGCCCAGCAGGGCCCCGACGACGAGCAGCACCGTGACCCATCGGTTCATCAAGCTCCGAACCTCGCCCGGGCTGCGGTCCGCCACGAGATCGAGCGCACGTTCCTGCGCGCGGGGCGCTTCCTGGCCGAGCTGTTGCTTGGCGCGCTGCTTTCTCACATAGGCGGGCTCCTTCCCGGGGCGGAATCCCTTGACCTGCTGTCCCCCGGCTGTCCTCCGCCCTTCTTCCCCTTCTTCTGCTTTTTCTTCTTCGCCATCTCTATTCCTCGATGCTCGGCTGGGTGCTCACAGCCCGGTCCTGTTTCGGGATCGTATTTCCGGATCGCGTACACCGGGCGGCGCATGCGGTCCCCTTTTCCTTTCCGTAGCTCTCATCGTACCATTTTCGCATGTCCACTGCCGCGCTTTCCGTCGGGTTGCCGCTCCTGCTCGCCTTGCTCCTCCTCGTCTCGGGCACGGTGAAGCTTCGAGCCGGGAAGCGTGCCCGCCTGGGCACACATCTGCCATCGATCCTCGAGGTGGTGGTGGGGACGTTTCTCGGCTTCCTCGCCGTGACCGCGTCGTTCACACCCCCGCTGGGCCTGTGGGGCTCGGTGGGTGCGGCGGCCCTCGCCGTCGGTTCTTCCTGGCACTTGGGTCGCCATCTGGCTGACCAACGCGCGAGACGCCAGCGCACCGAGGGCCACCGCCTCCAGGCGTACGTGCGGCACCTGGCCGATCAGGATTCCGGGGAAGCCCCCTGACTCAGGGAAGCGTTCTCGACACCCTTCCAGCACGGACCCCTAGAAGTCGAACCAGTAGTCCATCTTGATCATGAAGAAGTGCTCGCCCGCGCCCGAGAAGAGCGCGCGGCTGTCGCGGCCGAGTCGGAAGTCGCCCAGCGGCCCGCGATCCTGTCGCTGTTGCTGCCAGGCCAGGTAGATGCGCGAGCCGGGGCGGTACTCCCACCGAAGCACGGCGCTGCCTCGGAGCGAACGGATCGTGAAGTCACGCTCCCCGAACGACGTGTCGGGCACGCCGTCGCCGGAGTAGTCGAGGTAGGTCCGCCCGTCCGATTTGCACATGGTTCCGCTCGCGCACAGGACGTCGTCTCCGACGGTCACGGCTTCGCCTTCCCGGAACCGGGCCAGGTCGAAGCTCGACGATTGCGCGAGCTGATGGTACGAGATGTAGTCTCCGGCCGAGATCAGAGGCTGCGCGAAAACCTGGATCGAGAGAGTCGGGGTGAGCACGACGTCGAGTCGCGTATCGATGGTCAACTCCTCGCGCTCCAGCTCGCCGAACACATAGCGGGTGCCGTACGTGGGCTCGTACGAGGCAGTCGTCGACCTGCGTGACGTACTGGGCGGGATCCGTCGACCGGGTGTAGTTCGGTCCGAGGCTCAACGACACGCCGCTGGTCGGTCGGAAGTCGACGTCGAAGTCGGCCGAGACGCTTCCGCCGCCCCGCGAGCCTCGCTCCCACTCGAACGACGTGCCATAGCTGAGCGCGTCCCGGCGGTCGGTGTTCACGCCCACGTCGAACGCCCACGAGCCCGGCTCGATCATGAGCGGTCCGCCGCGCGTCATGACGTCACTGAGCACCTCCGGCGAATACTGGATGTCGGCCCGGAGACTCCACCAATTGCGGAGGGTGACGTCGCCGTTCAGGGAGGCTTGCCCGTTCTTGTGCGCGTCACCCCATTGCGAAGCCGAAAGCACGTCGTCCAGCGCTTCGTGCCGCCAGTTGTGGAACGTGAAGAAGTTGAACCCGTAGCTCTGGTACCAACTTCCGGGCTCCCGCTCCCGGTATCCGATCCTCGCGCCCCCGTCGAGCCGCTCGGTCGAGCGACTGAATCCGAGATCGTTGATCTCGAACCCCGGTGTGCGCTGCGCCGCCCAGACCGCTCCGGTCCAGTGCTCCCCGCTCCTGCGCTCGAACTCCAGCCGCCACTCGGCGCCGGAGAGCGATGTGCGCGTCGAATCGAGCTCGAGGTAGTCCTGGTCCGGTCGCTGATAGTAGTGGTTCGAGGAACGTTGGAGCCGGAGCATCGCCTCGGGGCTTCCCTTCACGCGGCTCCCGGCCAGAAATCCCCAGAGCGCCCATTCCCGGTCCGACCAGGTGTGCTCGAAGTCGATGCCTCCGGTGTAGGCGCGGCTCGGGAGCACCTGACGCGTCGCCTCGGCCGAGAGGTCCCGATCCACCATGGTGAAGATGCCGCCGACGCGACTCTGTGCGTCGCGGAACTCCTGCTGGGCGCGCACGGTCCCGTACTCGAGTCCGCGGCTCGGCTTCGTAGCGCACGATGTCTTCCTCGTCCGCGTCGGCAAGGAACGCCCGGCCTCGTTCCCGGTCGGTCGACGCGAAGAGAGCGCCGAGCGTGAGGCCGCTGCTCGTTCGCCCGGTCACCTTCGCCGCGCCGAGGATCGTGGTTTGGCTGGGCTCCTCCACGAAGTCGGCGCCTCCCGGGGCCGGACCCTGTGGGCTACGCCCGATGCGTCGGGAGTAGAAGAGGTTGTTCCGCCGTCCCGAGAGGCCGAAGTCGAACAGACGATCGTCCTGGGTGAAGAAGGGCCGCCGTTCCGGGAAGAAGGTCTCGAACGCCGAGAGGTCGATGACCTGCGGATCGACCTCGACCTGTCCGAAATCGGGGTTGAGCGCCGCGTCGAGGACGAAGGTGGATCCGAGCCCGACTCGCACGTCCCCTCCCACCCGGGCGGTGGTGCTCGTCGGCTCGTGGAACGGGTTGCTCGCCTCGCCGGACACGCGCTCGGCTCCGGCCATCGTGTAGGGAAGCACTTCGACCCGGCGCGCACCGGCGCTGAGGTCGATCCCTTCCAAGCGACCCCACCGGCTCACGTCGCCGTGCACGCCTTGGGGGCGCCACGCCCACGCGGAGCGTTCGTTGCTCGGCGATTCGGCCGGCGGGCGAAGCTGACGCCCAGGTCTGAGGCTCGTCGGACGGTGTGTACCGAAGCCGGGAGACCGGAATGCGGACCTCGGCGACCCAGCCCTTCGGAGGTGTGGGCGACCTCGCTATCCCAGATGGCGTCCCATGCGCGGTCCGATCGGGTATCGTCGTAGACGCATTCGTCTCGCCGTTGTCCGGCGGCGGTGATCCTGAAGGTGTATCCGGTCGACCGGTCGCGGTTGGGGTCGAACGAGAACTCGCAGGTATCCCGCGGCTCGGCCCGTCTCGTCGCGGCGGGTGAGCTGACTCGCGATGCGGGAAGGATCCGAATCCCGGAGAAGCGCGCCGACGTAGACGGCCTCGTCGTCGTAGAGCACCCGGACTTCGGTCTCCTCCATCGCGGCCCGCCCGTCGAAGGGTTCTTCCTGCACGAAGCCGGTCGCGATGGGGGCCTCTTCCCAGTCGGCTTCGTCGAGCCTGCCATCGAGGGTTATCGGCCCCGAGCGACGATGCGCGCGTAGCGTCCGTTCACGTGAGTCCGGCCAACGGTTCTGCAGGGCGGTGGTGTCGTCGGACTCCGTCTGAGCCGTGACAGCCCGCGGCGAGCCGAGAACGAACGAGGCACACAGGAGAAGGCCGGCGCCCGCCGGCCGCAGCCCGGACGGACGGAGCGGAAGCGAACGATCTATGAGGTGCATCGGGAGGGTTGCAGCGGTCGAATCGAGTCGTAGGTGCACACACTTTTCCGACACACGAGAGGGCCGAGCCGTTGGCGGGCTGCTAGCCTCCAGGCTACTCGAAGTCGCTGGCGAAGGCGCGCACGAGCTCGACGGTTTTCGGGTGTTCGAGGACGTCGGTGTGCTCCGTTCCCTCGATCAGCACGTAGGGCCGGCCGGCCGCAGCGGCGAGGCGGTCCGCGTGATCCCGCACGACCCGGGTGTCGTGCTCCGGCTGCAAGATGAGCAGCGGAACCCGCAACTCACCGATGCGGCGACTCGGCGTGAGCGTCCGAAACGTGCTTCCCACGCGGCGCCAGAAGAACGGCAGGAACGCGGTCACGATGAGTCGGCCGGGCAGGCCGTGGTCGGTGAGGTACCGGCGGTGATCCGCATCACGTCGGCCGGAGTGGCGATGAGCACGAGCCCGTCCACCACCGCCCCGTCGGCGATGGCCAGGACGGCACCGGCCCCCCCGAGGGAATGGCCGACGAGCACGATCGGCCGGTCCGGGAAGCGTTGGCGCATGTGGCGGAGGGCGGCGGCCACGTCGTCGCGAAAGTCCCGCACCGTCACGTAGGGAAGCTGCTCGTTGCGTCCGTGTCCGCGCACGTCGAACAGCACGACCTCGTAGCCCGCTTCGGCGAGCGGCTCGCCGAGACGGAGGATGGTTCCGTAGCTCGCGCCCCAACCGTGCGCGATCAGAAAGACCGGATGGCGCGGCTCCCCGTCGGGGCGGAGCTCCCAGGCCGCGAGCTCGTGATCGCCCGCCGGAATACGGAAGTCCTCGTACGCGCCTTCGTCCAGCTCGTCGATCGTCCGGTCCGGAGGACGCACCCTGGGTCGCACCGAGGCGCCCCGCGACGCGGTCCAGGGCGACCAGCCCGGCCAGGGCGGCGCCGGCCGCCACGATGCCCCGGATCACGGCGTGGCCTCGGGGCCGACCCCTGCCCGTAGCGCGCTCGTGAATCGCGCGCTCACGAAGCCGCACCGTTCACGCGGCCCGGATCCCGGTCGAGCGCTCTCGTCACGTACACCGGCACCATCGCTCGCCGCCACTCGGGATCGACGATGATGTTCTCCAGGGGATGACATTGCTTGTGGGCCCGGGCCGCCAGCTCCTCGACGAGCGCGTCGTCGAGACGCGCTCCGGTCGCCGCGTCACCCCAGCCCGAGAGCACACGGGGGCGCGATCCGAGTCCCGACACCACTCCGTCGATCGCCCGGACCGTCCCGTCGTCCTCCAGGTCGGCCGAGTACCGCGACGGTGAGGAGCGGAAAGTCGATCGCCTGCCGCTGGCGAAAGCCTTTCGTACGCCTGCTTTCGTGTCGACCGTTCCAGCGGAATCCGCACCTCCGCGACGATCTCGTCCGGGCGGCGCACGGTGTTCCAGATGCCGTCCGCGACGAAGAAGTCGGCCACGGGCACTTCGCGGTGCCCTTCCGGGCCCTCCAGCACGGCCACGGCGTCGAGCGTCATGAGCACCGGCGGGGTGTCCGCCGAATGCGCGGCCACGCACTTCTTGCCGACCTTCGTCACGTGGCACGCGTCGCCGTCCTTCTTCAGGCAGAAGCCGAGGGCGCCACGCCGAGAATTCGCTCTGGTTGTAGAGGTGCACCGGGTGTCGAGGCAGAGGTTGCCGCCGATCGTGCCCATGTTGCGGTGCTGCGGTCCCGCGACGTGACCGGCTGCGCTGGCGAGCGCCGGGAAGCGTTCCGCGACCTCGGGCTCCGGGCTACCTCGGCGAGCGTCTCGCCGCGCCGATCCGGAGCACGTCGCCTTCGGCTCGGATGCCGAAGCTCGTCGAGGCCCTTCAACGCGATCAGGTGCTCGGGCTCGAAGAGGCGATGCTTCAGGTTGGGCACGACGTCCGTGCCGCCGGCCACGTACATCGCGGCGGTCGCCGTGCTCGCCCTCGAGGTCGACGGCCTCGGCCACCGCGCTCGGCCGGTGATGTCCGAGACGGGCCATTCGAAGCATGTCAGCGTCCCTGGGGTCGAGCGATCATGAGACCGCTCCTGGCTTTCGATGCCGAGGATGCGTTCGGCGAGCGGCGCTTCGCTGACTTGGACCGCCTCGCCGACGAGGGCGTGCGCGGCAGCAGGTGGAGCCGGCCGTCGATCCAGAGCGCCAGCCCCGTGTGGGCGATGTCGAGCCCGGGAACCGTGCTGGTCGCCGCGATCACGTCGCCGTTCCGGATCCGGTCCGCGACGTCGGGGATGGCTTCCTCGGGAACGTACACGCGGTCTTCTCGTCGAGGCGCGCCTCCACCGCCCGGATGCGCTCGAAGGTTCTCCGGCCGGGAGAGCTGCCGGTAGGCGTCGGGGTGTGTGGACATGAAATCGATCGGCTCCCGGTCGATCACGCCGCCCAGCTCGCCCCCGAGGTCGACCAACAGGCCCCGGCGCGCGTTGTCGGCGATCCACTCGCTGAAGTAGTGGAGCCGGCTCGGGTAGCCGTCGAGCACACCGCTGCGATAGCGCATCTCGCGGAGGAGCCCCGCATAGCGGTCTTCGGCCGCGGGTCGGTCGTCCAGCAGGGCCGGCTCCGCCTTCCCGCACGAAGCGGGTCGAGCGCGAGCGCGTTCTCCACGAAGGTCACGCAGTCCAGCGCGCGGAAGTTGACGACCACGCGTTCGCGGCCGTCGACCTCGAGCGTCCCGGGCTCTGTAGGGGGTACCCGACGAACCGCCTGCCGATCGCCACCACGGCCTCGCCGAAGGGCAGCGTGTCCACCTGCGCCGCCTCGGCCCACCGCACGGTGCTCCGCAGGACGTGCCAATCCGCGTCGTGCCACTGCGTTTCGCCTTCGTCGAGCTCCTGACGGCCGGCGGTGGCCGGACCGCGCGGGCTGTCGGTCGGGAGCGCCACGATCGCCACACTCGCGGCGATCACTCCGGCCATGGCCACGATCCAGCGTAGAGTCTTCATGAATGAGCCGGCTCAGCTCGGCACGCCGGCGACCGTGCGGCTCGGCGCCTCGGGCTTGGCCAGCCCCTCTCGCGCGCGCGCACCCTCGACTGCCTTCCAGACCCGGGGTGGGGAAACGGCAGACGGTCCATGCGGATCCCGATGGCGTCGTAGATCGCGTTGGCGATCGCGGGGATCGACGGGTGGAGCGGTCCCTCCACCCGCTTCCTTGGCCCCGTAAGGGCCTTCGGGGTCGATGGACTCCACGATCAGCGATTCCAACTCGGGCGTGTCCAGACTCGTGGGGATCCGGTAGTCGAGGAGGGAGGGGGCGTTGTGGAGGCCGGCCCGGCCGTGATCGGCGTCCTTGAAGATCTGCTCTTCCATGAGCGCTTCCGCGAAGCCCATGTACGCGGATCCCTCCATCTGACCTTCGACCAGCACGGGGTTGAGCGCCCGGCCGCAGTCGTGGGCGATCCAGATCTTCTTCACGTCCACGAATCCGGTTTCCACGTCGACGTCGACCTCGGCGACGTGCGCCGTGAACGAGTATGCGGGCGATGCGCCGATGGTTCCACCCCGGTACTCGCCGTGCACGTCCTTGGGCGTGTCGTACGATCCGGTCGAGCCGAGCGTCCCGAACTTCGCTTCCGCCAGATTGAACGCTTCACGGACCGGCATCTGCCGCTCCGTGTCGGGGGCCCAGTAGGCGCGGCCACCGGCGAGAAGCACCTCGCCCGGCTTCACCTCCCACGCCTCCGCCACGGCCTCCTGGATCATGCGCCGGAGCTTTCGCGCGGCGTCGATGGCCGCGTTCCCGACCATGAAGGTCACCCGGCTCGAATAGGCGCCCAGATCGACCGGCGTGAAGTCGGTGTCGCCCCGCATGACACGAATGTGGTCGAGGGGACGCCGAGCTCCTCCGCGGCCACGTAGGCCACCATGGAGTCACAGCCCTGTCCGATCTCGCTCGCGCCGCTGAACACCGCGACGCGGCCCGACCGGTCGACTTGCATCTGCACGCCCGACTGGGGCATCTCGTTGGGGTAAATCGGGTAGTTCGTACCGGATATATAGGTTGAGCCGGCGACCCCTATCCCCCTGCCAAATGGCATCTTACGGAATTTGGCACTCCACTCGCTGGCGCGCTCCACGGATTCCAGGCATTCGAGGAATCCATTCGATGTAACGCGTAACTCGTTGACAGTCCGCGTGTTGGAGCCGATGGAGTTGCGCCTCCGGAACTCGATCGGGTCGAGCTCGACCCGTTCCGCGAGCTTGTCGAGCTGGACCTCGAAGGCGAACCGCGGCTGGACCGACCCGTGTCCCCGCTTGGGCCCGCAGGCCGGCTTGTTCGTGTAGGCCCGCGTGGAGTCGAAACGGTAGGCGGGCATCCGGTACGGGGCGCAGAGGAGCTGTCCCGAGTAGTACGTGGTCACGAGCCCGAACGAGGCGTACGCTCCGCCGTCGAGGACGATCTCCGCGTCCACCGAGGTCAGCTCGCCGTCCCGGGTCGCGCCCGTCCGGTACGTCATATGGTAGGGGTGCCGTCCCCGGTGGCTGTAGAAGACCTCTTCACGGGTATAGAGGATCTTCACCGGCCGGCCGGTCAGCATGGCCAGCTTCCCGACGCAGAACTCGAGGTCGAACGGCTCGCTCTTTCCTCCGAACGCGCCCCCCACCAGGGGTTGAAGCACCCGCACCATCGCCGGATCCACCTCGAGCACGCGTGCGAGCTCGCGGTGCAGGTAGTGCGGCACTTGCGTCGCCGACCACACGGTCAGCTTGCCGTTGCCCTCGTACAGACCGATGGCGCAGTGGGGCTCGATCGGCGTGTGCAGTCGTGCCTTCGAAGAGGTAGTCCCCTTCGACGACCACGTCCGCCTGCTCGAGCCCCTCCTCCACCTCGCCGAACTCCAGGTGCACCTTCTTGGTGATGTTCCCGCTCCGCCCTTCCTTGCGGGGCTCGTGGATGTACGGGGTGCTCCCGGCGGCCGCGAGCGCCGCGAAGGGGTCGTGGAACGCCGGGAGCTCTTCGTATTCCACGCGAATGAGGTCGAGCGCACGGATGGCGGTGTCTTCATCCACGGCCGCCACGGCCGCGACCCCGTCTCCGATGTAGCGCACCCGGTCGACGCAGAGGGGATACTCGTCCGGCGTCCAGGGGAATGATGCCGTAGGTCGTCTCCATGTCCCGACCCGTCACGACCGCGTGCACGCCCTCGAGTCGCTCGGCCTCCGAGGTGTCGATGGAGACGATGCGCGCGTGCGGGTGCGGGCTCCGCAGGATCTTGCCGTGGAGCATCCCGGGGAGCTGGATGTCGTCCGTGTACACGGCCCGGCCGGTGGACTTGTCGAGTCCCTCGACCTTCCGGTTGGGTGTGCCGATCAGGTTCGTGTCCGACCGCGGGCCGTCCGGAGTCTTGATCATCCTGCCACTCCTTCTTCGTCGAGTCGCCCTTCGCGCAGGCGCCGCCCCGCCGCTTCGACCGCGTCGTAGATCTTCGCGTAGCCGGTGCAGCGGCAGAGGTTCCCCGAGAGCGCTTCGCGAATCTCCTCGCGGGTCGCGCTCGGGTTCTCGTCGAGGAGCGCCGCCGCCGAACAGAGGATGCCCGGAGTGCAGAAGCCGCACTGGGCAGCGCCGTGGACGTCGAACTCGTCCTGCAGGGGATGCGGGCCGTCGCGGGTCGCAAGACCTTCGACCGTGACCACCCGGGTGCCCGCGGCTGCCCACACGGGACTGATGCACGACAACGTGGGCACCCCGTCGACGAGGACGGTGCACGCGCCGCAGTCTCCTTTGTCACACCCTCGCTTGGAGCCGGTCAGGCCCGAGGACGTATCGGAGCGTCTCGAGCAAGGTGTAGTGCGTCGGGACCCCGACCTCGTGCCGGTCTCCGTTCACCGTCAAGACGCACGATCTCCATGGTGTTATCCATGCGGACAAGTTGGTCACGCGGGGAGGCGTCCCGCAATGTGGATCCCGGGAGCTTCGATCGGGGTAGCTACTCATCCATCCCGACCCTCCCGTGGACAACATGGGCTTCCGGGATGACCTTCAAGCTCAATACGAACGGCGCCGTCGCGCGATCCGTCCGGTCGCGACCGGTGGTGGTTCGGGAGGACCCGTGGGACAGGAGAGAGCGATATGCCGTACCCGAGATGATGGTCGCCCCGATGCGCGAGGACCTCGTACGCATCGGTTTCCAGGAAGCTCAAGACTCCCGAAGACGTCGACTCCGTGTTCGGGTCCGAGAAGGGCCCCACCCTGCTCGCGGTCAACTCGGTGTGCGGCTGTGCCGCCGCGATGATGCGGCCCGCCGTGTACCTCTCGTTGCAGGGTGAGAAGAAGCCCGAAGTTCTCACGACCGTGTTCGCGGGCCAGGATATGGACGCGACGGAGAAGGCCCGGGAGTACATCACCGGCTATCCGCCGTCGTCGCCCGCCGTCGGACTCTTCAAGGACGGCGAGCTCGTCTACTTCATGGAGCGTCACCGCATCGAGGGGCGCCACCCCGAGGACATCGCGGCGGATCTCCAGAAGGCGTACGAGGAGCACTGCTGACCGCTCGCCGCGGCCGTATCCAAGGCGCGGCGCGAAGCGGAAGGTGGTAGGTGAGTGAACGGGCTCCCGGCTTGTCGGTCGGGGGCCCGCTTCACGTTCGGGAGGTGGGTCGCCCCGTCCTCTCGGAACCGTGCGGGATGCTCGTGCGTTCGGCAGCCAGCACGACGCAATCACTTCACCGCGCACCGCGCGTTACCCGGAGGGACTCTTGGAGCACTTCGACGCGATCGTCATCGGCACGGGACAGGCGGGCAAGCCGCTCGCCGGTGCTCTGGGAAAGGCCGGCCACCGCACCGCCATCATCGAGAAGGGTCGTGTGGGGGGCACCTGCGTCGTCGACGGCTGCACTCCGACCAAGACCATGGTCGCGAGCGCACGGGTCGCGCATCTGGCTCGGCGCGCGGCGGACTACGGGGTGAACACGGGCGACGTGACGGTGGACCTCGAGGTCGTGCGGCGGCGCAAGCGCGAGATGGTGGACGCGTGGAGCTCCGGGGGCGAAAAGGGGCTCCGCCGAATCGACGCCGTGGAGCTCGTGTTCGGCACGGCACGATTCGTCGGGGAGCGCCGGATCGAGGTCGAGCTCACCGACGGGGGTAGCCGGACGATGGAGGCCGACCAGGTCTTCATCAACACGGGCACCCGGAATCGGGTCCCGCCCATCGAGGGTCTGGACACCGTTCCATGGCTCGACAACGCGTCGCTCATGGAGCTCGGCGAGGTGCCGGACCACCTGGTCGTGCTGGGCGGTGGCTTCATCGGCTTGGAGTTCGCCCAGATGTTCCGCCGCTTCGGTGCCCGGGTCACGGTCATCGAAGGCCAGGACCGGCTCGCGCCGCGGGAGGACGAGGACGTCGCCGACGAGCTCCGCGACATCCTGCGGGAAGACGGAATCGAGATCCTTTGCGGCTCGCTTGCGCGGAAGGTGCAGCGGGATGCTGAAGGCGTGCGGGTGTCGCTCGACGACGGTGACGGGAACGGCCATACGGGCGGCTCGCCCCACGAGGTCGTCGGCAGCCATTTGCTCGTGGCGGTCGGTCGGAAGCCGAACGCGGACGACCTCGGGCTCGATGAGGCAGGGATCGAGCGCACCGAGCGCGGCTTCGTGCGTGTCGACGACGCCTTGCGTACCACCGCGGACGGTGTGTGGGCGCTGGGTGAGGTGGCCGGGAGTCCCCCGTTCACGCACATCGCGTATGACGACTACCGGATCGTGCTCGAGAACGTGCTCGGCGACGGAGGCAAGAGCCGCGAGGACCGCATCGTTCCGTACACGCTCTTCACCGATCCCCAGCTCGGGCGCGTGGGCCTCACGGAGCGCGAGGCGCGTGACCGGGGCCATGACGTCCGGGTGGCGCAAGATCCCGATGAGCCGGGTCGCGCGGGCCGTGGAGACCGCGGAGACGCGCGGCTTCATGAAGGCGGTCGTGGACGGCGAGACCGACCGGATCCTCGGCGCCGCCATCCTCGGGATCGAAGGTGGAGAGGTCGCGTCGGCCGTCCAGATCGCCATGATGGGCGGGCTCCGGTGGCAGGACCTCCGCGACGGCGTGTTCTCCCACCCCACCCTCACCGAGTCGCTGAACAACCTCTTCGCGACGATCGAGGGGTGAGGCGGGCGGGCGCCGCGGACCGCTACGCCACCCACACCGTCTTCGCGTTCACGAATTCCCGGATGCCGAGCGGCGAGAGCTCGCGGCCGTAGCCGCTCTCCTTCACGCCGCCGAACGGGAGGCGCGGGTCCGAGCGCACGAACGCGTTGACGAAGCAGGCCCCGGCGTCGAGCTCGTCGCGGGCGATCCGCTCGCCGCGCTCGACGTCCCGGGTGAATACGGCCGCGCCGAGCCCGAACACGGTGTCGTTCGCCACGCGGATGGCTTCGGCCTCGTCGGCCACGGCGATGACCGCCGCCACCGGACCGAAGAGCTCCTCCTCGTACGCCGGCATGCCGGGGCCGACGTCCGTGAGCACCGTCGGCGGATAGAACGCACCCGGCCCTCGGGCAGCTCCCCGCCGAGCAGGCAGCGCGCGCCCGCCTCGACGCTTCCGAGCACCTGCGCGTGGAGCTCGTCGCGGAGATCGGCGCGGGCTTGCGGGCCCACGTCCGTGGCCTCGTCCGTGGGATCGCCCATCCGGACCGCCCTCATCTGCTCCACCATGCGGGCTTCGAATGCTTCCTTGAGCGGCTCAACGACGACGAACCGCTTCGCCGCGATGCAGCTCTGCCCGAGTTGACGAGCCGGCTCGCCACGCACGTCTCCACCGCCGCGTCGAGGTCGGCGTCCTCGAGCACCACGTAGGGGTCGCTACCACCGAGCTCCAGCACCGTCTTCTTCACGAGCGATCCGGCCTTCGCCGCCACGGTCTTACCGGCCCGCACGCTCCCGGTGAGCGTCACGCCCCGCACCAGCGGGTGCTCGATGACCTTCTCGCTCGTCTCGTGGTCGATGAGGAGCGTCCGGAACAGCTCCTCGGGAAAGCCCGCGTCCCGAAAGACCTCCTCGATGGCCAGCGCGCACCCCGGCACGTTCGCCGCGTGCTTGAGCAGGCCGGCGTTGCCGGCCATCAGGTTGGGCGCGGCGAAGCGGAAGACCTGCCAGAACGGGAAGTTCCAGGGCATGATGGCCAGCACCACCCCGAGCGGGCGGTAGGCGATGTAGGTGCGCGCGTCCGTGTCCGGCGTGTCCACGGGCACGGGGGCGAGCTGCCCCTCCGCTTCGTCGGCGTAGTAGTCGCAGACCCAGGCGCACTTCTCGACCTCGGAGCGGCCATCCGTGACGGGCTTGCCCATCTCCTGGGCCATGAGCTCCGCGTAGCGGTCCGCGCGGGACCGAAGAAGCTCGGCCGCGCGCTTCATCGCCGCGGAACGGTCCCGGAACGGGTCCGTCTCCAGATCTCGTGCGTCTCGTGCGCCTCCCGGACGGCACGCTCCGCATCCGCCCAGGTCGTCTGGTCGTAGTGCCGTATCGTCTCGCCCGTCGCCGGATTGACCGCCGTCCACGTCATGACGTTCCTTCCTTCCGTGGTTCCACTCGACTCCCTCGGTGCCTCACACTCATCATAACCGTCCGCGGGCGGGCGACGGGACCTCGCCTCCTGCCGGCCGACGAACGGGCGCCACGAACGGCGGCCCGAGCGCCGGGCCTTCCCCCCTCGCACGGACGTTGCGGCTCACCGCGACCGCTCATATGGTGCCAGGAGCGTCCTCGCGACGCCGAGCACTGCCGCCGAGACCGGGAGATTCGCGTGCCGGGGGTCAACCGCATCCATGACACACTTCGGGCCGCTCCCTCGGTCGGATTCGTCGGCTTCACTCTCGGCCTCTCCGGCTGCGGAGGAGAGGAGCCGACGGGCCCTCCGGGCCGGCGGCAACGGAGACGGCGAGGGACAGGTGGCCAGCGTGGAGGTGACGCCGAGAGCCGACACCCTGACGGCTCTCGGGGACGCGAGGAAGTTCCAGGCGGTCGCGAGGGACGCCGGAGGCGATGTCGTCGAGCGAGCTGTCGACTTCACGTGGTCCAGCGCGGGACGGATCAGGTCGTCACGGTCAGCGGTAGCGGCGTGGTGACCGCGAAGGCGACGGAGCGGCCGAGATCGCGGCGTCGGCGACGAGCGCGGGAGCCAGCGGTTCGGCGGCGCTCGCGGTGAGCCAGCGAGTGGAGGCGGTGACGGTTACTCCGGGCGCGAGCACGCTCACTGCCGTCAACGCGACCGAAGTGTTCACCGCGGAGGCGACCGACGCCAACGGGAACGCCCTGGAAGACGCCCGCTTCGTATGGAGAGCCAAGGACCATTCGGTGGCGACGATCGGGCCGGAGGGGACCGCGACCGCGAAGGGCTCGGGCACCTCGACCATTACGGCGACGGCCCAGGACATTCCTGGGCACGCGACGCTGACCGTGAATCAGGAGATCGCGAGTCTGGCGTTCCGGATGAATCCGTCGAACGCGGTCGCGGGGGAAGCCATAGATCCGGCCGTCCAAGTCGAGGTGCTCGATGCCGACGGTGCGGTCATCGAGGATGCCGATCTGACGATCTCCCTCGAGCTGACGGGCCAACAGGGGAGTGATCCCCTCCGTGGCTCGGGGTCATGCCGAAGCGGTGAACGGCGTGGCGCAGTTCTCGGGACTGACCGTGACCCGCGTCGGCTCCGGCTATACGCTGACGGCGAAGACGGCCGGGTCGGTCCCGGCAGCCACGAGTGATGCGTTCGACGTGTCGGCGGGCCCGGCCGCCCAGGTCTGCTCGGCGGGCAGCTCCGGAGACGACGGCCAGCTCGCCCATAGGACCGACCGTCGAGGTGAGGATCGAGGATGCGTTCGGCAACGTCGTCCCCCTCGGACAGTGATCCGGTGACCGTCGAGTTGGGCTCGAACCCGGGCGACGCGATCCTGGGCGGTGTCCGGGAGGTCACGCCGAGCGGAGGCGTGGCCGTCTTCGACGACCTGGTCATCGAAGCCGCGGCGGACGGATCATCGGTTGCGTGCGTTGGTCGGACGCGTCGGAGTCCGACGTAGTCCGCGGCCCTTCGACGTCGTTCCGGTCCGCGCAGGCCGAGCTGGCGTTCACCGGAGCAGCCCACGGACGTCGAAGGGCAGGTGGACTTCGCGCCGGCGCTCGAGGTCACCATCCAGGACGAGTCCGGAGAACCGGGTTCCGACGGCCGAGCATCGTGCATCGGGTTGCAGCACGGTGGCGGCGGACCCGGGAGCGCGGAGCTTCGTGGGCACGCTCTCCGTGACGGCCACGAACGGGGTCGGCGGAGTTTCCCGACGTCTCGGTCGATCTGCCAGGGGAGGGGATACGCGATCGAAGCCTATGCCGACGGGCTCACGAACACTACGAGTCAGCCGTTCGCCGTGGAGCTAACCTTCGACCGCATCAGTGCCGGCGGAAGCCATACCTGCGGCATCACGGTCGCGAACCGGGCCTACTGCTGGGGCCAGGGGTCGGCCGGCCAGCTCGAGCACGCGGGGGGACCGGAGCCCCAGCGCGACGCCGGGCGGTTGCCGTCTCCGGAGGCTTCCGATTCGCGCAAATCGCCACCGGGGGCTCCCACACCCTGCGCGATCCCGCTCGCGATCGTGCCCGCCACTCTCGAGTGCTGCGGGAGCGTCGTGGGTGACGGGAGCGGAACCGGCGCTCTGGTGCCGACGCAGGTGCTCCGATCCCGAGTCGGGAAGGCGTGGAGTCGGCCGGAGGTCAGCGCGGGCAATGGCCACACGTGCGGGCGCGGAAGCGGCGGGACGGCCTACTGCTCGGGCGCCGATCCTCTCCGGCAGCGCCTGGGGACCGGTAGACGCCAGGCTCGGGCACGCATTCCCGTGGCCGTCCAGACGTCCGCCGACGTTCGTCGGCCTGAGCGCGGGCGCGAGTCCATACCTGCGGGATCACGGACGTCCGAGGCATTGATGTGCTGGGGCGACAACGGCTTCGGGCAGGTGGGCGACGGAACCACCACCGCGACCGGCTGTCTCCGGTCACCGTGTCCGATCCGCCGGATCTCGGTCCGGTGAGCTGGACCGCCGGTCACCTCCGGCGCCGCGCATACCTGCGGACTCGCCAACACCGGCTTCGGGAGCGACGATGTCCCGGTCTGCTGGGGGCAGAACTGCAACGGAGAGCTCGGGGATCGAACGACCCTCGACCGAGCCGAGCACGGTCGTCGTTGGGGATCCTCCTTCTCGAGGCGATCTCCGCGGGGTGGAGTCGGACGTGCGGGATCACGCCGAGCGCCGGCCCCAGCTGCTGCGGGGCGACGATGGGAGCGGGCCAGCTCGGGGACGGCACCACCGTGGACCGCGACACGCCGACCCCGTGTTCACGACCCTGTCGATGGAGAACGGTCTACGGCCGGGTCGCGGCGCGCGCCTGCGCGCTCGCCGCTACCGGGGAAGCGTACCTGCTCGGTTCGCGACGCGCACGGGCAGCTCGGAGATGGCACCCTGGCGCACCGCCAGGACCCCCGTGCGTGTGGCGCATTGAGCCGACGGGTCATCGGTCCGTCGGGTGCCAGCGGTCGAGGCCGGCACGTGGGTGTCCAGGCCGAACAGCTGTCCGCTCCCGCCCGTCGGTTGCGGGACCCGGTGCCGTGACGCAAGCTAACGGGCGTTGACCCGAGCCCGACGGGCGTTCCCGTATCGACATCCACCGTTCGGGTACCCTTCCAGCCGCAGGAGCCGTCCCATCGAGGTCCGCCCCCATAGTCGTGTGCTTGGCGCTGGCGGCGACGCTGCCCGCCATCCTCGATGCCCAGTCCGTCACCAACCCCTTCAAGCCCGACTACACCTGCGGGTGACCTTCCCGACGGGCGCTCCTGGGGCTCGGTGAGCGCGATGTATCCGTCGCCGGACGGTGATCTCTGGGTGGCGGAGCGGTGCGGGCGGAACACCTGCGTGGGCTCCGATCTCGATCCCGTGCTCCTGCTCGACACCGAGGGGAACGTGCTCTCTGTAGCTTCGGCGCGGGCCTGCTCGCCTGGCCGCACGGGATGTTCGTGGAGCCGAACGGCAACGTCTGGATCACCGACGCGTGGAGGCAGGGTGCCGAGGAAGCAGGGCTCGGCCACGCGGTCCGCAAGTTCAGTCCGGACGGGGAGCTTCTCGATGACGCTCGGGGTGCCCCGGCGAGCCCGGGGATCCGCCCACCCATCTCACCCGCCCCAACGACGTGCTGGTCGCACCCGACGGACACATCTTCGTCGCCGAAGGACACGGCCCTTCGAGCCCCAACAGGATCGTGAAGTTCGCCCCGGACGGCACGCACGTCGCGACGTTCGGCGAGTCCGGCTACGGGCCGGGCGAGTTCTTGGAGCCCCACGCGTTGGCGATGGATTCCCAGGGGCGGCTCTTCGTGGGCGACCGGTACAACAACCGCATCCACATCCTGGACCAGAACGGTGAGTTCATCGCGTTCTGGACGCAGTTCGGCCGTCCGAGCGGCATCTTCATCGACGAGAACGACCTGATCTATGTCGCCGACTCCGAGTCGAGCCCGGCCGAGAACGACTACACGGGCCAGCGCAACGCCGGCTGGGAGCGGGGCATCCGGGTCGGGGACGCGCGCACCGGCTGGGTCTTCCACTTCATCCCCGAGACCTGGAACAGCCCGAACCTGGGGGTGATGAGCTCAGCGGACCCGAAGGCGTCGCGGTGGACGGCGACGGCAACGTCTACGGCGGAGAGGTCTCGCAGCGCCGGGTCGTGAAGCACCAGCGGATCCAGCCGGTCATGATCCCGAGGCGACCGCCGGGGCGCTAGCGTCCCGTGGTCCGCTAACGCTCCAGCTTCCCCACCGCGCGCAGCAGCTCTCCCACGGGTGGGCGGTCGTCCCGCTCCTGGGGCCTCGCGTACACCACCGTTCCGTCGGCCGCTACCACGAAGTCTCCGCCGAGCTGAAGCGCGTCGGTGCCCCCGCCGCGCAGCCGCTCACCGAGGCGAGCAGACGCGCGTACGCTTTCCACACTCCGGGGTCGAGCCAGATCTTCCACCAGGCCACGCGCTGCAGCCCCCACTGCCGGTAGGACTCCCGCGCGGGATCGTAGGCCAACGGAAACGCGAGGTCGACGTCCGCGACCAGCTTCGCGCGCAGCTCGTCCGGCTCGTCGAACGCGACGAAGACGACGTCGGCTCCGAGCTCCGCGATGCGGTCTTTCCTGTCGTGCATCTTCACGAGATGCGAGCGGCAGATCGAGTCAGCCGGCGTGGCGGAGGAACGAGATGATGACCGGCGCGGTCCCGCGGTCCGTCGAGTGCGACTCGCCCGCCGTCGAGCGTCGGGAGGTCGAGGGGCGGCGCGGGATCTCCGAGGCGGGGCGGCTGGGTCATTCGCCGGCGCTCATGAATTCGCGGAGCTGGTCGTCGCTGACGTCGGGGTCGCCGAGGGCGACGTTGTCGAGCTTGCCTTGGCGGAGCCCAATCTTCGAGCTCCTCGACGAGCGCGAAGAGGTGGTCGAAGGAGTCGACGACGAAGAGCAAGGGCTGATAGGAGTCGATCTGGAAGCCCTGGTTGATGACCCATTCGAGCTGGAACGGCTGACGTTGGACCTGTGGCGAGCTCGCGGAGTAGGCCAGCTCCCCGTAGGAGCTCAGGAGGCCGCTGCATAGGCGCGGATGCCGTCGCCGTCGCGCATCAGGCCGAACTCGACCGAGAACCAGAAGAAGCGGGTGATACCCGGAGAATGCTGGCGAGGCGAGCCGAAGCGTCGACGTCGGCGGTGCCCTGTGGCTCCGTGCGCGCTCGGCCGCGAGCGGTCCAGCCGCCGAGCTTCACCAGCGTCTCGGCGAATGCCGGGTCGGTGTGCATCGGCACGTGCCCGGCGATGTCGTGGAAGATGTCGGGCTCGGGGAGGTAGTCGAGGTTCTCACCCGACCGGATGGTGATCGTGGTCGGAAGACTCGCGCTCGCGATCGAATCGAAGAACTGGAAGGCGGGGATGTAGCCGCTGACAGCGCGAGCGGTGAAGCCGGTCAGGGGCTCGAGGAACTGATTGACGTCCTCGAGCTTGGGGACGCGCTCACGGTCGAAGCACAGCCGGTCGAGGCCCTCGAGGAAGTGGGCGTTGGCGTAGCGATCCCAGCGATCCGCCATCCGGTCGTAGAGCCGCTGCCATGTCCGGTGGTTCTCTTCGGAGTACAGGTGGTACGGCTGCTCGATGAACAGCTCGCCCCGGTTCTGCGCGTCCTCGATGACCGGGGCTCGGGTCGCGGTGAGCCCGCTGCCGGGGTTCGGTGGATCGTGGCGTGCGTCCACGTTCCGCGTTGGGAGAGTGCACGACTCGGGCTCCTCGGGTTGTGTCGACAGGCTGTGGTGTGTCGCGGGCCGACGATCCGACCGGGAGGCGTTCCGGGGAGGCGTTCCGGAGGACGGCGACCAGGGTTGGTGCGACCGCACCCAACCCCCGAGGACGGGAACGAGTTCCCGAACACCTCGACGGGTAGCGTGCTGCCGCGGCGTGCGAAAGGCCGGTCGCGGTGGCCCGCCCCGCACCGTATGATGAGGTAGGTGCTCGCCCGAGGAGCCGCCGCTCGACGTGTCCCCGTACGCATTCCTGAGAGGACCTCATGTGCCCGACCCGCTCCCCGATCCGTCGATTCGCTATCCCGCTCATCTGCCTCCTGACGATGGCCGGCACGCCGCTGCCCGGAGCGGCGCAAGCCCAGCAGCGCTTCGACACCGAGTTGGCGCTGGACGTGCGGTCGCCCCGGATCGTGGCGGTCACGGACGACGGAGCGCGTGCCGCGGTCACCTTGCGGACCCGTCGCGGACGCCTCGATACCGATCACGAGCGCTTCGGAGATCCCACGTACGTGGCGCCGTCGCTGGTCACGGCGATGGTCGTGGACACGCGCAGCGGCGAGCGCGTCTGGCTGCACGAGGAGCCGGCCCAGGTCAGTGACTTCACCTGGTCCCCCGAGGGCGATCGCTTGGCCTACTTGCTGTATGACGGTGACGCGTTCCGTCTCCGCATATACGATGCCGAGGAGGGGCGGGCCCGCACGCTCCCGCTGGATTCGGGCAAGCCGATCGCCTCGTCCTCTCCGGTCGTGTGGGCGCCGGACGGAGAGACGCTGCTGCTCGGGCTCCGGCCCGACGGTTGGGAGAGCCGTGCCCGGGAGGCGTTCCACGCGATGACCGAAGCGCCGGTGATCGTGCAGGACTCACGGAATGATTTTTTGGCCTGGGATCGGGTGCGTGACCTCGAGGACGAGCAGGTGACGGTGCTCGTCTCCGTGGCGGACGGATCCGTCCGCGAGCTCCCGACCGACGCGGTGCCCCGGGATCCCGGTTTCACGGAGGACGGGGCGCGGATCACCTACACGACCGCCGTGCCCACCGAGACGTCGTATACGCGCCGGGACGGTACCGAGTACGGCGTCACGGCCCTCGATCTGGAGAGCGGCGAGCGTCGCGAGCTGGTCGAGCCCACGGAAGACCGCATCGACGTTCGCTGGACCCGGGCACGAGACGCCTTCGCGTACACCGAGGACGGCGCCGTCCTGGTCCGCGGGATCGACGCGGACGAGCCCCGCGACGTGACCGAGGGGCTCCGTACCCTCCCGGGCGACACCGTCGAGACCGACTTCTCGGTCGAGCGTTGGAGCCCCGACGGCGAGCACCTCCTGCTCACCTCGGAGGAAGGGTGGCACCAGGTCCCCGCGGACGGCGGCCCGCTCGCCACGGTATTCGAGCTCGAGGAGAACGAGGACGAGCGCCCCCGCCGTTCCGTGGAGCGCTGGACCCGGGACGGAGAGCACCTGCTCTTCACCTACTCCGCGCGGGACCGTTGGCAACGGGGGATCAAGCGCCTCGACCTCGCCTCCGGAGCCGTGGACGAGATCATTCTGGACGACGCCGTCTACGGCCAATGGAACGTGTCCGAAGACGGCGGCACCTTGGTGTACGCGCGCTCCGACGGGGACCGGCCCGACGAGGTATGGACCAAGGCTGTCACGGCGGATCCCGTCCAGCTCACCGAGCTCAACCCCCAGCTCGACGACGTCCCGCTCGCCCGGACCGAGCTGGTCGAGTACCTCGACGTGGACGGGAACACGCTGCACGGCATCCTCTACTATCCCGTCGACTACGACCCGGACCGCACCTACCCGCTCGTCGTCGAAGTGTACGAGGACTTCTTCGACAACGGCTTCCACGAGAACATGAATCTCGTCACGGCCCAGGGGTGGTTCGGCTTGCGGCCGTCGGTGCAATTCGAGGAGGGATACCCCGGCGAGGCCTGGCTCAAGGCGGTGCCGAACGCGGTCAACGGCCTCATCGAGCGCGGATTGGTCGACGCCGAGAAGGTGGGCGTGTACGGGCAGAGCTACGGAGGTTACGCGGTCAACCTGCTCATCACCCAGACGGACCGCTTCACCGCGGCCGCCAACGTGTCCGGGAAGGTCAACATCATCTCGTTCCTCGGAGACTCACCGAAGATCACCACGCGTAACTACGCCGCCGCCGAGGTCGGGCAGGACCGTATCGGCGCCACCCTCTGGGAACAGCCGCACAAGTACATCGAACACTCGGCCGTGATGTTCGCCGACCGCATCGACACGCCCCTGCTCATGCTCACGGGCGAGGGTGACTGGAACGTGCCGGCCACCAACCAGCGCGAGATGTACTACGCGCTTCGTCGACTCGGTAAGGACGTGGTCTGGGTGCACTACACCGCCGGCGGACACGGGGCCGGACGCGCCAGCACCGAGGAGGGCTTCCACGACCATTGGCGGCGCCTGCTCGACTGGTTCGCGGAGCACTTCGAGGAAGCGGGGACGGAGGCCACGGACGAAAGCGCTCCGTGACGCCACAGCTCACCTGCCGCTCCGCTCGCGTTGCTCCGCCGCGAGCTCGACCAACCGACGCAGCTCGGCGATGGGCCGCGACGCTCCCGGTGGGACCCATGACGGCGAACTGACGCCCCTCTATAGGCCACGCCTCGGCCCACAGCACGCCGTTGCCGACCGAGAAGACGCGGGACTGGACCGCTCCACCGACCTCACCGGTCTCGGGGTCGTATCCGAGCACCGAGAACGTGGCCACGCCCGGCGGCTCACCCGCGGTGAGAGCCCTTCAACGTTGTGTCGGCGGAGCATGTCCCCTCCATGGAGTCGAGTTCGGTGCCGCCGAGCATGGGTAGGGACGGCTCCAGCGGCCACCGTGGAGCCTTCCGGTTGGTACCGGGCCCTTGCGCACGCGGTGGGATCCCAAGAGCATTGCCGTATATTTCCAGCCCGTTGGCCCCTTCCCACGCACCTGCCCACGCGGGCGGTGGCCGACATCTCATACCGGCCCCGGCATGTCATCGCCGGGGTTCATCTTACTTGATACATCGTACGATTGCGCTTATGAGCGACGAAACCTCACAGCAGGACGGCGCACCGCGCCGGAACTTCCTGGCGGCGATGGGCGCCGTGATCGCCGGCGGGTTGGCGGGCGTGGCTCCCGTGCTCGCGGGCCTGGCCACCTTGTTCGATCCGCTCCGCAGAACGAGCGGCGAGCAGAACATGGTGATGGTCACCAAGCTGCCGGTGCTGCCCTCGGACGGGATTCCCAAGAAGTTCACGGTCACGGACGACCGGGTCGATGCCTGGACGACCTATCAGGACACACCGATCGGCGCCGTGTATCTGCGTCGAACCGAGGGCAACGACATCACCTGCCTGAACGTGGTGTGTCCGCACGCCGGCTGCTTCGTGAACCTGGCTCCGGGGGCTACGCACTTCGCTTGCCCGTGTCACCGGAGTCGGTTCTCGCTCGACGGGGAGATCGAAGACCCCGCCAGCCCGGCCCCCCGAGCCATGGACGAGCTCGAGGTCGAGGTCCGTAACGAAAACGAAGTCTGGGTCCGGTTCCAGAACTTCCAGCCCGGTCAGGAACACAAGGTGCCAATCGTATGAGGGCGCTACTCGATTGGCTCGACAACCGAACCGGCTATCGGAGCATCCTGAGCGAAGCCCTCTACGAGCGGATTCCGGGAGGCGCCCGGTGGCGTTACGTATGGGGCAGCACGCTCGCCTTCGCCATCGGCGTTCAGTTCATCACCGGGCTCATCCTGTGGGCGGCCTATAGCGCGAACGCGCAGGGGGCCTGGGAGAGCGTCTACTTCATCCAGTACGAGATGTGGGGTGGCTGGATGCTGCGTGGCATCCACCACTACATGGCGCACGTCACGATCGTGCTGCTGTTGCTGCACCTCATGCAGGTGGTGATCGACGGGGCGTACCGTGCACCGAGGGAAGTCAACTTCTGGTTCGGGCTCGGCCTGCTCGGCCTGGTGCTGGGACTCGGCCTCACGGGGTACTTGTTGCCCTGGGACCAGAAAGGCTTCTGGGCGACCAAGGTCGCGACGAGCATCGCGGCCATCACTCCGTTCGTCGGCCCCGAGGTCCAGCGTTTCATGGTGGGCGGGGCCGAGTACGGTCACCTTACGCTCACCCGGTTTTTCGCCGTCCACGCGGGCATCATTCCGGCGCTCATCGTGGCCCTCATCGTGGGGCACGTGTATCTGTTCCGACATCACGGGATCACCGTCAAGGATCCCGAGCGTGCGCCGGAAGCCACGTTCTGGCCGGAGCAGGTGTTCCGGGACGCGGTCGCCATGCTGGCCGTGATGGCCACGGTGCTGGTGCTGGTCTTCGTGACCGGTGGCGCGGAGTTGGGTGCTCCGGCGGACCCGACGGAGCCGTACGCGGCTGCCCGCCCCGAGTGGTACTTCATGTTCCTGTTCCAGTGGCTGAAATACTTCCCGGCGGGGTGGGAGGTGGTCGGAGCGATGATCATTCCGGGCGCGATCGTGGCGGTCGTCGCCCTCATGCCGATCATCGGCAACTGGCAACTCGGGCATCGCTTCAATCTCGGTCTCATGGGCGCGCTCATCGCGGGCATCGGCCTGCTGACCGTGCTCGCGTACGCGCAGGACGCGGGAGACGAGGAGTTCGCGGTCGCGCAGGAGGAGGCGGAGCAAGCCGCTCACAGGGTCCGGGAGCTCGCGAACGCCCCGGCGGGGATTCCCCCCACGGGCGCCCTCGAGCTGCTCCGCAACGATCCGTTGACCCAGGGCCCGAAGCTCTTCAACAGCAACTGTGCGAGCTGCCATACGTACGAGGGGCACGACGGGACGGGGTTGCCTCCGGCCGAAGAGCCGACCGCCTCGGACCTGGCCGGCTTCGGCAGCCGAGAGTGGCTCGAGGGCCTCTTCGATCCCGACCGGGTGAACACGCTGGAGTACTTCGGCGGAACCGAGTTCCGCAACGGGGACATGGTCCGCTTCGTTCAGCGGGGGATTCCGAACGCGTGGACGGACGAGCAGCGGGACGAGCTCGAATACGTGATCAAGTGGCTCTCGGCGGAAGCGAACCTGCCTTTGCAGGCCGAGCTGGATTCGGCCGAGGCCGCGGACATCGAGCGCGGGCGCGAGGCCGTCGTCAACGAGGTGGTCAACTGCAAGGACTGCCACACCGTGTACGGTGAAGGGGAGGAGGATGACGGTCCCGATCTCACCGGTTGGGCTTCGCGTGAGTGGGTGCTGCGGATGGTGAACAACCCCGCGCATCCGTCCCTCTACGGAGCGGACAACGACCGCATGCCGGCGTTCGGCGAAGACGGAATCCTGACCGAGCGCGAGATGGGGCTGCTCGTCGACTGGCTCCGAGAAGACTGGTACCGGCCGACGGAGCAGCAATGAACCGGTGTTAGCAGCCGGGCCTCGGTTGCGGGACAAACGAAAGGGCCGCACGCTCCATCCGAGCGTGCGGCCCTTCGTGCTTGGTGGCGCGTAGCGCCCGCCCGGGCATCAGTTGTTCTGTGCGCCTTCCGCGATCCAGGCCCGGATGATCTCGATCTCTTCCTCCGGAAGCGGGTCACCGTCCTCCGGCATGTCCCCGTTGATGATCATGTCGAGGAAGAGGCTCTCGTCGGGATCACCGGGCTCGATGACCGGGCCGTATTCTGAACCGGCCATGAGGCCCTCGTAGGTAGTCATGTCGTAGCCCAGCTCGATCACGACCTCGCCGTCCTCGTTCTCGGCGCCGTGGCAGTCGAGGCACGAAGCCTCGAGGATCGGGACGACATCTTCCTGGTAGCTGACGTCGACGGCCTGATGGGTCCACACGGACCCGTCGCGGTCGGCCGGCTGTGCGTCCGGGGTGCTACCCTGGACCGCAAGCGCGACGCCGACCGGAAGGACCATCGCCGAGAGAAGCTTCTTGCTCTTCTGACGCAACATTCAATCTCCTGTCCTTCAGCGAGGATCTGCTCGCCGTTCATGGTATGGACGCTCCGGCCGGGGTTTCTACCGACGCGGACGCGGGACTCGATCCTACAGCATTTCGCGGATCTCGTCACCTGTGCTTCCATGGTACAAGAGGCGTGCCGGACCGGTTCCGAGCACTGACGAACAACGGGAAAGCCAGTTGTGGCGCGCTAGTTGGGCGGTGTGGCCATGTCCCTCGGCCGTGGGTTCGCCGGTGTGTGTCCGGCCTGTGTCCTCGATCGTGGACGGGTCCGTGGGTCGCGCCGTGGATGTCGGCCGGTCCGGGGCCGTCGGGTTGCGTCGGGGCCGGATCCGTCGTCCCTTGCGAGTCTTCCGAGCGTTCCGGGATCACCGGATCCGCGGGGCTTTCATCCAGGAGTGGAACCATGTCGAGAAGGTTTGCCGTCGTCGTCACCCTGTCCATGCTCACGGCCTGCGGAGGTGCGGGAGACGACACGGAAGGGGCTCCGGAGGCTTCGATTTCTTCGGCGGAGCCGCGGGTCGCCGTGGACCCGACCGGTGAAGGAGAGCTGCCTTCTGCAATCGTGGGGGAGGGCGGCACGCTCGAAGGCGCGGACCTCGACTATTTGCCCGAGGACACCGCGACGACCGGCTACCTCGCCGTCCCGGAGGGTGAAGGCCCCTTCCCGGCTCTGGTCATCATCCATGAGTGGGGCGGGTTGGTGGACCGCGTGCGGCACATCGCCGACGATTTCGCGGCGGAAGGCTACGTGACGCTCGCGGCGGACCTGTATCAGGGTCGCACCGGCTCGAGCTCCGAAGAGAACATGGCTCTCGTCGAGGAGACCATGAGCGACATGCCGCGGGTCGTCGAGAACCTGAACGGCGCGGTCAGCTACCTGAAGGACCGTCCCGACGTGACCGGACGGGTCGGCGCGATGGGGTGGTGCTTCGGCGGCGGGATCGCCCTCTCCTTCGGCCTGGACGGGGAGAATCACGAAGCGACGGCCATCTTCTATGGCCGTCTGGTGGACGACCCGGAGACGCTCGAGAGCATGGATCACGAGGTGTACGGGACGTTCGCCCGGCTGGACAACGGGCCGTCGCCCGAAGATGTCCAAGCGTTCGAGGAGGCCTTGGACTCCGTCGGGTTGGACCACGACCTCCACATCTACGATGCCGTGGATCACGGCTTCTGGCTGCGGGTCGACGAGGACCCGGAGACCCGCACGGAGCCGGCGCTCGACGCGTGGACGCGGCTGAAGGCTTACCTGGACCGCACGCTCGGGGGATGACGACCCGGTACGCCGGATAGCCGGAGTCGGGCCTCGGCCCGTTCCGGCACCGGCTGCTGCGGCTCCGCGGTCAGTCCTCGTTGCGCCGTCGCTGCTTGCGCTCCAGGCGGCGGCGGCGCCTGGCGTCCCGTACCGTTTCCCCGGGGCGCCGCACGTTGATGTCCACGCCGCCCATGATCGCCATCCCCGTGATGCGTAGGGTCGGTGTGCCGGGGGCGGGATCCACCGCGTCCCCGGCAGCATGCTCGAAGCCGCCGAGCAACGCGAATCCGTGGCTTTCCACATGGATGTCCGGCGGCACGACGATGTCCACGCCACCCCAGACGGTATAGATCTGCACCTCCGTGACGCCGGGAGGGAGCACCGCCTCGCGGAAATCGAGCTCCGCGCCCCCCATGACGGCGAGGACGAAGTTGCTTCGCGCCGGGCTCCACCTGCCTTTGCGGCCCGTTCCGCCAAGGACCGCGATCACGATCCCCCGGTCCTTCACCCGGTCCGGCTCGGCCAAGGTGTACCGGGTCTCGGAGTCGGAGGACGATGATTCCCTTCCGTGTGTCACGGCCGTGTTCCGTGACTGGGGGAGGTCGTCCAGCAAGCCGCGGAGCTCTGCGCTCGTCCGGGCTTGGTGCGCGGAGTCCACGCGGCGCTCGAACTCCTCGACCGTCAGCCGGTCGTTCGCGAAGTGCTCGCAGAGCTCATCCACGGCCTTCTGGCGACTCCGCTCGAGCGGAGGGGGGCGGTGTGATTCGTCAGGCGTCGACATGAGGCATCGTTAACCCTTGGGGCCGTTCGGGACCAGTCCCCGCGCGAAGCGCTGCAGGGTGTTGGCGCAGCTCCGGATCTCGTCCACGCAGGCCCACTCGTCGGCGGTGTGCGCTTGCTCGAGGGAGCCCGGCCCGAAGCACACCGTCGGCACTCCGGCTTCGTTGAGGTACGCCGCGTCGACCCAGGCGGTCATGCCCCGGATCGAGCCCTCGCGGCCGGACGTCCGAACGGCGTCGAGGAGCGCCGCGACGCGGGACTCGTCCGCGGACACCTCGCTGCCCGGTCGCTCCAGCGTCACGTCGAGCCGGGCGTCGACCTGGTCGTGTTCGGAACGGAGTGTGTCGAGCGCGTCCAGGAAGGGGCGTACGACCTCGTCCTTCGTCTCCCCCGGAAGGGTGCGGCGTTCCAGCACGAGCTCGCAGCCGTCCGGGTATACCGACGCCGCGGAGCCGCCCCGGATCGTGCCGGCATGAAAGGAGGCGTGTCCCAACAGTGGATGGGGCGGGCGCTCCCGCAGGTCGGCTTCGATACGGTCCACGAGCGCGAGGTACCGGCCCGCGTGTCGGATCGCGTCCACACCCAGGTCGGGGCGGGAGCCGTGCGCGGCGTGGCCACCGAAAGTCACGCGCAGCCAGATGAACCCCTTGTGCGCCGGCATCACGCTCAGCTCGGTCGGCTCACAAATGATGCCGAAGTCCGCATGGATGCCGTCGCGGACCAGACGCTCCATTCCGACGCTGGCATGCTCTTCGTCGGACGTGAGGGCTACCGTCAGGTGCGGTCGCTCCGTTACCGGGACGCCGGCCAGCTCGCGCGCCGTCGTCAGGATGGCGGCGACGCCGCCCTTCATGTCGCAGGCGCCCCGACCGCGGAGCGTCCCGTCCCGGAGGGCGCCGGAAAAAGGGTCTTCCTTCATCCCGGCTACGCCCACCGTGTCGAGGTGACCGTTCAGGAGGAGGGTCGGACCCGTTCCGGGTAGCTCGGCCACGACGTTCGGGCGTCCGGGGGCGGCCTCGTAGCTGCGGTAGTCCAGCCCCCACTGCTCCAGGAGGCGCGCACAGAAATCGCCCATTGCACGTTCGCCCGCACCCTCGGCTTCGAGCCCGGGATTGACGGACGGAATCCGAACCAGTGCCTGTGCGAGGGCCACGGGATCGGCCGCGTACGTCTCGCTGCCGCCGCCGGGAGGCGTCACCGTTCGACATCTCCGACGCCGGGCGTCGGATCGCGGTCACCGGTCGTCGTGATTGCTGCGTTCGGACCGCACGACTGGTGCGGTGCCGCAGCACTTCCCGCCCGGTTCGGCGGGACGAAACGCCCGATCAGGGGTATGTACGGGCGAGGTCCGCCGTGGCTCGCGTTTTGCTTTCCGGGGCGGACAGACCTTCCGCCCTTTCGGAGAGTGCCATGAAGAAACTGGTTGTCGGATTGCTCGGTGCCACGGCGCTCGCGACGACACTCGTGCTGGTGCGTCAACAGCGTGAGCCGATGGACGTCAAAGGTCCGCGCGCCCTGACCGATGAAGGTGAAGTGCCTCAGCAGCAGGTCTCGCTCGAACGGTTGCGCGCGGTCGGCTTCTGACGGGTCCGCGGCAGCGAAGGCATCACGTAAAAGCGGCGAGGGGGACCGGGTCTCCCTCGCCGCTCTTTCTCGTGCCATTCCGAAATGTCCGGGGATCGGGTTCCGCAGCTCGGCGCTACTCGAAGTGCGCCTTGTTCTTCTCGACGTAGCTCGTCCACTCGGGTGGAACGTCGGTGTCGGGAAAGATCGCCTGGACGGGACACTCGGGCTCACAGGCTCCGCAGTCGATGCACTCGTCCGGATGGATATAGAACTGATCTTCACCTTCGTAGATGCAGTCTACCGGGCACACCTCCACGCAACTCGCGTCCTTCGTCTCGATGCATGGCTCGGTGATGATATATGTCATGATTCGCAAACATCCTTGGTTGCGTGTCGCGAGCGACCGCCCGCGCGGGTTGCCGCACGTGAGGTGAACCGATAATCAAAGCGCGGATCGGTCGCAAGCTTCAGAAGAACGCCTCGAGCCGACCACCTCGTGACCGGCGTATCGCCGGGTCGCCGTCGGCGTTCCCAGGGCGAGGCTATACCCTCGCTCTTCTTCTGAAGGTCCGAAGCCAATGGCGGTACCGGCGCGCCAGGGCTTCCGAGGCACGCTCCGCGACCGGGAGCCACACGCCGGAGACTTCGTCGACGAGCGTGGCCCAGGGGATCACGGGCTCGCGCAGGTGCTCGTGGCGCAGGTGGTCCAGCCGTTCGGCGAGCGCCCCGAGGGCTATATCCGGCGGGAGCGTGACCAGGCGCTCCGCCAGGTCCGGTGCGCCCGGAGCGGGCACCGAGGACCGGGCGTCGGCGACCTGGGTCCCGAAGGCCTCCGCGACCTTTTCGGAGTCGGCTCGAAGCTGCGGGTCGCGCGACTCCAGGAGCGTCCCGAGCACGACGGCAGGGGCGGGTGCGCCGTCCACGTCGTTGAGGAGGACCAGGGCCACGCGGCCCGGATGCAGGAAGGCGGGGTGATGGTCGTCGTCCAGAGCGGCCTCCCGCGGCTCCATGGCGAGGTGGAGCGCCTTCCGGACGGTCTCGATGTCGGGTGCCGAAAAGCTCCGCCGCTCGCAGGTGGCGGCGACGGATGCCGCCATCGCTTCGCCCCGGCCGCTCCCGCTCAATGCGGGCGTCAGCCCCGGAGGGTGCGGTCGAAGTGCTCGAGGGTGGCGCTGAGCGCCTCGTCGAGCTCCGGTGGGCTTTCCGTGAACGGATGGCGGGCTTCGAAGGTGTGTCCGGCACTCTCGACCCAACGGAGGTTCCCCGTCGTCGATGCCTCGTCCAGGGCGCGCCCGTCCTCGGGAGAGACGCTCGCGTCCTCCCGGCCGTGAACGATGAGCCACGGGACGGGGACGCTCTTCGCCGCGGTGAGGATGTCCAGGCGCTCCCGATTCCGCTCGAAGTCTTCCAGGAGGGTCAGGTCCAACGGCATCTGCTGACCGGTCCGCTGGTTCGCGATCCAGATCCGCCCGTCCTCGCGCCACGCTTCCTTCGTCTCGTCCGTCCAACGGTCGAAGTCCGCCACGGCCGCCCACGTCACCAACGATGCCACCCGCCCGTCCTCATGGGTGGCGAGGATCGCTTGTCCGCCGCCACGGCTGTGCCCGAGAAGGCCCACCTCTTCGGGGATCCATCCGAGCAGCGCCCCGGAGCACACCTCGTCCAGCACCAGCCGCAGCTCGTCCAGCTCGAGCGAGAGGGTGTTCTCTCCGAACTTCTCCAACTCGCTGAAGTGCTCGAGGTCGGGGCCGACGCCGTTGTGTGAGAAGTTGAACGAGATCACGGCGTGCCCCGCGGCCGCGAGCCGCTCGCACACATGGGGGAAGAATGCCCAATCCTTGAAGCCCTTGAACCCGTGGACGACGATGACCGCCGTCTCCGGGCGGGCTCCTTCGGCGTCGGGCAGCCGGATGTCGCCCCGGATGACGTCTCCGGCACGGGGCTCGAGCGTAAACGGTGTGGATCTCACGGTTTCTCCCATTCGACGTCGGGGATTCCGGCGCGGTGATTCTCGAGGCGGGCGAAGGTGAAGAGGAGGTCGGACAGCCGGTTGAGGTACGGGACGATCTGCTCGCCGACCGGTTCGGCGTCGGCGAGGTCCACGACCCTCCGCTCGGCCCGCCGGCACACCGTGCGTGCCAGGTGGAGCGCCGCGGCTCCGCCGGAGCCGCCCGGCAGCACGAACGCGCGCAGCGGAGCGAGCTCTTCGTCCGCGGCATCGATCCATGCTTCCATCCGGCTGACTCGGTCGGTCGGAAGCGTGGGCGTCACCGGCTGATCCCGGCCCTCCCGAGCCGGGGGCGTCGCCAGGTCGGATCCCAGGGTGAAGAGGTCGTGCTGCACGGCTTGGAGGTGCCCCACGATGTCCGGGTCGCCGACCTGGACGATCGCCTGTCCGAGGACTGCGTTCAACTCGTCGACGGTTCCGTACGCTTCGACGCGGGCATGGCTCTTCGGCACCCGGCCGCCCCCGAACAGGGAGGTCCCTCCGCTGTCGCCCGCGCGTGTGTAGATTTTCATCGACCCGTCGCTAGCGGAGTTTGGTCAGGTTTCGGAGCTGCTGCGCCCGGTCGAAGAGCGAGGTCTGGTCTTCGCCGGCTTCTTCGGTGGGCGGCAAGGCCAGGAGCTCGCGGATGTCGAGCAACACTTCGAGCTGGATCTGGTCTTTTTGATACTCCAGGTCGAGTTGCTGCATCCGTTCCGTGTCGTTCGCTTCCTCGGCTTCGCTGAACGCCGAACGGTAAACCTTCTCGAGACTCTGGAGCACACGCTCTCGACTGCGCATGACGGCCTCCTCGGGTAGCGCGCGCCGTTTCCCCCGGATGCGCCGGATCCGTGCGAGACCGGGAGGTGCCAGCTATGTTCATCGTCACGAGATCGAGGGTCAACCCGACTTACGGGAGCACCATGGCAGCGGCAAGGCAAGAACGGAACATCACGCGTCGCGCGAACGACCTCTATTGGAGCTCGGATGAGAGCGTGAACCGGATCGCCGAACGGCTCGACCTCTCCAAGAGCGGGCTCTACGGGATGATCGGTCCGCTCGCCGCGGGTGTGGAATGTCCCATCTGCGGCGCGGAGGTAGCGTATCCCAACCGGACGGCTCGGGATCGGGACGTGCTGGAATGCCCGGACTGTGGGTGGGAAGGCGCCTACGACGAAACCGTCGAGAGCAGGGAGGAGAGCACGGGCGGAGGCATGCCCGGTTCGGTCAGCTGGCATGATCGTGACCGGAAGCGCATCGTTTTCGGCGGCGCCCTCATCGGAGCGGCCGCGGGGCTCGCGGTGGTGCGCTTGCTCCGACGTGGCCGCTGAGCTCTGACCGTGAGCGCATCCAGGCCCGGAGGTTATTTCGATACCGAGGTCGCACCCGCGTTGGACGACCTGGTGCGGGGTGTCGACGAGCGCTTCGAGCGCAGGATCGAGATGGCCGTTCCGGATCGCCACAATCCGAAGCTGCGCCGTGCCATGGAGATGGTGAACGACGACGACGACCTCTATGGCCTCTGGCTCGCGGCCAACGTGAACGCGGTGGAGCGGCTCGGGATGACGGATCACGGCCCCGTGCACGTGAAGATCGTCATGAACATCGCGGTCCGCATGCTACGTCTCCTGGTCGACGCCGGAGTGGAGCCGAGCGTGGTCCGCAACTACCAGCTCGACCCCGAGGACGCGGAGGTGGTCGTGGCGCTGGCGGCCCTCATGCACGACGTGGGCATGTCGATCCACCGACAGGATCACGAGTCGTACAGCCTCTTCATCGCGACCGCCAAGCTCCGGACGATGCTGCCCGAGATCTACGATCTCCGCAGGTGCACGGTGATCCGCTCGGAGATCCTGCACGCGATCATCGCCCACCGTTCGGGCGGGAAGCCGCTCACGCTGGAGGCCGGAGTCGTGCGCATCGCCGACGCGCTGGACATGGCCAAGGGGCGGTCCCGCATTCCCTTTTCCGCGGGCTCCCTCTCCATCCATTCCGTGTCGGCGGCCGCGGTGGACTCGGTGTCGCTGGAGCGTGGTGAAGAGAAGCCCATCCGGATCACCGTGGAGCTCTCCAACTCCGCGGGCTTGTTCCAGCTCGACCAGCTTCTGCGCAACAAGCTGAACGGGAGCGGCATCGAGCATTATCTGGAGATCGAGGCGAAGCTCGGCGACGAGGAAAAACGGCTTCTGACGGACTTCAGCCTGTAGCGGATGGACGTTCAGATCTCGTTTCCGCTCGCCTTCGCGGCGGGCCTGGTCTCCTTCCTCTCGCCGTGCGTGCTCCCCGTGGTGCCCAGCTACGTGGCGTTCGTCTCCGGGATGACGTTGGAGGAGCTCCGGGAGGGAGCGCTGCCCGGAGCTCGGCGAGCCGCCGTGCTGCACTCGATCCTGTTCGTCGTCGGCTTCTCCGCGATCTTCATGACGCTGGGCCTCGTGGCCACCGCCGTGGGCACGCCGATCGCGCGCGCCTTGCCGTGGCTCGCCCGCGTCGGGGGCGTGGTGGTCATCCTGCTCGGGCTCTACCTCCTGGGCTGGTTGCCGACGCGGTGGCTGGGACGGGAGCTTCGCCCCGATTCGTCCCGGAAGGCCGCGGGTCCCGTGGGATCGGTGCTGGTGGGGATGGCGTTCGCGGCGGGCTGGACGCCCTGCATCGGTCCCATCCTCGCCTCCATCTTGCTGTATACGAGTCTGGAATCGACGATGCTCGAGGGCTTGGGGCTTCTCGGAGCCTATGCGGCCGGCCTGGGTATTCCGTTCGTTCTCGCATCTTCCGCCCTCAACATCTTCCTCGTCGGCGCGGCGCGTGCCCGCCGCTGGATGGTGCCGCTGCAACGCGCGGCGGGCGCGATCCTCGTGCTCGTGGGCGGGCTGATGGTTTCCGGGCGTTTCGCCGAGATCACGGCCGGACTCGCGGGAATGGGCCAACTCATCGACCTGGACATGCCATGACGCACCGAACCGCATTCGACCGCCGCACCGTGTTCCCCGCCCCCGTCCGGTTCCGGACGGTGGTCGTGCTCGCGGCGGCGCTTTCCCTCGCCGCGTGTGGGTCCGAGCCGCAGCCGGACTCCGGGGGGGCGGAGCTGAACCGGGGCCTCCTCTCGGGGGCCGGGGCCGAAGCGGGCTCCGGGTCGCGTTCCGGTGCGGACGGCAGTGCCGGCCCGTTGCGCGAGGTGCCCCTGGCCGAGCTGGGGTTCGACCGGGGAAGCTCGGAAGCGCCGGTGCGCGTCATCGAGATGTCCGACTACGGATGCGGCTACTGCCGCCGGTTCCATCGCGAGACGTTCCCTGCCCTGAGGGAGGAGTTCATCGAGAGCGGGATGGTGGAGTGGAAGTTCGTCCCGTACGTGACCGGCATGTTCGACAATTCGCTCGCGGCCCTGCGTGGCGCCGAGTGCACGCTGGAGCAGTCCCCGCAGGTCTTCGAGGATCTCGACGAGCGCCTCTGGCGGGAGCAGCCGGAGTGGAAGGGCAGTGACGACCCCGCCGGTGTGGTGCGCACGTGGGCCGTGAGCGCCGGAGCCGACGCCGACGCGTTCGACGACTGCATCGAGAGCGGCCGGCGCTTCGAGCGGATCGCCGCGGCCGAACAGCTGGCTCGCCAGCTCGGGGTGCGCGGGACGCCGACCTTCATCGTCGTCGGGCACGGTCCGCTCCAGGGAGCGTTGCCGCTCGAGACCTTCAGGCGGGTTCTCCGCACCGTGCACCGCGAGGCCACGACCTCGGGGGACTGAGCCGCGCCGGCTCGCGGCGAGCTGCTCCTTCCGGGCGAGGGCGCACGTCCGTGCACGGGCCCCGGCTGGCGCGGCCGGAGTCCGCCGGGCAGATTCGAGTTCGGCCGGAGCGGCGCTCCGGCACGAGGCCCGGTCCCGGTTCACGGTGAGGAGAGTACGATGGTTCAGCGCTTGATGAGTGGCATGTGGATGATGGCCCTTGCAGCCGCGGTGATCGCGCCCGCCCCCGGGCCCCTGCTCGCTCAGGAAGACACGGACCTTCCTTCCATCGAAGAGAAGACCGAGGCCATGACGCGCATCGAGGGCTTCATCCCCCTCTACTGGGACGAGGAGGCGGGGACCCTCTGGCTCGAGATCGGGCGGTGGGACGAGGAGCTGCTCCACTACACGTCGCTGCCGGCGGGCATGGGTCAGAACGACATCGGGCTGAATCGGGGCGATCTGGGGAGCCGGCAGGTGGTCGTGTTCCGACGCGTGGGGCCCAAGGTGCTCATGGAGCAGCCGAACTACGACTACCGGGCGAACTCCGACGACGCGCTGGAGCGGCGCTCGGTGGAGGACGGCTTTCCCACGTCGATCCTCTGGGGCTTCACGGCCGCCGCCGAGACGGAGGATCGGGTGCTGGTCGACGCCACCGATTTCCTCCTGACGGATTGGGCCGGCGTGGAGACGACGCTCGAACGGAGCCAGGGCTCGTGGAGCCTCGAGCCGTCGCGCAGCGCGCCCTTCATGCCGCGTACCAAGGGCTTCCCGAGCAACACCGAGATCGAGGTGACGCTCACGTTCACTTCGGACGATCCGGGCGGTCTGGTGCGCAGCGTCACGCCGACCGGAAACGCCGTCACCGTCCGCCAGCACCATTCGTTCGTCGAGCTCCCGGCCCTCGACGGCTCGTTCGAGCCCCGCCGGGCGGATCCTCGCGCGGGCTATGGAGGGCCGAGCTTCATGGACTTCGCGCGGCCCATCGAGGAGGACCTGACGGTCCGGTATATCGCGCGCCACCGCTTGGAGAAGCAGGACCCTTCGGCCGAGCGCTCGGAGCCGGTCGAGCCGATCGTCTATTACCTCGACCCGGGCACGCCCGAGCCCGTCCGGAGCGCGCTGCTGGAGGGCGGTGCATGGTGGAACGAGGCCTTCGAAGAGGCCGGGTTCATCGACGCGTTCCGCATGGAGATCCTGCCCGACACGGCCGACCCGATGGACGTGCGCTACAACGTGGTCCAGTGGGTGCACCGGTCGACGCGAGGATGGAGCTACGGAAGCTCGGTCCAGGACCCGCGCACCGGAGAGATCCTCAAGGGACACGTGACCCTGGGCTCGCTGCGGGTGCGTCAGGACTACCTCATCGGTGAGGGCCTGACCGCCCCGTACCTGACCGGAGACGAGGATCCGACCGATGTGCGCGAGATGGCGTTGCAGAGGATTCGCCAGCTCTCCGCCCACGAGATCGGACACACGATCGGTCTCAGCCACAACTACATCGCGAGCGCCCAGACCGACGACGGAATCCAGTCCGTCATGGACTATCCCCACCCACGGGTGCGGCTCGAAGACGGGGAGGTCACGCTCGGCCGCGATTCCTATGCCGACGGGATCGGGGCCTGGGACAAGATCGCCGTCCGGTACGGGTACACCGACTTTCCGCCCGGGACCGACGAAGCCCAGGCGCTCGAGGACATCCTGGCGGAGGGCATGGAGGAGGGCATCACCTTCATCACGGACCAGGACGCACGGCCCGCGGGGAGCGCGCATCCCAACGTCCACCTCTGGGACAACGGCGCGACGGCGGCGGGGGAGCTCGAGCGCATGCTGGACGTGCGCCGTACGGCCCTCGACGCGTTCGGCGAGACGGCCGTCCGGACGGGCGAGCCGCTCGCGACCATCGAGGAGGCGCTCGTGCCCCTCTTCCTGCACCACCGGTACCAGGCGGAGGCGACGACGAAGGTCGTGGCCGGGCAGTACTATACCTACGCGATGCGGGGAGACGGCCAGACGCCCCTGCGACCGGTTCCGGCCCCGGAGCAGCAGCGCGCGTTGAACGTCCTGATGCGCACGCTCGATCCCGCGGAGCTCACCATCCCTGAATCGGTCCTCGAGACGCTTCCCCCGCGACCCGCGCGCTACGGCCCCCACCGTGAGCTGTTCGAGCGCCATACAGGCGTGGTCTTCGACGCCATCGCGCCGGCCCGGGCGGCGGCCGAAGCGACGTTGCGCTTCCTCTTCCACCCGGAGCGGGCCGCGCGCATGATCCAACAGCGGGCGTTCGACACCACGCTACCCGGGCTCGAGCAGGTGATCGCGCGCGTGCGGGAGGCGACGTTCGGCGCGCGGCCGGTGGACAACTACGAGGCCGAGATCGTCCGGGCGGTCGAACGGGCTTTCGTGGAGCGGCTCATCTCGCTGGCTGCCGAAGCACCGATGGCACAGGTGCGCGCGATCACGTCGTATCAGCTCGAGGAGATCGCCGTGGAGGTCGCCGAGGCATCGGTGAATGCCAATCCGGCGGACCGTGCTCACAACCTCACGCTGGCGGCCGACATCTCCCGGTTCCTGGAGCGGCCCTACGAGCCGGTGGAGACGCCGTCCGCTCCGGACATGCCTCCGGGAAGCCCCATCGGGGACGGTGGCATGAGCTGGACGGACCTGTCGTGCCCCTGGGGCCGCCGGTAGAAGCGGGAGCCGGATGCCGTCGAAGGCCGCATGGTGCGGCTCGTGGCCGATAAAGGCCGGGGAACTTCAGCCCCAGACGTCGAAGAAGTCCACGTCTTCGTCTTCTTCTTCGTCTTCGTCGTCCCGGGCGGGGTCGGTGGTCTCCGTGCCGTCTCCGTCCGGGGCCCGGCCGGTCGCGCCGTCCGCGTCCTCCGCGGCGGATGCGCCGGGACGGGCCCCGTCGACCCGCTCTCCGGGCTCCGCGCCGTGCTCCGTGAGATAGGCGAGCAGCAGCCACCGACCCTCACGGCCGAGCGCGTCCCGATCGAACGGCTCCCCCGTGGCCGGGTCTCCGGATTCGACGGCGCCGCTGAGCGCCGCGAGAGCCAGCCGCACGGCCAGCTCCGGATCGGGGTGCGTGATCTCCTTCCGGCGTTCCAGGAGCAGCTCGGTCAAGCCGGTCAGGACGTGCCGCCGGAACGACGCGTAGCCGCCACGCTCGCCCGCGCCCATGCGGTCGAGCGCGCGCAGGTAGGTGGCGCGTGAACGGTGGGCGTCCGCCAGGAGCTTCACCGCGCCGGTAGCGAGCTCCGGAAGGTCCAGCCCCTCCCACGAGCGGTTCTCCAGAGCCTCCTGCCATCGCTCCCGGGCCTCGTCCCACACGCGCTCCTCGAGGTAGTCGAGAAGGTCGTCCTTGCCCCCGAAGCGTGCATAGAAGGAACCCACCGACGATCCGGCGCGCGCAACCACCGCCTGCACCGTGAGCCCTTCGGTGCCTTCTTCTTCGAGGATCGCGAGCGCCGCCTTGACGATGCGTTCCAACGTGCGGCGGGATCGCGCCTGCTGCGGCGGATTGACGTGGGTCGCGTCGGCCATGTGGCCTCCGTAAATAGAATGAATGCATCATTCTATAATTGGCGGGCGTGGCGAGCAACACCGCGTGCGGCATGCGGCGGGACGCGTCCGGAACCCGAGCCGCCACGCGGGGATAGACGCCGCGTCCGAGCGCCGCGGGCCTTCGGAGACACCGCACCGGGAGGAGCAACGTGATCGAGAGTTGGAAGGATGTCTTGCGTCTGGTCGAGGAAGGGGATCCCGAGCCTCCTTCCCGCGTGGAGCGTGCCCCCGAGGAATGGCGGTCCCTGCTGACCCCGGAGCAGTTCCGGATCACCCGCCGGCAGGGGACCGAGCGTCCGTTCAGCTCCGAGATGTGCAGCCGTTTCGAGCCGGGGCGCTACGCCTGCGTCTGCTGCGGCACCCTGCTCTTCGACGCGGGTGAGAAGTTCGAATCGGGAACCGGCTGGCCCTCCTTCACACGGCCGGTCGCGCCCGGCGTCGTCGCCCACCGGAGCGATCGCTCCCACGGCATGGAGCGCATCGAAGCGGTGTGCAACGTCTGTGACGCCCATCTCGGGCACGTGTTTCCCGACGGCCCGGCACCCACCGGCGTGAGGTACTGCATCAACGCGCTCGCCCTGCGGAAGGCCGACGGGGAGGCCGGGTCCGATGCCTGACGGCTCCGGAGACGCGCGGGGCGCCGAGCAGGGGCCCCCGAACGACTGGTGGGCCAAGGGCCTGTTGTTCGAGAACTGCAACTGCACGGCGGTGTGTCCGGGTCACGTGCACTTCAGCCAACCCTGCACCCACGACGTCTGCCACGGCTTCTGGGCCATGCGCTTCCGGGAGGGCGTGGTGGACGGGGTCGTCGTCGACGGAGTGGACGCCGTGGTGGTGTACGAAAGCCCGCAGGTGATGATCGACGGCGGATGGCGCGAGGTGATCCTCGTCTCGGAAGGCGCGAGCGAGGCACAGCGGGCCGCGGTGGAGAAGCTGTTGACGGGCTCGCTCGGAGGGCCTTGGGAAGTCCTCGGCCGTTTCGTCGAGGAGCGCCTCCCCACCCGGGTCGTGCCGATCCGCATCGAGGAGGAGGACGAGGGTTCCATGGCCGTGCGCGTTCAGGGGCTGCTCGAAGGTGTCGTCTCGGCCCTGCGCGGCCGCGACCGCGCAAAGCCGGTCACGTTCGAAAACATCTACAATCAGATCCATGCGCCTCACCAGGTGATCGCCCGCGGTGAGACCCGGTACGACGACGGGACGATCGTGATCGACACCGAAGGGACGCATGGCCTCTGGTCCCACTTCGCGTGGGCGCCCTGAGTCGCCCCGCCGTGGCCGAATCAGGATTTTGGTTCGTCTTGGCGATGTGGGCGGGAATGACCGCGGTCATGATGACGCCCGTCGTATGGCCGTGGCTCCGCGCCTTGTCGCGGATTCAGCCGGAGCGGGCCGGCGTCGGGACCGTGCCGGCCTTCGCCACGGGGTACGCGGTCGCGTGGGGCGTGTTCAGCACGGTCATGGCCGCCCTGCAGCAATCGCTTCTCGACGTCGGTTGGGCCGCTCCCCTCCGGGTCAGCGCTCCGACCCTCGCCGGCATGGCGCTGCTCGCGGCGGGCGGGTTCCAGTTCACGCGGCTCAAGGAAGCCTGCCTCTCCCACTGCAGGAGTCCGTTCGGCTACTTCGCCGCAAACTGGCGTCCGGGGGTCTCCGGTGCGCTGGCGATGGGCCTTCGGCACGGGCTGTTCTGTCTCGGGTGTTGCTGGGCCATCATGGCGCTCGCCCTCGTCCTCGGCATGATGGATCTCCGCATGATGGCCCTGCTGATGGCGGTCATGCTGCTCGAGACCCTCGGGCCGTGGGGCACACGTCTCTCTCGGCCTCTGGGTGTGGGCCTCGTTCTCTGGGGCGCGGCGTTGGTTCTATCCTGAGCCCGCAGGAGCGCGGAAGCGGTAGTGTCCGACCAGCCACTCCCGTCCGTCCGCGTATCCGAAGAGCTCCTCGCACGCCAGGAAGAACAGGCGCCAGCGGTGGTACCAGGTGGATGCGTCCGCGCCGTAGGTCGCTTCCAACACCGGCATGATGGTCTCGCGGTTGCCCTCGAGCCGGGTGCGCCACGCTCGCGCGGTGCGCGCGTAGTGCGTGCCGTCGACCGGCCAGAAGCTTTCGAGCTCGAGGGTCCGGGCCGCACGGGGAAGGAGCTCCACGGATGGCATCATCCCGCCGGTGAAGAAGTGGCGTCCCATCCAGTCGTCCGCACCGTCCACACCGAAGAGGTAGGCGAACCGGCGGTGGCAGAACACGTGCACGAACAGGCGGCCCTCTTCCGGGCGTAGCCAGCCGGTCACTCGCCGAAGCAGCTCCGGGAGGTTCCGCATGTGCTCGAACATCTCGACGCTCACGATGCGGTCGAAGCGGCCCTCGGGGCGGAAATCCCGCATGTCGGCGGTGATCACGCGCACGTTCCCGGGTGCGCGTGCTTCGATGAACTCCTTCTGGGACCACGAGTTGGAGACGGCGGTGATGCGAGCTCGGGGATAGGCTCGGGCCATGTGGAGCGTCAAGGATCCCCACCCGCATCCGAGCTCGAGGATGTCCTGGCCGTCGGCGAGTCGAGCTCGCGTGCAGGTCAGGTCGAGCATCGCCGTCTCGGCCGCGCCCAGGCGGTCGACACCCTCGGGCCAGTACGCACTGCTGTACTTGAGTCGGGGCCCCAGAGTATGCTGGAAGAACTCGGGCGGGACTTCGTAGTGCTGGGTGTTGGCCCGGTCCGTCGCCACGGCGAGCGGGCTGTCCTCGAGCATCCGCAGGAAATCGTCGACATTGAAGTCGCGCGCGCCTTCTCGAAGCCGACTGCGGAGAAGCCGGCGTATGCCCAGGCGCAGAAGTGGCAGGGGGAGGAGACCGCGCTCCGCGATGGTGATCCCGATGGCGTTCATGCTCGTTCTCCGGCTCGGACCGCCGCTCCGACCGCGGCTCCTCCGTGACCGCGGACGGACGTGAGGTCGCCCTCCGGCTTCGCGAACATCATCTGAACACTTCCGAGCACGGCTTCCTCGAACCCTCCCTCACAGTAGCAGAAGTAAAAGTCCCACAAGCGTTTGAACGATTCATCGAATCCGAGCGCACGAATGTCTTGCCATCGGTCGAGGAAGCGAGCCCGCCACCGGCGCAGGGTCTCCGCGTAGTCGGGCGTCATGTCGTCCATGTGGACCAGTCGGAGGTCCGTCGGCGCCGCGGCGGCCGTCAGGACCGAGACGGACGGAATGCAGCTTCCGGGAAAGATGTAGCGCTTGATGAAGTCCACCTCCCGGCGCGCGGCCTCGTAGTAGCGGTCCTGAATCGTGATCGCCTGCAGCAGCGCCAACCCGTGTGGGGCGAGAAGCCCGGCGCAGCGCTCGAAGAAGGTGCGGTAGTACTGGTGACCGACCGCCTCGATCATCTCGATCGAGACGAGCCGGTCGAACGAGCCGTCCAGATCGCGGTAATCACGGCACAGCACCGTCACGCGATCCGATAGTCCGGCTTCGCGCACTCTCGCTTCCGCCAGGTCGCGTTGACGGCGCGACACCGTCGTCGTGGTGACCCGGCAGCCGTACCGCTCCGCGGCGTGGATCGCGAAGCCGCCCCAGCCCGAGCCGATCTCCAGAACGTGGTGCTCCGGGCCCACGCCGAGCTTCCGGCAAATGCGGTCGTACTTGGCCAGGGACGCGTCGCGCATCGACCGCTGAGGGTCCCCGTCGAACACCCCGGCGGAATACGTGAGCGTCTCGTCGAGAAAGGCGGCGAAGAAGTCGTTGCCGAGGTCGTAGTGTGCACGGATGTTCCGGCGCGCCCCTCCCCGGGTGTTTCGGTTCCAGCGGTGGGCCAGCGCGCGTAGGGGTTGCGCGAGCCGGGCCGCGCCACGCTCGAGATCGTCGAGGACCTCGCGGTTGCGGAGGAAGAGGCGCACCACGGCGGTGAGGTCGTCGCTCGTCCACGCCCCGTCCACGTACGCCTCGGCGGCACCGACGTGGCCTCCGAGCGCGAGCGCGGTGAACACGCCGGAGTCGTGGACTTGGATTTCGGCGTGCGGCGGGCCGCCGTCTCCGAACGCGAGCGTCTCTCCCTGCCAGCGCAGGAGCAGGCACCCGGCCCGGATGCGTGAAAGCCGGCTTCGGACCAGCCGTTCCGCCGCCCGTTCGAGCACGCTCATCGCTCACCTCGCTCCGGGTGTGCATGAAACGGCGCGCCCTTGAGCCAAACGCGGGCGGCCTGGGTGTAGATGCCGGCGAGCACGCCCGCCGTCATCCACGGGAACCGCAGGAGGGCTCCAGCCAGCGCGGGGGCCGTGATCGCACGCCGCTCGAGCGTCAGCGTGGCGTCGAAGATTCGCCGGTCCTCTTCGAAGCTCTCCATGTGAACGGTGAGGTCGGGACCCGGCGTGGAGAAGCGCCAACGGTACTCCTGCTCCATCGACATGAAGGGCGAGACGTGGAACCCCTTGGGGAACGAGCTGCCGGGAGCCCCGTCGTCGGCGTCGTGCAGCCCTCCGAAGTCGACCACGTACGCGTGCCGCTCGCCCCACGGCGTGTTCGTCACTTCGGCCACCACGGTCTCGACGCCGGAGCCGTCGGCCTCGAAGCAGTAGTAGAACGTGACCGGGTTCTGGATGTAGCCGAAATAGCGCAGGTGCGTGAGCATGCGGATGGGGCCGCCGGGGCGTGCGCGGCCCGTTCGCTCGACGGTGTCCCGTACGGTGTCGTCGAGTGGGCGGCCGGAGTCGCCGAGGTAGTCCGCCCTTCGAAACCAGGCCACGCTGGGCGCCCCGGTGGACCACAGCCAGCGGCCACGGAACACTTCGTCGAGCTCCGAGAGGTCCAGGTAGACCATGAAGAGGCGTTGCGAGAAGTGGTGACCGACCGGTTCGTGCCTCCGGTGGCGGACTCGCCCGAAATAGAGCGCGCTTTTCATAACGTCGCCCCGAACTCGCCCGCCACCCGCACGGCGCTCCGCACGCCATCTTCGTGAAACCCGAAGCCCCAGTACGCTCCCGCGTAGTGCGTCCGGTGCTCCCGCCCGCTGATCTCGGGGTGGCGGCTCTGGGCCCGAAAACCCTCGGCGCTGTAGCCCGGATGCCGGTAGCGAGTGCGGAACAAAACAGAATTCTTGTTCACGCCGCCCGGCTCGTTCAGCGTCACGCAGAAGGTGTCCTTCGAGCGGAGCCCCTGCAGGGTGTTCATGTTGTAGGTCACGGTCGCCGCGTCGGTCCGGCCTTCGGGAATCCGGTAGTTCCACGAGGCCCAGGCTTTCCGCCGGGTCGGCAACATGGCCACGTCCGTGTGGAGGACGACGTCGTTGTCCGTGTACGGGAAGGCGCCGAGGATATCGTGTTCCTCCCTCGTCGGGTCGCCCAGGGCGGCAAGCGCGCGGTCGGCGTGACATGCGAAGACCACCTCGTCGAACGCTTCCCCGTCGACCAGCACGTGCTCCGGGTGCCTCGTCACCCGCCGGACGGCTCCGCCGGTGCGCACCCCCTCGCGGAACGGCGCCACGAGCGCGTCCACGTAGCTGCGCGAGCCTCCACGGATCACCCGCCATTGGGGACGGTCGTCGACGGAGAGCATGCCGTGTTGCGCGAAAAAGCCGAGGAAGAACGCGGCGGGGAGCTCGAGGACGCGCCCGGGAGGCATGGACCAGAGCGCCGAGCCCATGGGAACCAGGTAGTGCTCCGCCAGTTCGCGGGTGAAGCGCCCGCGCCGCACGTAGGCTCCGAGCGATTCCTCTCCGATGCCCCGTTCGAGGTCCCGTGTCGCACGGCGGTTGAAGCGGAGGATGTCGACGAGCATCCGGTGGAACCGGAGACGCAGCAGGTTCCGACGTTGCACGAACAGACCCGTGTAGCTCGACCCGTTGTACTCCAGCCCCGTCCGGTCGCAGCGTACGCTGAAGCTCATCTCGGAGGGTTGAGACGCGACCCCGAGTCGGTCGAGCAGCCTGGTGAAGAGCGGGTAGTTCGATTCGTTGAAAACGATGAACCCGGTATCCACCGCGTGCGGCATGCCGTCCCGGTCCCGCACCGGGACGGTGTGAACGTGTCCGCCGATGCGTTCCCGCGCTTCGAAGACCACCACTTCGTGGCGTTCCCGGATCAGCCGGGCCGCAACCAGGCCGGAGACTCCGGCTCCGATGATAGCGATGCGCACGGTTCAGAGGGGCTGTGCGGTGAGCGGGACTCGGGCGGCACCGGCCTCCGGCCGGTGCTCGCTCGCCATCCGTTTTTCGATCCGGGGCATTTACCGGCTCGGACGGAGTGAGTAAGGTGAGGCAGCGGCGGGTCGCAGGCCAGCCGCACTACCCTTCAACGGTCCGCCATGACCATGCCGCAGACCCACGATCGCTCGGAGCCCGGCCGGACGAGGGCGTCGTGAGCAGTCCGTCCGAGGAAGGTCTCGAGGGCTCCCATCGAGAGGACCGGCCCCATGTGGCCATCGCCGAGTATCTGTACCGACACGAGGCGGAGTTCGCGGCCGGCTTCCTCCGGGATGCGGGGATCCCCTTCCGGTTGCAGATCGATGACGCCGGCGGAGCCGACGCCGGGGTGACCATCGCTCGCCCCGCCAGGATCTGGGTGCGGGCCGAGGACGAGGAAGACGCACGGTCCCTCCTCGGGCTCGACGGCTCGGGGCCCGAGGTCCGGCGGAAGGTGGATCGGCCCGGCGTGGAGCCCGCACGATCCGAACCGGGCCTCCAGCCTCTCGCGCGCGGCGAGCGGAGGGTGGCCGGCGCGGCCGCCCTACTCCTGTTCCTTCTCGCCGCGGCCGGAGGAGCGGGAGCGGTGCCCTGGGTCGGGGTGTGGGAGTTCGTGGCGCTGGCGCTCGCCCTCGCCCTCGGGCTCAGCGCCGTCTCGGGACGCACGCTCCGGCCGCTCAAGACCGCGTTGAAGGCTCTGGCCGACCTGATGTCGTAGGACGTCCGGCATGCGCGCCGTCACTTTCGACCTCACGCTTCAGCGCTACCGGATCGGACGCATCCTGGGCCGGTGGTCCGAAGCCGCACGCTTCGGCGGCTTCAGCGGCCTCCGCCTCGCCGACGTCCCCGAGCACCCCCTGCCCGCGGACGATTGGGTGCGCGTGGAGGTGCTCAAGGCCGGAATCTCCAGCACCGACCTCGCCCGACTCCGCTTCGACACGAGCGCGGCCCTCGAGCCGTTCGGCTTGTATCCCGCGACGTTGGGGCACGAGATCCTCGGCCGGGTCGTGGAGACCGGCCCGGCCGTGCGCGGCCTCGACGTCGGTCGGCGGGTGGTGGTCGATCCGGTGATCTCGTGCACGGCCCGGGGCTTCGCGGCGGGGGAGGGTTGTCCTTCCTGCGCGCTCGGGCGGCCCGCCACGTGTGAGCGCGCCGGGGAGGAGGGCGCCTTGGAAGTCGACGGCCGACCGCTCCGGCCGGGCGCATCGCTCGGCCGCCACCCCGACCTTCCGGGCGGCTGGTCCGAGCGACTGTTGGCCCACCAGACCCAGGTGTTCCCCGTGGACGAGGGGCTCTCGGACAAGGAGGCGGTGCTGATCGAGCCCCTGGCGACCGGGATGCACGCGGTCCTGGGTGTGCGACCCCTCGGGCCGGGTCCGGTCCTGGTCATCGGAAGCGGACCGATCGCGTTGGGCACGGTCTGGGCGCTCCGGGCCGCGGGCTACGAGGGCGAGATCGTCGCGCAGAGCGAACACGGTCACGAGGCGCGGCTCGCCGGAGCTCTGGGTGCCGACACGGTCGTCTCGCCCGGGGACGAGGCCCGCCAGGCGCTGGTCGAGACGGGAGCCCGGGCCTACATGCCCATCGTCGGCGACGAGGTCTTCGCCGGGGGTGGCTTCCCCTTGATCTTCGACTGCGTGGGCCGTGGCGGCACGATCGCGCAAGCCCTTCGCTACGCCGCGCCGCGCGGGCGGGTGGTCATGCTCGGATGCGCCGCGGAGGTTCCCGAGCTCGACCTCACCTTCCTGTGGGCCCGTGAGCTGGACTTCAAAGGGTTCGTCGGGTACGGCGTCGAAGAATGGCGGGGCCACGAGCGCCATACGTTCGAGGTCACGCACGACCTTCTCCTCGAGACCGCTTCGCCCGTCGACCGGGTGGTCACGCACGTGTATCCGTTGAGCGAGTACAGGCAAGCGCTTTCCACGGCCGAGAAGCGACGCCATACGGAGTCCCTCAAGGTCCTTCTCGACCCCGGCCTGGGGTGAGCGTGCACCAGCCTTCCGCGGGATCCGCACGCACCCACGTGGTCGTGGTCGGCGGAGGCGTGATCGGGGTGTGCTCGGCGTACTACCTGGCCCGAGCCGGCGCCCGGGTGACGCTGCTCGAGCGGGGAGCCGTGGCCGCGGAGGCGTCCGCGGGCAACGCGGGCACGATCTCGCCCGGCCACCCGCCGCTCAACCGACCGGGCCGTGTCCGGCAGGGCCTCCGAGGCATGTTCGATCCCGCCAGTCCGGTCCACGTCCCTCCCCGCTGGGATCCGGGGCTCTGGCGCTGGCTGCTGGAGTTCGCGGAGAATTGCACGCGCGAGCAGCTCGTCGCGGCCACCGACGTCATGGCACCGCTCGGGCACCGCTCGCTCGAGCTGTTCGAGGCCGCCGTCGCCGAAGAAGGCCTGGCTTGCGGCTACCGGGCCGACGGGTACTACGACGTGTGCGCCTCCGCGGCCGCGCTGGCCGTCGCGTCCGACGAAGCGGACCTCATCCGGCCGCACGGCTACCGGCCGGAAGTCCTGGCCATCGAGGAGCTCCGCCGCCACGAGCCGGCCCTCGCGCCCACCTTCGCCGGCGGCGTCTTCTATCCCGAGGCCGCGACCGTCGACCCCTACGCCTTCGTCACGGGCCTCGCAGAAGCGGCGCGCCGACTCGGGGTGTGCATCGTGGAGGGCGCGGAAGTGACGGATCTGGTGGTCGAGGGCGGAGCGCTCGTGGGAGCCCGCCGTGGCGACGGCACGGTCGTTCCCGCGGACGCGGCCCTGCTCGCCACGGGGCCGTTCGCCCTCGAGCTCGCCGGACGGTTCGGGACCCGCCTGCCGGTGCGTCCCGGCAAAGGGTATCACCGGGATCTCCCTGTCGGACTGGACGATACGCCGCCGCTCCGCATCGCCTGTGTGCTCCACGAATCGGCGGTCTTCTGCACGCCGCTCGCCGGTCGCGTCCGCCTCGCGGGCACCATGGAGTTCGCCGGCGTCGACCGGGAGCTGCGGCCGGAGCGTCTCGCCCAGCTTTCGCGGGCCGCCGGCGAAGCTTTTCCCGCCCTGGCCGGACGGCCCTCGGTGTCCGAGTGGTGTGGGCTCCGCCCCATGAGCGCGGACGGCCTGCCGCTCGTCGGGCCTCTCCCCGGCCTCGAGGACGTATGGGTCGCCACCGGCCACGGCATGCTCGGCTTGACGCTCGGACCCGTCACGGGAGAGCTCGTCGCGGACGGGCTCCTGGGTGGCGCTCCGAGCCCTCATCTACTGGCGCTCGGGCCCGAGCGCTTCCATGATGGGCGTTGACTGAACCACGAGCGAGAGGGGATCGACATGACGCCATCACGACGGGAATGGCTGAGGATCACGGCCGGAGTGGGGGCCGCGGCCGGCTCGCCGCCTACAGATCCAGCGGAATGACGTCCCGGCGGACCCGGCTCGACGGACGGTCACCGTCCACGTCGATGCCTTCGAGCCGGAGCAGCGCGACCTTGGCCGGCAGGCCCCCGCCGAACCCGGTCAGGCGCCCCTCGGAGCCGACGACCCGGTGGCAGGGGATCACGATGGGGAGGGGGTTGGCGCCGACGGCGCGGCCCACCGCCCGGGCCAGCTCCGGGCCGCCGAGCGCGTCCGCGAGGTGGCCGTACGAGGTGACCTGTCCGTACCCGACGGTGCGGAGACGCTCGTAGACCCGCCGCTGGAAGTCGGTCGTGACCCCGGCCAGATCCAACGGAAGGTCGAAGCCGGTCCGCGCACCGGAGAGGTACTCCCGGAGCTGGCGCACGGCTTCCGTCAGCGTCTTGGTGAAGCGCTCGGGCGGGTCGGCGTGGTGGCCGGCGGGGAGGGGGCCGAACTCGATGTGGCGGACACCCTCGGAAGAGGCCCACACGGTGAGGGGACCCGCACGGGTCTCCGGCACGTGGGCGGAGTGCACCTCCACGGGGATCAGCTCGCGGGCTCCGCCGCGCTCTGGCGCAGCGCCTCCCGCAGAGCGTCGAATCCGAGCAGCGCGCACTTCACCCGGACGGGGAACTTGCTGACGCCCTGGAGCGCCCGCAGATCTCCGAGCGATTTGTCCCGGGCTGCGTCGGCATCGCCGTGCATGACTTCGGTGAACCGGTCCGCGAGGCCTTCGGCGTCGGACAGCGACCGGCCTTCGAGAAGGGTCGTCATGATGCTCACGGAAGCCTGCGAGATGGAGCACCCCTGGCCGACGAACTTGGCGTGCTCGATCGTGTCGCCTTCGACGCGGAGCTGGAGCCGGATCTCGTCGCCGCAGACCGGATTGTTCATGTGGACCTCGACCGTGCGCTCCTCGAGCTCGCCCTTGTTGCGCGGGCTCTTGTAGTGCTCGAGGATGAGCTGCTGGTAGAGCGAGCTGAGCTGCGGTGTCTCCATGGGACGTCCTCGGTTGCGCGACGGGGGACAACATAGGGCGGGAGGGGCCGTTCTCGCCACGTGGGCCTAGTGGAAGATGCTTCGCACCCGCCGGAGCGCGTCGACGAGCCGGTCCACGTCCTCCACCGTGTTGTAGAGGTAGAACGACGCCCGGGCGGTCGCCGGGACCCCGAGGTGCTTCATCACCAACTGGGCGCAGTGGTGGCCGGCGCGCACCGCGACGCCTTCCGTGTCGAGGATGGTGGCGATGTCGTGCGGATGCGCGTCCTCCATCGAGAACGAGAGCACCGCCGAGCGCTCCGCCGGCGAACGGGGGCCGTGGACCTCGATGCCGTCGAGCTCCCGGATCCGCTCGTTCGCGTAGTCGAGGATCCGCCGCTCGTGCTCGGCCACGGCGTCCATCCCGATCCCGGACAGGAAGTCCACGGCCGCGCCGAAGCCCACCGCGCCCGCGATGTTCGGCGTGCCGGCCTCGAACTTGTGCGGGATGCCGGCCCACGTGCTCTCGTCCCTGCCCACGACGTGGATCATCTCGCCGCCGCCCTGATACGGCGCCATCTCCTCGAGGAGCTCGCGCCGGGCCCAGAGCGCGCCGATGCCGGTCGGCCCGCACATCTTGTGGCCGCTGAACGCGTAGAAGTCCGCTCCGAGCTCCTTCACGTCGACCTTGGCGTGGACCGCGCCCTGAGCGCCGTCGATCAGCACCCGGGCGCCCACGTCGTGCGCGGCCTTGGCGATCTCACGGACCGGGTTGACGGTGCCGAGGGCGTTGGAGACGTGCGACACGGCGACGAGCTTCGTGCGCTCGGTCAGCAACGTGTCCAGGTCGTCCAGAATCCACCGGCCCTGGTCGTCGAGCTCCAAATACCGGAGGCGCGCGCCCGTCCGCCGGGCGAGAAGCTGCCAGGGGACGATGTTCGAATGGTGCTCGAGCACCGAGATCAGGATCTCGTCGCCTTCGCCCACGTGGTCGAGACCCCACGCGGTCGCGACGAGGTTGATGGCTTCGGTGGTGCCTCGGGTCCAGACCAGCTCGGCCGGATCGTCGGCGCCGACCCAGGCGCCCACGCGGCGCCGGGCGTCCTCGTACGCGTCCGTCGCCCGTCTGGAGAGCTCGTGGATCCCCCGGTGCACGTTCGCGTTGTCCCGCTCGTAGTAGCCCGCGACCGCGTCGAGCACCGCCCGCGGCTTCTGGGAGGTCGCGGCGTTGTCGAGGTAGACGAGCGGCTTGCCGTGGACGGCCTGGTCCAAGGCGGGAAACTCGCGCCGGACCGCGTACGGATCGAAGGTGGTCGGCGCGGTGGCGGCCGTGCTCATTCGACGTCTACGTAGATCCCGTCCTCGCGCACCTCGACCGGATAGGCGCGAACGGGACGGACGGCCGGAAGGGCCTTGCGGGCACCGCTGCACGCGTCGAACCGGGCACCGTGATACTCGCAGACCACCTCATCCCCGTCGAGCTCTCCGTCGGAGAGCGGGTAGTCCTCGTGGGAGCACTTGTCCTCCAGCGCGCAGAGGTCTCCGTCGACGTTGGCCAGGACGATCGGCTGGCCGTTGGCCATGACGCCCTTGAGCTGCCCCGCCGGGCAGAACTCCGTGTCCGCGACCCGAATCCAGTTAGCCATGGCCCGCCAGCTTCTCCTCGATGACCCGCGTGACCTTCTCGACCACGCCGCCGAGCGGCAGCCGGGCGAGGACCTCTCCCAGAAACCCGAGCACGACCATGCGCTCGGCGGTGATCCGGTCGAGTCCCCGGCTCATCAAATAGAACTTGGTTTCTGAATCCAGCTCACCGACGGTGGCTCCGTGCGAGCACTTCACGTCGTCCGCCTCGATCTCGAGGTTCGGGAGCGTGTCGGCGCGGGCCTTGCCCGACAGGAGCAGGTTGCGGTTCGTCTGGTACGCGTCGGTGCGCTGCGCCTTCGGGTGCACCCGGATGAGGCCGCGAAACACCGCCCGGCTCTCGCCGTCGAGCGCGCCTTTGTAGAGCAGGTTGCTCGACGCGTTCGGCGCGACGTGGTCCTGGCTGGTATTGAAATCGAAATGTTGGTTTTGGTCCCCGAAGTAGAGCCCGAGCATGTCCGAGTTCCCTCCGGAGCCGAGCAAGCGCGCGTTCAGGTCGACCCGGCTCACCGAGGATCCGAGCCCGACGTTGAGCGTGTCGAGCGTCGCGTCGCGCTCGGCGAGCGTGCGTTGGACCGACTGGAAGAAGGCGCCGGACCCCAGCCGCTGCAGCGACACGTACTGGACCTGCGCGGCCTGCCGGGCGAGCACTTCGACCGCGTTCGAGACGAGGGTCTGTCGCTCGAGGGGGTCCGAGACGACTTCGTCGACGTAGGATACCTGGCTGGCGTCCTCCGCCACGATCAGCGTGCGGCTGAAGTAGGCCGCGCCCGGCTCGGAGACCCACCGGGTCACCCGGATGGGGTGTTCGAGCCGCACGCCCCGCGGCACGTAGAGGAAGATGCCGTCCGTCCAGAGCGCCGCGTTGAGCGCGGCGAACTTCCCCTCCTCGGGCGGGACCGCTTCCGTGGCCAGATGCTCGCGCACGAGCTCCTCGTGCGTCTCGAGCGCCGTATGGAGGGACATCAGGACCACGCCCTTCTCGGCCAGGGCCTCGTCGAGGTCGGTGTGGACCACGTGTCCGTCGATCACGACGAGGTGGCCGGCCGCGACGCGGTCCTCGTCCATGGCCTTGCGGAGCCGCTCGGGCCACGCCTCGGGATCGTCGGGCGCGGCTTCGGCCTCGCTGAGCCGGAGCGCGTCGAGGTCGAGCTTCCGCTTGAGGTCGGTGTAGCGCCACTCCTCCAGCTTGGTCGTCGGGAGCGGGGTCCGCTCGTAGACGTCCCAGGCGTGGGCGCGGCGCTCGCGGAGCCACTCGGGCTCGCCCCGTGAGACGTGCTCGACCGCGGCGCCGTTCAACGCGTCGGTAATGCCTTCCATGAAGCCGATATCGTGCATGGGTGTGAAGTGCGCTGCGGGAGCGGAGCCCCGGTCAACCGACCGAGCCTTCCATCTCGAGCTCGATGAGGCGGTTGAGCTCGACCGCGTACTCCAGCGGCAGCTCCTTGGCGATCGGCTCGATGAAGCCGCGCACGATCATGGCCATCGCCTCGTCCTCCGGAATGCCCCGGCTGGTCAGGTAGAAGAGCTGCTCCTCCCCGATCTTCGAGACGGAGGCCTCGTGCCCGACGTTCGCGTCCTGCTCGTCGATCTCGATGTAGGGGTAGGTGTCGGTGCGCGAGGTATCGTTGATGAGCAGCGCGTCGCACTCGACGTTCGAGCGGGCGTGGTGCGCGCCCTCGTAGACCTTGCACAGACCCCGGTAGGTAGACCGTCCGGTCCCCTTCGAGATCGACTTCGAGACGATCGAGGACGTCGTGTTCGGCGCGACGTGCACGACCTTGCCGCCCGTGTCCTGGTGCTGACCGTTGCCGGAGTACGCGATGGAGAGGATCTCTCCGTGCGCGCCCTCGCCCAGCAGGTAGCAGGAGGGGTACTTCATGGTGAGCTTCGAGCCCAGGTTCCCGTCCAGCCATTCCATGTGCCCCCCGGCTTCGACCATCGCCCGCTGGGTCACCAGGTTGTACATGTTGTTCGACCAGTTCTGGATCGTCGTGTAGCGGAAGCGCGCGTTGTCCTTGACCACGATCTCGATGACGCCCGAGTGGAACGACTCGGTGGAGTAGACCGGCGCCGTGCAGCCTTCGATGTAGTGCGCCTGCGCGCCTTCCTCGACGATGATGAGCGTCCGCTCGAACTGACCCATCCGCTCCGAGTTGACGCGGAAATAGGCCTGCAGCGGCGTCTCGAGCGACACGCCCTTCGGGATGTAGACGAAGGAGCCGCCCGACCACACCGCCGCGTTCATCGCGGCGAACTTGTTGTCCCCGGCCGGAATCACCGTGCCGAAGTACTCGCGGAAGATCTCCGGATGGTTCTTCAGGCCGTCCTCGATCGAATCGAAGATGACGCCCTGCTCCTCCCACTCCTGCTTGAGCGAGTGGTAGACCATCTCGGACTCGTACTGCGCACCCACCCCGGCCAGAACGTTCCGCTCTGCCTCGGGGATGCCGAGCTTCTCGAACGTGTCCTTGATCTCGTCGGGGACGTCGTCCCAGGAGCGCTCCATCTTGTCCTGGGGGCGGACGTAGAAGTAGATCTCTTCGAGGGTGTCTTCGAGGTCGGTCAGGTCGCCGCCCCAGGTGGGCATCGGCTTCTTGTTGTAGATGTCGAGCGCCTTCAGGCGGTACTCGAGCATCCACTCCGGCTCTTCCTTGTGCTCCGAGATCTGCCGTACGACCGCCTCCGACAGGCCCTTCTCCGCCCGGAACTTGGGCTTGCCCTCGGTGACGAAGTCGTACCGATGTTCGTCGAGGTTGAGGTCTTTGATCGTGTCGTTCTGAGGCATGGGAGGGTCCTCCGGTATGGGGTCAGGCTTCGGCGCTGTCGGCGTCGGCCCGGGTGTTCGGCGCTGCTACCTCGGGACGCCAGTCCTTGTAGCCTTCCTTCTCCAGCTCGAGGGCCAGCTCGGGCCCGCCCGAGCGCACCAGCTTCCCTTCCATCATCACGTGGACGATGTCGGGCTTGATGTAGTCGAGCAGCCGCTGGTAGTGCGTGATCAGGACGATCGACATGTCCGGGTGCTGCGCGGTCAGCTTGTTCACGCCGTCCGCGACCGTCTTGAGCGCGTCGATGTCGAGCCCCGAATCGGTCTCGTCCAGGAGGGCGAGCGACGGCTCGAGCATCGCCATCTGCAAGATCTCGTTCCGCTTCTTCTCTCCACCGCTGAACCCGTCGTTCACATGGCGCTCGGCGAACGACACGTCCATCTCGAGCATCTGCATCCGCTCGGTGAGGGTGTCGGAGAACTCGAAGAGGTCGACCTCCTCGCCTTCCGGCAGGTGGGCCTGCACGGCCGTGCGGAGGAAGTTCGCGATCGAGACGCCGGGAACCTCCACCGGGTACTGGAACGCCAGGAAGATGCCGGCGCGGCTCCGCTCGTCGGTCTCGAGATCCAACAGGTCCTCACCTTGGTAGGTGACCGACCCGCTCGTGACCAGGTAGCCCGGATGTCCCGCCAGCACCTTCGCCAGCGTGCTCTTGCCCGAGCCGTTGGGCCCCATGATGGCGTGGATCTCGCCCTTCCGGACCTCGAGGTCGACCCCGTTCAGGATCGGAAACTCCTCGTCCGCGACCTTCGCTTCGAGCCCTTCGATCTTCAGTATGGGAGCCTCGCTCATGCGGCCCTCGCTGCTATCGACAAATAACGTGCGCGCGGGCGCGATGCCCGAGCACGTCCTTATCAAGAATGATTCTTCGTTTCAGGGAGTGAAACGTACGGTCGCCGGGGAGGAGGGTCAAGCGTGGGGGGAGGGGGCCGTGCGTAATGGGGACGTTGTTGACGCAGTGGACGGTGGGTGCGAACCGCGGCTCGCGCGCGGCTTATCCGTACCCATACATTGCGCGAGCGTCACGGTTGTCATACCCCAACTCTAAACTTCGGCAACCCTCGATCCACCGCATTCATTCGACTCAGGCGAGGTCGTTCGATGGCAGGCTATTCCACCTTCTTCAGAGACGTTACGGGCAACGAGCCGTTTCCCCACCAAGCCCGGATGGGCCAGGAAGCGTGGCCGGATGTCGTGGACGTTCCGACCGGATTGGGAAAGACGGCCGGCGTGGCGGTGGCGTGGTTGTGGAAGCGACTCAACGCCGACGAGGCCACGCCGACCCGCCTTGTGTACTGCCTCCCGATGCGGGTGCTCGTAGACCAGACATCGACGGTGGTCGGGGAATGGATAGAGCGTGCTGAGCCGTATTTCACGGCACGAAGCCTCGAGCCTCCACTGGTCCGGACACTGATGGGTGGTAGGGTCGAAGACGATTGGCGTGACCAGCCCGATCGCGCCGCGTTTCTTGTCGGAACGCAGGACATGTTGCTCTCCCGAGCGTTGATGAGGGGTTATGGCATGAGCCGCTACCTGTGGCCGCTCGACTACGCGCTCCTCCACAACGATGCGATGTGGGTCTACGACGAGGTGCAGTTGATGGGCCCGGCACTGGAGACTTCAGCCCAGCTCGATGCGTTCCGGCGCGTGTGGCCTCAGGCACGAACGAGCCGGAGCTTGTGGCTCTCGGCCACGCTCCGGGAGGACTGGCTGGAAACGGTCGATTTTGCTCCGCATACTCGTGATCTCGCCGTGCTTCGCATCTCGGCCGAGGATCGGCAGAGGGTTTCCGGCCGGCTCTCGGCGAAGAAGGTCCTTTCGAGAAGCGAGGTGACGTTAGAAGGAACCGCGAAGAACGCCGTTGCCGAATACACGGAGTCCCTGGCCGCCGAAGTGGCGGAATATCATCAACCCGGCTCTCAAACGCTGATCGTCGTCAATCGCGTCGACCGAGCACAAGCGTTGTACGCAGCCATCCGGGAGGTCGTGCCCGACGTCGAAGCGCTGCTTCTCCACGCGCGGTTCCGGTCGGCGGAGCGGGCGGTTATCGAGGATCAGCTTCAGCAGGGTGTTTCGAGTGGGGAAGGACGGATCGTCGTGGCGACCCAGGCCATCGAAGCCGGAGTGGATATCACATCCTCGTGCTTGTTCACGGAGCTGGCACCCTGGAGCTCTATGGTCCAACGCTTCGGGCGTTGTAATCGATACGGAGAGGTGGAGGAGGGGGCGGAGGTCGTCTGGATCGATATGCAGCTCGAAGGAAAGGATGCGGCGCCCTACGATGCGGCGGACCTGGCTACTTCCCGTGCTATTCTCGAAGCGGCCGGCGACGACGTTTCTCCAGCGTCGCTCAACCCCGTTTCCGGTGAGCGTCCGGTCCATCAGGTGGTCCGAAGGAAAGACTTTCTCGAGCTGTTCAACACGGATCCGGACCTTCAGGGCTTCGACGTCGATATCGCCCCGTACATTCGCGACGAAGGTCCCCCGCAGGTTCAGGTCTATTGGCGCGTCTTCGAAGACGGTCCCGCGAACGAAATACCCTCTCCGCAACGCGAGGAGCTCTGTAACGTTTCGATGGGACAGTTCGACGAGTACCTGAAGAAGTCCGTGCGGAAGCGCGCCCGTGCCGCCTGGCAATGGGACCCTTTGCTGGAGCGTTGGCAGCGGAAGACCAAGAATGACTCCATCGTCCCGGGGGCTGTTCTCTTGCTCCGGTCTACGGATGGTGGATACGACGTCGAGCTGGGTTTCGAACCCTCGAGCAAAGCGGACGTGCTCGATCTTCTCACGCTTGCGGAGGGTGGTTTGCACGAGGTGTACGGAGGTGACCCACGCAGCCACGCGCGGACGTGGGTCGAACTGTCGGCTCATCTCGAGGACGCGAAGCAGGAGGCCGAACGCATCACGGAAAGCGTTGCGTTACCCATATCGGAAGCAAAAGCCGTGAGTACGGCGGCATTGTGGCACGATATCGGGAAGGCGCACCCCGCGTTTCGAACGGCGCTCCTGGACGCGGCCGAGCCCGGAGAAGGGCGGGAGGAGCGGCTCTGGGCGAAGTCGCCCGGGCGAGGGCGGCCGCGGTACCGAGTGGTCGATGGCGAAACGACCCAACGGCGGCCCTTCTTCCGTCATGAGCTGGCCTCCATGCTCGCATGGCTCGCACACAACCCGGACCACGCCGACCGTGATCTCATTGCCTTCTTGATCGCCGCCCACCACGGGAAGGTGCGCATGGGTTTGCGGGCGATGCCCACGGAGCCCATGCCGGACGACGGACGGCTGGTGGCACGGGGGATATGGGATGGCGATATCCTTCCGGCCCTCGGCATGAATGGTGTTCGTGTTCCTCAAACCGAGCTTCGGCTCGACCTCATGCGCCTCGGAAGGGGCCCATCCGGACCTTCCTGGACCGAGCGCACGCAGGCGCTACTCGAAGCTCATGGCCCTTTTCAGCTCAGTTGGTTGGAAGCGCTGGTCCGGCTAGCAGATTGGAGCGCATCGGGTGTGGAGGAAGGGGCGGCCGATGTTTGATGCCAATCCAAGCACGGCGCTCGAGCGCGGCCGGGCGACCCTACGACTCGACGGGTGCCGTCCCACTCCTCTCGCATCGTACCTGAAGGCTCTGGGCGTGCTTCGTCTGGTTTCCGAGCAGGCGGACGGAGAGGCGCGCGGCTGGTGGGAACGCGACGTCTTTCACCTCGAGAGCTCGCTGGGCACCGAGGAGCTCCGACGCTTCTTCCTGACGACGTACGAGCCGACACCGATTTTGGGCCCCTGGAATGGCGGGAGCGGCTTCTATCCCAAGGATGCCATGGGCCGAAAGGCGCTCGCCAGGATTACGCAAGGCCGAGCCCAGCGTTTGGCAGTGCTTCGCGATGCGATTCAAGCAGTTCAGCGTGTGGTGGAGCAGAAGGGATTCGAGGAGCGGCCGAGCACCAAGGAAGGGAAGGCCGAGTTGGTGACAGGCCTTCGGAACACTGCCGACGAACCCTTCTTGCGGTGGATCGATGCCGCGGTCGCTCTGGGCACGGATGAGCTCCTGTACCCTCCATTGCTCGGGACGGGTGGGAACGACGGACGGCTCGATTTCACGGTCAACTTCATGACGAATCTCGCAGACCTCATCGACCCCGAAGACGGAATGCCCGCGGATGGCTCGGATGAGCTTCTGGGCGCCTCTCTCTTCGGGCATGCGGTGGCAGGGCTGCATTCAACCGCGATCGGACAGTTCGCGCCCGGTTCAGCCGGCGGTCCCAACGCCGAGACCGGATTTTCCGGGGACTCGCGAATCAACCCGTGGGACTTCGTCCTGATGATCGAAGGTTCGATCCTTTTCGCGACGGGGACGGTACGGCGGCTGGAGGCCACCGGTCGGGGGATCCTGGCCTACCCCTTCACGGTTCGGCCTAGCGGCTCCGGAGCAGGGGGCACAGCGCCGGACGATGCCAGCACCGCCCGCGCCGAGACCTGGGTCCCGCTGTGGGGAGGAGCCGCTCGAAGACAGGAAGTAGAGCGGTTGCTGGCTGAAGGGCGCATCGTGTTGGGCGATCGACGACCTCGCGACGGGTTGGACGTCGCACGCGCGGTCGCCAAACTCGGAACGGATCGCGGAATCGAGTCGCTTCAACGATACGTCTTCCTGCAACGATCGGGGAACGCCTACCTGGCGGCTGCCATGGGTCGGATTCGGGTTCAAAGGAGGCCCGAAGCGGATCTGATCGACGACCTCGATCGCATGGATTGGCTGGACCGTTTCCGCCGTGTGGCCGGAGATCGGAGGGCCCCCGCGCGCCTCCGCACGCTCCTCCATCGATTGGAAGACGGGCTCTTTGATCTCGCCCGGGGGACAGAATCCGGAGTGGCCACTCGGCGTATCCTCGTCACGCTCGGAGAGTGTCAGCGGTACCTCGCCGCGTCGCCCGGAGCTCGCGAGAAATGCGGGCCCGTACCGCTCTTGCGTTCCGACTGGGCGACAGCCGCCGACGACGGGTCGTCCGCCTTCGCGCTCGCGGTAGGGCTTGCGGGGCTGCACGGCGTGAGAGATGAGCAGGACACGGGCGGTCGACGGAATATCGTGCTCACCATGGCGGAATACATGGCTCCTGTCACCGGCTATGCGCCGGGGCGAAGGGTCGCGTGGCTCGAGCACGACCACAGCCGGCGGCGGGTCGTCTGGGGCTTCGGGTCAATTCACGACAGCCTCGGGCGAGTGATGCGCCGCCGGCTGCTCGATCAACGAGCTGAAAGTCTCGCCGAGCTTCCCCTCCGTAGCAGCGGCCCCGTTTCTCTTTCTGCCAGTGTGGATTGGCTGGACCGTCCGGACTGGGACGGGGCGATCGCTGGCCTCGTCGCGGGTCTTTCCCTCGTTAGCCGTCCGAACGTTCGTAGAGCCGGCGTGGCCCCAAGCCGCGTGCCGGCGCCGGCCGCGTACGCCCTGCTCAAAGCCTGCCTCACTCCCAGCTCCCAGCTCGCCAGAGTCTTGGCGCGGCTCCCTCGAGCACCTGAAGGACTCACCGAGCCCGATATCCGACCTCCCCCTCCGGACGAGCTGGTGCGGTTGATGGGTTCCGGACGGGTTCAAGAAGCGGTCGTGAAAGCGCACCGGATGCTGCGCGTACGGGGGCTTCCGGTGCCCGCGTCGGTTCCCTCGGCCGGGCGGATCGACGGCAGACGACTTCTCTCCACCCTGATGGTCCCACTGTGGGACCACGATCTCGGCGCACTCCTGCGCACACACTTCCGAAGCGGCTCGGACCGATCCGCTCTCACTCCTGCTGACCAGGAAGGTTGACCATGTCTCTTGACTTTGGAGCACTCGCGGATGAGCCGCGACTCCTGATCGAAGCTGATCTCAAGCCCATCCAGGGCACCCGTTTTCAGCCAACCGGTTTCCCGGACTTGGGAGCGGCCACGTACACCGGTCCCGACGGCAGTGCGATGCTGCTCGTCGAGTCGGCTCAAAGCGTGGCCAACCGGTTGGAGTCCGTGTGCTGGGACGAGTCCGAGCAGGATTGGGTCGAGCCGCTGCGCGGGTTGCCCTACGTCAACGTGCTCGACGGGTCCGGAGATTCTCTCACCAACTCCGTTCTCGAGGCTCACCGACTCAACTCTCCGTATATCCTGGAGGGTAAGGACAAGAGCGTGCTCGATGCGCTCAAGAGTGAACTCGCTCACTTGGAGGAGGGTCGGGTCGATATCCGGAAGCTCGCCGCCACATTGTTGCGTATCGACGCCAACGCTGTCCTTCATGGTGTCTTTCTGGCCAAGAAGGAGCTTGCCGGAGGTCGACTGAGGTTGCCTCGCTCTCTCTCCGGCTTCATCGAAGCCAGGGACGTCGAGGTGGCCGCCAGCGGTGGTGTGAAGAATGACCAAGTCAACCCCAAGGGTGATACGGCCAAGGGGTTCGGCAATGTCCCGTTCGCGAGGGATGAGTACGTGTCCGGGGACATCACGGCGTATTTCAACCTGGACCTCGCACAGATCCGGGGCTTCGGGCTCGGAGCTCAGGTTGAGCAGCTGCTCGTCGCCTTGGCCCTCTTTAAAGTGCTCCGCTTCCTGCGGACCGGGCTTCGGCTACGCACCGCATGCGACCTCGAAGCTACCGAAGTGCGGGTGACCCGACCTGAGGGGTTCGCCCTGCCCGGCGAGAAGGACTTGGCCGGGGACATCCCCAGGCTCATCGAGGCCGTGGCTGCCCAAGGACTCTTCGCCGAGCCCCGGGTGACCTCCATGACCTATTCGAAGTAGGAGGGTAGCCGTGAGCACGGCCATCGCGTTCCGCTTTCTCGCCGGACGATACCATGCGACGCCGTGGGGGACCCATGTGAACGAAGCTGCCGTGGAGTGGCCTCCGTCGCCGTGGCGAGTGCTTCGTACGCTCGTGGCGATCTGGCACAGAAAGGTTGATTCCGACGAGATCTCCGAGGCCGACCTCGAACGGTTGGTGACCGCCCTGGCAGCCCGGGAGCCGAGATTCGCTCTTCCCCCTGCGTCGTCTGCACACACCCGACATTACATGCCCATCCGGGAAGGACGCGGCGAAAAGACGACGCTGGTTTTCGACGCGTTCGCCAGTGTTCCTCGGAACGAGGATGTGGTGATGCACTGGCCGGATTTGTCCCTGGACGCTGGCCAGCGAACCCATCTCGCCCTGCTCCTCGACCGCCTCGGATACCTGGGGCGAGCTGAAAGCTGGGTCGAAGCACGGTTGCTCGAGGGGTGGGAGGGCGTGCCGAACTGTGCTCCACTCGATGATGCGAGCGCGTTCGCCGACACGGTCGAGAGTGAGGTCGTATCGGTCGCGACACCCGTATCTCCCGACCAGTACGAGGCGTGGCGCGATGACCAGGTGGCCTCCCTGGGACTCGACGAAGGGCGGCTGGGCGTTAGACAAAAGCGTCTCTTGGCGACCTTGCCTGAACGCTTCATCGACGCGCTTCGGCTCGACACCGGAGATGTCCGTGCCCAGGGATGGAGTCGACACCCGGGCGTCGCGAACGCGGATTACGTTCGCCCCGCTGACGCTTTCGGAGCTCGCTCCTCGTTCTTGTGGAAGAAGCGTCCGGCCGAGCGCACTACAACGGTACGCCTGATTCTTGCCGGCAAGCCACTTCCCCGCATCGAGGACGCGATCAAAGTGGGCGAGGTGGTGCGCAGGGCGGCCATGGCGAAGGCCGACCGTATCTCGGAGGCCGATGGCGACGTCCCGCCGATCCTCTCCGGTCACGACATGGGTGACGACAATCGGCACCAGCACGCGTTCTATCTTCCCGAAGACATGGACGGAGACGGGCACGTCGATCACGTCGTTGTTCATGCTGCAGGCGGCTTGGACGAGCACGCGTTAGACGCGCTCGTGGGCCTGGATCGCATCTGGTTGAGCGGGGGAGAGGAATGGGCCGTGACCTTCGAGCGGCATGGCACACTCGACGACTTCGCGGACCGGCACCTCTTGGCCCATGCGACAGAATGGGTGTCGGTGACGCCGTACCTGCACCCGTGGTTTCGGAAGAAGAATCTCGGTGTGGCGGAACAGATTCGCCGAGAGTGCCGTCTACGCGGCATGCCGGAACCGGTGGTCGAGCCCCGGGAGAGCGTGACTGTGAAGGGCCGCGAACGGCGTCCCGTTCACTTCTACCGATTCCGAAGTCGCGGGAAGCGACGGAGGAGCGTCCAACCGGACACCGGGGGGAGCTTCTGGCACCTCACCTTTCCCGAGCCCGTGCGCGGCCCGCTCGCGTTGGGATTCGGCTGCCACTTTGGGCTCGGAACGTTCAAGAGCGCGGTGTAGAGCCGTGAGTCACGGCGGTCCGCGTCACCTCCTTCCTGTGCGTATGCTCAACGAGTATGCGTACTGCCCCCGCCTATTTCACCTGATGCACGTCGAGGGGCGCTGGGACGACAATCGCTTCACCGAAGAAGGTCGGGAGGTGCATCGTAGGGTCGACCGCCTCGACCACGTTCTTCCTGACCCTTCGGCGGAGACGTCGGGTGACGGGGAGGCGGCGGACGAAGAGGACCAACGGCCCGAGATCGCTCGCTCGGTGAGTCTCGGGTCTGAAGCTCTCGGGCTAACGGCCAAGCTCGATCTGGTTTCCACGGCCGGGGAGGAGGCGGTTCCCGTAGAAACGAAACGGGGCCGTGTTCCCGATACCCCTGAGCGGAGCTGGGAGCCCGAGCGGGTACAACTGATGGCGCAGGGATTATTGCTGCGCGAGCACGGGTATCGGAGTGATCATGGCGTGCTGTACTTCGCCGCCTCGCGGACCAGGGTAGACGTTCCGTTCGATGCTGCGCTCGAGAATCGGACGCAGGAACTCGTCGAGAAGGCGCATGCAGCTCAGCGATCGACCACTATCCCCCCTCCTCTCGATGACAGCCCAAAGTGCCGCGGTTGCTCCTTGAGTGGGATCTGCCTGCCCGATGAGACTCTGGTCCTCAAAGCCATCCCGACGGGCGAGCACGCGGGTCCGACGGATACACACCCGCCCGTACGGCGCTTGTATCCGTCACGGGATGAAGCGCTGCCGTTCTATGTGCAGGAACAGGGAGCCAAGGTCGGTAAGAGCAAAAAAGTGCTCGTCGTGAAGCGGAGCGGCGCGGAACTCGGCCGCGCGCGGCTCAAGGACGTGAGCCAACTGGTGATCCTCGGCAATGTCTCGGTATCCGCCCAAGCCATTCACCTGCTCTGCGAGGCGTCGATCCCCATCGTCCATTTCTCCACTGGACATTGGTTCTACGGGGTTACACACGGCATGGGCTTGCGAAACGCCTTCGATCGGCAGGCCCAGTTCGGAGCCGCAGGGGATCCAGAGCGCTGCCTCGCGTTCGCCAGGCGGATCGTCGAGGCAAAGGGGGCGAATCAGCGGACCCTCATCGGTCGCAATGTAAGGCCACGTCCGAAAGACGTCGGAGCCGCGATGCAGGCGCTTCTGAAGAAGGTTCCGCATGCACAGTCCATCGGAGAGTTGCTCGGGCTCGAAGGTGGCTTGGCTTCGCACTATTTCAGGGCGTTCGGAGGGGCGCTCAGGCCCCGTGATTTCGAGAGCGAGTGGGATTTCGACGGGCGCAACCGCCGTCCGCCTCGTGATCCTGTCAATGCCCTCCTTTCCTTCGGTTACGCCATCCTCGCGAAGGAGTGTACGGTGGCCCTCATGGCGGAAGGGCTCGACCCATGGTGGGGGCTCTTCCATCAACCGAGACACGGTCGACCGGCACTCGCCCTCGATCTGATGGAAGAGTTTCGTCCCCTGGTGGTAGACAGCGCCGTCCTCACCGCGATCAACACGGCCATGGTGACCAAGCGCAATTTCAAGCGGTCGCAGGCCAGCTGCATGCTTGGGCCCAAGGGCCGAAAGGCCTTTCTGCGAGCCTATGAGGCGCGTTTGGATCAGCTCGTCACCCATCCCCTGTTCGGATACCGCTGCTCCTGGCGATCCGTGATACGTGTGCAGGCACGCCTCCTCAGCCGCTGGCTCAGAGGTGACATCCCTGCCTATCCTCCGATGACGACGCGATGACGGAGACACGACGCCGCCGATACCTCGTGGCCTACGATGTCTCGGACGACAAGCGGCGAGACAAAGTTTTCAACGAACTGCACGGGTTCGGGGACTGGGCGCAGTTCAGCGTATTTCTATGTGAACTGACCGACCGTGAGCTGATTCGAATGCGAATCGAGCTCCGTCAGGCAATCCAGGAGGATGAAGATCAGGTGATGATCCTGGATCTTGGCCGGGCACATCGGCCGCTCGAGAACCACCTCGAGATCGTAGGACGGAGTTACGAGCCCGCCATTCGCTCGCATATCGTATGATTCGCGAGCGGCTGAGTGATCCCCGGATCACGGGAAGCGTTCGGAGTTGTTTGACAACAACGGTTTATGTGTAGTGCTGGACGGAGTGACACGGTCCCCCGGTTGTCATCTGGCTGCGGCGCTCGCATGGTGGCGTCCAGCATTGTGGCATCAGGGCACTTGCCACCGGTGCCCCTTCCGCGTCCTTCGGGGCGCGGCCTCATTGAAGCCACTCGACCACGCACGGACGGCCACGGCACGGTGCCAGCCCTTCCGCGTCCTTCGGGGCGCGGCCTCATTGAAGCGGCGCGATCGGATGGCCGATCCCGTGCGTCCTATCCCTTCCGCGTCCTTCGGGGCGCGGCCTCATTGAAGCACTCTGTCGGTCGCTCCGCGCTCGCGACCATCGCCATGCTCCTTCCGCGTCCTTCGGGGCGCGGCCTCATTGAAGCCCGAGCGACGTCAGCGAGCACGCCACATCGCCGCGTCGGCCCCTTCCGCGTCCTTCGGGGCGCGGCCTCATTGAAGCGCCGCGACCGCGTTCCGTCGACGCGCGGCCGAGTCCGACCCTTCCGCGTCCTTCGGGGCGCGGCCTCATTGAAGCGTCGGGTTGGTCCGGTCGAGACCGGACGCCACCGCGTCCTTCCGCGTCCTTCGGGGCGCGGCCTCATTGAAGCACTCATCGGCTGTCCTCGTCGAGCTCGCTGACCGCGTCGCCTTCCGCGTCCTTCGGGGCGCGGCCTCATTGAAGCGACGTGACCAGCGTCGTGGTCCACGCACGGTCGTCGACCTCGCCCTTCCGCGTCCTTCGGGGCGCGGCCTCATCGAAGCGCGCCGTGGACGTGCCAGACTCGTCGACGTCCAGCCGCCCTTCCGCGTCCTTCGGGGCGCGGCCTCATTGAAGCATGCGATTGCTCGACCGTCTTCGTCGCCGCGCGCACTGTGCCTTCCGCGTCCTTCGGGCGCGGCCTCATTGAAGCGCGGCCGACTCGGCGCCGACAGCCGATGAGCTCGAGCTCCCTTCCGCGTCCTTCGGGGCGCGGCCTCATTGAAGCACGTACTGATCGCATCGAGATCATCGCGACGGCTCGTCGCCTTCCGCGTCCTTCGGGGCGCGGCCTCATCGAAGCCTCGAGACGCGTACGAGCATGCGCCGAGCGGGTGGTCCTCCTTCCGCGTCCTTCGGGGCGCGGCCTCATTGAAGCCCTGACCGTGTCGCTGAGACGCATCGGCTCGACCGGCCAGGCCCTTCCGCGTCCTTCGGGGCGCGGCCTCATTGAAGCCCGCGAAGCCGATCCGATCGACACGTCCGAAAGCCCAGCGACCCTTCCGCGTCCTTCGGGGCGCGGCCTCATTGAAGCGCTTGTCTGACGGCCGCTCGGTCACGTCTTCCTCGTCCTTCCGCGTCCTTCGGGGCGCGGCCTCATCGAAGCCACAGCGTTTCCAGCGTACTCGGACGGCGCTCCGACGCCTTCCGCGTCCTTCGGGGCGCGGCCTCATTGAAGCAGTCGACAAGTCAGCGTCGACCGGCGCAGACTCGCCCTTCCGCGTCCTTCGGGGCGCGGCCTCATTGAAGCGACAGAATGACGATCTGCCGATCAGCGGACGGGTGGACCTTCCGCGTCCTTCGGGGCGCGGCCTCATTGAAGCGAGTGCCGGATGCTCGAGCGTCGTGCGGCACGTCGCTCGCGCCCTTCCGCGTCCTTCGGGGCGCGGCCTCATTGAAGCGCGCGGTGCGAGTGTACTGGTCCGTGCGTGCCGCGCCTTCCGCGTCCTTCGGGGCGCGGCCTCATTGAAGCAGTCGACTGCCGCATGCCAGCGCGTCCGAGAGCTCGGCGCCCTTCCGCGTCCTTCGGGGCGCGGCCTCATTGAAGCGCTCGGCGCGAGTTGACCGCGGTCGGTCGAGCTCGGCTCCTTCCGCGTCCTTCGGGGCGCGGCCTCATTGAAGCGCATGCCGCGCTGTCCGTCGACCGTCGCGACCGAGGCTCCCTTCCGCGTCCTTCGGGGCGCGGCCTCCATGAAGCAGCTCGATGGACTTAGTCGCGCGACCAGCGGCAACTCGTCCCCCTTCCGCGTCCTTCGGGGCGCGGCCTCATTGAAGCGCGGTTCGGTAGCCGTCGCGTGCGTGGTCGTCTACGCGCTCCTTCCGCGTCCTTCGGGGCGCGGCCTCATTGAAGCTGTGCCGAGCGTGCGCCGGATCCGGCTACATCCGGTGCGCGCATCCCTTCCGCGTCCTTCGGGGCGCGGCCTCATTGAAGCGTGCGGAGCTGTCCTACGACATCCGGAGGCCATGGCCTCGCCCTTCCGCGTCCTTCGGGGCGCGGCCTCATTGAAGCGCTGCGGTCGACGATTCGCGCGTCGGAACTCGAGCGCCGCCTTCCGCGTCCTTCGGGGCGCGGCCTCATTGAAGCCGCGCCGCACGTGCCGCCGATTCGCGTCCGCATCCCTCCGCCTTCCGCGTCCTTCGGGGCGCGGCCTCATTGAAGCCTCGAGCGTCGCCGTCGGGCTGGCATAGGTCGAGCGCCCTTCCGCGTCCTTCGGGGCGCGGCCTCATTGAAGCTGCTGTCGCACATCATGCAGTCGTCGAGCCGGTCGATGACTCCTTCCGCGTCCTTCGGGGCGCGGCCTCATTGAAGCGACGACCTGCGAGCGCGATGATGCTCGGACTGACAGCCCCTTCCGCGTCCTTCGGGGCGCGGCCTCATTGAAGCCCGCTCAGCTGCTCGACTCCGTCCGCGCGCTACGGCACGCGACGCCTCCTTCCGCGTCCTTCGGGGCGCGGCCTCATTGAAGCGACGTGCTCGAACATCGTGGTCGACGCCGTCGCTCGCTGACCCTTCCGCGTCCTTCGGGGCGCGGCCTCATTGAAGCGCGAGGCACTGCGAGGTGCGTCGCATGACGATCGCCCGGAGCACCTTCCGCGTCCTTCGGGGCGCGGCCTCATTGAAGCGCGGGCGATCGAAGCATGGCATCGGGCTGCTTCGAGCCCCACCCTTCCGCGTCCTTCGGGGCGCGGCCTCATCTGAAGCGCGATAGGTCATTCATCCGGTCGCCATCGAAACCGTGCGCCCTTCCGCGTCCTTCGGGGCGCGGCCTCATTGAAGCCGCGCAGATCTCCGCGCCCCGAGTGGAGCGTGCTGTCCTCCCTTCCGCGTCCTTCGGGCGCGGCCTCATTGAAGCTCGGCACGACGTGAGGCACGCGTCTCGCCGTCGTTCAGGTCCTTCCGCGTCCTTCGGGGCGCGGCCTCATTGAAGCTATCGACACAGACGCCAGGCGCGCGATCCGAGCGGCCTTGTACCGCGCGTCCTTCGCGCGCCTCGGCTTCGGGGCTGCGGCCTTCGTCGAGAGCATGCGCCGTACGCGCTCTAGCGGCTTGCGTTCAGCCTGACCGCCCTCGAGCCTTCCGCGTCCTTCGGGGCGCGGCCTCACTGGAAGCAGGCCCGAGTCCATCCGAGCTTCGGCGCAGTGCGTCGCTTGCGCCTTCCGCGTCCTTCGGGGGCGCGGCCTCATTGAAGCACGAGGATAGCTGGCCGACTGCGGAGGTCTCCGCCTTCCGCGTCCTTCGGGGCGCGGCTCGTGAAGCATGCTGAAATCTCGAGCCATCGGGGTCGCTATCTCGAGTCCTTCCGCGTCCTTCGGGGCGCGGCCTCATTGAAGCGATCTCTGGTGCACGGATCAGTACGGCGTGCCGTGGCCTTCCGCGTCCTTCGGGGCGCGGCCTCATTGAAGCGAGTGCTGGCGCTTCACGCCACGCTTGAAGGTCTTCCGGCCTTCCGCGTCCTTCGGGGCGCGGCCTCATTGAAGCTCCTTCGCTCCATCCGCGCGACGGAACGCCGGCACATCCCGCTTCTGCCATCACCGGTTTGCCCTTGGACAAAACCAACGGTTGAGAATTTGACACTCTCGTAGAGTCCGGGAGTCCGAGCGCAGCGGGTCGCGCGGTGACCTCCAGGCAAGAGAAACGGCCGACCCCTTCGGTTGGGGCCGGCCGCTCACGTCGGGAATGACTGGATGGGCGCTGTTAGGCAATCTCGCTCGTGAGCGCCCGTTCCGGGTCTACGTTTCCTGACGCCCAACTCTCGGTCTCGTAGTCGGGCTCGAAGTTTATCGCATCGGGCTGCATACTCGTCGACCACCGCGGCTTGTCCGGGGCCGACTCGGTGCTGTGGGGCTCACCATAGCGCTCAAAGGTTCCGGCCGGGATCGGAATCTCGTCGCCCGCGTCGATCATGGCCTGTAATGCATCTTCGAGGCTCTCCCCGAGCAGAAAGTAGGCTTCCTCCCGCTCGTCCGCGTGAACCCGGACCCACGGGATCTCTTCAACATACGCGACGAACTCCGTCACGCCCTCGTTCTCTATCTTCTCGGCCCTCCTGGTGTACGGGAGGCGCAGGTACTCTTTCACGCTATTCGACATCAGATTTCTCCCAGGCGTCGAGGAACTCCAGAGCGGCCTTTACCGTGGCGGCCGCGCCGGGCTTCAAGTCTCGGCCCTTCTGGACGAGAACATAAGCGTACCGCTGGCGGACGGCCATATCAGGATGATCGTCCGCGACCTTCGGGTGTCGTCGGTGGTTGAGGAGTCACAGGCTCCCAGGACGAGGATATCCGTGGAGTCCGAGCCCAGCGAGTCGCGCGGTGACCTCCAGGCGAGAGAAACGGCCGACCCCTCAGGTTGGGGCCGGCCGTCGGTGCTGCAGATGGTGGGATGGGACGAAGTCAGCCCACCGAGCCGGTGAGAGCCTCATCCTCTACCGGTGCCTCGCTCAGTTGTCCGGCGCCCCGTTGTCGATCCAGTTGCGGATGTTGCCGAGGTCGATGTCGTCGATCGGTGACTGGTCGAGCGGCATCTGGTCCCCGACGCTCTGCCGGCCCTCGAGCTTGATGACGAGGTAGCTGTTCTCGGCGTCCCCGGGATCGACGCGCAGGAACTCGGACTCCTGGGTCGACGCCACGTCCACGAGCTCGGCCCGGTTGGCGGCGGCGTCCGAGCTCAGCGTGAGGCCGGCCTCGCCCCCGCCGTGGCACTGGCTCGCCGAGCAGCCCTGCTCGGAGAAGATCGGGTTGATGTCGTCGGCGAACGACGGGTTGTCGAGCACCATGTCGTCGTCCCCGTTGCCGTTTCCTCCGTTGACGCCGGTAGGATCGTCGTCGCCGCCACACGCGACGAGGAGCAAGCTCATGCCCATGGCGAGGAAGGTCGAACGCGCGCTGGTCATGGTACCTCCAGATTGAGGGACACCTAATTTAATCTTCGTCAATCTGTGGGGGGTGGGGCGTTCACGCCACCCGGGGTGGGGGTGCGGTGCGTGGATCGAGACCGCTGGAGCACGGAATCCCTCCGATCCGACGGCGTCATGGCCCCGGGCGGCGCTATGGGTAAACTGAGGCTGCCCCCCCCAAGGCGTTCCGAGCACCTCCCTGCTCCAACACAGCCCACGTGTGTCCTATGACCAAGCTCCCGGGGGACCTTTCCTCGGCGAACGTCCATGCCGTCCTCGAGGCGCTCGCGAGCGGCGTGTCGATCGCGAACACGGATGGCCGCATCCTATACTCCAACGGAGTGGCCGACCGCATCCTCGGAATCATGCGGACGGACCGGCCGCCCTCGGAGTGGGCCGACCACTACGGGGTCTTCGTTCCGGGCACCGACACCCCCTTCCCGGAAGCCGACTATCCCCTGGTTCGGGCGCTCGCGGGTGAAGAGCCCGATGATGTCGAGATGCTCATCCGCAACCCGGAGCTGGCGGACGAGGTGACGATCGAATGCTCGGCGCGGCCGCTCCGGGGAGACGGCGGCTCGATCAACGGCGCCGTGGTCATCTTTCGCGACGTCAGTGCCCTGGCCAGGGCCCGGGCGGACCTGGTGTGCACGAACCAGGAGCTCCGCGAGACGCAGCGTCTCAAGGAGGAGCTCAACGGCTTCGTCGTCCACGACCTGAAGAGCCCGATCACGACGGTCATGGCGCTGGCCGAGTTGCTGGAGACGGCGGACGACCTGGACGCCGAACAGGTGCGCGCCGACGCGGCCGAGATCCGTGGCGCGGCCGAGCGCATGCACCGCATGGCGCTCGATCTGCTGGACCTCCAGTTGGCCGAGGACGGGCGCCTCGAGATCGAACGCGAGACGGTCCCGGCGGGCGAGCTTATCCACGAGGTCGCCCGTGCCGTCCGCGCGCGGGCACCGGGCATCGAGGTCGCGCCCGTCACCGACGAGCTCGCCGTCGCCTGTGACCATTCGTTGCTCTTCCGGGTGCTCTCGAACCTGGTCGACAACTGCGTGAAGTACGGCCCCGACGGCGGGCGGATCCTGCTCGAAGCCGAAGCGGGGCCCGGCGGAGACGTTCGCCTCTCCGTGCAGGACGAAGGACCGGGCGTCCCCGAAGAGCTCCGGGAGCGGATCTTCGAGAAGTACACGCGGCTCGAGCGCGGCTCGGGGCGCCGGGTCGCCGACAGTCGCGGGCTCGGACTGCGGTTCTGCCGGATGGTCGCCGAGGCGCACGGCGGCACGGTCCGGGTGGAAGACGCGGAGCCGGTCGGAGCGCGGTTCGTGCTGTCGCTGCCGGTCGGGTAGGCGGGTGGGAGGATCTCCTCGGGGTACGCGCGCGGCCGATTACGCATGCGCTACCTGGATGGGCGCTTCCCCTCCTTGTGTTGTACGTATATCTTGAGGTAGTGTATACGTATAGACTCCGGCGGAGTGATGATGACTTCCAAGAAAAAGCTCACTCTCAGCGTCGATGAGCAGGTGATCGAACGGGCCCGCCGCTACAGCACTCGGCACAACACGAGCATTTCCCAACTCGTCACCTCCTACCTGCGCCAACTCGACGCTCCATCCGAGCCGACATTGGCTCCGTGGGTGCGGCGGCTTCGCGGCATCCTGCCGAGCGATACGTCCGTGGAAGACTACCGGCGCCACCTCGAGCAGAAGCATTCCTGATGCGCCTCTTCCTGGACATCAACGTCATCCTCGATGTCCTGGCGGCTCGGGAGCCGTGGGTGGAGGATTCCGCGACCGTGCTCTCCCTCCTGGACGGCATCGAGGTCGAAGGGCTTGTCGCGGCCCACTCGGTGACGACGCTCTACTACCTCGCCTCCAAGCATCTCGGTCACAAACGCGCTGTGGCGGCTCTCATCGACCTTCTAGATCACGTCACGGTGACGCCCCTGGATCAGGACGTCCTCCTTCGGGCACTCTCCCTGGGCTGGGGCGACGTCGAGGACGCGGTTCAGGGTGTATCCGCTCAGCGCGCGAGCGCGGACTACCTCGTGACTCGGAACCCGTCCGATTTCCAGTCCTCCTCGATCCCCGTCGTGACACCCAAGCAACTCTTGGCCACGCTCGCTTCTTCCACCGACTGAAGCCTTTCCGTCGACCACCATTCAGTGGTCATCCGTCGAACATCACCCACCACTGCCCGTGGGGCTCAGCCGAGTCACCCCTTACGGGATCCTCTACGGGTCGGGCCGGCCCGTTCGGCCCCCTCAGCGATCCCCGGACGCCGCGTCGAGCATGGTGGCCTCGCAGGTCGTGCAGAGGCTGTGGGTGACCCGGGACTTCCCGGCCCGTTCGAGGTAGGATTCCACGGTCGCCCAGTAGCCGCTGTCCGTACGGACCCGCTTGCACCAGGAGCACAGGGGGATGAGGGACCGCAGCGTCGCCGCCTCCTCTTGGAGTTGCCGCCGCTCCGTCACGTTCGTCGTGGAGATGACGACCGTGGGCTCCATGTCCTCACCGGGAAGATGCAGCATGACACCTTCGTGCCACTGCCGCTCGCCCTGGGCATTGAGCGCCGCGACCTCGTAGACCGCGGGCTCCCCGGAAGCGAACACACCCTCGAGGAGGCTGCGCACCTCGTCGCGATACTCCGGGTCGACGACCTCGAAGATGCTCATGCCGACCACCTGGTCCGGCCGATATCCGCCTTGCGGCCGGTTCATGTAGCGGAGGGTCAGCTCCTCGTCGACGATGAGGATCAACTGCGGCAGAATCGAGAGAACGGTCTCGAGCGCGCCGGGGTCGTCGGACGCAAAACGAACAGCCATGCGGGACCTCCCGGAGGGGACAGGTACGATATTGGTGGGGGAGGCGCATGCGAGGATATGGGTGCTTCGGCCGGCGGGCAAGGCGGCGCCCCCTGTCGGGGCCGACTCAGCCCTCGACCGCGATCCCCAACGCCCGCGCCGCTTCGGCGACGGCGGGCGATGTGGGGGTGAGCGGCTCGGGGGTCCCGAAGCTGAGCGGGCGCGCGACCCCGCCTCCGCGCTCCGCCACTCCCTCCTCCAGCCGGGCGGTGAAGAGCACGGTCGTGTGCCAGTCGCCCCAGAAGCGCGACCACCACCGCAGGCCCGCGAACCCCGCGTCCCAGACGGTGCGTGCGATCGGTTGGGTGAGCGTGCGGTGCCTCGAGGCGGTCCGGTCGGGCGCGACGTCGAGCGCGACGAGGACGTCGGGCTCGCAGAGGTCGGCCACTTTCGTCCCGCTCCGGTCCTCGTCCACCTGCACTTCTACCGCGGCCAGCGGGCGTCCGGCGCGCACCAGGTGGCGAGCATCCACGCTCCGGCCCCGCCAGGGGTGCAGGAGCTCGGCGACCGCGTGCTCGGGGCTCTCGGCCAGGTAGAGGACCCGCGAGATGTCGTGGGGCAGGTCGAACCGGCCTCGCCCGGTCGGCGGGGGGACGAAGGAAGGGGAGAACCGGTCTCCTTCGGATGCGCGCTCGTCCCAGGGAAAGACCCGCCAGAGCGTGCGGGCGCTCACGTGCGGGCGCTCAACCGAAGACGCCGGCCTTTTCGGCTTCGAGCGCGCCGATCACGTCCGCCACCCGGCCCTGGCGAAGCAGATGAGCCGGGGTTCGGTCGTTCAAATGGAGGTGCGGGCCGTGAAGCCACCCTTCGATGGTGTCCGGGTGGAGCCACCGCGCGAGCATCTCCACCACGAGCGCGAGGCCGCCGAGCCGGTCGGCGTTCTCGTCGTCCGGCACCTGCCCCCGTCGCCACCGCGACACCTGCGACGGCGACACCTCCAGCAACTCGGCGATGGCGCGGTCGGAGCCCAAGATGTGCCGCAGGGTGTCGAGGTGGGACGCGGTCCGGGTTTCGAGGGGCTGGATGTCGGGAACGGCGGGCATGGGCTCCTCCTCGGGTAGGACGAAGTCAGTGGCGCAATGTATTGTGTTGCGCGATCGCTCGCTATCCTCCGTCCCCCGTGCCTTCTCCCATCCCGCTTCACTTGCCTCCCGTTGCGTGTCGAGTCGGTTTGCGTTGACATCATGATGTCGCGGCTGCACGGTACCGAAGACCGCTGTTCTGGCGGAACCCCTGTTGAAGGACCCATGACATCTGGCCTCAGAGATCGGCTCAAGTCCGAGACGCGTGAGACACATGAGCGCCTCGATGCGCTTCCTTCCGCTACGGCGTTGCGAGAGGGGACGCTTCCGGCCGATGCGCTGGTGACCTATCTACGTGCCATGCGCACGATCTGGCGGAGCTTCGAAGAGCTCCTCGAAGCGGCGACGGATCCGCGCATCGAGCCGTTCAAGCAGGCCTCCCTGTCGCGTTCCGAACTGGCCGCCCGTGACCTGGAGACGCTCGGCTCGGAGGGACCGCAAACCTGTTCGCTCGCGGAGGTCCGGGCGCACCTGCTGGCGCATCGCATCCGCCGCATGGATCCGGCTCGGGCGGGGGGTCTGCTCGGCTGCCTCTATACGTTTCGAGGGTCCCTTCTCGGAGGGAGACTTCTGGGTCAGGGCATGGTTCGCGGTCCGGGCGCCTACAACAAGCGGGACTTGACGTTCTTTTTCGGCCGAGAGGAGGAGGCGAGCCCCGAATGGGCTCGCTTCGTGGAGCGGCTCGACGGTACGTCCGTCTCGGAAGGGGAGCGTCAGGAAGCGGGCGAAGCGGCGCTCGTGGTCTTCGAGGGCATCGAGGCGGTCATGAGCGTAATCCATCCGGTTCCGGATACGACGGCGTGGGTTCCCGCTCTCGAGCTGAACCCGGAGGCCGGCACACATCGCGTGACGGTCGAGGACGACGAGCTGGACGTCGCGTTGCGGGCGGGCGAGCGGTCATGGGACGCGTTCCCGTACTACGCGGCGCGATACGGCGACCGAGGGCTCGCGTTCACTCGCAGCGACAGCGCGTGGCTCGTGACGCTGGCCCGGATCCCCGAGTCGAGGGCGATCGAGCGGGTGCTCTGGCTCGGGCACGTGTTGGCCGCGAGAGGCATGCCGCTACTCCTCCTGGAGCGCCATCTGCAGCTGCTCCACGATGAGTTGGTCGCGCACGTTTCCACGGCGACTCCCGGTCGCTACGCCTCGCTCGCCTCGGCCGCCAAGACGCTGCGGGACATGCGGACCCGGTTCATGGATGACGACGGGCTCGCCGTGGCCGACGAACATTTCACGCGGAGTCTTCCCGAAAATGAGCGCGGCCGCATTCCCGGCGCGGGGACGGTGCTCGCCGCCGCCGTGGCGGACGACCGCGGGGGTGTGGTTGGGGCGCTCGATTCCGTACAGGCCTGGTTTACGGACAGCGAACGTTTCTCCGACGCGTGGGTCGAGGCAGTGCACGAGCTGCTCGAGTGGTCCGCCGAGCAGGTCGGAGGCCGCGTTACCGGCTGACCACACATCGATTCATTCTGCGTCCGGCAGCACTTCCTTGAGCGCCGTGAGCAGATCCGTCGCAGTGTAGGGTTTCGAAAGGAAGTAGCCGACAGCGAGCTCATCCATGCGTGCAACCTCACTGTGTTCGGCCACGCCGCTCGATGCGAGGATCGGGACGTCCGGATCGATCCGGCGCAACGCCCGGATGGTGGTCGTCCCGTCCATGACGGGCATCATCATGTCCACGAGCACTGCCGAGATCTCCTGGCCGCGCATGCCGTAGACGGCCAGTGCGTCGGCGCCGTCCAACGCCGTGACGGCTCTGTAACCGAACGCTTCGAGCGTCTGCTGCGTGATGCTTCGGATGGAGCGTTCGTCATCAACGACGAGGATGAGCTCGCCGCATCCCAGGAGGCGCTCGACCGGAGGGCTCGCGGGCTCGACCGTCGCTTCACTCTGCTCGGCGGGGAGGAAAACCTGGAAGGTTGTCCCTTTCCGGGGCTCCGACGAGAGGTTCATGAGTCCCCCGTGGGACTTGATGATGGCCGCGACCGTCGACAGGCCGAGGCCCGTTCCGCTCCCCACTTCCTTCGTGGTGAAGAAGGGCTCGAAGGCCATCTCGAGCACTTCCGCGCTCATTCCGACGCCGGTGTCGGTGATCGTGACCCGGACATGCGGCCCGGCGGTGGCCTCGCCAATCATGGCCATGTACTGTTCGTCGAGCGTCATGTTGGCCGCTTCCAAGCGAAGCCGGCCTCCTTGCGGCATGGCGTCCCGTGCGTTCACGAACAGGTTCATGAAGACCTGATGGATCTGCGTGGGGTCGCCCTTGATCTTCCAGAGGTCGTCCGGAATGCGGGACTCGAGCTGGATGGTCTTCGGGAAGGTGTCTCGGACCACCCTTCCGAGGTCCTGTAGCGTTTTGGCCACGTCCACGGCGATGCGGGCCCCTCCCACGCCCCGGGAGAAGAGCAAGACCTGCTTGACGAGGTCGGCGCCCCGCTGGGCGCTCTCCTGGACCGTGGCGAGGATCTCGAGCGTCTCGGGGTCGACCGTGTCCTCCTGGAGCATCTCGATGGACATCAAGATGGGGGCCAGAACGTTGTTCAAATCGTGGGCGATCCCGCCGGCGAGCCTCCCCACGCTTTCCATCCGCTGCGCTCGCAGAAACTGGCTCAGGAGCTCCTTCTGTTCCGTCACATCCGTGTTCACGCACAGGATACGCGCCGGTTCGCCGTTCTCGTCGGGGACCACGGACCATCGGCCCTCGACCGTGACGGTGCTCCCATTACGACGACACTGCTCCATCTCTCCCCGCCAGTCCGTCTGCTCCAGCACCTGAGCCATGATGACCTCCCCTTCCTGTGGGCTCGGGAAGAGCAGGGTATGCACGGACTGGCCCTCCACTTCGTCGGGAGGCCACCCGTAGAGGTGCTGTGCGCCCTCGTTCCAGAACCGGATGGTCCCGTCGAGGTTCAAGGTGAAGATGGCGTCCTGAGCGCGGTCGAGCAGCTCCGCTTGTTCGGCCATGCGTTCCGCCGCGGCCTGGCGCTGGGTCTCGTCGCGCAGCGTCGTGAGCCAGGCCGCTCGCCCGTCCCAGGTGGTGTCGCCGACGCGCATGGCGACCACCCGGGTGCCCTCGGAGGACGTGAGATCGAGCTCCGTCTCGGCGCCCGCCGTGAGGGGGAAGCCGAAGTCCGTGCCGATGAGCTCGCGTGCCGGCCGACTCAGCAGCTTCTCGGCTGCCGGGTTCGCGAACTGGATGATCCCGGCTTCGTCCACGACCAACACGCCATCGGGCTGGTTGTCGAGGAGGTCCCGGAAGCGTTGCTCGCTCGCCCTCAGCTCGCGTGCCAGCTGCTGGGTACGGAGGTGCGTACGTACCCGTGCCAGCAGCTCCTGATGATCTACGGGTCGTGCGATGTAGCCGTCAGCGCCGGCTTCGAGCCCTTTCGCCTGGTCCTCGGGGCTCAGACGAAAGGAGCTGAGAAGCACCATCACGGTATCCGCGAACTCGAACCGTGCCCGTACTCGCTCGAGTACCTCGAGGCCGTCCATACCCGGCATGACGACGTCGAGCAGGACCAGGTCCGGACCCCACGACTCGATGCTCTCGAGGGCACCGGGTCCGTCTTCGGCGCCACGCACGTCGAATCCAGCCTTCGAGAGGATCCGCATCGCGGCTTCTCGCGTGGGGGCACGATCGTCGGCCACGAGGATGCGCGCGGCGCCTTCGGCAGGCTGTCTTCCGGCGGGTGTGTCCGTGGGCTGCACGAGTATCGTCTATCTCACGAGGTTGGGCGGGGCCCCGGCGCTCCGGAGTCGTTCGGGGCCCCGTATTCGGGGTGGCCGGCCAGAAGGCCGGTCACGTGCTGGAACGAGTCTCCGATGTGCATGCCTGCTCCGTCGATCATGAATTCACGTATATTATGGTCGTGAGGCGAGCCGCGCATCTTGAGCACGGCCAGCCCCCTCTTGATCGCACCGTACGACTCGACGTAGCGGAGCAGGATGATGGAGTCGGTGATGGTCGAGATGTGGGCTTCGGTCACCGACGATCCCCCGAGCAGATTAGGGGAGGTCGCGGTGAACAATCCCGTCACGTTCTGGCTCTTCAGGAAGGACGTCAGGGCGATGATGAACTCGCGGAACGCGCGCTCCGTCGAGACACGCTCGAGCGCGGACAGGCTGTCCACGGCGACGCGCGCGGGCTTGAAGTCTTCCACGGCCTCGCGAATGGCGATCAGATGGTCCTCCAGTCCGGCGGTCTCCGGATAACGGCACTCGAGGCGCAGGAGCCCGTCCTGCTCCATGCTCGCGAAATCGACGCCCCACCCGGAGGCGTTCCTCCGGAGTTGGTCCGGGCTCTCCTCGAATCCGAACAGTAGGCAGCGCTCGTCCTCCTCCACGCCACCCTCGATGAACTCAGTCGCGAGCAGTGTCTTTCCCGTCCCGGTCGCGCCCGACACCAGGATCATCGAGTCACGGAAAAACCCGCCGCCGCACATCGTGTCCAGGTCTGGACTGCCGGATGGAGTCCGGGTCGACGTCGAGCGGTGGGTGAGCTCGAGGGCGGAGAGCGGGATCACGACGACGCCTCTCTCTCCGACGACCGTGAACGGGATCTCACCCTTGTAATGCGTCGTGCCACGGAACTTCAGGATCTCGAGCGTGCGGCGCCTTCGGTCGAGGGCGAGGGCGTTGCGGAGGACGATCACGTTGTCGGCGACGAACTCCTCCACACCGTAGCGTGAGATCGAGCCGTACTCCTCGGAGCGCTCGGACGTGAGGATGGCCGTGAGCTCCATCCGCTTGAGCGCTGCGGAGATCCGAAACAACTCCCTACGCACCGTAGCGCTGTCTTCGAACTGGGTGAACACGGCCCCGATGGAATCGATGCTCACCCGCTTCGCCCCGACACGTTCGACCGCGTGCCGGATCCTGGCCAGGAGCGCGCCCATGTCGTAGGAGCCGGCCTCGACCGCATCGTCCTCGGGCTCCGGGGACGCATCGACGAACGCCCAGAGGTCCTCGTTCTCCCAGCGCGCCACGTCCCAGCCGAAAGAGATCAGGTTACGCCTGAGGTCCGCGGGTGGCTCCTCGAAGGTCACGAAGACTCCCGGTTCGCCTGCCTCCCGGATGCCTCCCGCGAGAAACTGGGCTGCCAGGGTGCTCTTGGCGCTTCCCGCGGTGCCGCTCACCAACGTGGTGCGGCCCGCCGGAATGCCCCCTCCAGCCACATGGTCGAGGCCGGGAACGAAGGTGCGTAGCTTCTCGACGCTACCGGTGTCTTGCATTGTGCGCTGGGGTTGGGGGCGAGGCGCGACCGTGGCTTACTATGGCTTCGTGACGAGGTCGAGTCCGATGAGGACCTTTTCCTTCTCCGAGAGGTCGCCGATGACCCGCCGCAAAGGTGGGGGAAGTTCCCGGATCACGGTGGGCGTGGCCAAGATCTTCTCGTCTTCCGCGAGCTGTGGGTGCTCGAGGACGTCGATAACCTGAATCTCGCACTGATCCTCGAGCGCTTCCTTGCAGACACACTCGAGGTTCTCCAGCGCCGCCCGGGTTCGCGGCGTCTGTCCCGCCACGTAAAGCTTGAGGACGATGGTGGGTGTGGTCACGCTTCGCTCTGATTCGCCTGGGGGGCTGCGGCCGTGCCTCGATGGGACATGGCCGACGGGCATGCCGGAAGGTACGAGATGCCGCCGCTCCCTTCTATACCCAGAAACGGGTAGGTCGTCGGCCGAGCTCTGTCAAACGTGCGCGATGCCGTTCAGGAGCGCGTAACGCACGAGCTCGGCCGTCGACCGTGCTCCGATGCGACGCATGGCGGCCTTGCGATGCGTCTCGACCGTGCCCGGGGCGATGTCGAGCAGGGCTGCGATCTCCGCCGATGTGCGCCCTGCGGCCACGAGCGCCACCACTTCCTCCTGGCGTGGCGTGAGGATGGGGACGCCGATGGCGGTTCGAGGTCGGGGCGCGGGGGAATCAGGCGGAGTCTCCGGACGCACTGTTGGATCCGTGCGGGTCGTGCGTAACGCGAGGTCGACCCGCGCCAGAAGCTCCCTTTGGGACAACGGCCACGTGAGGTAGCCGTCGGCACCGGCCTCGATCCCTTCGGCCTGCGTCTCGGACGTGATTGCGAGCCCCGAGAAGAGCACGACGCGTATTCGGGGGCCCGCTCTCGAGCTCCGGATGTGGCGGCACGTGGCCAGCCCGGACATCCCGGGAAGCACGACATCCAGAAGCACGAGATCGGGTGCGACCTCGTCGAGACGTTCCAGGGCCGCTTCTCCCGAGCCGACGGTCCACACCCGGTGGTCGGCTTCGCTCAGGATGCGGGAGACCAGGAGCACCCGGTCCGGCGCGTCGTCGACGAGAAGGATGCGTGCGGCCCGCCCTTCGGGCCTTTGCGCCGCGATCACCGGACCAAGGGGAGCGAAAAGCTGAACGTCGTCCCTTCTCCGACTCGGCTCTTCACGCGCACGACCCCGCCATGGGCCTCCACGATGCGGCGAACGATGGCGAGTCCGAGCCCGGTGCCTTCCTCGCCGGCCGTCCCGGGGCGACTCGCTCCGCCGAATGGCTGAAAGAGTTGCGACTGGAGATCCTCCGGGATGCCCACGCCCTCGTCCTCGACGTGCACCCAGGCGTCGTCACCGTCCTGATCGAGCCGCACATTCACCACGTCATTCTTCTCGGAGAACTTCACGGCGTTGCCGAGCAGGTTGTGTAGCACCTGTTCCACCCGGTCCGGGTCGAAGTAGAACGGCTCGATCTCGGTCGTGTCCGCCACCTTCAGCTCCACGGACTTCGCCGCGGCGATGGGCGAAATCAAACGCACGGTGTTCCGCACCAGGGACATCAGGTCCGACTCTCCCACTCGCAGCTCGAGACGCCCCGCTTCGATGCTCGCCACGTCCAGGAGCTCGTTCACCATGCGTAGCAGAAAATCACCCGTGCGGCGGATCAACTGGACGAAATGGACCTCCTCCTCGGTCAGGCGTTCCGTCGCCTCCTCCTCGAGGAATTCGGCATAGCTCGAAATCACGCCGAGTGGAGTCCGGAGGTCGTGGGCGGCCATCCCCAGGAAGCGGTTCTTCTCTTCATTGAGCTGTTGGAGACGGGTGTTCGCGCGCACGAGCTCTCGCTGGAGATTGGCGAAGTCGTTGTTGACCCGCGTGAGTTCGTCGAATAGCGCCTCCTCCGACATCGACTCGCCCGCGCGGCCACGCTCGAGAGCCCTGCGTGTCTCCCGAAGCTCGTTCGCCTGTTCGTTGTTGATCCGCATCAGACCTTCCGTCCACCGGTCCGAGTCGGGTGCTTCCTTACCGTCGTCCGTCATGACGCACCTCGCCCCGGCACCATCGCCTCGGCCCGTGCCACCGCTTGCTCCGCATCGTGGGCGTAGCCGTTGGCGCCCAGGCTTCGCCAGAGCTCGGGGTCCGCGTTGAAGGGGTGTCCGCCCACCAGAATGATCAGGTCGTCGCGCCCCGGGAGCGCCCGCACGGTATCCACGACCTCCCGGACCGCATCGACGTGCTCGAGGAGTGAGGCGGACACCGCCAACACGTCCGCCGCCTTTTCGTCGACCATTTGCGCAACGCCGTCCGCCGGAACGTTCGCGCCGAGGTAGGCCGTCTCCCATCCCGCCATCTCGAAGAAGTCGGCGACCATCCGGATGCCCAGCTCGTGCAACTCGCCCGGCACGGCCGTCGCGACCATGGTGCCCCGTTCGCGCACTCCCGAGAACACCCATGGGTAGAGTTGCGAGATGATCAACTGGGTGGCGGCGGTGCAGAAGTGCTCTTTCGCCACGCTGATCCGGTCCGTCTGCCAGAGCCGACCGATCTCCCACTGTACGGGCTGGAAGACGTGGAGGTAGACCTGTTTGACGTGGGTTCCCGCGCGGACGGCGTCCAGCACGAGGTCGCCCGCCTCGGTCCGGCGTCCCGCCAGGAGGTGTTCGAGGTAGCTCCGGGCAAGCTCCGCGTGTGGGGCTTCCGGGGCGAGGTGCGAGGTCTTGGCGTCGGAGAGGGTCAAGGTCAAACGCTGCTGGGGGGCGGATGGCTTTGCACACGGTAGATATCCCTGACGGGTGGTGCAATGCGCGCTGCCTGGGCCCCGAGCACATCGGTACCTTTGCCCTTCGTCCAACGACGAGCAATACTCAGGGGAGCATAGCCCCTCCCCAACGCTCACCCCGGTGCCTACGTGCAACAGATCTTCCCCGGCTCCGGCGAGATGGCCGCCCGCTGCCGCCGCCACGATTGGGCGTCGACGCCCCTCGGGGCGCCCGACCAGTGGCCTACGAGCCTCAGGATCACCGTCGGGACAGTCCTCGAGTCACGGCACCCCATGGTCCTGTTGTGGGGGCCGGAGCTCGTCCAGATCTACAACGACGCCTACCGCCCGAGCCTGGGCGAGGACAGCCGGCATCCCGCCGCTCTCGGGCAGCGAGCTCGAGACTGCTGGACCGAGATCTGGGACGTCATCGGACCGCAGGTCGACCAGGTCATGCACGAAGGACGGGCGACCTGGCACGAGGACCAACTGGTCCCTATCGAACGGAACGGAAGGCTCGAGGATGCCTACTGGACCTACAGCTACAGCCCGGTGAGGGGAGACGACGGCGATATCGAAGGGGTGCTGGTGGTGGTGACGGAGACTACCGGCAAGGTGCGCGCCAACGAGGAGGCGAGAGGCCTCGCCCGTCGCCTCTCCACCACCCTGGAGAGCATCACCGACGCCTTCTTCACCCTGGACGGAGCGTGGCGCTTCACCTTCCTCAACTCCGAGGCCGAGCGGGTGCTCGAGCGCCGGCGGGAAGAGCTCCTGGGAAACATCGTGTGGGACGAGTTCCCCGAGGCGGTAGGCTCCCCGTTCTACACCGAATACCACCGGGCCCTCGAGGACAACAGCAGCGTTACCTTCGAGGCCTTCTATCCCCCTCTGGAACGCTGGTTCTCGGTGAGCGCGTATCCCTCGACCGAAGGGCTGGCGGTTTATTTCCAGGACGTGACGCACCGACGCGCCGTGGAGGGCCGTCTGGCCGAGCGGGAGCGCATGCTGGGGGTCATCGGGCGCATGGCCCTCATCGGGGGGTGGCGTGTGGATATGGATCCCGAGCGGACCGCCTGGTCGGACGAGGTCGCCTTGCTCCACGGGATGCCGCCCGGCTACGCGCCGACCATCGAGGAGGCCTTCGAGTTCTACGCGCCGGAATGGCGTGGCCTCATCGAGGATCGCTTCCGACGGTGCGCCACGGACGGGGAGCCCTTCGACGAAATCCTCCAGATCGTTCGAGGGGATGGTGCGCTGCGTTGGGTGCGTGAGATCGGGGAAGCCGTGCGCGACGAACAGGGGGTCATCCGGAGCGTGCAAGGCGCGTTCCAGGACATACAGGACCTCAAGGCAGCCGAGGAAGCTTTACGGGAGAGCGACCGCCGCTTCCGCCAGGTAGCCGAGTCCCTCCCCCTGGTCGTGTGGAGTGCCGAGCCGGACGGCAGGATCGACTACCAGACCCGGCGCATGCACGAATACAGCGGTGTCACGGAAGAGTACCTGGCGGACGACGGATGGTTGGAGCTCATCCACCCCGACGACCGTGCCCGGACGACGGAGGCGTGGCGCCATAGCGTCGAGACCGGAGACACCTACCGTATGGAGTTCCGGATCCGTCGCCACGACGGTGCCTGGCGGTGGCATCTCACGCAGGCCATCCCCTTTCGTGACCGCGACGGGAACCTCGTGAAGTGGTACGGCTCTGCCATCGATATCCACGACCAGATGGAGCTCAGGCGGGAAGCGGAGGCGTTGGCACGTCGCTTCGCTACGACCCTCGAGAGCGTCACCGACGCCTTCTACATGCTCGACCGTGACTGGCGCTTCACCTTCCTGAACTCCGAGGCCGAGCGCGTCCTCGAGCGCTCCCGGGACGAGCTGCTCGGCCAAGAGGTCTGGGACCGCTTCCCCGAGGCCAAAGGCACGAAAGCGGACGTGGAGTACCGGCGAGCTGTCGAAGAGTCACGAAGCGTCGAGTTCCGGCAGTTCTGTCCACCCCGCGACCGGTGGTTCGACATCCGGGCCTACCCGTCCTCCGAGGGTCTCGCCGTCTACTTCCGGGACGTCACCGCGGAACGCCGGGCGGAGCTCCGGCTCCGGGAGCAAGCGGAGCTTTTGGACCGGGCCCAGGACGCGATTCTGGTGCGTGAGCTCGACCACTCCGTCGTGTATTGGAACGCCGGGGCGGAGCGCCTTTATCAGTGGAGTCCGGATGAGGTGTGGGGCAGGTCTATACGCGACTTGCTCTACGAAGACCCCGTCCGCTTCGACGAGGCCACGACCGCCGTGCTGGAACAGGGTGAATGGTCGGGAGAGCTCGATCACAAGCGCAAGGACGGGTCGATCGTCACCGTCGAAGGGCGGTGGTCCCTTGTGCGTGACGAGAACGGTGAGCCGTATCGCATCCTGGTCATCAACACCGACATCACGGAGCGGAAGAAGCTCCTCCAGCAGTTCCTCCGGGCCCAGCGCATGGAGAGCATCGGGACCCTGGCCGGGGGCATCACCCACGACCTGAACAACGTGCTCGCGCCGATCCTCCTATCCATCGGCCTCCTGAAGGAGGAGATCGACGACCCTGGGCTCACCGAGACCCTGCTCGCCATCGAATCGAGCGCGCAGCGGGGCGCCGATATGGTCCAACAAGTGCTCGGGTTCGCCCGGGGCGTCGACCGTGCCGATCTCGTCGTGGACCTGGAGCGCACGCTCGCCGACATGGAGCGCATCGTGCGGGACACCTTTCCGAAGAACATCACCTTGGTCCGGCAGGTACCGGACGATCTCTGGCCCCTCCGCGGCGATCCCACCCAGGTCCACCAGGTCTTTATGAACCTGTTGGTCAACGCCCGGGACGCCATGCCGGACGGCGGCCGAATTACGGTGACCGCCGAGAACGCGGAGCTGGACGAGCACTACGCGTCCATGGCCCACGCCGCATCGCCGGGTCCGCACGTCCGGGTCTCCGTCGTGGACACGGGCACCGGAATGCCGCAGGACGTCGCGTCCCAGGTCTTCGATCCGTTCTTCACGACGAAGGAGGTCGGCAAAGGAACGGGCCTCGGCTTGTCCACCGTCGCGGCAATCCTGAAAAGCCACGGCGGATTCGTGAACGTGTATTCGGAGCCCGGCACCGGAACCACCTTCAGACTCTATTTTCCCGCCGCCCTGGACTCCGACGACACCCGGTCCCCGGCTCGGGATGGGGAAGAAGCCCCGCGCGGCAACGGGGAGACCGTTCTGGTCATCGATGACGAAAGCTCGATCCGTGACATCACCCGGCAAACGCTCGAGGCATTCGGGTACCGGGTGGTCACCGCCGCCGACGGTGCCGACGCGGTCGCGATCTACGGCCGGATGAGCGAGGAGATCGACGTCGTGCTCACCGACATGGTCATGCCGATCATGGATGGTCCCGCCACCGTACACGCCCTGAAGCGCATGAACCCCGAGGTGAAGATCATCGGCGCGAGCGGGATCGGGGCGACCGGCCGCGTGATGCGGGCTCTCGGTTCGGGAGTGGAGCACTTCCTGCCCAAACCCTACACCGCCGACACGCTCCTGGACATCATCCACCGCGTTCTTCGGGAGTGACACGACCCATGTCCGACGGGCCATCGACGCTCACCGAGCCGAAGGGTCGGACGCTACCGACCCTAGTCGAATTCAGTCCTCGCGGAGGGTGATCCCCGGGTCGACCCGCATGGCGCGCCACGCCGGACATCTGTTGGCGGACTTCGTGTTCCAGATCGATCGGACGGCGACCCGCACGGGCGTCGGTATTTCTTGGCGTATTGCCTCCTCATCGGTACGCTCCTCAGCTTCACGGCGGCGATGCTCGTCGACTTGGCTACCGGGGCGGCCGTGCGCGCCATTCGGTGATGCTGCTTCGGACGAGTCCAGCACGAATTGATAGAATGCCATATACCATATATGGTACCTTATGGCCACGATCAAGACGACGGTCTACCTGGATCGGTCCGACTATCACCGGCTGAAGGCTCAGGCCGAGACCGAGGGCCGGTCGGCGGCTGAGCTCGTCCGGGAAGCGGTTTCGGAGTACGCGCGTAAGGGGCCCCCTGCGCGACGTCCATCGAGCATCGGGGCCGGGCGAAGCCGGAGCGGCGACCTCGCAGAGCGCTCCGAGGATCGGCTCGACGACATGGGCCGTGATACCCGGTGATCGTCGCCGACACGGGCGCTCTGGTGGCGCTCATCGACGGGAGTGACCGTCACCACCGAGCCATCCGTGACCTCTACGACGACGGCGGGGCGGACTGGATCCTGCCCTGGGCGATCCTTCCGGAGGTCGACTACCTGGTCGGCCGCTACCTCGGCCGGACGGCTCGCTCCGCCTGGAGGACGGATCTTGCCGAGGGGCTCTTTGTCGTCGAGTGGGGCACGCCGGACGATCTGCATCGAGCCCACGAGCTCTGCTCGCGGTATGTCGATCTCGATATCGGGTTGGTGGATGCCGTGGTCGCCGCGGTGGCCGAGCGACTCGGCGCGCATGCCATCGTGACGCTGGACGAGCGGGACTTCGGTGCGATGGAGTTGGTCGGAAGGCCGAGGCTGTTGCCCAGGGGGGCGTAGGACGACCCTCGCCCGCCGTGCCACACCCTGGAGTTTCCCGAGCACCCCCCTACCCACCACCTCGCCGCAGCACCCGACCGGGCCGCACGTCCCGGTAGACCCCGTCGTCCACCGTCACCACCCCGTTCACCATCACGAAGTCGATTCCGTCCGGATACTGGTGGGGATCCTGGAAGGTGGCGCGGTCGATGACGGCTTCGGGGTCGAAGACGACGAGGTCGGCCCGCATGCTCTCGGCCACGCGCCCGCGGTCGGGGAGGCCCATGACGTCGGCCGGCATCGACGTCATCTTGCGGACCGCTTCCTCCAACGTCAGCACACCCTCCTCACGCACGTAGCGGCCGAGCACGCGCGGGAAGGTGCCGTACCAGCGCGGGTGCGGGTGTCCGGTCCCCGGCTCGGTCAGGCGTCCGTCCGAGGCGATCATCGTCTGGGGGTGGCGCATGATCCGCTCCACATCCCCTTCGTCGAGCGCGTGGTAGATGGCCGACGCGCCGCCCCGCTCCATGGCCTCGATCACGAGCTCGGCGCCGTTCTCGGGCGTGGGGGCCATGCCCCGCATCTCCGCCCAGTCCTCCAGCGTGCGTCCCTCGAGCTCGGGCATCCACTCGACCCGCGCGAGCTGCACGCGGCTCAGGTCGTTGCCGCCCCGGTCGTTGACGATGTTGAAGACGGTGCCCGCCTTGATGCTGTCTCGGAGCACCGGATCCTCGATCCGCCGGGCGAACGCCGAGTCTCCGCCGGCGAGCGACCAGGGCGGTAGCAGGATGCTGATGCCCGTGTACGTAGCCGTGTACGGGTACTGGTCGATGCGCACGTCGATGCCCGCTTCCCGCGCCGAATCCACCATGGCGAGGGTCCGCTCGCTCGAGCCCCACATGGGGTAGCCGACCACCTTGTGGTGCGTGAGGACGGCCGTGATGCTGGCGCGCCGCCCGATCTCGATGAGCTCGGCCACCCCTTCGATGAGCTCGAGCCCTTCTTCCCGCAGGTGCGAGGTATAGATCCCGCCCGAGTCCGCGGCGACCCGAGCGAGCGCCACCACCTCGTCGACCTCGGAGTAGGTGCCGGGCACGTACCGGAGCCCCGTCGAGAGCCCGAACGCGCCCTCGCCCATCGCGCGCGCTACCATCTGGCGCATCTCCTCGAGCTCCTGGTCCGTCGGGGCCCGCGCGTCCGAGCCCATGACACGGCGCCGGATGGTGTTGTGTCCGGTGAGGAGCGCCACGTTCATGCCCACACCGAGCGCGGCGGCCGAGTCGAGGTGCTCGCCGAGCGGCCAGGGCCCGCCCCCGTCCGGTCCGCCGAGCGCGGTCGTGACCCCCTGGCGCACGTGGCTCTCCGCCTCCGGCAGGTCGAGCAGCGGGTCGAGGTGAGCGTGCACGTCAATGAAGCCCGGGGCGACCACCAGCCCGCTCGCGTCGATCACCCGGGCAGCGGGCTCGTGGGGGAGCGGAGACACGGAGACGCGCACGATCCGGTCGCCGCGAACCGCCACATCTGCCACGACCCCGGGTTCGCCCGTGCCGTCGACCACCGTTCCACCGGTGACGAGGACGTCCCACGGACCGTCGTCCGCCGCTTCGTCACCGGACGGCGCGCAGGCGGCGAGCGTGAAGAGGACGAGGGCGAGGATGGGGTGGAAACGGGTGTGGGGCATGATCCCGGGTGGTTGGGGTGGGACCGCTGAAGCGTCGCTCGGTTGGGCAACGTATCTTCCGACCACGATCGGGGCACCCGCCGATCAATACTCAAAAGATACTCATATCATACTCATATCATGCCCCTTTTTCCCTGGAGGCCACATGGCTCGAAGGACTTTTCGGATGCGTGATTCGGGCATTGCGGTGCTCGCGGGCGTTTTCGCCGCGCTCGGCGTGATGGGCTGTGAGCCCGCGACCGAACGCCCCGCCGCCGTGCCCGAGGTGACGTTCGACACGACGGAGTCCGGCGTCGTCCACGCCCGGTACGGCGCGATTCCCACCGAGCCCACGCACGAGCTCGATGTCGCCTTCGAGGTCGGCACCGGGTCGGACGTCGTGTTCGGGGACGTCCGGGGCATCGCCCTCGAGCCGGACGAGACCGTGCTGGTGCTCGATCATCAGGCTTCCGAGCTCTACCGGTTCGACACGACGGGCGCCTTGATCGAGGTCGTCGGCACGAGTGGGGAGGGCCCGCGCGAGATCGCGAGCGCGAACGGCGTGCACGTCGATGCGGAAGGCGCGATCTGGCTCAACGATCACGGCCGGAACGCGCTCACGCGCTGGCTGCCGGACGGGGGTTTCGAGACGCATCCGTCGTTCGTGAACGGGTACAGCTATCTCTGGGACGGCCGGGTCACGGATGACGGACGGATCTGGGTGCAGTGGAGGCACGCCGACGACAGTTTCGGGCCGGCCGGTGCGCAGGAGCCGGGCCTGGTCACGGGCACTCTCCGGTCGTACTACAAGCGCATGGAGCCGAGCACGGGCACGGTCGACTCCGTCCTGGTGGGACCCGAGCCGGTCCGCGGCCTGCGATTCGAGCGAGGCACCGCGAACGTGCCGTTCAGCCCGGAGCGCCTCCAGACCGTCGATCCTCGAGGGTCGATTTGGACGGCCGTTTCGGACGCCTACCGTTTGGTGCGCCTCACGCCCGACGGAGACACGACGGTGGTCGTCGACATCGCGGCGGAGCCGCCCCCGATCGGGGAGGACGAACGCCGTGAAGCCATCGGGCGCGTCGAGGAGTTCATGGAGCGCGCCGGTCGCATCTCGGTCGACTGGGACGAGGTGCTCCCCGACCGCGCTCCGGTGCTCGAGCACCTGACGGTGGACGAGCAGGGGAACGTCTGGGTGCAACGGAAGGGCGAGCCGGGCCCCGTGTTCGAAGTGTTCGCTCCGGACGGGCGCTTCCTCGGCCAGTACCGCGCCGGCTATGCCGCCTTCGAAGGCGTTCCGCCGGTCGTGCGCGACGGATGGCTGCTGGCCGTTCAAGCGGACTCGCTCGACGTCCAGTCGGTGGTCGGGGTGCGGCTGCCCCGCTGAGCTTGACGTCCGCCACGCACACGAATATGCTGGGTATATATATACATTTAGCGTATATGTGAACGATGCTGTCCTTGGCCCGCCGAGCGCAGGCCGGAACCGAGCGTGCCATGACACCGACCTCCGACGGCGGCCTCAGCCCGCTGGACTATCACGTGCTCCTCGCCATCGCCGAGGGGCCGATGCACGGCTACGCGGTTCGCGATGCGGTGGAGCGTGAATCCGAGGGTGCGCTCTCGCCGCGGGCGGGCTCGCTCTACCGGGTCATCGCCCGCCTGACTTCCACGGGGTTCGTGGCCGAGACCGGGGAGCCGGACGAGCACGGCCCCCATCCGGGCCGGACGCGACGGTATTACGCGCTGACGGAGGAGGGCCGGAAGGTTCTGGCCGACGAGGCACGCCGCCTCGAAGGAGCCGCGGCCCTGGCGCTCGAGCGGTTGGGCGCGGGGTCGTGACGCTCCTGCTCCGGTTCCTGCTTCGGACCTACCCGCGCTCGTTTCGGACCCGGTTCGGCCCGGAGCTCGTCGGGCAGGCCGAGGACGACGTCGCGCGGGCGTTCGAGCGGGGGCCGGTGGCGGGAGCATGGTGCGCGCTGGCGACGTGCATCGATCTGGTGTGGTCCGGCCTCGCCGAGCGGTGGCGACCGGTGTGGCGGCGTGAAGGGAACGTGACATCCGACGACGAGATGGGGGTGGGGACGATGATGGGACAATGGATCGGAGATCTGCGACAAGCCGGGCGCTCGCTCCGGAAATCACCGGGATTCGCCTTCGCGGCCGTTGCGACCCTGGCGCTCGCGCTCGGAGCCAACGCGGCCCTCTTCGGCGTGGTGGACGCGGTGCTCCTCCGTCCGCTTCCGTACGAAGACTCCGACCGGCTCGTGCACATCGCGGCCTCGGCTCCGGGCTCGGATCTGCCGGACGAGTTCGGGGTGCCGCTCGAGTTCTTCCTGCACTACCGCGATCAGGCGACGCAGCTCGAGGACCTCGCGACGTTCAACTCGTTCACCGCGACGCTGAGGGCAGGCGACCGGGTCGAGCGTCTGCGCCAGTCGATGCCGTCGCGTTCGCTCTTCAGCACGCTGGGGGTCGAGCCCATCCTGGGCCGCCTCCCCGTGGAGGGCGAGGACGGCACCGTCGCGCTGCTCAGCCACGAGCTCTGGACCACGTGGTTCGGGGCCGACCCGGCGGTGATCGGCCGGAGCCACTACTTCGTCAACGGCCCGAAGGAGATCATCGGGGTCATGGGGCCCGATTTCCGCTTCCCGGTGGATGGCGTCGCGGCGTGGATCCCGGACGAGCACGCGGCCGCGGACGTGCCCGCACCGGGTCGCTTCGGCGATTTCAATCTCGTGGGACGGCTCACCGACGGCGCCGACCACGCCTCGCTGACCCGGGAGCTCGACGCGCTGGCGGACCGGCTGCCGGAGCTCTGGGGCGGGCCTCCGAGCTATACCCGGATCATCGAGCGGCACCGGCCCGTCGTGCGCTCCTTGCGCGACCGCCTGCTCGGCGACGTGACGGGCCCGCTCTGGATCCTCATGGCCAGCGTCACGGTCGTGCTCCTCATCGCCTGCGCGAACGTGGCCGGTCTGTTCACCGTCCGTGCCGAGACGCGGGGGCGAGACCTGGCGGTGCGTCGCGCGATCGGGGCGGGCCGCGGCGACCTGATCCGCTCGCAGCTCGCCGAAGCGGCCGTGGTGGCCGGGTTGGCCGGCGCCGGCGCGCTCGCCCTGGCACGGCTCGGGCTGCCGGCCTTCCGGAGCGTGGCACCGGACGGGTTGCCGCGCGTCGCCGACGTCGGGCTCTCTCCGACGACCGTGCTCTTCGTTCTGGGTGCGTCGGCCTTCGCGGCGTTGGCGTGCGGCCTGGGGCCGGCCGTCCGCTCGTCCGCGCCCGATCTCGATCGCCTCAAGGACGGGGCGCGCGGGTCGACCCGCCGGCGCTGGTGGGGGCGGGACGGGCTGGTGGTCGCGCAGACCGCGCTCGCCCTGGTGTTGCTCGTCGGCTCCGGCCTTCTGCTCAGAAGCTTCCAACAGCTTCATTCCGTAGATCCCGGCTATGACACCGAGGAGATCCTGACCTTCCAGTTCGCGCCCGACGAGGAGCACCTGGTCGACGGACCGACGTGGGCCCGCTTCCACCTCGACTTCATGGACCGCCTCCGTGCCATGCCCGGCGTGGAGCAGGTGGGCATCGTGGAGAACGTTCCCCTCGACGAAGGGGTGGCGAGCACCCGGATCGTCACGGAGCGCTCGGGACCGGACGAAGGGGATGCCGCGCCCCGAATCGGCTACACCTTCGCGGGCGGCGACTACTTTCGGGCGATGGGCATCGAGGTGCTGCAGGGCCGCGGGTTCGTGGACGACGACGCGGTCCTGCCGGGAAACGTGGTCGTCAGCCGCGGCGCCGCGGACCTGCTCTGGCCGGACGAAGACCCGGTCGGTCGCCGCATCCGGACCACCGAGCTCGAGGAGTGGCACACGGTGGTCGGCGTCGTGGACGACGTGCACCAGTACGACTTCCGCCGCGAGGCCGAGCCCACGGTCTACTTCCCGCTGATCGGTCCCACCCCGAGGTCCTGGGCCCTGACGTCGCCCGGCTACGTGGTGCGGGGCCCCGGGGCCGAGTCCCTGGCTCCGGCCATCCGGGAGGCGGTGCGGGAAGTGGCGCCCAGCGCACCCATGTACCGCGTGTACACGATGCGGGGGCTCGTGGATCGCTCCATGATCGACCTCTCGTTCACGATGCTGATCCTGGCCGTGGCCGCCGGGTTGGCCCTGACGCTCGGCGTGATCGGCCTGTACGGCGTGCTCTCCTACGTCGTCACCCAACGCACCCGGGAGATCGGCGTGCGGATGGCGCTCGGCGCCGAGGCCGGACGCGTGCGGCGCATGGTCGTGGGTCAGGGCGCACGGGTGGTCGCGCTCGGGATCGTCCTGGGTCTGGCCGTTGCGCTGCTCGCCGTCCGGGCGCTGTCCAGCATGCTCTACGGGATCACCCAGTGGGACCCGTGGACGTTCGCCGGCACCGCCCTCGCCATGGCCGCCATCGGACTCACGGCGAGCTACGTGCCGGCCCGCCGGGCCTCGCGGGTCGACCCGATCGAGTCGATGCGGGGTGGGTAAGGGGGGTAGAAGAGGTGCGCTGCGCGGGCGGCTAGCCCCCGTCCTCCGGCGCCGGCCGGATGACCTGATCCCGCATCGGCTCCCCCCGCTCCATAAGCTCGCCGTCGGCAATGTAGTCGTGGAACGAAGCCGGAAGGCCCACGCCCTCGCCGAATTCGGGCTCCGTCTGGAGGTGATAGTGCAGGTGGGGCTCGGAGCTGCGGCCACTGTTTCCGCAGGCGCCCAACCGGCGGCCTGCCTCGACGCGGTCCCCCTCCTCCACGATCACCGAGTTCCGGCGAAGGTGGGCTAGCACCGAGTGCTCGCCGCCTCCGTGGTCGAGGACGACGTGATTTCCCGCGGGCGCCTCCTCGTTCATCTCTCCGGGGGAATTGTCCGGGACCGTATCCACGACGTCGGTCACCCGCCCGGCGGCCGGTGCCAGGATCGGCCGTCCGAAGCAGTGATAGTCCTCGTTCGACCCACCGGTTCCCGTGTGCGACCTTCCGTTCTCGAGCACCAGGAAATCGTAGGCGAAGCGCTGCGCGGGTGCCCTCACATGGTGGTTGAGGTGGGGCTCTCGGCCACCCCAGAAGACGTACCACGCACCCTCGAACGGAAGGGTGAGCTCGGCCTTCGTCCGGTAGTCCTCGTGGCCGGTGACGGCCGGCTCCGGCGTGGGTTGGACGCGCAGGTACGTAATCTCACCGGCCTCGTTCCAGGCCCAGTGGACCGTGATGGTCGTTGCGGGAGCACCGGCGTACCGCGCGATCCGGTAGTAGTGATCGTCGGACGTACGGGTGAACGCAGCCTCCTGCTCCACGTCCTCCTCCTGGCCGAGCTGCCCGCTGATGCTCCGGACCGACCGTGCCACGCCCTCGGCACCGCCGAGCGCGGAACGGTATCGCTCGGCCATCCGTTCCGATATCGAGTCGGCCCTGCTGTCGAAGAGCCAGCCCGTCAGCAGCCGGCCCCGCTCCAGAATCATTCTGTCGTTCCGGACGTCCCCGCTTTCTTGGGTAGCCGCGGGAGCCGCCGAAAGGGCGAATGCGGTGCTCACGAGCGACAGAGCGATGATCGTGCGCTTCATGGATCTATGCCTCCTCTTGCAGATCTCGAAGGAGTCGTGTGAGCTCGTTGCGTCGCGGACGGAGCGCACGCCGCACGGCCCGCATGTTGAGCCGCCAGACGAAGGCGCATCCAGCGGCGATGACGGAAAGGGTGACCGCGGTGGCGGCTGTCCCCGCCTCGAGCCCCAGGGTGAACAGAACCGTGCCCACGGCGAGCGGACCGACGTACCACCACAGGACGTTCTCCAGTAGGTGGATCTGGATATCGACCCGCTCCCGCTCGGCCCGCAGCCGGTCGCCCACCGTCAGGTCCATGGAACGGGCCGGGCCGGCCTTGCGGGCCCGGCGCAGCCACCAGACGACGAAGACGGAGCTGCCGATGACGATCAGGGCCCCGAGCCGGGCAAGCCACGTCGTGGAGGTCGCCGCCTCGTAGCCGAACGCGAGCACCACGAATGCGGCCGCCAGGGTCTCGAGCAGGTCCCGTCGTCGGATCTTCCTTTCGAACGCGTCCGACTCCTCGCGAACCCGCTCGAGGAGGCGCTCCTCGTCCAGTGCCTCGTGATCCGGGTCCAGCTCGTTCCAATCGTCTCGATATGCATCCAACGTCATGATTCGTCCTCCAGCCATTCCGATAGCTTCTTCCTGATGCGATGGAGCTTCACGCCCACGTGGCTCTCGCTGAGTCCGAGCACGTCCCCCATCTCCGCGTAGCTGTGCTCGTCCAGGTACATGAGGACGAGCGCGCGATCCATCTCACTCAGCCGGTCGATGGCGGCGTACAACCGTTCCACCCGGCGCTTTTGGGACAGCTCCCGATCGGGCCGGGGAGGCCGGGAGCCCATTACCGGGTCGTCCTCGCTCAGGTGAGCTCGGCTCCGCACGTCCCGCTTCCTCTTTCGGCCGAGGGCGGTGTTCAGAGCCACTCGGTACAGCCAGGTCCCGGGACGTGCCTCGCCCTCGAACGAAGGGAGCGATCGCCACGCCTGGAACAGGATTTCCTGGAAGAGATCCTGCTCGTCCTCGCGGTCCTCCGCGTAGGCGCGACAGATCCGCCGCAGCCGGGCAGTGTTCTCCCGGACCATGTGAAGGAAGGCGTTCCGCCGATCGCTCATGGTCGTTTCGCGCTCCACACTCATCGTTTCGCCACGAACTCCGTGATGATGGATTCCGTGACGGTTGGTGTCGTGTGTCCGGGGTTTCTTACAGGAGGTCTGCGCAGGCGAGGTCTCCCGTCACGCCACGCGCCCCTCGCTCGTTTCCACCACATACCCTCGCCGTGGAAGGCTCCCCTCGAACGGATTCGGACATGCCCAAGCCACCGAAGGTCGGGACTCGAGCCGCGGTCGGCACGGTGCTCGTGCTCGGCGCCCTCGCCCTGGGCGGGTGCGGGGATCTTCTCGGCACCCGCCTCGAGCGGGACGTCCGCATCGAGGTCGACCCGACGGTCGAGGAGGAGCACATCACGGCCGTGATCCGAAACGAAGGGTCCGCTGACGTGATGGTCCACCATGACTGCATGAAGCGCCTGCGACCCGTCGTGGACGGCGTCCTGCAGCCACCGGAGCACGTGATTTGCGCGGCCGTCCTGATCCCCCCGACCCCGATCCCGCCGGGAGACGCGCTCGAGTGGGAGCTGAGCATCCGCGGCGTCGAGCCCGGCACCTACCGGGCCTGGTTCACGTTAACGGACGTGGGCGGCGAGCTCCCGGAAGCGATGCGGCTGTCGGATCCGTTTACGCTCCAGTAGTCGTCCGCGACTCCTACGACGAACCTACCGCGCCCCCTCCGGATCGAGGACCGTCCGGACGGCCTGGACGAGGTCCCGGGTGTCGAAGGGCTTCCGCAGGAAGGCGACTTCCTGTTCGTTGATGCCCTTTCGGAGGACCTCGTCTTCGTGGTGCCCGGAGACGAGCAGCACGGCGGCGTCGGGACAGTGCTCGCGGACGGCGTCGGAGAGCTCTCTACCGCTCATCCCGGGCATCACCACGTCCGAGACGATGAGGTCGATGCTTCGGTTCGGGCCGGCGGTGATCTCGAGCGCCTCGCTGCCCGACGACGCCTCGATCACGGCATAGCCCGCCCGCTCCAGGACTCTCGCCATGAGGGGACGTACGGCGTCGTCGTCCTCGACGAGCAGGATGGTGTGGGATGGCCGGGACCCGGCATCCGTCCCGTTCCCGTCGGCCGTGGCGTGGGATTCGGCCGGGAGCGTGTCGGTCGCCTCCACGGCGGGGGCGTCCTCGTCGGGAACCCGTGGGAGGTAGATGCGGAAGGTCGTGCCGTCGCCCGGCCGGCTGTCCACCCGTACCTCACCCCGTGCCTGCTGCACGATGCCGTAGACCGTGGAGAGACCGAGCCCGGTTCCTTTGCCTACCGGCTTGGTCGTGTAGAAGGGGTCGAACACGTGCTCGAGCGTCTCCGCGGTCATGCCCTCGCCGGTATCGGACACGGTCACCACGGCGTGCGTGTCCGCATCGTTGGACGTCTCGATGCGGAGCACGCCCCCTTCCGGCATGGCGTCCTGGGCGTTGACCACCAGGTTGACGAGGATCTGTTCCATGCTGCCGGGGTCGATGCGGACGGGCACCAGCTCGGGGTCGAGGCGGGTCTCGAAGGTGACGTCCTCGCGCACGAGCCGGCGCAACATCCGCTCGACCTCCTGGATCAGCGTGTTCAGGTCGAGAACCTGCGGCTGCACGACCTGCCGTCTGCTGAACATGAGCAGCTGCTGCGTGAGGTTCGCGGCACGTTCGGCGGAACGCTGGATCTCTTCGAGGTCTTCGCGAGCCTCGGTGTCAGAGACATGGTCCGCGAGGAAGTGCGCGCGGCCGAGGATCGCCGTGAGCAGGTTGTTGAAGTCGTGTGCGACGCCGCCGGCGAGCCGGCCCACGGCTTCCATCTTCTGGGCTTCACGAAGCTCTTCCTCCCGGCGCCGCAGCTCGGCCTGCGTGGTCATCAGGTCGGACACGTCAGCGACGACGCCCATCACGTGGTCCGGCCGGCCCTGGTCGTCGAAGAAGGTTTGCCCGCGAAGCTCCACGTACCGCGCACCCGAGTCGGTTGCGAGGGCGAAGTCGAGGTGGATGGACTCGGCTCCGGCCGCCACCTGAGACTCGAGCTCGGCGAGCTTGGCGTGGTCCTCGGGGGAGAGCTTCGGGCGCAGCGCCTCGAGCATCTCCTCGCCCGTGGCCGGGTGCGCGCCCAGCGCGTCGGCGCTCGCCTGGTCGAGGGTGAGCGCGCCCGTGTGCAGGTCCCACTCCCACGTCCCCATGCGGCCGGATCGAAGCGCGAGCGTCAGCCGGTTCTGGCTCTCCCGCAGCGCCCGCTCCGCGCGCTGCTGCTCCGCGGTGAGGGTCAGCAGCTCCCTCTGCCGGTCTTCGAGCCTGCGCACCCGCCACCGGTACAGGGTCCCGCCGCCCACCAGCAACAGCAGGGCCGCCACGCCGCGGAAGAGCCCGGTTTCGTGGAAGAACGGCTCGAGCGTGACGGTCTGGGCCGCCGAGGCGTCCGTCCATTCTCCGGCTCCCCGACGCACGGCGACCTGAAAGCGGTAGGTCCCCGGCGGCAGGTTGGTGTAGTAGGCGGCTCGGCGGTCTCCGGACTCGACCCATTCGTCGTCGAACCCGTCGAGCCGATAGCGGAAGTTGATCTCCTCCGGCGCGACGTACGTGGGTGCCGTGAAGTGGAACTCGAGGGTTCGGTGCTGTGTCTCGAGCGCCGTGCCGTCCCCGATGGGATGGGGAACCTCGTTCACCACGACCGACTCGAGGATCGGCTCGGGCGTCGGTCGCTCGGGGAAGGAGTCCATCGGCTGGATGCTTGCCGCGCCCCTCATCGTCGGGAACCAGATGCTCCCGTCACGCCGCCGGATGCCGGCCGGATTCACGCCCCCGTTGGCCTCGTTGGAGCGGAGGCCGTCGGCGCGCTCGAACATTCGGAACGGAACGGGCCTCGCCCCTTCGTCTTCGAGGTCGGAGACCCGCATCCGTGCGATGCCTTCGTTCGTCGACACCCACACGAAGCCGAGCGTGTCCTCGACCGCCGCGTGCACCTGGCCTCCGAACGGTCCGTCCTCCGGACCGAAGAACGAGACGTCGGAGCCCCGCACGCGACCCAGTCCTCCGTTCGTCGTGACCCAGAGCGAGCCGTCTCGTCCCGTGGAAAGTTCGGTGACGTGATTCGCGGGCGTGCCGGGTGCGCCGATCGACAGCGCTGCGACCTCGCCGTCTTCCAAACGCCCGAGGCCGTTCTGTGTGCCGATCCAGAGCGCGCCGTCGTCCGCAAAGTGCAGCGTGGTCACGACGTCGCTCGGCAGGCCGTCGTCCGACGTCAGCACGCCCGCGGGGCCGTCGTTCCACCGCTGAAGCCCGTTTCCCCCGGTGGCGAGCCAGACGCCGCCTTCGGGGGACGCTTCGATGTCGGCAATCTGCGTCGTGAGGAGCCCGTCGTCCTCCTCGAACGTCGTCACGCCCTCGTCGGTGACCCGGCTGAGCCCTCCGGCGGCCATCCCCACCCACACGTCGTTCGGGGTCGCCGTGGGCTCGACGGCCAGGATCACGTCGTGCCCGAGCCCCTGCTCGGTGGTGTAGGTCTCGATGCCGCCCTCGGTCAGCCGGTTGAGTCCACCGCCCGCGGTTCCGATCCAGAGGTTCCCGCCCGCATCTTCGGCGAGCGCCAGGGCGATGTCCGTGGACAGCCCCTCGGGGCGGCCCACCACCCGGAAGAGCCCTTCCCGCATGCGTCCCAAGCCGGCACCGGTCATGCCCAGCCAGACCCCGCCGTCGCGATCGCCCGCGACGGACAGGATCAGGTCCCCGGGCAGGTTGTCCGCCGTCGTGAGCGACGTGATCCGTCCGTCCCGGATCCGGTTGAGGCCGCCACCGTTGGTGCCCACCCAAAGCGTGCCGACCGGATTCTCGTACAGCGACGTCACGTAGTCGCTGCTGAGGCCGTCGGCCGTCGAGAGTGTGGTGAGCGTGCCGTCCCGGACGCGTACGAGCCCGCCGTCCGAGGTTCCGGCCCAGAGCGACCCGTCGCGCGCGCCGAGCACGGCGTTGACCCGTCCGCCCGGCATGCTCTCGTTACGGCTGTATGTGCGGGTTTCGTTCCCCTCGATGCGGGTCAGGCCTTCCGCCGTGCCCAGCCAGATCGCGCCGGCTCGGTCCTGGCCGATGTCGAGCACGAAGTCGCTCGCCAAGCCGTCGTCGGTGGTGAAGACGGTGAAGGTTCCGTCGTCCTCCCTGCGCGCGGCGCCGGCATCGCGAGTACCGACCCAGAGCCGCCCTTCCGTGTCCCGGAAGAGGGCCCGGATGTCGTTACCGGGAAGGCCGTGCCCGGTCGTGTGCTTCGCGAACGTTCCGGATCTGAAGCGCAGGAGCCCGCCGCCGGCCGTGCCGATCCACAAAGTGCCGTCGGGGTCGGGCCAGAGCGCGGTGATCCACGGCGTCGAGAGCTCTGGGGTGTTCTCGGGGTCGTAGACGCGAAACGTCGCGCCGTCGAAGCGGACCAGGCCGCGTTCCATGCCGAGCCACATGAACCCGTCGGGCGTCTGCGCTATGGCCGACGCCATGTTCTGCGGCAGCCCATCGTCCTCGGTCCAGAGGTCGACCGTGAGCTCCGTGAGCGGCCTGTCGGGATCGAGGTAGGGTGCGGCCGTCTGTCCCGCCAACGTGGCGGGCGCTGCGACCAGCGTGACAAGAAAGAAGGATAGGAGGGGCCGGAGCCGCATCGTGCCGGGGAGCGTAGGGCGCTTGAAGACCAAGCGCCTACATTCCTACGGGCAAACCGACATGTCAACGCTGCGTGGTCGCGCGCATCCGAGGCATAATCGCGGCCGGAGCCTCGGATGTGGCGGCCGGGGCCGCTTTCGGACGGATGTTGGCCGTGGGTGTGCGTCCATATGTTTCAGGGATGAACCTTCGATCCTTGGCGGTGACCCGGCGCGCGCCCGAAGCGCCTCCGCTCCCCGCCGGACGGACGGTGGGCGAGCACCACGCCCCCGACGGCGGATTCCACAGTCCCTGGCCGCGGCATCCCGAGGCGGAAGCGCGGCCGGGCGGGTTCTTCGCCTGGATGTGGGATCGATTCGGAGCCGACCTGCCGCCCAACCCCGATCCCGGAGAGGTGCCCACCGGCACCCCGGAGCCCGCCTATCCGCACGCCGATGTGGACGAGCTTCGCCTGACCTTCGTCGGCCACGCGACGTTCCTGCTGCAGATCGGTGGGCTGAACCTGCTGACGGATCCCATCTGGTCGGCCCGGGCCGGGCCGTTCTCCCTGTTGGGCGGTCCCCGCTTGAGCGACCCGGGGCTGTCGCTCTCCGAGCTCCCCCCGCTGGATGGTGTGCTGCTCTCGCACGGGCACTACGACCACCTGGATGCGCGGACCGTGCGGCACCTCCGTGATCGGTTCGGGAACGGGCTCGCCTGGTACGTGCCTCTGGGATATGGACCGTGGCTGCGCAGGCGTGGGGTGCGGCAGGTGGTCGAGCTCGACTGGTGGCACGAGGTCCTGGTCGACGGACCCGGTGGGCCCGTTCGGCTCGTCTGCCTGCCGGTGCGCCACTGGACGCGTCGGGCCCTCGGCGTGAACCGGGAGCTGTGGGGGGGATGGGCGGCGTTGCCGGCGGGGTCCTCCGACGCGGCGCGCGGCGTCTTCTTCGGCGGGGACTCGGGCTACTGCCCCGCTTTTCGCGAGATCGGATCCCGGCTGGGACCGTTCCGGGCCTCGATCCTGCCGATCGGCGCCTACGAGCCCCGATGGTTCATGGCCGAGTCGCACATGAATCCCCGGGAAGCCGTTCAGGCGTATCGCGATCTCGGCGCGGCCGGTGCGTTCGTCGGCATGCACTGGGGCACCTTCCGCCTGACGGACGAAGACCCGCTCGAGCCGCCGGCGCTCACCCGGCGGGCGTGGCGGGAAGCCGGGCTCCCGGCGGCGAACCTCCACCTGCCGGGGATCGGCGGCACGATCCGGCTGTAATCGGGCCCGTCAACGCTGCGCGGACGGCCCGCCGGTCGGTGTGCCGTCTTCCAACGAACGGATCGCGGTAGCAACTTACCGGGCCACACACGTCTCCTGGCTTGGTCGGTGACCCATGGATGCGCGGACCCTACGCGTCGTACTCGCGACCTCGGACTTGACCGAGGGAGCCGATAAGGCCCTCCGAACCGGAGCTTCCCTGGCACGGGACGCCGGCGCGTCTTTCCGAGCGTTCCACTGCGTGCCGAAGCCGGTGTTTCCGTACTGGCAGGGCTCGCTCGACCCCAACGAGCGTGAAGAGTGGCTGGGCGTCGCTCGGCGAACGTTGCGCGAGCAGCTCGGGCGGGTCGCCGCCGACGCGCTGTCGCACGGGGATCCCGAGGTCGTGATCGGGGCGCCCTCCAAGGAGATCGTCGGGTACGCGGAGCGGGTGGCCGCCGATGTGGTGGTGCTCGGCCCTCACCGGCCGCACAGGGCATTGGATGATCTCCTCGGTACCACGGCGGATCGGGTCCTTCGCACTACCGGCAGACCGTGTCTCGTGGCTCATTCGCCCCTCGAAGGCCCGGTCACGCGTATCCTCGTGGCAACCGATTTCTCCTCGCATGCGCGGAGGGCTCTGGCCACCGTCGTCGATTGGTTCGCTCCGGTGGTGGCGTCGCCGTCCGATTCGGGGCCGCGAGAGCTCGTCGTGGACCTGCTCTACGTCTACGCGGTCGGCTCGCCGGTGTACCGGCCCTTCGACGCGGAGCCCCTCTTGCGGGAACAGGTGGCCGGCGCGCGCGAGCGGTTGCCCGAGGACGCTCCGGTGACCTTCAATACGCGCACGCGCGCCGCCCCTCTCGCGGTCGACGGCGTCGCGGCGGTGGCCGAGTCGCTCGCTCCGGATGTGATCGCGCTCGGCACGCACGGGCACGGCTTCATGGCCCGGACGCTGCTCGGGAGCGTCGCCTCGTCGGTGGTGAGAACGGTTCGATACCCGCTCCTGTTGTTCCCCCCGGAGGCTGCGACGCTCCCTTAGCAGCCCGCGCCGAACTCAGCCGTGCCGGCCTCCTCGGAGCTCATCCGGGTGTTCCCCGAGGATGGCGGCCACGATGCGGCCCGGCCCGTGCACGCCGCGCACCAGGATCTGGCCGATGTCCGCCGACTTCGACGGACCCGAATGGAGGCCGATCGCCGAGGGGAGGTCGCCGCGGAGATCGCTCAGCGCGTCGACGAGGGTGGAATGGATATCCCGTGCCTTCACGAAGACGACGTGGGTCGGTGCGAGCAACTGCGTGCGGCGGCCGTCCCGTGCGTCGAGCACGAGCGATCCGGTTTCGGCGATGGCCGCGGCCGCCAGCGTGACGCCGAGCGGCGCGAGGTCCGGGCAGGTGGAGGGCAGCGCCGGACGGAGCGCGGTCGGCACCGTCGCCCCGACCGTGACGCCGTCGTAGTCGTCCGCGTAGCGAGCGAGCCAACGCGCGGCCGCTTCGACGTCTTCGAACCGCTCGATCTCGCCGCCTGAGGTCGTGAACAGGTCACTGAACCGCTCGACCGGGGTCCGGTCGTCGTCGGTCGCGTACGTCCCGTCGAACCTGCCGGGATGAGGTGCCTCCGGCCGGGTCGCGGTGGCCGCTCGCACGTGTCCTAGAATCCGGTTGCGCGGACTCACCTGTCCTCCCTCCTGTTCCAGGTGTCAAGAAAACGCTCACCACTCGGTTCCGGCGCCGCACGTTCCTCCACCCAGCCCCGCAACACCGGCAGCGCCCGTCCAGCTTTGCCCCGCGGAAGCACGCGTATCGCTTCGGCGGCCGCCCCGAACGCACCGGGGTGCTCCGCCAATGTCGCCCACGCCTTCATCGCCGCCGTCTCGGTGCGGGGCGCGAGGCCTTCCTCGGCCGCGCGCTCCCGCCAGTAGACCAGCAGCTCCGGTATTGGAATACGAACCGGACATACCTCCGCGCAAGCGCCGCACAGACTCGAGGCGTACGGAAGCGGCATCGATTCCTCGAGTCCGAGCAGGCCCGGCGCCAGGATCGCGCCGATCGGCCCCGAATACGCCCACCCGTACGCGTGGCCGCCCGTCTGCCGGTAAACGGGGCAGATGTTCAGGCAGGAACCGCACCGCACACACCGGAGCGTCTCCCAGGCGTGGTCGTCGGCCAGCAGGCGGCTGCGCCCGTTGTCGACCAGCACGACGTGGACCTCCTCCGGGCCGTCGCGCTCACCCGGCCGGCGGGGCCCCTGGATGAGCGACGTGTAGTTGCCGATCGGCTGACCCGTCGCCGACCGGGCCGTGAGCTGAATCATCCCCGAGAGGTCTTCGAAGGTCGGAACGAGCTTCTCGATGCCCACCAGCGCCACGTGGACGGGCGGAACGGAGGTCGAGATGCGGATGTTTCCCTCGTTCTCGATGAGCGCGAGGGTTCCGGTGTCGGCCGCCAGGAAGTTCGCGCCCGACACACCCATGTCGGCCCGGAGGAAGTCGTCGCGAAGCACCCGCCGCGCCGTGGCCGCGAGGGTCTCCGGAGTGGCGTCCGGGGGCGTGCCGAAGCGCTCGTGAAAGAGGCGGCGGCAGTCGTCGAGGCTCCGGTGGAGCGAGGGGCCCACGATATGACTCGGAGGCTCGTCCAGGAGCTGGATGATGAACTCGCCGAGATCGGTTTCCCGCACCTCGAGGCCCCCGGCCTCCAGGTGGGCGTTTAGCCCCACCTCCTCGGTCAACATGCTCTTGGCTTTGACGACGCGCCGGACGCCGCGCCCGTCGGCGATCCGGGTGACCGTGCGGCACGCGTCTTCCGCCGTCTCCGCCCAATGGACGTGGACGCCGTTCTCGATCAGGCGATCCTCGGCTTCCTCGAGGTAGTCGGCGAGGTGCGTGAGCACGTGCGTCTTGAGGTCGCGTGCCCAGTCGCGCCACGCGTCGGCGTCGATCTCGGCCCAGGCGGCTTGCCGCCGTTCGTCTTTGGAGCGCGTGGCCTCGGTCACGGCGGTGCGCATCGTGGGCTCGTCGCGGATGATGCGTGCGGCGTTGGTGCCGTAGTGGGCGGGCCGGAACGCCTCGCTCATGCGCCGATCCCTTCGCGGAGGAGGGTCGCCAGGTGGACGAATGGGGGCTGGGCCCCGGCGCTCCGGTGCCGCGCCCGCCCCGCGAGCTGGAGGAGACAGCCGCCGTCGGCGGACGCCACGGCGTCCACTCCCGGGGAGAGCGCGTCGAGCTTGCGGTCCGCCATGCCCGCCGAGACCGCGGGAAACTTCGTGCTGAAGAGACCGCCGAAGCCGCAGCACTCGATGTCACCGTCCCAGGCGACGACCTCGGCGCCGCACGCGCGGAGAAGCGCGAGCGGCTCGTCACGCACCCCGAGCTCGCGGAGCGCGTGGCAGCCGTGGTGGTAGGCGATGCGCCGGCCGGCGAGGCCGGTGCCGAGCGGGACATGGGTGCCGTCGGGCGCTGGGGTCAAGACCTCGAGCACCCGCACGAGGAACTCGGCGAGCTCGTAGGCACGGGCGGAGAGGGGCGAGGCGCGTGACCGCGCCACCGCGGCGGGTGTGCGGGCGCCGGGGTCCTCGGCGCCCGGCGTGTCCAGAAGTCCGGGGTAGAAGCTCCGGATCATGCCCGCGCAGCTGCCGGACGGGAGCACCACGTAGTCGGCGTCGGCGAAGGTCCGGGCGGTCTGGCGCGCCATGCGGGCGGCTTCCTCACGGTGCCCCGTGTTGTACGCCGGCTGGCCGCAACACGTCTGGCCCTCGGGCACGTCGACTTCGACGCCGAATCGCTCGAGCACGCGCACGCTGTCCGCGCAGGCGTCGGCGAAGAAGCGGTCGGCCAGGCACGTGGCGAATAGAGCCACCCGTATGGGGCTGTGGGTAGTCACCGGATGCGGTGCCGGGGTCGGGTCGGCGGACGGGCTGTTCATAGCTGTCACATACGCGACCGAGGCGCCTGACGCAAAAAATCCGTGTCGACGGAGCGGCCGCCGCCAGTCGAACCGGGCCTACCCGTGCGGCACGAACGCACCCGATCCGGCGTCCAGGATGTGCACGGTCCCGTCTTCGATCACGTAGTGCCATCCGTGCAGCGCGATCCGTCCGGCTTCGACCTTCGAGCGCACGTTGGGAAACTCCATGAGCCGGTCGAGCTGAACGACGATGGAGCGCTGCTCGGTACGCCGGAGCATCGCCTCCGATACGGGCTCGTCGACCTTCGCCGGAGCCGCCAGCTCGAGCCAGCGGCGGAGGTTCTCCGAGAGGTCCGACGACGTGTCGTAGAGCGCCTGCATCGCGCCGCAGTGGGAGTGCCCACAGACGACGATGTCCCGTACTTCCAGCACGTCCACGGCAAAGTCGATCGCCGCCGAAACACCGTGATGACCCTCGTCGACCTCGTAGCGGGGCACGATGTTTCCGACGTTGCGCACGACGAACAGGTCCCCCGGACCCGAGTCGGTGATGATCGACGGCACGACGCGCGAGTCCGAGCATCCGATGAAGAGGGTGCCGGGCTTCTGCCCCTCGGCGACGAGCTTCCGGTACCGGTCTTCGTAGGTCCGGAAGTAGTCCTTCTTGAAGTGGGTCAATCCCTGCAGGAGCTCTCGGGTCATGGAGCGGTTCGGTTCGGGTCGTGGTTTGCCGTTGCGCCGTGATATGTTCGTAGAAAGTCTGCACACTCCGGGGGAGATGGACCAGCCCCTTTCGGCGCGGAAATCGGCGCCGTTCCCGCACCGCCCGAAAACGAGAGGATCGCGATGGGAGATGACGTCAAGATGAGCGTTGACGCCCCGAACCCCGATTCCTGGCCCACCCTTCCTCCGCTCGAGGAGTGGCAAGAGACGCTGACCGCCGTCCACCTCTGGACCCAGATCGTCGGGAAGGTGCGCCTCGAGCTCTCGCCTTGGATCAACCATTCGTGGGGCTCCACTCTGTACGTGACCAGCCGGGGCCTCACCACGTCGCCGATTCCCTACCGCGGGGAGAGCTTCGCGATCGACTTCGACTTCGTCGACCATGCGCTCCGGATCAGCACGTCGTGGGGTAGGAAGTGGAGCATGGGCTTGGGGCCCATGTCGGTGTCCGACTTCTACCGGGAGCTCATGGGAGGGCTGACGGACCTGCGGATCGAGGTTTCGATCCTGGCACGGCCGGTCGAGGTCGAGGTGTCGGTTCCGTTCGCCGAAGACCGGGCGCGTCGGCCGTACGACGCGGCGGACGTGCACGCCTTCTGGCGGGCGCTGGTCCAGGTGGACCGGGTCTTCAAGCGCTTCCGCGCCGGCTTCGTGGGAAAATCGAGCCCCGCGCACTTCTTCTGGGGTGCGTTCGATCTGGCCGTCACCCGCTTCTCCGGGCGGCCCGCGCCGAAGCATCCCGGGGGAGCGCCGAACGTGGCCGATTGGGTCATGGAAGAGGCGTATTCCGACGAGCTGGCGAGCGCCGGCTTCTGGCCCGGAACGGGGCTGGGCGAGGCGGCGTTCTACGCGTACGCGTACCCGGAGCCCGAGGGGTACCGGGCGCATCCGGTCCATCCGGCGGGCGCGTCCTTCCATCCTGCCCTCGGGGAGTTCGTGTTACCGTACGAGGAGGTTCGCTCCGCGCCCGATCCCGATGCGGCGCTCCGGGAATTCCTGGAGAGCACCTACGCGGCGGCGGCCGACCTCGGCGGGTGGGACCGATCCCGCCTCGAGCGCGTCTTGCCACCGAAGTAACGAGAGAGAAGCGACGATATGACAACGCTGCGTTCGATCCGGAGCCCGAGCGTCCGGGCGCTGGGGCTCGTTGCGACGGGACTCATCCTCGGGTCCGTCTTCGCGGCCGGGGCTCGGGCCCAGGATCCCCATTCGGGCCATGCGGAGCACGACTCCGCGGCGTCTGCGTATGCAGAGCTGGAAGATCGGGCCGTCAAGGCGCTTTCCGAGGAGGAGGCGCGGGGCCTCGAGCGCGGTGAAGGCATGGGGTTCGCGCTTTCCGCGGAGCTCAACGGCGTCCCGGGACCGAAGCACGCCCTCGAGCTCGCGGAGGAGCTTTCGCTGACCGACCCTCAGCGCCGTGCGATCGGCGAGATCGAAGAACGCATGGCCGAGGAAGCGCGAGCGATCGGCGCCGAGGTGCTTTCGCTGGAAACCGAGCTCGATCGCCGGTTCGCCCACGGTCACGTCACGCCGGACGACGTCGAACGACTGAGCGTGGAGATCGGGGAGGCGCGGGGACGCCTTCGCGCGGTGCACCTGAATGCGCATCTCGAGACGGCGGAGATTCTCGACGAGGGCCAGGTGGAGCGCTACAACCGGCTGCGCGGGTACACGCCGTAGGTCGGGATTCCGGTGTGGCCCGGGCTGGTATACTCATATCGTACTCAAGAAATACTCAAGCGCCTCCGTCCCGGGTTCGCGTCTCGGCCGCCGGGCTCGCGCCGGTCGTGGCCGTGTCGCCGGGGAGCGGGTCGAGGGTTGGCAGGGTGTCGAGGGCCGGCAGGGTATCCAGGCTCGGCAAGGTGTCCGCCGGTGGCGGCGCCTCGGACGGGACCGTCTCCGGCTGCAGGCGGGTGGTGAGAATCGCCCGGTCGCTCATGCGGAGGACGTTCGCCTCGAGGCCCGGCGGGCGCTGGAACGTCCCGGGTCCCAGGATCTCGGCCGGCCGGAGGTGGTGCTCGGAGACCACGAGATCGATCTCCGAGCCGGCCGGCATCTCCAGGCCGAGCACCACCACCGAGTCCGGAACGCCCCAGTGGTCGACCCAGGTGAGGTCGTAGGGGTTCGCGAGCGCTCGCCCGTTCACCGACGTGATCCGCGTGCTCTCGGCGCCGACCGAACGGGCGAAGTACAGGCGCTCGGCCCCGATGCGGGAACGGATGTCGAGGGTGACCCGCCGCACGATCCCCTCCGTGGTGTCGTTTCGAATCGTCAGCACCGGTTCGAGGACCGAGGCGGCGGGCGCCTCGGCGACGGGGGCCCTTCCGGGCCGGTAGCCCACTTCCGTGAAGTCCATTCGTTGGGTGAAGCCGGTTCCCGCCCGTGCGGCGAGCCACTCCGAGGCCTGAGAGGTGGGGCCTCCGGCCTCGACCGTGGCGGAATCCGTGATCCAGAAGCCGTTCTCGCTCCCGTGCTCGTACTGGTACACCAGGGTCGAGGGCACGGGGGTGAGGGGGCTCACGTCGCTTCCGAGGCGCGCCATGCCGACGGCGCCGACCGCGGCGAGGAGCGCCAGGGCCGGCACCCACCATCCGTTCGGCTCCCGAAGGTGGTCGATCGCCGGCAGCGCGAGGAGGAGGCTCAACACGATGAACGCGCCCAGCGCTCCGGCCAGACGCAACGTGCCCGCCAGCCAGAGGAGCTCGGCGGCCGGCACCAGAAAGACGAAGGCGGGCACGGCGAGCAGGAGCGCGGCGAGCCATCCCGTGTGGCTGCTGCCGCGGGACCCCAGCAGAACGAGCAGCGCGGCCGAAAGGAGGGTGGACAGGGTCGCCCACTGCAGGGGCGCGGCGGCCTCGGGAAAGACGATCGAGAGCCCGATGGCCGCCGCCAGGGGGAGGATTACCACTCCCAGCGTGAGCTCCGGCAGGGACATGCGGCTGCGCACCACCGACAACAGCGTGCTCACCACGACGAGCGCGGCAGCGGCGATGGCCAGCACGTACCAACCTTCGCCGTAGAAGAGGGCCGCCGGCAGCCGTCCCGCCTCGGCGTGCGCGCCGCGAGCCCAGTCGACGAGCACCAGGCCGGCACCGTAGCCGAGGGAGAGCGCGACGATCGACAGACCGAATCCGGCCAGCACCGCCGTGGTTCGGGCCCCTCGGCGCAGGGCCAGCACGAACGCTCCGAGGGCGCCGAGGACCAACAGGCCGCTCAACGGGATCACCCAGCGGCTGCCGTACGTCACCAGGCCGATCCCCGGGACCGAAAAGTACACTGCATCGGGCCCACGCACGTCGCTCAGGTCGTCGTTGCCGAGCCCGCGCAGCGCGGCCATCGCGTGCAGCCCGTGGTGTTGCAGGGTCCGATTCGAAAGCTCGGAAGGGAGGTCTCTCGGCGTGTGATAGACCGACGCGTTGTCGACGGCCGCGAAGTTGAGCCCCTGCTTGCCCGCCCGCTCGAAGACGGTGAAGTCGGTGGCATTCGGCATGTACGGGTAGAACGCCTCTCCCAGGGAAGTGCCGAAGGCGTCGGGTGTGGCGTCCCGGAGAGCCCGGACGACGGTGCCGTTCTCGCTCCCGGTCTCGAAGAGGATCGACGGGCCGGCCGAGCCGCGCATCTCGAACGACACCACCACTTCCACGTCCTCGAGCCACGGGTGGTCGCGGACGAACGCTTCGGCGCCGAGAAGGCCGACCTCCTCGGCGTCGGTGAAGAGCACGATCACGTCGTTGCGGAGCGGATCGCCGGCCTGGATCGCGCGCACCGCTTCGAGCACGGTGGCGACTCCCGAGGCGTTGTCCGCCGCCGCCGGTGAGAGCTCGGTTCCGTCGTAGTGGGCCGTGAGGAGCAGCGCTCCGGTCGGGTCGGTTCCCGGTACGCGGGCGACGACGTTTCGAACGGTCGCGGTCCGGGCGAAGCCGTCCCCCTCCAGCGCGGCGGTCGTGGTCTGGACGCTCGGCTCGAGGCCCAGCGCCGTCAGCCTGGAGACGAGGTTCTCACGGACCCGCGCGTGCTCGGGCGATCCCGGAGGACGAGGCGCCCGTGCGATGTCGGAGACCACCGCCATGGCGCGTGCCGCCGAGAAGGCGGTGTCGGGAGCGTCGGCCGGCACGGGCTCGGGCAGCCCGGAGCGGATGCTGGCCGTCCAGGAGAGAGCAAGGAGTAGAGCGAGCGTCAGCGGACCCCGCCAACGCCTGGGCTCGTGCTCGTCCGCATGGCTCCGCGTCGGAGGGCTTCCGCCGGCGCCACCGTCGGCCGGCGATTCCCGGGATCCACCGTCGCGTGGGGCCTCGCCGGTCTCTTCCAGGGAGCGGAGGTCTTCCTCCGTGATGCCGAGGTCCTTGTCGGACGGAAGGTCGGGTAGGTCGTAGTCGCTCATGAACGGTCCTCGGAGGTGCGCGCGTTGTCGCCACCGGGGTGGAGACGAACCTGGACTGGGATGCCGGTAACCTCGCCAACCAGCCCGCGGAGGACGAGGTCCGGGCCGACTTCGGCCAGCTCCCCCGGGGTGGCTCCGGTTCGGTTCCGGATGGCTCGGGCGAGCGAAGGAGCCGCGGCGTAGCCGAGGGCGAAGGCCGCGTCCTCGACGGTTCCTCCGTCCCTGTGAAGTCTTGCGGCGGCGGCGACCAGCCGGCCCCAGACGAGGAGTGTCGCGGGGGGTGGCAGGTTGCGCTCGCGCAGGCGTTCCCTGAGCGCTCGCAACGAGGTCCCCAGCGCCGCGGCGAGGTCTTCCGTCGTCGCCGCAGAGCCCGCGTGGATCACCCCCCAACCCACCACCTCCGGGGCGGGTGCGGGAAGATGCGGCTCCAGCGCGCGCTCGGTCGCCCGACCGCGGTGGACCGCCAGAGCGGCCTCGACCGCGTTGCGCGTGGTCATGGCGCCGTCCCCCCCGGAGACGAAGCCGTCCAGGCCCGAGGCGCCCAACGCGTAGTAGTCGAGAGGCCCGTCACGGTCCGTGAAGCCGATGAGCGCGAGCTCGGGATGGGCCCGTCGCAGGCTCTTGATGCGGTCCAGGGATTCCCGGGGCGCGGGATGGTCGGCGTCGAGCACGCACCCCTCCACCGTGCCGGACGCCAGCGTCCGTTCCAGCTCGGCCCACGACTCGCAGACGGCGAGGCGGTGCTCGTTCCCCAGAGCGGATGACAGGCGCGCGCCGGAGCGGGCGTCCGGCTGGTAGAGGGCCAGTCGCGTCACGGAGACCTCGGCATCGAGCCGCGTCAGAGGCAGAATGTCGCAACATGCCGGTCGCCTGACGCGGTCGGCAAGGATGAGGCGGGGGCCGCCGGCGCGCCCCCTCAGCTTTCCACGATGTCCGCCAGCGCCTCGGTGAAGGCTTCGAGATCTTCGTCGTGGTTGTAGTAGTGCGGTGAGATCCGGAGCGCGCCATCCACCGCCTTGGCCTCGAAATCCATGGGTGCGTCCAGGCGCGTCTGGGACGACGTGTTGATCCCCCGGGTCCTGAGCGATCGCACCAGCGCGGCAGGATCTTGACCTGAGACGTGGGCGGTCACGATCGCGCCGAGCTCGGAGCCCCTGTCCAGGACGTCCACGCCGACCATGGATGCGAGCGAGCTGCGGAGCCGTCCGGCGAGTTGCCGCACACGGTCACGGATGGGCTCCAGGCCGACCTCCCGAGCGTACCGCGCGGCCGCCCCCGTTCCCAGCACGAGGGCCCACGAGAACTCCCATGTTTCGAACCGCCGCGCGTCCGGCGCCGGTTGGTAGAGATCTTCGGAGACGAGGTCCGCGCCGCGGAGATCCGGGAACAGGGGCTCCATCCCCCTGTCGAGCGCGCGATCCGACACGTAGAGAAAGCCCCCGCCCCTCGGGCCTCGCAGGTATTTTCGGGCCGTTGCGGAGAAGAAATCACATCCGATCTCCTCGACGTCGGTGGGCATCTGGCCCACGGACTGGCATCCGTCCACCAGGTAGGGGACGTCCCGCGCGCGGCACAGCCGCCCGATCCCGGCCACGTCCTGGACCAGGCCAGAGTTGGTGGGGACGTGCGTGACCGCGACGAGCTTGGGGCGACGGCGGTGGATGACCTCTTCCATCGCCGCCAGGTCCACGCCGCCTCCGGGAGCGTCCGGCACGCGCACGATCTCGACTCCGAACCGACGAGCGAGTGAGAGGTATTGGATCTGGTTCGACGTGTAGTCGTGTCGAGTGGTTGCGATCACGTCGCCCGGCCGGAAGGGGATCGCGGAGAGGGCGGCGACGAAGGAGGCAGTCGCGTGCTCGGTGAACGCGATGTTGTGCGCCGGTGCACCGAGGAGCGCGCCCACCGCCGCGTACGCTTCGGCGATCGCCTCCTGCCGCTCCGCTTCGGCCTCGTATCCGCCGATGCGCGCTTCGAGGTCGAGGTGCTCGTGCACGGCGTCGAGCACCGGTGTGGGCATCAGCGCCGCCCCCGCATTGTTGAGGTGCACGCGGTGGGCGCAGCCCGGGGTGTCGGCTCGGAGGCTGGGAACGTTCACGGAGCGCTCCGGTACGGGGGGCGGAAATCGAAGGGCGTGGAGCCCCGTAGTCCGTAAAGGGGATCCGTCGCCATATTTGCCATCGCTGGATCCGCGACACCACCCCCCCGCGACGGAGTCCTTGGACCTCTGACCTCGAATCAGCGGAGCGACGGCCCCGATGCGCCCGAGATGCCCCCTGACGAAGTGGTTCGGGAGGCCGAGCGGCTGCGCGCCGAGATCGAGCGGCATGCGCATCTTTACTACGTGGAGGCGCGGCCCGCCGTCTCCGACGCCGAGTACGATCGCATGTTCTCGCGCCTCCTCGCCCTCGAGGAGCGGTATCCCGAGCTGCGTACCGCGGACTCCCCCACCCAGCGGGTGGGCGCGCCACCGCAGGAGGGGTTCGAGACCGTGCGCCACGTCGAGCCCATGCTCTCCCTGGACTCGACCGAGGATCCGGACCAGGTCCGCCGCTTCGACGCCCGTGTCCGCAAAGCGCTCGGCGATGGCGTGGATCCGTCCTACGTGCTCGAGCCGAAGCTCGACGGTGCCTCCATCGAGTTGGTGTACGAGGAGGGGGCGCTCGTGCGAGCCGTCACGCGGGGGGACGGGCACCTGGGCGAGAAGGTCACCGAGAACATCCGCACGATCCGGTCGGTCCCGCTCCGGCTCCGGGACGACCACAGGGCTCCGGCCCGCTTCGTCGCCCTCCGGGGGGAGGTGCTGATGTACATCTCCGACTTCCAGGACTTCAACGCGCGCTTGGTCGACGAGGGACACGAGCCCTATGCCTCACCGCGCAACTCCGCGGCCGGGGCCATCCGTCAGCTCGATCCCGCCGTCACCGCCCGGCGACGTCTCGACGTGTTGGTCTACGACGTGCTCGTCGCCGACCCGCCCTTCGCCTCGGATACGGAGAGCATGGCCGCGATCCGTGACTGGGGATTCAAGCTGCCGGACCGGGTCGAGGTCGTGACGAGCGTCGAGGAGGTGCTCGCCTACCATGGGCGGTTCGCCGAGGCCCGGGACGAGCTCGACTACGAGATCGACGGGGTGGTGATCAAGCTCGACGACTTCGAGGCCCGGCGGGCCATGGGCTCGACCTCGCACCACCCTCGCTGGGCGCTCGCGTACAAGTTCGAGCCCCGTCAGGAGGTGACCCGTCTCGACAAGATCGACGTTCAGGTGGGCCGCACCGGCGTGCTGACGCCCGTGGCCTTCCTGCGCCCCGTGGTCGTCGGGGGGGTGACCGTGTCCCGCGCCTCGCTGCACAACCGCGAGGAGCTCCGGCGGAGGGACCTGCGGGAAGGGGATACCGTGCGCGTGCAGCGGGCCGGCGACGTGATCCCTCAGGTGGTCGAGGTCATCGAGCACCGGGACGACCGGTCTCCTCCGTTCGAGATGCCGGATACCTGTCCGGTGTGCGGCACGCCCGTGGAGCGGGACGGTCCGCGCACGCGATGTCCGAACCGCTTCGGGTGTCCGGCGCAGCTCAAGGCCCGGATCGTCCACTTCGGGTCGCGCTCGGCGCTCGACATCGAGGGGCTCGGGGTCGAGACGGCGAACCTCCTCGTGGATCTGGGTTGGGTTCGTGGGCTGCACGAGCTCTTCGACCTCGACGCCGAGCCCCTGAGCACGCTGGATGGCTTCGCCGAGAAGTCGGCGGCCGCGCTCGTGGACGCGATCCGGTCGAAGCGGAAGCCCGACCTCGACCGCTTCCTCGTCGCGCTCGGCATTCCGGAGGTCGGCGTGACGGTCGCGCGGGCGCTGGCCCTCGACTTTCGTGACTTCGACGCCATCCGTACGGCGTCGCGCGACGAGCTCGCCGAGGTGCCGGGCATCGGCCCGAAGATGAGCGAGGCGATCGCGAGCTTCTTCGAGGACGAGCGTAATGCGACGGCCATCGATCAGCTGCTCTCGCGCGGCATCGAACCGGTGGCGCCCGCGGTCACCGAAGCGCGGTCCGAGGACCGGGGCACGGCCGTGTTCACCGGTTCCCTGCCCGTGGCCCGCTCGACGGCGGAGGACGCCTGGCGCGACGTCGGGGGGCGGGTGGCGGGGTCCGTCTCGGGCAACACCGACTTCGTCGTGGCCGGAGAGAACGCGGGCTCGAAGCTCGAGAAGGCCGAGGAGCTCGGAGTGACCGTGCTCGACTACGAAGCCTTTCTCGAGAAGCTCGAAGCGCTGGGGGGTCGCATCCGATGATGGAGAACCTCGATATCGCCCGTGAGCTCGACACGCTCGCCGACCTCCTCGAGATCCAGGGCGCCAATCCGTTCCGGATCCGGGCGTACCGCAACGCGGTGAACACGGTTCGGAGCTCCGGGCGGTCCCTGGCGGAGATGGTCTCGGAGGGCGAGGACCTCGCCGAGCTGCCCGACATCGGTGCCAACGTGGCGGCGCACATCGTCGAGCTCCTGGAGACCGGCACCATCGGCCGGCTCGAGGAGGTCGCGGCCGAGTACCCGCGATCCCTCGCCGAGCTCGTACGCCTCGAGGGACTCGGACCCAAGAAGGTGCGCAAGCTCTTCGAGGAGCTGGGGGTGCGCACGGTGGACGACCTGGACGAGGCGCTCGCCGGGGGAACGCTGGCGGGCCTGGAAGGCTTCGGGCCGAAGAGCGTGGATAACCTGCGGCGCGCCGTGGAGGACTACCGGAAGCACACGGGACGCTTCCGGATCGACGAAGCCGAGCGCCTCATCGAAGGGATGCTCGAACACATGGGAGCCGCTCCGGGGATCCGCGGCTTGGAGGTGGCCGGCTCGCTGCGCCGACGCAAGGAAACCATCGGTGACGTCGATCTCCTCGTGTCGTGCGAGGGCGATGGCCGGGAGATCGTGGAGCACTTCGTCTCCTACGCCGGAACCGTCCGGGTGCTCGGTTCCGGGTCCACCAAGGGGAGCATCGTCCTGCGCTCGGGTCTGCAGGTGGACCTCCGCGTCATCCCCGAGAATGGATTCGGTGCGGCGCTCGTGTACTTCACCGGCTCCAAGGAGCACAACGTCGCGCTTCGCACACGCGCCGTCCGTGCGGGGCTGCGGGTCAACGAATGGGGCGTCTTCCAGGCCGCGGAGGATGCGGACGACGGGACGGACGAGGAGGCGGAGGACGAGCACGCGTTCGGCGAGCGTGTCGCGGGAACGAGCGAGGAGGACGTCTACGCGTCGGTCGGCTTGCCCTGGATCCCGCCCGAGCTCCGGGAGAACCGTGGGGAGATCGAGGCCGGAGTGGACGGCGCGCTTCCCGGGCTCGTGACGCTCGAGGACGTCCGCGGCGACCTCCAGATGCACTCCACGTGGAGCGACGGACGGGCTTCCCTCGAGGACATGGCCCGGGCCTGCGTCGGGAGGGGCTACCGGTACATGGCCGTGACGGACCACAGCCAGGCCATGGCGATGGTCGGTGGGCTCACGCCGGACCGGGCGCGTGCACAGTGGCGGGAGGTGGAGGAGGTCCGGGAGCGCGTCCCCGAGATCCTGCTCCTGCGGAGCGCCGAGATCGACATCCTGAAGGACGGTTCGCTCGACCTGCCCGACGAGATTCTCGACGGGCTGGATCTGGTGCTCGTCTCCGTGCACACGCTGATGGACCAGGACCGCACGACGATGACCGATCGGGTGCTCCGGGCCATGGCACACCCCGCCGTCGATATATTGGCACACCCCACGGGCCGGATCATCAACCGCCGCGAGCCGTTCGCGGTCGATGTGGAAGCGGTGCTTCAAGCGGCGGCCGAGCTATCCGTGGCGGTCGAGCTCAACGCGAACCCCAACCGGTTGGATCTGAGCGACGTGCACGTTCACCGAGCGAAAGAATTGGGTGTCCCGGTGGTGATCAGCACGGACGCCCACGGACCCGAGGGACTCGCGGACATGCGGTACGGGGTCGACCAGGCTCGACGGGGCTGGCTGGAGCCGGGAGACGTCCTGAACACCAAGACACGCGACGAATTCGAGTCCTGGCTCCACCGCCGCGACACGTGAGGAGCGACCGATGAGCCCTCTCGTGGTGGACGTGGTCCTCCTGGTCGTCGGAATCGGCGCGCTCTACTTCGGCGCCGAGTGGATGGTGCGGGGGGCGGCGCGACTGGCCGCGGCCTTCGGTGTCAGCTCTATCGTGGTGGGGCTCACCGTGGTGTCGCTCGGAACCTCGGCGCCGGAGCTCGTCGTTTGCGTGGTCGCGGCCCTGGAAGGCCGACCGGACATCGCCACCGGGAACGTTCTGGGGTCGAACCTCGCCAACATGGGGCTCATCCTGGGCCTGACGTCGCTCATCACTCCGTTGAACGTCCATTCCAGGGTGGTTTGGCGCGAGATGCCGATCATGTTGGCCATCACCCTTCTGCTGTACCCCCTCTTCTGGGACCTGAGCGTGAGCCGCGTCGACGGGATCGTTCTAATCGGGGTGCTCGGGGCGTACCTGTTTTTCGCCTTCCGTTCCGTGGGAGACAAGGCGCCCGAGATCCTGGGGGAGTACGAGGAGTTCGTCGCGGAGGAGCCGGAGCCGGCGCCACCGCGGCTCAAGGACGTGTTGTTCGTGCTCGCGGGCTCGCTGGGACTCGTGGCCGGGGGTTATTTGATCGTCGAAGGCGCGGTCGGCGTGGGAACGGCGCTCGGGATCTCCGAAGTCGTGATCGGACTCACGGTGGTGGCGGTGGGGACGTCACTCCCGGAGCTCGCTACGGCGATCGTCGCGGCCATCCGCAAAGAGGCGGATATCGCCGTCGGAAACGTGATCGGATCGAACATCTTCAATCTCGCGGGCATCCTGGGGGTGACCGCGACGGTCTCGCCCATTCCGATCGCGCGAACGGTCCTCACCCACGAGCTCGCGGTCGTGACCGTCATGTCGGTGGTCCTCTTCCCGCTGCTCTGGCTCGGCTGGCGTCTGCGCCGGTGGGAGGGGGCCTTCCTCCTCGTCGGTTATGTCGGAGCCTTCTTCTTCCTGATTTGAAGCTTCGTTGCGTGCGGACCCGAGCACGAGCGACGTTGGCACGTGCGCCCGTACGGGAAGTCCGGACCGCAACGACCGGCCAGAGGCCTACGAGCATTCGCGGATCCACTACTTTTCCGAGCCGGCAACCGTAATCTCAGGAGCTCTCAGGACATGTTACCCATCGATCTCACAGGAAAGCGTGCTTTCGTAGCGGGTGTGGCGGACGACCGCGGCTACGGGTGGGCGATCGTGCGCGCGCTCGCGCGCGCCGGAGCCTCGGTCTGCGTGGGGACCTGGCCGCCCGCGCTACGGATCTTCACCAAGAGCCTCGAGCGCGGAAAGCTCGACGTGGCGCTCCCGGACGGTGGAGAGATCGAGCTCGAGCGTGTGTATCCGCTCGACGCCGTATACGACACGCCGGACCAGGTGCCGGAGGATGTGCGCACGGACAAGCGCTACGCCGATCTCGACGCGTTCACGGTCCAGGAGATCGCGGATCGCGTCCGGGAGGACTTCGGCGACGCGTCGCTCGACATCGTGGTTCACTCGCTCGCGAACGGGCCCGAAGTGCAGAAGGCGCTCATCGATACGAGCCGTGAAGGATACCTGGCCGCGGTGAGCGCGAGCGCGTATTCGATGGTCAGCCTCGTTCAGCGCTTCGGACCCCTCCTGCGTGAGGGCGGTGCGGTGGTTTCCCTCTCCTATCTCGCGGCGGAGCGGGTGATCCCCGGATACGGCGGTGGCATGAGCTCGGCCAAGGCCGCTCTGGAGGCGGACACCCGGACCCTGGCGTACGAGGCCGGGCGCCGGCACGGGATCCGCGTGAACACGATCAGCGCCGGTCCGTTGGCGAGCCGGGCGGCGAAGGCCATCGGCTCGATCGACCGCATGGTGGAGTATTACCAGGCGAACGCTGCCCTGCCGGAGTGCAACACGGCCGACGAGGTGGGCCTGACCGCGGCGTTCCTCTGCTCTCCCCTCGCCTCGGGCATCACGGGGGAGACGCTCCATGTGGACAAGGGATACCACATCATGGGGATGCAAGCGGACGACAGACTCGGCGACGATTCCGGGTGATGCGGCGGTGAGCTTCGGCACCCTTCTGCCGGATCTGCGCGTACCGCCGCCGGGTCCGCGCTCCCGGGAGGCGGCGGAGCGGCTACGGGCCGTCGAGTCTCACGACGTCACGTACGTGGACGAGGGATGGCCGATCTTCTGGACGGAGGCCCGCGGCGGGAACGTCCGCGACCTCGACGGCAACATCTTTCTGGATCTCACCGGAGCTTTCGGCGTCGGGTTGCTCGGCCACGCTCCCGAGGCGGTCGTGTCCGCCGTGGAGCGGCAGGCCGGGCGGCTCCTGCACGGCATGGGGGACATCCATCCCCCGCGGATCAAGCTCGAGCTCCTCGAACGCCTCGCGGCGGTGTCGCCGTGGAGCGAGACCCGCACGGTGCTCTCGTCCACGGGCTCGGAGGCCGTCGAAACCGCGCTCAAGACGGCACAGGTGGTGACCGGGCGGGCCGGCATCGTGGCGTTCGAGGGAGCGTATCACGGGCTCACGCTCGGAGCGCTCGCGGCGACGGACCGTGACCATTTCCGCTCGCGCTTTCTCGACCGCATGTACGGAGGGGTGCGATTCCTTCCCTTCCCGGAGCGGAACGGCGAGCCGGACGCGACCGCCGTCTTGGAGGAGGTCGCCAAAGCGCTCGAGGAGGGCGCCCCCAACGGGGACCCGATCGGGGCCGTATTGGTCGAGCCGATGCAGGGACGGGGCGGGGCGCGGGTGCCTCCCGACGGCTTCATGGCCGAGCTGTCGAAGCTGAGCCGGCGAGCGGGCGCGCTCGTCATCGCGGACGAAGTGTTCACCGGGTCCGGTCGGTGCGGCGGGATGTTCGCCGCACCCACCGTCGGGCTCGAGCCGGATCTGCTCTGCCTCGGCAAGGCGCTGGGAGGTGGCGTGCCGATCTCCGCCTGTCTGGGGCGGGCCGAGGTCATGGACCGCTGGCCGGAAAGCAGCGGTGAGGCGATTCACACCAGCACGTTCCTCGGGCACCCACTCGGATGCGCCGCCGCGCTCGCGGTGCTCGACGCCCACCAGCGGGAGGCGATCGGGGAGCGCGTCGTGGCGGCTGGTCGCGATTGGACCGACCGGCTCCGGCACCGGCTGGCCGGACTCCCCCGCGTGCGTGACGTGCGCGGGCTCGGCCTCCTCATCGGCATCGAGCTCGGCGACCCGCGGGACCGCTCCGACGGAGCGGGCGACGGTGCGCGGGTCGCCCGGGCGCTCCTGAGCTCGGGCGTGCTCGCGCTCCCCGCGGGTCCGGAGGGGAACGTGGTGGAGCTCACCCCTTCGGTTCATCTCACCGAGCGGCAAGTGGGGCTCGGAGTGGAGGCCGTCGCGACGGCCATCGAGGGACTGTCGTGACCCGGGCGGTGTTCGTTGCCGCCGCGGTGCTCGTGGCGGCAACGGTCGGCTGGCTGCTCTCGTCCGCGTGGGCCGAGCGCGGCGCCGAAGTGCCGAGTGAACGAACCTCGCCCGCGGGTGCGAGGCTTCCGGTCCTGCTCGTGCCGGGCTGGTTGGATACCGCGCAGGACCTCGCGGACCTCCGGGCACGCTTGGTGTCCGCGGGATGGCCAGCCGAGCGGGTCCGGGCCGTGTCGTTCGAGGAGCCGGCGGGAAGTAACCGGGACCACGCCAGGGAGCTCGACGACGCCGCGCGAGCGCTCCTCGAGGCGACGGGGGCGGATTCGCTCGATATCGTCGCCCACTCCATGGGCGGGCTGGCGACCCGTTGGTACCTCTCCCGCGGCGATCCCGTCCCCGTGCGGCGGGTGGCGTTCCTCGCGACGCCCCACCGTGGCACGATGTCCGCCCACCTCGCGTGGGGCCCGAGCCGGGAAGAGATGATTCCCGGCAGCTCGTTCCTGGACAGCTTGAACGTGGGACCTCCGGTCCCCGAAGGCGTCGAAGCGCTCACCGTTCGCACGCCGATCGACACCCACGTGCTCCCGGGAGAGAATGCGACGCTGCCGGGGGTTCCCGATCTCGAGGTCTGCTGTCCCACGCATCCCGGTGTGCTCGGCGATGCCGAGGTCTTTCGGGCGGTTCTCCGCTTTCTGGAGTCCGGCGAGGTCGGGGGTTGACCGTTCTCGTAGGCCCTTCTTAGAATCTGTGCTCTCCGGAATCGGAGAAACCACGCCCCCATCGTCTAGTGGCCTAGGATATCGCCCTCTCACGGCGAAGACCGGGGTTCGAGTCCCCGTGGGGGTATGTTGGTCGCTTAGCTCAGCTGGTAGAGCGCTACGTTCACATCGTAGATGTCGCAGGTTCGAGTCCTGCAGCGACCATCGGGAGGAAGTCGTAGGAGGCTTCCTGCCGCGGGTCGTCAGGAGGTGACGTCCCGCCCGAGCACGTGCGCCAGTGTGTCGAGAAGGTCGTGGGCCGTGTAGGGTTTGGCGAGCACACCCGCGACGGCTTCCGGAGGACGGTCCCCCGCTTCGCTCCGGCGGAGCTCCCCGCCGCTGACCGCGACGATGCGCACGTCCGGACTCATGCGGCGAAGTGCCCGAGGGGCCGACGCGCCACCCATGATCGGCATCACCATGTCGAGAAGCACCACCTCGATGTCGTCGCCCCGCTCGCCGTACACGGCCACGGCTTCCGTCCCGTCGGCCGCGGTCAGGACCCGGTAGCCGAACGACTCGAGCGACTGTCGCGTGATCGATCGTACCGCGGCTTCGTCGTCCACGACCAGGACGAGCTCTCCGTGTCCGCGGCGCCGACCGTATGCATCCGACGGGTCGGGGACGGTCGCCGGGAGGGCCGCCTCCGGCGGTGTGGATACCGCCGGGAGGTACACGACGAAGCTCGAGCCCCGACCGGGCTCGCTCGCGACGTCGACGAACCCTCGATGCGCCCGTGTGATGGCGGCCCCCGTCTTCGGCAAGCTCGATTCGCCCATTGGCGTGCTGGACCTGTGGACGCCGCTGACCCATGCCGACCCGCACCAGTTGGCCCTCATCGCGTACGCCGGCGTCGCGATCGGGTTCGATCTCGACGGTCGACGGCCGGGCGGCATCCTCCCGCGCCCGGAGCGGCCTACGGGGGAGTCCGTCAGGCCTCCGGAAGATTCCGTGCGCGACATTCTGCCCCCTGATTCCGAGGAGCAATGAGCCTTTCGGTCGCGGACTGATGACGATCGTCCCGGGTAGAATGCGTGAACGCCTGCTCATATATTTGTGTCATGACATCGGTCGGAATTCCCGGAGGGGCTGTGGAGACCATGCCGGAAGACGCGCTGTGTGACGTCACTCTCGTCGACGACGAGGCCGTCCGGGAGGTCATGGCCGCTCGCGCCGGGGCGGGCGAGCTCGAACGCCTGGCGGAGATGTTCCAGGTGCTCGCCAGCCCGACACGGTTGCGGATCGTCGAGGCCCTGGCGGGCCGGGAGCTGTGTGTATGTGACCTGGCGGCGCTCACCGGCGTGAGTCAGTCGGCCGTGAGCCATCATCTGCGCATGATGCGCGCGCTTCGGCTGGTGCGCTTCCGGAAGGAGAGCCGCATGGCCTACTATCGGCTGGACGACGACCATATCGGGGTTCTCTTCGGCACCGGCCTGGAGCACGTTCGTGAGTGAGCGACCGGCCCGCCCGGCCGACGGGGCACCGGGCTCCTCGACCGACCAGACGCGGAGGGAACGGCTCGTTCTCACCGTGCCCGACATGGATTGTGCCGGTTGCCTCGCCACGATCAACGACCGTCTCTGCCGGGTTCCGGGGGTCGAGGAGGTGGAGGGCAGCCCGATGCGCAGGCGCCTCGACATCGTGTATGACGAGACGCTCGCGGAATCGGACGGCCTCCGCCGTGAGGTCGAGCGCTTGGGCTACGCCACCGAGACCCTCGATGAGGCCGGGGCGACGCGGGAGCTCGGGCCCGATGCCGCGACACCGGGGACCTGGGCGGGACGGCAGGCGCGGATCGCCTACGCCTCGGCGGGGCTCTTCGCGCTCGCGGGATTGCTCCATCTGGCCGGCGTCTCGGCGCCGACGCTGTCGGTCGTGGGACGATCCCTGCGCCCGACCGATGTCCTGTTCATCGTCTCGGCGCTCGTCGGCGGGTGGAACTTCTTTCCGAAGGGGGTCCGCGCGGCTCGGGCGCTCGCCCTGGACATGAACTTCCTCATGACCGTGGCCATCCTCGGAGCGGTCGGAATCGGGGAGTATGCCGAGGGAGCCGCGATCGCCTTCCTGTTCGCGGTCGCCGAGCTTCTCGAGCGCTACGCGGTGGACCGGGCTCGCACCTCGGTGCAGGCGCTGATGCAGCTCACGCCGGACACGGCCGCGGTTCGACGGCACGGCGACGAGGTCAGGGTCGGTGTCGAGGAGTTGGTGCCCGGCGACGTGGTCGTCGTTCGCCCCGGGGATCGCCTCCCGGTCGACGGGACCGTGGTCGAGGGACACTCGGCCGTGGATCAAGCGCCCGTCACGGGCGAGTCCATGCCGGTCGAGAAGGAAGTGGGTGGGGTCGTGTTCGCGGGCACGATCAACCGTGAGGGGTTTCTCGCCGTGCGCGTCGATCGGCCGACGTCGGAGAGCACGCTTGCGCGCATCATCCGGCTCGTTGAGGAAGCCGAAGCCCGCAAGACACGGACCGAGCGCTTCATCGACCGCTTCGCACGGGTCTATACGCCCGCCGTGACCTTGGCCGCGGTGGCGGTCGTGGTCCTCCCCGTGCTCTTCTTCGGAGGAAGCTTCTCGGTCTGGTTCACCCGTGGCCTCACCCTCTTGGTCATCGCGTGTCCGTGCGCGCTCGTGATCTCGACGCCCGTCGCGGTGGTGAGTGGGGTCACCGCCGCCGCGCGCCGGGGGGTGTTGATCAAGGGCGGCACTTACCTGGAAGCGTTCGGTGAGGTCCGGGCCATTGCGTTGGACAAGACGGGCACGCTCACCTTCGGGCGTCCGGCCGTGGTCGATGTGAGCTTCGAGGAGGGCGTGGATCCGCTCGGGCTCCTGTCGGAAGTCGCGGCCGTCGAGGCCCGTTCCGAGCATCCCGTCGGCCGGGCGATCGTGGAGTATGCCCGCGCTTCGGGAGCCCGGCCGACCGGCCGGATCGAGGGATTCGCGGCGACGCCCGGGCGGGGAGTGCGCGCCACGGTCGAGGGGCGGGACCTGGCGGTGGGGACCCCTGACTTCGCGCTCGCCGGCGCTCGGAGCAGAGCTCCCTGGCCGGAAGAGGAAGGGACGGCCATCGCGGTCGCCGTCGACGGTCGGCTCGCGGCATGGTTCCGGATCGCGGACCGGACCCGTGCTTCCGCCCGTGACACGCTCGATGCCTTGCGGGCCGGCGGCGTGGAACATCTGGTCATGCTCACGGGCGATGCGCCCGCCACGGCGGACGTGGTCGGGCGCGAGCTCGGCGTCGACGAGGTGCGGGCCGGCCTCTTACCGGAGGACAAGGTGGAGGCCGTGCGCGAGCTCACCCGGAGATACGGGCCGGTGGCGATGGTCGGTGACGGCATCAACGATGCGCCCGCCCTGGCGACCGCCGGTGTCGGGGTCGTCATGGGGGCCGCGGGCTCGGACGCGGCCCTGGAGACGGCCGACATCGCGCTCATGGGGGACGACCTCGCCCGCTTGCCCTACGTGCGGAATCTGTCCCGCGAGTCCGTGCGGGTGATCCGCACGAACATCGTCCTCGCCCTGGCGGTGAAGGTGGTGTTGGCCGTGGGGGTGCCGTTCGGTGCGGTGTCCCTGATCGCCGCCGTGCTCATTGGCGACATGGGCGTCTCGCTCGCCGTGACCGTGAACGCGCTGCGCTTGGGCCGCGTGGGGCGCCCGTTTTCGAAGGGTTCGGCCGACCTCAGGAGCCGCCGGGGAGGATCGTGGAGAGGCGGATCCCCACCCATACCATGCCGATCCCGAGAATGACGCTGGCTCCGACATAGCCTACGGCGCGGGGCCAAGCGCCCTCACGGAGGAGGGCTACTGTCTCGTATCCGAACGCGCTGAACGTCGTGAAGGCGCCCAGCACGCCCACGGCCACCAGCATCCGCACGTCCGGCTTCACGCGCAGCGCTTCCAGATAGGGAATGCTCAGCCCGATGAGGAGGCATCCTATCACGTTCACGGTGAGCGTTCCCCAGGGGAACGCCACCGCGATCCTGTTCTGCACCCACCCTCCCAGGCCGTAGCGGGCCAGGGCGCCGGCCGCTCCACCGAGCGCGATGTAGAGAAGCGTCATTCGAGCTCCCGCCAACAAAAAAGACTCCCCGCCCGGCGATGCGCCGGTGGGAGGAGTCATCAGCGGCGGGTAGCCGCGGTCCTGGCGAACTCCATCGCCATCTTGTCGCCCGAAGCTCACACTCCGCGGGTGTTGCCCGCAAGGGAGCCGGGTCCGGGCCTTCCTTCGCGGAAGACGAAAGGCGGGGCCCGGCCGATCCGGCCGGGCCCCGCCAAGCTCTTCGCGCGAACCGGGTAGACGCTACTCGGTGCTACCCTGCTGCTCTTCGGTCGAGACTGTCGGCGGCTCGCCCTGGTGGTCGATCACCAACACGACACGGCGATTCTGCCAGCCGGTCTGGCCGGGGCCCGTTTCGTCGGGCTGGACCAACCGATTTGAATTCTCGCCATAGCTGACGGCGCGCACGCGCTCGTCACCGACCGAAGCGCCCTGGACGAGGTAGTCGCGGACGGTGTCGGCTCGGCGCTGTCCCAGCTGCTGATTGTACTCGGCCGGGCCCGACGGATCCGTGAACCCTTCCACGGTGATCAACGCCTCCGGGTAGTATTCCTCGGCGACTGCCGCGAAGCGGTCGAGGATCGGCCGGGCGTCGGCCGTCAGCGTGGCGTCGTCGAAGCCGAAGTACACCGGCACGTCGAAGCGGAGCTGCTCTTCGAGCCTCTGGACGGTGACCTCGAAGTCGCGCTCCATCTGGCTGAGGTCGGATTCGAGCTGGGAGAGCCGCTGCTCGATGGAGCTCAGCCGGCCGTCCATCTCCTGCGTGACCTGCTCGTCACCCGCCTCCATCTCCTCCATCATCTCGGCACGCAGTGCGGAGAGGTCGGAGTCCAGCTCATCCGGGCTGACGGTGGAGCAAGCGCTCGTCAATCCGACCATGCCGAGACCGGCCATCATGGCGAGCCTCGGAGAGGTCCAACGAATGGTACTCATGCCTTCCTTCCTTCTTGAGGATGTAACAGGGTGCTGGGCGGCCGGGTTTCTGGCGTCCCGACTCCTGTCGACTGCATAGATGCATGATCAATGCCAGTGAATCAAGAGTCTCGTCAGCCCGCCGCGTTCTCCGCAACCCCGGCAGGCCACCGGGCTTCCGCCATGTGTGGTCAGACCGTGGCGAGCTTCCGTGGCTCCGCCGGTTGGACCTTCTGTCCCGGCGTCCAGCTGGTGACGTAGCCCGCGATCGCGCTCGCCGCGACCGAATACGGTGACCCGAGGTAGAGCTGCCCGGGGCCGGAGCGGCCCGGGAAGTTCCGGTTCTGGGAGGAGATCGAAACGTCTTCTTCCGAGCTGGTCACACCCGGGCCCGCGGCGATGCACGCCCCGCAGCCCGGCTCGATGAACTCCGCCCCCATACGCTCGAAGAGGTCCATGTAACCCTGCTCGCGGCAGTAGTCGCGGACTTCGGTCGAGCCGCACTGGATGAAGAGCTTCACGTCGGGGTGCACCCTGAGCCCTTCGGCGTCGGCTTCGGCCAGCACTCGGGCGTACATGTCCATGTCATCCTTCTTCCCCGCCGTGCACGAGCCCGCGTACGCGATATCGATGCGAATCTGCTCGGCCTCGAGCTCGTCGATGAGGATGCCGTTGCCGGGGTCGTTGGGGAGAGCGGCCATCGGCCGAATGGTCGCCGCGTCGATCTCGATGACCTTCACGTACTCCGCGTCGGGGTCGCTCTGCATCCCTTCGATGAGCTCTTCGGCCCGTGCGCGGTCCATGCCGCGCTCGTTCACCATGAACTCGACGCACTTCTCGTCCGCCCCGATGATGCCGGTGAACGCGCCGACCTCCGCCGCCATGTTGGTCATCGTCGCGCGCTCGTCCACGCTCAGCGCCTCGACCGCGGGGCCGGCGTACTCGATGATCTGGCCGATGGCGTTTCCGTCCCGGATGTAGGGGTGACGGAGAATTTCCAGCATGTAGTCCTTGGCCGTCACGTTCTCGGGGGGCTCACCGGTGACCACGACCTTGAAGGACTGAGGGACGCTGGCGCGCACGTCCTTCGTGATCCAGGAGTTGAAGATCGCCGTCGTGCCCACGCCGAAGGCCACCGAGCCGATCGCTCCGGCGTGCGGTGTGTGGGAGTCGGTGCCGATCACCAGCATGCCGGGCTCGGCGTACTCCTCCAGGATCTTGGAATGGCAGATCGCCTGTGAGCCGAGCTGGTGGCCCATCTGCTCACCGTAGAGCTTCACGCCCTGCTTGTCCGCGAACTCGCGCTGCTTGACCTCCAGCTCGTTGGCCACGTCGAGCAGCCCTTCCTCGATGCGCTCCTGGCTCATCACCTTCGAGAGGAAGGTCAGGTGGTCTCGGAAGAAGAGGATCGAGTCCTTGTCGACGACCTTCGCATCCTTCCCGACCTTCTCCTCGAAGAAGATCGACGCCATCGGGGTCACGTATTCGTGGCTGAACCGGATGTCGGTGCGGAAGAATCCCGCGTCACCGGGCCGCACCCACGGCGCGCCCGCCTCACCCTTGGACGCGTCGATGACCAGGTGCCGCGCGAAAACCTTCTCGGCCACGGTCATCGGGCGGTGCTTCGGAGCGTTGGGCTCGAGCGCGGACGTCACCGGGATCGAAACCTTGCCCTGCAGGCGGGCCACGTTGAACTCGAACAGCCCGCCGTACTCGATGATCTGGCGTGTGATGTCGTCCTTGCCCCGGGTGAACTCCTCGAGCTCGATCTCCTCGCCCGCCTCGATGCGCTCGATGAGGGAGAAGTCGGTCGTCGTCAGCACACCCAGGTTCTGGCAGTTCTCGTTGTAGATGCGCTCGATGCTCTCGGCGACCACCACCTCGATCCCCGCGTGCATCTCCGCGTAGGGGCTCGCCTCACGGCTGCTTCCCTTCCCCCGGCGCTTACCGGCGACCGAGCAAACGAAGCCTCCGTCCTTGACGGCGTTGCGCTGGACCGGGTATTCGGTCTCGCCCGTCGTCCGGTTGGTCGTGCGCAGGCCCAGGTACGGGAATTCGCCCAGCGTCTCGTCGTAGAAGAAACAGACGTAAGCGGGGGTGATCTCGTCGGTGGAGATCTGATCGCGAAGGCGCTCTCTGAGCTCGTCGGTGAGCTCGAGATCCTGCCCCTCGTAGAGCTGTGCCCTCACGAGCTCCGAGTCGTCGAGGAGGTAGAGCGTGCGCCCGTCGAATCGAAGCGTGGTGGGGCGCTTCTCGATCGGTCTTTCGAGGAGATCCTTGATCATGTCGTCTCGCCGGATGCTAGGTTCCCTGGAACCCATAATCTACACCGCATCCGCCGTTTCGTCGCGTGCGCTGTGCCCGACATCGCCTCCGGGCTCGCGGGGCTCGCTTCAGCTGAAGTCGACCGAGAAGAACGCGACCGCCACGATGATGGCCGCGACGGCCAGGGGCGCCACGAAGCGGATGAAGAAGTGCCAGAGGTCGTACTTGAACCAACCCGGCTGCGTGCCGTCCTCCAGCTCGCCCTTCGTCACTTCTCGGGTCATGAACCAACCGGCCGCGATCGCGATGGCGAAGCCGCCCGTCGGGAGCATCCAGTTCGAGACGAAATGGTCGGCCGTGGAGAACCAACCGGGCTTGTCCGCGAAGATCTCGAAGGTGGACAATCCGGAGACCGCCCCGAACGAGAGCGCCGACATGATGGTGAACACGAACACGACCGCGCCGCAGCCGAGGGTCGCCTTGTGCCGGTCGACTCCGTGCTCGTCGATGACGTAGCTGGCGACGACTTCCAGCAGGGAAATCGTGGACGTCAGGGCGGCGAGCGCGACGAGCACGTAGAACAGCGGCCCCAGCAGCGTGCCGAACGGCACCTCCGTGTAGAAGAGCTGAGGCAGCGAGATGAAGAGCATGCCCACGGTCGAGCCGCTGACCTCGTCGGTCATGCCGGCCACGCTGAAGATCACGGAGAACATGATGACCGTCGCGACGAGCGCGATGACGGTGTCCAGCGCGACGATCATCGCCGATGCCTTCACCACCGACTGATTCCGCTCCAGATACGAGCCGTAGGTGATCATGGCGCCCATGCCGAGCGACAGGGTGAAGAACGAGTGTCCCACCGCTTCGAGCACGCCGGCGGCGTCGAGCCCACCGAAATCGGGCCGGAAGATGAAGGTGAGCGCCTCGCCGGACCCTTCCATGCCGAGGGCGCTGGCGAGTAGCAGCAACAGGATTCCGAACAGAATCGGCAGGAACGTCTTCGCGATCCGCTCGATGCCGCGCTGCACTCCGAAGTAGACGACCGAGACCGTGGCGATCATGAAGAGGGCGGACAGGGTGAGCTGGAGCGTCCCGTTCGACACCTGGCTGTCGAACATCTCGCCCATGCCGAGCTGCGTGGGAAAACCACCGATGGTCCAGCCGACCGACTGGGTGAAGTAGTAGAGGGACCAGCCCGCGATGACGGAGTAGTAGCTGAGCAGGATGAAGCCGCACAGCACGCCCCACGCTCCAACGATGCCCCACAGGGGCCCGACCGCTGCCTTGAGGGCCCCGACGGGACTTGTCTGCGTGCTCCTCCCGATGAGGAGCTCGGCCATCATGATCGGCAGGCCGACGGCCGCGATACACACCAGATAGACGAGAACGAACGCGCCCCCGTCGTTCTCCCAGGTGATGAAGGGAAACTTCCACAGGTTGCCCAGGCCGATGGCGCTACCCGTCGCCGCCAGGACGAATCCGAGACTCGAGCTCCAGTGACCGCGCTGATCTTCCATTGATTCCGTCGCTCCGGATCGGTTCCGAGTTTTCGGCGCGACAACATAGGGCTCCCTTTGGACTCCCAACAGTGAGCGGTTTATGCTATGCACTCTTCCGCCCGATTTCCGTCCGGCTCCCATGGGGTCCTCCGTATGCGCAGAATCCTCGTCCTTTCGCTCGTGCTCTTCGCGGCTTCCGCCTGTGGAGGCGGGGATCGGGAGGGTGACGCGGCCGAGGGCTCGTTCCGGGCCGCGCTGCTCACGTCGGGGCCGGTGAGCGATGCCGGTTGGTACGCGGGTGGCTACGAAGGGCTCATGGCCCTGCGCGACTCTCTGGGTGCTTCGGTGAGCCATCAGCAGACGCGCACGCCGACGGAGTTCGACGAAGCGTTCCTGGCCTACGCCTCGGCCGGCTACGATCTCATCTTCGCGCACGGCTTCGAGTACCAGGACGCGGCGATGCGGGCGGGGGCGCAGTTCCCCGAGACGACGATCGTGGTGTCCGGTGGGGGACGGGTCTCGGACAACGTCGTCCCGTTGATCTTCAGGCTGGAGGAAGGCAGCTACCTGGCCGGGATGATGGCCGCCGGCATGAGCCGGACGGGTGTCTTGGGCATGGTCGGCGGGGTCGAGATCCCGCCGGTTCAGGGCACGTTCCGGGCATTCGAGGCGGGGGCGAGAGCGGTCGATCCGGAGGTGCGCGTGCTGGAGTCGTTCGTCGGCAACTGGGACGACGTGGCGGCGGCCAAGGAAGCCGCCGTCGCACAGTTGGGCCGGGGGGCCGACGTGCTCGTCCACAACGTCGACGCCGCCTCGTTCGGCGTCTTCCAGGCGGTCAGGGAGGCGGTGGAACAGGGCGACACGGTCTGGGCCATCGGGATGAATCGCAACCAGAACGATATCGCTCCGGAGGTAACCCTGGGCAGCGCGGTGATCCGGATCCCCCAGGCGTTCCTCGAGACCGCGCGCCGGTGGCGGTCCGGCCGTATCGGGGACGAGCCGATCTACACCGGCTCCACGCAGGAAGTCGTGGACTTCGTGCCCAATCCGGCGGTCGAGGGCCGGATTCCCGATGCCCTTCTGCGGGAGATCGACGAAGCGCGCCGGCGCATCCGAGCCGGTGAGCTCGACGTGCCGCGGGTGCCCTTCGTGGACGGAGAGCCGGAGGTGCGGTGACCGATCCTCGGGTCCGCATGTCCGGCGTCGTCCGACGCTTCGGGGCCGTGGTCGCGCTGGACGGCGCCGACCTCGAGCTCCTGCCCGGGGAAGTGCACGGCGTCCTGGGGGAGAACGGTGCGGGCAAGACGACTCTCCTGAACATCCTCTCCGGGTTGCTCACACCCGACGAGGGAACCGTCGAAGTCGACGGAAGGCGGGTGGAGCTGCGCACCCCGCGAGACGCGTGGCGGCACGGAATCGGGATGGTGCATCAGCACTTCAAGCTCGTGCCGGGGCTCACCGTGCTCGAAAATCTCTCGCTCGGCTTTCGCGGTGTGGCCGGCGGATTCGCGCTCCCCTACGCGGAGGTTCGGGAGCGTGTCCGGCAGCTCGGAGAGCGGACGGGGCTGCGGGTCGACGTCGAGCGCGGGGTGCGGGAGCTGAGCGTGGGCCAGCGTCAACGTGTGGAGATCCTGAAGGCGCTTCTGCGGGATCCGGGGATTCTGGTGCTGGACGAGCCGACCGCCGTGTTGGCACCGGAGGAGACGGAGGCGCTCTTCGAGCTGCTGCGCGGTCTGGCTTCGGAGGGTCGCGCAGTGGTCCTGGTGGCGCACAAGCTCGACGAGGTGTTGGCGGCGTCGAATCGGCTGACCGTCCTGCGGCACGGCCGCACGGTCTACACCGGCGGCGTCTCCGAGGCGAACCCCGACGCGCTGGTGCGCGCGATGGTGGGTGAGCACCCCGCGGCCCCCGTGGGGATGCGGGAGGACGCATCCGAGGGGGCCGCGGGCGAAGTGGTGGCCGAGCTCGCGGGGGCGACGGTTCGGGACGCGTCCGGAGCCGTGGCCGTGGGGCCGATGTCGCTCGACGTCCGTCGGGGTGAGATCGTGGGAGTCGCCGGGGTGGAGGGGAACGGGCAGCGCGAGCTGGCGCGGCTGCTCGCCGGCAGGATGCGTCCCGACGCGGGCGTGGCGCGCATCCCCCGCGGCACCGGGTTCATCCCTGAGGACAGGACGACGGAAGGGCTGGTCGGGTCCTTCGACCTGACCGAGAACGTGGCGCTGTCGCTCCACGATCGGGATATCGGTCCGAGGTGGCTCATGCCCTGGGCGGAGGCGCGGAAGCGGGCCGAGGACGTGCGGACCCGGTACCGCGTTCACGCCCCGGCGACCGAAACCACGGTGGCCGCGCTCTCGGGCGGGAATCAACAGCGCCTTCTCGTCGGTCGCGAGCTCGGCGTGGCGGCGGACCTCCTGGTGGCCGAGAACCCTACGCGGGGACTCGATGTGGCGGCGACCGTGTTCGTGCGCCGGGAGCTGGTGCGCCATGCTCGCCTGGGTGCGCGCGCTCCGGGCATCGTGCTCATCTCGAGCGATCTCGACGAGGTCCTCGAGCTGTCCGACCGCGTGCTGGTCATGGTGCGGGGCGCGCTTCGTCCGGTGCCGGAGGGACAGCGAAGCCGGAGCGGTGTCGGTGCGCTCATGCTGAGCGCGGGCCCGTGAGCTTCGTGCCATGAAGGTGCGGTTGCCCCGACGGCTCCGGGGCCCGGTGGCCGTCGCCGCTCTGGCCGTGCTCGTTACGGTGGCGCTGGCCGGGGTGGTGTTGATGTTGGGTGGTTACGATCCCATCCGTGCCGCGGGCGCGATGCTCCGAGGCGCGGCCGGAACGCCGTCGGCGCTCTTCTCGGTGACGCTCGTTCGGGCGGTTCCCCTCATCCTCACCGGCCTGGCGGTCGCTCTGGCTTTTCGGGCGGGGGTTTGGAATATCGGAGCGGAAGGTCAGCTCTACGCAGGCGCGATCGGTGCCGTGTGGGTCGGATTGCACACGGGGGGTTGGCCCGCTCCGCTCGGTGTCGTCGCCGTCCTGGCCGCGGCCGTTCTGGGAGGCGCGTCGTGGGCCGCGGTGCCCGCCCTGATGCGCGTGCGGTTGGGGGTGGGCGAGGTGATCACGACCATCCTCATGAACTTCGTCGGGATTCATCTGGCGGCTTACGTGGTGCGGGGTCCGCTCCAGGAGGCGCGAGGCGTCTTCCCCCAGACCGACGCCATCGCCGCGAGCGCTCGCCTGGGGGTGCTCCTTCCCGGCACACGGCTTCATGCCGGGTTCGGCCTGGCCGTCCTTCTGGCCGTGGGCGTCGCGGCATTCCTGTGGAAAACGCGGGCAGGCTTCCGTGTGCGCGCCGTGGGGGCGTCGGCCGGAGCGGCCCGGGTGGCCGGTCGGATCGACACCGACAGGGTCTGGATGAGGACGTTTCTCGTCTCGGGAGCCATCGCCGGGATCGCCGGAGGGGTGCAGGTGGCGGGTGTCACCTTCGCGCTGTACGAAGGGCTTTCTCCCGGGTGGGGGTATACCGCCATCGCGGTGGCGCTCCTCGCCGGCCTTCACCCGATCGGCGTGCTCGTGACCGGGGCCTTGTTCGGCGCGCTCGAAGGGGGCGCCAGCGCCATGCAACGCGAGGCCGGGGTGCCGTCGGCTTGGGTGGGGGTGGTGCAGGCGCTCGTGATCCTGTCGGTCATCGCGCTCGACCGCCTTCGCAGGAGAGGTCTGGACACGCTCGTTCCCGAGAGCGGGGCGGATGTCGCCGCGGTCGCGCCGGGCCGAACGGGCGGGGAGGGATCCGGTGGCTAGCACGGATCTGGTGCTGTTTCTCGAAGCCGCGGTTCGCCTCGGTATACCGCTCGCGCTCGCGGCGATGGGGGAGGCGATCGCCGAGCGCAGCGGGGTCATCAACATCGGGCTCGAAGGATCGATCATCGCGGGTGCGCTCGGTGGCGCGCTCGGCAGCCTCTGGCTCGTCGACGCGACGCAGGGAGTGGCGGTGGGCGCCGTGGCCGGAGCGGCGGTCGCGCTGGTCTTCGCCGTCTTCGTGGTGGGGCTGGGAACCGACCAGATCATCACGGGGACGGCCATCACCCTCGGGGGGCTCGGGATGACGGGCGCGATCTACCAGGCGCGCTTCGGCACGACCGGTACCGCGTTGAGCCTGCCCACCCTGACCTCGGTGTCGATCCCCGGATTGTCCGAGATTCCGTGGTTGGGCACGGCCCTGTTCGCCCAGGCTCCGACGGCGTATCTGGCCTACGCGCTCGCTCCCCTGCTCTGGTACTTCCTGTTCCGAACCGAATGGGGGCTGGAGCTCCGGGCCACCGGCGAGGATCCGGACGCGGCGTCCGCGGCCGGCGTGAGGGTGCGCTGGATCCGCTTCTGGGCCATCGTATTCGGCGGCGCCCTGGCGGGCGTCGCGGGCGCGCACCTGGCGTTGGCGCACGCGGGCACGTTCGCCGAGAACATGAGCGCGGGTCGAGGCTTCATCGCGATCGCGGTGGTGGTGCTCGGTCGTTGGAACCCCCCGTGGGTGCTGGTGGCCGCCCTCCTCTTCGGAGGAGCGTCCGCCCTGCAGTTCCTGCTCCAGGCGCTGGGGCTGGAGGTCCCTTATCAGCTCTTCCTCGTGCTCCCCTATCTGCTCACGCTCGCGGCCCTCGCCGGGTGGGTCGGAAGGGTCCGCGCGCCCGCATCCCTGGCCATGCCTTGGCCGCGGGACGAGTCTTGACGGTGCGGCACCGTCCCGTTCGGCCACGGATCCGAGCGCGGACGTTACCCGACGGCCATCTCCAAGACGATCGTGAGGACGACATCATGACTCCGACCCTTCATGCCCGAGCACTCCTGACCGCTCTTCTCTTGTCGCTCGCGGCTCCCCTGAACCCCTGGGCCGCGGTAGGCACGGGCGCCGTCGGGTCCACCGTCACCGCGCAGTCGTTGGACGGCACGGGAACGGTCGCGGCCGGGTTGCTCCTTCGCCGGCTCGAGGGGGTGAAGCGGGTGCTCATGATCGGCGCGCATCCCGACGACGAGGACACGGGATTCCTGACCGCCGTGGCGCGCGGGATGGGAGCGGAAACGGCCTATCTGTCGCTCACGCGCGGCGGGGGAGGGCAAAACCTCATCGGCCCCGAGCTGTTCGAGGGCCTCGCGGTCATACGCACGGGAGAGCTCGAAGCTGCCCGCGAGCTCGACGGGGGGCGACAGCGCTTCACACGCGCGTTCGACTTCGGATACTCCAAGACCGCCGAGGAAACCTTGACGTTCTGGGAGAAGGACGAGCTGCTTCGAGACGTCGTGTGGGCCATCCGCACCTTCCGGCCGCACGTGGTCGTGTCGGTCTTCAGCGGCACGCCCAGTGACGGGCACGGCCATCACCAGGCGGCGGGCATCATGGCGCGTGAGGCGTTCGCCGCGGCCGGTGACCCGGAGCGATACCCCGAGCAGCTCTCGGGAGACATCGAGCCCTGGGCGCCCGCCAAGCTCCTGCGGACCTCCCGGCGCCGCTTCGCGCCGAACGCCCCGGAGATCGAGGGTGAGATCGTGGTCCCGATCGGCCGCTTCGATCCCCTGTTGGGGCGCTCGAGCTTCCAGCTCGCGATGGAGGGCCGAAGTCAGCACCGCTCCCAGGACATGGGGACGGCGCAGCCGGCGGGCCCGCGGAGCTCCGGCGCGGTGGTCGTGGACGCCCGGGTTCCGAATGCCGAGGAGGGGCTCTTTTCCGGCATCGACACGACGCTCGTCGGCCTCACGGAACCGCTGCCGGACGAGGTGGCCGCGGCGGCCGCGGATCACCTGGAGGCGTATCGAGCGGCGGTCGCGCGGGCCCGGGACGGGTTCTCACTCGATCCCGGGACGATCGTCGACGATCTGACGCAGGCGTTGGCCGCGCTCGATGCAGCGGCGGAAACCGTGGAATCCGGGACCGGGCTCGCACGGGAATTGGCACACAAACGCTCCCTCACGGAGCGCGCGCTGATGGCCGCGGCCGGCGTCGTGTTCGACGTTCGGGCCGAAGACGACATCGTGGTGCCCGGACAGACCGTGGAGGTCGAGGCGCTTCTGTGGAACGGAGGCGGCGCGTCGGTGCGCGCTCCCGAGGTGTCGCTGCGACCGAGAGAGGCGTGGGAGACACGCCAGGTCGGGCTCGAGGGAGTGACCGACGACGGGAGGATCCCGGCCGGAGCTCTGGCGACATGGCGCTTCGAGGTGGAGGTGCCGGAGGACGCCGACGTCTCGCGTCTCTACTATCTCCGGGAAGAGCGGGACGGGCCCATGTACCGGTGGCCGGAGGATCGCTCGCTCTGGGGGCTTCCCAGGGATCCTGCGGACGTCGTGGGACGCGCGACCCTCACCGTGGAAGGCTCGGCGGGCGCGGTCCGTGTCCGCCACGAAGCCGATTGGCGCTACGTCGGAGTCGATCAGGCGTACGGGGAGTTCGTCGAGCCGGTCCTCGTGCTTCCACGGGTGTCCGTGACCACGCAGCCGAGTGGAATGGCGTGGCCGGAGACCCTGTCCGAGACGCGCGAAGTGACCGTGGCCGTGCGGACGGAGGCGGAAGAAGGGGCGCGGGGAATGGTGAGGCTGGAGGCTCCCGCCGGATGGCGCGTGAGCCCGGACACGCGTGCGTTCGACCTCCCGGCCGCCGGGTCGGAGCGCTCGCTTTCCTATTCGGTGACCCCGGGCGACGTGGTGGATGCCGGCGAGGAGATATTCCGTGCCGTGGCCACGGACGAGACCGGGGCGCGCTACGAAGAGGGTTTCTCGCTCATCGACTACGACCACATCGAGAGGGCGGCCCTCTTCGAACCGGCTGAGACCCGGGTGGCGGTGGTGCCCGTACGGGTGCCGGAGGAGCTCCGTGTCGGCTACATCATGGGGACCGGCGACGACGGAGCCGAGGCGATCCGGCAGATGGGCGCGGACGTCGAGCTGTTGGGCGAGGACCGGGTGCGGGACGGCGACTTCGACGACTTCGACGTGCTCGTGCTCGGCGTCCGGGCCTACGAAGCGAGACCCGACGTGCGCGCCGCGAACGAACAGATCCTCGACTTCGCCCGGGCCGGTGGCGTGGTGGTGAACCAGTACAACCAATACCAGTTCTCCAACGGTGGGTTCGCGCCCCACGGTCTCTCGATCGACCGCCCGGCGGCCCGGGTCTCGGTCGAGACGCAACCGGTGACGATCCTGGAGCCCGACGCGCCCGTGTTCACGACGCCGAACCGGATCGGACCGGAGGACTTCGAAGGCTGGGTTCAGGAGCGCGGACTCTACTTCGCCAGCGAGTGGGACGATGCGTACCGCCCGATGCTCGAGATGAACGATCCGGGTGAGCCGCCGCGCCGGGGCTCGCTCCTGGTTTCGTCGGTCGGGGACGGCGTCTACGCCTACGCTGCCCTCTCGTTCTTCCGTCAGTGGTCGCAGCGGGTCCCGGGTGCCTATCGGCTCTTCGCCAACCTCATCTCGCTCGACCCGGAGTCGTGGCGCGCATGGGTGAGCGAGACCGAAGGCGGTAACGCGCCTCCAAGCTAGCCGAGAGTCCCGCGACGGCGAGCCCCAGCCCGATGACGAGGGGCAGCCAGGTCAGCGCCCGGCCGCTCGAGGCGAGGAGCGGCCGGCGCATGATGAGCCCGTCCAGAGCCAGGGTCGGCCCGACATGCGTCGTCGCGAGGGCCAGCCCGCCGATCCAACACGCGGCGACGGCCGCCAGAGTCGCGCGGCTCGTGGGAATCTCCTCGATGCGGCGCGCGCGAAGCCACCGCCAGCTCACGAAGCCGAACGCCCCGGCCGGTGCGGACCAGATCACGAACGCGGCGCCGGTTCCCAACACCGGGCTCCGGATCCATACGGCGGCCAGCGCTACGAGAAGGAGGGTCCAGCCGATGGCCAGACCGACGGCCTGACGCTCGCGCCGAGCTGCCGAACCTCTTGCGGGGCTCACGGTTCGCTCCGCCGGCTCCACCGAGTCTCGGCGGAGGTGCCGGGGAGGACGGTGAGTGTCGGCGCGGAGTCCGGCGGGCGATGGTTCGGGTGGAGCCGCACCGTTACGGGGCGATCGGCGGAAACCCGAATCCAGGCCCTCCCATGGGGCGTGCGCGGTGCCCGCAGTCGGACGCGTTCCGGAGCTTCTCCCAGACAGCCGTAGAAGGCGTCGCCCGGGATCAGCGTCGCGCTCACGGCGGCCGTGCTCGGCGGCACGGAGCCGCTGAATTCCACCGTGCCGATCTCGTCCAGCGGATCCACGCGCACCATGGCTCGGAGGTCCGCTCCGGGCCCGAGGGGGTCCTGCAGCTCGAAGTCGACGTATAGGGTGTCGGCGGCGGTGACGGAGCCGCTGCGTGTGACCCTACACTCCACGGGAAGGGACTCCGCCTCGAAGGCGCAGGCCGTGACGACGGTCGTCGCCGCCACACTCAGGCCGAGGCGGCCGAGCGCAGTTAGGGACCCCGTGGCTCGCGGCACGGATGCGTCCGGGTCAGGCGGTGTCGCTCGCGCTAGGTGCATTTCGCGGGCCGAAGCCGCTCAGCACGAGGCCCACGACCACGACGGTCACGGCCCCGATCACGTTGTGCCAGAGAAACGCGATCTCGGGCATGCGGAAGTTCACGAACCCGACGAAGCTCATCCCCGCGATCAAGCCGTAGAAGGCGCCCCGCCCCTTCGCCCACGGGATCATGGCCAACAGGAAGACGCCGAGAATCGACCCGTAGAAGAACGAGCCGAACCGGTTGACCACTTCGATGAGTGATCCGAGCGTGGCGGCGTACGTCGCGACGATGCATGCGAATAGTCCCCAGAAGGCGGTGGCTCCCTTGGAAACCAGCAGGTAGTGCTCGTCGGTTCCTTCCGGGCGTGCCCAGCGCCGGTAGAAGTCGATGATGCTCGTCGTGGCGAGCGAGTTGAGCTCGGACGAGATGCTCGACATCGCGGCGGCGATGACGCCCGCGATGAAGAGCCCCGCCAACCCGATGGGGAGCTCCGACAGGGCGAAGCGCGGGATGATGTAGTTGACGTCCCGGGACGACTCGCCGGTGACTTCTTCCGCCATCGTCAGCGCTTCGGCGCGGATGCCCTGGATATCGGCCTCGCGCTCCAGAAACGTCTCCATACCGGCGGCGCTTTCGGTGTCGGCTTCGGCGTTCGCCGTCGCCAGGGCGGCGTCCGACCGTAGCGAGAACATCTCCTCGTAACGCTCCTGCAGCGCGGAGTATTCGGCGCCGCGTGTATCGACCACGGCTTGTTCGTGGGCCGGGTTGTAGAGAAGCGGTGGCCGGACGAACTGGTAGTACACGAAGATCCCGATGCCGACGAGAAGCACCAGCGCCTGCAGGGGGATCTTCCAGTACGCGCTCATCAGGAGGGAGCTTCGGGCTTCGTCGATGGAGCGGGACGTCAGGTACCGCTGCACCTGGCTCTGGTCCGTGCCGAAGTACGAGAGCATCAGGAAGGTGCCCCCGATGATGCCGCTCCAGAACGTGTAGGTCTCGGTCAGGTCGAAGGAGAAGTCGAACGTCTCGAGCCGCCCCGTCGCCCCCGCGATCCGTAGGGCGTCGTCTGGGTTCACCGGCATCTTCACGATGAGCACCACGACGATCGCCAGCAGGGCGAAGACGATGAGGAACATCTGTTTCACGTCGGCCCAAGCCACGGCTTGCACGCCACCGACCATCGTGTAGATGACCGTCGGGACACCGATGAGCGCGACCGCCCACGAGAGGGGTATGCCGAAGATCGCGCTCAGAACGACACCGGGAGCCGCGATGATCGTGCCCGCCGCCATCCCGCGCGAGAGCAGGAAGAGGAACGCGGTGAGCGACCGGGTCTTCGCGTCGAACCGCCGCTCCAGGTACTCGTAGGCGGTGTACACACCCGAGCCGTGAAGGAACGGCACGAGGGTGACTCCGAGGATCACCATCGCGATGGGGAGCCCGAAGTAGAACTGCACGAACCGGATGCCGTCCGTCGCCCCCTGGCCGGGGGTCCCGATCATCGTGATGGCGGAGAGCTGCGTGGCCATCACCGACAGCCCGACCACCCACCAGGAGAGACTCCTGTTGGCGACGAAGAAGCCCGCCAGCGAGTCCGTTCCCTTGGACTTCCGGATGCCGTCGACGACGACGTACACGAGGTAGACCCCGACGACGACCCAGTTGAGCCAATGCATCAGGAGCCGTACCTGATCTGGAGAAACGCGAGCACGGCCAGCGCGACGGCCTGGACCACCAGCACCTGGACGAGCGTCCGCCGGAACTTGGCGCGGGCTTCGCTCTTGGACGGAGGGGGCGTTTCCGACATGGCTTCACTTCGTGTTCGGGCGAGCCGACGGGGCCGCTAGCTGCATCCGGTCCCCGACGCCCCGCGCGTTTGCGGATCCGGGCGTCCTTCGAACCTCAGTCGCCCAACGATATTCCCATCGCCCGTGCGGTGGCGACGACGTCACCATCGAGCGGGACCAGCCTCGTTCCCTGAATGGCCTCCTGGAGCGGCACGGCGAGCACCTCCGGAGGGTCCAGCGCGACCATGCATCCGAAGCAGCCCTCGGAGACCAGCTTCACCGCGGCTGCACCGAACCTCAGCGCGAGCAGCCGATCGTAGGCGATCGGCCCACCTCCTCGCTGGAGATGACCGAGCACCAGGTCCCGCGTCTCCCGTCCGGTTCGCTCGGCGATGTCCGTGGCGACCTCGTGCGCGAGCCCGCCCAGCCGCTTCTCGCCGCTTCCCGCGATCTTGAAGCTCGGCTCCCCTCCGGCCGGGAACGCTCCTTCGGCGACCACGACGATCGCGAAGTTCCGCCCTTCCAGATACCGGGACTGGACCTTCTCGCAGACCCGGTCCATGTCATAGGGGATCTCGGGGATGAGGATGACGTCGGCCGTCCCGGCGAGACCGGCGAAGAGCGCGATCCAACCCGCGTGGCGCCCCATCAGCTCCACGACCATGACACGCTCGTGCGCTTCGGCCGTGGAGTGGAGCTTGTCGAGGGCGTCGGTCGCCGTCTCGACCGCGGTGAGGAAGCCGAAGGTGAATTGCGTGGCGGCCAGGTCGTTGTCGATGGTCTTCGGCACGCCGACGACGTTGAGGCCCTTCTCGTGGAGGCCGTGCGCGATCTCGAGGGAGCCGTCCCCCCCGACGGCGATCAGCGCGTCGAGGCCCCGCTCCTCGAATGCGTCGATGACCGCTTGGGACCGGTCCTCGTACCGCACCGTCCCGTCGTCGTCGGTCACCGGGTACCGGAGCGGGTTCCCCCGGTTCGTGGTCCCGAGGATGGTGCCGCCTTGGTGCGTGATGCCGCGCACGGAATCCCGGTCGAGGCGAACGACGCCGTTTTCCCGGAAGAGTCCGTCGTAGGAGTCGAGGATCCCGTAGATCTCCCAACCGAGCCGCTCGCCCGAGCGCACGACGGCGCGGATGACGGCGTTGAGGCCGGGGGCGTCTCCGCCTCCGGTGTTGATGGCGATGCGTCGAATCTGAGGGCTCATTTCGTCAAGGTGACCAGCGGAGCGTGCCTTTGAGCTCCAAGCCGAGCAGCGGGACCGATTCGCCCTGCCGGTCGCGGATCGAGCCCACGAGCACCTGCGCACGGGGGAAGAGCTCCGACCGACCGAACAGCCGAACCGGAATGTCCCCACCGGCCGCGAGCATCCAACCGGATCCGGCGTCGGATCCGTCGGGCTCGGTTCTCGCCTGGAGCTTGAGATCGAGGTGGGGGCGAAACACGAACCCTGAGCCTAAACCGATCGCGCCCACCAGACCAGCCACCAGCATGTTCTGGTCGGCCGTGGCTACCGTCGTGTCCCCGGCCGCCCCGCCGGATCCGCCGGCGAGCCGGAGCGTCAGGTCTCCATTGGATCGTATCACGTCGGCTGCATACAGCGTCCAGAGCCCGGCCGAGGCTCGAAACTGGTAGCTGGCGTCGAAGCGGAAGCGGTCGCCCGAGCGAAAGAGGTTGCGTCCGTTCGCCTGGTCCTCCGCGTAGGTGATGAACGTGCCCCCGAGCGTCAGGGTGTTGTTCCCGAAATTGCGGTCGAGCCCCACCCGCACTCGGGACTCGTTCCCCGGCGTGTAGCGGACGGAGTCGACGTCCGCGCTCGGACGGAACGAGCCGCGCAGGGCGTACGCCGCCGCGGCGCCGATGCCCCACGATCCTGCGCGGGTGGCGGTGGCGACCGAGGTGGTGAGAGCCGTGCCCGAGCCCCAGTTGCTTTCCCGGAAGCCGAGGAGGTCGGTCGCGAGCACCGAAGCGACGACCGCCTCCTCGGAGTCGTGCGATGCGTGGCCGGTGGGGAGCTGCGCGCCTACCGTCACCCGCGCCCACGGCGCGGCCTCGGCGCTCATGCGAATTCGCGTGTCCACGGGCCCCGAGAGCTCCAGGTTGGTGTCGTCGACCTCGACGCGTCCCCGGGCCCACGCGCTGAAGACGTCGATGCCGAAGCGATCGCTCACGGGGACGCGCACCGCGACGGGGAGCACGAACAGCTCCGCGGCATCCGCGCCCAATCCGGGATCGAATCCGTAGCCCTTGAATTCCGGACCCGTGCCGACCGTGATCTGGCCGTGCGCTTCGGGCGCGCCGACCACGAGGAGCGTCACGAGAAGCGCCCCGACCCTTCGGGGCCCACGCGCGGCAGCCCGGATCAACGCTCGCCCCCGGGGCGCGGGATCACCAGGCGGATCGTGCCCGAGGAGCCGACGATGCCGCTCTCGCCGGACGCCTCTTCGACCGGCTGACGCTCGGTATCTCCCGTTTGCTTGGGCTGCTCGTACGCCTGATCGGTGGAGCCGAGGTCGAGCAGGCCCGATGTCGGGGTCGGGGCGACGCCTTCGGTCACGTTGGTGAGGGTGCCCTGCGAGAGATCTCCGCCCGTCTCCTCGGCGCCGGTCGTCGATCCGGCAGGGGGGGCGAGCGGTCCGCCGCCCACGGCGCCGGGGGCTCGGGCTCGGCTCGCGAGCGTCTCGGTGTCAGTGTCCTCGGCCTCGCTCAGGCCGGAGGTCGTTTCGAGGGCGGATTCGAGCATGTCGTTGCTGCCTCCTTCGAGCGAGATCGCGGCCTGGAAACGCTCTTCGGCGTCCGCGTAGTTCCCGCGGTCCAACGCCCTCAACCCTTCACCGTACGCCACGAACGCGAGGACGTTGTCCATGCGGTTGTCGAGGATCGCCTGCTCCTCGGCGGGCGTGAGCTCGACGCCGAGCACCTCGCGAATGGTGCGGATGACGAGCGCCTTTTCCATGGCGAAGAGCTGTTCGAGCGCCGCGGTCTCGTTCAGGTCGCCGGCCTCGGAGCCCGAGGCCACGTTGACGACATTCGCGTCCGTGCGCAGCCGGTCCCCGCCGAGCGTGGTGATGACGCCCTGGACCACGTGCTCGGCGCGCAGAAGGCGACCGGCCCGGGCACCGGTTTCTTCTTCCGCATATCCTGCTTCCGTCAACGCCATCTCGTCCAGCAACGATTGAACCTGGGCGCGCTCGAGCACCACGAGCGCGTCGGACACGGCGAAGTCGGTGCTCATCATGTCCGCTAGAGCGTAGATCAACGGCTCGATATCGGCGCGCTCGGAGTTGAAGCCGAAGGGAAGGACCGCCACCGATCGCGGAGTCGGCTCCACCCTGTCGGCGACCCGGCGCTCGAGCTCCAGCGCCTCCCGGGCCCGCTCGCGGAGCAGGTTCCGCCCCATGAGCTGAAGGCGGTTTTCGATGTCGGAGCGTAGGGTTCCGGAGGCGTCACGGTCGAGATAGCGCCCGTACGCTTCACGCGCCTCGGCCCACTCCTCGCGGCTTTCGTGCGCGAGCCCGAGATGGAGGAGCGCGGGGCCTGTTTCGTGCCCGTCTTCCACCGCCCGCCGGAGGTTCTCGAGCGCCGCGTCGACGTTACCCGCCCGGTACTGGGCGATGCCGAGCCTGGTCCGCGTCTCGAGATCGTCCGGGCGCTCGGAGGCTTCCTCGGCCAACCGCGGCACGTCGGCCGGACCGACGTCCGGCACGCCGCTCGCACAGGCCGTCGCGGCGAGGAGGATCGCCGTCGCCCAAAAACGTTGCCGGCCGCTTCGCCGGTGTCGGTGCGGGGAAATGGCCGCGCCGCGTGCTGTTCGGCGTGGGCCCGGGTCGTGGCGCATGGCGGGGTTCTCTCGGGCGTGACAGGCCTGCGGATCGAGTTCGGGGTGGTGCAAATTCCTCGCATCCCCCCGCGAGCGTCCGTAAATTATAGGTTCCGGCCCGTACGGCGGCAAAAACCCCCGGAATCGAGACGGGTCGTGCTCGACGGCTCCCGGACCCGCGGCGTGCGGACGTCGCCGGGTCACTCGGAACGTGACATTCAGATGGAACGCTCATGCCCGCACCGCTCACGACGCGTATGCCGATGCTTCTCGCAGCCCTCGCCTTGGCGGGAGCCTCCTACGGCTCCACCGCTTCGGCGGTCGAGGCGCAGGACGATGTTCCGACGGTGGCGGTCATGGATTTCACGGGCTTCATGATGGGGGCCGGCGCGGAGGCTCAAGTGAATCTCGGAAAAGCCGTCACCGCGATGCTCGTGACCGAATTCAGCGGGCGCGAAGGCATCCAGGTGGTGGAGCGGGCCGAGATCCGCGACATGCTCCGCGAGCAGGATCTGGCGCTTTCCGGACGGCTGGACGAGTCCAGCGCGATCGAGATCGGCCAGTTGCTGGGTGTCCGGTACGTGTTGCACGGGCAGGTGAGCAGCGTCGTCGAGGACCTTCGCATGGACATCCGGGCGGTGGACGTGGAGACGTCCGAGATCGTGGCCGTCATGAAGAAGAATGACCGCACCGAAGCACTTCTCGGCGTGGTCGTCGAGATGGCGGACGAGTTCGGCTCGGAGCTCGACCTCGTGCCGGCGTCGAGTCGCCCCGAGATCGAGCCGATTCCGGTCGCGGCGACGATCGAGTTCAGCCGCGCGGTGGACTTCGAAGATCGCGGCGACGTGGAGCGAGCCATCGAACACTACGAAGCGGCGCTCGAGATCCATCCGCGCCATCCCGGTGCGCGGAAGGCGCTCGAACGACTGGGAGGAGGCGCCCGATGAGACGCTCGATCAAGCATGTCGTGGGAGCGGCTCGGACACCGGCGCACCGCGTGGTCGCCGGCGCCGTCGTGGCGCTCTTGGTGGCCACGGGCTACGACCCGGCAGGGGCCGGAGCTCAGGAGATCGCGTTCGAAGGGGAGCTTCCGCGGACGCTGGTCTTCATCGAGGAGGAAGGGCGCGGGAAAGTCGCCTCGCGCGAGATGACGGCCTTCCTCAGGGAAGCGGGCTTCCCGGTGATCGACCCCGCGCTCGCGATCGACGAAGCGTCGCGGGAGCTGGTGGCCCGGGCGACGGCGGGGGACGATGGAGCCGCCACCCGGCTCGGACGGGATTGGGGCGCGCAGCTCCTGGTCCTGGGGGTGGCCGATCATGCTACCCGCCCGGATCCCGTGAGCGGGACGTTGGTCACGGCCACCACGGAGGTCTCGGTCCGGGCCCTGCGGCTCGACCGTGGGGAAGTCGTGGCGGACGCGGTGGCGGACGCGCGGGCCCTGGAGGCGACGGATCAGGCCGCCCGCGCACTCGCCGTGCGCGAGGCCACGCAGGACGCGATCACGCGCTTCGTCGGGCCCATCGTGAACGATTGGGAAGCGCGCGCGTGGCAGGAAGAGGCGTACTGGGCTCCTGACCCGGGATCGATCGAGTCGGGAGTGCGGACGGCATCCGAGTCCGGAGCGCCCGGGTTGGCGGTGACGCGAGCCGATGTGCTGCCCGCCGACGGTGCCGTGAGCCGTGGCATTGGCGTGGTGAAGCGTGGTGATCGGGAGCGCTCCGACGTCCGGAACCTGGTACGGCTGGAGGGCGTGGTGGTCGGTGACGCGGCGACCGTCGAGGTCGACGGTCAACCCGCCCTGATCGAGCCCCTCGGGAGTGACGAAGCATCTCGCATGGGCCTCGAGGGCACGGACAGCCGCCGGTTCGCCCGGGAGCTCACCCTTCCCATCAGCCGTGACACGGTCTCGATCGTGGCGCGGAGCTCCGGCGGAGCGACGACTTCGACGCTCGCCGCGCCCCGCATCGACAAGCGCTGGGCCGTGGTCATCGGCGTGGGGGACTACGGCGCGTCGGACATCCCCGACCTTCCGTACGCACCGGCCGATGCCCGGGCGATGCGCGAGTTCCTCGAGAGCGACGCCGCGGGGCCGTTCGACGAGGTGCTGTATCTCGAAGACGAAGAGGCGACCGGAGCGGCCATGCGTGAGGCGCTTTTCGTCTTCCTCCAACAGGCCGATTTCGACGACCTGGTGGTCATATACTTCGCCGGCCACGGCGCGCCCGACCCCGGACGGCCCGACAACCTCTACCTCCTGCCGAGCGACGCCGACCTGGATGCGCTGGCCGCGAGCGGCTTTCCGATGTGGGACGTGAAGACCGCCTTGCGCAGGCACATCGCCGCCGAGCGGGTGATCGTGATCGCCGATGCGTGCCATTCCGCGGGCACGGCCGACGGGGACGCGCTCGGAGGGGCTCAGGGGAACGCCATCGCCGGGAGCTTCCAGGGATTGTTCACTCCGTCGCGGCGTCTGATGATGACCGCGGCCGACACCAACGAGCTCAGCCTCGAGGATGCACGCTGGGGCGGACACGGTGTGTTCACCCACTTCCTTCTGGACGGGTTGCGAGGCTCGGGTGACCGAAACGGAGACGGCATCGTGACGTTCGTCGAGGCGTTCGACCACGTCGAGCGAAACGTCCGCTCCGAGACCCGGGGTCGGCAGAATCCGCAGAGAAGCGGGCTCGGTGACGTGCCCCTGGCCGTGGTCGGAGGCACCGGTCGGTGAGCGTGCTCTGAAGGTACTCGTCACGGGAGCGACCGGATATATCGGCGGACGGCTCGTCGAGCGTCTTCTCGCGGCCGGTTACGACGTGCGCGTGATGGCCCGCGATCCTCGGCGCGCCGAAGCCCGCCCATGGGCCGAGTCGGTCGAGATCGTCCAGGGGGACCTCCTCGAGCCCGAGTCGCTGCGTTCGGCGCTCGCCGGTGTGGACGTCGCCTATTACCTCGTCCACTCCATGGCGTCCGGCGAGGACTTCGAGGATCGGGACCGGCGTGCGGCCCACAACTTCGTCGAAGCCGGAGGCGGGCTGCGGCAGGTGATCTATCTCGGCGGAATACTGCCGGAGCGGGGCCCGGGAGAGACCACCTCCGCGCACCTGGGAAGCAGGGGCGAGATCGGCCGCATCCTCCGGGAGGGACTCCCGACGACCGAGTTCCGCGCGGGGCCCGTCATCGGAGGGGGGTCGGCTTCGTTCGAGATGGTGCGCTACCTCACCGAGCGCCTCCCGGCGATGGTCGCTCCGCGCTGGATTCAGAACGACGTCCGTCCGATCGCGATTCGGGACGCCCTTTCGTACCTGGTCGCGGCGGTGGGTCGCGAGGATGCGCTCGGGGCCATCGACATCGGCACGGATCCCCTGAGCTTCAAGGCGATGATGGAGGGGTACGCGCACGTCCGGGGCCTGCCGCGCCTGATCGTGCCCGTGCCGGTCCTGGCGCCGAGGCTCGCGGCTTTGTGGGTGGGGCTCGTCACGCCGATCCCGAATGCCCTGGCTGTGCCCCTGATCGAGGGCATCGTCTATCCGGTGGTCGGGAGCACCACGCGAGCACGTGAGCTTTTCCCGGACATCGTGCCGATGTCCTACGAGGAAGCCGTGACGAGGGCGCTCGAGCGTACGCGAACGGGAGAGGTGGCGACGAGGTGGACGGTGAGCGGGGGGGACATGACGCCCGGGGTCCGGCTCGAGGACCGTGAAGGTGTGATCCGCGAGGTCCGCACGCGCAGGGTCGAGGCCTCTCAGGAGGACGTCTTCCGGACCTTCTCGAGTCTGGGGGGCTCGCGCGGATGGCTGGTGTGGCGATGGGCGTGGGAGCTTCGGGGCTTGCTGGATCAGCTCGTGGGTGGCCCGGGGTTACGGCGGGGGCGACGGCACCCCGTGGACCTCTATCCGGGAGAAGCCGTCGATTTCTGGCGTGTGGAGGAGTGGAAGCCCTATACCCTCCTGCGTCTCAGGGCGGAGATGAAGGTGCCCGGACGCGCCTGGCTTCAGTTCGAAGCCATCCCCGGGGAGGGGAGCACGGAGCTCGTCCAGACCGCGTATTTCGCCCCGACCGGCTTCACGGGATGGCTGTACTGGTACGGGCTCTACCCGATGCACGCGCTCATCTTCAGCGACCTGGTGGAGGCGGTGGCGCGCGAAGCGACCGAGGCGTCCAAGACGCCCTCACCGGGTACGTAGACGTAGCCCCGAAGGCGCGCGCGGAATCAGAAGATGAACGTGTGCGTGTATTTGACCGTGAGGGTACGTGCTTCCTCGAGTGGGAGCCGCGGCGTCCCGGCCCGGTCTCGCGCCGTGTTCAGGCCTTCGTTCCAGACGAGCCAGAGGTCCTGACCCTCGCGGAAGTTGTAGCGGACCCGCGTGTTGGTCGTGATTCGTCGGGTGACGGAATTGTACTGCCCGAACATATCGGCCGAGAGGTGGGTGTCGAGCGCTCCGCGCAGGGTGAGGCGCACCAGGTTCGCGTCGAACACCTGACTCCGTTCGTCGAAGCGGATGCGGTTCCATTCCCATCCGGCTACCACCTCGAGATGGCGGCTGGCCGGCCACGTCACGTCCGAGGTGAGCCCGATGCGGTGTCCGTCGAAAAACTCTCCCGCGGTCAGCGTCACGTTCGGGCGTATGGGCCAGGCTCGGGCCGCGCGCATCTCGGCGATGCCCTCGATTGCCCAGTAACGACCCGACGGAACCAGGACGTCGTCGGACAAGGGAAACGCGGAGGTCACGTCCTCGTAGCGAGTGTTGGCGGATGCCTTGAAGGTGACGCCGGACTTCCCTTCGACTTGTACGAACGGCTGTAGGGTCCCGGTGTCGATCCTGTCGTCGGAGTTGCGGACCCAAACGCTGTTCTCCGAACCGATCCAGACTCTGCGGAAAGCCGAAGAGGCACTCGGGAGCCACACGTAGTTCAGGTCGGCCTGCCCGCGCGTGAAGTCGCTCCGAGGCTCGAAGCCGACGGCCGGGTCGTACCCCGCGCCCGACCAAGTCGCCGCGAGTTGGTAGCTGAGCCCGCCGAGCCTGCGTCGGGTCCAGTCGAAAACCACGCGGCCCGCGTCCAAGCCGCTTGCCGCGGCGTCACGGACCTCGTCGCCCCCTTGGAAGGTCTGAAGCCACTTCACCGTCAGGTATTCGTCTCCCACGACCCTGAACGAGCCGTCCACGCCGTACGAGACATTGTACCGCCCCCGGTCGTCGAGACGGCTCGTCGCCATCAGCCCCACGAAGGAGTTGGGGTTCAGTACCTGCCGACGGGTCCGCAGCACGCCGAAGTTTTCGCCGGGCCGTTCCCCGGATCCGGCGGTCTGCATTTCGATGAGGCCGAGATCCCACCCGCCGACGCGTCCGACGGCGCGAGCTCCGCCGAGGATGCGGACGGGTGCTCCGTCGACCAACCCGATGCGCCTGGAGTAAAAGAGGGTTCCCCGATCCGTGCCGGTGCTGAAGTCGAAGATGCCGGCACGCTCCTGGAAGAAGGGCCGCTTCTCTTCGAAGAACAGCGAGAAACGCGTCAGGTTCACCTGCTGCTGATCCGCTTCGACCGCGGCGAAGTCGGTGTTGAGCGTGAGGTCGATGGTGAAATTCGGCGTCGGCGTGAGCTTCACGTCCCCACCGAGCTCGAAGTTGGTTTCGTCCACCGGCGTGAACGCGTCCTCTTCGGCCGTCAGCTCTTGCGTCCGCTCGGCGCCCGTGAGCGCGTACGGACTGACATAGACGGGGTTGCGCGGTACGACGTCCACGAGGCGCACATCCTGGAACGCCGAAGGGCGCGCGTACGGTGCGCTGGAGTCCATCGCCGGGTAAGTCCAACGCCTATCGCCCTGGCTCTCGTAGACGAAGCCCAGGAGGCCCATCACGACCGACCCGTCCGGTTCGGTCTCGAAGCGCAGGCTCGAGAACGGTATCCGCATCTCGCCGAACCAGCCCTCGTCGGTGATGCGCGTCCGGAAGTCCCAGAAGGTGTTCCACGACACGTTCCCAGGACCCGGAGTCTGGCCGTCGCCCTCGATCGCGTGGTCCATTCGAGCACCGAGTGGGAGGCCGGTAAACCGCAGGGCGTTCTCGTTGTCGTTGAAGGTGTCGATCGCGACGGCGATCCCGTCGTCCCCGCCGTACCGGTCACGGGTGAACGAGAACGCCCCGATGCGTGATGGATCGTCGTGGTAGAGTCGACCGGCCACATAGATCGCGTCGTCGTCGTAGGCGACGAGCAACTCGATCTCTCGATCGCTCTCTCCCCGGAAGGTGGGTTGATACATGGTAAGAGGCAGTGGTTCGACCCGGTCCCACGCAGCCTCGTCGGGCATGCCGTCGAGCGTGACGGGTCCCGTCAGTCTCGGGAGGTCGACGATTCCCGTGGCTTCGGGCGCGCTCACCCCCCGATCCAAGGCATCCGTACGACGATCCGCAGGGCTTTGGGCCGTGACGGAGGGTGCGATCAGTACCGAAGCAACAACCAAAGCGAGCCCTGCGCGCAGCCATTCGGAGCTCATCGGCTCAACGCCCGCCTGGGGAGCGTACCGGCGGGTTGTCCTCCCGCTCGGGCACCGAGGGAAAGGTGGGCGAGCGTGCAGAGCAGGAGCGCGAGGGCCGGAAAGGCGTGCATGAATCCTGGAGGTCGGAGAGCGGCGGTTTCTCGAAATCTCAGAGTAGGCGGCCGTGATGTGCACGCAAGGTGGAGTTGCGCGAGGCGGGTGTGTGGTATCTTCACGGACCTCGATTCTCGGAGGCGCGGATGGAAAACCTCGGCATCGCTCTCGCCGGACTGGGCGTGGTGTTGCTCGCCATGACCCTGCTCTGGCTGGTGAGCCTCGCGCTCGAAGACGTCAGCATCGTCGATCCGTTCTGGGCGCCCGGCTTCCTGTTGGTCACGGTGACGTACCTCGTGCTGGCGCCTGAGCCGACGCCGCGAAGTTGGCTCGTGGTCGCGCTCGTCGCTCTCTGGGCGGCGCGGCTCGGTGGACACCTGTTGCGTCGAGCGCTCCACTCCGGCGAGGATCGCCGGTACGCAGCCATGCGTGAGGCGGGCGGACCCCGCTTTTCCTACGTGAGCCTGGTGACCGTGTTCTGGCTTCAGGCCCTTCTCTTGTGGTTGGTTTCCGCGCCGCTCTTCGCCGCCGTGACCGGGTCGGGTCCCCTCGGCCCCTGGGATCTGACGGGCGGGTTCCTCTTTCTGCTCGGGCTGACGCTCGAAGCGGTCGCCGACCGGCAGCTCGAAGCGTTCAAAGCTCGACCGGAGAACCGGGGGCGGGTGCTCGATGAAGGTCTCTGGCGGTATTCCAGACACCCGAATTATTTCGGGAACGCCGTTCTCTGGTGGGGCGCATACGTCATCGCCGTCGGTGCCGGAGGAGCCTGGACCGTGTTCGCTCCCGTGCTCATGACGTATCTGCTCGTCGCTGTATCCGGCGTTACGCTTCTCGAGGAGGGCATGGAAGCGCGGCGACCGGATTACGCGGCGTACGTGCGGCGGACGTCTTCCTTCGTCCCCTTCCCTCCGCGCGACCCGCACGGGTCGAGCGAGAACCGGTGACTACCCATCGCGGAGGGCTTCATGAGTGAGTTCCTGCAAGAGCCTTGGGTGCAGCGAACCGTCCTGATCGTGGGAGGCGTGCTCCTCGGATTGCTCGTCGAGCGTGTGCTCGTGGAGCGGATCCGCCGCATCATTCTACGGACGCGGTACCGCTGGGACTCCCTGATCGTGAGCGCCATCAAAGGCCTGCCCACCGTGTGGCTCGCTTCCGCCGGTGTCTACTTCGCGGGCAACGTGGGCACGGTGGACGAGACGTTGGCCTCGACGATTCGAACGGTGCTCACGGTGGTGGTGATCGGCTCCGCGGTGGTGGCGGGGATGCGCGCGGCCGGCGGTGCCGTACGGATCATGTCGGACAGCAGTCCCGAGACGCTCAAGTCTCCGACGCTGGTGGTGAACCTCGCCCGCATCGCGGTCGGGATGCTCGGTGTGTTCATCATCCTTCAGAACCTGGGGATCAACATCACGCCGCTCATCACCGCCCTGGGCATCGGCGGTTTGGCGGTCGCCCTCGCCCTGCAGGACACGCTGGGGAACCTGTTCGCAGGCATGCAGATCATTTTTTCCCGACAGGTTCGGCAGGGGGATTTCGTGGCGCTCTCCACCGGGGAGGAGGGGTGGGTCACCGACGTGAAGGCTCGCAACACGACCATCGACACCTTTCCCGACGGGAACCTGGTCGTGGTGCCCAACTCGGTGCTCGCGAACTCGATCGTGAAGAACTTCAGCTACCCGGAGACGGCGCTCTGGATCAGCGTCATGGTCGGCGTCGCCTACGACAGCGATCTGGAGCACGTGGAACGGGTGACGCGCGAGGTCGCCAAGGAGGTGGTCGATTCGGTGGACGGTGGGGTCCGTGGCGAGGAGTCGAAGATCCTCTTTCGTGAGTTCGGCGATTCGAGCATCAACTTCGAGGTGCGGATGCTCGTGACCGAGCTCCGGGCGAGAGGGCGCGTCCGCCACGAGTTCATCAAGCACCTTCACCGCCGCTACAATCTGGAAGGCATCGAGATTCCGTTCCCGATTCGCACCGTGGTCATGAAGGGAGGAGGGGCGTCGGCATGATCGTCGTCACGGGAGGAGCCGGCTTCATCGGGTCCAACCTGGTCGCCGGGCTGGAGCGCGCGGCGCTCGGCTCCGTCAGTGTGGTCGACCGACTGGGTACGGAGGACAAGTGGAAGAACCTCAGGCGGAGGGCGCTCGACGAGCTCGTGGATCCCGGCGCCCTGGATGCCTTCCTCGATCGGAGGGCGGCCGAGATCGAGCACGTCGTGCACATGGGTGCGATATCTTCGACGACGGAGACCGACGCGGACCTGATCGTCGAGACGAACGTCCGCCTCTCACAACGGTTGTGGCGGTGGTGTGCGAGGCACGAGGTGCCGTTCCTCTACGCGTCCTCCGCGGCGACGTACGGCGACGGATCGGCCGGGTTCGACGACGACGGGAGCTCGGAAGCGCTCGCCCGCCTCCTTCCCCTCAACGCGTACGGGTGGAGCAAGCATCTCTTCGATCGGTGGGTCGCGCGCGAGGTGGAATCCGGGGGGGCGACGCCTCCGCAGTGGGTCGGCCTCAAGTTCTTCAACGTCTACGGGCCGAACGAGTACCACAAAGGCGACATGCGGAGTCTGGTGGCCAAGGCGTATCCGGGTGCGGCGCGCGGCGACCGGGCAACGCTCTTCCGGTCGCACGATCCCGACTATCCCGATGGCGGACAGATGCGGGACTTCGTGTACGTCGACGACTGCGTGGACGTGATGCTCTGGCTGTTGGAGCATCCGGAGGTCTCCGGGCTGTTCAACGTCGGCACCGGCCGCGCCCAGACGTGGCTCGAGCTCATGACCGCGCTCTACGACGCGGTCGAGCGTCCGCTCGACGTGCGGTGGATCGACATCCCGGAGGAGATCCGGGACCGGTACCAGTACTTCACCCAGGCGGAGATGGGCCGACTCCGAGCCGCCGGCTACGACCGCCCGTTCCGAAGCGTGGAAGAGGGGGTGCGGGACTACGTGACCGGATACCTGGCCACGGACGAGCCATACGTGTGAGGTCGTCGCGCCTCCGTACGGAACGCGAAGGCCCCGACCCCGGAGCAGTGTCCGGAGCCGGGGCCGTTCCCGCCCGTTCGGGTTCTCGGGCTGCTACATCCCGGCTTCGACGGGGATCCGGATGCGCGTGTTCTCCCACTCCATCACGAGCTCAGCGGAGGCCTCGCCGCTCGACTCGAACGAGAAATCCAGCGTCTCGACCATTCCGTCGGTGGCTTCCGGCGTCACCGTGAAGCTGCCGATCTCGGTCTCGCGGACCTCGTCGGAGATCGGAATGCCCCACCGCTCGACAGACGAGTTGAGGAAGACCTCCCATTCGCCTTCGTTCGGCATCGTGTAGAGGGAGTAGCTCCCCGCGTCCAGCTCGATCCCACCGATGACCGCCGGGCCTTCGAGGTGGATGGCCGTCGCTTCGTTCGCGCCGGTCCGCCAGAGCTCGCCGTACGGCACGAGCCCACCCATGACCTCCCGGTCACGCGCCGAAGGCGCACCGTAACAGAGGGTCCCTTCCGTGCCACCGACCGAGAGCTCGGTGGTGTGCAGCGGGCTCGGGCGCTCCCCCGCCTCCTCGATCGTCGCTCCCTGAAGGAAGCATCCGGCGGCCGTCTCCGTGGCCGGCGCCGCGGCCATCTCCGCTTCCTGATCCGCCTCGTGCTCGGCCATGTCTTCGCCCCCGCCGCAGGCCGCGACCACCGCGGTCAGCAGGAGCGTGGGGATCATCTGGTTACGTCGCATTCGGGATCTCCTGTTCGGGCGTTCGTTCGGTTCGTCTCGTGAGCCGCTGGGAGCATCAAGGAACGCTCCGGTGTGCTCGCCGTCAATGTTTGTCCGTTCGCGGATTCGGGCGAGTCCGGGTCCGGTGTCGCTTCGGCTGGGCTCAGCCCGGAAGACGGTCCTCCGGCCACGGCGCACCCTGGTCTTCTTCCTCGACCGGACCGATGCCCCGGAAAAGGAACTTCTGCACGCGCTTGCCCTCGTAGGTCTCGGTCGTGTAGATGTTGCCCTCCGAGTCGGTCGCGATCGAGTGGACCGCGAAGAAGAGCCCGGGCTGCCGGCCCCCGTCGCCGAAGGTCGTGAGCACTTCGAGCGAGGCTCGGTCCATGATGTAGACCTTCATGTTCTTGCCGTCCGCGACGTACATGTAGGTCTGCTCCGGATCGCGCGAGAAGGCGATGTCCCACGTGGATCCGTCCCCGAGCGTGCGCGGCGCGAGCTGGACCTCGTCGACGTAGGTCCCGTCGGTCCGGAAGACCTGGATGCGGTTGTTGGGCCGGTCGCAGACGTAGACGTGGCCGTCGTCCGTGGGCTCGGCGCAGTGCACCGGCGTGCGGAACTGGTCGATGAGCGGTGCGTCCGGGTCGTAGGGTCCCGGGTTCTCGTCGGTGGGCTCGTTCCCGTACGCGCCCCAGAAGCGCTTGATCTCACCGGTGTTCATGTCGAGCACGGCTACGCGACGGTGACTGTATCCGTCCGCCACGTAGGCCTCCTGGGCCTCGGCATCGAAGGAGATCTTGGCCGGGCGGCCGAAGAACTCGGTGCTGTTCGAGTCGGGCGTGCGCTGGCCGGGGATGCCGTATTCGGCGAGGAACGTGCCGTCGCGGCTGAACTTCAAGACGTGGCTGTCGCCCGCGCCGTTCCCACCGATCCAGATGTTGTCCATGGGATCGATGGAGATGCCGTGGTTCGAAGCCGGCCAGGTGTAGCCTTCGCCCTCACCACCCCACGAGTTCACGAGATTCCCTTCGGGGTCGAACTCGAGCACGTACGGAGCCGGCCGGCAGCACTCTCCCGTGGGCGGATCGGTCGCCGCGCCGATCTCGGTCCGTTCGTTGAGCGGAGCCTGACGGTGGATGATGAACACGTGGTCGCGGGAATCCACCCCCACGCCGACCACGGATCCGAGGACCCAGTGGTTCGGGAGCGGCTTCGGCCAGAACGGATCGACCTCGAAGATCGGGGCCATCCCTTCCTGTCCGACCGTGCCGGCGGCGAGATCGTCGAGCGCTTCCGAGGCGCACGCGAGCGCGGCCGCTCCCGCGACGAGTCCGAAGCCGACCGCCATCTTGCGCTTCCGCATGCGCTGTTCTCTCCCTCTGCCGCGTGGATCGTGGGAGCGCTTCCGGCAACGCTCCCGCGGGTGCACCGCTCCGGTAGGCTACGGCCCCCGAGACGGTTCGGCAATTCCCGCAGCGGGATATCGAGTCATGCAGCGTGGTGGCCGTCGGGGCGACCTTGTGGGTCCGATTCTCCCCGGCGTACCTTCGCGGCCCACGAGAGTCCAACCCCCGGAGTTCGCCGATGCTTCGTCCAACCGGGCCGTCCATCCGTCGCACGGCCGCGCTCGTCGTCGCGTTCGTCCTCCTGCTCCCGTCTTGGCCCGAAGCGCACGAGATCCCCGCCGACGTGACGGTCCAGGCGTTCGTGAAGCCCGAAGGCGATCGCTTGCGACTCCTCGTGCGGGTACCCCTGGAGTCGATGCGCGACTACGACTTCCCGGTTCGAGGGCCGGGGTACCTCGAGATCGAGCGGGCCGAGCCGCTGATCCGGAACGCCGCACGCCAGTGGATCGGCGGCTACGTGGAGGTCCGCGAGAACGACCGCGTGCTCGAAGGGCTGGAGCTCACGGAGGCTCGGGTGTCGGCGCCGGGAGACCGTTCGTTCGGGGACTACGAGCTGGCGCTCGCGCACGTTCAGTCCGATCCCCTGCCGGCGGGCACGGAGCTCCACTGGCGCCAGGCGGCGCTCGACGTGCTCTTCGAAGTGCCGATCGCTTCGGACCGCTCGGAGTTCTCGATCGACCCCCGGTTCGCCCACCTCGGTCTTCGGACCCTGACGGTCCTGCGGTTCCTCCCGGATGCCGAGACGGAGCGCGTCTTCCAGTACACTGGGAATCCGGGGCTCGTCCGGCTCGATCCGCGGTGGCACCAGGCCGCGCTCCGGTTCGTGGTCCTCGGGTTCGAGCACATCCTCGACGGCATCGACCACCTTCTCTTTCTGCTCTGCCTCGTGGTGCCGTTCCGCAGTGTGCGGGCGCTCGTTCCCGTGGTCACGGCGTTCACGGTGGCCCATTCCATCACGCTCATCGCCTCGGCGCTCGGACTCGCCCCGGAGGCGCTCTGGTTCCCGCCCCTCATCGAAACGCTCATTGCCGCCTCGATCGTCTTCATGGCGTTCGAGAACATTCTGGGGGCACGCCTGCACCGCCGGTGGGCGATCGCATTCGGGTTCGGGCTCGTGCACGGATTCGGGTTCTCCTTCGTGCTCTCGGAGTCCCTCCAATTCGCGGGGGCCCACCTGATCACGTCGCTGCTCGCGTTCAACGTGGGGGTCGAGCTGGGACAGCTTCTCGTGCTGGCGCTCGCGGCGCCCTTGCTCGAGCTGCTCTTCCGGAAGGTCGTCCCCGAGGTGGCGGGCGTGGTGGTGCTTTCCGCGATGCTCGCCCATACCGGGTGGCACTGGATGATCGAGCGCGGTGGGGGCTTTCTCCAGCACGAGCTCACCATGCCGGCGTTCGATCTCGGCTTCGCCGCCACGTTGCTCCGGTGGGGGGCGCTCGCCTTGATCGTCGCCGCGGCCGCGTGGTTGCTCCGAGGTGCGTTCGAGTGGATGTCGCGGCGGTTCCCCGGAGTTACAGCTCCCGCCAATCCGTTTCCAGCACCTTCCGGTACACCCCGCTCTCGATGAACAGCTCGACGATGTCCGGAGCGAGGGCCCCTTCTGCGGCTTCGGCGCGCAGGATGTCGAGCGCCTTCTCGACCGGAACCGCCTTCTTGTAGGGTCGGTCGGACGCCGTGAGCGCGTCGAAGATGTCGCAAACGGTCATGATGCGGGTTTCGAGGGCGAGGTGCTCCGCCGTGACGCCGTCGGGGTATCCGGTTCCGTCCAGCTTTTCGTGGTGGCCGCGCACGATCTCGGCGATCCGGGAAAGATCCTCCGTCCACGGAATGTCGAGCAGGAAGTCGTAGGAGTGGAGCACGTGGGACTCGATCTGGGCGCGCTCCCGTTCGTCGAGGTTGCCACGGCGGATGGACAGGTAGTGGAGCTCTTCCGGCGTGAGGTAGGGGTGCTCCTCCCCGTCGGCATCCTCGAACGTCTTGCCGGCGATCTCCTCCAGGATCTCCGCGGCGCCTTCTTCGAGCACGCGGGGAACGTTCGCTTCGCGGATCGCGGTCCAGTAGCGGTCGAGTTCGGCGAGCTCCCGCTCCAGCCGCTCGTCGATCGTGGCCAGCTCGGCGGCGGTGTGGTCGCGGGCGGTCGGCGTCCGTCGGTCGCCGGCTTCCGCGGCGCGCGCGAGCACGGCCGCCCGGTCATCGGCCGCCACTCGCTCCAACGTACGACGGATCAACGCGAACCGTGCTTCCACCCGCGATTGGAGCACCGGGGGGAGCTTGTTCGCCTTGACCAGCGTCTCCTCGCGGACCGCGACTTTCCCGAAATCGTGTAGAAGACCCGCATAGCGGAGCTGCTTCAACTCTTCCTCGTCGAATGCGACGTCCGAGAACGGGCCCTCGTCCTGCTCGTTCATGAGCTCGGCCATCGCGCAGGTGAGCTCGGTCACCCGAACCGAATGACCGGCCGTGGTCGGATCACGGCGGTCGATGGCCGTCACCGCTGCCTTGATGAACCCGGCGAAGAGGTTCTCGATGTCCCGGTAGAGGCGGCCGTTCTCGATGGAGACCGCGGCCTGGCCGGCCAGCGAAGAAACCAACGTCACCTCGCGCTCGGTGTACGGGAGGACCCACCGCTCGGCCTCCGCCTCGGACCGCACGGTCGCGGTGGGCTCGCGCTTGCGATTGATGAGCTGCAAAACCCCGACCACGTGGTCCCGGTGGTCGAGCATCGGCACGACGAGCATCGACTTCGCACGGTACCCGTATTTCTCGTCGTACACCGTCTTGTTGAACGAAAACGGTAGGTCGTCCGGAAGATCGTAGACGTCATCGAGCACCAACGGCTCACCCGTCGTGGCCGCGTACCCGGCGATGGAGCCTTCGTCGATGGGAAGCGTGAAGTCGACCGGCGGCAGGTCCGGAAGCGTGTCGTTCTGCGAACCCAGGAAGTGCAGCAGGCTGTTTCCTTCTTCGTCCTCTTCGACCAGGTACAGGCTTCCCGCGTCGGACGTGGTGAGCGCCCGTGCTTGCGAGAGAATCGAGTCCATGAGCCGCGACGGGTTTCGTTCGCTCATGAGCGCCGCGCCGATGCGATGGAGCTCCCGAAGCTCCGTGTGGGCCCGGTCCAGCTCGGCTCGGGTGCGAGCCAGATCCTCGCGGGTTTCGTCGAGCGCGGTGCGGAGGTCGTCGCTGGGGGATGCGTCCGGGGTCAATGTGCTCCTCCCGTCGCCCGATCGAACGCGGCACGGGCGGCTTCCGCGTCCCCGAGCTCAGCCCACGCTTCGCCTTCCAGCCGGTGGAGGTTCGGGCTGAGGGGGGCTCCGGCTTCCCGCAGCTCCCGCAGCGCGGCAGTGGCGTCGTAGAAGAGCTCGAAGTCGTGGTAGATGATGGCGCTCAGCGCCAACCCTTCTGCCGTCGGATCCAGATCGAGCGCACGTACCGCGTCGAGCCGGGACTCGAGCTCCCCACGTCGCTCGGCATCGAGGACCCGGAACTCCTGCTGCGGCAGTGGCCGACCGCCGTCCCGTCCCCCGACGAACACCGTCCACGCGTACGTGTCTCCCTCCCGTAGCGCGTCCAGCTCCCTCGGGAGGCTCCACACGGTATCCGTCCCGACTTCGAAGATTTCGGGCCGGCCACCGTCGGCTCGTCGCAACATGAGGTCGTAGCGAGCGTCGGGCGTGGCGGTCCATCGGAAGGTGGGTCGCGTGGATGACACGAGCAGATCGTTTCGTGGCGCGACGAGCGACGTTCGTCCGGGAATGGGGCGGATCATGCCCTGCCGACCACCGAGTGTGGCGTCCACGCTCGCGGCCTGCGCGAGCGTCGCGACCGCGCGAGTGAAGAGGTCCGTGGGCTCGGTGACGGCCGGAGCACGCACGGTCGTCGCCTCGGTCACCACCTGTTGGGCGCCCGACGGTGTGACGAGGATCGCGCGCCCTCCGTCTTCGGGTCGCAGCTCGTCGCCTTCGATGAGGCGCAGCCCGACCGCTGCCGGCCCCGAGTCATCCCCACGCTCGACCTGAACCGCGCCCTGAACACGCACGACGAGCGCGACCGCCTCCTCCTGGGCGGATGTGTCCGTCGCGGCTCCGGTGAAGGCCGCGGCCAGCGTGACCCATGCCAGGATCCGCCCTCGTCGTGCGGCGTGGCCGCCGCCTCCTGCGGAGGTTGGTCTCTTTGGATGCTGCATTTGCGTCTCCCGGAACGGCGAAAACTCTTCCAATCTCTTACTTCGAGCTCCGTTGCACCACGAAATCCCAATCGGGAGCGGGTGGGTCGGTGATGTGCGCGTCGCAGCGGGCGACGTACAGTCGGCTCGGGCCGTCTTCCGGCCGGGCGTCGAGTGCGGATACGAAGTGCGTCTTCGCCCGGTTCCAATCCCTTGCCCGGTAGGCGGCCAAGCCCTGGTCGTATCGCTCGAGCGCACGTGCGAGCCCGGGGGGAAGCTCGGCTTCGCGGAGCTCCACGACCTCGTGAATCGAGACCGGTTGGTCTCTCCCCTTCACCGCCACGAGGTCGAGCTCGCGGATCCGGAAGCGGGTGGCGTCCGCCTCGTCCAATGTCTCCCGTGAGGTGATGATGCGCGTGCCGTAGGTGTCGTTGGCCGGCTCGAGGCGCGCGGCGAGGTTCACCGCGTCCCCGATGGCCGAATAGTCGAAACGGTCGCGGCCCCCGACGTTCCCCACGACGGCGGGCCCCGTGTGCACGCCGATCCGCGCCCGAAGGTCGGGGCGGTCGTGGTCTCGACTCCACCGCGCGTTGAGCCGATCGAGGCTTCGTTGCATTCGAACCGCCGCCCGGAGCGCCCGGTCCGGATGATCGTCGAGCGCGCGCGGGGCGTTCCAGAACGCCATGATCGCGTCCCCGATGTATTTGTCCAGATATCCGCGCTCGGACAGCACGACTCGGGTCATGTCGTCGAGGTACTCGTTCAGCAGGGCGACGAGCTCTTCGGGTGACAGCTGCTCCGAAAGCGAGGTAAAGCCGGACAGGTCGGAGAAGAGCAACGAGAGTGGACGACTCTGCCCGCCGAGCGAGAGCGATTCGGGGTCGTCAGCGATCTCGGCAACGACGTCGGGCGAGAGATATTTCCCGAATGCGTTCTTGATGAATCGCTTTTCCCGCCCTTCCACGATGGCTACGTATCCCACGGATCCGACATAGGAGAGCAGGCCGGAAGCCATCGGGGCCGCGACGGGAACCCAGAGAAAAGCGGTGCCGAGGCCCGTGACCTCGAAGCCGGGCACATACACGGCTCCGGCCCAGGCCCACCAGGCGCCGGCCACGACGCCGAGAATGACGCCCGCGGTCACCACTCCGCTCCACGCTGCCCCGGACCGGAACGTCACGGCGGCCGGCACGAACGCCACGAGAAGCAGCAGCAGGGCCGAGGCGGTCGAGCCCAGTGGCTCGACGTAGCGTTCGTCGAGCATGTTCTGGAGCGCGTTGGCGTGGAGCTCGACACCGAACATCCACGTGTACGGTTCCCGGCCGTCCGGGCCTTCGACATCGTCGGGAGGTGAAGCGCCGTAGAACGGCGTCCGGAACTTGTCTTCGTCGTGAAAGCCCGTTCCGAGAAGAACGATCTTGTCGCGAAACATCTCGGGTGCGAACGAGGCCGTCACGGGGAGCGTTCCGGACGCGTACGTGGGAAACGTGCCCGGTGGGTCCTCCGCGTCCGCGCTCGAGGGAGGGCCGGTGTACCGGACCCGGAACGGCACGATGGACCCCGCTCCCGCGCCGTCGTCCCGGAACCAGCCGCTCGGCACGTGCCCCACGTTCTCGGGGAGGCCGGGGAGGTCGAGCCGGCCCGAGCGCTCCGCCGCCGCGAGCAGCGAGTCGGTGTCCAGGCCCCGAGCGTGAGCGTAGAGCGCCAGGGAGAACGAAGGCTCCAGACCGTTGCCGGAGCGTACCGCCAGAGCCCCATCCCGGAAGGTCTCGAAGGCGGCCGGGAGGTCGGCGGCGCCCACGTCGGTGGCCGCGGTGGCGAACATCGGGTGGGGTGGAGCGACGGTCGGTCCCGAGTCCGTCCGTTGGAGCGGTGCGGCTAGGACCACGTTGCCGGCCCGCTCCATCGCCGCGTGCAGGCGGTCGTTGCCCCCGTCGATGGTGTCGAGACCGGGGAAGAGGCGGTCGAGGTAGACGTCCAAGCCGATCGTGCGGGCGCCGGCCTCCGAAAGCGCGTCCACCAGGTCGGCGAGCACGCTTCTGGGGAACGGCGAGAGCCAGGGCCACCCGAAATCCGGGTCGAGCACGGAATGCTCGTCGAAGAGAACCAGGACCACGTCGGTCGAACGCTCCGAGGGGCCCGGCAGGAGTGACTCCGCCGTCGTGCGCTGCCGCAGATCGAGCGTGAGATCCTCGAACGCGCGGAGGCCCGTGAGCTCCCCCATCGCGTCGAGAACGAGCGCGAGCGACGACGCGCCGAGCACGATGGCCAGGAACGCGGCGAGTCGCCGCAACTTCCTCGCGCGACTCACTTCGGGCGAAACGGCGAGGGCGTCACGGGGTCGGTCGGATCACGTAGGTTCGCATCACGGACGGATCCGGTACGTGAGCGACGCGGTGCCCCAGGAATCGAGCGTGACGCCACCGTGGCTGGACCCGACGGCGTCGAGGAGCGCCTCCACGACCGTGGCGGCGAACTCTTCGTCTCCATAGGCGTAGGTTTCGCCGTCCGGTATCGGGATGTCGAGCGGCCGGTCCGTCACGAAGGCGCGCACCAGACCGCTGCCGGCCGGAGGCAGCGCCTCGAAGTACACGTCGGCGCCGGCTGGGTACACGATCTCTTCCCCGGCCCGCACCCTCACGCTCGGCGTTTCTCCGTTCGGAAAGAGCATCGCAACGGTACCGTCCGTGCCGAGGTCGACGAGGGTGAGATACCCGTCCCGCTCCGACCGAAGGCGGAACCGGATCTCTTCCCCGAGCCCGAACGCGAACCGGCCGTCGGACATCGCGAGCCGTACGTCGAAGGGTTGCGCGGGATTCTCCATATCACCGAGCCGCTTCGAGGCGGCTTCCGTCCGCAAGATGGCGGCCACCGCCCCCAGCGCGTCGGGGGCCGCGCTCAGACCGTCGTGGCGTACGAAGCCGTCGATCCCGAGGACACGGAGCTCCTCCCCCGAGCGGCGCAGGAGCAGGTGGCTGAAGCCGTCGGGATCCTCGACCGTCCGGATGCCCGTCGTGCCCTCGAGCATATCCGACAGGGATCGGGCGATCTCCGTATCGACGGCCGCGACGTTCACGAGGAGCGGGCGGTCGGGGTATCGATAGGCCGTCAGGCGAGCCAGGTCTCCGACCTCGACCGGGCCTTCGGCGATCTCCGCGGTGATCTCCCGCTCCCCGCTGGACACGACCGTGAGGCGACCCCCGGAAGGCGTCTCGAAGGTCGAGCCGGGGGGGATCCCGAGGGCCGCGCCGCCTCCCAGCTCCACCCGTGTTCCCGAAACGCGGAGCACGGGCAGACCCGACGGCCGCCCGGCGGATCCGGTGGCGTCGAGTCGGGCGATCGACCGATTCTTGAGGTCGACCTCTTCCGAAAGCCTCGGGTCTTGCTGGAACCGGTTCCTCTTCATGGCTTCGGCGGTCCGCCTGAAGACCTGTTCGTACGTGTCCCCCTCGGACGCGCGCCAGAGCTCACGGACGAGGTGGGTCGTGAACGCTCCGCCCTGGAAAGGCTCGGCGCCCCCCTCTTCCGGGAAGAGAACCTCGACCGCGGCCTGATCGGGTTGCGCGGCCGCCAGCTCGAGCACGGCCCGCTCCCCGGCCTCGAACCCCGACGGCTCGGCGCCGGGACCGCCATCGGCGGTGCGGGTTCTCATCCCCTCCTCCGGCTCGGGGATGTCGTCCAGGTCACGTCCCAGCGCACGGGCGCGGCTGAACGGGGTGACGTCCCGCGTTCCGGTGCCGGAGTGACAGCTGTCGAGGATCACGATCACGTTTTCGGTGGGGATCCCGTCCAGCCACATGCCGAAGACGTCGTCCGAAATGTCGTTGTCGGTCCGGTCGGGAAGCGCGTCGGCCGGAGCGAGGGTCTCGTCCAGGCCGTCGCTCTCGTCCCCGTCCTCGTCCCACATCTGTGATCCGTGCCCCGCGAAGAAGACGAAGACGTCGTCTCCGGGAGCAGCCCGCTCTCCGAGCCAGCCCGTGATCGCCTCTTCCATTCCGGCGCGGGTCGCTTCCCGGTTCAGGAGGAGTCGGACGTTCGTCTCCGGCACGTATCCCCGACTGACCAGGACATCGCGCATCCGGCGCGCATCCTGCTCCGCGCCCGGGAGATCGCCGCCCTCCTCGTCGTCGAAGTGGACGTAGTCGGTGACGCCCACGACGAGTGCCCAACTGGTGGGCTCCGCCCGGTCCGGCGCGTCGAGCGCGAGCAGGGGTGGAAGCGTCGCGAGGAGGATCGCGAGTCGTCCTCGCCTCCGGCGGGTGGGGGTGCTCATGCGCGTGGCTCCACATGGAAGGAGGAGGCCTCGGAAGCGGCTTCGAGCTCGACACGGGAGCCACGGGCCGCGACGTGCTCGCGTAGGGTGTGGACGATCCGGTCGAGCTGCTCGTCGGTGCGGGCGGGGTCGTGGTGGAAGAAGAGCAGACGTCGGACCCCGGCATCCTCCGCGAGACGCACCGCCTGCCGAAAGGTGGAGTGGCCCCAGCCCTCGCGATTCTCGTACTCGGACTCGGTGTACATGGCGTCGTGGATGAGCAGGTCCGCGTCCCCGACGAACTCGATCATCTCCTCGCGCCAACGGGGTCCGAGGTCGTACCCGGTGCTCGCCAGCTCGTTGTCCGGGACGTAACACACCACCCGACCCTCGAGCTCGATGCGGTAGCCCAGCACGTGCGACGGATGTCTGACCCGCATCGCGTGCACGACGGCCCCGAGACCCTCGACCGGGCCCTCCGAAGCTTCATGGAACGTCAGTCGCGCGGCGGCCGCCTCGAGGGGCACGGGGAAGAAGGCCGGATCCATCTGACGTTCGAAGAGCTGTCGCACGTCGGCCTTCGGCTGCCCGGGAGCGAACACGCGGAGGTGGCACGCGGGATCGTGCAGCGGACCGAAGAACGGAAACCCCTGGATGTGGTCCCAGTGGAAGTGTGTCAGGAGGATCGTGTGCTCCTTGACGTCCCCGCTCGCCAGCTCTCGGCCCAGGGCGCGGATCCCCGATCCGGCGTCGAGCAGGAGTCGGGTCGAGCCTGAACAAAGCTCCACGCAGCTCGTGTTGCCCCCATAGCGCACCGTGTACGGCCCGGGACTCGGGATCGAGCCCCGGACGCCGGCGCACCGCACCGTCACGCCCGTGTCGGCGCTGTCGCCCGCGGTGGACGTGGGCTGTGGTGTGGACGAAACGGAGTCCACTCGGCTCGCTCCTCCATTCGTGTGGCAGCCTCGAGGGGCCGGGCGTATGCTTCCCAATGTACACGCGTGCCCGGCCGCTTCGCGAGGCATGTCCGCCCGGCGGTTCCAGCCGGCGGTTCCTGGTGGATTCGGGGTTCCGCCCGCCACCGCTCCGGGCGGAGTGGAGCGCGCAGCTTGACGAATGCGATCGAACGCGGGAGTGTCCGTCCATGGACTCAGAAACGAGCAATACCGTTCCGCCGGACGTACTCGAATCGCTCCGCTCGAATCCCGTGCTGGCGAGCATCTCCGACGAAGCTCTCAACAGGATCGGCGAGCTGGTCGTCGAGGAGACGCGCGCCCAGGTGGGCTCGGCCCTCAAGCAGGTGGAGCTTTTCGATGGTTTGCCCGAGGAGGACTTCGAACGCCTCCGGACCATTGCCGAGCCCGTGATCCTCGAAGCCGACACGCGGTTGTTCGAGGAGGGCGAGCCCGGGGATTACTTCTACGTCGTCGTCCGTGGGTCGGTCGAGCTCACCAAGGGGGGCGAGGACGGGGAGCGTCTGGCCGTGTTGCGTGCCGGCCAGGCCTTCGGCGAGATGGCGCTCCTCAACGAAGCGCCCCGATCAGCGACGGCGCACGTGCCCGAGCAGAGCTACCTGATCGGAATCTCGCGGGATGCCTTCTTCGGGCTTCTCGATTCCGACTCCCTCGCCGCGAGGCTCCTCAAGAATCTCTCGAAGGCGCTGTGGGCCACGTCGGTGCGGCTGGCCCACAAGGATGCGCCCCGGGAAACGCCGCGCGAGGCGCTGTCGGAGTACAACCGCATGGTGCGTGGTCGCTTGCTTCCGCGCGGCACGCCGAACTTCCCGGGATTCGACGTGGCGGGCAGCACCGTCGCCCACGAGCACGGCGAGGGTGCCGCGGCGTGGGATTGGTTTCTGCTCTCCGACGGGCGTCTTGCCCTGGCGGTGCTCAAGGCGGATCAGGTCAGCCTGTCCTCGGCCCACCGGCTCCTCTCGGTGCGAGGGCTCCTGAGGGACTTCGCGGAGGATCCGTTGCCCGATCTCGGAGCGTTGTTGGCCCGTGTGAACCGCGGGCTCCGGGCCGGATGGGTCGAAGGTATATCGGGCGCGGTGAGCTGTGGGCTCGCCGCTCTTTCCGAGGATGGGGTCGAGTGGGCGAGCGCGGGAGGGGTCGGGGGCACCGTCGTCCGGGCGAACGGGGCGCACGAGGATTTGGTGCCCGACGCTCCGGCGCTCGGCTCGGACGACGAGCTGGAGTACCGGTCGGTCCGCCTGAGCCTCGGTGAGGGCGATCACCTGCTCGCGTTCGCGGAGGGACCGAGCGATTCGGTCATCCTGGGCCGCAAGTTCCTCGCCGAGGGAGGCACGTTCGCGAGCGCGAGGGCGCGGCTGGATGCGCTCGTCGCGCGCGTGCGGGAATCCGATGCGGGTGTCGAAGGCGTCTTCGACATCACGGCCACCCTCGTCACCCGTGCGGGAGCGGCGGAAGGCGAGGATCGGTCGGGCTCGGACGTCATCGCCAAGGCGGCCGCGGCGTTCGATGCTTCGCTCGATCCGGATGGTGCGTCTCGGTCGGGGTGAGCTCAGGGCGTTGCTCCGGATCATTCCCCGGGGGTGCGCGGTACAGCAAGGTTCGACGCCTCCGCGCGAACTCTAGTTAGAGGTACCGACCATGGCGGTCACAGAGAAGGATATCCAGACAGCGCTCAAGGGCGTGAAGGATCCCGAGTTGGGGATCGATCTAGTCGTCCTGGGGCTCATCTACGACATCGAAGTGGACGGGGGTGACGTGAAGACCGTCATGTCGCTGACGTCTCCGATGTGCCCGGTAGCGGGCGAGATCGTCGAGCAGGCCAAGGAGGCGATCCTGGGCGTGGACGGTGTCGACAGCGCCGACGTCCAACTCACGTTCGACCCTCCCTGGAGCCCGGAGCGCATGAACCCGCTCGTACGGTCTTCCCTGGGCTTGTGACCGACCTCGTGTCCCGCGCTCGCGCGGGGCGCGTCCGGTACCCGGTCGAGCGTACGGGGATTGCCCGTCGGGCCGGGCCCGCTAGATTATATTACACTCTTTCGTCCGTCGAGGCGAAAGTGTCATACCGGAGAGGGCGACCATGACAGCGTTTACCGACGACGAGCTCAAGCAGAAGGTCCAGGACGGTTACATCGTCGAAAGCCCCGAAGAGATGACCGAGGGGTACAAGAAGGCGCTCAGGGGCCAGCTCACGGTGCAGGCCGACACGGAGCTCATGAGCGCGCCCGCGTACTGGATGGCGGCCCGGTATGCGCCGTCCAACAACACGCAGGTGGCCGCGCACGCGATCATCCAGGACGAGCTGGCGCACGCCAACATCGCCTACCGCCTCCTCGAGGATCTCGGCGAGTCGAAAGAGCACCTCGTCTACGGGCGTGAGCCGCACGAGTTCAAGCACCCGTACGGGTTCGACCAACCGCTCGACAACTGGGCGGAGCTCGTGGTCGCCACCGGGTTCTTCGACCGTGCCGGCATCACCCTGCTCGCCGATGTCCACGAGAACACGTCGTACGGACCGCTCAAGCGTGCGTTGGTCAAGATCAGCATGGAGGAGACCTTCCACTTGCGGCACGGCGAGGTCTGGATGCGACGCCTCACGAAGGCCGGAGGGGAAGCCCGCGAGCTGGTCCAGCGCTCGGTGGACTGGATGTTCCCGATGACCATCGAGTGGTTCGGGCTCCCGGACGACATGAAGCGTCACTCCGGTCAGCTCGACTACCGGCTCAAGGGGCTCACCAACGATCAGCTCCGCCAGGTCTGGATGTCGTCGACGGTTCCGTTGTGCGAGGAGCTCGGACTCGACGTGCCCGCGCACTGGGACGAAGCGGAGAACAAGTACGTGCTCGACTTCCCCTTCCCCTGCCACTACAGCGAGGAAGAGAAGCGGTGGCTGTTCGAGGAAGGAGAGATCCCCTGGGAGCGGGTCTTCGAGCGTTGGAAGGCGCGTGGACCGATGAACCAGGCCTACGTGGAGTCGATCCAGCGCTCCCGCGGTGACGTGGACCGCTGGCTGAACGGCCGGGCGGCCTGAGCGTGTCGACCGTGCTTCCGCTCGCGTCCGGGCGTGACGCCGGACTGCCCCAGGCCGTCACGTCGCACAAGAGCGGCGGGCGAGACCAGTGGACGGGTCCGTTGTCCGAGCCCCCGGACGATCCGCTCCAGGCGACGTGGGACGCCCTGAAGGAAGTCCTGGACCCCGAGCTGCCGATCAGCCTCGTGGACCTGGGCCTCATCTACGGTTTGGAGCTCGACGGCGGTGTGGTGCGCATCGAGTTGACGTTCACGGCCACCGCCTGTCCGTGCATGGAGTTCATCCGCGAGGACATCCGGGACCGGCTCGAGGTCGAGTCCTGGATCGACAGGGTCGAGATCGAAGAGGTCTGGAGCCCCCCGTGGACGACGGAGATGATCACCCCCGAGGGCCGTGAGACGCTGAAGCGCTTCGGGGTCACCGCCTGAGACGCGCGCCAACCGCCGGACCGTATCCGAGGCCCGGACGGAGCGCGCCGAGACGAGAGACGAACGAACGGATGATGGAGATCACCTACGACGTGTTCGCCCGCAAGAGCCGCGGCGACATGCTCGCGCATATCGGCTACATCGACGCCCTCGACGACGATACCGCCAAGGTGTACGCGTGGACGACGTACTCCGAAGAGAATTGGTTCGAGATGTGCGTGGTTCCTCGCTCCGAGATCATCCCCGTGAACCTCACCGAAGGCCCGTTCGCCCGGAATCACGGAGAGACGTCATGACCGCCGGCACGGTGCTGGATCTGAAAACGCTCGACACGGAAACCCGCTCCGCGCTGACGCGCCACATCCTCCGCCTGGCCGACAGCAAGCGCCTTCTGGGCATCCGCTATTCCGACTGGAACCTGGGTGCTCCGACCGTCGAGACGGGAATCGCCATGTCGTCCATGACCCAGGACGAGTGGGGCCACGCCCGGTTGCTCTACGCGATGCTGAAGGAGCTCGATATCGATCCGGTCGAGGTCGAGCACGAGCGTCCCGCGGAGGAGTACGCGAACATCGGGTCCGTGGACGAGCCGTTCCCGGACTGGGCCGCCACGGTCGCAGGCATCGTGGTCGTGGACGGAGCGCTCTATACCGCGATCGCGGCGTTCGCACGCGGGAACCTGGAGTCGGCACGGAACCGGTGCGCGAAGATGATCGCCGAGGAGGACTTCCACATCAGCCTCGGAGCCGCGTGGTATCGACGGTTGGCGAGTTCCTCGGACGAGGCCAAGAAGCTTCTGCGAGAAGCGACCGACCGCTTCCTGCCGGAAGCGCTCGCATGGCTGGGAACGGACGACGGTCCGGCCAGGACGCTCGTGGACGCCGGGGGCACCGAGCCCGGCGCCGACCAGGTCACGACGTTCCGCGACTATGTTCGGGACGTGCTCGCCGCGGGCGGTGTGGATGTCGACGCGGTCGAGCCGGCCACCGACGAGTGGGACGCGGAGCGTGGCCGAAGACCCGGCCATCCCGACCAGGACACCATCGAGCGGGCACGAGGCGACCGGAATCGCGCGCTCTTCGTCGAATGACCCCGACACCCCCTCCCTTCCGGCGCTCGGGACTTCCCGACACGGCCCGCGACGAGGCCGACGACGCCGAGGCGCGCAGGGAGGAGTCTCCCGACTCGTTGCCCACCGCGCCGCCCTGTCCGTTCTGTGACGGCCAGGAGACCGAGATCATGAACGCGTTCGGGTCGCACGCGTCGGTGAGCACGTACTGGTGTCGGGCGTGCGGGAGCCCGTTCGAGATCATGCGGTGGAGGCGCTGAGCCGACCCGTCGCGGGCTCACCTCAAGGGTCGCCCTCGAGACACGCGCAGATGCTGGCAACGACGACCGGCACCTGAAGTGCGGCGTCGAGGTGGCTCGTACGCTTGCCGAACCTTCGGAGGAACGCTTCGGAGAGACCACTCACCGAACGATAGCCGTGTCTCAGAGCCACACGCTCCCAAGCTGATCCACTCTGACGGGCCCGTAGCGCGGATAGCAAGAAGCATAGCCTGACGAGCTCAGACCCGCGGATGTCCCGTCTACGCAGCACGCCCCGGAGATAGCCGACCGAACAGCCCACACGATCCGCCAGCGCTCGCAAGGATCCCACGTAGTCCTGTCCCGAGCACGCGTCCCGGGCCAAGCGTTCGAGACCGGCTCCCACCACCCCGGGCAGAGGCCCATCTCGTTCTTCGCAGCGGGCGATCGCCGAGAGAATCGTAGTGAGGCGGCATGCGTCGTCGACCGCCGGAATCAACCGCTGGTCGATCTCCTCTTCGAAGATCACGGCATCGATGCGCACGGGTGCCAGATGCCTCAGGCCCGGTGCATCGAAGGGCGTTACGAGCACCAGACCCCCGGAGCAAGCCACCCCGATCGTCTCGACGAAAGCCGCCGTGCGGCGATCCAGGTGTGGCTCGTACGCGACCACGGCGTCGGCCTTCGATGCTTCAGACACCGCTCCATCCGGACGAACGGCGGTGACCAGGTCGAACGCACCTCGGAGGTGGCGTCGGATCCGGTGATAACCGACGAGCTCCATCTCGCCCGCATCCCTAGGCCGGCACACGAGGACGCTGCGTGAATCCACGTCGGCTGGCGACACGCGACCCTCCCCAGGAAGCCCTGCAACGTCGTTTGCTTGCCTTCACTACTAGCCGACCGAGGCCGCGGGGGCGAGTCATGCTGCGTCAGCGGTTTGTAAGGCATTCCCGGGCCGGGGCTCGTCGGCTCCGGAAGCGATCCGGTCTCCATGTCCGATACGTGGGATTGGTCCGGAATCGTGGACGCGGCCCGCACGGAAGCACGGTAGTCTGGTGGTGAACGACCTTGGAAGGCTACCAGCGACTCGCGATTCCGGAGCCCGAGATGCGGTACGACACGCGACGACACCAGAGATCCAAGATGGTCGTGGGACTGATGATTTTGACGCTCACAGCCGCTTGCGATCTTGGTCAGCCATTGGAGCCCGTCGATGATCACGCTGGGAGCGGGCCCACGGTTGTGGAGCAAACGCCCCGCAGTCAGATGGCCCTTGACCGAATCGTTTCGGATACGAGGGATTCCACGGTGAGTAGCGGCCTGATGTTCGTGAATCTGAAAGAGCAAGAGGCCGTCCGCGGAGTGAGCACTGATGGCCTGAAGCTTCCCGTGGAGGCGCGACTAGATGCCGGGAGCGAGGTCCGGGCGGCGTTTCCGGGACTGGAGGTTGTCAAGCCTGTCGCAGGTCCGATAACGACGTACCTGGACGGTCAGGAGCAGGTGGATACGATCTACCGGACTTACCTGACGGTCACGGCACCAAGGGACACCGTGTTCTTGCGGCAACTCTTGGACCATCCGAACGTCTCCTACCTTGAGCCGAACTACACCGTGGGCGGCCCTCACGAGGCGGTCGTCCCCCACACCGCTGACAGCACCGTTCGGGCAGTCGACGACGCTCGTGTGAATCCCACCCAATGGAGTTCGTGGGGAATCGAGGCGACTCGTGCAGACCTTGCATGGGATATCGGGTACACTGGTGACGGTGCCAACGTAGGAATGATGGATACGGGCGCGGACCTGTTTGGCACCAATCATCCCGACCTCATTGACCATAGCGTCCTCTTCGCCAACCCCACCCTGGAGTACGCCGACCAGCCGTGCGGCAACCCTGTGACCGAGCATTGGTGTTATGAGGGTCGCTACAACGCACCCGCCCACCACTACCACGGAACGGGGGTGCTCGGGACGGTGCTCGCGACCAACAACTCGGTCGGTTCCGTCGGTATCGCCCCGTTCGCCAGCGGATCAAGCCCGACGATCATCTTCAAGGTGACATACGACCCGATCAGCCCCCAAGATCACCAAGCACTGGACGTGGCGGGTATGCGCGATGCCGTATCCTTCATCACGGAGTACTGGGACAACTACTCGGTCGACGTGCGCGTTGCCGTCACGGGAGTGGGACCGTCCGGCACGTCCATTGACGACACGTTGTCGTACCAGGGGCTGCACGACGAGTTCAAGTCCGCCGCGCTTGACGACAACGTCCTTTGGTTCTCCGCCGCAGGAAATGACGATACCGGAGCGCACGGGCCAGTCAAGTTGCCGGGGGCCTTCCCTGAGGTCGTGGCCGTGGGTTCTGTGGACTCATCGCTTGACCTCTCTTGGTTCTCGAGAACGGGAGATCAGCTCGAGCTGGTGGGGCCCGGTGAGTCGATCCGAGTATCGTGGAACCGCGAGGACGACCGCAGCGGGAGCCAGGAGTATACTTCAGTCGAAGATGGTACCTCGTTCGCGGCGCCAGGGGCGGTCGGCGTGGCGCGTCTGGCGCTCGAGAAGTTTCCCGGTTGGAGTGCCTCGGACCTGCGAGATGAGCTGCAGGAACACGCCCGGGATCTGGGCCCAGGCGGTCGGGACGACTCCTACGGCCATGGGTTCGTGGATGCCTATTGCGTTCTCAGTCAGCACGACCCTTGCGAGCCCCTGTCCGTATACGTCACGGGTGAGAACAATATCCAGACAGCTGGCTACTACACGTACCAAGCGTTCCCATCCGGCGGGAGCGGTAGCTACTCGTACTCGTGGACCGAGTGCGATCCCAGTTGCAGCACCGTGGGCTCATCCGACTCCTACGCTCGGTGGGTCGGTGAGTCCGACCCACACTTCGACATTTCGGTGACCGTGAACGGATCCGATCCGGACGCTGTCGCGGACACGGTCGTCGTCTTCAACAACATTGGTGGTGGCCCCGAAGCCCCTGAGCGTCGGGGTGGGGGCGGATGATGTCTCTCGGTCGTCGTCAGGGCTGGGCCGGGAGGCTGGTGGGCTGTACGGTTGTAACCCTGTTTTTCGGTGCCCTTGCCGAGAGCCTGAGCGCCCAGATTGGTCAACCCGTCGGGGTCTCGGCCGGTGTTGTATCCGCAAACTGGCGTGGCTCTGAGTACGAACGTGACGATACCCAACCTCTCACCGGAATCCGCTTCGAGGTGAACACTCGGTTTCCGATCTCCGGTGAGCTGAGCGTGCTCGTCGCGGGCGTGTATGCCGAAAAGGGAGCGCACGAACCCGTGCGCGGAGACTTTGGATACCGGGTCAGGATTCGATACCTCGAAGCTCCCGTACTGCTTCAGTTTGAGCTGCCGTCCTACGGTCGGTTCACGCCACGCGTTCACGTCGGCCCGTACGTGGGCGTACGTTTGGACTGCAGGGTCAACGTGGTGCCCTTCTTGGAACCAGACGATCCCGATACTGTCGGCTGTGACACAGTCTCCATACGTCCCGGATGGGGTGACGTAGGGGTCGTCGCGGGTGCCGGAGCGAAGCTGGACCTCGGTGGCTCACTGGCTGTGACGATATCGGCGCGGCGTGAATGGGGGCTGAGATCCGTTTCCGTGGGCTCTCGCGGGAATGCCAACAACCGAGCATTCTCCTTCCTCGCCGGTCTGGAGTTCGACCCTGGACGCTAGTGGCAACCTCGGCCCAGCGCACTCCGCAACACCCCGCTAACCTTCCCTGACCAACTCCACGTCCTCGAGGAAATCCCGCAGCGGGTTGGCGACCGCCACCGCGCGCTCTCGGAGCGCTTCCGAGAGGGCCGGGCCTTCCTCGGCTCCGCTCAGATGCCTCGACGCCGCCTGTCCCAGCCGGACGTCCGACTCCGCGGCCGCCTGATGGTATTCGGCGTACCGCGCGCTGACCCGCTGCTCGAAGAGCGGAATCTGCGCTTCGGGGGTTCCGTGCTCGGTCATGTCTTCGAACACCGCCCGGTGCATCGCGTCGAGCCCTTCGCGGATGAGCTCGTCGGGCGCCCGCCCCAGGAACGCCAGCTGCGCGCCCCGTGTGTGGGCCCACATGAAGAAGATCAGCGCTTCCTCGGTTGTGCGATGCGCGCTACCATCGTCGTCATACAGGGCATCGATATCCGGGAGGGGTGTTTCGACGTCCTCTCGTGAGACGAAGTCGGAAAAGCTCTCCCAGACCAGGCGGGCGAGATTGTCCCCGAGCTCGTTCGGGGTCATCGTCCGAGGAGCGCGGAATGCGTGGGTATCGTCCGTCAGCGTGCTCTGCACGTCCAGTTGTCCATGGGTTGCAGGGTTCGAAGTCACTCCAATTCCGGACCAAGGACCTCAAAGTGTCAAGGCTATCGATCAGGAGCGGCTCCGGAGCCGGCACGGCTTCGGGGAGGCGGGAGCCCGTACAGTCGCGTTCCCGCTGGTTGTTCGTCGTCTCGGCTCTAGTCGCCGGGGTGAGTGGCTGCGGCGTCGCCACGCCCGAGCTTCCGGCGCCCAGACCCATCGTCATCCATTCGGGCGTCCGGATCAACGCCGATCACGAAGAGATGAAAAAGGTCAACGAATGGGTGACGCGGGAGCAGCGGAACATCGTGGAAGACCCGAGCTTCTGGGTCATCGGCGAGCCGGTCACCGAAGAGGTCTACGTGTGGGAGGGGCTCCGGGTCTCGAACGACTCCGTATGGGTTCAGGTGGACGCGAGGGCCCCCGACACGCGGCTCGTGCACCAGATCTACGGCCATCTACACCTGATGAGCTCGATGGGCCGCCAGGAGGAGTGGCTTCCGGAGGCTCCGGATGCGGTCGGGTACGAGCTCGAGCGAGCCATCCTCGAGCGGTGCGCCGACGCCTGGACCCTGGGACGGACCGTGTTCGACACGGCACCGTACGGCCCCCTCGACGAGCTGGCCTATGCGTCGGACGCCGGTTACCTGGATGCCTTCATCTTCACCGCCCGTCCGGACGAGTTCGCTTCGTCCAGGGCGGAGTGGGCCCGCGCCAATCCCGACCGGGCGGACGAGTACAGGGAGTGGTTCCTCGACACCTTCAGCCGGGAGCCGCCGGGACTGCGCTCCCAGTGAGCCCACTTCCCACCGGCCCGTCGAGGGCTCAGGCCGGACGCACTTCCCAGCGAAGATCCACGGGGCCCGTGTCGTCGAGCTCCTCGACTTGCACGTCGATGCGCCCCGACCGCGCCAGCCGGTCGTCGCTCGGCTTTCCGCCGAATTTCGCGAAGCCGGTGATGCGAATCCGGCAGCGCCGGTCGTCCGGTGCGACGGCGAGCATCTCCCGGCCCTTGAGAGATTTGACCGCGGGCGGTTCCCCGGACTGCAGCCTCAGTCGTAGGATACGGCCGGAATGCGGTGCGTTCATCGCGTCGAGGACGCGGAATACGACGCCTTTGGCGGTGCTAGTGGTCGCAGACATGAAGGAAAGATTACCCCGATGACGCCCTCCAGGGAAGACACACCCGAATCGGAGCTCTCGCTCGACCCGGACCGGATGCTCGAGCTCGCCTCGCTCGTGAGCCGGCTGACGGTCGAGCGGCTCCGCGATCTGCCCGAGGAGGCGGCCTGGAAGGGCGCCCGCAGGAGCGACCTCGATCCCCGCCTCGCCGGACCGGCACCCGAGGCCGGCACATCGTGCGAGGAGGTCGTGGAACGGGTCTTCCGTGACGTCCTGCCGTACGCCGCCCGCGTCGACCACCCGCGCTTCTTCGCGTTCGTGCCCTCGTCCGGGACCTGGCCGGGCGTCCTCGCGGATTTCATGAGCGCCGGGCACAACGTGTTTCAGGGTACGTGGCTGGGGTCGAGCGGTCCCAGCACGCTGGAGCTGGTGGTCGTCGATTGGTTCCGTGAGTGGATCGGGTATCCGGAAGGGGCCGGCGGGCTCTTCACGAGCGGGGGCTCGGCGGCCAGTCTCGACGCGCTCGTGGCGGCCCGCGAAGCTGCCGGGGCCCCCGAGCGAGCGACCGTGTACATGAGCGACCAGAGCCATACGGCCCTGGTTCGTGCCGCCCGGATCGTGGGGGTGCGTCCGGAGAACGTGCGCATGATCCCTTCCGACGACGGATATCGGATCGATCTGGAAGCGCTTCGTCGGACCGTCGCGGAGGACCGGGCGGAGGGGAAGAATCCGGTCGCGATCTGCGCCAACGCGGGCACGACGAACACGGGGGCCGTGGATCCTATCGGGGATCTCGCGGACCTGTGCGCCGAGCTCGGAATCTGGCTTCACGTGGACGCCGCGTACGGTGGCTTCGCGATCCTGACGGAACGGGGCAAGGCGGCGCTCGCCGGGCTCGAGCGCGCCGACTCCATCGCGATGGACGCGCACAAGTGGCTCTACCAGCCTTTCGAGGCGGGTTGCCTCATGGTGCGGGACGTTCGTGGCCTGGAGCGGGCTTTCTCGGTGCGGCCCGAGTATCTGCAAGATGCCGACTGGGGCACCGAGAATCCGAACTTCGGGGACCGCGGCCTCCAGCTCAGCCGGTCCTTCCGTGCGCTCAAGGTGTGGATGTCGATCCAGACGTTCGGTCTCGGGGCGTTCCGGCGCGCCGTGGACCGGACGCTCGATCTGGCGGAGCGGGCCGAGGCCTTCATTCGCGACTCACCCGTCCTGGAGCTCCTGCAGCCGGCGTCTCTCGGCATCGTCTGCTTCCGCGTGCGCCCCTCGGAAGCTGCTGACGCCGAAGAGTTGGAAGCCCTCAACGAGAGGGTCCGCACGGAGATCGTGAATTCGGGGCTCGCGATGATGTCGTCGACCCGGCTTCGCGGGACGTACGCGCTCCGACTCTGCATCCTCAATCACACCACGAGCTGGGACGACGTGCGGCGTACGCTCGAAGCGACGGAGCGGTACGCGTGATCTCGTCCCAGGTCACGAGCGGCGACGAGCAGGCGGTCGCTCCGGGGCCGGCCCGCGCATCGGTCGTGGCGGGGGTGGCCGCGGCGTGGGGCGTGGGGTTGGCCCTGTTTCTCGGAGGGAGTGTCCCGCTTCTGGACACGATTCTCCTGGTGCTGTTGCTCGTGGTGATGCCGGGCTTCGCCCTCGTTCAGGCGTCCATGCTCGAGGGGATGGAGTTCGACCGGCTCTCCGCCTACTGGAGCTCGATCGCGACGCTGTGGGTCCTGGGGGCCACCGCCTGGCTCGTCGGGGCCCGAGACGGAGGCATCGCGGCGATCGGGATCGTCGGCATGCCCTTCTTCGACTTCGTGCTGTGGAGCTTCGGTCTCGGTGCCACGGGCGTCGGCGTGATGCTGCTCTTCCGCCTCGTCGGTCTCTGGCGCGGTGTCTCGGAAACAGCCGTTCTGGGGCGCCTTCTTCCACGGAACCGTAAGGAAAAGCGGGTGTTCGTGCTGCTGTCCCTCGTGGCCGGATTCGGCGAGGAGATCGCCTACCGGGGGTACGCCATCCCGATGCTCGCGGTAGCGGTGGGCCTTCCTTGGAGCGTCGTGCTCACATCGGTGGTGTTCGGGGCGCTCCACGCCTACCAGGGGCGGCTGGGGATGGTGCGGACGGCCGTGATGGGCGCGATCCTTGCTGGTGGATTCCTGGGAGCGGGAAGCCTTCTGCCGGTCATCGTCGCGCATGCGCTGGTGGATATCGTCGGGGGGCTCGTGATCGGGGATTGGTTCGTCGAAGACTCTCGCCGAAACAACGAAGCGGTTGGTTGAGTATCATAGGGTGCGCTTCGGCTCACTTCTTCAACAGCTTCGCCAGAGACGGTCGAGGGCGAAGGGAGGCGCCGTGATCCTCCAATTCAACTACGAAGAGCTCACCGCTCTGAAGTCCGGGGCCACCGGCTTGCTCCGTGAGGACGTGCCGGCGGACGGATCGGTGCTCGCACCGCCCGAGAAGCGCGCCCGCGTCGAGGCGCTCGTGGGCATGTTGGACGGCGACCTGTCCCTGGACTCTTTGGCCGAGGTGCACGAAGTGCAGGAAGCGGTCGACTCCATCGTCGCCTGGCTCCGGCAGGAGATGGAGAGCGCCGTGGTCGCGACACACGCGGCGGATGAATCGGCTGTCGCCGCCTACTTCGACTTCGCACACGCCTTCACGGTGTCGCACCGAATCTCGGAGATGGCCAGCGAGATGACCGCTCTCATCGAGCTGATGACGGGCGCCTCGCCGACGGCGGAGTCGGCCCGCGACATCCACTTCCCCGATTGACGGCTCCCGCGTGACCGATCCCGCCAAGAGAGTCGAGTCGCTCGAGCACATGCTCGAGCAGCGGCCGGAAGACACGCGCGTCCGGTTCGCGCTCGCTGTCGAGTACCTGAATCAGGGACGGACCCGGGACGGCGTGCGGGAACTTCGTGCGTACCTCGCGGCTTCGGACGACGAGGGCAACGCGTGGGGCCGTTTGGGCGCCGCGCTCAGTGAGCTCGGAGCAGTGGACGAAGCCAAGGAGGCGTATCGTGAGGGAATCGCGGCCGCGGAGCGGCACGGACATCCGACGATGGCCGAGGACCTCGCCGAGGACCTGGAGCGGCTGGATCGGTGACTGACGTTTCGACCGAACGTGAGTCGAAGCGCGGGTTCAACGAAGAGGCGTTGCCCCACCTGGACGCCGTGTACCGTTTCGCGCTCCGGCTGTCCGAAAGTCCGGATCACGCGGCCGATCTCGTTCAGGAGACCTTCCTGCGGGCCTACCGCTCATGGGAGCAGTACACACGCGGGACGCGCGTGAAGAGCTGGCTGTTCACCATCTGCAGGAACGTGTATTTGCGCGGCCGGGAGCGTTCCCAACGCCACGACGAGCTGGTCGAGAAGCACAGCGAGCGGGACGACACCCTACCCGATCCCGTGAATCCGATCTGGGCCACCGTCGATACCGTGGATCCGGAAGGTGCGTTCTTCGACTCCATCGTGGACGGGAAGATCCTCGACGCCATCGACGCTCTCCCGGAGGAGCATCGTGAGGCCGTGCGGCTTTCGGACCTCGAAGGACTCACGTACCAGGAGGTCGCCGACTTGTTGGACGTGCCGGTGGGTACGGTGAAAAGCCGCCTGTTCAGGGGGCGGCGTCGCCTGCAAGCGGCACTGTACGAATACGCGATCGAGAGGGGCTACGTCCCCGCCGGTTCTGTGTCCTCCGAGGGAGGTTGAGACGATGGCATGTGATGATGCGATCTCGTGCCGCGAGGCGGTGGCCATGGTTCAGGAGTTTCTCGACGGCGAGCTCTCGGAGGTGCCGGCCGAGCAGGTGCGCGCCCACTTCGAGGCGTGCTCCCGCTGCTATCCACACCTGCGTTTCGAGCGCTCGTTTCGTGAGGCCCTGATCCGTGCCGGGCGAGGCGAGAGCGCCCCGGCCGAGTTGAAGCGCCGGGTCGAGGACCTGATCTCGGGTGTCGCTGCCGACGGCTCTTCGGAGGGGGAGCGGAGCTAACCGTCCTGCAACGACGGCACGCCCCTGCAGGTGGCCCCTACGCCGGGTTGCGGCCCCTATCGCGAGGTGAGAAGCTTCGAGCCGCGGCTGGGCCGCGGCCGGAACGCGGCGGCCTCGAACCCCACTCCGGTTTTTTCGCTGGCCCCGCGCGCTACCCGTTATCCGTGATACACCCACCGGAGCTTGCATGGCCACGGCTTCCCAGCGGGAACGCATCCTCCCGCGCCTGATCGAAGAAGAGATGCGCGAGTCGTTCCTCGACTACTCGATGAGCGTCATCGTTCAGCGTGCCCTGCCCGACGTTCGTGACGGACTCAAGCCCGTGCACCGGCGCATCTTGTATGCCATGCACGAGATGGGCTTGTCCCCGGACCGTGCCTACAAGAAGAGCGCGGCCGTCGTCGGAGACGTGCTGGGTAAGTACCATCCGCACGGAGACACGGCGGTCTACGATGCCCTCGTCCGCATGGTGCAGGACTTTTCGCTGCGGATGCCCCTCGTGGACGGTCAGGGCAACTTCGGATCGATCGACGGCGATTCGGCGGCGGCCTACCGCTACACGGAAGCTCGCCTGGAAGCGGTTGCGACCGAGTTGCTCTCGGACATCGAGAAGGGGACGGTCGATTTCCAGCCGAACTTCGACGACCAGCGCGAGGAGCCGGTCGTCCTCCCGGCGCGATTCCCGAACCTCCTGGTGAACGGGTCGTCCGGCATCGCGGTCGGGATGAGCACCAACGTGCCCCCGCACAACCTGGCCGAGGTCGCCGCGGGGGTCCGGCAGCTCGCGGCTGATCCCGACTGCACCGTGGACGACCTCATGCAATGCCTCCCGGGCCCCGACTTTCCGACCGGAGGCTTCGTGGTCGGGCGCGACGGGATCGAGGCGATGTACCGCGAGGGGCGGGGGCGGATCGTCATGCGCGCCCGGGTCGTGAAGGAAGCCCTCCGGGGCGGCAAGGAGCAGCTCGTCGTCACCGAGATTCCGTACGCGGTTTCCAAGACGAAGCTCATCGAGCAGATCGCCGCCCTCGCGAAAAAGGGAAAGGCGGACGAGATCTCCGGCTTGCGGGACGAGACCGACCGGGACGGAATCCGACTCGTCATCGAGCTCAAGCGGGGCACCGACGCCGGCGTCGTCCTCGAGCGTCTGTACCGCGCCACGTATCTGCAGACGACGTTCGGCGCGCACATGATCGCGCTCGACGACGGGCAGCCGCGGGTCTTTGATCTCAAGCTGATGCTCGAGCGTTTCCGGGATCATCGGCTCGACGTCATCCAACGCCGGAGCCGCCACGACCTGGAGAAGGCGGAGGCGGAGCGGCACGTGGTCGAAGGCTTGCTCGCCGCGCTCGATCACATCGACGAGGTCATCGAGATCATTCGTGGCTCGGCCGACCGCGAGGAGGCGTCGGAGGGATTGCAGGGCCGCTTCGGGCTCAGCGAAATCCAGGCCGACGCGATTCTCAACATGCGGCTCGCCCGCCTCACCGCTCTGTCGCGCACGCAACTCGAAGAACGCCTTGCGGAGCTGAAAGCCAGCATCGAATACCTGCGCGCGCTCCTCGGCTCCGAAGAGCTCCAGCTCGAGGCGATGCTCGACGAGCTCCAGGAGGTCGTCGACAAGTACGGGGACGAGCGACGGACGGTCCTGCTCGACGAGGCGGACGCTGAGCCCGGCACGCCCGCGGCGCTGGATGACCAAACGGCGGACGAGGACGTAGTCGTGACCCTGTCGCACCAGGGATTCATCAAGAGGATCCCGATGCATCTGTACAAGCGGCGTGTGGCGTCCGGGAAGCCGTTGGCGGGGATGGAACGGTACGAGGACGACTACCTCGAGCGGGTGTTCGTGGCGCGCTCCCAGGGCTGGATCCTGGCGTTCACCGAGGCCGGTCAATGTCACTTCCTCCCCGTGCTGGAGGTCCCGGAAGGGGCGCGGGCATCCCGAGGGCAGTCGGTCTACTCACTCTTGGAGGGGGCGGACCGCGGCGACCGTATGGTCGCCATGATCCCCGTGAGTGATCTCGAGCAGGAAGGGCGGTACCTGGTGTTTCTGTCCAGGCACGGGCTCATCAAGCGCACGGAGCTCGCGGAGTTTTCGAATCCCCGGAATGGCGGGATCCGGGCGGCGGGCCTCAAGGAGGACGACCGGATTCTGGACGTGGTGCTGTCGGACGGCAGCGGAGAGCTGATTCTGCTCTCGAAGGAAGGGCGGGCGATCCGCTTCCCCGAGGAGGACGTCAGCGTGTTCGGCCGAACCGCTCGGGGCGTGAAGGGGATGGGGCTCCGGGAGCACGACGAGGTCGTGGGCGTGCTCTTCATCCGGAGGGACGCGACGGTCCTCATGGTCAGCGCGGACGGACTCGGCAAGCGGACCCCGGTGTCGGAATTCCCCCTGCAGAAGCGGGGCGGCTTGGGTACCCTCGCCATTGCCGGAGATGCGGGGGCGATGGTGAGCGGGCTCGAGGTCGTGGACCAGGACGAAGTCATGTTGATCACGGCGACCGGGCAGGTCACACGGGTCAAGGCCGACGCCGTTCCGGTTCAGGGGCGTCGCACGCAGGGGCGCAGGATCGTGGAGCTCGAGTCTGACGACCGGGTCGTCGAAGTCACCCGGGCGCAGGCGGAAGGAGAGGGCCCCGAGGGGCCCTCCGGAGCGGATCCGGAGGCCGGGGCCGCGGCCGTTCCCGACACGTCGGAGGGATCGGTCGCTGAAGACGGACCCGACGAGCCGGCCGCTCCGGCGAACGAGGACGCTGGGGAAGACGAAACGGACGTCGCCCCGGAAGACCAACTCGACCTGCTCGGCTGAGCGGGACGGAGCCGACGATGGAACTCCTGGTGTTGGGGGGTGGGGCTCAGGGCTCCGCATGCGCGTTCGACCTCGCGAACTCGACCGACGTGGAGGCCGTCACGGTGGCCGACCAGAACGTCGATCGGCCCGCGTCCTTCCTGGCGCCGCTCCTCGGGGACCGGTTGAACCTCCGGCGACTCGACGCTTCGGATCCCCGCGCGCTCGGGGAGGCGGTGCGCGGCTTCGACGTGGTGGTGTGCGCCCTCCCGTACCATTTCAACCTCCAGGCCGCGCGCGCCGCGGTGGAGGCGGGCGCGCACTTCTGCGACCTCGGAGGAAATACGGAGATCGTGCGGCGCCAGCAGGAGCTCGACGCGGAGGCTCGGAGCGCCGGCATCTCCGTCGTGCCGGACTGCGGGCTGGCGCCGGGCATGGTCAACATTCTCGCGCGCGGCGGGATCGACGCGCTCGAGGACGTCGCCTCGGTGCGGATCTACGTGGGTGGCCTTCCCCGCATACCCCATCCCCCGTTGAACTACCGCGTGGCCTATTCGCTCGAAGGGGTCCTGGACTACTACACGACGCCCGTCCTTAAGCTGGAAGAAGGACGGGTGGTGGAGCGCGAGCCGATGACCGAGGTCGAGCGCGTCGATTTCGGTGCGCCCCTCGGGGAGCTCGAAGCCTTCCTCACCGCGGGGGGCATCTCCACGATGCCGTACGACTACGAAGGCCGTGTCGCCTCGATGACCTACAAGACCCTCCGCTATCCCGGCCACGCCGACCTCATGAAGGCGATCCGTGACCTGGGGTTGCTCTCGGACGAGCCCATCGCGTTCGACGGCTGCCGGGTCAGCCCGCGCGAGATGTTCATCCGTGCGGTTGGCCCCTCGTTGGAAGACCCGGATGCAGAAGACTTGGTCGCGCTTCGTGTGGTGGTCGCCGGACGTGGAGCGAAGGGCGCTCGGGAAATCCGCTACGATCTGCTCGACGTGGCCGATATGCGGCACGGGATCAGCGCGATGATGCGGACGACCGGATATTCCCTGGCCGCCGTGGCGCGCTTGCAGGGTACCGGGCGGATCCCGCCGGGGGTGCATACCCCGGCGGAGTGCGTGCCCCTCGAGGCCTATCTGACCGAGTTGGCCGCGCGGGACATCCACGTGCGGCAGACGGTGACCTGAGCGATCCGTCCCATCCCGACATTCTCACGGTCGTACCGAGGGGCGAGCTTTTCGGGAGCGGAGCGGATCCAGGCGCGGTGCGTGGGCTCGATTGGCGCCGGCCCGCGCATCGCGCCACGCGCTCACGGCCGGCAGGGTTCCCTCATCGTGGGCGGGCCAGGCGTTCAACGACGCAAGACACGAATGTGACGATTCGATCGAGGCCGTCGCCGTCGACCTTTTCCCAGTCGTCGCTCGGCCGGTGATAGTCCTCGTGGGTGCCGGTGAAGAAGTGGAGCACCGGGATCCCTTCCGCATGGAAGGAGGCGTGGTCGGACAGACCGCTTCCGCTCGCCCGTTTGACGATTCGGTGCGGCTCGGCGAGGGCGTCGTTGACCTCGTCGAGGAGGGTCGGCCAGCGGGAGGCGGTGCCGACCCCGAGCACGGTCAACGGTCCGTCTTCGAGCCGGCCGACCATGTCGAGATTCAGCATCGCGACCGAGCGCTCGAGGTCGATCGTCGGGTCGGTCACGAAGCGGGCCGAGCCCCACAAACCCCGTTCCTCACCCGTGAAGGCGATAAAGAGCACGCTTCGGGGACGTGGGGGACCGTCGACGAGCGCCCGTGCGATCTCGAGGACGGCGGCGGTGCCACTGGCGTTGTCGTCGGCGCCGTTGTGCACGGCTCGGCTTCCCGGTTCGAGGGAGCCCTCCCCACCGAACCCCAGATGGTCGTAGTGTGCGCCCACGATGATGTGCTCTGAAGCGTGCTCGGGATCGGTGCCGGGTAGCCGCGCGACGACGTTTTGCGCATCGACCGGGAGCGGCCGGACGTCGGTTCTGAGCTCCCCGACGTGGTCCTGCCGCGCGGCGGCGCGGACGCGGGCTGCCGTCGCCCCGCCGATGGCCGCGATTGGAATCGGAAGGGCGTCTCTCGTCTCGTCGGTGACGTTCGGAAGCGCGAGACCTTCGGGGAGCAGAATGAGCATTCCGGCGGCTCCGCGCCCCGCAGCGACCGTGGCTTTGAAACGCGGGTCCGCCCGCAGGGACGATGCGCCAGGAGCGTCCGGGTCCCCGGCTTCGACGACGACGACTTTGCCGGAAATCGAGATGCGACTGAAGCGGTCACGGGCTGTGCCGGGGCTGGAAAGGCCGTGACCGCCGTACACGAGGGGCGCTTCGACGGCCCGACTGGCGGAAAAACCGTATGGTGCCCAGTCTTGACCCAGCGCCAGGCGCTCGCCTTCCACGGTGAACGTATTGTCCGGGCCGAGCTCGGCTCCGGCCCTCACGGGAAAGGTGTGGAAGTAGCTACCTTCGTGTCCCGCCGGATCGAGCCCGAGGGCGTGGAACCGCGCGGCGAGGTAGGCTGCCGCGCAGCGTGCCCCGGATGTGCCGACGGCACGCCCTTCGAGGTCGTCGTCGGCGAGGTGGCGAACGTGAGCCATGGCGCCGGTCGTGCCCTCGGCGAGCCTGTCGGGATCGGGACAGTTTTGGCCGGAGACGGGCGCCACGGCGCCGAGCGCGAGCAGGACGGCGCTCGGGACGAGGGCACGCACGGTTTTCGGGAACAATCGCCTCAAGGGAGAAGAGTCGTGAGACAGCGATCGTTCGCATGGATGAGCATGGCACTCGTCGTGGCCCTTTTTATCTCCTCGTGCGGGTCGGAGGGAGAGCCGGCCGCTGACGGTGGGGACGGGGGTGATCCCGAGTCGCTGACCATGCCGGGCGAGGACCACTTCAGAAATCTCCGACAACTGACCTCCGGAGGCGAAAACGCCGAGGCGTATTGGGCCTTTGACGGCTCGGCCCTGGTCTACCAAGCGACGAAGCCCGGTATGGAGTGCGACCAGATCTTCCTCCTCGACCTGGAGACGCTTGAGTCGACCGAGGTCAGCACCGGGGAGGGGCGCACGACGTGTTCGTACTTCTACCCCGACGGCGAGCGGATCTTGTACTCCTCTACCCATCACCACGACGCTTCGTGCCCCGCGGAGCCCGACATGTCGCGGGGATACGTGTGGCCGATCTACGATACGTACGACATCTTTTCCGCGAACGTCGACGGATCCGACGTACGGCGACTCACCGACACACCGGGCTACGACGCCGAAGCGACCGTGTCACCGGTCGGGGACCGTGTCGTGTTCACCAGCGTGCGAGACGGGGACCTCGAGTTGTACTCCATGAACCTCGACGGCTCGGACGTCCAACGACTGACCGACCGGGTCGGCTACGACGGCGGCGCGTTCTATTCGCCGGACGGGTCCCAGATCATCTGGCGCGCGCACTATCCCGAAGAAGGTGCGGAGACCGAGGAATACCTGCGGCTCCTCGACGAGGGGCTCATCCGTCCCGGGAACCTCGAGGTCTGGGTGATGGACGCGGACGGATCGAACAAGCGGCAGGTGACGGACCTCGGCGGTGCGAACTTCGCACCGTACTGGCATCCGTCCGGCGAAAAGGTGCTCTTCAGCTCGAATCACGAGGATCCGTCGGGGCGGGAGTTCGAGATCTACATGATCGATCTGGACGGCACCGACCTGACCCGGGTGACCTACTCCGAAGAGTTCGACGGATTCCCGGTATTCAGCCCGGACGGCCAATACCTCGTGTTCGGATCGAATCGGTTCAACGACGAGCCGAACGAGACGAATCTGTTCTTGGCGGAGTGGGTGGAGGAGTGAGTGGTGGGGGGCCTCGGGGCCAAGACCTCTGCCGGACTCGGGCCGCTTCGCTCGGATGCTTCGCATCCAAGCCCTCGCTCGTCAGAGGTCTTGGCCCCGAGGCCTCCACCGTCACGGTGGGGGGAGCAGGGGCCGCTTCGCTTGGATGTGGGCATCCAAGCCCTCGCTCGGTCGAGGCTGCGGCCCCGAGGCCATCCACCGTCACGGTAAGGAGGCTAGGCCGCTTCGCTCGGATGCGTTGCATCCAAGCCCTCGCTCGCCAGAGACCATGGCTCCGAGGCCTCCACCGTCACGGTGGGGTGGGGGGTGCTAGGGGTTGAGGTCGAGCTCGGGGGAGACGCGGAGGAACTGGCGGAGGATGCGGTGGGTGAGTCCCCAGACGATCTCTCCGGCTACTGCGTAGCACGGGAAGGGACGAGTGCCGCCGGGGAGGGAAATCTCTATCGTCGTGTGCGTGGCCGGATCCCGCAATTCATCTACCGAAACCCAGTACACCTGCTCGATCTCGTGGCTGGCCACGTGAGCGGGCACGTCGGCTCGGACTCCGAACACGAACGGCGATATGGTGAGCTTGGGTAGGCGCGGACTCGAGGGTGCGACGACGTCGAGTCGCCCGAGGATCCGTCCGTTTCGGTCGAGATCGACAGCGGTCTCTTCCATGGTTTCACGGACGGCGGTCGTGAGCAGGTCGTCGTCGTCGTCGTCGCGGCGCCCTCCGGGGAGCGCCATGTGTCCCGACCAGGGGTCGCGCTCGGACTGGGCTCGCTTGATCAGCAGCACCTCGAGGTCGGTGCGCGCGCGGAGGACGAGAGCCACCGCGGCCTGGAGGTACGCCTCGTCGAAAAGGAGCGGGTCGTCGTCGTCCCCGGCGTACGAGGCGAGGGCTTCGCTGAGCACCCAGAAGCGGGGGTCGGTTTCGAGAGGACCCTGTGACACGAAGGTCAGACTCCGATGCGGTCGGCGCCCCAGATGAGCTTGTGGAGTTGTAGTTGGAAGCGGACGGGAAGACCGTCCTCCAGGATCCATCCGGCCAAGCCTTCGAGGTCGACGGCGTCCCACACGGGGGAGATCAGCAGAGCCCGCAATTGTCCTTCATGGACGCGAGCGTCCAGGCCTCGCTCCCGGATGGTGGATCGCGCCCACTCGTAGTCCGCGCGGTCGGAGACCACGAACTTGATCTCGTCTCGGCCCGTGAGGTGCTCCAGGTTCGACCACAGGTTTCGGGATGATTCCCCCGAGCCGGGACACTTGAGGTCCATGATCTTGTGGACCCGAGGATCGAGAGCGGAGACGTCGAACGCGCCCGATGTCTCGACGAGGACCGTGTACCCTTGCGCCAGCAGGGCCTCGGCGAGCCGGAAGGAGCCCGGGTGCGCGAGGGGCTCCCCTCCGGTGATCTCGACGAGCGAGGTGGGGTGTTTGGCCACCTCTTCGAGCACCGATGCGAACGTACGACGCTCACCACCGTGGAATGCGTACTCGGTATCGCACCATGAGCAGCGGAGCGGACACCCGGTGAGGCGCACGAAGGTGCACGGAAGCCCCGCCCAGGTCGACTCACCTTGGATCGAATGAAAGATCTCGGTGATCCGCAGGAATTCAGTCATCGACGTCACTCTCTCGCGCGGCGATGGCTCGTTCGAGGAGATCCTGCACGTCGTAAAGCGTGAGCGCGTCGAGGGTTGTCCGAACATCGCCCTCGCTTCGCCCCTCGCTCAGGGTCTCGGTTTCCACGTGTCCAATGATGCCTACCCCCGTCTCCGCCCATCGGGGAAAGACCAGGTACCCGCAGTACGGCAGCCGGAGATCGCCGGTTCGTTCGATCTCGATCGAGACGGTGTACGGGAGACCGTCGGACCCCTCGAAGGCGGGTGGGCGATCGTGTGTCTCGAAGTACCCTCCGAGGGTCGAGTCGTCGAGGTATTCGGGTGTCGGTTCCGGTGAGTCGGCTCCGTCGTTGCTCATGGGATACATTTTCGCGCCTACCGGCGCCGGGGTACAGTGCACTACACTTCGAGGAGCGCGACCGCGGAGGCTCGAGATGGGTCGCGGTCCCCGCGCTCCGGGGTCAGGCTCGTTGCACCCACTCCCACAGGTCAGGAATGATGCCCCAGACGATGCGTGCCGCCGTTTTTTCAGAGTTCGGTGGACCGGAGGTCGTGAAGGTCCGTGACGACGTCGCAGTCCCCGATCCGGCGCCGGGCGAGGTTCGGCTTCAGGTCGAGGCGGCGGCCATGAACCATCTGGATCTGTGGGTGCGGAGGGGGCTGCCCATCGAGACGCCGATGCCCCACATCGGGGGATCGGACATCGTGGGGACGGTGGAGTCCGTCGGCGCGGGCGTCGAAGGGGTGCCCCTGGGAACGCGTGTGGTCGTCGATCCGTCGGTCGGATACCAGTGGTACGAGGCCGAGGATCGTGGAGAGTCGATTCTAGAATCTGCTTTTCATATTCTGGGAGAGCACACGCAGGGCGGCTTTGCGGAGTATGTGGTCGTTCCCGCCGCCAACCTCCTCGAGATTCCCGAGGGCGTGCCGTCGGCGAAGGCGGCCGCGGCGGGACTGTCCTTCGTCACCGCTTGGCGCGCCCTCATCACGAGGGGGGCGCTGCGCGCTGGCGAGCGGGTGTTGGTCACGGGGGCGTCCGGGGGGGTCGGGACGGCTTCGGTGTCCATCGCCGTAGCGGCGGGCGCAGAGGTCTACGCGGTGACGAGCGGCACCGAGAACGTCGAGCGCATCGAAGCGATGGGAGCCCACCGGGTATACGATCGCACCGACGTGGACTTTTCGCGCGAGGTTTGGCGGGAGACCGGAAAGCGTGGCGTTCACCTCGTCTACGACACGGCCGGAGAGGCCGTCTGGGAGCAATGTCTCCGGTCTCTGGCCGTGGGTGGCCGTCTCGTGACGTCGGGTGCCACCACGGGTCCTAAGGGGGTCTCGGATATTAGATTGATATTCTGGAAACAACTTTCTATTCTTGGGAGCACGATGGGCACGCCGGGCGAGTTCCGGCGGGTCATGCGGATGGTCTTCTCGGGAGCTCTACAGCCCGTCATTCACGAGACCCTGCCGCTTGCGGAAGCGCGCCGCGCTCACGAGCTGCTCGAAGGCGGCGGCGTGTTCGGCAAGATCGTTTTGGAGCCGTGATGGAGCTCTCCGAAGCCCAGGCCCGGGTCGACGCCTGGATCTCCCGGTTCGAGGAAGGTTACTGGCCGCCCCTCACGAACCTGGCCCGCCTCATCGAAGAGGTGGGTGAGCTCGCACGGGAGATGAACCACCGATTCGGGCACAAGATCAAGAAGGACGAGGAGGCCGAGCAGGACTTGGCGCTCGAGATGGCCGACGTGCTGTTCGTGCTCCTCGCGATGGCGAACCAACAGGACATCGATCTCGGAGAGTCGCTGGAGCAGGTGCTGGAGAAATACCGTGAGCGCGACTCGGATCGGTGGACACCGAAGATCGACGGGGATTCGCAGTCGGGCCGTGACAGCGGGCCGGAATGATCGTCGCGTTGGCCCTGGCGTTGCCCTGGTTGGCCTGCCTGGCGTTCGTCCGGTTCGGGGTCCGCTTTCCGTCTTCGCTTCCCGTGGCGGGCGAGGGAGAGCGCCCGATCGTCCGCGGGGAGCACGAACGACCGGACGAGCCGTATTGGCCTTTGGTCACCGTTGTCGTTCCCGCCCGGAACGAGGCGCACAACATCCGGGCGTGTCTCGCCTCGCTCACGGCGTCCCGATATCCGAATTTCGAGGTCGTGGTGGTCGACGATCGTAGCGAAGACGGTACGGGAGAGGTCGCGCGGGCGACCGCCGCCGGAGCTGCCCACCGATTGACCGTCGTCGAAGGAGCGACCCTTCCCGAGGGCTGGCTCGGAAAGCCCTGGGCGTGCCATCAAGGCGCGAGGGCCGCGCGGGGTGAGGTCCTTCTTTTCACCGACGCGGATACGGTGCACGGACCTCGTTTGCTCGAAAGAGCTCTCACGGGTCTGCGGCAGGAGCGCGCCGACCTGCTCACCCTCGTCGGACGGCAACGGATGGACACCTTCTGGGAGCGCCTCCTCCAACCCCACGTGTTTCTGGGCATGCTCTTCCGTTTCCCGGACTTCGAGCGCACCGTGGCGAACGACCGGTGGCGGGACGCGATCGCGAACGGGCAGTTCATCATGATGCCGAGGGAGGCGTATGCGCGTGTGGGAGGGCACGAGGTCGTCCGGGACGAGGTCGTGGAGGACCTGGCTCTGGCGCAGCACGTAAAGCGGGCCGGCATGCGGCTCCGGGTCCGGGGGGCGGAAGACGCGTTGGAGACGCGCATGTACCGATCGCTCCGGGAGCTCATCGACGGTTGGTCGAAGAACCTCGTCCTCGGGGGACAACAGAGCTTCCCCCGGTGGGCGCGTCCCCTCGTTCCGCCGGTCGCATTGGTGCTGGGGGCGCTCCTCTGGCTCGTGCCTCCCGCCGTGCTTCTTCTGGCAGGCACGGAGGTGCTCACGGGCCGGCCCCTGCTACTCGGCGGTCTCGAGCCCACCGTATCGCTCACGTGGGCGGCCTTGGCTGTTTCCGCCAGCGTGGCCCAGTTCGGGTACTTCTCCCTGCGGATGGGCGCTGGGGCGCGGTACGGCCTGCTCTATCCCCTCGGTGCGGTGCTCACCAGCTACATCTTCCTGCGCTCCTGGGTGCGCGGGCGGAACGTGCGCTGGAAAGGGCGCGCCTACCGCGTGCCGGCAGCCGGAGATCGACGGTGAGCGCGTGGGATCCGGAGCGTTCCGGCGACGCCGGGCTCGCCGAAGACCTCAAGGCCGAAGCCGTTCGGGTGGGCTTCGACCGCGCCGGTATCGCGGAGGCCAAGGACAGCGAGCACGGGGCCTTCTACCGGCGCTGGCTGGAGCGGGGCCACCATGGCACGATGGACTACCTTGCCCGGCCCGACGCCATCGCCCGGCGGGAGGCTCTGCATGCGTCGCTCCCCGGCGTGCGATCGGTGCTCGTCGTCGCGGACGCCTATCTCCCTGACGACCCACCCGGTGTACCCGACGATCCCGCGATCGGCGTCGTCGCCCGGTATGCGCGTGGGGCGGATTACCACCGCGTCGTGCGGCGGAAGCTCCAGCGGCTGCAGCGGTGGCTCGCCGAACGTCTCCGGCGCGAGGACAGGCCGGGGCGCGTGTACGTCGACACGGGTCCCGTCCTGGAGCGAGAGCTGGCCCGCCGGGCGGGCCTCGGGTGGTTCGGGCGGAACACGATGCTCATCCATCCCCGCCGCGGCTCGTACTTTTTCCTGGGGGCGCTCCTGCTCGAAATCCCCCTCCCTCCCGACGAGGCCTTCACCGAAGATCACTGTGGCACCTGCCGGGCCTGCCTCGACGCTTGCCCGACGAGCGCGTTGCTCGGCCGTGACGAAGACGGTGCTCCGGTCATGGACGCCCGGCGCTGCATCTCGTATCTGACCATCGAGCTGCAGGGTTCCATCCCCCGGGAGCTACGGCCCGCTATCGGGAACCGTGTCTTCGGGTGTGACATATGTCAGGAGGTGTGTCCGTGGAACCGGCGCTTTGCCGCGCCCGACCCGGAGGGCCGATACGCGGCGCGGGGTCCGGGCGAGCGGCCGCCGGGCGTGGAGGCGACTGCCGAGAGCCCGCCGGAGCCCCACCCCGGCACGCTCGCGTCCCCGCTCGTCGACTTGTTGGAGACGGCCCTGGATGAGCGCGCGTGGGAGTCGTTCTCCCGGGCCTCGGCGATACGCCGGGCGGGGCGGGCTGGGTTCGCGCGCAACGTCTGCGTTGCGTTGGGGAACTGGGGCTCGCCGGAGGCGATCCCCGTGCTGACCGCGGCGCTGTCCGACCCTGCCCCGCTCGCGCGGGAACACGCGGCCTGGGCCCTCGGCGAGATCGGGACACCGGACGCTCTGGCCGCGCTGTCCGACGGGCTGGAAGCGGAATCGGAAGCGACCGTGGTCGACGAGATCCGGATCGCCTTGGGCCACTGACGATGCGAACACGCAGAGTCGCCGGTGTTGGGTACACACCGGGGGGATGACTCCTCGACGGGTGAGTGCGTGCAGGGAGGGTACGCTGGGACCGTCTCCTCAGGAAAGGAGCTCGATGACCCCCTCGGGGGAGCGGAGCTCGCCGAGGCGGACACCCCGGAGCACGGTGCCCAGCCCCGGGCCGGGGTGACGCACGACCCGTCCGAGCGTCGCCACGAGCCGGTCGGTGGTCTGGATCTCGTGCGCCCACGCCGCCTCCGGAAGCGCCGAAAGCCGAACCGCGAGGGCCCATGCCGCTTCCCGGGCCCGCTCGATGCTGAAGTGGATCGTGGCCTCGTCGGCGTCGCCCCCGAGCCAGTCGAGGAGCCGCAACAATGGCCAAACGTCGGCTAGACGCTTCTGGACGTCATCGATCATGGACGCGAGCAGGTTGTTGATCCGACGGAAATCGTCGCCGAGACCGTGAATGTCGGCCCCCGGTGCCGTGCGGGCCGCGGCGATCCCCAAATCCAGATTGATGTGCGCGTTGATCCCGAGCAGGAGGTGCTGGAGCACGATGGGCCACCAGGCCTCGGTCGCGTCGAACGCGACCCCCCATGAACGGCTCGTCGGTTCTCCACGTTCCCGCTGTTGCCACGCTTCGAGATATCGGTCGGCGAAGAGGACGTCCAAGCGCTCCATGCGCGCTCCGTCGTCGAAACGTCCCTCACGGATCCAGTCACGCACTTCTACCGTGACGCGCCTGTACAGCGCGGGGAAGTAGCCCGCCCGACTCCCCCGCTCGTGGCACGTGCGCACGACTCCGTCCAGGTCGCTGATGACGTCGTCGATGGTGCGCACCGGCCGGGGCGTCACGACCGGGGACCCGAAACCGCACGGTCGAGGTCGTGCGGTCTCGGCTGCACGCGGGCATGGACATCTCGTAGGTTGGTTAGCTTGTTGGCCATGCCCGGTTCCCGTCGACGTGGATGTGAACAGCTGGCGCCTGGCGGCAGACTCGTGTGTGGAGCATGATGTCGGAAGACGCTTACGGAAACCCTGTATTCATCGACCCGCACCGTCGGACACCCTCGCCGCCGCCCAATTAATGAGCTGGACGAATGACGCTACCGAACGAGCCTCCCCGGCCCGAGCCGCCACATTCGGACCCGCGGGGTCGCACGCCGCTGCCATGGCGGGGTGGGGACGACGCGGTAACCGTGGCCGCCCATTTCACGGTCGAGATCGCCGGCATACCGATTTCGTGCACGCGGGTTTCCGGGCTCGAGCTCGCTTCGCAGGTGGATGAGCTCAGCCGGAAAGAGGATCCGGGGGATCCGGAGCGTGTGCTGTGGAGCGCTCCGGCGTGTCCCGGCAGGCTCCTGTTGACCCGGGCGCTGGACGGAGACCGGACCCTCTACGAATGGCGGCGGGAAGCGTTGAGCGGTAAGCCCGCGATTCGGCAGGTGGTGATCGGGCATCTCGAAAGTGCCGGGGGACGGACCCTGTACACCTGGAAGATCACCAGCGCATGGCCGTTGCGGTGGGCCGGCCCACGGTACGATGCGCTTCACGGCGACATCGCGCTCGAGGAGCTCGAGCTGGTCTTTGACGATCTCATCCGACAGGAAGGCTGATATGCCCGTGCTTCGCGAAACTCCCTATGGCTCTTTCAACTTCCTCGTGTCATTCGAGGGGCTCGACCCCGAATCGGTGCAGGCGGGGTTCAGCGCGGTGAGCGGACTCGACCGGTCGGTGGAGATGCTCCAATACCGTGCGGGGAATTACAAGACGAATGCGCCGCGGCTCATCCCCGGACGTGCGAGCCCGATCACGGCGACGCTGAGCAGGGGGCTCATCGGCGACACCATCTTGCACGAATGGCTGGATGCCTCGTTGCGCGGCTCGGCCGACCGGCGGACGGTCCTCATCCAGCTCCTGGCCGAGGACCGCAGTGGTGTCGTGCAGACCTGGCGGCTCGTGAATGCCTTGCCAACTGCCATGGAAGGCCCCGAGCTCGACGCCACCGGTCATGAAGTCGCGGTGGAGCGCTTGGTGCTGATCGCGGAGTCCATGGTCGTGGAATGACGTTGGGCTCCCGGATCACCGCGGGGCCTGGCGGCACACGATTGATTCCTCCGTGGGGATCGGGCAGGTTGCGGGCGCCCGTTCCCCTTTCGCGTGCCACGATCTCCCGAAACCTGGTCCGACATGCCACCGATTCTCGCCCACGACCACATCGTAGCCCCCGACGCGAACCCCGACCGATGGATGTTCGTCCTGCACGGAATCTACGGGGCGGGGCGCAACTGGTCTTCCGTGGCTCGGCGCTTGGTCCGCGAGCGGCCCGAGTGGGGTGCGATTCCCGTCGACCTTCGGATGCATGGTGACTCGGGGGGCTTCGAGCCGCCGCATACCCTCGAAGCGTGCGTGGACGACCTCAAGCGGCTGGCCGAGCATCTCGGGATCGCGCCCACCGCGGTGCTCGGGCACTCGTTCGGAGGGAAGGTCGCCCTCCTGTACCTACGTGACGCCGGAACGAGCCGCGGGGATGTGGGCTCGGTGGAGGTGCCCCGGAGCGTCTGGGTCGTGGACTCGACACCCGCGGCGCGGACCCCGGAGGGAAGCGCTTGGACCATGCTCGAGGTGCTCCGACGGAATCCGGGCCCGTTCGCCGACCGTGCCGAGGGGATCGCGGCCGTGGAGGCGTCGGGCTTCCCGAATCCGGTCGCGCAGTGGATGGCCACGAACCTCGTCCGCTCCCCGGTCGGAGACGAGCTCGTGTGGCGGGTCGACCCCGACGAGATGGAGGCCCTGCTTCGCGACTTCTTCGACACGGATGCGTGGCCGGTGCTGGAGGCGCCGCCCGCCCAAGCCCGCGTGCACATGATCAAGGCGAGCGCTTCCACCGTGCTGGACGAGGACGCCTGCGCCCGCGTCGAGGCGGCGGGCCGGGCCACGGACGGTCGGGTGCGACTCCACCGGGTCGACGGAGGGCACTGGGTCAACGCGGACGATCCAGAGACCCTTCAGCAACTCCTCGTCGAGCACCTTCCGTAGCGGGCCTGGCTGCGTGCTGAGGGGCGTGTCCCTCCGCCCGTGGGCTGCTAAGCGTCTTCCGTACGCTCTGGGTCGCCCTGTAGGTCTCCCTGAAGCGGCAGGTATACGGTGAACGTCGATCCCACACCGAGGTCCGTGTCCACTTTCACGTAACCGCCGAGCATCTTCACGATGCCGAACGCCTGCGCCAGCCCGAGGCCACGACCGTAGCCTCTCCCTTTGGTCGTGAAGAACGGCTCGAACATGCGAGCGGCGACTTCGGGTGGGATGCCCGTTCCCCGATCCGCGACTTCGAGGACCGCGAACTCTCCCTCGCTGGAGCCGGCGTTCCTGCGCACGAAGTCCGGGCCGAGCACCTCCCTGCGCGTCCGGATGCTCACGAACGGCTCGGCGGTCGTCGCCTCTACAGCGTTCCGGACGAGGGCGAGGAGCACGGTCTCCATGTGCTCCGGATCGATCTGTACGGGAAGGGGCGCATCTGCCTGATCCACGACCGGCTCGGCCGGGTCGGTGATGGTGTGGACCCTCGGAATCGTCCCCTCGACCAGTCGCCGCAGGTCGGTTCGAGAAGTCCGAACGAGCTGGTGCCTCGAAAACGCGAGGAGGCCGTCGACCAGGGACTCGGCGCGGAGCACGGCAGCGTGCGTCGAGAGAAGCGAGTCCACGATCTCGGCCGGGACCTCGTCGTGCTCCATCGCGAGTTCGACTTCGACCTTCATCACCGTCAGCAGATTGTTGAAATCGTGCGCGATGCCGGCGGCCAAGTTGCCCATGGCTTCCATCTTGCCGACGGTCCTGGGCTCCTTTCCTTCGGATGCCGATCGCTGCGGTGCGAGGGTGGATCGGCGCTCCGCCCGTGCGTCGAGGGGCACGCAGTGGAGCAGCACCAGAGGGTCGACCTGCGGCCCGGGGCTTGTGACCCGGAGCCCTTCGCCCCGGTAACGGCGTCGGCGGCCGTCCGGATCTTTCAGGCGGATCGGGCGGCTGATGGGCACGCCGGAGGCGACCCAGCTGCGGAGATGCGCCTCGAAGGCTCCTTCCGAGTCGTCGACGAAGTCCCCGAGGTCCATGCCGCAGTCCGGGCTCACCGCGGTGCAGCCGAGCGTCGACGAGCCACTGGGGTTCGCGGCTACGACGGTGCCATGCGAAGAAAGGAGGAAGGCCGGGTCGGCATTCCTCTCGGTCAGTGCAAGGAAGGATTCGGGAGTCACGTCGGAGGGACGTCGAAGTGGGGGGGTGTCCTCGCGTGTCGTCTGTAGCCGACTGAGGCTACCGAAAGGGGACGGTCACCGCAACCGAAAGGAGCGCCTGCCGTGCTCCGACGGCGTCGAGGGCTGCTAACCCAGCGTCATGTTGTCGATGAGTCGGGTTCGGCCGACGCGTGCCGCAACCGAAAGAAGGGCCTCGGATGTGGCGCGGGAGAGCTCCTCCAGCGTCTCGGGGTCGGCCAGGCTCACGTATTCGACTTCCACGGACGGTTGCACCGACATCTCGAAGCGCACGGCGTCGCGCAGCTTGTCGGCATCGCGCAGGCCCTCCTTCCAGAGGTCCAGCGCGGTTCGGAGACCTCGGTACAGGGAGGTGGCCTGGGCGCGTTCCGCTCCAGAGAGGTGGCGATTCCGCGAGCTCATGGCGAGGCCGTCCGTCGCGCGCACGGTGGGGACGACGAGGTGGCGCACGGACATGCGGAGGTCGGTCGAAAGGCGGCGGATGACCACGTTCTGCTGTGCGTCCTTCGCGCCCCAGACGGCGATGTCCGGGCGGAGCACGGTCAGGATCTTGGCCACGACGGTGGCCACTCCCCGAAAGTGGCCGGGACGGTGGGCACCTTCGAGAACGCGCCCGACAGGGCCCGGGTCGACTTCCGTGCTCGCCCCGCCGGGATACATCTCCTCGGCCGAGGGCGCGAACACGATATCGACCCCGTGCCGCTCGAAGATCTCGAGGTCACGGGCGCGGTCCGTCGGGTAACGCTCGAGGTCCTCGGGATCGTCGAACTGCGTCGGATTGAGGAAGAGGGACGCGACGAGCGAGGCGCCGACGTCTCGTGCGCGTTCGAGGAGAGCTTCGTGTCCCGCGTGCATGCCGCCGAGCGTCGCCACCATAGCGACCGGCTCCTCGAGCTCGTGGCGCGCCTCGTGCATCTCGGCCACGGTCTCGATCACGCGCACGGGGTCCGTTCCTTCGTATGCGTGGAGCGTTCGGCGGAAGTCATTCCCGGTCCGGCTCGAGGGTCTTCGTTCCCAGGTCGATCCTTTCGGTCAGATGCGAGGTCTGCTGGTCGGTCGGGAAGCGCCGTTCGCGTACGTCTTCGGCCCACCGCTCCAACGCTTCCCGCACGACGGTGCCGACCTCCGCGTATCGCTTGGCGTGCCGCGGGGTGAAGTCCACCGACAGGCCCAGCAGGTCGTGCCACACCTGGACCTGTCCGTCGCACGCTTCGCCGGCGCCGATGCCGATCGTCGGGATCGAGAGCTCTTCGGTCACTTCCGCGGCGAGCTCCGCCGGGACGAGCTCGAGGACGAGCGCGAACGCGCCCGCTTCCTCCAGGGCGCGTGCATCGTCGAGCAACGTTCGCGCGGCGGCCGCCGTGCGTGCCTGCACCCCATAGCCTCCGAGCTGATGGACCGATTGAGGCGTCAAACCCAGGTGGGCCATCACGGCCACGCCGGATCCGACGAGCGCGCGTACGGTCTCCACCATGGAGGCGCCCCCTTCGAGCTTCACCGCCTGCGCGCCCCCTTCCTTGAGCAGCCGCCCGGCGTTTCGGAGCGCGTCGGACAAGCTCGCCTGGTAGCTCATGAACGGCATGTCTGCGACGACGAACGCGCGGCTCGTCCCGCGGACGACCGCCGCCGTGTGCCGGACCATGTCGTCCACGGTGACCGGAAGAGTGTCTTCGAAGCCCAGCATCGTCTGCGCCATGCTGTCGCCGACCAGGATCATCGGAATGCCTGCTCGGTCGGCGAGGAGCGCCGAGGTGTAGTCGTACGCGGTGACCATCGGAATGGGCTCGCTCGAGTCCAGCAGCCGCCGCACGTCGCGGAGTGTCGTTCTCATCTCTGGCAATCTGCTCTCCCTGTGGGGGGAGGACGCGGTGTCCTACGTCCGTGCCGCGTCCGCCAGGAGCGAGTGTAGCTCTCGCATCCGGTCTTCAGGAATGTTGCCACGCTCCGCTGCGAGCGGAAGCTGTGCGAGGGCGAGCGACGCGTACGCGCGGAGAACCTCGGGGTCGGCGTCGCCCAGCGCGGCGAGATGCGCACGGACCGGAGCGAGGTCGCCGCGCACGTAGGGACCGGTCATCGCCGCGGGGATGCCCAGCATGGCGAGGTGGTCGGTCGTTGCCTTCAGGAGGGGGCTCAACGCCCGCAGCCCGGCCTCTCGGTCGTGTCCGAATCGGGTCCAGAGCTCGGAGGCGAGACCGGCGAGGGCCGCCGTGAGCGGTCCGGCCATCACCGCCGATGCGTGATAGAGCGGCCGTGATTCCTCGTCGAGCGTGACCGACGTCCCTCCGAGCTCCACGGCCAGCCGTTGAAGCCGCTGGAGCAGGGAGGGCCTTTCGGCTTCGATGCCGAACGTGACCCCTGCGAAGCGGTCCGCGCCATGCTCGTCGGGGAACGTTTGCAGAGGATGGAAGCCGCCCGTCTCGGCTCCGGCAGCACGTGCGGGTGCGAGGACCGACACGGGGGTGGCGCCCGAGCAATGAATAACGATCTGGTCGGACCGGAACGCCAGCTCCCGGGCGAGCCACCCGATGCGGTCGTCCGGGCTCGTGAGAAACACCGCGTCCGCGGCCTTGACGACCGCCTGCGGGTCACTCGTTCCGAGCACCCCGTCCCCCAGGCGCCGGGCCAGCGCTCGGGCCTGTTCGGGGTCACGCCGACTCACGGCGACGACCGTGTGACCGGCTCGTCGCAGGGCTTCCGCGAGGCTCGCACCCAACCGACCGGCGTCGACGAGGCCGAACACCGGCCCGGACGAAGAAGGAGTGGCCACGCGGACCTACCGCCCGCCGTGGTAGAACAGCAGCCCTCCGCCGATGCCGCCGAGCACGAGGTCGTCCATTCCGTTCCCCGTCACGTCGCCCAACGCCGGTACCGCGAGCCCGTGCACGGGAATGGGCAACGATCCGTCACGGACGAACTCGGCTTCGGTGGCCGTCCCGACGTTGCGATAGACGTGCACGCCGTCGTCCTCCGAGCCCACGAGGAGGTCGAGTCGGCCGTTCCCGTCGAGGTCGTGCAAACGCGGTGCGCTGCGGCGGCCCACATCGATATCCGCGAAGTCCTCGGCGGCCAGCTCGAACTCGGGTCGCGTCCGCGTGCCCACGTTCTCGTAGTAGTTGAGGGTCCCGGACGCCTCGCCGACCAGGAGGTCGAGGTCTCCGTCGCCGTCGAGGTCACCGAGTGTCGGAGTCGTGTTGCGACCTCTCGGGATCGTGACGAATGCCGAGTCCACCAGCTCGAACTCGGTCGGATCGGAGCTCTCGCCGGAGAGGTAGCGGACCTCGTCGGACCAGGTGCCGAGCATGATGTCCGCCTCTCCGTCCCCAGTCAGATCGCCGAAGGCCGGCACGGGGTGATAACCACCTCCGAGCTCCAACCGCCCCCCTTCTTCGAAGCGAGGGGCGGTGGGCGTGCCTTCGTTCAGGAAGATGGTGAGACTTCCGTTCTGACTGTCATCCTGGTCGATCTTGTTGCCGACCACGAGATCGAGGTCGCCGTCGCCGTCCAGGTCGACGAGGACGGGCGCACTCTCGCTGCCGACGTCGATCATCGAGATCAGTCGGGACGTCACGTGCTCGAAGCCACCGTCCTGGCGCTGTCGGAGGTAGTTGAGGTTGTCGACGCTCGTCGTGTTGGGATTGAACGCGCCTCCGAGCACCCCGACGATCATGTCCGGAAGGCCGTCCCCGTCCACGTCCCCGACGGTCGGAGCGTTGTAACCGCTCGTCAGGAGCGGGTCACCGAGCGGGAAGGGGCGGGGCGTGCCTCGATATGAGGGCGACTGGCAGGTGCCGCCGTTCTCGATGAGGAGAATGCCCGGCTCGAAGAAGTCACCCCAGAAGAGGTCCTGGTCGCCATCTGCGTCGATGTCCCCGAAGGCCATCGTGTTCGCCCCGTGGAGGCTCCCGAACTGAGCCACGATCTCGATGTCTTCGAAGCGGTCGTTGATGTGCTCGAACATCGGCGCCCCCCGCTCGTCGGTTCCGCTCTCCTGATACCGGGTGATGGTTCCGGTCAGGCGGCCCACGAGGAGATCCATACGCCCGTTGCAGTCGATGTCGGTGGCGTTGGGGATGTTCTGGCGGTCGGAGAAGATGGGCTCTCCGGAGGTGTCCTTGAGGCTGTCGGCGGCGAGCTCGAAACGGGGCTCCGTCGCGGTGCCCACGTTCCTGTAGTAGCGGACGTAGCTGTACGGCTGTTCCGCCAGGAGATCCGGAATTCCGTCACGGTCGAGATCGACGAACCGGTACCACTCGCCGACGTCGAGCTCCTGGAAGTGATCGCTTCGCCACTGGAAGCGGGGCTCTTCTTCCGGCACGTGTTCGAAGAAGGCGATCTTACCGGATTCTTCCTGGATGAAGAGGTCCAGGTCTCCGTCACCGTCGATGTCCACGAGTTGAGGCCGGGGAAGGTTGTAGCCGCCGAGGAACGGATGCTCGTACGGGGTGCCGTCGGCATCGAGAACCTCGAACGGCGTGATGTCCCGCGAGAACGCTTCCGATCCGCTCGGCGCCGGAGCATCGGGGTCGGAGCTCGCACCTCCGGCGCATCCGGCCGACCCCGCGAGCAAGGCGAGGAGCACCGCAGCGAGCGGCGGCACTCCTCGCCGGTCCGTGTCATGCGCGTCTGGCAACGCGTGTCCTCCAGCTTCGATCAGGAGATCGAGCGCGGGCGGTACCGCACGACGAACAGTCCTTCTCGCTGACTCGTGACGATGACCACACCGCTCTCGAAATACGGATAGTTCGACCATGACCCGTTGAACTCCGCTTCGTCGCCTCCGTACGGGACGGTGTCGAAGTGCCCCACCGGCGCCGGGTTCACCGGGTCGGAAACGTCGAGCACCCGCAATCCGCTCGTGTAGTTCGACTGGTACATCGTGTTTCCGAGCACGTACAGGTTGTGGTCGATCGCGTTCGTCTCGTGGAAGTACTCGTTGGCGAGAATGGGATCTTCGAGGTCGGCGATGTCCCAGACGAGCGTGCGCGTGTTGGGCACGTTACCGCCCATCTCGTCGAGCTCGTCGTTCATGAAGAAGTACCGGTGATCCTCGGAGAGCCAGCCCTGGTGGGAGTATGCCACGTTCGGGTAGGTGGCGGTCGACACCGCGACGGGGTTGTCCTTGTCCGTGACGTCCGCGATCGAGAGCGCCGTCTCGTTGGAGCCGAAGCAGATCTCCTGACCCTGGTAGTCCTCGTCGGGGCCGCGGTAGATGACGCACTGGGCATCGTGCGAATAGCCGGTGCGCTGGCGTCCGGTCGACGTGTCCTGGAAACATCCCGCGAACGTGGGGTTGGTCGGCTGGTTGATGTCGATCATGTGAAGCCCGCCGCCGCACGTGTCGCCACCGGCGCTGGCTCCGACCGCGTACGCGAACCCGGTCTCCTCGTTGATGACGATGTTGTGCGCGCTGTTGATGCGGTCGTAGAGCGCGTCCGCGTCGAAGGTCACCGGATCCGAGCCGTCGAGCCCCTGGAGCCGGGTGAGGTCGAAGACCTGCATGCCATGCTCGCCCGCCCCGTCGGATACCACGTACATGTGATCGTCGTAGACCTTCATGTCCCGCCAGGTCGAGCCGTCGGCCGTCTCGGTCATGGGGAGTCGGCCCAGATACGAGGGGTTCCCCGCGTCGCTGACGTCGACGAACACCGTCTGGTCCGTCATGCCCACGAGTGCGATCTCACGTCCCGTCTCCGGGTCGGTCCACCCCCACACGTCGTTGGCGCGCACGCCCCGTCCCGCGCCCATGTCGCCGAGGGGGAGGAACGAGACCAGGTCCACCGACGAGCAGTCGAACATGACCGCCTCACCGTCGTCCGAGCACGGAACTTCGTCCCCGGTGACGGCTTCCATTCCGATGACTTCGCCGGTGATACGGTCGACCGTCTCCCATTCGTTGCCCGAACGCTCGAGCACGTAGGCGGCGCCGGCTTCGTAGTCCTGACCGAGAGAAGCGGCGACCGCCACGCCTCCGGCCTGGTCCACGGTGGCCGCGAAGAAATCCTGGGACGAAAGGTCTTCGGGAGCGAGACGGCGGGCGTCAGCCCACTCTCCGGTCTCCTCGTCTTTCCGAAATGCGTAGACGCGCCCTTCTCCGGACGAGGCGCCGGGCGTTCCGATGAGCGCGGTTTGTCCGTCGAAGCTCAGAGACGAGCCGAACTGCCCTCCGGGCTCCATCTGGAAGGGCGAGAGCATGGCGGTCAGCTCCCAGGACTCGTTAGCCAGCGTGTAAGCGAACACGAGTCCCATGCCTTGCAGAAATCCGGGGGCCGTCACGAGCGCAGTTCCGTCACGCAGCACGATGTCCCTTCCCATGCCCGACTGCGGTTGCAGGTTCGGTGCCTGGAGGGTGCCCCGCGGTTCCCACTCGTCGGACGAAGCGTTGTAGCGGAAGGTATAGACCGCGCCTTGTTCGTCACCGCGCGAGGGGGCTCCGACGAGCGCCCACCCGTTCTGGAGCGATACGGTGCTGCCGAAACGGTCCTCGGCCTGGAGGTTCTCCGGAGCGAGCTTGGTGTGCTGCACCCACTCGTCGCCGTCACGGCGGAAGGCGTAGACCGCTCCGCGCCCTTCGTTCTGGCCGATGGTTCCGACCATGGCCCAGTCGTCTTGCACGTCGAGCCCGCTCCCCAGGCTGTCCGCCGGGGAGCGGTCATCCGTCACGAGCCGGCCGGATTCGACCCACTCGTCCCCGTCCTTGCGGAAGACGTAGACCGCTCCGGTTCCGTCGTCGATGCGCGTGGCCGAGACGTAGAGCTCGTCTTCGTGGATCGTCGACCGGATGCCGAATCGGTCGCCGGGTTGACCGTCGGAAGCTTCGAGGCGCTGGACTCGAGTCCATTCGCCCGAGTCGTCGGGGCGGAAGACGTAGAGCACGCCCGACCGCATCTCGTGCGTGGGCTCTCCGACGAACACCTCGCGGTCGCCTACCGTGACCGAGTTACCGAACGACTGAGCGCTCAACGGAGCCGCCCAAACGGCGGCGAGCGCTAGTAAAAGGCAACGTCTCGACATCTTCATCCGAGTACCTCTCGTATTGATCGACCAAGATCCCGCGGCGCGCACCGCCGCGGGTCACGACATCCCGGGGCGCCCCCTCCATCATGTACAGGGCGCCTCCCAACAACTACCGAACAGCCCCGTGTTGGGTCCGCTCCCTCGCGCCCGCTCGCAGCGTGATGCCGCGTGCACGGGGGAGCAGGACCCTCACGGGCTCGCCGTTCCGCTCACATGGGAAGTAGTGTTCGGGTTCGGGCCCTTCGACGCAACTCGGAAGTGTCGACCGGTGCTCGGCTCGTCGGGCCAACGCCCTGACGTGCCCCCGACAGTGGCCTATCGTGTAGTGGCCTATCGTGGGAGGTCGCTCTGGCCCATCAAATAGGCGTCCACGGCACGGGCGCACTGCCGGCCCTCGCGAATGGCCCAAACCACGAGTGACTGCCCACGCCGCATGTCACCGGCCGTGAAGACTTTGTCGACGGATGTCCGGTATTCTTCGGTGTCCGCCGCGACATTGCCCCGCTCGTCATAGGTGACGTCGAGCGCGTCGAGCATGCCCTCGTGAACGGGGTGGACGAAGCCCATGGCGAGTAGCACGAGGTCGGCGTCGATCTCGAACTCGGTCCCCTCGATCCGCTGCATCCGGGGGGTCAGCCGTACCCCGTGGAGGGTCGTCACCCGCCCGTTCTTTCCGGTGAACCGCTCGGTCGCGACGCTCCAGTCGCGCTCGCCTCCCTCTTCCTGGGAGGACGAGGTCCGGAGCTTGAGGGGCCATTCGGGCCACGTCGTTCCCTTGTCTTCCTTCTTCGGAGGCTTGGGCATGATTTCGAGTTGGGTTACGGACTTCGCACCCTGCCGCCACGAGGTGCCGATGCAGTCCGAGCCCGTATCACCACCGCCGATGACCACCACGTGCTTGTCGGTGGCGACGATCTCCTGGTCGACCTTCAATGGCTCGTTCCCGACGCGGCGGTTCTGTTGCGTCAGGAAATCCATGGCGAAGTGGATGCCGTCGAGGTCGCGTCCGGGCACCTCGATGTCCCGTGGATGCTCGGAGCCGCCCGCCAACACCACCGCGTCGAAGTCGTGCGTGAGGCTCTGGATCGGGACGTCCTTCCCCACCTCCTGGCCGGTGCGGAACACCACACCTTCCGCTTCCATCTGCTCGACGCGCCGGTCGATGTGCCGCTTCTCCATCTTGAAGTCGGGGATGCCGTAGCGCAGCAGCCCGCCGACTCGCTCATTTCGCTCGAAGACGGTCACGTCGTGCCCGGCGCGTGCGAGCTGTTGGGCACACGCGAGGCCCGCCGGCCCCGAACCCACGATCGCGACCGTCCGACCGGTTCGCTTCTCCGCGACTTCCGGTCGTACCCATCCCTCTTCCCAGGCCCGATCGATGATCGCGCATTCGATGGATTTGATGGTCACCGGGTCGTCGACGATGTTGAGCGTGCACGACGTCTCGCACGGAGCCGGACAGATCCGTCCCGTGAACTCCGGGAAGTTGTTGGTGGAATGGAGCACCTCGATGGCTTCCTGCCACCGGTCCCGGTAGACCAGATCGTTCCAGTCCGGAATGATGTTGTCGACCGGGCACCCCTGATGACAGAAAGGGATGCCGCAATCCATGCACCGTGCGCCCTGAAGGGCGATCTCCTCGTCCGGGAGCGGCTGCACGAACTCGCGGAAATGCCGGACGCGCTCCTCCACGGGACGGTACGGAGGACGCTTGCTCTTGATTTCGATAAATCCCTTGGTCTTACCCATCTTGGTAGCTCCCCACGGCGGGCTTCGGCTGGTATGCGGGTCGTGTCCGGGGCTCGCCGGGGGTTCCCGCGTCTTTCGCGAGCTTGGTCAGGGCCCTCCGGAAGTCCGTGGGCATCACCTTGACGAAGCTGGGAAGGTATTCGTCCCACTTCTCGAGGATCTCTCTCGCACGCTCGCTCCCCGTATGGTGCGCGTGCCGGACGAGGAGCCGGTGGAGGCGTGAAGCGTCCTGTGCACGCATGTCCCGGGCGACCTCGGAGAGCTTCGCGTCCGGCTGGGCGTCGGCCGCGCGCTCTTCCGGCGTCCGTTCGTCCACGACGTGCTCCAACTCCACCATCTCGGGGTTCACCTTCAGGCTGAAGTCGCGCTCATCGTCGAGGACGTACGCGATCCCTCCGGACATCCCGGCGGCGAAGTTTCGCCCGGTCGGTCCGAGCACCACGACGACACCTCCGGTCATGTACTCACACCCGTGGTCTCCCACGCCCTCGACCACGGCCCACGCCCCCGAGTTCCGCACCGCGAAACGCTCCGCGGCTACCCCTCGGAAATAAGCTTCACCCGTGATGGCTCCATAGAGCACCACGTTGCCCACGATCATGCTCCGTTCCGGCGTGATGGCGGCGCGCTCCTGTGGGTACACCATGATCCGCCCGCCGGAGAGGCCCTTGCCCACGTAGTCGTTCGCGTCTCCCGAGAGCTCGAGCGTGATGCCGTGCGCCAGCCACGCTCCGAAGCTCTGGCCGGCGTTTCCGGTGAGCTTCACGTGGATGGTCTCGTCGGGCAGTCCGGCGTGTCCGTAGCGACGTGCGACCTCGCCCGAAAGCATGGCGCCGGTGGTGCGATCGGTATTCCGGATCGCGTGCTCCAGTCGTACGGGCGTACCGTGCTCCAGGGCCGGCATGGCCTGCTCGATCAGCGTACGGTCGAGCACGGTGTCGAGATCGTGCTCCTGCTGTTCGGTGTTGCTGATCGCTATCTCCGGCCCGACCTCGGGCTTGGTGAGAAGCGGGGTCAGGTCGAGGCCGTGTGCCTTGTAGTGCTCGATCCCCCGTCGCATATCGAGGCGGTCGAAGCGGCCGATCATCTCCTCGAAGGTCCGGAATCCGAGCTCCGCCATCAGCTCCCGCACCTCTTCAGCCAGGAAGAAGAAGTAGTTGATGACGTGCTCCGGTAGCCCGGTGAAGCGCTTCCGGAGCTCGGGGTCCTGCGTGGCGACGCCGACCGGACAGGTGTTGAGATGACACTTGCGCATCATGATGCAGCCGGAGGCGATGAGCGGCGCGGTCGAGAAGCCGAACTCGTCGGCACCCAGGAGGGCCCCGATGACGACATCGCGGCCCGTGCGCAACCCGCCGTCGACCTGTACCGTGATCCGGCCGCGCAGCCGGTTGAGCACGAGCGTCTGCTGGGTCTCCGCCAGGCCGATCTCCCAGGGAGACCCCGCGTGGTGAATGGACGTGCGCGGGCTCGCGCCCGTTCCGCCGTCGTGGCCCGCGATGGTGACCCGGTCCGAGTGCGCCTTGGAGACGCCGGCCGCGACGGTACCCACCCCGATCTCGGAAACGAGCTTCACGCTCACCAGCGCGCCGGGGTTCACGTTCTTGAGATCGTAGATGAGCTGGGCCAAGTCCTCGATCGAATAGATGTCGTGGTGGGGCGGCGGGGAGATGAGCCCCACTCCGGGTGTCGAGTGACGCACCTTGGCGATGCTCCCGTCGACCTTGAACCCCGGGAGCTGACCCCCCTCACCGGGCTTCGCCCCCTGCGCGATCTTGATCTGCATGACGTCCGCGCTCATCAGGTACTCGGTCGTGACCCCGAAGCGGCCCGACGCCACCTGCTTGATCGCGGAGTTGAGATGGTCGCCGTTGGGGCGTGCCTTGAACCGGTCCGGTTCCTCACCTCCTTCTCCGCTATTGGACTTCGCGCCCATGCGGTTCATGGCGATCGCCAGATTCGTGTGTGCCTCCCGAGACAGGGCTCCGAAGGACATGGCGCCGGTGGCGAACCGCTTTACGATCTCCTCGGCCGGCTCGACCTCGTCGAGTGGCACCGGAGCGTTCGAGGGCTTCAGGTCGAAGAGCCCCCGCGGCGTCATGAGCCGCTCGCTCTGGTCGTTGACGTGTCGGGCGTACTCGCGATAACGGTCGACCGCGTTTCCACGCACGGCGTGCTGTAGCGAAGCCACCGAGTCGGGCGTCCAGTAGTGGCGCTCCCCGCGCAGGCGGAATTGATAATCGCCACCAGGGTCGAGGGCGTGCTCGAACACCGGAGCGGTGCCGAATGCTTCTTGGTGACGCCGGAACGTCTCCTGGGCGACTTCCGCCAGGCCGATACCTTCGATGGCCGTGGGCGTCCCGAAGAAGTACTTGTCGACGAACGAGCGCTGGAGCCCGAGCGCGTCGAAGATCTGGGCGCCGCAGTACGACTGGAAGGTGGAGATGCCCATCTTGGACATCACCTTGAGAAGGCCCTTTCCGGCTGCTTTGACGTAGTTCTCGTGGGCCGTTTCGACCGACATCCCTTCGGGAAGGTCGCCGCGGTCGACCATGTCGGTGAGCGTCTCGAACGCCATGTAGGGGTTGATGCCTTCGGCGCCGTACCCGCCGAGGACGGCGAGGTGGTGAACCTCGTGAGCATCCCCGGTCTCGACGACCAGGCCTACCTGGGTGCGCAGTCCACGGCGGATCAGGTGATGGTGTACGGCGCCCGTGGCGAGGAGCGCGGGGATCGCGATCCTTTCGGCCGAGAGCCGCCGGTCCGACAGCACGATGATGTTGTCTCCGTCCAACACGGCTTCTTCGGCCTGCCGGCACAGCGCCTCGAGTGCGTCCGACAGGCCGTCCGGACCGTCCTCGACGGGATAGGTGGTGTCCAGCGTCACCGCTTGGAACCGCCCCTTATGGAACTTGGATATGCAGCGGATCTTATCGAGGTCGTGGTTCGTCAGGATCGGCTTGCGGGCCTCCAACCGCATGTGCGATTCCTTGTCGTCCAACTCGAGAAGATTCGGACGCGGCCCGATCATCGAGACCAGGCTCATCACCAATGATTCCCGGATCGGGTCGATCGCGGGGTTGGTCACCTGCGCGAAGCGCTGCCGGAAGTAGGAGTAGAGGAGCTTGGGACGGTCCGACATCGCCGCGATCGGCGTGTCGTCGCCCATCGACCCCGTGGCTTCCTTCCCTTCGGACGCCATGGGAGCGAGCAGCAGCCTGAGGGACTCCTGGGTGTATCCGAAGGCCTGCTGACGGTCGAGCAGCGATTCGGAGACGTTGGGGTGCTCCGGCGCGCACTCGGGCAGGTCCTCGACGAGGACCTGCGTGCGGTCGAGGATCTCCTGATACGGATGCGTGGACGCCAGCTCCGCCTTGATCTCCTCGTCGTCGATGATGCGGCCCTCTTCGGTGTCGATCAGGAGCATCCGGCCCGGCTGAAGCCGCCACTTCTTGACGATCTTCTCTTCGGGGATCGGGAGCACACCCGCCTCCGAGGCGAGAATCACGAGGCCGTCGTCCGTCACGACGTAGCGAGAGGGGCGGAGCCCGTTACGGTCGAGGGTCGCGCCGACCTGACGGCCGTCGGTGAAGGCGATCGAGGCCGGGCCGTCCCACGGCTCCATCAGGGCTGCGTGGTACTCGTAGAACGCCCGCCGCTTCGGATCCATGAGGCGGTTTCCTTCCCACGCCTCCGGGATCAGCATCATCATCGCGTGAGCGAGGGAGTAGCCGCCGCGCACCAAGAGCTCGAGCGCGTTGTCGAGCCCGGCCGAGTCGGACTGACCTTCGGGGATCAGCGGCCACAGCTTCTCGAGGTCGTCGCCGAGCACCGAAGACTGCATCGCGGCCCGCCGAGCGTTCATCCAGTTGAGGTTCCCGCGGAGCGTGTTGATCTCGCCGTTGTGGCAGATCATCCGGAAGGGCTGCGCGAGGCTCCAGCTCGGGAAGGTGTTCGTCGAGAATCGCTGGTGCACGAGCGCGAGAGACGTGACCAGGCGTGGGTCGGAGAGGTCGTCGTAATAAGGGCCGACGTATTCCCCGAGGATCATGCCCTTGTACCCGAGCACCCGCGTGGAGAGCGAGCAGACGTAGAAGTCCGCCGCTCGCTCGTCACCGAGGGCCGCGACTTCGAGCTCGGCCTGCCGGCGAATGACGAAGAGCTTGCGGTCGAACGCGTCCTGATCGCCCTCGAAATCCGGCCCGCGACCGACGAAGAGCTGTCGAATGACGGGCTCCGTGGCACGCACCGTGTCGCTCAGCACACTCCGGTCGACGGGCATGTCCCGCCATCCGAGGACCTGCTGTCCCTCGGCCGCCACGAACTTCTCGAGGATCCCTTCACAACGCTGTCGGAGATCCGGGTCGTTGGGAAGGAAGACATTCGCCGCGCCGTACTCGCCGAGCTCGGGAAGGTCGATGCCTGCCTCGGGCGCGACTTCGGAGAGGAGCGCGTGCGGCATCTGCACGAGGATGCCCGCTCCGTCGCCCATGGTCGGGTCAGCACCGACCGCGCCCCGGTGGTCGAGGTTGATGAGAATCTGGAGGGCCTGGTCGACGATGTCGTGGCTCTTCGAGCCGTGCAGGTTGGCCACGAAGCCGATGCCGCATGCGTCGTGTTCGTTGCTGGGGTCGTACAGACCCTGCCGAGCGGGAAGGTATTGACTCCGAGTGGACCCTGGCGCGGGCCTATCATATGGACGCACAGACGCGCCCCGCCTGCTTTGATAACGCATGCGAGCAACTCCACGATACAACTGGGAAACGTCCCGGCAGGGTTGCCGAGCGTTCTTTCGGCGGGGATACCAAGGTTAGAGTGTAAGTGCAGTTATGGCAAGGGCCTGCCTCTTACCAGGGGTTCACCCGGTATCCTTCGGACTGGAGAATCACGAAGGCGGTCATGGCCGATAACGCCACGTCGACACCCTCGATGAACTCGGTCGAATCGACGCCGCGTGAGGCGGCGCTCTGGCCACAGACGATGATGCGCGTGCCCGCGTCGAGCAGCTCCCGGATCAGGGGCGCGTTCGGGTTCCGTGTGCCCTCCCGCCGGTGGTAGGCGGAGGCGTTCAGGACGTCCATCACCGCGGTGCCGTGGATCACGATCGCGGCGTCGATCCCCTCGGCCGGGACGCCGGCCCGGGCGTGCATGTTGAGGAAGCGTGCGACCGTGTTGAGCGAAACGCTGACCTGCTCCGGTCCCGAGCCGTCAGCGACATCGAACGCGACACGGTAGTCCAGCTCGGTCGGGGTTTCCAGAGTCGGGCTGACAGGGAAGACCGCACCGCCGGAGTCGATCGTCGGTCCGGCTTCGGCGGAATCCTGCCCCGAAGTGGTTGCCGGCGCCACGAAGAGGAGGGTGGCGAGCAGGACGTGGCGTATCAATGCGTGCATGGGTCAACCTCCGCTCCGAGATCGGGGGGATGATTTCGCGAGTGACATGTCTTGCGCCGAGAGGTGATGTCAGTGGACATGGTCGTGTCCGTGGGTGTGGTCGTGGCGTCCTTGATGGAAAACCACATGGAGGAGCGTGCCCGCGACGAATGCCTCGAGGTACTCGAACCCGCTGCCGTGACTGTGTCCCGAAAGCTCGCCACCCACGAATGCGCCCACCAGCGTTGCAAGGACCAGGGAGCCCACGGCCGCGGCGGCCAGGGCGGTTCCGTGTCGCGGCCGAACCAGCCACCAGATCACGAGTCCCAGGGGAATGCGGTGCAACACGACCGCCCATCCGAACGCGGGATCGATCGGGGACACGCCGGGTGCGAGGAGGGCTCCTTCCAATCCCGCGTGTACGATCAGGCCCGACAAACTCACGAGGATGGTGAGGTTGTCGGTATAATCCGCGAGGGATCGCGAAGCGCGCTCGAAAGCCGTGGGCACGAGGGCGCCCGCCGCGACCACGAGGAGCAGCCATGGCGCGCGATCCTCGATGGCCTCGGGGAGGACTTGGATGGCGACGAGCACGGGCACCGCCACGTACACGAACCCATCGACCAGACGGACCGCACGGTCCCTCCCATGGAGCGAGCGGTAGAGGAGCACGCCGAGAATGGGGCTGGCGAGGGCTGCGGCGAAGTAGGTCACGCGCTCGTTCGCGTCGGAAAAGGCTCGGAAGTGGGGCATGCGGTGAGCATGTGAACGGATGTTCGCGGTGGGTGCCGCGGACGGCAAGCCGAGTGGACGTACATTCCTCCGCTCGAAGAAACGCTACCTGGCGCCCCACGAAGGGCGGGCGCACCTTCCACCGGATTCTTGCCGTGTTCTTCACTCGGAGCTGGGGGTCTCATGATCGATCCCGACGTACTCATGACGAGCGTGTCGACCGTCATCGCGCAGTGGATGCCCAAGGTTCTCGGGGCTCTGGCCGTGCTCGGAATCGGTCTCGTCGCGGCTCGATGGGCGAGGAGGCTGTCCCAGGGCGCGCTAGCCCGCAGCAGCGTCGATCCGATGCTGGCTCCTTTCGTCGCCGGGATCGTCTATGTCGGCGTGGTGGCGTTGGTGGTGGTCGCTGCCGTGAGTACGCTCGGAGTCGCGACCGGCTCGTTCATCGCGGTGCTCGGTGCCGCGGGTCTCGCGATCGCGTTGGCGTTTCAGGACACCTTCTCGAACTTCGCGGCCGGCGTGATGCTCCTCTCTTTCCGACCGTTCGAGATCGAGAACTACGTGGAGATCGGGGGACAGGCCGGCACCGTCCGTGCGGTGGGCATCTTCTCCTGCGTGCTCGCGACGCCGGACAACGTCGAGATCCGGATCCCCAACGCGCAGGTGTTCGGCCAGACCATCCGCAACTACTCGGCCAACGACACGCGCCGGATCGACCTGGTGATCGGTGTCGGATACGACGATGACCTCGGGGTGGCCGTGCGTACCTGCCAGGATGTTCTCGCTTCGGATTCACGGGTGCTCGAGGACCCTGAAGCCGTGGTGGCGGTACATGAGTTGGGCGATTCGTCCGTGAACCTCGTCGTGCGGCCCTGGGTCCGAGCGTCCGACTACTGGCCGACCCGATGGGATCTGATCCGTGCGCTCAAGGAGAACCTCGAGGCCGCGGGCTGCTCGATCCCCTATCCTCAGCGAGACGTGCACCTCCATCAGACGAGCTGATATCGAGATGAGAACCGGACTGCTGGCCCTCGCCCTCGTGATCGCGGGCTCGTTCCCTCAGGCTGCCACGGCACAAGCGCTTGGCGTCGCGGCACGCGGAGGAACTCTGGGCTTGGGCGCGGAGGCGGCTATTCCCTTGGGGAACCGGTTGGTCGTGCGCGGCGGGATCGGGCTGCTGCCGTTCGAGATCGACGGCACGTTGGACGGCATCGACCTGACGCTCGAGCTCCCGGAGCGGTGGTCGAACATCGGGCTCGATCTCTATCTGAACGAGGTGATGCGGCTCGGGGGCGGATTCCTCTTCAAGTCCGACGACGTCACGCTCCGCGCGACTCCGGCCGCGCCGCAGGACCTCGGAGGGCGGACGTTCACGCCCGAGGAGATCGGCACGCTGACCGGCGTGCTCGAATCCGAGAACCGGGCACCGTACATCCTGGTGGGCTTCGGCAAGCACACGTCGAGCGGAATCGGACTGTCGCTCGATCTCGGGGTCGCGTTCATGAATGACACCCGTGTATCCCTCGACGCCGAGGAGGGAACGCTGGTGGACGATCCGGAGTTTCGGGAGAGGCTCGACGCCGAAGCTCGGAGCTTCGAGGAGGACTTACCGCGGTATATGGAAATCTGGCCGATTCTCAGCCTGGGTCTCCGGGTGGGGCTCGGGGGGTAGCGCGGTGACGGAAGCCGTGGAGGGAGAGCTCGAGGTCACGGAAGTAGCTTGCCCCTGCGAGCACGGGCGTGGACCCGTGCCCGGCCTTTTGACGCGGCCGGATGCGCCCCGGGCCCTCTTCGTGTTCGGTCACGGGGCGGGTGCGGGCATACGGCATCCTTTCATGGAGGCGACCGCGAAGCACCTCGGGAAGCTCGGGGTCTCCACGCTGCGGTACGCGTTTCCGTATATGGCGGCGGGACGCAAGGCGCCGGATCCCCGTTCCGTGCTGCTGGCGACCGTGCGGGGCGCGGTGGAAGAGGCCACTCGCCTCTGCCCCGGCGTTCCGCTGATCGCGGGAGGAAAATCGATGGGAGGTCGCATGACCTCGTTGGCCCAGGCCCAGACTCCGCTGCCGGGCATCCGGGGCTTGGCGTTCTTCGGCTTTCCGCTGCACCCGGCCGGACGCACGTCCGCGGAGCGTGGACGGCACCTCGCCGACATCGATGTTCCCATGCTGTTCCTCCAGGGCACGCGGGACCGGTTGGCGAACCTGGACCTCCTGCGCCCCCTCCTCGCCGATGCGGCGCCGGACGCGGAGCTCCACGTGGTGGAAGGAGCGGATCATGGATTCCACGTCCTCAAGAGCTCGGGGCGGAGTGACGAGGACGCGTTGACCGAGGCGTGCGAGGTGTTTGCCGATTGGCTGACTCCCGCGCTCGGGCGCACCGAGGGGGAACCCTGCGGTGCGGGAGGGGGCCGGTGAGACGACACGACGTGACGCCGATACGTGCCACGCGCACCGTCCTCGTCGGGCTGGGGCTCTGTGCGGTCGGGCTCCTCACGTGCGTCCTTCCCGCGCTCGCCCAAGAACGGACGTCGAGGCTCGACCGAGTGTTTCAGGGACTGGCGTATCGGCCGTTGGAGGTCGAGCGGGACGGAGCGCTCGATGCGCTGGCCCGGCCCCTCGACGACTTCCGAGTGTCGGCCGTCGGGATGCCCGTGCCTTCGCCGCACAACCCGGATGTGTGGTATCGGGTGGGCCGGCGGGTGCACCGTTCCACGGATGGCGGCACGTCGTGGCTCGGCATCAGTCCCGAGTTGGCGAGCTGGGAAGACGACTCGGCCGGACGGGAATCGTCCGATGGGGCGGATCCGTCCGGCGCACCAGTGCTCGCGTCGGTGGCGGAGAGCCCGCTCGAGCCGGGCTTGATCTGGGTCGGGTCCGCTGACGGCCGGGTATACCTCACGCGTGACGGCGGACGGTCGTGGCTCGAGCGTGACGTCCCGGCTCCGGCTGCCCGGATGCGCACGGTTGCCCTGGAACCGTCCGTCCATGCGGGGGGGAGGGCCTATGTGGCCATGGCCGGCGAGGAGTCGGACGAGCCGGTTCCGTTCCTCTACCGCACCGACGACTACGGTGTCGAATGGACGCTCTTGAGCCGAGCCGGCAGCGAGATCGCTGCCTCTTCGCGCATCACGGTGGTCCGGGAAGATCCCGAAGGGAACGGCTTGGTCTTCGCCGGCACGTCGGACGGGGTGTTCGTATCGTTCGACACCGGGAATTCCTGGGACCGCTTCCAGTTCGACCTTCCCGAGGCCGAAGTCACGGATATACGCGTGGTCGGCAGGGACCTGCTCGTCTCCACGGCGGGCCGGGGCCATTTCGTGATGGACGAGATCGAGCCGCTGCGGCAGGTCATGGACGGGCTCGCGACGGGAGAGCCGTATCTCTTCGAGCCCTCCCCCACGTACGTCGACGACGGACGTGGAGCGATCTTCGATTACCTGCTGCCGTCATTCGTGCGCCGCGTCCGGTTGGAGGTGCTCGACGGACAGGGCACCGTGCTCACATCGTTCACGGGTCCGGCCGAAGAGACCGACGAACAGGAAGAAGACCGCCAGATCCCCGGTACGCGCAGTGGCGTCCATCGAATCGTCTGGGATCTGTCTCCGAGCGAGGGCGACGGGACGGGCGTGGTCCCGCCCGGTGTCTATCGCGTGCGCATGACGGTCGACGGCCTCGAGCAGGAACGGAGATTCGAGGTCTTGAGCCCTCCGGGGGAACGCTGAGCTAGCACGGGCTGCTTAGACCGCGTCGCTGCCCTCGTCCGCGGCTTCGGCGTGGTCGGCCAGCCATTGGACCGCGTCCTCGCCGAGCACCGTGTCGAGCTCCTCGACCAACCGTTCCGCGTCCTCCTCCGAGAACGGCATCGGTGGCTTGATCTTGAGCACGTTGTGTTCAGGTCCGTCCACCCCGACCAACACGCCGCGCTCCGCCAGGCGGTCGATGACGTAGCGGGCGACTTCGGGCGCCGGCCTCTTCGACGCACGGTCGGATACGAGGTCGATCCCCAGGAACAGGCCGCGTCCCCGGATGTCGCCCACCACGTCGTGGCGCATGGCCAACGACGCCAGCGAGCCCTTGAGCGTGCCGCCCAGCACCGCCGCCCGGTCCTGGAGATCCTCCTCCTCCAGAACGTCCAGCACCGCCAGCCCGATCGCCGCCGAGACCGGATTCCCTCCGAACGTGCTGAAGAACTCCATGCCGTTGTCGAACGACTCGGCGATCTCCGGGGTGGTGATGACCACGCCGATCGGATGACCGTTGCCGACGGGCTTGCCCAGCGTGACGATGTCGGGCACGACGTCCTGTGATTCGAACGACCAGAAGTCGCTCCCGATCCGTCCGAAGCCGGTCTGGATCTCGTCGGCGATGCAGACCGCGCCCGCGGCACGGGCGTGCTGGTAGGCCGCCGCGAGATACCCCTGCGGCGGTTCGATCTGCCCGCCGCACGAGAGGAACGTCTCCGCGATGAAGGCCGCCGGCGTGATCGAAGCGCCGCGCAGGTCGGCCAGCGCGTCACGCACGTGCCCGGCGTACCGGCTGGCCCGGTCGGGCATGTTCCGACCGTACGCACCTCGGTACACGTCGGGCGCGGGCGTCGTGCGCACCCAGGGTGGCGCGCCCCGGCCGCCCTTGCCCGCGAACTTGTAGTGGCTGACGTCGACCAAGGTCTGCGTGTGCCCGTGGTAGCCACCCTCGAGAGCCACCACCCCGGAGCCGTTGCTGTGGGACCGGGCCATCCTGAGCGCCAGCTCGTTGGCTTCACTCCCCGAGTTGACGAAGAAGCAGCGGGACAGCGGCTCCGGTAGGAGCTCCGCCAGTCGCTCGGCGTACTCGATCACGTTCCGATGGAGGTACCGGGTATTGGTGTTGAGCACGGCCATCTGTCGACGGCCGGCACGCACGACGGACGGATGCTCGTGGCCGACATGGGCCACGTTGTTCACGCAGTCGAGGTAGCTGCGTCCCAACGGATCGTACAGCCGGGTTCCGCGGGCGCGCACCACGTGGATCGGCGATGCATACGAGAGCGACAGATTCGCCGGAAGCGCCTTTCCCCGTCGCTCCAGCAGGTCCTTGTCCTCTTCGAGGTAGGTCGTTTCGACCGGCAGGCCCAGGAGGCTGTTGGGGTCCGGTGAGAACGAGGCCCAAACGGTGCGTTCCCTGGGGAGGGCCACGCCGGGAAAGTCCCCGCCGTGTCCGAGGAAGTGGGTGACGAGCTGCAGGTGGAGGTGGGGCGGCCAATCTCCGTTCTCGGGAGGGGCCCCGATCCGGGCGAACGTCTCGCCGGCCTGGAGCTGCTGGTCGATCTCGAGCTCGTCGACGGATGTCTGCTCGAGGTGTCCGTAGAGCGTCCAGAACCGGCCGTGCGGCGAAAGGTGCTCGAGCACGACCGTGGGACCGTAGTCGAGGCGGGCCGCGTTGGTCTCGATGACGCGGACCTTCCCGTCCAGGGGGGCCCGTACGTCCGTTCCGGCTTCCACGAAGAGGTCCAGGCCCAGATGGATCGTGCGCCGTTCACGGGGATCGCCCTCGCGACCGGCGAACTGGTCGGTCAGGTAGAAGCCGCGGGGCTCGAGGTAGCGCCCGATGCCGATCCGGGCGCCCGCGTCTTCGATCAGCCGAGCGATCCGCGTCGCGAAACGCTCGGTGTCGTCCGTGTCGCGACCGTCCAGGTCGGGACTGTCCACGCTCAGGTCGAGGACCGTCAACGCGCCGTCCTCTTCGGGCACGTCGATGACCGGGCTGCACTCCTGCTCGTCGAGCCACTCCATCAACGCCGGAGTGCGCACGTTCGCGGACAGGCCGCAGGCGTCGCGGAGCACGCCTCGCAGGAACTTGTCCGGCACGTCGTCGAGCTTACGTAGGAGCTCCCAGGCGGGCTCTTCCGAGACGTGCCGCGATGGGTCCACGGCTTCACCCTGATTCCGCCGCCAGGCCGCGATGCTGACGCTCTGGCCGAGCCGTGCGCGTGCCAGAGTGAAGATCACGTCGATCTCGGACTGGAGAAGGGGGGTCGTGTCGTTGAACCCCCGCACGATCGTGGCCGCCGCCGAGATCGGATCGGACACTCCGAGCGTGGCGTACGCGACCGCGATGGCCAGGTCGAAGACCCGGGGCGCGGAATGGGCGTCGCCGAAATCGATGAATCCCGTCACGTACCGGCGTGTTCCGTCGGGATCCGAGACCAGGACGTTGTGCTCGTTCACGTCGCCGTGGATGATCTGCGAGCCCAGGCCCAGGAAATCGTGCCCGCGCTCATCGAACGATCGATGCGCGTTCTCGATCAGCCCGCGGCGCTCCCCCGTGAAGAGCTCGAGACACCGCTCCATGACGCTCCCCGCGCTCCCTAGCGCCCAATCGAAGTTGAACCGCGCGGGAGGATGGTCCGGGTAGCCGCCGAGGGCGCTGTCGAGCTCGGCCACGCGCTTGCCGAAGTCGTAGAAGAGCGCGTCCGTGCGGGGACGGGCGTTGGCCAGCAAGGTGCCCGGCAGGAAGTCGACGATCCTGAGGCGCTGGGTGTTGCCGGCGCTGTCATCGAACTCCACGAGGTGCTCGCCGGACTGCGCCTCTTTGACGCCCGGTACGAGCCCTTCCGTCTCGCTGCACAGCTTGACCAGCATCTCCGTCTCGAACCGGAGAATGGGATCGGGCTCTTCGGGGGAGCTGATCTTCACCACGTAACGGTTTCCGTCCGAGGTGTCGAGCAGGAAGTTCTGGTCCCGCTCGCCGGGAAGGGGTGTGAGCGTGCCGTCCAGATCGTAGCGTGAGCGTACGGCTTCCAGGACTTCCTGGAGCGCGATCTCCGGCCTGCGCTGGATTTGGATCATGGATGACGGATTGATTACGCGAGTGCCTGAAACCGAGGCGGACCTGTTAATGTGACGGTTTCGGCCCGTGTTGATAAGGATCGACGCGGTGCCCGCGCGACGAGAACGGTCAGTCGGGCGCGGCGGGAACCCGTGGAAGTAGCAGTGTCCAGACCGTATCGTGCACCACGGACCCGGGGTAGCGCCGTGAGAGCGCGTCGAGCACCGATTCGTTCGCCGTGTGTACGGACACGGCGCCCCGATGGAAGAAGACCGGTGAGCGCGTGCCCGGTTCCTGATCCGCTCCCTCCCCGCTCGGGTCGGTGTTCGCCGACGGGGGCGAGGGTACCTCGACGCTTTCCAGGCGTCGCCATTCGAGGGTCGGCCCTGCGCCTTCGACTTCACCTTCGCTCGCAGGAGGGGCGGGCGTGAGCTCCTCGTCGGACGCCGTGGGAGGCCAGGTGCCTGCTTCGTTCCTTGCCTCTTCCGCCGCCTCGATCAGCTGCTCGACCCTGTCGACGGCCGTGTCCACACGATCTTGCAGCATCCGGGCCTTCCAGTGGGGATAGAGCACGGCGAGAACGAGCGATAGGGCGGCGAGGACGAGCATGACGTCGGCGAAGCTCGCCCCGGCGCGGGAACCGTGCCCGGATCGGCTCACGACTCGTCGATCTCGCGCAGCAAGGCGTGCACGCGTGCCGAACGCTCGTCCCGCGGCTCGGTGGAGTCGAATACGACGGTGCGTCCGTCCGGGTCCGTCGCCACTACCTGATACACGCGTTCGTTGGAGCGGATGTACCGAATGCCGGGAAGGGTCGTGGAAACCTCCGTGAGGTCGTCCGGAAGCCTGTGATTCCGCTGACGGAACGCCTCGATCTCCTGCGCCTGCAGGAACACGGCGGCCCTTGCTCCGAGCGTGCGTGCCCCGTCCGGCACCCTTGGCGGAGGCTCGGGCGCGACCCAACCCGGGGGCGCGATGGCCACCACTCCCGCGAGGATGAACAAACACAGCGCGAGGGCCCCCTTCCAGCGGTCGTCCTTCGGGGGCTCCGACGGGGGGCGGTAGCGCTCGTCACGGGCTTCCGAGTCCTCGAGGGCCTCCGCGATCAGCCGGTCACGTTCCTCCGGGCTACTGGTGTCGGCCGGCGTCATCAGTCCCGGACGAGCTTCCGGTAGCGGAGGCGGTGGGGCCGGTCCGCGTCCTCTCCGAGGCGTGCACGGCGATCCTCCTCGTACTCGTGATAGTTGCCTTCGAACCACACGACCCGGGAATCGCCCTCGAATGCGATGATGTGTGTCGCGATGCGGTCCAGGAACCAGCGGTCGTGGGAGATGACGAGCACCGATCCCGCGAAGTCCAGGATCGCGTTCTCGAGTGCGCGCAGGGTGTCCACGTCGAGGTCGTTCGTCGGCTCGTCCAGGAGCATCACGTTCCCGCCCGACTTCAACAGCTTGGCCAGATGAAGACGGTTGCGCTCACCGCCGGACAGGACGCCGACCTTCTTCTGCTGGTCGGAGCCGCGGAAGTTGAACCACGAAAGGTAGGCGCGCGGGTTCACTTCCGCCCTTCCGAAATGCAACGCCTCCTGCCCCCCGCTCACCTCTTCGAACACCGTCTTGGTCGGGTCGAGCTCGGATCGCGACTGGTCGACGTACGCGAGCTCCACGGTCTGTCCGACCTCGAGTGTGCCCGCGTCCGGTTCCTCGTCGCCGACGATCATGCGGAACAGCGTGGTCTTGCCCGCGCCGTTGGCACCGATGATCCCGACGATGGCGCCCGGCGGAATATCGAAGGACAGGTCGTCGATCAGGAGGTGGTCGCCGTAGCCCTTCCGGATTCCGTCGGCGCGCACGACCACGTCGCCGAGCCGGGGCCCCTTGGGGATCATGATCTCGGCAGTCCGGACCTGTTCGCGCTCGTCCCGGTTGAGAAGCTCTTCGTATTGGTTGATGCGGGATTTCGCTTTCGCGTGCCGGGCCTGCGGCGACATGTGTACCCACTCGAGCTCCCGGTCGAGGGTCCGCTGACGGGCGGATTCGTGTTTCTCCTCGATCCGGAGTCGCTCCTTCTTCTGCTCCAGCCAGGACGAGTAGTTGCCCTTCCAGGGAATTCCCTGGCCCCGGTCGAGCTCCAGGATCCACTCGGCGACGTTGTCGAGGAAGTACCGGTCGTGCGTGATCGCGACGATCGTGCCGGAGAACGCCGCGAGGTGGTGTTCGAGCCACGCGACCGACTCGGCGTCGAGGTGGTTGGTCGGCTCGTCGAGGAGTAGCATGTCCGGCTGCTCCAGAAGCACGCGGCAGAGAGCCACCCGTCGCTTTTCCCCTCCGGAGAGCGTCGAGATGTCCGCATCGCCCGGTGGTAGCCTCAAAGCGTCCATCGCGATCTCGATCTTCCGGTCGAGCTCCCAGGCGCCCGAGGCGTCGATCCGGTCCTGAAGTCGGGCTTGCTCCTCGATGAGCGCGTTCATTTCTTCGTCGCTCGAGACGTCACCGAACGCGAGGTTGACCTCCTCGTAACGCTTCAGGAGGTCACGCGTTTCCCGGACCGCTTCGTCCACGTTGCCCCGCACGTCCAGGCTCTCGTCGAGCTCCGGTTCCTGCGGAAGATATCCGATCCGGGTTCCCGTGGCCGCCCATGCTTCTCCCTGGAAGTCCGTGTCGAGACCGGCCATGATGCGCAGTAGGGAGCTCTTCCCGGCGCCGTTGGGTCCGACCACGCCGATCTTCGCCCCGGGATAGAACGAAAGGCTGATGTCCTTCAAGATCTCGTGCTTGGGCGGGACGATCTTGGACAACCGATGCATGTGGTAGATGAACTGCGGTCCGGACATGGCTCGTCGCTGTGATGCGTGTCGTCAGTACCCGCACGGCTCGAGTGCGGCATGAATGGTCGAATCTAACGGCTTGGGAGTCGCGTCCGGAGGTGTCGGCGGCCCGGGAGGGCATGGCATTCACGATGAAGATTCAGTAAATATTCACCCCTCCGGTCGCTCCGTCGCCGACTCGCGGGGCAACGTCGAGCGAAGGGCGGCGGATGCGAAAGCGGGTATAGCACGGCTCGGACCACCGATCACGACTTCGAGTGCGAAGGAGGAGCAATGAGTGCCGTCAAGACGGTTCTCGTCGTCGACGACGAGCCCTCCGTCCTCAGAGTCGCGAGCAAAGTGCTGCGGCGTGATGGATACGAGATCCTGGAAGCCTTGGGAGGTGAAGAGGCGCTTCGGATCGCGGACGAGCACGATGGCGCGATCGACCTTCTGCTCACCGATGTGGTCATGCCGGGGCTCGGCGGGCGCGAGCTCGGCGAGCGTTTCCGGGAGGTTCATCCCGACACCGAGCTTCTCTTCATGTCCGGGTACACGGAGGATGAAGTGCTCCTCCAGGGCATCCGTGTCGCCGAGGTGAACTACATCTCCAAGCCGTTCACGGTGGCCGGACTCAGAGAGAAGGTCAGGGAAGTGCTCGACGGCTCTTCCTGAGAGGACTCACCGTCCGCCCTCCCGCGCCAGCGTTCGGTAGTATTCCTCGACGAGCGCCCGATATCCGTCGGGAACGTCGTCGGATCCACCGAGGGTGGCGCGCTGAGGGGTTTCGCCTTCGACCTCCCTGCGTAGCCCGAACTCGAGCCGTTTCAGCGCCTCCAGCGCTTCGGCCTGAAGCTGCGCGACCTGAGTCGGATCGTCGTACGCCCCTTCTTGCGCCAGTCGCTCCATGGCGTCGAGGACGGACTGTAGGTCCTCGGTCGACCGGCCGGCTTCCTCCAGCCGCTCGCGCACGTCTCGGACCTGTCCGGCCCTTCGCTCGAACTCGTTGCGGTACTGACGGATCTCTTCCGCCGAGGGGCGCCGTGGATCGCCTCGGGTCCGGCCACCACCGCCTCCGGCGCGGGCCTCGGTCGCCCGCTCGTCGGTCGTGCCCTCCGTGGCGCCGGCGGTATCGCCCGTTCCGGGCTCTCCGGTGCCCTCGGGGGTTCTGCCCGGTTGCCCGTCGGCCTCGGAGGCAGCGTCGCCGGCCTCGTCTGCTTGCTCACCTGCGCGGCTGGACCCTTCGTTGAGACGGCGCTCCATCGCCTCCATTCCCCGGACGAGGTCGCGCGTTTCGTCGAGCGCTTCAGTCAGGGGGTTGCGCTCCTGGGCGCCGGCCGCCTCCAACGCGCCTTCCAACTCCTCGCGCACGTCTTCCAGGTCACCTTCGATCCCCAGCTCGAGCGTCAACGCGGACTCGGGGTCCCATTGCACGATCGTGCCCCGCGAGTACTGAAGCTTCTCCTTCAAGCTCGATTCCCGGATTCGGTCGGCTCCTGCCTGTAGCTTCCGGGCGGCTTGGGGATTTTCTTGCTGGGCCGAGCTCGCGGAGCGGTCGAGCTCCTGTTCGAGCTGCCGGACCGCGTCGGTCATCTGGTTCTTCCGCTCGCGCAAGCGGTCCACGACCTCTCGGCGTTCCTCGCCGCCGGAGGGAAGATCCCGCACCGCCCGCTGCACTTCGCGCTGCTGACGCTGTAGCTCGTCCACCTGGCGTAGCGCCTCCTGGGCGCTGCGCCCCGCCCGTCCGGCGCGGTTCTCTTGGAGGGACCGGCGTGCGTCTTCGAGTCTGCGGAGGGCCTCCGACGCTCCCGTGGAGGCGGTGTTCCCACCTTCGGACGCGGAGCGTCTCATGGCTTCCGCCGCCTCCTGCATGGCGCGTGCGGTCCGCTCCAACTCCTGGTCGGCGCGCTCGCGTGCAAGTCGCTGGAGCTGTCGCGCCGCTTCTTCGGTTTCGTCGGCCAGATTCCGCTGAGACGCGCCCGCGCCCGCAGTGCCCTGCATGCCGGCTTGAGCGCGCCGACGCTGCCGCTCCGCTTCCTGCTCCTGTCTGCGCGCCAGCTCCTCGAGCTCTTCCATGATCTCGTCGACCTGGGCGTCCGCCTGCTGTTGTTGACCCCGCCGCACGGTTTCGTACTGGTTCTGCAGCTTGTCCAGCTCGAGCTCGAACAGGTCGGCGAGATCGTCCGCGGCCGGGTTGCCACCCCCGCCGCCCCCTCCTTGCTGGTTCTGGGAGGTGGTGACGTACCGCTCGTAGGTCTCTTCCGCCTGTTGGAGGAACCGTAGGGCCTTCTGCTCGACCGGAAGGGCGTCTTGGAGGGCCTCGTCCGTCAGGAGCTCGTGTGCGCGCGTCATGGCGTCCGCGGCGTCGGGAAGGATCGCGGAGACGTCTCGGAATCCGGGGTCCTCCTCGGTCAAGCCGCGGTTCCCCATCCGCTCGAGGAGGGTCGTGACTTGCTCGCGGAGCCGTTCCTGGGCGAGCGCGACGCTGACGACGTTCTCGGCGAACTCGCCTTCGGCGTAGCTGTCGCGCTGGCGAATCAAATTGAAGGTCGCGGAGATGACCTGGCGTTGCATCTCGGACAGGGCCGTCTCGGCCCCCTGGGCCCCGCCGGCTTGGCCGCCGCCGCCCTGCTGCTCCGCTTCACGGTATTCGCGCTCGAACGGACGCACGTTGAGGAAGTACATGTCGCTGGCGACGACCTGCTCCGAGCCGAGCCGGCGATTGTCGCGCACCAACGCGTAGTAGGAGACGAGATCTCCGGGCTCGAGCTGCCACTCCTCGAGGTAGAGCGTATGTCCGGCCGAGACCTCCGGGAGGGGTGGACCGTCCGTGCGGAATACCGAGACCGTGTCCTCCGCTCCGCCGTTGACCGAGTACACGAGCCGCAGATCCCCGATGCCGTAGTCGTCGAGCGCCTCCATCTCGAGGTAGACCTCTTCGATGGGGGAGGCCGGCATATCCCGACCGGGCTCCGAGAAGTGGACGGAGGGCTCCATGTCCTGCAAGACGTCGATGGTGTACTCCGGAGAAGCCGAAACCATCTCACCGTTGTCGCGGGCCAGCTCGATCGCATACAGGCCGGTGTCTTCCACCGTGAACCGCGTGCTGAGCGTGCCGTCCGCTCCGACTTCGAGCTCGCTCGCGGCCTCGCCGTCGAGCAGAAGTCGTCCGCCCGGTGTCGCGATCGTCGAGGAGATGCTCAGCTCGACGACCGTTCCGGGAAGTGCCGCGACGTCTCCTCCGCCTTCGACCACCCTGGGTGAGAGACCGGTATAGTCGGGGAAGTGGTAGGTGAGGTCGAGGTTCTCCACGTAGGGCAGCTCCGCCACCTCGACGGTGAAGGTGGGCGAGCGGACGCCGGATGCCTCCACGAAGTACCGGGTATCCTGTTCGACGCCGAGAAGCATGACCTCGAACAATCCGCTCTCGTTCGGGAGCATGCTGAGCCGTTGGAAGCCCGTTCCTTCACCCGAGCTCGTGAAGATCGACACCTCGCCGGCTTCGAACCCTCGCGGAGCCGCGCGTACGACGAGGTCGGATCCACGGGCGATCGCGGTGTTCCCGGGCTCCACATCCATGGCGTACGGGTTCACGGTGGCGGCGTCGCGCGTCGGTGCGAGGAGCGCGCCGACTCCGTGGCGGAGAGACGTCGGTCCGAGGACCGCCAGGAGCAGGCTCGCCACCACGATACCGGTGAGCGCGCCCCCGAAGCGGTAGAGCGCACCTTGCTCCACGCGTCGCCCATTTTCGACCGCGGCGGCACGGTCGAGGGCATGCTCCAGGACCCGTCCACTCAGCCCCCGCGAAAAGCCCGGATTGCGCGACGCTTCGAGCGCGCTCACGAAGGCATGCTGGAGCGAAGGCTCGTGCTCTTCGAGGTACAGCGCCACCTGGCTGTCCGTCACCGGTCGAAGGAGCGGGCGCACGACGAAGAGAAAGAACGTCAGGCCGAGCGTGCCCCAGCTGGCGAGGCGCAGCCAGAGCAGGGCTTCCGGCGAGAAACGGGCCCGTTCCACCGCCACCCCCGCGAGGAGGAAGACGAGGACGGAGATGCCGGTCGCCCACGCGAGGCCACGGAGCGCGAGACGCAGCTTCCAGCGTCTGCGGACCGTACGGACGAGGTTGGTCAATCTCCGGTCCGCCATGCTTCGCTCCGAATCGGTCATGTCTCCTCCAGCGTGGCTCTCACCTCAACCTATCGTTCCCGTCTGAGGGGACGCCACCGCTTTCGTGCGCGACACCCAGTTCGAGATCAAGGTCTCGAGAATAAGTAGTCCCAGCGCCCCCGCGAGGATCCATCGCCAGAGGGACTGTCGGCGTTCCTGATCCTCCATGCGGAGGGTCTGCGCGGCGGCCTCGGTCGTCCCGCCGTCCTCGCTCGCGACCGTCGCGGCTTCCACCCGGAGGGCGACTTCCTCGGGGTCGATCCGGCTCATCGCGGACTCCTCGAGATCGACGTTCACCGCCAGCGTGAAGGGGCGCTCGGGGTCGGCGCCCGGGGGGCGGATGATGTAGAACCCGTGCTCCGCGAGGGTCAGGTACTGGCTCTCGGTACCTTCCGAAAGCCGTATGCCGGCTCCGGACGGGTCGAGCGCCACGCGCTCTCCTCCCGCCTCGAGCTCCGCGGCGGACGCGTCCAGGCCCGCGGCCTCCAACATCTCCGGATCCGAAAGGTCGACGATCTGGCCGACCGTGAACCAGGGCGTGGCTTCCGTGCGACCGGCGAGGTGCTCCGCCATTCGGTGGACGAATGGCAGGTACACCGGCTGCAATGCGAGGTCGTTCCAATAGGCGTCGAGGGTCGTCGTCCAGACCAGGACCCTGCCGTCGCCCCGGGTCGCTTCGGCGAGCGCCACGGAGCCGTCGTCGAAGCGGGCCAGCACCTCCGCCGAGTCCGTCGGCGTGAGGTCACGCGCTCGGAAGAAGCGTGCGTTTCCGAAGCCTCCGCCCCTGGGGCCGGCGAACGGCTCGAAGACGGGGTGATCGTATGCCAATTGTCCGAGCCGGGCCCCCCGTCCCGCTTCGCGGTCCCGGGGTGAACCCGGGTCGCCCGGAAGGAGGTCCGCCGCGGACGCCGGCCAGGTGGCGTTCTCTCCGAGCGCGACCAGCAGTCCGCCCCCGTTCTCGACGAACGAGCGGAGTCGCTCCGCCGCCGCCCCGTCGACGCGCACGTCGTTGAGGACGAGCACGTCGACCCCCTCGGTATCCGCCGGCACGAGGCCGTTCCTGCGCCGCGTGGTCACCTCGAAGCGTCCGTCCTGGCTGATGCCCAGAGCCCGTGCGAGGTACAGGTTCGGATCCGACTCGCCGGAGGTGGATCCGACGACGCGCACCGTGAGCACCGTCCCCGGTGAGACGACGAAGTGCCTTCGGTCGTCGGCGGGGACGGCGTCTTCCGGGGTTGAAACGGTGCCTCGGGTGTGCGGGCGCGACAACGTCACGGGCTGGAACGTCACCGATGCAGCGCCTTCACCCCCGAGCTCCACCTCGACCGTCTCCACGGGCTGGCCGTCGATCTTGAGCGTCACCGGAACTTCGGTGGGCCCCTCCCCTCCTCGCCGCACCACGCGAGCGGTCGGCGTGATCCGCTCTCGGCCGGCGTCCACGGTCCGGGGGAGCGACACTCCGGCCACCTGGACGTTCTCCGGTGCCTCCCCTCCGACCGGCACCGGCACGAACTCCGACCCCGCCGGGAGGCGCACGCTCTCGTCGTCGGACCAGCCCGTTCGCTGGAAGTCGCTGAGCAGGTGGACCGTCGAAGCGGGTAGCTCGGACTCCTCCAAGATGGTCTGCGCCACTTTCAGGGCGGGGCTGAATCGGGTCACGTCCGACCCGCTCCGCACGGTATCCAGCGCCGCGCGCAGGCGCCCCCGGTCCGAGGTGGAGCGGACGAGAACGGCGGCGCTCCGGTCGAAGGTCACCAAGCTGGCCCGGTCGAGTGGCCCGAGCTGCTCGAAGATCCGCTCCGCTTCGGACCGTGCTCCGTCCATGCGGCCCTCGACGTCCATGCTGTAGGATCGGTCGAGAAGCACGACGACTTCCCTCGGCCCCGAAGCGGTTCCCGCGATGAGGTCCGAACGGTCGAAGAACGGCCGGGCGAAGGCGAAGACGATGAGGGCCAGCGCGACGGCGCGCAGCAGAAGGAGGAACCAGTGCTGGATGCGGCGGCGCCGCTGTTCCTGGTAGGGGATCTTGGCGAGGAACATGAGGGAGGGGAACGCGACCACGTTCCGGCGCTGACGTCGCGTGAGATGGATCGCGAGAGGAATCGCGAGTCCAACCATCCCGAGCAGGAACAGCGGTACGAGAAAGCTCATCGCGTGGACCTCATGCGCTCGCGGACCAGAAGGTAGCGGAGCAGCGCGTCGTCGAGCGGCTGCGACGTGTCGAGCCGGAGGTAGTCGATCCCGTTCGCCGAGAATCGGGTCGCGAGCGTTTCCAGATGCTCGTCCATCAGGCGGCGATACTCGGATCGGAGCCGTTCCGGCACCACGGGGATCTGCTCACCCGTTTCCAGGTCTTCGAAGCCGGACGCGTCCTCGAAGGAGAACTCGAGCTCCATCGGATCGAGAACCTGCACGACGAGCACGTCGTGACCGCGCGACCGTAACGGCGCGACCGCGGCCAGAACGTCGTCCGGCTCCTCGTAGAAGTCCGAGACGAGCAGCACGATGCCCTTGCGGCGAAGCAGCTCGGTGGCTCGGAGCAGGGGCGGTCCCAGGTTGCCCGAACGTTCCGCGCGCATCGCCTCGAGCATGTGGAGCATGGTGTCGATCGGGCGCATGGAGGGCGGCAGATAGTCCACGATCTCCCGATCGAACGTGACGAGCCCGACCCTGTCTCGCTGGCGGTTGGAAAGGTAGCCCAGGCAGGCCGCGAGGTAGCGGGCGTAGTCCAGCTTGGTCACCTCGTGGCTGCCATAGCTCATCGAGCGGGAGACGTCGAGAAGCACCACGAAGTTCGCGTTCGTCTCCGCCTCGAACAGCTTGATGTAGTGTCGGTCCGTGCGTGCGAACAACCGCCAGTCGATGCGCCGGATGTCGTCTCCAGGCATATACGGGCGGTGCTCGGCGAAGTCCGTGCTGAACCCGAGGTACGGGGACCGGTGCAGTCCCGTGAGAAAACCATCGACCACGGTACGCGCGAGCAGCTCCAAGTTGCTGATCCGGGCGAGCACCGCCGGGTCGAGAAACCGTGCCCCACGTGCCGCGCTTCGGGCGTTCGCCGTCACCGGTCGCTCCTACATCCCGGAGGAAGGCACGGGCACCTCATCGAGCAGCATGTCGATGAGCTCCCCGGAACTGCGGCCTTCCGACTCGGCGTGGAAGTTCGTGAGCACACGGTGGCGCAGCACGGGATGGGCCAGCGCCCGGATGTCTTCGAACGTGACGTGGTAGCGTCCCCGCGTGATGGCCCGTGCTTTCGCGCCGAGCACCAGGTATTGGGCCGCGCGCACGGAGGCGCCGTACGCGACCCACTTCTTCACGAACTCGGGAGAGTCGCCGTTGGGCGAGGGCCGGCTGGTGCGGGCCAGGCTCACCGCGTAACGGAGGACGGACTCGGAAACCGGCACGCGGCGGATCAGCTCCTGGAACGCGACGAGGTCGGGGCCGGTGATCGCGTGATTGAACTGGGGGTCCTGCATCGCCGTGGTGGTGCGAACCACCTCGAGCTCTTCTTCCTCGGAAAGGTGCTCGATGACGATCTCGAACATGAACCGGTCGAGCTGCGCTTCCGGGAGCGGGTACGTGCCTTCCAGCTCGATCGGATTCTGTGTCGCGAAGACGTAGAAGGGTTCTTCCAGGACGTAGGTGCGCCCCTGCACCGTCACCCGGTGCTCCTGCATGGCTTCGAGCAGCGCGGCTTGGGTTTTGGGGGGCGTCCGGTTGATCTCGTCCGCGAGGACGATGTTCGAGAACACCGGCCCGGGCGCGAAAACCATCTCCCGCCGTCCGGATTCCACGTCCTCCTGAATGATGTCCGTACCGGTGATGTCGGACGGCATCAGGTCGGGCGTGAACTGGATTCTGGAGAACTCCAGGTCCAGCACCTCCGAGACGGTCTGGATGAGGAGTGTCTTCGCCAGTCCGGGCACCCCCATGAGGAGGCTGTTGCCGCCGACGAAGAGGGTGAGCAGCATCTGCTCGATCACATCGTCCTGGCCGATGATCTGCTTCCTCAGCTCGACGATGACTTCTTCCCGGCCGCGCTTCAGCCGGTCGGCGAGTTCGATGTCGTCCGCGTCCTCGAGGTTGAGCGTTCCGATCGCTTCGTCCGTCAAAGCTGTCTCCATTTGGTTGCTTGGCCCCGAGGGCGTGAAGGTCGGTCCAACGTGAATCAGTGCGTATGGGCGTACACGACGTAGTTGACGCCCAGCTTGTACGCTTCGTTCGAGAGATCGATCGGGTAGTACCCGCGGTCGCTGAACTCCCAGTAGTCGCCGATATCGTTGTTGTAGTTTACGACCATCTGGATGCGTCCGTCCGGGTCGTTGTCTTCGAACACGCCGAACCACAGTGGCGGTTGGTTGCCGTACGGGGGGATGACCTCGTCGGGCACGATCCGGAAGAACGCGTCGAAGATCGCATGCTCCTCGTGGAGCGGCAGCAACCGGCTCTCCGGCAAGATACGGTTCACCTGGCGGGAGAGGTTGTCGAGCGCGGACCGGCCTCGGAAGTCGTCGACGATCAGGAATCCGCCTTTCCGCAGGTATGCGGAAAGCGCCTCCACTTCCTCGTCCGTTGGCCGCCACGCGCCCACCTCGACGATGTAGGCGACGGGATGCCGGAAGAGGCGTGGGTCGTCCGCGGTGAAGACGTTCATCCCCTCCGGGTTGATACCGATGTAGGTCGTTTCGTCGAGGATGCTCAGGAAGTTGCGTTCAGCGCGTGGATAGTCGTGAGCCCACATCGGCTCGCGGCCGCGCCCGAACCTGCCGAACCCACCTCTTCCCCTCGACTCGAAACGGATCCGGGCGAACTGGTACCGGCCGTCGTACGGCACGGTCATCTCCTGTGTCTCCTGCCTGGCAGTGGACGACGTTGGCGGCTCCACGTGCCGAGGTGCGCTCACGGTCACGAGTCCGGCGGTTCCACCGGCCGCGCAGGCGACCCATAGCGCGTAGCGAGCGAGCCCGGTCATCGGTTGCCTCCGGCCCGACCCCGCAGCTCCAGGAGCAGCTCGAGCGCTTCCTCGTAGTTGGGGGCGATCTCGAGCGCGCGAAGCACGGACCGTCTTGCTTCCTCGGTGCGACCGGCGTCCGTCTCGGCACGGGCGAGACGGTAGTACGCGCGAGCTCGGTCGGTCGGATCGAGCGCGACCACGGCCCGGCGTTCCAGGACTTCCGCGTCGTGGTCGCCGAGCTCCGCGTACCGGTCGGCCAGCTCCCGGTGGAGGTCCAGCTCGTAGGGCCAGATCAGCACCGCTTCGGCCAGGGCGTCCGCGGCTTCGGCGGGCCGGCCGAGCTCGGCCAACAGCTCGCCCCGCTCCAGCCGTGTCTCGTAGCTGGCTTCCGCGAGCGCGTCATGGCGTGCGAGACTCTCGACCGCGCGCTCCAAGTCCCCCTGCTCGCGGTACAGGCGGGCGAGTTGGAGGTGCGGGGCGTTGGGCCCCGCGTACTCGGGGAAGATCTCCGCGGCCTCTCGGAGGTGTCCTTCCGCCTCCTCGAGGCGCCCTGCTTCGATGAGCCGCGCACCGAGTGACAGGCGCGCCGCGAAGTCGTTCGGACGGCGCTCGACGAAGTCTTCCAGCTCGGACGTAGTGGCGCCCGTGCCCGGACGCTCGGCTCGATCGGGCAGTCCGGCGAGAGGGCGGGCGAACCGCTCTTCGAGATAGGTCTCGAACGTTTCGTCGAATGCCTCGAGCGGTGTGCCGAGCACCGACTCGAAAAGCGCCTCCGGGTCCTCTTCGTGCCGATACCCTTCGAGCATCGAACGGATGGCCTGGAAGCCGTGGCGCTCTTCGATCCATTCGAACACCAGAGACGCCTGGTAGTAGGAGTGGACGACTTGTTCCGGATAATCGGGGCGCATGAAGCCGTCGTTGAGCTCGCTCACGGGCTTGAGCCGGCCGTCGCGCAGCGCCGAGAGGAACGAGAGGGTGGGCCGATGCCCCCAGCCGGGCCGCGCTTTCCGCTGCTCGTGGACGGCCAGGCCCTCGGAAAACCACCGCGGCACCCGGTGGTCCGTCATGGCGAGGTGGAAGGTGTGCGCGAGCTCGTGCCAGAAGACGGAAGCCCAGTTGTAGTCACCCCGGGTGCGGGCGGATGGTGCGTCCATGACCAGAACGGGGCCGAAGCTCACCCCGAGTGCGCCGAGGCCGGCTTCGCCGAGCGTGCGGACCGAGAAATCGGCGTGGCTCGGGTAGAACTCCGCTCGAACGGGCGGCTCGGGCTCGACCCCGTAACGCTCGGCCAGCGCCGTATAGGCTTCCTCCGCCAACGGAGCCAGATACGTCGCCAGGAGGTCGGCTTCGTCACCGTGCAGAAAGAGCTCGAAGCGCGGCGTCTCGTGGATGTCGAAGCGGTCGAAGGTGTCGAGCAGGTCGAGCGTGTTCTTGAACCAGGGGTTGTAGGGGTCGCCTTCGAAGGCACGTTCCAGCGCTTCGCGCCCTTCGGCGATCCGTCCGGTGCGCAGGCGATTCAGCCCGAGCAGGCCCCACGCTTCCCACGACGCCGAATCGAGCTCGACCGCAGCCCGGGCACGTGCGACCGCGTCGGAGTACCGGCGGGTTTGGACCGCGAGGTCGGCGAGCGTCGCATCCATGCCGGCGTGGCGCGGATTCAACTCCAAGACCCTGCGCCGGGTTTCGGCGAAGGCGGCGTCGTCCCCGGTCACGAAGTGGATCCCTGCCAGCGCGGTCAGCGCGGAAAGGGAGGACGGGTTCACTTCGAGCGCCCGGTCGACCTCGGCGCGAGCGGCATCCCAGTCACCGCGGGTGAGGTGGCGTCGCGCCCGGAGGGCACGGGCCTCGACATGGTTCGGATTGACTTCGAGGAGTCGTTCCAGATAACCGCCGGCCGACGCGTCGCGATCGAACTCCAGCGCGCGCGCCATTCCGAACAGGGCCCCCGTGTGGTTCGGGTTGGTGGCGAGCACGGCTTGGTACTCGACCTTGGCTTCGGGGCTGGAGTACTTCTCCAGGAACAGGTCGCCGGCGCGGACGCGGGCGGCGTGCCAGCCCGGCTCCGCGTCCGTGGCTTCGTCGAAGGCCCTCAACGCGTCCTGGAACAGGTCCGGACGCTTCCGTCCCAGATACGTCACCGCACGCCCGACCGCCACCAGATCGGGAGCGCCGAGACGCCCGGACGAGGCGTTGTAGACGTCGATGAACCGGTCGAAGCGTTCCATGGCGTCGTCCACGGCGCCTCGCCTGAACAAAACCTCCGCGAGATTGGCCTCGGCGGTGAGGCTCCACCTGCCTCCAGCGTCCGCAGCACGCGCGAACGCCTCCTCCGCGGCGCCACGGCGGCCGACGCGGAGAAGCGCTTCTCCCAGATGATTGGCGGTGGCTTCGGGATCGGAGCCGTCCCGGCCGACCTCGATCGCCCGTTCGTAGCGGCCCGTGGCCATGAGCGATTCCATGAGGCCGAGCCTCGCCGCGACATCGGACGGGTCCGCCCGCAACGCTCGTGTAAACGCCTCCACGGCCTCGTCGTAGGCGCCCGTGCGGAGCGCTTCTCGCGCGATGTCCTGGCTCTGGGCCGTGACCGCGGTCGCGGTCAACGGCCCCATCCACAGGGCGAAGACCAGGCCGATCCCCGTTCGGGCCTTCACCGTGTCCCTCCGCCGGCCGCACGGATCTCACGGTTCTTGAGCCCGAGCTCCACCAACAGCTCTTCCATGCGGTCGAGGTACGCTTCCTCGTCCATCGACCCTTCTCGTGCCCTGAGCTCGTCGATGCGGCTCTGGATCTGCGCACGTTCGTCGTAGAGTCGTTGCAGCTCGGGGTCGTCGGTGTCCGGCACGCCGGCCGATGCCGAGCTTCCGAACGCGTAGGCGTCCGCGAGGCCCTCGGCGGGACGCCCAGGGCCTTCGTCCTCCGGTGCGGCGGTCACGCCTTCGTCGACGAGGGTGGCGTGCTCGGTCTGGATCTGGTTCTCGGATTCGTAATACCGTGAGACTTCGGCCCTGGCGTACGTGTAGGCCTCCCTCAGGGAGACCCTTCCGTCGCGGTCGATGTCGGCTCCGTCACCCGCCAGGGCGGCCACGAAGTGCTCGCCGAAGCGGGTCGCGTTCAGCTCACGGCCCGTTCGGGTCGCCGTGATGACGACGCGATTCGGCCCGGCCACCGGCTCCAAAAAGGCTCCGCTCCCGCTTCCGGTATGGACGAACGCGATCGGGTGAGCATCGAAGGCCGAGAATGCGGCGGCGAAGTCGTCCGGCCCGAGGTCGGGTCCCGGTAGGTTGAAGTTGGTCCCGCTCGGCCCGGAGGTCCCGTGACCGATGAGGACCACGAGAATCCGGTTGTCCGCGGCGGCCTCCTCCGCGAAACGGTCGAGGGTGCCGAGCACGTTCTCCCGCACCGAGCGGTCGTCGATGACCTCCGGATCGAGCTCGACCCGCTCACCCAGATAAACGACGTTCGATTCCGCGAGACCGTAGCGCTCGAGGAGGGCGGAGCGCAGCGTGGTCGCCTGCTCGTGGAAGCGTTGGCGGTACTCGTCGGTGCCGCCGAGGCCCACGACGATCAAGGCGCGCGTCCCGGTTTGCGCTTCGAGCGACGCGGGCGTGACCGAGGCCGTGACGGCGAGACAGGAGAGCCAGATGCCGACGAGCGCGACCCTGCCAGCCCGGGATGCCGGTCCCGCTCGCGTGGCCGCTTTCCTCGCGGGCGTGGGCTTCGTGCTCATACCAGCCCCCGGAGTCGCCGGAAGCTCCACTCCGCCGCCATCAAGAGCAGCATCGCCAGGAAGATGGCGGGCATGTCCCAGAGGTCGCGCTCCTCGACCAGAGTGACCCCCGCCCCGGTGACCGCGATGTCGTCGGGCAACGAAGCGACCGACCGAGGCGTGTACGACTGCCCGCCGGTCTCGTCGGCGATGCGTTCGAGCAGGGACGTGCGGCGTCCGGCATCGAAGTATTCGTCGTCGCCGGGGCCGGCCCGGAAGTGCGTCGTGCCCGAGCCGAGGACCTCGCCGCCCCGTTCCGCCACGATCTCGACCTCGTAGTCCCCCACCTCGGACGGGCGGAACTCGGTTTCGTATTGTCCGTCGCGCTCCACCGTCCACGAAAGAGGAACCTCTTCGATGGCTCCCGTCGGCGTGGTCACCCGGGCGAGCACGGACGCGTCGTTCACTTCGATGTACGAGGAGTCGGCGACCGCGGCCGTCAGCCGGAGAGCCGTGCCCGGGTCGACGCGCTCTCGATCGAGTGACGCCGCCACCGGAGTGGGCACGCCGTCGAGCAACCATCGCAGCATCTGTTGCCAGAACGCCTGGTGGCTGCGGTCCTCGACCGGGACGTCGGCATGCATCTGCCAGAGCCAGGAATCCTGAACGGTGAAGGCGGCCGCCTTACCACGCCCGTAGCGATGGAAGGCCAGCACGACCTGGTCGGAAGCGAGATCCGGCGACTCTCCGGCCAGCAGGGTCGTGGCGCCCGGCTTCGTCCCGGTCACCGGGTTCACGATCGTGAGCGGGGGCAGGGAGTCCCAACGCTCGGCCACCTCGTCGAGCGGCGTGTCGAGTTGCACGGTCGGGTGCGCCAACCCCGCGGGTGTGGGGCGGACCCGCACCTCCGAGAAGAACCCGTCCGGCCCCCCCGCCGGCTCGCCCAGAGTCACCGGCATGACCTCTTCGACGGGAGTACCGGCCCAGCCCCCCTCGGCGAAGGCGCTTCTTCCGCCCAGGAAGAGCAGGCTCCCGCCGCGCTCCGAGACGAAGTCGGCGATCATCGTGAGCTGGTTGTGGGTGAAGTGCGACGCCTCCACGCTGCCCAGCACGAGGGCGCGGTAGCGGTACAACTCCTCTCGACTCGTCGGGAAGCCGAACCGGAGCTCGGTACTGTCGGTCACGGAGAGACGCAAGAACTTGCTCTCCGCGGTCCGCTGCAGGATGACGAGCTGGAGGTTTTCGTCGTCCTCCACGGCGCGGCGCGTGAACTTCACCTCGAACCGCGGCTCGCCTTCGAAATAGAGGATCTTCTCGCGGTCTCCACGGACTTCGATGAGCACTTCCCGGGCGTTGTTCCGCTCGACCCGTTCCCCGGGTTGGGGGGGGATGCGGAAGCGTACGCGGCGCGGGCCCGCGCGGTCGAGCTGGAACCCGACGCGAGCCACCACCGGATCCCCGTCTTCGCCCAGCTCGATGGTCTCCTCGGTGAGGATCCGCTGGTCGTCCTCCACGATGACCGGCACCGACCCCGACCCCATGCCGTGTTGCGTCACGACCACGTCGACCATGACCGTGGTCCCTTCGAGCACGGTTCGGGGCACCTCGATCCGGCCCACCTCGATATCCGGCTCGATGACCTCCTCGCCCAGGCCGACTGTGTAGACCGGCACCTGCGCGGCCTGCAGCGGCGTGAGCGCCTCGGTGATCGGACGGTCTCCCGTGTCCGCGCCGTCGCTCACGACCACGAGCCCCGAGAGCGGCACGCCCGATAGCTCCTGGCGCGCCAGATCCAGCGCGGACGCGAGGTTGGTCCGAGGGCCCGAGAAGTCGAGCTCCCCGAAGTCGTTGATGCGCCGGGCGACGTCGGAGAAGCGGAAATAACGGAGGACGAACCGTTCCGAGAGCGCGTCCACGAGGCTGCCGTCGCCGGGGGCGAGCTCAGCATCGACGAACGCGCTGCGCGGCTCTTCCGCCCCGTCGGTGAGGCTCATGCTGCGGGAGTCGTCGATGAGCACGCCGACGAAGTTCTGCTGCGGAACCACCGTGGAGACCACGAGGGTGGGCTGGAGGAGCGCGAACGCGAGCAGAAGGACCAGCCCGACGCGCAGCGCGGCCATGATCCCGCGTTCGACGGGGGTGCTGCGTCCGCGAGCGTAAGTGTACGAAGCGGTGACGGCGATCGCCGCCACCGCGGCCACACCGATCCAGATCCGCGCGCTTCCCGAGGCCGCGAGCGTGAAGTCGCCCTGCTCGAAGACGAGCGGACGGTACTTGAACAGGAACTCGAACACCGTGTTCATGCGCGCCGGATCCCACGCCGAAGGTTCATCAATGACTCATGGCGTAGACGATCATGTTCGCGCCCATCTGGTAAGCGTACGTCGAGTACTCCAACGGGTATCGGGGGTCTTCAGCCCACTCCCATGCGTCGCCGAGGTCCGTGTTCCAGTTGATGACGACCATGAGCCGGCCGTCGTCGTCGAAGATCCCCCTCACGGTCGGCTCGCATCCGCGGCACTCCGCAGCGGGCGGGCCACCTGGAATCCCGCGTCCGCGAGCGGGGACCTGTTTCACCTCCTCGATGTCGTAGAAGGTGCTGAAGATGGGGTGTTCGAGCGGAAGGTCGACGATGGGCTTGTCCGGAAGGACCCGCCCCATGTTCTCCTGGAACACGGCCCACTCCCGAGCACCCCAGAAATCGTCCACGATGAGGAATCCACCGGCCTCCAGGTAGCTGCGCAACCCTTCGACCTCGGAGTCGCCGAGGTCCATGTATCCGACCTCCACCATATACAGGAGGGGGAAGTGTCTCAGGATCGGGTCGTCGAGCCGCACAGCGTTCTCGCCGTCCCACACGTCGATCTCGACGAGCCGCTTCAGCACCGTGACGAACTGGCGGTCGCTCTTGGGGAAGTCGGTCGCCCAGCTTTCGCGTCGCCCCCAGCCGTAGAACCCACCGCTCGAGCCGCTGGAGTAGATCGCCCGGGTCCAATAGAAGGGGTACCGGCCGGGGCGCTCGTCCACCGCAAGGTCGGTCGGCGCGGCCGCGGCGGGGCCGGAATCTTCGCCGTCGCCGTTGCTCACCAGGGCCGGGGCTCCGAGACCTACGAGCGCGACCGGCACGAGTGAGACGAAAGCGGCTCGGAGGATACGCTGCATTGGCCAAGGGCTCCGGTGGGGGCGAGGGCCGCGGATCTCTTCGTACGGCGCCCCCGAGGTAAGGTTCCTGGAATGCGGGTGGCGCCCACTGCTTGAATGACACGTCGGGAGGACCGGTTGTTCAACGGTCGGGCCGAGGCGCCGTGAATCATCCGTGGGGGGAACCGCGTAGGGCCGCGTGAGCGCGGGAATGGTCCCGCTGCCGGCGTTCCGAACCGTGACATCCCGAACCACAGAACCGAAGGCATCGAGACATGAACGTGGCATCCAGAGGCGTCACTTTCCGCGACTTCGCGATCTTCCAGCTCAAGCTCGCCGTCGACGGCATGAAGGATGTCATCGTCTTCAACGTCTCGATCATCGCGATGCTCGTCGATCTCGTCGCGGGCCGGGGAAAACGGCCCCGGCTCTTCTACTCGGTTCTCCGGATCAGCGAGCGTTTCGACGCTTGGCTGAACCTGCACGGAGTCGCGGAACGCATGGAGGCCGACGGAGGTGAGGACGGGCTCTTCGGCTCGAGCAAGGCCGGCTCGGACACGCTGGTCGGCCGCCTCGAGCAGTGGGCGCGCGGTGGTGACGAGCCCCGCCGGGCGCGAGGTGGGGCCACGGGCGCCCGGTGAGGCGAGATGCTATCCCCTGGCGGAAGACTCCGTGGCCGTAACCTTCTCCATGACCACGTCGTCCTTGGGGCGGTCGCCCGGTCCGGTATCGACGTCCCCGATCTCCCGCACCACGTCCATTCCGTCGGTCACGCGACCGAAGATGGCGTGCTTCCCGTCGAGCCACGGTGTCGCCGCGAGGGTGACGAAGAACTGTGACCCACCCGTGTTGGGCCCGGCGTTCGCCATCGACAGGATCCCTTCGCCCGTGTGCGAAAGACCCGGAGCGAACTCGTCGTCGATCGAGTAGCCGGGACCGCCACGCCCCGTTCCGGTGGGATCGCCCCCCTGGATCACGAACCCCTCGATGATCCGGTGAAACACCACGCCGTCGTAGAAGCCGTCGCGAACGAGCTCGAGGAAGTTGCCTGCCGTCGCGGGAGCCTGGTCTTCGAATATCTCGGCTTCGAAGGTGCCGTGGGTCGTCTGGAAGGTGACCGTGGGGTTGGCCATCCGTAGCTCCTGGTTGGGGTGAGCCGAACGGTAACCGCGGACCCCAGGGCACGGCACCCCGCCGGAGTTTGCCCCGTCCGTCGACACCCCGCTAACCTGTGCCGAATGAGACCTATCACACGACATCGCGCCGGGATCACCCTGGCGCTCGCAGCCGCCGCGTCGTGCACCCCCGCGCTCGAGCTCACCCCGAGCGACGCGGAACAAGTGCTCGCGCGCCAGGTCCTCGATGCCCCCGACCCGGGCCGCATGGGGCCACACGATGTGCGCACGCTCTACTACGGGAGTGGTACGGACGCGAACCGCCCCGAGTACCGAGATTCAGTCACGATGCGCACTCCGTCGGTCGATGCGTCGAAGCTTCTCGAGCTCGGCGAGTCGGAGGAGGAGCGGAACGAATACTGGGGGTTCGGACCGGAGGAGATGCCCCTGAACGCGCGGGTCTGGTATCCGGACGGGGAGGGACCGTTCCCGCTGGTGCTCGTGGTGCACGGGAATCACGACATGCGCGACTATTCCGATCCCGGCTACGGCTATCTGGGCGAGCTTCTGGCGAGCCGCGGCTACATTCTCGCGAGCGTCGACGAGAACTTCTTGAACGGAAGCATCCGTGAAGAGAACGACGCGCGCGGTTGGTTCCTGCTCAAGCATCTGGAGCTCTTCGAAGGCTTCCACGAAGAGGACGGAAATCCCTTCGAAGGCAAGGTCGATCTGGAGCGAATCGCTTTGATCGGGCATTCGCGCGGCGGTGAGGCCGTCGCGAACGCGGCCGCCTTCAACCGCCTCGACCACTATCCCGACGACGCCACGCTGGAGTTCGACTTCGGCTTCGACATCGGAGGCATCGTGTCGATCGCTCCGGTCGACGGACAGTATCTCCCGACCGGGCGGAGGGTCGTGGTCGAAGACGTGAGCTACCTCACCTTTCACGGGTCGCACGACGGGGACGTGACGAGCTTCCACGGGGTCCGGCTCTACGACCGGGTTCGCTTCACGGACCCCGATCACTTCAGGTTGAAGTCGGCCATCTACGTCTACCGTGCGAACCACGGGCAGTGGAACACCGTGTGGGGCCCACACGACAACGGGCCGAGGAGTGGCCGCATCCTCGACTTGCGTCCGCTCATCCCGGGGGAGGACCAGCGACGCGTCGCCGAGCTCTACATCTCCGCGTTCCTCGACGTCGTCCTCACGGGCGATCGCTCCTACCTGCCGATGTTCCGGGATCACCGGACGGTCGGCGAGTGGCTCCCCGAGACGATGTACGTCACGCGGTTCGAGACGAGCTCCTTTCGTCCGTTGGCCACGTTCGAGGAGGATATCGACGTCACGACCGGGACGGAGCCGGGTGTGCGGATCCGGGGGGAGGGGCTCGCGTCGTGGAAGGAAACGATGTTGCTGCTCCGGTCGAGCAACCGGAATAACACTTCGGCGTCTCAGGAGAACCAGTCCGTTCTGGTCGGTTGGAACTACGGACCGGACGGGCTGGAAGGCACGCCGGCGGACACGGCACGGTACGTGGTCGAGATACCGGCCGAGGTGGTGGAGCGGTGGAATGTCGGTGCGGACCATGCGCTCAGCTTCATGCTCGCGCCGACCCACGAGGTTCCTTCACCCTCGGGAGACGAGTCGGAGGGCTCCCCCTCCGACACTGTCGATGAAGACCCGCCGGCTGTCGACGTGACGGTCGAGATCGTCGACGCGGCCGGCCAGTCCTCCCGGGTGGCCTTGAGCGCCTATGGCGCGATCCGGAGGCCGCTGGAAACCTATGTGCTCCGGCGGCGGGACCGGGAGCGCGAGCGATTCCGCGAGCACTGGGAGCTCATTCAGCAGACGTACGCGATTCCGCTGTCCGATTTCGCGGCACGATCGCCGGACATCGACGTGTCCCGCCTGCGGGAGGTCCGGTTCGTGTTCGACGCCGTCCCGGCCGGCGAGCTAGCCATCGACCAGATCGGGCTCGGTGAGCTCGATCCCGGTTTTCTCGAGGCGCGTGTCGAAAGCCCGTGAACCGGCCGTGGGCTGCTAACGCCAGCCCACGGAGAAGCGGTGCGTGCCGCTCTCGGGCATCCCGTCGAAGGGTTGGAACGCCCATTCCACGGTCAACGCGTCACCCCAATAGGCGAAACCGAAGGTGAACGGACGAGCTGCGGTCGGATCGGGAGTCGTCTGCGCACCGATTCGCGCGATGAAGGTTCGCCCGCGAATCGGCCAGTACCCGAGCTCGAGACCTCCGCCCACCTGGATGTCCGCATCGTAGTAGTCCAGGCGACCGCTCAGCCCGACGTCCAGGAAGCCCAGCTCCCACCCGTATCCGCCGACTCCGACCGTGAGCTCGGAGACGCTCCTCAGCACGTCGTGGTACGCGGCGCCGACGGTCACGGGCCCGACCTCCCGCGCCGCGCCGAACCCCAGCTCCAGGTCGGAGTACCGGTCGACGCCGGGGACTCCCACGAACGCCTCGGTCAGCCGTAACGACAGGCCCCAGTCCACCTCTTCGAGCGCGGCCGAGAGGCCGAGCACCGCGGCCCGCTCGGAGATGCCGATGCCGCCGTGCACGAACATCGGGTCTTGAGCGTACGGGCCGTCGACGTCGCTTCCGGGATTTCCGGTTTGCTGGACCGTTTGGACTCCCACGCCCACGCCCAGATCTCCTCCGAACCACGAAGTGGCGGCGGACACCGACGCCGTGCTCGCCGCGCTTCCCCATCGCTGCAGGTCGAGTGTCATGTCCCCGGCACCGCGGAGAAGCTCGGGATGCCGAAACACCGCGTCGGCGCGCCCCGCGTCCATCACGTACGCGCCCCCGAGGGCCATCGCTCGCGTCGACGAGGGCAGATCGGGTCCGAGCGCCGGGTAGCCGCTCTGGGCCGTGAGGGGAGTCACGACGCCGACGGTGAAGAACGCTGTGAGCGCGAGTGGGATGGTGCGGACCATGGTGAACGGTGAGTCGAGAGGATGGAGGCGGGACGAGTGTCCAACTTCGGAGCTGCCCGGGTCGCGCGCCACCGCCGGGTCAGGGCCCCCGCAGATCCACGACCAGGGACCGCCCGCACGAGGGACACGTCAGCCACAGTCGATCCCGGACGTAGGAGACGTCCGGCCTCGGTGGCACGGGGCGGCGATCCATCGGCACGGAGCAAATGGGGCAGGTCGGGTCGGTTCCGCCGCGCACGGAGCGCCGAATCGCCTTCCGGTGCTCCTCCGAATAGCCGCCGTGGGATGTCGGTGGAGAGTTCAACGGCTGGGGTGGTTCGAGTGTCTTTATTAATCTGCGCACCATCACGATGGGGCACGGCCGCTCGTGCGGCGAGTGTTCCGTCGGCACAGGCGCTCTCGTAAGACGTTTCGCAGCCCACACCCACGCTGATGATATATACCACGTTCCTGCCCCTTCTCGTGTCCGCCCTGGCTCTGCCGGCCGACACGGCCGACACGGCCGACCCCGGTGCCTCGGCCTATTACGACGGCTCGGTCGGAGAGACACGCATCGAGACGCCGTCCGTGAGCGGCGCCGCGATCGAGGTCGACGGACGTTTCGACGAGCCGACCTGGAGCCAAGCCGCCGTGCTCCACGGCTTCACTCAGTTCCAGCCCGACGAAGGCGTTTCCGCGAGTCAGGCTACCGAAGTCCTGGTCTTCGTGGACCAGGAGGCCCTTTACCTCGGTATCCGGGCGATGGATTCGCAGCCGGAGGACATCCGTGCGACGCTGACGGAGCGGGACGGCTTTCAGCGCACGGACGACTGGGTCCGTATCCTCCTCGACACCTACGACGATCAGCGCAGCGCGTTCGTGTTCACGGTGAACCCGTATGGTGTGCAACACGACGGCATGTGGAGCGAAAGTGGTGGCGGGGGACGACGCAACTTCGGACCTCCCATCGACGAGAATCAGGATTTCATCTGGGATTCCGAGGCCCGGGTGACTGGTGAGGGGTACCAGGTGGAGGTCAGGATCCCGTTCAAGAGCCTGCGCTTCCCTCAGCGTGCGCAACAGGCTTGGGGGATCCAAGTGGTCCGCAGAGTCCAACGCTCGGGCTTCATGAGCTCATGGGCGCCGCAGAGCTCGGACGTGGCGAACCAACTCTCCCAGTATGGTGAGCTTACCGGACTCCAGGGCCTCGATCCGGGATTGTTCATGGAGGTGAACCCGGTGCTCACCGGCTCGCGGGTGGGCACGCTCGATCCGGGCGGGGAAGGCTTCCGGCACGAGGATCCGACCGCGTCCTTCGGGCTCAACGCCACGTACGGAGTCACGTCCAACCTCACGCTCGACGCCACGTTCAACCCGGATTTCAGCCAGGTCGAAGCCGATGCCGGCCAGATCTCGGTGAACGAACGGTTCGCGATCTTCCTGCCCGAGAAGCGCCCGTTCTTTCTCGAAGGGACGGAGATCTTCTCCATGCCACGCCGGCTGGTCTACACCCGCTCGGTGGTCAACCCGATCGCCGGGGCCAAGCTCACGGGGAAGGTCGGGGGCACGAACGTGGGTTACCTGGGTGCGCTCGACGAGGGCTTTGACGACGCCGGGCGGAACACGGCCGTGAATCTATTGCGTGTCAGGACCGACGTCGGCGAGGGATCCACGGTCGGGGGCGTATATACCGACCGCACCGCGGGCTCGGCGGACTACAACCGCCTGGCCGGTGCTGACGCTCGTTTGGCCTTCGGCTCCAGGTACATGGTTTCGCTCATGTCGGCGGCGAGCTTCACGCGCGACCCTTCCGCCCCCACGGAACGCATGGACGGGCGCTTCCTGTTCGGACGCGTCGAGCGCTCGGGGCGTGAGCTCTCCTTCAACGGTGAGTTTCACGATACCGATCCGGACTTCCGCGCGGGCAGCGGTTTCTTCCGGCGCGTGGGAGACACCAAGCTCGAGGGCCGGGTCTCGTATAATTGGTACGCCCCTTCCGGAGGGATTCTCCAGTCCATCCACCCGTCCTTCAATCTGCGGTCGTTCTGGGACCATGACCGCTTCTGGGCGGGGGAGGAGGCCGAGGAGGTCCGGGCCCAGCTCGGGTGGCGCTTCCAATTCCGAGACAACGTCACGTTCTGGGGGAACTACACGCGCGGGCGGTTCGCCTTTCAACCTTCCGAGTACGAAGGCCTGTTCGTCGAGGACGCTTCAGGGACGGTGCGGCCGTTCCGACCCGACCAGGGGCACTTCGACGGACTCGACGGGCTGACGGTCGGCATGTGGGTGAACAAATGGCAGCGGGTGCGCGGTAATTGGCGCTTCACGGTCGAAGATACGCCGATCTTCGACCGTTCGTTCGGCGTCGCGGTGGAGCCGGCGACTTCCTATTCCAGTGAGGTCGGCGTCAATCTCTTCCCGACTCGGTCCCTGACGGCGGAGCTCGGCGTGAGACAGACCCGGCTGGTCCGGAAGCGGGACGGATCGGAGCACTCGTCCGCCGTGATCCCCCGCGTCCGTGCCCAGTACCAGTTTTCCAGGTCGCTGTTCGTTCGGGGCATCTTCGAGTATTCCGCGCAGGAGTCGCGCGCGCTCCGTGACCCGGAGTCCGGACGAGGTCTGTTGGGCTGTTCGGGCGGGGACTGTTCGGCCCGCGGGGGCTCGGACCGGAACGACTTCCATGTCGAAGGACTGGTATCGTACGAGCCTTCGCCGGGAACCGTCTTCTTCGTCGGCTACTCACGGGACATGCGGGACCCCGTGGCCTTTGATTTCCGCGACCTCCGTCCGACGCAGGACGGGCTGTTCGTGAAGCTCAGCTACCGATTCCGCATGTGACGGTCCGCGGTCCGGAGCCGTTGCCCCGGAGCCGGGCCCTGTGTAGCGTTCGATTTCTCCAGAAAAACTCTAACGCAGGCTACGGATACGCGTGGCGAAAGACGCAATTGAGATCGAGGGCACGGTCACGGAAGTGCTTCCTAACGCGACCTTCCGGGTCACGCTCGAGAACGATCACGAGGTGTTGGCCTACCTGTCGGGCAAGATGCGACAGAACTACATCCGGGTGCTCGAAGGTGACCGGGTGAAGGTGGAGATGTCGCCCTACGACTTGTCCCGCGGACGGGTGACCTACCGCTACAAGTAGGAGGTCGGGGTGCGCCACGACCGTGCCGTGCCCTTGCCCGCCGATTCCGAAACCCGCCGACCGCCGGGGCCGTAGGGAATGCCGAAGCGCCTCTGCACACGTTCACTTCGGAGTCTTCCATGAAAACGTTCGCCACGCTCACGGCGGCCGGTGTCGCCGGCCTGATCCTGCTCAAGCTCCTCGCCGCGGTGGTCATCCCCGCGCTGGGCCTCTTGATGGGCTTGGTCGCTCTGACCGTGAAGCTCGCGCTCGTCGCGGCACTCGGATTCTTCGTCTATTCCATGTTCAAGAAGGCGAGCAACAAAGCCGCCGTGTAGGTGCGCGGAGCGCTCCGAACGGGAGCGAGCCCCCCGCGGAATGCGCGCGCTGCGGCGCCTGTCCGGCGAATCCTTCCCTTGACGGTCCCACAGGCGAGGCTTACCGTTGGTCGTATTCAGACTGACCGGGCCCGGGAACTCTTGATTTTATGCGGCTTTTCGAGTGATCGTCCACTCCTCCGGAGCACGCTCTCCAGGGTCCGAATGAAGGGCGGCTCCGGCCGCGACCTCTTCCTATTCCCAGTCACAGGAGCTGCCAGATGAACAAGTCCGAACTCGTGGACGCACTTGCCAACGACACTGGCATGACGAAGGCCGACGCCGCGCGGGCCGTGGATGCCCTCTTCTCACCCGACGAGGGTGTCATTTCCAAGGCGCTCAAGAATGGCACGCGCGTCCAGATCACGGGCTTCGGCACGTTCGAGGCCAAGCAGCGCAAGGCACGGATGGGGCGGAATCCCCGCACGGGTGAAAGCATCCAGATCGCGGCGACCAAGACTCCCGGCTTCCGTGCCGGCAAGGGCCTGAAAGACGCCATCCAGTAGTCTCGCCCGGATCGGTCCCGACCCCGTAGGGATGCCGGAACGCATCTCCGGCGGAGGGAGAGGACGTACACGGATCGCGGAACGAAGAGAGGCCGCGTCGCCACGGCGACGCGGCCTCTCTTCATAGCTCGAGGACCGGTGTGGACGGAACGAGCTTCAGCTTCGCGGAGCCTTCCGTCGCCCGGCCGGGGCGGAGGTCCGGCGAGGGCGGTCGAAGTCGGCACGCACGGAACGTCCGCGGATCGTGATGCCGTTGAGCGCCTGGATCACCCTGGCGGCCACGGAGTCGTGGACCTCGAGGAGGGTGTGGCTCTCTTTGATGTCGATGCGGCCGACCGTGTCGCCCGCCACGCCCGTCTCGCCCGTGACGGCGCCGAGCAGGTCGCCGGGGACCAACCCGTCACGGCTGCCCACGCTCACGAAGAGCTTGGCCCACGAGGGCGTCGCGGAGTGAGATGGCTCGGCCTCGTGCTTGGCGGTCGCTGATGCTCCCCCCTTTCCACCTCGCAGCAGAGCGACGGCTGCCGCGGCGATCTCAGCCGGGTCATGACGCTCGAAGAGCGGAGAGAGCGCGAAGAGGTAGGGCCCGATGTCCTCGGACCTCAACGCGGCCTCCAACGTCTCGTGCAACTCGCGTACGCTCTCGGGCGCCCGGTGGGCAGGCTCCGGGAAGGGCGTGAGCTCGTAACCGGTGCGTCGCGCCACGTCCCGCAGGTGTCCCACCTCGCGGCTCAGGGGGAGAACGACGCCTGCCTCCGTGCTCCCATGTCGCCGGTCGAGCGTGTCGGGGTCCGCAGGCACGTCGGCGCTGACCACGACGACGCCGTCCGCGCCTTCGATGGCCCCTCTCGCTTCCAGCGCGTCCACGCCCAGCCACACGGGAACGTCGGTCTCGCCGGGGGCTCCCGCCACGAAGCCCCTCAACGTCAGCCGGTCTCCAGCATCGGCGGCTCTGTCTTCGTTGCGACAGAAGACGAGGACGTGGCGGGCTCCGTCCTCGAAGAGCTGGGCGGTGACGGCTGCGAGTGCTTCATCCGCGGGCTCGTTCACGACGCGGTATCGCACGGTGCCGCGTCTCGGCGTGCCCGACGGGTCATGCGCGGACGGGATGGTGACCGCACGCTTGAGGTGGCGCTCCACGAAGGTGGTGACCGCCGGCGTCACCGGCAGGGCGGTGAGGACGCGCTGCGTGCCCTCGGGTAGGTACTGGAGGATCTCCTCGACCGAATCCAGGCCTCCGAGCCGCTCGACGGCCTGTGCCTGGTCGAGCACGAGAGCACGCACCGCGTCGAGCGAGATTCCGTCCTCGCGGATCGTGGCGAGCACATCGGCGGGCGTCCCGACGAGAACGTGCGCTCGGCCGGGGAGGGCCCAGGGCGCCCCGAGCCCCGCCACGGCGTGTCCGGTGTCGCGGGAGAGCAGCGCGATCGATTCAGCGAGGCGCGTCGCGGTGTCCCGGTCCGCCGTGAGCACGAGCACATGGGCCCCGGCATTCTCGGGCGGGACACGCTGCAGTAGGGGCACCGCCCACCCGGCGAGAAGCCCACTGCCGGGGCCGGCGGCGAGCACCGCGTTGTTGCCCTTCCGGAGAAGCGGGATCGCCGCCTCCTGGAGGGGCGTGGGTTTTTCGATACCCGCCGAGGCGAGCGCTTCCACGAGCTCGGGGCGGATCCCGAGGTCCTCGAACGAGTCCACTTTATGTAATCCTGAGGTCCGAACGGAAAGACATCGACGCGGTCGTTCGCGTCGAAGACGGAAGAAGGAGGGCTAGCCGGTCGGCTCTCCCGCCCCTCGCCCGCCGCGATCACCCGGCTCGTACGGAAGTCGGTTCAGAAACCGTTGAATTTCGTAGTCGAGGCGGGATGTCCGTAGGCGGTCGGTGCTCGCGACGACATCGGTATACGGACCGTGTCGATGCACCGAGAAGGTGACCGTTCCTTCGTCACCGCTGAAGGTCGCTCCGTGCTCCGAGGCTTTGACCTTCGTGAGCCCCACCATCTCCGGCAGCGCCGATTCGGCGTGCTCCAGAATCTCGGAGGGGGAGGATGCGGTCTTGCGCTGGTAGCCGGCCATGATCCACGGGGTCGGGGTTTTCGAGGCGTGCTCAAGGTCACGAGGACCCACTGAGAAAGGTGCTCAGCGAAGCGCGGTTGCGGAAGCCCTCGAGCCGGCCTGCGTCCCCGAGGAGCGTGGGAATGACGCGGATCCCGGCATCCAGCGCCGCCTCCCGACGGCCAGCCACCTCTTCGTCGTAGCGGTCCACATCGAGCACGGCCTTCGTGCCGGATCGGTCGAATCCCGCTTCCACTGCGAGAGCGACCAGAACATCCACGCGTCCGATGTCCGAGCCCTCTTCGAAGAACGCACGGAAGATTCGGACCCGGAGGTCGTCCGCCTTCCCTTCCTGCTCGGCGTGGCGCAACAGCTCGTGGGCCTTGCGGCTCCACGGCACGATGGCCGGTTTCCGCAGCTGGACGTCGAGCTCCTCCGCTCCGGCCTCCGCCTGTGCCCACCGCTCCTTCCACGGAGCCTCTCCAGGCGCGGTGAGTGGGTGGGGCGGTGGGCTGATCTCCACGCCGTGGCGCAGCACGCGCACGCCGAGCTCCTGTTCGGCGGCCATCAACTCCCTGTCCAGGAGGAAGGACAGCGGGTCCACCAGGTCGAAGTAGAGCGTGAGCGGGTGCTCGGGGGATGCGTCGTTCATGAGACGCACAAGGTCACCATACCGCGGCTCTCTGGCCAGGTGGTCGCTTTCACGGGACCCGGGCCTCGCCCATATTCTCGACCCCACTGCCACCGGAGAGAGGATCGCATGACGTTCAGCGAAAATATCGGAAAGCTCGAGCCGTCGGCCACCATGGCGGTCAGCGCCCTCGCCAAACGGCTCGCTGCCGAGGGACGAGATATCATCAATCTGAGCGCGGGTGAGCCGGATTTCGATACGCCCGAGTTCATTTCGGAGGCGGCGATCGCGGGCATACGCGGGGGAATCACTCGCTATACGCCGGCGCCCGGCTTGCCCGAGCTGCGGAAGGCGATCGCCGATCGCTTGGCGGACCGGGCGGGACGCGAGATCTCCTGGGAAGGCGTGGTGGTCGGCACCGGTGCGAAGCAGGCGCTGTTCAATGCCGTCTTCTCCCTGTTCGGCCCCGGAGACGACGTGCTGATGCTGGCGCCGTACTGGACTACGTATCCCGCGCTCGTGCAGTTGGCTCGCGCCGAGCCCGTGGTGGCTCGGGGCGCCGAGTCGCGTGACTTCAAGGTCACGCCGGCGGATCTCGACCGTGCCGTCACGGAGGAGACTCGGGGCTTGATTCTCAACTCTCCGAGCAATCCATCCGGTGCCGTCTATTCGCACCAGGAGCTCACCGCGGTCGCCGAGTGGGCGCGTGACCGGGGCGTTTGGCTCATCAGCGACGAGATCTACCGGAGGATCTACCACGGCGAGGGGTCGGCGGCGCCCGGCTTGCTCGAGCTCGATCCCGAGAGCCTCGGTCGGACCGTGCTGATCGACGGGCTTTCCAAGAGCCACGCGATGACGGGGTGGCGCTTGGGCTTCGCCTATGCCGAAAAGGACGTGGCGGTCAAGCTCACGGCACTCCAGAGTCAGGTCACCTCGAATCCTTCGACACCGACTCAGATGGCTGCGCTCGAGGCGTATCGGAACGTGGACGCGTCGGAGAAGGCGGTGGCCGAGATGGGACGTGCCTTTCGGCGTCGCCGGGACCTCGTGGTCGCGCGCATGCGCGAGCTGTTCCCGTCCGTGCGTTTGATCGAGCCCGACGGTGCGTTCTACGTGTACTTCCGGGTGGACGGGTTCTTCGACGACCGTGTGCCGGACGCGACGACCTGGTGCTCCGAGATCATCGAGCAGGCGGGGGTCGCGCTCGTTCCGGGCGCCGCGTTCGGAGACGACAGGTGGGTACGGATGAGCTACGCGGCTTCGGACGAGACGCTACTCGAGGCGCTCGACCGGATCGCGGAGGTGGTGGATACCTCGGCGGCGTAGTGCGGGTGGCGACCCGCCACCAGGCCGGGCCTCTATCCGGGGCCTGACGGGGCTTTTCGTGGTGGCTCGCTCCCGACGGATCGTCGGGGTCAGGTGCGGCGGTGGACCTGGGCTTCGATGGCCTCCAGCGCTTCACGTGCTTCGGTGAGTTTCTCGACCTCTGCCTCCAGCTCCCGGCAACGGGTCTCCAGGCGAGCGTAGTCGGAGGACCGGGCCTGGAGGCGGCTCTTCAGGTCCGCGATCTCCGCCGAGCGGGTCTCCAGCTGTTCGCGCAGTTCCGCCACCTCCGCGGCAGCCTCTGCCCGTTCGGCGTCCCGGCGCTCGAGCATCGCTTCCGCTTCGGCCAGGAGCTCCGCCTGTTCGTCGTCGAGCCGCCGTTGTTCGGCGAGCTCGGAAAGGACCTGGTCACGCTCGGCGGCGAGCGCCTCGGCTTCGGTGACCGCTTCCTCGGCGATGCGTACATGTTCCTCCCGGCGCGATTCGATCGCGGCGCGCGCGCTCCGTTCCTTTTCGAGCTCCGACTCGACCTGGGCGAGTTGCCTTCGGGTGTCGTCGAGCGTCTCGGCCATTTCCGCGCGCTCTCGGATCGTTGCTTCCAGGCGATCGTGCAGGTCCTCGACGACTTCCAGCACGCTCGCGGCGGTTTCCTTCGGTTGCCTGTCCGCGACGGGAGCCCGCTCCGCCGCGGCGAGCCGGTCGCGAAGCGATGCCACCCGTTCGCGGCCGGCCGCGAGGCGGGTCGAATCGCTCGGAGGCCGGGACGATGTCGGTGGGGTGGGAGCTTCCACATCGGGGTCGGCCGCATCATCCCGGGCTTCCGGCTCGTCCGGGGTTCGGGGTGCGTCCGGGTCTTCCGAGGGGGTGGCCGGCGCCTCCTCCTGGGCTTCGACCAGATCGTCGAGCTCTCGCTCCTCCGCTTCGGAGGTCAGCTCCGTGAGCATCTGGCCGATCCGCGTGCGTGGCTTCCGCACCGGCACGTTCGCGTTGAATCCGTTTTTCATGCGCTCTTCTCCTGCTGCTCCGCCCGCGGGGTGGGCATCACTTCGTGAATGAGTGAATCCGTATCCTCCGCTCCCTTGCTTCGCGGGTCGAAGGCGCAGATGGGCAACCCTTCGCTGGACGCCTGAGCGAACCGGGTGCACTGGCGGACGATCGTCTTCAGGAGGAACTCGGGGTAGTGGGTCTGGAGCGCTTCACGCGCCTCTCGCGCGATCCGGGTCGTCGGGTTGTACTGATTGATGACGATGAAGATGCGCTCCAGCGCATGGTCGAGATCTTCCTCCAGCCCGTTGAGCGTTTCGAAGAGAAGCTTGAGGCCGTGGAAGGACAGAAAGTCGGGAAGCACGGGCACGAAGAGGTCGTCGGCCGCGATCAGGGCGTTCAGATTGAGGAGGCCGAACGACGGAGGCGCGTCCATGACGATGAACTCGTAGCTGTCGGAGATCTCGTCGAGCGCCTTCTTGAGTCGGTACTCACGCCCGGCCAGGGGCATGAGAGCCAGCTCGATGGTGCTCATGCCGAGGTTGGCGGGCAAGAGATCGAACTCCGCCAACGGCGTGTCCACGACCGCGTCCCGGACGGGCAGACGCTCGATCAGCACGTCGTGGAGCGTATGCGCGCAGTGTTCTCCCTCGAAGCCCATGTGTTGGGTGGCGTGCCCCTGCGAATCCAGATCCACGAGCAGGACGCGGTGCCCCATCTCGGCCAGCCGGTACGCGTACGAGACGGACAAGCTGGTCTTGCCGGTGCCGCCCTTGAAGTTGAGGAAGAGCTGCCGCCGCAGGGGGCGCCGGCCGGGTCGGAGCCCGAGCGCCTCCCGGTACGCGGAGAGATCCTCGGGACCGTAGTCGTCCGGTCCGCCGTTCACGGACGACGGATCGGTCCGGTCATCGGCTTCGGCGAGGCGCTGCTCCGGGATGCCGAGCACCTCTGCGAGGTGTTTTCTCCGATATCGGATCTCCACTAACGAGCCCTCGAGGAACGGTGCGAGTGGGCCGGCTCATGCGAGCTTTCGGGACGTGGATCCCGCGTGGGCTCGCGTTCCAGCGTCGGCGCGGACGGTGCCCGGGCACCCGGGCCAAGCCCGTTGCTCTGCCGGGGGTCGGATGTGGTCGATCGCGCTTGCCGGAGGACCTCGCGGACGACGCGACGTACCTGCCCGTCGGGGTCTTCCTCCAGGGGCTCCAGCAGAGACTCGGGGGGTAGCCCTCGAGCGGTGGCCGCGGCCAGAACCACGCGTCGCCGCACGCGCGCGTCCGTGTCGGCGAGCCCCCTGCGCAGGTGCGGCTCCAGCGTTTCGGGCTCTCGTTCGAGAAGCCGGCCGAGAGCTTCGTACGCGGCGGCACGCACCGAGGCTTGCGGAGCTTCCGTCCATGGGCGGATCACGTCGAGCATGCCCGTTTCTCCCTTCCGGCCCAGACGGAGCAGGAGGTCCGCTCGCCGAGCGGGGCCCTCCGCCGCCGCCAACTCGGCCGTCGCGGCGTCGGTATCGCTCCGCGCGGGGCCTGGCCGGGCCGGGGCCGGCGACCGGCGGGACGCTGGCAGTTCGCGGTTCCGGCCCGGCATGTCCGCAGCCGGGTCCGCAGCCGGGGAAGCGTCCTCGCTCGGGTCGGCTCCGGTGGATACCGCCTCGTCGGTGCGCGGCTCGGGCTCGTCCGCCTCCAGAGCGGTCGCTTCCGCGTCCGGGTCGATGCCCGCCTGAGTCAGGCGCTCCCGCAGTGCCTTCTCCCGGGCGTCACTGGTGACGTCTCGGTGCTCGAGGTCGAGGATCTCGCGGCGCAGCTCGGCCAGGAACTCGGAAAGATCGGCGGCCTCCGGCCCATCTTCCCTGATGAGCTTCTGCCACTCCGCGATCCGCGTGAGCAGCGTCTCCCGACTCGCTACGAGCTCTTCGATCCGGGCACGCAGCCGGGTCAGGGTGCGATGGTTCACGACGGAGCGTTGATCCTCGGCGAGGACCTGTTGGCGGAGGCGCACCAGCTCCTCGGCGTCTTCCCGGGTTCCCCCTTCGAAAAGATGTCCCTCGATTTCGGCCCTGAGGGCTTCGGAGCGTTCCAGTTGCCGGTGGAGCGAGGCGATCTCGGCGCGCGCGTCGGCGAGCTCCTCGTGCAGAACGCTCGACCGGCGCATGTGGGTGGCTTCCCGCGCGCACGCGTCGGCCAGCTTGGTCCGGGCGTCGTCGGCCTCCTCACGGGCGGCCGTGACCGCCGCCCTCATCTGCTCCAGCCGGCACTCGAGCAGGAGCATTCGTTCGTGGTCGGCCGCCGGACCCGGGGGCGTCACATCACTCGCCGCGGCCACGGAACGCGCGGCTGCCTCGCGCCTGTCCGACATGTGCAATGCATCCGAAGATGGGGGAAGGGGAAGGGTTGGGGCGCCCCATCGACCCGCGACGAAAGGTAGGTGCGCCGATTTCAGGCTGCAAGAAAAGGACCAGCGCGGCGTCGATCCAAGCCCTTCAACCGACCGCCTCCATGACCCGTCTGGCCGCGGCGAGCGTGGCGGATTCGTACGAAGCGCCGAACAGGTTCACGTGGACCAGGAGGTAGTAGAGTTGGTAGAGGTCCCGGCCGTATGTGCGATACTCGGACGTGATGGGTCGGCCCGTGGCGTAGGCTTCGTAGAACGCCGACCCGAAGCCGCCGAAGAGCTCCGACATCGCGAGATCGACTTCTCCGTCGCCGCGGTACACGGCCGGATCGATCAGCACCGGCTCCCCGTCCTCCGCCGTCAAGGTATTTCCTTGCCATAGGTCGCCGTGGAGGAGCTCCGGTTGGACGACGTGGCTGAGCGCACCCGGCGTGGCTTCGAGGAGTCGGTCGAATACCGGATCGCGAAGCCTCCCGCTCCGCCGCGCTCGCTCGAGCTGAGGGTGAATTCGCGCATCACGCCAGAACTCCCCCCAAGACTCCATGAGCGGGTTGGCTTGGGGGAGGGAGCCGATCCAGTTGTCCTCGCTCCACCCGAACGTGCGGTCGACGGCGGAGCGGTGCAGCCGGGCCAGCCCTGCCCCGAGGGCCTGCTCCGATCCCGGTCGGACGGGACCAGGACGCACGTACTCCATGAGGAGCCACGCGGGACCTTCCGTCTCGGGGGCCTCGCAGGCCATGGGCTCGGGCACCCTCACGGCGCCGGTGGCTCGGAGGGCCCGAAGGCCCTCGGCTTCCGCCTCGAACATGCCCGGTGGGACCGTCCGGTTCCACTTCAGGAACCACTCGGAGCCAGTGTCTGTCACGATCAGGCAGCCGTTGTGGATGCACCCGCCGGCCACCGGCTCCACGCGGACGATCCGTGGCGATTGCTCCCGTGTGCGAAGCGCCTGCTCGACCCCGTGGCGCAACTCCTCCGGCAGCGCGTCGATCACCGTTGTGCGAGCATGTGGTCGAGCAGAGCCGTGCAGGAGCGTTCGATCATCTCGTAGACGTTCTCGAACCCGCTCGCACCGCCGTAGTACGGGTCCGGCACTTCATCGCCGTCTCCTCGAGGGTCGAATTCCCGAAGAAGGTGCAGCTCGGTATCCGCCTCGGACGACCCCAACATACCCTCGAGCACGTCGAGGTTGTCGCGGTCCATCGCGATGACGTAGTCGAAGCGGGAGAGATCTTCCTCCGTGACCTGCCGGGCACGGCTTTCGAGCGCCACGCCGTAGCGCTTCGCGACCATGGTGGCTCGCGAGTCCGCCTGCTCGCCCACGTGCCAACCTCCGGTTCCGGCCGAGTCGATCTCGAATTGGTCGTTCAGGCCGCGTTCGTCGACGAGGGCTCGGAAGACGCCTTCGGCGAGCGGAGAGCGGCAGATGTTGCCGAGACAGACGAACAGAACCGAGATGCGATCCTCGTTCGTGGAATCTGCGTCCATGGCGGTGGCAGGCTCACTCGTGTCGGGTCGATGAAAAGTTCGGAGCACTCCCGTTCGGGATGCGGCCAAGTTGTCCAAGCTCCTACACCCTTGGCAAGGAAGCTCGTTATCTTCTTGGCCGGGGCGCATCCGATCGAGCCTACGTCACACGCACGGTGGCCCATCGGATCGAGCGCGCCTCATCAACTTCAGGCTCCTCGGGTGTCACGTTTCGGGGGCCGCTACCCCGTGATGCGCTCAGCAGGAAGAGTCTTCTTTGGATACGAAAAGCTTCGCCGATCTCGGCCTCTCTTCGGACCGCCTGGCTGCCGTCGAGGCGCTCGGGTGGACGACCCCCACGCCCATTCAGGAACGGGCCATTCCACCCGCTCTCGCCGGTTCCGATATCGTGGGCGTGGCGCAGACCGGCACGGGTAAGACCGGTGCGTTCATGATTCCCGGCCTGGAGCGTATCGAGGCGGGAAAGGGCTTGCAGATCTTGGTGCTCTGCCCGACGCGAGAGCTCGCGCAACAGGTCCACGAAGACACACAGGCCCTGGCAAAGGGCACGAGCATCCGAAGTGAGAGCATCTTCGGTGGTGTGGGCTACGGGCCGCAGATCACGGCCTTGGATCAGGGCTACGAGGTGATCGTCGCGACACCGGGTCGCTTCATCGATCACATGGGGTCGGGCAGAGTCGACCTGTCGAACGTCCAATACCTCGTTCTCGACGAGGCCGACCGCATGCTGGATATGGGCTTCCGTCCGCAAATCGAGGACGTGTTCCGGTCGATGCCGTCCAAGCGTCAGACGATGCTCTTCAGCGCCACCATGCCGAACGGCGTGCACGACCTGGCGCTCCGTCTCACGCGCGATGCGGAGTGGATCGAGGCGACCCCCTCCGGCACGACGGCGGTCGGGATCGAGGAACGCTTCTATTCCGTCAAGCCGGACAAGAAGCCGGAGCTGCTCATCGAGTTGATGTCCAATCCCGAGTGGAGTCAGGTGTTGATCTTCACCCGCACCAAAGCGGGAGCCGACGTGCTCGAGCGACGGCTGGAGCGTGAGGGGATCGAGGTCGACGTCATGCATTCGGATCGGCAGATGAAACACCGCACTCGTGCACTGGAGCGGTTCGCCTCGGGGAAGGTCAGGGCTCTCGTCGCGACCGACGTCGCGCAGCGCGGCCTGGACGTGGAGGGCATCAGCCATGTCGTCAACTATGACGTTCCGTTGGATCCCGAAGACTACGTGCACCGGATCGGCCGCACAGGCCGGGCCGGCGCGACGGGTACGGCCGTCACGTTCGTGACCGCGGGGGATCTGGGCGCCGTGAAGAGCATCGAGCATCGGTTGGACCGGCCCATCGAGCGAGAGCACCTTCCCGAGTACGACTATTCCGGAGCCCCCAAGACCGAGACGCGCGCGGCGGCCACGCGCGGACGCAGGTCCCGCTCCCCGCACGGCATGGGCTCCCGTTCCGCCGACGAGTTGACGCCCGAAGAGCTCGATGCGCTCCTGAACCCCGACTCCTGAGCGTCTCTGGGATGATCTTCAAGAAATACGGCGATACGTACCAGAGCGTCGATCCCAACTTCGATTCCAAGGCTCTGAACGAGGTGTCGTTCCGTAGAAACCGAGCCCGAGCGATATCTCTCGAGGAGCTCGAGGAGCGATACGAACGGGGGGACGTCCACGAGCTCGTGAGCGAAGCCGAAGGGGACGTACAGGACGAAACCGAGCAGGTGCTGTTGGACCGCTTGCGTCAGCAGCTCGACACACTCGTCGAGAATCTCGACGAGGACGAGGTGCTCATCGTCGAGAACGAGCAGGGGCACGACTATCCCAAGACGCGCCAGAAGATCTCCAACGTGATCGTGGAAGGGGAGAACCGTCTCCGGTTCAGCTACTCCATCGCACCGCCTCTCCGGGTGAGCGTCTACCGACCCCGGTCCTGAGCCGGCGTCCGGGGCCGAGCCTACCACGGGCCGCTAGATCCCGCCGCGCCGGTATGCGATCGGGCCGCGGGCTTGGTGGGATCAGTGTGGCACTGGGTGTCCCCGTAGGGGAATCCCCTACATTCGGTTAAGGCCCTTCCCGACTGATCCCGGCGACTGCGGCAGTTAGACTAAATCAGCATGCGGGGGCTGGCACCGAGCACACGATCGGTCGACACGACGATCGTCGGTCGAAGCCTCCCGGGCTCCACCGGGAGCTTCGGGCAGGGGTTTTCGGTGGAGCCACGAAACATGCGGACGTCCGTTGGCGGGAGGGTCACGGGCGTCTCGCACCGGTCCGGTGGAGCTTCGGTTCTGCCGGGCCGTTTTCGTGTGGATGGGTGTAGCAGTGGCCGGTCTCGATCCTTGCGCGGTCACGCCTGTTGCGCTCCACTTCACGGAGCAGTCCGTGGTCCGGGGAACGCCGGCCGTACGGCGTTCGCCACGCGCTGTCCAACACCGAACGACAGGAGAGCGGAATGTCTTCCGTACGTCATGCAGATACGTTGCCCGCCGAACAGGTCCAGGCCGGGACCGGGACGAAGCGTCAGGTGCTGATCGGTCCCGACGAAGGACCGAACTTCGCCATGCGGCGGTTCATCATGGAGCCGGGCGGCGGCATGCCGATGCACACCAACACGGTGGAGCACGAGCAATACGTCCTCCGGGGAAGCGCGCGCGTGCAGATCGGAGACGAGGTCCACCACGTCAAGGCGGGCGACGTCGTATACATTCCGGAGGGCGTGCCTCACAACTACGAAGCCGACCAGGGCGAGGAGCCCTTCGAGTTCCTCTGCGTCGTGCCGAACCGCCCGGACACGATCGAGTTGGTGGATTGTTAGAAGGGCTGGCCCTCCAACCAATGCAACAGGACCGAGCACGCGACGGGGATCGCGAGGTTGTCGTCGAGGGGCCACGCTCGGCGCTCGAGCACCGTGATCGGTAGCGCCACAGCGAGGGCGACCGCCCAGGGATGACGGGGGAGAAGCACCGCTAGCGTGACGAGGAAGAAGACCGCGCTTCCTTCCATTGACCCGCCCAGGAAGGGACGACGACCCCATCGTCGCCCGACGTAGCTCGCCGTGGGGTCGGCCAGGGCCAGGACGAGGATACCGGATACCGCCGCCCACGTCGGCGATAGAACGACGGCCAGCGTGATGCCGAGCATGTACCATGTCGAGGAGGCGATGTGGTCGGCTTCGCGTGGCGATGCGAGCCGGTTGAAGACTCGAAAGAAGCACGCGTTCAGTCGGCGGAGCCTGAGGCGGAGCGCGTCGAGGAGGAGCAGAGCGGCGACGGCGCCGGTCAGCAGGACGATCGCCGTTGCTTCCGAGTAGGGCCAGAACGTGAGGATGGACGCGAACGTGATGCCGTTCACGGCATGGACGATCCGGCGCCAGGGCTGCGTGCCGGTCGTCTGGTCGACCAGATGCTCGAACCGATCAGAAGAGTGCAATGGATCGATGGGCTCAAGCCATCTCCACACCACCGCCGGCCGCGTGGGCCGCGTCCAGCGCGGACTCGGCCGCTCGGAGAAGCTCCGCGGAGTCGGCGATGTCCGGGTTGAACGTCGCCAGCCCGATGGCGGGTGGGCCGAAGGAATGCTCGCGGAGCGCGGCTTCGAGACGGTCCGCCGCGATCCGGGCGCCCGGGAGGTTGGTGCCGAGGAGAAGCACCGCGTACCGCCCCTGCTCGACATGAGCGACCAGGTCCGCGGCTCGCGTCGTGCGGTGGATCGTGTTCGCGATATCCTCCTGATTCGGGAGCCTGCCCTCCGGGGCGCTCGGCTCGTCCACGGAGATGAGCATGACCGTGAACGCGACCCCGCGGTCCCCGGCGAGAAAGAGGTACCGGTAGACCAGGTCGAAGTGGAGCTTGTTCGCGAGGCCCGTCTCCGGGTCGGTTACGTCGGCGTGTTCGCTCGCCCGTCCGAGGCCCATGTGCGCGTCGTCGCTTGGCATCCTGATGATTCACTCCAGTCGAGGGTCGCTGAAATCTCGGATGCCCCGGCGATTCCTGCCAGTCGACTCTGCGGCACGGAAGCGACGCGAATGGTCCCGGGGGGGCAGCCGTGAGCGCGCGCAAGCTCGCTGTGCTCCTGGTCGCGCTGTCGCTCCTCCTGTTCGGTGTCTGGTCGGGCCCGCGCGCTTCGATGGGCACGCTCGAGGGGATGCCCGACGTCGGGAGGGACGTCGACGCGTATCTGGCGGCCTCGGAGCGCGGGATTCCCGACCTCCGCCCCGGGGCGGCCAAGCGGGTGGTCTGGAGGGATTCCACCGAGCGTCGGCGCACCGGCCTTGCCCTCGTCTATCTCCATGGGTTCTCCGCCGACCCCCACGAGGTCGAACCGCTCATGACCGACCTCGGGCGCACGCTCGGGGCGAACGTGTACTTCGCCAGGCTGGCCGGTCACGGCCGGAGCGCTTCCGCGATGGGTGAGGTGACGGTCGACGACTGGCTCGAGGACACAGCCGAGGCCGTCGCAGTGGGACGCAGACTGGGGACCCACGTCATCCTGGTCGGGACCTCGACCGGAGGAACTCTGGCGACCTGGGCGGCGATGGAGCCGCGGCTCAGGGAGCACGTATCGGCGCTCGTGCTGCTTTCACCGAATTTCCACCCGGCTGATCCGACCTCCCGGGTGCTCCTCTGGCCGTGGGGCGGATGGATCGCCCGGCTCGTGGAGGGGCCCGAGCGCTGCTCCGAGACGCACGGCGTGCTGCACGAGCGCTATTGGACGACGTGCTACCCTACACGAGCACTCCTTCCCATGATGGCGCTCGTCGAGCATGTGCGGACCTCCGAGCTGGAGCGCGTCACGGCCCCCGCGCTCGTCGCCTACGTCCCCGGTGACCGGGTCGTGGACGCACGCGAGACGCAGCGTGCTTTCGGACGGCTCGGATCGGCCCGAAAGGAGATTGTCCCGGTGGAGGAGCCCGGCGATCCGGACCGACACGTGCCGGCGGGTGCCGCGCTGTCACCCCAAAGCACAGACCTCGTTCAAACCCGCATCGAGGCCTTCATCGCCTCCCTGGAGCTTTCCGCCGAGGGTGGAGAGGGTGAAGATGGGAAGTAGCCGGTGGTGAGGGAGCTGAGATCGGCTGCCCTACCCCTTCAACACTCTTCTGGGAGAGCGGAGATGAAGCTGGACCTCGTGCCCGGACAGACGGCTTCGCGAACCATGACCGTGACGGAGGAGCACGTCCGGCGATACGCGGAGATCACGGGTGACCACAACCCGTTGCACTTCGACGAGGCGTTCGCCGCCGGGACCCCGTTCGGTCGCCTCACGGCTCAAGGGGGAATCACCACTGGCGTGTTACACGCGTTGGTGGCCGAGGACATGCCCGGAGCCGGGACCGTGTTTCTGAGCCAGGACTGGAAGTTCACGGCGCCCGTCTACATCGGGGACACCATCACGGGCCTCGCGGAAGTTCAGAGCGTGCACCCGGAAAAGCCGGTATGTCAGCTGCGCGTGGAGGTAAGGCGGCAGGAGGGCGAGACGGTGTTGGAGGGAGAGGCGTGGTGCTACCGCTTCCGCGCCGCCGACGCGGGTTGACTCGGTCTCCGGTCACGCTTGCCAGAGGGAGGCCCGTCCGCCGGATCTCGGACGGTGAGCTCGGAGCGCAGGTCAGCTCCCTGCGCGTTGCCTTCGGGCGTCCGTTCTCGCTATCGTCCGGGGTATGAGCGATCGTATTCTCGTCACCGGTGCCACCGGCATCGTCGGTTCGGAACTCGTAGGGCTTCTCGTCGACGAGGGCGTCGAGGTGAAGGCCGGCACTCGCAACCCCGCGCTCGCCCGGGACCTGTTCGATCCCGAGGTCGAAGTCGTGGAGCTGGACTACCGTCAGCCCGCCACGTTCGATGCGGCCGTGGAGTGGGCCGACCGTGTATTTCTTCAGCCGCCCCCCTTCTCTTCGGACGCCTACGACACGCTCGCACCGCTTCTGGATTGGGCCGTGCAGGCGGGGACCGAGCACGTCGTCGCGCTCTCGGCGATGGGCATGGAGGTCCGAGGAGACCTGCCCATCCGTCGACTCGAGAAGCACGTGGCTTCCTTGGGTGTGGACTACACGTTCCTGCGCCCGAACCTGCTGATGCAGAACTTCCAGAGAGATTTTCTCGGCGAGCGCATTCGCGGGACCGGTGTGTTCGCCATGCCGGTCGGAGACGCCGCGGTGAGCATGGTCGACGGGCGGGATGTCGCGGCGGTTGCCGCGGTGGCGCTCACGGGGTCCGAGCACATGGGCCGGGCCTATACGCTGACGGGACCGGAGGCGCTGACGCACCATGAGATGGCCGAGGTCCTCTCCGAGGTCTCCGGTCGGCAGATTCGATTCGAGAGCTGCTCCGACGAAGAGATGCTCGGGTGGCTCACCGGTGCCGGATGGTCGCCGGAAGTGGCGGGGGTGGTCATCGCGCTCTACCAAGCGGTTCGTGCCGGTGTCCGAGCCTCGGTGAGCGAGGAGATCGAGGAGGTTCTGCACCGCCCCGCTCGCTCGTTCCGCACGTTCGCGCAGGACCACGCCGAAGAATGGAGGTAACGGCGCGGTAGCGCTTCAAGCTTTCAAGACTGAGCTTTGAGGGGTGACGAAACCGTGTACCCCGCGTATTGGAGGCGCTCATGACCCGTCGGCTTCCGGTCTTTTCTGTATTGCTGTTCGCGCTCTGGAGCCCCGTCTCCGGAGCCGGGCAGGTGTTCCAGTCCTCCCACGCCGCCAACCTTCCCACCGCCACGACCGTGCCCCAGGGTGATCTCCTTTTCGAGATCTCCCACCGCTTCACTCCGCGCGTCGCGGACGGGGCCGGGGCCCTGTGGGGCCTCGACGGTCCGGTCATCAATCGACTCGGGCTCGCCTACGCCGTCTCCGACCGGGCCATGGTCGGCGTCACGCGGAGTAATCTCGAGGACAACCTGGAGTTGGGTGTGCAGGGGCGGCTGTGGCGTGGTGGCTCCGAGGAGCTGCCGCTCGCCTTGGGTGGAAAGGGGGCCGTGGCGTGGAATACGTCGCCGGCGCTCGTGCAAGGCGCCGAAGACAACGAGGCGCAGCTCTACGCCCAGCTCGTGCTCGATGCGGGACTCGGAGAGCGTGCCGCCGTGGGGCTCGTGCCGACCTATCTACGCAACCCCCGCATCCGGGACGTGGAGGCGGACGACGCCTTCGTGCTCGGCCTCCACGGGCACGTCGCCCTCACGGCCAACGTGAACATCCTCGGGGAGTGGATCGTGAGCGAAGCGCGGCGGGGCCAGCAGTTCGATACCGGCACGTTCGGGGTCGAGCTGCGGACGCGCGGACACTTCTTCAAGGTCGTGCTCACGAACCAGATCCGGATGAATCAGAGTCAGGTGCTGGGAGGGAGCGCGGCCGAGTTCACGCCGGACGAGTGGCGTCTGGGCTTCAACATCACCCGGAGGCTCGCGTTCTGAGGGCCGCGGTCCGTCGGGGACCAGCCGGCCGCCCGCCCGCCCACCGGCATCAGAGGCCCGGACCGAAGTACTCGAAGAACAACACGTAGAGCACCCCGGCGATCGCCAACACCGCGGCCACCTTCAACAGCTTCTTGAGAAGCGCGAAGACGACCATCGCCACGACCACCAGGATCGGGAAGAGCACGATCGGGTGCGCGAGCAGGAAGTCGATGATCTGATCCAAGGGGCCTCCTGAAGTTCGCCGCGGCGCCCGGCCGTGTCCCTCGTGCCGCCTCCCTAATGATGGCTCGGGGGGGCGGTGTGTCCAGCGTCTCGTGAGCCGGCGAGGCGCGCCGAGACGTCGGTGTGGAGTGATCTTCCTCGGAGGACGGGTCCTCGGCGTGCGGGTTGGCGCGGTGCCGGTCCGCTCGGGCTCTTCCGGACCGTGGCCCCGAAGCTCGGCTCCGAATGATCATCGGCCGTGCTTCGCGTGTATCCACTTTTTGTTCGAGCGGAATCCGGCGTGCGGACGAGCGCGCCGGGTCCCCTTCTCGCCTGAGTATGGAGGATGTGCGTGAGGTCCCGATACCGGACCCCGGGAGCTGTCGTGGTGGTTCTTCTCGCGGTGGGCGTGTGGCCGTCGGGAGGTGCCGTCTCGGCCCAGGCCGGCATCGTGCAGGGGCGGGTTCACGACGGTGAGGGCGTGGCGGTGGTGGGAGCCGCGGTGCGGCTCGAAGCCTCGGACGGGACCACCCGTTCCGTCGTATCCGGACGGCTCGGCTCGTTTCGCTTTCCCACGGTCCCGGCGGGCGCTCATGCGTTGGAGGTGACCGCGCTGGGGTTCGCGGAACACACGTCGGTCGTCGACGTCGAGCCGGGGGAGACGGTGGATCTCGAGATCGCTCTTTCCGCCCGGGCCATCGAGCTCGAGGGGCTCTCCGTGGAGGCGGAGCGGAGCCGCGAGCGCGCGCGGTTCGAGGAAGTCGCCGGGGTGACCGTGCGTGAAATGGATCTGGCGCAGATGCGCGGCATCCCGGGAGTCGCCGAGACCGACCCCGTTCGCGCGATCGAAGTCCTTCCGGGCGTGGTGTCGACTTCGGACTTCTCCGCTTCGTTCCACGTGCGTGGGGGCTCTCAGGACCAGAACCTCATCCTCCTCGACGGGGCGCCGATCTTCAGCCCCTTTCACCTGGGCGGTCTCTTCTCGGTCTTCAACGCCGACCTGATCGAGCGGGTCGAGCTTTCATCGGGAGGATTCGGCGCGGAGCATGGTGGGCGGGTTTCGTCGGTGCTCGAGATCGAAAGCGACGTGGGGGACGGAGCCACCTCGGTGGATGCCGGGCTCTCGCTGCTCGCGAGCAGGGCCGCGGTGGGCGGAGGGCTGCCCACCGGAGCGGCGGAAGCGTTGGGACAGTCGAGCGTGCGGTATCGTGCGTCCGCCCGACGCTCGTACTTCGACGTGCTCCTCAAGCCGTTGTTCGAGTTTCCCTACCATCTCACCGATTTTCAAACTGTTCTGGAGGGGTGGTCGCAGGCGGGAAACCAGCTCACGTTGACGGCCTATTCCGGCAGGGACGTGCTCGACCTGACCCGCCTCGACGCGGACGACTTCCCCCTGCGGGTGGATTGGGACTGGGGCAACGATCTCGTGGGGCTTCGGTGGCGCCATCCCCGCCGAGGCGGAGGCTCTCTGAGCCTCCATGCCAACATGAGCCGTTTCGCGACCGGCCTTCAGTTCCCGGATTTCGCTGATACGGATTTCCAGAGCCGTATCCGGCAGGCTCAGCTCCGGGCGGATCTCGACACGCGGCCGACTGCCCGATGGCGCGTGGGCGCCGGTGTCGGCCTCGAGCGGATGGCCTACGACAACCGCTTCGTGAGCGGAGGGACGCGGTTCTCGGGAGGAGAGGGCACCGGTTCGTTGGTCGGATCGTACCTCAAGGCCACGTGGAGCCGTCCGAACGCCTGGCTGCTGGAGTCCGGCGTGCGAGCCGACACCTGGATTCCCGACCCGGGGTCCCCGACCGTGGCGGTTTCGCCACGGGTGGCATTGAAGCGCTTCATGGGCGGGGGCGAGACGGCGGTGAAAGTCGCCGCGGGCCGGTATACACAGTTCCTGCATTCGCTCCGGGACGAGGAGCTCCCGCTCGGGCTCGACATCTGGATCCTGGCGGGGGCCCGGGCTCCACACCTCGTCTCGGATCAGCTCCAGGTCGGGGTCGAGGGTTACCTCGGATCGAACTGGTTCTGGTCGGTGGAGGGCTACCTGCGCGACTTCGACGGAGTGGTGGCGTTCAATCCAGCGGACGACCCCAACGACGAGCTCGATGATATTCTCGAGGGTCGTGGAACCTCTCGGGGCGTGGATCTCTTCCTCAGGCGTGAGCGCGGAGACGTGACCGGGTGGCTTGCGGTGTCCCTTCTCGAGGCCGACCGCACCTTCGCCGACCCGTTCTCGGCGGTCGAGCCCCGCCCCGAGATCACCTACCCGCCGGTCTTCGATCGCCGCCTTGATATGGACCTCGTCCTCCGCTATCCGGCGCCCTGGGGGTGGGAGGGGGGCGTGCGCCTCAACGTGGGGACGGGCACGCCGTTCACCCGACCGGTAGGCACGTACGCCTACCACACGCCCCGCTTCGTGGACGACGGCGGGCGCTTGCGCTGGTCGGGCTCCGACGGGGACGACGGATCCTTCGATCCCGGGTTCGCGGTGCAGCTGGGAGATCGTAACCAGTCCCGCTACCCCACCTACCACCGTCTCGATCTGAGCTTCAGGAAATCGATGACGAAGTCGTGGGGCACGCTCGTCCCCTATGTCAACCTGGTGAATGCCTACAACCAGAAGAACGTCCTCTTCTACTCCTTCGACTACGAGGACGACCCTCCCGTGCGCTCGGGGGTCTCGATGTTCCCCGTCCTGCCGACGGTGGGCTTGGAGGTCCGGTTTTGACGAATTCCCGGCGGTGTACTCGGCGAGGGATGCTCCTCGGAGGCTTAGGCGCTTTGCTCTTGATGGGCTGCGAGCTTCAGGAGGTGACCGTCGTCGAAGCGGAGGACGTGATCGTCGCCGAGGCGTACGCGCTCGTGGGCGTGCCGGGCCGTGACCCGGGGGTACAGAACCGGCTCTGGGTCTTTCTGGGACGAACACGAGGGGCCGGGGGCGATCCGTCCGTGCTCCGTCGCGCGAGCGTGACCGTGAGGCGACCCGCGGACGGCGTCCGGTTTCGCCTCGAGCGCGCCGAGCTCGACGAGTGCGTGAGCGACCCCCGCCGTGAGCGTCCGGGCGTGTGTTACGACGCCGGGGTCGCGGCGGTCGGTCTGAGGAGCGGGGACGAGCTCGAGCTGGATGTCCGTCTGCCGGACGGACGCACGCTGGAGGGTCGCACCCGCATCCCCGGGACGTTCCGGGTCGAGGGGGAAGCGTCCGACTGTGCCCTTCCGCCGAACACTCCGTTCGAGGTCCGTTGGACGCCATCCGACGGTGCGCGTGCGTACGTGAACGAGACCCGCATCGACGGCCTGGACGTGGCGCTCGGCGACGAGGGAATCGAGGCGCCGGACGAGCTCTACTTGCTGGGGCTGTCCCTCTCGGCATCGGACACGACGATCGTTTTTCCAGGCGAGTTCGGCGTCTTCGATCGCTTCGACCTCGACCAGGACCTGACCGTGCGGCTTCAACAAGGGCTTCCCGAGGGGACTCAGGCGACGGTGGGCATCAGCGCGGCGGACCGGAACTACGTGGATTGGGCTCGGGGTGGAAACTTCAATCCGTCCGGACAGATCCGCGTTCCCAGCGTCCGGGGGGACGGTACCGGGGTCTTCGCGTCCGTCGTCATGCGACGCTTCGGAGTATTCGTGGGTCCCTCGGGTCCGGCCGCCGCGCTCCCACCGTGTCGGGGGTCGTCGTGAGCGCCATGCCCGTGGCGGATGCTCAGTCTTCGTCCGGCACCACGTAGATCTGGCGGGCGAGCTCGCGCTCGATGGACCGGACCGCGGTGTCTTCCCCCAGGCTCACGGCGATCGCGCCCTCTCCCAGACGCCGCTCCCGGATCTCGACCCGGACACCCGGGAGCAGACCTTCGTCGGCGATCAAGCGAAGCGTCTCGCCATCCTCGTCGCGTACCGCGCGCACCCTGACGCGGTCACCCCTGCGTGCGTCGGCGAGTGTGGCGGGGTCGGCCGGCTCGATCTTTCCGCCCTTTGTGGGAATCGGTGCGCCGTGGGGATCGTAGTGGGGAAATTCCAACGCGGCCGCCATCCGCTCGATTAGCCTGTCGGACGCCGCGTGCTCGAGACGCTCGGCTTCCGCGTGCACATCGTCCCACGAGAAGCCCAGCCGTTCGCACAGGTAGGTTTCCAGGATCCGGTGTCGGCGGAGGACCCGGAGCGCTTCCTTCGTGCCCCGACCGGTGAGCCGGACGCCACGGTAGGGGATGTGCTCGAGGAGCCCGGTTTCCGCCATGCGCTTGATCATTCCCGTCACGGACGCCGGCTGGATGTCCAGAACCGTTGCGATCGCGGTGGTGGAGGCGGGGTCACCGGACTCGGAAAGGCCGTATATGGCCTTCAGGTAGTCCTCTTCCGACCGGGATAGCGCGCGGCTGCTCATGCTTCGAAGTTAGGTCACGCCGCGAACACCGTCGAGTGCGTCGGCTCCGGCGATCCCTTCGAACATCTGTCCCCGTGAGGCGATCACGGATATCATCACGGGGTCGGTCGGTGCGCCGGCTGTCGGACTCCTCTCCCATTCCGAGCATTCATTCCACCGTCGATGAGCGATCAGGACGAGGTTCGGCCGTACCATGCCAAGGACGTCGGCTCCGGCAAGGAGACGGCCGATACCCTGGCGGAGGTGCTCCAGCATGCGGCGCAGCGGGACGAAGCCTCTCGCGCGAAGCAGAAGCGGCGGTCGCAATCCAAGTGGATGCTGCCCCTGGGCATCAACCTCGGGGTGCTCGCGGTCTACCTCCTGATCGCTCCGCCGGCGTGGGTCGTGCTCAACCCGATCGAGCCACCTCCGCCGGAGGAGCAGCTCCTGGGCCTACGTACCGCGATGTACGTCACCGCGTCCCAGATCGAAGCGTACCGAGCCGAGAACGGAAGCTTGCCGGAACAGCTCGAAGACACCGGCGTCAACACCGGCAACGGCGTCGAGTACTTCGTGCGAGGAGGCGGCGACTATCAGCTGGTCGGCTCGGTCGGAGAGGAGACGGTCGTGTACGACTCGACGGAATCCCTGGCCGACTGGGCCGCCGAGCTCAACCTGGGCGCGAGAGTCCGAGGGGGATGAGCGTGCAGCGAAGCGTCGATGTGCGACGGATGCGTTCGAAGCGAGCCGACGGCGGCTTCACGTTGGTCGAGCTGCTGGTCGTCGTATCGATCATCGGGATCCTCGCGGGCCTCGCGATCCCGAACATGCGCACGGTCGTCATGCGGGCGCGAGCGACGGAGGTCGCGGCGGATGTCGATGTCGTGCGGATCGCCGCCGCGCAGTTCCAGGCGGACAGCCTTCGTTGGCCCGCGGATACGAACGCCGGTGTGGTCCCGCCCGGGCTCGTGGAATACCTGCCCGACGGCTTCACCTTCCAGGGTAACGGCTACGAGTTGGATTACGAGCGGTTGGACTTTCCGAGCGGGCTCCCGGGTGACCCCACGACTCAGGCCCTGATCGCGGTGTCGGTGACGACCGATGCCGACGACCTCAACAACGCGGTCTCCCAGTTCCTCGGAGGCTCGATTCTCTTCTCGTCGGGTAATACGCATACAGTCGTCATCGAGCGACTGTGATCTTTCGAACTCCGACGGGATCTTCATGCAATACGAGAGAGCCACCCAGGGCATCAAGATACAGGTGAGCCCGCGTTTCTCCCTGGCGGACTCCGATCCGGCCGACGGGACTTTCGTTTTCTCCTACCACATCAGCATGGAGAACGAGGGGGAAACGCCCGCGACGCTCCTCTTTCGCCACTGGCTCATCCACGACTCCGTGGGTGAGGACGCGGAGGTCGACGGCGAGGGCGTGGTCGGAGAGCAGCCCTGCCTGCGGCCCGGAGACGCTCACGAGTACCGGAGCTATTGCGTGCTCCGCTCACCGGCGGGCTACATGGAAGGGTATTACACTTTCGCGCGGCCCACGGGAGAAAGGTTTCGGGTGGAGGTTCCCCGCTTCCACCTGAACGGACCACTGGTGGTGCCCTCGGGGCTCGTCGAGCCGGACGAGGACGGAGAGAACGAGCCCGCGATGCACTGAGGGCGCGTTGGAGCCGGACACGTAACATGTTATGTTTCCTCGTTTTTCAGCTATAACATCCCCCTCGCAAGCAGGATGGTGGGTATCGTGAGTGATCCCGTAACCGTCGACGCGAAGCGCATCCTTTTGCGTTACGGCGCTCCGATCGCGATCCTCGACGATATGTCGGAAATCCACCGTGTGGAGTTCGCCCGCGAAGTCGCGAAGACGCAGCTACCCGAGCGCGAGACGCGCCTTTATCAGCTGCTCATCGAGCACGGATACCTCGACGAGAGCGTCGCCCCACCCAAGGTGAAGGGTAGAAAGCGGCGGCACTGAGCCGGGTCCGTCTCAGCGTGCGTCGACTTCGATCCGTCGCTTCGCGTCGAGCGGGGTCTGGAGCCGGATGGTGGTGCCCGTTCCCGAAAGGGTGATCTCGGGGTCCGCCGGCGCTTCGTCCACACGCACCCGCTCCACCCGGCACCCGAGGGTCGGCTCGAATGCGACCAGGGGAGGCACCCGTCCCCGTTCCACCTCGAGCTCGAACCGGTAGGTTCCGTTCGTCCGCTCATAAGCCAGGGCGACGCGAGCGTCACCGATGGGGATGCCCGAAACGTGGAACCTCGTGACGTGTGTGGGGATCCGGGGGGCCAAGCGGAGCCTGCCGACGGGGGCGTCGGGTTCGCTCCCCAGCCATCCGTAGGCCATACCGGCCAGGAGCAGCCCGGTCACGGCCGGTGGGCCCGCCCGATCGAGCCCGTCCCAAGCGGCAATGCCGTGATGCCCGTTCGTGAGCCCTTCGCCGACATGTGACCGCCAGGAAGCCCATCCCGCGTCGATGTTCGTGTAGGTGTCCGCCCAGGCCCGAAGGGCCCTTCCGACATCTTCACGGTCAACGGCTCGACCGCGCATGTCTCGAACGAGCGAGCGGATCCAGGACTCGAGGCTCGGCGGGTTCGGAGGTGGGGTTCCGACGGTGGGCAGGCCGACGCCGCCCCTGGCTACGGGTTCCTCCCGCAGCCGGCTCAAGACCTCCTCCGGAGCCGCGTACCGAAGTGCGTCGGCGAGTCTGTGGCGCGCGAGGCGACGCAACATCTCCGCGCCCGGAGCGTGGGGGGCCGGAGGCGGTAGCTCCGGATCGAGCAACCGCTCGGCGCACGTGACGGCTCGGCCGCTCTTCCCCGTGGCCAATCCGATCGATCCCGCGAGCAGAGCGCCTTCTTCGTCCGGTGCCAGTCGCTCGAGGATCGAGGCGCAACGCTCGGCGCTCTCTTCGTCGCCCGTCGCCGTTGCCGCCAGGCCGGCCCAAAGCCAGGCCCGCTGATCCAGGGGCGCGGGCGTGGCGCGGGTTCCGCTGCCTGTCACGCCGTGTCGCAGCCTTCCGCTCATCCAGGCAACCGCGTCGTCGAGCTCCCGCACGCCCGTCCGCAGTCGCATCGTGCCCACGCCCGGTCCGGTCGTCGCGGGGGCTTCGTGCGTCGCAAGGAGCCGTGCGCTGCGCATCGCGGTCCGGAGCGCATCAGGAGTTCCGAGCGCGAGGAGAAGCGTACGAGGCGCGGTGGATCCGTTCGCGACCAGGAGCACGCCGTCCCCTTCCGCATGATCCTGCACGGTCCACTGCCCGGACCCGGACATGAGTCCCACCACGAGCAGCCGATCGGAGTCGTCGGCCGCCAGCGTCAGCGTGCGGTCCTCGATTCGGTAGCGAACCCCGGGTGCGTCGGGCCAGGCTCGCAGCCGGAGTGGTGCCGCTCCGGATCCGGTCCACTGGAAGGCCGCGAACGGTAGGCTCGGCGGGACCAGGAACACCTCTTCCGCGGAGCCTACCCTGCCGACGCGCTCCCGGCGCATCCGGCCGGGCGACGTCACGGTGTTCGCGACGGCTCCCTCCCATCCGTCGAGCTCGGCCGCGACCCGGGTCCCGTCGATCCAGACGTCGGTCACGGGACCGTTGGCGGTCCCGTGGACGGAGACCCGCGCTCCGTCGAGTCGGAAGGCACTGGACGCGCCGGGCGCCGCGACGGCCAGGTCAGGCTCCTCGTGTCCGATCGGGGGGATGGACTCGGGTAGGGTGAAGCTCGGCAAGGAAGGGTCTTCGCGGCTTCCGCTCACCGTCCTGTCCCATCCTCCGAGCTGCCGGCTTCCTCCTCGTTCTCCCCCACGCGGAGCGAGCGGAGTCGGTTCAGCGCCGCGGCCAGCTCGAAGCGACGGAACCAGGCCAGGTCACCGGGACGGCGGCGGTCGAGGCCGTCCAGGCCCTCTCGTTCGAGGAGGGCCTCCACCCGGTCCAGTGCCTCGGCGACGTCGAGCACCTGTTCGTCGACACGGGCCAGGAACGCAAGCGCGAGTCCGATGGAGCGGACCTGCGCGCGGGAAGTGATCTGTTCGACCGCGCCGAGGTCGAGGGTGTCGGTGCCGAACCGGAGCGTTCGTGCGTCGGGCACACGGACATACGTGTCACGCCGTCCCCGGGAGGGGTCGAGCGAGGCTGTTCGGATCCGGCGCGGACGTGCACGGAGGGGGGCGTCGACGCCCTCGGTCGCCCGCCCCGTGGGGTGCTGGCGCGCGGTCTCTCTCGCGTGCGCGCTCACATCGTACGGACGGTAGGTGTCCATGCGCACGACCGTGTCCGCCGTGTCCAGGTAGTCCCCGGTCCCTCCCACCACCAGGACGGTGCTCACGTCGTCCCGCCCATGGAGCGAGCGAACCCGGTCGACGAACGGCGTGATGGGCTCGCCCGCACCCGGCACCAGCTCCTGCATCCTGCGGTCTCGGGTCATGAAGTTGGTGGCCGACGTGTCTTCGTCGATGAGCAGGACGTGGGCTTCGGACTCGATCGCCTCCACGATCGACGCCGCCTGGCTGGTGGAGCCGGATGCGTTGGGGGTCGTGAAATCGTGGGTCGGGCGTCCGAGCGGGAGTCCGTCGATGAAGCTCGAGATGTCGACCCCCGTGACGGAGCGTCCGTCTTCGGCGCGAATCTTGACGGCGTCGCGCCGGGTCACGACCCGCTCCCGCCCGTCCTGCGGCATGTGGTTGTACACGCCGGCTTCGAGCGCTCGCAAGAGCGTGCTCTTTCCGTGGAAGCCGCCCCCGACGATGACGGTCACTCCCGGCCGCACGGGCATTCCCGAGATCCGCCCGGCGTGGGGGAGATCCACGGTGGCGCGTAGGCTCTCGGGGCTCTCGAACGGAACCGCCGTGTCGGAGTCGAGCGGCGTGTCCTCCACCCCGCTGGCACGCGCGAGCATGGCGCCGTCCGCGAGGAACGCGACGAGATCTTCCTCCCGGAGAAACCTCCGCAACGCCTGAGCGTCTTCGTTGGTTCGGGCCGCGGCGAGCAGCTCCGGCACGTCCTCTTCGTGACACACGAGCCACCGGCGGACCAGCTCGGGAACCACGTCCAGGAGGAGGGTCGCCGCCTGCTCCCCCGCGATCCTGCGACCCCGTCCGGGTAACCCCACCGTGAAGCGAGCTTCCACGGATCCGTCCGGACGGCACAGCGCGGCCGTCTGCGGCTCGACCTTCTGCCCGGGATGCTCCATCCGGACCTCGCCGCTCCGCCCGCTTCCTCTGGTCGGGACGGTCCGCGCGGCCTCCGAGAAGCGCCGGGCGAGCCAGGCCGCGACTCCGAGACGTCCGGGCTCGGTCCCGTAGCCTTCGGCCGGCAGCTCGGAGGTCTCCGCGGGGAGCTCCACGCGGACCGGACTGGGGGCGGCGTAAGGGTCGCCCTGCACGTGGTCCACGTGCAGCGTGAAGTCCGGGAATCGCCAACGGCCGCGAAGCTCTTTGTAGCGCTTGTACCCCGCCCCGTCGATCTGCGCGAGCCGATGGCGCAGCGCTTCGGTATCGCGTGCGCTCATCGCCCTTGGAAGCGCGGGTCCTCGCCGGCCCGCTGGGCGCGGAGACCCTCCTGGAGGTCCTGGGAAGCCATGCAGCGCTCCACGGTCTCCCGGGCGCCCTCCTCGTCCAGCGTCCCGGAGGCGATCTCTCCGAGGATGCGCTTCATCCCCTGGACCGCCAGGGGGGCCAAGCTCGCGAGCCGGTCCGCCAGCGCGTCGGTCGCGTCCGAGAGCGCCTCGGGCTCCACGACCCGGTGCAGGAAGCCGATCTCCAGCATCTCCGTCGCGGTGAGCTCTTCGTTGGCGACGAGCAGGCGACGGGCGGTGTCGAGCCCGAGGCGCTGCACGTACCGCTCGAGCCCGCCGATGGGGTAACAGATCCCGAGGCGGGCCGCCGGTACCGAGAGCCGGGCGGTCGTGACGCCGATCCGGAAGTCGCAGCAGAGCGCGATTTCCGCACCTCCTCCGTACGCACCACCGTTCACGGCGCACACGGTCGGCACGCGCAGGGAGGCGAGGTCGTCGGTCAGGGTGTCGAAGACGGCTCCGCTCATCTCGCCCGTGTTGAGCTGCTTGAGCGAAGCGCCCGCGCAAAACGTGCTCGATCCCGCTCCGGTCACCACCAGAGCTCGGATTCCGTCATCGTCGGAGACGGTGGCCAACGCGGACCGGAAGGCTTGGATGTCTTCGGATTCGAGCGCGTTGTGTCGGTCGGGCCGATTGAGCGTGATCCGGGCGACATGGCCGTCCACGGTCAGCACGATCGACCGGTTCAGTGACGTGGGAGAGATCATGAGCGGATGATAACCCGAGTGGCTCGTCACGACAGGGGCGGGACGGTGCACTCGCGTCGCCTTCGCGAGTGCGATCTCTTAACATTGGGGTTCTCGGGTCTTGCCAGGTCAACACGGGAGGGAATCAGCGTGGGTCAGGTTCGGAACTTCATGGAGCGCCACTACCTACACTTCAACGCCAGGGAGGTGGTGGACGCCGCAAAGGCGTACGAAGCGCATGTCGACGGCGGCGGCAAGATGCTCGTGACGATGGCGGGCGCGATGTCGACCGGCGAGTTCGGAATCATTCTCGCGCGGATGATCCGTGAAGGGAAAGTGCACGCGATCTCCTGTACCGGCGCGAATCTCGAGGAGGATCTGTTCAACCTGGTCGCGCACGACGAGTACGAGATCATCCCCTCGTGGCGTGAGCTTTCGGCGGCGGACGAGGAGGCGTTGTACGAACGCGGCATGAACCGGGTCACCGACACGTGTATCCCGGAGACGGTGATGCGACAGATCGAAGAGCGGCTGGTCTCCTGTTGGCGGCGTGCTGCCGAGGAGGGGGCGCGGAAGACCCCGGCGGAATTTCTCTTCGAGCTCCTCGACGATCCGACCTTGTGGGAGCACTACCAGATCGATCCTCGGAACTCGTGGCTCGTGGCCGCCAAGGAGGCGGGGATCCCCGTCTTCGCACCCGGGTGGGAGGACTCGACGACGGGCAACATCTTCGCGGCCAACGTCATGCGGGGAAGGATCCCCACCCACCAGGTCGTGAAGTCCGGGACCGAGCAGTTCCAGATGCTCATCGAGTGGTACGAGAAGAACCACGGCGCCGGAGCCCACCCCTCCGTCGGTTTCTTCCAACTCGGTGGAGGCATCGCGGGGGACTTCGCGATCTGCTCGGTGCCCTGCATCATCCAGGATCTGAAGCGAGAGGTGCCTTACTGGGGCTACTTCTGCCAGATCACGGATGCGCAGCCCTCGTATGGAGGGTACTCGGGAGCACCCGCCAACGAGAAGATCACGTGGGGCAAGCTCGCGGTTGAGACCCCACGCTTCGAGATCAACTCGGACGCGGCGATCGTGGCTCCCCTCGTCTGTGCGTACGTCTTGGGGGACTGAGCCGTCCGGGATGCGGAGAGGCTTCCCCTCCGCTCAGGGACGGACGGGGTTGGCCGCCTGGTCGCCGACGACGGTCACCCATTCGGTCACCCACCAGCGGGTGACGAGCCCTTCGGTCACGTAGGGATCCCCTTCGGCGAAGGCTTCGGCCACGCGCGGGGACTCTCCACGGAACAGCAAGGCGGCTCCCGCCGCGCCTTCCGTGAGTGCGCCGCCGAGCACGAGCTCACCCCGTTCGTGCGCTTCCCACGCGCGCTGCAGGTGCAAAGTCCGGTGCGGCTTGCGACGCTCGGCGTGATCTTCGACGACTTCGTAGAACAGTAGGTAGTGCTTCATCGTATAGGGCGGTGAGAAGGGTCGAGCGGTGTCAGCTCGTGAGCAGGATGCTCAGGAGGATGAAGCCGGCGGCGGCTCCGGCCCTCTTCCAGCTCCACGGACGGCCATCCGTGGAGCCCGGATCGCGAGTCCAGGCCAGGACGGTGCCGCAGGAGGATGTGGAGTACTGGGCCGGTGTGGTGGAGCCGCTGTAGACCTCCAAGCCTTCCAGGTCGGAAACCGAGAGCAGGTTATCCAGGCGGACCGGCCCGGACAACCTCGCGCCGTCCAGGATGACGTCGGGAATGCAGCCGCCGCGCATCCGGATGATCCCTCCGGTTCCGAGCCCTCCCGGCGCTACGCTCACGCCGGGCATGGCTCGCACGAGATCGGTGACGGTGGACGGGTGGCGGTCTTCGATCTCCCGGCGGTTCAGCGTGTGTCCGAAGCCGCGTCGCCGGCGGTCGTAGAACCCGGCGCTTTCCAGGCGTGAGCGGCGCCGGGAAACGACCACGAGGGGATCGAGCTCGAGCGCGCTCGGGCTGAGCTCGACCATCAGCTCGACCGTGCCGTAACCCGAGAGTGGCACGGATTGCACGAGCTCGCCGTAGCCCAGTGCCTCCACCCGCACTCGGTACGTGGACGGGCGCACGCGGGGCCCGCGGAACGTGCCCGTGGAATCCGAAGCTCCCTCCCACGCCAAGCGCTCGTCGTCTTCCACGTCGATCAAGCGGACGGAGGCCGAGGGAAGAGGACGCTGGGTGCTCCGGTCGGTCACTCTGCCGATCACGCGCACGCCTTCCCCGTCGGACGGAACGGTGTCCGACGACGAATTCTGAGCGGCCGCTGCTCCTGACCCGAGGAGGGCCAGCGACCATGTCATCCAGATACAGCTGCGGAACTTCATGCGCCCTCCGGCCGGCTCACCTCCCCGGAGTACGGGTCGTGCGGGATGCCGACATGTTGACGATATGAAGCACGGGGCCTCCGCGCCATGGCGCGGCGGTGGACGCCCGCATGGACGGATGACATGGCGCGCTCCGCCTCTTGCTTCGAACTTGTGCCGACTCTCCTCCGGAACGTTCCATGTCCACCGACATCGTCCTCGTCCTGTGCGTGCTCGCCGGCACCGTCGCGGTGCTGGCGTCACGTCGTGTCCGCATGGACCTCGTGGCGCTCATCGTGATGGTCACGGTGTCCCTTCTGGGGCTCGTGTCCCCCGAGCGGGCGATCGCGGGGTTCGCGAGCCCCGCGGTCATCGCCGTCGGCGGCATGTTCGTGGTTTCGGCCGGGTTGTCCCGCACCGGAGTGGCGCGTCTGGTGGGGCGGCTGGTGCTTCGATGGGCCGGGGCTGCCGAGGGGCGGATCGTCGTCGGCGTCACGCTCGTCTCGGGTGCCGTCTCCGGCGTGATGAACAACGTCGGAGTGGCGGCCATGATGCTTCCGGTCGCCTTGGGGATCGCGAAGCGCACCGATATCGCGCCGTCGAAGCTCCTCATTCCGATGGCTCTCGGGGCCCAGCTCGGGGGGTTCACGACGCTCATCGGGACCGCGCCGAACCTCCTCGCCGCGGCGTCCCTCGCCGACGCCGGCCTGGAACCGTTCGGCCTCTTCACGTTCACACCGATCGGGATGATCCTGCTCGTGGCCGGGACCGTGCTCATCGCGGTCGCCGGGCCTCGTCTCCTCCCGAGCCGCACGCCCCTCACGGGACGTGTGGAGGTCGACCGGTCGGGCATCCGGGAGGATGTCGACCTCCGGTCCCGCCTCTTCTATATCGAAGTGCCGGCCCGGTCCGCGCTCGACGGCAAGACGTTGGCGGAAAGCCTCATCGATTCGGCTCTGGGCTTGCACGTGCTGGCCATTCAACGGGGCGATCGCATCCGTCGCGCTCCCGGCCCGGACGCCGTGCTGAAGGGAGGGGACCGCGTTCTGGTGCAGGGAAGTCCCGACCATCTGCTGGAGGTGCGCGGTCGGCGACACCTCGTTTCGATCTCCGAAGCGGCGCCGGCCGCATGGTTGCGATCCGACACCGTCGAGCTAGTGCGCGCTCGCGTGCCCGAACGCTCCCGATTCGTCGGCAAGAGCGCGAGTGACCTGGATCTCAACTCCCGGGAAGGGATCGTGATCTTGGCACTGAGGCGGGCGCCGGGGCTGCAGCGTCGGACGCGGTTCCTGGACGCGGACATGCGAGCCGGAGACGAGCTTCTCATCCAGGCGCCCCGCGACGCGGCCCAGGGACTCGTGGAGCGCCACGATCTGGAGGCCGTCGAACCGATGGAGGCGGGGGAGGCGGTGCGCGCGTTCGACCTGGAAGATCGCCTCTGGTCGCTCCGGGTGACGGAGGACTCTGCGCTGGTCGGACGCACGCTCCGGGACTCCCGCCTGGGGGACGCGGTCGGCTTCATGGTGGTGGCGGTCGGCCGGGACGGCGAGGACGGCGACACCCGGGTTCGACCGCTCCCCGATCCGGACGAGGTCTTCCGTGCGGGTGACGAGTTGCTGGTCAAGGCCAGCGTGCGTGACATGGTGGTGCTGCGTGCTCTCCAGCGGCTCCTCATCGATCTGGACTCCCCGGTCGATCCGAGCGTGCTGGAGGGGGACGACGTGGGTTTCGCCGAGGCCGTCCTGGCGCCCCGGAGCGAGCTGATCGGCCGGACGTTGCGTCAGGTGAGCTTCCAGGGACGTTTCGGCATGCACGTGGTGGCGATCGTCCGGGAGAGCGGCGTGGTGGAGACCAACCTCAGGGACGAAGCGCTTCAGTTCGGAGACGCCCTTCTGCTCTACGGACCACACCGCCGTCAGCGGGCGCTCGCGAACGAACCGGACCTCATCCTCCTGCAAGCGCCCGAAGAGGCCGCTCCTCGGGCTCCCCTGGCCGCTCGCTCCATCGCGGTGACCGTCGTCGCGCTCGCGCCCGTCATGCTGGGTTGGGTCCCGGTGGCGGTGGGGGTGATCACGGGGGCCGTGCTGATGATCCTGAGCGGTTGCCTCTCCGCGGATCAGGCGTACCGGGCGGTGGACTGGCCGACGCTCGTGCTCGTGGCCGGGATGCTCTCGCTCGGCGCGGCGCTCGAGGAGACCGGTGCGGTCGCGCTGTTCGGCGAGATGATGCTGCGAGCCACCGGGACGCTGAGCCCTCACGCCGTGCTCGCTTTCCTCGTGGTGGCGACGGGCGTGGGCGGACAAATCATGCCCGGCTCCGCGGTGATCGTGCTGATGGCGCCCGTGGCCATCAACGCCGCGACCCACCTCGACGTCTCTCCCTATCCGCTGGTCATGGCGGCGGCGATCGCCGCGACCTCCCTCGCTTCGCCCGTGTCGCAACCGGCCCACGCGCTCGTCATGACGCCCGCCGGGTACCGCATGGGAGACTACCTTCGCCTCGGCATTCCGATGACCGTGCTGGTGCTCGTCCTGACGATCCTCGTCACCCCGGTTTTCCTGCCGTTCTGACCGCATCCGGCGCGCCACCCAACGCTCCGTCGCGACGCCGGAAGCGGGTTGCTGGCCGCAGCGGCGGGCGCGATAATCCGTCGCGAGTCCGAGGTGGCCGGAGGGCCACGCGAGAGACGGTTCCGAGGGAGCGAGGATGACGAGCGATCAGACACCGGCGGCGTCGAGCACGACCGCGCAGCCAGGGAGCGTTCCGGATGACGAGATCTCGCTCTGGGAAGTGCTCGCCGTTCTGCTCCGGCGGCGCCGGGTCATCGTGCTCACCACCCTCGTGCTGGGTGCGCTGGCCGTCGCGTTCGCGCTGCTCCGAGCGCCGTCCTTCACGACCGCGGCGTCCTTCCGTCCTCAGGGCGCGGAAGCCACCCAGTCGCAACTCGCCTCTCTCGCGAACCAGTTCGGAGTCAATGTCGGCGGGGCGGGTGGTGAGCTGAGCCCCGCATTCTACGCGGAGCTGCTGACCTCGAGAGAGATCCTGTTGCGGGTCGCGACCGGCGAATACGAGGTCGAAGGCGCGCCGACGTCGCTCGCCGACCTTCTCGAAGTCGAGAAGGATACGGAAGACCTCAGGGTCAAGGCGGTCATCGGATGGTTGCGCGAGTCGGCGACTTCGGTGCAGACGGGCACGGAGACCGGCATCGTCACGCTCGAGGTGACTACCGAGTGGCCGGAGCTGTCCCGCCAGATCGCCGAGCGCCTGTTGGCCGAGGTGAGCCGGTTCAACCTCGAGACGCGTCGGTCGCAAGCCGCCGAGGAACGGAGCTTCATCGAATCCCGCGTCGAGAATGCCCGTGAGGACCTTCAGGAGGCCGAGGACGAGCTACAGCGGTTCCTCCAGTCGAACCGGCAGTTCGAGGCATCTCCGGAGCTCCAGTTCGAGTACGAGCGCCTCCAACGGACCGTGTCTCTACGGCAACAGGTGTTTACCACTCTCGTTCAGTCGTTCGAGCAGGCGCGGATATCGGAAGTGCGTGACACACCGGTGATGACCGTCCTCCAGCCTCCGTTCATGCCTCCGGGCCCGGACGACCGTCGGCTCAAGCTCTTCCTCGCGCTGGGACTCGTGCTCGGCGCCATGGGAGGTACGGTCTTGGCCTTCGTGGTGGAGGCGTTCGCCCGTCCGAGCGCGAACGATCCCGCCCGCGAGGATTTTCAGGAGACACTCGACGGATTCCTCTCCTCGTTCCGATTGGGGCGACGCGCCACGGAGCGATGACGTCGGGCGCCGCCGTCCCCGTTCCGGCGGCCCGCTGCGCCCGGCCGGGCATTCAGGTGTGGACGGAGGCGACGTCCGCGGACGAATGCATTAACTTTTAATGCTCCGCAGGATCATCGATTCGCCTTGTCCGCGCCTTCACGGCGTTTTCCTCTATGGCCTCCATTCGCAACATCGCGATCATCGCGCACGTCGATCACGGCAAGACCACGCTCGTCGACCAGATGTTCCGCCGCTCCGGGATCTTCCGGGAAAACCAAGCCGTGGAAGAGCGCATCATGGACTCGAATCCGCTCGAGCGCGAGCGGGGCATCACCATTCTGTCGAAGAACACCGCGGTGGAGTGGAACGGGGTCAAGATCAACATCGTCGATACTCCGGGGCACGCCGACTTCGGAGGGGAGGTCGAGCGGATTCTCAGCATGGTCGACGGGGTCGTGCTCCTGGTCGACGCGGCGGAAGGGCCCATGCCCCAGACCCGATTCGTCACGCGGAAGGCTCTCGATCTCGGCCTCCAGCCGATCATCGTCATCAATAAGGTGGACCGGGGCGACGCCCGTCCTCACGAGGTGCACGACGAGGTGCTCGAGCTGTTCATGGATCTCGAGGCGAGCGATGCTCAGCTCGACGCTGCTTTCCTCTACGCGGTGGGTCGGGACGGTTGGGCTTCGAAGGACCCGGCGGCGTCGGGCGGGGATCTGTCACCGCTCTTCGACGCGATCGTGGAAAACGTGTCGGCGCCGAGGGTGGATTTCGACGGGCCCTTTCAGATGCTCATCTCCACGCTCGACTACTCCACGTACCTGGGGCGGATCGCCATCGGACGGGTCGAGAGGGGGAAGGTCCGGGTCGGGGACCGCATCTCGCTGCTCGATCTCGGTGAGCCGGGCCTCGTCCGCGACGATGCGGAGTACGAGGACGCGCGGGTGACCAAGCTCTACACGTTCTCGGGGCTCGACAAGATCGAAGTCGACGAGGTGGGCGCAGGGGACATCATCGCCCTCGCGGGGATCGAGGGCGTCGAGATCGGCAAGACCCTCACGCACCCGGAACGGCGTGAGCGCCTGAAGGGCATCGCCGTCGAAGAGCCGACGCTGTCGGTGGACTTCACGGTCAACAACTCTCCGTTCGCGGGACGGGCGGGGAAGTTCGTCACGACCCGACAAGTGCGTGACCGCCTCTACAAGGAGTTGGAGCGCAACGTCGCGTTGCGTGTGGAGGACACGGAGCAACCGGATACATTCACGGTGAGCGGTCGGGGTGAGTTGCACCTCACCATCCTCATGGAGACCATGCGGCGCGAAGGCTACGAGTTCCAGGTCTCCCGCCCGCGCGTGGTCACCAGGAAGGAAGGCGACGGCGTGCAGGAGCCCTATGAAGAAGTCGTGGCCGAGGTGCCGGAGGATCTTACGGGGACGGTCATCGAGAAGCTCGGTGGCAGGAAGGGTGAAATGACCGACATGCGTCCGATGGGTGACTCGGGGACCACGCGGCTCCGGTTCAAGATCCCTGCTCGCGGCCTCTTCGGCTACCGTTCGGAGTTCATGACCGATACCCGAGGGGAGGGCATCCTCCACCATCAGTTCGACTCGTGGGGACCGTGGGCCGGTCCCGTCCGTGGGCGCGGGCGTGGCGTCCTGGTCGCGGACCGCGCCGGCAAGGCGGTCGGCTTCGCGCTCTTCAACCTGCAGGAGCGCGCGACCCTCTTCGTCTCGCCGGGCGAGGACACCTACGGCGGAATGATCGTCGGAGAGAACGTGCGTCAGGACGATATGGAGGTGAACGTGAGCAAGGAGAAGAAGCTCACGAACATGCGTACCACGTCGTCGGACGAGAACATCAAGCTGGAGCCCCCGCGCCGGATCACGTTGGAGCTCGCGCTCGAATTCATCGAGGGCGACGAGCTCATCGAGGTAACTCCGGACGCGATCCGGTTGCGCAAGCGGATTCTCGACACGAACCAGAGGAAGAAGGCCGGGAAGAAGGCGCTGCAACACGCGTAGCAGAGGAAGCTCCGCGTCGTCGAGCAGCCGCTCATTCGGGAGGCGTCGGGCGTTGCGAGCACAGGAGCAGGAACACGTCAGGAGCGCCGACGGGGAGACCGTCGGTGGTGGGCGCTCGCCCGTGGGGACGACGTCGGACGGCGGTCGGCGCACGCTTCGTCGCCTCGGCCTCTTCGTGCTCGCGTTCGCTTCGGGCTTCGCGGTCCTGACCATCGAGATCGCAGGCGCGCGGATGATCGCGCCCGTGTTCGGACTCTCGGCGGTGCCCTGGACAGCGGTCATCGGCGTGATTCTCGCGGCTCTCGCGGTGGGGAGCCATCTCGGAGGGCGTCTCGCCGACCGGGGCACCGTTCCGCTCGCGCTGATCCTCACCCTCGCGGGGGTGACCGCGGTGCTTCCGGTGCTCGGGGGCGAGGTTCCGTGGGTCGCCCGGGACGTGCTCGGCTTCATACCGGGAGCCGTCGCCAGCGCGGTCTTGCTCTTCGCGCCCTCGGTGCTGTGTCTGGGCGCGGTCGTGCCTTTCCTCGTCCAGGCGGACACCGAGAGCTTGGGGACCGTGGGACGGCGTGCCGGAGATCTGAGCGCGGCGGCGACCGCCGGATCCATCGCGGGCTCGTTCGCCACCGGCTTCGTGCTGCTGCCGCTGGTCCCGCTCCCGACGCTCATGGCCGTGACGGCCGTCATGCTCTTCGTCATGGCGGCGCTCGCCGGCCGTCTCCTCGTCGGACGGGTCTCCGACGGCTCACTCGTCATGGCAGCGCTCGCCGTGGGAGCGGTTACCTGGATCTCGGACCGCCCTGCCGACTCCGTCGTACATCGCGAGCAGACCCTCTACGCTTCGGTGCAGGTGACCGAGCGACCCTGGGCCGACGGTCGCCGCGTTCGTGAGCTGTGGCAAAACGGGGGATCTTCGTCAGCGGAGTACGTCGACGACGGGCGTCCGGCCCACCCGTACGCGACCGCGAGCCTCGACCTCCTCGACGACGTCCTTGCCCGTGCGGGATCGGTCCTCGTGCTCGGCGGGGCGGCGCTCACCCTGCCCGTGGCCTTCCTCGAGCGACACCCCGACCTGGCGGTCGACGTGGTCGAGATCGATCCCGCGGTGACGCGGATCGCCCGAACGCACTTCGCGGCGGGGAAGCTACCACCGGATGCCATGAGGGTGGTCCATGAGGACGCTCGGGTGTATCTGCGGGCGACCGACCGGCGTTATGACGTCGTGTACATGGACGTCTTCGACCATCTCCTCACAGTTCCGTGGACGATGGTCACGCGGGAAGCGTTCGCCGGCATGGCCGCGCGGCTGGAACCCGGAGGGTTGTTCGTCGCGAACGTGCTTTCGCCTCTCGACGGGCCGGGCGCGGCCTTTTTGCGCCGCCTGCGAGCGACGCTGGAGGACGTGTTCGGCGAAACACGCTTCTTCCTGGTGACGCCCGAGGAGGACCGGCGGGTGACGCAAAACGTGATCGTCGTGGCGGGGGCGGATGAAGCCACGCTCCCGGCTTGGTCGGGCGAGAAGGCTTCGGTTCCGGCGCGCGGACGGGCGTTCACCGACGAGTGGGCGCCGGTGGAGTACCTGCAGGCGCGTGTGTTCATGCAGGGACTCGGGTGGGACTGACCCACCGCGTCCGCCGCGTCTCACGGTCAACAGGAGCAATGCGGTGCCGCTGATCCACAAGGACCTCGTAGCCGAGAACACGCATCCGCTCAACGTGGCGGAGGTACCGGAGGATTTCGTCTCCCCGGTCGACGCCGTCACCCGTCCGCCGCTCTACGAGGTGTACATGCGCATGGCAGAAGAGCTCGCCAAGCGCTCCACCTGCGCGCGCCTACGGGTGGGCACGGTCCTGACCGATCCACGCCTCGAGCACGTCGTCGCGATCGGCTACAACGGCAACGCGCGCGGTTTCCCGAATCGTTGTGACTCGGACGAAGCCGGCCGCTGCGGCTGCATCCATTCCGAGATGAACGCGCTGGTGAAGGCGCCCGGCGAGATGCGCGACAAGGTGGCGTTCGTCACTGCGAGCCCTTGTGTCATGTGTGCGAAGCTCATGATCCAGGCGCACGTCTCGCACCTGTTCTACCGCGAGGCGTACCGGGACCCGTCGGGGCTCGCGGTGTTGGACCGAGCGGGGGTGACGACGGTGCACTACATCCGCTGGCGAGATCACTGGAGAGAGGCCCCGGCTTCGGGCGCATCCACCCCCGCTCCCTAGAAAAGCTTCGTCGATTCGTTAGCTTGCCGTACTGCGCCTCCTGGCGCGGATTCACGTAATAACGTCGCAGCAAGCGGGGAGATCGACCCTTGAATCAGCCCACTTCCGAGGGCGCCGACACGCCGTTCGGCCGCTTTTTCCTACCTGGTCCCACCGAAGTCCATCCCGACGTCCTTCAGGCCCAAACGCGCGCCATGATCTCGCATCGTGGCGCCGGCATCCAGGCGCTCATGCGCGAGCTGGACGACGGACTTCAGGCCATCTTTCTCACGAAGCGTCACGTCTACGTCTCGACGTCGTCCGCCACGGGCCTGATGGAGGCCGCCGTCCGCAACTCGGGCGGTCGTAAGGTCCTCTCGCTGGTGAACGGCGCGTTCAGCGACCGGTTCGCGACGATCGCCCGGACGAACGGGCTCGACGCCGACGAATACGCGCTCCCCTGGGGGGAGGCGCACGACCCGGAGGAGCTCCGGAAGCGGCTCGCCACGGGGGAGTACGGCACCGTCACCGTGGCCCATTCGGAGACCTCCACGGGTGTGCTGAACGATATCCGTGCGCTCGCGCAGGTCGTTCACGAGTTCGACGACGTGGTGATCATGGTGGATTCCGTCTCGGGCTTCAGCGCCACGGAGGTGCGGACGGACGAATGGGGCATCGACTTCCTCCTCACCGGAGCGCAGAAGGCGCTGGCCCTGCCTCCCGGGCTGGCGTTCGGCGTGGCCTCGGAGCGGATGTTGGCACGCTCCGAGGAGTCGCCGAACAAGGGCTTTTACTTCGATTTCGAGCAGTTCGAGAAGAACGCCGACAAGTTCCAGACTCCGTCGACGCCCGCCCTGTCCGTGATGTTCGCCCTGCAGGTCCAGCTCGGGAGGATTCTCGAGGAGGGACTCGATGCACGCTGGGCGCGTCATGCGAAGATGGCCGAGCGGACGTACGCCTGGGTCGACGAGATGCGGGAGGCCGGTCTCGATTTCTCCGTCCTGGCTCCCGAGGGCTACCGTTCGCCGGCGGTCACGGCGATTCGGGTTCCCGAGGATGTCGAGGCGCCGGAGATCGTGAAGGGCATGGCCGAGCGGGGATGGGTCATCGGCGGGGGCTACGGCAAGCTCAAGCCGACGACGTTCCGCATCGGTCACATGGGGGAGCATACCCTCGATGAGCTCGAGGCGCTCCTCACGCAGCTGACGGAGGTGGTCCGATGAGCGGTGAACGTTTCCTGGTCCTGGTGACGGACAAAGTGTCGGCGTCTGGACTCGAGCCGTTCTCGGCCGATGATCGCTTCGAGATCGTCCAGATCAACGACTCCACTTCCGAGGAGTTCGACGAGGCGCTCGCCCGGGCCCATGGCCTCGTGGTGCGGAGCGCCACGAAGGTTCGCGAGGACCTGTTGAAGAAGGCACCGAACCTCCAGGTCGTCGGAAGGGCCGGAGTCGGGGTGGACAACATCGACCTGGAGGCCGCTACCGCCCGAGGAATCGCGGTGCTCAACGCTCCGGCCGGCAACACGGTGTCCGCGGCCGAGCTCACGATGGCGATCATGATGTCGATGCTTCGCCGCGTCCCGGAAGCCGACGCTTCGGTGCGCCGGGGCGAGTGGGCCCGCTCGAAGTTCCGTGGTGTGGAGTTGAGGGGCCGGACGCTCGGATTGGTCGGGGCCGGCCGCATCGGGGGCACCGTCGGACGGCGATGCCGTGCTTTCGGCATGCGGGTGCTCGCATACGACCCCTACCTCACCGACGAGCGTGCCGAGGACCTCGGTTTCGAGAGAGCCGAGCTCGACACCGTGATCGAGTCCGCCGACGTGCTTTCGCTCCACGTTCCGCTGACCGAGCAGACTCGTAATCTCATTGATGGCGATGCGTTGGCGCGCATGAAGAAGGGCGCGTTCGTGGTGAATGTGGCCCGGGGCGGCGTGGTGGAAGAGGCCGCGCTCGCGCGGGCGCTGGAGAGCGGCGAGATCGCAGGGGCGGCGATCGACGTGTACGCGAACGAGCCGCTCGAAGACGATTCGCCTTTGCGGTCGGCTCCCAACACGGTCCTGACGCCTCACCTCGGTGCTTCGACCGAAGAGGCACAGGAGTTGGTCGCCACCGAGATCTCCCAAGCGGTGCGGGACGCGCTCTCGCGCGGAGATCTTTCGCGAGCGCTGAACGCTCCGGCCATCGGAAGCGAGACGTTGCGCGCGCTTCGACCGCTCTTCGATCTGGGACGCCAGCTGGGCTACCTGGGCTGCGCGCTGGCACCGGGCGGTATCGAAGAGGTCGAGATCCGGTACGCCGGGGAGTCGGACGAGGCACTGCGCCCGCTTACGAGCTACGTGTTGGTCGGTTTGCTCGAGAACATCCTCGGACGTGACGAGGTCAACTTCGTGAGCGCCGGACACCTCGCGAAGGAGCGCGAAATCGGCGTGTCCCGGACGACCCTCGCACGGCACGCGGACTACACGGAGTACGTGGAGGTCGACATCAAGGCGGAGCGGGGCGATCTCAAGCTCGCCGGCGCGCTCCTCGGGGACGCCCACCCCCGGGTCGTCCGTATCGCGGACTACCATGTCGACGTCGTGCCCGAAGGCACCCTCGTGGTCCTCAAGAACGAAGACGTGCCCGGCGTGATCGGTCGCGTCGGCTCGATACTGGGAGACCACGGCATCAACATCGCCGGGTATCACCAGGCTCGGCTCGACAAGGGTGGTCATGCGTTGGCCGCCGTGGTGGTGGACGGGCACGTGTCGCCGGACATCCGTGACGCGTTGCTCGAGCTCGACGAGGTCACCTCGGCGGTCGTGGTCTCGCTTGGATGACGTCGTTCCGGCACCGCCACGTGGAGCCCGGCTCCGCGTGGCGGTGCCGGGCGGGCGTGCCGTGGCGTGCGCCCCTCAGGTGACCGGTTCGCGGTGAGAGTCAGTTTTTGGGGGGCGGCGCGAACCGTGACGGGATCGGCGCACCTCGTCGAGTACGAAGGGGGGCGGGTCCTTCTCGACTGTGGGCTCTTTCAGGGGCGGAGAGCCGAAGCACGCCGCCTCAACCACTCCTTCCCGGTCGATCCGGCCGAGCTCGACGCGGTGCTCTTGTCGCACGCGCACATCGACCATTCCGGCCTCCTCCCCCTGCTCCATCGTGAAGGGTTCCGCGGGAAGATCTACGCGACCCACGCGACGGAAGACCTGTGCAGCGCGATGCTGCGGGACAGCGCGTTCATCCAGGAGAAGGACGCGGAGTGGGTGAACAGGCGGGAGCGGCGTCGGGGCGCCGACCGTATCGAAGCGCTGTACGGCATGGAGGACGCGGAGGCGGTCATGGAGCAGTTCGAGGGCGTCTCCTACGATGCGCCGTTCGCTCCGTTGCCCGGGTTGGAGGTGGAGTACCGCGATGCCGGACATATTCTGGGATCGGCGACGATGGTGCTCACTCTGCGCGAAGGCACGCGCACGGTGAAGCTCGGATTCACGGGGGACGTGGGCCGTGCCGAACGCCCCATCCTTCGCGACCCGCGGACCATGGCCGACTGCGACTACCTGATCACCGAATCGACCTACGGTGGTGAGACCCACGAGCCTCCCGACCGGGCCAAGGAACGGCTCGCGGAGGTCGTGGGGCGAACGGCGGCACGTGGCGGCAAGGTCATCATTCCGGCTTTCGCGGTCGGGCGAACCCAGGAGATCGTCCACCGGCTCGACCAACTCGAGAACGAGGGACGCCTCCCGACCATTCCGGTGTTCGTGGACAGCCCGCTCGCGGTCAACGTCACCGACATCTTCCGCCGGCATCCCGAGTGCTTCGACGCGGATCTGCGGGAGTACATGGAGCGCGACCCACAGCCCTTCGGATTTTCCCGGCTCATCTACATCCGGGACGTCGAAGAGTCGAAAAAGCTCAACGGCTCCCGGCTACCCATGGTCATCATCTCGGCTTCGGGCATGGCGGAGGCCGGACGCATTCTGCACCACCTTCGGAACAACGTCGAGGACCGAAGGAACACGGTCATGATCGTCGGCTACTGCGCGGAGCACACCCTCGCGAGGCGCATCGTGGACCGGCAGCCGGTGATCCCCATCTTCGGAGAGCCCCACGATCTCAATGCCGAGGTCGAGGTGATGAACTCCTACTCCGCGCACGCCGACGAACCCGAGCTCGTCGAGTTCATCGGGCGACTCGACCGTCAGCGGCTCCGGCGGATCTTCCTGGTGCACGGAGAGCCGGAGCGGCAGAGCGCGCTCCGCGCGGCGCTCGCCGACGCCGGACACGATGATGTGGCGATCCCAGAGCGGGGAGACTCCCACGAGCTTTAGCGGCGCCCGGCGTAGACGTCGCCATTCCTCCGGCTGAGCCTCGTTTCCGGAATCCGACCCGGTAGTTCGGAGGGATGGATCGCTATCCCGGGGGAATCGCTCCGTACCGCCTGAGAATCTCGATCGTCGGTTCGAGCGGCAGCGCCTCGACGGTGCGACCGTTGCTCGTGACCGTCTCCGCCCGGAGCAGAGAGTTGTAGATGGCCTCCTCGGTCGCCTCGACCGCGGCCCGGAAGAGCGCGCTCGTCCGGTTGTTCGGAAGCTCCTCGTGACTGCGGAGATCCGCGCTTCCGCCCCGCCGCACCCGGTTGGCGGTCGAGAACGCGATCACGTAGTCGCCCGAGCCGTTGCTCGCGTGGGATCCCGTGCGCGCGAGGCCCATGATGGCCCGGCTCGCCAGCCGCTCCAGGTTGCGGTCGGACAGGGGCGCGTCGGTCGCGACGACGATCATGATCGACCCCCACTCCTGCGGATCGGCGTCCGGATCGGGTGATGGGCCGTCGGGTTGGTCGACTTGGTTCGAGAACGAGAACTGGCCGAGCTCGACGCCGACCGGGGCGCCGTTCATCCGCAGCACCCCACCGAAGTTCGACTGCACGAGCACGCCCAGCGTGTAGCCACCCAGCGAGCGCGGGAGCTCCCGGCTACTCGTGCCGATCCCGCCCTTCCACCCGAAAGCCGCCGTCCCGGCGCCGGCCCCGACCGCTCCTTCCTCGACCGGCCCCGTCGACGCCGACTCGAGCGCGTCCCTCACGTGCTCCGCCTCGATGGGACGGGCACGGATGTCGCTCAGCCCGCCGTCGTTCGTCTCGCCGACGACGGCGTTGAGCGACCGCACGTTCTCCATGTCGGGTCGCTCGAGCATCCATTCCACCATTGCGTCGGCCGCTTTCCAGACGCAGAGCGTGCAGGTGAGCAGGATCGGCGTCTCCAGCTCCCCGAGCTCGCGAACCTGAGTGACGCCGAGAAGCTTGCCGAAGCCGTTGCCGACGTGGATCGCCGCCGGCACCCGTGAGCGGTACGCGTTGCCGCCGTGCGGAAGAACGGCCGTCACGCCCGTCCGGATGTTCGGCGGCGTGATCACCGTGCTGTGTCCGACCCGTACGCCGGCCACGTCGGTGATCGCGTTGTCCGGCCCGGGCTCGAAGATGCCGACCCGCATCCCGAGGTCGCGTGCCCGGGGCCGTTCCTCCTGGGCCGAGGCGAGGGAGGGCACCGCCAACGCTCCCGACATGACCGCCAGGAGCACCGTCCGTGCGACGTGGCGCCGCGATTTCCGGGCGTGCCGGGAAGTCGTCAGAGGGCTCGTCGAGTTCACGATGTCGTTCCTCCTCTTCGGGGTGTCACGCGAGGGTCTCAGGAGATCCGCAGGGTATCGAACACCATGAGGCACAACAGGAGCGGATGATAGAGCAGCGAACCGAAGAACAGGTGCCGGGCCGACGCCTCCGTGAGCTCCCGCGACGCCGCGCGCGCCCGCCACAGGAACGCCAGTCCGAGCAAGGTAGCCCCCGCCAGATACACGCTCCCCGTGAGGCCCAGCAGAGTCGGAAGCCAGCTCACCGGTACCAGGAGCGCGGTTGCCACTACCATCTGCCGGCCGATCGCGTCGGCTCCACCCTCGGGAATGAGCTTGAACCCCACCCGCGCGTAGTCCTCACGGAGCATCCAGGCGAGACCCAATACGTGGGGAAGCTGCCAGAGGTAGCCGATGGCGAAGAGCGCGAGTCCGCCCACGCCGATGGTGTCGGTGGCGGCCGTCCAGCCGATGAGCATGGGAAGAGCACCGGGTACGGAGCCGGCGAGCGTCGCCAGGTAGGAACGGGTCTTGAGAGGGGTGTAGACGCCGTGGTACACGATCGCGCTCGCGGCCGCCAGGGCCGCCGGAAGAGCCCCCACCATGCCCGCGAGATAGATCAGGCCACCCATGAGGACGACCGCGCCGAACGCGAGGGCTTCCATCGGGGTGAGGCGTCCCGAGGGAATCGGCCGGTCGCGCGTGCGGACCATGACCGCGTCGATGTCCCGCTCCACGTACTGGTTCAGGGAAAGCGCGCCGGCCGTGGCGAGCCCCGTCCCTGCCATCGTGTGGATCGCCGTGGCGAACTCGAGCGTGCCCCCGGACCCCACGTACGCGCTCGCACCGGCGGTCACCATGACGTAGCCGGCGATGCCCGGCTTCGTCAGCTCGTAGAACGCTCTCGCGCGTACGCGAGCATCCGTCGTGTGAGGGGGTGGGGTCGCGCGCATGGGGGCGGCCGCCGCTCGGGACGGGCGACGGCCTCTCGAGTCGAGGGGCCTGAGGCTCACGGATCAGACCAGAAAGGTGTCCGTGGGGGGTGGGGGATGCAACGGACGGCGCGACATGGACGAACGTAAGCCTTGACGGAAGTCGCGCCGGGCGCCTCTCTTGGATCCGGGCTCCGGCGGCAACGACCTGTTCCGCCGCCACCTACATCGTGGAGGACGGCGTGGTGAAACGATCATGGCTTTGGATGGGACCTCTGGCCGGTCTCGTGCTGACTTCCGGCTGTTATTCCTACACCCCCACGGAGATGGCCGCCGTGCCGCCCGGGGAAAACGTGCGGCTCGTGGTGACCCGGACCGGCTCCGAAGAGGTCGCGCGGGTCATGGATTCCAACGAGCTGCGGCCGGTCATCCAGGGTCGATACGTCGGGCGCGAGGGCCCGTCGCTCATGCTGCGGATCCCGGTGGTGACCGACCCGACCGGGGTTCGTTCGCCGATCGATCAAGTGATTCGGGTACCCGAAGGGGAAGTGCTGACGGTGGACCGACGGGAGTTCAGCGTGGGGAAAACCGGCCTGTTGGTCGGGGCCGGCGCTGCCGGAACGGCGTTCCTGCTCTTTCAGGTGTTCGACGTGTTCTCCGACGGCACGGACCGGGACCCGGGTGACGAGAATGTGATCCGGATCCCCGTGCCGATCGGCTGCAGGCCAGACACCGCGCGATCAATCGAAAATAGGGCGTGGGGTGCGCTGCGCCCCACGCCCGTTCCTTCGTGCTGGATCCTCAACCGATCCGGTTGCGGTCAGCTACCCTCCTGGATCGAGGGGACGTTCGGGTTCTGGTCCCGCTCGCCGGTCGGGATGTCCCAGCAGAGCGGGCCCCCATCGAGCCCACGCGGGTTGCTCGCGAAGTGGGGGGTGTACCCCGGATGCTCGGGATCCTCCCACTCCGGAATGTCGATCTCACCCGGTGTCCCGAACTCGTTCCAACGTCGCTCGTCGGGAGCGTTGCGGCCCTCGAGCCAGAGCTCGATGCGCCGTTCCCGCTTCAGGTGCTCCCAGGCCTCGGCGTCCGAAACGTTCGTGGGTAGCGCGTCCATCTCCACGCCGGAACGTGTGCGGACGTCGTTGATCACCTCCATCGCGTCCTCGGGATCGCCGGAATCGGCGCCCTGCAGGATCGCCTCGGCCTTCACGAGCTGCATCTCCCAGTAGCTGGAGAGATTGATGGGGTCCGTCCGTGACGTGTACTTGAGCTGCGGACGGTACGGCACCTGGCCGAAGCCCGTCAGACTCCCGACGCCGAATGGAAACTCCTCGGAGTCCTCGGACGGCACCCGCGGATCACCCGTGTCCTCGTAGTAGTCCTTGTACCACGTGAAATCCACCGTGTAGGACCGGAAGGTGCCGCTGTTGGCTTCCGCGAGGTAGTTGTAGAGGTCGGTCTCCGAGTCGTCGTTCCTGACCACGGATGTGAACTCCGTGTCATCGACCGCGTCCGCGTCGGCGTAGGCTTCGCTCCAGTTGCCGAGCCACAGGTGTGCCGATGCACGCCCGGCGAGGGCGGCGTTACGCTGGTCGGCGTTGGTCGCGTAGCTCAGCGCCTGCGTGAAGCTCTCGACCGCCCGCTCGAAGTAGGGGTCGGTCGTGCCCGGAATGTACTCGGACGGGGAGGTGTCGGTCGGGTCCCGGGTCGGGAGCACCGTGTCGCACCACCACTCGCCGAGGATTCGGTAGGAGTAACCGTTCCAGAGCCACGCCTGGTGCAGGATGTTGTCGCTCGCGCCGGCTTCGGTGAACCGGGCGATCGCCGTCTCCGTGATGAATCGGGCCTCGTGGAAGTCGTCGAAGCTCGGTCCATCGCCCGCATTGACGTGTCCCGCGTGCATCGGCACGCCGGTTCCCCACGCGCCGATCTGGCCGCCCGGGAAGATGTCCCGAGCCATGAGGCCCAGATCGAGCAGACGGTCGGTGTACTCCTCCGTGATCGTTCGTTGCGCGCCGTTGATGAGACCCGGTTGCGCCTCCGTCTCCGCGAGGAACGCGTCCTGAATGGGTCCGGGGTTGGTCACGTCGCACCCCGCCACCGTGATGGCGAGCAGGGCGGCGGCGCCGATGGCGCCGCGCCCCCTCCTCGTCTAATGAATTTCATTTTGTTTCCCATGGTTTTGCGCCCTCCTCAGAACGTCAGGCGGAGGGAGATACGGAGGTTCGCCGGGGCCGGCGTACGCTCGGAGGCGTTGGCGAAGCCTTCGTCTTCCACGCCGCCGTCCGGTGTCAGCTCGAGGTCGTACCACGGCACCTCGCGGTACCAGTCCCACGCGTTCGTCAGTGCCACGGTCATGACCGCGTTGGAGACGCGGTCCGGGAACGCGAAGTCCACCGGAAGCGTCGCGCTGACGGAGCGCAGCTTGAAGTAGTCGCCGTCGAACCAGTAGTCCTCGGCCATGTCCGGATCACACCGCTCGCGCCAGATGGCGGGAATGTCGTCCTGCAACTCGATGTCGTTCGCCGGATCCTCGTAGTAGGGGAAGCAGAGCGGTGAGCGCACCGAGCGGCCGATCGGGATCGGGTTGACGTTTACCATGTTGCCGCCGCGATACTCGCCGCGTGCCGCCAGCGTGATGTTGCCCGGAACGCGCAAGTTGATGCTGGGCAGAACGAAGTGCGTCGGAAACTCGGGCCCGATCACCACGTTCTCACCGTTCTCCTCGTAGACCGGGTCGGCGATCTCGTCGGGGTTCGCCACGCGCTCGCCCCAGGCCACCGGCACCGAGTGCCCTTCCATGATGCGGCCGTCGAGCGCGTTGAAGGGCTCCGTGTCGCCCAGCGAAAGCACCTTGGAGTGCGCGGTGGAGACGCCGAGACCCAGATCGAGGCCCCATTCGGCGCCCTGGATCACGGTACCGTCGAGTTGGAGCTCGATGCCCTTGTTCTCGAGCTCGCCGACGTTCTCGAGCTGACTGCTGCTGAAGCCCAGCGACGGGATCCCGCTGACGTCCATGAGGGCGTCCGTCGTCTTCTGGGCGAAGTACGTGAAGTTGGCCGAGAACCGGTCGTTGAGCCATGAGCCCTCGAAGCCCGCTTCGAACTCGGACGTGACTTTCGGGTCCGAGGTTCGGGTTGCCCCGGTTCTCCGGCTGGAACGCCGGGTCGCCGATGAAGCCGACCGGCTCCCAGGTGCGCACTGCGTCGAACGTGCCGGGCGCGCGTCCGGACTGACCGTAAGCCGTCCGGAGACGCAGATTCCCGAAATCCTCGGGCCAGAAAGCCTCGTCGCTGACGACCCAAGCGCCGCTGACCTTCGGGTACGTCTGGAGCCCGAAGCCTTCACCGAAAGCGCTGTTGCCGTCCACTCGGAGGCCGAGCGTGACGAAGTACTTGTCCGAGATGTCGAACACGTTCTGGAAGAAGAAGCCTGCGTTCCAGACCTTCTCCCGCTCCTCCTCGGCGAGCCGCACCGAAGCCGAGCTGACCGTGGGTTCGGCCGCGCCCGGGAAGTTGCGCCCGAAGGCGATGACTCGGCGCCGGTCCTCACCGATGGCCTGGCCGCCCCACGAAAAGTTCGACCGGACGTCGCCGGTGATGGGGAAGCTGTACGTGCCGACATAGTCGAACGTCAGCACTCGGTTCTGGAACACGTCGCTCGTGAGCGCGCCTTCCGGCAGCTCCCAGAAGCCCTGGGGCATGAGGTTACGGCCTTCCTGCTGGCTGTAGTCGTATCCCACGGTGAACCGGTTCGTGAGGTCCGCGATCGGGCTGTAGTTGAGCGTGAGGCCCGAAGTGACACGCTCGATCCACTGCTGGTAGTCGTAGTCGAGCGCCGCCGCGATGGTCCGCGGATCACCGCTGCCCATGTAGTTCCGCTCCTGACGCATCATCTGAAGCTCGATGCCCGACAGGTTGTTGCCCGAAGGGGTGAGCTGCATCCACGAACGCGTGAAGCCGGTCGACCACTGGATCTGGAGATCGTCCAGCGGCGTCATCGTGAAGTTGGCCTGCAGGTTGTACCGCTCCTGCTCGTCCAACGGGAGCATGCCCGTGTCGTCCTGGTAGGCTCCCGAGAGGAAGTACTGCAGGTCCTGGCCGCCGCCACGGACGGAGACGTTGTAGTTCTGGTACCACTGGGCCCCGGGCCAGTGGCAGGCCCCGTCGGGGTCGGAGTTGGCGCCCTCCCACATTTCGGTGCGCGCAACCTCGTCGAACGGCGTGTCGTCCGGGTTCGCGCCCATGTCTGGCGTGACGCACGGACGGCTGAACTCGCCCCCCTCGTAGCCCGAGCCCCACCAGGCCGGACGGAGGAAATGCTCCATGTGCATGTAGTTGACGCCGTTGACGCCGTACTTCTTGGCCCAGCCGGTCCCCTGCTGGACCTCGGCGGTCCAAACCGGTGCTCCGGAGGATCCGCGCTTGGTGAAGATCTGGATCACCCCGGCGGACGCCTCGGTCCCGAACAACGTCGTCGCCGCCGAGCCCTTGATGACCTCGATTCGGTCGATGTCGTTGGGGTTGATGTTGTCGAGCGGGCTCGCGGTGGTCCGTGCGCCGCGGCCCTGAGTCATTCCGGGCGTGTCGACGCGGGGGAACCCTCCGTCCATCATGCGAACGCCGTCCACATAGATGATGGGCTGGTTCGTCATCGAGACGCTGGAGTTGCCGCGCAGCCGGATTTGCTTGCCCTGGCCGAGCTGCCCGCTACCTCCGGTGAGCTCGATGCCGGGCGCCGAGCTCTGGAGCAGGTCGTTCACGCTCGTCGGCTGATCCATGCGGTCCGCGACGTCGATCTGCGAGATCGAGTTGCCGATTTCGCGCCGCCGTGCGGAGCCTGCCGCGCCGGTCACGACGATCTCGTCGAGGCCCAGCGCCTCCGATTCGAGGTTGAAATCGACGGTCGTCGTGCCCCCTGCGGTCACGTCGACCGTCTGGGTCTGGGACGAGTAGCCGATCCGTTCGGCGCCGATCGTGTGGGTGCCGGCCGGAACGTTGAGGATGATGAAGCGTCCGTCGGCGCGGGACAGAGAGCCGAGCTGTAGGCCTTCGACGAAGACCTGGACTTCGGAGAGCGGGCCGCCCGACTGCGCGTCGAGGACTCTCCCGGTGATTTGGCCGGTCTCTTGTGCTTTGACGGGGACGGTCAGTAAGACCAGCATCGCGAGCGTGATCACGCTCGCGAGCAGTCCTCGTCGTTGCACGCCGGAAGACCGTTGGTCCGGCTCATTGCGAACATTGAGAGCCGCCATCAGGAACCTCCTGTGTGGGATCTGCGGGAATTTCGAGCGCAAGCAGAACCGACGGACACTCCGCCGCCCTCGGGGCGCTCCAACGTGGAGACACCACGCCGTCGCAACTCCGGGGACCGCTTCACGCCGCTCGTTTCCAGCTGAACGCTACGGTTTTGAGTGCGCGCTCGTGCACACACTCGTGTGCCACCGTAGGGCGGGGGAGGTGGAAAAGTCAAGCATGCGATAATCATCGGCGTGCGACGCAGCTAGGGCGCAGTGCCTCTCGGGTGTGAGCGCTCACCCGGGATGGTCGCTGGAGCGGTCCGGGAAACTCATGGGTGGCAAACCAGTACCATAGGTGTGGCTCCGACTGGATCACCCCGTTCGCATCACCGGTTCCGGTTTCGAATCTCCATGGCCGACACCCATCTTTCTACCGTTCGCATCCGGCGCGCGCGCGACCGCGCGGTGTGGCGGGCGGGGTTGGTCGTATCGTTGCTGCTGCACGTGCTGGTCTTTCTCGCTTGGCGGGGCGATGCGCTTCCGGGAGCTTCTTCAGCAGCGGCCGGCCCGGACCGTGGTGATCCGCGGGTGGCCGCCGGTGCCGTGAGGACGGTGAACATCCGCGCGGCTCCGAGGACGCCGGTGGTGCCCCCGCCGGAGCCGGTGGCCGTCGAGGTCGCGGTGGAGCGGGTCGAGTTCGACGAGGCGCCCGACGTGGATCCGGCGGAGCTGCTCGGCGAACGGCCCGGCCTCGACGAAGCCCCGGGCGTCGAGGACGGGGCCGGCAGCGGAGACCGGGGCTCGGCCGAGAGCGGCACCAGCGAGCTGCAGCCCCCGTCTCCGAAAGGGATGATCATCCCCCCGACCAATAGCGACCTAGATGGCACCGAGGTTCAGGTGTGGGTCTTCGTCGACTCCACCGGGCGGGTCGTTCCGGATTCCACGCGCCTGGAGCCACCCACGGAGGATCGGAGCTTCAATCGTCGCCTCATCGAGGAAGCGTCGGCGTGGGTCTTCCGGCCGGCGACCCGCCGAGGAACACCGGTGGCGGCGTGGTTCCCCTACCGGATCATCATGTGAGCGACCGGCTCACCTGATCCAGCTTTTCCACGAGGGGGCGCGGGTATCGTTCCACGCTTCGCCGAGGTAGTGGCCGACCGCGAACACGACGACGTCCACCACGGCGTTCGGCACGGATTCGTGGCGGTGGGTCTCGAAAAACTCCCGCCCCCACTTCTGGCGCTCCATGTACTGCTCCACGAGCTCGTACGCGACGGCTGCCGGATGGGACAGCCGCCGGGGCACGCCCAAGAGCCCCGCCGCAAGCCCGGTGCTGAAGTGCACCACGGTCCACGGATCGATCATGGCGTGGTTCTGTTCCTGCTTTTGGGTCGCGATGAGCTTCATGGCGTTCCTCGAGATCTCGTACGCGCGCGAATGCGCGGGACGCTCAAAGATTAGGTACACGCGGCCTGCCGCAACGTCCCCCGAGATTCGGGGTGCCCGTGTACATCGTTGCCGGTAGTGCGCAAAAGCTACCGTCGAGGCTCGGCGCCGCCTCGACGGCGCATGCTCCTCGCGGTGAGCGAGAGCCCGCTCTCGCCGCCCGACGCGCACCGGTCATGTCCGCCCGGTGTGTCGTCGTTAGTTTCCGAGCACCATGCCCAACACACGTCCCGCGAAGCGGATCCTCTGGGTCGACGACGAAGTCGACCTCCTCAAGCCGCACCTGCTCTTCCTGCAGGCGCGGGGCTACCACGTGGACACCGCTACCAACGGCGACGACGCGCTCGAGCTGTTGAGGGAACAAGCCTACGACCTCGTCCTTCTCGACGAGCAGATGCCGGGACGCCGGGGCCTCGACGTCCTCGAGCTCCTGCGCCGTCACGATCCGCACCAGCGCGTCGTGATGATCACCAAATCGGAAGAGGACCACACGATGACCGAGGCGATCGGGCGTCGCGTGGACGACTATCTCGTCAAGCCCACGAGCCCGCGTCAGGTGCTCTCGGTCGTGACCCGGATCCTCGAGGGATCCTCGATTCGCCAACAGAGGGTGGCGCAGGATTTCGCCTCTCGCTTCGGGCAGCTGACGCGCCGCGCGCAGGACGCGGACACGGCCGACGACTTCACTACCGTGTATACGGAGATGGTGGATTGGGACCTCCGCCTCACCGACTCGGGCGAGACGGGCTTGCTCGACTCGCTGCGGACGATGATGGTCGATCTGAGGCGGGATTTCGGGGAGTGGGCGATGCGGGAGTACCCCCGTTGGATGCACGGCCAGGGTGAGCGCCCGACGCTGTCGGTGGATCTCGTGCGTGACTTTCTGGTCCCGAAGCTCGGAGACGCTCCCGTCTACTTCGTGGTGCTCGACTGCATGCGCCTCGACCAGTGGCGCACCATCGTCCCGTTGCTCGCCGAGGATTTCGATATCGAAGAGGCGTACCACTACTCGATTCTGCCGACGGCCAGCCCCTACGCCCGGAACGCGATCTTCAGCGGGCTCTTCCCCGACGAGATCGCGCGCGAGCGGCCGGGTTGGTGGGACGCTTCGGACGACGAAGGCAGCCTCAACGCGTTCGAGGACGAGCTGCTCGAGGAGCAGTTGGAACGCCTCACCGGCCGCGCCGTCCCGGTCCACTACGAGAAGATCTTCTCGGACAAGCACGGTGATCAGGTGCGCGCTCGCGTGAACTCCGCGGCGAAGAAGCCCGGCTCGGTGATCGCCCTCGTCTTCAACTTCGTCGACCTCATGACGCACGGCCGCTCGGAGTCTCCCATTCTCATGGAGGTCGCCCGGGACGAGACCGCGCTCCGCGACCTGACCCGCTCGTGGTTCGAGCGGTCGACCGCCTACCAGGTCCTGCGGGAGGTGGCGGCGGCGGGGCACCGGGTCGTATTCACGACGGACCACGGATCGATTCTCTGCCAGCGTCCGACCACGGTCTTCGCACGGCGGGACGCGACCAGCAACTTGCGCTATAAGTTCGGCCAGGACCTCCGGGTAGAGGACCGATCCACCGCGTTTTTGACGTCGGACGCCCGGGACCTCCGACTGCCCGCGGGCGGATTGGGCATGACCTATCTCCTCACGCTCGAGGACTACTATCTGGTCTATCCGACCAAGCTCCGGGAGTACCAGGCCCGGTACCGGAACTCCTTCATGCACGGTGGCATCAGCCCGGAGGAGATGATCGTCCCGGTCGCGAGCCTCACACCCAGGTAGACCCGTTGAAGTCCGGTGCCGCTCGGCTCATCCCCTTCCTGAAGCCCCACGCCCCGGTTCTCGCGGCCGGGATCGTGGCGACGGCCGCCTTCGCCGTCCTCGACGCCGCGGCGTACGTGCTCCTCATCCCGTTCGTCGAGGCGCTGTTCGTCTCGGGCGGGAGCCCGCCGGACCGGAGCGGGAGCGCCATGGACCGGCTTCTCGAGGCGACGGTGTACCGCTGGGCCGATCCGAGCGGAGATCCGCTCGTCGCGGTGAACCGGATCATCCTCTTGATCCTGGCCGTTTTTCTCCTCAAGAACGTTGTCCTGTTCGCGCGCACCTACCTCGTCGCCCGGGCCGAGCAGGGCGTCAACCGCGATCTCCGGAACACGGTCTACGATCACCTCGTGAAGTTGGATCTGGCCTTCTTCGGGCGGATGCGCATGGGTCAGATCGTGAGCCGTCTCACGACCGAGGTCGAGCAGCTGCGAACGCTGGTCACGTCGGAGTTCTCGCGCTTGGTCTCGGCTTTCTTCGAGTTCGCCGTGGCGGTGACCGCCATGCTTCTGATCTCGTGGAGGCTGACGCTCGCCGCGTTCGTGGTCATCCCCGGGGCGATGATCATTTGGGGGCCGTTGGTCTCCGTGCTCCGGCGCCGCGACCGGCGGGTGCTCCACCTCGGAGGGGAGGTCAACGCGCACATTCAGGAGACGCTCGCCGGAATCCGGCTGGTCAAGTCTTCGTCGGCGGAGGAGCGTGAGCGGGAACGCTTCCGTGGGCTGACCGGAGGCTATTTCCGCCAGTTCCTGAGGGCGGAGCTGGCGCGGGCCGCGGCCGCCCCCGTGACCGAAATGCTCGCGGCGGCGGGCACGGGCGTGTTGCTCTGGTACGGGGCGCGCCTGGTGGTCGGGGGGGACATGGCGGGGGCCGAGCTCGTGGGCTTCCTCGGCCTTTCGCTCAAGCTCTACGCGCCGGTGAAGAACGTGGCGAAGTTCCCGGCCACGGCGCAGCCGGGTCTGGTCGCGGTCGAGCGGGTGTTCGAGTTCCTGGACGCCCCGGTCGAGATCGACGACGCACCCGACGCGCGGCCCCTCCCCTCATTCGAGCGGGAGATCTCCTTCGACGACGTTTCATTCGGGTACAGAGCGGACGAACCGGTACTGGACAAGGTGAGCTTCCGGGTTCCGAAGGGCTCCGTGGTCGCGATCGTGGGGCCGAGCGGCGCGGGAAAGAGCACCGTCGTGGACCTGGTGGGGCGTTTCTATGAAGTCGATGCCGGACGTGTGGCGATCGACGGCATCGACGTGCGCGACGTGCGCATCCGCGACCTTCGCGCGCTCATGGGCATCGTCTCGCAGGAGACGGTCCTGTTCCACGACACCGTGCGAGCGAACATCGCCTACGCGTCTCCGGACGCGTCCGACGAACGGATCGAGGACGCGGTCCGGGCGGCACACGCGCACGGATTCATCGAGGAGATGCCCGAGGGCTATGACACGGTCGTGGGGGAGCGCGGCGTCGAGCTCTCGGGCGGACAGCGGCAGCGTATCGCGATCGCGCGGGCGCTCCTGAAGGATCCGCCCATCCTGATCTTCGACGAGGCGACGAGCGCGCTCGATTCGGAGTCCGAGCAGCTCATTCAGGGAGCGATCGAACGGCTCCTCGAGGGGCGGACGGTGTTCGTCATCGCTCACCGGCTCTCGACGGTGCAGCGGGCGGACGAGATTCTGGTGATGGATCGCGGTCGGATCGTGGAGCGCGGCACGCACGCTTCGCTCATGGAGCGTGGCGGAGCGTACCGGCGCCTCTACGATCTCCAGTTCCGTGATCCCGCTCCTCCGGCGGCATGAGCGCGCGTGTGGCTCCCGCCGGCCCTGACGCAGGTCGCGAGCGGTTCGCGCATCGGGCCGAATTCGCTCTGTTCCGGGTCCTGCGCGGCGCGGTGTCCGTCCTCCCGGAGCGCCTGGCCACACGGTTGGCGGCCTTGCTCGGCACGCTGGCCGGCTCCGTGCTCCGGATCCGCCGCTCGGACGTCGACCGGCACCTCGAGTGGGCCTTCCCGGAGAAGAGCCGCAGCGAGCGTGCGCGGGTCGCGAGGGCGAGCTACCGCCACCTCGCCCGGGAATTCGTCGTGCTGTTTCGATACGGAGCCTGGTCGCGCGAGCAGCTCGTCGAGCGCACGCGGGTGTCGGGGCTGGAGGAGTTGCGAGAGGCGACGGAGCAAGCCGGTGGCGCCCTTTTGCTCACGGCCCACCTTGGGAACTGGGAGGTCGGAGGGGCCGCGTTGGCCGCGCGTGGGCTTCCGGTCGAGGCCGTGGTGAAGGGGATGGCGAACCGGCGGTTCGAGCGTGCGCTCTTCGCAACGCGCGCCCGGTTGGGCGTTCGGGTGGTGGAGATGTCCGAGGCCCCGAGGGAGGTGCTCCGCTCGCTACGCTCGGGTCGGGTCGTGGCGATCCTCGGCGACCAGAACGCGCACCGCAACGGCATCTTCGTGCCGTTTTTCGGACGTGCCGCGGCGACGGCGCGGGGCAGCGCGACCTTCGCCTTGCGGACGGGTGTTCCGGCGTTCCTGGGCTTCGCGGTCCGGGAGCCCGGTTGGGGCCAGCGATACCGCGTCACCGTCGAGCGCCTCCCTTTCGAGCCCACGGGGGACCGGGACCGTGACGTCACCGCGTTCACGACCGCCTACGTCTCGGCGGTCGAGGACGCGGTGCGTCGACATCCCGAACAGTACTTCTGGCAGCACAAGCGCTGGAAGACACGTCCGCCCGAGGAACCGCCGGAAGGAGGGTAGGTACAATACCGTCAGCTCCGGCGGACGCTTCGGCAGCCCGATTCCGCCCACTTCGCCCGTGAGGAACACGAGCCTTGATCTACGTCTGTATCCCGGTCCACAACGAAGCCTCGACCGTCGGCGTCCTGCTCTGGAAGATCCGCAGGGTCCTGGGTGAGTTCGGTCGTGACTACAAGATCATCGTCCATGACGACGCTTCGGAGGACGATACGGGTGAGGTGCTTCAGCGATACCGCCGAGCCGTGCCGCTGACCGTGCTTCGCTCGGAGGAGCGGCTCGGATACGGGCGCGCCGTCGAGCGGCTGTTGCGGCACGTCGCGAGCGTGGCGCCCTATCCCAAACGGGATTGTGCGGTGGTGATGCAGGGCGACTTCACGGAGAATCCCGAGGACGTCGTGGATCTGGTGAAGGTATTCGAGGGTGGGGCGGATATCGTCGCGGGCCGTGAGGACGGGTCGCTCCGGTCCGCTCCGGACGGCGTGCGGTGGACGCGCCGACTCGCCGGCTTCTTTCTGCGTGGCCTCGTGCGGTCTTCGCCGGTCTCCGATCCGTTCGCCGGGATGCGTGCCTACCGGGTCATCGTGCTCAAGAAGGCTTTTCGCGATCTCTCGGACGACGCGTTCCTGCTTCGCTCCGACGGCTGGGCGGCGAACGTCGAGCTGCTCGGGCAGTTGGCACCGCACGCCCGGCGGGTGGACGAAGCGCCGCTCACCTTCCGTTACGACCTGAGGCGGCGGCCTTCACGGTTCAATCCGTTCCGCACGTTCCTGGGCCTTGCGCGTCTCGGTCGGTCCGTGTGGGCGGATGTGCCCCGAAAGGCGGAAGCGGCGTGATGGCGGCCGGAAGGCAGCTCGCCTTGACGGTCGCCTTCGTGCTCGGAGCGGGGCTACCGGTAGGGGCGCAGCGAGCGGAGGCTCCGCCCCCGCCGGCGGAGCCCGATACGGTGCCCGAGTATCCGTACGTGGCCGAGGCGCCTTTCGGCCCCGGCGAGCATCTCGTGTACGGCGTGAAGGTGGGGATCTTCGGTGTGGGCGAGGGCCACATGAGCGTGCACGAGGTCGAGACCGTGCGGGGTAACGAGACGTACAGAGCCACGATGGGCATCGAAGGCTCGCTGATGGGGCTCGGCGTCGAGGACAAGTACACGACGTGGTTCGATCTGTATACGCTTCAGAGTTGGCGCTATATCCGGGACGTGCATCAGGTCAACTACGAGAGCTATCGGCACTTCGAGTTCTTTCCGGAGCGGAAGACCTGGGAGCGCCAGGACAATCTCGAATGGGGGCCGCTCGGCTCGAGCATCCCGCTCGACGACATCTCCTTCGTCTACTACATCCGGACTCTTCCGCTCGAAGTGGGTGACACCTACACGCTGGACCGGTACTTCAAGGACGAGGGCAACCCCGTGGTCATTCGCGTCGTCCGTAAGGACGAGCGGGAGACCGATGCCGGCACGTTCGAGACGGTCGTCGTCAAGCCCGTCATCAAGACCGACGGGCTCTTCGGCGAGGGCGGTGATGCGGAGCTGCACTTCACGGACGACGATCGTAGGCTCCTCGTGTACATGAAGTCGAACATTCCCAAGTTCCCGGGATCGCTCACGCTCCACCTCCGCTCCATTCAGGAAGGGGTGCCTCTCCATCCGGAGTCGAGGGCGGCGGTCATGGAAGCGCGAGCGGCCGCGGCGGGCACGTCTCGCCGGTCGCACTGACCACGCGCCGAGCCCCCATCTTCGCAGCCGTGAATCTCAACCGCCTTCGACTCAAGGCCGTCTGGCTCCTCGTCGTACCGTTCCTCGTCTTCGCGCGGCCGACTCCGGGCCTGCTCGTCGTCGGTGCGGCGGTAGCGGCGGTCGGCCTCGCCATCCGGGCGTGGGCGGCCGGAACGATCCACAAGGAGCGCGAGCTCACGATCACCGGACCCTACGCGTTCACGCGCAATCCGCTGTACGTGGGGTCGTTCTTCATCGGCCTGGGGGTGACCGTCGCCGGGGGACACTGGATCTGGCCCGCTCTGTTCGTCGTCTTCTACGTCGGCGTATATGCCAAGACGATGGCGGTCGAGGCCGCGCGCCTGACCGAGCTCTTCGGCGAGCGGTATCGGGCCTACGCGCGGCGGGTTCCGGCTTTTCTCCCTCGCATCACGCCGTACCGGCCGGAGGACGAACGGGGGCGCGGCTCCGGCTTCCGGATGGATCAGTACATCCGCCACCGGGAATGGGAGGCATTGGCCGGCGGGCTCGCGGCCTTCGCGTTCCTCGCGCTCAAGGCGTGGTGGATCACGGGTTGACGTACCGGTCCATCGCGAGCGCGACCTTCTCGAGCACGGCGTCCACGGTGACCCGTCCCATGCCGTCGCGATACCGGGGGGTAATGGGGTAATCCTCGCCCGGGTACGCCGCATATCCGTCGACGACGAGATCCTGGAACGCCCCGTATGGCCCGGAGCGCTTGGGGTTCGTGTATCCGAAGAGGCCGACCACCGGGGTGCCGAGCGCGCGTGCGACGTGGAGTGGTCCCGTGTCCGGCGAGATGAGCAGTTGGCTTCCGTCGAGAATCCAGGTGAGGCGGCGAAGGTCGTCTCCGAGCGCATCGACGACGGAGGCCTGCGTTTTGCCGATGACCTCGTCGGCGATGGCGCGCTCGATCGGGGACGGGCCGCCGATGAGCACGGGGCGTAGCCCGTGCTCCCGTTCCACCACTTCCAACACCCGGGCGTACCCGTCCGGGCTCCAGTTCTTCTCCCGCTTGCTCGTGCCCACGACGACCGCGCAAGCCGGTCGGTCGAGGTCGGCGAGGAAGGCGCGCTGGGCCGAACGCTCCTCCGGGGTGAACTCGATGTCCCAGCGGAGGGGGTGCTCGTCGATGCCGAGGGCGTGCAGGAACTCGAAGTACTGGTCCTGAACGTGTCGGGGCGGGTGCGCCGGGATCCGCCGATTGGTGAAGAGCCACTGGGCATCGCGCGCCCGTTTGAAGTCGAAGCCGAGCTTGACCCGAGCCGGTGTGAGCGCGGTGATGAGGCCCGCCTTGAAGTAGACCTGGAGGCCCAGAAGGAGGTCGAAGGACCGCCCGGCCACCGCTCGCCGAAGGTCGCGGTAGGACCGCCAGGCCGTTCTCCCCGAGCGACGCCGGAATACGACGAAGTCGTCGATCGCGCGGTGCCCGGCCACGAGCATGTGGGGGACGGGCTGGACGACCCAGGTGATTCGGGTCTCCGGCCAGGCTCGCTTGAGCGCGTTCGCGACCGGCAGGACGTGCACGGCATCGCCGATCGCCGAAAGCATGACGATGCAAACTTCACGGGGGGGAGGCCCCTCCCATGCGATCGCGGCCCCTCCGGATTCCGGAGCCTTCTGTCGCTCCCCCGGCCTCATCCGCGGTCGTCCGGGTCCGATTCGGGCGGCAGGGACGCGGATTCCCGCTCCATGCCCCGCTCGAGCGCGCGCCAGAGCGCGTCGTCGAGCGCGCGACCCGTTCGTGCCGCATGTTTGCGGAGGGAGCGCGTCAGCCGCCGGCGCATGGCCGACGCATCCGCTTCTTCGAGCGGCCGCGCGCGCACGCGGCATCGGTCGAGGTCGATCAGGTGGGCCGTCACACCCGCTTCCGAGCTCGTCAGCACGACGTTCTTGGCGTTCAGATCGACGTGCCTGATGCCGCGGCTGGCCGCCCGCACGAGAAGGAAGCCGGTCGCCTCGAGCGCGGCGGTCGGATCGGGCCGTGGAGCGGCTCCGGGCGACCCGAACAGCACGGCCGCCAGATCCGCGGAGTCGGGCAGGAGCTCGGTCACGAGGTCCGCACGGTAGTGTAGCGGACCCGTCGGGTATACGGTGCCCGCGACCACGGCCGGGGTCGGCACACCGCGTTCCCGACACGTGCACGAGGCCCGCAGCTCACGTACCGGGCGGGGCTGCCCGCCTTTCAGGTACCGGTCGCCCATGAGCCGTGCAACCTGGCCGCCACGGAGGTATCGCCGCACGGCCCACCGGCCGTGTCCGTCGGGACCCGGTGCGGGTGCGTCGATCGCGATCACGGTTCCCCGTCCGGACAGGGGCTCCCCGCTTCCGAGGGCGGAAGCCCAGCGGCGGAGGCTCCCGTGATCGAGGAGAGCCCGCTCGATCCGGTCCCTGGCCGGGCCCCATGCGAAACCCCTGATGCCGCACCCCTGGATCGCTTCGTAGCCCGCGGGGAGCATCACGATCCGGCCGCATCTCCTTCGGGAACCTCCATGAGAAACACGCCCGGGCCTTCGAGGGTCCGGCCCTTCACCTTGACGCGGAACACGTACTGTCCCGGGTGCGGGAAGATCACGCCTTCGATGGGCATGATCAGCTGGCTGCGTGAAGGCGGGTTCCCGGATGTCGGGGCGTTGACTTCGGTTTCGCCTTCGACCGTGAGCGAGACGTTGCCCTCCTCATCTTCGAGGTCGGCACGAAAGCGGTAGCGTCCATGCTCTTCTGGCTCCCATTCGAGCACCAGCACGAGGACCATGCGGTCCTGTTGCGCCGGGAATCCCGGGGCGGAGAGGTCGTGGTACACGCCGTGGAGCTCCAGCTTGCCTTCGGGAGTGGCGTGTGCTTCGTCGCATATGGCGGAAAATCGGAGATGCATGTCCTGTGCGCGACTTGGTGACGGGTCGTGGAGTGGCTCACCCGCTCGTTCGAAGGGGGCCCCATCCCCCTCCACCGGGCGAGCGGACGCTGACGGTGTCCCCGGCGTCGACGGAGAATGTAGCCTTTCCGGGCAGGGACATCTCCTCCCCGGACCGGATGAGGACATTCGCGCCCGGAGTCCCGGGCAGCCCGCCTCGGGCTCCCGTAGGTCCCGTGAGACGGCGCTCGGAAAGGAGCGTGACGCGCGCGGGGGCGAGGAGCTGAATGTCGCGTCGGAGGCCGTCGCCCCCTCTGTGCTCGCCGGCGCCCCCGGTGCCGCGCCGCAGGCCGTAGTGCGTCACCCGGACCGGGTACGCGTGCTCGAGCGCCTCGATCGGGGTGTTGAGCGAGTTGGACATGTGTGTGTGCACTCCACTCAGACCATCGCCCCCGGGACCCGCGCCCATGCCACCGCCCACGGTCTCGTAGTAGGCGAAGCGCGTGCCGGAGCGTGGATCGGTGCCTCCGACGGTCATGTTGTTCATCGTGCCCTGCGAGAGGGCGGGGATGAGATCCGGTAGGGCGCGGCCGAAGGTGAGGAGAAGGACATCCGTGATCCGTTGGCTCGTCTCCACGTTGCCAGCGGCCACGGAGGCCGGGGGCTCCGCGTTCACCACCGACGCCTCCGGTACCCGAAGTGTGACGGGGCGCATCGATCCCCCTCCGGCGGGTAGGGTTTCCCCGAGAAGGGCTTCGACGACGCACCGTACCACGTAACGGACGGCGGACGCCGTGATCGCCGCGACGGCGTTGACGCCGCCCGGAACCTGGGGCGCGGAGCCCGCGAAATCGAGCTTCAGCCGGGAGCCGTCCACGGTGAGGGAAGCCCGGATGCGGACCGGACCCGAGTCGAAGCCGTCGTCTTCCAGCCAGTCTTCGGCGGTGTAGGTTCCGTCCGGAATCCGTTCGATCCCCCGCTCGACCAGCCGGTCCGCGTAGGCGATGAGGCCGTCCATGGCCAGGAGGGTCTCCGGAGTACCCCGTCGGGCGACGATCTCTCGGAGCCGGCGGGTCCCCGTTCTCAGGGCCGCCGTCTGGGCGTCGAGGTCGCCCGCCCGCTCCCCCGGGGTGCGAACGTTCGCGAGAATCGTGCGCCACAGCGCCTCGTTGCGCGTACCGGCCCGATGAAGCCGTACCGGCGGGATACGAAGGCCTTCCTCGAAGATCTCCCGGGCGAGCGGCATCGAGCCGGGCGTCGAGCCTCCGATGTCGCTATGATGCGCGCGGGACGCCACGTAGCCGAGAAGCGCGTCGCCGTCATCGTACACGGGCGCGACGAGCGTGACATCCGGGAGGTGCGTGCCGCCGCGGAAGGGGTCGTTCAGGCAGGCGACATCCCCGGGATCGAGATCGCCGAGCGCTTCGAGGGCGGCAGCGACGCTCATCGGCATGGCGCCCAGGTGGACCGGCATGTGGTCGCCGAGGGCGACCGCTCGTGCCCGGGGATCGAAAAGAGCGCAGGAGTAGTCCCGGCGCTCCTTGATGTTCGGCGAGAAGGAGGCGCGCCGGAGGGTGGCGCCCATCTCTTCCGAGATCGCGGTGAAGAGGTGTCTGTAGACCTCCAGGGTCACGGGATCGATCGTGGGGGTGTCGGTCATGCTGAATGCGCTTCGCGGCACGGTGGTCGCCGGAATGGTTTGGTTGGAGCTCGGATCACGGTTACGTTACACGGCTGAGGCCCGAGCCGATACCCGGGCGCAGGCCCGAGCGGACAGCAATATGACGGAGGGAGACTTTGTCGAAAGAAAAACTTCTTGATCGTGCAAGAGACGAGCTTTTCAGCCACATCAACCGGTGTGGTGTTCTACAGGCGGCCGAGGAAGACCAGCGTCACTGGATGGACGAGACCATCGAGTACCTGGGAGAGCGGTATCCGGACCTTACGGACAGCGATCTCCGAGGCCTCCACGAGATCGGGACGCGGTTCTGCCGGCCGGCCATCGCCCACGGTGAGGGAAGCTCGGCCAAGGACGGCGCCGAGGACATGGAGGACGCGGGCGTCGCCTGACCTCGACGGTCATGGGTCTCCCGTATGTCCGAGCGGAGCGGGGAGCCGAATTTTCGGCTCCCCGCTCCGCTTTTTTACGGCCCCGTGGGGACGGGTGGCGCGGACCTCACGGTCCCGATATACTCCCGGCCGATTTTCGTCGACAAAGGGGGCGTTTTGGATCAGGCATTGCAGCTGGAGAACCAGAAACAGCTGCTAAAGCGGTACTACCAGGGACGGCAGATGGAGTCCCCGAACGGGGGGCACCTCATACGCCTGGGCGTGCTTCCGGACGAGGACGGCGGCGCGGTGGCGATCTTCGAGTGCAGCGTCTCGTCCCTCCGCTACGAGCTTCCGATCCCGAAGGCGACACGCACCGAGCGGCAGAAGGTCAAGGAAGCGCTCGAATCGGGCCGGGATCCGAGCTGTCCCCGGCACGGCTCCGGCCACGCGCTCGTCCGCTCGGGCAAGGATCTCGTGTGCAAAGCGTGTGGGGTCGCCTACGGTAAGGCGTGAGCGGCGCCCGTGAGCCCTCGCCGAGGGTAGCTCCTCCAGGGCCTGCGCGTTAATTTCGAGCACCCGTACCCCTTCCCGTCGCAGGCGGCACCGTCCGACAAGGAGCGTTCCCATATGCCCGAACGGTTCCTCAGCTCGGAGGAATACGACGAAGAGGCGCACAAGCTCTACAACAACGGGGACTACGACGGAGCCCTCGAGATGCTCAAAGAGGGACTCTCGCTCTATCCGAACGCGGTGGAGCTCTACGTGGGCCTCGGATATGCCAGGCTGGCGAGGGAAGAGTACGCGTGGGCACGACGGGCGTTCGACCGGGCGGTGTTGCTCGATTCCGGTCACGAGGATGCGCTCGTCGGCCTCGGCGAGGTCCTTCTTCGGTTCGGGCGTCACGCGCAGGCACTGGAACTCTTCCGACGGGTCGCGGACGCCGGGTACGACGACGATCTCGAGCTGATGCTCACGATCGGGCGTGCGCTCTACCGGGCGGCGATGTACGCCGACTGTAGGGACGTATTCGCTCAGGCCGCCGCCGCCAGGCCCGACAACGCCGAAGCCGCGGCCTCGCTCGGGTATGCCCTGCACCGGCTCGGTGACGACGTCGGCGCCGGCCGACAGATTCGCCGGGCGCTGAGGCTCGACCCGGATCTCCACGAAGCGCGAGTCTACCTCGGCCATTTGTTGTACGACCGTGGCGATTGGGAGGCGGCGCTCAGGGAGTTGGAGGGGGTCCCCCCGGCGGAGCACTGGGACCCCCTGGCGGTCTGGAGGCTCATCGAGCTCAAGCGGATCCTCTGGCATCTCGACGCGGGAGCGCCCCATCTCGCCCCGTGGGAGCAGCGGCTCCGCGATCTCGAGGACTCGGGAGATCCCGTCGATCAGCTCCTCGCCGAGATCGAGTCGAAGGTGGAGGCGGATGCCGTGCCCCCCTACGATCCGGGGCAGCTCGAGTTGTTCGAGCGCGGCGAGTCGTCGGAATCGAAGCGGGTTCACGTGGTCCGTCTCGGAGACGGGCGCCGGCTCCGGGGAACCTGGACCGAGATCGTCACGCAGATGCGGGACCATTCGGGGTTTTCCCACGAGACCGTGGGACAGTACATGCGTAGGCTCGCGGAGCGCTGGCACGACCAGCGAGGACTGGAGATCCCCTGGAGTGACCCGGAGGTGTTCCTGCGCGGGGCGATCTCCGCTGGGCTCATCAGACTCGAGACGGAGCGAGGATGACGGTCGCCGACACGGTGTTGGACTCGTTCTATCAGGTCCTCGTGGAGGAGATCCGTGCCAAGCGACCGGAGTATCTCACGAGCCCCTTCACCGTGGCCGAGATCTACCAGGATCTCGTGCCCTATCCCACGCACCGGGATCGCATCGGTGTGGAGATGAACGGGGACTACGAGGATGCGCTCATCCGCCTGTTGGCCGGTGAGGGTGGCTACCTCGTCCTCGAGTCGGACCATGCGCTCGAAGACCTGCGCTCGGAGCTCCAGTCCCGCAATCCGAATACCGGAGTGTATCGCGAGTACGCGGCGGTGGACGTGCGGCTCAACCCCGGGCGCCGCGAAGGGGACGAGGGGGGTACGGAGGTCGCACGGCCGGAAGCCGAGGTCGGCGCCGTGGGGAGGCAGGACGCGGCAACGAGTGATGGGGAGGCCGCCCCGAGCACTGCGGAATTCGCTGGCGATGCCGGAGAGGAAGATATGCAGCAGGCGGATGCTTGCCGTTGGTGTCGAGCTCCCTTGCCCGCGAGGGACAACCTGAACTTCTGCCCCTACTGCGGGATCGACGTGCACGCCGTGCCTTGCGCGGGGTGTGGCGAGCAGCTCGAGCCGGAATGGCGTTTCTGCATCGCCTGCGGGACGGAGCGCGCGCCCTGACGGTTCGTGTTTCGAGGGGGCGGCCTGGACACGGGTGGACACGTCGGATCCTCCGGGCCCTGGCAGCCACCGTGCTCGTCACCGGGTGCGGTAACCAGGAATCCGATCTGCCTCCCGATCAACGCCTGCAAAGCCGGCTCGGACTCGAGCCGGGCGACCGAGTGCACGAGGTCGTGTTGTCCGGGGGAGAAGGTGGAGCGGTCGAACCTTCAGAGATCCGGCTGCTCACCGGTGACTATCTCCAGTTCGTCACCGCGGACTCGTGGGTCCACGAGATCCGGTTCGATCGGGACAGCCTCGCGTCCGACGCGCTCGCCTTCATGGAGGAGCTCGACCAGATGGATTCGCCCCCGCTCGTCTCCCGCGGGAGCCGCTTCGTCCTCTCGTTCGTAGGGGCGCCGGAGGGGCGCTATCCCTACCGCGTCGAGGGGAACCTCTCGCCGCGTCGCGGAGTCGTGGTCGTCGCCGTGCCGGACGGACGGTGAGCGCCGTTCACGGACGGTGGCACCGCCCGTCCCATTCATTTAATGTCCGGCGCCTCGTCGGCCGAGTGCACCCGCAATCAACGGATCGAGATGCCCAGGATCGCCCTCATTCCCGGCGATGGAATCGGAAGTGAAGTGTTGGCGGAAGCCCGTCGCGTGCTCGATGCGTGCGGCGAAACTTCCGCTGAGCCCTATGAGCTCGTGGAGTGGGATCTCGGCGCGGAGCGGTATCTCCGGGAAGGAGTGACCATCACGGACGACGAGTTCCGCTCGCTCGCGGACGAGCACGACGCGGTTCTGCTCGGCGCTCTGGGGGATCCGCGGGTGCCCGGGAACGAGCACGCGAAGGACATCCTGCTGGGAATGCGGTTCAAGCTCGATCTGTACGTGAACTACCGGCCGTGCGTGTTGTTGGATCGGGACCACTGCCCCCTGCGTTCCGTGGAGCCGGGGCTCCGGCTGGAGATCTTCCGGGAGAACACGGAAGGCGAGTACACCGGACTCGGTGGGAGCTTCAAGAAGGGAACACCCGACGAGCTGGCGATCGAGGAAAACCTCGCGACGCGGAAAGGGGTCGAGCGGCTGATCCGGGCCGCGTTCGAGCATGCCCGGAGCCGGGAGCGGGAGCGCGTGACGCTGGTGGACAAGGCGAATGCCATGCGACACGTCGGTGGCCTGTGGCGCCGGGTGTTCCACGAGGTCGGCGAAGAGTTCACCGGGATCGAGCGGGATGCCATGTACGTGGACGCGATGGCCATGGATCTGGTACGGCGTCCTGGACGATACGACGTCATCGTGGCGCCGAACTTGTTCGGAGACATCGTGAGCGACCTTGCCGCCGAGATCACGGGCGGGCTCGGGCTCGCGCCCTCCGCCAACCTCCATCCGGGGCGTCACGCGCTGTTCGAGCCCGTGCACGGTTCCGCACCGGACATCGCGGGCGAGGGCGTCGCGAATCCCGTCGGTGCCATCCGTAGCGCGGGGCTGCTCCTGGCACATTTCGGGGACACGAGGGAAGCCGAGCGCGTGCACGAAGCGGTTGTCGCGTCCATTTCCGAGGGCCAATGCACGCCCGATCTCGGGGGCACGCTCCGTACCAGCGAGGTGGGGGACTGGATCGTGAGCCGCCTTCGCGGTTGACGCTCGGGTGAACCGCGTCGTTTCCCCGGGGTAGCTGATCGCGCACGACCGGACCAGAGAAGAAGAGAACGTACGTTCACCAACGGATCAGGGGATTCATGACCACTCAGGGACATTCACGCGACGTCGTCATCCTTTCGGGGAAGCGCACCGGCTTCGGTACGTTCGGGGGAACCCTCAAGGACTTCACGGCGACCGACCTCGGCGTCGTCAGCAGCACTGCGGCGATCGAAGAGGCCGGCGTCCCGGAAGACGCGGTCGACCACACCTTCTTCGGGAACGCGCTCCAGACGTCCTCGGACGCGATTTATCTGGCTCGGCACGTGGCCCTTCGTACCGGGGTTCCGCAGGAGAAGCCGGCGCTCACGGTGAACCGCCTGTGCGGGTCCGGCTTCGAGGCGCTTGTTCAGGGAGCAAAGGAGATCGTGCTCGGGGAGGCGAACGTATGCCTGGCGGGTGGAACCGAGTCCATGAGCCAGGCGCCGCACGTGGTGCGCGGCGCCCGGTGGGGCCGCATGCGTCTAGGGCCGGCCGGCGAGCAGTTCGAGGATCTTCTCTGGCAGGCGCTGCTCGATACCAACTGTGACCTGACGATGGCCCAGACGGCCGAGGAGTTGGCCGACCGCTACGGCGTCGCGCGGGAGGAGGCCGACGAGGTGGCGTACCGTTCGCAGCAGCGGGCCAAGGCGGCATGGGATGAGGGTCGGTTCGACGCGGAGATCGTGCCCGTCACGGTGAAGACCCGAAAGGGCGAAACGGAGTACGCGGCGGACGAGCACATGCGTCCGGATACGACGATGGAGATGCTCGCGAAGCTCCGTCCGTTCTTCCGTAAGGACGGCTTCGTGACCGCTGGGAACGCGAGCGGCATCGGGGACGGGGCCGCGAGCGCGGTGCTCGCGGGGTCCGACTGGGCCGAGGCGAACGGGCTCGAGCCCCTCGGGCGTATCGTGTCGTGGGGCTTCGTGGGTGTCGAGCCCAAGGTCATGGGCATCGGGCCCGCGCCGGCCGCGCGTCTCGCGCTCGAGAAGGCGGGCCTGTCCCTGGACGACATGGACCTCGTCGAGGTCAACGAAGCGTTCGCGCCCCAATACAAGTCCGTCGAGAAGGAGTTGGGTCTCGATCCCGACAAGACCAACGTGGACGGAGGCGCCATCGCCATCACGCATCCTTTGGCTGCTTCGGGAGCGCGCATCACCATTCATCTCCTCCACGAGCTGAGAAGGCGCGGTGAGCGTTTCGGCTTGGGGTCGGCCTGCATCGGAGGTGGACAGGGCGGCGCGGTAATCGTCGAGGCGCTCTGAGCCGCGCTCCTCGCGGGGAACGCTCATTATTTCGTGAAGATCGATCGTAACGGACGGAGAGAATAATCTTGAGTATCGAAAAGGTCGGAGTCGTCGGGTGTGGTCTCATGGGAAGCGGAATCGCGGAGGTCGCCGCGACCCGTGGCTTTCCCGTCGTCGTGCGTGAAATCGACCAGGCTGCGGTGGACCGGGGACGGGCGCGGATCGAAAAGTCGCTCGAGCGGGCGGTGTCCAAGGAGAAGCTCTCGGAGGAGGATCGGGACGCTGCTCTCGGGAGGCTCACGTTCACCACGGAGGTGTCCGACCTCGCCTCATCCGATCTCGTCATGGAGGCGATCGTCGAGGACCTCGAGGTCAAGAACGACCTCTTCCGGGAGCTGGACCGAATCTGTGGTGAGAGAACGATCTTCGCGTCCAACACGAGCTCGCTGACGATCACGGACATGGCCGCCGCCACCGACCGTCCCGATCGGTTCATCGGGCTCCACTTCTTCAATCCCGTGCCGGTCATGAAGCTCGTGGAGGTTGTCCGTACGATCGCGACGAGCGACGAGACGTTCGACCGGGCGTTCGATTTTTCGAGAAAGCTCGGAAAGGCTCCGATCGCCGCGAAGGACAACTCGGGCTTCGTCGTCAACCTGCTCCTCGTCCCCTACATGCTCGATGCCATTCGCCAGCTCGAGAGGGGGGTGGCGAGCATCGAGGACATCGATACGGGGATGGTTCTGGGCTGCGGGTACCCGATGGGACCGTTCACTCTGTGCGACTTCGTCGGCATCGACACGCTGTACAAGATCAGCGAGATCATGTTCGAAGAGTATCGGGAAGAGCGCTACGCTCCTCCGCCCCTCCTCAAGCGGATCGTGTCCATGGGCCGCTACGGCAAAAAGACCGGAAAGGGCTTCTACGACTGGTCCGGTGAAAAGCCGGTTCCGATGTCGATCTGAGCGGGTGATGCGTGTCCCGGCGAGCGAGGGATGCCGCCGGGCGCCCAGGGAAAGGGCCCGTGACGCATTTGCGCGTCACGGGCCCTTCATGCAGCTTCCGACATGAAACGTGAACCCATGCCGCGTCGATCTGCTCCGTCATGATCTTGGCGACGACTCGGGATCCAGTGTTGCGCAACGCCCTCGAGCGTGCGGCTCGGGCGGATGAAGAGGTCGTGAGCGTTCCGTCGTGGGTTCAGCTCGGCCTTCTTCACGGGTATCCGCGTCTCCATGTTCGGGACGACGCACCGGATCCGAGGACGCTCCGCTCGCAGCGCCACGTCCCCGTGCTCCTCGTGTCCTCCGACCTACGCGCGCGCTGGGAGGAAGACCGCCGGCGCTCGGAGGTGCCGCGGCCGAAGGTGGAATATCTCGCGGTCCGGTTGCGGCGGCGCATCGGTGAAACGGCCCTGGAGCGGACCTGGGTCGACCGGCTGCTGGCGGATCTCGGTCGTAGTGCCGGACGGGTGCTTCCGCTCGCGTTCCGGGCGCTGGCCAGACACACGCTCGAGTTTCCGTGCCGCTATACGGACCTGAGCACGCTCGCCGAGGTGTCGGGGTTGAGTCGGGGCGCGTTGAAGGCGCGCTTCCGCCGCAGAGGGCTGGCTTCGCCGTTCACGTACCTGCGGTGGCTCCGGAGTCTCGCGGTAGCCGAGATGCTTTCGGATCCAACGGCGACGGTGGCGGAGACAGCGCGAGCCCTTGGTTTCACGTCGGATACGAACATGTGCCGCATGGTGCGCGTCGTCACCGGCGCGACGCCCGGGACGCTCCGAGACAGCGGGGCTCGTCGGTGGCTCCGAGTACAATTCGTCAACGAGCTCCTCACCCCGGAAGCGCTCGAAGGGTGGGCGGGTCTCGAGCACGTGTTCGGCCGGGGACGCGTCGCCTGACCGGAGCGGATGGCGACGCCGCTCATGGGGAGGCGGGCGGTCCGTCCCGAGCATCCACGAAAAAGCCGGCCCTCCCCGCGAACGGAGAGAGCCGGCTTCCATGCGTTCGCGGTCGTGGCCGCGAACGCTTCAGCGACGTCCGCGCCGCTGCCGTCGACGTTCTCTACGAATCGCCGCCTCCCGCTTCCGCTTGCGCTGGGCACTGGGCTTCTCGTAGTACCTCCGCTTGCGGAGCTCGGAGTAGAGACCGGACCGCTGTACTTTCCGCTTGAACCGGCGCAGTGCGCGGTCGAGGCTCTCATTGTCCTGAACGACGACTTCCAAAAGGATCACCTTCCTACATGTTGAAAACCGATTGGCGAGCTTAAAAAGATAAGGTCGGGGCGGTGTCGAGGCAACATCACGGCGGTGCCGTCCCTGGGGCGCTCGTCGGGATTGCGACCGGCGTGAGAGAACGGTTATCGTGCGAGTCCTCTCGGACCGGCGAGTCCGGAGGAACGACGCGCTCGGGGCCCGGCGATCGTGGTCCCGTTGGTTACCGACGGTGCGAGCGAGGAGCCACGATGGACCCTGCTGTGCGGAGTTCTCTCCCTCCGGAGGCGATGGGTGACGTTCCGGGCGTGTGCGCGGTGCCGCTCACACGGGCGATCGTTCAATACCGAGACGTCCACGAGATGGACCTCGCCGGCGGAAGGATCGAGGACATCGGGATGGCCCTCGTCGTCAACGGGCGATATGCCGCGGCCTCGGAAGCGCTCGATCTGGGTAGCGGGCGCGCGAAGGTGCTGGACCTCAGCACGGAGCTCGTGGTGCTCGACTGGGCCTACGAGCCGACCCAGGAACACGTGACCGAGCTCATGGAGCGTGCGGCCGATGCGGAGGGCATGGATGCGTTGAGGCGGTATGCCTTCCGAGTCGGGCTGCGCGTGTTGGAACGGGTGGGGTTCGGGCCATTGACCCGACCCATCCTGCTCCGGATCGGGTATCGGGACATCTGCCGCGATTTCGATCTCCACGAGGGTACGTCGATCCGGATCCTGCTCGGGTCGGGGCGTGTGGTGCGTGCTCACCTGGATTACGAGGGGTGTGCGGTCGTCTTTCGGACGGCGCTCCACGAGAGGGACGTCGCGCTCGAGCAGTCGCTCTTCGACGCGTTCCCGGACGCGCGACTCCGTCGGGTTCGGTCTTCATCCCCGGAGTCGGGGCTGGAGTACCACGTCCAATTCGGCCTGCCCATGTCCTTCGGGGAGACCCGGAGCGTGGTCGCCTCGATGCGCTCCGGGCTCGCCAGGATCACCGCGCGGTTCGAGCCTGATCGCTTCTCGGAGCTCTCCCGGGTAGTCGAGACCTTCGGCGCTCGAGAAACCCTTTCCGGACTCAACCTCGTCCACACGGGTGCCGACTTCGAAAGCGTCGGCTCGGCTTTCACATCGTCGACCGTGCACTAGCATCCGGTCGATGAGCCAGGTGATCGCGTCGGTCGGGTCGGCCACGGCCCGGGATGAATCAGAGCTCCGGGAGCTGTACGAAGGGTATAGGCGCAGGCAGGCCCGGCGGTTGGTCGCGATGCTGCCACGGGAAGCCGTGCGCCCGCTCTATCGCGCTGCCCTCCACGCCTCTCCACGGGGCGCGTCCGATCCGGACCCTTTGCGTTTGCTCGTCGAATATTGCGCCACGCTTCTTCCACTCCCCCCCTTCTCCGTTTGGGTGAAAGATCACGAGCGGTTCCCGAGCGCTCACCTTCGCGAGTGGGCGGAGTCGGCGGACCCGCCGACGGCGGCGGACCCGGTGACGCTGGCGCGGCGCCGTCTCCGTTGCTTCGGCGAGTCGTGGGAGGTGAGGGTGCGGGCGTTTCACGAAGGCGGAGCCTGGCGGGGCTTCATCGCCTTCGAGGGATCGTCTCCATCCGAAGTCCATGACACGGCCGTGGTATTCCGCGAAACGGGTCCGGAACAGGTGCGCGAGCGCTTTCTCGACTTCGAGGAGGCGGCTCTCGAGGCTTTTTTACGCTCGACCCTTCCGTGACCAATTTTTGCAAAAATCCGTTCAGGGTCGGTGGGGCGTGAGGTGAGGTGGCGCGTTCGGAAACTCTGTGTCGTTCTTGCACTTCCGGAGCGTAGACGAAGTACGATGGAATGCAGCGATGCGTTGGGGAACAGCTGATTTCCCGTTGTGTGGAAAAAACCTAAGTGCTTGTGCGGCAACGGCTTACGGGCTTTCGGGGTTCGTGCGGTGTCCGGTTTTCGGGGGTTGCGGGCCCCTGGGGGCACGCTTACCGTTGACCGCACCTTGAGGCTGGCTAGCACCTCTCGCTGAAGAGCATCCGGCACGGATCATGCCGGTTCGTAGAAAGTTCGAATTGCAAGTTTTTTCCGTTCAGAGTCGAAGAGGTGCGTCGATGTGGGAAACACGATCCGTTCAGCTCAGCGTCCGGCTTCCCCGGGACATTGCCGCCCAGGCGGAAGAAGTCCAGGAAAGTGATCCGGAGTTTCTGAGCCGGATCGTCCTCTACGGCCTCACGCGGCGTTCGATTTATCGCCATCTTCGCGATAGTGAGGACAGCCGTCCCGACGAGGCGATCGAGAGCGCTACCTCCCCGCTGAGCTGAGACCCTTGCGCTGACCCGCATCACGGCACATACCTTGGCGCGTAAGGGGGTTGGCTCCCCTACATTCGCGCCCGGTGTCAGCCGGGGGGCTTTTTTACGTTCGGCGGGAGGGTCCAAACGTGGACGCAGGCGATCCGGGGCCGGGTGAGCCTCTCGGAGTCCTGCGCGCCAAGTACTTGGACTACTGTTCGGCGCAGGTCGCCGACCTACTCGTCTACCTGAGTCCCGATGAGATCTACATGATCGCGCATCGGGCTGGAGCCGAGGACGGTCGTGAAGGGGGGCTCGGGTATGCCGAGATGGTGCGGGTGGCCACCGATTGGCTGTCCCGCCGGGTCGCCCTGCCGCCGTTCGAAGTCTGGGTAGAGGATTACGCGGCGCATCCCGAGAGATACGACGAATATCTCATGGGTCTCTGGAAGTCGGACGTCGAGACTTCGCCCGAGGGCTGAGCGGCGTTCGGGCCACGGACCCCGAAGGCGCGTCAAAACGGCAGGTCGTCGTCGGGCTCCGAGACGGACGGTCCGGCATCGTTCGGCCGGCCGGGGCTCTCTCCCGCGCCGCCTCCTCCTCCACCGTATCCCTCACCGAATTCCCCACTCCCGCCACCGGAGCCCGATCCGGCTCCGGCGGATCCGAGCATGACCATGTCGGACACGACGATGTCGGTGAAGTAACGGGTACCGCTCTCTCCCTCGACCTGGGAGTATTCGATACGGCCCTCCACGTACAGTCGGTCTCCCTTGCTGACCCACTGCTCGACGATATCGACCAGTCGCCCGAAGAAGGTGAGCCGGTGCCATTCGGTCCGCTCTTGCTGCTGACCGGCGCGGTCGGACCACGTGCGGTTCGTCGCGAGTGAGACCTTGGCGACACGGGCACCGGAGCTCGTGGCCCGGATCTCCGGATCGTTCCCGACGTTCCCGATCAGCATGATCTTGTTGAGGGACCGGCTCATGGCGCGAAACTCCTCGTAATGGACTCGTGAGGCTCACGAAAAGGGCGGGCGGCCGTCCGCGGCCGCTCGCTCCAGGGGGCGCGAAGGCGTGAAGGTAAGGCGTCCCGGAGCCTTTTTCCATGTCCGTTTCGGTCGCTATCTTCCGCCGCGAGCCTCGCGAGCTCGTGAACGATCCGCCCGACACCATGACCCGAGAGGACGCTCAAACATGACTGAATTCAACTACGTGACGATCGAGCGAGACGGCGAGCTCGCCATCGTGACGGTCGACCGCCAGAAGAAGATGAACGCGCTCAACGCCGACGTCGTGTCGGAGATCGGTGAGGCGTTCGCCGGGTTACGGGACGACGACGAGGTCCGTGGTGTCGTTCTGACGGGCGCGGGAGAGAAGGCTTTCGTCGCCGGAGCCGACATCGGTGAGCTCGCGAAGATGGACTCGGTGACCGGGGTGCGCATCAGCCGCGACGGTCAGGATGTCTTCCGCTCGATCGAGCGCTTTCCGAAGCCGGTGCTGGCCGCGGTCGGTGGATTCGCGCTCGGGGGCGGTTGTGAGTTGGCGCTCGCCTGCCACCTTCGCATCGCGTCCGACAACGCAAAGTTCGGCTTGCCCGAGGTGGGCCTGGGGATCATCCCGGGATACGGCGGCACGATCCGCCTCGCCCGTCTCGCCGGCCTGGGGCGGGCCGTGGAGTTGACGCTCACGGGCGACATGTTCGATGCCGAGCAGGCACGGGAGATCGGTGTGGTATCGGCGGTCGTGCCGCGCGCCGAGCTGCTCGACGAGGCCAAGTCCTTCCTGCGCCGCATCACGAAGAACGGTCCCGTGGCCGTTCGCATGGCGCTCGAATCGATGTATCGGGCGGTGGATACGGCCACGGCCGAGGCACTGGACTACGAGTCTTCCCTCTTCGGGCTGCTCGCTTCGACGGAAGACATGAAGGAGGGCATGTCCGCGTTCCTCGACAAGCGAAAGCCGGAATTCAAGGCGCGTTGAGCGTCCTGCCAGAGGCTCTCTCGACCCTCTCCAAGAACCGTGCAGGAACCTCACGGTGGCCGAAGCGCCACGGGTGCATTCCGAGCCTGATCGAGGTGTTGGGCGAACGTGCCAAAATCCTTGCGATGCAAGGAGTTTGGGCTCGTCCGAACGGGGTGGTCGGGTGACGCGGCCGACGTTAACTTTGATCATGCCTCGAGGGTCTTTGAGAAACCGCCCACCGTGCGGCTGACGAGTCTCAGCCTGCGCCGGTTCCGGAATCTCGGCGTTCAGGACCTGGAGATCCCGCATGAAGGCGTGGCCCTGGTGGGCGATAATGCGCAGGGCAAGTCCAGCTTCCTCGAGGCCATCTACTATCTGGAGACGTTTCGATCCTTTCGCGGCGCCCGCGACGAGCAGCTCGTGGCGTTCGGCGAGGACGTGTTCCGAATCGGTGGGACGGTGCAATCGGGAGGAGAGGTTGGCAGTAGCGTCAGTGAGATCACGGCCGCGTTCGCGCGTGACGGCAAGCGCAAGAAGGTCACCGTGGACGGCGTCGAGCCGGACCGCTTGGGCGATGCCATCGGCGGTCTCGCGGCCGTGATCTTCTCCCCGGCGGATATTGAGCTGGTCGGAGGAGGGCCCGCCGAGCGGCGCCGCTTTCTCGATATCCTGTTGTCGCTGAACGAGCCGGGCTACCTGAGCGCGCTTCAGGAGTACCGGCGTGTGCTGGCCCGACGGAATGCCTCCCTGAAGGGGCGGGCGCCACGGTCGGTCGTGACCGCGTGGAACGACGGGCTCGTGCGCAGCGGCGCACGGGTCGTCGCGGCCCGCGTGGCGTGGGTCGAGGCTAGCTCCGCTCCGTTCGACGAGTGTTACGCCACGATCTCCGGCGAGGCCGGGGCCAACATGACGTACAGCTCGAGCGTGAAGCTGGAGGGGGCCCGGAGCGTCTCCGACATCGAGGCCGCGTTCCGCACGGCGCTCGAGCGGTCCGCGGATCGAGAGCATCGCAAGGCCGTCACCGTGGTCGGTCCACACCGGGACGACGTTCGGCTCCGGCTCGCCGGGGACGGTGAGGGCCTGAGCCTCAGAAGCTATGGCTCGGGCGGACAACGGCGCACGGCGGCGCTCGCGCTGCGGTTGGTGGAAGCGCGTACGATTCAGGAGCGGCGAGGAACGGAGCCGCTCATGCTGTTCGACGACGTGTTCGCCGAGCTCGACACCGGCCGAAGCGAGCGAGTCCTGGAGCTCATGGATTCCACCCGGGTGGGACAGGTCGTGTTGACGGCGCCGAAGGCGTCGGACGTGCGGGTGCGCGCGGAGGTCCTGCCGCGGTGGCACGTCGAAGGGGGACGGATCGAGACATGACGGCCAGGGGGGGACCTGCCAAGGTGGGCTCGATGCTCGAGGGCCTCCTCGAGAAGCACGGCGTCCGTGATCAGGTTCGCCGCATGGAGGTGCTGGAGCTATGGCCCGAGATCGTGGGTGAGGATCTCGCGCGGGTCACGCGGGCCAAGGCGGTGGAGGACACGACGCTGTTCGTCGAAGTCCGGAGCAGCGCGTGGCTCATGGAGCTGAACATGATGAAGCGGGACTTCCTCGAACGCGTCAACGAGCGCATCGAAGAAGCGCCCTTCGAACGGGTCGTCTTCGCACTCGCGGAGACGGAGTAGCGCGGCACGATCCGCGTACACGAGTCAGGGGTCGACATGGCGAAGAGCAACGAGGATCCGAAGACGAACGACTACATGGCCGGTCAGATCCAGGTCCTCAAGGGCCTGGAGGCGGTCCGCAAACGACCGGGCATGTACATTGGCTCGACGTCCTCGCGCGGTCTGCACCACCTCGTCTACGAGGTCGTGGACAACTCGATCGACGAGGCGATGGGCGGCTATTGCTCCGAGGTGTCGGTCACGGTCCACGAGGACAACTCGGTAACGGTCGTCGACGACGGCCGGGGCATTCCGGTCGACATCCACCCGACGGAGAAGGTGCCGGGCGTCGAGCTCGCCATGATGATGCTTCACGCCGGGGGCAAGTTCGACAAGGACAGCTACAAGGTGTCCGGGGGTCTGCACGGCGTCGGCGTGAGCGTCGTGAACGCCTTGTCCGCATGGCTCGAGGTCGTGGTTCACAGGGGCGGGCGCGGGTACTACCAGCGGTACGAGCAGGGCGTCAAAGTCACCGAGCTGGAGGACCTGGGCCCGGCGGAAGGGACGGGTACCCGCATCACCTTCAAGCCCGACCCCGAGATCTTCACGGAGCTCGAGTACTCGTGGGAGATCCTCTCGAACCGGCTGCGGGAGCTGGCCTTCCTGAACAAGGGGCTCCGGATCGTCCTCGAGGACGAGCGCGAGGACGCGCAGCGGGACGAGTACAGGTACGACGGGGGCCTCGCCGAGTACGTGGCGTTTTTGCGAGGCTCACGTGCGCCGCTCCACGAAAAGGTCTGCTACTTCGACGTCGCCAGGCCGGAAGCCGAGATCGAGCTCGCGCTCCAGTACGACGAGGGCTTCACCGAGAACACGCACACCTTCGTCAACAACATCAACACGCACGAAGGCGGGGCGCATCTCACCGGGTTCAAAGCGGCGCTCACGCGCTCGATCAACGACTATGCCCGGCGCAACAAGCTCTTCAAGAAGGACGAAGGGCTCACGGGCGAAGACGTCAGGGAGGGACTTACCTGTGTGCTGAGCGTGCGGGTCATGGAGCCCCAGTTCGAGGGGCAGACGAAGACCAAGCTCGGCAACAGCGAAGTGCGCGGAGCGGTCGAGGCCGCGGTCAACGAGCACCTGTCCATCTTCCTCGACGAGAACCCCAAAGCCGCCAAAGCGATGATCGAGAAGTCGCTACAGGCTTCTCGGGCCCGAGAAGCGGCGCGACGCGCGCGCGATCTGGCGCGTAAGAAGAGCGCGCTCGAAGGTGGCGTTCTCCCGGGCAAGCTGGCCGATTGCTCGATCAGCGACCCTTCCATGACCGAGATCTACCTGGTCGAGGGGGACTCCGCGGGCGGAAGCGCCAAGCAGGGGCGCGACCGACAGTTTCAGGCGATTCTCCCTCTCAAGGGGAAGATCCTGAACGTCGAGCGGGCCCGGGTCGACAAGATCCTCTCCAACGACGAGATCCGGGCGATCATCACGGCGATCGGGGCCGGGATCCGGGACGATTTCGAGCTCGAGAACGCTCGCTACCACAAGGTCGTCATCATGACCGACGCCGACGTGGACGGCGCGCACATCCGGACTCTGCTGCTCACGTTCCTGTTCCGTCAGATGCCGGAGCTGATCGAGGCCGGCTACGTGTATATCGCGCAGCCCCCGCTGTACCGGATCCAGCGGGGAAAGACGGAGTTCTACGCGTTCACCGAGCAGGACCGGATCGACTATATCAAGCGCCTCGGTGGGTCGCCCGAGGACCCGAAAGGCATCCGGATCCAGCGCTACAAGGGACTCGGCGAGATGAATCCGGAGCAGCTCTGGAAGACGACGATGGATCCCGAGTCCCGGACGGTCATGCAGGTGCAGATCGAGGACGCCGCGATCGCTTCGAGCCTCTTCGACCGACTGATGGGAGACGAAGTCGAGCCCCGGCGTCAGTTCATCGAGCAGAACGCCAAATACGTGAAGAATCTCGACGTGTAGGGGGCTCGCTACGCCATTCACTTCCGGGCGGAACCCAATGTGAGCGAGCCTCTCGAGCACATCCTGAGCGTGAGCGATCTGCCGGGTGTCGTTTATCGCTGCCGCAACGATGCCCACTGGACGATGCTCGCGCTCAGCGAGAACGTGCACGAGCTCACCGGATATCGCTCGACGGAGCTCGTGCACAACGACGAGCGCTCGTTCGCCTCGCTCGTGCACGTGGATGACCGGAAACGGGTCGCTCGAGAGATCGACGAGGCCCTGGCCGAGGGGGTTCCATTCCGGGTGGCCTACCGGATCAGAACGCGGCGTGGGTCGGAGCGTTGGGTGCTCGCGCAAGGACGAGGGACGGAGACTGGCCACGGTCAGGAGTTGACCGGATATATCCAGGACATCTCCGACACTCCGCCCCCGGAAGGGAAGGGGCTCGTGCCGACAGCGCTGGGAGCACGCCGGCACGTCGAGTTGTTGCAGCAGGTGACGGCGCTCGTGAACGCGCACGATACACTCGGCGATGCGCTCACCCGGGCCGTTCCACTGATTTGCGACGCGGCCGGCTTCGAGGTCGCGCGGGTATTCTACGTGGAGGAGAGCGGTGCGCTGACCCCTTCCCCGTTCCGCTACACGTCCGCCTCCGCGCGGAGCGACTCCGAACCGTTCGAGCTCGTGGGGGCCGAGGTCCCGGGCGCGGCTCTGGAGCTGGTCGAGCGGGCCCGGACCGATCGCAGGGCGGTTCGGTCCGGCGCCATCGCGGAAGGGGAGCCTGCGGCGCCGACCGGGAAGTCGCGGGACCGCGGGCTCGCGTTGGCCGTTCCGGTCTTGGCGGGATCGCGGGTGCCGGCCGTGATGTGGCTGGCTTCCTCCTCCGACGTCATCCGAGAGCCCGAGTTGGTGACGCTCGTCGAGCAGGCGGCGGTGCAGCTGGGGCGGGTCTAGCAGCCCGTGGTAGAAGTCTGGTGGGCCGCGCACGAGGGTCTTGCGGATATCGTACAAGGAAGAGCGACGAATGCGATGCCAAAGCATCGGGGAGGAGCTATGACGCCGTACGATGCCGCAACCCCGTGCCCTTCGGGTTGGGGCGGCACGGCCCCATCTCCGTCGTTGCCACTCCTCGACGTAGCTCAGGGCTATGCCTTCGTCGTGTCGCCTAGGGTCTGGGGCCGTGGCGCTCCCAACGCGGCCCACCAGACTTCTACCACGGGCTGCTGGGAGCGAGAACGCACTCAGCACACCATGCGGACCCAGGAGCGGCGATTCCGCCAGCTTCTGGAGAACATGGGCACGGCGCTCGTGCTGATGGACATGGACGGAACGACCCTCCATGCGAGCCCGGGCTTCTCCGACCTTCTCGATCGGACCGAGCGTATAGCGCACTGGGACGAGGTGCCGGACCATGCCATGCCGAGCGATCGGGAACGCTTGCGGACCGGCTTCACGGCAGCGCGTGAAGCCCCCTGCGACGTCGAGTTTCGGGTAGGCGACGAGGGCGACGAACCGCGGTGGATTCGGTTGCACCTCTTCCCCATTCCGAACGAGAGGGGCGTGGTCTACCGGATCGGTGGGCTCGCAGAGGATATCACGGAGCGCCGTGGCGCCTCCGAGCGCCTCCTGGAGACGACGCGTTTCCTCGAACGGATCGTGACGAACATCTCGGAGGCCGTGTTGGTCATCGGGGGGGAGGGTGACTTCCGCACCATCGTCGAGGTGAATCGGGCCGCCGAGCTCATCTTCGGCTGGGACCGGGAGGAGATGATCGGTTCCCGCACCGAGCTCCTCCATGCTTCCCGTGAGCGATTCCACGCCTTCGGCCGCGAGAGTCAGGCGACGCTCCGGCGGGGAATGGTCCACCGTGCGACCCTACCGATGCGCCGGCGCGACGGAACGGTGTTCGAAGCGCACCAGACGGTCGCCCTGTTGGACCCGGAAGCCGGGTTGAACGGCGGTGTCGTGAGCGTCGTGCGTGATATTTCGGAGCAAGTGCAAGCTGAACGGCAGCTACGGGAGAGCGAGCAGCGGTTCCGCGAGATCGCCGAGCACGTCCAGGATGTCTTCTGGATCATGGCGCCCGACGGCCATGTCGAGTACGTGAGCCCGGCGTTCGAGCGCATCTGGGGGAAGTCGTCGAGCGAGCTGTTCGAACGGCCCGAAGCATGGTTGGAGTCGGTTCATCCCGACGATGTGGAAGAAGTGCGGGCGGCCCTTCCCCGTCAGGGTGAAGGGACCTACGCCGAGGAATACCGCATCGTACGTCCCGACGGCGAGATTCGGTGGATCTGGGATCGCGCGTTCCCGGTTCGTGACGAGGAGGGGGTCGTGCGCCGAATCCTGGGCGTCGCGGGTGACGTAACCGAAAGGCGAACGCTCGAGCGGCGACTACGGCAGGTGCAGAAGATGGAAGCGGTGGGCCGGCTCGCGGGAGGCGTCGCGCACGACTTCAACAACCTGCTCACGGTGATCGTGGGCCAATCCGATCTACTCCTGATCGACCTTCCGGAAGAAAGCGAATGGGCCGAGGAGGTGACGCTCATCCGGGACGCCGCCGAGCGTGGATCGGAGCTCACCCGACAGCTCCTCGCGTTCAGCCGGGATCAGGTGCTCCGGCCACGCCTGGTCGACGTGGCGGCGGTGCTGGGATCACTCGAGCCACTTCTGGAGCGACTGCTCGGGGACACCGTCGATCTGATCATGGAGCTCAGCCCGGATCTGCCGCCGGTGCGCGTCGATCGCGTCCAACTCGAGCAAGTCGTCATGAACCTGGTGGCGAATGCGCGGGACGCGATGCCACGCGGTGGTGTCGTGACGGTTGCGGTGGAACTCGAGGAAATCGAGGCCGCTCAGGCCGTACCGCTCACCGGAATCCTCGCCGGAGAGTACGTGACGGTGACGGTCGCCGACACCGGGGAGGGGATGGACCGAGAGACCCGGGCGCGGATCTTCGAGCCGTTCTTCAGCACCCGCCGGGATCGGGGTGGAACCGGTCTGGGGCTCGCCACTTCGTACGGAATCGTCAAGCAGAGTGGTGGCACGATCCATGTCGAGAGCGAACCCGGGCAGGGGGCCACATTCGCCGTCCGATTTCCGCCGGCGGATCGGGACGGCTGACGAGTCAGCGGGCTCGACCGCCCCCGACCAGCGCTTCGGGACCGATCAGCCGACACTGCTCGCGGCGCACTGCTTCGCGCTCCAGCCACCGTGGGGCCGCGTGGCCGGTGAACAGCAGGCGCAGGCGGTGCTCCCGCCCGAAACCGTATCGCGTTTCCCGGGTGGCTCGATCCAGCTCCCCGAACGGATCGTCGCGTTGGCGGGGCTGGTCCCACCAGCAGTCGCCGTAAAAAGCGGGGCCGGAGGCCAAGAGCCCGGCGACGGGGACCTCGGGACCGGGGCTCCAGAGACTCCCCAGCTCACGGGCGTTGGCTCCGAGCGTCTCGAGGGCGTCGTGCTCCATGTGTTGCCGACAGATTCGCGGAAACACCGTGCCAACGTGCTCATCCAGCGCCGCACGAATGTGTCCGAGCCGCTCCTCGGTACCGGATGCGTGCATCACGAAACGATAGCAGAACGCGAGGAACGGGTCGTTCACCACGTACCGGCGGGAGCGGCTGTTCGGAGCGGCGTCGAGCGAGCGGCGGACGGACGCCAGCCCCAACTCTTCGAGCCGCCCGAGGTAGGGTGCCAACTGGCCGCTGGACGTAAGGTCCGGAACGGCCTCGTGGAGCGTGCCCCAGTCACACTCCCCGTGCGCCAGTCGGGCGAGGATCGCGTTATACCGACTGGGCGTCTGCAGGTCGCGCTCGAGCCAGTGCGCGGCGACGTTTTCGAAGGGAGCGTCGGGCTCCAACGCGAGCCTGCGAATGTTCGTCTCCAGCGTCACATCCCTTTCCACGGCGGCGAGCACGCGGGGGATCCCCCCGAATACGCTATAGGCGCGGATCCGGTCGCGAGCGGTTCGCCCGGGAAGGAGGCCGGTCGCGGGACGGAGTGGAAGGGGGTGGACGACGATGCGGTCACCCTCGAGCTCGTCGTTCTCGAGCTCGCCGTTCTCGCGCGCGATCGGGCCCACGAGGACGACGTGGAACGGTCTCCGCTCCTCTCGAGCCGAGCGCAGGGCGGCCGAAAGCGGCTCCAGGTACCGTGCACGCGCTTCAGTTAGCCGGTGCGCGTCGTCGAGCACGAAAGCGAAGGGAGGGCCGTCCGGGCGGGCCCTCCGCAAAGCCATGGCGAACAGACCGGGCCACCCCTCGTTCCCACCCTCGGACATGCTCGCCTCGTCTCCGCCGACGAGGTTCGCGCGCAACCTCGCGACCTGCAACGGCTCCGGAAGGGCCGGCACCCGTAGGGAGACGTGCTGGCCCTCTTCCAGCGCTCGGGCAACGAGCGCGGATTTGCCGATCCCGCGCATGCCTTCGATGCGGATGAGCGAAGCGTGCGGCTGGTCGAGTGCCGTGCGTATCCGGCCGATTTCCCTGCTGCGCCCAACGAACCGCCCACTTGGGTGCGCCATGGTAGGTTGCCTAAGAATAATTAGCGTAAGTATATATATGTTATAGACCATTGAGTCCCAGGTGAAGCTGCCCGAGATTCAAGGCTCGACATACACCAAGCGTCAGTGAGGTAACGCACCATGCCCAGGACCACACCCCGTTTCGACACGCTCGCAGCCGCGCAGTACGCGCCGGTATCGGACGAGAACGGTATCGTACAGAAGCGCATCAACCTCGAGGAAGTATTCGGCGACAACCTTTTCGGGTTGCACCAGATGAAGTCGAGGTTGCCAAAGCCGCAGTACAAGGCACTCGTCGCCACGATACAGAACGGCACGGAGCTCGATGCGTCCGTCGCGGATGCGGTGGCTATCGCCATGAAGGATTGGGCGATGGAGAAGGGCGCGACCCACTTCACGCACTGGTTCCAGCCGTTGACCGGACTGACGGCGGAGAAGCACGACTCGTTCCTGAAGCCGACGGGAGACGGCCGGGCGATCACCGAGTTCACGGGTGACTCGCTCGTCCAGGGAGAGCCCGATGCCTCGTCGTTCCCCTCCGGGGGACTCCGTCCGACGTTCGAAGCACGCGGCTATACCGCGTGGGATCCGACGTCCCCCGCGTTTCTCGTCGAAGGGCCCGGTGGTGCGTATCTCTGCATTCCGACGGCGTTCGCATCCTGGACGGGAGACGCGCTCGACAAGAAGACGCCCTTGCTCCGCTCGATGCATGCGCTCGACCGGCAGGCCCGCAGGGCACTCGAGCTCTTCGGTTCACCTCCGCGCGCCGTACGCGCGACCTGTGGCGCCGAGCAGGAGTTCTTCCTCGTCGACGAGGAGTTCTTCTATCGGCGGCCGGATCTGGTCACCTCGGGCCGAACCCTGTTCGGTACCCGGCCTCCGAAAGGCCAGGAGATGGACGACCACTATTTCGGCTCCATCCCCGCCCGCGTGCTGGAGTACATGAACGAGGTGGAGTTCGAGCTCTACAAGATCGGCATCCCGGTCACCACGCGGCACAACGAGGTCGCTCCGGGCCAGTACGAGATGGCGCCGATCTTCGAGGACGCGAACCAGGGCGCGGATCATCAGCAGCTCATGATGTCCACGCTGCGGCGGGTCGCTCGTAAGTACGGGCTCGTTTGCCTACTTCACGAGAAGCCGTTCCAGGGGGTCAACGGGAGCGGAAAGCACGTGAACTGGTCCTTCGGGACGTCCGAGCAGAATCTCCTCGAGCCCGGCGAGACGCCCCACGAGAACATTCAGTTTCTCTTTTTCTGCTCTGCCGTTCTGAAGGCCGTCGCGAGACATCAGGACCTCCTGCGTGGGAGCATCGCGCACGCCGGCAACGATCACCGGCTCGGTGCCAATGAGGCTCCTCCGGCGATCATCTCGGCGTTCTGCGGTGACCAGCTTCAGGACATCTTCGAGCAGATCGAAAATGCAGGGGAGGCCAAGACGAGCAAGCAGTCCGGGCTGCTCGGGCTCGGCGTCGACGTTCTGCCGAAGCTTCCGAAGCATGCCGGTGACCGGAACCGGACGTCGCCGTTCGCGTTCACGGGCAACAAGTGGGAGTTCCGTGCGGTGGGGTCCTCCCAGAGCGTGTCGGGACCGATCATCGTGCTGAACACGATCGTGGCTGAAGCCATCGACGACCTGTGCACCAAGCTGGAAGCAGCGCTCGAGAAGGGGACTTCGTTCGAGGATGCCCTTCGGCAGCTCCTCGCGGAGGAGATCCACGAGTTCAAGCACGTGATCTTCAATGGCGACAACTACTCGCAGGAGTGGGTGGAAGAGGCCGAGCGCAGGGGACTCTTGAATCTGAGAACCACGATGGATGCGCTGCCAACCCTCGTGAGCGAGAAGAACGCCGCGCTGTTCGAGAAGTACAATGTGCTCTCGCCACGCGAGCTCGAGTCCCGGTACGAGATCTTCGTCGAGCAGTTCTTCATGACGATCAACATCGAGGGCGAGACCGGCCAGCACATGGCGCAGACCATGTACCTGCCCGCGGCCCAGCGGTATCTGAACGATCTGTTGGCGACCGCGGGTCGCGCCGATGACCTCGGGCTGGCCGCCGAGGGAGTGCTCACGACCGCTCGCAAGGTGAACGCGCTCGTCGATCAGCTGAACGAGAAGGTCACGGTGCTCGCCGAGCAGAACCAGGACCCCGGAGGCGACGATGTCGTTTCCAAGGCCGAGCACATGCGCAGCAGCATCATTCCTACCCTGACCGCGGTTCGCGATGTCGTGGATCGCCTGGAGCGCATCGTGCCGGACGATCTGTGGCCCGTTCCCACCTATCGGGACATGCTGTTCGTCAAATAGCCCTTCGATCCCTGTCGGCGCACAGCGACGGCGGGTGAGTCAGGAGGCCGACCGGGGGCCGGTGGCATTCGCCACCGGCCCCTTCGTCGTGACCGGTCTCCCTTCACTTCGAAAGGATGTCCGCGAGCACCGAGGCGTCGATGTTCCCGCCCGAGATCACGACCGCGACCGTTCCTCCACCCGCGGCACCGGTGAGGGCCGCGGCGAGCGCCGCCGCGCCCGCGCCCTCGGCCACGATCCGCGAGTCGCGCACGAGCATGCGGACCGCGTTCCGTACCTCCTCGAGCCCGACCACGATCGAGCCGTCGAGCAGGTTCGACGCGAGGGGCCACATCTCGGGCAGCACGCTCGACCCTCCGATCCCGTCCACGAAAGAGGGGACCCGCTCGATCGACATCGGTGCACCCGCCCGAAGGGATGCCGCGAACGGTGCGGCGGTTTCCACTTCGGCCGCGAACACCCGGACGTCGGGGCGAGCGGCCTTCACCGCCGACGCGATGCCGCAAGATAGGCCCCCGCCCCCGAAGGGCACGACGACGGCATCCACCTCGGGGAGATCTTCGAGGATCTCCAGACCGATCGTTCCGTTACCGGCGATGACGGAAGCGTCCGCGACCGGATGGATGAAGAAGCCCGGCTCTTCGGGATCTCCATGGTTCTGGAGGATCGACCACCATTCCTCGTAGGGAACGGGCACACAGGTCGCTCCCAGATGTTCGATCGCGCGGATCTTCGTTTCGGGAGCGGTTTCGGGTACGATGACCCGGCAGGCGATGCCCCGCTCACGTGCGGCGTAGGCGATCCCCTGAGCCATGTTGCCGGCGCTGCCCGTGTACACGCCACGCTGGAGCGCCTTGCCGTCGGCGAGGGCCATCGCGTTGGCCGCGCCTCGCAGCTTGAAGGACCCGATCGGCTGTAGCGACTCGAGCTTGAGGTGCATGGAGCAAGGCATCCTCGCGCCTTCGAGCGGGAGCAGCGGGGTTCGCCGGATGCTGGGAGCGATGCGTTCCCGCGCGGACTCGATGTCCTCCGAGCGGATCGCTGCGACCGCTCGGCCAGGTGCTCCCGGAAGGCTCGGCTCGGATTCGGGGGTCGGTCGGGGTCTCGCTGTCATCTCGGCTCCTCGTGGGTTGGGCGCGGGCCGGTGTCCACGACGGTTTCCACCCCGGAGAGGCTCCCGCTCCCCCCTCCGGTACGGGACGGGTTGGTGAGATGACAGCCGTCGGATGGGTGCGCAAGGTCGCCGGAACGCGGGGCCGACGACGCTTGGGCTGCCTCGGTGATGCGCGAGGTCCGATGGGCGTCGCCGAGTGTCGAGGCGCATGACCCTCGGGTGGACCTCAACGCCGAGCTTTGGGGTCTTCTCTCGGGAGTTTCGGTGAACGCGCGGACACCGTTCGGCACCACGCAGGACGAGGTCGCGTACAACCCGTGAGGTGGTGTTGAGCGAACGGGATACGGAATTTCGCTGGCCTCCCCCGGGCCTCGAACGGCTACAGGGGGACCTGTGGGGGGTGGTCACGAGTGGCTGGCTCGCGGGGCTCTTCCTCGTGGCTCCGCTTCTCCTGCTCACCACCCGGCAAACCGACGTCGCGACGTTGGGGCCGCTCGCCGATGCGTGGTGGGTGGCGGTGGTCGTCGTCGCTTTCGGTTTGACGTTCGCGATCGATGCCTTCGTGCGTGTGGCCCGGCTCCTCCATCGGGCGACCCGGGCGGTCGAGCGGGGGTACGGCGTCGACACTGTGCTGTACGTCGTCGCGGACCGTCGCCGGGATATGGGGTTCCTGCTAGCCGGTCGACGCTACTTTTCCGTGCTCGAGCCGCGGGCGCGTGAGGTGCTTCGCTCGTTGCGGGTTCTCACGGCCGCGTTGCACGCGGCGGGTGGGCTCTGGCTGTGTTCGAGTCTGGCGCTCGGGCTCTGGGTGGCGGCTCGTGGTTGGATCGGGCCGGAGACACTCTTGCTCGTGACCGTCGCGCCCGCGGCCGGCTTCTATCTGTTCGGCGCCGTCACCGGCTTGACGGAGGACGCACGCATCCGGAGAGCCCGAAAGGCGTGGCACGGGGGTGCGTGGGAGGATGACCTCGATCCCGAGCGTATCCGGGCGTGGCAGCAAGCCACGCGCGCGTCCACTCGCGAGCCCGAGACCCTGGATCGGCACGCGGCACGGTTGCGCCGCGGGACGGTGGCTGCGGGTGTGGCTGCGGTGGTGGTGCTGCTGCCCGTCCTCTCCCTGGTGCCTACCTCCGCAGTCGGTCCAGCGCTCGCCCGTGTGTCGATTCCCGAATATGAGCGGGTGCAACGGAGCGCGGCCGAGTTGGAGGCCTTCCGTGGTTATGGCGTTCCCCACGATCCGACGGTTACGGCCGGAGAGGCGGGGCGGTTGCTCCAGAACCTCGCCTATGTCGGCTCGAGCGAACCCGTCCGGCCGGGCGAGGTCGAGCCCCCGCTCCGCATCGAAGCGCCCTGGATTCCGGACGAGGGCGAGTCCAACCCTGTCGGGGCTCCCCCCCATACGTGGTCCGAGGCCTTGTTCCCATCGGTGTCCGACGCACCGAACGAAGAGCTTCGGCGCTACCTCGCCTCCTTGGCCGATCATCGTGCCCACACGGACTTCTCGCGTCTGGCCCGAGCGGAGCGGATCGATGCCGCCGCCGCCCGGTGGGGCGATCGCCTCACCCCACTCGCCGGCGGCGGAGGAGGCACGGTGCTGCCCACACCACGCTTGAGCGGGCTTCGCGTCGGGGGCCATGCCCACCTGGCGGCGGCCGGATCCGCGCTTCTGGAGGGCCGCAATGCGGAGGCGGAAACCTTGATCCGTGAAGTCGTGTCCGTGGGATTTCTCCTCGCGGATCAAGGGCCTACCTTGATGGACAACCTGGTCGGACACGCGATGATTCGTGAGGGTGGTCGGGCGTTGGCGTCGTTCTTCGTGGAGACGGGCCGGGAGGCGGATGCGGCGCGGCTGAGTGAGGCCCGCCGCACGGCCGCGCGGACCGCTGGGCGGATCCACATGGAGCGACCGGCCAGCACGGAGGCGATTGCACGGATGTTACCCGGACTGGTGTTGGATTCGGCGACGGTGCGGGGATTGGCTTGGGAGGGCTTCGCGCTCATGGCGACGCTCGCGCCCTGCATGAACCTGAACCGAGTCGTGTTCGGTCCTGGCGAGGCGTATCGAGAATTCCTGGCCCGGGCGCACGATGCCCTCGTGTGGTGGGATTCGGAGGAACCTCTCTTTCGGCGAGCGTCAACCGGATTGTTCCCCGGGGCCAGCTCATCGAGTCCGCTCGGGCTCGGACGGTGGCTCAGCTTGTCGGCGGGGTGGGGCATGGGGTCCTGTGGCGCTGCGCCGAGCCACTTCGACTTCTCGGAGGAGACGGGGTGAAGTCGATGCCGAAGCGGGGTTGCGCGTTCGCGCTGCTCTTGGTGTCGGCTCTCGTCCTGAACCCGGCCGCGGCGGCGGCTCAAACGGTGTTGGCTCGGGTGCTCGATGCAGAGACGGACGCGCCCGTCTCCGGCGCATTGAGCTATTTGCTCGACGACGGGGGTGTGACGGTCGAGACCACCCTCACCGACGATATCGGGCGGGCGATGTTCCTGGACGTGGAGCCCGGAGCCTACCGGATTCGGGTGGAGATGATCGGCCGCGAGACGACCACGAGCGAGCGCTTCGACGTCGAGTCGGGAACACCCGAGCAGGTCGAGGTGCGTCTTCCTTCGAGCGCGATCGCGCTCGAAGGAATCGAGGTGAGCGCGGGGGAGCGGTGCCGAATCCGACCGGAGGAGGGGCTGACGATCGCCCGGGTGTGGGACGAAGCTCGAAAGGCGCTGGAAGCTGCGTCGTATACGGACCGTTCCGACCTCTACCGATACAGGATCGAGACCTGGCAGAGAGATCTGGACCGTGACGCTCGCGTGGTTCAGCGTGAGACGGGCAGCGAGCGAGAGGGCTTCATGCGCGTGCCGTTCGAGAGCCTGCCCGCCGAAGACCTCGTGGAGGGCGGGTTCGTGCAGGAGGATGACGACGGCTCGATGCGGTACTACGCGCCCGACGCGAGGGTGCTCCTTTCGGACGTGTTCCTCGATTCACACTGCCTGCGTCTCGAGGAGGGAAGCGAAGGGACCGAGGGCCTCGTGGGCGTTGCGTTCGAGCCGGCGTCGGACCGGAGCAATCGGATCGCCGATATCGCCGGAACGCTCTGGTTGGATCCGGAGACGGCGGAGCTCCGCTGGCTCGAGTACCGGTACGTGAACGTGCTGCCGGGGCTCGCCACGGACCTGATCGGGGGGCGCGTCGAGTTCCGCAGCATGCCCGACGGAACGTGGATCGTGCCCGAATGGTGGATTCGGATGCCGGTGCTGGTTCAGGAGCGAGGACTGCAAGGCCGCCTCCGAACCCGGATCGACGGCTACCGACAGGCCGGGGGGCGGGTGGCCGAGGTGCGAAACAGCGGAGGCGACGCGTTCCTCCGAGGAGAATCCGGTACCATTGAAGGATTCGTGCAGGACAGCTTGGGGGTGCTTCCGCTCCGCGGCGTGCGCGTGGGCGTGGTGGGTTCCAACCAGCAGGTGTTCACGGACGAAGAAGGGCGCTTCCGCATCACCGGGCTGAGCGACGGGACCTATCGGATCCGCTTCGTGGATACCCGTTTCGAAGCGTTCGGGGTGCAGCCGGATCCGATCGAGCGTGAGGTGCGGAGCGGTGAGGTCACGTCGGTCTTCTTCAGGATGCCACCGCTTTCGGACCTTTTGTTCGAAGCGTGTCGGGCGGAAGCTCCACCGGAAGGGACCGCGGTCCTGGCCGGTCGCGTCACCGGACAGGAGGGGCGCCGGCCACGGGCCGGTGTGTCGGTCGAGGTGCGTTGGGAGGACTTCCGGATGACGCCTCGAGGTAGCGGTGAGAGGCGCATCACCGGCTCGAACGTCGAAGGGATGGCGACGGAGACGGATTCGGACGGCTTCTACCGGCTGTGTGGCGTGCCCGAGGGCCGACTGCTTTCGGTGTCGCTCCGCCGTGACGGCGACGAGTCCGAGGCGGATACACTGCGTATTCCGGAGCTCTCGGGAGCGCACCGGCACGATATCGAATGGGAGCCGTGACCGTACGACCCGGGCTTTCGCGCGTGTTGGCCGGAGCGCACGGGGACCTGAGGATGGAGCGCACGGGGTTGATCGTGCATCCGGCCTCGGTGACCCCGGATTTGGTGCACACGGCCGACGCGCTCGTGGACGCGGGCTTCAATGTCCGGGCCCTGTTCGGTCCTCAACACGGAGCCCGCGGGGAGAAGCAGGACAACATGGTGGAGTCCGCGGGCTACCACGATCCCGTCACCGGGCTGCCGGTACATTCCTTGTACGGCGCGGTGCGCAAGCCGACCCGGGAGATGCTCGACGGCCTCGATGCGGTCGTGTTCGATCTGCAGGACGTGGGAGTTCGGGTCTACACGTTCGTGTGGACGATGGCGCTGGCGATGGAAGCCTGCGCCGAAGCCGGCGTTCGTTTCGTAGTGCTCGACCGCCCGAACCCGATCGGGGGCGTGCAGCGGGAAGGTCCGCTGTTGAAGCCGGGATTCGAGTCGTTCGTGGGTCTGCATCCGGTGCCGCTCCGGCACGGCCTCACGGCCGGGGAGCTCGCGCGCTGGCTGAACGAGGAGCGGGCGATCGGATGTCGGCTGGAGGTCGTGCCCTGCACCGGCTGGCGCCGAGACATGAGGTGGGCGGACACGGGCCTTCCCTGGGTGATGCCGAGCCCGAATCTCCCGACGCCGGAGTCTTGTGAGGTGTACCCCGGGATGGTCCTTCTCGAGGGAACGAATCTCTCCGAAGGCCGCGGCACGACCCGGCCTTTCGAGCTGTTCGGGGCCCCGTTCGTCGACCCTCGCGCCCTGGTCTCACGGCTCGCTTCCCGGCTCGGCGACGGCGTGACCCTCCGCCCATGTCACTTCGAGCCCACCTTCCAGAAGCATGCGGGCCGTCTTTGCGGGGGGGCGCAGCTCCACGTGGACGATCCCCAGCGCTTCGAGCCGGTGCGCGCCGCCGTGGAGATCCTGGCGGCCGTCCGAGCGCTCGCCCCGAGCATGCTCGCTTGGCGCCCGCCCCCCTACGAGTACGAGCAGGAGACGATGCCGATCGATCTCCTGTGGGGGCATGACGGCTTGCGGACGGGAATCGATTCGGGCGCCGATGCGCGGGCGTTGATGGCCGGGGTGAGTGACGAGCTGGACGAGTTCACACGCGCTGTGGAGCCCTTCCTTCTGTACTGACGGGCCGGCGGTCGCGGCCCGGGCGTCCGGGTCAGCGACATCCCGGCTGACGGGAGAAGTCCATCTGGATCTGGAGCTCGAGATCGTCGCCGGGATCCACCTGCATCGGCTCCGTCATGCAGCGGGGGCCGGCGAGCAGGTCGATCTCGATCTGCATCGGTTGGGACACGGTCCAGGTGATGCGGTACACCGCGTCGGCTTTTCCGTCGATCACACCCAATCGCTGACGCCCGCCACGGCTCACGGCCCAGAGGCGCGCCTCGCTGAAGTTGAGGTTCCGCACGTGGATGCTCACCGTCCGGGGACCGTCGCTCGCGGCCGCGAAGGGGCCGTCCGAAGTCGACATGCCGCCTCCGGCGCACCCGCTCGCCAGGAGGGCGAATGCTAGCAGCCCGTGGTAGAAGTTTGGTGGTCCGCGCACGAGGGTCTTGCGTGTCGCAGGCAAGGCGGCTTCTTGAAGGCGATGCTGCAGCATCGGCGAAAGGAGCCAACGCCGCATGCGGCCGCAATCCCCTCGTGCCCTCCGGGTTGGGGCGGCACGGCCCCCGCTCCGTCGTTGGAGCCCCTCGACGTAGCTACGGCTATGCCTTCGGGGCTCCGCCATAGGAGCACGGGCCGTGGCGCTCCCAACGCGGGCCACCAGACTTCTACCACGGGCTGCTAGCGCGGTCAGGCTCGTCCGGAGCGGCATCCCGAAGACCTCACTTGGTTGGGAATCTGGACCCAGACCCGAGCACCCGGTTCGACGGCGAGCGGATTCGTGTCACACCCGGACCCGCCGACGACGTCGATCTCGAACGAGATCGGGTTGGCGTAATTCCACCGCAGCCGGAAGTTCCGATCCGTCTTCCCGGTCACGTTGCCGAGCCGTTCCCGCTGGCCTGCCGACACGGCGTAGATGGTGACGTCGTTGAAGTTCATGTTCTGGATCTGGATCCGCAGCCGGTCTTCCTGCTCCTGCTCGAGGCTGCCGTCGAAAGGGTTGTGCGAGCTCGTCGTGAGCCCGCAAGCGCCGACGCCGAGCAGTGAGACCAGGACGAGAGAGCTCCGAAACAGGGTGGCCGGTGCAAGAGCTCGCATGGTCATGACCTCGTTCTGCGTTGTTCGTGCCGCGCCGGCGAGTGGTGACGCGTCCCGATACCCTTATAGGCCCGATCCTCGCCCTAGGATCCATCGGTGGCCCGCCCTCGGCTCGTCGCGCTTCATGCGATCCACTTGGACACGGGCGCCCGAGCCTCTTCGAGCGGCTGTGTCACGACATCGACCAAGCAGGGGCCCGCGTGCCCGATGGCCGCACGCAGCGCGCCCTCCAGCTCCGCCGGGTCTTCCACCCGGACGGCTTCCATTCCATAGGCGCGTGCGATGGCGGCATGGTCGGATCGACCGAAGTCGACCGCATGGTAGCGGTCACCCCGGGACTTCTGTCCCGCCTTGATCCAACCGTACCCTGCGTTGTTACATACGATCAGCACCGCGGGAACCTGGAGGCGGACCAGCGTCTCGAGCTCCCCCACCGAGATTCCGAACGAGCCGTCACCCATGACGCCCACGATCTGCCCGGCATCCGGCCGCGCGTACCATGCACCGACCACGGCCGGTAAAGCATAGCCCAGCGCTCCGAACGCACGGGGGCTTACGAACCAACGTCCGGCTTCCGGAAGCTCCCAGTAGGCCGACACGTAGGGACACGGCGTGCCGGGGTCTGCGAGCACGACCGACCGTGGGGGCAACGCATCGAACAGCTCGCTCATGAGGCGTTCGGGGCGGATCGGGACTTCCGGGGATGCGAAGAGCTCTTCGGTCCGCCCCCGGTGGCGGGCCTTGCCGGCTCGGATGGCTTCGGGATCGAAGCGGCTTCCCGCTCCGCCGCCGCCTTCCCGGTTCACGGCCTCGATCAACGAGTCGAGCCCGACCCGAGCGTCTCCGAGCAGCCCCGCCGCCAGGTCGTGGTTGCGGCCGAGGCGGTCGTGATCCGTGTCGAGCTGGAGGACGGTAGCCGATCCTGCAGGGGGCAGTGACCACTTTTCGGTCGTGACCGAGCCGGTGCCTCCACCGACGTAGAAGACCACGTCCGCGTCCCGCACGAGGTCGTGCCGCCAGGAGAGTCCGCCGTTGCTTCCGATCACGCCCAGAGAGAGCGGGTGCGTCTCCGGGATGGCGCCCTTACCACAGATCGATGTGGCGACGGCCGCTCCGAGTGTCTCCGCGAGCCGGGTGATCGAATCCCACGCGCCCGAACGGAGCACACCGGCGCCCGCGACGATCACCGGCCGGCGGGATTCACAAAGGACCTTCGCGGCCTGGGTGATCGCCTCGGGGTCGGGCTCGGGCCGCTCCCGGGGGTAGCGGTCGCTCGTCGCGACCGGTCGGGTTCCGGCGGAGGCGCTTTGGAGATCGAGTGGAAGGCTGACGTGACAAGCTCCGAGGCTTCCGCCGGTCGCAACCGTGAACGCGTCCCGAACGTCCTCGGCCATGCGGTCCGCGCTGCCGGGATCGAACGCGGCTCGCGTGAGAGACGCGAAGAGCGCTCGCTGGTCCATCTCGGTCAAAGTCCCCTTGCCACGGTCCTCGACGCCGACATCGGACGTGAGGCACACCACGGGCACGGACGAACCGTTGGCTTCGGCGACGCCCGGAACGATGTAGGTCGCTCCGCCTCCACTGGGTCCCTCGCAGATCCCTACACGTCCACTCAGCCGGGCATATGCATCCGCCATGTACGACGCGCTACGCTCGTCGCGGGTGAGCACGTGCTCGATGACGTCGCTTCGGGCGAGGGCGTCGTAGAAAGGGAGCGAGGTGTCGCCACAGAGACCGAATACGACCTCGACCCCCGCGTCCTCCAGAACGGCCACGATCGCTTCGGCTCCGGTCATGTACGCTCCTTCTCGTCCTGAGTCGCGGGCATCTGAGCTTCCGAGGGTTACGCGCCGCCGTGCCCACGCGCAATCCCCGCCGCGCACGACGGGGATCGACCGAGGGGGCCGGCGTTCCGATCCCTTTGCGGTGCGTGCCCGAAGAGGCGTCGCGGCCGTTCGCGGCTGCTAGGCGGTGCCCGTGACGAGTCGACACGTGTCGCGTGCGATCAGGAGCTCCTCGTCCGTGGGGATGACCCATGCCGCCAGGCGGCTGTCGGGCGTGCTGACGAGCCCGGTTCGGTCGCCCTTCGTACGGGTGTTCGCTTCTTCATCGAGCTCGAGGCCGGCCCACTCGAATCCTTCGAGGATCTTCCTTCGGACCACGGGCGCGCGGGCGCCGATTCCGCCGGTGAAGACCACCGCGTCCGCACCTCCGAGCGCGGCGAGGTAGGCGCCCACGTATTTGCGCGCACGATAACAGAAGACCTCGATCGCGAGCCGTGCCCTGCGGTCGTCGTGCTCGTCGATTTCCCGGAGCAGATCCCGCATGTCGTGCGTGAGCCCCGAGATCCCCAAGAGCCCGGATTGCCCGTTGAGCAAGCCCTCGACCTCCCGGGAGCTCATCCCCTCCTTCGCGGCGATGACATCGAGGAGCGCGGGGTCGATGTCCCCGGAGCGCGTGCCCATCACCAGCCCCTCCAACGGGGTGTATCCCATGGACGTGTCCACCGACGCACCGGCATCGATCGCGCATGCGGAGGCGCCGTTTCCGAGGTGCAGCGTGACGATGCGGACGGACTCCTTCGGAAGGCCGGTGAGCTTGCGGTAGCGCCAGGCCACGTAACGATGCGACGTGCCGTGGAAGCCGTACCGCCGGAGCTTGTGGCGGCGATACAGCGAATAGGGTATGGCGTAGAGGTAGGCGTGCTCGGGGATCGAGGCGTGAAACGCCGTGTCGAAGACCGCCACCTGGGGAATGCCGGAGCCCAGCACCTCTCTCACGGCTCGGATTCCCTGGATGTTGTACGGATTGTGGAGCGGTGCGACCGGGATCAAGTCCTGGAGGCGCTCGAGCACTCCGTCGTCGACGAGCACGGATGAGCGGAAGATCTCACCCCCGTGTACGACGCGGTGTCCTACCGCTCCGATGTCCGATACGGCCGACACGTCGATGCGCGAGCGATCGGAGGCGAGCCAGCGCAGGATCCAGTCGACCGCTGCTCGGAGGTCCGTCAGCGTCGCGGTGTCGACCGTCCTGACCCCTTCCCCATCGGTGAGGTGGAGCACGGCTTCTCCGCCGATCCGCTCTATCGTGCCGAGCGCGAGCTTGCGGTCCGTATCCGTGCGCATGTGCTCGGTGTCGGTCCGTACGAGCTCGAACTTGAGCGTGGAAGAGCCAGCGTTGAGTACGAGGATGTTCATGGACGCAAGGGGTGGAGAGGAGGGTGAAACGTCCCCTAGCTTGGCCTTGCCCGGGCGACGAGGGTAGCCCCGTCGCTCTCCCGCCAACGTCGTGGCGCGGGGCCGATCGGCCGGCCCTGGAAGGCGGAGGCACGTGCGGCCATGTTTGTGGCCGCTCCCGAGCCCGCCGTCCCGTGTCGCCCGAGGCTCTGGAGCTCCTGCCCACCTTCCCGGATCGGAATGCTTGGTACCTGCCTCACGTCCTGCTCTCTCTCGGCGGAATGGATCCGCGCCCGATGAGGAATAGCCTCAGGGATCGGATCGCGACAGCGACGGCGGGTGCGCCCGGAACCGTGTTGATCCTCTCGGCCAACCCCATGCACGATACCGGGGGCGGGCAGCGGAGCGCGCAGATCGCCCTCGAGCTGCTGGAGGAGGGCTATTGTGTGGTGTTCGTGAGCCATGGACAGGTGACGGAGACGGTGGATCTGGGGTTGCGGTTCACCCGCCCACGATTGGTGGAGACCTCCCTCAAGTCGTTCACCGCGCCTTCCGGCGCGGAGGCGCGTGCCAAGCTCTGGGAGAAGGGAGTGTCGTCGGTCGTGACGCAGGTGCCGGTTCGGGCCTGGATGCCCGTGTTGGAGCGAGCCTCCGAGGCCGGCGCGGTGACCATCTACGACTGTGTCGACCGGTGGGACTCCGAGCTCGGGAAGGGGTGGTACAGGAGGGAGGTCGAGAGGCGGTGCGCGGCCGAGGCCGACGTGGTCGTAGCGTCGGCTCCCGAGCTGGTGCGTCGGCTGGAGCGCATGGCGGAGCGGGAGGTGCACCTGGTTCCGAATGCGTTCAACAGCCGTGTGTTCGATCCCTCGGCGCGCTACGAGCGTCCCGTGGATCTTCCGGAGGGACGCATCGCCCTGTACGTCGGGGCGCTCTGGGGAGGCTGGTTCGACTGGGATCTGGCGCGGCTCACGGCGGAAGGGCTGCCCGACACGCGCTTCGTATTCATCGGGGACCACCGCAACGAGGGAGATGGGCTGCCTTCGAACTGCTCGTTCCTGGGCTTGAAGCCTCAGGTGGTCCTGCCCGCGTACCTTGCTCATGCGGACGTGGCTTTTCTCCCGTGGAGACGGGACGACGTCACGCAGGCGACGAGCCCGTTGAAGGTATACGAGTTCGTCGCGATGGGCCTACCGGTCGTCGCGCCGCGCCTGGATCCCTTGAAGGGGATCCCGGGTGTGCGCATGGTCGACGACGATGCCGCGTTCGTGCGCGCGGTGGGGGCGTACGAACGAGCCCGGATCGACGAGGACGACCGTCGCCGCATGCATGCCTTCGCCCGTGCCAACTCCTGGACACGGCGGGTCCAGGAGCTCGGGGGATTGGCTGGAGCCGCGCGTGCCGAGAAGGTGGCCGGGGGGCCGGGCTCGCCGGCGATCACCCTGGGCGGACGTCGGACCGGATGGCCTCGTTCGCGTGCCGTGATCTCCACGGTGATCCCCTCCTACAACCACGAAGCGTTCATCGGCGACGCCGTCGATAGCGTACGGGCGCAAACGCTACCCTCGGACGACCTGGTCGTCGTGGACGACGGATCCACGGACGGCTCGCGGGAGGTGCTGGCGGAGCGTGCGGACGGCCGGACCCGGGTGGTGGTTCAGGAGAATCAGGGCGCGCACGAGGCCATCAACCGTGCCATCGCCCTGAGCGACGGTGATTACGTGGCGATCCTCAACTCCGACGATGTGTTCCACCCGGAGCGTCTGGAGCACGCGTGGGGGATTGCCCGCGCGTCCGAGGCGGCCCTCGTAATCGGAGGGGTACGCTGGGTCGACGAGGCCGGGATGCCTTTGAGTGAGGAGGACCCGAGGGTTGAGTGGTACCGGTCGGCGCTCGACGAAGCTCGACGCGAACGCTCGCTGCGGCGCATGGTGCTCCGACACAACGTGGCCGTGACCACTTCGAACTTCTTCCTTCACCGCGCGCTCTGGCGTGCGCTGGGGGGATTCCGTGATCACCGGTACGTTCACGATCTGGACTTCCTGGTCCGGGCGCTCGAGCTGTGCCCGGACCGGGTCGTCTTCGAACCGTCGATGGTGGATGTCGACTACAGGGTACACGGTGCGAACACGATATCGGAAAGCACCGAGCGGGCGCTGGCCGAGCGCCGCTCGGTGGTGCGCGAGCTCCGTGCGCCGCTGGGCCGGATCGAGCGCCGGATCGAGGGCTGGCGGCGACGAGGTGCGTTGGCGCGCGCGATCTCGCAAACGCGGGCCCTCCGTCCGACGACCTCCGACGAGGTCGAAGGTCGCACGACCGGGACCGGCGGCGACGGAGCGAAGGGGAGGCTCTCTCCTCCCCGGCCGTCCGGCCTGAACCATCCTGACGCTCCGCTTCGGGTCGGTCTGGTCGTCCGGTCGCTCGGCCTCGGCGGTCTGGAGGAAACCGTCGCGTTGTTGGCCCGAACGTTGCCCGCCTTCGGGGTCTCTCCCCACGTGCTGTGCACGCACGAAGGAGGGGCCGTCGCTCGGCGCCTGTCGGATGCCGGTGTGTCCGTCCGGGTCGGGGACGGGCGCTCCTCGACGTGGCGGGCATGGATGCGCACCGTAGCTCCGATGGTCGTTTCGACGCATTTCGCGTCCCGGGAGGTGGTGGAGGTCATGTCCGAGTTCGGCACACCCATCGTCGAGACCGTCCAGAACACCTATGCCTGGTTCGACGAAGACGCCTGGGCGGCCGAACGGGACAAGCTCGCGATGCTGGCCGGAACGGTGGCCGTGAGCGACGTCGTGGCCGAATACTACGCGGCGCACACCGGATCCGAGCCCACGCCGCACCGTATTCCGAACACGGTGGATCCGGCTCGCGCCGCCGCCGTTCCTCGCGCCTGGGCCCGGGCTGCGCTGGGTCTGGATGCGAGCCAGGTCGTGTTCGTCCACCACGGCCGGATGGCCCGTCAGAAGAACCTCGTCGGCCTGGTGCGAGCGTTCTCGGAGGTCGCTCGATCGGTGCCGAGGGCACGGCTCATCCTCGCGGGCCCCAGGGCCGAGCGCCCGTACTTTCGCGAGGTGCGCGGCGCGGCTCCTCGGCTCTTCAGAGACGGGACCATCCGAGCGCTTCCACCGGTTCCCCACGTCGGAGCGTTTCTGTCGGCCGCCGACGCGTACGTCTCCGATTCGTTCTTCGAGGGGTGGAGCGTGGCGGCGTCCGAGGCGGCTTGGGTGGGCCTCCCCCTGGTGCTGAGCGACTGCGGGGGTAGCCGGGAGTTGGTCGGGGGCATCGAGGCACGTGGTCGGCTTGTGCCCAACCCTCTTGGCGATGCCCTTTCGGCGAATCCGGCGACGGTGCGCGCACCTCCCGCAGAGGCGGTCGGCCGTAACGAGCGCGCTCTGGCGGATGCCCTGGCCGACGTGGCGGCTCACCGCGACTCTTGGCAAGAGCGAGCCCCCGATATTCGAGAGCACGCCCGGCGGTCCCTGTCTCCCGGGGGGATGTCCCGTGCGTACGCGTCGGTTTACCGGTCGCTGGTGGAAGCGGCGCGATGACGACGGAAGCCCGGGACGCGGTCCTGATCGAACCCACCGCGAAGGGGGTGCTCCGCCACTACTGGCAAGTCGCGGGAGTGCGCGTCCGGGAGCTCGTCTTCCCGATCCTGCTCGTGCTCTTGGCGGGTGGCTTCGAGGCGGCGTCGTATTCCCTCCTCGTGCCGCTCACGGACGCCGTTGCAGAGAACTCCTTCGATTTCCTCGACGAGTCGCGGGTCTTCGGTTGGATGATCGCCTTGCTGCCCGAGCGCGTGGCGGACAGTCCCTCGCGAGACGCGTACCTCGTCGTCATCACGGTCGGTCTGATCATCCTCGGGCGGATCGGCAAGCTCGTGGTGGACTACGGGCGCAAGCTGTACGTCGTGGCTCGGAACGAGCGGTACCGGGTGGCGGTGAACGACGAGACGTTCGGTCGCGTTCTCGGCTTCGGCCGCCAATACTTCGACCAGCACTCGATCGGGCATATCGATGCCGAGATCGGGTGGGCGAGCTCCGTGCTCGGCCTACTCGAAGCGGGCGAAGAGCTGTTCCGGTACGCGGTCGGCCTCGTCGTGAAGGCGGGGGTCATGGTGGCCATCTCGCTGCCGCTCTCCATCGCGTTCATCGTGATGCTTCCGGTCGTCCAGGTGCTGATGCGCATCATCAATCGGGCCGCGCAGCGCATCTCCAGGGAGGCCATCGAGGTGGATCGACGGCTCCGCTCCCGTATTCTGGACATCCTCGGGTCGATCCCGCTGGTGAAGGCCTATTCGCAGGAGCGGACCGCGTCTCACGCGTATACCGAGGCCCTCCGGCAGGCTCAGGACGTGGCGGTGCGGCGGGACCGGGTCGTCAGCCTTAGGTATCCGCTCGAAGAGATCCTGATCCTCGTCGTCATGCTGATCGTCCAGGGGGTGGTGATCTACCTCGCCGGCGATTTCCGGCCGGGCGATCTCGCGGCGTTCGGCGCCTTCCTGCTCATCCTCCAGCAGGCGCTTCCGGACTACAAGTACCTCAGTCATTTCAGCGTCAAAGTGGCGGAGGAGATCCCCCGGCTCGACGCCGTCGCCGGGCTCTTCGTCGACGAGGGTAAGTTCATCGTGCCGAGCGGGTCCCGTTCGTTCGAGCGGCTCGAGCGGGGCATCTCGGTGCGGGGGCTTTCGTTCCGGTACCAGGAGGGTGAGGACACCCTCAAGGACATCCATACCGAGATCGAGGCCGGGAAGGTCACCGCGGTCGTAGGGCCCAGCGGCGCGGGCAAGACGACCTTCGCCGATCTCGTCGCCCGGTTCTACGATTGTGAGCCGGGCACGATCTTCATCGACGACGTGGATATCCGTGAACTCTCGCTTCCTTCGCTCCACCACACCATGGCGATCGTGAGTCAGGACGTGTGGCTGCTCAATCGGACGCTGCGGGAGAACCTTGCCTTCGGGCTCGACCGGGCGGTGCCCGAAGTCGAGCTGGTACGGGCGCTCGAGGACGTGGAGCTCGGCGAGTTCCTCACCTCGCTGCCGGACGGACTCGACACCGAGCTCGGCGACCGGGGCGTTCGACTCTCCGGTGGGCAGCGACAGCGGGTGGCGCTCGCTCGGGCGTTGCTCCGCGATCCGCAGATCCTCATTCTGGACGAGGCCACGTCCGCGCTGGACAGCGTCGTCGAGCAGCGGGTCGCCCGGGCCATTCAGCAACGGGCCAAGGGACGGACCCTGCTCGTGATCGCGCACAGGCTCTCCACCATCCGGGACGCGGACCGCATCCTGGTCATGCGGGAAGGACGGATCGTGGAGCAGGGGACATGGGACGAGCTGCTCGAGCGCGGTGGAGCGTTCCGGGATCTCTACTGGGCGCAGTTCGGAGAGGACGCCCCGATCGCGGATTGATGGTGCTCGGCGCTCCCGGCCACGGTTACCGGCCTTCTGCCGCCGGTGGTCTGGCCGTCAGACCCGTGTCTTCCAGATGCGGAGTCGCTCCAACCACCTCCGCCGGCGCGCCATCCGTCTCAGGTTCGCCACCTCGTCGAGCCAGTGGTCGTGGCCCACGAAGGGCACCCGGGCGGATTCCCTCCTCCGGGCGGCGCGGTCGAGAAGAGCGCCGAGCACGGGGGGCTCGGGGGGCCAGATGAAGTGCAGCAGGGGCTTGGCCGGCCGTTCGAGGTCGATTTCGGCGAACTCCTGAGGCCAGTACATGGGCTGGGGAAAGGGGAGGGTGCCGAGCCCCAGCCGTCCCCCGACGACGCCGAACCCGATCTCGTCCCCGACCCAACCACCCCGCAGAACGCCGCCCCGTAGCTTTGGACGGACCTCGCGCAGGAACGTGTCGAGGCAAGTGTCCATGATCTCGCGCGCCGGCTCGGTTCGGAAGCAGAAGACGCCGCTGTTCGTCTTGAGGTAGCGCTCCAGCGCGAACCGCCGCATCAGCCGCCGGGTCGAGAAGCCGTGATGGTTCTCGTTGTCCTGCTCCGTGAGCATCTCGCCCAGCATGGCGACATCCGCCTCCGCCAACCCCGCCCACAGGTACTCGAGCGAGCCCAGCACGAAGCAGTCGGAGTCGACGAACATGGTCTGGGCGAAGGGTGACGCTTCCGCGGCCCCGTACTTGATCGCCCGCCCGTCCCGGAAGCGGCGGGGCACGTGCGTGACCGCGTCGAAGACCGGCTGGTAGCGCGACTCGGCCAACTCGGCCAGCTCGGGATCGGCCGCCAGCGCGATCGGGTGGCCCGTGTGCTCGCGCAACGAAAGGGCCATGTCCACGGCGAGCTGAAGGTACTTCTCGGGACCGACCGCCATCGTCAGGTACCCCCGTGCGGGTTCCTGCATGGAGCGGCTCAGGCCGTGCGCGGCATCAGCATCTGCTGTTGCACCATCAGGGCCATGCAGAGCGCCCACATGATCATGGGCACGGACCAGAACGCCTCGCCCGACTGAATGAGATAGCCGGCGCCGAGGGCGCAGTATCCCATCACCAGCAGCTCGGCGAAGAAGGTCCAATCAAGAGGACTCGTGTAGGCCCGAGGCCGAGTCTTCACACGTCGGGTGGCGACCGCCTGGGCGCGCGACCGGGCGCCGCTCGGTTCCTGGACGCCACCGGGCGCACCACCGTCGGCTTGGGCGGCTTCCGCGTGCTGGGACCCTTTGGGTGTCCGCATGAACTCGCCGCCCGACTGGAGGAAGCCCTGGATCTGGCCGACGGTGTTGTTGACCATCAGACCCATCCCCACGCCCATGCCGAACAGCACTTCGCCGATCGAGCGGATCGACCAACGGTCGTCTCGTTCCCGGATCGTGATCAGGAAGCTGAGGAGCGCCGCGATCATGCCCAGGGACATGAGGCCCTGGAGCCCCCAGAACAGCACCCGGTTGACGTTCAGGACCGCCCAGGGCCACAGGATCAGGCTCATGAGGAGGAGCGGATGGATGGCGTATCCCGCCAGCACGAAGGCTTCGTCCAAGCGATCCCGCACCATCCCTTTCGAGCCGACGACACGCCCGGTGAGCTTTCTGAAGCACTGGGCATTGCCTTTGGACCACCGGCGTTGCTGCAGCTTGAAAGCACGCATGTGCTCCGGAAGCTCGTTCGCGACGTGCACGTCCTGGAGGTAACGTCCGTGCCAGCCCCGCAGGGCGCACCGATAGCTCAGGTCGAGGTCCTCCGTGAGCGTATCCGCGGTCCATCCGCCGGCGTCGTCGATCGCCCGACGCCGCCAGATTCCGGCCGACCCGTTGAACGTGGTCACGTTACCCACGAACTCCTGGGTCGGCTTCTGAATGGAGAAGTGCCGATCGAGGAGCAGCGCGAGGGCGGAGGGAAGGAGCCCTTCGGTTCGGCCGTTCCAGGACCAGCGTGCCTGGACGAACGCCACGGACGGATCGTCGAAGGGACGCGCGTCCAGGAGCAGATGCCGGAGGAACGTGGATTCCGGAACGAAGTCCGCGTCGAACAGGGCCACGAACGCCGCGTCGGAACGCTCGAGCCCTTCGCTCAGGGCGCCCGCCTTGTACCCTGTACGGTGAGCCCGTCGGACGTGCTCGATCCGGATGCCTTCGGCTCGAAGCTCGTCGACGACCGCCGCGACGATATCCGTGGTCTCGTCCGTGGAGTCGTCGAGCACCTGGATGTCGAAGCGGTCCCGCGGGTAATCCTGTGCGGCGGCCGCGCGGACGATTTGCTCCGCCGAGGTCCGCTCGTTATAGAGCGGTAACTGGATGGTCACGGAAGGGGGTAGATCCTCTTGCGCGCGACCATCCGCGTGACGTTCTTGAGCGCGCGAGCTGCTTCCGGCACGGATGGCCGCACGGTTCCGCAGGAACCGGTAGAGCATGCGTAGCTCGACGGCGGCGAACGCTGCACCGAGCACGGCGGCGACGCCGTAGAGCAGGGAGATCAATGCTGGCATTCCGTGGGTAGGAGCGCGGACTGACGCAACACAAAGGGCGAAAAACGGTATCCAATCAAGGGCGACCGTGGCAACCCTCGTGTCGTCCATGGAAGAACCGTGCCTTCCGAGTAACGTGTGATGCATCCCGATTCGATACGAACGCTCGTGGGCTTCGCCGCCCACCGCCCTCGACCGTCCCGCGCTCCCGTGCCCGCGTGGTCGATGCTGCTCGCGTCGTGGTGCATGCTCGCGCTGCCGGTGTCCGGCGCCGCCCAGGACGACGCATCCGGCGGCCCCGACCGCGACATCAGCACGCTGACGGTCGACGATGTCTGCACGAGTGGTCGGATCACCGCGATCGAGGTCGAAAGCCGATCCATCTTCGATCCGGAGGGAACTCCGTTCACGCCCCTCGCCCTGGCGTACGGGTTCGCCAACCTGCTGCACGTGAACACCCAGGAATCGTTCATCGAAAGGGAGCTCCTGTTCGAGGAGGGGGACTGCCTCGATCCGTTCCTGCTGTCCGAGTCCGAGCGGCTCCTGGACCAATACGGATTCCTCGCATCCGCCCGAGTCGAGTCGAGGTCGGACGGCAACGGGGGACACGTGGCTTCCGTCACCACCCGGGACGAATGGTCCACGAAGGTCGACTTGGGGGTGACCTACGACGAGGGTACGAACGTCGAGAAGCTCCAGGTGACTGAGGAGAACTTCCTCGGTCAGGGCGTCTTCGGTGAGTTCACGTACGTGGAGCGCCGGGAGGTGCGCACGCACGAGTTCGGGGTGTCCACGCCTCGCTTCTTCGGGAGGGTGGACGCCGGGATCGCAGGGGGGCGTTCGAGGTCGGGCCCCTTCTTCGAGCAGCATGTCCGGTACCCGTTCCTCGGGGAGGCCGGGCAGTGGGCGCTGCGGGAGGGTTATTCGCGCGGCTCGGACTTCTTCGGGTATTCGACCGGCGGAAGGGAGCAGCACACGCGCGTGCTCGTGCCGGTCTTCCGCGACGAGATCGAGCTCTCCGCGGCGCACCGGTTCGGAGAGCCGGGGGCGTCGATCATCGTGGGCGGCAGCCTGACCCGTGACGTCTCGCGCTACGACGGAGTGCCCGAGATCACGCTGGGCGAGGGGTATGACGAGCGGCTACCGCTGGAGGGTGAGCCTCCCGTTGCCATGGCGAGGCAGTGGCGACCGACGGCGGCGACGCGGCTCGGGATCCATCTCGGTACCCGCAGGTTCCGGTACGAGGAGTACGTCGGGCTCGACGGCGTGCGCGATCGGCAGACGGTTGGACTCGGAATGTTCGCGGGCATCAGCTTGGCCCAGGGAATCCCCGCCTTCGCGCCGTCCGGTGTGGAACGCCTGGACGACCTGGCCGGTCGCGTGCATGCCAGCTTCACCGCTCCTCTGGGCCGGTCGCTGCTGCACGGGGGCACTACCCTCGAGGGTCGGTGGGCGAACGGGCGATGGGAAGACGTCCTCGGGGCCGCGGACCTGGTCTTCTACGGACGGAGCGGCTATTTGCCGGGCCAAACGTGGTTCGCGCGTGCGTCGGTCGGAGGGGGATGGAACACCACGGTGCCCTACCAGCTCAGCCTCGGGGGGCGCGAAGGAGTGCGAGCGTTGCCGGAGGACCTGTTGCCGGGCGGACGCATGCTGCTGTTCGTGCTCGAGGACCGGATCGCGTTCGGCTGGCCCGGGCCGAACACGGCGGACCTCGGCGCGACCGTGTTCGGCGAGGCAGGACGGGTCCTGCCGGGGGACGTGCCTTACGGTGTCGATTCCGGATGGCAGGGCTCGGTCGGCTTCGGCCTGCGGATCGGGCTGCCGGCGGGAACCCGCAACATCTGGCGCGCCGACGTGGTTTTTCCCGTCGGCTCTGTCGGCTCGGACCCGATCTTCCGGGTCACCTTCGAGCTGAACAAGTTCCGCTCCGGCTTCTTCAACCCCGAGGTGCGCCGGAGCCGGTGGTTCGCTCTGGGCCCCGAGACGTTCTGATCCTCCGGCGGTGCGGGGTTTCCGGCTCGCGTCCATCCCTTCCGTCGAGCGTGCCGCCGGTCGAGATTCGAACGACCTCTTCTCCCCGATCCCCAGCGCCATGGAAACCCGACGCCCGACCACCGCCGCCGCCGAGGAGATCGTCGGTGGCTATTTTCCCGTGTTGGACCACGGATTCGTCGCACTCGTGGACTACATGGGGTCCGACGGGGACGTGGAGCGCGCCGCTCGGGTGAGCTACGGATTCGGGACGCGTAAAGTGTCCCAAACGAGAGGCCTGCTCCGATTCTTGCGGCGGCACCGCCACACCACGCCCTCGGAGATGGTGGAGCTCAAGTTCCACTGTGCGATGCCGATGTTCGTCGCTCGCCAGTGGATCCGGCATCGTACGGCGTCGGTCAACGAGCTCTCCGCCCGGTACTCCCTGATGCCGCTCCTCTTCTACACGCCCGACGAAGAACATTTCGCCCTCCAGAGCCGCACCAACAAGCAGGGGCGGGACGCCGGCGCGCCGCCCGAGGTGTATCGGGAGGCCGTCGAGCGCTGGGAGCGCCTCCGGACCGATGCGGGGGGGACCTACGGATGGCTGCTCGAGGAGGATGTCGCGCGCGAGATCGCCCGCATCGACCTTCCCGTCTCGACCTATACGCAGTGGTACTGGAAGATCGATCTCCACAACCTGCTGCACTTCCTCTCGCTGCGCGTCGATCCCCGCGCGCAGTACGAGATCCGCGCTTTCGCGGAGGTGATCGCGGCCATGGTCAAGCGTGTGGCTCCGCTCAGCTACGAGGCCTGGATCGACTACGACCTGGGCGGTGAGCCGCTCAGCTTGGCCGAGCGCAACGCCTTGGCGCGCCTGCTCGAGCCGACGGACGACGGCATCCGGGTCCGCGACGGAGCTGCGCTCGGCCACGAGGAGCTGGCCGGGCTGGGCCTCTCCGCCCGTGAGATCCGGGAGCTCCTCGGGAAGCTCCAACCGTCCGAGCGCCCCGACTTCGAGCTCGACCTGTCCACGATGTGTTCGGCGGACCAGATGGCCTCGAAGATGTACGAGGTGGTGCCGGACGCCTTCGAATGAGCGGGGCGCGGGCGTGATGTCTCCACCCATCAGGTTGTTCGTCACCGGGGGGACCTTCGACAAGGAGTACGACGAGATCCACGGGACCCTCCAGTTCAGTGACACGCACCTGCCTCAGATGCTCGAGATGGGACGGTGCCGGCTCGACGTGCGTGTCCGGACTTTGATGATGATCGACTCCCTCGAGATGACGGACGCCGACCGGGAGACCGTCGCGCGGAACTGCGCCCGAGTGCCCGAGCGCCACATCGTAATCACGCACGGGACCGATACCATGGTCGATACCGCCGCCGCCCTGGCCCGCGCCGTCCCGGACCGTACGATCGTGATGACCGGAGCGATGATTCCGATCACGTTCGGTTCCTCGGACGGACTGTTCAATCTGGGGGGCGCCCTCACCGCCGTGCAGATCCTCGATCCGGGTGTCTACATCGTCATGAATGGACGGATCTTCCCGTGGGACAACGTTCGGAAGAACCGTGACACGGGGATCTTCGAGAGCGTCGGCTGACGGGGTCTCGGACCGGGCCCGCCCCGTGATTGCGATGCCTCGCTGGAGTGCGCTCGGTCGCGCTCGAGGGCACGCGAGATCCGGTCAGTCAGTCGTGCGGGTCTTGCCTGCGACCAGGACGTCGTAGGCGGCTCTTTGTGCGCGGGTCGGCTGGGGCGGCAAGGCTATGAGGACCGCTCGCCCCTTCCCCTCGGGGATCTGGAGGACGAGATCGGCCCGGTTCGGCCGTTCGTACGGGTGTGCTTTGCCGGTGGTGTCGATCCGTACCGTACGTCCCGGGGCCAAGGCGACCGCCAGCGTGCGCCCGTATTCCGTCCAAGCGTCGAGCGGATCCTGGTCACCGTTCGCGATCGCCGGGAGCAGCGTGTCGCGGTAGTAGGCGACCGCATGCTCGTAGGCCGTGGCATCGCTCTGCTTGAGCTCCCGCAGTCGCTCCCGGTAGAACTCGCGGGGGTCCCGCGCGCCACTCGCTTCGAGTGCCTGCTCGAGCTTACGCTCGGCTTCCGCCGGAATCGAATCGGACATGGCCCGAAGCTTGTCGCCCGGTACCACGCCGTCAAGCGCCCTACCACGGGCTGCTAAGCCGGTGTGCCCCGACTGTCACCGCTGAGCGGTTGTTGTAGGTTAAGGCCCCCGGCACTCTCGCGCGCACGCGGTCTTCGCCGTTCCGGGAGGCGAGCGCAAGCGGCGCTCGTGCGGACCCGAGCAGGAGCAACGCAACCCATGGCGACGTTTGATTCCCTCCCCACCGAGCACCTCGAGCTCGACTGGACCATGTTCGGCGAGCTCTGTCGGGCGCTGGCCCTGAAGGTCGCGCGTGATTACGCGCCGGAGGCGATCATCGGGATCGCGCGGGCCGGAGTCATTCCGGGCGCCGTGATGTCGTCGATCCTGCGTGTCGACTTCTACTCGATGAACATCTCGCGCCACTACGGGGACGAGGTTCGCCAGCGTCCGGAGATCCTCTCGGCGGCCCCCCGGCTCATCGAAGGGAAGCGGGTGCTGATCGTCGACGAGGTCACCAGCTCCGGCGACACCCTGCGGCTCGCGCTCGCCGCCGTGCGCGACGCGCACCCCTCCGAGGTCCGCACCGCGACGAGCTTCGCCCGTACGACGGGCTATCAGCCGGACTACTCCGCGCTCACGACCGACGCCAACGTCATATTCCCGTGGGACAGGAAGGTCTTCGACGGGGATCAGCTCGTCGTGAACCCGCGCTACGAGGACATCCTGGAAGAGTAGGAGTTCGCCCGTACGCCGTGCACTGGTGACTGCCACGGCCCTGGTGGGATGGCGGCGGGGGAGGCGGGGACGCGCCGCTCTGGGCATCTACACCGCACCGGCCGCCTCCCTCCGCCGGATGCAACGCCGCTCTGCGTCCCCGCCTCCCCCGCCGCTCCGACCGTGGTGGTGACGTTAGCGAGTGGCGTACGGTCGTCGAGTGGAGCTGATGGCCCCCCGGAGTGAGTGTTGTCGTCCTACCGTAGCTGTGGGACCGCCGGGGGAGGCTGGACGCGTCGCTCTGGGCATCTACACCGCACCGGCCGCCTCCCCCGCCGGATGCAACGCCGCTCTGCGTCCAGCCTCCCCCGCCGCCCCCACCGGAGCGGAGGTCCGACCCCTCACCCGTAACGGTGTGGTCGGTTCGCGGGCGCGGGACGCGGAGCGCCGTTGCATCGTGTGCGGATGGGGGAGGTGCGGGAAAGATGCCCAGAGCGGAGCGTCCCGCGCCCGCGAACCGACACCCCCGTCTACTCCCCCTTCGCCATGGCGTCCAGGAATTCCCGATTGCTCGCCGTCTCCCCCATGCGGGCCAGCAAGAACTCGATCGCTTCCGGCGGCGGCATGTCGGCGAGGAAATGGCGGAGCAGGTAGACGCGGTTGAGCTCCGTCTCGCTCAGAAGCAGCTCTTCCTTCCGGGTGCTCGACTTGTTCAGGTTGATGGCAGGGAAGATCCGGCGGTCCGAGATCTGCCGGTCGAGGACCAGCTCCATGTTCCCCGTTCCCTTGAACTCTTCGAAGATCACCTCGTCCATGCGGCTCCCCGTCTCGATGAGCGCCGTGGCCACGATGGTCAGCGAGCCCCCATTTTCGATGTCGCGGGCGGATCCGAAGAATCGCTTCGGCTTCTGGAGGGCGTTGGCGTCGATACCCCCGGACAGGATCTTCCCCGAGTGCGGGACGGTCGCGTTGTAAGCGCGCGCGAGGCGCGTGATGGAATCCAGGAGGATCACGACGTCCTTGCCGTGCTCGACCAGTCGCTTGGCCCGGTTGAGCACCATCTCCGCGACCTCCACGTGGTGGTCCGTGGGCTCGTCGAAGGTCGAGGCGAGCACTTCCGCGTCCACCTGCGCGCGCATGTCCGAAACCTCTTCGGGGCGCTCGTCGATGAGGAGCACGAAAAGGGTCACGTCCGGAGCATTCCGGGTGACCGCGTTGGCCATCTGCTGAAGGATCGTCGTCTTTCCCGCTTTCGGGGGCGACACGATCAGGCCGCGCTGGCCCTTCCCGACCGGGGCGATCAGGTCGATGACCCGCATCGCCAGGCTGCCTCCCGCTCCCGCAACCTCCAGGCGCAGGCGCTCCGACGGGTATTGCGGCCGCAGCTCCTCGAAGTCCTGCCGGCCTGAAGCCGATTCGGGGTCGAGCCCGTTGATCGCTTCGACCTTGAGGAGCGCCAGATACCGTTCGCCGTCCTTCGGGGGGCGGACCTGCCCCGTGACTCCGTCCCCGGTTCGCAGACCGAAGCGCTTGATCTGAGACGGGCTCACGTAGATGTCGTCGGGGCCGGCCGTGTAGTTCCACTCCGTGGAGCGGAGGAACCCATATCCCTCGGAAAGCACCTCGAGGACGCCCTCACCCCGCAGACCGACTTCGGTGGACGACAGCCCCGCCTCGATCTTGGAGATCAGGTCCGGCTTGCGGAGATTCTCGGCGTCGCTGATGTTCAGCTCGCCCGCCAGGTCGTGTAACTCCCCGAGGCTCTTGCTCTTGAGCTCTGCGATGTCCACAGGAGGGCTCCGGTGGTGAGACCCTGGAGGGAGCGCCGGCTGCGGCGGCTCGCCGGAGGGCGGATGCTGGGTGGCAGGCGTGACCGTGACGGGCAGAGAGCCCGCGAGCGGCGACGGGAGGGAAGGCTCGCTGGACGGAACGACAGCTAAATATCCAAGATGAGGCGATACTAATGGGCGCCGGAAAGCCGGTCAAGCTCGATCCGGCCGTGTGGTTGCCGTTGCTGGACTCCTATCGCCTCACGACGCTACCCCACGATACGGTGTTGGAGGGCACGCTCCGACCGGGACTCGACGGGGCTTCGCCCGAGGTCGTGGAGGCGCTCGAAGCCTGGCCTGCTCCCGCGTACCTCGATCATCGCGACGGCGTGACGCACGTCGTCCTGGTGTTCGAGATGCGGTCCGAGCGGTCGGGCGTGCCATGGCTCCACGCGGCGCTGCTCGCCGTCACCCTCGTGACCACCCTCGCCGCGGGCGCGCTCATGGGTGGGCGCGATCCGTTTCGCACGCGCGCGCTCGACCTCGGCGGCTTCTTCCTTCCGTATCCGTCGGGGGTGCAGTGGGAGACCCTCCTCGGCGGTGCGCTTTTCGCTCTGCCGTTCCTGGGGGTGCTGCTCGCCCACGAGATGGGCCACTACGTGGCGGCTCGCGCGCACCGGGTGCGAGCCTCCTTGCCCTACGTGATTCCTTTCCCTCCGTACTTCTCGATCATCGGCACCGTGGGGGCTTTCATCCGGCTCAAGGGCCCGACCGTGCGGAGGTCCACGCTCTTCGACGTGGGCGCCGCCGGGCCGTTGGTCAGCTTCGTCCTTTCGATTCCTCTCCTCGCGGTCGGCTTGGCGCTGTCCCAGCCGGTGCCGGGCGACGCTTCCATCGGCACCCCGTTTTTGATTCGCTTCGCAGGCCAGCCGGTGTGGCTGGGAAATGGCCTGATGACGCACTTCGTAGCATCGTTGGCTTTGCCCATGCCGCTCGGCGAAGCTCCGATCCTCCTCCATCCCCTGGCGCTCGTGGGTTGGCTGGGCCTCTTCGTGACGGCTCTCAACCTGTTACCGCTGGGCCAGTTGGATGGAGGGCACGTCCTCTATGCGATGCATCCGGCACGCTCGGCGAAGGCGGCACGGTGGTTCCTCGTGGCCATGGTGCCGCTCGGGTTCGTGTGGTGGGGGTGGTGGGCCTGGGGCGGGCTGATCGCGGTGCTCCATCGGGGGAAGGTCACGCATCCGCCCGTGATCCAGCGGGCACCCGAGATCGGGAAGACCCGCTTCGTCCTCGGCGTGATCCTCATCTTGATCTTTTTTCTCTCCTTCGTCCCCGTGCCGTTGCGTGTGTAATTCGTGAATAATTCGCGCATACCGGTGGCGACGAACATCGCGTATGTCACAGGTCATCCCGCGGTCGTCGAAGGGTGATCTTGACAATTCACCGGGTTGGCGAGAAACATTTGTTTGATCACTTTTTTTAGGAATACTGAGCTCGCGGAGGGGCCGGGTGGCACGACACAACCGGGACGGGACGGGTGCCGACCAGCGGGGCTACGTGTACGGTGTGAGTTATCAACCGGACTGGCTTCGCCTCGTGAAGGTCACCCGGCAGCTCGAAAGCGGTCGCCAGTCGACCAAGACGCTCTTCCGGAATCCGGGGCTACCCGAGGCACAGCCCGGCGAGCGGGTGCGCACGAGAATCACGTCGGCCGACCAGGATCTCGACTTCGAGGTGGCGGTCACCGATCCGGGCTCGGCGGTGCGACGGGTGCGGGTCGCGTACGAGGTCTCGGCGGGCGATGGACGGACCGAGGAAGTGGAGTTCACGCTGGAGCGCGCCCCGGTCCACGACTGACGCGAGCCACTCGCTAGAGGTCGCCCCCTCTGTGCATTGGCCTCATCCGTAGTATAATCGGGTATGGAAGCGATCCTGAATCCTGTACGGGCGATCGGCCGCGGGGCTTTGTCGAGCGTAGCCGCGCTCGGCCGGGCCGGATACCTCGGTGCGGACGCTGTCGACGCCCTGCGGAAGGTCGGCCTCTGGGCGCCCCACCTGCTCGGCCAGATGGCTCGCGTGGGTGTGGAATCCGTTCCTATCGCGCTGTTCATCGCGATGTTCACGGGAATCGTGCTCGCCCTCCAGGCGTCCTATACGTTCACGGGTGCCGTTCCCCTGTACTTCGTCGGGACCCTTGTCGGGAAGACGATGGTGTTGGAGTTGGGTCCGGTGCTGACCGGGCTCGCGCTGTCCGGGCGGGTCGGTGCCAACATCGCCGCAGAGCTCGGGTCGATGCGCGTTTCGGAGCAAATCGACGCGCTGGAGGCTCTAGCCTACGATCCTATCGCGTATCTGGTGGTACCCAAGGTGCTCGCGGGCATTCTCATGTTCCCGGTCGTGGTCACGCTCGCGAACTGTGTGGGGGTCGTGGCCGGGTGGGTCACGTCGATGGCGCTGCTCGACATGTCGTCCCAGGAGTTCGTGAAGGGGCTGCGGCTGTTCTTCCTCCCGTTCGACGTGAGGTACTCGCTGATCAAATCGGCCTCTTTCGGGCTCACGGTGACGGCCGTGGGGTGTGCGTTCGGCTTCCATACGAGTGGCGGAGCGGAAGGGGTGGGGAGGGCCACCACACGGGCCGTCGTGGTGTCGAGCATGGTGATCCTCGTTCTGGACGCCTTCTGGGCGGCGGTACTCCTATGAGCATCGAGATGGTCGACGTGCACAAGGCCTTCGGGAGCAACGAGGTGCTCAAGGGCTTTTCCGTATCGATCGCGGAGGGTCAGACAATGACCATCATTGGTGGATCGGGTTCCGGAAAGTCGGTTGCTCTGAAGCACATCATCGGGCTGCTGCGTCCGGACGAGGGCGAGGTCTGGGTCGATGGCGAGAACGTGGGCAGGCTCGATCAGCAGTCGCTCTACAAGCTCCGCCGGAAGGTCGGATACGTCTTTCAGTTTGCCGCGCTGTTCGATTCCATGACGATCGAGGAGAATGTCGGCATGGGTCTCAAGCGGATGGGCACGCATACGGACGACGAGATCCGCGACCGCGCGCACGAGTGCCTCCGCCTCGTGGATCTCCAGGGATATGGTGCTCGTCTCCCCGCCGAGCTTTCCGGGGGACAGCAGAAGCGTGCGGGGCTCGCGAGAGCGATCGCGACGGAGCCCAAGTACCTTCTCTACGATGAGCCCACAACGGGTCTGGATCCGGTCACCACGGCCGTCATCGACGACCTGATCATCCGCATGGCCGACGAACTCTCGGTGACAGGGATCGTCATCACACACGACATGACGAGCGCATATCGCATTTCGGACCGGATTGCGATGCTGTACGAGGGGCACATCCGCTTCGAGGGAAGCCCCGAAGAGGTCCGCAACACGGACGACGGGGTGGTGAAAGGGTTCGTCGAAGGAAGACCAGAGTTGATGGAGTCCGCCCTATGAATCGAGGGAAAGAGCTGCTGGTTGGGCTCGTCATCATCGGAGCGATCATCGTCGGTGTCGGTGGCACGCTTTGGCTCCAGGGCACCAACTTCGGCGTGACGTTGATGCCGATCGACGTCCGCCTGGAAAGCGCCGGCCAGCTCGCCGAAGGCAACGTGGTGACCTACCGCGGCGTTCCCATCGGCCAGGTGTCACGGATTCAGGTGGAGCCCGGTGGTGAAGCGGTGCGGGTGAGCTTGCTCCTCGACGAAGAGGTCACGCTTCCCGACGACGCGGGTGTCGTGCTCGGTCCCGAATCGCTGTTCGGCGCGTGGCAGGCCGAGATCGTCAGCCGTGACGCGTATCCACGATTCCCGTTCTTCGAGGTGGAAGATTCGGTCATCCGGCGGACGGTTGATCGCCGTGGCATGGAGCAGCCCGAGTCCGTGCCCGTGCTCGGAGGGTATGCGCTTCCGGAGATATCGCGGCTCACGGCGTCGGCCGAGGAGATCTCCGGGAACCTGGCGGAGCTCACCGAGCGCTTCGAGATCGCGTTCAACCAGGAAACCGCCGACAATTTGGCCCGCGCCATCGGGAACATCGAAGCGATCACCGAGGAGGTGCGCACGCTCGTGAATCAGCAGGCCGCCGTCGCTGAGGCGCTCACGGCCAACGCCGACAGCGCGCTCGGAGAGATCCAGACCGCCGCGGTCGCCGCCCGGACGTCGTTCGAGCGGGTGGACGGCCTGCTCGCCGACGAGAAGGTCGACTCGATGATCACGAATGTCTCCGTCGCGTCCCAGGACCTCCGAAGGATCATGGAGCAGCTCACGGATTCGACCGGGGGATTGGACGGAACGTTGCAACGCGCGGATTCGACGTTCGCGCGCATCGATCGTATGACCGAGCGCCTCGAGCGGGGTGAAGGCTCGCTCGGGCGGTTGCTCACGGACACCACTTTCGCGGTCCAGGCGGAGGGCGTGCTCGCCCAGCTCGACCGGCTGTTGGCGGACTTTCGGGAGAATCCCGGCCGCTACGTGCGGCTCTCGATCTTCTGATCCGTGGCGCGGTGAGCGATCGAGACGGGGGAAGCGCGTGGCCGTGGGTTCAGACCGCGGCCGTCGTGCTCGTGCTGGGGTTCTTTCTCTTCTCGACGCGATCCATCCTCAACCCCGTCTTCCTCTTCCTGCTCTTTTGGGGCGTGATGCTCCCGCACCGCGGTCGAGCCGGGTACGGGGCGCTTCTGGGCATCGCGGGAGTGATCACCCTGGTCTGGCTGTTGTCGACGACCGGGACGCTCCTCGCGCCGTTCGTGCTCGCCGTCGTGTTGGCGTACGTGCTCGACCCGCTCGTGGACTGGATGCAAGAGCGGAGGATCCCGCGAACGGTCGCCATCCTCCTGCTGGCGCTTCCTGCGCTCGGGGCGCTGGGATTGCTCCTGTTCGTCGCGATTCCGGCGGCCGCGAGACAGGTGGGGACCATCCTCTCGGATCTCCCGGTCTTCTTCGCGCGGATCGCCGACTGGATCGAGGCATCGCCGGCTCGACTCGGGACGCTCGATGTGCCACTCGTCGACGAAGAGGCGCTGCTCACGCGCCTCCGTGCCGTGGACGGCGAGGCCGTGGTCGCGTTCTTGGAGGAGCGCCGGGCCGACCTCGGACGCTGGATCTGGGAGGGAGTGTTGGGCCTGGGGCGAGGGATCGGCTCGGCCTTCACCGTGCTCGGCTATGTGGCGCTCACGCCCGTCCTGACGTTCTATCTCTTGCGCGACTGGGATCGGATCACGGCTCGGTTGGCGGAGCTCGTTCCGGAGGACCGTCGCGACGACACGGTCTCGTTCGCCCGGGAGGGTGACCGGCTCATCGCCCGCTATCTGCGGGGCCAGGTCACCGTGGCGGCCATCGTCGGCCTCGTCACGGGGCTCGGGCTCTGGGCGGTGAGCTTCCCATACGCGGCGACGCTGGGGCTGATCGTGGCGGTCTTCTCGATCGTGCCCTACCTCGGTCTGGTGCTCAGCCTGGCTCCGGCGATCCTCATCGCGTTGGTGAGCGGATCCGTGGCGCTCTCACTTCTGAAAGTCGCCGTCGTCTACGCCGTGGCCCAAGGGCTCGAAGGCACCGTGATCTCACCGCGGATCGTCGGAGAGTCCGTGGGCTTGCATCCCGTGTGGGTCGTGCTCGCCCTGGCGCTCGGGGGCTACTTCTTCGGGTTCGTCGGTCTGTTGATCGGGGTCCCGGCCGCGGCCATGGGTAAGCTCCTCGTCTTGCGGGCGCTCGAGCGCTACCGTGCCTCGGATTTCTATGGTGGAGAGGCCGCCAGTGAAGAGGCTGCGCCCGTTTGATCGGTTTCGAGGGAGCGTTACACTTGTGACGCTCGGGGGGCTTCCCCGATCCGTCTCATCCGCGTGCCCCGAGCCGGCGCGGCGCGCGCTCCACTGAAGCTCATGGCTGACGAGATTCGCGATATCACCATCATCGGCGGAGGGCCGACGGGCCTGTTCGCGGCATTCTACGCCGGAATGAGGGGCTCCTCCTGCCGTATCGTCGATTCCCTCCCCGAGCTCGGAGGTCAGCTGACGGCCCTGTATCCGGAGAAGTACATCTTCGACGTGGGTGGCTATCCCAAGATCATGGCCAAGGAGCTGACCCGGAACCTCGTTCAGCAAGCGATGCAGTTCGATCCGGAGGTCGTGCTCGAGCAACAGGTTCGGACGCTGGAGCGGGTCGACGACCACTTCGTGCTCACCTGCTCCGACGGACGGTTTCGGAGCCGCACGATCGTGATCGCCGGTGGGAAGGGAGCGTTCGAGCCCATGACGCTCTCTTGCCCCGGATACGAAGATTTCATGCACCGGGGCATCGAGTTCGCGGTTCGGGATCCGGACGCGTTCCGCGGGAAGCGCGTGGTCGTGGTCGGCGGTGGCGACTCCGCGCTCGACTTCGTGCTCATGCTCAAGGATACGGCCGAATCGATGACTCTCGTGCACCGGCGTGACGGGTGGCGGGCGCACGGCTCCTCGGTGGAGCAGATGGAAGCCGCCGCGGAGGCCGGCGAGATCGATCTCAGGACGTTCCACGAGATCCGCGAGATTCACGGGAACGATACGGTCGAGCGGGTGACGATCTTCGACAACCGGACCGACGAGAACACGGAGATCCCCTGCGATGTCGTGATCTCGTGTCTCGGCTTCAAGCCCGATCTGGGGCCGATCAAGAACTGGGGGCTGGAAGTCGACAAGAACCGCATCCTGGTGGATCGGTTGATGGGGACCAACGTGTCCGGGATCTATGCCGCGGGAGACGTCGTAGACTACGAAGGGAAACTCGACCTCATCGCCACGGGTTTCGCAGAGGCGGCCGTGGCGGTCAACAACGCGGTCCACTTCGTCGATCCCTCGGCGCGCGTGAACCCGGGGCATTCGACCAACATGAAGGTCTTCAAGGAGTAAGTACGATGGCGGATCAAGGACCCCGTGAGCGTGAGACCGTAGTCATCATCGGTTCCGGGCCGGCGGCGTGGACGGCGGCGATCTACGCGGCCCGGGCGGACATGGAGCCCTTCGTCTTCGAGGGAGCCGGAAGCCGCACCATGATTCCGGGTGGGCAGCTCATGTTCACCACCGAGGTGGAGAACTATCCCGGGTTCAAGGAGGGCGTGACGGGTCCCGAGCTGATGACCGAGATGCGCGCCCAGGCCGTTCGCTTCGGCACGAGAACGGCATGGGAAGACGTGGTGGGCGTCGATGTCTCGCAGCACCCCTTCCGGCTCCGAACGAGCGGTGAGCGTGAGGTCGTGGCCGATTCGGTCATCGTGGCGACGGGCGCGAACGCCCGGTGGTTGGGTCTGCCCAACGAGGAGCGCCTCGCCCAGTCCGGTGGTGGCGTCAGCGCCTGCGCCGTGTGCGACGGCGCGCTGCCGCATTTCCGCGACCAGGTGCTCGCGGTGGTCGGCGGCGGGGACTCGGCGATGGAGGATGCGCTCTACCTCGCGAAGTTCGCTCGGGAGGTGGTGATCGTGCACCGGCGTGACGAGTTCCGCGCTTCGAAGATCATGGCCGACCGGGCGTTGGACCACGAGAAGATCCGCGTCGAATGGAACAAGGTCGTCACCGAGGTGGAGGGTGAGGAATCGGTCAGCGCGCTTCGGCTTCGTGATACCGTCACCGGTGACGAGAGCAGGCTGGAGATCGGAGGGCTGTTCGTCGCGATCGGACACGATCCCAACACGGGCTTCCTCGAGGGAGCGGTGGACTTGAGGGAGAACGGCTACATCGAGACGCCGATTCCCTGGCGGACCCAAACGTCCGTTCCTGGCGTCTACGCGGCGGGAGACGTCATGGACGACTTCTACCGGCAGGCGGTGACCGCGGCCGGCACCGGCTGCATGGCGGCGCTCGAAGCGGAGCGTTGGCTCGCTTTGGGGGGAGCTGAAGCTGCTGCGAGCACCGAGGCGCAGGAGCCCGTCGGCTAGCAGCGGGCTGTCAAGGTGGGGTGGTCGTCCCGAGCGAGCGTCCGCCGTCCACCGTCAGGACTTGTCCGGTCACGAACTCCGCGGCGATGAGGTAGCGCACGGCGTCGACCACGTCCGCCGGAGAGCCGGTCCGCTCGAGCGGGGCGGCCTTGGCCAGACGATCCCAGTGTGCCGGAGAGCTGTGCTCGGGCTGGAGCACGGCTCCGGGCACGACGGCGTTGACCCGCACTTCGGGAGCCAGAGACTTCGCTTGCACGCGGGTCAGGTGGACCAGCGCGGCTTTCGAGACCGAGTGATCCGGAAACGCCGTCCACGGTTCGAGCGCGGACAGATCCGCGATGTTGACGACCGAGCCCCGGGAGGCGCGCAGGAGGTCGATGGCGGCGCGGACCACGAGATGGGGTGCGCGCACGTTCACGGCCATGACGGCATCCCAGGCGGCCGCGTCGACGGAAGCGAGTGGCCGGGCCTCGAAGGTCGACGCCGAGTTCACGACCACGTCGAGCCGTCCGTAGCTCTCAGCGGCGGTGCGGACCACGGCCGCGCATCCCTGGGGATCCGCCAGATCCGCCCATACCAGCGCGCATCGGCGCCCGAGCGACCGGACCCGCTCCTCGAGCTCCCGTGCGGGCTCTTCGGACGACCGGTACGTCACGACGAGGTCGTGGCCGGTGTGGGCGAGCCCCTCGCTGATGGCCGCGCCGATGCGAACGGCCCCTCCGGTGACGAGTGCGACGCGTTGCGATGGTGGTCCCTTCATGGCGAGACTCCATGATGAAGAAGGCGCCCGACGAGCCGGGCGCCTTCCAACCCGAGCCGAGCGGAGAGGCCCTATGCCCGACCTGAGCGATAAAGTCGCGATCGTGACCGGAAGCACCAAGGGAATCGGACGATCCGTCGCCGAGCACCTCGTCGCCGCGGGGAGCCGGGTGGTGGTGAGCGCGCGCACCGAAGCGGACGTGGAGCGCACCGCGGCCGAGCTCGGTGACCTCGCCACCCCGATCCCCTGTGACGTGGCGGATCCGGAGGAGTGCGAGAAGCTCGTGCAGCAGACGGTGCGGCAGCTCGGACGCCTCGATATCCTGGTCAACAACGCGGGGCTCGGAGTCTTCAAGCCGATCTCCGAGCTGTCCGTGGAGGAATGGCGCCGTCAGATCGACGTGAACCTCGGCGGTGTGTTCTACTGCTCGAAGGCCGCCCTGAAGCCTCTGAGCGAGAGCGGTGACGGATTCATCATCAACATCGGATCATTGGCGAGCCGCAACACCTTTCCGGGGGGCACCGGCTACAACGCGAGCAAGTTCGGACTCCTGGGGATGACGGAAGCGATGATGCTGGATGTACGGTACGACGACGTCCGTGTCAGCGTGGTGATGCCCGGCAGCGTGAACACTCCCTTCAGCGGCCGGGAGCCGAGTGGCGAACGCACCTGGAGGCTTCAGCCCGAAGACTGCGCGTTGGCGGTCATGCAGCTTCTCGAGTATCCGAAGGAGGCCCATGTGAGCCGTATCGAGATGCGGCCGAGCCAACCGAACCGTGGCGGGGGGCGGTGAACACCGGAGGCACGACTTCGGGGCCGCGACCAGGGGGCTTCACGCCCGCACGACCCCCGGTAGATTGTTCGACAGTCGTGGCCCGTGACCGGGTCGACGCACGAACCCCCACCCACTGAGGAGACACGTCTCCATGGCTGATGAGTTCCGTACCGAGAAGGACTCGCTCGGCGAGATGAAGGTTCCCGCGGAGGCGCTCTACGGGGCGCAGACGCAGCGCGCCGTCGACAACTTCCCGATCAGTGGCCAGCGCTTCGGCCGCCGCTTCATCCAAGCGCTGGGGTGGATCAAGCGGGCGGCGGCCGAGGCGAACGTCGAGCTCGGTACGCTCGATCCCGACATCGGGGAGGCGATCGTGAAGGCGGCCGACGAGGTCGCGGACGGTCGCTGGGACGGTGAGTTCGTCGTCGACATCTACCAGACCGGATCCGGGACGTCGACGCACATGAATGCCAACGAGGTGATCGCGCGACGGGCCACCCAGCTCTCGGATGGGGACGCCGCGGTGCATCCGAATGACCACGTCAACTTCGGGCAGTCGTCCAACGACGTCATTCCGACGGCCATCCATGTGGCCACGCGCGTCGCGGTCGAGGAGGAGCTGCTCCCGGCGCTGGCACATCTCGGGAGCGCGTTGGCCGAGAAGGCGGACGCATTCGACGACGTCTTGAAGTCCGGTCGGACGCACCTCATGGACGCGACCCCGGTTCGGCTCGGACAGGAGTTTCGCGGCTATGCCACGCAACTCGACAAAGGCGGCGATCGCGTGCGTGCGGCCGGTACCGAGCTCGAGGAGTTGGCTTTGGGGGGCACCGCCACGGGCACCGGGATCAATACCCACGAGCAGTTCGCCGGGAAAGCGATCGCTCGGCTCCGAACCCTCAGCGGAGTTTCCTTTCGAGAGGCCGACGACCATTTCGAGGCGCAGGGGGCGAAGGACGCGGCGGTGCAGCTCTCGGGGGCGCTGAACACGGTGGCCACGAGCTTCATGAAGATCGCGGACGATATCCGGTGGCTGGGATCCGGCCCGACGTCGGGGATCCACGAGATCCGGTTGCCCGCGATTCAGCCGGGCTCGTCGATCATGCCGGGGAAGGTCAATCCCGTGCTCTCGGAGGCGATGATGATGGTTGCCGCTCGCGTCATGGGGAATCACACGACCGTCACCGTCGCCGGAAGCCGCGGCAACTTCGAGCTCAACGTCATGATGCCGGTCCTGGCGCAAGCGCTCCTCGAGTCCGTGACCCTTTTGGCCAACACGGCGCGCGTGTTCGCGGATCGCTGCGTCAGCGGGATCGAGGTGAACGAGGAGCGAGCCACGGAACTCCTCGAGCGTAACCCGTCGATCGCGACCGCGCTGAATCCCTACATCGGGTACGACAAGGCGGCCGTTGTCGCGAAGGAAGCGGCGGCCCGAGGAATCAGCGTCCGCGAGGTCGTGCTGGAGAAGGGCCTGCTTCCCGAAGACCAGATCGACGAAGCGATGGATGTGAGGGGGATGACCGAGCCGGGACTGCCGGACTGAGTGTGAGCGGGTCCGCGCGAGTCGCACTCGGTCCCGTAATGGATCGAGCGACGGCAGGTGCGTACACCCACCGCCGCTCCCGGCACGCCCCCCCCAGGGCGTCTACCCAGCTCTCACGAGCGTGGGCGCCAGGTGCCGACCGGCCGCTCGAAGCGCTCCGGACCGGCACGATCTTTCGCTCATGCGGTTTTCAGGTCGAAATCCATCACCATCTGACGGGTGAGTCCGGCTTCCGGAAGGGGCCGGTCCGGGATGACCCGGGTGTGACGGCCGTCCAGGTACAGGGGATAGGTACGCTGACGGCAACGGATGACCTGGATCAGCTCCGGCGTCGCCATGTCGGCGGGAGGTCCCACCTCTTCGGTGATCGCGCGCCAGACACGGTCCACCAGGGCCATGCGCTCCGATACCGAGTCCGCCCACAGCGCCCGCTGGATCCGCCTGCGCTCTTCGATGGAGAGCGGTCGGATGACCCGACGATGTCCGGGGAAGGTGTGGGAGAGGAGGAACGCGAGCGCTTCCTCTTCGGGAACCGGCTCGGCTTGGTCTCCGTGTTCTCCGGGGGTCCGAACATGGCGGGCGTCGGTCAAGTCGATGTATCCGTCCGTGGCGATGCGCATCTCGGGGGGAGCTCCGCGCGGGGGAATCGTCCTTTCGGCACACCCGATCGGTTGGTTCAAGTCGCGTGCCGTTCGCGGGCTTCCGCCCGTGTTTTCGTAAGATGCTGTCGATTAACGCCTTAGCTTTTTCGCCCCCGGGCTGGATGACGCCGTTCGATGCGCCACGCCCGTCAAAGTCTTCCCATTCCATCACTTCTTTCCGGCTTGCTGCTCATGACGACCCATTCACACGACGAGCTCGGTGCCCACGTTTCGGCGGCCGGCGGGGTGAGCAAGGCTCCGGAGCGGGCCCGCGCCGTCGATTCCGTCGTGCTCCAGCTCTTCACCAAGCAGCCGAGCCGGTGGGCAGAACCGACCCTCACCGAGGACGAAGCCGCTGCGTTTCGGGAGGCGCGGAGCACTCATGAGATCGAGGTCGCCGGGGCACACGATTCCTATCTCATCAACCTTTCGTCGCCGAAGGGCTCGCTCAGGGGCCGGTCGCGTCGGTCTTTCGAGGCGGAGCTCGAGCGGTGCACGATGCTGGAGTTGGACTTCCTCGTCACGCACCCCGGAAACGCCACGGACGGTGACACCGAGGCCGGCCTCGAACGGAACGCCGGGGAGCTCGCCCGCTGCCTGGAAGCGGTGGACGGTCCGACCCGGGTGCTCCTGGAGCTCACCGCGGGAAGCGGGTCGAGCGTGGGTGGATCCTTCGAGAATCTGCGCACGATTCTCGACCACGTTCCGAGCCGTCTGCAGGAGCGTCTGGGCATCTGCTTCGACACGTGCCACGCCTACAGCGCCGGGTACGATCTCGTGGGTGATTACGACGGCGTTTGGAGTGCGTTCGATCGGGTGCTGGGGCTCGACCGGCTCGGACTCGTGCACATGAACGACTCCCGGCATCCATTCGCTTCGCACAAGGACCGGCACGAGTCCATCGGGCAAGGGACCCTGGGCGAGGAGCCGTTCCGAAGGATCATGAGGGACGAGCGCCTTCGGGGCGTGCCGAAGATCCTGGAGACGCCGAAGGGGGACGATCCCGTGGCGAGCGACCTTGCCAATCTGGGGCGGTTGAGGGGATTCCGCGCCCAATGAGCGAGCCGGGCAGCAGCCGTGAGGTCTTCCGTTGTCCCACAGGCGCCGCGAGGGTTGCTCCCGGCCGCGCGACGGGGAGGGCCGCTCCGGTCGGTACGGCCCGACCCTGTCGTATCACCCACGGGTGGGGTATATTAGAGGTGCGTGTCGGAGAATCCGTTATTGAGCCAACGCAAAAGAAGCCGGGACTGACTCTCGGGCTCGACGCTAGGCCCTTTGAGGGAAAGCGAAAGGGTTCGGGGAGGTCACCATCAATTCCATCCCGGGCTTCAATAAACCCCTCCGATGCGCAGTGGAGGCCGGTTCCCCACCCACCGCAAGGTGGGAACGAGGGTCCGGCCTCCACGTGTTTCGGGAGACCGCTCCCTTTCCGGAAATCCGTGCAGGAGCGTCATGTCGATCGTAACCGTGACCCGTCGCGCCTACTTCTCCGCGGCGCACCGCTTGCACCGCGACGACTGGTCCGAAGAGGAGAACCTCCGCGTGTTCGGGGATTGCGCGAACCCGAATTGGCACGGTCACAACTACGAGCTGATCGTCTCCGTGGAGGGGTCGGTCGATCCCGAGACCGGGTTCGTCATGGACCTGAAGCGGTTGAAGGACATCATCCAGAGTCGGGTCGTGGTGGACGTCGATCACAAGAACCTGAACGTCGAAGTGCCGTGGCTCTCCGGGATCATTCCATCCACCGAGAATCTCGCGGTGGCGGTCTGGGAGCGGATCGCCGAGCGGCTGCCGGAAGAGGTGCGGCTGCGGAGCGTCGTGATCCGGGAGACACCGAACAACTCCGTGGAGTATCGTGGCCCGCAGGAGGACACGGCGCATGAGTGAACGGAAGAGGGGTGGAGATGGGGACCTCGGCACGGCCTCGTTCGAGGACCTCGTCTCGGAGATGATCCGGCGCCTGGGGGAAGATCCTACCCGGGAAGGGATGAAGCGCACGCCGGAACGGGTGGCCGAATCGATGGCCTTCCTCACGAAGGGGTATCGGGAGACACCCGAGCAGGTGATGGGGGATGCGCTCTTCGACGAGTCCCACCAGAGCATGGTGCTCGTGAAGGACATCGAGCTCTATTCGATGTGTGAGCACCACATGCTTCCGTTCTTCGGCAAGGCGCACCTGGCGTACATCCCGAACGGACAGATCGTGGGCCTTTCGAAGGTCGCCCGCCTCGTCGAGGTGTTCGCCCGCCGGTTCCAGGTTCAGGAGCGGCTCACGGAGCAGGTCGCGCAGGCCATGTGGGACACGGTGCAGCCACTAGGGGTCGCGGTGGTCGTGGAAGCCTATCATCTCTGCATGATGATGCGGGGGGTCGAGAAGCAGAATTCGAAGACGATCACCTCAGCCATGCGCGGAGTGTTCCTGGACGATCAACGGACGCGGGACGAGTTCCTGCGACTCACGACCAGCTCGCATCAGCCGTTGGGATGAGCACCACGGAGCACGGAGCCCTGGATGGCCGAAGCGTCTTGGTCACCGGAGCGAGCCGGGGCATCGGACGGTGCATCGCGGAGCGGTTCGCAGCGGCGGGCGCGCGCGTGTTCGGACTCGGCCGCTCGGAGGACGCGTTGCGGAGGTTGGCCGACGAGACGGGAGGACGAGCGCTCGTCGTGGATCTGACCGACGACGTGGCCGTCTGGGACGCGATGGACCGCCTGAGCGACGAGCTCGAAGGGGCCCCCGATGTCGTCGTGAACGCGGCGGGCGTCTTCGGAATCACTCCGATCGCCGAGGAAACCGTGGCGGCGCTCGACCTGGAGTTGGCCCTTAACCTCCGGGCTCCCGTTCTGGTGGTGCGAACCCTGCTGCCTTCCATGCTGGAGCGTGGCTCGGGGTTGATCGTCAACGTGGGCTCGGTGGCGGGACGAAAGGCTCTTCCTGGGAATGGGGCGTATTCCGCGTCCAAGTTCGGGCTCAGAGGTTTTCACGAGGTGCTCCTGGAGGAGGTGCGCGGGACCGGGGTTCGGGCCACGCTCCTGGAGCCCTCGGCGACCGATACGTCCATCTGGGATCCTCTCGATCCCGACGCCGATCCGAGCCTTCCTCCCCGCTCGGCCATGCTACGTCCCGAAGACGTAGCCGATGCGGCCCTGTTCGTTGCCCGATGCCCACGGGACGTCCGCATCCCGCTACTCCAGATCGAGCACGCCTGACCCGCGACCGGCCTCGCGGCCCGAGCGCTCCATGCACCTTCTGCTGACCGATCGTCTGAGTTGTCCCCGTTGTGGTCCGGAGTTCGGCCTCATCCTTCTGGCCGATCGACTCGAGGATCGCAGGGTGCTCCACGGTACGCTCGGATGTCCGAACTGTCGTGACGCCTTTCCCGTACGGGATGGCTTCGGGGATCTCCGCGCCCCGCCTCGCCGTGAGATGCCCGAGGGCCTTGCGGGGATGCCCGGAGGGGAGGGGGAAGCCGACACCGATGCGGACAAGGTCATCGCTTTGCTCGGCGTGACCCAGGGTCCGGGAACGCTCGCGCTCGTGGGGGCGCCCTCCCGGCACGCTCGTGCGCTCGCGGACCGGGTGGACGACGTGCACGTCCTGGCGATCGATCCGGATCAGAAGATGTGGCCTGAAAGCAACGGCGTGAGCCGATTGATGGCCACTCCGGGCTTGCCGGTATACAGCTTGTCCCTGCGTGGGATCGCGATCGACGGTCGCCTCGGTTCCGAACTGCTGGCGGAGGCTGCGCGTGTCGTCGTGCCGAAGGGACGGGTGGTGGTCGTGCACGCCGGGGCCGAGACGGCAAAGGCGCTCGAATCGCACGGGCTCGAGGTCCTCGCGACCGAAGCCGGAACCGTCGTCGCGGCACGGAGTTGAGCGTTGCGTCGACCCCTGGCGCTCGTCTACCTTCACGCAGCCCCCGGACGGTCTCGCACCGGTACGGAGCGTGTCCTTCCGTCCCCTTCCCGGCCCCCTACGCATGGCGTTTTGGAAGAAGCTCTTCGGTGACGACGATCCCGATCGTGTCGACTACTACCGCGAAGGTGAGGAGTTGCTCGCCGCGGAAAAGATCCACGAGGCGTTGACCTCGTTCCGCCTCGCGCTCAAGGAGTCGCCGGGTGATCCGGTCGTGCTCCAGCAGATCGCGATGTGTTACACACGGATCGGGATGTTGGAGGAAGCCGCCAAGACCTACCGACACGTGCTCCAGAAGAATCCGGCCTCCGCGGGAGCCCATTACGGACTGGCGTTCATTCTCCTTCACACGGAGTCCCCGGAGCAGTGCATTCCCCACCTCGAAGCCTTTCTCGCTCAGCCTCCGGAGGGGGGGGAGGCCAGCGACCACATAGAACACGCGCGCCGCACGCTCGCCAAGCTGCGAGGGGAGGCGCATGACCGCTCTCTCGACCAACCGGCACCCGATGACTTCTTCGAATGAGAACCTCCGCCAAATCCGCCTTCGTTGGAGCGGTGACGGTCTCGTCTTCCGGGGTGGTCCGGATGGTGGTCCCGAGGTCGTGGTGGACGGTGGCGCCGACCAGGGTCCCGCGCCCATGCAGCAGCTCTTGTTGGCCGTCGCCGGCTGCATGGGCATCGACATCAAGATGATCCTCGAGAAGTCGCGTGTGCCGATGGATGGTCTCGAGATCGAGGCGATTGGAGAGCGGGCCGAAGAGGCGCCCAGGCGGTACGTGCGTCTCGAGCTCGTATGCCGCGTGAAGGGCCCGGGTCCCGAGGACGCCGAAAAGGTTCTGCGGGCGGTGGAGCTCTCCCGAGACAAGTATTGCAGCGTGCTCCACTCGTTGGACCCGTCGATGGACGTGACCGTCACCGTTCCCGGCTTCTCCGGGCCCGACGCGGCGTCCCTCGGATGACGCGCGACTACGCTTCGAACCCGACGCCCGTGCCGGAGTCGACGCTCACCGAGCTCTTCTTCGAGTCTCTGGACCGCCATCGTGATCGGGTCGCGTTCCAGCGGATGCCCTCGGAGGGCGTGCTCGAAGACATCACCTTCGGGGAGGCGTTCGACGTGGTCCGGACCATCGCGGCCGCTCTGGAGGAGTCCGGGGTGGACCGGAGCGACCGGGTCGCGATCCTTTCGGAGAACCGGCCGGAGTGGGCGTTCGTGGATTACGGATGCCTGTGCACGGCGATCATTCCGGTCCCGATCTACCCGACGTTGACGGCGGGGCAGGCTGCCTACCTGTTGCGCGATTCGGGAGCGCGGATGGCCTTCGTCTCCGATCCCGAACAGGCGGAGAAAGTCCTCGAAGCCGCCGAGCAGTGTCCACAGGAGATCACGGTGGTGGTCTTCGACCCGGGCGACCTTCCGGACGGCGTCGTGCCCTGGGAGGAGTTCCTCGAACGGGGGCGCGAGCGCGCCGACGGGTCGACGGAAGAGGAGTTCCGCCGCAAGGCAAGTTCCATCACTCCCGACGACACGGCCACGATCCTGTATACGTCGGGAACGACCGGGGATCCGAAGGGGGTCGTGCTCTCGCACAACAACATCGCGTCCAACGTGCGCGCGAGCAGCATGGCGTTCGAGGTCACCGAGGCCGACAGCACCGTCAGCTTTCTCCCGCTGTCGCACATCCTGCAACGCATGTGCGACTACCTGTTCATGTGGGTGGGCTGTCGGATCGCGTACCCGCGCAGCATCGATACGCTGACCGACGACATGAAGGTCATTCAGCCGACGGTCGTCGTCTCGGTTCCCCGCATCTACGAGAAGGTCCACAACCGCGTGATGGCGGCGACCGGAGTGAAGAAGCTCCTCGTGCGCTGGGGGGCGCGCGTGGCTGATCGTGCCGCTGACGACCGCCTGGCCGGGCGCCCCGTGAAGGGCCTCCTGGCGTTGCAGTATCGCATCGCGGACCGGCTGGTCTTTTCCAAGGTGAGGGATGCCGTGGGAGGTCGTATCCGCATCTTCGTCAGCGGGGGTGGACCACTCGCGCCGGAGCTGAACCGTTTCTTCTATTCCATCGGCCTCACGATTCTCGAAGGTTACGGGCTCACCGAGACCAGTCCGGTGACCAATGTGAACACCGAGGAGGACTTCCGCATCGGGACGGTGGGCAAGCCTGTTGCGGGGACCGAGGTGCGAATCGCCGACGACGGCGAGATCCTGGTCCGCGGTCCTCAGGTCATGAAGGGCTACTATAAGAACGAGGAGGCGACCCGGGCGGTCATCGACGAGGAGGGTTGGTTCGCGACGGGGGACATCGGCGAGATCGACGACGACGGATATTTGTCGATAACGGACCGGAAAAAGGATATCATCGTGACGGCCGGTGGAAAGAACATCGCGCCGCAACCCATCGAGAACCGGATCAAGACGCATCCGTTGGTGGAACAGGCCGTGGTCGTCGGCGATCGGCGGCGGTTCCCCTCCCTGCTCGTCGTGCCGGATTTCGCCGCCCTGGAGCGATGGGCGCAAGGGAAGGGGCTCAAATGGACCGGTCGAGAAGAATTGGTGCGCCACCCGGAAGTCGTGGCCCACATGGAGCATGAGACGTTGGAGTCCATGGACGACGTGGCCCGCTACGAGCGTCCGAAGAAGCTGGCTCTGCTGTCCGAGGAGTTGACGGTCGAGAACGGCTTCCTCACCCCGTCGCTCAAGGTCAAGAGACGGAAGGTGCAGGAGCACTTCGAGGAGATCATCGACGCCTTGTACGAACACGAACCCGCCGATGGAGGGTACGATCCAGATGACTGACGGTGGACGCGGCATTTCCGTCGTTCTCATCACGGCTCCCGACACGGATGTGGCCGAGAGGGTGGGCCGCGTGCTCGTCGACGAGCACCTCGCGGCATGCGTGAACCTCGTGCCGGGCGTGACCTCGCTGTTCCGCTGGGAAGGTTCGGTGGAGAAGGAAGCCGAGGTGCTGATGGTCGTGAAAAGCACCTCGGACGGCTTCGAGCGCCTGCGGCGGCGCGTGATCGAGTTGCATCCCTATGATTCGCCCGAGGTGATCGAGCTTCCGGTGGGAGGGGGAGATGAGCGGTACCTGGCCTGGGTGCGGGAGGAGGTGAGGCCCGGACCATGAAGGGGACGGGAACGGGCGATGAAGGCGCCCCCGAGGAAGCTCCCGAGGTCGAGCAAAGGGAACCCGCGGCGTCGGCGGACGAAGGAGACGAGCGCCTGGCGCGCGCCAAGGCCCTGGTCGGTGAGGGAAACGTCGAGGAAGCCGTCGAGCTGTACGTCGAGGTCCTCAAAGACGATCCGGACAACCTGAAGGCCCTGAACAATCTGGGGGTGCTTTACGACGAGCTCGGTCGCCACCGAGAAGCGACCGAGCGGTTTCGCAGCGCGCAGCGCCTGGAGCCGGAGAACGTCGAGGTGCTGACGAACCTCGGTGCCAGCCTCGGCGCGCTCGGGGAGTATCGTGACGCGGAGTCCGTCCTGCGCAGAGTGCTCAGGCTCGCGCCGGATGCCGTCGAGCCGAGGGCGGAGCTCGGCATCGTTCGCTTCCGGAAGGGCGTGTATCAGCAGGCCGAGCCGGAGTTGCGCTGGGTCTGCGACCGGGACCCGGAGCATGGACCGGCGCACTACTATCGCGGTGAGGCGCTGAATCGGCTCGGGCGGTATGAGGAAGCGTTCGCGGTGATGCAGCGGGCTGCCGAGCTGCTTCCGGACGATCCGAGGGTGTGTTATACGCTCGGACACCTGCACGATCGCAGGTTCGAGCCCGCTGAAGCGACGGCCATGTATCGGCGGGCGCGAGCGCTCCAGGATCGATGATCGAGATCGTCCAGGGCGAGCTGTCGGATCAGGACACCGACGCCGTGCTCCGACCGATCCGGTCCGACCTCGCGCCGGTGACCGCTGCTGCGCGCGACGTCGGACAGCGTGCCGGAGCCGCGGTCGAAGACCGGCTGGAGGCTACCGGGCGCGTGCCCGTCGGCGGTGCGGTGTTGACTCCCGGCGGAGGGCTCGTGGCCTCGTTCTTGATCCACGCCGTCGTCATGTCGATGGAGGAGCCCCAAAGTCGGGCGACGGTGGAGCGTGCCCTCGGCAACGGGTTGGCGCGGGCTCGGGACTGGGGCGTCACGTCTCTGTCGCTCCCGGCGTTGGGGCTCGGGGCCGGAAGCATGAACCCCGAGGAGTCCGCGCGGGCCTTTCTCGACGTGCTCCAAGGGCACCTCGAGACCGGGGAGCCACCGCGAGAGCTGCGCGTCGTGGCGATCAACGAGTTCGAGCGGGACCTCCTGGCTCGCATGCTGGGTTGAGCCCGGATCCACGTGCGGACCCTCCGGCGGGTGTTCGACGCTTCCGTGAGGAACGGTGCGCCCCGAGACTTGTACAGGGTTGGTCGCCCCATCCCCCCGACAGCCCGGGCGGCTTCGTTCGTGACCCTCTCTGAAGACGGGGACTTCACATGCTGAGACGTAGCCTCGCGCTGCTTTTGGTCGTCGCTTGGCTGGGGATGGTGGGCTGGCAGATCCGGCGCGAATACTTCCAACCGGAGCTCGTGCGCCTGGCCGACGCCACGCTCGGGCTGGCTCCGGGCGTGAGCTTCTACACGCTGACGATGGGGGACCGCACGGTGGGTCAGGCCACGTCGCGGCTCGACACCCTCTCCGACGGATTCGCGCTCGAAGACGTGATGAATCTGGAGATGCCGGCGCTCGGCCAGACCGGGTCGGCCGTCTCCAGGACGCGTGTGGAGCTGGACCGGTCGCTGACCATGCGGTCGTTCAGCTTCACACTCGATAGCGAAGTGGGGCGTTTTCGCGCGGAAGGGGAGTTGCTGCCGGACACCACGCTGGCCGTCTCGGTCGAGTCGGCGGGAAATCGGCAGGAGCTGAGCTTCCGGCTGGCGCAACCTCCGGTCTTCGCGAACCTCGTCCCGATCCGGGTCGCGATGGGAGGGGATCTCGAGGTGGGCAACCGCGTGCAGCTTCCGGTATTCGATCCGACCGCCTTGTCCACTCGGACGGTGGAAGTGCGCGTCCTCGAGCGCGACACGCTCGTCGTCACCGATTCGGTCGCGAGATCGGCCGAGGGACGCTGGGAGCCGGCGCGGTCCGATTCCGTGCCGGCGTGGCGCATCGCGGAGGTCTTCGGCGGGATGCAGGTGGAGAGTTGGGTCGACGAGGACGGACGGATCCTGCGCGCGTCCAGCCCCATGGGCTTCTCCATGGAGAAGACCGAATACGAGCTCGCCCGACAGGCTCAGGAGGACAGCCGTCTCGCGGAGGGCTCTCCGGTGGATGACGACGTGATCCTCTCGACCGCCGTCCAGAGCAACGTGGACCTTTCCAACGCCGAGGAGTTCGACGAGCTGCGCTTCCGCCTGTCGGGCGTGGATCTGAGCGGGTTCGAGCTCGACGGAGGGCGTCAGACCCTCCGAGGCGACACCCTGATCGTGCGCAGGGAGGATCGCAGCGAGCTCGCTCCCGGGTACACGCTCCCGTACAAGCGCATGGACCTGCGGGAGGCGCTGGAGCCCGAGCCGCTCATCCAGAGCGACGACCAACGCATCATCGACAGGGCGCGGGAGATCACGGCGAGCCGGGCCTCCTGGGCTCAGGACCCGTCTTCCGTCGCCGAGGGGCTCACCAACTCGGTCCACGGCATGCTCGACAAGCGCATCACCTTCTCGATGCCGAATGCGGTCCAGGTGCTCGAGACGCTGCGCGGCGACTGCAACGAGCATACGGTCCTTTACGTCGCGCTCGCCCGGGCCCTCGGCCTACCCGCGCGCACCGCGGTCGGCTTGGTGTACGTGAACGGCGCGTTCTTCTACCACGCCTGGCCCGAGGTCTGGTTGGGGGAGTGGGTGGCCGTCGATCCCACCTTTGGGCAGTACCCGGCCGACGCTTCGCACATCCGGTTCGTGGTGGGCGGGTTGGCCCAACAGGTCGAGATCGTCCGGCTCATCGGCAACCTGGATATCGAAGTCCTCGACAGGGAGGCTGCGGACTGATGAGCGAGCCCGTAGCGGTGACGTCCCCGGCCACGGAGCCGGCGCGGCCGGCGACGCCCATGCTGGATCTGCGAGGCGTCGTCAAGCGATACGGTGACTTCGAGGCCGTCAAGGCGCTCGACCTCCGCGCGGAGCCCGGCGAGATCTTCGGCTTTCTGGGCCCGAACGGCGCCGGCAAGACGACGACGATCCGTATGGTCGCGGGCGTGCTTCGGCCGAGCGCGGGACAGGTGCTGGTGCGCGGTCTGGACATGGAGCGTGAGCCCGAGGCGGCGAAGGCTCGCATCGGCTACATCCCCGACCGTCCCTTCCTGTACGAGAAGCTTTCGGGTGCGGAGTTCCTCCGGTTCGTGGCCGGGCTGTGGGGGCGAGCGGATGCCGAGACCGACCAGCGGGCCGCCCGCCTCCTGGAGCTCTTCGGGCTGGTGGCGTGGAAGGACGAGCTCATCGAGAGCTACTCGCACGGGATGCGGCAGAAGATCCTGATCGCGTCGGCTCTCATCCACCAGCCGGACCTGATCGTCGTGGACGAGCCCATGGTGGGGTTGGATCCCCGGGCCGCACGGCTTCTGAAGGATCTCCTCCAGACCTTCGTGAGCGAAGGGGGCACGGTCTTCCTGTCCACGCACACGCTCGAGGTCGCCGAGGCTCTTTGCGACCGGATCTCGATCATTCAGGAAGGTCGGATCATCGCCTCGGGTACCATGGACGAGCTTCGCGCCCAGGCGGAGTCCGGGAGCGCACACCTCGAGGAGATCTTTCTGAAGGTGACCGGCGGCGACGTGATGGCGGACGTGATCGCCGGCCTGCGCGATGCCCTCTAGTCGTTCGAGTGGGCGAAGACGATGAAGGACGGATCCGTGGCTCGGAGGCGTGCCGGGGCGGGCTGGCTGCTCCGGCCGAAGCTCACGACGAAGCTCAACCGGGCTCGGGGCGGAGAGGGACGGCTGTTCAAGGGCGTGTTGCTCGGAACGGTCGGCATCTTCTTCTGGGGGCTTATCTTCGCGGTGATCTTCCGGATGCTCCTGTATTTCCGGGGCACCCAGGGAATCGGAGACGTCCTGTCGGCCAAGCTTCTCGGTCTCGCGTTCGTGACGTTCCTGATGATCCTGGTGCTGTCCAATGTCATCACGGCGCTATCGACCTTCTTTCTCTCGGAAGATCTGGAGTTGATGGTCGCGTCACCCACGGACCCGGCGACCGTCTACACGGCGCGGCTCACGGAGACGATCGTCGACTCTTCCTGGATGGTCGCCCTGCTCGCCGTGCCGTTGTTGGCGGCTTACGGGGTCGTCTATGCCGCGGACTGGGGCTACTACGTGCTGGCCCTCGCGACGCTGGTTCCGTTCCTCGTCGTGCCGGCGGTGGTGGGGAGCGCGGTGACGCTCGCGCTGGTGAACGTGTTCCCGGCGAGGCGCACTCGGGACCTCCTCGCGCTCATCGGACTCTTCGCCGCGGCCGGGGTCGTGGCGCTGTTCCGGTTCCTGCGGCCGGAGCGACTCATGAGACCGGAGGAGTTCCGCGACCTGGTGGACTTCGTGGCGGTGCTGCAGACGCCGACCTCCCCGTGGCTACCCAGCGAGTGGGTGGCCGACACGCTCATGTCGTACCTGAACGGCTTCTTCGACTGGTTCCCGTTCGCGTTCCTCTGGAGCACGGCGGCCGCGTTCGTCGTCATCGGCGCATGGCTCCATCGGAGGTACTTTCCCGAAGGATTTTCGCGGGCTCAAGAAGGTGCGGAGCGGAGCGAAGGGCGGAGCCGGTCGATCCTGCCCGAGCGCTTGCTCTTCTGGCTCCGGCCGAGCACTCGGGGGGTCGTCGTGAAAGAGGTTCGCACGTTCTTCCGGGACACGACCCAGTGGTCGCAGCTCATTCTTCTGGCTGTCTTGGTCGTCGTTTACGTCTACAACATCGGAGCCCTTCCGCTCTATACCGGGGAGCAGGTCTCCTTCCTGCTCATCAACGTCGTATCCTTCCTGAACCTCGGCCTCGCGGGCTTCGTGGTCGCGGCCATCGCGGCGCGCTTCGTGTTTCCCGCGGTGTCCGTCGAGGGACGGATGATGTGGCTGCTGAGGTCGTCCCCTCTCGACGTGCGCGCGCTCTTCTGGTCGAAGTATTGGGTGGGCACGGTCCCGCTCCTGGTCGTGGCCGTCCCGCTCATCGTGGTGACGAACATCGTGCTCGAGGCTTCCTGGCCGATCCTCGTGCTCACGAGCCTCACGATGGTCGCGATGACCTTCGCGCTGACCGCCCTCGCCCTGGGGCTCGGCGCGCTCTACCCGAACTACGAGACCGAGAACGTGGCCGAGATCCCGACCTCGTTCGGCGGGTTGCTCTTCATGATGGCGGCCGTCATCTACCTGGGGCTCGTCGTCGTGCTCGAGGGTTGGCCGGTTTATGTGTATCTGAGCGCCGGCCTGGACGGGGATGGAGCTTCGGGCGCCTCGCTCGTCCCCGTGGTGGCTGGCCTCGGCGGAGTCGTAGGCCTGACCGTGCTGGCCATCTGGCTTCCCTTGAGCGCCGGTGTGCGGCGCGTTCGGGACGTCGACTTCTAGAAGGGTTCCTGCCCTGCTCCGGGGGTGACAGCGGCCGTGTGCGCGAGCATATTCAACGCATCGCAACCTCATCCGAAGAGTCAAGACGATGCTCGATCTGGTCCCCGGTGGCTACCTCTTCACGCACGTGATCTTCTGGACCGTGATCGCGATGGTGGCTGTCGGTACGAACGCCGTGGCGATCATCCTTTCCATCGGCCTCGGGCTGCTCGTCTTCGAGACCGCTACGAAGAAGTGACGGTAGCGTTCTGGGTCGTCAGCGGCATTCTCGCGCTCGGGTTCGGTATCTGGCTCGGGCTCCCCGGCCGGTATGAGCAGACGCCGGAGGAGATCGAGCGAATCATGGCCGAAGGCGGAAGACGGCGCCGCAAGACGAAGAAAGCGTTCACGCCCCTCGCGTGGTTCCAACGCAAGGCGAACGCGCGATCCGGACGGCGTAGCGGCGACCGCCGTGGATTCACGCTGGAGTCGCCGGACGACCGCTAGCACCGTTCCCGGTCGAGGCACGGCGCGGGACGAGGTCCCGCCCCTCAACCCAGCGTGCTGTCTACGGCCACCAGGGCGAGGCCGATGATCGCTCCGAGCAAGTAGCCCAGCCGCACGATCATCCGTAGCTCACGGTCCGTGACCTTGCGGACGAGCTCCTCCATGCGTGGGGTCGGGAAATGGAGAACCTTTTCCTCGACCCGACGGGCCACGTCGATGCGCTCGACCACGTCGGGCACCTGGGTCTGGAGCCACGACCACAGCGGATCGCCGATCGCCGCTTCGATGCGCCGGGCTCCGTCCGGCGGCAACCATCGCGACGGCGTACCGATCGGCCGATCGAGTAGACCCTTCGCGACCCGCTCTGCCGTGGTCGTTGCGATCCGACTCACGCTGTCGGTGCGTGCCGCCGCGACGATCGCGGAGGCGATCCGGTCCGGGGGCAGGCGCTCGAGCACGTCTCCCCAGGTTTTGGCGCCCGCGCGGTCGAGGCCGTTCCTGAGCTTCTCGACCAGGAACGCTCGGCTCTCTTCGTCGCGGGCCATGTCCACGATCCAGCCTCTCAACGTCGCCCTTGCTTCGACAATGCTCGGGTCGTCGGCGTCTCCGAGGACGTCGGCCACCGGGCGGTGCAACAGGTCGATGATCGCTTCGTTGACGCTGCGAGCGATGGCGGCCTGGACCGGCGGGTCCTGGAGGATCTCGGAGAGCCGTTGGGCTCCTTCGGCTTCGATCGTGTCCAACACGCGATCGACGGTGTCCTCGTTCACCACGAGTCGAGCCATGACTCGCTGGTGGAACTTGAGGTCGCGGAGGAATCGATGGAGGAGCTCGTGGATCGTCGACTCGAATTTCGCCCGTGCCTCGGGATCCTCGAGAAGCCCGCCGAGGCGCTCGGCGGCGAGGGGTAGATAACTCGCGATCGCTCGCTCCACGGAGCCGGCCAATCCCTGGGGAAGGATGTCTTCGAACGTCCTGTCCGCACTCAGGAGCTTGCGCGAGCCGCGATCCAGGTAGTCGTCGACCGCCACCGTGAATTCGCTGCTCTCGACGGCGCTTTCGAGCCAATCGTCCACCGCGGATTCGACGGCCGCACCTCGGGCCGGGGTGAGCACGCCGCCCACCGGCTGGTCCGCGACGGTCGCGATCAGTTGGTCCGTGCGACGACGAACCTGTTCCTCGAACGCTTCGCTCTCGAGGTATGCCTCGAGCTGCTCGATGCCGTGGCCGATGGCGTCGTCGAGGAGCGCTTCCATGTCCGAGGCGGCTCCGCTGGGAAGCAGCTCGCGCAACGGACCCCGCTCCTTGTGCAACACTTCGTCCAGGAATGCGGCCAGCCTGCGGTCGAAGGCTTCGCGAAACTCGCGGTTCGCGAACGTCCGCGTCAGGTCTTCGTGCGTGAGGAGCCTGTTCCCTACCGTGCGACCGATCGCTGCGGCCAATCGGCCCTGGCTCTTGGGGATCGCACCTTGGAAAAACGTGAGGCGCCACCGACCGAAGAGCCGCGGGGGCTCGTAAGGATGGAAGAGCATCCAAATGGCGATCGTGTTGGTCAGCCCACCGGCGAGCGCCCCAAAGCCGACGGTGAGGAGGGCCCGCAGCACGTCGTCGGGCATGTGCCGTCACCTGCGTTCGTGAATGAGCAGCCCTCGCACCGGGAAGCGGCCTTCCACGGTCGTGATCTCTCCGGAAACCTCCACGAGCGCCCGCACGGGCAGCAGGGGCCCAGGCCCTTCGCCGGCTTGCGTCTCCGAGCTGACGCTCTCGAGCGTGCCGGTGAGGCTTCCGTCACCGGAACGGATGCGCCAAGCCGTGGGCACGTCGCGTCTCGCCGGCGGGAACCCTTCGCGGTCCGTCCACGCGAGGTCCACTTCGGGCCAGACCAGGTCTTCTGCGCCGATCTGTGCCCAGCCTCGGTAGACGGGGTCACGATCCAGGCCGTGCTCCACATCGCCGGCGAGGGCGAGCTCCACGGAATCCCCGGAGATCAGAAACGCCCAGTCGCCCGCGGGTGGGCCTTCGGCGCTCCAGGACCGAGACACGTCCACGACTCGCCCATCGACCCGCTCGTCGGACAAATATGCCGAGCCTCGCATGACGTCGAGCGTTTCCCCGTTGGGTCCGACCCAGGCCGCGAGCACCTCACCCATGAGGATCTCGAGGTTCCGGAGCCCGTCCTGGAACAGCAGGCCGTCGACCACGCCTCCGTCACGGACCACGAGGCTCAGGCTGCGGTGAGGCAGGATCCTTTCCGGTGCGCGGTCTCCGGGGGTGCTCCACCGCTCGTGGTAGAAGGGCTCCCATTCGCCGCCCCGTGCGAGCCAGCCTCCCGCCTCGCGCGTGACGGAGTCGGCCCGAGCCTCGTTTCTCATGATCCAGGGCACCAGCAGGAGGCTGTCGCCGAGCTCCGCCATGAACGCGAAGCTCCGTTCGTAGGTTCGCTGGACCTTCTGTTCGCTCGCGTCCGTGGAGCCGTTCTCTCCGTCCGACGGGAGCGCTTCGGGTTCGGAACCACCGCAGGCGGAGAGGAGGACCGCCGAGAGCACGAGAAGGCTACGACGGACGAGCGCGGAGAGCCGGCGGGATACCGGAAACCTGGGGATATTCACCGCGGAGCTTCCTCCGCCCACGGAGGTGGGCGGGTCGGATCGAGCACGTCGGCGGCCGTGGCGCCCAGGGCCCGGTCGAGTCTCGCGAAGAAGGTCCTCACGAGGCGGGGGTGGCGCCGCTGCACCACCTGGTCGCCAATGCGTCGGCATCGAAGGTCGACGCGGGTCTGACCGTTCTCGTCCAGCCCGACTGAGACCATCACCTCGTCGACACGGCCCAGCGGCCACGTCCTGCTGCGGGCTTCCAGCGTTCCTTCCCGATCGTCGTCGCGCACCAGCGACCATCGGCGCAGTCCCCCGTCGGCCAGGCCACGGGCCGCCTTCCACACGCGATCGAAGGGAATCGCGTAGGTGCGCCCGCGGAGACCGGTGTCCGCGGCGTGCGGATCGGTCGCCGTGCCCCACGACTCGGTCGAGGCACCGGGCTCGGTCGACTCGCTCACTGTCCGCCGGGGAGGGCGCTGCCGAGCGCGAAGCGCACGGTCACGTTCGCGCTCACGGCACGGGTTCCCGCCTCGATCGGTGTCGAGGCGGTTTCATTACGCATGAGCATGGTCTCGATGCCCGGCGGGTCCGAGCGGTCGGCGCCCCCCCGCACTTCCAGGACCGGCCCGAGCTCGTACCCGAGCGAAGCGGCGATGGCACGGGCCTGTGAGCGGGCGCTCCGGACGGCTTCGGCCAGCGCCTCGGAACGTGCGGCCTCGGTGTCGGAAGCTTCGAAATCGATGGAAGCGATCCGGTTGGCACCCGCCGCGATGGCCGCGTCGACGACTGATCCGATGGATTCCATGTCGTGCACGCGCGCCCGCACGTTGTTCAACGAGGTATACCCTTCGATCTCCCTCGAGCGGTCGTCCCGTACGATGTAGTCCGGCTGCAACGTGTATCCGAACGTCTCGATGGTAAGATCCGCGAAGCCCGCCTCGCGAACGGCCCGGAGCACGGCATCCATGAGGTTCGCGTTTTCAGCGGCCGCGTCGGTGGCGGTGACGGCGCGCGTCTCCACGGCGAACGTCACGCTGGCTCGGTCGGCGGGGAGCGTCACACTCGCGCCTCCGCGGACTTGGATGAACGCGGGCCGCTCCTCGTCGGGGGCGAAGGCTTCGACCGGGACCTCGTAGACGTTCGGTTCCTCCAGCGCCGGGTCGGTGCGCGGTGCGGGTGCGTTGCCGCCCGTGGCCTCGCTCCCCCCGGCGGTCGATCCCGCGCACCCGCCCAACAGCAGCCAGCCGGCCAACGCTACGGATGCCGCCTTCCCTCTGGGTCTCATCGCACTTCTCCCTGACAACGACGCTTCGGTTGCGTATAGTGTGGCGCCAACCTTCGCGTACCGCCAAGACCGGAGCCCATGAAAGCCGTCATCCCCCTCGCCGGGAAAGGCACCCGCCTCCGCCCGCACACGCACCATACCCCCAAGCCGCTCCTCAAGGTCGCCGGGAAGCCGGTTCTGGCCTATATCCTCGACGACCTGATCGACGTGGGTGTCGAGGAGATGGTCTTCGTCGTCGGCTACCTTCGCGACACCATCGAAGAGTGGATCAAGGCGGAGTACCCGCAAATACGGGGGCACTACGTCCTGCAGGAAGTTCAGGACGGGACCGCCGGAGCCGTGGGCCTCGCCGAACCGTTCATCGACGACGAGCTGCTGATCGTGTTTCCCGATGCGGTGCTCGAGGTGGACTACGAGTTGGCTCGGTCGCTGGATCCCAAGTACGCGGGGGTCATCTGGGCCAAAGAGGTCGAGGACTATCAGCGCTTCGGGGTGATCGTCACGGACGACGACGGCACGATGACCCGAATCGTGGAGAAGCCTTCCGAGCCCGTGTCCAGGCTCGCGAACATCGGCCTCTATCACATCCGGGAGCACGAATTGCTCTTCGAAGGGATTCGACACGCCCTCGACTCGCCCCCCGGACCGTCGGGTGAGTTCTATCTGACCGACGCCTTCCAGTACATGGTGGACCACGGGAGCAAGATTCTCACGGCGCCCGTGCGCGGTTGGTGGGATGCCGGAAAGCCGGAGACCTTGCTGGAGACGAACGCGCATCTGGTGGCAACCACGCGCGGGGGCGTGGATTCCGGCGCGACGGTGGAAGGTGCCGAGATCGTCGAGCCCGTGAGGCTCGAGGAAGGCGTGGTCGTGCGGGGCGGTACCATCGGGCCGAACGTCACGCTCGAACGGGGCACCCACCTGACCGACTCCACGGTCCGGGACAGTGTCGTGGGAGTGGACGCGCGGCTGGAGCGGGCGGCCCTCCACGACTCCATCCTGGGCGCGCGGGCCGTCGTTCGGGACGTCAGCGCGACACTCTCCGTGACCGACGACTCCCTGGTGGACGGGGGATAGCGGGCCGCAATCCGCGCGACGATTCGGCGACGCTCGGCAGGTCGGGGCGCTCCTCCATCCGGAGGGGCGCCCCTTTTTCGTCGTTTTCCCCTCGCCGCGCCAACCCTCGCTTCGCGTTACCCCACTGTTACGGATCCCGAGCCTTCGCCGTTACCCGCCCCCTCTAAGCTTCGATCATGCAAAAGGGAGCGCGGGGCTCCTTGAGCGAGTTGGCCCGTTCCACTCAGGCAACGGTGAGGAGCAATGAACGATATGAAGCGAAGGTGGATCAAAGGCCTGTTGGTAGCCATCGTCCTCCTCGGGCTGCCCGCTGCGGCCGAGGCACAGACGGGGCGCATCGTCGGGCGCGTCATCAGCGCGCAAACGGCCGAGCCCCTGGCGAGCGCGCAGGTCTTCGTGGGAGAGGGCACCATCGGGGCGCTTTCCTCGGTCGACGGTCGGTACGTGCTACGCGACGTGCCCGCGGGGATCCACGAGGTCCACGTAGAGCGCATCGGGTTCGGGACGAAGACGGTCACGGACGTGGAGGTTACCCGGGACGAGACCGTGGTCCTGGACGTGACGCTCGAATCCCGGGCGGTGGATGTCGAAGGCGTCGTCGTGACTTCGCGGGCGGAGCGGGGAAGCACGACCGCGCTCATGTCCGAGCGTCGGCGCTCGGCGGTCGTCTCCGACGCCATCGGATCCGAGCAGATGGCCCGTACGCCCGATGGGGACGCCGGGGCGGCGTTGCGTCGAGTTCCCGGGTTGTCGGTCGTGGATGGGAAGTTCGCGCACGTGCGCGGGCTCGGAGGGCGATACAGCGCGACCACGCTCAACGGAGCTCCCCTCGCCTCACCGGTTCCGGACAAGAATGCGATTCCGCTCGACGTGATCCCTTCGGGACTCTTGCAGAGCATCGTCACCTCCAAGAGCTACTCCCCCGACCAGTCCGGAGACCAAGCGGGCGGCCTCGTTCAGCTGAGGACGCGCGACTTTCCCGCGAACCGGATCTTCTCGGTGAGCGTCTCGGGTGGGTGGAACTCCACGGCCACGTTCGAGGAAGGTCTCGGATACCGGGGTGGCGACCTCGACCTCACCGGGTTCGATGACGGGACCCGTGGTCTTCCGGCGGGCATTGCGAGAGACGTGCAGGTCACGCCGACCAACTTCTCGTCCACCGAGCTCCAGGAGATCGGGAGAGGATTCGAAGGTGGCTGGGGACCCACCGAGCGCAGCCTTCCGCCCAACTTCGGTCTCGGCGCCACCTTCGGTGACGACATCGACCTCGGTGGTGACCGGCGCCTCGGGTTCATCACTTCCGTGAACTACTCCTCGAGTCAAAGCGTTCGCCGGAATCTCGTGGAGCGGGTCTTCTCGACATCCGGCGTGGACGACCCGGTAGTCGACTACACCGGAGAGATCGGAGAGCACTCGATCAGCCTGGGCGCACTGGCGAACGTCGCCTTCCAACCCCGGGCGGGTGACCAGATCAAGCTCCAGACCGTCTATAACCGCCTCACGGACGACGTGTCACGGGTGTTGACCGGCTTCAATCTGGACTCCAACACCGATCAGTGGAACTCCCGCGTCCAGTACCTCGGACAGTCGCTCCTGAACAGCCAGCTCGAAGGGGAGCACCTCCTCCGTTTCTTGAGCGATGCGACGTTCAAGTGGCGTGGCGCCCTCACGCGGGCGAACAGGTACGAACCGAGCACGCGGGAAGTGCTATACCGGGAGTTCGACGGGCAGTTCTACTGGGACGACTTCATCCAGAGCGGCTCGGTGTTTCACCAGGACATGGTCGATTCCGGGTGGAATGGGGCGGCCTCGCTGCGACTGCCGTTCGAGCTCGCAGGGCTGCCCGCGTCGCTCTCGGCGGGCTCGAGCGTCGAGCACAAGGACCGGGAAGCCTACACACGGCGCTTCCGCTTCCGTCCGCAGTCCGGTGGCACGATCGGGAACGATGTTCGCACCCTGGCGCCCGACGAGCTGTTCGGCGCCTCGAGCCCCTACATCGCCCCGGACGGCTTCGAGATTCGCGAAGCCACGTTCCGTACGGACAACTACGACGCCCGGCAGACGATCGAGGCGGCCTACCTCATGGCCGAGCTCGAGCCCGTCCCGGGACTTCGTTTCTCGGGAGGGGCGCGCGTCGAGCGGACGAGCCAGGCCGTGTCTCCGAAGGACCTCTGGGATACCGGGCTTCCTCCGGTGGAGGGGGCGGACATCGAGTCGACCGATCTCCTGCCGGCGATCAACGCGACGCTGTCGCTGTCCGAAACGATGAACCTGCGCGCGAGCGCGTCGCGCACTCTGGCCAGGGCGGAGCTTCGTGAGCTCGCCCCGTTTTCCTTCGCGGATTATGCGGGAGGCTTCCTGGTCATCGGGAACCCACAGCTCGAGGGCACCCGGATCTCGAATTTCGATCTGCGATGGGAGTGGTTCGGCGGGCCGCAGTCGGTGGTCGCGGTGAGCGGCTTCTACAAGGAGTTCTCCAGTCCCATCGAAACCTTCGTCCTTCCGAGCAGCGAGTTGATGAAGACCTGGGTGAATGCCCGGGAAGCCGACAATTACGGAGTGGAGGTGGAGGCGAGGTCGGATCTCGGGTTCCTCTCGGAAGGCCTCCGATCTCTTTCGGTCAACGCCAACACGACGCTCGTCGTATCGGACGTGACCACGCGGAGCACCGTCGACGCCTACGTCCCCGGGACCGGACCCACCGAGATCGGTGTGGATCCCAAGAGCCGCGGGCTCCAGGGCCAGTCACCGTACGTCCTGAACCTGGGCGTCACCTGGGACGACGATCGGGGTGCGTCGGCGAGCATCCTCTTCAACCGATTCGGTCGTCGCATCGACGCGGTAGGGGCACAGGCCTCGCCCGAGATCTACGAAGAAGCGCGCGGTCAGTTGGACGCGGTGCTGCAGTGGCCGATCGCGTCGGGCTGGAGCGCCAAGCTTTCGGCCAACCGGCTGCTCGGCAATCAAGTGGAATTCACGCAGGGCGGAGGGACGCTCCGATCGTACGAGGTCGGACGGTCCTTGTCGCTCTCGCTCAGTTGGGGGAGCGGCCGATGACGTCGGCGAGGGCTCCCCACCGGTGCCGGAGCCGTTCGGGCGAAGGTGCCATGCAGGCGGGTCGTGGGCTTCACGGCCCGAGCAACATCCAATAACAGGAGATCAACAGGATGTTCCGTAAAAGAAATATGATTCCCCATGTGGCCACCCTCGCCGTGGTGGCGCTGGCCGGCTGTGGTGACGACGACCCGGATCCGACCGGTGTGGACACCGCGCCGGCGGCGCCGACCATCTCGTCGGTCAGCCAGTCCGGAAACGCGCTCGTCGTCTCATGGTCCGCCGTGAACGGCGCGGACGCCTACGACGTGCAGCGCCAGGCCGCGACGTCCGGCGCGAGCTTCAGCGATATCGCGACGGACGTCACGGAAACCGAATACACGGACGACGGCGTCAGCGCCGGGACGACGTACAACTACCGGGTGATCGCGAAGAACTCGAGCGGGAGCTCGGATCCGAGCGACCCGGCCGTCGGCGCGCTCGACCCGGACGTCCGGGAGGCCGCCCTCACCGGTGAGATCACCGGTGATCGGGAGCTCTCCGCCGACACCACCTACTTCATCCAGGGAATCGTGACGGTGGTCGACGGCGCAAGCCTGACCGTTCCGGCGGGAACCCTGCTTCTCGGGGACGTGGACATCACCCCGTCCGCGCTCATCGTGCGGAAGGGTGGGAAGCTCTTCTCCAACGGCACGGCCGACGCACCGGTCGTCTTCACCTCCGAGAACCCGGAAGGGGAGCGCAGCCGTGGAGACTGGGGGGGAGTCGTGTTGAACGGTCGCTCCCTCTGCAACTTCCCGGCGGACGAATGCGTGGGCGAGGGCTCGTCCGGCCCGTACGGCGGTGACGTGCTCGATGACGACAGCGGGCGCATGGTTTACACCCGCATCGAGTTCGCCGGGTTCGAGGTGAGCTTCGGGAACGAGCTGAACGCGTTGACGCTCAACGGCGTGGGTTCCGGAACGGAGCTGCACCACCTGCAGACCCACTACGGCTCGGACGACGGCTTCGAGTGGTTCGGCGGAACCGTGGACGCCAAGTACCTTCTGTCCACCGGCATCTCGGACGACTCGTTCGACTACTCGACGGGCTGGCAGGGACGCGGTCAGTTCTGGATCGCGCAGCAGGATCCGGACAACGCCGACAACGGCTTCGAGGTCGACGGCAACTCGGACGACTTCGGGGCGACGCCCTTCACCGACCCGACGCTCTATAACGTGACGCTCGTCGGGAAGGGCGTGGACGGTGCGGGAGGAGCGGCGGGTGAATCGACCCAGGGCATGGTGCTTCGGCGAGGCGCCGCCGGTGACATCCGCAACGCCATCGTCGTGGGCTTCGGCACGGTGGGCCTGGACGTCGACAATCAGGAGTCGATCGACAACGGCCTCGCCTTCCGGAACTCGATCGTCGGGTTGAATGCTCTCGATATCGCGAACGACGACGACGGGATCGACGAGGATGCGTTCTTCACGAACGCGGCTTGGAACAACCGCTTCGGCATCGATCCGATGCTCGCGGCACCGTTCGACCGTGCCTCGCCGGACTTCCGGCCGGAAGCCGGCTCGCCCGCGCTGAATGGCTTCGCCACCCCGCCGGACGACGGGTTCTTCGAGGCCGTCGACTTCATCGGTGGCGTCGATCCGGACGAGGCCACGCCCTGGTACCAGGGTTGGACGACGCAGGCGTTGAACTGAGCCATTGACGGTGCTCGGTGCCCCTCGCATGCCAGGCACACCCGCGCTCCTGCTCCGTGCTTCGGACGCAGGCTGGTGTGCGAGGGCGCCGGCTCCTTCGCCGACAGAGGAGGTAGTGAAGTGAGCCAGCAGAAGGTAGCCAGGGCGACGCGGCGATCGAGAGGGGTCTCCACGTGGGTCGTCGCGCTCACGGTGGTGGTGGGCGGTTGTGGTGAAGGAGATGGCCGCCAGCCCGCAACCGACCCGGCCGGAAGGGCGGAGGCACACGCCCCGTTCGAGGGCGCGACGGGCACCCTCGACGGTCTCGGCCGGCGGGTCTTGAGCGCTCTGGTGGACGGCGATACGGCGGAGCTCGGTGGGTTCCGTCTCACCGAGCGTGAACACAACGAAGTGGTGTGGCCGGAGCTCCCGGCTTCACGGCCCGAGGTCGGCTTTCCCCTCGACTTCGCGTGGAAGAACATCGAGTTGCGTGACCGCCGTAGCATCCACCGACTCCTGCCGATGTTCGCCGATCTGGAGCTGACGTACGGAACGGTGCAGTGCCGTGGCGACACCCGGGAGTACGCGACCTTTCGGGTGCTCACGGACTGCTGGACCCTCTTCGAGGTCGAGGGTCGCGAAGGGCTGTTCGAAGCGCAGCTCTTCAAGGACGTGTTGGTACGGGGCGGCGGTCACAAGGTCTTCCGCTACTACGATGAGCGACCCCGTCCTTACCTTCCGGCCGGTGTGGACTGACGTCGGGCGTCGGGACCCCCGCACGGTGACCTGTCGCCACTCCCCCTCTATGTTTATGGAGAGGATCCAGACCACCGCCGATGCCGAGGGTGAGCATGGAAGAGCGGGAACTCATCTACGACTGGAACGAGACCGGCGCGACATTCGACTGGTCGGCCGTCGAGAAGGTGGAGTTGGACGACGAGACCCTGCGGGACGGCCTCCAGAACCCGTCGGTCGTGGACCCTCCGCTGGACGACAAGGTTCGGCTCCTCCACATGATGGATCAGCTCGGCATCCACACGGCGGATATCGGGTTGCCCGGTGCCGGGCCGCGCGCGGTCGAAGCGGTGACCGTTCTGGCGCAAGAGATCGTCGACGCCGGGCTCTCCATTCGCCCCAACTGTGCCGCGCGCACGGTGGTCGCCGACGTGAAGCCGATCGTCGAGATCAGCCAGAAGGTCGGCATCCCCATCGAGGCGTGCACCTTCATCGGGAGCTCTCCGATCCGCCAGTACGCCGAGAGCTGGACGCTGGACCGGATGCTGGAAACCAGCGAGGAAGCGGTCACCTTCGCGGTCTCCGAAGGGCTTCCGGTGCTGATGGTCACCGAAGACACGACGCGCGCCAATCCGGATGTCCTGAAGACGCTCTACGGAAACGCGATCGCCTGGGGAGCGCGCCGTCTCTGTATCGCGGATACGGTCGGACATGCCACGCCCGATGGGACACGGGCGCTGGTGCGCTTCGTGATCGAGGAGATCGTGAAGCCGTCCGGGGAAGATGTCGAGGTCGACTGGCACGGGCACCGCGACCGGGGCTTCGGTCTGGCGAACGCGCTCGCGGCCATCGAGGCCGGTGCGACGCGGGTGCACGGCACGGCCCTCGGGATCGGGGAACGGTGCGGCAACACCGAGATGGACCTCCTGCTCGTCAACCTGCAGCTGCTCGGCGTTCACGATGCCGACCTGTCGGTGCTTCCCGACTACTGCGGGCTCACGTCGGAGGCGTGCCAGGTTCCGCTCTCGCATTCGTATCCGGTCGTGGGCCACGACGCCTTTCGGACCGGAACGGGCGTGCACGCGGCCGCGATCATCAAGGCCGAGGAGAAGGGCGACGCATGGCTCGCGGATCGGATCTACTCGGCGATTCCGGCGTCCATGGTCGGGCGCAAGCAGCACATCGAGATCGGCCCGATGTCGGGCCTGTCGAACGTGAAGTATTGGCTGCGCGAACACGGATACGATCCGCGCGACGACGAGCTCGTGAAGCGAATCTTCGAGGCGGCCAAGCAGACCGACCACACCTTCACGGAAGGAGAGGTCGAGGAGCTGATCCGGGCGGGCTGACCGCGAGTGGAGCTGCGGCGGGGCCGGTCGGGACCGGTTCTCGGTCGACGACCCCATGACGACACCCTTCTAGAGATTCCATGGACGCTTCCCCGAAGTCCACGGTGGTGCCGCGGGTGCTCGTGGTGGAAGACGAGCACGATATCGCGGCATTGATCGCGTACCAACTCACTCGGGAAGGCTTCCGGGTGGAAACCGCCGGAAACGGACCCGAGGCGCTCGACGCGGTGGGTCGCGAGATCCCCGATCTGGTGGTGTTGGATCGCATGCTTCCCGGACTCAGCGGCGACACCGTGCTGGAGCAGCTCAGGTCCGAACCGAGCACGGTGAACATTCCGATCCTCGTGCTGACGGCCAAGCGCGAGCAAGAAGACCGCATCAGCGGCCTGGAGCTCGGTGCGGACGACTACCTCACGAAGCCGTTCAGCCCGAGGGAGCTGGTGCTCCGCGTCCAGGCGATCCTTCGCCGGGTTCGGGAAGCGGGCATCACGTCGGGAGGCCGGGTCCTGCGGGCGGGTCCGCTCCGGGTGGACGTCGGAGCGCATCAGGCGTCCCTCGACGGGTCGGAGCTCAGTCTGACACCCACCGAGTTCCGGCTCCTGCAGGCGCTTCTCGAACGGCGTGGGAAGACGCAGAGCCGCCGGCAACTCCTCGAGAAGGCGTGGAGCCTGGAATCGGGCGTCTCCGAGCGGATACAGACTCGGACCGTGGACATGCACGTGCGGCGACTCCGAAGCAAGCTCGGAGAGGTCGGGGGATGGATTCACACGATCCGGGGCTTCGGATATCGGCTCGATATTCCCGAAGGAAGGGAATAACGGAGGCTGATGCGACTCCGTATCCACCATGTGCTCTTCGCCGGATTCTTCGGGGTCGTCGGTCTGCTCACCGTCCTCACGCTCGTGCTCGTGGGCACGGGCCTCGACCGGGAGCTCGGCGCGACCTTCAGGGCCGAGCTCGAGCGGCAGCTCATCCTCGGTCGGGGGCTCATGGCGCGGTCCGGGGACATGGATCCCGATGCTCTGGCCCGCGCGATCACGGAGCGCATCGACTACCGCGTGACGATCATCGATACCACGGGCGTCGTGCGCGGCGAGTCGTATCTGGAGCCCGGGCGCCTGGGCGAGATGGAGAGTCATCGCCAGCGGCCGGAGGTCCGCGCGGTGCTCGAGGGCGAGGAAGACGTTGCCTTCGACGAGCGCGTGAGCGCCACCGTGGAAATGCCCCTTCTCTACGCCGCGACGTTGGGCGCTCTGAACACCGAGCCGATGATTCTGCGGATCGCGGCTCCGCGCACGGAGGTGGAGCAGGCGGTCGACCGCGTGCAACGCGCGGTTGCAGCGGCCGGGCTCCTCGCCATGCTGGTGGCGCTCACCGCGGCGTACCTCCTGAGCAGATTGTTCGCCCGCCCCCTGGTGGCGCTGGCGGACCACGCACGGCGTCTCGCCCGGGGCGATTTCAGCGGAAGCGTGCGGGCGGGGCCGGTCTCGGAGCTCCGCGACGTCGCCGTCGCGTTCAACCGCCTCAGCGACGAGCTCAGAGGGCGGCTCGCGGAGCTCGGCGAGGAACGCGACGAGATGCAGGTGCTCATCGACTGCATGGCGGAAGGGGTCATCGCGCTCACGGACGACGGGCGTCTTCTGCGGACGAACCGCACCGCACGGGCCATGTTGCGCTTGCCGGATCCGTCGGGCACGAGCGAACGTCCCCCCCTTGGGGCGGTCGTGCGACACCGCGAGCTACGTGAGGTGCTCGAGGCTTCACTCCGTGGCGACGTGCCTTCTCGGGAGATCGAGGTGGCCGGACGCCACGTGCTGGTGTCGTCACGTGCTCTGGATCGCGGCGGAGCCGTGACCACCCTGCTCGACGTCACGGAGATCCGTCGGCTCGAGACGGTACGTCGTGATTTCGTGGCCAACGCTTCTCACGAGATCAAGACGCCGTTGACGTCCATCCGCGGGTACGCGGAATCGCTCGTCGAGGACGATCCGCCCGAAGACGTGCGTCGACGCTTCCTCGAAGCGATCCACACGAACACGGTTCGCCTGCAGAACCTCGTAGACGACCTTCTGGACCTTTCTCGGCTGGAGTCCGGAGGGTGGAGCGCGGGATCGGAACACGTCGATATCGGTCGGGTGGCGCGAGACACGTGGACGGTCGTCGAGGCGGCGGCCGGAACGTCGGCGATCGATTTCGAGGTCGACGGCGAGGCGGTGGCGGTCGCGGACCCGCAAGGCTTGGCGCAGGTGTTCCGGAACCTCTTCGAAAACGCCATCCGCCACACCGGTGGGCGAGGGACCGTGCACGTCCGAGTGCGCCCAGCGGCGGAGGGACTCGTGGCCGTGGACGTCTCGGACGATGGCGAGGGAATCCCCGTGAGCGTCCTGCCCAGGATCTTCGAGCGCTTCTACCGGGCGGACGCCTCCCGTGCGCGCGACGCGGGAGGCACGGGGCTGGGGCTCGCCATCGTGAAACACCTCGTGGGCGCCATGGGAGGGAGCGTCGAGGCGGAGAGCGAGCTCGGCCGCGGCACCACCATCCGCTTCACGTTGCCGGCGCCCTGAGTGGTCCGTGCGCATGGGGGCGTTACGGTTTCGTTACCGGTCCTTTATCATTCTGACGTCGATTCGCCCTAAAGTATGCCAGCCACCATCCCCATCTCGCTGCTCCTTCCTTCAGGACGGTTCGGAATGTCGAAGTCCACCATTGCTCTCGCCTGCGTTGCCACCGCTTTCTCCCTCGCCGCATGCGGAGGCGAGACCGGTGACGGTACCGGCGTCCAGGGCAACATCCGCATCGACGGCTCGAGCACGGTGTTCCCGGTCGCCGAGGCTCTGGCCGAAGAATTCCAGATCGCGAATCCACGGGCGCGGGTCACCGTCGGGGTCTCCGGAACCGGCGGGGGGTTCCAGCGCTTTTGCGCCGGAGAAACCGATTTCACGAACGCTTCCCGTCCCATCGCGGAGGACGAGCGCGAAGCCTGTGAGGAGGCCGGAATCGAGATGACGGAGCTGCGCGTCGGCTGGGACGGGCTCTCGGTGATCGTGAACCCCTCCAACGATTTCGTGGAATGCCTCACGGTGGAGGAGCTCCAACGCATCTGGGAGCCCGGAAGCTCGGTGACGACCTGGCGTGACGTGCGCTCCGAGTGGCCCGATGAGGAGATCCGTCTGTACGGCCCCGGCACCGACTCGGGCACCTTCGACTACTTCACCGAGACGATCAACGGCGAGAGCGGCGCGAGCCGGGCCGACTTCCAGGCCAGCGAGGACGACAACATCCTCGTACAGGGGGTCGCGGGCGACGAGTACGCGCTCGGGTACTTCGGGTATGCGTACTTCACCGAGAACCGGGACGCCCTCGAGCTCGTCGCCGTCGATAATGGCTCGGGATGTGTCTCGCCGTCGGACGAGACGATCGAAAACGGCTCCTACACCCCGCTCGCGAGGCCGCTCTACATCTACGTGCAACATACCGCGCTCGAGCGACCCGAGGTGCGTGCGTTCGCCGAGTTCATCCTCCAGGAAGCCGCCGAGATCGTTCCGTCCACCGGGTACCACGCACTGTCGCCGGTCGAGTACGAAGAGCAGCTCCGACTCATTCGTGAGGCCGCCGGGACCTCCGGCTGACTCTGAACCAAGGGAAGAGCCTCGGTGCAGGAGCCATCGGAAGTGCAAGCGAACGGCGGCGCGGGACTAAGCTTCCGCCGCAGCCGCGACACCAGGGAGCGGATGATCGGAGCGCTGCTCTTCGCGTGCGCCGCCGCGTCCACCCTGGTGACGATCGGCGTGGTCGCGGTCCTGTTGGGCGAGACCGTGGCGTTCTTCACGCAGGTCTCGGTCGTCGAGTTCTTCACCGGGACTCGCTGGGAGCCGATGTTCCAGGAGAAGCATTTCGGCGTCCTTCCGCTGCTGGCCGGCTCGTTCATGGTGGCCGGGGGCGCGGCCGCGATCGCGCTCCCGATCGGACTGCTGACCGCCGTGTTCCTGAGCGAGTACTCGACCGCCGGGCTGCGGAAGGTCTTGAAGCCGGTCCTCGAGATCCTCGCCGGGATCCCCACGGTCGTGTACGGCTACTTCGCGCTGACCTTCGTCACGCCGCTCCTCCGAAGCGTGTTTCCGGGCACCGACGTGTTCAACGCCGCGTCGGCGAGCATCGTGGTGGGGATCATGATCATTCCCACCGTCTCCTCGCTTTCCGAGGACGCCCTCCGCGCGGTGCCGGAGGCGCTGCGCCACGGCGCCTACGGGCTGGGAGCGACCAAGCTCGAGGTGTCCACCCGGGTGGTGGTCCCGGCGGCCCTTTCGGGGATCATCGCATCGTTCATCCTCGCGGTTTCGAGGGCCATCGGAGAGACGATGGCGGTGACCATCGCCGCCGGGAATCTCCCCAACATGACGCTGAATCCGCTCGAATCGATCCAGACCATGACTGCCTATATCGTCCAGGCGTCCCTCGGTGACACTCCGCGCGGGACGATCGTCTACCAGACCCTGTTCGCCGTGGGGATGACGCTGTTCCTCATCACCCTCGCGATGAACATCCTGAGCCAATGGGTCCTTTCCCGCTTCCGGGAGGAGTACGAGTGAGCGATCCCGGACCCTCTTTCGGTGGCGCGACCACGCCGCGGGGTCGTCGTCGGCGACGACTCGGCGTGTTGTTCGCGGGCCTGTGTGCCGCGGCCACCGCGGTCGGCGTGCTCGCCCTCGGTGTGCTCCTGACGGACGTCGCGCTCGACGGGCTCCCGAGCCTCGACGGTGATTTCCTCGTCAACTTCGGCTCGCGGATCCCCGAGCGGGCGGGCATCAAGGCGGCGCTCGCCGGGTCGGTCTGGATTCTCACGCTCACGGCCCTCATCTCCTTTCCGGTGTCGGTTGCCGCGGCCATCTACCTCGAGGAGTACGCGTCGCAGAACTGGATCACGCGCACGATCCAGACCAACATAGCGAACCTGGCGGGGGTGCCCTCGATCGTGTACGGTATCCTGGGCTTGGCGCTGTTCGTGCGCTTCTTCCGGCTCGACCGGAGCGTCCTGTCCGGCGCGTTGACGCTGTCGCTCCTCATCATGCCCGTCATCATCATGGCGGCGCAGGAGGCGATCCGGGCGGTGCCCGGCACGATCCGGGAGGCGGCTTATGGTCTGGGCGCCACCCGCTGGCAGGTGGTGCGGACCCAGGTGCTCCCGTCCGCGATGCCCGGCATCCTCACGGGAACGATTCTGGCGCTCTCGCGGGCGGTGGGGGAGACGGCACCGCTGATCATGGTGGGCGCGGTCGGGTACCTCGCCTTCACGCCCGCGGGACCGATGGATCGGTTCACCGTGTTACCGCTCCAGATCTACAACTGGGTGTCCCGGCCACAGGACGAGTTCCGCGCCCTCGCAGCCGCGGGAATCGTCGTCCTGCTGCTGCTCCTGCTCAGCATGAACGCCGTCGCGATCGTCCTCCGGAACCGCTACCAGACTCGCAACTGACGACATGGCCACGATCTACGATATCGAAACCGGAGGGCGCGTGCCCGCGCTCGAGGCGCAGGGGCTCTCCGTCTTTTACGGTGAGCTCGAGGCCGTGAAGGACGTGTCGCTCACGATTCCCTCCAGGCAGGTCGTGGCCCTCATCGGGCCGTCCGGGTGCGGCAAGAGCACGCTTCTGCGGTGCTTCAACCGGATGAACGATCTCGTGCCCGCGGCTCGCGTCGAGGGTGCGGTCACCTTCCACGGCCAGAACCTGTACGGCGACGACGTGGATCCCGTCGAAGTCCGAAGGCGCATCGGCATGGTGTTCCAGAAGCCGAATCCCTTCCCGAAGTCCATCTTCGACAACGTGGCGTTCGGTCCGCGGGTGAACGGGCACGAAGGGGACCTGGACATGCTCGTGGAGGCGTCCCTGAAGCAGAGCGCGCTGTGGGATGAGGTTCACGATCGGCTCCAGGATTCCGCCTATGCCCTCTCCGGTGGCCAGCAACAACGGTTGTGCATCGCACGCACGCTCGCGGTGAAGCCCGAGATCGTCTTGATGGACGAGCCGGCCTCGGCGTTGGATCCCATCGCGACGCAGCGGATAGAAGAACTCATCTACGAGCTCAAGAAGGATTACACGATCGTCATCGTCACCCACAACATGCAGCAGGCGGCGCGGATCTCCGACTATACCGCCTTCCTGTATATGGGACATCTCGTCGAGTACGGGCCGACGGAGACGATCTTCACGAATCCGAAGGAGGAGCAGACGGAAGCCTACATCACGGGGAGGTTCGGTTGAGCACGCCACAGGCCAGCCAGCGGCATTTCCACAGCCGGCTCGACGCCCTTCAGGATCGCCTCATGGAGATGGCGGGTCTCGTCGAGGAGGCGTTGGCGGCGGCCACGAAGGCGGTGCTCGAGCGGGACCCGAACGTCGTCGAGCATGCGAGGCGCACCGACGACCGGATCGACGAGCTCGAGGTCGCGATCGACGAGCAGGTGGTCGAGCTGCTCGCGCTCCATCAGCCGATGGCGACCGATCTGCGTCGGATCATCACCACCAACAAGCTCTCCAACGACCTGGAGCGGATGGGTGACCACGCGCTCAACATCGCCAAGGCGGCGAAGCGGTTGGCGGACACCCCCCCGCTCCCCGAAGTGCGCGAGCTGGCGGAGATGGTGGACGTGACGCGCGAGATGGTGTCGGACGCGCTCGCGGCGTACGTGGCTCGCAACACGGGGACGGCTCGGCTCGTGTGCCTCACGGACGACAAGGTGGACGAGCTACGGCGCTCCATGTTTCGCATCCTCGTCACGCACATGCTGGAGGACCCCAAGCGCATCAGCGGTGCGCTGGAGCTTCTCCTCGTCTCTCAGAACCTCGAACGAACCGGGGATCTGGCGACCAACCTGGCCGAGGATGTGGTCTTTCTCGTGGAAGGTCGCACGATCAAGCACGGAGCCGACGAAGACTACGACCCGACCGAGACGGACGCCGGTTCGTCCGAGTGATCCCTCGGCCCTCGCACGAAGCCCCGGAGTGCGTCGGTCGAACATCGGCCGCCGGCGGAATTGCGCCGCCCGGACATCCGGGGTAGCCTGTTCGCCCATGAGTGATCGCGAAACCGCTACCGCAGAAGATGCGAGCCTGAACGATGCAGTCGAGGCATTGCTCGACCAGGTCGAGGAGGCCCGACCTCGACCGGCGTTGGTCTCCGACAACCTGCGTGGACGCGTCGCGGTCGTCACGGGCGGCTCGAGCGGAATCGGGCGGGCGATCGCCATTACCCTGGCGCGGTGCGGGCTGCACGTCGCTTTCTGCTTCCTGGACACGGGATCCACATCCCGCTTGGAAGCGCAGGACGTGGCGAAGCGACTGCGTGAGCTCGAGGTGAAGGTCTTCTTCCGGAGCTGCGACGTGCGGGACGCGCACGACGTCAACGGGTTCGTCGCGGAGGCCAACGTCGAGCTGGGGGGGCTCCACGTGCTCGTCAACAATGCGGGGATAGGGCGGGACAGGGCGCTGTGGCGTATGGAGGATCACGAGTGGGAAGCCGTCGTTCGGACCAACCTCGACGGCGCGTTCTACTTCACGCGGGCCGTGACCCCCTTTTTACGAGCCCAGGAATATGGCAAGATCGTGAACATCACGTCCGTGCACGGGATCCGTGGAGCGTTCGGAGTGTCGAATTACGCCGCGTCCAAAGCTGGGCTGATCGGGCTCACACGCTCGACGGCGGTCGAGCTGGGTCCGAAGAACATCAACGTGAATGCGGTAGCGCCCGGGTACATCCGGACGACGAGGCTCACGGAGGGCATCCCGACCGAGCATCTGGACCGCGCTCGCGAAGAGTCCGTGCTGGGGCGTTTGGGGGACCCGCAGGACGTGGCCGACGTGGTCGCTTTTCTCTGTTCCGAGTCCGCCCGCCATATCACGGGTGCCGTGATTCCCGTGGACGGGGGATATCTCATCTAACCGGTGTCCGTTGCCCTGGACGCCCTCCCTATGCATCATCCGCGCATGCTTATTCTGAGAAGGCTGAGCGCCGGCATCGACGGCCTCAACGACGCGATCGGAGTAACGATTCGCTGGCTCACGCTGGTCATGGTGCTCATCGGCGCCACAAGCGCGATCTTGAGGTATTTCTCGCGCGGTCTGGGCATGTCGATGAACCTCACGCCCCTGGTGGAAGGCCAGTGGTACGCGTTCAGCGTGATCTTTCTCATGGGGGCCGCGTACGGCTTGAACAAGGACGTCCATGTGCGAGTGGACGTCATGTTCGAGCGGCTCTCCGCCCGGACACGGGCCATCATCGACCTGGTCGGCACCGTGGTGTGTCTCGTGCCGTTCTCGATCGCCATGTTGTGGCTGTCCTTCCCGGCGGTGCGTAACTCCTGGTCCATCGGAGAGACGTCTCCCGACCCCGGCGGGTTACCCCGATACCCCATCAAGGCGCTCATTCTGGTGTCCTTCGGCCTGCTCCTGCTCCAGGCCGTGAGCCACATCATCAAGCAAGTGGAGACCATGCGAGACAACGTGGATCCAGAGGCCGGCACGAGTCACCTTCCGATGCCCGCGGTCGACGGAGCCGTGGCGGACGTTCCGAACGAGAGGGACGACGCATGAGCGATCTTTGGGGTCCGATGATGTTTTGCGTGACCCTGGGGCTGATCTTCACCGGATATCCGGTGGCGTTCGTCCTGGGGGGATCCGCGCTGGCGTTCGCCCTCGTGGGCCATGTGTTCAACCAGTTCGACCTGTTCTTTCTCTTCGCCATGCCGGAGCGCACGTTCGGCACGATGTCGAACTACACGCTCCTGGCGGTGCCCTTCTTCATCTTCATGGGCACCGTCTTGGAGAAGAGCAAGCTGGCCGAACAGCTTCTCGAGACGATCGGCGCGCTGTTCGGAGGCTTTCGAGGTGGGCTCGCCGTGGGCGTGGTGGTGGTGGGCGCCCTCCTGGCCGCCGCGACGGGCGTAGTGGGCGCCAGCGTGACCGCCATGGGCCTGATCTCGCTTCCGGTCATGCTCCGCAACTCGTACAACAAGGAGCTCAGCCTCGGCGTCATCTCGGCGTCCGGCACCCTGGGCCAGATCATTCCACCATCGATCGTGCTGATCGTCCTCGGCGATCAGATGGGCGTCAGCGTGGGCGATCTCTTCCGAGCGGCCCTGATGCCGGGGCTGGTGCTGACCGGGGCGTACGTCGTCTACGTTTTCGGACTGGCGTTCCTGGACAAGAACGTCGCGCCCGCGCTTCCCCTGGAGCTGCGCTCGACGGGGCTCACCTTGCTGCGACAGGTGATCCTGTCGCTCCTGCCACCGCTGACGCTCATCGTCGTGGTTCTCGGCAGCATCTTCGCCGGGGTTGCGACGCCGACCGAAGCGGGCGCGCTCGGCGCGGTGGGCGCGATGGTGCTCGCGGCCCTCAACCGTCAGCTCAACATGACGACCCTGAAGGCCGCGATGGAGGAAACCAGCCGGCTCACCATCATGGTGGTGTTCCTCCTCATCGGGTCGACCATGTTCGCGCTCGTGTTTCGGGGATTCGACGGCGACATCTGGATCGAGGAGATGCTGACGGGCATCCCGGGAGGCGCGCTGGGCTTTCTGATCGTCGTGAACCTCGTGGTCTTCATCCTCGGGTTCTTCATCGACTTCTTCGAGATCGCGTTCATCATCGTCCCGCTCATCGTGCCCCCCGCCGTGGTGCTCGGCGTGGATCTGGTTTCGCTCGGCATCCTGCTGGCCGTCAACCTGCAGACGTCGTTCCTGACACCCCCGTTCGGCTTCAGCCTCTTCTACCTGAGGGGGGTGACGCCGCGAAACATCGAGACGACGGCGATCTATAGAGGGGTGATTCCGTTCATCGCCATTCAGGTGGTCGTGCTGGCCTTCCTGGGCTGGATGGCGCTGCCCACGACCTGATGAGCCGTCGAACCACGCCGCTGACCGAGGCGCTCCACGCCTACCTGTTGGAGGTGTCGCTGCGGGAACCTGAGGTCATGCGGCGGCTCCGAGACGAGACGGCGACCCTCGAGAAGGGGCACATGCAGATCAGCCCCGAGCAGGGTCAGTTTTTGGGGCTGCTCGTGGAGGTCCTCGGGGCGGGGCGGATCCTCGAGGTCGGTACGTTCACCGGTTACAGCGCGCTCGCCATGGCCCTGGCGATGCCGGAGGACGGAACCCTCGTGGCGTGTGACACCGACGAGGAATGGACCGCCATCGCCCGACGGTATTGGGAGGAGGCCGGCGTGGGAGATCGGATCGATCTGAGGATCGCGCCCGCCGCGGAGACCTTGGCCGATCTCGTCGCTTCCGGCGAGGCGGGCCGGTTCGATCTGGTGTTCCTCGACGCGGACAAGCGAGGCCTGGACGGCTACTACGAGCGCTCCCTCGAGCTCGTGCGGAAGGGAGGGTTGATCGCGGTGGACAACACCTTGTGGCACGGGCGCGTGGCCGACCCGAGCGACCGGGAGGCCGCGACTGAAGCGATTCGGAGCTTCAACCGTAAGGTCCACGTAGACGAGCGTGTGTCCTTGAGTCTCGTCCCCATCGGGGACGGCGTGACGTTGGCCCGCAAACGCTGACGGCCTCGGAGGACGCTTACGGTCCCCCGAGGCCGTCGATGCGCTTCGAGGTCGCGGCTCCCTACCCGGTCATCTGCGGGTTGCCGATGCGGGTGAAGGCCGCTTTCGCGTACTCGAGCTGATTACCCGCGGCGTACGGGAAGGCCATGTTCCGGTAGTCCCTGTACGACTCGTACACCCGACGGAAGGCCTCGTCGTCCGCGGCCTGCTCCTCGAGGTAGTTGTTGGACGCTTCCCAGGCGGCTTCCATGATGTCCTCGGGGAACGGTCGGAGCGTCACGCCGTGCTCCTGCACGAGGCGCCGAAGCGCCGGAGGGTTCTCCGCGTCGTAGCGGGCGAGGCGGTCGATGAACGTCTCGGCGCACACCGCTCGCAAGATGTGCTGATAGCTCTCGGGAAGCTCGTTGAAGTGTTGCTGGCTGATGAGGAGGCCCATGGAGACTCCGCCTTCCCACCATCCCGGGTAATAGTAGTTCTTGGCGATCTGTTGGAGTCCCAGCTTCTCGTCATCGTACGGGCCGACCCACTCGGTCGCGTCGATGGCGCCGCGCTCGAGGGCGGGGTAGATCTCGGCCGCGCCGAGCACCTGGACCGTGACGCCCAAGCGTGACATGATCTCGCCGCCGATGCCGGGAATGCGGAATGTAAGGCCGTTCAGCTCGGCCAAGCTACCCACCGGCTCCCGGAACCAACCGCCCATCTGCCCCCCGGTCGAGTTGGCCGGGAACATGATGACCCCGAAGTCGGAGTAGATGTCGTTGAGGAGCTCGAGCCCGCCGCCGTACATGAGCCACGAATACTGCTGCCGCGTGCTGAGTCCGAACGGGATGGCCGTGTCGAACGCCAGGGCCGGGTTCTTGCCGGTGTAGTAGTAGCCCGGGGACACGCCACACTGGACCGTACCCTGCTGCACGGCGTCCATGACCTGGAGCGCCGGAACGAGCTCGCCGGCCGCGTAGACACGCATGGTGAAGTTCCCGCCGGTCAGCTCGGAAACGCGTTCCGCGATCCGGACACCCGCGCCGTGGAGGATGTCGAGGCTCGGCGGGAAGCTCGTGGCCAGCCGCCAGTTCACCTGCGGTCCATCGACGGCGGCGCCACCGCCGCCGGCGGCCGGGCTTTCGCCTCCTCCGCAAGCACCGAGGGCCATCGCACCGGCCGTGCCTGTTCCGGCTTTCTTCAGGAAATCGCGTCTCTTGATCGTCATGTCGCGTCCCAGTGTCGTAACGGTTTCGGATATCGGTTCGGGGAGGCCATTAAGTAACCCGTGCGAGCGTTCGGGGCAATCGTTTCGGACGTCGCGGCGTCGCAGGGGGCCCGTCGCCGCCGCCGTGTAAGCGTGCTCCGGGGCGCGACCGGAACGTCGGCTCCCCTTTCGGTTACGGAGAACCGAAAAGTTCGGCATGGAATCGACCACTCAGGACTTGAGCCAACCATGAAGCTTTCGACGTTCGCGGCGGGATTGACCGCGCTCGCGGTTCTTTCCGTTCCCGCGCAGGCCCAGTCGACCGGCCCTTCCCATCCCGGCTTCGACCCGGATGCGCCCACGGGCGGGCACTACCACGTGGGTGAGGTGGGCGAGAAGCTCATGGTCCTCGAGAGCGCGTTGAAGTGCAGCTGCGGTTGTGGCTTGGACGTGCACTCCTGTCAGTTCCAGATGCAGTGCGGCACGTCTCCGGTCTGGTCCACCCGTATCCGGGAGGCACTGGAGCGAGGCGAAAGCGTCGAAGCCATCCAGGCGAGCTTCGTCTCGGACTTCGGAACGTCCGTGCTCATGTCGCCGCCGCGGGAAGGCTTCAACCTCGTCGGTTACTTCCTTCCGGCCATCGGCATCCTCAGCATCGGGATGTTGGTCGGCCTGCTCATACGCAACGGGGCGACCAAGCGGGAGCGGCCGGCGACCATCTCCGATCCGGCCGATTTGGACGAGAAGGACCAGGAGCGGCTACGCGACGCGCTTCGGAACCTGGAGGCCGAGGAGAGCCCCGACTGGTAGCCCGGAGCCGTCCGCTCCAGTGGCGGGGCGGCGGAGGTCACTCCACGTAGGTCAGCCAGCCGTGCGGGTCGTCGTTCTTGCCGTGCACCGTATCGAGGAAGTGCTTCTGTAGCGCCAGAGCCACCGGGCCGGCTTTCCCCTGTCCGATCTGGATGCCGTCGACGCTTCGAATGGGCGTCACCTCGGCGGCGGTGCCGGTGAAGAAGAGCTCGTCGGCCGTGTAGAGGCTCTCCCGGGGCACTTGTTGCTCGCGCGTCTCGAAACCGAGGTCCCGCGCCATGGTGAGGATCGCGCTCCGTGTGATCCCCTCGAGTGAGGTGCCGTCGAGGAAAGGGGTGATCACGACGCCGTCCCGGACCAGAAAGAGGTTCATGCCGCTCCCTTCGCTCACCAGGCCGCCGGGGCCGAGCGCGATCGCGTCCGCGTAGCCGTTCTGGAGCGCTTCCATCTTCATGAGCTGCGCGTTCACGTAGTGGCCTCCGGCCTTGGCGCGTTGCGGATACGTGTTCGGCAGGGCGCGCTGCCAGGAGGAGACGCACACGTCGATCCCTTTCTCGAGGGCTTCCGGACCCAGGTACGTTCCCCATGCCCAGGCGCCCACGTAGACCTCGATCGGGCTGCCGAACGGGTTGATTCCGGGAGCACCGTATCCGCGGAGCACCATGGGGCGGATGTAGGCACTCTCCAGGCCGTTCTCCGCGATCACCCGCATGCTGGCTTTTCGCACGTCCTCCGCGGCGATGTCGGGCGTCATGCGGAAGATCTTCGCGGAGTCGTAGAGCCTCCGGATGTGGGCATCCAGGCGGAAGATCGCGGGGCCCCGTTCCGTTTCGTACGCGCGCATCCCCTCGAAGACCGAGGTGCCGAACTGCACGGCGGTCGAGAAGATGTGGAGCTTGGCGTCCCGCCACGGGATGAGCTCGCCGTCTTTCCAGATCCACTCCGATTCTTGGAAGGTCACAGCACCCATTAGATCAGTCCCTTGATCCAGCCGCCGTCGACGGCGACCGACTGTCCGGTGATATAGGAGGCTCTCTCGGAGCACAGGAATGCGGCCAACGCCGCGAACTCTTCGGGCTCACCCACACGTCCCATCGGAATCTGGGATTCCCAGGCGTCGTAGGCGTCCTCGATCGTTCCTCCCTCCCGGCTCGAGACGGCCTCGGCGAGGTTCACGAGCCGTTCCGTGCGGGTGAATCCCGGGAGGATGTTGTTCACCGTCACGCCGAACGGCGCGGCTTCGTTCGCGATGGTGCGGGCGAACCCGGTCACACCGGCACGCAGCGAGTTCGAGAGGATGAGACCGGCCACGGGCTGCTTCACCGAGATGGACGTGACGTTGAGGATGCGTCCCCACCCGCGTTCCTTCATGCCGGGAAGCCCCTCGCGGACCAGATTCACGACGCTCTCGAAGTTGTTCGCGATCGCCGCCTTCCAGACCTCTTCCGAATGCTCCTCGAAGGGACCCGAGGGCGGTCCTCCCGTGTTCGTCACGAGAATGTCGACCCGACCGAACGCCCGCTCCGCCCCGTCGATCAGCGCGCGCACCGCATCCGGTTGGGTGAGGTCGGCCGGAATCGCTTCCACTTCCGCTCCGGTGGACTCGGCGATGGCCTTCCGCGTGGCGTCCAGCTTGTCCGCGGAACGTGAGTTCACCACGACCTTCGCGCCTTCCTCGGCCAAGGTCCGCGCGACCGCACGCCCGAGTCCCTGGCTGGAGCCGCACACGACGGCCACGCGTCCCTCGATTCCCAGATCCATGGGTCAGATCGCCTTACGTGCGGTTGAAGTAGCTGTCCGTGCCGTCGAGCCAATCCTGGCGCGGAGGGCTGAACACGTCGACGTCGAACGTGTCCTCGAGCGCCTCGGCCTTGTGGAGGACGTTCGACGGGATGAACAGGACCTCGCCCGCGGAGACGACGAGCTCCCGGAAATCCTCCGACCCTTCTTCACCGATCCAGAACCGGAGAGCGCCTTCCACGATCCACGTGAGTTGTTCGTTCTCGTGGCTGTGTCTCGGCACGATCGCTCCCTTGTCCAGGTAGACCTGGGCCAGCATCATCCGCTCGCCGGTGAACAGTCGGCGGGCGATCGAATCCGTGACCTCCTCACGCTCGATCTCGTCCCACTTTTCGTGCCGGACGGTGGCATCACTCATTCCCCGTACTCCGATTGTTCGGGTGTCGGCCCGGATGTCGGCATCCGAGCGAAGGATCGGCCAATCGGTCACCCTCGCGCTCGGATGTCAATGGGTATCGAGCGAGAGGTTCAACCCGTGCTCGTGGACGCCTACTTTATCGTGGGAGCCCGCCCCGGTGCGCTGCCAGCGACGACCACCGGATGTCCGCCCTGGGCTGTTCCCCGTACACGACACCGGCGCTCAGGCGTGGCCGGAATCATCTCGGAGGAGATTCGCGGTTGGAACGGCATGGTGACAGATGGCGCGTGCTTTCCCTGACGTTGACATTGCTCGTCGCGCTGGTCGGCTGCGGCTCCCGGACGGCGCCGCCACCCGAGCCCGGCTCGTCGCAGGGCGTGCCGCCGGATTTGCGGGGAAGCACGGTCATGCTCCTCCCGATCCAACAGGTGATGGGCGTGCCCGGGAATCCCGACGCCGAGCTCCTGTTCGGCCTGAGGTCGCGCGCGACCGACGTCACGTGGGTGCCACCGGAGGATCTGGATCGGGCCCTGGCGCGCTCGCCGAGTCTGGACGCGCGCACCCGCGGGCTGGCCGTGGGTCAGTTCCTCTCCGCCGAGGTGCTCCGGGTGGGCGATCCTCTGTTCGGCGAGCTCTACCGGCTCTCCGCGCTCGTGGACGCGCAGGCGGCCGTGCTGCCCATCCGCGCCGAGCTCGTCCAAAATCCGGACGAGCAACATCCGCGGGTGAGACTCACGGTCACGCTCATCGACACACGCAGCGGGCGGGTGGCATGGTTCGCCGTCCTCGAGGGCGAACCCCATCCGACCGACGATCCCCGACTGCTCGCGTCGGCGGTTGACGAAGTGTCCCGGACGCTGCTCTGGTACGTTGGCGACGAGGATTCTAGCTGATCCCGCCGTGTGAACCATTCCACCCGCCGGACGCGCGGTCCGGCTTCACCCACAACTCACGAACCATGTCCAAGACGATCACAGTCGTGCCCGGAGACGGGATCGGCCCCGAGGTCACCGATGCCACCCTGCGAGTGCTGCGTGGAGCCGGGGTCGATCTCGACTTCGATATGCAGCTCGCGGGTGTCACGGCGCTGGAGGAAGTCCATGACCCCCTCCCGCAGGAGACGCTCGACTCGTTCGAACGAACGCGGGTGCTCTTGAAGGGGCCGTTGACCACACCTTCGGGACGCGGCTTCCGTTCCATCAACGTGCAGCTCCGCAAGGCGTTCGACCTCTACGCGAACGTGCGGCCGGTGCGCACCATCGTGCCGGGTGGGCGCTATGACGACATCGACCTCGTGCTCATTCGAGAGAACACCGAGGGCTTGTACGTGGGGGTCGAGCACTACATCGGGATGCACGGCGACAGCCGCGCGGCGGCCGAGTCGGTGATGATCGTTACGCGCTTCGGAGCCGAGCGCGTGTGTCGTTACGCATTCGATTATGCCCGCGCGCACGGCCGGAAGAAGGTGACGTTGGCTCATAAGGCCAACATCCTGAAGTATACCCAGGGGTTGTTCCTGGAAGTCGCGGCCGAGGTGGCGAAGGAGTACCCGGATATCGAGTGGGAAGACCGCATCATCGACGCCACGGCGATGCAGCTCGTGCTCGACCCGTACCAGTTCGACGTCCTGGTCATGGAGAACATGTTCGGCGACATCCTGTCCGATCTAATGGCCGGCCTGATCGGCGGATTGGGCTTCGCTCCCGCCGGGAACATCGGGAAGGACGCCGCCATGTTCGAAGCCGTGCACGGGAGCGCACCCGACATCGCCGGGCAGGGCGTGGCCAATCCCACAGGACTCCTGCTTTCGGCCTGTCTCATGCTCGAGCACTTGGAGGAGTGGGACGCGGCGAAGCGTATCCGGGCGGCCGTCGACACCGTGGTGCGGGACGGTGGGCCACGCACCAGGGATATGGGCGGCTCGGCGGGCACCGTGGCCTACACCGACGCGCTGCTCGAAGCCATGGAAGGGAGCTGACGGGCGTCATGGCCTCCGATCCACCCACCTGGCGTGATCGATACCCCGAGGAGGTGACGTGCGTCCGATGCCTCGAGGTTTACGACGTGATGCACCTCGACCGGCTTCTCTGGTGCGAGGAGTGCCGCCGGGACGCCCGTAACCGGGCGGGGTGGTGGGGGTGGTTGGGTGGTGTGCTCTTCGGCGCGGCGATCGCCCTCTACATCTGGCTCGGAGTCGGAGCCACCCGCATGCTCCTCGGCGCCTGGATCGGAACCGTGGCCGCGGCGATCTGGCTCGGTCAGAAGGTCGCGCGGGAGTTCGCGTACGGTGTGATGCGCTTCAGGAACCGACGGGCCGTCGAGGCGAAGCCCCCCGATGCGCCTCCCACGGATCACCCGGCCTGAGGCTCGGGGCCGGCGGACGGAAGCGTCTGCGGCCGCCGGCCCGCTGCCGCGGCTGGACCAGGGGGCTCGGGGTCGCTCGAGAGCGGCGCCGAGTTATCTTGAACGTCACTCGTATGACGACGGTCGCACTCGATTGATTCACTGGACGCGGAAGGTTCTGAGATGGCGCGCTTCGAAGGTATCGACTTTTACGACATCGACTCCCTGCTCTCCGACGAAGAGCGCATGGTGCGGGATACCGTCCGCTCCTGGGTCGACGACCGGCTCATGCCGATCATCGGAGAGGCATACACGGAACGGCGTTTTCCGAAGGAGCTGATTCCCGAGCTCGGGGAGCTGGGCGTCCTCGGGGCGAACCTGCCCGAGAAGTATGGATGCGCGGGGCTGAACAACGTGGCCTACGGGCTCATCATGCAGGAGCTCGAGCGGGGCGACTCGGGGATCCGTTCGTTCGTTTCGGTTCAGGGCGCGCTGGTCATGTACCCGATCTTCGCGTTCGGAAGCGAGGAGCATCGCACCACCTGGTTGCCGAAGCTCGCCACCGGTGAGGCCGTAGGGTGCTTCGGGCTCACGGAGCCCGACTACGGCTCCAACCCGTCGGGGATGGTCACGACGGCCAAGAAGACGTCGGACGGGTGGGTGCTCAACGGGGCCAAGATGTGGATCACGAACGGGTCCATGGCGGACGTGGCCGTGGTCTGGGCGCAGACCGGTGAGCTCGGGGATCCGAAAGGTATCCGGGGCTTCGTGGTGCCCACCGACACCCCGGGATTCAGCGCACGCGACCAGAAGGGAAAGCTGTCCCTTCTGGCCTCCGACACGAGCGAGCTCGTGCTCGAGGACGTGGAGGTGCCGGACGACGCTCTCATGCCCGAAAGCACGCGAGGACTCAAGCACCCACTGATGTGTCTGACACAGGCGCGTTACGGGATCGCCTGGGGGGTCGTCGGCGCGGCCATGGCCTGCTTCGACGAGGCCCGGTCCTACGCGAAGGAGCGGGTCATGTTCGACACGCCCATCGGCGGAAAGCAGATCCAGCAGGTTCGCCTGGCCGACATGCTCACGAGCATCACGCAAGGTCAGCTCCTGTCTTACCGCCTCGGCCGGATGAAGGACGACGGCACGATGACGCCTCAGCAGGTGTCCCTGGCGAAACGGGCGAACTGCGACATGGCCACGGATGTGGCGCGCGAGGCACGACGACTGCTCGGAGGGAACGGCATCCTCGTCGAGTACCATTCGATGCGGCACATGGCCAACCTCGAGTCCGTCTACACGTATGAAGGGACGCACGACATCCACTCGCTGATCCTCGGTCAGGCCGTCACGGGCCTAAGCGCCTTTTAGGCGGCCGACGCTCCGTTCGAGCAGGGACGGCGCGGTTTAGCTGGTAAATCGCGCCGCCCGGCTCGGGCCGTGCTCCATGCGAACGGGCGTGGCCCTTGCGGCCGTGCCTCCCGCCGTGCCAACATAGTGTGTGCCGGGTCCGTAAGATCACGGACACCCTCCCCCCGGTCGAATCAGGGAAATCCCGGAGGCTTCGGACGCCGCCGGGCTGCCGACGCCACGTCGTGGCACGGGAACCCGTGCCAACCGCCACCTGACCGCAGCCGAAGGAGTGGAGCCGGATGATGCCGACTCGAATCATGCGCGTGGCCTTGTTGAGCATCGTTGCCGGCTCCCTCGTCGCGACCGCCGCTTGCGTCGACGAGCAAGTGGTCTTCCGGGACCGTGAGCTGTTCGAAGATCCGCTCGACGCCGCCGGGTCCTTTCTCGGCTACAGCGACAGCGATGACAAGCTCACGGTCTGCGGCAACTGCCACATCGGCACGCAGCAGGACTGGGTCGAAACCGCCCACGCGTCGGCCTGGGATGGCCTGCAGGACAGCGGGCACGCCCAGGGCTTTTGCGAAGGCTGCCACACGGTGGGCGAGCTGGGGAACGTGACCACGGGCACGATGGGACACGCAGCGACCGGTGAAGCGCGCTACGAGGACGTTCAGTGTGAGGCGTGTCACGGCCCAGGGCTCGCTCACGTCGAGGACCCGAACGATGCCACGGTCCCCTCCGCTCCCATGGACGTGGGATTGGATCTCACCAGTGGCTGCGCCGAGTGCCATCAGGGCGCGCACCATCCGTTCGCCGACGAATGGTCGGAATCCGGCCACGGACAGTTCAACTCCTATCCGGCCGGTAGAGCGGATTGTTCCAGTTGCCACACGGGCGAGGGTGCCCTCGAGATGTTCGGGGTGAACACCACGTACCTCGAACAGGACGACGTCGCAGAAGACGGTGAGCACCTTTCGATCACCTGCGCGGTCTGTCACGATCCTCACGGCTCGGACAACCCGGCGCAGCTCAGGTTCGCCACGAACGTGCCGAACGAAGATCAGAACCTTTGCATGATGTGCCACAACAAGCGCGGGACCCCCGATCCCACCACGTTCCGGGGCCCGCATGCTCCGGAGGGCCCCACGCTGCTCGGCGTGGCCGGATGGTGGCCGTCCGATATGAGCTTCCCGGGCGGGCGCCTCGTCGGCACGCACGGGACTCCGGAAGCGAACCCGGGCCTCTGCGCGTCGTGTCACGTGCAGTCGTTCGAGATCGTCGACCAGGACACGGAGGAGCTCGTCTTCCAGTCGACGGGGCACTCGTTCGAGGCGACGCCATGCGTGGACGCGGACGGCATCCCCACCGGCGCGGACGGATGTCAGCCGGAGGAACGCTCCTACCAGGGGTGCACGGCTTCGGGTTGCCACGGGTCCGCGGACGTTGCCCGTAACCTGCAAATCAATGCAGAGAACCGGATCGCCGGCGACGCCGACGATCTCGAATCCCTCATCGCTCAGATCCCCGAAAGCGAGTTCGACGAGACGGACGACCGGTACACGGTGGGTGAAGGGGCGCAGTTCAACCTCGAGCTCGCGCGCTCGCCTGGGGCGGCGGTGCACAACCCGTTCCTCATCGAGGCATTGCTCCAAGCCACGATCGACGAGGTGGAGTCTAGGTACGGCCTCGGTGCTCCGGCACGCTCGAGCGAGGTCCGAGGGAGTCGGTGACCGCGTTTTCCGGGTGACGCCGCATGCCTCCGGACCCTCCTCCTCCGGCTCGGGGCCGTATTGCCCGGTGGCTCGCCACGTTGTCGCTGCCTACGCTCGCGGGCGTGGGCGTGCTCGTGGTGGCGCTGGCCGGGACCGGGAGTTACTACGCCTACCAGACCTACGACTTCGTCGAGCACGACAACGATTTCTGTCTGTCGTGCCATCTCATGGCGGAACCGTACGAACGGTTCGCCCGGAGCGCCCACCAGGATCTCAGCTGTAAGGACTGCCATCAGCCGAACCTGATCGAGCGGAGCCGCATGGGGCTCACCCAGTTCGTCGAGAATCCCGACGAGATTTCAGTGCACGCCGAAGTGCCGAACGGGTTGTGCGCCGACTGCCACATCGAGGGCGACCCCGAGCGATGGGAGGTCGTGGCGGCGACAGCGGGCCACCGGGCGCACCTCGAATCCGACGACCCCGCGCTTCAAGGGTTGCAGTGCGTGGAGTGCCATTCGAGCTCGCTGCACGAGTTCGCGGCGAGCGACCGGACGTGCGCGCAAGCCGGATGTCACGAGGACACCGGGATCGAGCTCGGGGGAATGAGTGACCTGACGATCCACTGCGCGGCCTGTCACGGCTTCAACACGACCGTGGACGCCGAGGGTTCGGAAGCGGCGTTGGCCGCGCTCGCCCCGAACGAGGATACGTGCCTTTCCTGCCACGCCATGCAGGCGATGGCGACGATGCCGGACGACGATCCGCACGAGGGCACCTGCGCATCGTGTCACAATCCCCACGAGCAGGCGACGCCCGAAGAGGCTGCCGAGAGCTGTGCGTCCGCCGGGTGTCACACGGACGCTGAAGCGCTCACACCCTTTCACCGGGGTCTGGACGAAGGGGTGGCCTCGGATTGCATGTATTGTCACCAGGCCCACGATTTTCACGTGGACGGCGACAACTGCCTCGCGTGCCACACGGACATTTTCGATGACACGGAAACGTCGGCCGGGGCCGGGAATCCATCCGGCACGCGCCCCCACCCCGGAACCGTGGGGAGTGCCGCCGGATCCACCCGGAGCGACGCGGTTCTCCTTGCCGCGCATGCGGCGCTCGGCTCGTCCCCCACGACCGTCTCGCCTTCCCGGAGCCCGAGCGCTGCCCGCCAGGAAGAGCCCCCGTTCGAGCATACCGAGCACCGGGACGTCGAGTGCGCCGCGTGCCATGCGAGTGAGCCCGAGCACGGGTCGCTCACGGTCACGACCGTGACGGACTGCCGAAGCTGTCATCATACCGAGCCGGAGGCCGGAGACTGCGCCACGTGCCATGCCGAGACGGGCGGCACCTCCGAGACCCTGGAGGTGACGCGAACGCTCGTGTTGTCCGTCGGAGAGCGCCCCGGACGCGGCCTCCCGTTCGATCATGCCGTCCATGCCGGCGAGCGCTGCGCGACCTGCCACACGGATGATCCAACCCGCTCCGCGAGCGGCGCGGACTGCGCGTCGTGTCACGAGGCGCACCATGATCCGGGTAACGACTGTGCGTCGTGCCACGAGCCCGCCGCGCCGGATGCACATAGCGTGGAAACGGCGCACGTGGGGTGTGGCGGGAGCGGCTGCCACCAGGATGCGCCGTTCGAGAGCGTCGAGCGGACCCGTTCCGTCTGTCTGGTCTGCCATCAGGATCAGCGCGACCACCGCCCCGAAGGCGATTGCGCGGAATGCCACGCAATGACCGGTCCGGGGTTCCGGGTGGGGGCCCCTTGAGCAGGAAGGATGCGGTCGTGCGCCCCCGCGTCGGCGCATCGTGGCGGTGGGTCGGGTGCATCGCTGCGGTTGCGGCCCTCGCCGGGGGGGCTGCTGGTGAAGCGGAGGCTCAGAAGGGCCGAGGGTGGGTCGGGTCTTCGGCTCAGCTCGTCGACATGCGGCCGGTCCAGCGGGTCGCCGCCACGTGTCCGTCGGACGCTCCGTGCTACACGAGCGCGGATCAAGAGCTGGCGGTCGTCGCGAACCAGGACCTCTTTTTCACCGCCTGGGGGCTGGGCGTCCAGGGGCTGAGCGCGACCGTTCAGCTCCGTGCCCGACAGCGTGTCGCAGGAGCCTTCGAATGGCCGCGGGCCGACGATCCCTTCGACGCCATGCTCGCTTACGCGGCGTTGGCGCGGGGAGAGCTCACCGTGCGCGTGGGGCGTCAGGAAGTGCGTTCGGGACTCGGCTTCCCGTCCTTCGACGGTGGCATGGTGCGCTGGAGCCGACCCCGGATCCGGGTTGAAGCATACGGCGGACGGAGTCTCGCCAGGGGATTGCGCGATCCCGCCCATGAGGCGTTGCGAGGCCTGGAGGATTTCCTGCCGGACCAGAGTGTGTACCTCGTTGGTGCATCCGCCCGCGGACGCATCTCGGCCCTGTCGATGACGGCCCGCTACCACCGCGAGATCCTCGCCGACCGTTCCGGGCTCGCTTCGGAACGCGCGTCGCTGGATATGAGCTGGAGCTCGTCCGTCGGGACGCTCCGGGGCTCGTTGGACTACGATGTCGCCCGGCGGGAGGTCGGCAAGGGGCACCTCACCCTGTCCCGTCCGTTCGACGGAGCTCGCGGCATGATCGAGGCATCGGCGGCCCGGTACGTTCCGTATTTCTCTCTTTCCACCATCTGGGGCCTGTTCGAGCCGGTCGCCTATACCGAAGGCACGGTCCGCGTCGGCTGGGCTCCGCGGGATGCGTGGCGGGTCGAGGGATCCGTCGGAGTCCGACGATACGGAGCCGCGGGCACGACGGTCGTTCTGAGACCGCTCGAGGACAGCGGACGCCGCGCAGGCCTGGAAGCGACGTGGACGCCGGGCGACGCCTGGTCCGCGGGTGTGTCATACGAGCTCGAATGGGGCCCCGGCGGCTACCTGTCGTCGGGCGAGACCCGGCTGGCGTGGACGCCGTCCGACGACACGTTCGTCACGATTTCCGCCCGTACGCTCCAGCAAATCGAGCAGTACCGGCTCGGTGACGGGCGCGCATGGGGAGGCGGTGTGTCGGCGGGCACCCAACTGACGGACCGCCTCTCCTTCCGGGGCGGTTACTCGGTGCTTCGGCATCGATATGCGGACGATGGCGGCGACCGGCCATGGAGTCAGAACCGTGGGTGGTCGTCGCTGCGTGTCACGTTGGGCGAAGACCCGGGTCTGTCCGGACGACGCGGTGGTCAGCGATGAGCGTGATTCGAAGCTTGCGGCTGGGCGCGCTCGGCGTCGGTGTGGTGGGCGCGGTGGCTCTGACGGGCGTCGTATCGGCCGGGGTCGGCAGCGTCCAGGAGGAGCCCTTCCCCCACGAGGAACACGCGGGACTCTTCCCGGTCTGCACCGGATGCCACACCACCCCCGCTGCCGGGGATGCTCCCGGCTACCCGGAGGCGGAGCTCTGCGCCCGTTGTCACGACGACGTGGATCTCCCGGCGGTATCCTGGTCCGGGCCGAGCGACACCTCGAGCAACGTCCTATTCGACCATGCCACGCACGCGGCGGATCTCGAGACGGCGGGGGAGCCGCCCCGAAGCTGCGAGAGCTGTCACGCGGAGCCGGATGCCGCGCGCATGGACGTCGAGGCTCGGGTGGTCGAAAGCGCATGCTTCGCATGCCATGCCGGCGAGCCGGACGGTCACTTCGAGTCCGTCCCCGAAGGCACGGCTGAATGTGCCATGTGTCACGTCCCACTGTCGGACAGTCGCTTCTCCGTAGAGCGCATCACCGGCCTTCCGGTTCCGAGGGATCACCTGACCGGGGGATTCGTCGCGAGCGACCACGGCGCCTCCGCCTCGGAGGGCACAGCCCGGTGTGCGACGTGCCATACCGAAGAGCGGTGCGTCTCCTGTCACGTGGATGCGGGCCAACCCGCAGTGGCGGCCATGCCCTCCGCCCCCCCCGACCTCGAGCTCCCACCGGTGACCGCGGCCTATCCGGTTCCCGAGTCACATTCTCGAGCGCGATGGAGCGAACGACACGCTCCCGTGTCCGATGCCGGATCCTGCAACACCTGCCACACGACCGAGGACTGTCGGGCGTGTCACGTGAGCGCGGCGCCGGCCGTGGTCGACGCCCTGCCGAGGCGTGCCGACGTGCACGCTCCAGGCGTGGGGCTCACCGCGTCGGCTCCGGGGACCCACGAGTCGCCGTTCTTCATGGAGGCTCATTCGACTCTGGCGGCGGCCGACGAATCGACGTGCGGCACTTGCCACACCGACGGGTACTGCACGGACTGTCACGACGCTCCCGCCGGGGACAGCTATCACCCCGCGGATTTCGTGGGGACGCACGCGGCCGCTGCGTTCGGTCGCGCGGACGAGTGCGCTACCTGCCACGAAACGGCCGCATTCTGTCGCGCCTGCCATCTGGAAAGCGGATTCGAGAGCTCCGGCCGACTCGGATCCGGGTACCACGACGCCGAGCCCGTCTGGCTCCTTCGCCACGGACAGGCGGCCCGGCAGAACCTGGAGAGCTGCGCTTCGTGCCACCAACAACGCGACTGCGTGCAGTGTCACGGGGTTCTGGGCTCGTTCAGGGTCAGCCCGCATGGTCCGTCGTTCGACGCGGAGCGTGCGTGGGCGACTTCGCCGCGAACATGTCTCGCGTGTCACGTGGGTAACCCGGTGGGAGGATCCTGACTAATGCTCGAGCAGGTTCGTGCGCTCCGTAGCGTCATGGCGATCGTCGCGGTCATCGTGGTCTTCGGGGGATGTCGCGAGGATGATCAGCGCACGGATTCGGTTACGCCGGACGCCGTGCGGGAGGCGAGAGACGCCTTGCCACAGGCCCTGGTCTCCCAACTCGACAGCGGGAACGTCGCGATGCGGTCCGGAGCGCCCGAGGCGGCCGTGGAGCATTACCGGCGTGCCGTCGAGATCGACGACGCGGTCGCCGCGGCTTGGTTCGGCGTGTACATGGCGGAAGGGGCACTCGGCAACGACAGCGCCGCCGCGGAGGCACTCGACCGGGCGCGAGCGCTCCAGCCGGGAGCCTCCTTGCTTCGGGACGATGCCGGTGACGGCCCCTCACCGTGACCGGTGGGCGCGAAAGCTTGACCGGGTGTTCCCCGAACGTACCTTAAAGGGCTCCCGATGCCTCGCTAGCTCAACTGGCAGAGCAACTGACTCTTAATCAGTAGGTTCGGGGTTCGAGTCCCTGGCGGGGCACTGCGCCCGGGGGCCGCACAGCGGCTCCCGGGCCTTTTTCAGAGGGGTCGTCCGCGCCCGTGCTGCAACGAGACTCGTGACAAACAGGCGTCGTCGATTCACTTTAGTGAAACGGGCGACGCTTCACTCTGGGGGGATTGTGACGGACTTCGAGTTTCGTGACCGAGACGGTGTCACGTGGCGGATCGTGTGGCGATCCGCCGGCCGGGACGCCCGTGTGGTCGGGTGTGACCAACCCGACCAGGGCGACGTTCCGGCCGGATTCGAGTTCACGTGCGAGGCGGTCACCTTCCGGGCCCCCTGGCCCACCTATACCGATCCGCGGGCGCTGAGGCCGGAGCTCATCCAGCGCATGATCGACCGGGCTCTCGGAGGCTGATGGCACGGAGGGTCGACGGGCATGCGTCCGATCGATAGCTCCGGTCCCCGTGCGTTGCTCTGCACGATTCCTTGACACAGCCGCTTCCAGAGCCAAAGCTGCGCACCGGGTGATCCGCGCTGCGCGCACTCGACACTCGAGGCTCCCAGAGCTGGGTGCGGGTCGCGTGCCCACGTGCAGGTACTCGAGGTACACAGCTCGGGCGGTGAGCGACCGCCTGTAACCGAAGGGCCGAGCATGGCCCAACCACTCCTTGATAGGGGAGGCCCTATGTTTCATGACGCGTTTGTCCAAGCAGCACGAGGGCAATCACGGGCGTTGCTGACGGCCGCCGTCCTGGCGTTCTTGCCGGGCGCCGTGGCCGCGCAGCAAGGGTCGATCACGGGTACCGTGGTCGACGGCAGTAGCATGCGCCCGCTCGATGCCGTGCAGGTTTTCGTCGAAGGCACGAGCCTCGGGACGCTCACCAACTCGTCCGGGCGTTACCTTCTTCTCGAGGTGCCGGCCGGCGAGGTCACCGTCTCGGTGGACCGCGTGGGTTACGGCTCGGCCGAGCAGACCGTGACGGTCGCGGACGGTGAGACCGCCCAGCTCGACTTCGAGCTCTCCACGAGCGCGGTTCAGCTCGACGAGCTCGTCATTACCGGGGCCGGGCAGGCCACCGAGCGTCGCCGTCTCGGCAACACCGTTTCGGCGGTTGACATGGAGCAGCTCCAGGACGCGCCCACGGCGAACTTCTCCGAGCAGTTGCAGGGGCGCACCGCCGGGGTGTCGGTCGCACAGAGCGGCGGCATGGCCGGTGAAGGTTCCGAGATCCGTATCCGTGGCACCTCGTCGCTCACCCAGAGCAACAACCCGATCGTCTACGTCGACGGCATCAGGGTCTCTAACGCCGTGGACGACGGAGACGCGGGCGCGGCGTCCCGCCTCGATGACATCAACCCCGAGTCGATCGAGCGGGTGGAGATCCTGAAGGGTGCGGCGGCCGCCACCCTGTACGGGACCGAAGCGTCCAACGGGGTCATCCAGATCTTCACCAAGCGGGGCCAGGCAGGGGACCCGCAGTGGGAGATGACCGCCGAGGGCGGCTTCTCTCAGATGCCGATGGAGCGGTACGCGCAGCACTCCGGCTTCGTTTGCAGCCAGGCCGGCTCGGCTCTGTGGCCGGGCGATGGATGCAGTCAGGAGCACGCGGACGCCGTTGCGGACCACTGGGGGCTCGGTTCCCTCGGTCGGTACGAGGTCTTCGACACGCCGCTGCTCGACGGGCTCTTCGAAACCGGATTCAACCAGGCCTACAGCCTGTCGGTGCGTGGCGGTACCGAATCCATCAACTACTACGTCTCCGGCCGGTACGCCTACGAGGACGGCGCCTTCGGCGGTGAGCAGTGGGGTCCGGCTCAGGATGTCGACGAGCAGAAGCAGGCGACCGCCAATCTGACCTTCTTCCCGACCGAAGATCTCCGGTTGCGCTTCAACTCGATGTATACCGAGCGCTACCACGAAGTCCCGACCAACGGGAACAACACGACCGGAACCTTCTCCATGTCGATCATGGCGAAGCCGGAGCTCGCTCGGGAGAACAACCCGACGGGAACGGGGACCTTCGCGACGATCCGCGAGATGTTCAACATCGAGCAGTTCGAAGAGACCAAGCGGTTCGCCGGAAGCGTCAACACGCAGTACAATCCGCTCGAGGGACTGACGCTGGATGCGACCATCGGCGTGGACATCGTGTCGTCGGAGGAGATCGACTTTCAGCGCTTCGGTTGGAACGTCGATGACTTCGCCAACACCGCCCCCGAGGGCGAGCGCGACTTCAGCACGCACAACCGGCGGAACATCACATTCGACGCGAAGGCGGTGTACGACAACGAGTTGACCGAAAATATCACGTCGTCGTTCATCCTGGGCGCGCAGCTCCTCCAAAACGAGTACCACGAGAACTTCAGCAGCGGGTTCGCATTTCCTGCACCGGGCCTCGAGGTCACGGGGGCGGCTTCCGAGCCGAGCGCGGGCGAGACGGTCAACCAGGAGGTGAACGCCGGAGTCTACGTCCAGGAACAGCTGGGCTTCAACAACTTCATCTTCACCACGCTCGGCGCGCGGTACGACAAGCATAGCGCGTTCGGTGAGACCGCGGGCGGAGAGCTGTACCCGAAGGTCAGTGTGTCGGTCGTGCCGACCGATATGGCCGGCATGGACGGTATCGGGCCGTTCAGCTCGGTCCGGTTCCGTGCAGCGGTCGGACGGTCCGGATTGCAGCCCGGCGCTTTCGACCAGTTCACCACGTTCCAACCGGTTCCCTCGGTGGAAGGCCCCGGCGTGGGGCCGGACAACCTCGGTAATGAAGACCTGAGGCCGGAGGTTTCGACCGAGTGGGAGGTCGGTGGCGACTTCGGTATTCTGGACGACCGTTTCTCGCTCGACGCGACGTACTGGGACAGAACGGTCAGCGACGTGCTGGTCCCGCGGCAGTTCCCGCCGTCGGGTGGCTTCACGTCGACCCAGCTCTTCAACCTGGGTGAGATGAAGGCGACCGGATTCGAGCTCGGGATGAACGGCACGCTGTTCAACACGTCGAACGCCGGCTTCGACATGTTCGTGAACGCTGCGTACACCGAGGAAGAGGTCACGGACATGGGCGAGGCCCCCGCGATCAAGGTCGGGTATTATCGGTACCGGACGTGGATCGTGGAGGGGCACGCACCGGGCTCGTTCTTCAGCCGCAAGATCTATGAGCCGCAGGCCGGTGAGACTGCCTACGACAACGACAATGACGGCCAACCGGACTCCGAGGACGAGCTGCGGCAGTTCTTCGTGGACAATCCCTCGGTGAGCCCCGACGATCTCGCGTTTCTCCCGGCGACGGGTGGTCAAGGGCCGGACGGTGAGTTCTTCCGAGGAAAGCCCATGCCGGATTGGTCGGGCTCCTTCGGAGGGACGCTCTCCTTTCTGGGAAGCTTCCGCCTGACCACTCAATTCGACTACGCGTTCGGCAACTTCCATCGCCAGAACCTGAGCGGCGAGTTCCGCGCCTCCCACTGGCTGTTGGGGCGGAACACCCGGGAGACGGCGGAGATCGAGTCCACGCTCACGAATCCGGACGCGTCACCGGACGAAAAGGTGGCGGCCGCGAACGAGTGGCGAGAGCACGCGGGGCTGTCTCCTTGGGACGGAACGAACAAGATCGAGGAGGCCGATTACATCCGGTGGCGTGAGCTCGGCCTGACCTATCAGGTCCCGGGTTCGGCCATCGAAGGCCTCGGCATCGACCGCATGACCGTCACGGCTGCGAGCCGTAACCTGAAGCTGTGGACGAAGTATTCCGGCATCGATCCGGAGAGCAACGTCGTCACGAGCCCGAGTGGTGACACGAGCAACTTCGTGTACGGCATCGACGGTTGGCGTCCGGGTGTGCCCACGCGCTACACGTTCAGCGTTCGTATCGGCTTCTGATCAACGGAGAATCTCATATGCAATCCGTACAAACTGGCTACAAAAGCCGGCGGAAGCTGAACCGCCTGAGCGCGGGGCTTCTGACTGCGGCATTCGCCGTGGGCGCGACCGGCTGTGACAGCTTGCTAGACGTAGAAAACCCCAACAACGTGGTTCAGTCGGACCTCGAGAACGCGGAGGCGGTTTCGGCCCTGGTCAACGGGGCGTTGCAGCTCACCTCGGAGGCGGTCGGAGACGCGGCCGTCTCGACGACGGCCCTGAGCGACGAGCTCACGCATACCGGCTCCCAGAACTGGGCGGCCGAGCTCGACCGGGGAATCATCACGACGCCGTCCGGGCGAAGTGACGCTCTCACCGACGTATTCGCGGAAGCGACCTGGACGGCCGAAGAGGCGCTGCGCCTCGCGGTGGAGTTCGGCGCGGACGATGAGCAAGTCATGCGCGCCAACATGTACTCCGGCATCATGCACATGACGATCGCGGACAACATGGAGGACTTCGCGTTCTCCGACCGCATCGAGGTGGGGCCGCCGGTCGGCGAAGACAACATGCAGTCGGTCTACGATACCGCGATCGACCGGCTCGAGTCGGCGCTCGCGCTCGCGAGCGGCAGCGACGCGACCACCATCCGCGCGCTGTTGGCTCGCGCGCACTGGGGGCGGGCCATGTGGCCCAAGATGCAGGGTGACCCGACGGCGGATCCGCTGGTGAACGACGCGACCGCCAATGGTTACGCTCAGGACGTGATCGACGCGATCGGAGTGGACGAGGATTGGGCATACCGATTCCGCTTCCAATCGTCGACGAGCGAAAGCCCCCAGGGGTCCTGGGTGAACTCCCGGCAGGAGTTCGTGCCGGCCGACGAGTACGTCGTGATCAGTGGGAGCGGAAAGTCGGTTGCGCAGGATGAGGACGATGCCGACGGCGACGGCGATACGGATGAAGCGGCGATCTCGCTGCTCGACCCGATCGACGACATGCCGGACCAGGCGCTCCAGGCGCGCATCACGGAGTTCGTGGATGCGTTCCTCTACCCCGAAGTCGACGTCGTCACGGCCAGGGAGCTCCACCTGATCCTGGCCGAGGCGGCCATCGCCGACGGTGAGGACGATATCGCCGAGACGCATCTGAACCACGTGCGGGCCATGAAGAATCCGGATCATCCGCATGACGAGTATGATGTCGACAACCCCCTCCATCCCGAGCCGTTGGAGGTTCTCCAGCACGAGCGGCGCGTGAACCTGTACAACATGGTCACGCGTCGGTTGTGGGACATGTACCGCTTCGGTGTGACCGCCCCGCGCTGGAGCAGCACGTCCGATGCCGTCACCAATCCCGGTCAGGTGTTCGTGATCGGTCAGGGTGAGCGGGTTTCGAACTGCTTTATTCTCGGTACCTGCTGAGCTGCACCGGACCCTGAGTCCGAGCTCCATGCCCACGGCCTCCCGGCGAACGCCGGGAGGCCGTTCGGGTATCTAGGGTGCTCACGCCGAACGGTTCGGCCGGACCACGGCGAGCGTGATTCCTTTTAGGTCGGTCGGAGTGCTCGTATGAAGAACGGTTCGCGGTTGTGGTGGACGAGGCTCATCGCCCTGACGTGTATCGTCCCGCTCGGAACGGCTTGTTTCACGTATCAGGCGGTCGATGCGCCGGAACCCGCCTTGGGCCAGGACGTGCGGGTGGAGCTCACGGGCGCGGGCCGGGACAACCTGATGGAACGGCGCGCGTTGGCTCTCTCGGATGTGACGGGACAGGTACTCTCGCACGACACGAGTGACGTCTTGCTCAGGGCCCGCGTGCCGGCACGCCACCTGGGGCCCGGTCACAGCGAGACCCTGGTGGACACGTTGCGCATCCCGCAGGCGGATATCCGACAGATGCAGGTGAAGACCCTTTCACGGGAGCGTTCAATCGCGGCTGGAGCGTTGGCGGTCGCGGGGGTCGCGGGAACCTACGCGCTCTTCCAGGCCACGCTATCGGGATCCGGAAGTGAACGTCAGCGTACCGACCCGAATTTCAGCCTTCCCTTGTCCTGGTTGCTCGGGATCCTGGACTTCGGCCGCTAGGCCTGAGCTCGGCGTGCTCGGCGGAGAAACCGTAGGTGGAGTCAGTGTGGGGAGTCCGACGTTGCCGGGAGACGTGCGGTGTCCATGCACCGTGGCCTCCGCGGGCCTCACGCGGGCCTTCACAGGAGGTCGACCGCCGACGAGATTCCACCGCACCTTCCGCCCACAGGGCCCGGCTTACGGGTCACGGACGTACATCCGATGAATGACGGTACCGGCAAGATCCCCTTCCTGCCTGAACGTGTGCAGGATCTCGAACGACTCTCGCTCAACCTGATCTGGCGCTGGAACCGGCGTGCTCGGAGCTTCTTCCGCAACGAGTTCGACCCGGTGCTCTGGTCCGCGCTCCGGCACAATCCGGTCGCGCTCCTTCGGCAGATGGATCCGGGCCGGCTCGCGCACCTCGCGAACGATCCCGAGTTCCTCGAAGAGCTCGATGCTGTGGCGGAAGAGATCGACCACGCCCTCGAATCGGAGGACACCTGGTTCCGGCACCAGTTCCCGAACCTGGGCTCCGCGCCCGTCGCCTACTTCTGCGCGGAATTCGCACTCCACAACTCCATCCCGATCTACTCGGGGGGGTTGGGCGTCCTGGCCGGAGACCACTGTAAGGCCGCGTCGGATCTGGGCGTGCCGCTGGTGGGCGTCGGACTCCTCTATTCGAAGGGCTACTTCGACCAGCACCTGAATCTGGAGGGGTGGCAGGAGGGATCGGACGAAGAGTTCGACCCCAACGTCATGCCGCTCGTGAGGCTCTCCGGGCCGGAGGGTGAAACCACGCTGACGGTGCTCGAGACCGGTGGCCAGGACGTGGCCATCGGAGCCTGGGAGCTCAGGGTGGGACGGTCGAAGCTCGTGCTCCTCGATACCAATCTTCCGGAGAACGACCCGGAGGACCGAGAGCTCACGTATCAGCTTTACGGTGGTGGGCGGGAGCATCGACTCAAGCAGGAATGGATCCTGGGAGTCGGGGGCGTACGCGTGCTTCGCGCGCTCGGTATCGAGCCGGGAGCATGGCATGCGAACGAAGGGCACGCCGCGTTCATGATGGTCGAGCGCCTTCGCGAGCACGTGGCCGACGGAGCGAGCCTGGACGAAGCGGTGCGAGCGGTGCGGTCGCGGTCCGTCTTCACCACGCACACGCCGGTTCCCGCAGGCCACGACATGTTTCCCCCCGAGCTCATCGATTCCGTGTGCGGCGAGTATCACGAATCCGTCGGAATGGACCGGGAGAGCTTCGGGGCGATCGGCAATCACCCGGAGATCGATCACAACCGCTTCCACATGACGGCCGCCGCGATTCGCCTTGCCGGACACGTCAACGGCGTGTCGGCCCTACACAAGGACGTCACCCGCAAGCTCTGGACGTGCTTGTGGCCCGGCCGCGACGTGGCACACGTGCCGATCCAGGGCGTCACGAACGGAGTGCACCTGGGCACCTGGATGTCTCATCGATACATGGAGCTGCTCGACGAGCACCTGGGGGCCGATTGGGGATCCCACCTCGACGATCCGACTCTGTGGGACCGCGTGCTCGAGCTGGACGACAGGAAGCTCTGGGAGGCACACGTCGAGCTGAAGAAGGTGTTGTTGCACTTCTGCCGTGAGGAGTCCCGCACCCGGTGGCGGGACCTCTGGAAGGAGGCGTCGCAGCTGGTGGGACGTGGGACGTTACTGGCGCCCGAGCCCCTCACGCTCGGGTTCGCGCGGCGCTTCGCCACGTACAAGCGCGCGCACCTGCTGTTCATGGACGAGGAGCGCCTGGCTCGGCTCCTGACCGATCCGCGCAGGCCGGTTCAGCTCGTGTTCGCCGGTAAGGCGCACCCCGCCGACGACACGGCGAAGCGGGTTCTCCAGAAGGTGTGGCAGGCGACTCGGGATCCTCGATACGAGGGGCGCATCGCGTTCATGGAGGATTACGAGCTCCACGTCGCTCACCGGCTGGTCCAGGGGGTCGACGTCTGGCTCAATACGCCCCGTGCCCCCATGGAGGCGTCGGGCACGAGCGGCATGAAGGCCGCCCTGAACTGCGTGCCGCATCTGAGCACGCTGGACGGATGGTGGGCCGAGGGCTTCACGGGCGACAACGGTTGGGCGCTCCCTCGAGCCGAAGGCACCGAGGAGGAGGTCGATGCTCAGGATCACGAAGCGCTCTTCGAGATCCTCGAGCGCGAGGTCGTGCCGCTCTACTACGAGGAGGACGAGGACGGGGTCCCGCGCAAATTCGTGCATTACATGAAGCACGCCCTGCGTTCGGCCGGCCAGTCCTTCACAGCGCGGCGGATGGTACAGGACTACGCATCGAAATTCTACGCGCCCGCCCTGCAGGGTGTTCTGGAGGAAGACGATCCACCGGTCGGGGTGGGCTCGGAAAAGGCCGGAGTCGCGTCGGGAGACGGGCCGTAGCAAGCGTGTCCCGTCGGCCGTCGGTCAGCCTGGCTCGTCGGGCTTGACGTAGATGGTCGACAGGCCGGGCAGCGGCAGGTCGAGCACATGCTCGCGTCCTTTGTACGACTCGGCACGGGTGTCGAGCGTGGGCGGAACCAACAGCCCGCCGTCGGCCCCGTATTCCGGCGCGTCCGTGTTGAGCACCACCCGGTGACGCCCGGAGAACGGAACCGGAAGCTTGAAGTCCGGCCGGGGCACTGGCGTCAGGTTGACGGCGACGGCGATGTAGTCCCGCCACTCGGGGGCCCACCGCACCCAAGCCAGGAGGACGCGGTTCGCGTCCTCACAGTCGAGCCACTCGAAGCCGTCCGGGTGAAAGTCCTGGACGTGGAGAGCCGGCTCCTCGCGGTAGAGTCGGTTCAAATCACCGACGAGCAGGCGGAGTCCTTCGTGCGTTTCGAAATCCAGCAAGGGCCAGTCGAGGGACCCGTCCACGCTCCACTCGGTCCACTGCCCGAGCTCACATCCCATGAAAAGGAGCTTCTTCCCGGGGTGTGCCCACTGAAAGCCGTAAAGGGCCCGCAGGTTGGCGAACTTCTCCACGTTGGGGCCCGGCATCTTGGAGAGCATGGACAGCTTCCCGTGGACCACTTCGTCGTGCGAGAACGGGAGAACGAAGCGCTCGCTGAAGGCGTAGAGCAGCGAGAAGGTGAAGCTTCCGTAGCGGTACTTCCGGTAGAGCGGATCCGTCTCCATGACCTCCAGGGTGTCGTTCATCCACCCCATGTTCCACTTCTGGTCGAAGCCGAGGCCGCCCCTGTCCGTGCCGTGCGACACCTGGGGCCAGGACGTGGACTCTTCCGCGATGGTGAGTGCTCCGGGGCACTCCGCGTGCACCGCGTCGTTGAGCTCCTTCAGGAAGGCTACGGCACCCAGGTTCTCCCTACCGCCGTGGATATTGGGGGTCCACTCGCCCTCGCGGCGGGAGTAGTCCAGGTAGAGCATGGAGGCGACCGCGTCCACGCGTAGTCCGTCCAGGTGATAGTCCTCGAGCCAGTGCAGCGCGCTGGAGATCAGGAACGACCGCACGGCCGGACTCTCGAAGTCGAAGGACAGCGTGCCCCAGTCCGGGTGGCGTGCCTGACCCGGGGCCGCGTGCTCGTAGAGATCCGTCCCGTCGAAGCGGACCAGGCCGTGCGCGTCTTCCGGGAAGTGCCCCGGAACCCAGTCGAGGATGACGCCGATACCGGCCTGATGCGCCCGGTCGACGAAGTACCGAAAGTCGTCGGGAGTCCCGAACCGGGAGGTGGGCGCGAAGAAGCCGAGCGGTTGGTAGCCCCAGCTCTGGTCCAGCGGATGCTCCAGCACGGGGAGTAGCTCGAGGTGGGTGAAGCCCATGTCGGCCGCGTACGGCACGAGCCGGTCGGCGAGCTGCCGGTACGTCAGCCAGCCCGGATCCTCGCCGGGACGGTCGTCCCTCCGGAGCCAAGACCCGAGATGGACTTCGTAGACCGAGATCGGTGAGCGGTCCGCGTCCCAGCGCGTGCGTTCCTCCATCCAATCGTCATCGGCCCAGTGATACCGGTCCTCTCGCCATACCTCCGAGGCCGTCGCCGGTCGCAGCTCGACGGCGCGGCCGCAAGGGTCGGTCTTTTCCAATACGGCGCCGTGGCAATCGACGATCCGGAACTTGTAGCGAGCTCCTCGCCCGACGGCGGGAATGAACAGCTCCCAGACACCCGTGTCGCCACGGAAGCGCATCGGGTGACAGCGTCCGTCCCAGCCGTTCATGTCTCCCATGACCGATATGGCCCGGGCATGGGGTGCCCATACGGCGAAGAGCGTGCCGGCGACCCCGTCCAGCTCCATCGGCCGCGCTCCGAGAACCTGGTGCACGCGTCGCTCGCGCCCCGAGAGGAAGGCGCGCACGCGAGACTCGTCGAGCCCCGGGGGGAACCGGTACGGATCGTCGATCTCCCACTCGCGCCCGTTCGGGTCTTCGACGGAGAGCCGGTAGGGGAAGAACGCTTCGTCGTCGAAGGACGCCACGTACAGCCCGGACGCGTGGAGGCGCTCCATCGGGATGCGCGTGTCGCCGCGGACGACGTGGATCGACCGGGCCCACGGAATGAACGCCCGGATCACCTTGCCGTCCGAACGCTTTCCCCGCTCCTTCGGGGCCGGGTGGATGCCCAGCACGTCGAAAGGCGTATCGAGCGTTCCGGCGGCGAGCGCATCGACGACTTCTTCGGAGAGAACGGTCACGAGGGCTCCGACATCGACGAAAAGGGAAACGGTGGGTAAGAGGGGTTCGAACTGGCCCCTCCACAAGTGTATGTTGTGGCAACACGTCCGCCGGGTCCACCGTCAGCCGAGCCTCCGCCATGCCACCAGCAGCCGCCGACGCCCATTCCTCTGTCCAGAACACGCGGCGATCCAGCGAGGGCCACGCCGTGGTTCACCTGGCCACCGAATACTGGCCGTATGCCCGTACCGGCGGCCTGGCGGAGGCCGTGCGGGGAATCGCGACCTACCAAGCCAGGGCGGGACGGAAGACCTCGGTCTTTATGCCCCTATACCGTCGGGTGCGTGAGTCCGCCGCGGAGCTCCGCGCGGTGGGGGACGGGTTCGAGGTGCCGACGTCGCGAGGGCCCGAGTGGGCGAGGATCTTCGAGGACGCGGCGGTGGGCGAGGAGGGTCCGAGCGTGTATTTCGTGGAGCACGACGGGTTTTTCGACCGACCGGGGCTCTACGGCGAGGGGCACGACTATCCGGACAACCACCTCCGCTTCTCCTTCTTTTGTCGGGCCGTGCTCCAGTGCCTTCCCCGCTTCGGGGACGCGCCGGTGCTCATCCATCCCCACGACTGGCATACCGCGCTCGCGCCGGTGTACCTCCGAACCGTCCTGGCCGACGACCCGTTCTACGATGACGTCGCGTCGGTGCTCACCGTCCACAACGCGGGTTACCAAGGACATTATCCTCCCGAGGCCCTGGCCGAGCTCGGTCTCGGCATGGAGCTCTTCACGTTGGACCGGATGGAGTGGTACGGGAACGTGAACCTGCTCAAGGGTGGGCTGGTCTTCGCGGACATGGTGACGACGGTCAGCCCGACACACGCGCACGAGCTCCGGACCCACACGGGTGGTTTCGGTCTGCACGACACCTTCAACCAGCTCCAGGACCGGTTCGTGGGCATCCTCAACGGGATCGACTACGAGGTGTGGAATCCGGCGAGCGACCCGGCCATCGAAGCGCCTTACACTGCCGAGGACCTCTCGGGAAAGGACCGTTGCAAGGTGTGGTTCCAGAAGCGCCTGGGGCTCACCCCGGATCCCACCGCTCCGCTGTTCGCGATGAGCGCGCGCCTCGTCGAGCAGAAAGGACTCGACATCATCCTCGGTGCGGAGATGATCCCGAGGCTGGACGCGCAGTGGGCGTTTCTGGGCGAGGGCGAGGCGCGCTACCAGGAGGCGATCGCCCGGCTGGCGACCCAAGCGCCCGACCGGATCGGGCACAGCTTCTCGTTCACGGAGGAGCGTGAGCACAAGCTCCTGGCGGCAGCGGATTTTCTGCTGATGCCTTCCCTCTACGAGCCCTGCGGTCTCACTCAGATGCGAGCGCAACGGTACGGAGCCCTGCCGGTCGCGCGGCGGGTAGGAGGGCTGACGGACACCGTCGAGGACCGCATCACCGGCTTCCTGTTCGACGAGTACCAGCCGTGGGCGCTCGAGGAAGTCGTCGGGTACGCGATCGACCTCTACCGGAACCGAGCGGCGTGGGAGGAGCGCGTGCGCTCGGCGATGGAGCGGGACTTCAGCTGGGACCGGTCGGCAGCCGAGTACGGGGATGTATACGAGGCGGCCCGGAACCATCGCCGTTGGATCGTTGAAGGCGGTGGTGGGGAAGAGGAGCGTGAGTCGTGAGCCGTCCATCGGTGGTCGTGCACGGCCATTTCTATCAGCCGCCGCGGGAGGATCCCGTGACCGGGCGGGTCCCCCGGGAACTGTCCGCGGCGCCGTATCACGACTGGAACGAGCGCATCCTGGCGGAATGCTATCGTCCGGTGACGGAGGCGCGGGTCCTGGACCGAGACGGGCGCATCCGCGACGTGCTCAACACCCTCGAATGGATGAGCTGGGATGCGGGCCCCACCCTGCTTCGATGGCTCGCGCGGGAGGCACCCGCGACGTACGCCGCGTTCCTGGAGGCCGATGCGCGCAGCGTGGGCCGTGCGGGCACGGGCAACGCCCTGGCCGCACCATATCACCACATGATCCTCCCCCTGGCGTCGCGCCGTGACAAGGTGACCGAGGTGCGGTGGGGCATCGCCGACTTTCGTAGACGATTCGGACGGGAGCCCGAGGGGATGTGGCTCCCGGAGACGGCCGTGGACACGGAGACCCTCGAGGTGCTCGCCGACGAGGGGATCGCCTTCACCGTGCTCGCCCCGGACCAAGTGGAGACGCCACCGGCGGACGGCATGCCGGGCAAAGTCTCCCTTGGGGGTGGCCGCTCGATCGCGGTCTTCATCTACGACGGAGCGCTCTCGCACGGCGTGGCGTTCGGCTCGCTGCTCGGCGACGCCGACGCGTGGATCCGTGACTTGGCGAATCAGGCGAAAGCTCCGGACACGCGGTTGGTCTCGCTCGCGACCGACGGCGAGACGTTCGGACACCACCACCCGTGGTCGGACATGGCGCTCGCCGCGACGCTGTCGGGGCTCGAGCGTCGGGGCGACGTTCGCCTCGAGAGCTACGCCTCGTTCCTGCGCCGTAATCCGCCCGTGGAGGAAGTGACGTTGGTCGAGCCGAGCTCCTGGTCGTGCGCGCACGGCGTCGAGCGTTGGCGAGCCGCATGTGGGTGCAAGGTCGCGCCCCACGAAGACACGCAGCAGGCGTGGCGCAAGGTGCTGCGGGACGCGCTCGACGAGCTCGCAGGTGATATTCATGCCCTGTTCGAGGAGGAAGCGTCCGTCTGGCTCGACGATCCGTGGGCTCTCCGGGATGCGTACGGCCGGGTCCTCGAGGGAACGTTGGCCGACAAGCGCGCGTTCGTGCGCGACAGAGCACGCCCCGGGCTCGACGCGGAAGGGATCGAGCGGCTCGTCGCGCTGCTGGAGGCGGAGGTGGACGCGCTCCGGATGTTCACCTCGTGTGGATGGTTCTTCGACGACCTGGCGAGGCTCGAGCCCCTGCAGGTGTTGCGGTACGCGGCGCACGCGCTGGACCTGCTCGGGCTTGCCGGTGGGGCGTGGGAAGAGCGTCTGCGCGCTCGCCTCGCGGAAGCCGAGAGCAACGATCCGGCGGTGGGTGACGGGCGCCGGATCTGGGACGAGGGTGTCCGGCGCGGGCGCCCCATAACAGGAACGAGCGCGGAGGTAGCCCCGGAATTCGTGTCGGGTGGCGAGCCCGCCCGGACCCCGTCGGGCTCGGACGCGCGCAAGGGCACTCGCGTGCGGGATGCGCCCTTGCTCACGGCCGTACGGCGCTTTCTGCGTGCTCCGGGGCCGGAAGCGGCCCGTGAAGCCTCCGCCCGCGCGCACGCCCTGAGGCCGGAGGACCACGAAACGCTCCGGGCCGCACAGACCCTCTTCGCGCACCACACATCCCGCGTTCCGGCGGGCCCGGACGAGTCCAGCCGGCGGGTGGCGCATGCGCTGGGCTTCGGCGAGTCGTCCTTCCAACCACGAGCGCTCGGGGGGCGGAGGCCCGTCGGTTTCGTGTTCGGCCTGCACCTTCACCAGCCCGTGGGAAACTTCGATTCGGTCTTCCGGAGCCATACGGACGAGGTTTACCTGCCCTTTCTCGAGCGTCTGGCCGACCGCGAGCTTCTTCCGCTCTCCCTGCACGTGTCGGGGCCGCTCTTGGAGTGGCTCGAGCGGGCCCGCCACCCGCTTCTCGACCGGATCGGCGATCTGGCCTCTGAAGGCCAAGTCGAGATGCTTCTGTCCGGATTGTACGAGCCCGTTCTGCCGGCGCTCTCACGGACCGAGCGCTTCGAGCAGATCGAGTGGATGAGCGAGTGGGTGGAGCGTCGGTTCGGTGTCGAAGCCTCGGGGCTCTGGCTCACCGAGCGTGTGTGGGAGCCCGATCTGGCCGAGGATCTGGTTGGGGCGGGGGTTCGCCATGCTTTCGTGGACGACCGGCACTTCCTCGTCGCGGGTCATCCCCCGGAGACCCTTCACCGCCCGCACACCACGGAAGCGGGTGGCCACGGCATGGCGCTTCTCCCGATCGACGAGCGCTTGCGGTATCTCGTCCCGTTCCGACCGGTCTCGGAGCTCGAGGATTACGTGCGTGGGCTGCGGGGCGAGGACTACCCGCTCGCCATCCTCGCTGACGACGGGGAGAAGTTCGGTGGATGGCCAGGGACCGCCGAGTGGGTCTGGGAGTCCGGCTGGTTGGAGGACTTCCTCGACACGATGACGCGGCTGGTGGACGAAGGCGTCGTGGAGATGCTCGGCGCCGGAGAGGCCGTCGAGACCGTGCCGCACGCCGGTCCGTCCTACCTGCCCTCCGCGGCGTACCGTGAGATGGAAGGGTGGTCGCTGCCGGCCGCTTCCGCCGTGGCGTTGGAAGGGATCGAGGAGACCCTCGAGCGCATCGGCGTCGCGGACGTCGGTGCCCGGTTCGTGCGGGGCGGGCACTGGCGCAACTTCATGTCGATGTATCCCGAGTCGGGACGCATGCACAGGAAGGCCTCGCTCCTCGCCGATCTGGCGCGCCAACGCGACGCTCCCCCCGCCGTTCGCCATGCCGTCGGTCGCGCGCGGTGCAACGACGCGTATTGGCACGGAGTGTTCGGCGGGTTGTACCTGAAGCACCTTCGAGAAGCGATATGGGCCAGCCTCGCCGAGGCCGAGGAGGCGCTACGGGTGGGGGAACCGCTCGAGCTCGAAGGGTTGGCGGTGGGTGGAAACGGCACCCGGGAGCTCTGGGTGCACTCCCATGCCTTTTCGAGCATGGTCGATCTGGACCGTGGCGGTGCCGTCACCGAGCTCACGAGCTTCGCCGCGCGCCTGAACCTCGGCGACGTGCTCACGAGGCGCTGGGAAAGCTACCACCGGGCTGGAGCGGACACCGACAAGGATGCGGGGAGCGGCAGCGTCGGCGTATCCGGGTCGGAAGGGCGCGACAGCGGCGGGGGCGGCTCGAGCGACCGTCACGACAAGGCCGCCCCCGATGAGGGCATGCCGTCGATCCACGATATGGAGGAACGGCTGGGCTTCACCGAGCTCCCCCCCTACGACGCGGAGGACCGGGCCCTGACCGTCGAGCGTGTGTTGGACGGAGCGCTCGACCGGGAGACGTACGAGATCGCGGACTACGAGCCGCTCAGGGTCTGGTCGTCGGAGCGGCCGGAGCACGCGCACGAGACGGCGGATGGAGTGGTCCGAATCGCCCTCTCGTTCGAGGGCCGGGGTGCGTTGATGAAGGAGCTGACGTTCGAGGAAGACGGGGCGCTGGAGATCGCGTACCGGTGGGATCCGGCGGCGTTTCCGGAGGACGCGTGGTTCGCGCCGGAGCTCTCCCTTTCCCGGGACGTGGCGCTCGTGACCGATCCGGAGCCCGCCGATTGGTGGCGCTACGAGATCCGCACGATGTCCAAGTCCGAGCGAGGGGCGGAATCCTCCGTGCAGGGCCTGTCGGTCACGCCACTGTGGCCTTGTAGCGCCGGGCGGGCCCGGGTGCGCATCGAGCCCGGAGGGGTGGTGTCGTAGCAACAGTCGTGAAGCGGGCGGCTCCTCGAGGGGAACCGCCCGCTCCCGACCGACCCGTCAGTGCGAGTGCTCCGCGATGAGCTCGCGGATGGCCTCCACTGTCGCGTCCGCACGGAAGTCGATCAGCCTGCGTCCGTGCTCGAGCGTTTCACCGATCGGCGAGATCGGGATCCCGTTGATCGAGGCCTTGTCGGCCTCGAGCCGCTCCTCGAAGCGGACGAACCGGGGATCGTCGTTCATGATGATCGACGTGATGTAGTAGTTGTCGTGGAACCCGTCCGCGTACCGTGTCTCGGGGACGCCGAGCACGTCGATCTGGTACTGCAGCACGTCATCGTAGTTGTAGTACTCGTCGACGTGGGCGACGAGCACGTCCTCGTTAGCCCACTTCTCGCTGAGTTCCGAGGCGACTTCTTCCATGCCGCGCAGGTTGCCGCCGCTGTCGCCCATCATGAAGATGCGGGTGAAGCCCTGGGCCTTGAGGCTCATCGCGTAGTCGCGCAGCACCGCCCGATAGGTTTCCTGGGAATAGCGGATTCCGCCGGGTGTGTCGGCATTTTCCGGATTGCCGGGCTCGATGGTGACGATCGGAGCAATGAGCGCATCCCCGAGCTTTCGGGCGATGGCCTCTCCCGTCACGCGGAGCACGTGGTTGTGCTTGCCGGTGGTCAGGTATGGCCCGTTCTCTTCGATGCCGCCGGTCAGGATGAGCGCGGTGTTCGTGCCGCTCCGGAGCAGGTCCCGAACCTCGGGCATGGTGAGCTCCTCGATCCAGACGTTGTCCGCCATCTCGATCGGACGCTCGAACGTCGACATGTCGTGGCGCTCCTGCTGCGCGGACACCGGCGTCACCGCGACGCTGACGCCCATGATCAGCGCGAACGGCGCGCGGGACCACTTCTTCATATTCATCCTCCTTGGAGTCCAATACCCTACACCACATCGAGCATCATTATGCGCACGATCCGGAGACTTCGACAGGGCACGGCCTGATCGACGTGTTGCGTCGCGGTATAGCGGGTCGGTACGCTGTGGGGGCTCGGTTCCAGGTTGGAAGGCCCGCGGCCGTCGGTTACGGAGCCGGAAGCACCCGTCAGTCCCCGCGGTCCGTCAGCAGCCGCCGGGTTCAGGGTGTCCTTGCGGGGTCCGAACCCGTCGTTCGTGTCCATGTATCCGGGTCGCCGCCAATCACCATGGCCTCTCACCTACCGTTTCCCTCGCGCGTGCCGTGCGCGCTGCTGCTCCTCTGCGCGGTTCTCGCCGTGGACCTCGGGGCACAGTCGGTCTCGGGGATCTCCCGGGACCGACTCGAAGAGGTCATGCCGGGCGCGGACCGTTTCGAGAGCAAGAGGGGCGACCCACCGGTCATCCGGGCCTACGACGGCGAGGAGCTCCTCGGCTTCGTGTTTCTAACGCGGGACATTCCTCCGGAACAACAAGGCTACAGCGGACCGGTGCGGGCGATCGTGGGACTGGGGGTGGACGGCCGCCTCACGGGGGCGCGCGTGACGGAGTACTACGAGTCCTACCGGAGCAGCATGGGGGACTTTCTTCGACGAGACGGCGTCCAGGAGCAGTTCGCCGGGAAGAGCGTCGCGGACCCGTTCGAGGTGAACGGGGACGTGGATGGTGTCACGCGCGCGACGATCAGCACGCGGGCGCTCGCTCGCGGCATCCGGAACGCGAGTCGGCGGGTGGCTCAGGCGTACGGCGAGGAAGTTTTGGGGGACGTCGAGCAGGGCCCGATCGTCCTCGAGGAGCTTTCGTGGTTCGAGATGCGCTCCCGCGGGGTGTTGAAGCGGATGCTCATCGAGGACGATCAGGGCTACCTCGACATCTCGATGACACACCTGCCCAACGACTCGATCGCCGAGTTCTTTGTCGGCGAGGAAGACGTGCCGCGCCTCCACGCCGCGGCCGAACGGCAGAACGTCGAGGACCCCACCTACCTCATGTACGCGCTCGAGGGACCGCGGCTGCGCCTGTTCGTGCGGGAGGGTTGGTACGTCGAGCAGGGTGGTGACACCCTCGAGCTGCCGAGGAGCCAGATCTACTCGCTGGGGATGACGCGGGGTGGACGGGTGGACGGTGAGGCGGTGATGGCCGGGGTGTTCATGCTCGACGACCGGATCGACGTGACCCGGCCGTTCACCATGATGTACGACCTGGACGACCACGAGGGCCATTACCTGACCTACTTCGATGCCCTCGATGAGCAGGCTCCTCCTTCCCCCGAATCCGCGGCTGTCGCCGCGACCGAGCCCTCCGTAGCCGATGCTCCCGCGGTGGAAGCCCCCGAGCCGACGGCGGACTCGGTCGACGAACCCGGCGCGGACGCCGCGGTCGAAGGTGCCACGGCACCTTCCCCGGGCGAGCCATCGACCGATGCGGAACCTACGGGCGCGCCCGACGCCGAGCTCGTTGCCGGGACATCGGAGGAGGAGGAGTTCGACGAAGAGCCTGTCGACTCCGCAGGGACCGGGATGGCCGCGAGCGGTGAGGCGACGTCCACCGGCCCGACGGATTCTTCGCCCCCTCCACGGACGCAAGAGGGGGCGTTCGACTTCTCCACGGTGGAAGAGGAGTCCGAGCTGGCACGGACGTTGGCCGGAACCGACTGGTCGCGGGTCGTGGGGCTCAGCTTCGTGCTCGGGCTCGCGCTCGTCGCCTTCTTCCTGAAGAACACGGCGCTACGCTACGCGGCCCTGGCGGCGACGATCGCGTTTCTCGGCTTTCTGGACGGGAGCTTTCTGTCGATCTCGCACGTCACCGCCGCCATCTGGGTCGGGCCTGACGTGTTCCTGCGAGACCTTCCGCTCCTCATCATGGTGGTCGTCACGGTGGTGACGACGTTGGTGTGGGGGCGGGTCTTCTGTGGCGTGCTCTGCCCGTTCGGAGCGCTCCAGGACATGATCGAGCGGGTGGTGCCGCGCCGCTTCCGTATCGACGTGCCCCGGCGTATCCACCTGCCCGCCCTCAAGGCGAAGTACGTGATTCTGGCGCTGATCCTCGTGCCGGCGCTACTCGGGAGCCGGACGAGCCTCTATCAGTACTTCGAGCCGTTCGGCACGGTCTTCTTCTTGAGCCCATCGTTTTTCCTGTGGATGATCGCCGGCGCGTTCCTCGTTGCCTCGGCCGTCGTCCCACGCTTCTATTGCCGGTACGCGTGCCCGCTCGGCGCCGGGCTCGCCGTGGCGTCGTTTCTCTCTCTTCGCCGGATCGGGCGCGTGGAGCAGTGCGACGTGTGCAAGGTCTGCGAGAACGATTGCCCGACCGGTGCCATCGAGGGGCCGAAGATCGATTTCAAGGAATGCGTGCGGTGCAATCGGTGCGAGACGAACCTCATCGAGAAGGTCGGCGTGTGCCGGCACGACATGGCCGACGTCCGCCCCAGGCTGGTGCAGCTGAAGGACGGACGGCAGCGGGAGAGCGCTGGTGTCTGAGCCTCGTGAGCTGACGCGCCGCGACGTGCTGCGGATCACCGCGGTCGGCGGTGCCGCGCTGGCGCTGGGCGGTGGACTCACGCTGGAGATTCTCCGGCGCGCCGGATTGCGACGCGTCACCGAGACCCGGCCACGGCTCGGGACGCTGGTCACGATCACGGCCGTGCACGAGGACGGCGGCCACGCGCGTGCGATCGTGCGGAGCGGGTTCGCGGAGATCGAGCGACTCGAAGGCATCCTCAGCCGGCATGCCGCGAACACGCCGATGTCGGCGCTCAACCGTGACGGCATGCTCGCGCCGGTGCCGGACGAGCTCCGTGCGGTGCTCCGGCGGGCCCGGACGATGCACGATTGGAGCGGCGGAGCGTTCGACCCGACCGTGGCGCCGTTGCTGCGCGCCTACGAGCGCCGCCACGAACGGGACGGTTCGCTACCCACCCGGGAGGAGATCGAGCGGGCGCTCCGGGCGGTCGGCTTCGACGGGGTGGATGTGCGTGACGGGCAGGTGCGCTTCACACGGCCCGGCATGGCGCTCACGTTGGACGGCATCGCCAAGGGGTTCGTGGTCGACCGGGCCGTGGCCGAGATCGCGGCGACCGGGGCGGAGCGCATCATGGTCGACGCTGGAGGTGACATCGCCTCGGGAGGGACGGCCGTGCGGGACGATCCGTGGACGATCGCGGTGGAAGACCCGGACGAGCCGGCTCGGTCTCTCGCGCAGCTTCGCCTGCGAGGGCAGGCCGTGGCGACGTCCGGCGACTACATGCAGGCGTTTACCCAGGACCGGCGCCACCACCACATCCTCGACCCGCGCACCGGCCGCTCCCCCGAGCACACGAGCTCCGTGACGGTGGTGACCGATACCGCCATGGACGCCGATGCCCTCTCGACGGCCCTGCTCGTGCTCGGCCCCGAAGCGGGCCTCGCCATGCTGGAGCGGGTCCCCGGCGCGGAAGGCCTGATCGTGGCCAAGGACGGGGAGCGGTTCGCGAGCGAGGGGTGGGCGTGACGGCGGTGCGGAACGACGACTGACACTAGCAGCCCGTGGTCGAGGCGCCGGCGGACTCAGAACCAGCGCTGCACCGTGAGCAGGTTCGAGAAGTCGTCCGTCCAGGCCCGCGCGCCCGCAGCTGCCCGGAGCTCGCGCCAGCCCGTGTCGGGAACGCCTTCCAGCGCCTCGGGACGTCGTACGAGGGTCACCCAGTGCGAGCCGAAGATCCCCTCCTCGAGATCCGTGCGCGCGTCGACGCGCTCGTACGCGAAGAGCTCGAGATCGCGGGCGTGGGTGGCGAGCACCGGCGCGAGCGCGAGATGCCTGTTGGAGACATGGAAGAGGAGGATGCCGCCGGGTCGCAGTCGGTCGAGGTAGAGCTCGACGGCTTCCCGCGTCAGGAGATGGACGGGGATGGAGCCGCCGGTGAAGGCGTCGAGCACGATGAGGTCGAAGCGCCGTTCCGACTCCGCGAGCTGGATGCGGCCGTCTCCGATGACGGTCTCGTAGGACGCGGGGCTCTCCTCGAGAAAGGTGAAGTAGCGCGGATTCTCGGCGATCTCGATAACTTCCGCGTCGATCTCGTAGAGGGTGAGGTGTTGGTGGGGGCCGGCCAGCGCGGCGAGCGCTCCCGTGCCGACACCGACCAGCGCGATGTCCCGGCGGTCGGGCTGCTCCGCGAGGGCGGCGACCATGCTACCCGCGGGGCCGCTCCGGTGGTAGTAGGCGAGGGGCTCGTCCTCCCGCCCGGGGTCGCGGCTCTGGATTCCGTGCGCCGTGGCTCCGTGGTAGAGCATGGTCAGCGACTCGTCGGGATCCGTAACGACCCGGTGGATGCCGAAGAAGGTGCGCTCCTGGTGGAGGACGTTCCCACGGTACATCTGTCCCGACTGGGCGAAGAAGAAGAGGAGCGAGAGGCCGAGCACGTACCGGAGCGGCCGCGGCGCGAAGGTGAACACCAGGATGCTGGGCACGAAGGCGAGCACCACGACGACGACCCCGTCCGGAACTGATTCCATGGGGGCCACGAATCGGTCGCCGACGAGCATGTACACGCCCAACGCCGCGGGTAGCGCGAAATCGAGGGCGCGGGTGCGAAGAGGGACGGATGCCTCGGAGGGTGCTTCGCCCTCGTCACCCCTGGTACGCGTGCCGCGCATCGGAAGCCGGAGGAGGGCGGCCAGCGCGACCGCGATCGGATACTCCGCGATGTCGTTGAAGGCCACGGGCGCGATCAGGGCGCTGAACGCACCACCCAGGACGCCGCCGAGCGAGATCAGGAGGTAGAACTCGGTGAGGTGCCGCGGGTCCGGTCTGCGGTCGGCCAACCGCTGGTGACAGAGCAGGGCGCCGACCGTGAGCACGGCCAAGTGCAGGATCACGATGAGCCAGATCGGGTCGCCGAGGCGGGCGAGCAGCGCCAGCGCGAGAAAGACCCCCAGGATGGCGAGAAGGCGGGATACCCGCTCCGTCGAGACCGTCCGGAACCGGGAGAACGCGACGATGAAGGTGATGAGGTACAGAGCGAGGGGCAGCACCCAGAGGAGTGGCACCGGCGCCACCCGGCTCGTGATGAAGTGCGTGACGCCCATGAGGAGCGCCGAAGGGATCGCCGAGGCGGCGAGCCAGAACGCACGGTCGCCGGGGGCGGGCTCCGGGTGCTCCGGTAGGGCGGTCGGGGTTGCTTCGCCGTTCGCCTTCACCTCCGTGGTCGGGCCGGTCCGCGCAAATCCCGCTTTTCCCGAACGCAACGCCGCCATGGCGCATCCGGCCGCGAGGACTACGAAGAGCGCGTACCCGAGAGCCCAGGCCGTGGACTGGGTGCTCAACGGGAGCAGCGGCTCGACCACGAACGGGTAGACGAGGAGCCCCACCAGGCTCCCCGCATTGCTGCTTGCGTACAGGAAATACGGATCCCCGGCCGACATGTGCCTCGTGCTGGCGAACCAGCTCTGGAGCAACGGACTCGCGGAGGCGACCACGAAGAACGGAGCCCCCACCCCTACCGTCAGGAGCGCCAGGATCCAGAGGGACGGGGGCGCGCCTTCCAGAGCCGGCAACTCGGGGAGCGCGATGGGGAGGACGAGCGCCGGAAGCAGCAGGACCACGGCGTGCAGGAAGATCTGCCGGCGGGGTCCCAGCCAGCGCACGCTGTAGTGGGCGTAGGCGTAGCCGGCCAGAAGCGCCGACTGGAAGAAGACCAGCGCGGTGATCCAGACCTGCGGGCTGCCGCCCCCCTGAGGCAGGATCATCTTCCCGACCATCGGCTGCACGACGAAGAGAAGCGCGGCGGAGACCGTGATGGCGGCCGTGAAGAACGCGAGCGTGATTCCGCTTCCGTTCGAGGACGGTGCGTGCGTGTCGATGAGAGGGTCTCCGGACGGTGGGCGAGCGCGGCGCCCTACGGTATGCTCACGAGGGCGATCCGAAAACCGTGGGGGCGTGGATGCCGAACGAGCTCCGGAGCGCCGAGCGTGCGGCATGGTGTCCGCACATCCCGTGGACGCCTCCGCCCGGTGGCGTGGCGGCCGAGCAGACGTAGAGGTCCGCGACGGGGGTGGACCAAGGGTGCAAGCTCCAGCGCTCGGGGCCGAGCCACTGCCGCGGGGTGAGCGCCCCGCCGTTGACGTCGCCCCCCACGAGATTGCCGTCCCACGCTTCCAGGTCGGAGGGACCGTGCACGCACCGCTCGAGGACGGTGTCGCGGAAGCCGGGGGCGAACCGTTCGACCTGCCGTTCGATCACCTCCGTGGCGTCCCCGCGCCACCCATTGGGTACGTGGCAGTAGGCCCACGCCGTATGCCGGCCCTCCGGTGCGCGCGAGGGATCGAAGAGTGACGGTTGGGCGAGGAGGACGAACGGGTTCTCTGCGAGCCGGCCGCGTGCCGGAGCCCCTTCCGCCGCCGCGATCTCTTCGAGGGTGCCGCCGAGGTGCACGGTGCCCGCACGGCGGCACGCATCGGACGTCCACGGGATTGGCGCGTCGAGCGCCCAATCCACCTTGAAGGCACCGGGGCCGTACCGCCAGCGCTCCAGCCCGGTGCGGTACCGGGCCGGGAGGGCGTCGCCCCCGATGCGTGCGATCTGGGCGGGCGTGAGCGCGAGGACCACCGCTTCGGCCTCGGGAAGATCGTCGAGGGACGTCACGGCGCGGCCGGTCTCGATCGTTCCGCCGAGCGACCGGAAGTGTGCCGCGAGCGCCTCGGTGATCGCGCCTGCCCCACCTCGCGCCACCGGCCAGCCGACGGCGTGTCCGGCGATCATGAGGACCAGCCCCACGGCCGAAGGTGGGAAGGTGTCCAGAGGTGCGCCTGCGTGGGCGGCATTGCCTGCCAGCAGGGCCTGTGCGCCAGGGGTCGGAAGGCCCCCGGCCAGCCGCGTCGTGCGTCGGAAGGCGCGGGTCGCGAAGCGGGCCATCAGAAGTGGGGCGGTCGGAACTCGGAACGGTGTGTCGAGCACGTGCCGCCGGAAGCGGGGCCAGGCCTCGACGAAGGGCTCGACCATCTCCCGGTAGGCCGGACCGGCGCCTCCCAGGGCCTCGGTTGTGTCGTCGAGCGAGCGGTGGAGGGTCGCCACCCGGCCCCCGTCGAGCGGATGCGCGAGCGGAAGGTCGGGATGGACCCAATCCAGGCCGTGCTCGTCGAGCGGGAGGGAGGCGAAGAACGGGGAGGCGAGCCCCATCGGGTAGACCGCCGAGCCGACGTCGTGGCTAAAGCCCGGGAGCGTGAGGGGTGCGGTGCGGGCCGCCCCTCCGACCTCGTCGTTCGCCTCGATCAGGAGGGTCGAAAGCCCCTCCGCGGCCAGCGTGATCGCGGCGGACAGCCCGTTCGGCCCTGCTCCGACGACGACCGCGTCCCAGCGCATCCGGTCGGCGTGCGAGGTCAGTGCGGTGGCGCCGCGCCGAAGCGGAGCAGCACCGTCGACGTCGTGTCCGGGGTCAGGGTGAGGATGTAGAGCCGGTCGTACTCCGCCTCGTGCATCGATGCCCCCGGATCGCCTCCGAGCGCGGTCACCAGCTCGGGCGTCGTATTGCTGTGGCCGACCACCAGATGCCGTCCGCCCTGCGCGCGCAGCCGCGCCGCGAACCTGTTCAGGTCCTCAGTGTCGTAGTGCGCGACCTCGAGCCCCAGGGCTTCAGCGAGCGGTGCGGCCGTCGACCGGGTGCGTCGGTAGCGGGTGGAATGGATCCGCTCGACCTCCGCGTCGGCCAGGAGGCGCGCGACCAGCCGCGCCCGTGCCTGGCCGGCTTCCGAGATCGGAGGGTCGTCCGTGCCGTCCTCGGCCCGTTCCGCGTGTCGTACGAGGTAGACCACCGTAGGCTCCGCGATCTCGCCGGCGGGTGGCGCCTGGGCGTCCACCGGCATCGGAAGCGCGGCGAATACTGCGGCATGTGCCGCGACCGTGAGGGTGAGGACCACGCGGCGGGCGCGCGATCCTGGACGAATCGGAGTCGTGTCGGTCATCTCACGAAATTATGTCCACCCTGTCTGTCGCACCACACGGGCGCGTCGCCCGGCGTGAGGGCCGAGCGGTTCTCTCCGGGATCTTCTCCGATGGTCCGGGGGTTGTACCTCACGGAGCGTGGCGAGTGAGGATCGCCGGCGGGCTCGCCCGTCGGAGGAAAGTCCGAGCTCCACAGGGCAGGGTGCCGGGTAACGCCCGGGCGTCCGACGAGGACGACGGAAAGTGCCACAGAAAGCATACCGCCGATGGCCGCCCCGCGCGGCAACAGGTAAGGGTGAAAGGGTGCGGTAAGAGCGCACCGGGCTGCTGGTAACAGGAGCCGCACGGCAAACCCCACCCGGAGCAAGGCCAAATAAGGGACGAGGGGCGGCCCGCCCCGCCGGAGTCCCGGGTAGGCTGCTCGAGGCCGTCGGTAACGGCGGCCCTAGAGGAATGATCCTCCCCCGCGAGGGGACAGAACTCGGCTTATTCCGCGCGCTCCATTTCGGCGCCCCCCGGCTTCGTCTGCAGGGGGGCGCCGTTTCGTATCGATTGCGTGCGATCACGGGCCCGGTTCGTCGCCCGACTCCGTCGAGTGGGCCCGTTGACTCACTGCTCGCTTGCCCCTCCTCTTCCGCCCCCCTAGCCTTGCGTTCGGGGCGAGCGCCCGTACCGGGTGCCGATCACTACGATGGCAGGAGGAAACCGATGAGCGACGAGAACTCGAACGTCGATCGCAGGCAGTTCGTGCGCGGAAGCCTGGCGGCCGGTGCCGGCTTCGCAGTGTTCGGGAAAAGCCCGGAAGCGTTCGTCTCCGGTTCCCGGCGCCCGAGCGCCGGGGTGCCTCTGATCATCACCAGCCACACCAACGACACCGGCCGGAACGCCATGACCCAGGCCTGGGAGCTTCTCTCTTCGGGCGGGTCGGCGCTCGACGCCGTGGAGCGGGGCGCCAACGTCATCGAGGTCGACCCCGACGACCATGGGGTGGGCTACGGCGGCCTCCCCAATGCCGACGGGGTCGTCCAGCTCGACGCGTCGATCATGGACGGCCGCACCTACAACGCGGGCTCGGTGGCCGGCCTGGAACGGATCAAGAATCCTTCCTCCGTCGCCCGGCTCGTCATGGAGCGGACCGATCACGTCATGCTGACGGGAGAAGGGGCCCTGGAGTTCGCCCGATCCTTCGGCTTCGAAGAGGAGGAGCTCCTCACCCCGGAAGCCCGGGAGATCTGGCTCCGTTGGCGTGAGGAGCTCAATCCCGACGACGACTGGGGCCCGCCGGATCACCTTCGGGGCACGGACCTGGCGCCCGGGATCGACGGTGCGGTGGAGTTCGAGCAGGGCACGACCAACGTGCTGTCCGTGGACGCGGACGGGAACGTGGCCGGGATCACCACGACGAGTGGCCTGAGCTGGAAGGTGCCGGGACGCGTGGGCGACTCCCCCATCATCGGAGCCGGGCTCTACGTGGACAACGCCGTAGGGGCGGCCGGGGTCACCGGCAGGGGCGAGGACGTGATCAAGTCCTGCGCGGCGTACCATATCGTCATGCGTATGCGGCAGGGACGAACTCCCCAGCAGGCGTGCGAGGACACCGCCGACCTCATCATGGAGAACTACGCGAATGTCGGCATCGACTTCACGCCGGGCGAGAAGTTCGTCGCGATCAACCGCGACGGCGAGGTCGGAGCCTGCCGGATGGGAAGCACCCGGCCCGCCACCATGACCGTGCACGACGATTCGGGCCTCAGCACCTACGAGGGCACGCTGAAGTACGGGCGCTGACGCCGGACGGGCGTGGACGAAGCACCCGCAGACGGTGGAGCCCAGGCTCCGGGGTCGTTAGCTTACCCGTCTTCACACCGCCGCGCCCGTAGCTCAGTTGGATAGAGCGCATGCCTCCGGAGCATGAGGTCGCAGGTTCGAATCCTGCCGGGCGCATGAAAACGCGCTCCGGGGCCGCAGGCCTCGGAGCGCGTTTTCTTGTGTTTGGCGCTTGGAGGCGAGGCTTGTTCGAGCCGAGCGGCCTGCGGGGTTGTTCCCGTTAGGGCCTGGGCTGGTGTTCCGCGAGACGAGCGAGGATCGCCGGAGGCGACCGCAGCTCCATCCTGCCGGGCGCATGAAAACGCGCTCCGGGGCCGCAGGCCTCGGAGCGCGTTTTCTTGTGTTTGGCGCTTGGAGACGGGCCTTGTTCGAGCCGAGCGGGCCCGTACGGTGGAGATAGAGCCGAGGAGGGTACTCCCGCGACGCGCCGTCGCGGAGCGACGGCCATCCTGCCGGGCGCATGGAGAGGCGTTTCGGGGCCGAAGGCCTCGGAGCGCCTGAGCGTCGTCACGGAGGCCCATCCCGCTATCCCGCAGTCCCTTGCACGGTGCGACACTGCTCCACCGCCTCCGAGCCGCGCTCCGAGCTCGGCACTACAGCCCTCGGACGGAGCAAGCCTACGTGGTGTGGACACGTCGCTTCGTCCGCACTCGGGCATTCTGCCGGTTTTATGGAGGTTACGCGGGTCGGTAGCATCAGGGTTAGAGGGTCTCGGTGTCTCCCCACCGAGCACCGGTGCGCACGCGCGAGCCCTTTCCACACCAGACCTGCGGCCTTGACCTAGCGCCCTCCCCAGAATGGTATTACGCATCGTAGTAATACCACCCGGAGGCTGTATGAAAATTACCACGAAGGGCCAGGTCACCATTCCCCAGGACATCCGCGAGCGCCTCGGCCTCCTGCCGCACACCGAGGTCGAGTTCGAGGTGCGTGGTGATGTCGTGGTTGTGACCAAGGCCGAGACCGGTCGGCGCGGCCGGCGCGTTGTCGAGAGTCTCCGCGGGCGCGGCGATGTGCCAATGACCACCGACGAGATCATGGCGCTCACTCGCGACGAGGCTCCGTGAGCGAGACCCTGGTCGACAGCAACGTCATCTTGGACGTCCTGACCGAAGATCCCCGGTGGTTCAAATGGTCATCCGCCGCGTTGGATCAGCAGGCGGAACGTTCCACCCTGGTCATCAATCCGCTTATCTACGCGGAAGTATCGATCCGGTTCAACAGGATCGAAGACTTGGACGACGCCCTGCCAGCCTCGACGTTCCGGCGAGATGCCCTCCCCTTCCAGGCGGGCTTTCTGGCCGGAAAGAGCTTCGTGAAGTACCGCTGCGCGGGAGGCGAACGACGCTCGCCCCTGCCGGACTTCTATATCGGGGCCCACGCGGCGATTGCCGGGATGACCCTCCTCAGCCGTGAACGCTCGCGTTACCTCACGTACTTCCCCTCGCTCCAACTCCTGTCCCCGAGCTAAGCGATCCCGGCTTGCTCACCAGGGCATCGGCCTCCTCGGCCGCGACGTCGATGTGGCCATACCGCAATCGCTTCATCCGAAGCTCCGGGGCCGGATCATGGGTGAGGTCGTGCCGCTGCTATGAGTCGAGGTGTGAAGATCCTGCTCGAGGAGATCCTCGAAGCGATCGAGCTTCTGCAGCGGTACACGGCTGGTCTGACCCTCGAGTCGTTTACCGAAGACGTCGAGAAGCAGGACTCAGTCACTCGTCGCCTGGAGATCATCGGCGAGGCATCGAAGGGCATTCCCGAAGACCTTCGGTGTCACCACCGGTTTGATCTCGGCTAAAAACAACGGTTGAGAATTTGACACTCTCGTAGAGCCCGGCAGATCCGTCCGACCGGGGACGGGCTCCCCGGAGCCACCCGGAGCGATTCGGCGGTGGAACCGCCAAGGCACGGAAGCGATTGGCTCGTGAGGATCCCTCCCATCTCGAGACACGGGCAAGCGCTGAATTGGACGCACTCATCGCCTTCATGGGGTCGCACGGATACGTAGCCCTCTACGTGCTCGGCATCGCCGAGTTCGCGGGACTTCCGGTGGCCAGCACCCCGCTGGTCGTGGCAGCCGGAGCGATCGCGGCGTCCGGTGTCCTGAATCCGTTCGGGGTGGTCGCCGCGGTTGTGGCCGGAGGCCTGACCTCGGACCTCGCGTGGTTCGGATTGGCTCGCTGGCGGGGGAGCGCCATCGTTGATTCGGCGTGCGGACTGTCGTCGAATCCGAAGGTGTGCGTCCTGGCCGTGAGCTCGCGGATCTCACGGGTCGGAGCCGGATACCTCCTGCTCGGCAAGTTCATCCCGGGGTCTCCGCCATGCTCGCCGCGGCATCGGGGCTCGCTGGAATCAGCCCGCGGCGGTTTCTCCTGGTCGATGGCACCGCCTTGATTCTCTGGGGCACCGTGTACACGAGCCTGGGATGGATCTTCGCGGCCGACGTCGAGCCGGTGATCGCCTGGGTCACCGGGAACCTGCGACTCGTCGGCCCCCTACTCCTGGTCGGGCTGGTCGGTGCGGCCCTCCTGCGCTGGTGGAAGGCCGGGATGCACGACCACGCCGCCGCCGCCGACCGCCGCTAAGGGCGCGCCCGGTGGGCATGACCCTGGGAAGGCACGCACGAGTCCGGAGCTCGCTGCGACCGGCCTGCTCGTCTCGAAACCCACCTCCCGCGACCCGGTTTTGCACGAATCCGTGAGCTCGCCGAAGAAGGGTGGCGCGCCGAGGCCCGCAAACCCAAGATATGGCGGATGTTGAAGGCGTTGTGGCGCCGTTGAAGAGGAGGCGTGTGTCGGAACCAGCGGGACGTGCGCCCCTTCGCCCCTCCCTTCAGCGCGACCCCGACAACCCGTATTCCCGCACGAGTTCGGTGACCATCTCCGGATCGGTGGTCGGCGGTGCGCACGTCTCGCCAACACAGACGTAGGCGCGTGGCGTGGGATCGCTACCGAACACGCGCGCCGCGCCGGCCACGGCCGGAGGGAGGGTCTCGAGCTCCACCGTCGTGGGATCGTAGCTCGCGACGGTCCGGCCGGGCCGGAACGTCCGCCACGCCGCCTCGACCAGCGCGTCCGTGCGCGTGTCGCCGGCCGGCCCGATCACGACTGTCCGGGGTGGCTTGTTCAGGTGCGCCTCGGCCGCGAGGGCGTAGCTCGCCACGAACACCCCCCGCTCCCGAGCGGCGCCCGCGAAGGCCGCCAGCGTCCGGGCGGCGAGCTCCCGCCAACGCTCCGCGCTCGTGAGCAGGTAGAGCTTGTTCAGGGCGCGCGCCGCCACGGCGTTGTCCCCGGGGAGGGGGGCGTCGTCGAAGTCCTTCACGCGGTCGGCCAGGAGCGCCGGCGCGTCCGGGTCTTCCGGCCGGTCGTAGAACCCGCCATTCTCGTCGTCCCAGAACACCTCGACGGCACGCTCCATCACACGCTCCGCCGTCCTCAGGTAGCGGCTCTCCCCCGTGACTTGGTACGCGTCGAGAAGAGCGTCGGAGATGCCGGCATAGTCGGCCATGAAGCCGTCAACGTAGCTCTGTTCCCCCGCCATGGCGTGCCGGACCGAGCCGTCGGGCAGCACGGCGTGCTCCAGGATGCGGTCGAGCGTCTCGAGGGCGAAGTCCCGGGCCCCGGCATCCCCGAGCGTCGTGTACGCGTCGAGGTATGCCGAGATCAGCATGGCGTTGCGGTCGGTGAAGACGGTCGTCTCCACGAACGGAGCTTCCCATTCGGCTCGTGCGGCCTCGAGCCGTTCGGTCCCACTGCGGATCCGCCGCTCGGCCTCCTCGGGAGCGATGCCGAGCTCATCGGCAACCTCGCCCACGGTCCGTTCCAGGCGCAGGACGTTCTGGTCCGGATGCTCGCTCATCTCGCCGTCCTCCTCGACGTCGTAGTAGAGGCGCATCGCTTCGAACTCCTCCGGCGGCACGGCCGCCTCGAGGTCGGCCAAGCTCCACGTGTAGTAGGACCCGTCGTCGTCGAGCGACACGTCGGCGTCCTGGTGCGCGAAAAAGCCGCCGCGCTCGGGGTCGGAGAGCGTGGCGTCGACGTAACGCATGATGTCCCGCGCGACCGCCGCATACCCCTCTTCACCCGTCCAACGATACGCGTCCAGGTACGCCTGGAGCATCGCCGCCTGCACGTAGTCCATCTTCTCGAAGTGTGGCACGGTGAGCGCCCGGTCCACGCTATAGCGGAAGAAGCCGCCGTTCACGTGATCGCGCATCCCGCTGCGGGCGTACGCCTCGAGCGTCTCGAGCGCCGAGCGTTGTAGGTCCTCGTCGTCCCTCAGGTACGCGCGGGCGAGGGCGAGCCGGATCGCCTCGGCGTGCGGGAACTTCGCCGCCTCGCTGTTGCCGAACCCTCCGTGGTCTCGATCGAACTGCTTCTCTACGATCTCGGTGACGTCCCGGACGACGTCGTGCTCCAGATCGCCGTCCGCGTCGGCGGCCCTCCCGAGCTCGCTCAAGCGCTCGCGGGTCTCGCGGGCGGTTTCCGTCACCTCTCCGCGGTCCTCGTGGAACCGGGCAGCGACCTCGGGCACGATGTCCTTCAGCCCGGGCCGTCCGTCACGGGCTTCGGGCGGGAAGTACGTCCCTCCCCCGAACGGCTCTCCGTCCGGGGTCAAGAACATCGTGAGCGGCCACCCACCGCCTCGTCCGGTGAGCTCGATGTGGGCGGCCTGATACCGGTTGTCGATGTCCGGTCGCTCGTCCAGGTCGACCTTGACGGGAACGAAGTGCTCGTTGATCAGCGCGGCGATCTCCGGGTTCTCGTAGCTCTCCCGGTCCATGACGTGGCACCAGTGGCACCAGATCGCGCCGACGTCGAGCCAGATCGGGCGGTCGAGCCTGCGCGCGAGCTCGAAGGTCTCCGGGCCCCACTCCTGCCAGGCGACGGGCTGTTCGGCCGCCGAGCGAAGGTAAGGGCTCGTCGCGTTCGCCAGCTCGTTCCGCAACTCGGGCGTTCCCGACTCCGCGCCCGAGGCGCCGGGCTCCGGATGTTGGGCGGAAAGCGGGGCGGCGGTTCCGAGGAGTGCGGCCGTAGCCACGACGAGAGATGCGGGGACCGTCGGGAAGCGCACGCCACCCTCACCGGGACGTGCTGCAGGTCGCGTTCGCCACTTCACACTGCGATCAATCACAGATGCTCTGTCCTTGGGCATTTTCACCTTCCGTCACCGGTCCTTCGTCCCCTCACCACGCGCGGGCCCGCCGCCGCTTCCTTCACCCTTCTCCGGGTTCGAGGAGCGGAGCGACGGCTGCCTCGAAGTCCGTCTTCGTCTGGGGTCCGATCAGAGTGTGCCGGACCTCGCCAGAGCGGTCCACGACGAGCGTCACCGGCAGCCCGAAGACACCGAAATGCTTGCGCCCCCACCGCTGATCGGCGGTGAGTAGCGTGTACTCCATCCCCTGCTCGTCGGCGAAAGCCCGGATGTCGGCGGCCGCGCCCGATTCGACCGCGACGCCGACGACGCGTACGCGGTCCTCCGCCCACCGACGGTCGAGCGCCACGAGCTCCGGAAGCTCGTCGAGGCAGGGAAGGCACCAAGTCGCCCAGAAGTTGACGACCGTGATCTCGTCGGCACGGGTCCTGAGCGGACGCTCGACGCCGTCGAGGTCGGGAAGGGTAAGGCCCGCGAGCGGGCCGGCTCGCGTCGCTGTCACGCCTCCGCCTTCGTCCTCACCCCGGTCCGGATTCTCCGACGCACCGCAGCCGGCCGCGAGAAGCACCGACGAAAGGATCGCGAGCGGCTTCAGTGCGACCGTCAGCGCAGGGATGGGGGGCAGCGGTAGGGTGTCCATACACCAACCCAACCGGATAGCGCGTCCCAGGTTCCTGCGGGCGTCGTGGCGCGTGCCCCGGTCGCAGCGACGATATGGCTCGGAGCCCCGGCCTCATCCGTCCGGCGGATTTTCCCAGCGCAACTCGGGAATCTTCGCGAACGCATGGTCCGAAGATGGTGAACCCGGGGCGGTTCAAGACGTTGGACAACCCTCCGGGACGACGAAGTCAGCCCTCCTGCACGATGAGCTCGTTGCTCCCGTAGTCCGATTCGGCCATGCTTTGTCGCTCATGTTGATTCAGCGCGAGGTGCGTCTCCATGCAGGACGATGTGATCCCCTTCGAGTTCTTCTTCCAGAGAAGCGAGCTGGTCGTCACATTCCTCATCGTCCTTCTTGGGATCACCTTCGGGAACTTCCGGGTCAAGGGCGTCGGGTTCGGCTCGAGCGGTGTCCTGATCGTGGCCATGGCGGCGGGCTATCTATATCAATTCTCTCCCATTCCGATTCTCCAGGATCTGGGAATCGTGCTCTTCCTGCTGAGTGTGGGACTGGAAGCGGGCCCCAGCTTCTTTCGAGCCTTCAAGCAGCACGGGAAGAGGTTCATAAAAAACGTGATCGTCCTTCTCGGCATCGCCGGGGTGAACACCGTCCTCATCCTCAAGCTCGGCGGTGTGCCGGTCGGAATCGGGTTGGGCCTCTTCGCCGGAGCGTTCACATCCAGCCCGGCTCTGGTCAGCGCGCTCCAGTTCAGCCCCGAGGAGGAAGTGATCTTCGGGTACGGCGTAGCGTATCCCTTCGGACTGCTGGGCGTCATTCTCTTCATCAGCGTCGCGGTTCGCTTGCTTCGCCCCAAGATGGAGGCGGAAGCGAGATCCCATTCCAAGATGGAAGCGCGGGTCTACCGGGTCACCAACGAAGGCTATCACGGAACGCAGATCAAAGACCTCGACGAGCTTCAGCACAGTGACGTGGTCATTTCGGGAATCCTCCGCAACCTGACCCTGAGGACGGCGAGCGGAACCACGGTCCTTCAGAAGGGGGACGTCGTTCGCCTGGAGGGGCTCGCGGAAGACATCGAAAGAGTGGGCACCGCCTTCGGCGAAGAGGTCCACGACCACTTCGAGGACGACCCCGAGCTCGATACCCGGTCGATCGTGGTCGAGAACACGTCAGTCATCAACCGCTCACTCAGCGATCTGGGCATCCGCCTTCGATTCAATGTCTCGATCACCCGGATCATTCGAGCGAACGTGGAATTCGTTCCCCACTTCGACCAGGTGCTCGAGCATGGTGACGTGGTCGTCGCGGTGGGGACGACGTACCAGCTCGAACAGCTCGAGATGTTCCTGGGCCACGAGCACCAGGCCGTGCAGCGCCGGGTCGACATCCGTTCGTTGGCGGCCGCCCTGTTCCTGGCCTTCGCCATCGGGGGGATCATCATTCCCCTTCCCGCCCTTGGAAACTTCTCGCTCGGGCTTGCCGGAGGGGCCCTGGTCGCCGGTCTCGTCTTCGGTCACTTCGGTCGGATCGGGAACTTCATCGGGCGTTTTCCGCGGACCGCTACGGAAGTGCTCAAAGAGCTGGGGCTCGCCCTGTTCTTCGTTCAGGTCGGATTCGATACGGGGCAGAGGTTCGTCGAGCTCCTCGATGTGAACGCGATCTACTACGCCGCCTTCGCGCTCCTCTTCGTCCTGGTCCCCATGACGGTCAGCTTTCTGGTGGGCCACTACCTGTTGAAGATCTCGGTCAGCGAGTGCTTCGGTGTGATTTGCGGGGGAATGACGTTCACCCCCGGATTGGATGTCATCCGTCAGGTGGACACCTCGGAGCGACCGGTCGTGGCCTACTCCTCGGTCTATCCCGTAGCCCTCATCATGGTCATCCTCGTCGTCCAGGGCATGTATCTTTCGCTCATCGCCCTCGGGGCCTGAACGGGACGGACCGCTCGTCGCGCGTCCGCCGTCGGCTCTCTCACTCCGCCGATTCGATCAGCGCGTCCATGCTCTCCTCGCAATCCGGGCACACGCCATGGGTGAGCCGCGGGAGCACGTCCGCTTCCATGAGTCCGGACGATGCCACGTAGTCCTCGACTTCCACCCAGACATCGCCCTCGGTCTTCACGCGCTTGCACCAGCTACACGTGACGAGCAGCTCGTCACTGCGCGCGACTTTCGTGTTGAAGAGAGGTTGGGCCGGGCGGTCTTCTTCACGAATCATCCGGCTTCTGAAACGGATGAGGTCGGGATCGGGCCGCTCGATCTCCATCTCCATATAACGCCGAGCATCCGGACTGTCACAGCGGAAGGGAAAGCGGACGAGGCGCCCGGTCCCCAAAATGCGCTCGATGAGAGCCTGATAGATGAGGCGGGTTTCGGCGCCGCCCAGGAACTCACGGAGGTCGTGCCCCACGACAGCGGACACCGTTAGATCCGCCGCGTCGTTTTCGGTGGCGAACGTGTCCCATTCGCCCTGCACGTCCACGACGGTGCAATCGGGTCTGACGACGTATTCGATAACGTGGGGCCCGGCCATGGATGCTCCAGCGCGGAGAAATGCTCTCAGCTTGAAGCTGTTACCCACGCGCGGGAGTGTTGTGCCCTAGCGGAAGGCGGTGCGCTACGCTGTGGGCGCCGGACTCGCGCATTGCGCCGTCAGCGGGCCGAATCAATAATCCTCCCCCACCGTCCTATCCCCGTAGCGCGAAGGCGATGCCGGGCGGATCCCCGGCTCGAGCGTCACGGCCATTTCCAACCGTCCCGACCCTACATCAACGGCATCCCCATGAATTCCTTCCTCGGCCGGGTCCTCGGCCTCGAGCTCGTGTTCGTCCTGCTGTGGAACTCCGGTTTCATCGGGGCCGAGTACGGGCTTCCGTTCACCGGGCCGTGGACCTTGCTGTTCTGGCGTTACACCGCGCTCTCTGGGTTGTTGGGGCTGTGGCTGGCATTGCGTGGACGCTTGGGCTGGCTGGGCGGGGCCGCGGCGAGCCATACCGCGCTCGTGGGGGTGCTCGCGCACGGTGTGTGGCTCGGCTGCGTGCTCGTGGCGTTGGACATGGGCGTGCCGGCGGGCATCGTCGCGCTGGTGACCGCGTTGCAGCCGCTGGTGACCGGTGCGTTGTCGGGCCCGGTCCTTGGCGAGCGCACCGACGCGCGGCAGTGGCTCGGCCTGGTGCTCGGGTTCGGCGGCGTGGTGATCGCGGTGGGCGCGCGCCTCTCCCAGGATGCCGTGACGCCGGCGCTCGGCTATCTGATCCCGTTCGGCTCAGTGATGGCGATCACGGTGGCGAGCCTGATGCAGCGGCGTTGGCACAGCTCGGGCTCGGAGCACCGCGTGCCGGACGACGTCGCGTTGTTCTATCAGGCCGCGGCGACGGCCTTGGCGTTGTTGTTGCCGGCATGGCTGTGGGAGGGATTCGCCGTGCAGTGGACGGCACCGTTCGTGGCGACCATGGCGTGGCTCATCCTGGCCGTGTCGCTCGGTGCTTACTGGGCGATGTGGCGGCTGCTGGTGCGCGAGAGCGCCACGCGCGTGGCGAGCCTGTTCTACCTGAGCCCGCCGGTGACGATGATCATGGCCTGGCTGGCGTTCGGCGACGCCGTGACCGCGACGGACCTGGCGGGTCTCGTCGTGGCCGGCGCGGGAGTGGTGCTGGTGTACCGGACGAAATCCGGATCGAGCGTCTGAGAAGGGTGCGAGGACGCGGCACGGCGCCGCGACGGCGCTCCGTGGGGCGGCCGGAAGCAGCTCACTGTGGGTCGTTCACCCGGACGAACTCCGCCCCCGTGCCGAGGAGCGTCACGCTCCGTGCCGGCCCGTCCCCTTCGAACCGGAAGGCGACCACCCGGCCGGACCCGGCGATCTCCACGCGGAGCCGGTTCTCGGGCGCGTCGAAGACCTCGGCGCGGCTCCGGAGCACACCCATCCACATCTCCAAGCCACCGGCCACCACACGCCATTCCATGCGGCCGAGCCGAGGGCTTTCGTAGATGCCCGCGTACGCCTCGAGCGGGTGAGCCAGCGGCGCCCGGCGCGCTGCCCGCTCCGCCAGGTGCTCGGCGATTCCCGTTCGGGCTTCCCCTGCGTCCGTGACGAGGTCGTCGAGGCGCTCGCGGTACTGTTCGTCGAGGTTGGGCTTTCCCAGCAGCCGGTCGTAGGCGTAGGTGGCGACGAGGTCGGCGGCCGGGCTCGCCGATCCGTCGCCGTTCACCAGCACCACCACGCCCAGCTCGTGCTCCGGCATGAACGACATGTGTGAGCGATACCCGGAGAAGCCTCCGAACCGGTGCGCGAGCGTGTCGCCGTCATAGGTGCCGATGTCCCAGCCGAAGCCCCAGCCGTGACGGTGGAACGGGCCGAACGTCCGGTCCTGCTCCACGTGCACACGGTGCGTGCTCCGGAGCGGCGCCTCCGGCAGAACCGGGCGCCCCTCGAGCCGCCCGCCGCTCTGGTGGGCCGCCAGGTAACGAGCCAGATCCTCGGCCGTGGCGAAGTGACCCCCCGCGGCGTGAAGGTTCGCGTCCCGCTTCGTGGTGGGGAGACGGGCGAAGCCTTCGGGAAGGAGCTCGTGCGGAAGGGCGAGGTGATCGTCCGAGAGCCGCGACCGATACGCGGTGGTGGAGCGCATACCCAGCGGCTCCAGGACGAGCCGGTCGACGACGTCCTTCCAGCTTTCGTCGTAGACGGCCTCGAGGACCATTCCGAGGAGGTTGTAGCCCAGGTTGTTGTAGGAGAACTCTCCCTGCTCCCCGGTCGGCTCGTGGTAGCGTAGGAGCTCCAGGAGCTCCGCACGGGTGAACTCGCCGGTGAAGGCCGTGCGTAGGACGATGGGACCGCTCCCCGAAAGACCGTGCGTGAGGGTGAGCAGATCCCGGACCCGGATCGACGAAGCGTCGATGCCACTCGGGAGCCGGGCTTCCGGCAGGTAGCGGGTCATGGGAGAATCGAGGTCCACGTCTCCCGCGTGGGCTGCGAGCACGACGGCGGTCGCGGTGAGCGATTTCGTGCTCGAAGCGATGTAGAACGGAGTCCGGGGCGTGACCGCGCGTGCCGCGGCGAGATCGGCGCTCCCGAAGCCCTCCGCCCACGCCACCCGGTCGCCGACCGCGACCGCTAGCCCCATGCCGGGGGTGAGTCCGGCTTCGACGACCCGCTGGGCGAACGCCGCCACGTCGTCCCTCCACTCACCGCCGATCACGGCCTGAGCGCCCGCGCCCGAGGGCGTCGTCAGGAGCAGCGCCACCGTCATCATCTCGAACCGTGTACGAGCTCTTCCCCACCGTCGTCCCGACTTCCGGGCCATGGTCCCCTCCAAGCTTCCGCGGACATTCGATTCTCGTCCAGAATCTGCCGCGAGGGCGCGAGGAGGGCTTGAACGGAGCTATCCGGCCGCGAGGCGCCGGAGCGCGGACGGGCTCAGGCCCGCCAGCACCTGGAATTCGCGGCACATGTGGGGATGATCCGCGTAGCCGGTGGCGTGCGCAGCGCCCGAGAGAGAGTCCCGGCCGGCGGTGATGTGCGCTGCGGCGCGCCGCAGCCGGGTCCGCCTCCGGTGCTCGGTGATCGTCACACCGAACGCGCGTCGGAACGCCCGGGAGACCGAAACCGGATGCGCGCCCACGAGGTGGGCCAGGTCGCGGACGCTCAACTCCCCGAAGGGATCGTCTTCGATCGCTTCCTTCACGCGGCGCAGCCAGACGGAATCGTCATTCTCCCGGATGTCCGACCGGTTACGCACCCCGCCCAGGGCCTCGATCACGCGATCCTCCAGCTCGGAGGCCGGCCGCGATCCTTCGTGGAGGGCCTCGGCGAGCTCCAGAAGAAGAGACGCCCCGCACCCGCCGTGGAGCCAGAACCAGCGTTCCGGCGCCGCTCCGTGCTCCCGCAGCTCCTCGACCGTCGCGGGACCGAACGCTACCTGGAGCGTCCGGGCTCCGCGCGGACCCACCTCGTCGGCGTGCCGGACGTCCGGGGGCTTGACGACCACGCTCAGGGCCGATCCCGTCTCTTCGCGCTGACCGGTCGTCTCCCGGATCTCCCCGGCGAGAAGAAGCGTCAGGCTCGCGCCCTCGTGCGCGTGCGCCGGCTGCCGCAGGCCCGGAGCATAGTCGATGCGCCGGATGCGGAAGGGACCGACCGAGTGGGCGGGCCCGACGTGGACAGGTGGCGCGGGCATGGCTCCCGTTCCTACCGATGCCCGCGTACCGGACGCGGAGGATACGGCTCCTCGAGCGCGGCGACTTCTTGGTCGTCGAGCTCGACGTCCAGCGCGCCCAGGGCATCCTCGAGGTGCTCCATCTTCGTGGCGCCGACGATCGGCGCGGTGACGCCCGGCCGGCCGAGGAGCCACGCCAGCGCCACCTGGGCCCGGCTGATTCCTCGCGCCTCGGCCACCTCCCCGACCCGCCCGATGATGTCGTCGGCCTCCGGGAAGTCGTAGAGCCGGCGGGCGAAGTCGTCGCTCTCGCCCCGGGACGTTTCGTCCTTCCGGGCCGCGGGCCGGGTCAGCCAGCCGCGCGCCAGCGGGCTCCACGGGATCGCGCCGATCCCTTCCTCCCGGCACAGCGGCATCATCTCCCGCTCTTCCTCACGGTAGAGGAGGTTGTAGTGGTTCTGCATGGAGACGAACCGGCTCCAGCCCTTCAGCTCGGCGAGGTAGAGCGACCGGGCGAACTGCCAGGCGAACATGCTCGAGGCGCCGACATACCGTACGTAGCCCAGCCGTACCGCATCGTGGAGCGCCTCCAGCGTCTCCTCGATGGGCGTCGTGTCGTCCCAGCGATGGATCTGGTAGAGGTCGATGTAGTCGGTGTCGAGCCGGCGCAGGGAGTCCCGGACACCGTCGAGGATGTGCTTTCGCGACAGACCGCCCCGGTTGGGCCGGTCCGACATCGGGTGGTAGACCTTGGTGGCGATGACCGCCTCGTCCCGCCGGATGTGCTCCTCGAGTAGCTTGCCGGTCACCTCCTCACTCACCCCGAGCGAGTACATGTCGGCGGTGTCGAAGAAGTTGATTCCCGCCTCGACCGCGCGACGCACGAAGGGGCGGGCGTCGTCCTCGGGCAGGATCCACGGGCGCCACTCGGGGTCGCCGTAGCTCATCATCCCGAGGCAGAGACGGGAGACCTCGAGGCCGGTGCTGCCGAGCTTCACGTATTGCATCGTGTCCCTTGGGTCGGAGGAGGGTCACCGGACGAAGCTCAGCACGATGCTGACTGCGAAGACGGCGATCCCGCCGCGATTCAAGATGCGCTCCGGCAACGTCATCTCCTTCGCCGGCACGAACAGGTGACCCAGGCAGCTCGCGTTGCCGGTCCGCCGCGCTCGCAGCGCGTTGGCGACGGCGACGACGCCCAGGCCGACCAGGGCGATCACGCCCCAGGGTAGATCAGGCATTATCCCTCCTGCCGGTTGTGTCAAATGTTGCAATCCCTTCGGCGCGGTCGCCTGGCCGGTGACAGAGGCGGAGCACCGTCAGGTGTGCTCATCCCCTACTGATCCGAGCGCGTAGTGTTTCACACAGGAGCCCGGCACGGGAGCTGCCCGACCCTGTCACAGTGACCATCGTCGGAAGCCCTCGGGCTCGAAGCGGCGCCGGTCGGTCCCATCGTCGTTTCGTGGAGAGATGAACCACGGCAAGGCGAATCTCAGGGCTCGGCGGTGTCGCGCGGCTCCATGACGAGCTCGTAGACCGCGACGCTCTCGACCTCGAGCTCGTCCGGCAGGACGCCGAGCACGCGCCGGTCCCGAACGTCGAGCACACGGAACCCGGATGGCAGCTCCAGACGTCCGAGCCATGTTCCGTCCGACGCGATCAGGTCATAGGCCGGGACGCCCATCATCCCTCCGTGATGGAAAACCCCCATCCAAACACGGCCTTGGTCGTCGCCGCGGAGGTCCGCGAAGAGTGGATACGGCTCGTCCGTCCGGAGCTCGAACCGCTCGAGCTGCCGCTCGGCGAACTGGCGGGCCTCGTCCTGCGACATCTGAGGGTTGATTCGGCGCATGTTCTCCGTGAATCCCTCGGTGAATTCCCGCCAGTCGGCCTCGTCCGGGTACCGCGGCTCCGGCGCCCACCGCAGGATCTGGCGGACGGTGCCGTCGGGATCTCGCCACGTCAGCTCCGGTATGTCCGAGCGCGCCGAGACGAACGAGGGACCGCTCACCGCCGCGCGTCCGAAGTGTCCGAAAGGGTTGGTCGGACCGCTCCGGGGACGGCGTCGGGCCAGATCGTAGGTCGCCACGGTATCCGCCTCCATCGCCGCGAGGTCCAGCCGGGCCATGTGACCCTGCAGCCAGGGTTCCTCGAACCCCGTGTTGAACGCGCTCGTGATGAGCAGAGGAGATCCGCCGTCGTCGATGCCCACGAGCCTCATCCGACGACCGATCTCCGGCACGGTCATGGTGGAGTGAGACTCCGGCAGGCGACCCTCCTCGAGACGCATGATCTTGCCGTTGGCTCGGTCCTGAACCAGGATCACCCGATCGTCCAACGGGACGACGGAGATGACCTGGGTGACTTCTTCCGGGCCTTGTCCGCTCCGGGCGAGCACCGTGTCGATGGCTCCGTCCGTGGAGACCCGCACGAGCTCCTGGCTGCCCCGGTCAAAGACCACCGCGCGCCCGTCTCCGTCGAGCGCACCTTGGACGATCGCCTGGAACGGATAGTCCCCGTCGCGATGCCCGTGCCGGAACAGCGGCTCCTCCGATAGCGCGACGGTCCTGACGGGCTCCGGCATCCCGTCGTATCCGACGATTCGGACGCCCGCGCTGTCGGTGAACGTCGGCCCCGAGGAGCCGACGGAGGAGACGTCGGCACAGGCCCCCGCTGCCACGAGCAGGGTGGAGAGGACGAGTGCCGGCATGGTCCCGGCACGGACAGGTGAGCCGGACGCCGCGCCGTTCGCGGCGGTCGAGCGCATCTCCGACGCGAGCACGGGACTTCTTCTATGAGCTGGTACGCACGAGCAGGACGCCGGAGCTTCCCGCGACCGTGCCGTACCGGCTACCCGCTTCGGAAGCCTGGATGAAGCGTACGTCCTGTACGGCGTCGAGGGGGATGCTCGAAAGATCACTGACCGTCCCGTACGGCGCTTCGTTCAGGAACACCTGCACCTCCGAAGAACCCGAGAAGGAAGAGGTCCCACGCGCCCGCAGCCAGCGGGGCCGGAGCGACTGGATCGCGTCGTACAGGTTGCCCTGCCGGGTCTCGATGAGCCGCTCGCGGGTGAGTGTGTCGGGGGCTCCCCTACCCGACCCGCTGGATGCTGTGGCGCATGCGCCCGCCATGACGAGGAGCGCCAGGGTCGTCGCGACCGGCACCGTCTTCATCCGTCTCGTCATCGTTCGTCTCCCCTTGGTCTGGTGCGATCTCCCGGCGGACCGCTGTTGTTCGAGCATGGGGGGCGGCCGGCCCGTTGTCCAGCGTCACAGCGTCCGCCGTCCAATCCGGCTCGGGGGGCGGAACCCGGTGGAGGCTCAGGCGCTCGGCATCGGACGGGTCGTCGCGGCGCCCGGTTGCCCGGCATGCCGATCCCGGTGGAGGGGAAAAGGAAGTATCTTGGGGGGAGTGCCACGGTCCCGAGGAGGCGGAGCGGGACCTCCAACCCTGAGAGGGAAGTGAGCGAAGATGAGATTTTTCAGGCTCTTTCCGACCCTGGCGGTCGTTTCGATTGCGGCGTGCGGTGGGGGCGAGTCCGCCGATTCCGGTGACGCGCCTTCGACCGATGCCGAGGCAGCTCCGGAAGCGGCGGCACCGGCCATGCCTTCCGGCCCCATGACGATGCCCGACTGGTACGCGATCGACCGGGACGCCGAGACGGTGAACCTGACGATCACCGCCGGGTCGGTTCCGGACAACAACTACTGGAACTACAACGGCGCGATCAACGGCTCGATGGCGATCACCGTTCCGGAGGGCTACACGGTGACCATCACGCTGGTGAACGAGGATCCGAACATGCCTCACAGCGTGGTCATTTCCGACGAGACCGAGGACTTTTCGGCCGCGCCGTCTCCGGAGCCGGTTTTCGAGGGAGCGGCGACCGAGAACCCCACGTCGATGGTGGACGCGACCATGCCGGGTGAGACCGAGACCATCACGTTCGTGGCGGAGTCCGCCGGGAACTACTCGATGGTATGTACCATCCCCGGGCATACGGCCCTCGGGATGTGGATCTTCTTCAACGTCGTGCCGGCTGATGCCGAGGTGGGTATTCAGGAGCGGTGAGCGTGGGTGACTGGAGCGCCGCGCCGTCCTCGAGCCGGGGCGGCGCTCCAGCTCCCGCGCCGGCTCAGCGTGGCGGCGAGAAGCGGGCTCGAGCGTCCACGGCCCGTGCCCGCACGGCGCACGTTTCGGTGTGATCGTTCACGAGGCCCATCGCCTGCATGAACGCGTACGCCGTCGTGGGGCCGAAGAAGCGCCATCCGTGTTTCTTGAGATCCTTCGCGAGCTCGACCGACTCCGGCGAGCTCGTCATCGCTCGGACGTCCGTTTCGGTGATGCGTGCCGGACGGGTCTTCGGATCGGGCTCGAACCGCCATACGTAGGCCGCGAGCGAGCCCTCCCGCTCGACCATCTCGCACGCGCGGCGCGCATTGTTGATCGTCGCTTCGATCTTGCCGCGGTGACGCACGATTCGGGCGTCGCCCAGGAGGCGCTCGACATCCGCCTGCCCGAAGCGAGCCAGCTTTTCGAAGTCGAATTCGGCGAAAGCTGCTCGAAAGGCTTCGCGTTTCCGGAGGATCGTCCACCAGGACAGCCCCGACTGGAATCCCTCCAGGCAGATCTTCTCGAAGAGGCGCCGGTCCTCGGCGACAGGAAAGCCCCACTCTTCGTCGTGGTAGGCGGCGTACACGGGGTTGTCGGGCGGTACCCAGAAGCAGCGACGTGATCCTTCGCCGTCCGGTGCCGGCCGTCCCGTGGCCTCCTCGCTCGGCGGGTTCACTCCGGGAGCTCCGATTGTGCTGTCGTGCCGTCGCCTGCAACCAAAACCAGATCGTCCTCGTCCAGGTCCGCCTTCGGCGTGGTGGAGCCTCCCGCCTCTGTTAGAACTCGTCCACTCGCTCGAACAGATGGACGCCCCGGGCTTCCAGGTGCTCGAGGACGCTGCGGTAACACTCCTCGTTGCGACCGACTACTTCCGGGGCCGCGAGGCCCGGCTCGGTCCAGAGCCCGCTCGCGATGAGCCGGGCCAGGGCGGTGCAGGTATAGCCGGTGGTGCGGGCCATGGAGGACGTTTCGGTGTCGGGGTTGTAGTAGTCGAGGAGATTGTACGTGTAACGTACGTCTCGACCGTCCTTCACTCCGTCGACGACGATCCGCATGACGGTGAGGTCGGGCTCCCCCTCTTCGAACTGCCAGGCGCTGAAGAGGAGGGCCTCGGTCACATCCCTGGGCCGGACCGCCCCCGATGCCGCCTGGATCTGGCGCTTGGAGAAAAAGCCGGCTTCCCGGAGGACACGCATGCGCTCGGCGTGCCCGGGATACCGCATGGTCTTCTCCACCATGTTCGGGGTCTTACACGTGCGCAGAAGCGACCGCAGGCCGTCCGTGTTGAATGCTTCGAGCGTGCCGAGTCCGGGAAAGCTCACGAGCTCCGGCTCGGAGAGCGCCGGCAGGGTGATCTCCTTGCCCTCCCGTCGCAGCCGGGCGGGACGCACGTATTCCTCGATGACGTCTCCGGGCGAGAACGGCGCCTTGTATTCCCACGGCCACGTCCTTTCGACGGGGAGCCCTCCGACGAGGCATTGGTAGGATCGCGTTTCGTCCAACTCGGCCTCGAGCCGTCCGAGTACCATGTTCGTGAGGCCCGGAGCGATCCCGCAGTCCACGAGGCAGGGGACTTTCGCCTTACGGGCCAATGGTTCGAGCTCCGCGGCGTCTTCCGGGAAGAACGAGATGTCGACGACGGGGCGTCCCTCTTCGAGAACGCGTTTGACGGTCTGGTATCCCATGAATCCGGGCACCGCGCCGACCACGAGATCGGCGTCGGTAGCGGCCACCGCACGGGCGACCGTGTCGGGTCGTGAAAGGTCGGCGACGATACCGTCCGCTCCGAACTCCGTAAGCTGCTCGACGGTCACCGGGTCAACGTCCACCACCAGGACCGAGAAATCGTCTTCGGCGGCCATGTCACGTACGATCGCATGTCCAACTCGACCGCCTCCGAGCACCACGATCTTCAGGGGCCACCTCCAGGGGTTCGTCCGGTAAGCTGCACGCTCCCGAAGAATCAGCGCAGAACGCACCCCGTGTGCAAGGGGTGTGATCTCGAACGTCACAGAAGGGGTAAGAACGGCCACGGGGACGACTCGGTGCGTGACTGTAGGTCGGTTACGTAGCCCCGAGCCCTACCGACCGTGCCCGTTCGCGACGGTCCGAGCGCAACCGCGGAGGTTCGATTGGCGAGCGACTGGAACGAGATCTACCGGAGCACCTTTCCGGATCTCGTACGCTTTCTGCACCGCAAGGTCTGGGACGGCGAGCGTGCCCGGGATCTGGCGCAGGAGGCGTTCGTGCGTGCGCTCCGACACGACCCGGAGCGGCCCAGAGCCTGGCTCTTCCAGGTCGCCGCCAACCTGGCTCGCGACGAAGCGCGAATGGTCCTGCGCAGGAAAAAGCATCTGGCCTTGCTCAAGAGCGAGCGTGAGGTCGCGTCGGGGCCGTCGTCGGATCCGGCGGCCGAGTTGGACGAAGAAGCACGCTGGCGCCGAGTCAAGGCAGCGCTGGAGTCACTGTCGGAGCGGGACCGTGACGTGCTTCTGCTCTGGGACGCGGGCCAGAGCTACACCGACATCGCCGAACACACGGGACTCGCGGTGGGCGCGATCGGAACGACGCTGGCCCGGGCACGCAAGAGGTTGGCCAAGGCCTATCGAGAAGAGGAGGAGGCGCATGTCGCACGTCGATGAGGGCGCGCTGCACGCCTACCTGGACGGCGCCCTGGACGAGTATTCCGGCGGCGAGGCTCGGAGGATTCGTGCCCATCTCGACCGGTGCCCGGAGTGCGCCGAAGCCCTCCGTGAGGCCCGTGCGCTTCGGGAGTCGGCGCACGCCATCCTCGCCGAGCCGAACCTGAGCCCGGCCCCGCCGCCTCTCGAAGAGCTCAAGCGGCGTGCGGGCTCATCCGGGGTGGAGTCTCCCCGAGCCCGTTCTCGTCTTTACCGTTTCGGGTGGGCCGCGTCGGTCGTTCTGGCGCTGGGCGTCGGGTGGATGCTGCGTGGTGGCGCGGATCCGGAGCCCGGAGCGCCTTCGACCGCCGCCCGGACCACGTCCGGCGACCGCGCTCGATCGGGGACGGCCGCGCGCACCGAAGGACAAGTGACCGCCGAGGCGCCGGGCACTGCTGAGCCGGTGGTCACGTCCGAGGCCGAAGCGGACGCGGCGGCCGTGCCGTCGCCCCCGGCCCCGCTACGGGCGCCGACCCTGGACGTCACACCGGTGCTGGCCGCCGTGGAGGTCGCGGATGTCGATGTCGCGGACACCGATGAACCTGCTGGAACACTCCAGCCACCTCCGGAGCTGGCTTACGAGGCCGGTGACGCTCCGCTCACGGCGGAGGCCGAGGCGAGGTCGAGCGAGCCCGGCCTCGCGCTCGCGACACGCTCGGACGGAGCCGGGGACGCTCTGGACTCCAGGAGCTTGGAAGCTTTGCGAGACGGGCTGGGTGTGAGATCAGGGCGCGATGAGACGTCGTCGGATCCGGGGTCGTTGGTGGTGCCGGGACTCGAGGTGCTCTCCATCGTGTGGCGCGAGGAAGGGGTCGTGCCCGCGGGCGTGCGCGTGCTCCAGCGGTTGGAGGACGGTGGGACGCTCGAGCTGATTCACCTCCCGGAGGGATTCGATCCCGACGGTGTCGCCCCCCCGGAGCCCGAGCAGGAGGAGTTGGTCGTGCCTCGTGGGGAGGGGTGGTTGATCCTGAGAGGGCCGGTCGAGGAAGGTGTGCTGGAAACACTCTTGCGCCGCTTGGACGAAGCCTCCCCTTCCTCCTGACTCCGTCCTCCGGGTATGTCTCCTTCCGAGGACGGCGTCGGAACGCCACGAGCCCCGGCCCGCGTTTGAGCGGGCCGGGGCTCGTGGCGTTCGGCTGGCTGAAGCTTGCTCAACTCAGTTGAGGTGCTCCGGCTCGGTGGGGTACTCGAGGAACAGGTGGTCCAAGCGCATCTCCTGGAGCACCCTCGCAGTCTGCGAGGGCAGGGCGCGTAGCCACACGTGCTCCTCCGGGCCCGCGGCGAAGCGTGCCGTGAGGATCAGGGCCAAGTCGCCCACGTCCGGACGCTCGAGGCCCGTGAAGTCGAACACGACGTGGCTGTCCTGGACGACGTCGTTTTCGGGATCTCGTTCCTGAGTCTGCAGCCGTGGCTCGTCTATGCGTTTATCGATACGCTTATCGTCGTGTGTCATCGGTGCCTCCCTGGGTTCACGGGTATTTGGACCACGAGGCTGTATGACACGGCTATCAAGAGTCGTGCCATGCGGTGAGCAGGTAGATTCCTGCCAGAGTGACATGTGTCGCTTCGTGGGATTGCGCTCATGAGGCTACGGAGGAACCCACGAGCCGTTCACTGGGTTCGTGCCGGTCGAGGAGGTCGAAAAGCGGCGGCCCGGGGTTTGCGCTGGCAGGGGGCGTGCCGCTATCTCGGGGGAGGTCGGACGTGAGGCGAGCCGACATGACGTCATGGCACCGCGCGGAGGCGATACACGGTGGAGCGGATCAAGCGAGGCGGGAGCGTCCTGGCGACGATCCTCCTGATGACGGCGACGGCCGCCGGGGAGGTCGGCGCACAGGACATCTCGGCGAGGACGGCCTATTTCCGAGCCGTGGCGGAATATTTCGAGCTTCCCACCGCAGAGGTGTCGATCCTCGCCGACTGGAATCTCCGTCCGGACGAAATCCCGGTCGCCCTCTTCGTGGCGACACGCGCGGGCATCTCACCCGAGGCGCTCGTGGCGTTGCGGAGCTCGGGGCAGAGCTGGGTGGAGCTCACGCGCCGGTATCAGGTCGGAGCGGCGCAGCTCCATGTGCCGTTCGCGCAGGCCCCGGCGTCCGGTCTACTCGCGTCGGTATACGAGCAGTACCAGGCTCGACCGGCGAGTGAGTGGAGTGAGATCGGGCTGACGGAAGAAGCCATCGTGACGCTCATCAATGTTCGCGTCCTCAGCACCGCGTTGGGCATGCGGCCCGACGAGGTGCTCGAACGCCGTTCCGCAGCCCACGACTTCGTGGATATGTACGCCCGGATCATCGGGTGACCGCGCTTCGAGACATCACGTACTCCATCGAGTAGAGGGAATGGGCCAGGACGTATCGGGAACCCGGACGACACCGGAACAGACGCGGGCTTTCTCCAAGGCGCTGCTGCGCGACCTGCGCGCGTTGGAGCGGATGCTGAGCGACGGTTTGATCGAGTCGGGGGTTCGACGCACGGGTGTCGAGCAGGAGATGTTCCTCGTCAACGAAGGTTGGCGGCCGACGCCCGCGGCGCTCGAGGTTCTCGAGCGGTTGGACGGGCCCTTTGGGACGGAGCTGGCGCTGTTCAACCTCGAGGCCAACGTGGAGCCGCACCTCCTCGAGGGGGGGTGCCTCGGTGACCTGGAAGCACGGCTCGAGGCCGTGGTGGGAGAAGTCCGCGAAGCCGCGCGTCAGGTCGGGGCCGAGGTCGTGCTGACCGGCATCTTGCCGACGCTGTCGAAATCGGACGTGAGCCTGGCGAACCGTACGCCGATGAGCCGCTATAAGGCACTCGACGCAGCGCTTTCGGCCATGCGGAACGGAGCGCCCTACAAGCTCCGGATCGAAGGTGCCGACGAGCTCAACATGGAGCACGATTCGGTCATGCTCGAGTCGTGCAACACGAGCTTTCAGGTCCACCTTCAGGTCGATCCCGAAGACTTCGCGCCAGTTTACAACATCGCGCAACTCGTGACCGCTCCCGTGATGGCCGCGGCCGTGAACTCGCCCCTACTGTTCGGCAAGCACCTCTGGCACGAGACGCGCATCGCGCTCTTCCAACAGTCGATCGACACCCGGAGCGGCTCGGTGCACATGCGGGACCTGGCTCCGCGTGTCCGATTCGGGGAATCCTGGATCCGAGACTCGATCGTCGAGCTCTTTCAGGAGGATATCGCGCGGTTCCGCGTGCTCCTGACTCGCGAGGTCGACGAGGACCCGTTCGAGGTGCTCGACGCCGGCGGTGCTCCGGCCCTGCAGGCGCTGCAGCTCAACAACAGCACCGTATATCGCTGGAACCGTCCGTGCTATGGTGTGACGGACGGGAAGCCGCACGTGCGCATCGAATGCCGAGTGCTTCCCTCGGGCCCCACGATCCGGGACGAGGTCGCGAACGCGGCGTTCTGGATCGGAGCGGTCTTGGGGGCGAGGGCGAAGTACGGCGATATCGCGGACCGCATCCCGTTCGAAGACGCGAAGGCGAACTTTCTCGCCGCGGCTCGCCACGGGCTCAAGGCCGGGTTCCGGTGGCTGGACGGGCGGGTGATCGGAGCCCAGGAGCTCATTCTCGAAGAGATGTTGCCTCTGGCGCGGAGCGGACTCGAAGGGGCCGGGGTGTCGCGGTCGGAAATCGACCGGTACCTCGGGGTGGTGCGAGACCGAGTCGAGGCGCGCCTGACCGGAGCGCGCTGGATGCTGAACTCGATGCAGGAGATGGACCAGCAGAGCACGAGAGCCGAATGGCTGACCGCGCTCACGGCGGGGATGGTCGTGCGTCAGAAGAGTGGCGATCCGGTGCACCTATGGAGTCTCGCGCACCTCGAGGAAGGAGGGGAAGGCCGCTTGAGCTACCTGCGCGTCGAGCAGTTCATGACCACGTCGCTGTTCACGGTGCACGAGGACGAGCTCGTGGACATGGTGGCGTTCCTCATGGACCGCAATCAGATCCGGCACGTCCTCGTCGAGGACGACGGCCATTCGCTCGTAGGAATCGTTTCGTATCGGTCCGTGTTGCGCCTCACAGCGGAGGGATTCGACCGCTCCACCCAACCGATCCCGGCCGCCAAGGAGATCATGGAGCGGGACCCGGTCTCGGTCGGGCCCGAAACCCGCACGATGGACGCCATCGACCTCATGCGTCAGCACCGGGTATCAACCCTTCCCGTCGTATCGGACGGGAAGCTGGTCGGCATCGTGAGCGAGCGGGACTTTCTCCCGATCGCCTACGACCTTCTCGATGAGCGCCTGAGAGGCGAATGATGGTAGTGACCGCGGAACGACACGAACCGGCGCGAGACAGCGAGCCCGTGGAGCGTGTGCTGGCCACCGCTCGGGGAGATGCGCCCGGTCCCACGCTCGTTTGCGTCGGAGGCGTCCATGGAAACGAGCCGGCAGGAGTGCACGCGATCCATCGCGTCGGGCGTCGGCTGGACCGGGCCGGAGTCTTGAGCGGTGGGGCGTTCCTGGGCCTCGTCGGGAACCGGATCGCGTTGGAACGGGGAGTGCGGTTCGTGGAGCACGACCTGAATCGGGCCTGGACCGACGACCAGGTCAGCGGAGTGCGCTCCCGCGGAAGCGGTGGTGGAGAGGCCGAAGCGCGTGAGCAAGCCGAGTTGCTAGCGGAGATCGACCGTGCGGTGGCGGAGGCGCGAGGGCCCGTGCATCTTCTCGACCTTCACACGACCTCGGGCCCCGGCGGCCTCTTCTCCGCGTTCGGGGACACCTTGCCGCAGCGATTCTTCGCGGCGGGCTTCCCTGTCCCGATGGTCCTCGGCCTCGAGGAGCTCGTCGACGGGACGCTCGCGCAGTTCTTCAGCGAGCGTGGCTTGATCGCCGTGACGCTGGAGACGGGCCGGCACGATGCTCCGGAAGCCGTGGAGCGTGCGGAGGCCGCGATCTGGGTCGCCCTGAGCAATCTCGGCGTCCTGGCTCGGGAGGCCGGGGACGCGGCCGAGCACGGTGAGCGGGTCCTCGCGGAGGCTTCGGCCCATTTGCCTCGGGCGCTCGAGATGCGGCACCGGCACCCGGTGCGTACCGGGGACGGCTTCGAGATGGAGCCCGGGTATCGAAACTTCGATCCGGTGGCGCGTGGAGACCTCATCGCTCGAGATCGTACGGGGGAGGTGCATGCCGGCATGAACGGACGCCTGCTGCTGCCTCTCTACCAACATCAGGGGGAGGACGGTTTCTTCCTGGTACGGGACTTCAACCCTTTCCGGATGGCGGTCTCGACCGGCCTCCGGAGAGCACGAGCCGACCGCATCGCACGTCTCCTGCCGGGGGTGCACGGCGTACCGAACGATCCGCATGCCGTTGCCGTCGACCGCCGGGTCGCGCGCTTCTACGCTAAACAGTTTTTTCACTTACTCGGTTTCCGGAAGGTCGAGGAGGACGGACCGCGACTCGTGATGCGTCGCAGGGCCTGGGATCGACCGGGTAGGCCTTGACACTATAATTCGACTGGAAAGATTCGATTCGGACCCGGCCCGGAGGGCTCCCTCCGGCGACCGGTGGCAAGACCGATTCGATGTCGAGTCATTCAACCTCGGAGCGGCACATGCGCGCGGAATGGATATCTTGGCTACCCTTGATCCCCTTGACTCTCGTCCTCGCGGGGTCTCCACCTCCGGACCCCGGAGCCGCGACCAGCTCGGATGCCGTGGAGGTCGTGGGAGCGGTCGATCCCGTCGATCACGTCACTGCGCGCGCAGCGGATGTCGTGGGCTCGGGCATGACCGGTGGTTTCGATCACATGTGCCGTCTCCTCGAATCCGGCACGGTCCAGTGTTGGGGCGCGAACGACCAGGGGCAGGTCGGTGACGGGACGGGAGAGCTGCAGCCCGCGCCGGTCGAGGTCGCCGGTGGGGGGACCTATTCGGCCCTCGCCGCGGGTCACAAGCGGACGTGCGCGCTCGAAGGCGGCGAGCTCCGGTGCTGGGGCATGGAGATCGCCCGGGCACCGGGCCAGCCCGCGGGTGAGCCGAGTCTCGAGCCCACTCCGGTGGCGAGCGAGAGGTCCTACGCGTCCGTGGCGGTGGGGAATCAGCACGCCTGCGTGCTCACCGAAGGCGGAGACGCCTACTGCTGGGGCAGGAACCACTCCGGAGAGCTGGGTGACGGCACCACGGAGGCGCGCCTGGAGCCCGCGGCGGTCGCAGGTGGACACAGCTTCACCACCATCTCCGCCGGTGGCGACCATACGTGCGCCCTGGACGGTGAGGGACGCGCCTACTGCTGGGGAAGCAACGACTTCGGTGAGCTCGGCACCGAGGAGTCCGGGCCTTCGTCGGAGCCCGTCGCGGTCCAGGGTGATGTGAGGTTCGACGAGATCGACACCGGTCTCAACCGAACCTGCGGCTTGACCGCGAATGGTGTCGTCCACTGCTGGGGCTCCAACGGACACGGTGCCCTGGGCGATGGGACGGACGAGCCGCGCTCGGAGCCCGCACCGGTGGCCGGAGATGTCCGGTTCGAGTCACTCGCGGTCGGGTCCTTGCACACATGCGGGCTGTCCACCGACGATACCGCGTACTGCTGGGGCTTCAACGGCTTCGGCGAGCTCGGCGACGGCAGCACGGACGCCCGCATGGAGCCCACACCGGTCACGGGCGAGCACGCCTTCGCGGACCTGACCGCCGGCGCGTACCGGACCTGCGGCCTGACCGGGGACGGTGTCGTGCACTGCTGGGGGCGCGACCCGTCCGGAGCGATAGCCGGAGCGGGCGTCATCCGTATCACGGAACCCACCGCGGTCGCGGGCGGCGACCAATCGGAAGGGGACGCGGGAGAGGCCTCCGGCGCCCGTTGAATCCCGCCCGGCGTGCCGCGGCGGTGGCGGCACGCCGGGGTGGGCTCTCCGGGGCGGTCGTGTTCAGTTCGCCCGTGCGGCCCGGTCCTCCGCCCAGGTCCTCAAGCGATCGATCCGTTCCCGCATCGTGACGGCGAGGGGACGTGTGGCGGCCGCTTCACGCGCGAGCGTGGCTGTGTCGAGCACGGTCCCTTCGGCGAAAGCCGTGTAGAGTCCCGAGACGACCACCTCCTCGATCTCGGAGCCGCTGAACCCCTCGGTGCGCGCGGCCAGAGCCTCGAGATCGATCGCGTCCGGGTTCCGGTCGCGCTGCTCGAGGTGGACACGGAAGATCTCCTGACGCACGGGCGCTCCGGGGAGGTCCACGAAGAAGATTTCGTCGAACCGCCCCTTGCGTAGGAGCTCCGGCGGCACGCGGCCGATATCGTTGGCGGTGGCCACCACGAATACGTTGCCGGAGCGGTCCTGCATCCAGGAGAGGAAGCTGCCGAGGACCCGTTGCGCGACGCCTCCGTCTTCGCTTCCCCCCGATGCGAAGGCCTTCTCGAGCTCGTCGATCCAAAGCACCACGGGTGCCATCCGCTCGGCTGCTTGCACGGCGCGCTTGAAGTTCCGTTCGCTCTCGCCGATGTACTTGTTGTACAGATTGGAAGGGTCGAGCTTGAGGAGCGGGAGCCCCCACTCGCTGGCGACGGCCTTGGCCGACAGGCTCTTGCCGCACCCCGGCACCCCGAGCAAGAGGATACCTTTGGGAAACGCCAGTCCGAACTCCCGCGCCCGATCCGGATCGCGTACGACGGCGGCCCGCTTCGAAAGCCAGGACTTGAGTCCGGCGAGGTCGGCGATGTCGGCCCAAGCGTGCTCGGTCGGATAGTACTCCAGCAAGCCTTCCCGCTCGATGATGCGGCGCTTGGCTTCGAGGACGTGACCGATGTCGCCCGACGTGAGCGCGCCGTCCTCCACGATCGCCTTCGTCAGGACCTTTTCGGCCTCCATGAGCGTGAGCCCGGACAGGTGCCGGACCAACGCTGTGCGCTCCGCCGCCGAGAGGGTGACCTCCACGTGTTGGACGCGCGACAGATCACGGGTGATCTCGGCAAGCAGAGCCGCGAGCTCTTCGTCGGAAGGGCCCGGTAGCGTCACGTGAGCCGCCACTTCGCGGAGAGGAGGGGGAAGCACCAGGCCGTCTCCGGTCAGGACGATGCCGCCGTCGAGCCTTTCGAGGCTGCGGGCGGCGTCCCGGGCCAGCGCGACGAGAAGGGCCTGGCCGTCGAGGTTCGGAGCCAGCGCCTCGAAGTGGTAGACGGCTTCGAGCCCCGCGGCCGAGACGTGCCGGAGAGCTTTTGCCGGATCCCTGGTGTCATACACGCCCTCGGACCGCCCTTCCCGTTGAATGCCGTTGGAGCGTGTCCACCGGAAGAAGGGAAGGCTGAGTCGGTCCGCGACGTGTTGGAGCAAGGTGCCGGCTCGAACCGTCTCGGCGGTGTCGAGGTAGATGAGCCCGTGGCGGGACCGGAGAAGGAGCTCGAGGTCGTGGAGGGCGTCGTTCGGCATGGGAGATCTTACCTTAATGTGCGATCAACGCCAGGCCGAGTACATCGGGTTGGAGCGGTTCGGGATCGAGATCCGACACTCACGGTTTCACGGACGGGGATCAGTCATGAGCGAAACCATCACCGTGTACGAAAAGCCCACCTGCACGACGTGCCGCAAGCTGGTGAGCCTCCTGCGCGAGGAGGGTATCGACTTCGAGCGCGTGAATTACATGATCGATCCGTTGAGTCGGTCGACCTTGGAGCGACTGCTCGCGAAGGCCGAGCTTCGCCCCCGCGACGTGCTCCGCAAGCGCGAAAAGGCATACAAGGAGCTCGATCTGGGTGACGAGACGCACTCGGACGCGGATATCCTGCAGGCGATCGTCGATCACCCGGAGCTCCTCCAACGTCCGATCGTCGAGCGGGGCGATCGAGCGGTCTTGGCGCGCCCCGTCGAAGAGGTGCGCGCCATCCTTTGAATCCGCTCTTCCGCCCGGTCGGGTCGGGCCGGCGTGGGTGGTGGATGGCCCGCACTTTCCCGGTGAGGGGGCTTACGCGCTCGCCGTCGACCAGCGCGGTGGCCACGCTGCGCTTTGGGTGGCCCCCGGGAGCCCGTTCTTCGGGACGACGCTGCGACGCTCCGACGATCTCGGGGCGACACGTGGGCTCCGGTGCGTAGGTTCCTCGAGCACGAGCACCGGCCGTCCGGATCCGCATCCGGAGTTCGGGCAGTGCGTGCACAAGGTCGTGCACCATCCCGACCGGCCGGAGCGACTCTTCCTGCAGAACCACTGGGGCCTCTACCGCAGTGACGACTGGGAGAGGAGTGGGTCGATATCGCGAACGGTGTTCCCTCGGACTTCGGCTTCGCGATGGCCGCGCATCCGCACGACCCGGACACGGTCTACATCGTGCCGCTGGAGTCGGATGGCTTCCGCTGCACACCGGAGGCGCGCATGCGTGTCTACCGCACCCGTGATGCCGGTGCGTCCTGGCATCCTCTCGAGCGGGGCCTGCCGCAGGAGAACGCCTACGAGACGGTCCTTCGTGGCGCGCTCGACACGGACGGACGCGAACCGGCGGGCGTCTACTTCGGAACGAGGAGCGGGAAGGTCTACGCGTCGACCGACGACGGCGACAGCTGGACACTCCTGCGGGACGGCTTGCCCCCCGTCGTCTGTGTCAAGGCGGAGACGCTGGCGTGAGCCGGGTGGTGCTGGTCGTGCTACCCTCCGTCAGCGGAGGCTGAGCGGTCGAGTCGACCACGGATCGCGAGCACCACTGCTCCGAAGCCCACGGCGGTGGCCAGGATGCGCGCGGGCGCGCCGACCCACGGCAGGAGTAGAAGCACGGCCACCGGAACGCCCCCGACCAGGAACGCGCGGACCGGTGGCGTGGGGGAGGAGCCGGGGCTGTCGAGAAGCGCGCTGCCGAGCCACCGGCTCGGAACGACGGGGGCCAGGTAGAGCGCCACGACGTACAGCGTCGCCGTGATGACGGCCAGGGGGATCCCGACGACCGTGACGAACGCGGCGCCGGCGAAGACCGGGATCGCGATGAGCCACAACAGCCCGAGTCCGAGGGCGGCGAGCGGGCGCTCGTTCAACCGCGCCGCGGTACCGCCCAGCGCGGGCACGACCAGCAGCGCCAACGCTCCGACCAGGAGGAACGCGGCTGCCCGGGCCCCGCCGAACAGGAGTGTGAAGGCGAGGGAGGGCCCCGGGACGGTCACGGCCGACACGTCGCCGGCGACCGTCGCCGCGGGATCGAGCGCGGTTTGCCCCTCGCGGGCCCGGTAGGTGAGGTCACCCTCGATGCGTGCGGACGGTCCGAGGGTGAAGCTTCTCGCGATCACGTCGACGTTGCCGGCCACGGGCCCGTCCAGTACCACGTCCGTGCCCGCGACCCGGAGGTGCCCACGGACGGTGCCCTGCTGACGTATGCGTCCCCCGACCAGATACGCGTTCAGCCCGACGTCCGCGCCTTCCTCGAGTCTCACGTCGGCGCCGAGCAGTGTCGTGTTCCGGTCGGAGCGACCGTTCACCCGAACGGCGCCACCGACCGCGCGAAAGCTCCCACGCACCGTTCCCTCCAACCTCTGGGTCGATCCGATGCCCAGGAACGATCCGTCGGCCGTGCCCGTGAAGCGGACGATGCGTCCCGCTCCCATGACGTCGCCGGTCACCGAATCGGAGAGCTCCACCCGTGCGCCGGCCGCGATGAGGTCGCCGCCGGACCGGAAGCGCGCCTCCTCGGAGGTCGGGCTGCCCGGCCCACACGCGGCGGCCGCCACGACGAGCGCGACCGGTCCCAACACCACTGCGTTCTTCACGTTGTCCAACCCCGTTTCCGGAGGCGAGGAGTCACGGCGGTACGAGCGTACCCTTGGAGGATCACCGGAATGGTAGGCAGCTCCTCGCCGATCCGCGAGGAGGGTGCACGCGTGATCCGTCCGCGGGCCTTGAGATTCCCACGCGACATGATACGCTCACGCATCGGAGGCGCGCGCTTCGGGTCGCCTCCCATCGCTACTCAAGGGGTCGATCTGGTCATGCGCAAGGTGCTGCTGGTCATTCTCGATGGTTGGGGCCACTCCGACTTCGGTGGCGAGCCCGATCCGGGCAACGCCATCGAGCTCGCGGACGTGCCACGGTTCCGGAGTCTGTTCGATGACGCGCCTCGGACGCGGATCGCCTGCTCGGGAGAGGCCGTCGGCCTTCCTGTAGGGCAGATGGGCAACTCGGAGGTCGGTCACCTGAATCTCGGCGCGGGAAGGATCGTCTATCAGGATATCGCTCGGATCGACCTGGCCATCGACGACGGAACATTCTCCGAGCATCTGGGGCTCGACGCGTTGGTGGAAGGGCTGCGGACCGGCGGGGGAATGCTCCACCTGGTGGGGCTCGTTTCGGATGGTGGTGTCCATGCGCATTCGCGACATTTCACGGCGCTGCTGGACCTGCTTCCCGAGGATCTCGACGTGCGCGTGCACTGCATCACGGACGGCCGGGACACGTCGCCCACCGGGGGACGTGACTACGTGGCCGAGCTCGACGCGTCCTGTGCCCGGAGCGACCGCTGGGCCGTCGCCTCGGTGACGGGTCGGTACTGGGCGATGGACCGCGACCGGCGTTGGGACCGGACCAGGCGTGCCTATGACCTGATCGCCCGGGGTGAAGCGGAGGCATGGGCGGACGACCCGGGGTTCCTCGCGCGGAGCTACGAGGAGGGCGTGACCGACGAGTTCGTCCCGCCCACCGGCATCCGTGGCGTGGGGGAGCGCGGCATCCGTGAGGAGGATGTGGTGCTCCTGATGAACTTTCGCGCGGACCGGATGCGCCAGCTCACGGAAGCGCTCTCCCGTCCGGACTTCGACGGCTTCGAGCGGAAGGGAACGCTCGCCTCCCGAGTCGTGACGATGACCGAGTACGAGCCTGACCTGCCGGTGGCCGTGGCCTTTCCACCCGAGAACGTGAAGCGCGGGTTGTCGGAGTATCTAGCGGAACGGGGAAAGACGCAGCTCAAAGTGGCGGAGACGGAGAAGTATGCCCACGTGACGTACTTCTTCAACGGGGGCGAGGAGACGGCCTGCCCGGGCGAGGACCGCACGGTGGTCCCCTCCCCGCAGGTGTCGACCTACGACCTCCAGCCGGAGATGAGCGCCACGGAAGTCGAAGGGGCCGTGTCCGACGGCATCCGGGGCGGTACCTACGACTTCATTCTGGTCAACTTCGCCAACCCGGATATGGTGGGACACACGGGATCGATTCCGGCGGCCGTCGCCGCTGTGGAGGCGGTGGACGGTTGCCTGGGACGACTGCTCGACCTGCTCGACGCGCACCCGGAATGGGTCGCGCTCGTTACCGCTGATCACGGCAACGCGGAGAAGATGCTCGGGCCGGACGGTTCGCCGTTCACCGCCCACACGAAGGAGCCGGTCGACTTCCTGGTGTACGATCCGCGGGGCGAGGCGGCCTCGCTTCGAGAGGGTGGCCGGCTCGCCGACGTGGCACCCACCGTGCTGTCCCTGATGGCGCTGGAGCAACCCGAGGAGATGACGGGCACGAGCTTGCTGGCCGAACAACGGGCGGCGGGGTGATGGAGCTGCAGCCGCTTCTGTCCCGCGTTCTCACACTGGGGGACGAGGGGGATTGGGCGAGCGCCCAGGAGCTCCTCGTGGAGAACCTCGAGGAATTCGACGACGAGCCGGCCGTCCATTGCTGGCTCGGCGTCGCGGAGCGTGAGCTAGGTCTCGAGGGTATCGCTTACGAGCGGTTTCGTAGGGCCCTGGCGCTCGATCCCGAAGATCCGTACGTGCTGGCGACCGTGGGCAACGGCATCGCGGCGTTCGACGATCCCGACGCGGAACAGGCGCTCCGCGTGGCGGCCATCACCGCGCCGGAGGTCGCGCTCACCCGCCTGTTGTACGGAGCCTATCTAACGCGGGAGGGGCTCTTCGACGAAGCGCTCGCCGAGCTGAGCGCCGCGAGCGCGCTGGACGAGGAGGATCCGCAGGTCCGGTATGAGTTGGGCGTGTTGTACGCGTTTCAGGATCGCTTCGACGAGGCGGCGGACGCCCTCGCCGACGCGGTGCGTCTCGATCCGGACGACGGTTGGACCCGGGCGGTTTTCGGACTCGTGCTGATCGAGGCGGATCGAGTCGACGAGGGGGCCGGCGAGCTCGAGGAAGCCGCGCGGCTCGATGCCGAGGACGTGGAGGCGCAGCTCGCTGCTGCGTTGGCGGCGGCGGCGACCGAACGAGAGGACGCCGCGTACGAGATGCTCGAACGGGCACGGATGCGTGCTGCGGAAGGCGACGTGCCGATCGTCACGGCGGTCGAAGACCGACTGGCCGCCGGCACCGACTCCGCGCGATCCCTGCTGCTCGAAGACGTGACCCCGTCGTTCCTCCGCGCGCGGCTCAGCCAGAGGCCCTGACGCTTCGCATTTTTCGCGGGCGCACCGATTCCCGATCGCACGAACCAAGGAGGAGACCCACGTGAGTCGATTGTCGCTTCCCGTTGAGCGTTACCGCCTGGACAACGGATTGAGGGTCGTGCTGTCCCCGGATCGCACCGTGCCGGTCGTGGCCGTCAACCTCTGGTACGGCGTCGGATCCCGGAACGAGGCTCCCGGAAAGACCGGCTTCGCACACCTGTTCGAGCACATGATGTTCCAGGGATCGAGCCACGTGCCGAAGAACAAGCACTTCGAGCTGGTCGAGCGTGCGGGCGGGACCTTGAACGCGACGACCTGGTTCGACCGGACGAATTACTTCGAGGCATTGCCTTCCCACGAGCTGGATCTCGCGCTGTGGCTGGAATCCGACCGGATGGGCTGGATGCTCCCGGCGATGACGCAGGAGAAGCTGGACAACCAGCGCGACGTCGTGAAGAACGAGAAGCGCCAACGCTACGACAACCAGCCGTACGGCGACTGGGACGAGCGCCTCCAATCGCTCGTGTTCCCGCCCGATCACCCGTACCACCATACCGTGATCGGATCCATGGCCGACCTGGAGGCCGCGAGCCTCGACGATGTCGCGAGCTTCTTCGAAACCTATTACCGGCCGAACAACGCGGTGTTGGCTCTCGCGGGCGACTTCGAGTCCGCGGAGGCGCTCGAGAGGGTCCGTCGGTACTTCGGCGAGATCGAGCCCGGTGAGCCGGTGCCCCCGCTCCCCGGGAACCCGGACCTCGCGCCGCTCATCGGAGGCACGGTGCGGGACGACGTGGTGGCCGGCGTGCCCCTCCCCAGAGTGATCATGGCGTTCCGGATTCCGCCCTACTCCGCCCCGGAGTTCACCACCGTCGAGGTCGCGCGGGCGCTGCTCGGCCAGGGAAAGGCATCCCGCCTCTACCGTCGCCTCGTGCGGGAGCGGAAGGTCGCCAAGAGCGTGGTTTCCTTCCCCTTCCCGCTGTTGACCGGCGGGTCGATGTTGCTGGTCTGGGCCACCGGGTATGCGGGGACGACGACCGGCGAGCTGGAATCCGCGCTCGGAGAGGAGATCGAAGCGCTCGTCGACGCGGAACCGGAGGAGGTGGAGCGAGCCGTCGCGCTGACCGAGGCAGACCTCGTCACCTCACTCGAGCACGTGTCGGAGCGGGCCGACCGCCTGGCGATGTTCGAGCTCTACTTCGACGACCCCGAGCGGATCAACCGTGAGCTGGACCGCTTCCGTGACGTCTCGATCGAGGCAGTCAGGACATTCGCCGCCGAGCGGTTGGGGCCGAACAACCGCGCGGTCGTGACCTACCGACCGGGAGAAGACCGATGACGACGCTCGATCGTTCCCGACGGCCAGCGCCCGGGCCGATGCGCGATTTCGACTTCCCGGACACCGAGCGCTTCACGCTCGGAAACGGCCTGGATGTGCGCGTCGCGCGCGTCGCGCGCCTTCCGCTGGTGAGCGTCGACTTGTTCATGCGTGGCGGGGAGCAGGACATCCCCGAGGAGCGCGCGGGTCTCGCGGTGCTCGCGGCCGACGCGCTGGACGGGGGCACCCGCCGGCGTGGCGGGGGCGACCTCGCCGAGGCGCTGGAACGTTTGGGCGTGCGTGTGTCCGCCTTTGCCGGTTGGGAAGGAACGACCGTATCGCTCACGTGTCTCGCGGACCGGCTGGAAGAGGCGTTCCCGCTGCTCGCGGAGATCGTGCTCGAACCGGACTTCCCGGCATCCGAAGTCGAGCGGGTGCGGAATCAGCGGCTGGCCACGATCCGGCAGAGGGCCATGGATCCGGGGTCGTTGGCGAGCGACCGGGCGCTGCGACGCTATTTCCAGGAGGCGACTCCCTACGCACGGCCGGTGCACGGGACCGAAGCCTCGGTCTCGTCGCTCAGCCGGGCATCGCTCCTGGGATATGCCGAAGCGGCGTATCGACCGGGGCGGCATGGCGGTCTGGTCGTGGCCGGTGATGTCGACCCGTCGGAGGTGACCGCGCTGGCCGAGCGGCACCTCGGGTCCTGGAGCGGTGTGCCGGGGGAAGGGACGCCGTTCGAAGCGGTTCCGGCGACACGCGAACGGAAGATCTGGCTGGTCGACCGTCCCGGGTCGGTCCAGTCCGAAGTCCGCGTGGGACATGTTGGGACCGCGCGGGACACGGAGGACTACTTTCCTCTCTTCGTCGGGAACATGCTCCTCGGCGGCACGTTCACGAGCCGCCTGAACTTGAACCTCCGCGAGCGCAACGGTTTTACCTACGGTGTGCGCTCACGTTACTCGTTCCGGAGCAGACCGGGACCGTTCGAGGTATCCACGGCGGTTTCGAACGAGGTGACGGCCCCGGCCGTCCGCGAGATCCTGAGGGAGATGGAAGCGCTCGTCGAAGAGGGGCCCACGTCCGAGGAAGTCGCGTCCACACGGGATTTCGCGGCCGGGATCTTCGGCCTTCAGATCGAGACCGTGGATCAGATCGCTGCGCGTCTCGCGCACATCGTCGTGTTCGGGTTGGATGAGCGATACTTTCACGACTACCGGGACAACGTGCGTGCCGTCACGGTGGAGCGAACGGCTGCGGCGCTCGCACGCCACCTGAGGCCCCGCGAGGCCCAGGTGGTTGTCGTGGGCGACGCCGCGGAGGTCCAGGGCCCGCTCGAGGCGCTCGACGTGGGGCCGGTGGAGGTGGTGCGTCCGGAACTCGGTCGGGCCGCGGCGGATTAGGAGAATGAGGGCGTGGCCGTCCGCGGGCGGTGTCCTGATTTGGAGTGCTCGAACGTCACATGAATAGGACGTTGCGGGCCGGGATCCCCGTAAAATTACGGATTTCAGGGATGGCACGACCTCTGCATCTTATGTAGGCGAGGAAGCGCCGGTTCCGCCAGATCGGCAGTCGCCGCGAACGAGGAGGTACACGTGGCCAGGACAGAGGCAGCAGACAAACGAGAAGGGATCGAGCTCAGTGAAGCCAGGGCGCACCGCACGCACCTCGGCGAGCTGACCGATTCCGAAGTCGTCCAGGCGTCCCTCGACGGGGACTCACGAGCCTTCGGTGAGTTGGTCACCCGGTATGACCAGAGGCTCCTGAACTTCGTGTACCGTACCATCGGAGACCGGGAGCGCGCTCAGGACCTCGTCCAGGAGACCTTCGTCCGGGTATACCGGCATCTACACCGGTTCGACCAGTCGAAGAAGTTTTCGACGTGGATCTACACGATCGCCAGCAACCTGGCGAAGAACGAGCTCCGGAACCGGTCGCGGAATCCCCTGGTCCTGTTCCAGACGCTCAAGAAGAACTGGGATGCCGATCACCGGCCCCTGGAATGGGAGGACACGCAGTACAAGCCGGACGACCTCTTCCGGAAGCGTCATCTCCGTGAGAAGGTCGAACAGGCGGTCGAGCAGCTTCCCGAGCACCACCGGATCGTCTTCGTCCTACGCGAGATGGAGGGGAAGACGTACGAGGAGATCGCCGACATCACGGACTGCAACCTGGGTACGGTGAAGAGTCGCTTGAACCGAGCAAGGAACAACTTCGCGCACATCATCGCGCCCATGATCGACTGACCTCCTGTCGGTTTCCCCGAGCGGCCCGAGTGGGCGCACGGCCCCGCCGGAACCTTCCGGCGGGGCCGACGTGTGTGGAACCCCGCCGTGATGGTGGCAGTATGAGGGACCCGACGGCTCGCTTCGCGAGAACGTGACATCCTGGAATCGATGATCTCAGGACCTATGAACTGTACAGACTTCGTGGCACGCTCGTCCGATTACTTCGACGGGTCCGCCTCCGCACGGGAAACCGCGCTCATGGATGCCCACCTTCGCGAGTGCGCTTCGTGCCGCCGGTACAAGGAAGTTTACGAGCAAGGAACGTCCCTGTTGCGATCCTTGCCCGAGCCCGAGCTGGCGGACGACTTCCAGCCTCGTCTCCGGCACCGTCTCTTCCACGTGGACGACCGGCAGGCGTTGGTGGACACCTCCGGGTCGGCGACCCCCGCCCTGACGGTCCTCGGCTTGGCTGTGCTACTGACCGTCGTGGCCTGGTCTCCCCTCTTGCAGGAGGAGCCTCCGGTGGTCGACGTGGCCCCCATCGTGGTGGATCAGGTGAACCGGCCCGCCACCGCCACGCGCACGGCGAGGGGCTTCGCGTCCGCGGTGGCCTTCGGGGGATGGGACCGAGGCCTGTGGGACGACGCCCGGCTCTACGAGTACACGCGGCTTTCCAAGCGTTACGCCCGTGAGGGTGGTCTGCGCCGGGTCGGCTTTGATCGCGACTGAGGCTGCGGGCGGCGCTTTCTACCTCCACGGTGAGGATCACTTCCGCAAGGAAGAGGCCCTCCGAGACCTCATCGAGCTGCACGCCGACCCCGCGACCCGGGACTTCAACGTCGACCACCTGAACGGCGCGGAAGTAGACGCTGAAACCCTCGCGTCGATCCTCGCCACCCCTCCGATGATGGCGACGTGGCGCGTCGTCGTCCTGAGGGAAGTGGAGAAGTTGGCGGGGAGCAAGCACACTCGCGACGCCCTTCTCGAAGTCGTGAGATCTCCACCCGAGGGACTCGCGTTGCTCATGAGCTGCACCGTCCCCTCGCGGTCGAAGGCGAAGATCTACAAGGAGCTCGCCAAGCTTCCCCGGGCCAAAGAGTTTCCGGCCGTGTCGGACGCCGATCTCCCGGGGTGGGTCGTTACGCGGGCGCGGGAAGTGCACGGTGTGGATTTCGAGATCGAGGCGGCCCGGGCGCTGGGTGCCGCGATCGGGAGCGATCTGGGTGTGCTCGCTCGCGAGGTCGACAAGCTCACGGAGTTCGTGGGCGAGAAAAAGCGTGTCACGGTCGAGGACGTCCGAGCGGTCGGCACTCGGGTGCCGAGCCAGGACCGATGGAAGTGGTTCGACCTCGTGGGGAATCGACGATTCGACGAAGCACGCGCGTCGCTCGGAGCGTTGTTCATCCAGGGTGAAACGGGCGTCGGGCTCGTGATCGGCCTTGCGACGCACCTTCTTCGGATCGGGGTCGTGCTGGAATCGGGGCGAGAGGGCCTCGAGAAGGCCTTGCCCCCCTACCAGCGTTGGCTCGCGAAGAACGTCGTGCCTCAGGCTCGAGGCTGGTCGCGCGACGACCTCGACCGAGCCCTGCTCGACCTCAGGGAGGTCGACCGATTGCTCAAGGCGAGCTCACACGAAGACGAGCACTTCCTGGAAACGTGGCTCCTGGGGATGCGTGTTCGGCAGGAGGCCGCCTGATGCGGGGGTGGTGCGTCGGCGTGTTCGCGGTCCTCGCCGTGAGCGGTGTCGTCCGTCCGGCGCATGCCCAGGAAGGCGAGCTCTCCGCGCTCGAGCGGTTGGCGAGCTCAGGGCGAACGAGCGAGGCCCGGGCCGAGCTCGTGGCGTGGTGGGACGAGCGCTACGACGAGGTGGGACGGGAGGAGCGGCAGCGCGCGCTGTGGCTGCGGGCACGTTTGACGGTGGACCCGGAAGAGGCGCTACGGGACTATCAGCGCCTGGTCGTGTTGTATCCGGGTGGTCCCTTTACCGACCGGGCTTTGTTGCGGCTCGCACAGGCCGCTCACGCCCTGGGGGACGGCGAGCAGGCACGGGTGCACGTGGACGCGCTCCTGAGGGACTACCCCCGGTCGTCCGTGACCCGCGCCGCCGAGGAGTGGCTCCGCGACGCGGGTGACGCCCCGACGGTGGGCACCCGGGCGGAAGCGCGGTCTTCCACTGAAGACGAGGGCTCCGCCGGGGAATCCGCGCCGGGAACCGAAGGCCCGTTCTCGGTGCAGCTCGGGGCGTTCAGTGAGCCCGAGCGGGCTCGGGCGGTGCGCGCCGACGCGACGGAGGCCGGCTTCGACGTTCGCCTCGTCCGCGTCGAGGGGAGCCCGTTGCTCCATGTTCGTATCGGGTCGTTCGCCGAGCGAGCGGGCGCGCAGGAGGTGTTCGACCGGCTCGCCCGCGAGGGATTGCAGGGCGCAGTGGTCCGGGACGAGCGACCGGAACGATCCCCTTCGGGCTGAGGCCCGCCCTTCCGCGTCCCGACCGGGACCGGGGAGCAGTCGCGGCGGGCGTCGAGCCGGGCCGTCAGACCTGGTCGAGTGCCCGCTTCATGCGGTCGCGCACCTCTTCGGCCAGCGGCCCCAGGTCGTCACGGCCCGAGACGGCGAGTTGCTGCACGGGGTCGAGGACGGCTACCGCGCACTTCCCGGCTTCGTCGTCCGTGTACACGATCACGTTGCAGGGCAGGAGCAACCCGATGTCCTCCTCCTGCGTGAGCGCGCGGTGGGCGAGCGCGGGATTGCAGGCCCCGAGGATGCGGTACTCCTTGAAGTCCAGGTCCAGCTTCTTTCTTAGAGTTCCCGCGACGTCGATGCGGGTGAGTACCCCGAAGCCCTCCGTCCCGAGGGCTTCTTCGACACGCATCTCGACGGCGTCGATTGATCCATCCACCTTCTTCTTGAACCCGTAGCTCAGTGCGTCGGACATATCGACTGACTCCTGGAGATTCGTAGCTTTCCGCATGTCTTCTTCCGGCGACACCCCCCTGATGCAGCAGTGGCGCGAAGCCAAATCGCGGCACCGGGACGCGCTCGTCTTCTTCAGGGTAGGCGATTTCTTCGAGTTGTTCAACGAGGACGCCGAGGAGGGGGCACGTCTCCTCGGTCTCACCTTGACCTCCCGCAACAACGGGGCGGCGGCTCGGGTGGCGCTCGCGGGAGTGCCCGCCAAGGCGCTCGACGACTACCTCGCCCGGTTGGTGCGCATGGGCAAGCGGGTCGCGATCTGTGACCAGGTGGAAGATGCGGCGGAGGCGCAGGGGATCGTGCGTCGGGAGGTGACCGAGACGGTCACGCCCGGCACGGTCCTGTCCGATTCGTTGCTCACGGACCGCCGCAACAACTTTCTGGTTGCCGTCGTCGGCGAGGAAGCGAAGGGATACGGGCTCGCGGCGCTCGACGTATCGACGGGCGAGCTGTCGGTCCGTAGGGTGGCCCCGGACGAGCTGGACGCCGAGCTCGCCCGCCTCGACGCGTCGGAGCTGCTCGTGCCCCGCTCGCTGGAAGCCGATCCGGCGTTGACGTTCGAAGGCCCGCGGTCCGTGGCGCCGCGCACCTACCGCGACGACTGGATGTTCGAGCACGACGTGTGCACGGAGGCGTTGACCGACGCATACGGAGTCCGGTCTCTCGACGGCTTCGGCTTCCAGGCGGCCGATGCCGTCCTCGTACGGGCGACAGGAGCCTTGGTGCAGTACCTGAGGGAGATCCGTCCATCGGGGATCTCCCACTTGCGTCCCGTGCGCATCCTGCGGCCGGGCGCCGGCATGCTCCTGGACGACATGACCCGTCGCAACCTCGAGCTCACGGATCCGCTCCGAGCCGGCGAGGAAGGGGGAACCCTCCTGGACGTGCTGGACGAGACCGTGACCGCCATGGGGGGACGGATGCTGAGGCGGTGGGTGCTCGAGCCTCTCGTGGTCGCGGATGCGGTCTGGGCACGGCAGGATGCGGTGCGCGAGCTCACCGAGCGCCCGGAGACCCGAGAGGCCCTTCGTGGGGCTTTGGCCGGGGTGAGCGACCTCGAGCGGCTGGCCGGCAAGCTCGGTACGCTTCGGGTCGGCCCGCGCGACCTCGCCGGGCTCCGCAGGTCTCTCGAGCGGCTCCCGGCGGTGCGGGGAGCTTTGGAGGGGGTGGAGTCCGATTTGTTGTTGGAGCTGATGGCCGACTTCGATGGGTTGAGCGACCTGTGCGACCTGCTGGGGGCGGCGGTTTCCGACGATCCACCGGCGACGCTCCAGGAGGGCGGAGTCATGCGGCCGGGTTGGTCGGAAGAGCTCGACGAGCTCCGGTCGGTGCGTGACGGGGCGCGGGACTTCATTGCCCAGCTTCAGGCGCGGGAGCGCGAGCGTACCGGCATCGGCTCGCTCAAGGTCGGCTTCAACAAGGTGTTCGGCTACTACCTGGAGGTCACGCGGGCGAACCTCGACAAGGTGCCCGACGACTACGTGCGGAAGCAGACGCTCGCGAACGGGGAGCGTTACTTCACGCCCGAGCTCAAGGAGTGGGAGGAGAAGGTTTTCGGGGCGGAGGACCGGATCGGGCAGGTCGAGGCGTCACTGTTCGTCGAGTTGAGGGAGCGCCTCGCCGGCGAGGTTCCCCGGATTCAGGAATCCGCCACTCGGATCGCGACCCTCGATGTGCTGGCCGACTTCGCGCACGTGGCGGCTCGCAGGGGGTACGTGCGACCGGAGGTCCACACGGACGGTGACCTCGATGTGCGGGGCGGTCGACACCCCGTGGTCGAGACCATGATGCCACGCGAGGAGTTCATTCCGAACGACCTCCTCCTGGGCGAGAATGGCTGGATCGTCGTCCTCACCGGTCCGAACATGGCCGGCAAGAGCACCGTCCTCCGCCAGGTCGGCCTGATTCAGCTCATGGCACAGATGGGGGCGTTCGTGCCGGCCGACCGTGCCCGGCTCCCGCTCGTCGACCGGGTCTTCACGCGCGTCGGGGCCTCGGACAACCTTGCCCGGGGCCAGTCGACGTTCATGGTGGAGATGAGCGAAACGGCCGCGATCGTGCACGGGGCCACGGAGCACAGCCTCGTGTTGCTCGACGAGATCGGGCGGGGAACCTCCACCTACGACGGGGTTTCGATCGCGTGGGCCGTGACCGAGCACATCCACGAGCGGATCGGAGCGAAGACGGTGTTCGCCACCCACTACCACGAGCTCACGCAGCTCGGTGATCTCTTGCCGGGTGTCAAGAACATGAACGTGTCCGTCCGTGAAGTGGGCACCGACATCGTCTTTCTCCGGCGGCTGACCGAGGGCGGTGCCGATCGCTCCTACGGAATCCAGGTGGCTCGCCTGGCCGGGCTTCCGGAAGATATCGTGGGCCGGGCCCGGGAACTTCTCGCCGAGCTGGAGGGAACACATAGTGGGGGAGGAGAGGGTCTGGGCCGGCACGGCACACGCCGACCGGCCACCGAGCCGCCACCCGATCAGCTTTCGATGTTTCAGGTCGAGCATCCACTGCTCCGACGGCTGCGAGCGGTGGATCCGGACACGCTTTCTCCCAAGGAGGCGCTCGACCTCCTTTACGAACTGGGCAACGCCGTTACGAACGAGGACAGCGAGTGACGCGACGCAGAGGATCACGAACGGTCGACGCAGCCGTCGCGCTCGCCGTGACGGCCGGCGCGGTCGGGTGTGGAGGCGAAGGGGAAATCGAGCAGCCGGCGCCGTTGTACGGTGACGTTCCCATCGAATACCCTCTGCACCTTTGGGACCAGGACATGGAGGGAGAGATTCTTCTCCGGGTGCGTGTCACCGACACCGGTGCGGTCGACAGCGTCGAGATCGTGGAGTCCTCCGGCCACGGCGACTTCGACGCAGCCGCGGTGGACGGTGCCAAGTCCCTCCGGTTCAAGCCGGCCCGTAAGGACGGCAAGCGCATTCGCGTGTGGGCCCGCGTGCCGGTGCACTTCTCCAAGAAGCCGCCGCCCGACACGCTCCGTCAGCGCGATCGCCTGGACCTGTGACGCAGCAGCCCGTGGTAGAGGCCGGCTCCGGACCTGGTCCGGGCCGGTGAGTGGCCCTACCATCCGCACGATGTGGTGTCTTCGCGAGACCCACACCCGGTGCACACGCCTGCCACGACAAGGAGCATGACGGAATGACCGAGCGGCACCCGCGCCCCTATGACAGCATCCTCGAACTGATCGGGTCGACTCCGATGGTCCGCCTCCATGCAGTCACGGACGAAGGGCGCACACCACTGTACGTGAAGTGTGAGTTCATGAGTCCGGGAGGGTCCATCAAGGACCGCATCGGGCTGAGCATGATCGAGCAGGCCGAGCGGGAGGGGACCTTGAAACCGGGCGGAACCGTCGTGGAAGCAACCGGCGGAAACACCGGGCTGGCTCTGGCGATGGCCGCGTCGCTCAAAGGCTACCGTTGCATCTGCACCATGCCCGACAAGATGAGCGGAGAGAAGATCAAGCTCCTTCGGGCGTTCGGTGCGGAGGTGATCATCACGCCCACGGCGGTCTCGTCGGACCATCCCGACCACTACCTACAGCGCGCGCGGACCATCGCCGAGGAGACGCCGGGCGCGGTGATGGCCGATCAGTTCTACAACCCGGCCAATCCCGAGGCCCACTACCGAACGACCGGGCGGGAGATCTGGGAGCAGAGCGAAGGGCGGGTCACGCATTTCGTGGCCTCCGCGGGCACCGGAGGGACGATCACCGGCGTCGGGCGCTACCTGAAAGAGAAGAACCCCGACGTGCGCATCATCGGCATCGATCCGGAAGGCTCGATGGTCGCGCCGTACTTCAACACGGGCGAGAAGATCGAGGGACACCCCTACAAGGTGGAGGGGATCGGAAACGACAAGGTCCCCGGGACGCTGGATCTGAACGTGGTGGACGAGTTCCGGACGATGGCGGACGGCGTCGCGTTTCGGATGGCGCGTCGCTTGACGCGGGAAGAAGGCATGTTCGCCGGCGGATCGGCGGGGATGCTGGTCCAGGGAGCCGTCGATGTCGCTGCCGAGATCGATGATCCCGACGCCTTCGTGGTGTCTCTGGTGTGCGACTGGGGTGAGCGGTATCTGAGCAAGGTGTACGACGACGACTGGATGCGCGAGCACGGCTTCCTGGAGCGGCCGCGACACTTCAGCGTCGGCGAGGTCCTGCGCGCGAAGGAAGGCGGGGTCGGACACGTGGTTTCCGTGGAGCCGGAGACGCCTATCCGTCACGCGCTCGCCGCCATCACGACGCACGACATCGGGCAGCTCCCCGTGGTCCGGAACGGAGATTGCGTGGGATCGGTCACCGAAACCATCCTGATGAGCGAGGTCATCGCCGATCCGGATATCCTCGACAAGCCGACCGAGACCATCATGGGCCCTCCGTTCCCTGCCGTGGACGCATACACCGATTCGAGCGAGGTGCGCGGGCTGCTCACGCGGGAGAACGCGGCCTGCCTGGTGCGTGACGAGGGACGGATCACCGGGATCATCACGCGCTACGATCTGGTGAGGACGCTTACCGAATGAAGGTCGCCGTGTTGATGGGGGGGACGTCCGACGAGCGTGAGGTGTCGCTCGCGTCCGGTGTCCAGATCGCTTCCGCGCTCCGTACCGCGGGCTACGAGGTCATGGCGGTGGATACCGTGAGCGGTGTGCTCCCTCCGGAGCACGAACGAGCTCTCCACGAGCGGGGGGTGAGCGCCCTGCCACCGTCCCTCGACGAGCTCGCCTGGATGGACGAAGGGGCCACGATCGAGCTCACGCGCTCGCCGGAGCTCGCGGACGTCGACGTGTTCTTCGTCGCGTTGCACGGCGGGCACGGCGAAGATGGGACGATCCAGGCGTTGCTCGAGGTCGCCGGTGTCGCGTACACCGGGAGTGACCGACTCGGCTGCTCGCTGGCGATGGACAAGGAAGTGACGAAGCGCCTGCTCCGTGACTGCGGCGTGCCCACGCCCGACTGGCGGGCCGTGGACGTGGATGGAGCGATGCCCGACGCCGCCGATATCGAGCGGGCCTTGGGCTTGCCCGTCATCGTGAAGGCCTCCGGAGGGGGGTCATCCCTTCGGCTCGTCCTGGCGCACGATCGCCCCGAGCTCGAGAGGGCGATCGGCGAGAGTAGCACGTGGCACGACGCCGTGCTCTTCGAACGTTATCATGCGGGACGTGAGCTGACCGTGGGGATCGTGGGAGGCCGTGCCTACCCGGTGGGCGAGATCGTGCCGCGGAACGAGATCTTCGATTACGAGTGCAAATACCAGTCGGGGATGGCGGACGAGATCTTCCCGGCCGACATCCCCGCGGATTGGAGTGAGCGCCTCCAGGAGTTGGCCCTTCGGGTGCATCGGGCGCTTCGCATGCGCGACTACTCCCGGATCGACTTCATCGTCGACGCCGATGGCGAGCCGTGGTGCCTCGAGGCGAACGCGCTTCCGGGGATGACGGCGAACAGCCTTCTCCCGCGAGCGGCAAGGGCGGCGGGCGTCGATTTTCCCGATCTGTGCGCGACGCTCGTCGAGTCGGCGGCTCGAAGAGGGCAGCGGCGGACGGTGCAGGAACCTGGTCACGAGCCGGGGGTTCGATAGGCTCCCCCACCCAGATCGAGTCGATAAGAGGAATGGCGTACGCATTCAGGAGCTTCGGAGCCGGTTTCGGCCTCACCCCCATGGTGAAGCGGCTCCTGATTGCCAATGTGATCGTGTTCGCGGTGACGCTCCTCGTGGGACGCGAGTTCATCTTCGAGTGGTTCGCCTTTCAGCCGACACGCATCGTGCTCCGCCCGTGGGGGCCCGTCACCTACATGTTCCTGCACGCCGGTCTGATGCACCTGGCGGTGAACATGTTGATGTTGTTCTTCTTCGGTCCCCCACTGGAGGCCGGCTGGGGCGAGCGGGAGTTCTTGAAATTCTACTTGGTCTGTGGGCTGGGTGGCGTCGCTCTGAGCTATCTGTTCCTGCCTGCCTGGGTCGTTGGTGCATCGGCGGCCGTCTATGGGGTGATGCTCGCGTTCGCCATGAACTGGCCGAACGTCCCGATCTATGTCTGGGGCATCTTCCCGGTGCAAGCCAAGTACTTGATCGGCTTCCTGTTCGTGGTGAGCGTGTTGAGCGCCGTTCAGGGCTCGAGCGACGGCGTCGCGCACTTCGCGCACCTCGGGGGGCTGGCTGCCGGTTTTCTTTATCTGAAGGCGGATTGGCGGCCACGACAACAGCTCGAACGGTTGCGCAAGGCCGCCGGACCGTCCCATCGGCTCGCGATCGTGCCGCACGACGAGGAGGACGACACGGGCCCGAGGAAGCGTTCACCCCGGTCGACGAAGGAGGATCTGCGACTCTACGACCAGGTCGACGCGGTTCTGGACAAGATCTCGGCGGAGGGCATGTCGTCGCTGACCAGTGAAGAGCGGGCACTGCTCGACGAGGTTTCGAAGCGCCACCGCACGAACTGAGGCTCACCGGATCGAGTTCCCGCAGGCATGAATGGGCATGGGGTTCTGTTGACAAGACATATGATTATCTATATATACAGATGTCCATAACATCGGAGGAGCCATGGCGACAGCGCGACGTCAATTGTTCGACCAGGGAGGCGTGGACAGCACTGCCCGCGTCCTCAAGTGTCTGGGTCATCCGCTCAGGTTGCGCATTCTCGACGTTCTCGAGCGCGAGGGCGAAGCGACCGTTACCGAGATCCACGAGGCCCTCGAGATCGCACAGGCCGTAGCGTCCCAGCACCTCACGACGATGCGGGACAAGGGGATCTTGGAATTCCGAAAGGACGGCGCTCACGTTCTGTACCGCATCGGTGACGATCGGGCGCTCAAGGTGCTCGCCTGCGTGCGAGAGTCCGTGTGCTGATGCCGGGGAGCCCTTCTTCTTCGACTCACTATATATGGGTATAGGGATATGCTAATACAACGAGGGTCGATGACGCTTCTGCTGTTGCTCGGCTTGAGTGCCCATCCCGCCGCGGGTCAGGAGCTCCGGAGCCTGACTCTGGCCGAGGCGGTGGCGGAAGCGCGCGAGAACAACCCGAATGTGGCGATCACGCAAGCGCGTGCGGTCGGGGCGCGGGAGCAGGTCACGGTCATGGGAGCCAGCCGGTGGCCCAGCCTGGGCCTCGAAGCCGGTGTGGTCACCTCGAACGATCCGGTGGCGGCATTCGGTGGGCGCCTGCGGCAGGGCCGGTTTACCGAGGCGGATTTCGATCCGGCCGCGCTCAACGGCCCGGATGCGCTGACCGACCTGAACGCCGCCGTCGCGCTCTCCTGGGCGCCGATCGACTTCTCCCGTGACGCCGCGCTCGATGCGGCCCGCGCCGGGGCCGAAGCCGCGCGGCTCGGATCCGAGTGGGCGCGTACCGTCGCCGGATACCAGGCCGAGGTACGCTACCTCGAGGCCGCGAGCGCGGAGCTCCTCTTGGAGTCCGCCAACGCGGCGCTCGAGGCGGCGGAAGAGAACCTCCGTTTGGTCGAGGAGCGTGCGGGCGAGGGGGCGGCGACCGAAGCCGATGTGCTGCAGGCCCGAGCCGCTCTGGAAGATGCGAGGGCTCGAGGCATCAAAGCCGAACAGGGCGTGGCGGACGCTAGGGGGCGGCTCGGCCTGGCTCTGGGTTGGCCCGTGGACGTCGTGCCCGTGCCCGCGAGCGCGTCGACGACGCTCTCGGCGGACGCACCGGTCGGCTCCACCTCGTCAGCCAGGGCCGACCTCGCCGCTTCCGAGGCGCAGGTCGAAGCGGCCTCGGCCACGGTCAGTCGGGCGAGTCGGGCCCGCCTCCCTCGACTCGAAGGCTTCGCGAGGGTCGAGGCGCATAGCGACGAGGCGTTCGACGCCCACGGCGACAGCTGGACGGTCGGGCTGCGGGTTAGCGTGCCCCTGTTCACGGGTTTCGAGCTCGGGGCACGGAAGGAAGCCGCTCGGGCCGAGCTTACGGCCGCAACCCTGGAGCACGACCGCCTGGTGGACGAGGCCCGCACGACGTTGTCCGAGGCCCGTCGCGGGGCGGAGAGCCGCAGGCGTGCCGCCCTGGCGGCGGAGGCGAGCGCGGAGGCGGCTGAGGAGGCCGCACGTCTCCTGAGGCTGCGCTACGACGAGGGGCTCGCGACCACCGCGGAGCTCCTCGCCGCCGAAGCCGCTGCGCTTCGATTCACGAACGCGGCCGTGCAGGCGCGGCTCGCCCACCGCGTGGCACGGGCTCGTCTGCTGCTGCTCGACGATCCGAGACTCGACCATTCCTCCGAAGGAGCGAACCGATGAAGACCCAACTGATCCTCACGACGCTCGCACTCGGCGTCGCGGCTTGCGGCGCCGAGGAGCCCGGGCGGGTGGAGACGACCGGTGACGCCGTCGATGTCGTCGTGACGGAGCCGGTGCGGGCTCCGTCCGTGGCGAGCCATGCGGCGGAAGTCGGATCCGACCGATCCGTGGATATCGCCACCCGCATGAGCGGAACCGTGCGCGAGGTTCATGTCGACATCGGGAGCGTGGTCCGCGCCGGTGATCGGCTGATCTCGCTCGACGACGAGGACATCGTCGCTCGGATCGAGGCGGCGCAGGCCCAATACGCGCTGGCCGAGAAGGAGCATGGACGGATCGAGCGCCTGCACGCGAACGGGGCTGCATCGACCCAAGAGCTCGACCGAAGCGCGGCCGCGCTCGAAGGAGCCCGCTCGGCACTCGCTGAAGCCGAAGCGCAGAAGTCCTACGCCGTGGTGCGGGCGCCGTTCGAGGGGGTCGTGACCGCCCGGCGGATCGATGCCGGTGACTTGGCGAATCCGGGCGTGCCCCTCCTGTCCCTGATCGACCCGGCCCGGATCGAGGTCGTCGCGGACCTTCCGGCGTACCTGATGGGGACGTTGAGCGAAGGGTCGGCGGTCGAGGTCCAGGTGGACGGTGTGGCCGATCCGGCGGCGGCGACGGTCACGCGGGTCGGCCCGACGGTTGGAGAAGGGGCAAGGACCTTCCGAGTGGAAGTGGCGCCGACGGAGCCCCTCGAAGGGGCATATCCCGGTGCGTATGCACGCTTGAGCGTGCCCGTCGACGGCTCTCCGTCGCGCTGGATCCCGGCCGACGCGGTGGTCGAGCGCGGGCAGCTCCGGGGAATCTTCGTCGTCGAGGACGATGTCATCCGGCTGCGTTGGGTGCGGCTCGGGCTCCGGCGTGCGGACGCGGTGGAGCTGCTGTCCGGCCCGGGGGGCGCTCCGAGCATCGTGCGCCGTCCCGATGTCTCTCTCCGTGACGGATTGCCGGTGGGAAGCGTGCGGGAGGAAGGGTGGTCTCCCCGCGTCGCGACCGAGGGGGATGACCGATGAAACAGAACATTGCTGGACGCCTCGCCGGTGCCTTCATGGAATCCAAGCTCACGCCGTTGCTCATGGCGGCGGCTCTGGGGGTGGGCGCCTGGACGCTCGGCACGATGGCGTCGGAAGAAGAGCCACAGATCATCGTGCCGCTGGCCGACATCTACCTCCCGATGCCGGGCGCGTCGCCCACTGAAGTGGAAAACCGGACGCTCGTGCCGCTGGAGAACGTGCTCTCCGGCATCGAAGGCGTCGAATACGTCTACACGCACGCCGAGCCGGGCTTTGGCCTGGCGACGGTGCGGTACGAGGTCGGACGCGACATGGAGGAGAGCCTCGTTCGACTTCACAGCACGTTGATGAAGAACGCGGACCGCATGCCGCGGGAGCTCGGCTTGCCCCTGGTGAAGACGGTCACCATCGACGACGTGCCGTTCTTCACGGCCACCTTGCACGGCGGGAACCTCGACGGCGCCGAGCTGCGGTCGGTGGCCGACGAGCTACGTGTCGATCTCGAGGCCGTCCCGGAGGTGCGGGACGTCGACGTCATCGGTGGGCAGACGCGTGAAGTGCGCGTCGAGCTCGATCCCGAGCGCTTGGCGCTGTACGGGGTGGATCCGCTCCATGTCGCTGAGCGCCTCCGGGCGGTGAACGCCGAGCTGCAGGCCGGTGCGTACACCCGAAATGACGAGGTCGTGCGGGTGACGACGGGGGGATTCCTCGCGAGCGCCGCGGATGTGGAGCGGGTGGTGCTGGACGTCCGGGACGGGAGCCTGGTGCAGGTGCGAGATGTCGCGCGGGTCGTCGACGGCCCGGCCGAGGTCACGTCGTATACGCAACACGCCGAGGGTGGAGCGTCCTGGGCTTCCATGGTGTCCGTGGCGGTGTCGAAACGTTCGGGCGCCGACGCGACCGCGCTCGGGCGTGTGCTCGAACAGCGGCTGGACCAGGCGCACGGGCGCATCGTACCGGCCGACGTCTCCGTGGAGGTCAGCCGGAACTACGGTGAGACGGCCCGCCACAAGGTGGTGACGCTCCAGGAGCACCTCGCGATGGCCGTGCTCGCCGTCGGATTCGTCATCCTGCTCACGATGGGCTGGAGAAGCGCGGTGGTCGTGATGGTCGCCGTGCCGGTGACCTTCGCGCTGACGCTGTTCGTGTACCAGATCTTCGGATACACGTTGAACCGCGTCACGCTGTTCGCACTCATCTTCGTGACCGGCATCGTGATCGACGACTCGATCATCGTCGCCGAGAACATGGAGCGGCACTTCTCCATGCGGGACCGGCCACTCAAGGCCGCGGCCCGCGCTGCCGTGGACGAGGTCGGCAACCCGACGATCCTCGCGACGCTGACCGTCATCGCGGCGGTTCTGCCCATGCTGTTCGTCGGCGGGTTGATGGGGCCGTACATGAGCCCGATGCCCATCGGCGCTACGGTGGCGATGCTCTTCAGCCTGGCCGTCGCGCTCATGATCACGCCCTGGCTCGCCTTTCGTCTCCTCCGCCGGGGACACGACGAGGAAGAGGACGAAGGGGAGGCGTACGTGCTCGAGCGCACGAAGATCTACCGGACCTACGCGAAGCTCATGCGGCCGCTCATCGAGAAGCCCGCGAGGATGTGGGCCGCGCTCGGCGTGATCGGCGTGCTGCTCGTGGGCGCGGGCAGCATGTTCCTCACGCGCTCCGTGACCATGAAGATGCTGCCGTTCGACGACAAGAACGAGCTGCAGGTCATCTTCGACATGCCCGAGGGTACGCCGCTCGAAGCCACCCTCGCGCTCGCGCAGGACGTGGGCCGGGCCGTCGGCGAGGTGCCCGAGGTCGCGGACGTGCAGCTCTACGCGGGCACGGCCGCGCCGTTCAACTTCAACGGAATGATCCGCCACTATTATCTCCGTTCGGGCGCGAACGTGGCGGATTTGCAGGTGAACCTCGTCGACAAGTCGGACCGGTCGGCGCAGAGTCATGACGTGGCGCGGGCGCTGCGGCCCCTGGTCGAGGAGATCGTCGCGGCATCCGGCACGGACGCGAGCGCGAAGGTCGTGGAGGTCCCGCCCGGACCGCCCGTGCTCTCGACGTTGGTCGCCGAGATCTACGGAGACGATGCGAGCGAGCGGGAGCGCGTGGCCCGTGAGGTGATGCGCCGCTTCGAGGCGCATCCGAGCGTGGTGGACGTCGACTGGTCGCTCACCGCGCCGCAGCGTGAGGTGAGGCTCGAGGTCGATGCCGAGAAAGCGGCGCTTTCGGGCGTGGCCAAGGAGCAGGTAGTCGGCGCCGTCCGGATGGCGCTTTCCGGCGACGTGCCGACCTACCTGTCCGTGCCCGAAGCACGGACGTCCGTGCCTATCCGCGTGCGGCTCGCCGAGGCCGACCGCTCGGGGGTCGACCGCTTGTCCAGGATCCAACTCGGCTCACGTCAGGGGAACATGGTTCCCGTGTCGGAGCTGGTGCGCACGGTCGAGGGCACGACCCCGCAGGTGATCGACCGCAAGAACGGCCGCCAGGTCGTGTACGTGACGGCCGAGGTCGCGGGGGAAGCGGAGAGTCCGGTATACGCGATTCTCGACCTCGAAGACGAGCTCGACACGATCGAGGTCGCCGGCGGCGGGTCACTCGGCAGGCTGTTCGCGCGCGAGCCGATGTCGACGGAGCGTCCGGTGATGAAGTGGGACGGTGAGTGGCAGATCACCTACGAGGTCTTTCGGGATCTGGGGATCGCCTTCGCCGGCGCCCTGGTGCTCATCTATGTCCTGATCGTGGCGTGGTTCGGCTCCTTCTCGACGCCGCTCGTCATGATGGCGGCCATCCCGTTGACGCTGATCGGAATCGCGCCCGGGCACTGGGTGTTCGGTGCGTTCTTCACCGCCACGTCGATGATCGGAATGATCGCGCTCGCGGGCATCATGGTCCGCAACGGTATCCTGCTCATCGACTACCTGGAGGCGCGGATGCGAGCTGGCGTGCCACTCGCGGACGCCGTCATCGAGGCGGGCGCTGTGCGGACCCGGCCCATCGCGCTCACGGCCGGAACCGTCGTCATCGGCGCGATCGTGATCCTGTTCGATCCGATTTTCCAGGGCCTCGCGGTCGCCCTCATCACGGGGGCGATCGCGTCCACCGTGCTGACGCTCCTCGTCGTGCCCGGCATCTACTACCTGGCCAAGCGCAAGCAGGCCGTTCCTTCCACGCCCTCCGCCTGAGGAGATGACCATGAAGCTGGTATTCCTGATGTACCTGGAGGACGACGACGAGCTCGTGATGCGGGGCTTCCGTGAGCTCGGCGTCTCAGTGTTCAGTCGCTTGCCGCTCGAAGGCCACGGGGGCAGGGGCAAAGGTGGTGGGTGGTACGGAGAAGCGGTTCCGTACCGCTCCCGGATGGTTTTCGCCGTGCTCCCCGACGTGGAGGCCGAGCGCCTTCTCGAGGCTATCAAGGGGTGGCCGGAAGGAGCGGACGCGGACCACCCCGTTCAGGCCTTCCAGGTGGACGTGGAGAGGTCCGTGCGGCAGGTGAACGATTCAACCCGAGCGAATGGAGATACATGATGACCATGGAACGAAAGATCCGATTGATCGCGGGCACCTTCATCCTGGCGTCGCTGGCGTTGGGCACGTGGATCAGTCCTTGGTGGTACCTCTTCACCGCCTTCGTGGGAGTGAACCTCATCCAGTCGTCCCTCACCCGCTGGTGCCTCATGGAGGACATCCTGCGGGCGACGGGCGTGCACCGTGCGGATGAGCCACCGAGCTGCTGAGGTGCGGGGAGCCGGGCGGCCTCGGGTGCACCGGTCGGTGACCGGCCGGGAAACCCGTGGGCCGCTCCGGCGTATGGGGGGCGGACTGTAACTCCCTTCCGACCGAAACCGGCACGTCACGCCCGGTAATCGGCCTGCCGCAACGAGGACCGCAACCACATGTCGCACAACGCTCGATCCACCAGCGCCGTGCCCACCGACCCGGCACTGGATTTCCCCCACCAGTTCATCGCCGAACGGCTGTTCGAGGCCCGGACCGTCGTCATCACGGGTGAAGTCGACCAGAAGCTCGCCGCGTCGGTCATCTCGCAGCTGCTGGCGCTTTCGAGCGAGTCCGACGAGGACATCACCGTCTTCGTGAACTCCCAGGGAGGACACGTGGAGTCGGGTGACACCATCCACGACATGATCCGCTTCGTGGGGCCGCGGGTGCGCATGGTGGGGACCGGTTGGGTCGCGAGCGCCGGCGCGCTCATCTACGTATCGGTGCCCCGGGAGGATCGTTTCTCTCTTCCCAACACGCGTTTCCTCCTGCATCAGCCGGCCGGCGGCGCCGGAGGGTCGGCCAGCGACATCGAGATCGAAGCGCGCGAGATCCTCAAGATGCGGGATCGCTTGAACCAGGTCTTCGCGCGGGAGACGGGCCAGACGCTGGAGCAGATCGAGAAGGACACGCGCCGGAACTTTTGGCTCGACGCCGATGCCGCCGTGGACTACGGGCTGGTGGGCAAGATCATCGAGAAGCGAGCGGAGGTGGTGTAGCTAGCCGCTGCTAGCGGCCCTCCGGCCTGTCACGATTCGGGCGGCCGATCGTTCAGCGCATGGATCCTTTCCAGGGTCACGCCCACGAGGGGCTGGCCCGCGTGCATTACGATGGAGTGAGACCATGCGCTTTCCTTCGGCTGCTAGGGCCGGGGCGGTCGGGCTCGTGTTGCTCGGGTGCTCCGATCCGTCTGGGCCCCCGTCGGGCGACCCGATCACCGAGCTGCCACGGAGCTTGAGCGTCGCGGAGCAGGAGGTCGTGAACCGGTCGAACGGATTCGGTCTCGAGCTCTTCCGACGGGTCACGGCGGCGGACGAGCGTGCGAATGTCGTGCTCTCCCCCCTGAGTGCCTCGATGGCCCTCGGAATGACGCTCAACGGCGCGCGTGACGAAACCCTTGACGCGATGCGCGCCACGCTCGGCTTCGACGGGCTTTCGGCGGACGAGATCAACGACTCCTACCGGGACCTCATCGATCTCCTGACCGGGTTGGATCCCGAGGTCCGGTTCGACATCGCCAACGCGATCTGGGCCAACGAGGAGGTCACGTTTCGGGAAGCGTTTTTCGAGACCGTGCGCGCGGCATTCGACGCCGAGGCCGCGGCCCGCGACTTCTCGGATGCCGCGACCCTCGAGGAGATCAATGCCTGGGTGGACGAGCGGACCGAAGGGTTCATCGAGACGATCCTCGACGATCTGGATCCCGACCTCGCGATGCTTCTCGTCAACGCGATCTACTTCGACGGCACGTGGACGACGGAGTTCGACCCGGACGACACGGAGCCGGGCCCGTTCACGCGGGCGGACGGGTCGACGGTGACGGTCGACATGATGGAGCTCACGGACGCGGAGGTCGCGCTCGGGGCCGGCAGCGGCTACCAGGCGGCGGAGCTGCCCTACGGGGGCGGTGCTTTCGCGATGACGGTCGTCGTGCCGCAGGACGACCCCCGCGCGTTCGTGGCCGATCTCGACCAGGCGCGTTGGGACTCGATCGTGGAGAGCCTGGGAGAGCCACGGGAGATCGATCTGCTGTCCATGCCGAAGCTGTCGCTCGCCTACGACGCGTTGCTGAACGACGCGCTCCGGGACATGGGGATGGACCGGGCCTTCACGACGGCCGCGGATTTCTCGGGGATGAGCGAGACCGAGCAGCTGTGTCTGGACTTCGTCCGCCAGAAGACCATGCTCGAGGTGGACGAGGCCGGAACCCGAGCGGCTGCGGCGACCACGGTGGGCGTGGGGCCGACGTCGTTCAACGGCCTGGTCGTCGACCGTCCGTACGTGCTCGCCATCCGGGAACGCTTCTCGGGCACGATCCTGTTCGTCGGGCTCGTGGGCGACCCCACGGTCGAAGATTCCGGACGGCCCGAGGCGCAGCAGGGTTGCATCGCCTGAGATGCCGAGTCGGCAGGCATCGCTTCCCTGGATATCCTTGCTCGCGGCCTCCCCCCACGCCTAAGATCGGAAGCCCAACCGGTGAACGTTCGCGGTGCGGGCCGGGCGCTCGCGTGCGACCGTCCACCGGGGCCGTCGGGGACCGGGGATCGCCCCGGGACCGGAGCACCGGAAGCGCTCCCAGGGCGACCGCGGGCCTCGTGCCACCCGAGACCCGGAGGAGCCCGCATGTCATCGGCCCAGGAATACTCGACCGACCACATCCGCAACATCGCCGTTCTCGGCCACGGAGGCTCGGGAAAGTCCAGTCTGGTGGATGCGCTGTGTTTCACGGCGGGGACCTCGAAGCGGCGTGGGAGCGTGGATGAAGGGCAGGCGCTCACGATGCACGCGCCCGAGGAGCTCGCCCACGGGATCTCGGTGCAGCTCACGCCCGCGTTCGCGGAGCACATGGACACCAAGATCAACCTTCTCGACACGCCGGGATATCTCGACTTCACCGGGGAGGCCCTCTCGGCCGTGCGGGTAGCCGACGCCGCCATCATCGTGGTGAGCGCGACGGCCGGCGTGGAGGTCGGCACTGAGCGTGTGTGGCGCTACTGTGAGGAGCGGGGGATCCCCCGGATCTTGTTCGTCTCGATGATGGACAAGGAGCACGCCGACTTCGGGCGCGCGTTCCGGCAAATCAAGACCCGCCTCGCCACCGGCGCGCTTCCGGTCGAGATCCCCGTGGGTGAAGGAGCCGATTTCAGGGGCATCATCAACCTGTTCAGCGAGCGGGCGCACATCTATGCACCCGGGACAGAGACGGGGGAATACGAGGAAGCGCCGGTCCCTGACGATCTCGTCGAGGAGGAAGAGCGCTGGGAAACCGAGCTCCAGGAGTCCTTGGCCACGACCGACGAGAGCTTGTTGGAGGCCTACCTCGAGGGCGGTCGCATCTCCCGGGAAGAAGCCATCGACGCGATGGCCCGTGCGATGGGCCGGATGGAGGCCTTCCCCGTCTTCTGCGGCGCGGCCCCCAGGACCTTCGGCATGCGGGCGCTCTTGCGGAAGCTGGTGGAGCTCTGCCCGAGCCCCGCCGAAGCACGTCCGGAGATCGTCGAGGGTGAGCCGTTGCTCGTCGGGGACGACGGGCCGCTCGCCGCGTTCGTGTTCAAGACCGCGTCGGAGCCCCACGTGGGCGAGCTCTCCTACTTCCGCGTCTTCTCCGGAAGCGTGTCGAACGGGGACGAAGTCGTGAACGCGTTCGACGGCCAGCCCGAGAAGCTGAACCATCTGAGCGTACCCCTGGGGCGTGACCGCGTGGAGGTTCCCCGGCTTCACGCGGGCGACATCGGTGTCGTGGCCAAGCTCAAGCACACGCACACCAACGACACCCTGTGCTCGAAGGAGCGCCGGATCGCGCTCGAAGCCATCGAATTCCCCGCCGCGGATATCGCCATGGCGATCAGGGGGGTGAGCCGCAACGACGAGGACAAGCTGGGTGAGGTCATCCCGAAGCTCCGCGACGAGGATCCGACCTTCTCGGCCGCCTTCGACTCCGAGCTCCATCAGACCATCGCGCGCGGCGTCGGCGAGCTCCACCTCGAGATCCAGCTCGAAAGAATGGCGCGAAAGTACGGGGTGACGGTCGAGACCGAGCAACCGAAGATCCCCTACCGCGAGACACTCACCACCACCGGGGACGGACAGGGACGGCACAAGAAACAGTCCGGTGGGCGCGGGCAGTTCGGAGACTGTAAGATCCGACTCGTGCCGCGCCCGCGCGGGTCCGGGTACGAGTTCATCGATTCGATCAAGGGCGGGGTGATCCCCTCCAAGTACCTCCCCTCCGTGGACCGCGGAATTCAAGAAGCCGCCGAGCGCGGAGTCGTCGCCGGGTATCCGGTGGTGGACTTCGCCGTCGAGTGTTTCGACGGGTCGTATCACCCGGTGGATTCGTCGGACATCGCGTTCAAGCTCGCCGGCGCGCTCGCCTTCCGGACCGTCGCCGAGAAGTGCGCCCCGATCTTGCTCGAGCCGGTGGTGGAGGTCTCCGTGGTGACCCCGGACGAATACGTCGGCGACATCATGGGCGACCTCACCTCACGGCGCGGGAAGGTGCAGGGCATGGATCCGGAGGACGGGAGGACCACGGTGCGGGCGATCGTACCCGAGGCGGAGCTCTACAAGTACGCGGCGACGCTGCGCTCGATGACCCAGGGGCGCGCCTTCCACACGCGGAAGCCGGCCGGATACGAGCCGGCTCCGGACCACGTGGCGCAGCAGGTTCGAAAGGAGCGGGAAGCGGCGATGAGCGCGTAGGAGGGGCGTCACCGCACTGCGTTGAGCCCGCTCCGCGCGCAGTGATGTCACATGGCGAGATCCATGGATCGGATGTTGCGTGACGTGAGGGGAAGAGCGAATTGAACGACTGATTAGGCCCAATCCAGTGACTAACACGAGGGTGACTCATGGCTGAGAAAGACTCGACGAGTGTCCGGGAGCGACAAGATCCTCTCCGGGAACGCTACAAGGCTGCGCCCGAGGAAGCCGCGATCACTGACCGAGCGCGGACGACGGGGGGCACCAATGCCGATCCGTTTCACGGCTTCGTCCTAGCCGGGAGTGAGGATTTCGGCGTCAGTTGGCCCTTCGGTATCCACCGCGCCGTCGGTGGATACCATGACGCCCCGAACCCCGGAGACGTGCTGTGTGCCGCTCTCGCCGCCTGCCTGGACTCGACCATCCGTATGATCGCCGAGCGTCTGGACGTCACGCTGAAGCTGCTCGAGGTAGCTGTCACGGCTGACGTGGATGTTCGAGGGACACTGCTGGTCGACAGAACCGTCCCAGTCGGGTTTCAGTCGATGCGATGCCACGTTGACGTGCAGGTGGCCGAGGGTACCGACCCGAAGCGTGTGCAGAACCTCTTGGACGCTGCGGAGCACAGTTGTGTCGTGTTGCAGACGCTGCGCTCGGGTGTCCCCGTTGAGACGCACTTCAGCGGGGTCAGTGCGGGTTGAAGCACAACCCTCATACTCACATGCCCCGCTTTTGCACGCCGGCGCAGCTACCCTCGTATCCTGAAACCTGGGCGGTTGACGTGGTGCATGATGCAACCGCCCGATTTCTTGCGAGCACCTCCGCCGTATTATGCGTCTGTTGCTGGAGGTTGATTCCATTCACCCCGCCACCGACTGCTCCACGACAGGCTCGACTTTGATGAACCAAGCGTAGGCGAGGTCGAGCTTCTTCTTGCACCCGGACGAGAGTCGAACCTCGACCATCTCCCGGTCACGATGCGTGCACCGGATGATGTCACCCTCCGACAGGCCCAGCTCGGTGCATCGATCCCGGACCATCCCGAACAGGATCCGACGGATCCGGTAGGCACCACCCCCTTCCACAGCGATCCCACCGAGTGACTCGTTCCAGGGCCAGGGGTTGCGCTGGACCATGTCGCGTATCCTCGTTCACGGGGAGCAAGTTGCGTTTCGGGCGCTAGCCGGAGATCGTTCCGGGTGACGCCCCTCCCGCACATGGCGTGCCGCCCGTCCACAGCGCACCGACAGCGCGATTCGCCCGGATTCCCGGTCGTGCCGGGACGATATGTCCCGAGATTGGGGCATCATGCTACGCCCGAGCCGGAGTGAACGATCATGGCCGAGCTGAAGGGTTATCACGACCGGACGGAGGCCGGCCGCCGATTGGCGCAGGAGCTTCGCTCGGATCTTCCGAGCCGCGAGGACGCGTTGGTGCTGGCTTTGCCCCGCGGCGGGGTTCCCGTCGGTTACGAGGTCGCCCGAGAGCTCGAGCTTCCCTTGGACGTAATGGTGGTCCGGAAGCTCGGCCTCCCGAGCCAACCGGAGCTCGCCATGGGCGCTATCGCATCCGGAGGTGTCCGACTGTTGAACGAAACCGTCCTGGAGATGGCGCACGTCAGCGCAGAGGCGCTCGAGGTGGTCGAGCAGGGCGAGCGCCGCGAGCTCGAGCGGCGTGAGAAGGCCTACCGGGGCGACCGCCCGGTCCCCGGGCTCGCAGGGCGAACGGTCATCGTCGTCGACGACGGCGTCGCGACCGGGTCGACCATTCGCGCGGCGGTCCGGGCCGTGCGAACGCAGCGCCCTCGCAGCGTCGTGGTGGCCGTGCCGGTGGCGAGCCCCGACTCCGTGAAGAAGCTACGAACCGAGGCGGATCAGGTCGTATGTCCGCTCGTCCCGAAGAGCCTCTCCGCCATCGGCTTCTGGTATCGGGATTTTCCGCAACTCACCGACGACGAGGTGCGCCGAATGCTTCATCGGGCTTGGGAGACGGAAGACACGCGGTCGGGATTCGACGACGGACCCGACCGCCGGCGAGGCCGCTAGCGGCCGAGAGCGCGATGGGCGTGTCGCGTAGCCGAGTCGAGATACCTGGAACACTTATCGACCCAGTGCTCGGGATCCGGAACGTCCTCTTCGAGATGCCATATGGCGATCTTCGCGCGGAGGAGGCCGCAATGCGCGGCGTAGAACGCGACGAGTCGGTCGGGTGGGAAGTCCCGTGCGGTGGAGCAATAAGCCTCCAAGAACGACCGACCGATCCACGGCGCGCCCAGACGCTCGCACTCGAGGCCTAGAAAGGCCAACTCCTGTGCGGGATCCAAAAGACGGAAGCGCCGTTCGAACTCGAGGCAGTCGATCGCGGCGGGCGGCGGCCCCAGGAAGACATGCTCCGGCCTCAAGTCGCCATGGCCCTCGATCACCCTCCCGGACCGTACGCGATCTCCCAGGAGCTCCGCTTCCTGATCGAGAAAGGAACGCAGCGCGTCGGCCGACCTCCGCACGGCCGAGGAGAGCCGGAAGGCGTGTGCCGGGATCTCTGTGGCGTTCTCGTCCACCTCCTGCCGCAGGCGCTCGACGTACGCTTCCGGATCCATCGGCTCCGCCGGCTGGCGAGCGAAGAACTCGGCAAGGAGCTCGGCGGCCGGCTCGACCTCGGCGGTATCCACACGCTGATCCGTGATCACCCTGTCCAGCATGCCCTCGCGAGGTAGGCGCTTCATGACGACGAGCCATTCGACCGGCTCGGCGTCCCCACCCAAGCTCAGCCCCGGTAAGCCCGACGTCAGCGGGACGAGGCCCTGGTAGATGTCGGGAGAGAGCCGACGGTTGAGCCGCACCTCTTCTTCACAGTCGTGGCGGCGAGCTTCCAGGGTGGAGAAGTCGAGAAACCGATAACGGACCGGCTTCTTCATCTTGTAGGCCCGGTCGCCAGCCAGGAACACCCAGGCCATGTGTGTCTCGATCGCCTCCACCTCGGGCACGTTCCCCGGGTAGCTTTCCGGCCGTCGGAGGAACGCGACCTTCGCTGCGAGATCGGTCACGCCAGATGCTTCGCGAACCACTCGGCCGCGAGCTCCGCCACCCTCTCGAGGGCGCCCTCTTCACTGAACAGATGCGTGGCGCCCGGGACGATCTCGATGGCTTTTTCCGCCTTCATCTCTTCCTGGCTCGTCACCCATGCCGTGACGTGGCCGAGCCGTCTCGCGAGCAACTCGATATCGAAGCGGTACTCGCGGGTCTGTTCGTCCACCGTCTCTTCGGCCGGGGTCAACAGGTCGAAGAGAAGGGTTCCGAGCCCGGCCTCCTGCAGTTGATGGGCCACGAAGCGATTCCTCGGGCTCAGGCGGCTGCTTCCGCTACCATGCGCGAAAAGCACGATCCCGGTGGCCTGCGCGGAAACCACGAGGTCGCCCTCGAGGGTGGCCGAGCCGACGGGAATGCGTACCGGAGAGCCCATCTGCAGGGACATCACTATCTGCGCACGGGCTCGTATCCAGCCGCGGTGGGCTCCTTGCCTCCCAAAGTGGCCTTCACCGTCCGATCCTCTGTCATCGGAGCCTCCGAATGTCGTCGTCCGAGTCGGTGTACCTAGCAAGGTAGACCGCACACAACACAGGGGGAACGGGGGAGCTCGCGCGTGACCCGTCGGATTCGGTGAGTGTCGGACCGGGGAGTGGTGACGAGCGGTCGTTCAGGGCATCGTACCCCATGGCGTCGTTCGCGCCGGAGACCGTATGGTCACGAAAGGACTTCGACGCAGCCCGGGATGGCTCGCCTGCACCCAAGGAGATTCGCGATGACCGACGACCTTCGCCTCTTCGCGCTCGAGACGAGTAGGCCACTAGGGGAGAAAATGGCACGCTCTCTCGGCATCGCGTTGGCCGATCACGAAGAGCGGGAGTTCGACGACGGAGAACACAAGATCCGCCCGTTGGTCAACGTCCGGGGACGGGACGTGTTCGTCGTTCATACGCTCCATGGCGAGCCGGACGCGAGCGTGAACGACAAGCTATGTCGCCTCCTTTTCATGCTGGGAGGGCTTCGTGATGCGGGCGCGGCCCGGATGACCGCGGTCGTTCCCTACCTGTGCTATGCGCGGAAGGATAAGCGAACCAAGAACTACGACCCCGTAACCACCCGGTATGTGGCCGCGCTCTTCGAAGCCGTCGGCGTTGATCGGGTCGTGACCATGGAGGTCCACAATCCGGCGGCCTTCGAGAACGCTTTTCGCTGTGGGACCGACCACGTCGGGGGAAGCCCGTCCCTCGTCCGGCACGTCGCAACCCATATGTCGGACGAGGACCTGTCCGTGGTCTCGCCCGACGTGGGAGGTGTCAAGCGTGCGGAAGGCTTCCGGGAAGCGCTGGAAGAACGCCTGGGGCGCCCTGTTGGCCGGGCCTTCATGGAGAAGAAGCGGAGTGCCGGAGTCGTATCGGGGGATCGATTGGTTGGCCAGGTCGAGGGAACCCGGGTCGTCATCGTCGATGACCTCATCGGTACCGGCACTACGATTCAGCGGGCTGCTCACGCTTGCGTCGAAGCCGGTGCGGCGGAGGTCGTGGCCATGGCCACGCACGGCCTCTTCCTCGAAGGAGCGGCAGAGGTCGTGGCCGACCCCGTGCTTCAACGGATCGTCGTGACCAATACCATCCCACCGTTTCGGCTCGCTCCGGAGCTGGTCAGGGAAAAGGTGGAGGTGGTGGATGTGTCCGGGCTCCTGGGCGAGGTGGTGAGGAGGATCCACGACGGTGAATCGTTGGTAGACCTCATGGCAGAATGAGATTTGGCCCATCCGGGTTCCCCAAAAAATGAGCCCGACCTGATATGAGCTTCGCTGGAACGAAGGTCTCCGACGTCATGGAATCCAGCCCCGTTACGGTCGATGCGGCCATGAGCTTGAGGCAAGCCGTGGAGGTGCTTCAATCGATTTCGTGGAGCTCGTCGCGGAGAGTGACGCCTGATATGCGGGCGGGGCACGACACCTGCCTTGCGGCCCGCACCGTGGCCCCGCACGGTGGACGGGAGAGGACGTGGACCATGAGTCGAGAACCTCAGAATGCGAGGGACCGATGAAGCAACGTGCTGTTGGAGCGGTCTTGGTGGGCCTAGGTCTGGCCGCGTGCGCCACCTCGGAAGTGGACACGCCCAACCAGGATCCCGCCGCTCTCGAGGCGGTCTTGGAGGATATAAGGGTCGGGTGGGAGGAAGGTGACGGTGACCCTTTCTACACGCATTTCCTCGACTGGGATGGCGCTCGCTACTTCGAGGGCGGTGGAGAAAACGTGGGCCTGCAGGATCTCGTGGAGAACCACGTCGAACCCGAAGCCGAGCTGGGGCTACAGCTCGAGTTCTCGAATATTCAGACGCACTTCGAGGGGGACTTCGCGTGGGCCGTGGTCGACACGGACATTCGCCTGACGACGTCCGACGGGCGTGACATCCACAACCAGGGCCATGGAACGTACCTCTTCCGGTGGGTCGACGGTGCGTGGAAGGTGGTGCACACTCAATCGGCGAGTTCGCCAGTGGAAGACGCCTGACCCTCGAGCCGTGCAGCATTGTAGTGCGACAGCGAGTGCGACGAATGACGAGGTCGGTAAGCATGACGGTCTTCGTACTCGTGCATGGCACCGGTCACGGGGGTGGTGTCGGCAGAAAGTCGTTCCGGCACTCCGGGCTGCGGGGTCCGACCCACACGTCCAGGCCTTCACCCGCGTCGGTGACCGAGCGTATCTCCTGGAGTGTGGCGGGGGTCTGATCACCCACATCAGTATCAGGTGGTGCTCTGAGGGGAATGCTCGCGCGCCTCGCGCGCGTTCCGCATGTTGGGGTCGTAACGGATGCGCAGACCCGCTCGTCAGGCCGCAGGGAGGCCGATACGGTGGACAGCAGTGTCGCAGTCGCGGTGATCTCGGGAATGTTTTCGGTCGCTTCTTCACTCGGCGCGGTGTTCCTGAAGGACTACCTGGAGCGAGAGCGACGGCGCCCACCGAAGGACGTCGCTCCCGACCGAACGCCGGCCGCGGGACAGACGCCCGAGCCGGAGCCGCCCGCCGGCGCGGCTCCCCGATTGGTGCCCGCCGCGCGATCCTGGGCACGCCCCGCCGTGATCGTGCTGGGGAGCATCGTGTTCGGGATGGCGACCCGGGCAGCCCGCCCGATGTTCACGGGGCCCACGCACTATGAGAGTCTGACCGCGCTGGCCCTGCTCGTTCTCATGAGCGCCGGGCTCGCGGTCCACCACCGGAAGCGGGGCTTTCAGCTCACGTACCAGCTCGAAGTGCTCGCGTTGTGGGCCGGCTGGACCTCCGGGTGGAGCCTCGTTCACGGCGGTCTCTGGAGCGATCTTCTGGCGGTCACGATTCCCGCGTGGCTGGGATGCGCCGTCTTGGGTGGATTGATCACGTCCGTTGCTCGGTCGCGGGCGGTGTGACGGTGCGCTGGCTCACGGGTAAGGAAGAGGCCGATCCGTAGATCCCTCGGGCGCGCCCGCTGTCGCAACCGACCATGGAGGGTTCGAACACCGTGACCACCCCCGACCTGCCCTGTGGCGCCCGTGAGCTCCTCGCCGCGTTCGGGCATATCGACATCTACGTTTTCGATCAGCTCCTTCGGGGGCGACTCGGGCCGGAGATGAGGGTCCTCGATGCCGGCTGTGGCGGAGGCCGCAATGCCGCGTATCTGATGCGATGTGGCGGAGAGGTCTTCGGCGTGGACTCGAACCGCGAGCAGATCGACCGCATTCAGAAGCTCGCGGCGGAAGTCGCGCCGCACCTGCCGGCCGAGAACTTCCGGGTGGGCGATTTGGCCGACCTTCCGTTCCCCGACGGTCGCTTCGATGCCGTGATTTGCAGCGCGGTGCTTCACTTCGCGGACGACGCGTCGGCGTTCGAAGGAATGCTCGCCGAGATGTGGCGCGTGCTCGCACCGGGTGGTGTGTTCTTCTCCAGGCTCGCGTCGTCGATCGGGATCGAGGATGACGTCGTCCACGTCGGTGGCCGCCGGCACCGATTGCCGGACGGAAGTGAGCGTTTCCTGGTCGACGAGGCATACCTGGGGCGGCTCGCCGCCGACCTGAGGGCGGAGCCGCTCGACCCCGTCAAGACGACGATCGTCGAGGGGATGCGGGCGATGACGACCTGGGTTCTGCGAAAGCGCGGGGACGGATAACACCCCGGAAGCTCGCTCCCGCAGTGACCGAGACCGCCACGTTCACGAGCAGGCCGTTGTCACAAGCGTCCCGCGCGTCATATTACGGGCCGTGTCCGTCTCGTGGACGGCTGTTCCAAAAGCGTCGATACCCCTACGGGAGCCGTAATGCGCCGCGTAGCCACACTCTACCGTAGCACCGTCGGAAAGAAGGTTCTGATGGCGGTCTCGGGAGTCGTGCTCTTCGGGTTCGTCTTCATGCACATGGTGGGGAACTTGAAGATGTTGTTCCCCGTGGATGGAGCGGGCCACTATCCGATGAACGTGTATGCGGAATACCTGCGTGAGTTCGGGTATCCGCTCCTGCCACACGCCGGGTTTCTCTGGCTCTTCCGGTTGGTGTTGCTCGCTGCCGTCGTGGTGCACATCGTGGCCGCGGTCCAGCTTTCGCAACGGAGCCGGGCGGCGCGGCCGAAGGCGTACGGCAAGAACCAGGACTTGAGCCTCAGCTACGCTTCACGGACCATGCGGTGGGGCGGGGTCATCCTCCTGCTCTTCATCGTCTACCACATCCTGCACTTCACCACCGGGCAGGCACACCCCGAGTTCGTGGCTGGAGCGGTGCACCAGAACTACGTGAGCGCCTTCCAGAGCCCCCTCATCTTCGGAGTGTACCTGGTCGCCCAGGCCGCGCTCGGATTTCACCTCTACCACGGGGTGTGGAGCTTCTTCCAGACCCTGGGCTTGAACCATCCGAAGTACAACCACATGCGCCGCCGCTTCGCGGCCGCGTTCGCCGTGGTCGTTTTCGTCGGATTTCTCACGCCCCCGACGCTGGTTCTGGCCGGCGTCATCTCGTAGAGCCCGTAGATGTACGCCTTGGCTCATCACGAGTACTCCAGCCGAAAAAGGTTCGTCCAGCCGTGGAACTGAACAGCAAGATCCCGTCGGGTCCCCTCGCGGAGAAGTGGGACAAGCACCGTTTCGACATGAAGCTGGTGAACCCGGCGAACAAGCGGAAATACGACGTCATCGTGGTCGGGACGGGTCTGGCGGGTGCGTCCGCCGCCGCGACGATGGGAGAGCTCGGGTACAACGTGAAGGTCTTCACGTACCACGATTCACCCCGCCGCGCGCACTCGATCGCCGCCCAGGGCGGGATCAACGCCGCGAAGAATTATCAGAACGACGGCGACAGCGTCTTCCGGCTCTTCTACGACACGGTCAAGGGCGGGGACTTCCGCTCGCGTGAAGCCAACGTGCACCGTCTCGCGCAGATCAGCCTGAACATCATCGATCAGGCGGTCGCGCAGGGCGTGCCGTTCGCGCGTGAGTACGGCGGGCTGCTCGCGAACCGTTCCTTCGGCGGGGCGCAGGTCTCCCGGACGTTCTACGCACGCGGGCAGACCGGACAGCAGCTCCTGCTCGGAGCCTACCAAGCCCTGGAGCGGCAGATCCAGGCGGGCACCGTCCACATGTCCACGCGCCACGAAATGATGGACGTGGTCGTGGTGGACGGCGAGGCGAAGGGGATCGTCGTGCGGGACATGCTCACCGGAGAGGTCGAGTCCTTCACCGGGGACGCCGTGGTCCTCGCCACCGGCGGGTACTCCAACGCCTTCTTCCTGTCGACGAACGCGAAGCAGTGCAACGTCACGGCGACCTGGCGGGCGCACCGCCGGGGCGCGGGCTTCGCGAACCCCTGCTACACCCAGATCCACCCGACCTGCATTCCACCGTCGGGCGACTTCCAGTCGAAGCTCACCCTCATGAGCGAGTCGCTTCGCAATGACGGTCGCATCTGGGTGCCGAAGAGCACGGAGGACAAGCGGCCTCCTGATCAGATTCCGGAAGACGAGCGGGACTACTACCTCGAGCGCTTCTACCCGTCGTTCGGAAACCTCTCACCCCGGGACATCGCATCGCGACGCGCCAAGGAGATGGTCGATGCCGGTCACGGCGTCGGAGAGCGCAAGAACGGCGTCTACCTCGACTTCAAGGACGCCATCGGTCGGCTCGGCCGCGAAGCGATCAGCGAGCGGTACGGGAACCTCTTCTCGATGTACGAGAAGATCACCGGTGAGAGCCCCTACGAGCGGCCCATGCGTATCTATCCCGCGCCGCACTACACCATGGGCGGCCTCTGGGTGGATTACAACCTGATGAGCAACGTCCCCGGGCTCTTCGTGATCGGCGAGGCCAACTTCTCCGACCACGGGGCGAACCGGCTGGGCGCGAGCGCGCTCATGCAGGGCCTCGCGGACGGCTACTTCGTCGTACCGCTCACCATCGGCGACTACCTCACCGGTGTGTCGCGCGACGAGAAGGTGGACCCGAACCACGCGGCCGTGCGCGACGCCGAGCGGGACGTGAAGGAGCGTCTCGACAAGCTCATGTCGACGAACGGAAGCCGCACGGTCGACAGCTTTCACATCGAGCTCGGTCGGCTCATGTGGGATCACTGCGGCATGGAGCGCACCGAGTCCGGGCTCAAGGAAGCGCTCGAGAAGATCCCGGAGCTGCGGGAGCGGTTCTGGCGGGAGGTGCGGGTGCCGGGCTCGGCCGAGAACCTGAACCAGTCGCTCGAGAAGGCCGGGCGCGTGGCCGACTTCCTCGAGTTCGCCGAAGTCATGTGCCACGACGCCCTCGCGCGCGACGAGTCGTGTGGCGCGCACTACAGGGCAGAGCACACGACGCCCGACGGCGAGGCCAAGCGCGACGACGAGAACTTCTCGCACGTCTCCGTGTGGGGCTTCAACGGTGCCGGAGAGGCTCCTACGCTCCACAAGGAGGCGCTCACATTCGAGAACGTCCAGCTCTCCCAGAGGAGCTACAAGTAAGATGAAGCTGACCCTGCACGTGTGGCGTCAGGACGGGGCGCGCGACACCGGACGATTCGAGCGGTACGAGGCGGACGACGTCTCGGAGCACATGTCGTTCCTCGAGATGCTCGACGTGCTCAACGAGCGGCTCACCGAGGAAGGCAAGGAGCCGATCGCATTCGAGCACGATTGCCGCGAAGGGATCTGCGGATCGTGCGGGATGATGATCAACGGCGTGCCGCACGGGCCGAAGACGCTCACCACGGCGTGCCAACTCCACATGCGCTCCTTCAACGATGGCGAGGAAATCTGGATCGAGCCGTGGCGCGCCAACGCGTTTCCCGTAATCAAGGATCTCGTCGTGGACCGGGCCGGCTTCGACCGGATCGTCCAAGCCGGAGGGTACATCTCGGTTCGGACGGGCAGCGCGCCGGACGGCAACGCCATCCCGATCGAGAAGGACAAGGCCGACGCGGCGTTCGACGCCGCCACGTGCATCGGATGCGGCGCGTGCGTCGCGGCGTGCCCGAACGCATCGGCGATGCTCTTCACCGCGTCGAAGGTCGCGCACCTCGCGAGCGTCCCACAGGGTCAGCCCGAGCGGCAAGGGCGGGTGCTGTCGATGGTCGAGCAGCACGACGACGAAGGGTTCGGCAACTGCACGAACCACGGCGCGTGTGAAGTGGCCTGCCCGAAGGGGATCAGCATCGACTACATCGCGCAGTTGAACCGGGATCTGGTGAAGGCCACGCTGCGGGCAAAGCCCGTGGACGCGGCGGGGAAGGACGGTTAAGCGTCCTTCCGGCCAAGAGCTTCGGCGACCTCGTCACCGGAGACCTCCTCCTTTTCGAGGAGGAGGGCAACCACCTGTTCGAGCGCGTCACGGTGCTGCTCGAGGGTTTCTCGGGCCCGGTTGGCGGCGTCGTCGAGGATCCGCCGCACCTCTCCGTCGACCGCGCGGGCGGTCGCCTCGCTGTGGTCCCGGCCGCGGGCGAGCTGTTGCCCGATGAACACTTCTTCCGGCCCTCCGGAAGAGAAGGGTCCGAGAGAGTCGCTCATGCCCCACCGCGACACCATGCGTCGCGCGGTCTCCGTGGCGCGCTGAAGGTCGTCTTCCGCGCCGCTGGTCACCGTGCCGAAGACGAGGTCTTCCGCGGCCCGGCCGCCCAGGAGTAGCGCGAGCTGGTCGAGAAGGTCCTCGCGCCGCCAGATATAGCGCTCGCGCTCGGGTAGTTGGTGGGTGGTGCCCATGGCGCGTCCGCGGGGAACGATCGTCACCTTGTGGACCGGGTCCGTGTTCGGCAGGGTGGCCGCGACGATCGCATGTCCGCCCTCGTGATACGCGAGCAGCCGCATCTCGTCGTCGGTGAGGGCGAGCCCCTCTCGCTCGAGTCCCAGGAGGATGCGGTCGTGAGCGCCTTCGATCTCTCCAGGGCCGATGCGGGTCTTCCCGTGCCGTGCCGCGGCGAGCGCAGCCTCGTTGAGCACGTTCTTCAAGTCGGCGCCGCTGAAGCCGGGCGTGCCCCGCGCCAGGGGATCGAGGTCCACCTCCGGTTCCAGCGGAAGCTCGCGGGCGTGCAGGCGAAGGATCTCCAGCCGCTCGCCTGCGGACGGGAGGTCCACGCTGATGCGGCGATCGAAGCGGCCGGGCCGCAGGAGCGCGGGATCGAGGATGTCGGGTCGATTCGACGCCGCCATGACGATGACGTTCTCCGCCGGCTCGAAGCCGTCGAGCTCGGACAGAAGCTGGTTGAGTGTTTGCTCCCGCTCGTCGTGCCCCCCGCCGAGCCCGGTTCCTCGCTGCCGTCCGATCGAGTCGAGCTCGTCGATGAAGATGATGCTGGGGGCGTTCTCCTTCGCCTGGTCGAACAGGGCACGCACCCGCTTGGCGCCGACGCCGACGAACATCTCCATGAAGTCCGATCCGGTGATCACGAAGAACGAGACGTCGGCCTCGCCGGCGACCGCCCGGGCGAGAAGCGTCTTCCCCGTGCCCGGCGGTCCCACGAGGAGGACACCCTTCGGGACTTCCGCGCCGAGCGCGTGGAAACGGGCGGGTTCCTTGAGAAACGCGACGATCTCCTGCAGCTCCGATTTCGCGCCCGCAGCGCCGGCCACGTCGTCGAACGTCGTCTGTGGTCCCTCACGCTCGTGCTCTTTCGCCTGGCTCTTGCCGATCGAGAGAAACGACTGGGCGCGGCCGGCCATGCCTCGGAGCACGAAGAGCATGATCCCACCGAGGATGAGGATCGGGAGCACGCCCCACAGGAGGAGCTGGATCCACGTCGTGTCGCGCTCGGGCAGAGTCCGGACCTCGACGCCGGCTTCGTCGAGCCGGGCGAGCAGGTCGGGGTCGCCGAACGACGGCATGTAGGTCACGAACTCCGTGACTTCGGCGGTGTCTCCCTCCTCCACCCATTCCACGGGCGCGCGCAGGATGCCACGGACTTCCTCTCCCTGGACGGTGACCTCGACGACGTTGTCGTCCCGCAGCTCCTGGGTGAAGGCCGTGTACGGCAGCGTGGTCGCGTCGGCCGCGGGAGCCGTGAACTGCCGAACGAGCGTGTAGGTCAGAAAGAGGAGGAACGCCCAGAAAAGGCCCCGTATGCACCCCATGCGAGGGTCCGGAGGATTCGAGGACGGGTCGGACGGTCCTCGTCGCGACGGATCACGCTCTTGGTTGTCGTTCACGCGGAGCTCTCCTTGACGGGGGTCACACGCTCGCGTTTCGAAGCCCTCACACCCGGCCCCCGATCGCTTCGCGAAAGCTGCCCGTAACGCCTCGCCCGGCCAAGGGGAGCAGATCGCGCGGACGTGGACGCTGGTGGGACGTCCCGAACCGTCGCATGTTCACCGTGCGTGCCCATGGGTGTCGTTTCCGAGGAGGATGGCGATGAAGGTTGAAGTCGAATGTGCGCAGGGGGAACTGAAACGGAGCAAGGAGGGGCCCCGGCCGAGGGGCGGGCCAGGCACGGGTTGGAGGCGGACGCTGCCCGCCGGCTTGATGGCCCTGATCCTCCTGATGGTGGCGTTCCCGAGTGCGGGCGAAGCGCAGGGCTACTTCCCCGGCGCGCACCCCGACTGGGAGCGACGCGAGCCGGCGGAGGTCGGGTTCGACCCGGACGCCTTGCAAGATGCCATCGAGCTCGCGATCGCGTCGGAGTCCGAGGCTCCGCGGGACCTCCGCCTCAACCACGACATGACGTTCGGCCGCGAGCCCCGGGGCGAGGCCATTGGTCCATTCGGCGATCGGGGACCTCAGACCGGACTCGTCATCCGGCACGGCTACATCGTAGCGGAGTGGGGTGAGCCCGCACGGGTGGATCAGACGTTCAGCATCGCGAAGAGCTTCCTGTCGACGACCGTAGGAATCGCGGTCGATGAGGGCGTTATCCGCAGCGTGGACGATCGGGTGGGGGACTACATGCCTCCGATCGTCCTCGAGCACGGGGACGGAGAGCCGGGAGACCAAGACGGCCGCCGCCCGAAGCTGCTCTTCGAGTCCGAGCACAATCGCCGGATCACCTGGGATCACCTTCTGCGGCAGACCAGCGACTGGGAGGGCACGCTCTGGGGTAAGCCCGAGTGGGCGGATCGTCCGGACCGCGACCCTTCGACGTGGCTCACCCGGCCGCGTAACGAGCCGGGCACCGTCTACGAGTACAACGACACCCGCGTGAACCTTCTCGCGCTGGCCGCCACCGCGGTGTGGCGGAAGCCGCTCGCCGAGGTGTTGCACGAGCGGGTGATGGCCCCCATCGGAGCGTCCACGACCTGGCAGTGGCACGGGTACGAGAACTCGTGGATCAATCTGAACGGTCATCGTGTCCAGGTCGTGAGTGGCGGGAGCCATTGGGGCGGCGGGATGTTCATCAACGCTTATGACCAAGCGCGGTTGGGACTCCTGACGCTCCACGAAGGACGATGGGGGAACCGGCGGATCGTCTCGGAGGACTGGGTGGACCGGTCGAGGGTTCCGGGTTCCGCGAACTCGGGGTACGGGTTCATGAACTACTTCCTGAATACCGACGGCGAGATGTATCCGAGCGCGCCCGAAGAGGCCTGGGCACATCGTGGAGCAGGGGCGAACATCGTCTATGTCGATCCGGTGCACGACCTGGTCGTCGTGACGCGCTGGATCCAAGGGAGCGCGTTCGATGCGGTCATCGAGCATGTGCTGGCCGCGCTGGATGAGGGCTGAGCTCGGGGGTGAGGGGGGCGTCGTGGCTCGGCGAGCCACGAGTAGTCAATCGCGGCGACCGGTGGGTAGACAAGGCGACCTCCACTCCGCCCCGAAGCCATGCTCAACGCGACGACACGGTTCCAAACCCGCGTTCAGGTGAATCCCCTGCAGCCGAGCACCTCGGACGATCTCGACCTCTTCCGTGTATGGGCACGGAAGATCCGGGAATCCGATGCGGCGGCGCTGGAGGCGTTCTTCCGGGCTGTCCACGGCCCGCTCGTGCGGTACGCGACGCGGTTCGTAGCGGAATCCACGGCCGAGGATGTGGTCCAGGACGCGTTCGTTCGGCTCTGGGAGAGCCGCGCCCGGATCGATCCCGGACAGTCCCTCAAGGCTTTCGCGTATCGAACGGTCCGGAACCTGTGCCTGAACCGGATCCGGGACGCGAAGACGCAGGAGAAGCTCCTCTCGGAGCGTTACGAGGCTCCGACGGTGTCGGCTCCCGAGCCCGACGAGGAGCTCGCTCGCGAGGACTTCGCCGACCGGCTCAGGGGGTGGATTGCCGAGTTACCCGAGAGGCAGAGGGAGGCCCTCGAGTTGAGCCGGTTCCACGGCCTGTCGCACGAGCAGGTGGCCGAAGCGATGGGGGTCTCGCCTCGAACCGTGAACAATCATCTGGTCAAAGCTCTGCACGCCATCCGGGACCGGGTGCGCGCGCACGAGCCCTCGCTGTTGGATTCATGAAGAAGCACGATAACCATCGATTCCCGCGCAGCCTCGCGGACGAGCCGGACGCGGACGAGCTCGAAGCCGTTTGGAAGGCCCTCGAGGCGGCCGATGACGACACTCCGGTGGCGCCCGAGCGTACGAATGCGGCCTGGGAGGCGCTCAGCCGTAAGCTGGCGCTTCGGGGTGACGATACGGAACGCTCCGGCACGGACGGTGCGCGGCATGCCGAGTGGGATGGGCATGCCCGGCGGCGCCGGGCGCGGTGGAGCATGCGGTCGGCAGGACTTCGCATAGCGGCGGCTGTCGTGGTGTTGGCCGGGGGCGTCGCGATCTGGCAGCAGATTCCCGTGACGCACGCCGCGCTCGCCGGCGAGCGCCTCGTGGCGGCGCTTCCGGACGGCTCGTCCGTCGAGCTCAATGCGGGATCGACCCTGCGGTTCCCCCGGGGCTTCGACGTGCTGCCCGGGGTGCCGCAGGGTCGGCGCGTCGTCCGTCTGGAAGGAGAAGCGTTCTTCGACGTGGCGAGATCCGACCGGCCGTTCGAAGTCGTGGCCGGGGCGGCCCGGGTCACCGTGCTCGGGACCCGGTTCAACGTACGCGCCCGCTCGGAGTCCGGGGGGGCAGCGCCCGGAGTGCGTGTCGACGTCGAGGAAGGACGCGTTCGCGTGGCCGCGGAGGGATCGGAGGCGGTGGCCGAGTTGGGTGCCGGGGAGTCGGTCCGGGTCGCACAGGGGATCGCAGAGCTGACGCCGTCGCCGGTCGCGCTCGACCGGATCGCGGCTTGGCGGAGCGGTGGCCTGACCGTGTCCAACGAGCCCCTGTTCTCCGTGGTCGACGAGCTCGCGCTCCGGTTCGGCAGGAACGTGAGCCTGGCGGATTCGGTCGACGAGTCGGTGCGGGTGACCGCCTACTACCCGCTGCTGACCGGGGTCGAAACGGTGCTCCGAGACCTCGCGACTCAGCAGAGCCTCCAGGTCCGGAGAATGTCCGACGGATGGGAGCTGTTCTGAGACCGGGTCGGGCGCGCGGTGCCGGTTGCGCCGGCCGGGGGCTCCTCGTGGCGCTCTCGTGCTGCCTGATGATCGCCACCTCCGCGGCGGACGCGTCGGGCCAGGCCGAGACGTACGACCTGGCCCTGCGTGACGTTCCGGTGGGCAGAGCGCTGGAGGACCTCGTGTCCATGACCGGTATCAGCCTGGTGTACTCGTCGGATGTCGTCATGGGGAAGCGCACCGTGTGCCGTTCCGAGGACGCCTCGGCCGAGGAGCTTCTACGCTGCGTCGTGCACGGCGCGGGGCTCGACTTCTACCAGCTCTCGTCGGGCACCTACGTAGTCATCGCCGAGCCGGAGGAGCTGCCGTCGTACGGAACGCTGGCGGGGGAGATCGTCGATGCCCTCACCGGAGAGCCCGTGCCTTCCGCGGCGATCGAGCTCGCGGATGGCTCGGGTCGGGTGTTCTCCAACGGTGCCGGCCTCTTTCTCCTGCCCCGGCTGCTTCCGGGCCCGCACGAGCTCCGGATCTCTCGCATCGGTTACGCGCCCCGCGTGCTGTCGGTGGAGATCGGAGCCGCGTCGACCCAGCGGCGTAGCGTCCAGCTCGATCCCCTGGCGCTCGAGTTGGACCCGATCGTGGTCGACGGGCTGGAGCACGTGGGTGGCTTCGCGGGCATCGGCTCGTGGACGGCCTCCGATTTCGCTTCGGGGATGCCGGAGGACGGGGACGTCTCCTCGCAGGCGCGCTCGGGACTCGGCGTGAGCCGGCGGCCGCTCTTCGCCGATCTCTCCGTGCAGGGGAGCGCGCCGGGCGAGCATATGGTCCGCCTGGACGGCGCGCCCGTGTTCGATCCGGTCGCGCTCGGGCGGACGAGGAGCGCGTTCAGCCCGCTGGCGCTCCGCCGGATCACGGTGCACAAGGCCGGCTTCGGAGTCGACGAGGGGAGCTTTGCCGGCGGAGTGATCGACGTGGAGCACCGCGTCGAGGATCCCATGGGCGAGGGCGGGCTCACCGTGCACGCCGATCCGCTGAGCGTGACCGGAGGGGTGTCGCTACCCGTGACCGCGCTCGGCGGGGAAGGATGGGTCATGGCGTCCGTCCGGGGAAGCCTCTGGGACGTGTACCGGGAGCCGGCGCTCGACGACGCGCTGCGCGACTGGAACCAGGTCGATCCCGTGATCACGAGGCGCCTCCTCGGAGACGACGGAGACCGTCCGACCGACGCCCTCCGCTTCGACGCGCACCGACACGGCTCGGATGTGGGCTTCTCCGACGTGCACGCGGCCATGCGCATCCGCTATCCCGGCTTCCGCACGCTGCGCGCCTCCTTCTACCGAGGTTCGAACCGGGTCGCCACCGAGCTCTTCAATTCGGGCACCGACCCGGAATCGGGCACACTGGACCGCCTGATGGTCACACGTGACCGGTATGCCTGGTCGAACGTGCTGAGCACCGTCGAGATGGACTGGCTGGTCGGAGATCGCGGCGCGCTCCGTGCCCGGGCCTGGGGCAGCGAGCACGAGCTCGATCACCGGTACGGGCTCGTGGACGGCGAGCAAGTGGGCTACCAGCCCGGCTCCGCGAGCATTCCGGAGATCGAACGAGAGCTTCTCGAGCTCCTCGACGCGCGTCCCCGTGCCGGCGAGGGGAATCGGGTCCGGGAGATCGGAGCCGAGCTCGCGGGCGACCTCGCCGCGGGTGACGGTCATTTCCTGACCGGCGGCGTGGAGCTGGTGCGCGTGGACAGCCGATTCCGGCTCGATAACGGATTCGTTCTGCCGCTTCAGTCCGAAGTGGCCGGATGGCGGTTCGCGGGGTACGTCGAGGATCGATGGACGCTCGGAAGGCACGTCGTCCTCGAAGGGGGCGCGCGTGTCACCGCCGTGGGTGGAGGCGACGTCTTCGTCGAGCCTCGCGGATCGGTCCGTGTCGACGCTGCCTCGGACCTGCTCGGTCCGTGGTCGCTTCAGCTCGCCGGGGGCCTCTACCGCCAATTCGTGGACCAGTTCGAGCTCACGAGCGTAGGGCCGAGCGCGCTCGTGCCCGAGATCCGCTTCTGGATTCCCTCGGACGGTTCCGTGGAACCGGCCAGGGCGCGGCACCTGGCGCTCGAGCTGGCGGCCCGCCCCGACCCGAGGCTGGAGTTGCGGGCCGAGGTGTACCGGAAGTGGATGGACCGCGTGCTCGCGCTCGATTACGGCGCGCTAACGGCCGCCCACGCGGGTGAAGTCGTCGTGGTCGACCAGGACCGGTTCGTCGGCGTTTCTCGGGGGGACGCCTACGGGGCGGGCGTGCGTGCTTCCTGGGAGGACGGGCGACTGCGCGTCGCGGCCGGATACGACCGGAGTGTCTCCGAACGCACCTTCCCTTCACGCTTCGGCGACAGCCCCCAGCCGACCCCCTGGAGCGAGCCCCATCGGCTGGATTCGTCTGTCCGTTTGCCGGTAGCCGCGGGGTTTGCGATCGAGGGCGAATCCGGTGTGGTGTGGGGGCGCACCTGGGGACTCCGGCGCGCGTACTATGACTTTCTGACGCTGCACGGGACCGACGGCGGGCCCGAGATCGGCGTGCCCGGGCGAGACCCGCTCCCGACGCTGCACCAGCTCGACCTCGGTGCGTCGTGGCTCGGACGCGTGGCTGGAGGCCCGCTCGCCGAATTGCGAGCCGAAGTGCGGAACGTTGGCTCGCGCCAGGTGCTCGACTACTCTCTCGCCCGCGTCGTGGGCGAGGACGGATCGACGTCGTACCGCCGTCTGGAGCGGCACCTTCCGGGTGCGTCGCTCCAACTTTCGATTCGCTTGGCGTTCTGAGCCGGAGCCTCGTGCTCCTTCGGATCCCTCCCGGGCCGTCGTCGTAGTCACCCCCCCGACATCCCGTGTAGTGAGGGCGCAACCCGGTCACGGTGACCGGGGCGGCACGCTCTCCAACTCAAAACGGGAACCATGTCGACCATCCATCCCAAGCTCCGGACGCTTTTCGTCCCGGTCGCGGCGCTCGCGTTCGCGGCCTGCGGTGACGACGAGCCCACAGGCCCGATCGACGACGGGCTCGACAACATCGCCGAGATCGCCCAGGACACTGACGACGTAAGCACGCTCGTCGCCGCCCTCGAGTCCGCCGGGCTCGTGCCCGCGCTCGAAGGCGAAGGCCCCTTCACGGTGTTCGCACCGGTCAATAGCGCGTTCACGGAGCTCGGCTCCGACGTCGTGACCGCCCTCCTCGAGACGGCGAACGCCGACCTCCTCGAGCGGATCCTGACGTTCCACGTGGTCGAGGGCACGGCCGCGTTCTCCACCGACCTGAGCGACGGTCAGACCGTGTCCACCCTCGGGGGTGAGGAACTCACCATCGGCGTGAGCGGAAGCACCGTTACCGTGAACGGCGTCCAGGTGACGACGGCCGACATCGAAGCGTCCAACGGGGTCATCCACCTGGTGGGCGGGGTCCTCGTGCCTCCGGTCGATATTGTCGAGAGGGCGATCTTGACCGCGGAGACGCAGACTCTGGTCGATGCGGTCGTGGCGGGTGACCTGGCCGAGACGCTGAAGGGCGAGGGGCCGTTCACGGTGTTCGCGCCCGTCGACGCGGCCTTCGAGGCGCTCGGGACGGACAAGCTCGAGGTGCTGCTCGCGCCGGAGAATCAGGCGCTGCTGCAGAAGATTCTCACCTACCACGTGATCGCGGGTGATGTGCGCGCGGCCGACTTGGCCGACGGCGCGACCGCGACGACCGTGGAGGGAACGGAGGTCACGTTCGACCTTTCCGGTGAGACGCCGAAGGTGAACGGCGCGGGCATCGTCGCGACGGACATCGAGACGACCAACGGGGTCATCCACCTGATCGACGGCGTGCTCACCGAGAACGCCGACATCGTGGACGTGGCCACCCTCAACGGCTTCGAGACACTGGTGGAGCTCGTCGAGCAGCAGAGCCTCACCGCCACCCTGCGCGGAGATAACGGCGGAGAGGGCTACACGGTGTTCGCCCCGACGGACGAAGCGTTCGCTGCGCTCTCGTCGGTGCCGTCCGGACAGGCTCTGACCGACGTGCTGCTGTACCACGTCATCGGAACTACCGTGCCTTCGAGCGCGCTGTCCGACGAGCAGGTCGTCACGACCCAGGAAGGCAGTGCCTTCACGGTCAACATCGACGGGTCGACGGTGACCATCACCGACGGGAGCGGGGCGACCGTAGAGGTCGTGCTGACCGACGTGCCGGCGGCCAACGGCGTGGTTCACGTCATCGACGGTGTGCTGCTACCGAGCTGACCGCGTCGAGCGGCGAATCCCTGGAGGTCACGCCCCGTCCGGCCCCGTGCCGGGCGGGGCGATGCTCGAGACGGCCACTCCGGCCAGGCAGGCCCAGAGAAAGCCGCCGTGCCGGGCTCCCGTATCGCCGAGGGTCAGGCTTTGGGCGGCCATGAGCAGTGCGATGCCCATGCCGAACCGGATGCGCCTGGGGGACAGAGGCTCCGCCGTGGCGTCGGCGACCGATGCGAGCGTTCCGGTACGCACGATCGTCCGTACGAAGAGCGCGACCGTAACGAGGACCGCGACCAGGACTGCTCGCGCGGGGACCGCGAGCTCGACTTCGGTCGCGTGGAGCGGTATGCGTGATAGCTGGGTCGAGGCCAAAATGCCCACCATCAGGAGACAAAGGCCGGCGAACCCCCACTGACGGCGGCGACCTCCCTCGAGCCGGGCATCCAGACCGAACGCCACCGCCGCGACGAGCCCTACCCCGTAACTCTTCGTCACGAAGATGGCCCATCCCACCAGCACCATGGCCAAGATGCCGTCGATCGTGCGGGGTGCGAGTCCCACGGACCGGTTCACGATCCGGACGAGGAGGAGGGTGGCGAAGAGTAGCACGATGCTCCCGTCCGGCACGGCCAGGAGCACGGCGAAACCCAGGGCCAGCGCGAAGAAAGCCGCACGCGGGTCGTCCGGCGCCAACTCGCGCCCGAGCGCCCAGGTCCCGAGGACGACCGCGGCACCCTCCCCCGCGGCGAGAAGCCGAGGCGTCCCCGTGAGACCGGGTAGCATAGGAGCCAGGACGGCGACGATCAGGGCCCCGACCGGCATCGACCACAAGACCGCGAGGTTGGTGGGCTCGTCGGGGTCGAGTCGCCGGCCGAGCGCGGTGAACCGGTAGATGGGGTCGGTGGGGGCGGGATCGGCGTGCACGAGGTCCTCTTGGTGGAGTGGCGTGCCCCTTGTGGCCGAATCCAATAGGTTCCGGCGCGATTCGGTGCACCGGCACCGCACCGGACGCGCCTACCGCTACCCACAGGATGGGGCTCACGAGCATCAACGTGGTCAACGAAGACCTCCAGCGCGAGGGTTGGCGCCCCTACTTGGTTCTGGGTATTGCCGTGCTCGCGGTGGGCCTGGTGTCCTGGCGCCCGTTTCCGGCGGGTGTGTGGCACGACGACGGCGTGTACATGATGGTCGCGAAGGCGCTCGCGGAAGGGCACGGCTTTACGTACCAGGGCGTCGTGGGGGCTCCCCCGGCCGTCAAGTTCCCACCGGTATACCCCGCTTTTCTGGGTGGACTCTGGGCGTTGTTCGGGAGCATCGGCCCGGTCACCCTCGTCGCCACGCTCGCCAACGTCCTGTTTCTCGCGCTGGCCGGCGTGTTGCTTGCTCGAGCCGTCCGCCTGAGCACGGGTGCGCCGCTCGGGATCGCGCTCGGGGCGGGGGGGCTGGCCGTGGTTTCGGGCGACGTGCTGCGAACGTCCTCCGCCGTTCTCTCCGAGCCGCTCTTCCTGGCGATGGTGGGGGGGTGTCTCCTGCTCTGGCCGAGCGCGGTCGATCCCGGTGTCACGAGCCGGGAGACCACCCGAGCGAGGATCGCTCTCGCAGCGTTGCTCGTCCTATTGATCGGGACTCGGGCGGCCGGAATGGCGTTCGTCGTAGCATTCGGCGTGGCCATGGCCCTTCGAGCCGGCGTGCGCTCCGGGCTCTGGGTCGCCGGGCCCGCGCTGGCCGGCTGGTTCGGGTGGAGCGCGTGGGCGGGGCGGCGGGGTCGGGCGGTTCCCGAACATCTCTCCGATCTCCTGGGCCCGTACAGCGGTTGGATGCGCGAGCAGGCGCTGGCCGACCCCGGGGCTTTCGTCGCTCGTCTCCCGGGTCATGTCGTCGGTGTCCTCGAGCGCGTCGCCGTGCTGCTCCTTCCCCGTGTGGAGGGCGTCCTTCTGTGGGCCGCGGCTCTGCCCCTCTTCGCGCTCGCCGTGTACGGAGCCGTGTACGCCGTCCGGCGGTTCCCTCCCCTGGCCTGGTCCGCGCTCGCATACGCTGGCCTTCTCTTCGCATGGCCCTATCTGGACCGGAGGTTGGTGGTTCCCCTCCACCTGCTCGTAGTCGCGCTGCTCGGGATCGGGGCTTACCGCCTGATCTCTTCGATCGGCCCGGGCCGTCGCGCGTCCGTGGTCGCGACGCTTTTCGCCGCTTGGGTCGGCTTCTACGGCTTCGTCGGAGCGCACCGCATCGCGGTGGGCTGGCCCACGGCCGCGTACGAGATACGCGCGGAACGGCTCGCGGGTGCGGTCGAAGCGATGGGACGGACGGTTCCTTCCGATGCCGTCGTCGGCGCGCCCGAGTTCTGGTCCGCGCTTTACCTTCATGGCGGTTGGACGGTCGCGCCGAGCGGGCTCTTCACTCCGGCGGTGACCGACGCGGACGCCCCGGTCTGGGGCACGCCGGAAGAGCAGGAACACCTGTGGCTCGAGACGGGAGTGGAGTATCTCCTGCTCGAGCAGGGTGGGACGATGCACGGCGCGACCCTGGACCGATTGGAGGCCCGATGCCCCGGCATGGTTCGAGTCGTCGCCCGCATGTCGCCGATGCTGTTGGTGCACCTCGATCGGTCCGGCGCGATCCCCGCGCCCGAAGGGTCGCGTCAAACGTTCCGGTTTTCCTGCCCGTCGGAAAGCTGATCAGAGCACGGCCGCGGCTCCGGGATGAGGCGTGTCGCGCGTAAGGAATCGGTAAGGCGTTTAACGATGGGAGCGTTTCGGGCGTCACCCTCCTACATCCGTCACCACCGACGTGCCGCTACGCTTTTCGTTTCCGGACCTTTCGGCCTCGTGCCGCAGGAGCAATACATAGATGTCGTTCGCTCTACGCCCGCGCCGAGCCGGCGCAGGATTCTGGACTCTCGTCCTTGCCGTTTGCGCTGCCCCCCTCGCGTTGCCCGTCTCCGCACAGGTCTCTCTCTCCGAAGGGCCTTCCTCGCTGACCCTGGAGGAGGCGGTTCGACTCGCGCGCGAGCATAACCCGGACTACAGGACCCAGCAGTCCCAGGTGCGGTCCGCGAATATCGCGGTGAGCAACGCACGAGGCGCCCTCATGCCCAACGCGAGCGTCTCGAACTCCTACGGGTACCAGGGTCAGGGGGAGCGCCGCGCCGGGGACGTGGTGTTGGGCACGCAGCCGAGCCGCTATAGCTCCTCGTACTCGCTCAATCTGTCTTACTCGCTCAGCGGTGAATCCTTGCTGCGTCCGGGACAGGCGGAGACCGAAGCCCGTGCCGCGGAAGCCCGCGTGCGGGGAGCCGGGATCGCACTCGACGCCGAGGTGACCAACGCGTACCTGTCGGCGCTCGAGGCGGACGCGCAGGTCGTACAGGCGAGAAACGCCCTGGAGCGAACGACACTCACCGTGGAGCAGGCGACCGCCCAGGTCGAAGTCGGAGTGGCGACCCCTCTGGATATCCGACGCGCCGAGGTCCAGCAGGCACAGGCCGAGGTCGTGCTCGTGAACAGTGAGAACGATGCGGCCGCGGCGCGGGCCACGCTGGCTCAGGTCGTGGGCGTGGTGCTCGACGAGGACGTCGATCTGGTCACCGGGTTCGGGCTCTTCGAGCCGGAGCTGGACTCCGAGGCGCTGCTCGACAGGGCGTTGGACGGGAACCCGGTCATCCGCGCTTCCCGACTCTCTCACGAGGCTTCGAAGACCGACGTCCGGACGGCGCAAAGCCGGTTCTTCCCGACGATCTCAATGTCGGCCGGCATCAGCGGCTCGGTGTTCCAGGCGGGGACCTTGGATCCCTTGATCGAGCAGGCGCTCAACACCCAGGCCGGACGTTACGATTCCTGCTTGGAGGACAACCGCATCCGGGAGCTGTTGGGCGATTCCCCTCGCGACTGCACCGCGCTCGACCCGACTCGCTCGGAGGTGGAGGCGTCGATTCGGGAGAGCGTTCGTGTGGAGAACAGTGGATTCCCGTTCGATTATGACCGGAACCCCCTGAGCCTCTCGCTCAACGTCTCGTTGCCTCTATTTACCGGCTTTTCCAGAAAGAATCAGGTCGAGTCCGCGCGAGTCGCGGCGTCGAATGCCGAAGAGCAGGTCCGCACGGAGGAGCTCAGGCTCCGCTCGGAGGTGGCGACCGCGGTGAGAAACGTCGAAACCGCGCGCCGCACGGTCGAGCTACAGGCGCGAATCCGTGAAACGTCCACGGAGGAGCTGGACCTCGCACAGGAACGCTTCGCGCTGGGTCTCGCCTCGTCCATCGAGGTGGCCGACGCGCAGGCGAATCTCTCTCAGGCCGAACGGGACGAGATCACGGCGTTGTACCAGTTCCATCGGTCCATCGTGGCCTTGGAAGGTCTTATCGGCGGTCCGATTCGGTGAGCGTCGAGATGACGGCTCCAGTGACTTCGACTTCAGGCGGGACGCCGGCGTCCCGGAGAGGAAATATGATTCGTAGAGACGGGCGTGATACTCGGAGCGCGCTGAAAGGGGCGCTCCTCGTGGGCCTGACGCTGGCGCTCACGGCGTGCGGCTCCGGGAGCGAGGCCAGTGAGGCTCAGACCCGGGGCCGTGGTGGTCCTCCCGGCGGCCCGCAAGGAGGGAGCCGAGGAGAATCGGCCAGGGCCGCGCCCGTATCCGCACGTGTCGCCGAAGCGGGGAACTTGGAGGTGACGCTGCGCGCATCCACGAATCTCCGGGCTCGGGAACGGATCGATCTCGTGCCGAAGCAGGCTGGAGTCGTCGTGGATATTCTCGTGGAAGAGGGCGATCGCGTGGAAGAGGGGCAGGTCCTCGCCCGGCTCGACGCGGCCGAATGGCAACTGCAGGCCGAACAGGCCGAGGCACGCGCGGCGGCTGCCACGGAAGCTGCAAACCGAGCGAGGCGCCTTCAAGAGATGGATCTCGTTTCCGAGCAGGAAGTCGAGCGGCTGGTTTCCGAAGCTCGGGTCGCCGAGGCGGACCTCGGACTCGCAAGACTTCGTGTGGAGAACGCGTCGATGCGAGCTCCGTTCACGGGGACGGTCACCCACCGCAACGTTGATCGCGGTCAACAGGTGAACACGTCCGAGCCGGCGTTCAGCCTCGCGGCCCTGGATCGCCTGGAGGCGGTCGTCTCGATTCCGGAGCGGGAGATCGGCCGGGTTGCCGTCGGACAGACCGTGCGGATCCTGCTTCAGGAGGGGGCGGCACCGGTCACTTCGGGCGTGGTCGAGCGCATCCGTCCCGTGGTGGATGCGACCAGCGGTACGGTGCAGGTGACGGTGACGGTCCCGGCAGCATCGACGGGCGTCCGTCTTCGGCCCGGCCAGTTCGTGAACGTCGACCTCGTGACGGAGACCCTCGCGGATCGCATCACGCTGCCCCGGACCAGCGTGCTCGTGGACGGGGCGGCACCACGGGTCTTCCTGGTTCGGGGAGGCGAGGCGGAGGAGCGGGAAGTCGAGCTGGGCTACTCGCGGGGAGACCGGGTGGAGATCCGCTCGGGTGTGGAGCCCGGAGACACGGTGGTGGTGGTCGGGCAGGACAACCTGCGGGAGGGCGCGGCCGTGCGGATCATGCAGATGGGAGAGGGAGATCTTCTCGACCTGCTGGACGGCGATGAGCCGGGAGCTGGAGCGCCCGCTCCCGAGCGTGGGCAGCCCACGGATGATGATCAGGGCACGACCCGGTGAAGCTCGTCGATCTTTCCGTCACCCGGCCCGTCGCCGTCTCGATGGCGTTCGTGGCCGTGATCGTGTTCGGGGTCGTTTCCTATTCGCGGCTTCAGGTGGATCTCCTGCCGGACCTCTCGTTTCCGACCATCTCGATCGAGACGGAGTACTCCGGCGTCGGGCCGAGGGAGATCGAGACCCTCGTGTCTCAGCCCATCGAAGAGGCGGTGGCCGTCGTCCAGGGGGTTCAGCAGGTCACGTCACGCTCCCGACCAGGTCGGTCCGATGTGACGATCCAGTTCCGGTGGGGCACGGACATGGACTTCGCCGCGCTCGATCTGCGCGAACGTCTCGATCTGATCAATCTGCCCCCCGGAGCCAGCCGTCCGACGCTGGCCCGTTACGATCCTGCATCCGAGCCGGTCATCCGGTTCGCATTGGTCGCGAGTCGGGCTCTCGATCCGGACGTGGAAGCCGATCGGGACGAGCTGATCGCGCTGCGTTGGGTGGCGGAGGAGCAGGTGCGGCGAGCCCTCGAGGGGATCGAAGGCGTCGCTTCCGTCCGGATCAACGGAGGGCTGGAAGAGGAGATCCTGGTCGAGGTCGACGAGGACCGGCTCGCCCAGCTCGGGATTCCGTTCCAACAGGTCGCGTCACGACTGGATGCGGAGAACATCAACCTCGCCGGCGGCGTGCTGGAGGAGGGTGAGGCGGAGTACGTGGTGCGGACCGTGAACGAGTTCACGGAAGTGGATGAGATGCTTCGCGTGGTCGTCGGCACGGCCGGGGGGCAGCCGGTGCTCCTCCAGGACGTGGCCCGGGTCGAGCGGGGTGCGGTCGATCGAGAAACGCTGTCGCTCGTGAACGGAAACGAGGCGGTCGAGGTCTCGGTTCTGCGCGAATCCGGGTCGAACATCGTCGCGCTCTCCCGGACGGTTCGGGATCGCATCGACACTTTGCAGGAGGAGCTGCCGGAAGGGATCTCGGCGGTGATCGTGACGGATCAGGCCGTGTTCATCGAGCGGGCGGTGGCCGACGTGCGAACCGCGGCTGTGCTCGGCGGTGTGTTCGCCATGCTGGTCCTCCTCCTCTTCCTGCGGCACCTGCCGACGACCCTCATCGTCGCGACAGCGATCCCGATCTCGATCATCGCCACGTTCATCCTCATGTTCTCCAGAGACATCACCTTGAACGTGATGTCCCTCGGCGGGTTGGCGCTCGGAGTCGGTATGTTGGTGGACAGCGCCATCGTCGTTCTCGAGTCCATAGCCAGGGAGCGGGATCGGGGGCTCGGACCCATGGACGCCGCCCGCGCGGGGACGGACCGAGTCGGCCGGGCGGTGGTCGCGTCGACGCTGACGACCGTGGCCGTCTTCATCCCGATCGTGTTCGTTCGGGGCGTGGCCGGCCAGCTGTTCGGGGACCAGGCCTGGACCGTTTCGTTCGCCCTCGTCGCGGCGCTGTTCGTGGCGCTCACGCTCATCCCCATGCTCGCGGGGCGCGGTGAGGGTGCCCGTGCGCGCTTGGGAGCCGGTGAAGCCCCTGCGAAAGCAGCGACTCCCGATGAGCGGATGGGGGGCGTCGGGAACGCCATCGCACGGACGACCGGGACGTTGCTTCGTGGGCTTCGTGTCGGAGGCTCGGGTGGCGCCCGAGCCCTGGCGCCGGTCGCCAACGCATTCGACCGCGTGTACGGACGACTGGAAGGAAGGTATCCCGGTGCGCTTCGGAGGCTCGTGACGCGACCGGTCGTGGTTCTCGGCGTCGCGCTCGCATGCCTGATCGGAGGCGCCTGGTTGATGACGCGCATCGGCGTATCGCTCGTCCCCGAGCTTTCGCAGGGAGAGCTGGTCGTCGAGCTGGAGGCCGCTCCGGGAACCAGTCTCTCCCGGATGGAGGAGCTCGCGCGGGAGGCGGAGTCACGGGCGCTCGGTCTCGACGACGTCGACGAGGTGTTCACCAACGTCGGCATGCGGGGTGGTGCGGGCACTTTGGGACGTACCGGTGAGCTGGAGCGCCACGCGGCGACGCTCCTGGTGCGACTCACCGAGACGGAGGGGGTCGAAGAGACCGTCATCGCCGAGCTTTCCGAGCGCGTTTCGGAGCTGCCGGGCCTACAGGTGCGAGTCGACCGTCCCCGCCTCTTCACGTTGAACGCGCCGGTGGAGGTCGAGGTTCGCGGATACGATCTCCGGCTTCTCTCCGAGGTCTCGGGAGACGTGCGAGAGACGCTTCGGTCGATCCCCGGCATCGAGGGTGTAGAGGAGGAGCGCAGGGTGGGAATGCCCGAAATCTCGGTCCGGTTCGAGCGGGAGCGTCTCGCCGTGCAGGGCCTCACCATCGGCGATGCGGCGGAGGCGCTCCAGGCGCGCGTCCGCGGCGCGCCTGCCACGGAGTTCACCGAGCGCGATCGTGACCTGACCGTCCTCGTACGTGCGCGCGAGAATCAGCGGTCCACGCTGGAGGACCTTTCGACGCTTCGGTTGGAGATCCCGGGCGGTGGCTCGGTGCAACTGGGGGCCGTGGCCGAGCTGGGGTTTCAGGAGGGTCCGGCGGAGATCGTGCGCCGGGGTGGATCACGGGTGGCGCTCGTGGAGGCTCGTCCGGTGGGAACGGATCTCGCCGGAGCCATCGAGCGAATCGAAGCCGCCATGGGTGGGATCTCGCTACCACAGGACGTCACGGTCGCGGTCGCCGGACAGTCGAGAGATCTCCAGGAATCGGTCCGCTCCATGCAGCTGGCCCTGCTCCTGGCCGTTTTTCTGGTCTACCTGGTGATGGCCAGCCAGTTCGAGTCCTTCCGGCTGCCCGTCATCATCCTGGCATCGGTTCCTCTCGCGCTTCCGGGCGCCGTGGCGGCGCTGTGGGCGACGGGGCACTCGATCTCCGTGGTGGCGCTGATCGGTATGGTGATGTTGGTGGGAATCGTCGTGAACAACGGGATCGTCCTGGTCGACTACGTCAACATTCTCAGGCGCTCGGAGGGCTACGCGCTCGACGAGGCGATCGTGGAGGCGGCGAGGGTGCGGCTCCGACCCATTCTGATGTCCACGTTGACGACGGTCCTCGGCTTGCTCCCGCTGGCGCTCATTCCCGGTGAGGGAGCCGAGCTCAGGGTGCCGCTCGCCGTGCCGGTCATCGGGGGGCTGCTCTTCTCGACGCTGCTGACGTTGGTCGTGATTCCGGCGCTGTACAGGGTCGTGGAGTTGCCGGGGGAACGCCGAAAAGTCGCGTCCGGGGAAGCGGCGGAGCACGGAGCCGAAGGAACGGGTGCTTCGGGTCGCCCGCACCCCGGTGGTCCTCTGGGGGCGGGTGACGGTCCGTCGCCCGAAACGGTCTGAGTTGAGTCGCTTCATGACCCCCGTGCACGCTCGCACTGCTCGAAGGAGTCCGTGAACATGTCGCTTCCGCGTTTCGCCGTTCAAAGGCCGGTGACCACGGGAATGCTCGTCGTGTCGGTCATCGTGCTCGGCTTCGTCTCGATGGGCATGATCCGGCTCGACATGTTTCCGACGTTCGAGCGTCCGGTGCTCTCCGTGTCCGTGCCCTATCCCGATGCGTCTCCTTCGGAAGTGGAGCGCAGGATCGTGCGTCCCCTCGAGGAGGGACTGGGGACAGTGCGGCGGTTGGACGCCATCCGCTCCACGGCATCACAGAACCAAGGAAGAGTCGAGCTCGAGTTCCGGCCGGGTACCGACATGGACCTGGCTTCGCTCGAGGTTCGGGAGCGGATCTCCCAGGTGCGGAGTGAGCTGCCGGACGACGTGCAGCGGGTGTCGCTCAGGCGGTTCTCCTCGGACGAGCAACCGGTCCTCCGGGCCGCCCTGGCGTGGAGTGGAGATCCCGCCCGATTGTCCGAGCTCACCGAGAAGCGGATCGGGCCGGCGCTCCTTCAGGTGCCCGGTGTCGCGCAGGTGGACTTCCAGGGGCTGGAGTCGCGCGAGGTCACGATCGACCTCGACCAGGACCAGATGCGCGCTCAGGGCGTGACCATCGCGATGATCAGCCAGGCGCTCAGCCGTGGGAACCAGGACTACTCGGCCGGCGAGGTCGAGCTCGCCGGCACCCGGTACCAGGTCCGTGCGGAAGGGCAGCTCTCGTCGGTCGAAGAGATGGAGCGGCTCCCCATCGGCAGTGACGGCGTGCGTCTCGCGGACGTGGCGACGGTGACGTACGACTTTCCCGAGCGAGAGTTCTTCTTTCGGATGAACGGGGTGAACGCCCGCCAAGCGGAAATCTACAAGGAATCCGATGCGAACATCGTCGAGGTGGCGACCGCGGTGAAGGAGACGTTCGCCGACCTGGCGGACGATCCCGCGCTCGAAGGCCTCGAGTTCCGCACCTGGCAAGACCAGTCGGAGGGGATCCTCGAGGTTCTCTGGCTCTTGGCAGGAGCCGGTGCGGGCGGCGGAGCGCTCGCGGTGCTCATGCTCATCGTCTTTCTGCGGCGACTCACTCCGACACTCATCGTAGCGGCCGCGATCCCGGTCTCGTTGGTCTTCACCGTCGCGATCCTCAATGTCATGGGGAACTCGCTCAACATCATCACGTTGTCGGGCCTCATGCTCGCGGTGGGTATGCTCATCGACAACGCGGTGGTGGTCGTCGAGAACATCTTCCGGCATCGAGAGATGGGCGATGGTCCCGAGGATGCCGCGGTGAATGGAGCCGGCGAGGTCGGGTTGGCCATCTTCTCGGGCACGCTCACCACGATCGTCGTGTTCGCCCCGCTCTTCTTCCTGCCGCCGAACCAAATGGGCACGCAGTTTCGCGCGTTCGGCACGAGTATCTCGTTCACGATGCTCGCGTCGCTCGGTGTCGCCTTCACGTTGGTTCCGCTGTTGGCCGTGCGGCTCATTCGTGGCGAGATGCCGGCTCCGGGATGGCTCATGACGCGGCTCAACGGCGCATACCGCGGGCTGCTGGAGCGGGTGTTGGACCACCGGTGGGCGACGGCGGGATTCGCGGCGGCGCTCTTCGTGGGTGGAGGTTGGATTCTCGCCGACCTTCCGCGGGAGCTCATGCCTCAGGAGGACAATCGGTTCATTCGCATGGGGATCACGACGCCCCGCGGACTCACGTTCGAGGAGCGCAGCGCCATCTTCGAGGAAGCGGAACAGGTGCTCCTCGATCGGCAGGAAGAGCTGGAGATCGAGACCGTGTCGTCGTTCTCGAGACAGAACTTCGCGTCGATCTTCATGACCCTGAAGCCGTTCTCGGAGGGCGGTGAGAAGCCCACGGCGCAGGTCTCGGAGGAGATTCAGGAGCTACTGCCCGTCATCCCCGGGGTCGAATGGAACCAGCGGCGCGGGTTCGGACGGAGCGCCGGGGTCGAGGTGCGGCTGATCGGAGAGAGCACGAGCGAGCTCCAACGCCTGGCCGAGAGCGTGGAGCTCACGCTGGCGTCGCGGATCGACGGTCTCACCAGCCTTGAGAACTCGATGGCTTCGGGGACCGAAGAGGTGCGCGTGCGGGTGGACCGCCGCGCCGCGGAGCGCCAAGGCTTGACTTCGGAGCAGGTCGCTCGGGCCGTGTCGGGTGCCTTGCGAGGCGAGGTCGCGACGCGCTTCCGGTCGGGTGACGACGAAGTGGACGTGCTCATGCAGCTCCGGGAAGAGAACCGAGTCTCGATCGCGCAGATGGGGAACCTCGCGATCGGAACACCGGGCGGAAGCAGCGTCCCGCTGGCGACGGTGGCGGACATTCAGGTCGTCGGGGGGCCGCAGGACATCCGCCGGGAGAATCGGCAGACCTCCGTGAGCGTGTCCGCCGAGCTGTCGGCGGGCGCCGTGCGTGAAGAAGTCATCGGGGAAGTCCAGGCCGCGATGGCGGCCTTCGACCTCCCGGCCGGGTACAGCTGGGACCTCGGGCGGGGCTTTGCCGAGGAGCAGGAGCAGTTCGGCGACATGATGGCCGCCGGCGGATTGGCGCTCATCCTGATCTACCTCATCCTCGCGGCGCTGTTCGAGAGCCTCCTCCTGCCGCTCATCATCTACTTCTCGATCTTCTTCGCCGTGCCCGGGTTGGGACTCATCTTCTTCCTGACCGGATCCACCTTCTCCATCCTGTCGTTCCTCGGGGTCTTGATCACCGTCGGCATCGTGGTCAACAACTCCATCGTGATGATCGACCTGGTGAACCAGCTCCGGGCGCGCGGCATGGACCGGCGCTCGGCGTTGCTGGAGGGATGCACGGCCCGACTCCGACCCATCCTGATGACCAGCCTCACGACGGTGTTCGGGCTGGTGCCGATGGCGTTCTGGGCCACCGAAGGAATGGGGCAGATGTTCTCGCCGATCGGGCAAGCGGTGATCGGGGGGCTGACGACGTCGACCCTCATGACGTTGGCCCTCACGCCGACGCTCTACGCCTGGTTCGACGATATCGGGCTGTGGCTGACGGCGCTCCGGGTGCGAACCGTCGAGGTCGCGCTCGGTCGGGCAAGTGGGCGTGTCGAAGAAGCGACGTTGACCGCGCGGGAGGCACGCGGCTGACGGGTCATTCCCCGTCCAGCTTCCGGTACAGCGTGCGGCGACCGATCCCGAGCAGGGCGGCGGCTCTCCGCTTGTTGCCGTCCACCTGATCGAGGACGTGCTGCACGTAGCGGCGTTCGAGCTCCTTGAGGGGCATGATCTCGTCTTCGGCGACCAGCGAGCCCGCGGCGCCCAGCTCGGATCTTTCTGCTCCATTTCCACTCGGAGTGGCGCTGGACGTATGCTCTCGTACTCGGGCGGGAAGGTGGCGCGGCTCCAACCGCCCCCCTTCGCAGAAGGTCACGGCCCGTTCGACCAAATTCTCGAGCTCGCGTACGTTCCCGGGGAAGTCGTAGGCACGGAGGATCTCGAGGAACTCGATCCCGACCTCGGGAGGGGTGCGGTCCAGGCGGACGGCGTGCCGTTGCACGAACCGGGCGGCGAGCAGGTCCACGTCGCCCACTCGCTCCCGCAACGGAGGGACGACGAGACGGAAGGTTTCCAAGCGGTAGTAGAGGTCCCGCCTGAGCCCGGTCTGCTCGCTGTCGCTCGTCTCCGCCGTGAGCTCGCGGTGGGTTGCCGCGATGATCCGCACGTCCACCGGTGTGTTGTGGTCGCTGCCGACGGGCTTGACTTCCCCTTCCTGGAGGACCCGGAGGAGCTTCGCCTGTAGGCCGGACGGCATCTCCCCGACCTCGTCGAGCAGGAGCGTGCCGCCGTCGGCTTGCTGGAAGAGTCCCGCCCGCGTCGACGTCGCGCCGGTGAACGCTCCCTTCACATGACCGAAGAATTCGCTCTCCAGGAGCGCCTCGGGAATGCCCGCGCAATTCACGGCCATGAAGGGCTCGCCGGCGCGGGGGCTTTCGGCGTGGATGGCCCTGGCGGCGAGCTCCTTCCCGGTTCCGCTCTCTCCCTGCAGGAGCACGGGGCCGTGACCCCTCGCGATGCGCTCGAGATCGCGAAACAGGTCCATCATGGCCTTGCTGCGCCCAACCATGCCGTGGAAGTCCGGCGCGCCCATGGCCTCCCGGTAGCGGAGCAGCTCGTGGCGGAGGCGTCGCGTCTCGAGCACCCGTGCGACCCGAACCGAGAGGTGATCGAGGTCCAAGGGCTTGGTCAGAAAGTCGTCGGCGCCTCGCTGTAGAGCGCTCACGGCCTGGTCGATGGTTCCGAACGCCGTGATGATGATGAAGGCGGGCGGCCGTTCCATCGTGCGGGTCCGCTCGAGGAGGACGAGACCATCCGCGCCCGGAAGGCGCAGGTCGCTGACCACCAGGTCGATGCGCTCCGAGGATAGCGGGGCGACCGCCTCTTCAGCGGATTCGACGGTGACGACCTCGAGCCCGTCGTCCTTCAACTCGTCGCGGAGGAGATCGCGAAGCGCCGTTTCGTCCTCCACGACCAGCACCCTGGGCACGTTTCCCTTCACGATCCATCTCTCCCGGTCGCGCCGTCCGTCGCGCCCACGCGCTCGGTCGTCTCCTCCGCATCGTGCGCGTCGTTCACGGCGTCCGGTAGGTGGATGGTGAACCGGGCTCCACCAAGGGGGGACCGATCGATGTCGATCCGCCCCTCGTGCTCTTCGACGATGCCGTGCGCCACGGCGAGTCCGAGGCCCGACCCTTCGCCGGACGGCTTCGTCGTGAAGAACGGCTCGAAGATCCGAGTGCGGATCTCCTCGGGGATGCCCGGTCCGTCGTCCTCGATCGTGAGGCGCACGTGGGTCGGCATCCGCTCGTATCCGATCCGGACGGTCCCGCCGGGCGTGGCCTGACAGGCGTTTCGGAGCAGGTTGGTGATCGCTTCCTCCACCCGGCGAGCTTCGAGTCGGAGTGACACGCCCGGCCCCATGTGACCCGCCTCGATGGTCGTGCCGGTGCGGGTGGCCACTTCGGCGGCGGCCCCGATGGCTCCGCGTACGACCTGCTCGAAGGAGGTGACGCGGCGGCGCCCCGTCTCGGTGCGTCCAAAGTCCATGAGCTGCCGGATGATCGACTCCATGCGGCGCACCTGGGCCCGTATGGTTTCGAGCTCGGTCCGAGCGTCGGCGCCCGAGCTCGGCTGGCGGAGGAGCCGTTGCGCCTGTCCGTCCACGACGCTGAGGGGGGACCCCAGCTCGTGCGCCACGCCGGAGGCGAGCTCACCGATGGCGGCGAGCTTCTCGGCAGCCGCCAGCTCGCTCTGCAGCGCCTGTTGCTGACGACGGCGCTCGTTCAGCTCGGTGGCGGCCTCCTGAAGTCGGTCCAACATCTCGTTGAACGTGCTCGTGAGGGTGGCGAGCTCCTCCGGTCCCGTGGGCTCGGCCCGGTGCTCCGTGTCGCCGGAGCCCACGCGGGACATGCTCGAGTTGAGGCGAGCCAGCGGTCCACCTACGGCGGCGTGGTGGCCGTGGAGGACCAGCACGGTCACGACGGCCATCCCGAGCAGGAGCAACCCGAGCGCTCGGAAGCGGAGGCCCGCGATGTACTCGTCGAAATCGCTCTGTCGTCTCGTGACCTGGAGCAGGCCCAGACCCCGGCCCCACTCGTCCGTGAGCGGGACGAAGGACGAATAGACCCGGCGCCCCGCCAAGGACCCGAACTCCCCCGTGCGGTCGCCGACTTCCACGAGCTCGTCAATACGGTCTGGGGGGCCTTCGGGTTGGGCGCCACCGAACGACGCCAGGATCTCGCCGTCGGGGCCGTATACGTACGCGCCGTACACTCGTCCGATGCGGAGCGCGGAACGGAGCGCCTCGGACACCGTGCCCGGCCGGTCACGCTCCATCGCATGCACGAGCGGGAGCCTGAGCGCTCGGCTGACGAGCTCGACCTCGTCCTTGAGTCGCTGTTCCGCCTCGTCTTCGACGGTGTGGAGCAACCAGAAGACCGCGCCGCCCAGCACGAGGAAAAGCGGCACCAAGACGCGGAGCACCAGGGCCGTACGGAGGCTGAAGACCTGCCCGGTGGATCCCGGTGGTTCGACGGCTTCTCCCAGGTCCAGGTCCGATGCGTCGCCGGATTCGTCTTGCGTCGCTCCTCTGGTGTCGGTCATCGGTCCTCCGGGCTCATGTCTCTCCTAGTATAATGGCGCATGTGTCACATCGATACAGTCTTGCGGGCCTCGGGGGACGTGCCAGGAGTGCCCGAAGCCGCAGCATCCGTCGCTCAAGTCCCCTGTGCCGCAATGACTTCAGCAGGATCCAGGCCACGTTGGCCCGAGGTTGGAACGAAGGTTGCCACTAGTGTCGAGCGCACATCCGAATCGGACCCAGGACGTCCAAGGAGACGATGAAATGAAGATCCTGACCAGGAGCTTGACCGGCACCACGCTCGCCCTTCTCATGGCGCTGGCTCCGGCCCACGTGAGCGCACAGGCGCCGCAGGGTGGTGCCGGAGGTGGTCCGAACATGCCGGACCAGGCCGAGCTCGAGACCTTCGCGGAGGCGTACGTCGCGATCGGTGAAGTGCGTGCCGAGATGAGTCCGGAGCTCGCCGCTGCCGAGAACGCGGAGGAGGCGAATGCGCTGCAGCAGGAAGCCAACGACCGGATGACCCAGATTCTCGACGAGCACGGGCTCTCCGTGGAGCGCTACAGCGCGATCACTCAGATCCTCAACTCCGACGAGGAGTTGCGCGCGGAGTTCGAGGCGGTCTACGAGGAGCTGACGGGGGCTGACGGGTCCGGCAACCTGTAAGCATCGACGCTACATCGAAGAAGGGCGAAGAGGCCCGGCCGGCGTACGCCGGCCGGGCCTCTTCGCGTTCAGTCCGGGCCGGGTTATTGACATATCGGTCCGACCGCCCTTTCTTGCTGGACGGTATTGAAAGTCATTCTCAACTATTGCGGCAGGGTGGAGCTCATCATGAAAGGGTGGCACTTGTTCGGAAGCGTCAGGGCACTCGCGGCGAGCTTAGGCGCATGCGCGTCGTCACGGACGAGCATCGGAGCCCTCAACACGCTGCTCGCCGTCTTCTTGGCGGTGGGGCTCGCGGTCGGCGATGCCGCGGCCCAGGACGCCGGTCACGGAGTGGTGAGTGGCACGGTTCGGGCCGAGGAGGATGGAGCGCCGCTCAGCGGTGTGTCCGTCGAGTTGGTGGATGCCGGACGCACGGTTCTCTCGGACGAGCAGGGACGGTTTCTCTTCAACCGGGTCGAGGTCGGCACGTACACACTGCGCTTCCACCTCATCGGCCATTCCGTCCTGGAGCGCACGGTCGACGTGCGCAGGAACGCCGTAAGCCGTCCGGACGTATCGCTCGACGCCGCACCGGTGTCGGTCGATCCGCTGCTCGTGCTCATGAGTCGGACCCGGCTTTCCGAGGGGATCGACCGGAGTCGTGTACCGGGGTCGGTCCACGTGGTGGGACCGAAGTCCATCGAGGAGCGGCCCGTGGTCTACGATGACGTGCACGCTCTCCTCCGTGAGGTCCCGGGCGTCAACATTCAAGAAGAAGATGGCTACGGGCTGCGCCCGAACATCGGCTTCCGCGGGACGGGGGTGGAGCGAAGCTCGAAGATCACGCTGATGGAGGACGGCGTGCTGATCGCACCGGCGCCCTACGCCGCGCCCGCAGCCTACTACTTTCCGGTCGCCGGACGCATGAACGCGATCGAGGTACGGAAGGGTTCGAGTCAGATCCGTTACGGTCCGTCGACGATCGGCGGGGCGCTGAACCTCGTGTCGACGCCGATCCCCAACCGGTTTTCGGTCATGGTCGACGGCTCCGGTGGGACGAACGACACCCGTCAGCTTCGAGCGCGTGTGGGGAACGCACACGAGCACGTCGGTTGGATGTTCGAGACCTATCAGTCGCGGTCGGACGGTTTCAAGCGTCTCGACTCCGGGGGAGACACCGGGTTCGACATACAGGACTATGTCGGGAAGGTGCGGGTGAACTCCTCTCTGGACGCGTCCACCTATCAGGAGCTCGAGCTCAAGCTCGGGTATTACGACGAGCGTTCCGACGAGACGTATCTGGGGTTGACCGAGGCGGATTTCGCCGCTTCGCCCCTCCGCCGGTACGCCGGGTCGCAGCAGGACGTGATGAACGCGGATCATCAGCAAGTGCAGCTCCGGCACTTCGCCCGCTTCCCGACCGGAATCGATCTCACGACGACGCTGTATCGCAACGACTTCGCACGGAACTGGTACAAGCTGGGCTCCGTGAACGGCACGTCGATCTCGGGCGTGCTTTCGAACCCCGAGGCGTTCACGACGGAGATGGCGCTCCTCCGAGGTTCCCAGGACGGCGTCGGCGCTCTGAACGTGCGCGCGAACAACCGTGAGTACCGCTCGCAGGGGGCTCAAACGCTTCTGGGCGCGACGTTCGGCGGGGAGGTGGCCCACGATCTCGAGCTCGGGGTAAGGTACCATGAAGACGATGAGGACCGCTTCCAGCACGAGGATCTGTACTCGATCGACAACGGCCGGATGACGCTCGAGACCGCTGGCGCTCCGGGCTCTCAGGCGAACCGGATCAGCTCGGCGACCGCGTGGGCGTTCCATCTCATGGACCGCATCGAGGTCGGCGACCTGACCGTGGCTCCGGGCGTGCGCTACGAGTCGATCGATCTCGAGCGTGTCGCGTTCGCGGCCGGCGATGAGGCGCGCACGAGTCCGACGGGGGAGCGTGGCAACTCGATATCGGCGTGGATACCGGGCGTCGGCGTGCTCTACGATGTAGAGTCCCGGTTCCAACTCTACGGAGGCGTTCACAAAGGGTTCGGGCCTGCGGGGCCGGGGGCCGATGAGGAGACCGAACCCGAGTCGAGCGTGAACTACGAGTTGGGTCTTCGGTCGCTCGGTCCGACCAACTCCGTCGAGGTCACGGGCTTTTTCAGCGACTACGACAACATCCTCGGTACCGCCACGCTCTCCGTGGGCGGGGAGGGCGACAACGAGGTCTTCAACGGCGGGGCCGTGAACACCATGGGCGTCGAGGTCGCGCTGGGCACGCAGCTGGAGCTGGATCCGGAGAAGGCGTGGCGCCTTCCGCTACGCGCCACCTATACCCTCACGCGTGCGACCTTCGAGGCCGGGTTCGAAAGCGATTTCGGGCCCTGGGGCGAAGTAGAGGAGGGCGATCACCTTCCGTACCTCCCGACCCACCAGTTCTTCGCCTCCGGGGGCATCGAAGGCGGGGCGTGGACGGGCCGGATTACGGCCTCCGGTACTTCGGCGATGAGGACGGTCGCCGGTCAGGGAGACATCCCGGCCGGCCAGGGGACCGATGGGTACGTCGTTTTCGGTGCCGGTCTCGAGTACGAAGTGAGCTCCGGTACCCGGATTAAAGCGGCGGTGGAGAATATCGCCGATGCGCGCGACGCGGTCGACCTCACGCTGCCGGAGCTAGCAGCCCGGGCGGGGACCGCCATTCGAAGCGGACCCCGTCCGGGGCTTTCGCGGCAGTGACAGCAGGCCCCGCCCACGCGAACTCCGGCCGGGCTTCGAGGGTACCAGCGCGCACGTCTTAAGACCGGTTTCCGTCCCTGGTAACCTGGAGAGCGGAGTGAAATTCTCCGAGGAGGTCGTCCCGGTGCGGCGTCGAGCTCACATGTACGTAGGGCTCACTGTCGTGCTGCTCGTATTCGGCGGCTGCTATCACTACGTGCCCCTGTCCGAGGCCGATCCGGCCGTCGCGGAGGGCACACCGGTCCGCGTGCATCTCGACCCTCCCCGGAGCTTCGACGTCTCCGGGTACACGGCGCACGACGTGGGCCGCGTCGAAGGCTCGTTGGTGGAGCGCACCTCCGACTCCTGGATACTGAGCGCGCGCTCGCTGCACGCCACGTCGGGGAATTCCTTCCAGGCCGGCTCGTGGGCGCTCACCATCCCGGCGACGTCGGTGGCCACTGCGGAAGCCCGCACCGTCTCCTGGTGGCGCACCGCGACGGCCACCGTGGCGAGCCTCTTCGGCATCTACGTTCTCTCGGAAGCTCTTCAGGGCACATCGAGGACGGGAACAGACGGATCCGACGGCGGCGAGGTACGGGCCGTCGTACCCGCACCCTGACGCGCCCATCCCAGTAGCGCACGGTCGTCGCGGGGACGGCCACCCGATCTCAATGGTGGACCGGTCGGGGGGTTTCTCACGCGTCGCCGGCGTCCTACCTTGCAAGTAGCCGCCAGGGGCATCTCGCGAGAAAGCGGGATTGAGACAGACCCTTGGAACCTGATCCGGTTCAAACCGGCGTAGGGAGCGCGGCACGGGGGGCCGCTCGGCGCGGCCCCGCTCGGGTCGTCGGACACGCGGATAAACGCGTCGAAGGGCCCGATCCGGAAGCGCTCGCTGCGCCCTGCAGTGGAGTCGTCATGATCGAGCGCAACGGAACACAGACGCCGTCCCCCGAAACCCCGACCGTCACCACGAACGGGCGAGCCTCCCAAGGCACGGCGAAGGGAGCCCCCGGCGCCTCCGACGGCGGTACGGACTACCCGGGCGCCTTTCCGAATTCACGGAAGGTGCACGTCGACGGCCCTCGCGGCGTGCGCGTGCCCATGCGTGAGATCGAGCTGAGCGACGGTGAGCCTCCGTTCCGTGTCTATGACACCAGCGGGCCCCGTGAAGTCGATGTACGGAAGGGGCTCGAGCCGCTGCGCCGATCCTGGATCGACGAGCGAGGCGTACGAGAGACGGGGAGGACCCGCGCCCTCGCCGGTGAGGTCGAGATGCCCGACGAGCTCCACCGCCCCACCGTTCGTGGGACGGGCTCCCTCACACAGATGACGTACGCGCGCCGGGGAGACGTCACTCCGGAGATGGAGTTCATCGCGCTCCGCGAGGGTTTTTCGCCCGAGTTCGTTAGGGATGAGGTGGCGCGCGGCCGTGCGATCATCCCGGCGAACGTGAACCACCCGGAGATCGAGCCGATGATCATCGGGCGCAACTTCAAGGTGAAGATCAACGCCAACATCGGGAACTCGGCGGTGAGCTCGTCCATCGAGGAGGAGGTCGAGAAGCTCCGTTGGGCGACGCTCTGGGGTGCGGACACCGTCATGGACCTATCCACGGGCAAGAACATCCACGAGACGCGGGAGTGGCTCCTCCGGAACTCGCCGGTTCCCATCGGGACCGTGCCCATCTATCAGGCGCTGGAGAAGGTAGGCGGCGTGCCCGAAGACCTCACCTGGGAGATCTACCGCGACACGATCATCGAGCAGTGTGAGCAGGGGGTGGACTACTTCACGGTGCACGCGGGCGTCCTGCTGAGATTCATCCCGCTTACCGCCGACCGGCTCACGGGCATCGTCTCCCGCGGCGGCTCCATCATCGCCAAGTGGTGCATGGCGCATCACGAAGAGAACTTCACCTACACGCACTTCCGCGAGCTTTGCGAGATCATGGCGGAGTACGACGTGTCGTTCTCCCTGGGCGACGGCCTCCGGCCCGGCTCGATCCACGATGCCAACGACGAGGCACAGTTCGCCGAGCTCGAGGTGCAGGGCGAGCTGACTCGGGTCGCCTGGGAGTACGGGGTGCAGGTGATGAACGAGGGGCCGGGGCACGTGCCGATGCACCTCATCGAGGAGAACATGGAGAAGCAGCTCGAGTGGTGCGACGAGGCGCCGTTCTACACGCTCGGTCCCCTCACCACCGACATCGCGCCGGCGTACGACCACATCACCAGCGCCATCGGAGCGGCGCAGATCGGCTGGTACGGCACGGCCATGCTCTGTTACGTGACGCCCAAGGAGCACTTGGGGCTACCCAACCGCGACGACGTGAAGCAGGGCGTGATCACCTACAAGATCGCCGCGCACGCCGCGGATCTCGCAAAGGGTCATCCGCGCGCTCAGGAGTGGGACGACGCGCTCAGCAAGGCGCGCTTCGAGTTCCGCTGGCGGGACCAGTTCAACCTCTCCCTCGACCCCGTGACCGCGCTCGAGTACCACGACGAGACGCTGCCGGCGGAGGGCGCCAAGGTGGCCCACTTCTGCAGCATGTGCGGCCCGAAGTTCTGCTCGATGAAGATCACGGAGGACATCCGCGAGTTCGCGGAGGAGCAGGGGATGGACACGGTGGAGGCCGTCGAAGCGGGGATGCGCGAGAAGGCGGACGAGTTCCGGGAGAAGGGCGGGGAGATTTACGTGGAGGCGGAGGTGGCCGAGCGGCAGCGGGCGGGGGACTGATCGGCCGGTCGGGGGCGTAGCGGGCGAGCACGGCGCCGCTCCGGCGCGGATTCCTCGCCGGAGCGATCGTGTTTACTGGTCGGGTGGGTTGATCCAATGGATGGTGACCTGGCGTTCGCCCCACTCGCGCGCGGCCTCCACGTCGGTGCCCATGAAGATGTCGATCTTCTTCTCCCAGCGCTCGTTCATCTTGTCACGCACGATGTACGTGCCCTCGAGTCCTTCGATTCGCACCTCCGTCATGTGATCGAGGCCTTCGTCGATGAGATCGCGCGAAACGGCGATCGACTTCATGCCCGGTTCCAACTGGTCGCCCCAGGCGGCGAGTCCGATGTTGCCCTGCTTGGTTTCCGCCTCCCGCATGGTGTACGCGGTCGCGGTGACCTCCATGCTCTGCGGTCCGGGGCCGCGATCGCACGCGGTCGCGAGCAGTGCGGTGGCGACCGCCAGGCTCGCGATGGCCATTCGCTGACGGTGTCTAGTCATGCTGTGGGCTCCGGTTGTGGGTCGGCGGGCTCGCGGCCGGCGGACTATCGCAGCACGTGAAAAGGGGCGCTGACGGTGAGCTTCACGTTGCGGCCCGGCGACAGCGCGTAACCCTTGTAGGTGTCCAGGAACTGCCGGTACACCTCGTCGGACAGGTTCTCCACCGCCAGGCTCAGCGAGACGGGAACCTCGCCCATTTCCAGAGTGGCCGACCCTTCGACGTCGAAGAGAGTGTAGGCGTCGGTGGAGGCGGTGCCGAAGGGGAGGTCGTCGAACTGAGAGAAGGGCTCGATGCGGCCGGCGGCGTCCTTGGAGAAGCCGTGCCGGACGTCGAAGCGGAGCCGGGGCGAGCTCAGAGGACCCAGTGCCGAAGCGGTGGCTCGCACGAAGCCCGAGAGCCGGTCGGCCGGGATGAGGGGAAGTGGGCCGTCCTCGTCGCCGCCCTCGGGATCGGAAAGGCCGTCGCCCTCGTGGTCCAGGAACGAGAAGCTCCCGCCCACGTCGATCCCGCCGAAGGTGGACACCTCCACGTTGCCCTCGACCCCGCGGATGGTGGCGTCGGTCTGCCCCGAGGAGAAGATGGGCAGACCGTCGGATTCCCTCCGCTCGCCCGTGTTCTCCAAAAAGACGAAGTCCTGGATCTGGTTCACGTAGCCTGTGACCTTGCCCGACACCCGTCCGGTGCGGGCCCGGAGCGCCAGGTCGCCGCTGAAGGAGCGCTCGGAGTCGAGCTCCGGGCTCCCGCGCTGGAAGGCCGCCACGCCCCCGTGCACCCCGTTGGCATAGAGCTCGAAGATGGCCGGCGCCCGGAAGCCGCTGTTCGCGTTGCCGGCTAGCGCCAGACCGTCCACCAGCTCGTAGTTGAAGCCCAGGCCTCCGGAGACCTCGGTGAAGGTAGATTCGAGCAACTCCGGGTCGGTCGTGCGATCGTTGGGCACCGCCTCCTGGTCGCGCACGTCGAGGCGGACTCCCGCCGACAGGGTCAGGTCGCCAAGCCCCAGCTCCTCGAAGGCGAAGACCGCCGCGTTCAGGATCTCCGAGGACGGCTCCAACTCCACCGGGCCCCGCTGTTCGGTGTCCTGGTAGTTGACCTCCGCACCCAGGGTGCCGTCCAGCGAGGCCACGGTCGGGTGCAGGAGCTCGAAGCGCGCCGTGTAGGAGTTCTTGGCCAGGTCGACGGGGAAGTCCGGATCCGCCTCGAAGGTGGCGCCCGGCGTGGCCGCCTGCCGGGTGGCGCGCTGGAAGCTCAGCGTGGGTTTCAGCACGACCCCCCCGCTGGCCAGGTTGCCCGAGAGTGCGACGTTGGTCTGGCCCAACTCCTGCCCGAGCCCCACCGGCGGGTTATCCTCGCTGCCCACCGGCCCCCCCATGGGGAGGAGGAAGTTCTGCCGGTTCGACCAGTGGTTCATGAAGAGCTCGGCCTTGCCGAAGTCGCCCCGGAGCCCGGCTTGTCCGTACACGGACCATTGCTCGAAGTTGGTGAAGGGCACCTCGCCGGCGTACTTCGGGTCGCCGCCCACTCCGGTCCGCGGATCGTCGCGGAAGAAGGTGGGCGCCTCGGGCGTCTTCAGGTCGTCACCCTTCCGGACCTCGACCCCGGCCCGCGCGCCGAAGCGGTCGCCGGCGGCGTGGAGATCCACGAGCCCGGCCCGCTCTTCGTTGTTGGAGAAGAACTGCCCCTCGACATCACCTCCGATCCGGGTCTGGCCCTCGGGAGCGCTAGGCAGGTCCTTGGTGATCATATTCACCGCCCCACCAAGGGCGTCGGAGCCGTAGAGGATGCTCGAGGCTCCCCGCACCACTTCGACGCGCTCGACCTGGGCCAGGGAGGTGGGCGTGGCGTGGCGAACTCCGTACTGGAAGAAGTCCTGGGCGATGCCGTTCTGGAGGGTGCGCACCCGGGTGCCGCTCAGGCCCCGGAGAACGGGCTTGCCCGCCTGCGAGCCGGTGCTGATGTTGGCCACCCCGGGCACCTGCTCCTCCAGAACCTTGCCCAGGGAGGCGCTCCGCGAGCGGGCCAGCTCCGGGGCCGCCACCGCGTCCACGTCCTGGGTCGTCTCCATGGGGTTCGCCGCACTGGGCGTGCCCGTCACCACGATCTCCTCGCGCTCGATCGGCCGGGTCTGCATCGTCACCTCGACCCGGGTGACCTCGCCGGCCGAGACCGTCACCTCCCGGACCGCCGATTCGTAGCCGATGCGGTCGAAGCGCACGCGCACGGTGCGCGGCTGCACGTTCGTCATCCGGAAGCTGCCCCGGGCGTCGGTCAAGGCCTGTCGGCCGAGGGCCGGAACGTGGACGTCCGCCTGTCCCAGGGGCTGGCCCCCTTCCGAGGTGACGGTTCCGATGAGGGTCCCGCCGGGCTGTTCGCGGTCCTGGGCAGTGGCGGGGGCTACGAAGACGGATGCCGCGACGACGAGGACGAGCGCGAGGGTCGTCGGGAGATGGGCGGCGCACGCCCACCCCCCGTTGCGAATGGCGAAGGGCTTCATGCATCTCTCCTGTATACGGACGGTGGGATGCGCTGCGGCCGGGCTCGAAGCCCAGCGCGGCGGCGCCCCGTCAGGTGACGGTCGGTCGGGTCCGGGTCAGGAGATGCGCGGCGGCGCTCGGGGAGGATGAGCCCGCTGGATCGAGCGACCGGCGGTCGGCGGAGCGTCGACCAGCAGGATCGGTCGGCTCTCGGGGGGCGGAGCCGGAAGCTTCGACGAAATCTCGGTTGCCGTCGACGGTGGTGAGTTCCAGAAAAGGACGCACCCCGCATGGTCGTGGCTCGCCGTCCCGTCCGGGACGTGGTAGTGGTCGGCCGAGAGCGCGCCGTGGGTCGGCGCGTGATGGAGTAGGGGCAAGCCCACCAGGAGGAACACGTACGCGCCGGCCAGGACGGTACCCAGGGTCCGGCGGCTCGCCTCGGTCCTTCTCCGGTGGTGGTGGATGATGCCTCCCGGCCGAACGTTCACGCCTCCAGCCTCGTAATGTTTGGAGAGCCGGCAAAGTTCCCCGGGCACGGTTTGCCCGCCGCGGCGCCGGACCAGAGAAGGGGAGCAGGATTCCTCCAGGATCCCTTCTCCGACCCCGGCTCGTGACGCGAACGCGGCGATACGGTGAGATGCGAATCATCTCGTGTGCCTTCAGGCAGCTCCGCCTCGCTCCGGTTCCGACCGACCATGGGGTCCTGCGGCTGAGCCTTCGCCACCTCCGAGCCCCCGAGCATCCCCGGCCATCAGACCCGCACGAGTCCTCCCATTAGGGGCGAGCTCTTGGAGCGGGCGAAGTCGTAGGAGCCGGTATCCGAGGCCATACGCACACTCGATATCTCACGTATAGAACGTGAACGACCCGTGGAGGACCCCGTGAGCCTGTAGCCTTGACAGTCGTGATCGGCGCCCTTAGTGTGGCGCCATAGTTGAGAATGGATCTCATTAATATTTACACCATAATACGGGGCTTCTCCAGTCATGCCTGAGGCTTCAAGATGATCAACCGCCCGTCGTCCATGGAACGTGTATGCGGACTGGCGGTCGCGGCGGCCGTCCTCGGGCTGGCGGTTTCGGTCGACGGGATTGTTGCTCAGCAGGAATCGGTAGAGGACGACTCGGGGAGTTGGTCCCTCAGCGGCTACGGAGTGGTGAACTACTTCGCCTTCGACTGGGACACCGATCCCGAACGGCGGAGCGCCATGGATGTGGAGCGCCTCGTCCTTTATCCCGGTTACGATTTCGGCAACGGAATCCGGCTGGACGCCGAGATCGAGTTCGAGCACGGTGGCACGGGTGTCACGAAGGAGTTCGACAAGTTCGAGGAGTTTGGCGAATTCGAGACCGAGGTCGAGGCCGGCGGCGAGGTCCTGCTCGAGCAGCTCAACGTACGGATCGACCTGAAGCCCTGGCTCAATCTCAGGGTTGGGCGGTTGAAGGTTCCGTTCGGAATCGCCTCGGTCCATGACGAGCCCCGGGAATACTTCCGGACCACGCGCTCCGAGACCGAGGTCAATCTCGTGCCGACCAATTGGTACGAGAACGGTATCCAGCTGTTCGGGAGTCTCGGCGCTACGGAACGGTGGGCATACACGCTCTCGGTGGTGAACGGCCTCGACGCAACCGGATTCTCGTCGGCCAGCTGGATCGTGCGGGGACACCAGACACGCTTCGAGACGGTGAATGCGGAGAACCTGGCCGTGGCGGGTCGGCTCGAATACCGGCTCGCCCCCGGGGTGGAGCTCGGGCTTGACGGCTACCGCGGCAACACGACGGACAACCGGCCCAAGCCGGATCTCGCCGTGGACGCGCCGGTCACCGTGGGCTCGGTGCACGCCACCTTGGAACGTGGTCCATGGACCGTCCGGGCCCTCGGGCTTTACGGAACGCTGGAGAACTCCGACGACGTGTCGCAGGCCAATCGGAATCTCTCCAACAACCTCAACGTGAAGCGGACGCCGGTGGGGAGCGCGGCCTCCGGATATTACGCGGAAGCAGGCTTCGATCTGCTGTCGCTGGCCGACGCCACCGATCAGCGCCTGGACCTCTTCGGACGCATCGAGCGCTACGACTCGATGGCCGAGGTGGAGGGCGACGTCTTCGACAATCCCCGTTGGCAGCGTACCGCCTACACCGTGGGGCTCAACTACCATCTGATTCGGCAGGTGACGTTCAAAACGGAATTCTCTCACCGGGAACTCGGCACCGACGAGGTGGAGAAGACGTTCTCCATCGGCCTGGGGTTCGAGTTCGGCTTCGAAGGAGAGTCGGACGGAGGGTAGCGACGACGCCCTGAACTCGATTTTACAAGATCCGCTGCAGACAACTCACTGAGCAAGCGAACTAAGAGAGACTCAAATGACAAAGATTGAATCCCTGCGACACACGTGCTCGCGCCTTCCCTTCCTCCTGCTCTTGGCGATCGGCGTGCTCGGAATCGGAGCGTGTTCCTCGGACGACGGGGTCGGACCCGACCCCGAAGAAGAGGCCTTTGATCTGCGGCCGATTCTCCAGAACGAGGCCGACAATGTGATCCTGGCGACCTACGCAGATCTGGACCTTGCGTCCGAGGGTCTACTGGACGCGGTCGTCGCACTTCGGGACGCCACCACGGAAGCGAATCTCGAGGCCGCCCGATCGGCCTGGCGGGCCACTCGGGTTCCATGGGAGTCGTCCGAGAGCTTCCTGTTCGGTCCAGTGGACACACAGGGGCTGGATCCGGCCTTGGACTCCTGGCCCGTCAACGAAGTCGACCTAGCGGCGGTGTTGGAAGGTGACCAGGAGTTGACTCAGGGATTCGTCGCCGGCCTCGAGGGAACGCTCAAGGGCTTCCACACCATCGAGTTCCTTCTGTGGGGCGTGGACGGATCCAAGGCTCCCGGAGACTTCACCGATCGGGAGTTCGAATACCTCATCGCCGCCACCCAGGCGCTCGAAGCCGACGCCACCGCGTTGAACACGGCATGGGATCCCGGTGGTGACAACTTCGCGGCGGAGCTTTCCTCGGCGGGCGACGGCAGCACGATCTGGCAGAGTGAGAAGGCAGGAGTTCAGGAGCTGGTGAACGGGATGATCGTGATCGCCGACGAGGTGGCGAACGGCAAGATCAACGATCCGTTGGCACAGCAGAGCGTGTTTCCCGTAGAGTCGCGCTTCAGCGGTAACTCGCTGACCGACTTCCGGAACAATATCGAAAGCATCCGCAACATTTACACGGGCGACTACGGTGGATCCGAGGGCATGGGTGTCGATGAGCTAATTCGAGATCTTGACGGCGACCTCGGTCAGCGCTTCGTTGATCAGGTCGATGCCGCGATTTCTGCTATCCAGGCTGTGCCTGAGCCGTTCAGAGATGCAATCTTCGACCATACCGCAGAAGCGGAAGCGGCTCAGGAGGCTGTGCGGGAGATCCTCCAGATCCTGGAGGAAGAGATTGCGCCGGCCGTGTCGGAACTCTGAAGCCAGGGAGACGTAGCGGGTGGCGAAGGAGCGTAGCGCTTCAGGGGGACGTTCGATGGGACGGGTGAGCGAGGCGGCCAGTCGGCCTCTTGCATTGACCCTCGCGGTCGCTGTTGTGATGACGCTCCTGTCGTCTTGCGCCGATGCCACGGGCCCTGGGGTCGATGACGGGAGCGCAAGCGGCGAGGGGGAGCGCAGCCGGGCGGGTGGGGCGACCACGGTCGTGGATGCGACGAGCTTCGCCTTCTCCATGCCCGCGCCCAATCTCGTCGGGGAGCGACTGGATCTGCACCTCGACGGGGACCTCGCCTTCGAGCAGACCTTCGTGACTCCGCCGGCCGATCTCAATCCAGGCCTGGGGCCCGTGTTCAACCAGGCGTCGTGCATCCGCTGCCACACACGGGACGGACGGGATCTCGCGGGTCTGTTGATTCGCGTGAGCCGGCCGGGCACCGGGCCCCACGGCGGGCCTGTGCCGGTCGAAGGATTCGGTCTGCAAATCCAGGACAAGGCCGTGATCGGCGTCGACGTCGAGGCCCGGGTGGTGGTGGAGGAGCGGGATACGACCCTGACGCTGGGGGACGGCACGACGATGACGCTCACGCGACCCACCTTCACGCTTGCCGCTCCCTTCACGGCTTTGCCGGCAGATCTGTATCTATCGCCGAGGATGCCGCGACCGGTCTTCGGACTCGGGCTCCTGGAGGCAGTCCCGGAGCGTACGCTCCTCGACCTCGCCGATCCCGACGACCGAGACGGAGACGGGATCTCGGGCCGGGTCAACCGGGTCTGGGACGAAGTCAGCCAGAGACTCGCCGTGGGACGGTTCGGTTGGAAGGCAAACCAGCCCACGCTGCTCCAGCAGACTGCGGCGGCGTACGTGGGAGACATGGGGGTTACGACGACGGTCTTCGCGTCGGAGGCCAGCCTGGGCGCCCTGGGAGACGACGGCCGGGACGACGACCCGGAGCTGGACGACGAGGAGTTGGAGGCCGCGACCTTCTACGTGCAGACGTTGGCTGTTCCCGCGCCGAGAGATCTCGATTCCCCGCAGGTTCGGCGTGGCGAGGAGCTCTTCGTCGAAGCCGGCTGCGCATCGTGCCACGTGCCGAGGCTCGAGACGGGATCCCTGGAGGGCGTGCCCGAGGTCTCGAACCAGACCATCTATCCGTACACGGATCTCCTGCTCCACGACATGGGCCCGGCACTCGCGGACGGACGTTCGGACTTCGAAGCGAACGGCCAGGAGTGGCGGACCCCACCCCTCTGGGGCCTGGGCCTGACGCGCACGGTGAATGGCCCATTTCGGCTTCTGCACGACGGCCGGGCCCGCGGGATCTTGGAGGCCGTTCTTTGGCACGGAGGCGAGGCCGAGGCCGCCCGGGAAGCGGTCCGGTCCATGACCACGAGCGAGCGTGAAGCCTTGCTCTCATTCCTGCAATCGCTCTGATTCATGTGGGGACCACGGCCTGAACCAAGGCGGCCACCTTCGCCCCTACGTCAATTCTGAGGCGATCTGGTCCCATGCGACCCCTCCATCGCTGCCCGGAGCCTTGTCGAGGGGAAGCACGTCGTCGAAGGTCGCGATCTGAAGGAAGCGGACGACACCGACGGCACCGGCCGAGCAGAGCGGGATCGCCACGGAAGCGATTGAGGACGAAGCCTCCCAGCCGCTTCCGGTCCTCACGTGGAAGGAGGCTCCATGTGCCGACGAGGGATGCGAAGGCCCCGTCCCGATCGATGTCCGCCACAAGGTGGAGGAGGGGAGCTCTCCCTCCACGATCCCGTCACGCAGTACGTCCCCGAATTCCCGACCCGGGGCCACGAGGTGACGATCCGGAATCTGCTCAACCACACGGCCGGCATCCGCAACGTCACGACGCTGCAGGAGTGGTGCGAGACGATGACGCTCGAGCTGTCGCCGGAGCAGCTCATGGCGATCTTCGCCGACGAGCCCTCCGACTTCGCACCGGGGACGCGCTTCGCGTACAGCAACTCGGGCTACTTCCTCCTGGGCCTCGTGATTGAGCGGGTGAGCGGCCGGCCGTACGGCGGCTACCTGAACGAGCACCTCTTCGTACCCTTGGAGCTCGAGTCGACGACCTACTGCACCGACCACGCGCTCGTCCCGAACCGCGCGCGTGGCTACCGCGTCGAGGGAGGCGCGTCGGGTGACCCGGACGACGCTAGGGCGGCGGCGAGTGACGGAGCGTCGCGCGGCTCGTTCCCGACGGTCGAAGCTGGCAAATCGACGAGCGGCCCGCCAAGTTGCGGAGGGTCAGGATCGCCGTTCGCAGGATCCGTTTCCACCCGGGAGGTAAACGTCCGTCATGCCGGCAAACATCTTCGTCGTCGGCCTCGACGACTTCAACCACGAGAAGCTGGAGACCCTGAGTGCGGGCGACCGGGACCTTCGCTTCCTTCCCCTGCTGAGCCTCGACGAGGTGACCGCTTTCCGCGGCTTCCCTCTCGAGGAGCGCCTGGAAGAGGCGAGCCGGATCATCTCGGAGACCCCGGGCGGGGCCGACGCGATCATCGGCTACTGGGATTTTCCGGTGAGTCTGATGGTGTCCCTGCTCTGTCGGCGGTTCGGTCTCCGGGGCCCCTCCTACGAAAGCGTCCTTCGCTGCGAGCACAAGTACTGGAGCCGGGTGGAGCAGCGGGCGGCGGCTCCGGACCACGTGCCGCCGTTCGTCGCCGTGGATCCGTTCGACGACGAGGCCGTGGCGGCGATCGAGCTCGACTTCCCCTTTTGGTTGAAGCCCGTGAAGTCGTTCGCCTCGCATCTCGGCTTCCGGATCCGACACCGGAACGACCTGCGGGATGCCGTCAAGGCGATCCGGGAAGGGATCGGGGACCTGGGAGAGCCGTTCAACGCGTTCCTGGAGCGGGCGGAGCTGCCGGCGGAGATCGCGGAGGTAGGCGGCCTCCACTGCGTGGCCGAGGGACTCATCTCGGGGTCACAGTGCACGTTGGAGGGATTCGTTCACCGGGGCGAGGTGGAGGTCTACGGCGTGGTGGATTCGATCCGGCATGCGAATCGGTCCACCTTCTCGCGCTACGAATACCCCTCGCGGCTGCCCCGGGCGGTCCAGGGTCGGATGATCGAGCTGGCCCGTCGGGTGGTTTCGTGGATTGAGCTCGACGACGCTCCCTTCAACATGGAGCTCTTCTGGGACGCTGCCCGGGATCGAATCTGGTTGCTCGAGATCAATCCGAGGATCTCTCAGTCCCACGGGGATCTCTTCAGTAAGGTGGACGGAGCGCCGCACCATCGGGTGGCGGTGGATCTGGCCCTCGGACGCCGACCCGAATGGACGAAGGGGGGTGGCACGTTCAACCGGGCGGGGAAGTTCTTTCTCCGCAGCTTCCGGGACGCCCGCGCCATCCGGACCCCCACGGCCGTGGAGCTGGATCGACTCGCCGAAGAACTGCCGGGGACGGTCGTCGAAGTACCGCTCGAGCCCGGGATGCGGCTCTCCGAGATGGATCCCCAGGACCAGGACAGCTACAGCTATATCTACGCCAGGGTCCACCTGGGGGCCGGGAGCCAGCGCGAGCTCATGGAGCGCCACCGAACGGTCACGGAGACCCTTCCATTCACGTTCCTGGACGAGGCGACGGGTGGGACGTTCGGCTGGGAGGAAGCGACCCGCGGGAGCCGACATGTGGTGAGCACCCGGGTCAAGGAACACCGCAGGGAGGACGAACCTGCCCCGGCGGAAGGTGCGCAGCGGAAGAGGAATGTCTTCCTCGTAGGACTCAACGAGTTCAATCGCACGAAGCTCGAACGGCTCGACAGCGCCGCCGACTGCACGTTCCACAGTCTCCTGGAGGAGCCCAAGAACTACGATCTCCCCGACTATCTACGCCGGGCCGAGCGTCGACTCTCGGCGTTCGATGGGCCGATCGACGCCGTCGTCGGGTACATGGATTTTCCCGTCAGCACCATGCTTCCCATTCTCTGCCGGCGCTTCGGGGTGCGATCCCCCACGCTGGAGAGCGTGCTCCGCTGCGAGCACAAGTACTGGAGCCGGCTCGAACAGAAAAAGGCGATCCCCGAGCACGTGCCGGCCTTCGCCCCGGTGAATCCCTTCGACGACGCGTCCGTAGCCGACATTCCCCTTCCGTACCCCTTCTGGATCAAGCCCGTGAAGAGCGTCGCTTCCCAAATGGGCTTCCGGATCGGGAACCGCAAGGACCTTGCCCGGGCCATCGCGAGGATCCGCGCTGCTATCAGCCAAATCGCCGAGCCGTTCAATTTCGTCCTCGAGCAGGCGGACCTTCCGCCGGAGGTCGAGGGGGTGGACGGACATTACTGCATTGCCGAGGAGATCATCTCGGGACGGGAGTGCACCCTGGAAGGATGGATGTATCAGGGGGAGATGGGGTATCACGGAATCGTGGACTCGATCCGGGAGCGCAACCGCTCCACGTTCGCCCGTTACGAGTACCCTACCCTCCTCCCCACGAGCGTCAGAAGTCGGATGGTCGACGTGGGACGGCGGATTTTGGAGCAGGTCGGCTTCGACCACTCGGCCTTCAACATGGAGTTCGAGTGGGACCAGCGTCGGGACGTGATCCGACTCGTGGAGATCAATACCCGGGTAGCCCAACATCACAGTGACCTATTCGAGAAGGTGGATGGGGTGACGAACCACCAGGTGCCCGTCGAGATCGGGCTCGGTCGCAAGCCTCGAATCCCGAGTCGCGAAGGGGCGTTCGCCAGGGCTGCCACGTTCTTCATCCGGCGATTCCAGGACGGGATCGTTCGTAGCGTGCCCGATCCGGAAACGATCCGGGCCGTGGAGGAGCGGATCCCGGGCACGGTGGTTCAGCTACAGGTCGCGCCAGGGATGCGGCTTTCGGAGCTCTTCGAGCAAGACAGCTACAGCTATGCCCTCGCCATCGTCTACGTCGGCGCTCGCAACCAGCGGGAGCTGCTGGAACGCTACCGGTGGTGCGTGGCCGAGCTGCCCTTCGATATCGAGCCCGTGGCCTCCGAGCCGGCCCCGGGGGCGGCGGAAGCGTGACCGACACCGAGACGCCCCTTCTCCGGCCGGTGACCGATTTCCCCCACCAGGTTCGGGTCGTTGAGAATGTCTGGATCCCCCTGCCGGACGGGACCCGGCTGGCGGCCAAGCTCTGGCTTCCCGCGGGAGCCGAGGCGGACCCGGTGCCGGCGGTCCTCGAGTACATCCCCTACCGGAAGCGGGATGTGGAGGCGAGGCAGGACTCGATCGCTCACCACTACTTCGCCGGGCACGGCTATGCCGGCGTGCGGGTGGATCTGCGCGGTTCGGGGGACTCGGAGGGCGTCCTGGAGGACGAGTACCTCCGGCAGGAGCAGGAAGACGCTTTGGACGTGCTCCGCTGGATCGCCCAACAACCCTGGTGCAGCGGGTCCGTGGGGATGATGGGGATCTCCTGGGGCGGGTTCAACGCGCTCCAGGTCGCGGCCCTCCGCCCTCCGGAGCTGGGGGCGATCATCACGGTCTGTTCCACCGACGACCGGTACTCCGACGACATCCATCACATGGGAGGATGCCTCCTCGGGGACAACCTGTCGTGGGCTTCGACGATGTTCGCCTTCAACAGCCTGCCACCGGACCCGAAGATCGTGGGTCCCGCCTGGCGGGAGATGTGGCGGGAGCGGTTGGACGGAAGTGGCCTCTGGCTCGAGAAATGGCTTCGGCATCAGCGTCGGGACGACTACTGGAAGCATGGCTCCGTGTGCGAGGACTACGGGGCGATCCAGGTACCCGTCTACGCCGTGAGCGGATGGGCTGACGGATACTCGAACGCCGTGTTTCGGCTTCTCCGGAACCTGGATGTTCCGCGGAAGGCGTTGGTGGGTCCCTGGAGCCACAAATATCCGCATCTCGGGGTTCCGGGTCCCGCTATCGGGTTCCTCCAGGAGGCGGTTCGGTGGTGGGACCGATGGCTGCGGAACGAAGAGAACGAAATCGACCGTGAGCCCATGCTTCGGGCTTGGATGCAGGACAGCGTTCCGCCCACCACCTCCTACGATCACCGGCCGGGACACTGGGTGGCCGAGGACGCCTGGCCATCGCCCCGGATCCGGGACCGCCGGTACCGGTTGGCTCCCGGCGTTCACCTGGTCCCCGCGAGCGACGAGGGAGAGGAGGGGGCAGCTTCGCCGGACGGGGTGGACGTCAGGGACATCGCGATCCAGTCCCCTCTTACCACCGGCCTCTTCGCCGGCAAGTGGTGCTCCTACGCGGCGGGGCCCGACCTGGCCCACGACCAGCGCCAGGAGGACGGTGGAGCGCTGGTGTTTCAGACCGGCCCGCTGGACGAGGGATTCGACATTCTGGGGGCGCCGGAGCTGGAGCTGGACCTCACCTCCGACCGGCCCGTCGCCATGGTCGCCGTACGCCTTTCCGACATCCGCCCGGACGGCAAGGCCACGCGGATCACGTACGGGCTTTTGAACCTGACGCACAGGGACGGCAGTGAGGAGCCCGAGCCCGTCGAGCCCGGTCGTTACTACCGGGTCACGGTGCGGATGAACGAGGTCGCCCAGTCATTCCCCTCCGGCCACCGGATTCGCTTGGCCATCTCCACGTCGTACTGGCCCCTGGCCTGGCCTCCGCCCGAGCCCGCGACGCTCCACGTCCGGACCGGAACGAGCGTGCTTCGCCTCCCCGAGCGTCCCGAACGTCCGGAGGACTCCAGCCTTCCGGCGTTCGGACATCCGGAGGGTGCGCGACCGTTGGCCAAAAAGATGGTCGAGCCCCCGGAGCACAACTGGTTCGTGCACCGAGACCTGGCCACCGACGCGTCGACCCTGGAGGTGGTGAACGACCCGGGCACCTACCGGCTCCCCCATGCCGACCTGATCCACCGGGTGCGGGCCGAAGAGGAGTATTCGTCGGTGGCGGACGACTTCGACAGCGTGTGCGGGGAGGCTCGATGGAGCTGGGAGCTACGTCGGAAGGGGTGGTCCGTCCGGACCGAGACCCGAACCGTGCTCACCTCCACGCCCACCCATTTCCACATCTGGGCCAGCCTGGACGCGTTCGAGGGCGACAGGCGGGTCTATACGCGGAACTGGGATGAGACGATCCTCCGGGACCTGGTCTGAGCGACCACGCTGAACACGGCGCCTTCACGGTGCGGGGAACGTGTGCCGGGGCGCCCAACCCGTGAGGCGACGCGTGGCTTCCGCGTCGACCACCTGGTCCAGAGCCAGGGCCTCGCTGAACGCTCCGAGGGTGGATCGCGCTTCCTCCATGCCGACGGATGGGGCCGGTCCGGCACGCCCGGCCTCGACTCGTGCCCAGGCCGCGATCTCGTTCATGGTCGCGGTGTCCGTGATCCCGTGCAGGATCGAGCCTGCGGGTGCGTCGAGCGCGCGTAGGTAGAGGTCCGTGAGGTCGTCCAGATGCACCAACGGCCACCGCTGCGTGCCGTCACCGACGACGGGGAGCTCCTCTCGTCCGAGCATGCCGGGGAGGCCCCCGCCGCCATCCCAGACGACGCCCGGTCGCAAGACGACCGTGTGGACGCCCCGGTCTTTCGCCTGCAGGATCTCGTGCTCCAGCGGCGCCCGCCAGGTGGCGAGGGCGATGGGGTCCGGCTCGGAGCGCTCGTCCGCCGTGCCGGGGCCGAGCACCCAGACTCCGCTCGTGTAGATGAAGACACGGTCGCTACCGTCCAGCGCGTCCAGGAACATGCGGGCGGCCGCGTCATCCACCTCGGCTGCCTTCTCGTCGCCGGTGTTCGCGGCGTGCACCACGGCCTCCGCTTCGCGGGCCGCGGAAGCGAGGATGTCGAGGTCGCGGAGCCCTCCTCGCACGGGCTCCCATCCCTGTTTCTCAAAGGCTTCGACCGCGCCTTGGTGGTGCGCGAGCGCTCGTATGTGGTGGCCCGCCGCAGCCAGACCCCGCGCCACGGCGCTCCCGATGTATCCGGTGCCTCCGGTGAGGAAGATGCTGCGTGACGTGGTTCGGGACGTGTTCATCGCGGTGTCTCCTAGCAGCCCGTGGCAGAAGTCTGGTGGGTCGCGTTGGGAGCGCCACGGCCCCAGACCCTAGGCGACACGACGAAGGCATAGCCCTGAGCTACGTCGAGGAGTGGCAACGACGGAGATGGGGCCGTGCCGCCCAACCGAAGGGCACGAGGGGTTGCGGCATCGTACGTCATAGCTCCTCCCCATGCTTCGGCATCGCATTCGTCGCTCTTCCTTGTACGATATCCGCAAGACCCTCGTGCGCGACCCACCAGACTTCTGCCACGGGCTGCTAGGCTGTCAGCTGATGGATTCAGGATGCGCGGCGCGCCGGAGGTCGGCAAGAAGGTGCCGAGCGCGTGAGGGGAGCCTGCGGGAGTCCGGGGATCGAGCGTGCGCTCGGGTGCCACCGAAAGGCGATCCGTCGCTCGTTTCGCTGGCGTCTGTTCCGCCTGACCCACACCTTACAAGCTGGACGCTACGGACCGCGCCGACCGAGCGCGGGTGTATCGGTCATTCCCGGAAGGACGTGAACAGCATGGTACGATCGGTCGTGAGGGGAAGGGGGGGCGGTTGGGTCACCTGGGCGGTCAGAGCCTCGGCTGCCGCTCTAGTGGCCGGCTGGATGCCGGCCGCCGTGGGCGCACAGTCCGCGGACGCGTACATGGACTACGAAGCGCTCACTTCCGCGGTGGACGAGCTCGCCGACGAAGGCGACGAGCTGGCCCGTGTCTCGAGCCTGGCGCGCTCCGAGGGCGGGCGTGACGTGTGGCTCCTCACCCTCGGCTCCGAGTCGGGACGGGCGCTGGACCAGCGCCCGGCGCTCCTCGTCGTGGGCAACCTCGAAGCGAACCGGGTGGCCGGCTCCCACGCCGTGCTCCGGGTCGCGGAACGGCTCCTCGATGCGTACGGTTCCGACGACGCCGTCACCAACATGCTCGATACCCGGACGGTGTATCTGATCCCCCGCGCGAACCCGGACGGCGCCGAGTTGGTCTTCACGCTCCCGAGCCATGAGACGGCGTACAAGCCGTACCAGGGAAACACGGCGCGGGGTGGCCTCAATGCGCGTGAGTTCGGTCGAGACCTGGACGGCGACGGACTCGTGACGCGGATGCGTGTACGGTCTCCGGAAGGCGAGCTGGTGGAGCGCGAAGAAGACCCGCGGCTCCTGCGGGAAGCCATGCCCGCCCGGGAGGAGGGCGGCGTGTACGAGGTGATGGCCGAGGGCATCCATCCCGACAGCCTGGACGCGTACGTCCCGTTGGGCGGCGACGGCGTGAATCTCAACCTGAACTTCCAGCACGAGTACCAGTACTTCGAGCCGCACGTGGGCCCGCACATGGTCAGCGAGGTGGAGTCGCGGGCGCTGGTCGACTTCGTGTTCGAGCACCCGAACATTGCGGCGGTGCTCACCTTCTCGGCGTTCGACAATCTGCGCTCACCCACTCCGGAGGACCGCCAACCTCCGCCCGCGGTGACCGGTAACCCGCCTCGCGTGCCGACGAATCTGACGGCGGACGACCGGCCGTACTTCGAGTACGTGAGCGAGCGGTTCCGGGAGCTGACGGGCCTGAGCGGCGAGGGGGCGCCCAATGAGGGTGGCTCCTTCCCGCAGTTCGCGTACTACCAGATGGGCCTGCCGTCCTTCACGACCCCCGTCTGGTCCCCACCGGCCGGCTCCGAGCCGGTCGATGCGCGCTGGTTGGCCCTGTTCGATTCGGTCGGCGTGGACGGCTACGTGGATTGGAGGCCCGCCACGCATCCGCAGCTCGGCGAGGTGGAGGTCGGAGGGTTCGCGCCCAATGCGCGCGTCAATCCTCCGGCATCGGAGCTCGACGGACTTCTGGACCGGCACGCGGAGTTCGCCCTGTGGCTGGGGAACCGTCTTCCGGAAGTGGAGGTGGTCGATGTCGAGGTGGAAGCCCGAGGCCAGGGTGTGTGGCGGATCACCGCCACGCTCGCGAACGAGGCGTACTTCCCGACTCAGCTCGATCTGGCTGAGCGCATCCGGTTCAACCGGCCGATCAACGTGCGGCTCGTGCCGAACGACGACTTGGACCTCCTGAGTGACGACATGCAACACCAGATCCCCAGAATCGAAGGGATGGGGGGGCGAGCGGAGTTCAGCTGGCTCGTGACGGGAGAGCCCGGCGTTTCCGCCGCGATAGAGGTGTTCGCCGAGCGGGCGGGTGGCTCGATCACGGTGCCCGTCACGCTGGGAGGAGGAGAGGACCGATGAGGCATTCACATGGAGCACTCCGGATGCACGCCGCGGGCCGGTTCGTGTCGGGAAGCGGAGTCGCCGTGGCATGGGGTATGGCCTTGGGCCTCGCGCTGGCCGCGCTGCCGGCCCTCGGGGTCGGAACGGCCGAAGCCCAGACCGGAGGGTCGGGCATGTTCGCGTTCCCGGACCGGGAGCCGCGCGTCGACCTCCGCTTCGATCGTTACTACGACCACGAGGACCTGACCGACGCGCTCGAGCGGCTCGAGGACGCGTACGGGGACTTCCTCACGGTGGAGAGCGCCGGTACTTCCGTGGAGGGCCGGGAGCTTTGGGCGGTGACGATCAACAACCCCGAGACCGGGCCGCACACGTCGAAGGCCGCCTTTTACGTGGACGGAAACATCCACGGAAACGAGATCCAGGGACTGGAGGTCAACCTCTACCTCATCTGGTTCCTGATGGAGAACTACGACCACATTCCCGCCGTGCGGGAGCTGGTCGACGAGCGGGTGTTCTACATCATCCCGACGATGAACCCCGACGGGCGGCAGAACTTCATGGACACGGGGGGACCGTCCCGCTCGGGAATGGCGGAGTGGGACTCCGACCTGGATGGTCGCGCGAACGAGGACAATCCGGATGACCTGGACGGCGACGGTGAGATCCGGATGATGCGCAAGCACGTGCCCGGGCGCGGAGACCTGGTGGAGAGCCCGGTCGACCCTCGACTGATGGTGGAAGCGCCGGAGGGGGAGCGCGGCGACTACATCTTCCTCGGGCGCGAGGCCGTGGATACGGACGGGGACGGCGAGCGTGGGGAAGACGCCCGCGGCGGATACGACATGAACCGCGATTTCCCCTCCGACTGGCAGCCCTCCCATGTCCAGGGCGGTGCGTATCGGTACCCGTTTTCCTGGCCCGAAACCCGGGCCGTGGGCGAGTGGCTGAAGAGCCATCCGAACATCGCGGCCGCGCAGTCCTGGCATAACTCGGGCGGGATGATCCTCTATGGTCCGGGCTCCGAGTACTACAAGGGAACCGGCGAGTACTCCGACGCGGACGCCGAGATCTACGAGTACATCGGCACGCGTGGGGAGCTCATGCTGCCGTATTACCGGTACATGAACATCTGGCGGGACCTCTACACGGTGTACGGCGGGACGCTCGACTGGGCGCACGACGCGCTCGGCGTCATCAGCTTCACCAACGAGCTCTGGTCGAGTAACCAGTTCTACAGCGAAGCCTGGGACGAAGACGCTCCGGAGCCGGAGGAGCTACAGGAGCTCTTCTTCAACGACCGGCTGAGCATGGGCGCGCGCTTCAAGGACTGGACCCCGTTCGAGCACCCGACGCTCGGCGAGGTCGAGATCGGGGGCTTCTCGTCGAAGTGGTTCGGGCGCACCACGCCCCCGTTCATGCTTCAGGAGCTCGCCCACCGGAACGCCATGTTCGCCCTCTTTCACGCCGACCACATGCCCCTGCTCGATTGGGGCGAGGTCGAGGTCGAGCCGATCCGGGGGGACACATACAGGGTCACGGCGACCATGCGGAACGAGCGCGTGATCCCCACGCGGAGCGACGCCGCCCGCATGTACCGTGCGGGTCTGCCCGACCGGGTGTCGCTCTCGGGGGCGACGGTGCAAGCCGGAGGGCTCGCCGCCGGTGAGCTACGTGACCGGATCGACCTCGTGGACGGTGACGCGTCCACGCTCCACGTGGAGGAAGGCGTCCCGGGGTTCGGGGACGTCACGGTGAGCTGGATCGTGAGCGGGAGCGGCACCGTCACGTTGACCTACACGAGTCAGAAGGGCGGCACGCACACGACGGAGGTGCCGTTGGGGTGATGCCGCTCGTGGGGCGAGCGGCCTTCTTACCGCCGCCGACCCCTGCCGCGCATCGCTCCCCCTCCCCCGAATGCGTACGAGACACTGAAGCGGATGCTCCTGCTGCTCTCCGAGCTGCGTCCGATCTGCACGTGTGTCAGGTCTCGGATCTCGCGGGAGGACTCCCGTAGGCCGAGCGGATCTTCGAACGCCATGCGGAGCGAGGCCTGCCGGTCCAGGAACCGATAGCGAAGGCCGAAGTCGGTCGATATCTGGGCGTCCGAGCGTCCCTGGGGCAGGTCGACAGCAGGACGGTAGGAGCTCCGGCTCTCCACGCTCAGCTTCTCCGTCACCATCGCTTCCAGGCTGACGCGCGTCTGCCAGCGAAGCGAGCTACTCGAGTAACGATCGGCGAGATTACTGGCGTCCCGGGCAGTGCGATTCCCTCCGACGCTCACGAAACCACTCACCCGCTCCCCGCGTGGCAGCCAGGCGGTGAGGGTAGCGCCGTAGCGCTCTTCCGACGTGACGTTGTCCCATGTCCGGGTGGAGATGCCATCGCCGTCCACCGACGTGATCTCGGCCCATCCTCCGTCCGTCCGGCGGTAGTAGGGCGAGAGCCGGAGGCGACCGAAGGGGGTCGACCAGATGGCGTGGAGGCTCAGGGAATGCGTGTACTCCGGATCGACGTTCGGATTGCCCACCCGACGGTTCAGCGGATCCGTGGAGCGATCGATGGGGTTGAGCACCGAGGTCGACGGCCGCCCGATCCTGCGGGAGTAGGACAGCCGGAGCTGGCGCTCCTGGTCGAGGCGGGCGGACAGGCTCGCGCTCGGGAAGAGGCTGAAGTAGTCGTTCTCGAACGCCTCGCCCGTCGGCACTTCGAAGCGCGTGTCCGAGTGCTCGCCCCGCAGACCTAGCTGAACGCCCAGGGGCCCGAGCTGTCTTTGGAGCGTCAGGTAGAGTGCGTTGAAGGTCTGGGCGTGATCGAATCCGAGGTTCGACGCGGTCGGGATCCCGGCTTGGTCCGTGTCGCGGAGCTCGAGGAGCCGGTCGCTCTCATCCCGGTTGGTCTCGAGCCGGTATCCCATCTCGACCCGTCCGTCCTCGGACCAGGGGCGCACGTAGTCCACGTCGAGACGGATCTCGCTCTCACGCTGTCGTTCCTCCTCGAGCGTGAGCTCCGCGGGCAGCGGGCCCCCGGTCGCGCCGGGATCGAGCATGTCGAGCTCTTCACGGGTGTCCTCACGGGTCCGGTCGGCGTCGATGTCGAGCTCGATCTCGAGCTCGTGTCGCCTCCGTTCCCACTCGTAGGTGAACCCCGTACCGATCCGGCCGGTGACGTTCCCGGCATCCAGAGACGACGAGCGACGATATTCCGACGTGGGATCCTGGTTCTCGTCCATGTGCGTCGTGGTCGTCGCCCCTTCCGACCCGTCGTCACGGCCGCTCACGCGGCCCTCCACCCAGAACCGTGCCCTTTCGGTGGGTTGGTAGCGGACCTCCAGATCCAGGTTCCCGGACCGCCCGGACCGCTCGGAGATCGACTCCTGTCGCAGGAAGGTCGTGGGGTCCGCGACGAGGTTCTGCCGGAGGTCGAAGGACGAAGACTCACGGTTCGAGCGATTCGCGTTCAGGCCGCTGTTCACCGTCCACGGCCCGCGCTGAAGGGTCGCCCGCGCGCCGGCTCCGAGCTCGCCTCGTGTCCCGCCGTTGAGGAAAGCGAGCCCGGTGAGCCCGAGCTCGACCCCCTCCCGCAGCACGATGTTCACGATCCCGCCGGATCCTTGGGCGCCGTACCGGGCCGAGGGGCTGTCGATGACCTCGATGCGCTCGATGTTCTCGGCCGGGAACTGCTCCAGGAACACGGACAGGGACATGCCGTCCATCGGTGCCGGCCGTCCGTCGATGTAGATCTCCGTCGCCGAGCCGTACATCGACACCTGTCCGTCGAGGTCGACCTCGAGCTCCGGCATGTTGCGGAGCAGGTCGGCGGCCGCGCTCCCCTGCGCGGAGGGCATGGCCGTGATGTCGTATGCCGTCCGGTCCGCTTCGAAGGTCACCGCCGACCGCTCGGCGGTAACGTCGAGAGCGTCGAGCTCGAACGCCTCGACCGTGAGCCCGACCGTGCCGAGATCGTGGCGTGAGTCCGGCGCGACCTCGACCTCGTCGAGCACCCGAGGGCCGTATCCGATGCTCGTGACGCGCACCCGGTACCTGTCGGGCGGAACACCCACGAAGAGAGCTCGCCCACGCGCGTTCGCGGAAACCGTTCGCGTGTTGGTCGTGTCGTCGAGCTGTACGAGCGTGACGGAAGCGCCCGGAATCGGTTCCCCGGTGTTCGCGTCCCGCACGACACCTGTTACTTGGGCCGTCTGGGCGCTCAGGAAGCCCGGGAATCCGAGCGTCAGAAGCGAGATCGCCAAGATCAGCGAGGATGCGAAAGGGAACGTACGTGTCACGGGTCTTCTTGGGGCTCGTTGGTTGAAGGCACTCGGCTGGTGCTGTGCTCGTGACCCCATGACGCTCGCACCGTCGAGTCACGCCGGGCCCGTATGCTGGAATAGACGTGCGCGTTCGCGTGAACGTTAGACCGAGCCGCACGAGGAGGGTGCCGGAGGGAGCGTCGGGTCGAACCCGGCACCCCGAGCGCCTCACATCCCGACGAGCCGGCCGAGCACGATCATGGCGACCACTCCGACCATGAACGCGGAGGCGGTGCGCGTCTTGTCGATCTCGTCCAGCGCTTCGGGCAGGAGGTCGTCTACGACCAAAAAGGTCATGGCGCCGGCCGCGAACCCCATGCCGAAGGGAAGCAGCGGCTCGAAGATCCAGATGAACCAGGCGGCGAAGGGTGCGGCGAGAGGTTGGGGAAGGCTCGTGAACAGCGCCCATCCCATGCACTGCCAGGTCGAGACGCCCTTCGCGCGCAACGCGAGCGTGATGGCGATCGCCTCGGGAATGTTGTGCACGGCGAGCGCCGAGGCGACCGCGATTCCCAGCCCTTCCTCCCCGGAGCCGAACGACACACCGATAGCGATGCCTTCCGGCAGGGAGTGTACCGTCATGGCGGCAACGATCATGAGCGACTGCACCCCGCCGCTCTGCCGCAGCTCGAGAAGGTCGAAGCTTTCGTGGGTTCGCACCCACCGGGCAGCGCTCGCATAGAAGAGCGATCCGAGGGCGAGGCCCGTCGCGACTTCCCAGGCGCGGATCCCGGGCGCCGCCCGGAGCCCTTCGCCGACGAGTTGCACGAGCCCCGCCGCAGCCATCATCCCCGCGGCCGTCGCCGACAGGGTTCCGGCCGCGCGTGCCGACATGTCCTTCAGAAAGAAGAACGGGGCGACCCCGAAGACCATCGACACGTCGGCCAGCGTCGCGGCTAGGAACGTGATCCACAGGAGGTGAAGCAGCTCGGGATCCAAGCGGGGCTCCCATCGTACTGTTGGCGTGGGGTCGTGGGCCGTTCACCCGCGACGAGGGTAAGGGGGCGTTCGTGCCGTTCTCATCGTTGCGCCGGGGAGCCGCGGCGAATCAGCTCCGCTCGTAGGTTCCTACCAGCCTGTTCATGCCGACCACGTGGGGCTCCACCTGTTCCAGGAGTTGCTCCATCGTGAGTCCGGGTGGGAGGTCGAGCTCACGATCGAGCGCGAGCACCCAGAAGAAGTAATGGTGCGGGCCGTGGCCTTCGGGCGGCATCGGCCCGCCGTATCCGGTCCGTCCGAAATCGGTCTGCCCTGTGGTATACTCCTCACCCCCACCTTCCGGAATGCCCTTCACCGAGCCGGGGATGTTGTAGAGGACCCAGTGCACGAATCCGTAGCTCCCCGGCTTGCAGAGCGGCGCATCAGGGTCATGGCAGATGACGGCGTACGCCCGGGTGCCGTCCGGGGCACTCGTCCATTCGATTGCCGGAGAGACGTCGTCGCCCTCTCCCGTATGCTTCCGGGGAATGCGCTCGCGGTCGTCGAAGGCCGAAGACCGGACCTGCATGTCTGATAGGGCGAAACCCATGGTGTTCTCCTCCCTTCGTGGTGATCCGACGTTCGTCGTGCTTCCAGCGTACACGCCGACCGCGTTCGGGTGCCGGATGTGACCCCAGTATTAAGCCGTCGCCCCATTCCCTCCAAGCCCACGCCCCACGAGAGCTCCGGAAGGTTCCCTTCGACTCGGGCGATGACTTCCACCCGGTTGCGTCCATGTCTGGAGGGAGGGTAGCGGTTGAATGTACACTGCGCGTCGACACGGCGGATGAGCCCCACCCGCAACCTGCAACGGAGTGTCCGATGAGCCGTATTCGAGAGTTGCGCCGACTCCACGACTTCATGGTCTGGGCCGACCGAGCCTTATACGAAAACCTCTGCCGTCGTCCGGACCTCCGGGAGGCGTGGTTGGAGTACACGCATGTGCTGGGTGCCGAGGAGACCTGGCTGGCGCGGTTGGAGGGGCGCGAGCCCATGGCGCCAGTGTGGCCCGACCTCCCGCCCGACGAGGTCGACACGTTGCGGGAACGGCTGGCCTCGGCATTCTCGGCGTATCTCGGAGGGCTCGACGAGGCGTGGTTGGACCGGCCGGTGCGCTACACCAACTCGGCCGGTGCCTCGTTCGAGACCTCGGTCGGCGACATCTTGCTCCACGTGGCCCTTCACGGGCAGTATCACCGAGGGAAGGTCAACTTGTTGCTGAGGCAGGCGGGTGTGGAGCCTGCTCCAGTGGATTTCGTCGGATGGATTCGCGGCGCACCCGCGGCGGTCACGCCTCCCCGATCCTGACCGGATCTCGCGCGGTGGAACCGCTACGTCCCGACGGGGCGCTTCCGCCGCGCCGACCCTGAATCGGGACAGCCTACCACGGGCTGCTAGCTCAGGATCGAAGCCAGAAACCGCCGGATCGCGGCGATGGCCTCGTCCGGCGCCTCTTCCTGCACGAAGTGCCCGGCTTCGGAAAATTCGACGACGTCGGCCCGGGGGAGCGCGTCGCGCCAGCGCGCCAGATCCTCCGGGCCGAACGCACGGTCCTGCATGCCCCAGAGCAGGAGCGTAGGGATGCCGGCCAGGGGCTTCAGGGGCTGGGTCGCGGGCTCGACGGCTGCACTCACCGGGCGGTCCGGACGTGAGGGATCCCGGGCTGGACTGGCAAAATGGGGTGGTGTGGAAGACATCGGACGGTCGCACGCGGGAATACGGGTATGAATCATACGTTCAGCCGGTATAAGCTCGCGTGGTGTTCGAATCCAGATTCCGGCTCTCGGATACAGGGTGGCTCACCCCCGTCGTGGCGCATACATTGCCGCCCCGTCTTCCCGTGGCGAGCAGCTCGAAGCCTCCTTGAAACACGGAAGCGATTCGCTCGTTGATCCAACGAAGGTCGTCGCCGGGGAGTTTACGCCCGCTCAGCGCGCCGCCGAATTCCCTCCAGCATACCCTGGAAGACGATCGAGTGCATCGGGGCCACCATGAACCAATACGCAAGCCCGAGGAGCCCCTTCGGTTTGAACCGCGCAGTCTGCTCGACGCGGGTGAGCGGATGGTTGGCTTCGGGCGGATGGATGATGAAGGCAAGCTCGGCTTCCCCGGGCACCTTCATCTCCGCGCGGAGGCGGAGGGCTCGGCCAGGCGAGACCTCCTGGACCCTCCAGAAATCGAGCGCGTCTCCGACAGAGAGACGCTCCGGATCTCGCCGTCCGCGGCGCAGGCCTGGTCCACCAATGAGGCGGTCCACGGCCCCCCGGATCCGCCACAACCACGCTGCAGCGTAGTAGCCGTGTCCGCCCCCGACACGGCAGATGGCGGCGAAGATCTGATCTGGCGGCGCGTCCACGTCGATCGTGCGATGGTCCGTGAACGTCGTTCCACCCGCCCAGTCGGGATCCCCAGGCATGACGCCGGCATCGCTCCACGCCGTCTCCACCTTCTGGCGGGCCAGCTGGCCCAGGGCGGCGTCGATCGACTCGCGGACGGTGAGAAGCCGTTGTGGCATGAGGCGGACCGCTTCGTCGTCCTGACAGACGACCCGATTGCGCAGACCTTCCGCCAGGGGCCGCGCGATATGTGACGAGAGCGGGGTCACCAAATGGATCCAGAGCGAGCTCAGCCGGGGCGTGAGCACCGGCACCGGAACGATGACCCGCGGCGTCAGACCGCGAGCGCGCGCCATGATGCGCATGATCTCCACATAACGGAGAACCTCGGGTCCGCCGATGTCGAGCGTCCGGCCCGTGGTTTCGGGCGTATCCAGGGAGGCGATCAGAAAGTGCAGCACGTTGCGAACGGCGATGGGCTGGCATTCGGTATGTACCCACCGGGGCGTGACCATCACCGGCAGCCGCTCCACCAGATAGCGCAGGATCTCGAAAGAGGCCGATCCCGAGCCGATGATCATCGCGGCCCGGAGCACCGTGACCGGTACGTTGGTGGAGGCGAGCGCTTCTTCGACCTCGCGGCGAGAAGCGAGGTGCTCACTCAAGCCGTCTCCGGTCTCGCCGAGCCCCCCGAGATAGAGGATGCGCGCGGTGCCCTGACGCTCTGCGGCCTGGGCGAAATTCTCGGCCAGTATCCGGTCGCGGTCCGCGTACTCCCCACCGGCCACGACCATCGAGTGGATCAGGTAATAGGCTACCTCCTGGCCCTCGAGAGCCCGGTCCAGGGATGCGGGGTCGGCCGCATCGCCTTCCAAGATCTCCAGGCTCGGGTGGTCACTCCAGTCGCGGCCACGCAACTTGGCCTCGGACCGGACCAGGCAGCGGACTTGGTGTCCGGCGGCGAGGAGCTTCGGCACGAGGCGGCCGCCAATGTATCCGGTCGCACCGGTGACGAGGATATGCATGAGAGAAATCTCACACCGTTTCGCATCCCCGTATATGCGCAGTGCGCCCGTGTCGACCACCGGGCCACAGCGAAAGCCCAAAGGCGTTACGATATGCTGAGCGTTGCGACGCGCACGAGGACATCAGTCGGGTCCCCGGAGTCTGCTGCTACGAGGTCACGGCTCTGTTGCCACCTACAACGACCAACCCGGACGTGAGCCAGCTGAGCTTCCCTGCAGGATGTGGGACCCTTCCGGCTGATGGAGGGGGCCCCGATGCCGGATTGAGGGTCCTCCATCCGGTGGTGGTGTTCAAACCGGTTCCGTGGGTGGGAAGTACCGCGGATGCACGAATCGAAGTCGTCGAGCGAAGCCATTGAGTATGGAAATTCCGGAGCACCCTTGGACGCTCCAGGCGGCGAAGCTGAAGAAGGCGCTCGACGTCTCGGTGGACGAAGGATTATCGGACCGAGAGGTGAAGGAGCGCCGCGATCGCTTCGGGTGGAACCGCTTGCAGGTGCGGGAGCGACGAGGCCTCCTCGCGATCCTGTGGAACCAGCTCGAAAGCTTGATCGTGCTGCTTCTGGCCGTGGCCGGTGGGGTCGCCCTTGCTTTCGGCGACGTCGCGGAGGCCGTGGCGATCGGCGGCGTGCTCGTCGTGAATACCGCGATCGGCTTCTGGATGGAGCTCCGTGCCATGCGCTCCATGGAGTCGCTACGGAAGATGGGCCAAGCAGGGGCCCGCGTACGAAGGAACGGTGCGACACGGACGGTGGCGGCCCGGGAGTTGGTTCCCGGCGATGTGGTGCTGCTCTCCGAGGGCGACGTGGTCACCGCCGATCTGCGCCTGATCGAAGCGGAGGGACTTCAGGTCGACGAATCGTCACTTACCGGAGAGTCCGTCCCTGTCGACAAGGAGACCGAAGCGCTCGAGGAGAGCGTCCCGCTGGCTGACCGTTCATGCATGGTCTATCGCGGCACGACCGTACGTCGGGGGCGCGGAACGGGGATCGTGGCGAAAACCGGCATGGACACCGAGCTCGGTGCCATCTCTTCGATGGTGGGAGACGAGAACGACGAGTCTCCGTTGGATGCACGCCTGGACCGGCTGGGCCGGAAGCTCGTCTGGTTGACGGTGGTGGTTGCCGGCGTCGTGGTCGCGGCCGGCATCCTGGCCGGCAGGAACCTGGTCATGATGGTACAGACAGGGATCGCGTTGGCGGTGGCCGCCATCCCGGAAGGACTCGCCATCGTCGCCACGGTCGCGCTGGCTCGCGGCATGCGGCGCATGATGAAACGGAATGCCCTGATCCGACATTTGGGCGCCGTCCAGACCCTCGGATCCGCGACCATCATCTGCACGGACAAGACCGGAACCCTCACCCTGAACGAGATGACGGTCCGGCGCTTGACGGGGCCCGCGGGCGACATGGAGCTGGGACGAGGCGCCCACGACCAGGGTGGTGCTACGGATGCGACCCGCGAGGACGGGCCACTCCGGCCTCTGTTTACCGCAGCCGTGCTGGCGAACGATGCCGAACCCGGTGGTGAGGACGGGGAAGGCGCAGACCACGGAGATCCCATGGACCTGGCTCTGCTCGAGATGGGGCGAGCGTCGGGCGTCTCCGCAGGCGACTTGCGGGCGGACCATCCGCGTGTGCGCACGGTGTCTTTCGATGCCGAGACCAACATGATGGGAACCGTGCAGGAGGACGAGCGAGGCTATCGGTTGGCCGTGAAGGGAGCCCCCGAGGCGGTGCTGAAGGCGAGTGACGAGGCGTGTCGCGCAGAAGGCGAGCGGATGGGTATCGACGAACGCTTCAAGCAGGAGTGGCTGGAGCGGAGTGAGGAGCTGGCCACCGAGGGCCTCCGCGTGCTCGCCGTGGCGGACCGTGTCCTCGAGGATCCGGACGCGGAGCCGTACGAGCATCTCCGGTTTTTGGGTCTGGTCGGGTTCTATGATCCACCTCGCGAGGACGTAGGCCCCGCGATCCGGAAGTGCCAGGATGCCGGCATTCGCGTGATCATGGCCACTGGCGACCACGCCGAGACGGCATACCAGATCGCGACGGAAGTCGGGCTCCGACGGGGAGACCATGATGAGCTGCGGGTAGCGGAAGGCAGAGACCTTTCCCCCTCCGAGGGATCGACGCTCGTCGACGTGGATGCGATGGCCGAGGTGGACGTGTTCGCCCGGGTCGATCCGGAGGAGAAGCTCAAGCTGGTCGATCTGCACCAGGAACGGGGCGAGATTCTGGCGATGACCGGAGACGGCGTGAACGATGCCCCCGCCCTGCGAAAGGCCGATATCGGCGTGGCGATGGGACAAAGAGGGACCGACGTCGCTCGCGAGGCCAGTGACATGGTGCTCCTCGATGATGCGTTCTCCACCATCGTGACTGCGGTGGAGCTCGGGCGGACGATCTTCCGGAATATGCGGAAGTTCGTCATCTACCTCCTCTCGGGGAACGTGGGTGAGATCCTGGCGGTTGGCGGCGCGGCGGCCGCGGGCTTGCCCCTTCCGCTCCTGCCCCTCCAGATCCTATACCTGAACCTCGTGAACGACGTCTTTCCGGCCCTGGCACTCGGAATCGGTCCAGGTAGTCCCAACGTCATGGAGCGCCCGCCACGGGATCCTTCCGAAGGGATCATCGAAGCCCGGCACTGGTGGGCCATCGTGGGATACGGGGTCATGATCGCAGTCGTTGTTCTGACCCTGTTCCTCGTTGCCCTGAACGTGCTCGAGCTCAGCCAGGCACAGGCGGTTACGGTGGCCTTCCTCGGCCTCTCCACGGGCCGCCTTCTGCACGCGTTCAACATGCGCGACCACGACAGCCCTCCGCTTCGGAACGAGATCACTCGAAACAAGGCGCTGTGGGGAGCGCTGACGCTTTGCGTCGGGCTGTTGGCCGTGGCCGTGTGGTGGGATCCGTTGGCCGGGGTCTTGCAGTTGGTCGAGCCGGGCGTGCCGGAGCTCGTGCTCGCGGCCGCTGGAGCCGCCACGATCCTGGTCCTGGGGCAGTTGTGGCTGTTCGCGATCAACCTCCGGACGGGCTGAGCCCCGTGAGAGCTCCGGAAGGTTCCCTTCGAATCGGGCGCTCGAAAGTCACTACGCATGGTTCGTCAGGATGAGGATGGACGACGACGCTCCCCGGAGGAAAAGATGACATCTGCCGGCAGGCCCAACCCCTGGGATTTGCGCTATGCGGGCGACGCGTACAAGTACGGTCGTGACCCGAACGACTTCCTCCGGGAGATGGCTGGGTCGATCCCGTCCGGCCCGGTGCTGTCGCTGGCCGAGGGCGAGGGGAGAAACGCCGTCTTTTTGGCCGGGCTCGGGCATCGGGTGACGGGTGTGGACGCGTCGGCCGTTGCCGTTGACAAGGGGCGGCGACTCGCGACGGACTCGGAGGTCGCATCCGGAGTTCACTTCGTGCACGCGGACCTCGCGGAATTCCCCATCGAGCGAGAAGCATGGGCGGGGGTGGTTTCCATCTTCGCTCACCTTCCACCTCACGTCCGGCGTAGCGTCCACCGGCGTGTCGTCGACGGACTCGAGCCCGGCGGAGTCTTCATCCTCGAAGCGTATACCCCCGACCAGCTCGCACACGGCACGGGCGGGCCACCGACCGCGGATCTCATGATGGATCTCGAGACGCTCCGGGAAGAGCTGTCGGGCCTGAAGCTGGACGTGGCCCGAGAGGTCGAGCGCGACATTCACGAGGGGGCCCTGCATCACGGCCGGAGCTCCGTGGTACAGATCGTCGGCAGGAAGCCGGGATAGCCCCCGGCGAACAGGGGATTCGCGCGGTATCGTCGAGCGTATGCGCAACGGCTCGTGTGCTTCGTCGGCTTCACCAGGGTGGCTCACCTCCGTCGAGGCGCATACATTGCCGCCCCGTCTTCCCGTGGCACCTCGGCCACGCACCGCGTACGGCACGCGCACACGACCTCGTCCCGACGGAGAAACACGGTTTGAAGCGGATTCTGGTGACCGGCGCCGGCGGACAGATTGGGTCCTGGCTCGTTCCGGAGCTGCGCGCCCGATACGGGAACGCGAACGTGCTCGCCACGGACGTTCGCCAGCTCGACCCGGAAATGACCGGGGCGGGTCCGTTCCAGGTGCTCGACGCGACCCACGCGCGGTCGGTCGGGCAAGCCGTCATGCGGCACGGGGCCGATACGGTGTTCCACCTCGCCGCCATCCTCTCCGCAGTCGGAGAGCGGGATCCCCGCCTCGCGTGGCACGTGAACATGGCCAGCCTCGAAGCCGTGCTCGAGGTGGCGCGTGAGCAGGGGTGCGCCGTGTTCACCCCCAGCTCGATCGGTGTCTTCGGACCGGACACGCCCAAGAACCCGACCCCTCAGGACACCATCACGCGTCCGGCGACGATGTACGGCATCACGAAGGTCGCGGGGGAGCTCCTGTGCGACTATTACCACACCAGATACGGCGTCGACACACGGGGGGTTCGCTTTCCGGGCCTGATCTCCTATGGAGCACCGCCCGGTGGCGGGACGACTGATTGGGCCGTCGACATCTTCCATCAGGCGGTCGAGCACGGGGGCTACACGTCCTTCCTCGAGCCGACGAGCACGCTCGACATGATGTACATGCCGGACGCGATCCGGGCGATCGTCGGGGTGATGGAAGCCGATCCCGGGCGGTTGGTGCACCGCAACGCGTTCAACGTGACTGCGATGCAGCTCGCCCCGGAGCGGCTGGCGGACGAGATTCGGAAGCATTTGCCGGACTTCGAGGTCACCTATGAGGTGGACCCGGTTCGCCAGAGCATCGCCGACTCCTGGCCCGACCGCATCGACGACGCCGCGGCCCGGGAGGAATGGGACTGGGCGCCGGAGTACGGCGTGGCCGACATGACCTCCGACATGCTGAAGCATTTGAGCGAGGCGTGACCCGGCCGAGCACGGGGGATCGCACGACACGACCTTTTCGACGGAACATCCTTCGACAGAACGAGAAGTGGAGAGTGCTATGGGCGTGGACCGCCTGAATGATGCGCTGCGCGCGCAGGTGGACGAGCTGGAGAATGCGGGAACCGCGAAGGGAGCGGAGACGGTCGTGGTCGGGGTGAAGCCGGCCCGGGGAGACCACGGACCACGCTTCCTCCTGGAAGGCGAAGGGGAGCGCGAGTTCATCCGCATGAACTCGAACTCTTACCTCGGGCTCGGACTCCACCCGGAGATCATCGAGGCCGAGGAGGAGGCCACGCACGCCTTCGGAGCAGGCCCCGGGGCCGTGCGCTTCATCTCGGGGACCTACCGGGCGCACGTCGAGCTCGAAGCCAAGCTCGCCTCGTTTCACGGGCGGGAGGAGGCGATGATCTTCTCGTCGGCCTACGCCACCGTGGTCTCTACCATCACCCCCCTGGTGACCGACCAGACCGTGCTCATCTCAGACGAGCTCAACCACAACTGCATCATCAACGCGATGCGTTTGTCACGTCCGGCGGGAAAGGCGATCTATCCGCACAATGACCTCGAGGCGCTCGATGACGCGCTGTCCGAATGGACGGGGAAGGCTCGTCGGGCGATCGTCGTGACCGACGGCATCTTCTCGATGCGGGGGGACCACGCGCCGCTCGACCGCATCATGGAGATCTGCGCCAAGCACGACGAAGCATTCGCCGAGAACGTGGTGAGCGTCGTCGACGACTCCCACGGGGTGGGCGCCTTCGGCAAGACCGGACGTGGCGTGGAGGAGTATACCGGGAGCGGCCCGGCCGATATCCTGGTCGGTACCCTGGGGAAGGCGTTCGGCGTGAACGGTGGCTACGTGGCCGCCACGTCCGCGGTCATCCGGTTTCTCCGGGAGTCGGCGCCCATGTACATCTACTCGAACCCGATCACGGTCGGGGAGGCGGCCGCCGCCCTGCGCTCTCTGGAACTGGTGGATAGCCCGAAGGGCGTGGAACGGCTGGACCGTCTACGTGCGCTGACCGCGCGCTTCGAGGAAGGCCTGGAGCGCGTCGGCATCGAGACGATCCCCGGCGAGCACCCGGTCGTTCCGCTCATGATCCGCGATACCCGGAAGACCCGCGCGCTCGTCCGGCACCTCTACGACCACGGAGTCCTGGTGACCGGACTCACGTATCCGGTGGTGCCGCGGGGCGACGAGGAGATCCGGACGCAGATCAACGCCGACCATACCGAGGCCGACATCGACCACGTCCTGGACCTCCTCGAGGCGTTCGGCGGGTAGCAGCCCGTGGTGGCGGAGGTTTCGGGCGGGCTCAGTCGTTGGGCGCCCGGAAGTCCTGGTGGCAGGCACTGCACGTGCCTCCGACCGACTGGATCCCTTCCTGGATCGCGGCGGCGTCCCGCATCTCGGCGGCTTCGAGGAGCTCGCCCGTAGCGGACCGGAAGAACTCGACTTGCTCCTGGAACTCGGAGTGGTCGTTCCACACGTCCTGGAGCGCGCCGGAATTCGCGGCCGAGCCCTCCCTGAACGCGTCTCCGAGAATCTCACCGATGCCATAAAGCGCCCGGGCGTAGTGCACCGTATGGTCGGGATGGCCCACCTCGGCGACGGACCTGAGCTGGATGACGTTCGTCCGGATGGCCTGCATGAGGTTCTGGCGGTACGTCACCTCGGGCGGCGCGTCCTGCGCCGCGGCACGGTCGGGCGCGCCCAGGACGATCGTCCAAGCCAGGGCGGCGAGGGGGATCGTTTTCGACATACGGCTCACTTTCGACATACGGTTCACTCCTGAAAGCTCGGGGACGGTCGTCGCGCGGCGACCGCGCGGCGACTCGGGTCATGAAATTATCGGCCACCACCATACGGTGCCCCGCCGGATCGCGCGAGAGGGGGCACGAACCGAACGGCTGTCTCCCCCGTCATCAGAAGAAGAAGCGGCCGCCGCCTCCCGTACGGATCCGGGGGTTGACCACGTTGTTGAACACCGAGCCGAAGGTGAAGCTGAACCCGACGTCCAGCGAGTACTCGAAGTCGGTCCCGATCTCCTGACGGCCCGTGATCCGGTCCTCGATGTCGATCTCGGAGACGGAGAGGTAGATCTGGTCCTTGATTCGGGCGACGTTCCCGCGGATATCCAGGTTGAAGCCCTGGAAGAGCCGGATCTCCAGGTTCGAGAATACGTCGACCCGGTGCTGCGTGATGTCGTCGAGGTAGTGGGAGCCTTCGACGGAGAGCACGAATTCGCCCCACGGTTGCCGGAAATCGGCCGAGATCTGCAGACTGTGCTCGGGTCGTGTCTCGGCCAGCTGTCCGAAGACCGTCGTGTCCTGATACTGAAAGGTCGCTCCGCCGATGCGGTAGAGGGCCGTGATCTGGCGGCTCGTGGATTCCGCGTAGGGGTAGAGCGAGAACTCGAGGGCGGGGCCGCCGCGCATGAAGAAGTCCTGGTTCGAGGGGCTGTCCGACCCCACGTCCGCGCTCAACCCCCACGACCAGTTCGGTCCGAGACTCCAGACGGCGGTCGTGGACGCGTCGAGCTCCGTCGCGCTCGAAGTACGGGACTCGATGCTCCCGTCGTCCTGCTCGAAGTCGAACTCCTCCCACTCGTATTCGCCGCGGAGGTTGACGTCGATCTTGAACTCTTCGGTCGTGCGGCTCGCCGAGAACGACCCGTCCACGGCCCGGGACCGCTGCAGGCTCTCGCCCTCGATCTCCCCGCTCATGCTCGTGCGGAAGACCCAGAGGTTCCAGGGGTCCTCCTGCGCGGTCCTTGCCCCGTCCGCGGTGGGGTCCGGGCGCATGAACGAGAGGTCGACCCGGTCCGCTTCGGAGGCGTAGGCGAGGTACCGAACCAAGCCGACCCCGAAGGTGTGCGCGTAGCCCCTCCGGACCTCGTCGTCGGTGTCGGTCTGACCGCTGGTGTAGCGGAGCGTGTCGGCGCGTCCGGCCAACTCCTCGCGACCCATGAAGTGGAAGGTGTATTCCTGCCCGCCGGAGCCGGTGGGCTCCTGGGTTACGAGCACGTGGACGTCCGCCGCTCCCTGGTCGCGCACGTAATCGACGGCCGGAACCTCCTCGCGGATGAAGTCGAAGTCGCAGCGTTGGCAGTCGAGGTAAACACGAAGCCCCGGAGAAGACGCCACCGAGTCTTCCGGTTCCTGCGCTCCAACCGCGCCGCCCGGAAGCGCGCCGACGAGGACTGCCAGGCCGAGGAGCCACGAGGATGTCGAGGTGGTCGATATGCGCATCAAAGACCGGAGAGCAGTTTCGAGAGGTAAAGAAGCGAGCCTGAAAGGTACGCACGGCGCGCCGCTCCGAGTGTTCGTGGAGCACACGCGTTCTGTAAGGATGTCGTAAGCACCCCGCGCACCCTGCGTGCTACCTCCTGAGGCGGTACCCCTTTTTTCGCACCGTGAGGATGTGGGCGGGATCCGCCGGGTCGACCTCGAGCTTTCGCCGCAGCTCTGCGACGTGAACGTCCACGGTGCGGGTCTCGATCCGGGCGTTGGCGTACTGCCAGACTTCCTCGAGGAGCTCGGAGCGCGAAGCTACCGCTCCGTCCCTCCGCAAGAGCGCCACGAGGAGATCGAACTCCTTCGGCGCCAGGGTCACCACGTCTCCGTCGCGCAGAACGGTGCCCGAAGCGGGATTCACCTCGACGTTTCCGAACCGCCAGACCGGGAGGTGGTCGGCCACTTCGGGGCCGTGTGCCCGGCGCAGAAGCGCGCGTACCCGAGCGAGCAGCTCGGCGGTGCTGAAGGGCTTCGTCACGTAGTCGTCCGCGCCGCGGTCGAACCCCATGAGCACGTCCGACTCCTCTCCTCGAGCGGTGAGGACCAACACCGGGACTCGCGCGCCTTCGTTCCGCAGCTCGCCCAGTAGCGTGAGGCCGTCCGCATCGGGGAGCATGAGGTCCAGCACGACCAGGTCCGGCACGTGCTCGTGCAGGAGCTTCCGCCCTTCCGCACCGTCCCCCGCGACCTCGACGCCGTATCCCTCGAACTCCAGAGTCGCACGCAGGCCGAACGCCAGATCCTCGTTGTCCTCAATCAGCAGGATGTGCGCCAACAGGCGTCTCCCGTGCATCGCGAGTGCGCGGAGGCTCGTCCTCCTCGTCGTGATTCGTGCGGTGCTCTCGTTCCGACGCGTCGGCCGCGCCGGGGATCTCCACGACGAAGCGCGCACCGCCCTTCGTGCCGCGCTCGACCCAGGCACGCCCACCGAGTGACTCGACGAGCGTGCGTACCACGGCCAACCCGACCCCGCTGCCGGGCCGGTGGCTGTCGATGTCGCGTGGCAACCGGCGGTACGGCTCCCAGATCACCGAGCGGCTCTCCTCCGGGATGCCCGGTCCCTCGTCCTCGACGAGGATCCGTACGGAGGTCCCTCTGCGGTGGACGGTGACCCGCACGGTCTGCCCGCGCGGACCGTACTTGGTCGCGTTGTCGAGCAGGTTGCTCAGGATCTGCCGGAGCGCGTCTCTCTGGCCCATGATGGTCACACCCGGCTCGGCCTGCACCTCGACGGCTCCCGCGTCCGGTTTCAGGAGGGGCCGGAACGCTTCCACCGCTTCCTCGACACACTCGGCGACGGGCACGGGCTGTGGGTGGGGCTTGGACGATCCGGCGGCCTGGGCCCGGGAGAAGTGCAGGAAGTTTTCGACGAGCTGGGTCAGCCTTCGAGCTTCCCGAGCGATCACGAGGTTCGCGCGCTCGCGCTCCTCCGGCGCACGCAGCTTGTGGTCGGCCTGTAGCTCGGAGAGCATGCGGATTTGCGCGAGGGGAGTCCTGAGCTCGTGCGATACACTGGAGATGAAGTCTTCTCGGAGCCGCGCGAGCTGGTGATGTCTGCGCACTTCCCAGAGACCCGCGATCCCCACGGCCAGGGTCAGCCCGAGCAGCGCGAGCGAGAAGGGAAGGCGGGAGGAGGGTAAGCCGCCGATGACGAGGCGGTCGGCGGCGGTCGGCCGGATGGATGCCCGCACGACGAGTCCCCCGAGATGGGGCGCGAGGGTGTCGGCTACGAACGGTCCGTGCTCCGCTCCCGCATGGGACGCGAAAAAGGGGGTCCGGTCGGGTGCCGAGAGCGCGATCCGGACGAGGGAATCCCCCGGCTCTCCGCGGGTGATCGTTTCCGGCAGGAGTTCGTGGCGGGTGTACCAGTGCTCGGCGATCTCGGTGAGCGCGTCGCGGGAGAGGACGACACCGTACATCATCGCAGCGACCTCGTCGTCGTCGAAGACCGTCGCGTGGAGCAGCAGGGGCGAGGTGGTGCTGTCGCTCGGTCCGAGCGTCGCCATCCCGTAGCGCTCGGCAGGGCCGGAAGCCCCGCGCGTCCGGGCGAAAGCCCGAACCGCCGAGGCGAGATCCCTTTCCCGGTCGCCCTCGAACGTCGCCGAGCCGTCTCGCAAGTCGATCCGGAACACGAGCCACGATCGTTGGAGGCTCGGGCAGGCACAGCGGATCGCGCGTGCCGCGTCGTCCAGGTCCCAACGAACGTGGACCGGCTCGGGCATGCGTCCCGGACGGACCCTGCGGGGCACCTCGTCGAACGCGACGTCGAAGACGCGGGAGAGGTGCCCCCTCGCCACACGTCCATACTCCGCCGCAGCGATCCCCGCGTAGTCGGTAAGGACGGCTTCGGCGGTTGCCCGGTGCGACCGGGCGGCCCCATAGGCCTGCACCGCCAGGAGGCAGGCCATGACGACCGTGGCCAGCAGGAACCCGGCTAGCAGTGTGGTGGACGTCGGAGCTGGCCGCCGGAGGTGGAACGCGCGGGACATCGAGGCACCTCCGCAACGAGGAACGAACCGTTCATGCGAATGATGGCGGCTCCGGAGGGCGAACGGCAACGGGACACCCGTTCGGAATCGGTAAGCTTCTCGCCGGCTGGGTCCCTTGCTCCGCACCGTCGGGGCGGCCATGCTGCCCACGTGGCGCCCGACGGAGCCTCGTCCTCCGAAGCCACTCCGAGAAACCACGTCGACGGAGGCAGCGCGATGCCCAGCACCTTCCCCGCTCCCGGTAAAGCCGAAACCCACGCTCGGGGCCCGGTGTGTCCCGGTTCCGTGGAAGCTCCCCTCTGACGGGCGTTGCTGCGGGATCGGGGAGTGAGCCGGTGCGGCCGTTCTGGCCCGCCCTCGGTACGCGCCGCCGTGAGCCCGAGCTCATGGACGATCCGGGGCTCGAAGAGGGACGCCACCACGTCGCACTCGACGGGCTCGCTCGCCTCAACCGGGTGTCGCTCACGCACCACCGAGTCCTCGAGGAGGTGACGCGTCTGTGGCATGAGGGGCGCCGGCCCGTGCAGGTGCTCGACGTCGGATGCGGCGACTGCGACGTGTTGATCCGGGTGGCCGTGAAGGCGCGGCGCCGCGGCGTCGAAGTCCGGCCGTTCGGCTGCGACGTGAGCGGGGTGGCGCTCGACCGGGCTCACCGCCGGGCCGCCGCGAGTGGCGTGAAGCTGGAGCTCGCGCGGTTGGACGTGACGCGGGACGGGCTCCCGAACGGGTTCGACCTCGTCACGAGCGCGCTCTTCCTCCACCATCTGACCGAAACGGCTTCGGTGGAGCTGCTGACACGCATGGCATGCGTCGGCCGACGGCTCCTCGTTCAGGATCTGCGGCGGACGCGACTGGGCTACTTCATGGCTCTCGTCGGGGTCCACGCGCTCTCCCGGTCGAAGGTCGTGCGCGTGGACGGGCTGCGCTCCGTGCGGGCGGCGTACACGCTCGCCGAGGTCGCTGCGCTGTGCCGGCGGGCGGGGCTCGGAGGTGCGGTCGTGACGCGCTGTTGGCCGCAGCGCTTCGCGATCCGATGGGGCCAGTCGTGAATCGGGTCGACGTTCTGGTCATCGGGGGCGGTCCGGCGGGGTGTTTGGCGGCACGCCAGCTCGCCCTGGAAGGCGCTTCCGTGCTCCTCGTCGAGCGCCGCGCCGTGCCGCGCTGGAAGGTGTGTGGCGCGTGCGTGGGGGGCGGTGCCCTGTCCGTTCTCGACGATGTCGGGTTGGGTCGGCTTTCGGAAGCGGGTGGCGCGATCGAGCTCGATCGGCTCGTGCTGGAGGGAGGGGGGCGCCGTGCGAGCCTCCGCCTCGGCCGGTCGGTGGCTTGGTCCCGTGCCGCCATGGACGAGGCGCTGATGCGCGAAGCCGAGCGGGCGGGCGCCGTCTGCTGGACCGAGGCGCCCGCGCGTGCATGTGCGCTCGCAGGCGAGGAGAATGAGGAGCGTGTGGTGCGCGTCATCCGTGAGGGGGTGGAGACCGAGGTGCGCGCGTCCGTCGTGCTCGATGCAGCGGGGTTGGCGGGCGCGCCCGGTGTCCGCGCCCCGGAACACGTGGCGGATGGCACCCGGATCGGTCTGGGGGCGGTGCTGGAGAATGGCATGCTCCGCCGCCGGGACGAACAAGTCGAAGCTGCTCCGGCAGGGACGCTGCGGATGATCGTCGGGCGCACGGGCTACGTCGGGATGGTGCGTCTCGAGGATGGCACGCTGGACGTCGCGGCGGCCGTCGACCCGACCGCACTCCGTTCCGGAGGCCCTCGCGTGGCCGTGGACGCGATCCTGGCGGAAGCGGGCCTCGACCTCACGGGCCGGCTGGTGCATGGATGGCGGGGCACCCCGCCGCTGAGTCGCGCGCCCGGACTGGTCGCTGAACACCGGCTGTTCCGGATCGGAGATGCGATGGGCTACGTCGAGCCCTTCACGGGTGAAGGGATGGGGTGGGCGCTCGCCTCGGCCCGAGCGGTGGTGCCGTACGCGTTGCGGGGCGTCCGCGGTTGGGACACGGAGCTCGCGGTCGCCTGGGAACGCTATCGAACCGTCGAGCTCGAGGGTGCCCGCCGGCTCTGTCGTCGGATCTCCCGGGGCCTTCGGCATCCGGTTCTCGTCGGGCTGGCTCTGGCGGTGCTGTCCAAGGTACCGGCCGCGGCGGACCCGGTCGTCCGTCGGGTCGGTCGGCTGCCCCCGGCCCTGTCGTCGAGCGCTGTCGGATGAGCATGCTCATTTCGGGAATCGGCACCGCTACGCCTCCATACGATGCCCCGCAGGAGGAGACGGCCCGGCTCCACGCCGAGCTCGGCGGGCTCGACGATGCGCATGCGCGGACGCTCCGCGCCCTGTACCGACGATCCGGAGTGGTGCGTCGCGGTAGCGTTCTGCTCGAGCGTGAACACGGCGAGCTCCGCGACCGCCAACGGTTCTATCGGCCGGTCCGGGAGGAGGGAGATCTGGGTCCCTCCACGGCCCGGCGGATGACGATGTATGAGCGGACGGCCCCGGAGCTCGCGGCCCGGGCTGCGAGGAGGGCGCTCACGGACGCCGGGGTGTCCGCCGGCGCGATCTCCAATCTGGTCACGGTTTCGTGTACCGGCTTCACCTCGCCCGGGGTGGACCACGGATTGATCCGGACGCTGGGGCTTCCGCGTGACGTCACCCGAACCCAGGTGGGGTTCATGGGATGTCACGGAGCGCTCAACGGACTTCGTGTCGCGCACGGATTCGCGGGGGGCGAGCCGTCGGGTCGGACCCTCGTGTGCTCGGTCGAGCTCTGCAGCCTCCACTTCTGCTATGGATGGGATCCGGAGGTCATGGTCGCGAACGCACTGTTCGCGGATGGGGCCGGTGCGGTGGTTTGCGAGGGCTTGGAGGCCCCGACCTTCGCGGCCGAGCCGTCCGTACAGCGCTGGCGTGTCGCCGCGACCGGCACCGTCCTGCTCGACGACTCCGAGGAGGACATGACGTGGCGGATCGGAGACCACGGGTTTCGCATGACCTTGTCACCGCGCGTTCCCGAGGTCATCGGTGAGGAGCTGCGATCCTGGCTGGCCGGATGGCTCGAAGCTTCGGGCTCCGGCCTCGACCGGATCGCGACGTGGGCCGTCCACCCGGGCGGTCCCAGGATTCTCGGCGCGGTCGAAGACGCGTTGGGCTTGGATCGGCAGCGGAACCGGGCGGCTCGGGAGGTGCTGGCCGCGCACGGGAACATGTCGTCCGCCACGATCTTCTTCATCCTCGAGAAGCTGCGGCGCGAAAACGCGCCCCTCCCGTGCGTGGCGCTCGCGTTCGGGCCGGGGTTGGTCGCCGAGGCGGTCCTCGTCCTGTGAGCCTGCTTGCCTCGCGGGTGCGCGCGACACATCCTGTCGGCTTCGATCACGTCATCGAAAGGGGCGAGGAGATGGACGACCAGAGGACGGGGCCACGACCCTTCGGCGGAAAGCTCGACAGCGAGCTCGTGCCCCCGATCCATCGCCGGGATTTCCTGAAGGCCGCGGCCGCCGCGGCGGCCGCGGGTGCGCTCGGACCCGCGAGCTTGTCCGGAGCCACGGGCACGGCTCGGTCGAGCCCGGGCTTGGCGAGTGGAATGGCCGGGGCGGCCCGGGCGTTGCAAGAGGTTCAGGAGGCCGCGCTCGGCAACCACGAGCCTCCCGCGCTCCAGTTCCAGGCGTATCCGGGCGGCACCGGTGCGCTGCTCGAGAAGCTGTGGAAGGAGCACGGCGGGAACCCGTTCCAGCGCACGCCGGTGGATCTCGAGCCGTGGACCGGCTCCGTCCCGTCATCCGAGGAGGAGATCGCTTTTCTGCCGGCTCACCGGTTGGGGGCGCTTCTCCGGGCGGGGCACGTCACCTCGGTCGAGCTCACCGACATGTACCTCGATCGCCTTCGGCGCTACGACCCGATCCTCCTTTGCGCGGTCCAGATCCTCGAGGAACGGGCGCGTGAGGAGGCGCAACAGGCCGACGCCGAGCTCCGGGCCGGCCACTGGCGCGGGCCTCTCCACGGCGTGCCGTACGGCATCAAGGATCTCTTCGCGGTGTCCGGTTCGCGCACGGCGTGGGGCTCGGAAGCATTTCGGGATCAGGTGCTCGACTACGATTCCGAGATCGTGGTTCGGCTTCGGGAAGCGGGTGCGGTGCTCATCGCGAAGCTCGCGACCGGAGAGTTCGCGCAAGGCGATCGCTGGTTCCGCGGGCGCACGCGGAACCCGTGGAACCCCGACGAGGGATCGAGTGGCTCTTCGGCCGGCCCCGGATCCGCGACGGCGGCGGGGCTCGTCGGCTTCGCCATCGGCACCGAGACGCAGGGATCGATCGTGTCTCCTGCCCGCCGGACCGGCTTGAGCGCCTTGCGCCCGACGCACGGGCGGGTCAGCCGGTACGGGGGGATGGTCCTTTCCTGGAGCATGGACAAGCCGGGACCCTTGTGCCGGAGCATCGAGGACTGCGCCCACGTCTTTCACGCGATCCACGGGGCCGACGAGAAAGATCCGAGCACCTTGACGACGCCGTTCCGGTTCGAACGAGGGCCCGACCTGGCCACCTACACGATCGGGTACGCCGACGACGCTCCCGAGGCGTTCCTCGACCAGCTCACCGACCTCGGCGCTAGCCTGACCCGCATGCCCGAGCTACCCGAGGGACGGTCCAACGCGATCACCGTCGAGGGGGCGGCCGCGTTCGAGTTCCACGTTGCCCCCGACGGGGAGCCGGAGCCCCTTCCGCAGGACCTCGACGACCGCGAGCGCCGCCGCAGGACCCGCTTCACACGTGGGCGTGACGTCACGGCCGTGGAGTACGTACAGTCGCAACGGCGCCGATACCTGCTCATGAAGGAGATGCAGCGGGTGATGACCGGCTTCGATATGTTCGTGAGCGGCTCCGGGCACATCGGCTTGACGAACACCACCGGGCATCCTTCGGTGGTCGTCCCGTATGGCTTCGGGATCCGAAATCCCGGTGACGACAGTCCGACGGAGATGCCGCTCACCACGATGCTGATCGGTGGCCTGTTCGCCGACGACAAGATCCTTGGCGTGGCGCACGCCTTTCAGCGCGCCACAAGCTGGCACCGACGACACCCGAACATGACATCCTTGGACGGAGACCGATGATCCGAGCCACGCTGATACGACAGCTCCTGGGGGTAGCCCTCACCCTCGTCCTGATCCCTACCGCGGCTCGGGCCCAGCTCGACCCGGTCGAGCTCACGGTCGCCGACATCGAGGAAGGACTCCGAGAGGGTCGGTTCACCGCCGAAGACCTCACGCGTGCTTCCCTGGAACGGATCCAACGCTATGAGAGTCACTACAACGCGTTCATCTCGATGAACCCCGACGCGCTCGCGATCGCGCAAGCGCTCGACGTGGAGTATGCCGGATCCGGCCCGAGAAGCCCGCTCCATGGAGTCCCGGTCGTCATCAAGGACAACATCGACTACGGTGGGCTGGTGACCACCGCCGGCTTCGACGGCTTCAGCAGCGCGGCGGGCGGCGTGGACATGATCCCCGAACGGGATGCCACGGTCGTGAAACGTCTGCGTGAAGCCGGTGCCGTCATCCTCGGGAAGACGAACCTCCCCGATTTCGCCGGGCACGGCACTCGCACGGAAAGCTCGGTCGAGGGGGTCACGCTCAATCCGTACGACGTCACCAAGGTCCCGGGCGGATCGAGCGGGGGGACGGCCACGGCGGTGAACGGGTCGTTCGCCGTTCTGGGGCTCGGTACGGAAACCGGCGGATCCATCGAGAACCCCGCTGGAGCTCAAGGGCTGGCGAGCATCAAGCCAACCTACGGGCTCACGCCGTTCGACGGGATCGTGCCGTTGAGCGGCACCTACGTGGACGTGGTGGGGCCGTTGGCTCGGACGGTGCGGGACGCGGCCGTGGCGCTCGACGTCCTCGCAGGGCCCACGCCCGAGGACCTCGCGACCTATGCGGCCGCGGAGCACCTTCCCGCAAGCGGATACGAAGCGAGTCTCGTTCCGGGGGCGATCCGGGGTAAGCGCTTCGGTCTCGTGGGCACCGGGTGGCGAGACGACTTCCTGCCGCTCCACGAGAAGACCGAAGCCATGTATCGCGAGGCGGTGGCCGTCCTCGAGAGGCTGGGTGGCACGGCGGTGGAGGACCCGTTCGAGGGCACGGGCTTCAAGGAGCTCTACGAAGAGAGCCCGCGGGTATCCACGCAGGCCGCCTACGACATCCATACGTATTTCAAGCGTCTCGGGCCGGGAGCTCCCTTCGACTCCGTGGAGGAGTGGGAAGCATTGAGCGGACGGACGCTCGACCGTGCCCGCCGGGACGGCGAGCTCGTGCCCCCGGCGCGTCCTAGCGCCACGGAAGAAGGGGACGCGTATCAGGCATGGCGCCACGAGATCCGAGCGCTGTTCCGCCAGGTCCTGGACGAGAACGACCTAGACGCGCTGTTCTTCCCGCAGTCCGGCGAGCCCAACCGACCGCTCGTGGAAGACCCGGAGCGTCCGGACTACAAGCCGAACAACTGGGCGGAGCTTCCCAGCAACATCATCAACGCTCTGGGCGTGCCGGTCGTGACGGTGCCGTTCGGATATTACGACGATGGCACTCCGTTCGTTCTGGCGCTCATCGGTGATACGTGGACGGAGTCGGAGCTGCTTTCGTACGCCTACACGCTCGAGCAGGAGATGCAGGCTCGTCGTGCCCCGGAGCTGACGCCGGCGCCCTGACGACCCGTGGTGAATGTCGGCGGGGCGCCGCCGACGCGGGCGCGCCGTGGCCGAACGCCGAGCCCGGCCGTGGGTATGCCGGATGTGGAGCGGTCCGTCGGACTGGCCTCCGCTCGACAAGTCACGCAGGAATCCGGAGGGTTCGTGGCAGGGCATAACAAGTGGTCGAAGATCAAGCGCAAGAAGGCGGTAAACGACGCGAAGCGTGGCGCTCAATTCACCAAGTTCATCCGCGAGATCACGGTCGCGGCGCGGGAAGGGGGTGGTGATCCGGAGTACAATCCCCGCCTGAGGCTGGCCGTCGATTCGGCCAAGGCCGCGTCGATGCCGGCCGAGAACATCGACCGGGCCATCAAGAAGGGGACCGGCGACCTCGAGGGCGTGGCCTACGAGGAGGTCACCTACGAAGGGTACGGCCCGGGTGGCGTGGCGCTCTTTATCGAGTGTCTCACGGACAACACCAACCGCAGCGTCGCGGACGTCCGTCACCTGCTCGGCAAGTACGAGGGGAGCCTGGGCACCGACGGGTCCGTGGCGTGGCAGTTCGACCGGAAGGGCCAGATCGTCATCGACGCCAAGCGATACGACGAAGATTCCGTGTTCGAAGCGGCGATCGAATCCGGCGCGGAGGATGTCGAGCGCGACGGAGACGAGTTCATCGTCACCGCGGAGCCCACGGATTTCGCCCAGGTGCAAGAAGGGATCAAGGACGCCGGGGTCGAAGTGAGCTCCGCGGAGCTCACGCGGATCGCGACGAACGAGGTGCCCGTCGAGGGAAAGGATGCGGAGAAGCTTTTGAAGCTCCTCGAGGACCTCGACGATCTCGACGACGTCCAGAAGGTGCATTCGAACGCCGACATCGACGAAGCGGTCCTCGCCGGAGCGATGTAGCGTCGTGGACCGTGGCCCGGACGAGGTCATCGTCCTCGGCGTCGATCCGGGTACCGCCGCCACCGGATACGGCGTGGTCGCCCGGGAAGGTCCGGGCCGGATCCGGCTCGTGGAGTGCGGCGTGATCCGGACGTCGGCCGGAGAGCCCATGGCACGGCGCATCCGCGAGATTCATGACGAGATCGTGGCTTTGCTCGAGTGCCATCGTCCCGAGGTGCTGTCGGTCGAGGATGTCTTCCACGGTAAGAATGCCCAGAGCGCGCTGAAGCTCGGACACGCCCGTGGCGCCATTCTGCTGGCCGCCGCCCTGCGCGATCTTCCCGTCGCGGAATACGCACCCCGGCAGATCAAGAAGGCCGTGGTCGGGCACGGCAACGCATCCAAGGATCAGGTGGGCTTCATGGTCAAGACGCAGCTCCGCCTCAAAGATCCCCCGAGTCCGGCCGATGCCGCGGACGGGGTGGCGGCCGCCCTGTGTCACTGTCTGATGGGGGCATTCCCCGTGGGGCGGATATGATCTCGCGGGTGAGCGGGGCATTGCTCACGCGGGAGCCGGACCGCGTCGAGATCGAGACTTCGGGGGGAGTCGGGTACGAGATCGAGATCCCGTTGACCGTCTTCCAGAGCCTGCCCGAGGTGGGGAGCTCGGTGACGTTGCGCACCGTTCAGGTCGTGACCGACGTGTCGGCTGCCCTGTACGGCTTCCGTGAGGCCGCCGAGCGAACCCTCTTTCAACGCCTCTTGGGCGCGTCCGGCGTCGGCGCCAAGGTCGCGCTCGCGATGATGTCCACGTACTCGGTGGAGCGGCTCGCCCGGGCCCTCGTGGAGAAGGACGTCACGGCGCTCCAGCAGGTGAGCGGGGTGGGGAAGAAGAAGGCCGAGAAGATCGCGCTGGAGCTCTCGGACAAAGTGGAGGACCTCACGATCGTCACCCCGACGGAAGGTGCGGCCGCCGACGGGCGCCCGGCGACGCAGGCTGCCGTGAACGCGCTCGTCGCCTTGGGCTATACCTTCGGCGAGGCCGACCAGGCCGTGCGTGCCGTCCTCGCCGAGGATGTGCCCGAGGACACCGACGCCTTGATCCGGAGGGCGTTGGCGGGACGGGGGGCTTAGGGAGCAGAAGCCCCGAGAGGATCAGGTGCTAGCCCTCGATCGCTTCATCCGCTTCGTGGGGGGGGCGTCGACCCAACCGAGCACTTCGCCAATAACGAGCTCCCGAATGGAAGGCGAAGAGGACCCAACAACCGGTCCTCTAATCTGCACAAACGATACAGGGCACGATTTGCAGGTCCGCGCGGTACGGCCGGCAACGACGCGCTTTTTCTGCGGAACGTCTCGATGAGGCGCACCCCGACTTTCGCGATGAAGACCCAATGGAAGAGGTATCTGGTGTCATCGAGGTTGAGGCCCGCCGTGTCGATGACGGTCCGAAGCGTCCTTTTTCGGTAACGGGTGAAGTGGTGGTTTAGGTCGTCATGCGTCGTCCAGAGAGCTTTGAAGGCGGGTACCGTGAGGACGAGTCGTCCATCCGGTTCGAGGAGCTCGCGGCACCGGTGTAACGCGGCGATCGGGTTCTCGAGGTGCTCGAGGACGTCCAGCATGAGGATCAGGGAGTAGCGCCTCGCCGGGGAGAAGTCCTCGAACGGCACGGTGTGGATGACATGGTCGGACCGGCCCGTGACGAGCCGGCTGTCGGGTTCCACACCCTCGACGTCTCCGAACTGCGCCAACCTCGGAAAGATGAGTCCATCGCCGCATCCCACGTCCAGGATGGCTCGGTCCCCATCCCAGGCCTCCGCGATCCGGCCGACCTCGTCCACCACGATTTCCTCACGCGCTCGCCACCACCAGTGTCGGGCGTAGAGATCGGCGTACCGGGCCGCGTACGCCGCTTCCAACATGCCGGGCGCCTCCTTGTCCGCCCCCTCGTTCCGCGCTACATCGTCATCCATTCGTTGAACTCCGGACAACGGACTCGATTCCAGTGGACTTCGGCGCCTGGGCTGCCTCGTCGCCACCGCGCTGCACACGTCGGACGACGTACAGAGGGCGCGCCTTCGTTTCCTCGTAAACCCGACCGACATACTCGCCGATGATTCCGAGGAACAGCAGGTTTACCCCGGACACGAACGTGATCACCAGGATTTGTGCGGTGAAGCCTTGAGGGGAACGGTCGAGGAAGATCTTCGCCCAGAGTGCGTAGAGCGCGAAAAGTGATGTCGCGAGGATCGAGAGTCCGCCGAGGGCCGCTGCAACTCGGATCGGGACGATGGAGAACGAAAAGATTCCGTCGCTCGCGAGCCGAAGAAGCTTTCGAAGTCCGTACTTGCTCCGCCCGTGGTGGCGAGCGTCGCGTTCGACGGGGATCCCCGTTTGCCGGAACCCTGCCCATGCACGGAGTCCCCTGAGGTACCGGTGTCGTTCCGGGGCGCTGAGGATCGCGTTCAGGACCGGCCTCGTGAATGCGGCGAAGTCCCCTGCATCCACCGGAAGGTCGACATTGGAGACCGTCGACAGGAGCCGATAGTATGTAAAGTACGACAGGCGGAGCCACCAGGGCTCCTTGCGCCGGTCTCTCTTCGCATAGACGACGTCGTAGCCGTCTCTCACGCGCTCGAGCATGGCGGGGATGGCTTCGGGCGCATCCTGCAGATCCCCGTCCATGAGCACGACGACGTCACCCTCCACGAACTCCAGGGCGGCCGAGAGGGCCGCTTGATGACCGAAGTTCCTCGACAGCGAGACGACGGTTATTCTAGGGTCGGCAACGGCGGCGCTCCTCAACAGCTCGGGGGTCCGGTCCCCGCTGCCGTCGTCCACAAATACCATTTCGTGGCCTTCGCCGGGAAGTCCGTCCACGACCGCACTCAGCCGACGAAGGAGCTCGGGGAGCCCCTCTTCTTCTTCGTAGAGGGGGATGGCCACGGAAACGCGAGGCGGCTGGGTCTCGTGCATCAACGTCATGGTCTTCGTCCGTTGCGGATATGCTTGCCCCTTGAAAGCGTCCGATGTACGCTGCCGGCCATCGTCGATTTCTCACCGACCCTGATCGCTTCCCCGCCGGCGGAGGTCGTGCTCGTTCCGAGGCCAGTATGATGCCGCGCGCCGGATCGCGCCAACAGGCCGACACATCGTGTGCGGACAGAAGCCGAGTGCTCCGCTGGGCGATCGGGACGTGGAGCGCAGGTGTGCTCTACTACGTCACCTTGTTCGACCGCCGATGGATCCCTCACGACGAAGGGACGCTCGGGCAGGCCGCTTGGCGCGTCCTTCAGGGTGAGGTCCCGCACCGCGACTTCGACGGGATGTACACGGGGCTCCTCGACTACGTCCATGCAGCCGCCATGGAGGTGCTGGGGGTCCACCTGCTTACGCCCCGTGTGTTGATGCTCGTTGCGGTGGCGCTGTGGCTTCCGGCGGTCTGGTCCATCGCACATCGGTTGGTGAGATCGCCGGTGGCGGCGGCAGCGGTCACGATGGTGGCCTTACTGGCGGGCCCCCCGAATTACCCTGCGGCCATGCCTTCCTGGTACAATCTGTTCTTCGCCACGTGGGGCCTCTGGGCGCTCATCCGGTGGACCGATGATCGTCGAAGTCGTTGGCTCCTGGCGGTAGGGATCGCTGCCGGACTGTCTATCTTGTTCAAGGTGACCGGCCTCTATCTGCTGGCCGGCGCGCTTTTCTACGTCCTGCATGACGAGAGCACCCGAGGAACGGAGAGAGCATCTGCTTCGTCCCCCTCCGTCTTTCGAGCCTTCCCCCTGGCTGCCGCGTTCGTCGTCGCCCTGCTGATTCTGATGGAGACCGCGCTCGTTCGGTCGCAGATCGGCCTTGCCACCTGGGTCAGCTATGTGTTCCCGAGTGCACTCCTCGGTGCCGCGCTGGTCTGGCGGTCGCGTGAGGTAGAGCACGGTCGGGCGGCTTTGCGGAGGACGGTGGCGAATTGGGCTTGTCTCGTCACGGGGGTGTTGGCAGCTGTGTTGCCCTTCCTCGCATGGTACGCCGTGTCGGGGGGGCTGGACGATCTCTACCGAGGTGTCGTCGTCCTGCCGGCCGAGCGATTCACGGAAGTTGCCTTGCCGGTACCGCCGCTTTCGCGTACCTGGACGATCATCATACCTACCGTCCTCCTGATCGTCGGGGCGGCGGTGGGGCGGCGCTACAGGACCGGCATCGCGACGGCGGTTCTGGTCGGCAGCGCAGTGCTGATGCTGCGCATGAACGTCCGGATATTCATCGCGGTCTTCGATTCACTGCTGCTGGTCGTGCCGACGGTGGTGGCCGCCGGTGCGACGGCGTCTTTCTGGGGCCGGAGGGGGAGTGTGCCAGATGACCCGCCCCTCGTGGCGACGCTTTGGATTCTGGCCCTGATCCATCTTATCCGGTACCCATTCGCGGTCCCCATATACTTTGGGTACGTAGCTCCCCTCGCGGTCCTTGCCGTGGGCGGCGTCCTCGCCAGGTTGAGCGCGCGCGACACCCCGCGACTCCACCCCCTCGTGCCTCGTCGCGCCGTCCTGGCCGCGGTGACGTTGGCGTATGCGGTGTTCTTCGTATGGGGGCCCAACCGCGGCGCGCTCTTGGGGCCGCTCCCACCCTTGGAGGAGACGCGACTCCCACTTGCCCGGGGTCGGATTTCGGTCCCTATCTCCGACGCCACCGAGTACACTCGCCTCGTCGAGGTGGTACGTGACCTAACGCGCAGCCGGTACGTGTACGCCGCTCCGGACGCGCCCGAAGTGTCGTTCCTCTCCGGCCTCGAGAACCCGACGCGGTCCCTCTTCGAGATCTTCGAGGACGATCACTCCAGGACGGACCGAACGCTCGCTTCCTTGAAGGCTCACGACGTAAACGTGATTGTCGTCAACACACGAGCTCAGTTCTCCTCCATGCCTGCGGACCTAGTGGCTGCGCTCGTCGCCGAGTACCCCGATCAGATGCGTATCGGGAAGTTTCTTGTTCGATGGCAGTCGAGTCCGCCTTGAGGTGTCGGCGTTGACGGGAAAGCACGTCCATGGAGCGTAGTGTGACGCCCCCACGCTGCACGCACCCCGTGCGACGGCTTAGATTGCAGGTATGAGCGAACGGACCGAAGTCACGACCCCCGAGGCCCTCTCCGACGAAGAGCAGGTCGAGCCGAGCCTGCGGCCTCAGCGGCTGGCGGAGTTCATCGGACAACCGAAGGTTCGCGAATCGCTCGCCATTGCGATCGAAGCGGCCCGGGGTCGGCAGGAGCCGCTCGACCACGTGCTCTTTCACGGTCCGCCGGGGCTGGGCAAGACCACGTTGGCTGCGCTCATGGCGCGCGAGTTGGGCGTGAACATCAAGACCACGTCGGGGCCGGTGCTCGAGAAGCCGGCCGACCTGGTCGGGATCCTCACGAACCAGCGCAAGGGTGACATTCTCTTCATCGACGAGATCCACAGGCTCCGTCCGATCATCGAAGAGTTCCTGTATCCGGCGATGGAGGACTGGCAGGTCGAGATTCGCCTGTCGGACGGCCCCAAGGCCGACACGATGACGATGCGAATCGAGCCCTTCACGCTCGTGGGCGCGACCACGCGGTTCGGGCTCCTGACCGCGCCGATGCGCGCCCGCTTCGGAATCGTGCAGCGCCTCAACTTCTATCCGGCCGAGGAGCTGACGACGATCGTCTCACGCAGCTCGGAGATCTTGGGGGTCCAGGCCACCTCCGATGGCGCGTCCGAGATCGCGCGTCGGGCGCGCGGCACGCCCCGGGTCGCCAACCGCCTGCTCCGGAGAGTACGCGACTTCGCCGAGGTGCGGGCGGAGGGACGCATCGACCGCACGGTCGCCCAGGACGCGTTGAAGCTTCTCGACGTGGACGAGTACGGCCTCGACGAGATGGACGCGCGCGTGCTCAAGACCCTGATCGAGAAGTTCGAGGGCGGGCCGGTGGGGCTCAACTCCCTCGCCGTGGCGATGGGTGAGGACGCGACGACCCTCGAAGAGGTCTACGAGCCGTTCCTGATCATGGAAGGATACCTGATGCGCACGCCCCAGGGACGTGTCGCGACGCCGCGGGCGTTCCGGCGATTCGGCTACACGGTGCCGGAAGCGCTGCAGGACGGCCAAGGCACCCTGTTCGTCCTGGAGTGAGCGAGACTCGGGGCACACGGGTGTGGGAATACGAGTACGACCTTCCCCCCGAGCGGATCGCTCGCTACCCGGCCACGACGAGGGACGAGAGCCGAATGCTCGTGGTCCCGCCGGGCGACGGTCCCTTCCGGCACCTCCGCTTCCGGCAGATCACCGAGCTGGTTCGTTCTGGTGACCTCCTCGTGGTCAACGAGAGCCGGGTGCGGCCGGCGCGGCTTCTCGGCCGCAAGCCCACGGGGGCACCCGCGGAGATCTTCCTCCTCGGGCCGGCGGAGGGAGACGACCCGCGGGACTGGAACGCCTTGGTGCGTCCGGGGAGCAAGCTGAAGCCGGGCCGCACGGTCGAGATCGCCCCGGAGCTGAAGGTCGAGATCCGGGACGGGGCGGCCGGTGGCGGCAGGATCGTTCGCCTCCACGCCGACGGGTCCGTCGAAGCGGCGATCGAGCGTCACGGACACATGCCGCTGCCGCCCTACATCGACCGGGAGGACGAGCCGCTCGACCGCGAACGGTACCAGACGGTCTACGCCCGCGCTCCGGGCTCGGTCGCGGCACCGACGGCCGGCCTCCATTTCACGGACGAGCTCCTCGCCGCGTTGGAGTCGATGGGGGTGCGGCGCACGGCGGTGACCCTCGACGTGGGGATGGGCACGTTCCGGCCCGTCGACACCGACGATCCGGCGGAGCACGAGATGCACCGGGAACGCTACACGGTGCCGGAGTCGGCAGCGGCAGCGGTGGCCGAGACACGCCAGGCCGGAGGACGCGTGTGGGCGGTCGGCACCACCGTGGTTCGTACCCTCGAGGCCGTTTCCGACGCTCGCGGTGGCGTCGCGCCCGGCTCGGGGGTCACCGATCTCTTCATCCACCCGCCGTTCGACTTCAAGGTCGTCGATGGGTTGATCACCAACTTCCATCTGCCGCGCTCGACGCTCCTCATGTTGGTCGCGGCGCTCGGCGGTTTCGAGCGGGTCATGGACGCATACCGGGTCGCCGTTGCCGAAGGGTACCGCTTCTACTCGTACGGGGACGCGATGGCGATCCTCCCCCGTGACGAGCAACCCTAGGCCGGCTGACACCCCGGCGTGGCGCCCCCGGGGCGGCCGGTCATGCCGCTACATTATCCGCCCATGTTCGACTACACGCTGGAAGCCACGGAGGGGGCCGCCCGCGCGGGAACCTTCACGACGCCGCACGGAGTCGTGGAAACGCCCGCGTTCATGCCGGTCGGTACCCTGGGCACGGTCAAGAGCCTGAGCATGGACGAGGTGCGCGCGACCGGCGCCGGAATCGTGCTGGCCAACACCTATCATCTCTACCTGCGGCCGGGTCACGACCTCGTGCGCCAACTGGGGGGACTCCATCGGTTCATGCGCTGGGACGGCCCCATCCTGACCGATTCGGGGGGATACCAGGTCTTCTCCCTCGCGGAGATCCGCCGGATCGAGGACGAGGGCGTCAGCTTTCAGAGCCACATCGACGGCTCCGAGCACCTCTTCACGCCCGAGCTCGTCATGGAGATCCAACGCGTACTGGGCGCCGACGTCGTCATGGCGTTGGACGAATGCCCGCCTGGCGGATGCGACCGACGCACGGCCGAAGAAGCCAACCGCCGCACCTCGGCGTGGCTCGAGCGTTCCAGGAGCCGTTTCCACGCCCTGGCGGATGAGACCGACGTTTCCGAGCAAACGCTTTTCCCGATCGTCCAGGGCAACGTGTACGACGATCTCCGGCGGGAACACGCGCGCCGGATCCGGGACACCGACACCTGGGCGGGATATGCCATCGGTGGCCTCAGCGTGGGCGAAGCCAAGGCGGATATGTGGCGGGTCCTGGAGGTCCTCGACGGGGAGTTGCCGCGGGATCGGCCGCGGTACCTCATGGGCGTGGGATATCCCGACGACCTTCTCGAAGCGATCTCGCGTGGCTGCGACATGTTCGATTGTGTGGCGCCGACCCGGAACGCGAGGCACGGTACCGCCTGGACTCTCGATCAAGGGCAGGTGAACTTGAAGGCCGCACGGTTTCGCGAGGACACGCGCCCCATCGATCCGGGATGCGACTGCCACGCGTGCATGCACTACGACCGCGCCTACCTTCGGCACCTGGTGGCTGCATCGGAGCTGCTGGCCGTGCGGCTCGTCTCGATCCACAACCTCAGGTTCTTGGTCCGACTCGGCGAGGAGGCCCGCGCGCACATTCGTGCCGGGACCTTCGAGTCGTGGAAGACGGATTGGCTCGAACAGTACCGCAGCGAACGGAGTAACCGGTGACGTTGTATGCGATGTTGGCGGTCCCTCGAGAGGGGGGCAACGCAGGCATGATCTTTCTGGTCCAGATGGGCCTTATCTTCGCGATCTTCTACTTCCTGCTGCTTCGGCCGCAGGCCAAGCAGCGGAAGCGTCACGCACAGATGCTGAAGGAGCTCAAGAAGGGTGACGAGGTCGTCACCACCGGAGGAATCATCGGACGGGTCGTGCACGTCGAGGAAGACCGGCTCACCGTCAAGACAGGGGACAACACCCGCGTGACGGTCGATCGGAGCCGCGTGGCGACCGTGATCGATCCCCAGGGCGACCCAAAGGAAAAGGACGACTAGACAGCGATGGCCGTACGAGAGATCGTCTTGCTCGGAGACCCGGTGCTTCGCCGGGAGACCGACGAGGTCACGTCGTTCGACGAGGACCTCCGGATCCTCGTGCGGGACATGTTCGAAACGATGTACCACGCGGAGGGGATCGGCCTGGCGGCCCCTCAGATCGGGCTCTCGAAGCGAATCATCGTCGTCGATCTACGGCGTGAGGAGCATGCCGACGAGCCCATGGCCATCGTCAATCCGCGCGTTTCCTGGTCCAGCTCCGAGACGGACAAGGAAGCCGAAGGGTGTCTGAGCATCCCGGGCATCGAAGAAGTGGTGGAGCGCTCGGTGTCGGTGCGCGTGGAAGGCTTCGACCCGAGCGGCGAGCCCCTGACCCTCGAAGCCGACCAGCTCCTGGCGCGGGCGCTTCAACACGAGATCGATCACGTGGACGGCGTGCTGTTCGTCGATCGTGTGACACCGCTCAAGCGGCGCATGCTGCTCAAGAAGTGGAAGAAGCTTCGCGAAGAGGAGGAGTCCTGAGGCGCGTATGAGGATCCTCTTCTGGGGTACACCCGAGTTCGCGGTCCCCGCCCTGCTCGCACTCGTCGGAGAGGGATTCGACATCGTGGGAGTGGTCACGCAGCCGGATCGTCCCGCCGGCCGGGGGCGACGCATGCAGCCTTCACCGGTGAGGCGGGCCGCGCTCGAGGAGGACCTCACCGTGCTCACTCCGGAGCGCCCGAAGGGCGAGGACTTCCTCTCGTCGATCGGCGACCTCCAGCCGGACGTCTCCATCGTCGTGGCCTACGGGCACATCCTCCGCACGGAGGTGCTCGAGCTCCCGCGGCTCGGCTCCCTGAATCTGCACGCCTCGCTGCTGCCGAAGCTGCGAGGGGCGGCTCCGGTGAACTGGGCGATCGCGCGGGGCTACGAGGAGACGGGCGTCACCGTCATGCGCATGGTTGAAGCCATGGACGCCGGCCCCATCCTGCACCAGGTGTCCGAGCGGATCCTTCCGGACGAGACGGCGGGTGAGCTCACGGAGCGCCTTTCGGAAGTCGGGGCGGCCGCGCTGGTGGAAGGGCTGGCCCTTCTCACGGTCGGTGCCGTCGAGGAGGTCGAGCAGGATCACGGCGAAGCGACCTACGCACCGAAGATCGATCGGGAGACCGCGCGGATCGACTGGTCCCGCCCCGCGATCGATGTCGCGAACCATATCCGTGCGATGGATCCGGTGCCGGGAGCGTGGACCACGCTGGACGAAGCGCCGGTCAAGCTCTTTCGCCCCAGGCCGACGAGCGACCGGGCGGCGGGCCATCGCTCCACCGAAGAAGGTGTCGTCGCGGGCAGTGGCGCCGATCCACGGGCGCCGGAGCCGCGCCCCGGTCGTGTGCTCGGGGCCGACCCGTCCGAGGGGGTGCGCGTGCAGGCGGGATCGGGGAGCGTCCTCCTCGGGGAAGTACAACCGCCCGGGAGCCGCCGGATGGTGGCGAGCGATTGGATCAACGGAAGAGGCATCGCCGTCGGACAGACCTTCGGCTGAGGTTCCGGTACCGGTGGCTGATCTCACCCTTCCCCGGCTACATCTCGTCACGGATTCGGGCGTGCTCGAGCGGGGCGGCTTCCAGGACTGCGCGACCCGGGTGCTCGAGGCCGGTGGGGCCGACGTGGCCGTGCACCTCAGAGGACCGCGCTCGAGCGGAAAGTCCGTTTACGATATGGCCATGGCGCTGGCTCCGGTGGCGCGCCGGCACGGAGCGACCCTGTTGGCGAACGATCGGGTGGACGTGGCTCTGGCGGCCGGGTTGGACGGGGTGCACCTGGGTAGCCGTTCGCTTCCGATCCGGGAAGCGCGGGCGCTCGTGGGTCCGCAGAGCTGGATCGGGGTGTCCGTCCACGACGGTTCCGAGCTGGCCCGAGCGCGGGGGGACGGCGCGAATTTCGCGTTCGTGGGTACGATATTCCCGACGGACAGCCACCCGGGCCGAGCAGGCCTCGGCATCGGGGGGGTGGAGCGGATCCTGGAGCACGCGTCGGGCGTTCCGACGCTGGCTATCGGTGGCGTCGAGCCGGATGTCGTCGCGGATCTCCTCCGGGCGGGGACCTGGGGCGTGGCCGTGTTGCGCGGCGTCTGGGCCCGATCCGATCCCGCGTCCGCCGTACTCGAGTATCTTACCGCGCTCGATGAAGCGCTCGGGCCATCCACGGAGGGCCGATGAATACGACGGAAATGATCGAAATCCGGCTGAACGGAAAGCCGCACGACCTGGCTGCCGGCCAATCGGTGCGCGAGCTCCTGGAATCCCTCGACCTCCATCCCGGCATGGTGGTCGTGGAGCTCAACCGTGAGATCCTGGAACGGGACCGATACGACGAATTCACGATCGGCGAAGGGGACACGGTCGAGCTCGTGCACTTCGTGGGTGGAGGTTGAGATGACGGCCAGCCAGACGACGTCGGAGGCTCCGGCGGTCCAGGACGAAGCCCTCGAAGTCGGGGGGCACACCCTCACCTCCCGGCTCATCGTGGGAACCGGGAAGTACGCCACGAACGAGGTCATGGTGGACGCGATCCGGGCCTCCGGCGCGGATATGGTGACCGTGGCGGTGCGCAGGGTGGATTTGGACCGCACGAAAGAGGAGGGGGTGCTCCACCATCTGGACCCGAAGGAGTTCTTCCTGCTCGCCAACACCGCCGGGTGCTACACGGCGGAGGACGCGGTCCGGTACGCACGGCTCGCCCGCGCGGCCGGGTTCAACGAGTTCGTGAAGCTCGAGGTGATCGGCGACGAGACCACCCTGCTACCGGACGTCCAGGCCACGGTGGACGCGGCGAAGACCCTCTCCGACGAGGGATTCAAGGTGATGGCGTACACGAACGACGATCTCGTCACCGCGCTGCGGTTGGAAGACGCCGGTTGCGTGGCGGTCATGCCGCTCGCGAGCCCCATCGGCAGCGGGCTCGGCGTCGTGAACCCGTACTTCATCCGCGAGATCAAGCGGCGCTTGGAGGTTCCCGTGATCGTCGACGCGGGCGTCGGGACGGCTTCGGATGCGTGCGTGACCATGGAACAGGGCGTGGACGGGGTGCTCATGAACACCGCGATCGCGGCGGCGGACGACCCCGTCCGGATGGCCCATGCGATGCGGAGCGCCGTGTGGGCCGGACGGTCGGCCTACCTGGCGGGACGGATGCCTTCACGGGAGATCGCGGTCCCCTCGTCGCCCACCGCGGGAATGCTGGACTGACCGGGGTGTCGACCGCGAGGCGAGCGGCACACGCGATTCGCATGGAAGTCGAGCGGGGCCGGCGCCTGGATCGGGCGTTCGGTGTCCGTGCCGCGAGTCTAGATGCAAGAGATCGGGCCTTCGCCCACGATTTGACCTACGGGACCACGCGGCTCCGCGGGCGCCTCGACCACCTCTTGGCACGGCATGTCGAACGGGAGTTGACCGCCCTCGACCCCGCCGTGCTCGAAGTGCTCCGCTTGGGGAGCTACGAGGTCCTCTACATGGACTCGGTCCCCACGTTCGCGGCGGTTTCGGAGGCCGTGGACCAGGTGCGTGCAGTCGTGGGAGCCAAGCCCACGGGCCTCGTGAACGCGGTGCTGCGGCGGGTCGCCGAAGCGGGGGACGACCAGGCCCATTTTCCGGACCGCTCGCGGGAGCCGCTGGCGTACCTCGAGGCGTGGGGATCGCATCCGAGTTGGCTTCTCGAGCGCTGGTTACGGCGGTGGCCGTTCGAGGACGTGGAGGCGCTCGTCGCAGCCAACAATCGGCGGCCGCCGACCTTCCTGCTCGCCCTGGACCTCGGCGCGGACGCCGTATTGGAGCGCCTCGCGGACGCGGGCTTGGCCGGCACGGTCGTTGCGGACGAGCCGGTCCACGTCCGGCTCGATGAAGGCACGCGACCCCTCGACGCGTTGGCGGCCGTGCCGGCCTCGCTCATTCAGGATCCGGCGGCCGGACTGGTCACGCGGTACGCGGATCTACCCTCCGGCACGGTCATTGCAGACCTCTGTGCCGCGCCTGGAGGAAAGGCGCTCGCCGTGTCCGCTCGCGTCGCGCGCGTCGTGGCGGTCGACCGCTCTCCGGCCCGGATTCGAATGGTGCGCGAGAACAGTGAGCGGACGGGGCGTCCCGTCACCTGCGTGGTCGCCGACGCGCTGCGGCCACCCTTCTCGGGCTTGGATGTCGCGTTGCTCGACGTGCCGTGCTCCGGCACGGGGACCTTCGCTCGTCATCCCGATGCGCGATGGCGCCTCGATGCCGCCGCGATTGAACGCTTGAGCATGCTGCAGGCCCGGATGCTCGAGTCGGTGTCCGAATCCGTGGCCCCGGGGGGCGTGTTGGTGTATTCCACGTGCACGCTCGAGCCCGAGGAGAATCGGGACCGGATCGATAGCTTTCTGGGTACGCACGACGACTTCCGGATCGAAAGCACTGGAGCGGTGCCGGCGGAAATGGTGGATGAAAGGGGATGCCTGTTCGTCACGCCCCAGACGAACGGGTTCGACGGTGCGTTCGCCGCGCGCATGAGGAGGACAGGATGAAGCTGGGGGGATCGCTCAAGAGGAGCCGAAAGAACAGGGCGAAGAGTCAGGCCGGGGAAGGTCGGGCTGGTTGGGGGCTCGAATGGCTGAACCGGAGAACCGTGGCCGGCATCGCCGGGCTCGCGGTCCTCGGGTGGCTGGTCGGGTATCTCGTGGCGACGCGAGCCGTCTTCCCCGCGCCTCCGCCCCCGGGAGACATGTTCGAGGTGCCGGACCTCCGGGGCGCGGACGTATCGACCGCCCGCGAGCGGCTGGCCGGAGCCAACCTGGAGCTCGGCCCGATCGATTCGATCGCCCATCCGACGGTGCCTGCCGAGCGAGTGGTCGGACAGTCTCCCCTGCCCGGGCAATCCATGCTCCCGGACAGCCCGGTCCGGGTGACCGTGAGCCTCGGGCCGCAGACCCGCGCCGTGCCCGACGTGCGTGGGCTCGGAATGGAGCAGGCGATCGTGGTGCTCGAGGCGAGCGGCTTCGTGGTGCGCACCGACTCGGCAGAGTCCGAAACGAGCCGCGGCCGGGTCATCGAGGTGTCCCCCGAGCCGGATAGTATCGTCGCGTTACCCGCGGAGGTGGAGGTCGTGATGAGCACCGGCCCCCCTTCCGTCTCCATGCCGTTGGTGCTCGGGCTCGAGGAGTCGGAGGCGATCGCCACGCTCGACTCTCTCGGCTTGGTCGTCTCGGAGGTTCGCGAGGTGTTTCGGTTCGGTCGGGACCAGGGCATCGTGGTCGAGCAGGAGCCGGCGGCCGACACGGAGCTGAGGCGTGGGGCGGAGGTGATCCTGTCCGTCGGGCGGAGGGGGGGCACGGGGAACAATGAGCCGCCGAATTCGTAGCATTCGATGCGTTGAGCAGATGCCTGACCATCCCTCTCAAGACCTCGCCGAGATCGGTTCTCATGAAGCGCAAGTTCTTTCGTTCGCCATATCTCTGGGCCGGGGTCGGTGTGGCTGCGATCGTGCTGGTCGCGTGGCTGGGGAGGGAGAGCTACCGGCCCGTCAGCACGGGGACGCAGGCCCCGAACTTCACGGCCCGCACGCTGGACGGTGGCGAGGCATCGCTCGACACCTACGAGGGCAACGTCGTCCTGCTCAACATCTGGGCGACTTGGTGTGCGCCGTGCAGGGAAGAGATGCCGTCGATGCAGCGGCTCTATGAAGAGTTCGAGGACGAGGACTTCGAGATCGTCGCCGTGAGCGTCGATGCCCGAGCCGGTGAGACCGACGAGAGCGGGAATCCCGGCGGAGACATTCGCGCATTCGTCGATCAGTTCGGCCTCACGTTCCCGATCCTTCACGATCCCGCCGGCGACATCCAACGCATCTACCAGACGACCGGTGTTCCCGAAACCTTCCTGATCGGGAAGGACGGCATCATCTACAAGAAGGTCGCGGGCGGAACGCACTGGGATGCGGACGTCAACGTGGGACTGGTCCGTCGTTTGCTCGAAGGATAAGAGGCCCCCGCGTTCATGCCCTCTGCGTCCCGCGTCTTCCACAACTGGCGTCTCAAACTCTCCGCGCTCGGGTTGGCCCTTTTCCTGTGGGCCGTGGTGCAGGCTGAGCCGAGCAACCGGGAGACATTCTCCACGGTGCCGGTGCAGGTTGAGCTTTCGGATACGAGTTGGGTGCTCGCCGGCCCAGTGGATCCGCCGGTGGTGGAGATCCGATTGGGGGGCGTCGCGCGGGAGATCATACGCTTGGCCCGAGAGGGGACGACCGTGCGGATCCCGGTGGCGAGTGTCGGCTCCCGGGACACGGTGGTCGCCGTCCAGCGGAATTGGGTCGCGGCGGCGCAACGTCCGGGGGTGACGGTGGAATCCGTGACTCCGAGTACCGTCTCGCTTTCGTTCGAGCCGGCGGTGACCCGATTGGTTCCGGTGGCACCCAGGATTCGGGGGCGACTCCCCGACGACCTCGCTCTCGTGGGGGACATCTCTCCCAACCCGCAGTTCGTACGGGTCCGGGGGCCCGAGAGTCGGATGGCGGGTTTGGACTCGGTCGGGCTCGAGACGTTCGACCTCGGTACGGTATCACAGTCTGGCGTTTTCACCGTGGCCGTCGACACCACCGGCCTCGCGGGGGGAACCGCCGTTCCGTCGACCGTTTCGCTCGGGGTGCGGGTCGAGCGGGTGGTCGAGCGTATGTTGCCGGGGATCGTGGTCCGGGTGGAGGCCGGTGACGGTGATTCCCCGCTGGTCGCGGAGCCACGTACGATCCGGGTGCGCATCGCCGGGGCGCGCTCCCTCGTGACGGGGCTGGACATCGGCCAAATTGAAGCGTCGGTCGATCCCGAAGCCCTGCGACGAATGGCGCCCGGAGAGGTTCGTCGGGTTCCGGTGGAGATTACGGGTGTGCCCGAGCGCGTGCGCGCGGACGCACTCGTCGACGGAGTCGAAGTCCGTCGGGCGACGGATGTCGGGCTCTCCCCACCCGGTACCGGGTCATGGTGAGCGGGCGTCGTGGGCGACCGATCGTGCTGGGTCTCGAGACATCTTGCGACGAGACTTCGGCGGCGGTCTTGGACGGGAACCACCGCATCCTCGGGCACGTGATCCTGTCTCAGGACGTGCACGAGGTATACGGTGGCGTCGTTCCCGAGTTGGCGGCTCGGGCACACCTTCAGAAAGTGGATGCCGTCGTCGGAGCCGCGCTCGAGCAGGCCGGCGTTGGATTGGCGGACGTCGATGTCTTCGGGGTCACCGCGGGCCCCGGTCTCATCGGAGCGTTGCTCGTGGGTGTGTGTTGGACGAAGGCCGCGGCATACGGGAGAGATCGGCCCTGGGTCGCCGTCCATCACATGGAAGCCCACCTCTTCGCTCCCTCCCTGGAGGACCCCGCGGCCGAGCCTCCGTTCGTGGCGCTCCTGGTGTCGGGAGGGCATACGATGCTGCTCCACGTGCCTCGGTGGGGCGAGTATCGACTCCTCGGTGAGACCCGGGACGACGCGGCCGGGGAGGCGTTCGACAAGGTTGCCAAGCTGCTCGGGTTGCCCTATCCCGGTGGGCCTCAGATTCAACGTCTCGCGGAGCGCGGCGATCCGTCGCGGCACGAGCTCCCGCGACCGATGCTGAGGCGGAACGAGAGTCCGAGCTCGGCGGCGTATTACGATTTCTCGTTCAGCGGTCTCAAGACTTCGGTCGCCGAGCTCGTTGGAGACCTGGCCGCGCGGGGAGAGCTCGAGGCGCACCGCGCCGACGTGGCCGCCGCATTCCAGGAAGCGGTGGTGGACGTTCTCGTGCGGAAGACGCTGCGGGCCGCCCACCGAACGGGTTGCCAGAGGGTGCTGATGGGGGGTGGGGTGAGCGTCAACGCGGGTCTTCGGGAAGGCATGTCGGATGGGCTGGCGGCGGATGGGCGGCTTTTCCACGCTTCACCTCGCCTGTCCCTCGACAACGGAGCGATGGTGGCGCGAGCGGCCCGCTTCCGCTTCGATCGGGGTGAGACGGCACCGATGCACGGGACCGCATCGGCTTCGCTACCTTTCCCGGGTTTGGTCCGGGGCGTCTCTCCGGACGCGGACGAGCCGCGTCCGGCAACCGCTCCACGAATTTAGCGCGGGCTGCGCACATCTCATGTATCCGGTCATTTTCGAGCTGCCCGAATGGTTGCCGTTCCTTGGCGGCGAGGCGGTCACGTCCTTCGGCGTCTTCATGCTCCTGGCCTTCCTGACCGGCGGGTACATACTACGTGCCGAAATGCGCCGCATGGGCGAGGACCCCGACAAGGCGTGGGACCTCGTGTTCATGGCGGTCGTGGGCGGTATCATCGGCGCCAAGGGGTACTACGTGCTCCTGAACTACGAGCAGCTGATGGCGGACCCGCTGGGTCTCATCTTCGCACGGGGCGGACTGGTTTGGTACGGAGGGTTCTTCCTCGCGACGGTGCTCGTGATCTGGGAGATTCGGCGGCAGAAGCTTCCCCTCGCCCGGATGGCGGATGCCACCGCGCCGGCGCTCGCGTTGGCGTACGCGGTCGGTCGGATCGGGTGCTTCATGGTCGGCGACGACTGGGGCCGCCCCACCGGTTCCGCGGTCGGCATCGCCTTCCCTCGCGGGGCCCCGCCCACGCGGGTCGATATCATCGAGCAGGAGTTCGGGATCGCCGTCGATCCGGAGCTCATCGAACAGTACGGTCAGGTCGTTCCCGTGCACCCGACGCAGCTCTACGAGGTCGGTATGAGCACCCTCATCTTCGCCGTGCTCTGGCGGCTCAGAGGAGGAAGACGGGCCGCGGGATGGCTGTTCATGCTCTGGCTGATTCTGGCCGGGATCGAGCGCTTCGTGGTCGAGTTCTTCCGCGCCAAGGACGACCGGTTCCTCGGGCCCCTCACTCTGGCGCAGATGTTTTCGGTCGGAATCATGATCGTGGGCGCCGTGGGCGTGGCTCGCCTCTCCCGGGGCGCTCCCGAGCCCGCGACGCGTTGAAGCCGGACTCGTGACTCTGACCCTGCTCCATGCGTCCGACCTCCAGATCGGTAAGCCGTATCGTTCCCACGTGGCGGACGCTCTCGTGCGCACGGTCGACGAGGAAGCACCGGATATCGTGGTGATCGCGGGGGATCTCACTCAGCGCGCGAAGGCGAGTGAATACCGCGTGGCACGCGCTTTGCTCTCACGGTTGGGTGATCGGCCCGTCGTCGTGACGCCGGGCAATCACGACGTGCCTCTATACCGGGTCTGGGAACGTCTCGTGGCTCCCTACCGCAATTGGAAGCGCTACATCGCCGCCGAGCTCGACTCCGTATTGGACGCACCCGGCGCGAAGGTGGTCGCGCTGAATTCGTCAGCGCCGCGCCGTGCCATCGTTGCCGGACGGCTCGACGCGTCTCAGATCGCGTTCGCGCGCACCGCGTTCGCCGAGGCGCGCCCGGAGCAACTTCGAATCCTCGTCGTGCACCACCACTTCGTGGAGACGGACGACGGTTCGGGAGGGCGGCCGTTGCCGGGGGCGAAGGCTCACCTGAGCGCGTTCGCCGGCATGGGGGTTGATCTGCTTCTGGGTGGACACGTGCACCATACACGAATTCTCGGTGGGGACGACGTGAGGACCGGTGTATCGTTTCCGCTGGTGTCGTGCGGGACGACGACCTCCCACAGGGGGAGGGGGAGTGAAGCGGGTCTGAACACGTTCAACCTGATTCGAATCAGCCCGGAGGACATCCGCGTCACACCGCATCGTTTCGTGCCGGAACGGGAGCGTTTCGAGCCGGCGAATCCCACCGTGGTCACGCGGGGTCGGAGGGCCGGGGTCATGGGTGAGGGGTCGGATGATTCCGTGGAGGGTTCGAGGGGTGGGGGCTGAAGGACGGATCACAAGGACGGCGGTGACGGCGATCCTCGCGTTGTCCGGACTTCTCGTCACGCTTGGAGCTCGGGCGAAACCGGCGCTCGCACAGCTGGGTCCTCCGGAGATCGAGACGGTTCGATTCCTGGGCAATGAAACGTTCCCCGGAGATTCGCTCGCTCGGGCGATCGTCACGCGTGAGACGGGGTGCAAGTCCGGCTTCCTGCTTCCCCTGTGCGTGACGGGTGTCGAGTTCGCGATCGAGCGCCATTACTTGCGGGCTCGAGAGATTCCCCGAGACCGCGTGCGTCTGGAGATCTGGTACCGTCAACGGGGTTTCCGCGAGGTCGTGGTCGATACGGTGACATCGTTCCGCGACGACGGGAAAGCCGAGGTCGCCTTCACCGTGGATGAGGGCCGGCCGGTGCTCGTGGAAGAGATGGCCTTCACGGGCGAGGTCGCCGGGGACGGGAGTTTGCTCATCCCGGATTTGCTGACCGATCTCCCCTTGAGGGAGGGCGATCCGTTGAACATGCTCCGGCTCGACGCGACCCGGGATACCCTGCGAGAGCGCCTGCGGAACCAGGGGTATGCTCATGCGGACGTGTTCCGGCAGTCGCTGATTCCGGCCGACCGTCCGTACGGGGCGGAAGTGACCTTCGACCTCGATGCGGGAGCTCGGGCCCACTACGGATCGATCTCCGTGTCGGGCAACGAGAATCTGGATGAGTCGACGGTCCTGCGCACCCTCCAGTTCCGCGCGGGCGATCTCTACAGGGCAGGCCAGCTTCTCGATGCGCAGGGGCGTCTGTTCGACATGGGGATCGTCCGGAGCGCCGAGGTGTCGGCCGATCTTCAAGCCGCTGCGGATTCCCTGGTTCCGATCGATGTCAGCGTGCAGGAAGGGGATGCGTACCGCGTCCGGGCAGGATCCGGCTGGACCAGCTCCGAGTGCATGAACGCGGAGTCGAGCTGGACCAGCCGGAACTTCTTCGGCGGAGGTCGCACTCTGAGGATCCGCGGGCGCGTCTCGAACATCTTGACGAGGCAGTTCGGAGATCTCCTGTGTGGCGTGACCGACCGTTCGGGGCCGTACGAGCGCCTGACGTGGCTCGCCAGCGTCGATTTCTCGCAACCCTGGATCTTCTCGACGCGCAACTCGTTCAGTGCCTCGGTCTTCGCCGAGCGTCAGGGCATCCCCAACACGTTCATTCGACGCGCGGTCGGCATCGAGCTCGCGCTCACCCGGGCCATCGGACCCCGCACGCCGCTGACCCTGTCGTACCGGCCGGAACGATCCCAGCTCGAAGCGGCCGAGGTGCTGTTCTGCACGGGCTTTCTCGTGTGCACCCCCGAGGACATCGCGATTCTCGGTGGGACGAACACGCTCGCGCCCGTGGGATTGACCTTCACACGCGATCGCTCGGATGACCTGTTGAATCCGCGTCGCGGATACCGTCTCAACATCGACTTGGAGCATGCGGCCGCCTGGACGGCGTCGAACTTCCGCTATGATCGAGTGGCGGTCGAAGGGTCGAGCTATACGCCGCTCGATGACGTCGTCCTCGCCGCGAGGCTGAGGGCGGGGTGGGTGGGGTCGGGAGGCTTCAACCGGCTCATCCGCGCCGACGACGAGGCCGAGATCGTACACCCGCAGAAGCGCTTCTATTCCGGCGGCGCGAGCTCGGTGCGAGGCTTCGCCCAGGGACGTCTCGGCCCACGCGTGCTGACCATCGACGATCCACAACAGTTGGTGGACCCGGTGGACGCAGGGGGGGCAGGATGCACACCGGAAGCGCTCATGGACCTTTCGTGTGATGGGAGCGCTCTCGACGACGGTAGCTTCGTGCCTCGGCCGACCGGGGGCTCCCGCGTGCTCGAAGGCAACCTCGAGCTGCGCTTTGGTCTCGGGGGTAGCTTCGAAGGCGTGGCGTTCGGGGACTTCGGCCAGGTGTGGGCGGCGAGCGGCGACGTCTCGCTCCGAGACCTCGAGTTCACGCCCGGTGTGGGGGTTCGGTTTTTGAGCCCGGTTGGCCCGATACGGGTGGATCTGGGGTATCGCTTTCGACGAGCGGTGGAGCTTCCCGTCATCACCTCCCGGATCGAGGAAGCCGAGCCTGAAGCGTGCCCGAGTGGGGGCTCGCCCCCGCCGGGATGTATCGAGTACGAGGGGACGTACTACGTGCGGTCCGGGGAGCTCGGCATTCTCTCCCCGCTCGTAAGCTTCGGAGATTCCAGGAGCCGCTTCCAACTTCACTTCTCGATCGGGCAGGCGTTCTGATGAACGAAGAGACCGAGCAGTCGGTCAGCCGCCCGACCGGAACCGATTCGGGGAGGGAACGGCGTCGGAGGCACCTCCGACGCCGTCGGGCGATCTCCCGCTGGGGGTCTCGGGTGTTCATGCTCGGGCTCCTGGTCGTCATGGTCGCGGTGGCGGTGGTGCTACAGACGGCACGCGGGCATCGTGTCGCGCTCGACTTCGCTCTGGAGCGCGTGCGGGGATCGCTCGCGGGGGAACTGCGCGTCGGCGGGATCCGGAGCAACACGCTGCTCGCCGGAGCGACCCTCGACGAGCTCGTGTTGACCGACGCACGGGGCCGTCCCGCGATCTCGGCCGACTCCGTCGTGGTCCGGTACCTTCCGACCGGACTCCTCACGGGGGCGCCGCGCCTGCGATCCGTGATCCTCTGGGGGCTCGACTTCGAGATCTCCACGTTGGCGGAAGACGATGAGCTGAACCTGTCCAGGCTGTTGACGCCCGACGAGGCGAGTCCGGATTCCGCCGCCAACCCGATCGAGCTGTTCGTCGGGCAGGTCGGAGTGCGGGACGGGCGGGTATCCGTGCTCTCTCCCGCCGAGACGGGTGAGCGGGCCGGGGTCGTGCCCGGTCCCCGGGGGCCACTGCGGCGACTGGGTCTGGACGGCCTGGATCTCGACCTCGAAGATGCCGTTCTCCGGCTGGGCGAGGAGGCTTCGTTCGCATCGGATCTGGCGTCCCTCTCCATGCGGCTGTCACTGCCCGACTCGGAGGAGCCGCTGAGGGTCCGCGAAGCGTTCGGACGGCTGGCCTTCGACCTCGAGGAAGGTCTGACGGTGCAGGAAGGGGCATTCCGGCTTCCCGAAACGCTCGGGCGGGGGGCGGTCGAGCTCGGACCTTCGGATCAGGGTGAGGGATGGGCCTTCCAGGCCGACCTGAGCGTCGACGAGTGGGGCGACCTGGCCGACCTGAGGTGGGCGGATCCACGCATCCCCGACGGTCTCTTCCGCGGGTCGGTAGCCGTGGCCACCGGTGAGCATCTGGACCTCACCCTCGGCGATGTCGACGTGCGACTGGCGGCGAGCAACCTGACGATCGACGGGGGCGTGTCGTTCGGAGCGTCGCCGTCCACGCGTGACCTCGCCGTGACCGCCAGCCCGGTCGCGCTCTCCCGATTGGAGCCGTGGTTGGAGCGAACGATCCCGCTCGAAGGCTGGCTCAGCGGCCGGACCACGCTCTCCGGTCCGCTCGATGATCTTCGCGCCACCGGACGGTTGACGCTCGTGCCGGCGGGGTACGGAGGACAACCCACGACGGTCGACTTCAGTGGCGGCGTGCATCTGGGAGCCGATGTCGGCTGGACCGGCTTCGAGGCCCGCGCCGACCCCCTCAACTACGAGCTCGTCCGGATCGTCGCCCCCGATCTCCCGTTCGGGGGGACCGGAACGGCCGAGGTGCAGCTCGACGGGCGCCTCGCACGGGAGGTCGGGGTCGTCGCGAGCATGATGCACGAGTCGAGCTCGGCGCCCGTTTCCCGCGTTCATGCCCGGGGCACGGTCAGCCGCCCCGATAGCGTGTGGACCGTGGATCTGAGCGGGGATCTCGCCCCCCTTTCTCTCGCGGCGTTGAGCGACATCGCTCCGGAGCTCGAGCTGCAGGGGGAGCTGCGGGGTCCGCTCACGGCACGCGGTCCGTTCGACGCGCTCGAAGTGGCCGGGGAGATGGACGGCGCGCGTGGGAGCGTCCGCCTGAATGGGAGGGTGAACCTGTTCGAAGCGGCGTCAGGATATCGCCTCGAGCTGGAAGCGGACGACTTCCATCTCACCGAGATCAGCGGCCGGATGCCCGATCCTGCCGCTTGGACCGGAACGTTGTCCGTCGAAGGGAGTGGGTTCTCGTTGGATTCGGTCGCGGGGCGGGCAATGTTGGACATGTTCTCGTCCCGAGTCGGTGGTCTGGCGATTGATAGCGTGTCCACCGCGTTTCGAGCCGAAGCCGGCATGTTGCACGCCGATTCATTGGTCGGATCGATCGGCGGAGTGCGCTTCCGGGGCGGGGGACGGCTCGGAATGCGTCCGGATGAGCACGGCGAGGCCGAAATCAGGTTCTCCACCGAATCGCTGGTCGGGCTCCGCCCCTCCCTGATGGGGGATTCGCTGATCGTACGTGACGAGCTCACGTCTCTCGAGCGTGAGCTCCTGCGGGTGGAAGGCGTGGATCCGGACACCCTGCCCTCGGCGGAGGACGTGCGCTTGGAGGGAGCGGTGGACGGCACAGCCACGCTCTTTGGACGCCTCGCGGAGCTCGGGGTCGACCTGCGTGCGAGCCTGGTCGGCGGCGCCTACGGCTCGCATCAGGTCGACTCGATGCGGTTGGCGCTGACCGTGGGGGGGCTCCCGTCCCTGGAAGGGAGCTGGGACGTGCAGTTGGACGCCACGGGTGTCGAGTGGAGTGGGCGCTCTTTCGAGCGTGCGTCGTTCGAGGGGGCCATGACCGACCGCTCCGGGGAGGGACGGGCGCTCCTCACCCGACGTGCGTCCGAATGGTACGAGGTCGCCGGCGATTTCGTGCTCGATTCGGTCGGCGGAGCGGTTCGCTTCGACGAGGCCGCCGCCACGATCGATGAACGGAGCTGGACTCTCTCACGTCCGGCCGCGGTCACGTGGGATGGCACGTCGCTCACCGTCGACACGTTGGATGTACGACGCACGGGCGACGATCCCATGCACTTCGTCGCACACGGGACGTTGACCCGAGGGGGCGATTCGGACTTCACCGTGGACATCGGAGGATTCCACGTCGAGGAGATCGGCACCGTGGCGCAGAGCGATGCGATCGATATCGCCGGTCACATGGATCTTGCTCTACACCTGCGCGGGCCGGCGGAGGCGCCGCTGATCGACGCCGACCTGGCCATCGTCGAGCCGCGCTTCCGAAACATCGAGATGTCCCGCCTCTCCGGCACCATGACCTACCGTGGTCGGTCGATGGACGTCAGCCTGGAGGCCCGCGAAGGAGACCGCCGCGCGCTCGTGGCGTCGGGTACGATCCCGATGGATCTCGCCCTCGCCGATGTCGAGGCGCGCAGGTTGGATGAGCCCATGGACGTATCCATTTCCGCGGATTCGTTGAGCGCGGGGGTGGCGTTGGCGTATTTCGGGACTCTCGAGGACGTCGAGGGCACGCTCTCGGGGGAAGTGCAGATCGAAGGGACCGCCGCCGACCCTGTGCCGAGCGGTTCCGTGGAGCTCGAAGGAGCCGCGTGGAGCATCGAGGGATTGGGAGTGCGGCACAGGAACGTCTCCGGAAGCCTCGAGCTGACGGGCGACCGGACGATGTCCGTCGACCTCGAGACCCGTGGAACGGGGGTCTCCACCGTTTCCGGGACCGTCGGGCTCACGCCGCTCTCGGACCCCTCTCTGGACCTGGAGGTGAGCTTCGACCGCTTCCGAGCGATGAACCGACGGGACATCGAGGGGATCATCAGTGGCCAATTCACCCTTTCGGGCACCTATCAGCGTCCCCTCGCCGAGGGCGCGGTCACCGTCGACGAGGGCACGCTTCAGGTCGACGAGTTTTCCCGGGCCGCGGGTGTCGTGGACCTCACGGACCCACGCCTGTTCGGGCAGGGGCTCGCCGTGGACACGACGGTCTTCATGTCTCAGCCGATCCTGTCCGACGTGCGCAACCCGTTCCTCGACAACTTGCGGGTGGACGTGGAGCTCTCCGTCCCTCGGGATACCTGGCTCCGGTCGAACGACATGAACGTCGAGATGGGCGGTGACCTGCTCGTGCGCTACGATCGGAACGCCGGCGATCTCGTGCTGATCGGGGAGCTGCAGGCGCTGCGCGGGACCTATCTGGTGCTCGGTCGGACCTTCGATGTCGACGAGGGTTCCGTGTCGTTCATCGGGCGCCCGGGGGTTAATCCCACGTTGAACATCAACGCGACCAGCCGAGTCCGACGCATCGAGGGGGAGGACATCGTCATCAGGGGCACGGTCGAAGGCACGCTGGTCCAGCCCAGGGTGACCCTTGCCTCCGAAGAGGGCGAGCTCTCCCAATCCGATCTCATCTCGTACCTGGTGTTCAACCGGTCGGCGGCCGAGCTGGGACGGAGTCAGCAGTCGTTCTTCAACAGCCAACTCAACAGCGGTGCGCTGTCGACGGCGGCAACGGCCGTGTCCAGCGGCTTCACGGTGTTGACCGGGGCCTTTTTCAGCCAGTCGGGGGCCGCGATCGCACAGAATCTGGGGCTCGACTACCTCTCGGTGTCCCGAGGCGTGGAGGGGCTCGGCCTGACCAGCGCGCAGCTCGAAGCCGGGTCCTACCTCGGCGACGACGTGTTCATCGTCGCCGTGGTGCGACCCTTCGCGGACCAGGATATCAATCCTTGGGGAGGGGTCCGGGTCGAATGGTCGCTGACCGATGCCTACAATCTGGAAGCGTTCGTCGAAGACCAGTTCCTGCGGAGCGGCACGGGGCTATTCGGGATCGGTGAGCTCGGAGGCGAGCAGATCTACGGCGTGCTTCTCTTTCGGGAGTGGGGTTACAACGAATAGCTCCGCAACCCTGGTGCCCGGCCAGGTGTACTCTCGTCCGAAGTTTCACAATATCGATTACGATGCTGGAGCGCTCAAATATGCAGACGGTCAAAGTCTTCGGGTTGATGACCGGCCTCACGGTGCTACTCGTGGCCTTTGGATCCTACTTCGGGGGCACGGGTGGGGCCGTGCTGTTCTTCGCCATGGCCGCGGTCATGAATTTCGGGATGTACTGGTTCAGTGACCGTGCCGTTCTCCGGATGTACAAGGCCCGTACCATCGGACCCGCCGATGCTCCGGAGCTCTACGAGATGGTCGACCGCCTACGCCAGCGCGCCGGGTTGCCGATGCCGACCGTGGCCATCGCGCCGTCGGATCAGCCGAACGCGTTCGCTACCGGGCGGAATCCCTCCCGCGCCGTCGTGTGTGTGACCGCGGGGCTCCTCCGGGCCCTGAACCGGCGGGAGCTCGAAGGTGTGATCGCGCACGAGTTGGCGCACGTCCAGCACCGGCATATGCTCGTGGGCACGGTCGCGGCCACGATGGCCGGGGCGATCGCGATGCTCGGCAGCATCGTGCGGTGGGGGATGATCTTCGGCGGCTTCGGCGGAGATGATGACGGTGACCAGAACCCACTGGCCCTGCTGGTGATGGCGCTTCTCGCGCCGATCGCCGCGGCGATCGTACAGATGGCGATCAGCCGGCAAAACGAGTTTCAGGCGGACGCCAGCGCCGCCGCGATCACCGGAGACCCGAGAGGACTCGCGAGCGCCTTGAAGAGCCTGGAAGCGAACGCGAAGCGCGTCCCGATGGATGTGAATGCGGCCGCCGCACAGCTCGCGATCGTGAATCCGCTTGCGGGTGGCCGGAAGGGCCAGGCCTTTCTCGGGCTGTTCCGGACCCATCCGCCGACCGAGGCCCGGGTCGAGCGGCTGCAGGAGCTGGCTGGCTAAACGGCTGAACGCGGGCGGGCCGGGCATGCTTCGCCCGGCCCGCGCCCGCGTGCTCGAGTGTCCGCCCCGCTGGCTTTCACGGCCTTCACGAGCCGCTGCGGGAGTCCGGTCGCAAGACCAACATCGGGAGGGGGCTGGATCGGAGGACCTTGTCCGCCACGCTTCCGAGGACTGCGCGCTTGAGCCCGCCGTATCCATGCGTGGCGAGGGAGACGAGGTCGGCCTTCAGGTCCTTGGCCACGGCCGCCACGGTCGGGGCCGCCGTTTCTCCCTCGCAGACATGGGTGTCGACGGTCAGGCCCTCCGAGCGTAGGCGGTCGGCGGTGTTCTCGAGGTACTCGTTCGCCTGCTCCCGGATCCGGACGATATCGTCCGGAAGGAGGGGGACCAATCCGGCTCCGAGCGCGGACTGCGACGCCACGATGTGCGCGAGCGTCAACCGCGCGCCCGTCGTGCGCGCCAGGGTAGCCGTGGGCGCGAGCACGCTCTCGGCCAGATCCGAGCCGTCGAGGGGGACCAGAATGTGCTTCAGTCGGTCGACCTCGACGGTGTCACGGTCTTGGTCCTCGGGGTGCATGAGCAGAATCGGCGTGTGGGTGTGACGCACGAGCGCGTCGGCGACGCTTCCCAACCACATGCGGTTCGCACCCGCCCGGCCGTGAGTCGTCATGACGATCAGGTCCGCGCCGATGGCGCCGGCATGGTCCGCCAGGGTCTCGGCGATGGGCCCTTCGAGCACGGTGGTGTGCACGGCCGTCCCGTCCCCGGACAGCTTGTTCGCCAACTGTTCGAGGTGCCGGCCGGCTTCCTCCCGGTGACGCTCGGCGTAGGCTTCCAGGTCCAAGCTGCGGTACGCGAACTGGCTGGAGGAGAGCATGTGGCCCGCTACGGCGGGTGGGTGGACCTGCACCAAGTGCAGCGCGCCCGACGAGGCTCGAGCGAGCCCCCGTGCGAGGGGAACGCTTCGCTCGCTGAACTCCGAGCCATCCAGCGGCACCAGCAGGGTCTGAAACATCGCTCCTCCATTCGTGACGGTTGTGCGGCAACCGGAGTGTAGGGCTTCCGGTACGACGGCACCCGGAAGGTAGTCCATCGCCGGCGCCAGCGACCAGACGCCCGTGACGAACCGGCCGCACGGACGGCGGCGCTCGTCGCTCGGCCGAGCCCCCGTGATTGAGCCGATGTCCCCGCCTGAGTTAGTATTCCAGGCTATGCCTTCCTCCACGCGCGATCCCGGTCCAGAGGCCGCCAGGCCAGGCGAACGTCTCGTCGTGCGCGGCGCACGCGAGCACAATCTCCGCGACATCGACGTGGAGCTGCCGCGGGAGCGGCTCGTCGTCATCACCGGGCTGTCCGGCTCCGGAAAGTCCTCGCTGGCCTTCGACACCATCTACGCGGAAGGGCAGAGAAGGTACGTGGAGTCGTTGTCGGCGTATGCTCGTCAGTTCCTCGGCCTCATGGAAAAGCCGGATGTCGACTCCATTGAAGGGCTTTCTCCGGCGATCTCGATCGAGCAGAAGACGGTCAGCCGCAACCCGCGCTCCACCGTCGGAACGGTGACCGAAGTCTATGACTACCTGAGGCTGCTCTGGGCGCGTGCCGGGATTCCCCACTGTCCGACGTGCGGCGAGCCGGTGATCCGGCAGTCCGCTTCACAGATCGTGGACCGGCTTCTTTCGTTCCCCGAAGGTACCCGTGTCGAGTTGCTCGGCCCGCTCGTTCGCGGTCGCAAGGGAGAGTTCCGGGAGCTTTTCGAAAGAGCTCGAAAGGACGGGTTCGTGCGGGTGCGTGTGGACGGCCGCACCTACGACCTTTCGGACCCGCCCGTCCTCAATCGGCACGAGAACCACGACCTGGCGATCGTCGTCGACCGGCTCGTGCTCCGGGCCAAGGACCGCGACCGCATCGCCGATTCGGTCGAGACCGCGCTGCGCACCGGTTCCGGTGTTCTCGAGGTCCTGGAGCACGGAGACCAGCAGGAGCCCCTCGCGCACGTGTACAGCGAGCACTACGCGTGCGCGAATTGCGGGACCAACCTTCCCGAGCTCGAGCCTCGTCAGTTCTCGTTCAACTCGCCGTACGGAGCGTGCGAGGAATGCGGAGGGCTCGGAACACGCAAAGAGGTGAATCCGGATCTGCTGATCGCGGATCCGAGCGTGTCCATCCTCGAGGGCGTGATCCTGCCGTGGGGCGATCCGTCGGGGCAAATCCGGCGTTCGGTCATTCCGGGACTCGCGGAGGCGTACGAGTTCGATCCGAATACGCCGTGGGGGAAGCTCTCGGAGGAAGTGCGGAACGCGGTGCTGCACGGCTCGGGGACGATGAAGATCCGCTTCCCCTACAAGGCGGGGCGGAGTGACGGCTACTACGAGGACGTGTGGGAAGGGGTGGTGACCAACGTGGCCCGCCGCTATCAGGACACGGGCTCGGAGACCGTTCGCGCGCAGCTCGACGAGTACATGTCGACCCTGCCTTGCACCGTGTGTGGTGGTAGCCGCCTCGCCGCCGTTTCCCGCGCGGTCACCGTCGGCGGGCGATCACTCGGTGAGGTCGCGGATATGTCGATCGCGGACGCGTTGCGCTTCTTCACCGCGCTCCCGGTGCGCCAGCCCGGAGACCCCATCGAGACCGGGAACGGAGGAGGTGGGGAGGCACCACCGCTCTCGGGCGAGATCGCGGGCCCCATCTTGAAGGAGGTATGCGAGCGCCTGCGCTTCCTCCGTGATGTGGGGCTCGAGTACCTGACGCTCGGGCGTGCCGCGGGGACGCTGTCGGGTGGCGAGGCGCAGCGCATCCGGTTGGCCACCCAGATCGGTAGTCAACTCGTCGGCGTCCTCTACATCCTCGACGAGCCGTCGATCGGGCTCCACCAGCGCGACAACGACCGGTTGCTCGACACCCTCTACCGCCTCCGTGACCTCGGAAACACGGTCGTGGTGGTCGAGCACGACGAGGACACGATTCGGGCCGCCGATTGGATCGTCGACCTCGGGCCGGGCGCCGGCCGACACGGCGGCGAGGTCGTCGCCGTCGGCACCGTGGATGCCATTCTGGACGAGCCCCGCTCCCTGACCGGTGCGTATCTCCGCGGAGACCGGGAGATTCCGGTCCCTCCGAGCCGGCGCGAAGTGGACCCGGAACGGGAGCTGGTCGTGCGGGGCGCGCGGGGAAACAACCTCAAGGACATCGACGCACGCTTCCCCTTGGGCGTGTTCTTGTGCGTCACCGGTGTGAGCGGTTCCGGGAAGTCGACGCTCGTCAACGAAACCCTCTATCACGCGCTGTCGCGGAAGCTCCACCGCAGCAAGCTGGTGCCCGCCACGCACGAGACCATCGACGGCCTCGAGCTCGTCGACAAGGTCATCGACGTCGATCAGTCTCCGATCGGGCGCACGCCACGCTCCAACCCGGCGACCTACACGGGACTCTTCACACCCATCCGCGAGCTGTTCGCGAACCTGCCGGAGTCCCAGATGCGGGGCTACGACCCCGGCCGTTTTTCCTTCAACGTGAAGGGTGGACGGTGTGAGGCGTGTCAGGGAGACGGGTTGGTCAAGATCGAGATGCACTTCCTGCCCGATGTGTACGTCCCTTGTGACGTGTGCCGGGGCCGCCGCTACAACCGCGAGACGCTCGACGTCTACTACAAAGGCAAGAACATCGCGGACGTGCTCGACATGACCGTCGAAGACGCGCTCGAGTTCTTCGACGCCGTGCCCCGCATCAAGAACAAGCTGCAGACCCTGAACGACGTGGGCCTCGGCTACATCCACCTGGGCCAGGCGGCCACGACGCTTTCGGGGGGTGAGGCGCAGCGCGTGAAGCTCGCCACCGAGCTCTCGAAGCGGGCGACCGGCAGCACCGTATACATCCTCGACGAGCCGACCACCGGACTCCATTTCGAGGACGTCAAGGTGTTGCTCGAGGTGCTTCACCGGTTGGTGGAGCGAGGGAACACGGTCATCGTCATCGAGCACAACCTGCATGTCGTGAAGACGGCCGATTGGGTCGTGGATCTCGGCCCCGAAGGTGGGGCCGAAGGGGGATGGATCCTCGCGGAAGGCACGCCCGAGGAGCTCGCTAGGGAGGAGCGTTCCCATACGGGCGCCTATCTCCGGCCCTTGTTCCGGACGGCGTGACTGGTCGAGGAAAACGGGGTGTCGGCTTCCTCGGTCGCGGAAGGGCGAAGCGGCGCTGAAGCGCTCCGGATATTGTGTTAGCTTCGAGATATGTGGTGTATGCCTTCGCTACGGATTCGCCGGTACGGCCGGCCTGGACGGCCGGTCGTGAGGCGGGTGTTCGCGCTCGTATGCCTCATGGCGATCCTGCCGGCGGCCACGCCCGATCTTCTTCGGCACGACTGCCCGCACCACCACGCGGCCAGGGGCGCCGCCCACGACTCCGCGGCCGCGGAGTCTCGGAGTCGGGCGCCGATGGACGCTCCGGGCCCCTGTACCTGTCTCGGCGATTGCCACCCGGCCCAAAGCGCGCCCATAACGCGCCCGTCCGGGTTCATGGCGACGATACGGTTCGCCGAGCCGTCCGTGGTCGAACCGGCGCGCCCCAGTGGTGAGGCGCCTTCGCGAGCGCGCGCACCGAGGCTCCTTCCCTTTCCCAATCCCCCTCCGGCCACCGGCTGAGCTCCGGAATCACCGGTAGCTCCGGGACCTCGGGCCGACGGCCTCCGAGGTCCTCGGCCCCGAACGCCTCGCATCCGAGACCACGACCCACCCGGAGCGTGTCGTGGAGTAGTGCATCATCGCTCGGCGTGCACGGGGTCTTCGGGAACGGCTATGAAGCGATCTCACCACACGAGCACGAGGACCCAGATCATCATGAATCTCTCGCAGCGTATATCGAAGTCTTTGAATGCCAGAGCGTTCGCCCTTCTCCTCGCCGTTTTGGGCACTGTAGTCGGCCTCGTCCGGCCCGCGGAGTCACACGCCCAGGTCGAATGGACGGCCAGCCGGCCGGACGGCCACGCGCCGATCGGCGTCATGGGGGACCACACGCACGCCAGCGGTGAGTGGATGCTCTCGTACCGCTTCATGCATATGTCCATGGAGGGAAACCGGGACGGCACGGACCCGGTGAGCCCGCAAGCGATCGTCGATCCGGCGGGCGAGTACGACTTCATGGTCACGCCGACCGCCATGCCGATGCGCATGCACATGTTCGGCGTCATGTACGCACCTAGTGACCGGTTGACGATGCTCTTGATGGGCAACTACCGCTCCACGGAGATGGACCACGAGACACGCTCCGGGGGCACCTTCACGACGGAAGCCTCCGGGATCGGAGACGCTCGGGTGGGCGGGCTCGTCGGGCTCGTCACGAGCGGTGCCCACCGCGCGCACTTGAATCTCGGTATCTCCGCACCCCTCGGTTCCGTGGAGCATCGGGACGTCACTCCCGCCTCCGGGGGGGAAGAAGTCCAGCTCCCCTATCCGATGCAGCTCGGCTCCGGTACGTGGGACTTCGTGCCGGGCGTCACCTATCTCGGCATGACCGACCGTTGGTCCTGGGGCGCGCAAGCGCTCGGCACCCTTCGCACGGGTGAGAACGACCGTGGTTGGACCCTGGGCAACGAGCTCGAAGCCACGGGTTGGCTCGCGCTTCGGGCGACACGTTGGTTGAGCGTCTCGGTACGGTCCTCGTACTCGGTTTGGGGGGACATCGATGGTGAGGATCCGGCCCTGGCCCCGAACATGGTCCCGACTGCTCGTACGGACCTGCGCTCCGGACGTCGGCTGGAGGTGCCCGTCGGGCTGAACCTCTATGCGCCCGACGGACCACTCGCGGGGCACCGGGTGGCCATCGAGATCCATCCTCCGGTCTACCAAGACCTCGACGGTCCGCAGCTCGAGACCGACTGGATGCTGACCGTCGGTTGGCAGAAGTCGTTCGCGCCGCTCGGAGGACACGCTCACTGAGCGGCCGCCCCGCGAACGCCGACGGTCGCCCCTCACCCATGGTCCGTGTCCGCCCGCGGTTCGGATCCGGGCGAGGGACGACCGTCGGGCTCGGTCGAGGTCAACGCCTCGAGCACCGCCTCCACGAGGGCGCCGGCGGCGAAGGGCTTGTGTAGAAACCGGGTTCCGTCGAGGAGCTCGGCCGGGACGATCTCGTCACCGGTGTAGCCCGACATGAGCACGACGGCCGTGCCCGGATGGCGGCCCCGGAGGAGGCGCACCAGCTCCGGGCCGGACAAGAGCGGCATCACGACATCGGTGACCAGCACCTGCGGTGATCGGTCGTCGACGAGTCGCAGCGCTTCTTCTCCGTTCGCGGCGACGAGGACATCGGCTCCCGCCCGTTGCAGAACTCTCGAGAGGACCGTGCGCAGGTGAGCCTGATCCTCCACCAGGAGAATGCGGAGACCGTCCAAGCGGCCTCCGACGGGCGACTCGTGCGCCGCGACATCGGTGCGGGCCGCGGCCGCTTCGGCCGGGAGCCGCACCGTGAACGTAGTCCCTTCGCCCTCGGTGCTTTCGACCGAGACCGAGCCACCCAGCTCGTTGGCCAGGGTGCGAACCGTGTTGAGACCGATGCCGGTGCCGTGGGCCTTGGTCGTGTGGAAGGCGTCGAAGATGTCGGGCAGCCTCGACGCGGGGATCCCGATCCCGTTGTCACGCACCTCGATCAGGACCGAGCCGCCGTCCGGCTCCGACGCGACACGAGCTTCGATTATCCCCTCGCGCCCGGCTTCCTCCACGGCGTCTCTCGCGTTGACCACGAGGTTCATGACCACCTGTTCGAACTGGTGCGGTGCCATCGTCACATCGGGCACGTCTTCCGCGAGCTCGAAGACCAGCTCACACCCGGACCCGACGAGCCGACGCAGGAGCGGGGTCATGTCGGTCACGGCGATGGCCGGGTTGAAGGTTTGGGCTTCTCCGGGCGCGTGCCGCGTGAAGTCGAGCAGCCGACGGATGAGCGCGGCGGCTCGATGGCTCGTCTGGGACAGGAGGTCGAGGTCGGAGAGGGCGGTCGGGCTCTCGGCCAACTCGTCCCGTAGCAGGTCGGTCTGGACGTCGATGACGGCGAGGAGATTGTTGAAATCGTGCGCGATCCCACCCGAGATGCGTCCCACCACTTCCATCTTCTGGGCCTCGGCGAGCTGCGCCTGCAACTCGAGCCGCTTGCTGACGTCCCGGAGGATGACGGTGCTTCGCGGTTCACCGGAAGCGTCCCGGTATACGCGACTCGTGACCTCACAATGCACCCGACGCCCCGAACGATGCACCCAGGTGGTCTCGCCCGAGAACCGGCCCGACTCGGCGCGGTTCTCGAGACCCTCCTGCCATCGGGGGTCGTTGGGGTCCCGGATCAGGGCACGGCCACCGGCGATCAGCTCCGCTTCGGTGTACCCGAGGATCTGACACGCGGCCGGATTCGCCGCGATGATCTCTCCGGAGGGCTTCCCGAGAATGATGCCGTCGAGGGCCTGCATGAAGAGCTCGCGGTACCGGTCCTCCGCTTCGGCGACGAGTAGGGCGCGGAGCCGTTGGGCGTCGTGTTGTCGGTGCACCAGATCGGCGATCCGTCCCATGAACGCTCGGTATGCGTCGTCCCACGGAAGGTCCGAAGCGGTACCGAGGACGAGCCATCCGTCGGGGGCGCCGTCCACACCCGGTGCTTCGAGCGGAAGCACGGTGGCGTGTGTGCAGCGCTCTCGTGCCTGCTCGGAAGCCTGGAGCCCCACCAACCGGGAGAGCGCCGCCGTGGTCGCACCCTCGGCAGGCCGCCCGATGGGCCAGCCCTGTCGTCGGAGGTCGGTCTCGCGGACGCCGTCGTCCCAGTCCACCTCTGCCTGCGCGGACGCGGCGACTCGGAGGGTGCCGTCGTCCGACCGCAGAAGCGCCAGATGGAACGGCACGTCTCGGGCTCCGTCCAGGGCGCGGCACGCGAGTCGGACCGCTTCGTCGGGATGGGCGGGCGCGAGCGGCCTGGCCACGGCCTGGAGCACACGCTCGCGGCGGTTCGCGACGACTTCGGAGGTCGTCTCGATGGCGGTGGAGAGCAGCCCGACGACGCGACCGTGTGCGTCCCGGAGCGGGGAGTAGGAAAACGTGAAGTAACACTCCTCCAGAAAGCCCCGGCGGCGGAGCGGGAGCAATTCGTTCTCCCGCAGGACCGCTTCTCCGCTCTCGTAGACCTCGGTGAGGATCGGACCCACGATGTCCCAGACCTCACCGAATGCCTCCGCACAGGGCTGCCACACCACGGGATGCTTGTCGCCGAGGATCGGGATGTAGCCGTCGTTGTAGATCAGGCGGAGGTCGGGGCCCCACCCGATCATCATGGGAATACGGCTGTCGAGCACGAGATCCACCGAAGCCCGGAGGTCCGGGGCCCAATCCTCCGGGACGCCGACGCTCGTGCCGGTCCAGTCGAAGTGCCGCAGCGCGCGGGGCATCTCGCCGGATTGCGGAAAAGTTCGACGGGTGGAGTCCGGAGACCGGTCGTCGGACATCGGGCAGCTCCGCGGTGGGGCCGATTGGTTCGGGAATGGCAACTCGTAACGTGATGTCGCAATGTAAGGTCCGCGTGGAGATCGTGCGTGGGTCGCCGCCACCCTTTACCTTCGGAGCGGTCGCGGGCGAAGTAACGGAAACTTCGGTCGCGGCGGACGCGTAAGGGTGGATCACACGAGCGGATACAGCCAACGGAGTGCACATGGTAACCATCGAGGATGTCGAGAGCTTCCTGATCCGCATGGATCTCGACTGGGAGGAGGTCGACCAGGGGATGTATCTCGTCCAGGGCCGGAACAGTGGGCTCCCGATGGTGGTCCACTATGCGGACGATCTGCTGCTCATACGGTTGAAGGTGATGGACATGCCCGAGCACGGCCCGTCCGAGGCGGGGCTGTACCGGATGCTCCTGGAGCTGAACGCCACGGACGTGATCCACGGCGCGTACGGCATCGAGGACGGAGAGCTGATCCTGAGTGATACGCTCGAGCTCGAGACCCTCGACCTTCACGAGTTGCAGGCGTCCATGGAGTCGATCGAACTCGCGGCCGCGAGCCACATGGAAAAGATCCGGTCCCTGGCCGGCGTGGGGGCGGAGGAATAACCGATGGGGATCTTTCAGAAGCTATCGACGGTGATCAAGTCGAACATCAACGAGCTGATCTCCCGGGCCGAAAATCCCGAAAAGATGTTGAACCAGATCATCTTGGACATGCGTGACCAGCTCGCCAATGCGAAGCGCGAGGTCGCGTCCGCCATCGCTGACGAGCGAAAGCTCAAGTCGCAGCTCGACGCGGAGACGAAGCAGGCACGGGATTGGCAGCACCGTGCCATGCTGGCCGTCAAGGAAGAGCGGGACGACCTGGCCAAACAGGCCCTGGTACGCCAGAAGGAGCACGCGGACCGGGCGCAGAAGCTGCAGCAGACGTGGGAAACGCAAGCCGCGGAGACCCAGAAGCTCAAGGACTCGCTTCGGCAGCTCAACGACAAGATCGAGGAGGCCAAGCGCAAACGGAATCTGCTCGTCGCGAAGCAGAAGAGGGCGCAGGCGCAGCGGCGGATTCACGAAACCATGTCCGGTCTCTCCGACACGTCCGCGTTCGAAGCCTTCAACCGGATGGCCGACAAGATCGACGATCAGGAACGACGGAGCGTGGCGCAGGCCGAAGTCACGGAAGCGCTCCAGGGGGATACCCTGGAGTCGGAGTTCACGAGACTCGAAGCGGGTCCCGGGGGCGCCGGCGTGGACGATCAACTGCTCCAGCTCAAGCAGGAGATGGGGCTGATCGCCGGGTCGAGCGAGGACGAGGAACGGCGTCAGCTAGGGTCGGGCGGCGAAGCCGAAGAGGTGGTGAAGGACGCGGAGCTCGAAGAGGACGAAACCGACGCCGACTCCGAAATTCCGGAGGCGGAGCTGCTGTCGGAATTCGATCGGCTCGAAGAGCGGCACTCGGAGTCCTGACGGGGCTTTCAGGGACCGGAGGATGCGCCCGGCCCCCGTCCGTCGCCCCCTTTCCTCGATGGCCCGCGGTGGCATCTTTGGCGAGGGACGCGCACTCACCGGGACGTCGAAACATGACCACTGTCTATCTGAACGGCGAATTTCTTCCAAAGCCCGATGCTCACGTCTCGGTCGACGACCGGGGATTCCTGCTGAGCGACGGCGTCTACGAGGTCACGCCGTTTTACGGAGGGGTGCCGTTCGCGCTGGACCGCCACCTGGACCGGCTGCGTCGCGGTCTCGAGTGGATGCGAATTCCGTTCGACGTTTCGGGCCTCGACGCGGTGCACCGCGAGCTCATCGGCCGAAACGGGCTGGGCGACGCGCGCCGGTCGCTGGTCTACCTCCAGGTCACCCGAGGGGCGGCGCCGCGCACGCACTACTTCCCTTCCGAGCCGGTGGAGCCGACGGTCTACGCGTACGCCGCGTCCTGGAGCCGCCCGGCCGAAGAGGTGTGGTCGCGCGGCTTCCGGGCCATCACCGTGCCCGACCGCCGCTGGAGCCGAGTCGACATCAAGACGATCAGCTTACTCCCGAACGTCCTGGCGTATCAGGCGGCCAAGGACGCCGGCGTCGACGACGCCATCCTGGTTCGGGACGGCGTGGCGCTCGAGGGAGCGCACCAGAACTTCTGGGCCGTGTTCGGTGAGCGCGTGGTGACGCACCCCAAGACCAACCAGATTCTTCCCGGCATCACCCGGGCCGTGGTGCTCGAGCTCGCGGGCGAGGAGGGGATCGAAGTCGAGGAGCGAGCGATCGCGGTCGAGGAGTTGCGCGACGCGGACGAGCTCTTTTTCACGGGTACGACCGGCGAGGTCCGGCCGTGCGTCGAGGTCGACGGGAAGCCGGTTGGCGACGGGGCCGTGGGGCCGACCACGCGGAGGCTGTCCGACGCGTTTCTCGCCCGTGCCGAGCGGACCAAGGACGAGGCGCGCGCGCCCGCGCGCTGAGAGCCGAGGACGAAGGCGGAGACGGCGGTGCGGCGCTCGTGTCTTCTGGTCGCGTCGCTCACGATGCTCCTCGTCGGCGCGACCCTCGCGTGCGGGGGGGCGCTGGAGGGGCCGGTCACGGGGATTGTCGAGCGTGGTCCTCGCCCCACGGAAGGGCTGCGGATGGTCTACCTCGGCACCGGGGGTTGGATCATGGAATACCGGGGTGCGCAGGTGATCGCCGGGCCACTCTTCTCCAATCCCGGTTTACTGCGAACCGGACTGGCGGACATCGAGTCGGACACCGCCCTCGTGGACCGGTACATGAGCGCCTACGACGTAGCCGAAGCGAAGGCGATCCTTGTCGGGCACGCGCACTACGATCACCTCATGGACGTGCCGCGCGTGGCCGCCGCGCACGCCCCGGACGCTCGGATCCTCGGGAGTCGTACGGTGCGGAACACCCTGGGGACCTGGTCGGGTCTCGCCGGCCGCGTGGACCTCTTGGAGGACGCCGCCGGTGACGAAGAGACCGTCGGACGCTGGCTTTCGTATGGGGACCGCGTGCGCATCATGCCGCTCCGGAGCATGCACGGCCCGCACTTCGACGGTCTCACGCTCTACCGTGGCACCGTCGACACCCCGCTCGAGGAGCCCCCACGACGGGCGTCGGAATGGCTGGATGGGGCGACGTACGCGTTCCTCGTCGACTTTTTGTCCGACGACGGTGACGTGGCGTTCAGGATCTACTACCAGGACGCCGTCGCCCCGCCCCCGCTCGGCTTCGCGCCCGAGGAGCTCGTGGACGAGCGGCCGGTCGACGTAGCCGTGCTCGTTCCAGCCACGTTCGAAGAGGTGCCCTGGCATCCCGAGGCCGTGGTCGCCAACCTCCGTCCCCGCCGCGTGCTGCTCGGGCACTGGGAGGACTTTTTCCGACCGGTTGAGCGGGATGCAGAGCCGGTCCCGCTCACGGACCTCCCGGAATTCGAGCGCCGCCTCGGACGCGTGTTCGACGGAGAGGTTTTTCGCCCCGACCGGTTCGCGGAGTTCCGGTTCGGCCGGCGCTCCGATGACACGCCTCCTCAACAGCCCGTGTCAGAGTAGGAGCCGCCATGAGAGCGCATGTCCTTGCCAGCGATCCACACGCCGCACACGGAGCCACGCCCTTGATTCGGGTGATGGTCGGTGCCGTCTTCCTCGCCGAGGGGATCCAGAAGTTCGTGTATCCGGGGAGCCGCGGACCGGGGCGCTTCGAGTCGATGGGGTTTCCGTGGCCGGATTTCACGGCGGCCTTCGTCGGCGTGTTCGAGGTCGTGTGTGGCGCCATGCTTTTGGTCGGTCTGCTCACCAGGGTCGCGGCGATTCCGACCCTCGTCATCATGATGGTCGCTATCGTCACGACGAAGATTCCGATCCTGTTCGGTCAGGGCTTCGGACCGTTCCCGGTCCGGGAGCTCTCGACCTACGGCCTCTTCAGCATGGCCCACGAGATGCGGACGGATTGGTCCATGCTGCTCGGATCGCTGTTCCTGGTCGTGGCGGGGAGCGGCCCGTGGTCGGTCGACGCGGTGCTCCGCAGGAGAACCCCGCCCGTGGGGCCCACTACGGGTGACGAGAGCGGGCACCCGGGCTCGTAATCGATGTCCCCGGGGGAGCGAGACGGCCGTGGCCGACTGGGCGAGCTCGCGCGCCTCTTCCTGAAGCTCGGCGTGATCGCCTTCGGAGGACCGGCGGCCCACATCGCCATGCTCGAGGACGAGGTGGTCATGCGGCGGAAGTGGATGTCGCGACAGCACTTCCTGGACTTGGTGGGGGCGACCAATCTCATTCCCGGTCCGAACTCGACCGAGATGACGATGCACGTCGGCTATGAGCGAGCCGGTTGGGCGGGACTCCTGACCGCCGGAAGCTGCTTCATCCTGCCGGCCGTGCTCATCACCGGCTCCTTCGGATGGCTCTACGTCGCCTACGGGACCCTGCCTCGGGTGGAGCCGTTCCTCTACGGCATCAAGCCCGCCGTGATCGCGGTGATCCTCGGCGCGGTCTGGCGTCTCGGGCGTTCGGCGGTGAGGGACTGGCGCTTCGCGGTGTTGGGGGCGGCGGTGGTCGTCCTTCTGCTGGCCGGACTCGGAGAGATCCCGGGCCTGCTGCTCGGTGGAGTCCTGGGGATGCTCTGGTTCCGCGCCTCACGCGGCGGCGGTGCGGGAACGGCGGAACGCTACGCGCCGATCCTGTTCCTGCCCTCCGCGGAGGTAGCAGGAGCCGGGAGCAGTGGTGGGATCCTGAAGGCCGGGACGTTGGGGGCCGCCACGGCCGGGCTGGCGGGCGGAGCCGGCGCCGCGACCAGCGTGTCGCTGGTGAAGGTGTTCCTGTTCTTTCTCAAGGTCGGAGCCATCCTGTACGGGAGCGGCTACGTGCTCGTCGCGTTCCTCGAAGGGGACTTGGTTGCCGGCTACGGCTGGCTGACGCAGGCCGAGCTCCTGGACGCGATCGCGATCGGACAGTTCACCCCGGGACCGGTCCTGTCGACCGCGACGTTCGTCGGCTACGTGCTCGACGGGGCGCCGGGTGCGGCGGTGGCCACGCTGGGCATCTTTCTCCCTTCGTTCTTCTTCGTGCTCCTCCTGAATCCGCTCATCCCCAAGCTCCGCCGGTCGGCGTGGATGGCCGCGTTCCTCGATGCCGTGAACGTCGCGGCGCTCGCGTTGATGGTCGCGGTCACCATCGAGCTCGGGGCGGGCGTGCTCACGTCGTGGCCCGCCTGGGTCATCGCGTTGACGGCCGCGTTCCTGGTCGTGCGCTTCCGGACCAACACGGTGTGGCTGGTGCTCGGTGGAGCGGTGGTGGGTCGGCTGCTCTGGGGTTGGGCAGGTTGAGCGTGGGCCAGAAGTCTTGGCCCGCGTGCGCCAGAAAGTACGCGAAGGCCATCTCTCCGGGGGTGCGCGCTGTCGGTTCGACCCGAAGGGCCTACGGATAAATCAGGTAACGGCTCCGGACTTCCTCGAACGCACGTAGCTGTTCGGTCCAGTCGCGGGTCAGCTCTTCCAGGTCGTGCCCGGCTTCGATCCCCCGGCGCAGCGCATCCGTGCCCGCGAGGCGGTCGAAGTGGGCCACGTTCCATTCCCAGTCGTCGCCCGACATGCGGCGCGCCTCGAGGATCATCGCGACGCCGATTTTCGGGGCGTCGAACGACGGATCTTCCGGGACGACGCGCACGCCGTGCACTTCGACACCGTCGAACTTCCCGTCTCCCGGGCCGTCGGGGGTGAACGAGGTGGCCTCGAAGCGAGCGTCTTCGAACTCGTATGCGTTGAGCCGCTCCGCGAGCGCTTCACCGTCGAGCCAGGGGGCCCCGACCCACTGGAACGCCCGCTCCGTGCCGCGGCCCACCGAGAGGGGCGTCCCTTCGAACAAGCACGTGCCCGGATAGGCGAGGGCGCTTTCCAGGGACGGCATGTTCGGCGACGGGGGGACCCAGGGAAGGTCGGTGCGATCGAACGTCATCGAGCGGGTGAGGCCCGCCACGGGCACGATCCCGAGATCCACGTCGATCCCGAACTCGCCGACGTACAGACGTGCGAGCTCGGCGGGAGTCATCCCGTGTCGCATGGGAATTGGATAGAGCCCTACGAACGTGCTGAAATCCGGGTCGAGGACGTTTCCCTGCACGGCTTCGCCCCCGATCGGGTTCGGGCGGTCGAGCACGACGAAGGGGATGTCGTGCCGGCCGGCCTCCTCCATCGCGTACGCCATCGTATAGACGTAGGTGTAGTAACGAGCCCCCACGTCCTGGAGGTCGAAGAGAAGCACGTCGATGCCTTCGAGCATATCGGCGCTCGGCCGTCGGGTGTCGCCGTAGAGGGAGTGGATCGGGAGGCCGGTGCGCGCGTCCGTGCGACTGGTCACCGATTCCCCCGCTTCGGTCCGTCCCTCGATGCCGTGCTCCGGTGAGAACAGGGCGACGAGGTCGATGTCCGGACGGTCGGCGAGCCGGTCGATCGACGAGCGGCCCATCCGGTCGAGGCCGGTGTGGTTCGTGATCAGACCGACCGCACGCTCGCGGACCAGGTGCAGCGAGTCGTCGAGGAGGACATCGACGCCCGGTCGCACCACCTCCGCGGCCGCGCGAGCCTCGACCCCGGGTGCCGCTCGGGAGTCCTCGTCACCGGCCCCTTCCGGAGGCGTTCCGAAACAGGCCGCGCAGACCAGCAAGGCCGGGACAGAGGTTCGGCGCGCGAACACACGTGATTGTGACGGGGTATGGGGCCACGTAACTTTCGCGCGTTCCTCGACGCCACGGGGCGACCCCTCTTGAGTCATCCGAATCATGAGGCAAGCATCGTGTCGCCGGGGGAAGCCGTCAACGAACTTCTCCGAGGCTCCCGCCTTCATGCGCAGCTCTCTTTCAAGAACGTTCGGATCCCCAGGGCGGCTCGCCTGGGCGCTGGCTCTGATCTCCCTGATCCCGGCATGTGGCGGTGGCATTCCATTCATCGGGGGTAAGGTGGAGCCGGAGGCCTCCCAGGGCGAAGAGGCGGCCACGGATGCGGCCGAGGCACCCGGGACGGACGCTCCGGGCCGGTCCGCGACCGGTGGGTCTCCGAGCTCGGCGCCTCCGCCTTCCGCAACGGGAGGGGAAGGAGGGGCGGTGCCCGAGAATGCGGCCTCGCTCCCCTGGTCCGAAGCCACGCTCGCTTCGTTCACCCTGAGGGAGAAGGTCGGGCAGCTCATGATGCCGTGGGTGCTGGGCGACTACGCTCCGGCGGGCTCCCGCAGCCACGAGCGGATCGTGCGCATGATCGAAGATCACCACATCGGTGGTGTGATCATGTCGGTGGGATCGCCGACGGAGGTCGCGGCCAAGCTGAACGACCTCCAGGAGCACGCGCGTGTTCCGCTCCTCGTGGCGGCGGATCTGGAGACCGGTGCCGGCTTCCGGATGCGAGGTGCGGTCCACACTCCCGGGAACATCGATCTCGGCGGAGCCACGGACTTTCCGTCGCTCATGGCCGTCGGCGCCACGGGGAGCCCACGACTGGCCTACCAGATGGGGCGGGTGACCGCGGTCGAAGCGCGGGCGGTGGGCATCCACGTTCCGTTCGCTCCGGTCCTCGACGTCAACAACAATCCGGAGAACCCGATCATCAACGTTCGGGCGTTCGGAGAGGACCCCGCCGACGTGTCGCGCATGGGCTCGGCGTTCGTCGCGGGCGTCCAGGATCACGGGGCGATCGCCACGGGCAAGCACTTTCCGGGCCACGGCGACACCGACGTCGACTCCCACATGGCGTTGCCCGTCATCAACCATGACCGCGCCCGCATGGACTCGGTCGAGCTCCGGCCGTTCCGGGCCGCGATGGATGCGGGCATGGGGGCCGTCATGACGGCGCATATCTCCGTACCGGGGCTCAACGGCGGCAACCGCGACCCGGCCACGCTCTCGCCCTACGTCTTGGACACGCTGCTCCGAGACGAGATGGGCTTCGATGGCCTCGTCTTCACGGATGCCATGGACATGAGCGCGATCGCTCGTGGGCGCACCGCCGCGGAAGCCGCCGTGCGCGCCGTGGAAGCGGGAGCCGACGTCATTCTGATGCCGGCTTCCGTTCCGGCTGCGATCGACGGAATCGTGGAGGCCGTGGAGAGCGGGCGCATCCCCGAATCCCGGATCGACCGGTCGGTACGCCGATTGCTCGCGACGAAGGCTTCGCTCGGTCTGGACACGTTGCGGACGGTGCCGCTGGACGGCCTCAAGCACACGGTCGGGATCCCGGAGCACACGGGACTCGCCGAGCACATCGCGGAACGCTCCATCACGGTGCTGAAGAACGATCGCAACCTCCTGCCCTTGCGTGGCACGCGTTCGGCTCGCGTGCTCTCGGTCACGTATCGCCGGTCCAGTGACATCCTCGCGGGACGCACCTTCGACCGGCAGCTCCGTTCCGTCTATCCGCGGCTGTCGACGTTCGAGGTCGAGCGTGATTCGCGGAAGGAACGGTACGAAGCCCTGTGGCGTGAGGTCGGCGAGAGCGCGCTCGTCGTCGTGAGCACGTACGTGACCGCCGTATCGTACCAGGGCTCGGTCGCCATTCCGGAAGAGCTGGCGGATTTCATCGGACGGCTCGGCGACGCGGGCGTGCCCCACGTTGTCGTGTCGTTCGGGAATCCATACCTGATTCGAGATTTTCCGGATGCGCAGGCGTACATGTTGGGGTGGAGCAACGCGGAGGTCAGTCAACGGGCCGCGGCGCGGGCGCTGTTCGGGCAGTTCGAGATCTCGGGCCGGGTGCCGACCCGGATCCCGCCGCTTTTCGATATCGGGGCCGGCCTGACCATTCCCCCGCGAGCCCGGAAAGCCAGTGACAGCTGAGCTGCGCCGGCTCGGCACGCTCATCGCAATCGCTCTCGCCACGTCCTGCGGCGGAATCCGGGGGCCCGCTCCGGACGGTGAACGGCGAGGACCCGCGGCCGCCGGGCCGCCCACCGTCTCGGTAACGCCGTCCATGGAAGGGGCTGCCTGGGTGGAACGGACCCTGAGTGGATTCTCGCTGGAGCAGCTCGCGGGACAGCTCGTCATCGAATGGATCCCGGGCGGATACACGGCGCCCACCAGCCCGGAGTTCGAGCCCCTCCGGACATGGGTGGAGGGGCACGGGATCGGGGGCGTATCTCCGTCCATCGGGACGCCGCACGCATACGTGGCCAAGCTGAACGCGCTCCAGGAGCACGCGGAGGTGCCGCTTCTCGTCGCGTCCGACTTCGAGAACGGCGGGCCGGGCATGCGCTTGAGCGGCACGTACGCGCTTCCCTCGCTCCTGCCGCAGGGCGGGGGCACGGCGTTTCCGCCCACGATGGCGTTCGGGGCCATCGACGACGAGCGATTCGCGTTCGAATACGGTCGGATGACCGCTCTCGAGGCCCGGGCCACCGGCGTGCACATGCTCTTCGCGCCGGTGCTCGACGTGAACTCCAATCCGGACAATCCGGTGATCTCGACGCGCTCCTTCGGCGCTGATCCGGAAGCCGTCGCGCGCCTCGGCACGGCCTTCGTCCGCGGTGCTCGCGAGGGTGGGGCGCTCACCACCGCCAAGCACTTTCCGGGGCACGGAGACACGTCGGTCGACTCGCACCTGGGGCTGCCCGTGGTCGATGCGAACCGCGAGCGTCTCGATTCCCTCGAGCTCGTCCCGTTCGTCCGAGCGATCGAGGAAGGGGTCGACGGGGTGATGACCGCGCACGTTCAGCTCCCCGAGCTGCTGGGACCGGGGTCGCCCCCGGCCACTCTCTCGGCTCCGCTCCTCACCGGACTTCTCCGGGATGAGCTCGGATTCGACGGACTGGTGCTCACCGACGCTCTGACCATGCGCGCGATCACCGACATGTACGGAATCCGTGAAGCGTCGATCCGGGCGCTGGAAGCCGGAGCGGACGTCATCCTGGCGCCCAGGGCCGTGCCCGAGGTGGTGGCGGCGGTGGTGGACGCGGTGCGGCAGGGTCGACTGGAGCGGAGCCGCCTGGAGGCGTCCGCGCGTCGAATCCTCGAGATGAAGGCGCGTCTCGGGCTGCATCGGGGCGCGGAGGTTTCCCTGGACCGCGTCGACGAGGTGGTGGGGTCGGGCGCGCACCTGGCCTTCGCCGATTCGGCGGCGGCCCGCTCGATCACGCTGGTCCGGGATCCGCTCCGCCTCGTGCCCCTCGACGCGAATGTGAGGCACGGCGGTGGGCGCTCGGTGTCGAGGCCGGATCGGACGCCCCCACCGTTCGTCCACGTCCGGTACGCCCCGTCTTCGTGGCTCTGGGCCGGAGGCGCCTTCTCGCCCGGCCTGCGTCGCCGCGTTCCCCGAGCCGAGCAGGTCGTCCTGGACGAGCGCAGCGATTCGGCGGCGTACGCGCGGGCCGCCGAGGCCGTCGAAGCCGCGGCGGACGAGGGGACGGTCTTGATCACCGCCTACGTGCCGCCGTCCGCGGGCTCTGGCCCGGGCGCGCTTCCCGAGCCGTTCCGGGAGCTCGTCGACGGTCACGCCCCCAGGGGCCGCACGATCCTCGTCTCGCTCGGGAATCCCTACCTGTTGTCGGCGCTTCCGCACGTCGGGAGCTACCTGGTCGCGTGGGGAGATCGGGAGGTGTCACAGCGGGCGGCGCTCGGAGCGCTCTTCGGTGAGGAGGCCGTCACCGGACGACTGCCGGTACCCCTGCCGCCGGCCTACCCCATCGGCCACGGCCTGGACCGCCCCAAGACGTCGGCCCCTCCTTCGAGCCGCTCGGCGGACGACCCGCTCGTGGCGGCCGGCATCGCGGGGGACGCGGGAGATCCGGGGGGTGGCGCCGAGCAGCGCGAAGCTTCGCCCTCGGCGGTCGGGATGGAGCCCGACCTCTCCGCCCGGCTCGACGCCATCGTGGAGACCGCGCTCGCCGACTCCGCGGCCTCGGGCGCCGCGCTCGCGGTGGGACGCCACGGCCGGTTGGTTCATCTCCGGGGCTACGGGGAGCTCGCCTGGGGGAGCGGCCGGCCGGTGACGCCCACGTCCCTCTTCGATCTCGCCTCCGTGTCGAAGGTCGTAGGCACGACGACCGCGGTCATGCAGCTCGTGCAGGAGGACCGGCTCGACCTCGACGCCCCCGTCGTCTCTTACCTCCCGGAGTGGGCTCGGGGCGATCCACGCAAGCGGGACGTGACCGTGCGCGATCTCCTCGTGCATAGGGCGGGCCTTCCGCCGTTCCGCCGCTGGTTCTTCGAGCTCGAGGGTGAGGCCGCGTACCGGGCCGCCGTGGCCGACGAGCCGCTCGAAGCCGAGCCGGGCGAGGAGACCGTCTACTCGGACATGGGGCCGATGACGCTCGCCTGGATCGTCGAGGCGGTCACGGGAGAGAAGCTCGACGCGTTCCTCGAGCGCCGGGTGTGGGAGCCGCTGGGCATGCGGGAGACGTTGTACCGCCCCGACCTCTCGCTCCTGCCCCGCATCGCGGCGACCGAGCTCGACACGACCTGGCGAAACGAGCTCGTCTGGGGGCGCGTGCACGACGAGAATGCGGACGCGATGGGAGGGGTGGCGGGACACGCCGGGCTGTTCAGCACCGCGCTCGATCTCTCGGTGTTCGCCCGCATGATGTCGAGCGGCGGCAGGGTCCCGGCCTGCGCTCCGGGGGAGGTCGTGGGCGAGCCGTGTCCGGTGCCCCGCCCCGACTCGGTCCGCCTGCTCGAGCCGGAGGTGCTGCGCGAATTCACGGCCCGACAGGACCCGTCCTCGTCGCGCGCGCTCGGCTGGGACACCCCCGAAGGGCGCTCGTCGGCCGGGGACTACTTCACCGAGTCGGCCTTCGGGCATACCGGTTACACCGGGACGTCCCTCTGGATCGATCCCGAGCTCGACGTGTGGGTGGTCCTGCTCACCAACCGCGTCCACCCGACCCGCGAGAACCGGAAGCACATTCCCTTGCGGCGGGCCGTGCATGACGCGGTCGCGCGCGCCATCACCGATCTCGAGGTGACGCCCCGTGGTAATTGAATGAGCGCCTTCAACGGTCTGGACCTCGTGGTCCTGATCGCCTATCTCCTCGGCGTGACGGCGTGGGGCGCTTGGTTGGGGCGGGGCCAGAAGGAGGGCAGCGACTACTTCCTGGGCAGCCGGTCTCTCCCGTGGTTCGCGGTCATGCTGTCCGTGGTGGCGACGGAGACCAGCACGCTCACGTTTCTGAGCATTCCGGGCGTGTCTTACACGGGGAGCCTCGTCTTCCTGCAGCTCACCCTGGGATACCTGGCGGGCCGCGTCGTCGTGGCGGCCGTGCTTCTCCCCGCGTACTACCGTGGAGAGCTGGTCACGGCGTACGCTCTGCTCGAAACCCGCTTCGGCGTAGGCGCGCGCAGGTTCACGTCGGCGATCTTCATGATCACCCGGTTACTCGCCGATTCGGTACGGTTGTTCGCCACGGCCATCCCGCTCGCGCTGATCACCGGGTGGCCGTACCCGGCGTCGATCGTCGTCATCGGGGCGCTCACCGTGGTCTACACCTACTACGGCGGGATCAAGGCGGTCGTCTGGGTCGACGCCGTGCAGATGAGCCTCTACCTCTTCGGTGCGGCCGTGGCCGGGATCGCGGTGCAGCTCCTCGTGCCGGGCGGGTGGGGCGAGGTGCTCACGACCGCGTCCGCCGCCGGGAAGCTCGACGTGGTCGACTTCACCTGGAACCTGAGCACGACCTACACGGTCTGGGCCGGCGTGCTGGGTGGGGCGTTCCTCACCATGGCATCGCACGGAACCGATCAGCTCATCGTGCAGCGCCTGCTGACGTGTCGGGACCGTGGCTCCGCGCAGCGGGCGCTGGTAGGGAGTGGTGTCGTGGTCGTCGTACAGTTTCTGCTGTTCCTTCTCGTCGGGCTCGGGCTCTGGGGATACTATGGCGGGCGCGACTTCGCGATTCCCGACGAGATCTTTGCCCGCTTCATCGTGGAAGCCCTGCCCTCGGGCCTCACGGGCCTGCTCATCGCGGGCGTTTTCGCGGCCGCCATGTCGTCACTTTCTTCGTCCATCAACTCGTTGGCATCCTCGACCGCGTACGACTACTGGGCCCCCATCGTGGGCGCCTCGGACGACGAAGCCCGGATCTTCCGGGCGGGGCGGGTCTTCACCCTCGTGTGGGCGGGCCTCCTCATCGGGGGGGCGATCCTGTTCATCCCGCTTTCCGAAGGGACGTCGGCGGTGGAGGTCGCGCTCGGCATCGCTTCGCTCGTGTACGGGGGGCTGCTCGGCGTATTCGCGCTCGGAGTGCTCACGAAGCGGCCGGGACAGGGCGCGGCGATCGTGGGAATGGCGACCGGGATCGGCCTCGTGACCTTGTTCCGAGAGCATATGGCGTGGCCGTGGTACGTCCTCTTCGGCAGCGCGATCACCTTCGCGACCGGCTGGCTCGCGGGGTGGATCTTCCCGCGGAGGCCGTGACGTGTCGGACTGTCGGGTCGGTGTCGACGCCGGAGGCTCGCGTGTCACCGCAGTGGTGGCGGACGCGCGCGGGACGGAGCTCGCCCGGTGTAGCGGCCCCTCCGTCCCGCTCGGAGAGGGGCCGGTCGAGGGCACGGTCGGGGCCGTGGAAGAGGTCGTCCGTGCGGCGGTGCGTCGAGCCGGGGCAGAGCTGCCGGCCCGGGCCCTTTGGGTGGGGCTCGCCGGTGCGGGGCGCGAGCCGGTGCGGCAACGAGTCGAGCAGGGTTTCGTGGCTCGTCACCTGGCGACGCACGTGCGAGTCGGAACCGATGCCGCCGCCGCCTTCGCGAGCGCCTTCGGCGAAGGGCCCGGCATCCTGTTGATCGCGGGAACGGGCACGATCGCACTGGCGCGCGACAGCGAAGGTCGTCGGGTACGGGTCGGGGGGTGGGGCGCGTGGTTGGGGGATGAGGGAGGCGGACACTGGATCGCCGTCCGGGCGCTCCGGAGCGTGGCGCGTGCGGAGGATGGCCGAGCGCAGCCGACCGCGCTGCGCTCGGCGATCATGGCCCATCTGGAGATCGAGGGGCCCGAGGACCTCATCGCTTGGACCGATCGGGCGACGCGCGGCCAACTCGCCGCCCTGGCTCCGCGTGTCATCGAGGTGGCGCGGGATGGCGATCCCGTGGCCTCGGCCATCGTGACCGACGCGGCGGCCGAGCTTCGCACGCACCTCCTCGCGCTCGTGGAGCGCTTGACCGCCGCGGGGAGCGCCGATGCGGCCGACCCTCCGCTGCGCCTCGCACTGTGGGGAGGGCTGATCGCGGAGGGGGGAGCGCTGCGTCCCGTGCTTCTTCCTCTCCTCGAGCCCCTCGGCCTCGAGCTCACGACCACGCCCGTCGACCCGGCGCTCGGCGCCGCGCGCCTCGCTGGTGTCGAGTCGGCCCGGGCGGGCTGCTAGCGGCCGGGCCCGAGCGCGTCCCCACTGCCCGCCCTTTCGCATCCGACCCGCCGTAGCAAGTGGCATGCGGCGGACGCCGACAGCGTCATTCTGGCATAGCGACGGGCACCGCGACCGTCCATGGTCGTTCATTCTGGCAGCGTGAGGCGGCCTTGGAATTGGCACATCGATTGCTCTGGGAAAGAGGGTGAGAAGCGAAAAGGCGCATCGTCCGACCGGGTGATCACGTCCCGGTGGGGCACGCACGGCACCACCCACATCCACAAGGAGGTCAACATGGCCATCACACGCCATCAGTATCGGAATCCCGGACTCACTTCGTGGCGGGAGCTCGAGGACGTGTCGAGCCGCTTGGCGCGCTTCTTCGACGAGAGCCCGCTTCGTAGAGAGGGGGATGGGGGCACGAGCTGGATGCCCGCCGTGAACGTCAGCGAGACGAAGGACAACCTCGTGCTCACCGCGGAGCTCCCCGGAATGAGCGAGGACGACGTCTCGGTCGAGCTCGAGAACAACGTCCTCACCATCAGTGGCGAGAAGGTCGAGGAGCGCACCGAGGGGAGCGAGGAGCGTCGCTACCACGTCTGGGAGCGGAGCTACGGCGGATTCCAGCGCTCGTTCACGCTTCCCCGGACCGTGAAGGCGGAAGAGATCACGGCGCGCTTCGATAACGGGGTGCTGACCGTGGACCTCCCGAAGGTCGCCGAAGCCAAGGGCCGGAAGATCGAGATCTCGAAGTCCTGATCGGCGACGCGTGAGCGGGTCGGGCCGGGAGCCGCGGCTCCCGGCCTTTTTTCTTGGTCTGCCGCCCGAGTCGGCCGGGCGGCAGCACCCTTCGGCCCGACCGGGAACAGGCGGATTCGATGCGGCTTGCTGGACGGGCCGACTCCATCGTAGGATCAGACGATGGAAGACAGTCGGCTCATGCGTACATCAGGGAGGCTCGCCCCATGCTCGTCAACTTCACCCTGAACGGCGCCCCCGTGTCGGTGGATGCGCCGCCCGACATGCCCTTGCTCTGGGTGCTTCGCGACGAGCTGGACCTGAAGGGGACGAAGTTCGGCTGCGGGATCTCGGAGTGCGGTGCGTGCACCGTGCACGTGAACGGCCGTACGACCCGTAGCTGTCAGGTCAGGCTGGAGACGCTCGAGGGTGACGATGTCGTCACGATCGAAGGGCTCTCCCCGGACGGGAGCCACCCCCTGCAACGGGTGTGGAGGGAGCTGGACGTGCCGCAGTGCGGATATTGTCAGGCTGGCCAGCTCATGGCGGCGGCGGCGCTTCTCGAGCGGAACCCGACCCCCACGGACGAGGACATCGACGGTGCGATGGACCGAAATCTGTGTCGCTGCGGCACGTACGTCCGCATCCGTGAGGGAGTTCACCGGGCCGCGAGGCTGATGGCCGGCACGGCCGCGCCCGACGGCGGCGAGGAGGAATCATGAGTGCCACGACCATGAACCGTCGGCATTTCCTGCGCTTGAGCGCGGTCGCCGGGGGCGGGCTGCTGATCTCGAGCTACTTCGACGTCTTCGGCGTGCGTGGGGCCACCGCGGCCGCGGCCGATTTCGTGCCGAACGGGTTCGTCCGCATCGACCCCGACGGCATGATCACGATCATGGCCCAGAATCCGGAGGTCGGTCAGGGCGTGAAGACCATGCTGCCCATGCTGATCGCGGAGGAGTTGGACGTGGCGTGGGAAGACGTCCACGTGGAGCAGGCCGACTTCGACCCCTCGCTCTACTCACGCCAATTCGCCGGAGGAAGCACCGCGACGCCGACCCACTGGCTGCCCATGCGCCAGGCCGGGGCTGCGGCCCGTCAGGTCTTGCTGCAAGCCGCGGCGGACGAGTGGGGGGTGGCGATGGCGGAGCTGAGCACGGACGCGGGTGTCGTGCGGCACGCCAGGAGCGGGCGGAGTGCGTCGTACGGCGAGCTCGCGGATGCCGCCTCTGGGATGACGGCGCCCGATCCGGAGAGCGTGGCGCTGAAGACCCCGGATCAGTTCCGGATCATCGGCACGCCGGTGCACAACGTCGACCTCGACGCGATCGTCACCGGGGAGCCCCTGTTCGGAATCGATGTGGAGATGCCCGACATGCTCCACGCGGTCTTCGAGAAATGCCCCGTGTTCGGCGGGAGGGTGCGGAGCGCCAACCTCGACGAGGTGCGCCGCCAACCCGGAGTCCGTGACGCGTTCGTCGTGGAAGGTGGAGACGATCTGGGCGGGCTCCTGTCCGGTGTCGCGGTCGTGGGCGACAACTGGTGGTTGGTGAACCAGGCTCGGGTGAACGTTCTGGGCGTGGATTGGGACGAGGGGCCCACCGCGGCGCAAAGCAGCGACGGCTTCGAAGCGCGCGCTCGGGAGCTCTACGGCGAGGTGCCCGGGATGAACCTTCGTACCGACGGCGATCCGTCGTCAGGGCTCCGGAGCGCGCCACACCGGGTGGAGGCCGAGTACCGGTATCCCTTCCTGTCTCATGCCCAGCTCGAGCCACAGAACTGTACCGCCCACTACCGGGACGGCCAGCTCGAGATCTGGGGGCCCACACAGACGCCGCAGCGCGGACGGTCGTTGGTGGCCGAGACCCTCGGCATGGCCGAGGAAGACATCACGATACACCTCATGCGGATGGGAGGGGGGTTCGGACGCCGGCTCTACAACGACGCCGTGGTCGAAGCGGCCTGGATCGCACGCGAGGTAGGCGTGCCCGTCAAGCTCTTGTGGACGCGCGAAGACGACATGCGCCACGACCTCTATCGGCCGGCCGGGTACCACCGCTTGGAAGGCGGTGTCGACGAGACCGGACGCCTGGTGGCCTGGCGGAATCATTTCGTGTCGTTCGGCGAAGGCGAAAGCTTCCAGTCGAGTGCCAGCGTGCGTGATACCGAATTCCCGGCCGGCTTCGTTCCGAACATGGAGATGGGCGCGAGCCTGATCCCCTCGGGCGTCCCGACCGGAGCATTGCGGGCGCCGGGAAGCAACGGCCTCGCGTTCGTGTATCAGTGCTTCATCGACGAGTTGGCGCACGAGGCCGGCGTCGATCCCGTGCGGTTCCGTCTGGGCATCCTCGATGCCGCGGGGGCCGATGCGGCGCTCGACCCGGAGCGCATGCGGGCCGTGCTCGAGCGTGTTGCCGAGATCTCGGACTGGGGAAGGACCGACCTTCCCGAGGGGAGCGGATTAGGGGTGGCGTTCCACTACAGCCACCGCGGATACTTCGCGGAGGTGGTGCAGGCGACCGTGAGCCGGGAGGGCGAGCTCGCCGTGGACAAGGTGTGGGCCGTCGGCGACGTCGGACGTCACATCATCAATCCCCTGAACGCCGAGAACAACGTGCAGGGTGGCATTATCGAGGGGATCAGCCACGCGCTGGGCCAGGAGGTCCGGATCGTGGACGGGCACGCCGAGCCAGAGAACTTCGACGAATACCCGCTGCTGCGCATCCGGCAGGCGCCCGAGGTGGAGCTCGACTTCATCGAGTCGGACAACGATCCCACGGGGATCGGTGAGCCCATGTTGCCACCCGTGATCCCGGCACTCTGCAACGCGATCCATGCGGCGACGGGACATCGCATCCGATCGCTGCCGCTCTCGGACCACGACCTGAGCTGGGCCTGAATGGCCCACCCGGAGTTGTCGAGGAGCGTCCGCGCTCGTAGGAGGCCCCCCACGGCACGGGGGTGCTAGTCCGCGTCGGCGGTGGTGCCCAGGACTGCGTTCAGCTCGTCGAGGAGGCGCGGGCTGTTGGCCGCGCGGAGCGGTCCCTCCGTCAACGTCGGCTCGTCCCCACCGACGCCCGTCACGATCCCTCCCGCTTCCTGGATGAGGACCATGCCGGCGGCGAAATCCCACGGCATGAGGATCTCTTCCCAGAAGACGTCGAGGGCGCCCTGCGCGAGGTACGCGAGGTCCAGAGCGGCGGATCCCCCCCGCCGGATTCCGGAGGCCGACCGGAGCACTCGCTCGAACTGCCCGAGGTAGTCGGGGAGCAAATCCAGCCGCTTGAACGGGAAGCCCGTGCCGACCAGCGCATCGATCAGCGGGCAGGGCTCGGATACGGTCACGCGGCGGCCGTTCTTGAACGTCCCCATCCCACGCGCCGCCCACCACCGCTCGCCGGTGGATCCGCACGCCACCACCCCCGCCGCGGGCGCGCCGTCGACGGCCACCGCCACCGAGGCCGCGTGCATGGGATGGCCGTGCAGGTAGTTCGCCGTACCGTCGAGCGGGTCGACGATCCAGAGCGGCCGGCCGTCCCAGCGAGCGAGTTGGGTGGCCACGCTCTCGTCGCTCTCCTCGGCGAGGATCAGGTGGTCGGGATGCCTGCGGCGGATCACGTCGAGGGCCGCCTCCTGAGCGTCGAGGTCGGTACGGGAGACGTAGTCCGCGCGGGCCTTCCGGGTGGCGCTGGCGAGGCCGGCCCCGAAGTCTCGGCGGTGGACGTGTGTCGCGGCGTCGGCGGCCGCGCGGGCGGTCTCGAGCAGTCGGTGCACGGGTAGCTCGTCGGGATTGGGGTAGATTGGGCGCCTCCACGGGTGCCGTGCCGTGGAGCGGGACGCTAACTTAGCAGCCCTCGAAACACGGACCAGGCGAAGGGAACGGAGCGCATGCCGGAGTCGACGTCGGGCGGCCGAAAAAAGCGAGTGTTCAGTGGAATGCAGCCTTCCGGCGAAGCCCACCTCGGAAACTATCTGGGCGCGCTACGCCGTTGGGTGGAGATGCAGGAGAAGCACGACTGCATCTTTTGCATCGTGGATGATCACGCGATCACTGCGGGCGGGGATCCCAGCGAGATGCCCAAGAACGTCTTCGATCTCGCGGTGTCGTTCCTGGCGGTCGGGCTCGACCCCGAACGGTCCCTCATCTTCGTGCAGTCCGACGTGCCCCAGCACACCGAGCTCGCCTGGCTCTTCAACGCGATCACGCCGGTCGGCGACCTCGAACGGATGACGCAGTACAAGGACAAGGCACAGCAGTTCGACTCCATCCCGGCTGGCATTCTCAACTATCCGATTCTCCAGGCCGCGGACATCCTGTTGTACAAGGCGGACGCCGTGCCGGTGGGCGAGGATCAGCGGCAGCACCTCGAGCTCACGCGAGAGATCGCGCGGAAATTCAACGCGCGCTACGGCGACACCTTCCCCGAGACCGAGGCGCTCATCGACCGGGACGTGGGGCGCATCCTCGGGCTCGACGGCGAGGCGAAGATGAGCAAGTCCCTCGGCAACACGGTCGGAATCCTCGCCGAGCCCGAAGAGATATGGGAGCGCGTGCGCACGGCCGTCACCGATCCCCAACGGGTGCGACGTGACGATCCGGGCCGTCCCGAGATGTGCAACGTCTTCTCGCTCCACCGCTTTTTCGCCGACGAGGAGCAGCTCGAGGACATCGCCGTCCAGTGCCGGGGCGCCACGAGAGGGTGCGTGGACTGCAAGAAGATCCTCGCAGAAAACATCGCGTCGGCGTTCGCGCCGTTTCGGGAGCGTGCGGCGGAATTCCGGCGCCGACCGGAGGAAGTACGCCGAATCCTCGACGAAGGCGCGGTTCGTGCACGGGAGATGGCGGAGCGGACGATGGCGGAGGTCCGGGCGAACATGGGGCTCGACTGGCGGAGCGCGCTGGACGAGTGAGCGGATCGGGCTCGCCGAAGGGCGCACCCGTGCCGGTCGGCCACATGCGCCCGCGGTGATCGGCGACGTTCGGGTGATCGCGTGGCTTCCCTCCGTTCGCTAGGTTCCAAGTTCACCGAGTCACGGAGGGGAGGTCGGAATGCAGGAGCTGTTCAAGGCCGCCGTCGAACGAGGCGCGAGCGATATCCACATCAAGGCCGGGGACTACATCCGCGCTCGGGTGAACGGTGATCTTCAGACGCTCACGCAGCAGAAGCTCACCGTCGATCAGGTCAAGGGCATCGCGCTCCAGCTCATCCCTCATGACGAAGAACGGCGCGATTTCGACCGGCTGCTCGACTACGACTGCTCCTGGGGCATCCCGGGCGTGGGGCGGTTCCGCGTCAACATCATGAAGCAGCGGGGCTCGCCGATGATCGTCATGCGGGCGATCCCGATCGAGATCCCCACCGTCGAGGACCTCGGATTGCCACCGGTGATCAACCGCATCGCGGCGACCCGTCGGGGCATGATCCTGGTGACCGGAGTCACGGGCTCGGGGAAGAGCTCGACTCAGGCGGCCATGATCGACTGGATGAACCGGAATCGCCGGTTGCATATCGTGACGCTCGAAAACCCGATCGAGTTCCTGCACCGGGACAACATGTCCTCGATCACGCAGCGGGACATCGGAACCGACACGGACTCGTTCGAGACCGGGCTGCGCGCCGTGCTGCGTCAGGACCCCGATGTGATTCTGATTGGTGAGATGCGCGACAAGGTGACCATCGAGACGGCGCTCAAGGCGGCCGAGACGGGCCACCTCGTGATCTCGACCCTGCACACGAAGAACGCGGTACAGACCATGTCGCGGATCATCGCCGTGTTCGATCCGAACGAGCAGGAGATGATTCGCGTGCGGCTGTCCGAGTCCATTCAGGCGGTGATCTCTCAGCGACTCGTCCAGCGCAAGGACGGGGGACGCGTGGCCGCGATGGAGATCATGCCCGTCACCTCCACGATCCGAGACTGCATTCGTGATCCGGACCGGATGGACGACATCAGCGATCTCATCGAGGAGGGGAAGGAGCACTACGGCTCGCAGACCTTCGACCAGCACCTCATGGAATTGGTGAGCTCGGGCGAGGTGGACTTCGAGGTCGCCAAGGCCGCGGCGAACAACCCCGCGGACTTCGACCTCAAGATGAACATGTTGGGCGACTCGGGACAGAGCCGCGACGTGCCCGGAACGACCGGGCTCGAAGACGAGATGACACGATTGGCCGGAGGCTGAGCGCGTGAGCGGTAAGATCGAGAGAATCGACCTCGGCGGGACGTTCTTGCCCGTCACCACCCCGTTCGACCCAGTGACCGGCGACTTCGACGTCGTCGCCTACCGGACCAATCTCCGGCATTGGTTCGAGCGGCCCATCCGGGGCATCCTGACCGCCGGCTCGACCGGGGAGTCCGTGTTCCTGGACGACCCCGAACGGGTCACCCTCGTGGAAGCGGCGCGGGACGTCATTCCGGCCGACGCGCTGCTCATCGCGGGGACCGGTGCCGAATCCACTCGCCAGGCGATCCGCCTCACTCGAGAGGCGGCCGCCGCCGGAGCCGATGCGGTTCTCGTGAGCCCGCCGGCGTACTACAAGGGGGCGATGACTCCCGAGGCGTTGGCCCGGCACTACCGCACGGTGGCCGATGCGTCGCCGGTTCCGGTGATGGTCTATCAGGTCCCTCTTCGGCTCAGCACCTTGGAGCTTCCGACGGGGCTCGTCGCCGAGCTTTCTCGGCACGACAATATCGTGGGGATCAAGGATTCCCGTGGAAAGTTGGAGCTCGTCGGGGAGTTGGTGGAAGAGACCGCGGACGACTTCCAGGTGTTGGTCGGAAGCGGGGCGATCCTTTACGGTGGGCTCGAGATCGGTGCCGTGGGGGGCATCGTTGCGGTGGGGCTGATGGCCTGTGCGGAGGCCGCGGAGATCTCGGCCGCTTTCGGGGACGGCCGGCTCGAGGACGCCGGCCGCCTCCAGGAGCGTATCGCTCCGGTCCACGACCAGATCGTGGGCGGCATGGGGGTGCCCGGCGTGAAGGCCGCTCTGGACCTCCTCGGCCTGCACGGAGGACAGCCCCGGGCCCCGCTCTCCCCGGTGTCGGAGGAGCGCAGCGGAGAGATTCGCCGCATCCTGGCCGCCGCCGAGCTGGGAGAGAAGGTGGGGGTCTAGACCAGAAGCCTCGAACGAGTCACCGAGTCACGAGGTGCACGTGCCGAGAACACGGTGGAGGGGACGGCGATGAATCCAGCGAGCGACGGCGGGCGAGTTCTGATCACGGGGGCGTCTCGGGGCATCGGGCTCGCCCTGGCCCGAGTATTCGCCCGGCACGGGCACGATCTGGTGCTCACCGCCCGGAGCGTGGACGAGCTCGGGGAGCGTGCGCGCGAGCTCGAAGTCGAGCACGGCGTCTCGGCGCGGGTGATTGCCGGGGACCTGGCCCGCCCGGACGTGCCCGAGACGATCCGGCAGGAGCTCGCCGAAGCCGGGATCGACGTGGACATCCTCGTCAACAATGCCGGCTTCGGGAGCCACGGTCCGTTCCACGAGCAGGACCTCGACCGTGAGATCGGCATGATCCGCGTGAACATCGAGGCGCTCACTCGCATGACTCGGCTGTTCCTCCCCGGCATGGTCGAGCGTGGACGCGGCGGCGTGCTGCAGGTCGCCTCCACGGCCGCCTTCCAACCGGGCCCGCTCATGGCCGTCTACTACGCGAGCAAGGCGTACGTTCTCCACTTCTCCGAGGCGATCGCCGAGGAAGTGAGACGTCAGGGCGTCACCGTCACCGTCCTCTGTCCCGGACCCGTGCCCACCGGCTTCCAGGGGAGCGCGGACATGGGTGAAGCGGGCATCGCCACCGGCGCGGTACCGATGACGACAGCGGACGCGGTGGCCGAAGCGGGCTACCGGGGCTTCACGGCCGGGCGGCGGATCGTGATCCCCGGCACGATGAACAAGCTCGGTGCGTTCCTGGTGCGTTTCACACCGCGGGGCTTCAGCGCGCGCGTCGCGGGGAAGCTCAACGCGGCCGAGTAGTCGCCGGGCCTTCGACGTCGAGCAAGGAAGAATGGAGGATTCAATGGATACGCTGCGTGACCGCGTCGCCCTCGTCACGGGCGCGAGCCGAGGCATCGGTGCCGGCCTGGCCCGGGTCTGTCACCGCCACGGACTGAAGCTCGCCCTCTGCGCGAGATCGGATCCGGACGCCGGAGAACTCCCCGACGACCCCGAGCGCATCCACTACGGACACGTGGACGTCACGGATTACGAGGCGCTGAGCCGTTTCGCCTCCGAAGCCGAGGAGCGTCTCGGGCCGATCGACCTCTGGGTGAATAACGCGGGACTCCTCGACCCCATCGGACCGGTGCGAGAGATTGGGCCGGATGATGTGCGCACGCACGTCGAGGTCAATCTGCTCGGTGTCTTCCATGGGACGCGCATCTATCTCGAGCGCCTCCACGCCGCCCGGCGCACGGGCACGGTCGTCAACATTTCATCGGGCGCGGCGGTGCATCCCATCGAGGGGTGGGGTGCCTACTGCGCCGGGAAGGCCGCGGTGGACATGCTCACCCGCGTGACCGCCCGAGAGGAGCGTCCACACGGAATCCGTGCCTACGCGCTCGCCCCGGGCGTGATCGAGACCGGCATGCAGGAGCTCATTCGCCGCCAGAGCGAGCAGGACTTCCCGGACGTCGAGCGCTTCCGTGAGCTGCATTCATCCGGCGAGCTCCTCGACGCCGAGTCACCCGCCCCGGCGATCCTCCGCCTGGCCTTCGGGGATCCTCTCCCCGACGACGCCGTGGTGCTCGACGTGCGGGACTCGCCCGAGCTCCAAGACCTGGGGGCGTTCGCGGGGTTGTGAGCCCCGGCGCGCGGCCTGCTCCTCACCAACGAGTTGCCATTCATGGAGAACATCGGACCCTGGCTCGCGGCGAACCAGTCGAATCTGATCACCGCCGTCATCCTGCTCGCCGTCGGCGTGCTGCTCGCGTTCCTGCTGCGGACCTTGACGGTCCGAGTCATTTCGGCGGTGGAGCGTGCGGTTCCGGGGCGCTGGTTCCGCACCTCGTTTTGGGGCGCCACGGAGGAACAGGCCGCCTCCCGTATCGTGGGCGCGGTGGTATTCTGGACGGTCCTGCTCTTTTTCGTGGCGAACGCGGCGGATGCCCTCGGGCTCGCACTCCTGACGTCCGTCGTCGACAGCCTGTCGGTTTTCGTGCCGCGTGTGCTGGCCGCGGTGCTGATCCTCGTGGCGGGCCTGGTGATGGGGAACATCGCCCGCAGCGCCGTAACCGCCACCGCGGTGGGCGCGGGCGCGGCGTTCGGCCCCGGTCTCGGTCAGGTCGTCCGTGCCACGATCATCACCGCCGCGGTCTTGATCGCGGTGGCCGGGTTGGGAGTGGATATCGCGCTCCTGACCGCGATCTTTTCCGTCTCCCTCGCGGCGTTCTTCGGCGGTTTCGCGCTCGCGTTCGGTCTTGGCGCCCGCACCGCGATCAGCAACATCATCGGCTCGCACTACCTGCGGCAGACGTTCGAGATCGGGCAGTCGGTGCGCATCGGAGGCGTCGAGGGCACGATCGTCGAGTTCACGGGCAACGCCGTGGTCCTCGAAGTGGCTGAAGGTCGGGTGATCGTGCCCGCGAAGCAGTTCGGCGAGATGAACTCGACACTGCTGCTGGCGAGGGACGGCTCGTGATCGGGGTCGACCTCCTCGCCCGCGCGTTCCTGGAGTCGCACCCTCGTCGGGCCGCACGGAAGCTCGAGCAGATGCCGGCGCCGACGGCCGCTACGGTATTGCGTGCCGTTCCGGAGCCTTCGGCCGCGGCGGTGCTGCGCGAAATGACGGTGCCGAGCGCATCCGATTGTCTCGAGCATCTTTCGGTTCCGGACGGGGCCGCGATCGTCGCGGAGCTGACCGCGAACGAAGCGGGCGCGATCGTGCGGGGGCTCGGGGCCGCGTGGCGTGAGCCTCTGTTGGCCGGTCTTCCCGCGGACGTACGCGAGCCGATCACGCGCGTGCTTTCCTACCTCGAGGGCACCGCCGGCGCGGTGATGGACCCGACGATCTTCCGGCTCCCCCACGACGTGCTCGTGGCGGATGCGCGCGTCCGCCTCGGTCGGGCCGCTCGGGATCTCCTCTACTATCTCTACGTCGTCGACCGCGACAACCGGCTCGTCGGCGTGCTCGACATTCCCGAGCTGATGCTGGCCCGGGCGCGCGATCCGGTCAGCGCCGTCATGCACCGCGACGTCGATCGCCTCAGCGCGTGGCTGCCGGCCGCGATCGTGCGGGAGCACCCCGGCTGGCAGCGCTACCATGCCATGCCGGTCGTCGACGACGAGGATCGGCTGGTGGGCGCCATCCGCTACCAGGTGTTGCGCAAGCTCGAAAGGCAAGCTCCCGACCAGGGGGGCGATTCTGCGCGGCTCACCGCGAAGGCGCTCGCGGAGATCTTCCAACTCGGAACCACCGGGATCGTCGCTGCCATCTCCGGGACGGCGTCCGTCGGCCGGGGTCTCGACCGCCCTATCGAATCGGGAGACGAGGTGACGCATGCGGAATGAGCCACCCGCGGGGTTTCAAGAGTTGGCGGGGACCTTCATCCGCGAGTTTCCCGAGGAGGCGGCGGACCGCCTCGACGAGCTTCCGGCGCACGAGATCGCGGGCGTTCTGAGCACCGAGCCCACGCGACACGCCGTTCCTCTGCTGGAGCACCTGCCTCCGCACCTCGCCGTGGACGTTCTCGGCGCGCTCTCGGAAGACTCCCGGCGTGATGTCGTGGCCACGATGGACCCCGTCCGAGCCGTCTCCGTGCTCGGTTGGATGGACGAAGCGGCGCGGGCCGCGTTGCTCGACCGCCTCGCCCCCTCGCTCGCCCGCGAGCTGCGGATGATGGCCGACTACCCGCCCGAAACGGCGGGACGGCTCATGGACCCGCGCGCGATCGGTCTCGCCCCGGGAACCACGGTGCAACAGGCGCTCGACCGCCTGCGTGCCGTGCGGAAGCGCCGAGTCGCCGACGTCTTCCTGATCGATTCGGAGCGACGCCTGACGGGAACCGTTCCGCTGCAAGCACTGGCCGCCGCCTCATCCGACGCGGTCGTGGAGACGCTCGCCCAGCCTGCGGTCGCGGTGCAGGCGATCGATCCTCAGGAGGAGGTCGTCGAGCACTTCAGCAAGAGGCGGCTTTCGAGCCTGCCGGTGGTGGATTTCGAGGGGCGTCTGCTCGGCGTCATCCGCGCCGATACCCTTGCCCTGACGGCGCAGGAGGACGTCGCCGCCGATATGCAGACCATGGTGGGCGCCAGCCGACAGGAGCGCGCGCTGTCACCGGTGTTGTTCGCGGTCAAGAAGCGCCTGCCTTGGCTCGAAATCAACCTCGTGACGGCGTTCCTGGCCGCATCCGTGGTCGGGATCTTCGAGGACACCATCGCGCGCTTCACCGCGCTCGCCGTGCTGCTGCCCGTCGTGGCGGGGCAGTCGGGTAACACGGGCGCGCAGGCGCTGGCCGTTACGATGCGCGGGCTGGCCATGCGGGAGATCCGCATCGGTCAATGGCCGCGGCTCTTGCGCAAGGAGGCGACGGTCGGGCTGCTGAATGGGGTGGCCGTGTCGCTCACCACCGCCGCCGGTGTCTACGTCTGGAGCCGATCGGTGGGGCTCGCGCTGGTGATCGGTGTCTCGATGGTGCTGTCCATGGTGGCCGCGGGAATCGCGGGGGTGCTCATCCCCACGATGCTGACGATGCTCGGGCAGGACCCCGCGCAGTCGTCCTCGATCGTGCTGACGACCGTCACCGACATCGTCGGGTTCGCGAGCTTCCTGGGGATCGCCACGATGCTCGCCGGCCTGCTCTAGCAGCCCGAGGCCGAGCCAAGCGACCGAAGGAGGATCCCGTGTCAGTTCGGCTGCGGGCCGAGTCCCGTTGGAAATCGTTCCTCGACCTGTGCGGAGAGGTGCCATCCCGAGGAGCCCCGCGCGAGGCTCACCGTGACCTCGTCGGATCCCGCATCGACGAAGACTCCCAGGCCGACGTCTACGAAGCCCCGACTGTCGGCTCCGTGTGCCCGAGATCCCGCGTGGACGGCATCGACGAACAGGCTCCCGCCCATGCGGACGGGGCCGACCCGGCCGAAGATCCGGTGCTCGGCGGTCGCGTGCAGAAGCGCTCGCCCGAACGCCGGTCCCTGGATCACGTCGTCCTCGATCAGGCGGTGCGCGCGGAGCAGAGGGGCGCGCGTACGACCGGCTCCTGCGCCCGGCCAGATCATGCGCGGCGCCCGGCGGGTCACCGCGGTCCCGCCCGCACGGAGGCGCCACTCCCGCCGCGCACCCTGCGGAACGCTCGTCCCAGCCTCCAGGCTCGTCCGAGCGAACGAATGTCCGGAGCCCATCCAGCCCTCTCCCCGCGCGGTGAGCCACGTGGGGCCGTCGGGATTCGCCACGGTGGCCTGGAGTCCCGCGTTCAGGAGACGCAGCGGAGCGTGCGCGGCATCCACGGTCCAGGCCGGGACGTCCCAGGATTCGAGGGCCAGGCTCGCGCCGAGACGCAGACGACGATGCATCCACTCCTGGAGCTCCAGCGCGCCCCGAAACCGATACTCCGTCTCCGTGGGCGAGCTCGCCCCGCCACCCGAGGTCGCGAACCGCTCCCGGCGCCACTCCATGCGCACGGCCGCGATCCCGGGCAACGGAGGGGCCGGAGCGGACATCGATCCTCCGACGTAACGTTGTGCGGGCGCCCAGCTTCCGGAGACCCGCCAGCGGTCGCCTCCGGCCAGCAGAGGCCCGACCTCGAGGGCTGTCCGCTGGTTCAGAAGTCCCCGCGGCACCTGGGCCGCCAACGTCGCGTATCCGGGCACGCGAGCGCGCTCCAGGACGGCTGCGTCGATCTCCACCGTGCCGTCCACCACGGGACGGTAGTCGACGCGGGACGCCGCGACGGATGGGAGAGCCTCGAGCCGGCGCCGTGCCAATGCGAGGGACGCGGGGGTGAGCACGTCGCCGTACTCGAGCGACAAGCGGCGCTCGGCGACCTGGTAGCGGGTGTGCTCCATCCCGCGAATACGCACCAGATCCAGGGTGGGCTCGCCCAGGACGTTCCACTCTTCCAGGGCGCGGGTCCGCTCCCCTTCCAGAAACCAGGCGGTGGCCCGCAGGCGCCGGCCGAGCGCGGCCTCGTCCTCCCCCGCCGACATCAGCGTGCCGGCCGTGGCGCGTGCCTCTTCGAAATCGCCGGAGCGGATCCGCTCCATGGCCGATTCGGCCGCGGCGTCCGCGAGTGGGTCCAGGCTTCGGGCGCGAGGTGACGGGCGTGACGGGTCCGTTTCGTCGGGCGCCGAGCGCGACGGCACCACGTGGGCGGCCCAGAACCCGGACGCACGCCAACGCCGGAGCAGCTCGTCCCGCGCGATCTCCTGCGAGGGCCCGAAGTTCGGGTCGTGGATCCAGGCGACCTCGTCGTCCAGCCCTACGAGAACGACGTAGTGCAGACGGGTGGCGCCCGACTCCAGAAGGAGGATCGGCGGGATCCCGTCTTCCAGCCCCGCCAGGATCCGGTCCGGCCGTGCCTGCGAGACGTGCACGTCGTACCCGCGCTGCTCCAGCGCCGTGGTCAGCTCCGACGCCCGGATCCCTCCCTCGTCCTCCCGGACGAGATGGCGGAAGTCTTCCCCGTACACGCCCCGGACGCCCCAGAACCGTTCCACCATCGCCGCCGCCGCGCCGCCGCAGAGGAGCGGACCCTGGGCCACGAACGGCACCTCGATGTCCACGCCGTCGGGGTGATCGGCTGCCGGCGCGTCCGTCCATGCCGGCTGTCCGGCACTCGAAAGGCCCAGCAGGACGGCGATGGCGGCTGCGGTCACGTCACGAGAATGAGGATCAGGAGGATGATGACGATGGTGCTCGTGGACAGCACGACGGTGTTGCCGCCGACCAGCTCGGCTTCCTCGCCCATGCTCCGTACCTGGCGGGCGAGATCGGCAGCGGCGTCCGCATCGAGGGTGCTCACACCGGCCTCGAGTCGCTCCCGGTCGAGCCCGTGCTCCGCGACGACGTCGGCCACGTCGGAGCGGTCCAGGAAGTCGCGAACCACCTCGCGGTCCCGCTCGGCCGGATCGGGCTCGGCGACCATCTCCCGAAGCTCGGCCTCGTAGTCGCTCGCGTGCGCCTCCTGCGCCTGAACATCATCGGTGGCGAAGAACAGGGCGGTCACGGCCAGAATCGAGGTCATCGGTCTCATGCGCGGTCACTCCGTGAGCGGGAGGCTTGGATGCGAGGGCTGCCGAGGCGGCCGGTACGCAATGGACGAAACGGATTGCCCGTGCGCAACCGGGGCTCTCGACGGTTCATCCTCTCGGGTCCCGGTTTCCGTCGTCACCTACCTCCACGACCGTTTCGATGGCTAAGCGTTCGCGGCCTCAGAACCGATCCTGCGACCCACCTCCGCCGAAGCGCGTGTTCGCGATGTTGTTGTAGATCGAGCCGAAGCGGTAGCGGAACCCGAGGCTGAGACCGGCCTGAAAGTTGGTCTCGAGCTGGCGGCGTCCGAGGAGTACCTCCTCCAGATCGGCATCGCCCCTCGGGAGGTCGAGCTGGTTGTGGATGAACGCGACGTTGCCCCCGAGTTCGATTCCGGCACGCGGCTGCTAGACGCCGTAGCGGGGTCGGCGCCCGCCGACATCGTCAACCGGGCGGATGTACCTCGATCCGGATCGACCATCCTTCGGAAAGTCCCTCGATCGTGACTCGCAACGTCCCGTCTCCCGCCGGTTCGAGGCGACAGGCAGTATCGCCGAACGCGATCCACCATTTCTTCCCATCCGGCGTATAGCTGCAGACGACGTTCGGTGGAGCTTCCGATGTGCCCAGATGCTCCGGAAGGCCGACGGAGGCGGAGCCGTCCGCCCCGGCCGTGACGGTCATGACCTCGACCCGGGTAGCGGCCTCTCCCTCATCGAGATCCGCCCCTCCGTCCGGAGGTGGCGCCGTGGCCCCGTTCGAGCAGGCCAGCACGGTGAGCCCCAGCGCCAGTGCCGCGAGCGCGGGCCGGCTCCGGCTGGTCGCGCCGGCGGATCCGTCAGCGTCGGGGAGACGCATCTTCGAGCAAGGTTCGGAAGGCGTCGATGGGAAGCGCTCCTTGGACCTGGAACCCGTTGATGTAGAACGTCGGGGTTCCCCGGACTCCGTCGGTGTCCGCCGCGTCGTTGGCTGCGTCGATGCGGTCCTCGTAGTGCTCGTCTTGGTAACATTTGCGGAACAGCGCTTCGTCGAGCCCCGTCGTTCCCGCCAAATCAACCAACTCGTCCTCGGGATCGCGCTCGCCCACCCACATCTCTCTCTGTTCGTAGAGCGCGTCGTGCATCTCCCAGAACATTCCCTGGGCGGCCGCGCACTCGCCGGCATGCGCTCCTTCTCCGCTGTTCGGAAAGCCGAGCTCGAAGGGGACGGTCTTCCAGCGGACCTTGCCGGTCTCGATGAACTTTTCCCGGATCTCGGGCCAAGCTCCGGCGACGAACTGGGCACAAGCCCCACAGGCGAAGTCGCCGTACTCGACGACGAACGACTGGCGCCTCGGGATCACCGAGCTCGTGTCCGATTCCGTCCAGATGCGCCTCCTGCTCCTGCGCCGTGCCGACGGTCGTCCCCCCGAGCAACAGGACGCCCAGGAGCGCAACGACTCCCGGGATCCTGCCGACAGAAGGGTGGGTGTGGGTCCGTTCGCTCATCGTTTCGTCACCGTCCCCAGCCGATACGGTATCCGACGCTCAGCCCGTAGCTGGCTGGAAGGTTGCGGCCCGACACCGGGATCGGAGCCGTGATCTCGAGATTCCCCGGCCCGACGAACGAGGCGATCGTGGGCACGATCTGTATCAACTGGCGGTCCTGGCTCGAGAGCCGGAGGCCCTGATCCACGGGAGTTCCGCCCCAGAGGCCGTCCACGCCGAGCTCCCAACCCAGCACGCCGAGCGTGCCGCCTATGGCCAGGTGCGCGAAGACCTCGTCTCCGGGCTGGTGCTCGGTGTCCGTGTTCTCGGATCGCCAGCGGTACCCGGCCCAACCCGACACGTAGAAGGGCGACTCAACCGGTGCCCACCCCGATTCGACGCTCACCTCGACATCGCGTTGACCCTCGGTAAGGGGCAGCTCCGTCGCGTCGATCGGGAAGTCGCTTCCGGGTTGCTTGTATCCGAGCCGGAGGGCGACGGGGGCTTCGACTCCGACCAGGGCCGGGCTCACGCGGACCGCCGTCCGGATGTCACCGAGCCCCGTGGAGCGGCTCACACCTCCGTTACCCCCTTCCGTGCGAAGACGGTGAACCGGGACCTGGCCCCAAATCTCCAATCCGCGCGTCACACCGTACGAGGCGGTGAGGAAGGCCGACCGGGTGTCGAACGTCGAGCCACCGAGGAAGTCCTGGCGGTCCCCGGTCGGATTGAACGATTCCGTCGCCGTGGTGAAGGATGTCGAGAGTTGAACCCAGCCCTCCCCGGACGGCAACGTCCGTATCGAGGCGCTCTCGCTCAGCGTGGGTGACGAGTGCGGTGCGCTGCAGATCGCTTGGGCCTCGGTCGTGGTCGGGAAGAGTGCCGCGGCCGCGACGATGCTCGCAGCGATGGTGAACCGGTTGCCAAGCTTCTTGCTCATGATGCGCTCCATACTTGAATGTCGGGTTGGAACAGCGGCCATGCGAACCAGAAGGCGACGTACGCCTCGTCGATCGGCTCGAGCCGACTTCCGGCGAGCTCGCCGCCGGTCGCCTGTCCAGACATGTTCCAGGTGGAGCCGGTCTCTTCGTCGACGATCTTCTCGCTCCTGACCTCGAACGTCAGAGGCTGTCCGTCGACCGTCGGATGGTATGCCATGGCGCCCCACGCCTCTTCGTCCCAGAAGACGACGTAGTCTTCGTTCGCGGATTCCATGGTTACGACCGCTCGGTCTCCCAGGCGGTTCAGCTCGGAGTAGAGAAACGCCGTGCCCCCGGTGCCTTCAGGCACGCCCAGCACCCTGGCTTTGGGTGGGAAGCGTGTGTCGATGTCTCCGGAGATCGGGAAGAGGAGCTCTGGATTCGATCGGTCGTCGTATCCGCGGTACGGATAGCCGTTCGATGAGTAGTCCCTATCCCAGCCGGTTTCGGACGTGACCACGAGCGTGTTCGGGTGTATGCGCCGCCACTTGCCGTAGGTCATCTCCACGACCGGGAGCATGTCCAGCCCCTGGCCGTCCTTCGGGCCGCAGCGCGCACCGCGGGACATCTGGGGCCAGAGCGATTCGTTCTCGCCCGTCCGGTCGTACATCATGAGGTTGTTACGGAACAGAAGTCCGGACACACCGAACTCGACCCCGCCCTGAGGTTCCCGGTCGAATGCGAGACTCGAACCGGTGAGCGGACAGTGCGTGATCGCGACCGAATAGCCATCCATGTCGAGGTTCACGATCTCGTGCCACCAGAAGATGTTGAGCGGTACGGCAATCGGCTGATCACCGAGGACCATTCCGACCACCCGGTCGTCATCTTGCCAGAGACTCGTTTCCTCGAATCCGGGTAGCTGCATCTCGGGATCCGTGAGCGCCGGGATGCCGTCCCTGAACGCGCCCACGAAGATCTCCGATTCCGGAACGCTACACGACAGATCTTCGAGGGCCTGGGAAGACCCGGAGGGCCTGACCGCCGGCTCGCTGGAACAGGCGCCGAGTCCGATGACGATGCCGGTCGCAATGAGCGCGGCCTTCGGGGTTCTACGATGCTCGTGCATGGAAGCTGGACTCCGGCTGGGCGAGGATGCTTGGCGATTCGAGATCGCCGTGTGCTGTGATCGTCCAACCGGCTGAGCGCATGACGGGTTCCCGGAGCTCGGCCGTCGGAGGCTCGGGCCGCCGGGTAGCTTCGCGACGTCCCGTGTCGGGTCGGGGAACTCCGGACGCCTCTCCGGCGGTTCATCCGTGGGCGCGCCGCACGGTGTCGCTCGTCCCATTCCACTGCGAGACAGGAAACAGCCATGAGTCGTGGCCAAGACACTTCAACGCCCCGTTCGGACCATACTTCGCACGACCTCGACTTTTCGGGGCTGCGCGCGTTGTTCATCAACTGCACGCTGAAGCCATCGCCCGGAACGTCCCATACGCGCGGCCTCATCGACACGGCCGGGGCGATCATGGCCAAGCAAGGGGTGGAGGTGGAGGTTCTACGCGCCGTGGACCACGAAATCGCGTACGGCGTCTACCCGGACATGACCGAGCACGGTTGGGCGCGCGACGCGTGGCCCACGCTTCAAGAGAAGGTCATGGCGGCCGACATCCTGGTGCTGGGCACGCCCATCTGGCTCGGGGAGAAGTCGTCCGTCTGCAGCAAGGTGATCGAGCGGCTCTACGGCTACTCGGGCGTCCTCAACGAGCACGGACAGTATGCCTACTACGGTCGAGTCGCGGGCTGCCTCGTCACCGGAAACGAAGACGGAGTCAAGCACTGCGCGATGAATATCCTCTACTCGTTGCAGCACCTCGGCTACGTGATACCTCCTCAGGCCGACGCCGGTTGGATCGGAGAAGCCGGCCCCGGCCCGTCCTATCTCGACCCGGAGTCGGGGGGGCCGGAGAACGAGTTCACCAACAGGAACACGACCTTCATGACCTGGAACCTGATGCATATGGCGCTCATGCTACGGGAACGAGGTGGGATCCCGGCGCACGGGAATCAGCGTTCGGCCTGGGAGGCCGGGTGCCGTTTCGATCATCCGAACCCGGAGTACCGATGAACGCCGACGCAGCGGGTGTTGCGAGCTCGGTCGCGCACGATCACGACCGCGATCTGTTGGACAACGTTCGTCCGCACGACTGGGTCAATCCCGAGCCGCGGGACCGGTATGACCTCGTGGTGGTGGGCGCGGGCACGGCCGGGCTCGTGAGCGCTGCCATCGGGGCCGGATTGGGTGCCCGAGTGGCTCTCGTCGAGCGCGACCGTATGGGCGGCGACTGTCTCAACGTCGGTTGTGTGCCCTCGAAGGGCTTGCTGCGCGCGAGCCGCTCCTGGGCCGAGGCTCATTCCTCTCACGAGCGGTTCGGCGGACCGCTGGCACGCGGGGACGAGGACTACGCCACGGCCGTGGGTCGCATGCGCGAGATCCGAGCGGCGATCAGCGACGTCGACGCAGCCGAGCGGTTCCGATCGCTCGGCATCGACGTTTTCCTGGGTGAAGCGCGCTTCGATTCGGATCGCTCCGTTTCGGTGGACGGACATCGGTTGCCGTTCCGCAGAGCCGTGCTCGCCACGGGAGCCCGGGCGATGGTTCCACCCATCGCGGGGCTCGAGACGATCGACTTCCTGACGAACGAGACCGTGTTCGACCTCGACGAGGTGCCCGAGCGCATGCTCGTTCTCGGCGCGGGGGCCATCGGGTGCGAGCTCGCGCAGGCCTTCGCCCGCTTCGGGAGCTCGGTGGTGCTCCTCGACATGGAGGAGCACGTGCTTCCGCGCGAGGAGCCGGATGCGGCCCGGGTCGTGCAGCGCGCCATGGAGCGTGACGGCGTCGAGTTCCTCGGCCGCACGAAGGTCGTCGAGGCCAGCTCGGGCGAGGGCGGCGGGAAGCGCGTGCTCGTCGAGTCCGAAGGAGGGCGGCGTACGTTGGAGGGAGACGAGGTGCTGCTCGCGCTCGGGCGGACCCCGAATCTGGACCTCGATCTCGACGCCGCGGGGATCGCGTTCGGTCGTCGGGGTGTCGAGGTGGACGCGCGGCTCCGTACCACCAATCCGCGGGTGTACGCGGTCGGCGACGTCGCGTCACCGTTCCAGTTCACCCACGCCGCCGACGCCCAGGCACGCCTCGCGGTGCGCAACGCGCTCTTCTTCGGCCGGGGCAAGTCCACGGAGCTCACCATCCCGTGGGCCACCTACACGAGCCCGGAGCTCGCTCGCGTGGGACTCTCCGAGGCGGAAGCCGCCGACAAAGGCGTGGAGATCGAGACCGTCACCATCGACTTCGCCGACGTCGACCGGGCGAGGCTCGACGGGGACGAGGACGGCTTCGTGCGCATCCACCTCGAAGCGGGAAAGGACCGAATCGTCGGGGCGACCGTCGTTCATCCACACGGAGGAGAGCTGATCGGCCAGATCTCTCAGCTCATGACGCTCGGAGTCGGACTCGATTCGCTCAGCGATGTGGTCTTCCCGTACCCGACCATCGCGGAGTCCCTACGCAAGGCGGCCGATGCCCGCCGGAGATCGCGGCTCACGGAGCGCGTCTCGTGGGCGTTCAATCAGTATTTTCGGCTCTGGCGGCGGTTGACGTGAGCGAACGTCCGCTCGTGAGGGCACGACCTGCCGAGGAGGGGTGAGCCGGTGTTCGATGCGCGGCTTCGCGTTCTGAAGGACAAGCTTTTCGACCCCGTGGCGCGGGCCCTGCCGTTCGTGTCGCCCGGCTTCGTGACGGCCTTGGCGCTCGTGGTGGGTCTCGGTGCGGTGGTCGCTCTTTGGGAAGGGCGCTTCGGGTGGGGGCTCGTGTTCTGGCTCGGAAACCGGGTGCTCGACGGGCTCGACGGTTCCGTCGCCCGAGTCCAGGGTCGGTCCAGCGATCTCGGCGGGTACGTCGACCTCCTCGCCGATTTCGTCGTGTACGGTGCGATTCCGGTCGTCCTGGCGCTGCGCCCCGGCGCCGATCCTACGCTCGTCGCATCCGCGCTCGTGCTCCTCGTGACCTTCTACGTGAACGCCGCCTCATGGATGGTGCTGGCGGCCATCCTGGAAAAACGTCGGCACGGTGCCGAAGCGCGAGGGGAGCCGACGTCGATCAGCATCCCGGAAGGGGTGATCTCGGGAACCGAGACCGTCGTGTTCTACACGCTCTTCTTCGTTCTGCCGGCGCAGCAGGGAGTCCTTTTCACGCTGATGGCGGGACTCACCGCGCTCACCGTGCTCCAGCGTCTGGTATGGGCGCGCCGGGCGCTGGGGACCTCTTGAGGGTCTTGGCGATGGCGCCGAGCCGGCTCGCCGCGCGCGCTCCGGTGTCATCGGTGTCGATCATGAATCCCACCGCCGTCACGGCCTCGGGATCGCCTCCGAAGGTTCGCCGGTAGTCTTCGTGGAGGTCGCGGCTTTCCCGGAGCCACGTATCGAGGGGATCGTCTGCGTTGCGAGTCACCATGATCCGAAAATTGTCCTCGTCCGGGTAGGTCCAGTGCGTTCCGACGTCCTCGGCGGCTCCGCCCCAGGTGTAGAAGAGGATCTCGGGCGTCGAGAAGACGCCTCCGGTCCCGAAGACGACGAAGAACCGTGCTGGTGCGTCATCCCGTTCGGGCTCGCGTAGATGGGCCCCGTCCACCGGATCTTCGACTTTCCAATACCACCGCACTTTTTCCCGGGCGGGCTCGATCGACTCGGAGAGCTCGAGCCAAAAGAACGCGGCTTGCCCTTCCGCTTCGAACCGGAGCGCCCGATCGAGCTCGGGGTGCCCCGTCTCCTCGACGACCTCGCTGTGGGGTGGCTCGACCCCGCGCACGGAACGGACCTGCCACCCCGGCGGGTGGGCGTCTCCCACGTCGGCTTCCTCCAGGCGATCCAGGCGAACCGTGTCGAGGCCAGCCGAGCCCGCACCCAACATCCCGAGCGCGGAAAGTATGAGGACGGGTGTCCGTGCGCCGCTCACGCGGCTTGCTCATCCGGGCACGGGTGTGTCGAAGCCTCGGGCTCGCCGCTCCTTTGCCGTTCCGGGCTCAGCAACCGGGCGACTTCGTTCGCCGTGCTCCGGCCGCGGTCTCGCGCATACCACCGACGCAGTCGCTTGTAGCGCTCGTCGGTCGGAAGGGCGCGGCCCTCCGCTTCGAACCAGGCTTGGAGCTCTCCGGGCCTCGGTCCCCACCACCCCTGGCATTGTCCCTCTCCGTCGAGGCGGATCACGACCGGAATCGACCGCGCTCCGTTGGTGAGGTGGGCATCCATGATCTCCGGATACGCCTCGCGCTCCACGATTCGCAACTCGACACCGACGGTGTCGGCGAGAGCCGCTACGACGGGCACGGTGTTCACGGCGTCGCCGCACCAGTCGTCCGCGAGCACCAGCAGTCTCGTGCCCTCCCGGGTGGCCCGCGCTCGGTCAATGGCTTCGTCGGACACGGTGACACGAGCCGCCACCCCGTGCCACAAGCTCCGGTTCTTGACCGTGGCTTCGAGGAACTCGTTGAAGGGAATGCCTGCGTGAAACGCTTCTTCGTAGGGCATGCGTGCACTCATTTATGACGTGACCTCGTGTGATCTGGATGGAGATCGGGATGTCGGCGCAGGGGGGCGTCCGCTGCCGATCAGTCGGTTTCGTCCGGCGGGGTCGCTTCGATCGCCGTGGTGCTCTGGAGGGCGCGTTTCGCCGCCCGGGTGACCAGAACGGTGACCGCTATGGTCGCGACGAGGCCGAGGGTGAGAAGCACGTACTGGCCCGGCCCGGAAGGACCTGCCCCTGCAGTGCCGGCCGCGATCTGACCCGCGGCGTGTCCGGCGTAGACGTACATGAACGTTCCGGGGATCATACCGAGCGCGCTCGCGGGCACGTAGTCCCGGAAACGGACCTGCGTCAGGCCGAGCGCGTAGTTCAGGGCGTTGTAGGGGAAGACCGGAGAGAGCCGGATCAGAAAAACGATCTTGGCGCCCTCCTTCGCGACGGCGTCGTCCACGGCGCGCAGCTTCGGGCTGTCGCCGAGACGGCGCTCGATCGCCGCCCGAGCGATGTACCGTCCGACCAGGAAGGCGAGGGAGGCGCCGAGCGTCGCGCCGACGATCGTGTACAAGGTGCCCCAGCCGAGCCCGAAGATCGCGCCCGCGGCGAGCGTCAGGATCGATCCGGGGATCCATGCGACCGCGGCGCCCATGTACAGCGCGATGTACGCGACCGCCGCCCATGCACCCATCGCGTCGATGCGCCTCAGGATCTCCGGGACGCGGTCGGCACCGTCCCGGGCCACCACCACCAAGCCGATGAGGATCAGCAGCCCGAAGAGCAGACGTTTCCAGGCGCCGCCGGCCGAGGGGCGGTCCGCGGGCTCGGCCGCCGCGGCGTCCAGGCTAGCGTTGGGCATTGAGGCTCCAGTCGTAGTCGGTGTGCTCGATCTCGAAATCGCCACTCTTCAGCAGCTCGCGCTCCGGGCCCGGCGGGAAGAAATCGGCCAGATACTCACCCAGCCCGTCACGACCCTTCGGGAAGTCTTCACGATACCAGTCGAAGATGGAGCTCAAGTAGATCTTACCCTCCTCCACGTCCACGCGGTTCTTGTCCGTGTGCCGGCGCAAGAACACGCGCGCCTGCTCCTCGAGCTGCTCGTCGATTCGCGGGCCGGTGTAGGCTTCTTGCCGGAGGGGCGGGCAACCCATGGCCGCGCAGACCAAGGCGAAGTGGATCCGAGGCTCCTGGAAACGAGGCCGGATGATCTCGTGCTCGATCTCGTCGAGCGTGTACGTTTCACCACCGACGTCGGCGAATCGTTCCTTCCAGGGGCCGCTGCCCAGGCCGAACGTCGTGTTGATGTTGCGGATCGATTCGTCTTCCTCGTGTCGATTGATGAGCTCGATGGTATACGCGTTGTAGGCGTTGATCCATAGAGCGAGCCGCTCGGGCGTCGACAGCCGTGCCATGTCCACGTCGGCCAACGCGTCGAGGTAGGTCTGAAAGTCGTCCGAGCGGGCGAAGGCGTCGTAGTCGACCATGCCTCTCGCGGTCACGTGCTCGCTCAGCAACTCGTCGTAGAGCTCGTGGTCGAAGGTCGACGATGAAGTTTGAGCGACGGCCGGTCCCGCCGAGAGCATTCCTGCTAGAAGAAGCGAGCAGAGCTTCCGGGTCATGTGCCTTCCCTCTAAGCCGTTCGGGTTTCGAGTTGTCGCGGATGTCCTGGTCGGGCTCACCGTCTCACCTCCGTGTTCGGCCGGAACGCCGCCCAGGCGAACCAGAGGTAGTCTCCGTGGGGGATCGCCTCGAGACGGGTGCCCGAGAGGGGCCCTTCGACCGCGCGCCCGGTCACGTCCCAGGTGCTTCCGGTCTCACGGTCGCGGAATTGTCCGTCGCCCGCGGCCTCGAAGGTGAGGGTGCGGTCGTCCAGGGTGGCCAGGAACACGCCGCTCGAGCCCACGTCCCGTCCGTCCGCGATGTTGCCCCGATCCAGAGCGCTGGCCGTTCCCGGCGCCCAGAGGACGACGACCGATTCACCTTCGATCTTGTCGTTCACCACCCGCTGCTCGCTCAGCGCCGAGAACGGGTAGGCGACGGGACGGTCGCCGTACGTCACCGCGGCGACCCGCTCCATCGGTGGCAGGCGGTTGTCCGTATCGCTCCGGAACAACCGCTCGAACGGGCCGGGCTGGGTGTCGTATCCCTCGTAGGGATTCTGCCCGTAGGGGCGGTCGTGTCCGGTGTCACGGGACAGGACGCGGCCCTCCGGATGCGCTTCCTTGAATTGGCTCCAGCTCGTGCTCTGGGCCGGGAAGAGCTTGAGCCGCTCGCCGGCGAGCTCGCCCACGATCGCTTCACCCGAGGCCTGCTGCCACCAGGTTTCGGTCTGCCGGTCGTACATGATGAGGTCGGACATGCGAAGGCGTCCGGTGGTGCCGAAGTCGAACCGGCCTTCCGGATGCTCCCGCTCGAACACCAGCGCCGTGTTGCAGAGGGGGCAGTAGGTCACCGCCAGCGGCTTGCCGCCGACCTCGTCGTTCACGATCTCGTGCCAGATCATGACCTGATAGGGATAGGCGCGGGCATCGCCCTCATGCCGCACGACGATCACCGGCTCACGGTCGTCGAGCCAGTCGTCGGCGTCGTCCACCGACACGAAGTCGGGATCGTCGATCGCGGGGATGCCGTCTTTGGGCGGGCCTCCCGAGACGATCTCCTCCAGCGGCACCGTGTGCTTGGTGAAGTCCGTCTGCCAGTCTTCCTGAGGTAGGGTGGGGAGCTGCGCCCGCCCGTCGGCCGGTGACGCCAGCGTGGTGAGCAAGACCGTGAAGCTCAGGGACACTCCGAGCTTCCAGGTCCTCCGAGCAGCGGTCGAGCGGGCGGTCGCATATATCACTGATTCGAGGGTCATGACCCTCCTCCTTCTTGTTGGTCGCTCGATTCCAGGTCGAGAATCTTCAGGAACACTTCCTTCCGAAGCTCCGGGGGCGCCTGCTCCTGAGCGGCCAGGTGGCGCGTATACTCGAGGTAGGCCCGTTGGAAGTCGTACGCGGGAAAGCAGCGACTGCAGACTTCGAGATGCCGTTCGAGCGCTCGGTGCTCTTCCTCGGGCAGCTCGCCGTCGAGAAACTCCCAGAGGCGCGCCATGGCTTGGTCGCAGCGCATCATGTTCATCTTCTTCATCATGGTGTTCATGGTGCCGGTTCCTCGAGATAGCCGGAGCTGATGGCGAATTCCCGGAGGCGTTCCTGGAGTAGGTTGCGTGCGCGGAACAGTCTGCTCTTCACGGTGCCCACGGGGATCTCGAGGACTTCGGAGATTTCGGCGTAGCGAAGGTCACCGAGGTCGCTCAAGACCAGAACGTCCTTGAAGTCGGGAGGAAGGTCGTCGATGGCCGCGACGACCTCCTCGTCGATCAGCCCGTGGAAGAACGTCTGCTCGGGATCCGGGCGCCCCGTATGAAAGAGCGGCGTTGTGGGGATTGCTTCGAGCTCGGTGTCGATGTCCGTCGCGGATTTTTCGCGGCGGTTTCGAGCGAGCTCCTTGCGGTGCAGGAACGTGTTGCGACAGATCGTGAACAACCACGACTTTACGTTCGTGCCCCGCTCATAGCTGTCCCAGAAGCGGTGCGCCCGCAGGAACGTATCCTGAACCAGATCCGCGGCGTCGTCGCCGTCGCCCCCGGTGAGCCTGAGCGCGAAGCTGTAGACTGCGTCGAGCCACGGGAGCGCCTCCTCCGAGAACCCTTCTTTGGCCGATTCCGGCTCGTCTCCTCGGGGTTCGGCCGTTCCTCCCGGGTCCGCTCACCGTCGACGACGTGCCGTCGCTTTCGGGCGAGCACCGCCCACGCCATCTGGACTCTCTCCCAAAGGGCTTGCTGACTCATCGGGCCAACGCCTCGCCGGACGTCGAAGCGCCCATCGGGTGACGCGCCGCCGTATCGGCCTTCTCGGCTGCGATGGGGAGGCGAAGCTCGAACACCGCGCCCCCTTCCGCATGATTGCGGGCCGAAAGCGTGCCGCCCATCGCCAGGGCGAGGCGCCGGCAGATGGCGAGGCCCAGTCCCGTACCTTGCTCCGTATCCTTCGTCGAGACAAAGGGCTCGAAGATCCGATCGCCCAGCTCCGGGTCGATCCCTTCTCCGTTGTCCGCGACCTCGACCACGGCGTCCTGTCCGTCGCGCCAGAGAGTGACGCCGACGATGCCCCGTCCGGCGGGGGCCGCATCCACTGCGTTGGAGAGCAGATTCGAGAGTATCTGCTCGACGCGAACGGCGCTCGCCACGACCGTGTCGTGCCAGAGAATCCTCTCCTCGAAGACGACCGTGCGGCCGTGGCTCACGCGCTGGAGCGCCACGATGCGCTGCACCACGTCGGCGAGGCTCACTTCGTCGGGTCCGGTATCGGAGCGCGAGAAGCCGAGAAGCTCCTGCACCAGCCCGCGGAGGACCCCGGCGCGCTCCTCGATGACCTCCAGGGACTCGCGCATCTCGGAAGCCGGCGCGGCAGGATCCAGGCCGAGCTCGAGTGTGCCCCATGATGACCTGAAGGGGGTTCTTCATCTCGTGAGCGACGCCCGCGAGGGTCGAGCCGAGCACGGCGAGCCGGCCCTGGCGTTGGAGCTCCCGGTCGTGCACGACCTCCTCGCTCCGGTCCACGATCAGGACCTGGTAGCCCGCGGGATCTTCTCCGCCTACCGCGGCCACGGTCACGTGTACGGTGCGTTGCGCGTCGGTGATCGCCCGATGTCAGCGTGCCCGACCACCCCTCGCGAACCAGCGTGGCCGGGTCGGGAACGTGCGACAGACACGGGATCTCTTCGAACGTGCGCCCCTTCATGTCCGTCCAAGCACACTTGAGCAAACGCAGGGCCACGGGGTTGGCGGCGATCACCCGGCCGTTCTCGTCGGTCCTGAGGATCGCGGAGGCGGCGTTGTCGAAGAGGAGCTGATACCGCCGTGCGGTGCGGCGTGCGTACAGAGCGAAGCCCGCGACGAGGAAGTGCGTGCCCAGCACCGCCACCGCCAGCGACCATACGGTCTCCCACGGAGCAGCCATCCCGTACCCTGCTCCGAAGAGGCGCTCGCCCACGACCACGAACGCGACCGAGGCCGCGATGCTCGCCGCGGCGCCCGTCGACCCGTGCCGGAAAGCCACGAGGGCGACCGGCAGCACGTGAATCCACCAGAGGAGGTGTGACGGCACCCCGACCAACGGCATGAGCAGCGGATGCGCCGCCGGGACGAGGAGGAGGATGAAGATGAGAGACCAGGATCGCACAGGACTCTGCTCGCGGGTCTGAGGCCGGAATCTGGGTGGTCAGCCTCCGAACAGAATGCCGGCTCGCGGGGTTCCCCGTTTCGTTGACACCCCCTCCCCCCGCACCTAGCTTTTCCCGAAGGATACAGCGGTCAACGGGCCATCCCCCAAGCAACGGGGGGCGGCCCGTTTTCTCTTTATTCGAGGGTACGAATGTCCGAGCAAGGCAGGTGTACGGTCGTCGTCGGCTGTCAGTGGGGGGACGAAGGGAAGGGGAAGATCGTAGACGTTCTGGCCGAGAACGTGGACATCGTGGCCCGGTACCAGGGTGGAGCGAACGCGGGACATACGGTCCACGTGGCGGACGAGGAGTTCGTCCTCCACCAGATCCCGTCCGGCGTCCTGCACGAAGGAAAGCGCTGCCTGCTCGGCAACGGCGTCGTGCTCGACATCCACCAGTTCTTCGAAGAGTACGACGCGCTGCTCGAGCGCGACCTCGATCTCACGGGTCGTGTGGGGGTCAGCGAACGGGCTCAGCTCTTGCTTCCCTACCACCGCTTCATGGACCGGGCCGTCGAGGATTCGGCCGCGGCCGAGGACCGGATCGGCACGACCGGACGTGGCATCGGACCGGCCTACGAGGACAAGGCGGGTCGGAGGGGCGTGCGCGTCGCGGACCTCGCGAGCCCGAGTCGGCTGCGGCAGCGGGTGGATCAGGCCAAAGGACGCATTTGCGAGCGCTTGCGGGAGATGGGGGGCGGGGCCAACGAAGAGATGGACCGCGCGCTCGACGAAGCGTTGGCCCTCGGTGAACGCCTTCTCGAGTTCGCGACCGACACCGGCCCCGAGATCAGCGAAGCGCTTCGGAACGGAAAGCGCGTGCTGCTGGAAGGAGCCCAGGGAACGGCGCTCGACCTCGACCACGGGACGTACCCGTTCGTGACGTCCTCGAACACGACCGCGGCCGCGGCCGCCACGGGCACGGGCGTGGGGCCGACCTCCATCGACGCCGTGATCGGTGTCATCAAGGCGTATACGACCCGGGTCGGTGAGGGACCGCTCCCCAGCGCGTTCTCCCCGGAGATGGACGCGCGCGTGCGCGAGCTCGGCGGCGAGTTCGGCGCGACCACGGGGCGGCCGCGCCGGTGCGGGTGGTTCGATGCCGTGCTCGCGCGCCACGCGGCCCAGGTCAACGGGCTCACCGGGCTCGCGGTCACCAAGCTCGACGTGCTCGACACGCTGCCCGAGCTGCGGGTGGCGACCGCGTACCGCCTGCCCGACGGCTCACTGACCGAGCGCTTCCCCGCCGATACCTGGTCGTTGACGGAGCTCGAGCCGGTCTACGAGACGCTGCCGGGTTGGGAGAGTTCCACTGCCGAAATCCGTCATCTAGGAGACCTCCCGCGCAACGCCCGCGCCTACCTCGACCGTATCCAGGAGCTCATGGGCACGCCCGTGCGCTGGGTGTCTGTTGGGACCCGGCGGACGCAGATAATCCCGGTGGCTTGACCGGGGTGGGGGCCTCGGGGTTCCCATCCGTAGCCGCCAGGCCGTCGAGCGCGATGGAGTTCCGGATGGGTCTCAGCACCCCCACGCTGAAGACGACCAGGAAGTAGAGGCCCATCATTCCCAGCAGCGGGGCCAAGTCCTCGCGTTCGACGTGCGCCGCGGGCACGAACTGTCTCGGAATGCGCATGGCGATCGCAGCCTCCGGTGTGTGAGCACAGCTGCGCTCTTGTAGACGCGGCAGGCGCCTGGGTGGCGAAACGCATCGCGGCGTGACCGGACGCATCGAAAGTTCCTAATCCTGGTTCAACAGACTGTATGCCGTCATACATACACCATATATATGATATGCCATCCATGAAGAAGGTCACCTTCACGCTCGACGACAGCGCTGTTCGGGAGTTGGAGCGGGCCGCGACGCGGCTCGACATCCCGAAGAGCCAGGTCGTGCGTGAGGCCCTCGAGCTCTACGGCGAGCACCTCGGACGCTTGTCGGACGAAGAGCGCGACCGCATGCTGGCGAGGTTCGATCGGGTCACGGAGGCTCTTCCTGACCGACCCCGAGAGGAACTGGATGCCGACCTCGAAGCGCTGCGTGCGTCTCGCCGGCGGCGAGGGCGGAGGACGGATCCCGAGGGCGGGGCGTGATCCTGCTCGACACCTCGGTGCTGATCGACGCGTTCGGCTCCGACGGTCCCACGAGGAACGCTCTGCGCGCTGCGATCGACGCGGGTCACCGGATCCTGTTGCCCACCCTCGTCCTTTACGAATGGTGGCGTGGTCCGCGTACCTCCGCCGTGCCCTTCGGTCCCGCCGAAGCGAGGGTCGCGGCCGGTCTCTACGGGGCGGTGGCACGTCCCCGAGGGCGCGAGCTCGACCTCGCCATAGCCGCGTGCGCCATCTCGTGGAACGCGGCCCTCTGGAGCCTGAACCGACGCGATTTCGAAGACGTGCGGGGCCTCGAACTCTGGCCGGACGAGCCTCCGACCTGAGGGATCGAGCCGTCCGCCGACCGGCCTCACAGGCCGATCGGCGGTGCCTCGAGGTCTCCCGGGTCAGTCGGTGGTCTCGTTTCCGTTGCCCTTCGGGCGTCCGAACCACATGACGGCGCCCGCTCCGACGATGATCACGAGCAGAGCGAAGATAGAAGCGGGATCGCGCGGAATGGACTGCAGGAACCCGTTGGAGGTCTGGCCTCCCTCGGCGTTCTGCATGAGCGCGAAGATTGCGACGGCTTGGATGAGCGTATGCATGGGAATTCCCTCCCCGGGAATGGAATCGTGCTGAGGAGCCCGCCTCGCGAGCGAGCGGGGCGAGCTGCGGCTGGTCTGCTGCGACCACCTCGGCGGTGTTCGCGGTTCAGCCGCGGGGAGGGGCGTTGGCCGGAGCGGTGGGGAGGCCGAGCAAGGACCCGCCGAGCGTGCGCGTGAGGGCGTCGGGGTCCGACGGTCCGGATATGCTCGGTTCATGCCCGGCGAACGGGTCCGCTGATACACGGGCATGGTGGTGGTGGCCGCGGCTGGACCACTCCTGGCTCGCGTCGGCCGAGAGGGTCGGCGACAGCGTGGGTAGAGCCGCCGGGGGCGGCTCGCTGACCTGGCCGAGTGTGGCCTGAGAACTGTCGGACTCGGTCGCGGTCGGTGCTGGATGCACGAAAACCGCGAAAGACGCCACCAGAAGCGTCAGGACCAGCTCGCGCATCCGGCCTTCCGACAGGTGGCTCATCGGCATCCCATTCGAGCGTGACCTCACGACCGCGAGACGACGCGCTCGCTTCGGCGAGTCACTCGAAATCTAGCGGTGGAAGGCTCGATCGCGTACCGGACGGGGCGGCCGCTCAGGCGACCTCGAACCCCTCCTCCTCGTCGTACGAGAGCACGGCCTTCTCGGCTTCCTCTCCCATCCGCGTCTCCAGGACGACCGTGCGTCCCCAGAGACGGTGGATGTGGCGGAGCGTCTGCTCGGCGTACCCCAGGTCGAGGTCCCTTCCGTCGTGGTGGTGGCGGAGCAGAAGCACGCGGTTGCGGTCCATGTCGGCGTCGTGCACGCGGATGTCCGGGACCGAGCCCATCCCGACCTGCCGGAGGAGCGTTTCCTTCACCCGGGTCCACTCGTCGGCGTCCGACACCCGTGAGACCACCAGGTCCTCGTCTTCCTCCTCGTACTCGAACAGGTCGAGCTCGCGCATGACGTCCCAGGTGAGGAACCGCCGCAGGAACGACACGTCCCGGTCCACCTCCCGGATCTCGAAGAGCTCCTCTTCGCCCGGAAGGGGCTCGTCTCCGGCCTCGAGGAGTCGCTGGACGTCGACCTCGCCAGGGCGTCCCTCCTCGCCGGCGGCGCGCCGCCGGATGTCGTGCCAGAGCACGAAGCCGAGGTGGTAGGGGTTGATGTCGCCCTTCTGCGTGCGGATCACCTGGCTGTGGTGGACCAGGAACTCCATGTGCAGGTCCTCGGGCAGCGCGAGCGCGTTGAGGATCCGGTGGTGCCAGTACGTGGCCCACCCCTCGTTCATGATCTTCGTCTCGATCTGCGGCACGAAGTAGCGAGCCTGGTCGTGCACGATGGTGAGGACGTCCCGCTCCCACTCGGCCAGGTACGGATTGTGGTCCCGGATGAAGAGCAGGAGGTCGGACTCGGGCTCGAGCGGCGTCCGGTGGAGGTCCACTTCGACGGGCTCGTCCGGCGTCCGGATCTCGTGGTGGGGCTCCTTGCGGGGCCGCGCCCGGGCCAGGGCCCGCTCCTCCTGCTCCTCGCGGCTCAGCTTCTGGATCGCCGGGTTGCGCTGGACCTGGAGCGATAGCGCGTGCGCGGCGTCGAGCACTTGCTCGACCCGCTCGAGGCCGATCGACGGATCCTCCACGTACCGACGGATGCGGTCGGCGCGCACTTTGAAGCGGCCGAGGGTGAGGTCCGGACGGGTGGGCTCGAAGTTGAAGTTGTTCTCGAAGAAGTCGTTGTGCCCGTAGACGTGCGCCATCGTCAGGACCTGTTGGGCCAGCGTGTTGTCCCGCATGAGGTAGGCGAGCGCCGGGTGGCTGTTGATCACCATCTCGTAGGGAAGGCCCGTCACGCCGTAGTCGTGCAGCGTCTTCATGCGCTCGTAGCGCTTGCCGTACGACCAATGCGGATAGTGGGACGGCATGCCCGAGTAGGCCATGTATCCGAGCATCTGTTCACGATCGCAGATCTCGAACTCCTGAGGCCGGAGGACGAGCCCGAACGCCTCCGCCTGTTCGCGGATGTGCTCGTCCCACCGTTGGAGCTCGTCGATGGTCCAACTCGTCGCCATACCGCCTACCCCCCTTGAGGCGCTCCCGTCCGTTCACGGGAGAGCAAGCGCTCGAAGCTCGGCCAGAGGTCTTCCTTCCGCTCGATCTTCACGGTCTGGAAGTTCGGCGCGTCGAGCGTCTCGAAGTCCTCGAGCAGGCTGCTTCCGTAGTGCCGGGAGTTGAGCGGCTTGATCTCGCCGTACCCGAAGAGGTTAGCGACGTCGCAGAGCTCCTCGGCCGCTTTGAGGGCTTCCTCCGTGTCGTCCGGCCAGTTGTCCCCGTCCGAGCAGTGGAACGCGTACACGTTCCAGAGGGAGGGATGGTAGCGCTCCTGCACGATCTCGAGCGCCTTGTGGTAGCCCGACGAGATGCGCGTGCCGCCGGATTCGGCCTTGTGGAAGAACTCCTCCTCCGAGACCTCGCGCGCTTCGGTGTGGTGCGCGATGAACGCCAGCTCGACGTTCCGGTAGCGGGTCCGCACGAACTGGTAGAGAAGGAAGAAGAAGCTGCGCGCCAGGTACTTCTTCATGATGTCCATCGAGCCCGACGTGTCCATGATGCAGAGCACCACGGCGTTCGAGTGCGGCCGCTCGTCGCGGACCATCCGCCGGTACGTCAGGTCCTCACGGTGGAAGGGGAAGCGCTCCGCATCCGGGTCCTCCACCTCCGGGCGCTCCGTGGCGGACGCCTCGCCCGAGCGGGCGACCTTGCGGCGGATGCGGGACTTCATCGTGCGGCGCTTGTCGAGGTGCACACGGACGCCGGAGCGGCGGTAGCCCTTGCGCTTGCGCTGCGTCTCGGTCGGAATCTCCCGAAAGCGCTTCCGCTCCATCTCCGGGAGCTCGAGGTCCTCGAACATGATGTCGACGAGGTCCTCGAGTGAGATCTCGGTCTCGTAGTGGTCCACCCCGGGGCGATCGCCCGCGGGACCCGGCTCGTCGCCCTCGCCCTGCTCGCGCGCTTTGCCGACACGGTCGCCAGGCTCGGTGTCTCCTTCGCCGGCTCCAACGCCCGGTGTGTTCGGACCGTAGACGAACCGGTACTCGCGGATCCCACGGATCGGCACCTTGACCATCCGGTCGCCGCTTCGGCCGATGATGGACTCCTCGGCGATCACGTCGGCGATGTTCTCGCGGATCGCTTCGCGCACCTTCTGGCGGTGCCGATGCCGGTCGCCGGCGCTCCGGTCCGAGCGCACCGCGTCCGACTCGGAGTAGTCGCGGAAGACCGTGCCGGAGTCCGACCCGTCCATCAGTCCTTCCAGAGGTTGTTCGCCGCGTACCGGAGGACCATCTCGGCCGAGGTCTCGTCATAACCGCGGTCGACGAGCGCTTGGACGAGATCGTCGTACTTCTCCCGCTGCTCTTCGTCCCGGGTACGGGCCTTCGTGATGACCCGGCTCATCTCCCGGGCGGAGCTCATCAGACGGTTCTCGATCGCTTCGTGCAGGGGCTCGTACGAGGTATAGGTCACCTTCTGGCCCCGGCGGCTGGCCGCCCAGAGGTAGGCCATCACTTCCTGCCGGAAGCCTTCGGCGGCCGAACCGACGATCGCGATCTGCTCCTCGACCGACTTCAGGAACTCCTCGTCCGGCTCGAGATCCTCGCCGGTGCTGCTGTCCTTGACCCGACTCCGGTTCACGAAGGCCTCGGCGTGATCCAGGTAGTTCTGGAACAGGGTTTCGGCCTGCTCCTCGAACGAGTGGACGAACGCCTTCGTGATCTCCTTCTCCAGAATCGAGAGGTACTCCTTGTGCACGGTGTCCTGGAGAAGCTCGAGGTAGCGCTTCCGTGCCTCGTCGGAGAGATCGGCCGACTTCACCATCTGGACGAGCGTCTCGCGGAGGTTGATCGGGTTGATGCCTTCGGGATGGTTCGCGAGCGTCGCGTCCAGTGCCTTGGCGATGAACCGGGTCGAGGCGCCGTCCATGCCCTCCCGGGGAGACTCCTCGTGCAGCTCTCGGGGATCGAGCTTCACCGTCTTGCCCTTCTCGACCACTTCCTCGCCGTTGTACAGGCGCAGCTTCGTCATCAGGTCACTCTTGTTGGTCTCCTCGAGACGGGTCAGAATCGCGAACATCGAGGCGACCTCGAGCGTGTGGGGCGCGACGTGCGCCTCGAAGCTCGATTGCTCCAGGAGCTTCTGGTAGATCTTCACCTCCTCGGAGAGCCGGAGGTTGTAGGGGACCTTCACGACCACGAGCCGGTCGAGGATCGCTTCGTTCGTGTGGTCCCCCTTGAAGCGCTGCCACTCCGCCTCGTTGGAGTGCGCGAGGATCACGGTATCCACGTGCACCGTGCCGTGCCGGCCCGGCGCCGGAATGAACTTCTCCTGGGTCGCCGTGATGATGGTGTGGAGGTACTCGATCTCGTTCTTGAAGATCTCGATGAACTCCGTCATGCCGCGGTTGCCGACGTTGAAGGCACCGTTGAGGTCGAGCACGCGCGGGTCGCCTTCGGAGTACCGGTCGAGCTTGGAGATGTCCTCGGAGCCGATCAGCACCGACGTATCCTGGTTGTTCGGATCGACGGGGGGCACCACGCCGATGCCCCGTCGCTGGTGACGGGAGAACGGCACCGTAGTGACGGGCACGTCCTCGTAACGGCCCTCGAACTCCTCCTGCAGCCGGAAGCGGCAGATCGGGCAAAGCTCGCCCTCGATGCGGACGTCGAGCATCTCCTCGAACTCTTCACGGAGCTCGTTGGGGATCAGATGGAGCGGCTCCTCGGCCATGGGGCACCCCTCGATCGCGTACACCGGATCGCTCTGCTCCAGGCCCTCCTGAAGCCGGGCCACGAGCGAGCTCTTCCCGGCGCCGACCGGCCCGATGAGGCACAGGACCTGCCGGGATTCCTCGCCCTGGAGCGCCGCGGAGTGGAGGTAGCGCACGATGTGATCGATGGGGCGCTCGATCCCGAAGAAGCTGTCGCTGAAGAAGTCGTACACCTTCACCGGCTGGTCGCCGAAGACCTTTCGGGTGCGCGGGTCGTCGGAGTCCCGGATGTCGCCCACGCCGTGCTCGGTGATCACGCGGTGCAACCGCTCGTGGGCGAGTCGGGCGATCGAGGGGTCTTCCCGGACCCGGTCGAGGTAGTCCAGGAAGGTTCCTTTCCACGCTTCCTGGTCACGCTTCTGGCGGTCGGAATGGATCAGGTCGGTGATCCGTTTGCGTTCCTCGGACATGGGCATTCAACCATGCAGCACCGATCGACGAATGCTGCCATATGTTGCTGTTTGCCAACACGTTATCGCGCGGATCGGGCGGCCGTGTCGTCTTGTGGCGGAGCGGTCCGCCACCGTCCTCCCGACCGTTAGCTCATAACCGCTACGGCGAAAGCAGGTTCCGAGACGACCCGTGCCTCGACGACCTTTCGGCCCTGGGGCATGCCGGAACATGGAGTGCGAGATGAAGGACCGATATCCAAGCGACGAGCGGTGGATGCAGGTGGCGCTCGACCTCGCCGCCGAGGCCGGGGCCGAGGGTGAGACACCCGTGGGGGCGCTGGTGGTGAGCGCGGACGGCGTGCCCATCGGCGCCGGCCGGGAGCGGGTGCGTCGTACCTACGATCCGGCGGCCCATGCCGAGGTCGAGGCGATCCGGGCGGCGTGTGATGCTACCGAAGGACGGCACCTGTCCGGCGCGACCCTCTACACGACCGTCGAGCCCTGCGTGCTCTGCGCATACGCCGTGCGGGCCACCCGCATCGCCAGGGTGGTATTCGGCGTCGGCGCCGGTGAGGTCGGAAGTGTGGACGGGCTCCATCCGGTGCTCGTGGACGCACGCTTCACGGGATGGGGCGAGCCTCCGGAGGTCGTGTCGGGCGTCCTGGCCGATGCGTGCCGCGAGCGGCTCGAGCACCGCTGAGGCGGGTGCCCGGCCTCCGGGCCACCAGCGTCGATCCGATGGAGGCGCTCCGGGCCGAGTGAGTGGGGGCGCTACCCGCGTCGCCGTTTGAGCATCACGTATCCGGCGACGCCGAGCGCGGTGCCGGCGAGAACGACCACGAGCACGACGATCCCTGCGGCTCCGAGGAGGGCGGACAGAGTATCCCAGAAGCCGTAGGTGGCGACCAGAGCGGCGAGGAGCACGAAGAGTAGGATGCCCACGGGGCGGCTCCGAGTGGGTGTGAGCGGTGGACCGGCTGGCGACGCTCGCCGGGATGTTGCACCATGTCGGTATGTCCGCGCCGAGCGCAAGCCTGCGCGGGTGATCCTGTTTCCGCCGTCGGGAGGTCTTCATGCCTTGGTCCCTTCTCCGCGCTGCCGCGGCCCTCGCGCTCGTCGCGGTTCACGTCCCTGTCGAAGCGCAGCAACGCCCGCTCACCTTCCTCGACGTGCAGGAGATGCGCAGCGCCGGGTCGTGGACTCCGAGCCCGGACGGTGCATGGATGCTCTATACCGTCACGACGCCCGACTGGGAGGAGGACGCGGCGCAGTCCGACATCCACCTCGTGTCGCTGTCGGAAGGGGTTCCGTCGAGCCGTCGCCTCACGTTCACCGAGGAGCACGACGAGGATCGGCCAGGTTGGGCTCCGGGCGAGGCTTCGTTCGTGTTCTCCTCCGATCGCGACGCGGAGCTCCCGGAGCTGAGCGGACGCCAGCTCTACGTGATGCGGACGGACGGGGGCGAGGCTCGCCGGATCACGGAAGCCGAGCACGGGGTGTCGGACTTCGAGTTCAGCCCGGACGGGCGCTGGTTGGCGTACCGGAGCGGTGAGGAAGGGCGGGAGCAGCTCTACCGGCTCCCGGGTGACCTCCCGCCGGATGCGACCCCGGAACGGCTGACCTCCGGCGAGGCCGGCGTCGAGGATTGGGAATGGGCTCCAGACCGCCCGCGCATCTACTTCACGCGCCCGAACGCCTTCGACGAGGCCGACCATCGGCGGAGGGAGGAAGGCTTCACGGTGGACGTGAAGAATCAGGAGACGCCCTTGTCGAGCCTCTGGGTGGTCGAGGTGGCTGGCCCCGCCGAGGAACGCCTCACCGACGACCCGAGCTTCAGCGTGGACGACTTCGAGGTGTCGCCGAACGGCGACTGGATCTCGTTCCGGGGCGGCTCGCCGGAGCGCTACGAGCGCAACATCACCGGGGCGCGGCTCTACGCGGATCCGTACCTGTTCGAGGTGGCCACCGGGGAGGTCGAACGCCTGCTCGACAACTACGAGGTCGGCGAGAGCACCCCGAGCTTCTCGCCGGACGGTCGGTGGATCGCCTTCTCCGCACCGGACGAGTTGGACGGCTACTCGATGACCGAAGACCGGGTCTACGTCCGGGAGGTCGAGGACCGGGGCGGGTCGTTCCGCAAGCTGGGCGCGGATTTCGACAACAGCCTGGACGTGGATTTCTGGTCCGAGGACGGCGAGACGATCTACTTCACGACCGGTGTGAAGGTGACCCGCCAGCTCCATGCCGTGGACGTGGACGACGGCACGGTGCGCCAGGTCACCGAGGAGCGGGCGTCGCTCTCCGTCGACCGCGACGAGGATTCCGGGGTGCTGCTCATCGACTATACCGACCCCGAGATGCCGCGGACCGTCTTCACCGTCGACGACATCGGTATGGTGGCGGACCGTTCGCGTTGGACCCGGCTCGTGAACGCGAATCCGTGGATCGAGGAGGATATCGCCCTGGGTCGGGAGATGGAGGTGGAGTGGACGTCCACGGATGGCAAGACCGTGGGGGGCGTGCTCAACCTCCCGGTGGGTTACGAGGAGGGCCGGCGATATCCGCTCATCGTGTCCATCCACGGCGGTCCGGCTTCCGCCGACGTGCTCAGCTTCAATGACGGCTATGGCTCCCAGGTGTATGCCGGTGCCGGCTACGCGGTGCTCAAGCCGAACTACCGGGGCTCCAGGAACTACGGGAACGAGCACCGGACCGACATCGTCGCCGACTACTTCACGCTCGGCTACGAGGACATCATGACCGGCGTCGACCACCTCATCGACGAAGGCATCGTGGACGGCGATCGCATGGGTGCCCTGGGATGGAGCGCCGGCGGGCACTGGTCCAACTGGATCCTCACGCAGACCGACCGCTTCAAGGCGATCAGCTCGGGCGCCGGCACCATGAACTGGATCAGCATGTACGCGCAGAGCGACGTCCAGCGGAACCGCCGGTTCTACATCGGGGACGACTTCCTCTACGAGAACTTCGAGCCGTACTGGGAGCAGTCACCGCTCAAGTACATCGCGAACGCCAGCACACCGACCATGATCCACGTGGTGGAAGGGGATCCCCGCGTGCCGAGCCCACAGTCCGTCGAGCTCCACATGGCGCTCAAGAAGCTGGAGGTCCCGACCGAGCTCTTCATGTATCCCGGGCAGAGTCACGGCATCCCGGACCGGCGCAACCGGCTGCTCAAGTCGGTGAGCGAGATGGCGTGGATGGACTACTACGTGCGCGGGATCGGCGACGGGTTCGAATGGAGCCAGGTGCTCGAGACCCTCGAAGACACGGAGGAGCCGGAAGCCACGGACGCCGAGTCTCCCTGAGGCCGCGGCGGCAGGCCTCGTGACGCCCAGGTCACGGCCATCCGCGGACCAGCACGACCCCGAGGAAGATCAGGCCCAGCGCGAGAAGGACGTTCAAGCGCCCGAGCCAGGACGCCGCGCGACGTAGCCGCAGGGCCTCGGGACCAGCCGGGTCCGCTTCCATGGCGCGTGTCGCGCGCGGCCCGACGGCGAAGTCGTGGATCGCGCTCACGACGAGGACGGCGGCGAAGAGCCCGATCTTCAACAGGACCGCGCGCCCGAAGGGAGACGTGAGCCACCCGGGCCGGGCGAAGTGTGCGAATCCGACGCCCCGCAGTCCCAGGTTCAGAATTCCCGTGCCGAGCAGCACGGCGAAGCATGCCCACCCGACGTTCCGGAACCGGATTCCCGTGTCGCGGAGCATCTTGCTGCCCACGGCGCGGTTCCCGCTCCGGAGCCACGGGACCACGACGAGGACGAGAAAGAACATCCCGCCGATCCAGACGATGGCCGCCAGGACGTGGAGGAACACGGAGGTGACGTAGAGCGCGTGCATCGGAACCGTGGTGGGTGTTCGGTGGGACCCCGGACTGATTTCAGGGTATTGAAACGGTAGCCGAGGGCCCGCGCCACCCCCGGGCCCGGTCGGCACCAGAGAGCCCCACCGTGACGGAAGGAGGAGGCCCGATGCGCGTGCGCGAGCTGTTGAACCGAAAACCCGCCGGCGTGGTGTCGATCTCCCCGTCCGCGACCACGGCCGCCGCCGCGAGATTGCTCATGGAGCGCGGGGTCGGTGGCCTCTCGGTCGTGGACTCCGAGGGCAATCTTGCCGGATTCGTGTCCGAACGGGATATCGTGCGCCTGGTGGACCGGCACGGGAAGGACATCCGCAACGCGCCGGTCTCGGAGATCATGCGGCGGCCCGCCCCCATGTGCGCGGCGGACGACTCCATTCGCGACGTGATGGCCCGTCTCACGCGCGAGCGGCTCCGCCACCTCGTCGTCATGGACGGCACGCGCGTGGCGGGCGTCATCTCGGTCGGGGACCTCGTCAAGCAGCGGCTCGAACAGCTCGAGACGGAAGCGGGTGTGCTTCGCGACTACGTGGCCGGCCAGCGGGCCAGGAAGTAGCGGCTCCGCGGGGTCCGTTGAGCGACCCCTTTCGTCCGGGTAGCTTGGGGCACCTCGGAGCGGACGCCTGCCCGGCCGCTCGGTAGCTCGACCACCGATCCCAAGCCCCACATGTTCGACGAATTAAGCTCCAAGCTCGACGACGCGCTCAAGAAGCTCCGACAGCGGGGCGTGCTCAACGAGGCCATGGTCAAGGAAGGCCTCCGCGAGGTTCGTCGCGTGCTCCTCGAGGCCGACGTCAACTTCCAGGTCACGCGAGACTTCCTGGCTCGGGTGCAGGAGCAGGCCCTCGGCGAGGACGTGCTGAAGGCGGTCTCGCCGGGCCAGCAGATCGTCAAGATCGTTCACGACGAGCTCGCCAACCTGTTCGGCGAGGGGCGTCCTTCGCTGGCCCCCGGGGCCAAGAGCCCCGTCGTGGTGCTCGTCGTGGGGCTGCAGGGCTCCGGGAAGACGACGTCCGCCGCGAAGCTGGCTCGCCGGCTCGACCGCGAGGGCCGCAACCCCATGCTCGCCGCGTGCGACCTCCAACGTCCCGCCGCCATCGAGCAGCTCGAGACGCTGGGGCGCCAGATCGACGTGCCGGTGGTCTCGGGCTCGTTCGAGGGCGATCCCGTCGAAGCCGCGCGGCAGGCCCGGAACAGCGCGAAGGAGAACGGACACGGGGTCGTCATCGTCGACACGGCCGGTCGCCTGCAGATCGACGAGGCGCTCATGGACGAGCTCCGGCGGGTCAAGGAAGCCGTGACGCCCGACGAGATCCTCCTCGTCGCCGACGCGATGACGGGTCAGGAAGCCGTCACCATCGCGCAGGGCTTCGACGACGCGCTCGGCATCACCGGGGTGGTGATGACCAAGATGGACGGCGACGCGCGCGGCGGTGCCGCCCTCTCGATCCGCGGCGTCACGGGAAAGCCGATCAAGTTCGTGGGAGTCGGCGAAAGTGTGGACGACCTCGACTCGGCCGATCCGGAGCGCCTCGCCGGACGGATCCTGCAGATGGGCGACGTGGTCGGTCTCGTGGAGCGTGCACAGGCCACGGTCGACGAGGAGGCGCAGGAGCAGCTCGAGAAGAAGATGCTCGGCAAGGGGCGCTTCACCCTCGAGGACTTCCTCGTGGCCATGCGGCAGATTCAGAAGATGGGCCCGCTCGATCAGCTCATGAAGCTGATTCCCGGGGCGGGGAAGATGAAGATCCCGGCCGCCAACATGGATCCCAAGCGGATGAAGCACGTCGAGGCGATCATCCTCTCCATGACCCCGGAGGAGCGCGAGCGCCCGGACATCCTGAACGGCTCGCGCCGCGCCCGCATCGCGAAGGGAAGCGGCCGCCCGGTGTCGGAGGTGAACCGGCTCATGAAGCAGTTCAAGGAAATGCAGAAGTTCATGAAGCAGATGAAGGGCATGACGGGCGGTGGCGGCGGCATGCCCAATATTCCCGGCATGGGGGGAGGCTTTCCGGGGTTACGGTCCGGTCGGTAGATCCTCGCTCGGCGATTCGCATCGTAGCCCGTCGAGCCGTAGAGCTCTGTTCCGGGATGATCCCTCAGTTCCTCGAGCGGTGGATCAGCATGCCCAGAAACGGGCACGACTCGACCTCACATGACCTTCCGTCGTGGCCGCAAAGGGCCCGGATCCTTCCAGCCCCCAGACCCTCCGCTTCCTCCGAGTCGGTCACGAGGAAGCACTCTCCTCGCACCATGAAGACAGGGACGCCGCCGGGCGCGATACCCGACAGGGAAAGCGAGGCCTGCGGGATCTCGAGATAGCGGGCCAGCAGCTTGCGGCGCTGAAGCACGGACGCCGTGAGTTCGGCGATGCGTTCTGCGAGTCCTGCTCCAAACGCCTGGACCCGGGGGTCTCGGGCGGCTCGCCCGTCCTCGAACGCCCGGCGCCATGACTGGAGCTCTTCCTCTGAGACCAATCCCTCCGGAGCGGAGGACACTACGATCATCTCGAGGTAGACAACGGGCTGAAGGAACGGAAGGTGCCCTTCCTGGATCCCGTCACGGATCAGCGGGCCGAGGTACTCTGCGGACGCCCGTCCCAATACCCTGGCGAACTCGATGGCGCGGACCCAGCGGGCGCTACAGAGTCGCCCAGGCAGCGTGAGAAGGAGGCGAAGGTCGTTCCCGGACACTCGCTCATCGCGCTGTGCAGGGGCATGAGACTGAAAACCGTTCTCATATGAATCCATGCCGTAGAATCTCTCTACGTGATGGGTGTGTCAAGTAATGTCGCAAGGGATGAGGCGACGGGCCGTCAAATAACGGGCGTTTCTCCAGCGGAAGTGACTGTAGAGGTTGGCTGCGCTGACACGTGATCATTTCGTGACCGCGATCAGCCAGGAGCGCGTTGACCTCTTCGACCGCGACCTGCTCGTTTGGTTGGCCACGGACCAACAGCGAAACGAGCTCGAGGTGGATCCGGTGTACGGAAAGCTCGACGTCGTGCGAAGGGCGCGGTCATCTACCTCGATCCACAGAGTCCACTCGTGGCCGGACTCACCAACGCGACGCCGCTCAACCTTCCGTGGGTTCTGGGGCAGCTCGTTCCGAGGCTCGTCGACGGGGAGCCCGGTGGCTTGCCGGCCCGGGCCATCTTCGCGCCGGGCCGGCTCGAGGCATGCCTGGATGCCTTCGGTCGGGAGCATGGGAACGCGGACCTGCGGGCCGTGGTCTCGTACTGGTCGCTCTGGTACTTTGGCGGCCTCCTCGTGTCCTCGGTGGTGGCCACCGTCGGGCTCCGGCGCGCGCTCCCCGCCACCGTCGATCAGGTGCGCGTCACTCTCGCTCCGGAAACGGGGAAGGTCGCGTCCTTCCTCAGCCCGCAGCCTCGATCTCGAGCGACCACGAGGGGGCCCGTGACTCGTCCTGGTTCGATCCGTTGATCATGCGGCATGTCGCTCCGGTCGTGGAGATTCTGTCGGCGCGGTACCGTGTGGGGCGCGGCCTGCTGTGGGGAAATGCGGCCCACTACATGGAGTGGGCACTCGCCGAGCTCGAAGCGCGACCGGATGCGGTGGCGGAGGACGCTCGCAGGGCGCGAGGCGAGCTGCTCGACCGTCGGGAATGGCCCGGCTTGGGCCGGAACCCCCTCCACGGCGCCATCCGGTACGTGAGCGACGGAGAGGCCGAGATCCGTCGGCGTCGGGTGTGTTGCCTCCGGCACCTGCTGCCGGGCGTGGCTGGCTGCGGTAGCCTCTGCCCCCTGGCGCACGTCCGCGAGGAGCATTGAGCGGAGCCGGGGATCGGGGTCGGGGAGTACCCCCGCAGAACCCGTGCCTCACTCCTTGGGCGCCCGGCGCGCCGCCTCCTCCAGCACCGCGTCGGGTAGCCGCGCTTCGCAGGCCGGAAACAGGGTTCGTTCCTCGAACCGGACGTGGTCGTGGAGGCGTTCGGCGAAGTCGGCCAGCGCTTCGGCGTCGCCGTCCTCGGCGGCGCGGACCCGCTGGCGCAGGAACGCGTGGTCGTCCAGGGTCCGGTCCGGAAGCTCGTTCTCTCCGAGGTCGCGTAGCGCCGGCAGGAGCACCTCCTCCTCGACGCCGAAGTGCGGCTCCAGCTCATCGCGGAAGCGCTCCGCCACATCGCGCGCGAGGTCCATGTCCAGTGTGCCGGCCTCGGCCCGGTGCCCGACCCTGCGGGCGAGCACCAGGGCTTGGTGGTGGTCGGAGGACAGCCCCCTCAATCTCGGATCTCGCTTCACCTGTTCCCTCCCTCAGCAGCCCGTGGTAGAAGTCTGGTGGTCCGCGTTGGGAGCGCCACGGCCCGGGCTCCTATGGCGGAGCCCCGAAGGCATAGCCGTAGCTACGTCGAGGGGCTCCAACGACGGAGCGGGGGCCGTGCCGCCCCAACCCGAAGGGCACGAGGGGATTGCGGCCGCATGCGGCGTTGGCTCCTTTCGCCGATGCTACGGCATCGCCTTCAAGAAGCCGCCTTGCCTGCGACACGCAAGACCCTCGTGCGCGGGCCACCAGACTTCTACCACGGGCTGTAGCGCCGTTCGTCCGGACGGCTCATCCGTTGCCTCGCAGCAGTAGCACCAGCCCCATGCCGACGCCCATCGCGACCACGACCCACCGTAGCTTTCGCTGGTCGAACCGCTGGATGAAGCTACCCGTCGCGTAGCCACCCACGGTCGAGCCGATCGCCATGACGATCGCGACCGGCCAGACCAAGATGCCCGCCACGATGAAGTACACCACGGCGACGCCCTTGATGGCGACGGCCAGCACGTTCTTCCACGCGTTCGCTTCGTGGAGGTCGTGCATGCCCATCAGCCCGAGGCTGGTGAGCATGAGGATGCCCATGCCGGCCCCGAAATACCCACCGTACACGGAGATGACGAACTGCACCGACATCGTCAGAAAGAGCCAGAGCGGTCCGCGCCCGCCTTCGTGTCCGGGCGAGCGCAGCCACTGCCGCACGACCGGCTCGACGGCCACGAGCATGGACGCGACGATTACGAGCCACGGGGCGATGGCGCCGAACCAGGTGGGGGGAAGGGCGAGGAGCAGCCACGCCCCGATTCCGCCACCGACCAGGGACGGTAGGGCGAACCACCACCAACGCTGATCGCCCTCGGCCAAAGCCGTTCGGTAGCTCCACGCGGCCCCGGCGGAGCCCGGCCACAGGCCCACCCCGTTCGTGGCGTTGGCGGCGACCGGCGGAATCCCCAGCCAGATGAGGATGGGGAACGAGAGGTTCGTGCCGCCGCCGGCGACCGCGTTGCCCGCACCCGCGAGCAGGGCGGCGCCGAACGCGGCGAGCAGGAGGAGCGGGTCGGTGGGGTCGAACACGAGGCGTTTCCGGCGGGAGCGAGAGTGGCGGGTCGCGGCCCGCGTCGCATGCGACCTTCGTGCCGATGGTGGAGCAGGTCAAGCGTGCGTCGATGGTGGTCACGGCGGCGGTTGCTCGTCCCGCTCGCGCAGCACTTCGATGTCCACCTCGGTGACGACGCCGTCCACGAGGGTGCGTACGGCCAAACGGACCTCGCCGGCTTCGATCTCGGCACCTTCCGCCAACCGGTCCCCGAGCCGCTCCGAGAGGAGGTCACCGAGGCGGCGGTCGGGGTTCGGATCGAGGTGAACTCCGTAGAATTCCTCCACTTCGGCAACCGTAGCCGTCGCATCCAGGGGGAACGCGAGCTCCACCGCTCGCTCTGCGACGGGCCTGGGACTCGGGGCGAACGCCCGATCCACCACGGAGCGAACCCCCGGCTTGAGGACGACGAACACGTGGTCTCCAGGCCGGATGGAGGTGCTTCCCCGCGGCGCGATGATCTCCGCGTCCCGCACGATCATCGCGATGACGGCGCTCTCGGGCAGGGCGAGCTCACGTACGAACCGGTCGGCTGCGAGACTGTCGGGCTCGACGAGATAGTCGACGATGTCACCATCGACGTCCCGCAGCGAGGTGATCTCCAGGGATATGGGTGGGGCCGGAGGGTGCTCTTCGCGCACTCCGAGCCACTGGGCGACGGGCGGCAGGGTCCAGCCGTGGACCAGTGCGGAGAGGAGCACCGCGAAGAAGACCACGTCGAAGATGAGGCGGCCTTCGGGCACGCCGGCCAGGAGTGGATAGATCGCCAGGATGATGGGGATCGCTCCCTTGAGCCCCGCCCACGAGAGGAACGCCATCTCCCGGAGAGCGAAACGGAAGGGAACGAGCGTGAGGAACACGGCGGCGGGTCGGGCGACGACGATGAGGGCCGCCGCCACCAGCGTTCCCTCGAGTGCCACGTCGAGGAGCCGTGAGGGGGTGGCCAGGAGGCCGAGCGTGACGAACATGGCGATCTGAGCCATCCAGGCCCCCCCATCGTGTGCCTGGAGGATGCCCCGCTTGAAGACGAGACGGGCGTTGCCCATGACGATGCCCGCCAGGTACACGGCGAGGAAGCCGCTCCCGCCCAGGTAGGCGGGCAAGCCGTATGCGAGAAGAGCGATGCCGACGGTGAGGACCGGATAGAGCCCGGCCGCGGTCAATCGCACACGGTTCACGAGGATGGATCCGAGCGCACCGACGAGCAGTCCGCCCGCCGCCCCGATCACGGCCTGCTCGAGAAAGAACGCGACCACCGGCCAGCCGAGCTCCATGCCTCCGGTGAGCACTGCGACGAGTCCGACCGTCAGGAGGACGGCCATCGGGTCGTTGGAGCCGGATTCGACTTCTAGCGTGGCCGCGATCCGATCGCGCAGGTGCAGGCCCTGTCCGCGGAGGATCGCGAAGACCGCCGCCGCGTCGGTCGAGCCCACGATGCTGCCGAGCAACATCCCGATGACGAGGGGCTGGTCGAGGATCCAGGCCGCGATCAAGCCCGTGATTCCGGCGGTTAGCGCGACGCCCAGCGTCGAGAGGGCCACCGCGGGTCGCCAGGCCAAGCCCACCGAGGAGAACGGCGTCCGGAGCCCGCCGTCGAAGAGGATGAGGAGCAGCGCCACGGTGCCGACGGCGTGCGCGAGCGCGAAGTCGTCGAAGACCAGGCCGAAGGGACCGTCCTCACCGAAGAGCATCCCTATGCCGAGGAAGATGATCAGCACCGGAACACCGGCGCGGATCGACAGCGTGCTCGACAGGATCGCCGTGAGCAGCAGGATCCCGGCCAGGAAGATCAGGTCTTCGATTCCGGTCATGTTCGGCGGAGTGGGGTCATCGGCTGTTCGGCTGACGGGGTCCGTTGGAAGAAGCGGATCCCGGGGCTTCGGGTAAAGTGCCGGTGGTGCGGTCCCGCACGCTGTACACACACGACCGTCTCTTTTATTCTACGCGTCTGCCTCCGTAACGGACTTCCGGGACGGGGCCGCTCCGCGCACGGCGGAGCTGTGTGTTCACGCCAAGAACTCTTGAGAAGATGCCCGTACGTATCCGACTCCGGCGGATGGGCCGGAAGAAGCAGCCCCATTACCGCGTCGTCGTGGCGGACAGCCATTCCCCACGTGACGGCCGGTTCGTCGAGAACCTGGGCTACTACAAGCCGCTCTCCGATCCCGCGCGCCTCGTGCTCGACCTCGAGCGCGTCGACCACTGGCTCGCCGAGGGTGCCGATCCGTCGGCCACGGTGCGCAACCTGATCGACAAGGCACGCGCCGGGGGGGACGGCACGGTCGCGTTCGGTGTCGAAGACCCCGAGGAAGCGCAAGCCAAGCGGGCCGAGGAGTTGGCCGCCAAGCGCGCCGCCGAGGAGAAGGCGGCTGCCGAGAAGGCCGCGGAAGAGAAAGCCGCCGCCGAGGCCGCTGAGAAGGCCGCCGCGGAGGCTGCCGAAGCCGAAGCGGAGTCCGAGGAAGCCGCCAAGGGTGAGGCCGCTGCCGCGGAGTCCGTGGCCGAAGAGGCCGCGCCCGCCCCGGAGGAGGCTGACACGCCGGCCGACGACGCGGAAGAGTCCAAGACCGAATAGCTTCGGTTCGCCATGCCGCCGGGCGAGCACAGCCATCCCCGCCACCTGGCGGTCGGGTACTTGGCCAAAGCGCACGGCACGAAGGGCGAGCTCTTCGTGCGGCCGCTCACCGACCACCCCGAAGGGACGTATGTTCCCGGGGTGGTCGTCTTGTTGGGGCACGTCGAAGCCGAAGCGCCGGATCCCGACCTCCCGCCCCTCAGAATCCAGGCGGTCAGGCCGTTTCGCGACGGATACCTCGCCACGTTCCACGGGGTCGAGGACCGCACCCAGGCCGAGTTGCTCTGCCCGACGTACGCGTATCGGGATGTCTCCGAGCTCGAGCCGCTCGCGGATGACGAGTGGTTCGAGTACCAGATCGTCGGGATGGAGGTGTTCACGGTCGAGGGGATGCGCGTCGGCACGGTCACCCACGTCCACGATCTCCGCCCGGCCGAGCTCCTCGAGGTTCGCGGCGAGGACAAGGAGTACATGATTCCATTCCTGGACGAGATCGTCCGGGAGGTCGACACGGGGGAAGGGCGAATCGTCATCGATCCTCCGGATGGACTCCTCGAGCTGTAACGAGCTTCGATGCGCATCAACATCGTCAGCATCTTCCCTACCTTCTTCGACGGGCCACTCGGCCTGTCGATCCCGAAGCGGGCGGCCGATGCCGGGCTCGTCGAGTACCGCGTGGTGGACCTGCGGGACTTCACGCACGATGCCCATCGTACCGTGGACGACGTGCCCTACGGGGGCGGTGCCGGCATGGTCATGAAGCCGGAGCCGTTCTTCGAAGCGGTGGACGAGCTCGATCCCCGCGGGCCCGTCGTGCTCCTTTCCGCCCGGGGGCGTCCGTTCCGGCACGAGGATGCGGTGCGCTTCAGCGTCGCGTCCGAGCTCACGCTGCTCTGCGGGCACTACAAGGACGTCGACCAGCGCGTGGCCGACCGCCTGGCGAGCGATGAGATCTCTTTGGGCGACTTCGTCGTGTCCGGTGGCGAGATCGGAGCGTTGGCGATCACGGACGCGGTCGTGCGTCTCCTGCCCGGCGCGATGGGAGACCACGATGCCGCCGCGACCGATTCGTTCTACGACGGCGGCCGGCTGAGCGCGCCGTCCTACACCCGGCCGGCCGAATACAGGGGACACGCGGTGCCCGAGGTGCTCCGCTCGGGTGATCACCGGCGGATCGCGGCGTGGCGTCGCTCCGAGTCGGAGCGACTGACCCGGAAGCGACGCCCGGACCTGTTGGACGACTCGCGCACGTGAGCGGGGCCTAGCGGGTTCCTACGGGCGTTCCCTCAGCCCCTCCCGGCCGCCTTCCTCCCATTCCGGCCGGGGCCCGTCGGCCAGGAGCCGCACCGCCTCGATGGCCGCCTCCACGAGCGTGGCCATGTGCTCGAAGTCGATCCGGTCCACCTCGTCCGACGGCGTGTGGTAGTCGGTGTGCAGATTGTACGACGACAGCGTGTGGGCGGGGATGCCTTCCTCGGCGAACGGCAGGTTGTCGCTGCGGAAGAAGAAGCGCATCTCGGGCCGTGGGTCCGCGACGATGGGTGAGCCGGCCGCCGAGAGCTGGTCTCCCATGGTGGTCCGCTCGTATCCCGTGAGCCATCCTCGTCCGGGTCCCCCGGCCAGGGAATCGGGTCTCCCGATCATCTCGATCTGGAAGTCCGCGACCGTCTGCTCGAGTGGAATGAGGGGATGCTCGATGTACCAGCGCGTACCGAGCAGGCCCTGTTCCTCGGCGGTGCTCAACAGGACGAGCACGGTCCGGCGTGGCGCCGGGCCTTCCGCCAGATCCCGGGCGATCTCGAGCACGGCGACCGTTCCGGTGCCGTCGTCGTCCGCGCCGTTGTAGATCGAGTCCCCGTCGACCGGAGGCCCGATTCCCAGGTGATCGTAGTGCGCTCCGACGACGACGACCTCGTCCGCCACCTCCGGGTCCGCTCCCGGAACGAGGCCCACGACGTTGACCTCGTCGTCGAGGATCCACTCCTGTGGAAGCGTGTCGAAGTCCAGCTCCGCGGAAGGCAACGCCAGCCGGCCTCCCTCGCCACCGACGCGCGCCAGCGACACGGGCTGGAAGTACCCGTCTTCCCCGACGGGCTCGACCCCGTATCGCTCGAGCTCGGTCGCGAGAAAGTCGGCAGCCTGGCGGATGCCCTCGGTGCCGGCGCGCCGGCCCTCCATCGAATCGGCCGCGAGTACGCCCAATAGCCGTTCCAGCCGATCGGCGCGTGTCGCCGTCGCCCCGCTGTCGCCCGCGGACACGGACGGGTCGGCGGACTCTCCCCCGCAGCCTGCCGCGAGGGTGATCGTCACGGCGGCCAGGGAAAGGAAAAGGCTCGGGCGTCTGTCGTGCGGGGAACGGGGCATAGGTGGCACGGGGAGGCTCCTGCGGTACGGTTTCTACGAGAGAAGACAAGTTGGACCTGAGGGGCACGACACGCCACGGCACGTGCGTCGGCTTGCTCCATGCGGCCGGCACCGACACTGTCCGGGCCGTTCGCCGCCTTCATGACTCACCGAGCCCATCAATGCGCCTCCCACGACTCGTTCGACGACTGATCGATCCCGTGACCGAGCGCATCCCCGTGCCGGTCGTCGGGGGCCTCAACCGGGGACGCTTCTGGAACCTGGCGAGCGCGGGCAGCGGCTACGCGACCGGCCGGCGCGCCGGCCCTCAGATGGCGCTCCTCCACGATCTGACCGGTCGGGGGGAGGTGTTCTGGGACGTGGGCGCGCATCACGGCTACGTGACCCTGATGGCCGCCGCGCGTGTGGGACCCGAAGGACATGTCGAAGCGTTCGAGCCGGGTCTCCGAAACATGCGTCTGCTTCGCCGCCACCTGCGCTGGAACCGGGTCGCCAACGCGACCGTCCGGCCCCTGGCCCTGGGCGCCTTCGAGGGAGAGGCCGATTTCGGTGGTGGCGACACCTCGAAGATGCACGCCCTCGGTGGCGGAAGCGAGCGCGTCACCGTGCGAACGGGACGGTCCCTCATCGAGGCCGGAACGGTCGCTCCTCCCGATGTCGTGAAGATCGACGTGGAGGGCACGGAGGCCGATGTCCTCGAGGGCCTGCTCGATCTCGCTCCCCCGACGGCGCGCTTCGTGGTCGCGATTCACTCGCGGCGCTCCGACCGTGCGTGCGTCGCGCTTCTTCGGGAGCACGGCTTCTCGGTGCGCGCCACACCGGAGCTCGAACGGGCCCGCCGGGACGGTGGAGCGTGGCCCGGTGACCCGGATCTCGTTGCAGTCGGTCCGGAGGGAACCGACCCCCGCGGGTAAACCCCCGACGGTAAGCCCTTCACCGGGCCGTCTCCGTCGATTAGCTTACGCGTCTGTTCAGAAAACGGCCCGGACCGCGTCGTGGGAGCCTGTCATGGCGGACGTAATACAAGACATCGAGAAAGAGGAACTCCGGGACGATATCCCCGAGTTCGCACCCGGAGACACCATCAGGGTGCTCTACCTCGTCCGTGAGGGCGCCAAGGAGCGCATCCAGGCCTTTGACGGTATTTGCATCGCACGTCGAGGTGGTGGTCTCAACGAGACGTTCACCGTGCGGAAGATCTCGAGCGGCATCGGCGTGGAGCGGGTATTCCCTCTACACGCACCGACGGTCAGCGGCGTGGAAGTCCTGCGCCGGGGCGACGTCCGGCGGGCGAAGCTCTACTACCTCCGCGGGCGCCGCGGCAAGGCGGCCCGGATCGCGGAGAAGCGCACAGCTCGCTGACGGAGCCCGGCCGTGCCGCCGGAGCCGTCCGATACCTCGCGACCCCAGGACCCGCTTGCATACGAGCGATGGTTCTGGGGTCGTGGTCGTTCGGTGGCCGGCGTCGACGAGGTCGGCCGGGGTCCGCTGGCCGGACCCGTGGTCGCGGCGGCGGTCGTGCTTCCCGAGGGGATGTCCGTGGACGGGGCCGACGACTCCAAGCGGCTTTCCCCGGACCGTCGGGAGGCGCTTTTCGACATGATCCTGTTCTCGGCCCGCTGTGTGGGCATCGGGGCCGCTTCGGTGCGCGAGATCGACACGAACAACATCCTGCAGGCCACCACGGTCGCGATGCGGCGGGCGCTGGATCGTCTGACGGTCGTGCCCGACCACGTGGTCGTCGACGGGTTGCCCGTTCGGAACCTCGGTCGAGAGCACGAGGCCGTCGTGGATGGGGACGCTCTCGTCCACTCGATCGGATGTGCGTCGATCGTGGCGAAGGTCGTGCGTGACCGCTTGATGAAGCGGCTCTCCCGCCGGTATCCAGGGTACGCGTGGGACACGAACGTCGGGTACGGCACGCAGGCCCACCGGGATGCCATCCGGTCGCTCGGACCCACGCCTCACCACAGGCTCACGTTCGGGGGATCCCAGTTCGAGCTCGAGCTTTGAAGCGACCAGCGATCCACGAGGAGACATGACATGCAGTCCGAACATCTGACGAACCTGCACCCGGGTTGGGTGGTTGGGGGATGGCTGATCGCGGTGTCCGTGACGGCGGCGCTCTATCTCGGCGGCGTGGGCCTCGGGCTCGTCGTGCCCGGGTCGGACCCCGTGCTCTGGGTCATCGTCTCCATCGGGGGCGGCTTCTACGTGGGCGGCCTGTTCGTCGGCCTTCGCTGGACCGACGCCCCCATCCTGCACGCCGCGGCCATCAGCTTCTTCAGCGTTCTCGTGTGGTTCTTCGTGACGCTGTTCAGCGAGGTCGAGACGTTCGATGCCGCCGACATCGTGCTCGGGCTGGTGCTGGTGCAGCTCGTCGCCGCCACCCTCGGGGGATGGATGGGCCGGCGCGTCAGCCTGGGTCAGGCCAGCGACGACTGATCGACCCGATTCACTCACAGACCAGATCGTAGGGGTTTCGGTTTCATGCGTTTTTTCCTTCGCTCGAAGATCCATCAGGCCGTCGTGACCGGCGCGAGCGTGGACTATGTCGGGAGCATCGCCATCGACCTCGACCTCGTGGAACGAGCGGGCTTCATGGTCGGCGAAAAGGTGCTCGTGGTGAGCAATACGTCCGGAGCGCGTCTCGAGACGTACATCATCGAAGCGCCGCGAGGCTCCGGCACCATGGAGATGAACGGCGCGGCCGCGCATCTCATCCAGAAGGGTGAGGAGATCATCGTCATGGGCTTCGAGCTCGGGGATGCGCCGGTGGATCCGAAGCTCGTGCTCGTGGACGGGCAGAACCGCTTCGTGCGGGAAATGTGATGTAGCGGATCGGTAGCGGTTGGAAGGAGGGGAGATGGGGCGGACGTGATCGGCAGGAGAAGTGGAGCCGTCGTTACGACGCTCGTGGTGAGGCCTCGAGTGTGAGGTGGATTGCATCGAAGCACTACATGGCGGTGGCTGACCGCGCCGGGTCCCTCGTTGCGGGAGCTCATCGTGCACCTCCCGGGGTCGCCGGAGCCGAGAGCGCCCGGCGCACGACCTCGACCATGTCGTTCCAGCTACGGGTGCGGGCCTCGAAGCGCGCCCGCCCTTCCTCGGTGAGGCGGTAGAACTTGGCGCGCCGGTTGTTCTCGGACGTGCCCCACTCCGATGCGAGCCATCCCTTGGCGGCCATCCGGTGCAGGGCCGGGTAGAGCGAGCCCTCTTCGACCCGGAGCGAGTCGTCCGTGGCGCCCTCGATCCAGCGCGCGACGGCGTACCCGTGCGCGGGCCCGAAGCTGAGCGCCTTCAACACCAGAAGCTCCAGCGTTCCCTGGAGCAGCCCTCGATCGTCTTCGAACATCCCCGCCTCCCGTCTCGATCGTCGTCGACCCGATGCTCCCATAGACTTCGAAGGGAAGTCTGGGGTTGGAACCATCGACTTGCAAGGGGAGTTTTGCAACGCGGAGGGACGTCCGGTGTTATGCATCGTGGCCCTGAGACCCTTGTCCCCACCCGTCATGGCAGAACGAAGCCCGTCGGGCCTGGCGCGAAGCCCTGTCGCACCACGTCGCCTCGCCCTGGTCCTGACCCTCTCGGCGATGGCGTGCAGCGGGTACGAAGCCCCCGTCGCGCCACTGGCCCCCGTCGATCCCGGCGGCTCGCCGGTGGCGACCGTGCTGCTCGTCGGGGACGGTGGCGCCGTGACCTCGGACAGCCCGATCCTCGCGCACCTCGGCGCGGACGCGCGCCGCTCGGCGAGCTTGGGGCCGACCCTCGTGGCCTTCCTCGGCGACAACGTCTACCCGGACGGCGTGCGGGCTCCCGGAGACCCCGAGCACGGGCGGGACACGACCAAGCTGGCGCTCCAGCTCGAGGCCGTGGCCGGGTCGGGCGCGCGTGCTCTGTTCATGGCCGGGAACCATGACTGGGCCGGGGGCGCGGAGGATGGGCTGTCCACCCTCGAGCGGCAGGCCGCCTGGGTGGAGGCCGCCGACCGGCGTGGCGCGCCGGTCACCTGGCTCCCGGAGGCCGGCTGCCCCGGGCCGTCGGTGGTGGACGTGGCCGAGGTCCGGCTCGTGGTCCTCGATACGCAATGGTTCATCCACGAGCACGCGCGAGGGTGCGCCGAGCGCGCGCCGAAGGAGATATCCGACGCGCTCACGACGGCCATCGACGGCGCGGAGGGGCGCGAGGTGGTCGTCCTGGGCCATCATCCGCTCCGGACGCATGGGCCGCACGGCGGGTACATTCCCGCCGATCGGCATCTCTTTCCGCTCCGTGACCTGTGGTCGAGCGCCTTCGTCCCGCTTCCGGTCCTGGGAACCGCCTACGTGATGGCCCGGGTGTGGGGGATCTCCGACCAGGACCTCGCGGGCGACGGCAACGAGCGCATGCGGGCGAGCATCCAACAGGCGCTCCGCTCCGCCCGCCGACCCCCACGGCTCTTCGCGGCGGCACACGAGCACAGCCTCCAGGTGCTGCGGGGTGGGGAGGGCGGACCCGCCTACCATCTCGTGAGCGGCTCGGCGAGCAAGGTCACGCCGGTCTCCCGCGCTCCGGGGACGCTGTTCGCCACCTCCGAGATCGGCTATCTCAAGGTCGAGGTCGGCGCGCGCTCGATCCGTCTGTCGGCCGTCGTGGTCACCGATAGGTCGTCGCCGGAGGCGCCGCTCGGCTGGTGTGTCCGCGTGGACCGCGCGTCCGGCTCGGAGGCGTCCTGCTGAGGAGCGCCGCGGCTCGCTGGCGGGGAGATGCCCGACCCCGTCGCGGCGCGGTGCGCGCCGTGCGACGGGATCCGATGTCGATGCTGAGGAGGGACTGAGAGCCCCGTCCTTCTTGCGCCGCCCCACACGCGCCCCGTACAATCGCCACCGATCGGGGCCGTCGAGGATCTGCGCCCCGCGCGGCCGTGGCCATGCGCTCCGGCCCACGGGTCGGAGGTCCACCCCGGTCGACGCCGCGGCACGCGGCAGGGCCGCATGCCGTCGGCGATCGTCCCTCGAGCACGGCGCCGCGTGCGTCGTGGAAGGATCACGGGATGGCATCTCCGGAGACGGCACTACCGGTCCGCCGGCCGTTCGGCGGCACGATGCGGAAGGATGCGTGGTGGCTCCAGCCCGCCGCGGTGTTCCTCGGGCTCGGCGCGTTCATCGTCTATTCGACGTGGGCGGCCTTCCAGGGCGAGCACTACACGTTCGGCAACTATCTCTCCCCCTTCTACTCTCCCGAGCTGTTCGGCGACTCGGGGCACGCGTGGCTCGGGCCGCGGCCGGGATGGTGGCCCGGCTGGCTCCCTTTTTCGCCGGCGTTCCTCATTCTGTGGGCGCCGGGCGGGTTCCGGCTGACGTGCTACTACTACCGCGGCGCCTACTACAAGGCGTTCTGGGCCGATCCGCCGAACTGCGCGGTGGGTGAGCCGCGGAAGAGCTACCTGGGCGAGCGGCACTTCCCGCTCATCCTCCAGAACGTCCACCGCTACTTCCTGTACCTCGCGCTCGTCTTTCTCATCATCCTGAGCTGGGACGTCTACAAGGCGCTCTGGTTCACCGATCCGGCCACCGGTCAGGAGGTGCTCGGGCTCGGCGTCGGCACTCTGGTGCTCGCGATGAACGTGGTCCTGCTCGGCGGCTACACGCTGGGTTGCCACTCGCTCCGGCACCTCGTGGGCGGGGGCTTGAAGCGTCTGGCGGGTAAGCCGGTGCGTAAGACGTCCTACGCGTGCGTCAGCTGCCTCAACCGGCGGCACATGCTGTTCGCGTGGCTAAGCCTCTTCTGGGTCGGATTCTCCGACGTCTACGTCCGCCTTTGCTCCATGGGCGTGTGGACGGACTGGAGGATCTTCTGATGGCCGAATACAAGACGATCGATCACGACGTGCTCGTCATCGGCGCGGGCGGTGCCGGACTGCGGGCGGCGATCGAGGCCGCGTCCCAGAACGTCAGCGTGGGGCTGGTCTGCAAGTCGCTGCTCGGCAAGGCGCACACGGTCATGGCCGAAGGCGGCATCGCGGCGTCGCTCGCCAACGTCGACACGCGCGACAACTGGCGCGTTCATTTCGCGGATACCATGCGGGGCGGTGGCTACCTCAACAACTGGCGCATGGCCGAGCTGCACGCGAAGGAAGCGCCTGAGCGCGTGCGCGAGCTCGAGGCGTGGGGCGCGCTCATGGACCGCACGCCGGAGGGGCGCATCCTCCAGCGCAACTTCGGTGGGCACGCGTATCCCCGGCTGGCCCACGTGGGGGACCGCACGGGCCTCGAGATGATCCGCACCCTCCAGGACCACGGCGTGCACCAGGGCATCGACGTGCACATGGAGGTCACCGTCACGACGCTGCTCAAGGACGGCGAGCGGATCGTCGGCGCGCTCGGCTATGACCGGGAGCGGGGCCGTTTCCGGGTCTTCCGGGCCGCCGCGGTGATCATCGCCACGGGGGGCATCGGCAAAGCCTACAAGATCACGAGCAACTCGTGGGAGTACACGGGCGACGGGCACGCGCTGGCCTACCATGCCGGCGCGGACCTGCTGGACATGGAGTTCCTCCAGTTCCACCCGACCGGCATGGTCTGGCCCCCGAGCGTGCAGGGGATCCTGGTGACCGAGGGAGTGCGGGGGGAGGGCGGCGTGCTCAAGAACAGCGAGGGCACGCGCTTCATGTTCGACGACATCCCCGACCTCTACACGGAGCAGACCGCGCACACACCCGAGGAGGGATGGCGCTACGTGACCGGGGATCCGGAGGCGCGCCGGCCGCCCGAGCTCCTCACGCGGGACCACGTCGCCCGCTGCATCCTGCGGGAGGTGAAGGAGGGACGGGGGAGCCCGCACGGAGGGGTGTTCCTCGACATCGCGTGGATCGACGAGAAGCTTTCCGACGGCCCCACGCACATCAAGCGCAAGCTGCCGGGGATGTACCATCAGTTCAAAGAGCTGGCGGGCATCGACATCACCCGGGAGCCCATGGAGGTCGGGCCGACGACCCACTACGTCATGGGCGGCATCCGGGTCGACGCCGACACGCAGATGTCGTCGGTGCCCGGGCTCTTCGCCGCCGGAGAGTGTGCGGCGGGACTGCACGGGGCGAACCGTCTGGGAGGAAACTCCCTCTCCGACCTGCTCGTGTTCGGGCGCCGGGCCGGGGCGCACGCCGCCGAGTTCGCGAAGGAGCGCGGCGCGGGCACCGTCGACGAAGGCCAGGTCGAGGAAGCGATGCGCGAGGCGCTCGCCCCGCTCGAGCGCAGCCCGGGGCCCGAAGAGCGCGGGCCCTACCGGGTCATGCAGGACGTGCAGTCGCTCATGCAGGAGAAGGCCGGAATCATCCGGAACCACGACCTGCTGGGCGAGGCGCTCGACGGCCTCGAGCGTCTGCGTCCCGAGGTCGAAAAAGTCTCGGTGGGCGGCAACCGGGAGTTCAACCCCGGATGGCACACGGCCATCGACCTTCAGAACATCGTGACCGTGGCCGAGCTCCTCGTGCTCGCGGCCCGGGAGCGCAAGGAGAGTCGGGGCGCGCACTCCCGCACCGATCATCCTTCGAAGGACGAGGAGTGGGGCCGGGTCAACCTGGTGGTCCGGAAGGGGAGTGGGGGCGAGCCGGAGGTCCGGCGCGAGCCCATTCCGCCCATGCGCCAGGAGCTCACGGACATCATCAAGGAGCAGGGCTGATGGAATCCGTCTCGTTCAAGATCTGGCGCGGCGACGCCGACGGTGGGGAGTTCCGGGACTACGACGTGGAGGTCCAGCCGGGGTTCGTCGTCCTCGACGCGGTCCGGAAGATCCAGGCAGAGCAGGCGCACGACATCGCGCTTCGGTGGAACTGCAAGGCCGGCCGCTGCGGCTCGTGCTCGGCCGAGGTCAACGGCATGCCCAAGCTCATGTGCATGACCCGGCTCGAGGACCTGCCCCAGGAGAAGCCGATCACCGTCGAGCCGCTCAAGGCGTTCCCGGTCGTCCGAGACCTCGTCCCGGACGTGTCGTGGAACTACGAGGTCAAGAAGCGCATCAAGCCGTTCAAGCCCCGTCCGCCGGACCACGAGGACGGTACCTGGGCCATGGAGCAGGATGACGTCGACCGTGCCATGGAGTTCCGGAAGTGCATCGAGTGCTTCCTCTGCCAGGACGTGTGCCACGTGCTCCGCGACCACCACAAGCACGAAGCGTTCATCGGCCCGCGCTTCTTCGTGCACACGGCCGCGCTCGAGATGCATCCGCTCGACACCGAGGACCGCCTCGACGAGCTGCGCGAGGACCACGGGGTCGGCTACTGCAACATCACCAAGTGCTGCACCAAGGTCTGTCCCGAGCACATCACGATCACCGACAACGCGATCATCCCGCTCAAGGAGCGCGTCGTGGGCGACGCCTACGACCCGCTCACCAAGCTCGTGCAGCTCGTGATCGGCGGGAAGAAGAAGCAGCAGGACGACTGACTCCGCCCGCCCGGAGCGCAGAGCGGCTCATACTCACGGAGGACCCATGGCAAGCGAGAGATTCGAGCTCAAGCAGCTCACCCCGGACGCGGTCGACGCGGCCCTCGAGCGTGCCCTCCACTACCGGTACCTGAACCAGCCGCAGCTCGCCGAGAGCATCTGCCGCGACGTGCTCGAGCTCCAGCCCGAGCATCCGCGAGCCAACGTCATGCTCGTCATGAGCCTCTGTGACCAGTTCGGGATCATCGAGGGGATCGCCGTCAAGGAGGTGCTGGATATGGCCGGGCGCCTCGCGGGCGACTACGAGCGCGCATACTACTCCGGGCTCGTCTGCGAGCGGAGGGCCGAGGCGGCGCTCCTCAAGGCCGGTCCCGGAGCCGAAGCGATCGCCTACGAGTGGTTCGAGCGGGCGATGGATTGCTACGCGGAAGCGGAGCCCCTGCGCCCGGCCGGAAACGACGACGCCCTCCTGCGCTGGAACACCTGCGCGCGAACGCTGAACACGCATCCGGACGTGCGCCCGAAGGAAGAGGACGTGGGCGTGCAGATGCTGGAGTAGGGGGAGCGCGAGCCGAAGCCGCCGCCCGAGATCACCGAGCTTCCCCGGTCGCTCTCGAGCGGCGAGGTCGATGCGCTGCGGTCGAGCAACGTCTTCGGGCTCGAGTGGGAGCGCACCCTCAACGACGACCTCGCGGCGATGGGCATGGGCGGGGCGTTCGACGCCGGGGCCGACTTCAGCCGCATGTTCGAGGACAGCGATCCGTGGATCGACGAGGTGCGCCAGAAGAGCTTCGTGCGCGTCGACGAGCAGGGCACCGAGGCGGCGGCCGTGACCCAGGTGGTCATGGTGGAGTCGGCGCCCCCCGAGATCCGGGCCGACCGTCCCTTCCTGTTCGCCATCCGGGAGCGGCTCTCCGGCGCGATCCTGTTCCTCGGGGCCGTCATGGAGGCCCCGCCGGAGGCAGGCTAGTCGGGCTGGGGAGGGTTGGTGGACATATTATAGTATATGTAGTAAACCATACATATATATATTTGTGTCCATTTATCTGCTCCTGCCGCCGTTCCGGAGACACCCTTGAGCGAGGATCCCCGTGTCGCCCGCACCAAGCGCCGACTGAAGACGGCCCTGCTCGAGATGATCGACGAGGTCGGCTACGAACAGATCACGATCGAGCGGCTCGCCGAGCGGGCCGACGTGGCGCGGTCGACGTTCTACACCCACTACGGCGCCAAGGAGGACCTGCTCTTCGACGGGTTCGAAGCGTGGCTCCGCTCCTTCGCCGGCGCGCCCTGCCCGCACCGTGACGGTGGCTTCTGTTTCCGGTTCAGCCTTCCTCTGCTGCGCCACGGCGCCGCGCAGAAGGCGTTCTTCCGGAACACCATCCTCCGCGGGCCGAGCCATCGGGTGCGGCGGCGCCTGAAAGAGGTCCTCGCCGCGGTCGCGTGGGGCGAGATGGCGTCGCGAGACGTGGTGGACCCCGAGGCGGCTCCGGCCGAGGGGAGGGCGTTCGCCGTGGCGGGCGCGTTTCTGGGGCTCCTGGAATGGTGGTTCGACGAAGGACGAGCCCTCGCGCCCGAGGAAGTTGATCGGGTGTTTCAGGAAGCGGTGGCTCGTGGGTAGCTGCCCGCGTCGCCGACCTGGCGCCGCACTACCGCGAGCGCGTGCGGGCGATCCTGCACGAGGGAGCGCGATGAGGGCGGGACGCGTCCTTCATCTTTCCCTGACGCGCCCTATCTTCCGGGACAGACCCGGTAGCTCAGCTGGTAGAGCAACTGACTTTTAATCAGTAGGTCCAGGGTTCGATCCCCTGCCGGGTCACTGGTTCACGGGGGGCGGGAAGCGTCGCGAGGGGGGCGCCCGGAAGGCCCCACCCACGGCCGTGAGCTCTCGCCGCCGTGGTGACGAGCTTCGCCTTCATCCGGCGGTCCCGGCATGGCTCAGGCCGGCGTCGTGACGGTGTCCACGGCGTCGATCTTTCGGGTCCGCTCCAGCGCCTCGTCCTGTTCGCGCTCGGCCTCGTGACTCAGCTTGGCCGGCATGAAGCGGTCCATCACGACGCACGCCACCAGGTCCCCGGAAACGTTGAGGCTTGTGCGGAACCGCTCGAGCACCTGGTCGAGGCCGATGATCAGGGCCAGTCCGGTGAGCGGCACCCCTGCGCTGCTGAGCACGGAGGCCAGCACCACGATGCCGACTCCGGGGACCGCGGGCGTGCCGATGGAGGCGCCCAGGGCGGTAGCGACCAGAGCCACGAGAGCGCTCACGGGTAGCTCCATGTCGAACATCTGGGCCATGAACATGGTGGCGAGGCCCTGGTAGAGCGCCGTCCCGCCCATGTTGACCGTGGCGCCCAGCGGCACCACGAGCTGCGCCAGCGACGCCCGAACACCCAGGTTTTCCTCGGCGGTGCGCACGGTCACCGGCATGGTGGCTGCGGAGCTGTTGGTGGAGAACGCCAGCAGAAACGCTTCGCGGATCCCCACGAGAAACCGTAGAGGGTTGCGGGCGCCCAGCGTCATGACGGTCGTCAAATAGACCACCAACAGCAGGCCCATGCCCAAGACCACCGACCCGGCGTAGATCCCCATGCCGGCGAGCACCTGCGGCCCGGTGGTGATCATGGACTGGGCCAGCAGTCCGAACACGGCCACGGGTGCGAAGGTCATGGCCACTCCCACCACCGCCATGGCCACCGACTGAACCGATCCGAACAGCTCGAGCAACGGCCGGGCCGAGCGTGCCTCCATGCTGAGCAGAGCCAGACCCAGCACGATCGCGAAGATCACGATCTGTAGCATGTCCCCCTCGGCGATCGCGCCCATGGGGTTGGTGGGCACGCTTTCCGCGATCTGGCTCGGGATCTGTCCGATGTCAATGGCGGCGCCGGGATCGCCCGTCTCCAGGTCGAGCTCGACCGTTGTCTCGGCTGCGCCCATGCGCTGGGTCATCTCCTGGATGTCCACGTAGGCTCCGGGTTTGATGATTAGCCCGACGGAGATGCCGATGACCACGGCGATGATGGTGGCCGTCAAGAAATAGATGCCCAGCCAGATGCCGGTGCTTTTGAGCTGCTGGACATTGCTGGCGGCCGCGATGCCCCGAATGATCGAGGCCAGAATGAGCGGCACCACGATCATCTGGATGAACCCGAGGAACAGATGGCCGGGCAGCGCGATCCACTCGCCGACGGCCACCGCGGTCGAACGTTCGAACCAGCCGGTGTCCGGGTTGAGGACGATCCCGACGGTCACGCCCAGGACCATGCCGATGAGGACCTGCAGCCAGAGGCGGCCGGTAACCAACCGGCTCAGCGGCTCCGTCAGAGACTTCAGGCTACGCGGGTGGAGGCGCCCCAATGATCCGAGCAAGTTGTGGTTCATTCGTTCACGTTCCTCGCCGTGTTTCGGGTTACCGGCCCGCCGCCTGGCCCGGTGCGGTGCCAAGACACGATGACAAAGCGCGCTCCAAGCGCAAGCCGCCTCGTAGACATCAACGACTTGCCCTCGATGGCCCCCGTGGCCGCGTGCCCCGGTGCGCCTATGCTCGTCTGCTGTTAGGGTCAGTGGCGGCGGCTAAGCTTTCCCCTCGCTCTGCGAGGTGCGGCTAACTCAGGCTTTCCGCGCAAGTTGCGATGCCGAGTGCTGTACAGATGCACAGCACGCTTCGCGTTCCTGTCACCCGAATGCCGATACCCAAGTGCCCAAACTCTCAAGCCGATTTTTCGTACTCAGTCTCGCTACGAGCCTTTTTTATCTCACGGCCTGTGACTCCGGAAGCGTCACCGAGCCCGACGACTCGACGGGGAACGGTGACCCCACTGCCGACGTGAGCGTTGCCGAAGCCACGGTCCCGGTCGGCACGGAGGTCACGCTCGACGCGTCCGGCTCGTCCGACCCGGACAACGACGGCCTCGCCTTCTCCTGGAGCCTCGATACCCCGGCTGGAGCCGGTGCGCAGCTCTCGGACGACACCGCCGAGCAACCGACCTTCACGCCGGACGTCACGGGCGACTATACCGCGACCGTCACCGTGGACGACGGTAACAATGGCACCGACGTCGCGAGTGTCACCGTCACGGCCGAGTCGGCGAACCTCATCATCGTCGACGCCGACATCACGGCGAACACGACGTGGATGTCGGGCACGACCTATCGCGTCACGGCCGCGATCGATCTCGACGGTGCGACGCTGACGATCGAGCCCGACGTGCGCGTGGAGTTCGAGGAAGACGCCGGTCTGTTCATCCGAGGTGGATCGAGCCACTTGCTCGCGAACGGCACCGCGTCCGACCCGATCCTCATGACCGGCACCAGCGAAGTCGCCGGCCACTGGCGTGGACTCGGCTTCGCGCCCAACAGCAACACGCACGAGTTGGGCTACGTCGAGATCGGGTACGGCGGCCAGGTGGGCGTCACGTACCCGAACATCGACGACGCCGCTGCCGTGGTATTGGATCGCGACGTCAATGTGGAGATCACGAACACGACGATTCGTGACAGCGAGGTCTTCGGGCTTTACGCCGACAACGGAGCCGGCTTGCCGGGCTTCGCGGGTAACACGTTCTCGGGCAACGCCGCTGCGTCGGCCTACCTGCCGTCGGCGCTCATGACCGCGATGGATTCGGGCTCGACCTTTGACGACGGGGACCCGTCCACGCCTTCCGTGGTGCGTATCTACGAGTCCGAGACGTTCGGCGACGCATCGACCATCGCGGCGCTCGACGTGCCCTATCGCATCGACGGCAACGACGTCTTGCGCGCTTCCGACGAGTTCACGATCACCGCGGGCACGCACATCGAGTTCGGCGAAGCCGCCGGGCTGTACATCACGGGCGGCGGAACGCTGACCATCAGCGGTGATGCGACGTCGAGCGTGCTGCTCACGGGAACGGAGAAGACGGCCGGGTTCTGGAGAGGCATCGGCTTCGATTCCAGCCCGGTACGCCACGTCATCCGGCATACCGCGGTCGAGTACGGCGGCAACGCGGCGACCCATTCCGGCCTCGACCAATCGGCGAACATCGCCATCGAAGACAACGTTCTGGAGCTGACGAACTCGACGGTCCGCCACAGTGGCTCGTACGGTCTCTATGTGGAATTGGAGAACGCGACGCTGCCGGATTTCGCGTCGAACCTGTTCGCCGAGAACACCGAGGCGCCGGCCTACATCCTGCCCAGCCAGATGATCGCCATCGACGCGGCTTCGGACTTCACCAACAACACGGCCGCCCACGTCCTGGTCGATGACGGCGCCACCGGGGTCGATGGGACCGTGACGCCGCTGCTCGGCGATGTCCCGTATCGGATCGAGCGTGGAGACGTGCTTCGCTTCGGTGGCGAGATCACTTTCGCCGATGGCGTGGAGGTCGAGTTCGAAGAGGCGGCCGGCTTCTTCTTCGCGGGTTCGAGCAAGCTCGTCGCGAATGGCACCGGTTCCGACGGCGTCCTGTTCACGTCGGCCGCCGATGTGCCGGCACAGGGCGACTGGCGCGGCGTGGTGTTCGACACGAATGCGCTCACGCACGAGTTGACGGAGTTCACCATCGAGTACGCCGGAAGCGGCGACATGAGCAACGTGAGTGGAGCAGGGAACCTCCGCATGGATGCCGGCACGAGCCTGAGCCTTACGAACGCCACGGTCCGCCACAGCTCCACGTATGGCATCTGGCGCGATTCCGACACTTCGGTGATCACGGAAGTGGGCACGACGTATGACAACAACCAGAACGGCAACCAGAACACGCCCTAGAAGGGTCGCTTGATCCCGGACCGTTCCTGCCGGGACCGTTGCCAAAAGAAGAGCCCCAGCTCGCCAGGTGCGGGCTGGGGCTCTTTGGGCATGTACGCCAGGCATGGCGCGGCAGCGCCGTGACTGGAAGGCCGCACCATCCGAATCGCTCCCGGGATACGCCTTCAGCCACTTCGGCCCCGGTGACGTCCGCCATGGGGGCGTGATCCCCAAACCTCGGGTATCACGATATATTTCTGCATGTTCCGCGCTCGGCCGTTGCCTCCCCCGGCGGACCCGAGGGCGCCTGAAGGCAGGACTCTACCTCTGGAGGCTCAGTATGCGTCCCTTCGTTCGTCTCACCGTGTTCTCCCTCGGCATCCTCCTGGTCGCCCCGAAGGCTGGTCAGGCGCAGGCCACCCTGGGCCCCGCCATCGGCTGGCACGACGACTACGACGTCGGCATCGGCGCGGCGCTCAACGTACCCCTCACGGAGTTCGGCGCCGGCGTCGCCATCATGTCGGACTTTCTCTACTTCTTTCCCGAGGGTGGCGTCGATTACCTGGAGTTCAACGGAAATCTCACGTATGCCTTCTCCGATGGAGCGCGCGTGGCGCCATACATCCTCGGAGGTGTCAACGTGGCCAACGTGTCGGGCGGACTGATGGCCGAAAGCGAGACTAGGCTCGGCGTCAATCTCGGCGGCGGCATCTACCTCAACCTCGGCCGCCTCCGTCCCACGGTCGGCGTCAAGGCGGAGGTAGGCGGCGGGAAAGGGCTCGTGTTATTCGGGCACCTGCCGTTCGTCATAGGCAACTGAACGACCAACGCAACGCCGGCGCGGAGCGGCGGACAATGAGTACGGACGGTGGGCCTCCGGCGAGGAGCCGGGCCGGGGCCTCCCGGGGACGTTAGAGATTCGTAGAGGTGCGGGGCCGACCACCGTCGTTGCCGACATGCCTCTGATGCAGCCCTCCCCCGAGAACCCGAGATACCTCGCGCTCACGGCCGTGTGCCTCGTGCCCTATCTCATGCAGACGCCCATCGAGATCCGGCCGTGGCCCATCTTTCCAAGAATTTGGAACCGTACGTCCGGTGGTGTGGGAGGGCGGCGGCGGTCCTCGTGACCGCCGCGCCCTACCCGATCGCTCCGAGAATCACGCGGCCTGACGCATTGCGTCCAGGAGCACGCCGGCCGGCTGAGCGCCGGACACCCCGACCCGTCCGGCGAACACGAAGAACGGAACGCCCCGTATGCCGAGCTGCCGCGCTCGGAGTTGGTCTGCCCGGACCTCGTCGACGAACTGGTCCGTCTCCAGCATCGCACCGACCTCGTGAGCGTCGAGTCCGAGCTCGCCCGCGAGGCGGGCCAGCTCGCCGCGGTCGGCGATCGGGACCCCTTCGGTCATGTAGGCCCGGAAGAGACGCTCCTTCATCTCGGGCTGCATGCCGCGGCCCGCCGCGAAGTGAAGAAGCCTGTGCGCGTCGAGTGTGTTACCCCGCCGGGCCACGTCGAAGTTGAGCTCGAGCCCTTCCTCGGCGCCTGTGCGGGCCATCTGCTCCAGCATCGCACGAGCGTTCTCGATCGGCGTCCCATACTTGGCCGCGAGCGCCTCATCGAGCGCTTCCGCGGGCTCGGTGGACTCGGCCGGGTCCAGCTCGAAGCTGCGCCAGACGATGTCCACGTCGGACGTGTAGTCGTTCAGGGCCTGCTCGAGCCGACGCTTGCCGATATAACACCAGGGGCACACGACGTCGGACCAGATCTCGACCTTCATCTCGTTCCTCCTCGCTCGGTCGTGACTTCGAGACTCGGTGGTGTCGGGGGCGAGCTACGCCGACGAGCTGTGGTCGTCGCCGACTCGAGGGGCCGGTCCGATCCGACGCAGCGCATCGAGAACGGCCTCCGCGCGGACAGAGAGGTGGGACGCTTCCCAGACGACTTCGCCACCGTATACGAGCAGTCCCTGGGGCGACTGATGCGGCACCTCGGCCATTTCGGCTACCCTGTCGGACAAGGCGCGATCCCGCAGGACATCGATGTAGTGCGCGTCAGCCTCGTCACGAATGGCCCGCGACTCCGCCTCCAGGTTGGATCTCGAGGCCCAAGAAAGAGTGCACGCGCTGCTGTGCTTGTAGATCAACTGCGGTCTCTCGAGGGAGGCGTCGAAGATCCGGTCGATGTCGCCGTCCGAGGTCGGGACCTGCCATAGAGGTGTTTTTTCGCCGCCTCCGACGAAAGCGCTCTTGATCCTCGAGAAAAGGCCCATCACGGTGCTCCCCGACAAAGTCGCGATTCCCTGCGGAGCTCGACGTGCGCTCTATGATTCGAAGGCCGCTCGCCAAGCCGTGGCTTCGGCGCACATGGCGTGGCCGCAGGATCCACCTGCTGAAACTATGGACCTGGCGCGAGAGTTCCCGAGCGGCCGTTCCATCCGCCGGCTGGATACCGCCACTCACGCCGGGTAGATTGTGTCCATGAGCCTTGCCCACCCCCCTTCCGGCCCCGGCCCTGACGCGGAGCTCGTTGCCACGCTCCGGGACATCCTCTCGGGCGCCTCGGAGGTGGCCTTCGCATACTTGTTCGGTTCCGTGGCTAAACGCCGAACACGCGGAGCGAGCGACGTCGATGTCGCGGTCCATATGGGAGGACGTCTCTCGGCCGCCAAACGCGTGGACCTGGCGCTGGACCTCGAGGGCAGGCTCGAGCGCGCGACGGGGCGCCCGGTCCAGGTGGTCGTCCTCGACGATGCTCCGCTCGAGCTCCGCTTCAACGTCCTCGCCCACGGCATCCCCCTGTGCGCCCAGGACCTCCCCGCGAGGCGGGCGTTCTATGTAGACACCGGTCGCCGGTACTACGACATGGCGCCCGCCCGGGCGCTCTTCAGTCGCAGGCAACGAGAGCGGATCCGCGAGGGCACGTTCGGTGGTTGAGGCCGGGACGGTCCGCCGCCTACTGGAAACCGTCGAGCAGCGGCTATCGAGGCTCGAGCGGGCCGCTGGAACCTCGCTGGACGACGTGCGGACCTATGTGGTACGGATCTCCGAAGCCTTGGGACCCGTGGACTAGCAGCCCGTGGCAGAAGTCTGGTGGTCCGCGCACGAGGGTCTTGCGTGTCGCAGGCAAGGCGGCTTCTTGAAGGCGATGCCGTAGCATCGGCGAATGGAGCCAACGCCGCATGCGGCCGCGGGCACCGACGCGATAGCGTCTGGTCCCCTAGTGCCCTCGGACCACCGCTGGCGCGGCGGTGCCCGATGGCGGCATCGGCCCGACCCACGCCCTCCGGGCGCGGGTGCCCCCGTCAGAGCCCCTCGGACCACGGCCTTCGGCGCGCGGGTGCGCCGCTACGGCTATGCCTTCGGGACTCCGCCATAGGAGCACGGGCCGTGGCGCTCCCGGGGCACCCGGGCGCAGCACGGGTCCGGACCACCAGACTTCTGCCACGGGCTGCTAACCCGCTCGCCTATATCTACGATTCTCGGGAACGAGTCGTGGCCCCCTCACACCGCGACGATCCTACCGACGTTCTCGGCGGTGTCCCAGAGACAGAGGGTCGGGTCGCCCTTCCATCCCAGGATCTCACCCGGGTTCACCCACAGCACGTCCCCGAAGCGTTCCTCGTGGATTTCGTGGGTGTGGCCGCTGAACACCGCGTCGTAGTCGCCCGTGCGGGCGAGCGCCTGGCCGTAGAGCGGGAAGTGGGTGAGGGCCACCCGGCGCTCTCCGATGTCCAGCTCCGCGTGCTCGGCGTGCAGGCGGAGCGCGGGGGCCTCGCCGCTGTGGGCGGCGTCGAGGATCCTGTACCGGTCGCCGTCTCCGTTGCCGAACACGGCGTGCACGACGCCGTCCCACGTCCCGAGCACGCGCGCCGGGATCGGCGAGCAGAAATCTCCGCAGAAGAGGATGGTCTCGACGCGCTCCCGGGCGAGGAGATCGAGCGCGCGGTCGAGGTTGGCGAGCTGGTCGTGGATGTCGGAGAGCACGCCGACGAGCATGTGGGGCTCCTGCTGGGGAGGGAGGCGAGCGCCCGCTACGAGCGGAGCGGGACGCTCCATCGTAATGCGTGGCTCCGGTCGCGGTCGAGGGCCGGACCCGCCAAAGTCACTTCGGGTGTCGATATGGGGTGTTTGTTTTATGAAAGATTGCACAATCGGTTCACAAAACTTTATTTGATTTCATTCTAGCCTGCCTCCGGGCCCCAAATGTTCGAACGATTCTTCACGAGCACGAGCGAAAACGCGAGCGCGGTCAGCCGGGCTCTTGCTCGTGGTGACGTGCGTCGGATTCGGAGGGGTCTGTACACGACCGATCTCGTCACGCCCCTCCCGACGCTCGTGCGGCAGCACATCTGGGAGATCGTGCGGCTCGTCGCCCCGGGCACCGTGATCGGCTATCGCACGGCGCTCGAGCTGGCGCCGTCGCCCGAGGGCGTCGTCCATCTGGTCGCGCCGACCGAGAAGCGGCTCGATCTTCACGGGACCAAGCTGTGGATCCACGAGGGGCCCGGGCCGCTGGACGGTGATCAGCCGTACATGGAAACGCTGTATCTGGCTTCGCGTCCCAGGGCGTTCCTCGAGTGCCTCAAGCCGAGTCGCTCGGGCAAGAAGTTCGGAGACAAGGGCCTCCCGATGGAGGAGATCGAAGAACGACTCGAGCGGCGGCTGCAAGCGCGTGGGGAAGCGGATTTGAACAGCCTTCGGGATCAAGCTCGGCGCCTACGCGACGACTTGGACGCGGCAGAGGAGCTCGCACGACTCGACGCCATGATCGGCACGTTGCTGAGAACGCGGGGCGACGCGCCGGTTTCCGACGCGGGGCGCTCCCGCGTCGCCGGTCATCCGTACGACTCCGACCGACTGCCGCTCTTTCAGGAGCTGCATCGAACGCTCCTGGATGCACCGACCCGGGATCGCCCTGATCCGTACTCGCCCGGAACGGACGGCTTTTCCAACGCCTCGTTCTTCGACGCCTACTTCTCCAACTGGATCGAAGGCACGGAGTTCGAGCTCGAGGAGGCCCGGGACATCGTGCTACGCGGATCCGTCCCCGAAGCGCGTCCCGCCGACGGCCACGATATCCTCGGCACCTTTTCGCTCGTGAGCGACCCGAGCTTCATGAGGGAGGCCATGGATCGCATTTCGTCGGGTCCGGAGGCCTTCATCGACGTTTTGCATGAAGCGCACGCTCGCATCATGGCGGGACGCCCCGAGCATACTCCGGGCGTCTTCAAGAGGAAGCCGAATCGGGCCGGAAGCACACAATTCGTGGTCCCTGACCTGGTGCGAGGGACCTTACGGGAGGCACACGGGCTCCTGGACAGCCTCCCCGACGGTTTCGCTCGGGCCGCATACCTCATGTTCGTGATCAGCGAAGTCCACCCCTATGCCGACGGCAACGGGCGAGTAGCGCGTGCCATCATGAACGCAGCGATGGTGGCGCCTGGCCACACTCGGATCATCGTCCCGACCGGCTACCGGGATGACTATCTCAGAGCGCTCAAGGCCCTCTCGCACCAGTCCAACGCCCAGCCGTTCGTTCGGATGCTCGACCGCGCGCAACAGCTCGTCTCGGAGCTTCCGTGGAGCGACTACGAGCGGACGGTCGAGCTCTTGAACGCGACGAACGCCATGGACGAATCCGGCGATCGACGACTGAGGTTGCCGAGCGAAGTCCCAGCACGAAACCGGCCCTGAGCCGTCCTATCGGGAGCGCTGGCTGGCGCTGCCGCGGCGGAGCTAGCCCCCGTCCCGGACCCGGCTCACCATGGCCAAGGGCTCGCCCTCGGAGACGGGGGGCGTGCTCACGACGTAGTTGACCACCCCGGCGAAGGGGGCCCGGATCTCGGCGACCGGATCGCCGAACAGGTCCACCAGCGTGCCGAGGAGGGTCCCCTCGGCCACGGCGTATCCGGCCTCGACCGCCGGGCGGAACAGGCCGGTGGCCGGCGAGGCGATGACCTCGTAGTCGTCGAGCCAGACCACCCCCTCCGTGCGCTCGGGCTCGCGGTCCACCATATCGAGGTGGGCCATGACCCTCCACACACCCTCCTCGGCCATGGCCACCCATGCCCTGTCGGTGGAGCCGAGCTTCCCCGTCTCGGTGGTCAGGGCAGGGACGCCGCGGCTGATGGCGGTGTGGTCCACGAACTGAGACTGCTCGGGGTTCACGTCGGGGGCCTCGTCGACGACGATGTGGTCGATGCCGAAGGCCCGAGCCAGCTCCCGCACCTCCCGGTCGAGGGCTCCTTCTCCCGTGACCGGCATGTAAATGAAGGGCCGGAGGTCCTCGTTCCCGTCCCCGGCATGCATGTCCAGGACGACGTCGGCGGGCTCGATGACCTCCCGGGTGAGAACGTCGGCGATGCGCTCGCTCACGGTGCCCTCCGGGTTGCCGGGGAAGACTCGGTTGAGATTCTTCCCGTCGATGGGGCTGCGGTAGATCGTGCGCCCCAGGAAGGAGGGCATGTTCGCTACGTGCACCAGGATCAGCGTGCCCGAAAGGCTTCGGGGATCCACCGCGTCACGCAGGTTCTGGAGCGCCAGGATGGGCGGATACTCGTAGCCGTGCGTCCCCGCGATGAGCCCCAGGACCGGGCCGGGCTCCCGACCGTGGACGACGGTGACGGGCACCCGCGTGCCCTCATCCACGCCTTCGGGGATTTCCAGAAATCCGGAGCTCCGCTGGCCCGGGGCGGTTTGGATCTCGCCGACCTGGAAGGGGCTCCGTTCCTGCGCTTCCGCGGCGGACACCAGGAGCGCGGATAGGAGTGGAACGACCGTGGATAGGGGGCCTCTCATGGTGCTTGCTCCGCGATGCCGGGTGATTTCCGCGTCCGTCCGCTTCGAGAGTGGCGAGGCCGCTCCGGGGGCGCAATCCGGAGATTCGGACGGCTACATGCACGGACGCGGGTGGTCGAGGTCCTGGAGGCGCGCCTTGCCCGATTCCGGCTTCCGCGGGGTTCAGGAATCCCCTTCCGGGACCTCCTCGTATCGTCCGATGATCCTCACGTTCCCGGACACCGCCTCGAGTGCCGCGATCGCGCGGTCGTGCGCGGCTCCGTTCGATCCGCGGAGGTCGGCGAAGAAGCGGTACTCCCAGGGATGCCCGGGGATGGGACGGGATTCCAAGCGGGCCAGATCCACGGCTTCCTCCGCGAAACACCCGAGGGCGCGATGGAGGGACCCCGGGACGTGGGGTACCGTGAAGGCCAGGGACGTCTTGGGGCGGTCCGGGTCCATCACTTCACCGTCCTGCGTGACCGCCAGGAATCGCGTGTAGTTGGCCGGGTCATCCTCGAGGGCGCGCTGTAGGATCCGGGCACCATAGAGCTCGGCGGCCAGCTCTGAACCGATGGCGGCCTGATAATCCGCTCCCCCCGCCATGAGATCCCGGATGCTTCCGGCGGTGTCGTACACGGCATGGGGCTGTATGGCCGGGTGGGCGTCGAAGAACCGGAGGCACTGCTCGAGCGCCACGGGATGAGAGGCCACGGTTTCGATGTCTTCCAGCCGTGTCTCCGGAGGGGTGGCCAGGCAGAGGCGGATGGGCACCCGCGTCTCGGCCACCGCGAGCACGTCGCGGCTCGCGAGTAGATCCATGGGCCGTTGTACGGCGCCAGCCAGTGTGTTCTCGACCGGCACGATGCCCACGTCGGCATCGCCCGATGCAACCGCCCGAAACACGTCTTCGAAGGTACGGCATGCCACGATCCGTACGGACGGTCCGACGATCTGGATCGCGGCCGCATGGCTGAAGGCACCACGCTCACCTTGGATGGCCACCGTGGTAATGGGTTGGGTGCTCATGGTCGGGGGTTCCGGATGGGGTACGAAAAAAAGGGCGGCCCGGCGCAACGCCGGGCCGCCCTGCTTCCGGGAGGCGTCTGATGGACACCGCTAGATCATCTGCAGACGGCGCCACACCCCGGCGAAGATTCGCGGAGGTGTGACGTAAATCGAGCCGGTGCGCAGTGTGGGGCCATCATGCCCGGAGCATGGGGAAGCATGAGCCTGCCCGTCAAGATGGTCCTCATTCCGCCCTCAAGGCCTCGGCCGGATCCACGGCCTCGCTACTCGGTGGATGGGAGCAGCTCTACGATCATTTGCTCCCGCTCCGGGAACGCTTCCACCAGGGCGGGCGCGCCCGCCTCGAAGTCGGCGAACTCGAACCCCGGCGCCATGGTCGTCCCGAGGAGCGCGAACGAGCCACCCTCCACCAGGCGCGAGCCCTGCCAGACTCCTCCGGGCACCATCTGCTGGGGCGTCCCGGCTTCGAGGTCCGACGCCAAGTGGACGACCTCGCTGGATCCGTCGGGCCGGAGCAGGAGCATCTCCACCGGATCTCCGAGATAGTGGTGGTAGATCTCGTCGCCCGGCAGGCGGTGCATGGCCGAGTAGGTGTCCGGGGTGAGGAGGAAGTAGATGGCCGTGCTCACCGGCCGATCACCCTCGAACGGGTCTCCGGGCCGGAACCGAGCCGGGGCGCGATACATCTCCCGGTAGTATCCGCCCTCGTAGGGGTGGGGCTCGAGACCCAGCCGCTCCACGATCTCCTGCCACCTCATGGCTCGTCCCTTCGCGGCGACACGTAGCTCGAGCCCGGCGGGTCGCTCTCACCGCAAAAGGGGCAGGCGCCCCGGGTGTGCCTGTCGTCGATCTCGCGCCTCAAGGGTGGCTCCACGCGTGCGGGTTCAGCACCAGCGGGAAACACGGTAGCAGCGCGGCCACCGGCACGGAAGGAAGGGCGGTGGCCCCTGGCTAGCCCCCCTCCGGCTCCTCGACGGTGGCCACGGGACCGTCGGCCTCCTTCACGTAGCGGTCCAGCCACGCCGACCAACGGGCCCACAGGTCGTGGATCGTCTCCTCGGCGGCGGGGCCGTGCGCCTCGTACGGATACATGTACAGCGCTCCGGTCTTGCCGAGGGCGTTCAAGGCGTGGAAGGATCGCATCGAGTGATCGGGGAAGGTGCCCACGTTCTGGTCATCGAGGCCGTGGTACAACAGGAGCGCGCCGTTCAGCTCGTTCATGAAGAAGAGCGGCGACATGCGCATGTAGGTCTCTCGTGCCTGCCACAGCGTGCGGTCCTCCCTCTGGAAGCCCGCGGGCGTGAGGCTACGGTTCGAGTTCGCCGACCCGGCGATCCCGGCCTTGAAGAACGGCGTCTGGATCATCGCGTTGATGGTGCCGAACCCGCCGTAGCTGTGGCCTCCGATCGCGAGCCGGCTCCGGTCGATCCAACCGCGCTCGTCGAGGGCGTCGATCGCCGCCGACAGCGAGTTCCTGAGGTGCGCCGGGTAGTAGTCGTTCCACTCCTCGGGGGCGCCCACGATCGGCACGTCCGGCTCCACGACCGCGTACCCGGCCAGGACGAGGTGCTCCATGGACCGCGGGCGGATGCCGGGGAACTCGTTGCTGTTGTAGTCCTCGATCAGATCCTGGCGGTATGCGTCCTCGTCCTCGAATTCGGAGGGGTAGTGCCAGAAGATCGCCGGGACACGGTCCCCCTCGGTGTGCCCCACGGGCAGCGTGATCTCGACCTTGAAGCGCAGGCCGTCGGCCCGCTCGACCATGATCGTCTCCCGCCGGGCGCCGGTGATCTCGGGGTTGTGATCGACGTTGGAGGTGAGCGCACGCTCACCGCTCCCGTCCGGGGCGCGGACGAACCAATCCGGCACGTCGTTCGGCGACTCGCGCGTGATGACGATGCGCTCGGCCTCGTCGTCGAGCACCGCCGCGACCTCCTCGTACGCCTGCGGGCTGCTCTCGAAGAGCCGGGTCGCCTCGCCGCTCTCTATGTCGACCCGGTCGAGGAACGGGCGGGGCGCCTGCGTGAGCGGGTCGTCTCCGTAGACGGTGCCCTCGAGGTAGACCTCCCCGTCGCCGGACACACGCGCGACGGGCGCGCCCGAGCCCCCGGGGCGCATCACCAGGTCGCCGGGGTCGTCCCGTACCTCGTCCGGGTCGTGACTGGCGACCACGCTGGTGGTGCCGTCGGCCGAGACCGCGAGAAGCCGGTCCACGCCCTCCTCCCCGTCCGCTTCCCACACGAACAGGAGACTTCCGTCGGGAGCGTAGCTCAGGTCCTCGAGGTCGTGCTCGCTCTCGTAGAGGATTCGCTCGCTCCCCTCGTCGAAGGGGGGCGTCCACTGGAAGACGCGGTCCGTGCTCTCCCCGTTCTCCGTGTCCTCCGTCTCGGCACTCCGGAGGAAGCCGAGCCCGGCACCGTCCGGCCGCCACGCGACCTCGCGTCGCGACTCGGTCTCCTCGTCGTCGTCCGACCCGTCGTCGACCGGCTCGCGCACGACTTCGGCGACCATCTGCCCGTTCATGTCCCGAATAACCTCGAGCGAGCCGTGGTCGTTGACCGGGACGATCTTCGAGAAGGGTCGTTGGAGCGTCCGGATCCGGATCCACTGTCCGTCCGGCGACACGTCCACCATCTCGACGAGGTCGGGATCGCCGATCTCGTCCACCTCACCGCTCTGCACGTCCACCCGTGCGGGCTGGCCCGTGCCGTAGTGCTCGAGGAGCGCCCGCTCGTGCGGGGTCTCGAGCAGGTCGGGATAGGTGCGCAGCTTGTTTTCCTCGTCGGAGGTGACGTCGACTCGGGGCGTCGTCGGGACCAGGGGCGCCTCCGGCTCGGAGCCGCGTCCGTCCGGCACGAGCACCGTGACGATCGCGCTTCCGTCGGCGGTCCAGTCGAAGTCGGTCGTGAGCGTGGCCAGCACGCGTCGATCCGTGAGCCGGCGGGACTCGCCGGTCGTGGGATCCGCCACGTACACCCGCGTCGCATCGTCCGTGTGCACGAAGAAAGCGAGCCGGCTGCCATCGGGCGACCACGCAGGATCGCTCACGCGGGCGTCGTCGGGGATCTGCATGTCGACCCGCTCGCCGGTCTCCACGTCGACGATGCGGATGCCGTCCGGCGATTCGACGGTCAGGTCTCGCTCCCGGTCCGCCGCGGGATCGACCTGGAGACCGCCGATGTGATGATGGCGTCTGGCCAGCAGGGCGAGAGGCGGCATGCGCCGCTCACGGGTCTCGACCACGAAGCGGCGGCCATCCGGGCTGGGTGTCTCGAGCTCCGCGTTCTGCTGCCACGGAGCGGCAAGCGCTTCAGCGATCGCGGAGGGCGGTGTGAGGTAGCCCTGCTCGCCCACGACCTCCTGCTGGGCGGCGCCCGGCAACGTCCAGGCGAGGGCGGCCAAGGCGGCGAGCGTCGCGGCCACGACATCGCGGTACGAAAAGGAAACGGGACTCGGGAACCGGCGGCGGATGCTCATTCGACTGCTCGCATCTGTGGTGACTTGGATCACCACCATAGCGAGGGGCCTCGCCGGCGGGCAAACCGGACGGCCGACGAGATTCGGAGCGCGCGCTGTTCGCGGTGGAAACGAGATCCGCGCAAGAATGGGTTTAGCCGATCCCCTCTTCTCTCAGAACCGCATCCGCAAGCTGAACGTCAGCCTCGTCGGCGCCGGCACGCGCTCGGACGTTCCGACGCCGTCGTCGTTCGCCCCCTCGTTGCCCGGGATCTCGACGTCCCACCACGGGACGTCCTCGTACCAGGTGAATGCGTTGGCGAGGCTCACCGTGAACAGCGCCTCGGTGACCCGGTCGGGGAACGCGAACCCCACGGGCACCGTCGCGGATGCGCTGCGCAGCTTGAAGTAGTCGGCGTCGAACCAGTAGTCGTTGGCCGCTTGCGGGGTGCAGCGCTCGCGCCAGAGGTCCGGGGTGTCGGCGCGCAGCTCGAGGGGTGCGAACGGGTCTTCGGGGTCCACCGGGTTCGCGTACCAGGGTTCGCAGAGCGGGGAGCGGACGCTCCTGCTGACCGGCACGGGGTTCACGAACCGCACGTGTCCGCCCCGGTACTCGCCGCGGGCGGAGACGACGATGCCGCCGGGGACGCGCGCCGTGAGGGACGGGATGACGAAGCGCGTCGGGAGCTGGGAGCCGAGCGGGAGGCGGGTGTTGCCGCTCGCGTCGGTCCGGTACCGGTCGGGGCTCCATGGCCCGTTGACGGCGTCCGGATCGGCGACCCTGCGGCCGCGGGCGACGGGCGCGGGGTAGCCGACGAGGAACTGGGTCACCTGCTCGTTGAAGCGCTCGGTGCCGCCGAGGTCGAGGACCTCCGAGTCGTTCGTGCCGAACCCGAGCCCGACGTCGAGGGCCCAGTCGGGCGTGCTCACGACGGAGGCGTCGAGCTCGACCTCCCAGCCCTGGTTGCGGAGCTCGCCGATGCTCCGGAGCTCTCGGCGCTCGGGCGTCGCTTCGGGGTCGACGGTCACGGGGACGAGCGCGTTGGTGGTGGTCTGCACGTAGCGGGTGAGGCCGAGGTTGACCCGTTCACCGAGCACGGTCGCGTCGAGCCCGACCTCCCACTCGGCGCTCGACTCGGGCTCCGGCACCGCACCCGGCTCGGCGTCCTCCGGAGCCGGGCCGCCGAAGTACCGCACCGCCTGCACGAACGGGCTGGGCGCGGTGCTCGAGTGTCCGTAGGCGGCCCGCAGACGGAGCGCCCCGAGCGATTCGGGCCAAAAGTCCTCCTCGCTGGCGACCCAGGCGAGGCCGGCCCGGGGGTCGAGCCGGAGGAATGACTCGCCCTGCGTCGCGTGCCGGTCCACTCGGAGGCCGGTGGTCAGGAAGTACCGGTCCCGGAGCCCGAGCACGTTCTGGGCGAAGAGCCCCGCAGTGGTGGTGCCGCCGCCGGCGTCGAGCGTGTCCACGCTCTCGGCGTCGGCGGGCTCTGTCGGCACGCCTTCGGGGAACCCCGTCCCGGACACGACCGTCCAGCCGAGGTCGTCCGATACGAGCTGCGCGCCGAACGAGAGCGTCGCGCTGAGCTCCGGGCCGGCCCGGAGCCCGAGGCTCCCGAGGTAGTCGACCGTCCGCAGGTGACGATCCCACGCCCGTGTCGTCGCGGCTCCGTTCGCGATGATGCCGCCGTCGTGCACCGACCGGAGATCCTGCACCGAGTAGTCGTAGCCGAGCGTCAGACGATGGGATGCCCGGGCGCTCTGGCTGAACGTCGTGCTCAGGCCTGCCGTGAGGCGGTCGATCCACTGATCGTTCCGGTTGCCCAGCAGGTCGGCGATGTCCCGCGGGTCCGGCGAGCTCAGGTAGTTCCGCTCCTGCCGCATCGTGCTCAGCAGGATGCCCTCGAAGGTCCCGCCCGAGGCGGTGTTGGACGTCCGAAAGTCAGTGAATGAGGCGTTGAGGCGCGTCTCGATGCGGGGCGTGAGCGTCGCGCCCAGGTTGGTCCGGAACGCGTAGCGCTGGAGCTCGTCCAGGGGCAGGGCGTAGCTGTCGTCCTGGTACTCGCCCGAGACGAAGTAGTCGAAGCGCTCGGTGCCGCCGTCCACGGCCAACCGGTAGCGCTGGTACCACTGCGCGCCCGGCCAGCTACAGGCGCCTTCGGCGGAGGCGTTCGCGTCGTCCCAGCGCGGGTCGTCGGTCACGCAGTCGCGGGAGCCTTCGCCCCCGTCGTAGCCGCCGCCCCACCATGCATCGCGCAGGAAATGCTCGACGTGGAGATAGTCGACCCCGTTCGCGCCGAACGGTTGGACCCAGCCCGTGCCCTGTGAGATGTCGGCCGTCCAGCGGGGCGGACCGCTCACGCCGCGCTTCGTGAAGATCTGGATGACGCCGTTCGCCGAGCCCGTGCCGAACAGTGTCGTCGCCGCCGCGCCCTTGGCGACCTCGATCCGGTCGATATCGCCCACGCTCACCAGGTCCAGCGGACTCGTCGTGACGTTGGCGCCCGACGGGAGCAGGTTGGCCGAGGGGTCCTCGAACACCTCGGAGGGGAACGCGCCCTCCATCATCCGGATCCCGTCGATGTAGACGAGCGGTTGGCTGGAGAGCAGCATGCTGCCGCTCCCGCGCAGTCGGATCTGCTTGCCCTGGCCCGCCTCGCCGCTCGCGCCCGTCACCTCGATGCCCACGGCCGCGCCCTGCAGGAAGTCCGAGAGCGTGGCCGGGCGGTCCGTCACCTCGTCGATCTCCAGCCGCGAGACGGTATTGCCGAGCTCGCGCCGTCGTCGACTTCCCGCCGCGCCCGTCACCACGAGCTCGTCCAGCGAGAACGGCGCCGGGGTGAGCACGAAGTCGACGACCACGGTGCCGTCGGCCGGGACGCTCACCTCGCGCCGGACGGGGCGGTAGCCGATGCGCTCGACACCCACGACGCCGTCCCCGGCCGGGACTGCGTCGAGCACGAAGCGGCCGTCGTTCCGGGACAGGCCGGAGTGATCCGTGCCTTCCAGGACGAGGACCGCGCCGGTCACGGCCCCTCCCGACTGCGCGTCGGTCACGGTGCCGACGATGGTGCCGGTCTGCGCGGAGAGGGCGGGGGAGGTGATGGCCGTGAGGAGCAGTGCCAGGACTCTGGTGATGATCGAGTATCGGCGAGTCATCTACCGGCCCTCCCGGTGTTGCCTCGGTCACCACGCGCTGTCGGCCAGGGTGACCCTGCATAACCGCCGTTCGTCGAGACGGTCTCGATGATCGCATGAGCCCGACCTTCATCGCCCGACCCTGAGGAACCCCCGAAGGAAACCGCGATGATACTGCCATCGACGCCGATGGCCGGTGAAGCGGAAACCCGTCCACCGGTTGGATACTCCCACAGAATCCTGCCCTGGGCGTCGGCGGCGTAGAGCTTCCCGCCGACGGGTGTAGAGAGATCGGTGAAGTATATCGTCCCGTTTGCGCCCACGACCGGAGTCCAGACGACCCCGCCACCGAGTAGGCTCCAGCGAATCGAGCCCGCGGGATCGATGGCATATATGGCGTCGGCTCCTACGTAGATCGTACCATCCACGCCGATGGAAGGCGTTGATTGAATCGGTTCGCAGCCCCAGTCGAGGCCACAATGGATTGGGATGTTCCATCGTTCGGTCCCGTCGGGATTAACGGAGTAGAGCCTTCCGTCGTGCGACCCAACGTAGATGGCTCCGTCCGGGCCGATGGACGGAGAGGATCGAATCCGGTCATCGGTTTGGAACCTCCACTGCAAGGAGCCGTCTGGATTGATAGCATATAAGTGATAATCCTCCGCGCCTACGTAGATCGTACCGTCACCCGCGACCGCCGGGGAGGAGAAGGCGAATACGTCACTGGCGGCCTCGTAAACCCAACGGATCTCTCCTTGCGGATCGACTGCGTAGATGTGGCGCTCGCCAGCTACATATACGGTTCCATCCGGTCCGATTGATGGCGACGAGCGAATACCATCGATCCCCTCTAGCATCCACCTCACGCTTCCACCGGGGTTTACGGCGATCAGGCGACCCACAGAACCATCAGCGCCCGCGGACCTGGACCCGAGATAGAGCGTCCCATCCTCCCCGATAGCGGGACTTGACTTAAATGTGAGGGGCAAGTCCACCGTCCAAACAACGCCTCCTTGCGGCGAAAGGGCGGACCAGCGGCTTCGAGCTAGAGCGGGCTCATCGGTGCCGACGTAGATAGTGCCGTCAATTGCGACGGCAACGTCCGAGAAGCTCCTCCCGAGTCCGATCGGAACAGACCATGCGACACGTGCACGATCTCGCACGGTGATTGATATGGAGTCGGTCAGGCCTTGCGTCGTCGCGGTGATGGTCCCTTCGCCCTCGCTTACACTAGTGATTAGGCGGCAGCGACGACCGGTCGGTAGGCAGGTGGTGTCGGTCAGCGTCACGATGTCGGGGTCGGAGACCGACCAAACGAAACGGTCGCGGTCCAGCCACGAGCGGTAGAGGATGTCGCCGTCCTTGGACAACGCCTCTGCTCCCACCCGCACGGCACTGATGCCGAGCATACCTACGGTCAACTGCTCCGCTGGCCGCATCCTGAGTGAACTGGGGACCGTGTCGGGACTCTCGGAGTCGACGGGCGGAGTGATTGTATCATCACGGCAGGCGCCAATGATGAGCCCCGCGGATAGGAGCAGGGCCGGCAGAACCGTCGTGGCTCGGCGGTGGCTGGACTCTTGCATGCCGTGAGAAACCTCTTCTGCGCTGGCGAAGACTTAAGGCCCATGCGGCTTCCCCATCTCCATTTTGAATGGGGCCTACAGGAGTTCCCTGGGAGGCAGTGGCAGGATTGGCCTGCTGTCTCCGCCAGCCAATCCTGCCGCCGCCTTCTAGCCGCCTTCTAAAGGATCGGGGTTCTACGCCTCGCAATCATCATTGAACTCGTCACCGATGTTGAGGAAAACCAAGTCGTCGCCTGACCGGTTGTTGATGGTGTCCTGAACCGTCAAGTCCAGATAGTGATCGCCGCTCCCGTCGATGTAGCCGTTGACGATTTGGTCCTCGCCCAGTGGCCCGAATTGCCCATCGGAGTTGTCGAACTGTCCGTCCCATGTGAACACATAGGGGCCTGTCCCGCCACTCACGACGGCATAGGCTTGGCAGAACTGCCCGTCTTTGATTTCGCTGAGGGGAACGTTGATGGACACGGACAGGGCCTTGTTATTCGCGGCATTCGACGAAGCGCCGGCGATCCCCGGCACCGTCCACAGGCCGATCGCCAGGACAAGGGCGCCCAGGGTGATCCCGACGAGCCGCTTCGCGAGGGACTTCTGTTGGTCAGACATGATGCCTCCAAGAAGGAATGAAGAATCGGAGTCGCACCACCGGCCCGCGATGGTGCGTTCTTACGGTCCATCATCATTAGGGTCCTGGCTCGAGCCCTGCTTGCGCGGGTGTAACAAAACCTTACCACGTGTAACATTCGATCTTCGACGGGCTGTGAGCGTCTATGCTGGGCCTGGTTCGAGCCGCGTGGAGCGGCTGGGCCGCTCGGCCCGGCCTCTAAGGCCGTCCGCGCCTGCGGCCGCCCCTCGACGCCCCGCCGCTCACGAACGTGTAGGACACGCTGATCTGGGCGCTCCGGGTCGATTGTTGGCTTCGTCCGATGAGGACGTAGTCGGTGTCCCGGAGCCGGCTCGAGGACTGCTGGAGGGCGAAGGGGTCGCGGAGCGAGAGCCGGACCGAGGCCCGATCGTCGAGGAGGCGGTAGCGCGCGCCGAAGTCGGCCCGGATGCGGGCGTCGGTGCGGCCCTGGGGCAGGTCCTGTCCCGGCTGGTAGGAGAAGCTGCCTTGGACGCGGAAGTCGTCGGTGACGCGGCCGTCGATGTTGACGCGGCTCGAGAGGCGGGTCGCAGTCCCGGAATACCGCTCTTCCAGGTTGCTGGCGTCCCGGTTCTGCCGACGGGCAGAGAGGGAGACGTCGCCGGCCCAGCCGTGCCACCGGTGGATCCGGTAGCTTAGCGACGCGCCGTAGCTCTCCCGCGAGGTGACGTTGCCGTAGGTCCGGGTCGAGACCCCGCGATCGTCCACGGTGGTGAGGCGGGACCAGCCGTTCCGGGTCGCGCTCAGATGGGGCGAGAGCCGGAGGCTGCCGGTGGAGGTGGACCAGGTCGCGCTCATGGTGAGGCGGTGCGTGAGCTGCGGCTCGATGTCCGGGTTCCCGACCCGCCGCTCCAGGGGGTCGGTGGAGGTGTCGACGGGGTTCAGCACCGAGAGCCCGGGACGGTTCACACGCCTGGAGTAGGAGATCCGGAGGCGGCGCTCGTCGTCGATCCGGTACGAGACGTTGGCGCTGGGGAAGAGGTTCAGGTAGCGGTTGTCGAAGGTGCGTCCGTCCGGCAACTCGAAGTCGAGCGCGGCCGTCTCGGCTCGGAGCCCGACCTGCACGCTCGCGGGCCCGAGGCGCCGCTCCACGGTGCCGTAAAGGGCGTGGCTCCGCTCCCGCACCCGGTGGCCGCGCTCGATGCCTTCGTCGGTGGCGGTTCCGGGGTCCTCCACGAAGCGGAGCAGACGGTCCTGGTCTGCCTCCGTGCGCTCGCCCTGGTAGCCCAGCTCGATCTCGGCGTCCTCGCCCCACGCCCGCACGTAGTCCGCCTGGCCGGACAGGGCGGTCTCCAGCTCGTTCTCGTCCTCCAGGGTGAGCTCGGCGGGGATCAGCTGGTCGCCCTCGAGTCCGGTGCCGTCGGTGACCTCCTCCCGGCGCTCCTGTCGGTCCCGGCCCCGCTCCAGCGCCACCTCCACCTCCAGCTCCTGGTCGGCGCGTGTCCATGACCGCTGGAAGCCGGTGGCGAGGTCGAAGTTGAGGCTCCGGGAGTCCGAGGCGCGGGAGCGGTCGTAGGCCAGGATCGGCGTCTCCAGGTCGGCCAAGTGCGTGGTGGTCGTGGCGCCCTCCTGGTCATGGCCGGAGCGCCAGGCTCCACCCTCCAGATAGAGCCGCGCGCGCTCCGTCGGCTCGTAGGCGACCTCAAGGTTTCCGCTGGTGGAGAGGCCCGAGCGATCCGACCACGCGTCTTGCCGCAGGTAAGCCGGCTCCACGTCGAGGTTCTGCCTCAGCTGGTAGTCGCTGCGCTCTCGGTCCGAGAGCCCCACGGAGCCACGGCCGTTCACGGTCCACGCGCCCCGCTGGAAGACGCCGTGCCCGCCGACCGTGTACTGGCCCCGGGTGTCCGCCCGGGAGAACACCGTCCCGCTCACGCCGAGCTCGACCCCCTCCCGCGTCACCAGGTTCACGATCCCGCCGGTGCCCTCGGCGTCGTAGCGGGCCGGCGGATTGTGGATCACCTCGATCTCCTGGATGAGGTCCGAGGGGAACTGCTCCATGAAGAGCGTCAGCGTCTCGCCGGACAGGGGCGCATCGCGGCCGTCGATGTAGATCGTCACGCCCTGGCCCCGGAGGGTGACGCGGCCGTCGATGTCCACCTGGAGGTCGGCGATCCGCGACAGGGTCTCGGTCACCGGGGCGCCCCCGGTGCCGGGCATCACGCCGACGTTGTAGACGTCCCGGTCGGCCTCGTGGGTGACGACGGAGCGCTCGGTCGAGACCGTGACCCGGTCGACCTCCAGGGCGTCGACCGGCATCCGGAGCTCGCCCAGCGCCCGCACCTCCGCGGCCGCCACCTCGAAGGGCTCGGTGGCGACGGTCCCGTACCCCAGGCTCCGGAGCCGGACGAAGAAGGTGCCCTCCGGGGCGTCCTCGATGCGGAAGCGGCCCCGGGTGTCGGTCACCGCCGTGCCCACCAAGGTCGAGTCGTCCGCGAGGTGGAGGGTGACTTCGGCCGAGCGGACCGCCACCTCCACCTCCTCGCCGAATACCTTGCCCGTGACGACCGCGGAGCCGGAGGGCACGGCCGGCGGCTCGGGCTCCTGTGCGCCGAGGGGAGCCGCCAAGAGCGCCCAATGGCGTGGCGCGAGGCTGGTGGCTAGGAGCAGCGCCAAGGTGGCGACCGCGAAGGAAGGCCGGCGCCTCATCCGCCAGCCCGGCCGGTGTTGGCGCGCCCCCCGCGCGTCGTCGGCCAGGGCGCGCCCTCGTAGCCGCCGTTCGTCGATGTGGTCTCCACGATTGCATGGACGGTGCCTTCCCATGAGTCTGGGGAGGGTTGCGAGAAGGAACCCGCGATGATCGCACCATCGAGACCGATGGCGGGCGAGCCCATGATGGTTCCACCGGTCCCGTAGTCCCACAGAAGCCTGCCCTGGGTGTCGAGAGCGGTGATACCGCAGCAAGCGCCAACGTAAACGGTTCCGTCCGCCCCCAGGAGCGGTGTGGTCGAGACCCAACCGGATGGCGCATAGTTCCAGCGGACCGAGCCGCCGGGATCGACGGCAAACACGCCGCCGGCTCCCACGTAGATCGTGCCGTCCGGCCCGATCGACGGCGAGGAGCTGATCCCTCTCCAGTCCAGCTCCACGCTCCATCGCTCGGTCCCGTCGGGACCCACGGCATAGAGCCGACCATCCAGGGAGCCGACGTAGATGGTCCCGTCCATGCCGATCGACGGAGAGGACTGAATGACATCGCCGGTTTCGAACCTCCACCGCAGGGAGCCGTCGGGGTGGATCGCATACAGGAGGTTGTCCGCGCCACCTACGTAGACCGTGCCGTCGCTCGCGACCCCTGGCGAGGAGAAGACGAAAAGGTCGTCGTCGACCTCGTACGTCCACCGGATCTCGCCGCGTGGGTCGACCGCGTAGACATGGCGACCGCCGGCCGCGTAGATCGTGCCGTCCGGCCCGATCGCCGGAGAGGATCGGATTTCGGCGACATCTTCCAGCATCCACCGGACCGTGCCGCCGGGATCCACGGCGATCAGGCGACCGGCTGAGCCGTTCGCGGACCTGGAGCCGATATACAGCGTTCCGTCGTCTCCGATGGCTGGCGTCGAGAAGTCCGTGAGCGGGAGGTCGCGGGTCCAGCGGACAGCTCCCTGCGGCGAGAGGGCGCGCCAGACACTTCGGTCCGCGAGCGGGTTGTTCGTCCCGACGTAGATGGTGCCGTCGGGTCCGATCGCGACACCAGCGAGCATCGATCCCGCCAGCGTCGATCCGGTGTCTCGCGGAACAGACCACGCGAGACGTGCGCGATCCCACACGTGGACCGTCATGCTGCCGGTGACACCCTGACTGCTCGCCGTGATGGTCGTGTGACCTTCACCCATACCTTCGACCAAGCGGAGATGCGCATCGTTGTGGATAAGGGTATCCGGGCCCACGGTCGCGATGTCGGGCGCGGCGGATGACCATGAGAACCGGCCGGGATCCAGCGGCGAGCGGTAGAGGGCTTCGCCGTCCTTGTTGAGCGCTGCTGCTCGGACTCCGATCTGTGCTCCGAGGACACCGATGGTTCGCTCGGGTGGCTCGAGGCTGATGGAGTCGACGACGGTATCAGGGCCTTGAGGGCCCACCGGCGGAGTGGTCTCGTCATCGTTGCAGGCGCCGACGGTAATCCACACGCAAAGAATCCCGATGGGTAGCACATCGGCCGCTCTGCGCTGGATCATCCGTTGCATGCCCAAGGAAGCCTCCTAGCTGCTCTTCCAGCGATCATGTCGTCATCACCTACGGCGTTATTGAAGCACACGTTCGATCATGGCCGAAAGTGCCGCTGCACAGCGAAGCTGGTGGCGCCCTGACACTGCCCAGCCGAACCTGCCGGAATCTTTAACGTGGCGAGCGTCAGGGCGGCCCCCGGGCTCCAGGGCAACCCTGACACCGCATCACCGGGTCGGAGCGTTACGCCCCGCAGTCGTCGTTGAAATCGTTGTTGTCGTCGATATTCAGAAACGCCGTGTGCGTGGCCGTGTCCGGGGTGCTATCTATGACCTCGAGGGTCAGGTACTGTGCTGATTCGTCCACGTAGCCGTTGACGATCTGCTCGTCGTCCAGCGGACCGGGCCCCGCATCGGCATTGGTGAATTGTCCGCTCCATGTGATGTCATACGGAGGCGTACCGTTGTAGATATTGGCATACCCCTGGCAGAACTGGCCAGTCTTGATCTCGTCTACGGGGATGTTTGCGAAGACTTCGAAGACCCCGTCCTCCGTCGTGAGTGTCTGGTGATCAGCCGCGCCCGAAGCGTCAGCGATCCCCGGCCCTGGGATCGCCCACAGGCCGATCGCGAGGACAAGGGCGCCCAGGGTGATCCCGACGAGCCGCTTCGCGAGGGACTTCTGTTGGTCAGACATGATGCCTCCAAGATGGGATGAAGAATCGGAGTCGCACCATCGGCCCGCGATGGTGCATTCCGAGTGTGAGATCATTATTGGGGTTACGGCTGGGGCCCTGCTTGCGCGGGTGTAACAAAACCGCACCATGCGTAACATTCGATCTTTGGTGGGATGTGAGCGTCGATGCCGGGCATGGTTCGAGCCGCGTGGAGCGTGCATCCGATGGAGGAGACACCACCCATCCTCAGCGATGCGGTCCGGTTGGGTCAGAGGCAGGGTGAGTTCCGCGGTCTCAACCCGCCAGATGCTCTTCGAGTCGATCGTCCCAGGCCGCCATCGCGGATTCCAGAGTCGGCTCACTCCGCAATTCCGCGCCCACGGCCCGCGTCATCAGTCGACTCAGCCCCGCCTGGGACTCGTAGCCGAGCTGCCACGCGATGGCATCCCAGGAGTGTCTTCCGATCTCACGAGATCGGACAGCGAGCAGGGCCAGGTACGAATCGGCCAGTCGAGGCAGATCCCACTTCCTGGTGCTCGCGATCCGGGAGAGGTGGACGCGAGACATTCCGATGTGTTCGGCGATGTCTGTCACCGTGCGCAGGCGGCGCCCCGGAGCGCCCACCGGCGGCATCCGCTGACGCACGATGCCGACGAGTGCCGCCCGTAGGATGAAGGGCAGCCGATCGGCGGTCCGGATCCGGCGAACCATCTCCGTCCTCCAGAGCTCGAATCGAGTCCGCAGAATCGTCTCTGGAAGAAGACCTAGCTCGAAGGGGAGGAGGCAGACTTCGCATGGGTCCGGGAGCCGATTGATGGGCGTCAGTTCCTCCGGGTGGGCGAGAAGAATGAACCGGACGTCGTGCTCGAGACCCCTGATCTCATCGACGGCTGTCCTCATCTCGGACTGGCTCAAGGCAGCGACGGTGAGTACCTGGACGCCCTCACTTTGCCCGGCGAGTGCCCGCATCTCTGCCGCCGAGACCACCCGTCGGGCCTCGAGACCCCGTGTGGTCAAGGCGCGTGCGACCCGGTATGCCAGGACGTCCGAATCAAACATTAGGGGTACGGAACCATAGAGCACGGGCCACACCTTCCAAAGAAGAGACGCTTTGGACCACGCCATCGCGTGCAAGACGCTTCTGGGGCGTGTCGTCGCCGTCCGTTGACAACTATTCGATGCGCTACCGGGTGGCGGCGTTAACCGAGCCGTGTTGGAGCGCGCGTTCGCCAGCCTGGGCGTGGGCTTCGGTTATAGTTTGGACGAGCACATGAAGAAGACCGTCACGTAGCGGTGGCGGTCATGGGCCGGGTCACGACCGCCGAACTTCCTCAGAACCGCATCCGCAAGCTGAACGTCAGCGTCGTCGGCGCCGGCACGCGCTCGGACGTCCCGACGCCGTCGTCGTTCGCGCCCTCGTTGCCCGGGATCTCGACGTCCCATCAGGGCACGTCCTCGTACCAGGTGAAGGCGTTCGCGAGGCTCACGGTGAAGAGTGCCTCGGTGACTTGGTCGGGGAACGGACCCCACGTGCGCAGCCCCGGCCCCGCGGCTACCATGTCCTCCGCCGATGGACGTCTTCACCGCTCCCGACTACGCGCTCGGTCGTCTGGTCCTGCTCCGGGGCCTCGGCCTCGTCTACCTGATCGCCTTCGTCTCGGCGCTCAACCAGTTCCGGGCGCTGATCGGGGCTCGGGGTCTGCTTCCCGTGCCACGGTTTCTGGCGCGGGTGTCGTGGAAGCAAGCGCCGTCGCTCTTCCACCTTCGCTACTCGGATCGGCTGTTCGCCGGCGTGTGTTGGATAGGGATCTTGCTGTCGGCCGCGGTGATCGCGGGGCTTCCGGAGCGGGCTTCGGTGTGGGTCGGGGTGGCGGTCTGGCTCGCCCTCTGGGCGCTCTACCTCTCGATCGTGAACGTGGGTCAGACGTTCTATTCGTTCGGATGGGAGTCGATCCTGCTGGAAGCGGGCTTCTTCGCGGCGTTCCTCGGCCCGGCCCACCTCGCGCCGCCCGTGATCACGATCTTCTGCTTCCGCTGGCTGCTCTTCCGTGTGGAGCTCGGGGCGGGGCTCATCAAGCTGCGGGGCGATCGGTGCTGGAGGGACCTGACCTGTCTCGACTATCACCACGAGACCCAGCCGATCCCGAACCCGTTGAGCTGGTACTTCCACCACCTCCCGAAGCCGCTCCACCGCCTCGAGGTGGCGGGGAATCACCTGACCCAGCTCGCCGCGCCCTTCGCGCTCTTCCTTCCGCAGCCCGTCGCCGGGGCGGCCGCCTGCCTGATCGTGCTCACGCAGAGCTACCTCCTCCTCTCCGGCAACTTCGCGTGGCTGAACGCGCTCACGCTCGTGTTGGCGTTCTCGGCGGTTCCGGACGGGTGGCTCGCGCCGGTGCTCCCGGGCACGCCGCCGGTGGAGGCTGCGCTCCCGGTGGGGTTTTTCGCCCTGACCGTGGTGGTCGGGCTCGTGGTGCTCGTCCTGAGCTGGCGGCCGGTGCGCAACCTCGTCTCGCGCCGCCAACGCATGAACGTGCACTACAACCCGTTCCATCTCGTGGGATCGTACGGGGCGTTCGGGAGCGTGACGCGCACGCGCCACGAGCTGGTGATCGAAGGGACCCGGGACGACGACCCGGAGACGGCGACGTGGCGGCCGTACACGTTCAAGGCCAAGCCCGGCGACCCGCTGCGGCGACCGCGTCAGGTGGCGCCCTACCACCTGCGCCTCGACTGGCTGCTGTGGTTCGTGCCCCTCTCGCCGCCGGCGCACCAGCACTGGTTCGTCCCGCTGATCCGGAAGCTCCTCCAGGGCGAATCGGCCACCCTCGCCCTCATGGCCGGCGATCCGTTCCCGGAGGGGCCGCCCCGTTGGATCCGGGCCGGGTTCTGGCGCTACCGGTTCACCACGCCGGCGGAGCGGCGTGAGACGGGCGCCTGGTGGTTGCGCACCCCGGAGGGGGTCTATCTGCCGGCCACGGCGCTCGGGGAGGGCGGTCGGCTCGTCACGGATAGGGACACACCCGACGGGCGCTTCCCTGGCGCCGCGGGTCGATGAGCGTCAGTTCTGCCTTCTCGAGATCCCCACGTAGATGCGGTTCTCGGACGCGGCATGGTTCCAGATCACGTCCTGCCTGCCGTTGCCGTTCACATCGGCGAGGTACACGGTGAACTGATCCCAGTCGGTGGACACCGGGTGGAGCTGGTTGGCCGGTGAGAAGTCGAGCCCGCCGCTGGCGGTACCGAGGCTTCCATACACCCGGTTCACCGCGCCCTGGGTGTTCCAGAGCAGGTCGGCCCGGCCGTCTCCGTTGATGTCGCCGGAGCGCACGCTGAGGGGCACTCCGTTCTGCAGGTTTCCGTCGGTGCGGGACAGGAACGAGATACCGGTGCCCGTGGAGCGGCCCACCACCACGCCATTCGTGCCGGCGGTGGTCGTGTCGGCCCAGACGAGGTCCGTGCGGCCGTCACCGTCGACGTCGCCCGCCACGCGCACGGGCAACGAGGCGCCGGTGCTGGGCGGATCGTAGAAGGTCGAGGGCAGACTGTGCGTCCCATCGATGTTGCCGGGCGCGAAGTACGAGCGGTTGAACCTCGCCCATAGGAGGTCGGCGCGGCCGTCCGCGTTCACGTCGCCCACGAACGGATCGAAGGTAGGCCATCCTCTCGTGTTGGGGTGCCTGCGAACCGCGGTCAGGCTGAAGTTCCCGGAGCCGTCGGAGACGGCGGTGTAGACGTCGTTGTACGTCCCACCCCGCCGATTGAAGATCAGGTCGTCGTCTTCGTCGCCGTTCACGTCGCCGGTCAGCGCCTCGTACCCGGTGACGTTCGTCGTCCCCAGGATCCGCACGCTCGGTGTGCCGAAGCTCCCGTCACCGTTCCCCAGGCCCAGATAGACCTTGTTCCCGGCCGTTCCCGCATAGGCCCATCCCAGGTCGGAGGTGCCGTCGCCGTTGAAGTCGCCCACCACGGTCTCGTAGTTGGCCCACCCCTCCACCGGGCTCTCGGGATGCGTCACCGGAGACATCATGTCGAAGGTCCCATCGCCATTGGACAGGCCCACGACCACCTGGTTCGTCGCGCCCATGTGGTTCCACACCATATCCATGCGGCCGTCGCCGTCGCCGTCGATGTCGGCGATGCGCGTACGTACCGGTGTGGGGATCCCCAGGCTGGTGGCCTGGAGCGACGCGAAATCGAAGAGACCCGGACTCGACGGGCGGGGCGTGCACTCCTTCAGGTTGTACTCCGTGGCCTCGGTCACCGAGGCGATGCTGCCGTCGGACAGATTCCTGAAGGTGTAGGACAGGGGCGCCGCGCTGGAGATGGGCGCGTCGTCGGTGAAGTACCGGGACCAGTCGCCGGAGCGGATCACCGCGAGGGTGGCCTCCGCCGGTCCGCCCAGCGACGTCACCGAGATCCGCGATTCCCGGAGGATGGTCCTCTGCTTCGCGGAGATGGAGGCTTCGGCCCCGCCGCCGATGCTGTTGTACGCCGCCTGCAAGGTGCCGCGGAGCTCTTCCTCACTGGCGCTGGACGTAATGGAAAACGTCATCATGCGCCCGTACACGATGTTCGACACGTAGACAGGGAGGTTGTCCGGCCCGATGCGCCCGAGGTCGACCTGCTGCTGGAGCTTCTCCTGGGTGAAGGTGTCGCTGAAGAAGGCCCCGGGGGTCTGCGGGGGCGCCACCACCACCTCGAACATCCGCTGGAAGAAGTGGGCGGTGATGGTGGTCTCGGACGCGTTCCTGCTGTAGTCGGCGCTGGCCGCCGCCGAGAAGCCCATGTAGTGCCCGGAGACGTCCACGGAGAGCGCGAACTGCCGCTCCGAGTGGGAGACGGTCTGTCGGAATGTGATGGTGGAGGGGGCGGCGAGTCCCGAGACGGTCGCGTTCCCGCGCATCTCTCCGACGGCTGCTTCCACGGTGGCCAGGGAGGGATTCGCCACCTCACGGAAGTTGGCGCCCGTGGGTAGATCGGGGATCGACACCTGGATGGGTGTCCGCTCGGCGATGGTGAGGCCGAGAAGCGCCCCCCGTCCGTCCCGGTGGCTCCGGCCCTGGATGAGGGACCCCGCCCAAAGGATCTCGCGGTCGGGGTTGTACATGACGATCTGCTGCGGGTTCTTCGTCAGGGTGTGTGGCGTCTCCGTGCACTGATAGACCACGTTCGGGATCACCTCCACCCGGGCGCTGCCATCCTCATCCTCCACCACCTCCGGAACGTTGAGGGTGTCCGGGGGGAGCTCCACCGGGTCTCCTGTAGCGGTGGGCGGCTGGTCGGGCTCGGAGGGGGCGAATGCCGCCCACGACCCCAGACTCTGCATGTAGTCGCTGACGCTCTGGTCGGCGATTCCGTTGCCGTCGCCGGGGTCCGTCGGACTCTCCGAGCAGGCGGTGGGGATGGAGAGGAGCAGGAGGGCGCCGAGAATGGCTCTCCAGCTGGTTCTGAGATGCTTACTCATGGGGTGCTCCGGAAATGATGCTCGGGATGGGCGTCCCGAAATGATGCTCGGGATGGGCGTCCCGGGGAGCATGCCGCCCCCCGGAACTCAGGAACGCGTCGGGTCACGGCGTGAGCTTCTTCTGCTCGGCGGCTTCGCCGGCTGGGCCGCTGTTGCCGGAGCTCGGGCCTCCGGCCCCGCCTTCGCCGAGCATGAAGGTGTTCCCGCTCAACGTGATGGTGGTCGTCGGGCCCTCGATGACGGCGATGCTCGGACCGCCGCCGCCGCCGCCGCCATGTCCGCCCCGCCCGCCGGCACTGCCGTTCCCACCCCGACCGCCCGTACCGGTGCAGATGGAGGGGAATAGGGAGTCGCATCCCCGGGTCCCGCCCACGTTTCCGGACCCGCCTAAGCCACCGGCGCCTCCGGTCGCTCCTCGGCCGCCCACACCGCCGTCCGCGGTGTGCAGCTCGTTGTCCCCGATGGAGATCGAGCCCGGACCCACCGCCAGCACCGCGAAGGAGGCGCCGCCGCCCATGCCACCGGTGCCGGGCTGGCCGCCCTCGCCGCCGCCACCCCCCCCGCCGCCGCTGCCGCCGCAGAGACCCACCAGGCCGTAGGCGCCGCCGCCACCACCACCGCCGTAGCCCGCACTGCCGTTGGTGCCCGTGTTGCCGCCCGCAGCCTCCGCGACGTACTCACCGCTCTCGTTGATGGCTCCGAACGCGGATCCGGCGGCGCCGTTTCCGCCCACGGGTCCAGTCGTCGCGGCGGTTCTACCGCGTCCGCCGTTCTTGGAACCCGACGTCCCGGCACTTCCCCCGCCACCACCGTTGGACGTCGAGCCCGACGATCCTCCGGTGGGGTTGGTGCCGCCACCGAGACCGCCGTTGCCACCGCTCCGGTAATTCGAGCCACCCGATCCTCCGGACGTGCGGCTCACACACAACCGCGCATTGCCGCCCCGTGAGCCGGTGGATCCGGTTCGGGTCCGGTTCGGCGTGGTCCCGGACACCCCCATGGCCCCGGCGCCCGCACGGATGATGTTTCTGCGGATGTCGACGCCGGTGGAGTTCAGCAGCCACACCGCGACGGAGCTCTCGCCCGGATCCGTGGCGTCTGCCGCGATGACCTCCAGGCCTTCCAGCACCAGGTTGTTGGACTCCGTGCCCTGGACGGCCGTGGCGCCTCCGCGCACCACCGCTCGGCGCGTCTCGATGTTCCGGGACCAGTCGGCCTCGTCCCAGCCAGCGTAGAGGCTCACCCGCGACCGGAGCGTGACGGACTCCATGTACTCACCGCCGGCGATGTAGACGTCCGCGCCGTTCCCGGCGCCGTCCGCCGCGTCGATGGCCGCCTGGATCGTGGCTATCGGCGCCTCACGCGTGCCGGGATTCGAGTCGGAGCCCGCAGGGCTCACCCACAGCGCGTGGTCCGCGTCCTCGAGGATCCAGACCTGCACCGTGTCCGCGTCCGAGCCCGAGCCACCGGAGACGCTCAGCTCCACCACCATCTTCCCGATCTCGTCCGGCGCTGTGAAGGTCGGCGTGGCGCCGCTGAGCGATCCCACGCTGGGGCCTTCGAGCACCGTCCACGTGTAGGTCGCGCCCGACCCGGTGCTGGCGCTCCCGTCGAGGGTCGATTCGGCGCCGGCGGTAATGCTCACGTCCGGACCCGCGTCGGCCATAGCCGGGCTCGATACCGTCGTGAACGACGAGCTGAACGCCCCGTCGAGTCCCACGCCGTCGGCGTCGGTGACGCCGGTCACGGAGACGGTGTAGCTCGTCGCTTCCGCCATGGCGTCGTCGGGTGTGAACGTGACGGTGGAGCCGCTCACGTCCCGGGTCCCCGCCAGCGACCCGACGGTGACGGACGTCGACGTGACCGAGGCCGCGGCTACGGCGCGCGAGAACGTGATGGTGACGGCGGCGTCCGTCGCGACGCCCGTCGTGCCGTCGTTGGGCGAGACCTGCGTCACCGCGAGGGCAGTCGGGTTGCCATTGCCGTCCCCATTTCCGTCACCGGCATCGCATCCGGGATCCGTGGGGCTGCAGGCCGGCGCCTCGCTTCCTCCGCAGGCGGACATCAGGCCGGCGATCAGGGCGAAGGCGAAGGCCCGTGCCCGGGGCAGACGTGAGTGACTCATGAGATGACTCCGGATGTTGACGCCGGCCGTGCCGGCAGGATCGATGCTCGCCCGGCATGGCCGGGGTATTCACATCAACAGGCGTCAAACCCGGCTGAATCCCCTCACGTGTGCTCGGATCGGTTCCCGGTGGGCCAGGCTCCGTCCGTCTCCAGCGCCTCCGTTCTCACCACTGCCTGGGCCGTGGTGACCAGATGCTTCAGGTATCGATCAGGTGCCCCGGACCGGTCGAGCACGAGGAGTCTTCGGGCCTCCGCGGCCAGGCGCGGGTCGAGGGCCCGGTCGGCCACGACCTCGTCCCAGCGGGCCGGATGGGTGCGGAGGAGGATCTCGAACAGCTGGTTCAGGAGGCGGAAACGCTCAGGATCCCTCGTCGTCTCGAAGCTCATCATATAGCCACGCCCTCGCCATGCGGAGGTCTCGGTGCACCGTGGCCGCGGACACGTCGAGTGTGTCTGCGATCTCGTTGTAGGTGAGCCCTCCGAAGTAACAGAGCTCCACGATGCGCCCCTTCCTCTCATCAAGCGCAAAAAGACGCTCGAGGGCGTCATCGAGGGCGAGGACATCGTCGGGACGGGAGTCGGTGGCGACCACACCCTCCAGAGCGTCCAGGAGCATCACCGGAGCCCCGCTTCCTCGCTTCGCCGCCTTCCGAGCCCTGGCGTGATCCACCAGAACCCTGCGCATGGCGCGGGCGGCAATCCTCAGGAAGTGGGCGGATCCCTCCCACTCGAGATCCGCGCTCACCAGCCGCACGTAGGCTTCGTGCACCAGCGCCGTGGTCTGCAGCGTGTGGCCGGTGGATTCACCGCGCATGGCCGCGTGGGCGAGCCGATGCAGCTCGTCGTAAACCATCGGGAGCAAGCGTTCGACGGCGGTGTCCTCCCCTCCCTCGGTGTCTCGCTCCATGATCTCCCGTGTGATAGCGTGTGTGTTCCACGCTACCCTGTGCGGGTAGCGCATTGCAAGAATGACGTCCCTCTCTACCCCATACCCGTGACCGACCCGACCCTCGAACGACTTACGCGAGCTCTGGACGGCCGCTACGAAAAGCTCAGCCTCGTCGGTCGAGGCGGCATGGCGAGCGTGTATCGCGCTCGGGATGTGAAGCACCATCGGGACGTGGCGCTCAAGGTGCTCCACCCCGAAATAGCGGCTGCCGTGGGGACGCAGCGCTTCCTCCACGAGATTCGAGTCACCGCGGGGCTCCAGCACCCGCATATCCTTACTCTCTACGACTCGGGGGAGGCCGATGGGCTCGTCTACTACGTCATGCCTTTCCTGTCGGGCGAGACCCTCGCAGACCGCCTGGAGCGGGACGGTCCCCTGCCCGTGGACGAAGCCATCGACATCGCCGTGGATGTTGCCCGAGGGCTGGACCACGCGCACCGGTCCGGTGTCATCCACCGCGACGTGAAGCCCGGCAACATCATGCTTTCGGGAGGGCGCACCTTCGTGTGCGACTTCGGCATCGCGCACATCGTGGTGGACGATGCCGGTGGAGCGGCCCTCACGTCGACGGGCATCACCGTGGGCACGCCCCTGTACATGAGCCCGGAGCAGGCTTCCGGGGCCGACGACGTGACCGCGCGAAGCGACGTCTACGGCCTGGCGTGCGTCCTCTACCAGATGCTCGCGGGGGAGCCTCCCTACACCGGTCCCACGGCGCGTATGGTGACCATCAAGCGGATGACGGATCCGATTCCGTCGGTCCGGAGGCTCAGGGAGGCGGTTCCACCCGAGGTCGACGCGGTGCTGACGCGGGCGCTACAGAAGCTCCCGGTGGACCGCTTCGATTCGGCGGAAGCCTTCGCCGACGCCCTGGTGGAGGCCCGCGGCGCTGCGGCAGGTGCTCCAGGAGTCGCGGCCGAAGGCGCCGCCCCCACATCCGGGTCTCCCCGGGCCTCGTACGGTCGAGGGCTCGCCATCCTCGGGGTCGCCGCCGTCGCCCTGGCCGTCCTCTTCGTGCTGAACCGGCCCGCGGTGCCCGGTCTTCCACCGGCGTCCTTCGAGCGCGTCACACGGGACGCGGCGCCGGAGCTCTTTCCGGCGCTCACGGCGTCCGGAGACACGGTGGTCTTCGAACGCCGTGGCGACCTCTACCTCAGGTCCCTGGTGGACGGGACGGAGGAGAGGCTGACCCACGATCCCTCCCTCGGCAACACCCAGCCCACCCTCTCGCCGGACGGCCACAGCGTGGTGTTCCGCTCCGAGCGGAACGGGGGCGGGCTCTTCGTCATGGAGCTGGACGGCGGAGCTCCGGCGAGGCTCACCAACTTCGGGTACAATCCCGTCTGGTCCCCGGATGGCGGCCGTATCCTCTTCGCTACCGAGGGTGTCACGGATCCCTCCACCCGGCGCAGCCTCAGCAACCTGTTCGTCTTCGATCTCGCCACGGGTGAGCAGCGGCGGGTGAGCGACATCGACGCGGTGCAGCCCAGCTGGTCGCCGGACGGGACGCGGATCGCCTTCTGGAGCGTCATGCGGGACGGAAGGCTCACCAGCCAGCGGGATATCTGGACCATCGCCGCCGATGGGAGTGATCCCGTCATGATGACGGACGACCGCTGGGTCGACTGGAATCCCGTATGGTCCGCGGACGGCAGGCATCTCCTGTTCTCGAGCGACCGAGGGGGGAGCCGGAGCCTTTGGTCGGTGCCCGTCGCTTCCGAGGGGAGGCGTGTGCTCGGGCCCGCCGTACCCCTCACCAGCGGAGCCGCCGGATCCCACGAGCATGCGACCATCGCCCGGCACACCGGTGACGCGCTCTATGTGGAGCGTCTCACCACCTCCAACATCCACAGGATTCCCTTCGATCCCGAGACCGGCTCCGTCACCGGCCCGCCCGAGCCCGTCACGTCCGGTGGCATGATGGCCATCGAGCCCTCGGTCTCCCCGGACGGCCTGTGGGTCGCCTTCTACACCCTCGAAGAGCCCATGGCGCTGCACGTCGCCGCCACCGACGGAACGGGCTCACGCCGTATCACCGACGACGCCGGAAACGACCGCTCGCCTCAGTGGGCCCCCGACGGCCGCAGGTTGGCCTTTCACTCGGATCGCAGCGATGGCTACCAAATCTGGGAGGCAGACGTCACCGGCCTCGTGTCCGGCGCCCTCGCTCCACGAGTCGGTGTCTCCGAAGCCTTCGAGGAGGTGCCCCTCCGCCGTCTCACGTCTTCCAGCGTGATCACCATCTATTCGTTCTGGGAGCCCACCAGCCGGCGCGTCGGCTTCGTCGAGATCGGACGGGGCGTATCCGCGGTATCGGTGGAGGACGAGGGCGCGGGCCCCGAGATGCTGATCCCCGGTGATCGGATGGTGCGCCCCACCTGGTCCCCCGACGGAGCTCGCATCGCCGGGGTGCTTCCACCGGCGGCCGGCGGAAGCGGCATCGTTGTGTACACGCTGGCGTCCCGGGGGTTGGAGACCATCTCCGAGTTCGGAGACGCTCCCCAGTGGCTTCCGGACGGCCGCCGGCTCGTCTTCGCCTGGGGGAGCCGACTGTACCTCGCCGATACCCGCACGGGAGACGTCCGTGAGATCTTCGGCCTCGGGAACGATGTGCTGGGTCTGGGGAGCGTCTCGGCGGACGGGCGCTGGATCTATTTCTCCCGCACCGTCACCGAGGCCGACCTCTGGCGGGTCCGGTGGGAGAGTGACAGCCCGCGATAGGCGTCTCCCGCGGACTGTCGAGCCTCGTCAGTCGGCGGGCGGGATGCTCTGCTCGAAGCGGAAGAAGGACTCCGGGTCGTAGGCCTTCTTGACGTCCTTCAGCCGCTTCAGATTCTCTCCGAAGTACGCTTCGAGAGGGCGCTCGATGCCCCGCTCGGGGTAGTTCTGGTACCGGCGTCCGTTGCCGTGCCTGACCAGGACGTCGCTCATGGCCGCGAGCCAGGCCTCGGCCTCCTGACGTCCGTTGTGCTCCCAGTCTTCGTTGAAGAACGAATCGACGAACAGGTCTCCATGCGCCTTGCGGTGCACGAACGCCGTATCGGCGGGGTCCACCGCCGAGATGCGGCCGCCATATACCTCCATGGCCATCACGTTGTAGGGGTTCGGGCTCTTCAGGAAGAGCTCGAGGATGTCCTGCCACGCACCCGGCGCCAGCTCCCGGTCGACGTAGGCCGAGCTCTTGAGCTCGAACGTGCCCGGCGGCGGCATCTCCGGATAGAAGCTCTGAATGAGGTCGCGGTTCAGATCGAAGTAGCGGTCCACCTTCGAGAAGATCTCCCGGTGTGGCTGGTGTACGGCGAACAGCCGCTCCATCTCGCTCCGCCCCGCCTCCTCGCTCCCATCGAACATGCACATGAGCGTGAACACCGGCTCGCCCTCCCAAAAGCTGAACGCGAGTTGGAAGCCCAGCTCCGGCGGAGCGCCGGTGAAGATGTAGCTTCGCTGGATTTCGGTCAGGAGGGCGGGAGCCGCGTCCATGGGCCACTGGAAAGTCCCACCCCAGAGCGCGCCCAGCTCGGCCGTCCGATAGCGCACCTCGGTGAGGACGCCGAAGTTGTTTCCCGTACCCCCACGCACCGCCCAGAACAGATCGGGCTCCTGGTCCCCCGTCGCCCGCACCACGCGGCCGTCGGCCAGCATCACGTCCACCGCCACCACCTGATCGCAGTTCAGCCCGAACTGCCGTGACGTGAAGCCGTAGCCGCCCCCCTGCATGTGTCCCGCCACACCCACCGTGTCGCACTCTCCGCCGGGAATGTGGAGTCCGTCCATCTCCAGGGTCCTGTACACCTTGGAAAGGTTGGCGCCGGCCTGGACCCGGACGGTGCGCCCATCGCCCTCCATGAGCACGCCGTGCAGGGGGCTCAGGTCCACCACCAAGCCCTGGGCGACCCCGTACCCCACGGTGCTGTGACCTCCCGACCGCGGAGCGAAGTCCAGGCCGTACCCGCGCGCGACACGCAGGCAGGACGCGATGTCCGGCACGACCTCGCAGAGCGCGATGATGCCGGGAGTGTCCAAGTCGGGGTAGTGGGAGCCCCGCCAGCGGGCTTCGTCATACCCGGCCATCCCGGGAACCAACACCGGGCCTTCCATGCCCGCTTGCAGCTCCTCCACGGCACCCCGGGGAAGGCCGAGGCCGTCGAAGTATCCGTCGGGAAGACGCGTGAGGGCGTCGCGGAGGCTGCCGATCTGGCGGTCGCCTTTCGCGCGGGGCTGCCAGGGCATGGGAGATTCCTCGAGCTGGGGAGTGCGAAGGGGGTGGGCCCGCCGCGAATCGACATCCTAGGGCGGGCCGCCGCAATGGCCTCGCCCAGAACCATGTCGCGACCGAGGCCACCCTCCTCGACCTTCCTCCGCTCGGATGCCCCCCGGACCATCGCTACCTGACGTGCGGGATTCTCGCGTTCGGGTTCGCTCGAGCACGGTGTACCGACTGCTCACCTGAGCGACAGCGTCGAGCCAGCGGTGCCGTCCTGCTCACCCAGCCGCACGTTCACGTGCACCCCGTCGGCCCACATGTACACGTAGTCCACGTCCGAGAGGTCTCGCTTCTTCCGGGCCGCCACTTCCGCCTCCCATGCCTCGAGCTTGCGACTGATGCTCGACGGCGAGAGCCCGCTCGCCGCTTCACCCAGCAGCACCGGCAACGCCTCCCGGAAGTCCCGTGTCGACAGACCCCGCAGGTACAGCACCGGGATCACCTCGTCGACCTTCGGGCTCCGCCGCATCCACGGCGGCAGGATCCGGCTCGTGAACTTCTCGCCCGGCCGCCGGTCGTGCACCCGCGGCGCCTCGACCTCCACCGTGCCCGAGCCCACCGTCACCTTCTGCGGCCGAGCTCTGCCGTTGCGGACCACCAGCGCGTGTCCACGCTCGTCTCTAAACTCCATGTACTTGGCCAGATACGCCTCGACTGGCTGATGTGGTTCGTGCCCCTCTCGCCGCCGGCGCACCAGCACTGGTTCGTGCCGCTGATCCGGAAGCTCCTCCAGGGCGAATCGGCCACCCTCGCGCTCATGGCCGGCGATCCGTTCCCGGAGGGCCCGCCCCGCTGGATCCGGGCCGGGTTCTGGCGCTACCGGTTCACCACGCCGGCGGAGCGGCGTGAGACGGGCGCCTGGTGGTCGCGCACCCCGGAGGGGATCTATCTGCCGGCCACGGCGCTCGGGGAGAACGGTGGGCTCGTCACGGCTCGAAGTCGCTGAGGGGCGCGGCCCGCCCAGGGCGTCGCCTGCATGCGCCAGGGACCTTTCCGTGGACCGTCAGGGGCTGGAATACCAAGGCAGAGTCCACTTCCTCCGGAAATGCCACGCTCCAGCTGCCGCCCAGCAGACTCGAAGTCGGTTGCATGATCGTGCATATACCCGCTGTGATGCCCCGGGAACCGATGGCCTTGTGTCGTAACTGCACATTCGTGCATATCAGTCTTGTGTTGGCCCCATGCACCCATCATTTCAGGTCGTGCCTCTGGCGCAAGAGGACGGTTGCCAGGTGCTCGGCCGCTACCCCGCCGACAAGTACCGGGTCAGCACGGAAGAGGTCGTCGGCGCGTTGAGCGGGGCCTGTCGCGCGCAACCCGTTCGCGCCCGCGTACGACCTTCCCTCGTCATACCCGTACGGCGATACGACGATGGCGCTCCCCATCAACGAACGCACCAGGGAGGACATCGGCCGCCGCGACTTCCTTGCGCTGGGCGCCGCCGTGGGTCTGAAGCCCAGGGCCGTGTCCCGCGCCCTCGACGAGCTGTGCCACCGGGTCGACTCGTGGATCGATGGGCTCGCCGACCTGCCGTTCGACGAAAGGCGGCTCATCAAGCTGCGCCGGTCCGTCGAGTACCGACGGGGGCGGTTGGTGGAGGGGCGATAGGAGCGACGAGACTACGGATCGTCGGGGTCGAAAGGATCCGCTGGGAGTCCGGGTGCACGTTCGCGGTGCTCGATCATCACGGCGCCTCCGGCCGTGTCACCTCACTCCGGAAACCCCTCCCGCGGAAGCCCGTCCATGAGACGGAGCGCGTTCTCGTAGTAGAGCTTCCGCAGCACGTCGTCGGGCAGGTTCATCCCGTACATCTTCCAGAACGCGTGGTAGTCACGGTAGTAGTCGAAGTACTCGTCCGTCGTCTCGAAGACGCGGTAGAAGTAGGGATACTCCGAGGGCTGGAAGCTGTCCTTGCCGAAGAGGATCCGGTCCTGGTACTCGATGAAGAACTCGCGCGCGGCGCGGGGCTGGCGGCCGAACTCGTAGAGGACCGCGCCGACCTCGTAGTAGACGTTCGGGAACTCGTCGAGGAGCGCGCCGGCGCGCTCGAGGTCGTTGCCGTGCCAGCCGAAGTGCGCGGCGATGAAGGTGGTCTCCGGATGCCGCCGGAAGAGGTTGTTCCGCTCCTCCATGAGCTGCTCGAAGGAGACGTTGTCGGGCCCGTATTTGCGTCGGTTCGGGAAGAGCGCCAGCTCGAGCCAACGCTCGTTCTCGAGGTCGAGTGGCTCGAAGAACGCCGGCGGCTCCGCCGTGTGGATGAACGCCGGAACGTCGTGTCGGGCGACCGTCTCCCAGATCGGGTCGAGTTCCGGATCGTCGACGCGTAGCCGGCTGCCGTCGGCCTTGCGAAGGGTCATACCGAAGCTCTTGGAGACTTCCCCGAGAGCGACCGCGCCGGCCGAGAGGTCTTCGTCGAGCTGTCGCGCTGCGCGCTCTGCCCAGCCCGGCGTGCCCACACCGTCGAATTCGATGCCGGCCATGACCCGGAAGCGCTCGGAGTGCGGGCTGGCTTCGATGGCGTCGAGCGCCTGCCGGAGCCGGTCGCCGGTAACGTTGTCGGCGGAGATGTAGACCTGGATGTTGAGGTCGTCGAGGTGGCCGATCATCTCGTTCAGTGTGCTCACGCCCCCCGCGAAGCCGCGCGTGTGGCCGTGGACATCGACGACCGGAAACTTCGCCCTGGGCGTGGCCGTCTCCTCGGTCACCAGCATGGAGCGGGGGTGATAGTCCGTGATGAAGGGCGGCTCGAACTCCGGGGCCATGCACCGCTGCGGGCGGATCTCGGTCATGCCCGTCGGGCAGCGCTCTCCGGGCTCGATCTCCACGGTCTCGCGGAACTGCGCGGTGAGCGGCGCGGGGAGCGTGGCGAAGGCCAACACGAGGGTCGGCACGAGGATGGAGAGGAGGGAGCGGAGGTGATCCATGTCGTCGTCTCTCGGTTTCGTGGCTGGTCTACGGGCGCCGCCGTCGCGTGATGCGCTGGCGGCTTGCTACCCCCGTCCGTCGTGAAGCGATCCGAAGGCTCGAGCGCACGGCTCTCACATACGGGCGCACCGCCAGAATGCTGCGGGGTGAAGGACGGCTGATCGGAGCGAACGATCTGTGGATCGCCGCCGCCAGCCTTCGCCACGACCTACCTCTCGTGACCGCGAATGCGAAGGACTTCGAACGAGTCGATGGCTTGCAGGTGCTGACGTACCGGTGACGGCCCGCGCTCGGCTCGAGCCTCGCCTTCCAACGCGTCAGCGGGTGTCGGGACCCGAACGGGCGGCGTGGTTCCGTCGGTAGAATCGGTCCGCGAGCTCGGTCAGTCCGTCCTTGCCGCACGGCCCGTCCTCCAGGACGTCCATCCACCGGGGAGGAAGGCTCGCGGCCCCGTTGCGGGCACCCGCCAGCGCGCCCGCCATGGCGCCGATGGTGTCGGTGTCGCCGCCCATCGCGACCGCGGTCACGGTCGCTTCCTCGGCGTCGTCCGGGTGCGCGAGGAACGCGTGAAGGGCCGCCGGGACGGCTTCGCTCGCCCGGACGCTGGTCCCCAGCGCTCGGGCCGCGGCTTCGGGTGCCGCGTCCGGGTGTGCCCCGATCCAGGCGATACAGTCCGGGAACGGCGCCGGGATCCCGCCGTCCCATCCCGTGGACGCGACCTCCAGGATCTCCGAGGCGGACGGGGCGCCCGCGTTCGCGTCGGACGCCGAGCCGAGGCACGTGAGGACGCCGGCCGCCTGAAGGCGGGCCCCGAACCGACCTTCGGGATGCTCGTGCCCGGTGACCTCGGCTTGAAGCTCCGCCAGCCGCACGACCGCCTCGGCGTCGGGATAGCACGCGAGCGCCGCGGGCGCCACCCGCATCGCGGCCCCGTTCGCGAAGGAGCCGCCCGGGAGCCGGTGCTCCGCCACGACCTCCCGCCACGGTGCGCCCGCCCGGATGGCCGTGAGAAGCTTGGCCGTGTTGCCCCCGTAACCACGCTCGGGATCGAACCGCTCGGCGAAGCGGCGAGCGATCAAGTCGAGGTCGGGGCGGGCGGGGTCTTCGCTCTCGACGAGCGCTTCGGCGAGCGCGCAGCACATCTGCGTGTCGTCGGTGAAGGTTCCGGCACCGAGGCGGGCCGGGAGCATCTCCCGCACCTCGCCCAGCTCTCGGCGGATCTCCTCGGCGGGCCACCCTTCGACGGGCATGCCCAGAGCGTCGCCCGCGAGCGTGCCCAGAAGCGCGCCGCGGAAGCGGTCCTGGAGCGAGCGGGGGGCTGGGGAGGAAGAGGACACCGTGGCGCTCCTTATCCTGCGTGAGCAATCCCGGACCGGGATCGACCTCGGGCTTCGGACGGTCCGACCCTTGAACGGAAGGATTCGAGCCGTAGTGTTCAAGCCCTCGAGGATCCGGACGTTTGGTTGCGCTACCCCGACTCCTGGCGTAATTCAACCTCGGGAAGCCCGAATCGATGAATACGGATGAGCCATGTCGTCGAAGAAGCAACATCGGAAGAAGCGCCAGGAGAAGGAGCGGGAGGAGCGGGCCCGCCAGCGGACGAATCCGGCCGTCATGTTCATCCTGGCCATCGCCGCCGCGATCGTCCTGGTCGTCGTCGGGGTGACGGTTCTGGGAGGCGATTCGGGACCGGGAGAGCCGCCGTGGCCCGGAGCCGTATGGTCGCCGGTGCACGATCACTGGCACTGACCAGTTCCGACGTGACATCCGCCCCGGCTCTTCCGACATTGCGGGGCCCCCTGAGTCCATGGCCACGGAGCCCTTGAAACGGAGTGTGCGGAACGCGGCGGCGGGCGCCCCCGAGTGGGCGCGGCGCTTCACGGCGTCGCTCTCCACGCCCGGTCTCCTGACGGGCACGCTCCTCTTCGCGGCGTCCCTCAGCCCGAGCCTGCTCCCCAGGGACTGGGCAATGCAGGGGATCGTGTCGGGGTTGGCGTTGGCGAGCGGGTACGGCATCGGGGTGGTGTACCGATGGGTCTGGTCGTACCTGGAGCTCCCATTGCCGGCGCCGCGCACGCAGCGGATCATCCTCTGGTGCGCCGCGGGCGTATCCGTGGCAACCGCGCTGGTGTTCCTGTGGCAGGCGTCCGAGTGGCAGAACTCGATTCGGCGGCTCATGGAGCTCGAGCCCGTCGACACGAGACGGCCGGTCCGCGTTGGAGGCATCGCGGTCTTGCTCTTCAGCGTCGCCCTCGCGTTGGCGCGCCTCTTCCACCTCACCTTCCGGTTCGTGTCCGGGCGCTTGGGTCGAGGAGTGCCGAGGCGGGTCGCGAACCTCGTGGGTCTCGTTCTGGCCGTGGCCGTCTTCTGGTCCGTGCTGGACGGCGTGTTCTTCCGCTACGCGTTGGAGGCGGCCGACCGGTCGTTCCAGCGGGTGGACGCTGCCATGGAGACGGACCTCGAGCCGCCGACCGAGCCCATGCGCACGGGAAGCGCGGCATCGCTGGTCGATTGGAGGAGCCTGGGTCGAACCGGGCGCGACTTCGTGTCGTCGGGGCCGCGCTCCGAAGACCTGGACGCGTTCTTCGACGGAAATCAGACCGCGGAGCCGCTCCGCGTCTACGTGGGCCTGAACGCCGCGGAGACGATCGAGGAGCGGGTGGCGCTCGCCTTGCAGGAGCTCGAGCGGGTGGGTGCCTTCGAGCGCTCGGTTTTGATCGTGGTCACCCCCACCGGTACGGGTTGGGTCGATCCCAAGGCGATGAGCGCCGTCGAATACCTTCACCGGGGCGACGTCGCGAGCGTGGCCGTGCAGTACTCGTACCTGCCGAGCTGGCTGTCGCTCCTCGTGGAGCCGCAGTACGGCGCCGACACGGCCGACGCCCTGTTCGATGCCGTGTACAGCCGCTGGACGGAGCTGCCCGCCGACGACCGTCCGGAGCTCTACCTGCACGGGCTGAGCCTCGGGGCGCTCAACTCCCAGCAGGCCACCGACTTTTACGACATCATCGCCGATCCGTTCGACGGCGCCCTCTGGACCGGACCGCCCTTTCGGAGCGAGACGTGGCGGTCGCTCACGCGGCAGCGCGATCCCGCTTCACCCGCCTGGCTCCCCCGGTTCCGTGACGGCTCCATCGTCCGCTTCATGAATCAGAACGGTACGTCGAGCCCGCCCGCCGCCGAGTGGGGCCCGGTCCGGATGCTCTACCTCCAGTACGCGAGTGACCCGATCACCTTCTTCGAGCCCGCGGCGTTGTACCGGACGCCCGAATGGATGGAGGAGCCCCGGGGGCCGGAAATCGCCGAGGAGCTCCGGTGGTATCCGGTCGTGACGATGATGCAGCTCGCCGCCGACCTGGCCGTCGGCGACACGGCCCCTCCGGGCTACGGCCACGTTTACGCGTTCGAGGACTACATCGATGCGTGGCTCGAGGTGACGGATCCGCCGGGGTGGACGGCGGAGGGGATCGAGCGTCTCAAAGCGTTGCACGTCGACCAGCGGTGATATGGGGCCGCCCTCAATCGTCCGACGCCACGATCAATGAAGGATCCTCCTCCTCCAGCCGGAACGCGCGCACCAGCGCCCAACACGCGCCCAGAATGAGGATGGCCAGCGGCACCCCGGTCGCGATGGACGCTTGCTGGAGTGCGTCGAGACCGGTCGCCCCTCCGGCGGCCAGGAGGGTGGCGGCCACGGCCCCTTCCATGAGCGCCCAGAAGATGCGAGTCGCTTGATGCGGCTCCACGTTGCCCCCTGAAGCGTGGATGTCGTCGACGAGGGATCCGGAGTCCGACGACGTGACGAAGAAGACCGTGATGGCGAAGATCGCGAGCAGGGAGGTGAGCTCGGCGATCGGGCAGACCGTCGAGGAGCGCGAAGAGCGCCACGTCGGGGTTGGCTTCCACGGCGGCCGTGATGCTCCCGGAGCCCGCCATGTCGGCGTCGAAGGCGGCCCACCCGAACACCGCCAGGAAGATGAACGTGACCACCGTCGGCGCCAGGAGCACGCCGGTGATGAACTCGCGGATCGTGCGGCCGCGCGAGATCCGTGCGATGAACATCCCCACGAACGGAGACCACGAGACCCACCATCCCCAGTAGAAGAGCGTCCAGAGCGCCTCCCAATCGCCGGTGGCGAACGGGTAGGTCTCGAGGGAGAGCCCGGCGACCTGCACCGCGTAGTCTCCCAGGCTGTGCACGAGCCCGTCCAGGATGAACACGGTCGGGCCCGCCACCAGCACGAAGAGCGTGAGCAGCCCGGAGAGCACCACGTTGAGCAGGCTCAAGCGACGGATGCCCCGATCGAGCCCGGACACGACCGAGCCGGTGGCGATGACCGTGATGACGGCGACCAGGCTGAGCTGCCATCCGAGCCCCGCTTCGATTCCGGAGAGGAACCCGATTCCGGCGCTGATCTGGATGGCTCCGATGCCGAGCGAGGTCGCCACGCCGAAGAGGGTGCCGACGATGGCCAGCACGTCGATCGCGTCGCCGCCCCAACCGTAGATGCGGTCGCCCAGGAGCGGGTGGAAGGCGGAACGCAGCGCGAGGGGCAGCCCGCGTCGGTACGCGAAGTAGCAGAGTGCGAGACCGACCACGATGTAGATCGCCCACGCGTGGAGACCCCAGTGGAAGAACGTGATGGTCATCGCGTGCTGGGCGGCTTCCGGCGTACCGGCTTCGGCCGGCGCTCCGGGAGGCGGGCTGACCCCGAAGTGAGAGATCGGCTCGGCGACGCTGAAGAAGAGGAGACCGATGCCCATGCCCGCGCTGAAGAGCATCGCGAACCACGAGAACACGCCGAAATCGGGACGTGCGTCGTCGGGCCCCAGTCGCTTCTTGCCGTGGCGGCTCAACGCGAGCCAGACGACGAACACGAGGAAGACGCTCACGGCCAGCTTGTAGAACCAACCGAGCCCCTCGACGATCGATCCCTGGAGCGCCGCGAACGCCTCGGCGAGCGTATCGGGAAACACCGCTCCGAGGAGAGCGAAGACCACGACGATGAACGCGGCCGGGACGAACACCTGTGGGCGGATCTCGAAACGGGTCCGCGTCTCGAGCTGAGCCGTCAGGTAGACGGTCTCACCCTCTATTTTGCTGCGTTCCGGCTCTTCCGGCTCGTGGGATTGTTCATCCATCCCGAGGCTATCCCTTGCAGATGGAAACAGCTCAAGTGCAAGCTAAAAGAGGACTTGTGGGGCGACAACGCGGGCAGGCCGGCGGGCCGGCGCGCAGAAGCTTTTGAAGCACCGATTACCAAGGGAGCTGTGTTCGAGCCATGAAAGACCACGCGGACGTCATCATCATCGGATCCGGTACCGCCGGGCTCTCGGCACTGCGGGAAGTGCGGAAGGCCACGGACGATTTCCTGGTGATCAACGAAGGGGATTGGGGGACGACCTGCGCGGCGCGGGGCTGCATGCCGTCGAAAGCCCTGATCGAGGCCGCGAATGCGTTCCACCGCCGGCACGATTTCGCGGCCTTCGGGATCGGCGGGGCCGAGAGCGTCACGGTCGATATCCCCTCTGTTCTGGAGCGTGTCCGCAGGCTCCGTGACGGGTTCGTGAAGGGTCCGGAATCCGTGCCCGGTGAGCTCGGCGAGCGAGCGGTGTCGGGCCGTGCACGCCTCCTCGGACCGGATCGCGTGGTGGTGGAGGGACGCGAGCTCACCGCCCGTCGGATCATCCTGGCGCCCGGCAGCCGCCCGGTGGTGCCGGGCGCGTGGGCGCGCTTCGGTGACCGGATTTTGACCACGGACAGCTTGTTCGAGCAGCCCGACCTGCCGGGCCGCGTGGCGGTCGTGGGCCTGGGGGCCGTTGGCGTGGAGATGGCCCAGGCGTTGTCGCGGCTGGGGGTGGAGGTGGCGGGCTTCGATGCGCTCGAATCGCTGGCCGGGCTGAGTGATCCCGAGGTGAGTGCTGCGTTCCGCGAGGCACTGGGCCGCGAATTCCCCGTTCATCTGGGCGCTCCCGCCGAGTTGTCCGAGGTGGACGGCGGCATCGCGGTCACCGGCGCCGCGGGAAGCTTCACGGCGGATGCCGTGCTGGCCGCGATGGGGCGCCGGCCGAACATCGACGACTTCGGCCTCGACACGCTCGGGGTCGAGCTCGACGAGAAGGGGATGCCCCCGGTCGACCCCTCGACCCTGCAGATCGGGGATTTGCCGGTGTGGTTGGTGGGTGACGCGAACGGACAGGCGGCCATCCTGCATGAAGCGGCCGACGAGGGGCACATCGCCGGTCGGAACGCGACGGCCGAGGCGCCCACCGCGTATTGCCGGCGCACCGCGCTGGCCGTGGTGTTCTCGTCACCGGGAGTCGCCCGGGTGGGCACGGCGTGGAGCGACCTGGATCCGGACACGATCGCGGTCGGCGCGGCCGACTTCACCAAGCAGGCTCGCGCTAGAACCGCCGAGCGCGCGGAAGGGCTGATGCGGATCTACGCGGACAAGGACTCGGGGCGTCTGACGGGAGCCGAGATGTGCGTGCCGGATGCGGAGCACATGGCCCACCTCCTGGCGCTCGCGATGCACCGGGAGTTGACGGTGCACGAGCTGCTCGGGATGCCGTTCTATCACCCCGTGCTCGAGGAAGGCCTGCGCGGGGCGCTGCGTGACCTCGCGCGAGAGGTGCCGGGCGGCAGTGCGTCCGACTTGTCGGAGTGCACGGAACCGGGAAGCCACGTGCCGGCCTGAGCCTCAGGCGCGCGAGGCCGCGCTGACGGCTTCGTCCACCGTCGCGGCGTGGATCGCGACCGTGTCGTCGGTGTGCTGGGCGTAGCCACCGGCGAGCGTGACCGCGATGCCCGCGCCCACCCGGTGGGCCGACTCCAACACCACGCGATCCCGCGTCCTGAGCCCCTCCATGCTGAGCGAGAGACCTCCCAGGACGTCTTCCCGGTACGGATCCGCCCCGGCGAGGTACAGGATCAGGTCGGGCGCGGGCTCGAGCACGCGGGGGAGGTGCCGGCCGAGGAGGTCGAGGTACGCGTCGTCCTCGATGCGGTCCGGCAGCCCGACGTCCAGGTCGGACGGTGGCTTGACCGCCGGATAGTTGTTCTCCTGGTGCATGGAGAAGGTCGTCACGCGGTCGTGCCCCGCGAGGATCGCGGCCGTCCCGTTGCCGTGGTGCACGTCGAGGTCGACGACCGTCACCCTACGTGCCGGGCCGGCCTCGAGGAGGGCCAAGGTGGCCACGGCGATGTCGTTGAGCAGGCAGAAGCCCTCGCCGTGATCGGCGAACGCATGGTGGAACCCCCCACCGAGGTGGACGGCGACCCCTTGCTCCAAAGCGCGGTGAGCGGCGAGCACCGTGCCCCCGCAGCAGAGGCGCATGGCGTCGGCGAGCTCGGGTGAGAACGGGACCTCGAGCTGCAGCCGTTCGGCCGTGGAGAAGTCGTCCTCGGCGATCTTCCGCAGGTACTCCGGCGTGTGCGCGAGCCCGAGGGTCTCGTCGTCGACCGGTTCGGGAGCGGTGAAGGTGTCCGGCGCCACCGTGCCGCCCTCGATCAGGCGGTCGCGCACGAGCCGGTACTTGCGTGTCGGGAAGACGTGCGCGCCGATGTCCACCTCGTAGCGAGGGGACCAGATGAGCGAGGCGTCAGACATTACCCACCCCGTCGGCTATGGTCTGCAGGCTCTCGAACCCTTCTACATCCTGTGGCACGAGGGGATCCGCTCCGTGCACTCGTTGGTGGGGAGTCCTTCATGCGACCGGTCGCCCGCTTCGACGAAAGTCCATTCTGCGTCAGGCGAGGTTCCGACTTATCTTCATGGGTCACCCCATCGCCCATCGCAGGAGGTCGCCGTGATCAAGCAGGAGTCCCAACAGTCCTCCGCCCGCCGGACCGCAGCCCGACTGACTCGCGCGGGGCTGGCCGGTGGCGTGCTTCTCTCGTCTCTGGCCTGTGGCGGTCCGGCGACGTCGACGTCCGCCGGCGAGCCCGCCACACCCTCCGGCGGGCCCCGCGTCGTGCAGGCCGGCGCGCCCGGGGAGCCGTCGCGGGCCTACGAGGGCGCCTCGCTCGACGAGGTGGAAGGAACCGAGCATACCCAGGCGGATGTGGACTTCATGCAGGGCATGATCACCCACCACGCGCAAGCCCTGGCGATGACGGCGCTCATCCCGGAGCGCACGGACACACGGGCGGTCCACCAGATGGGTCTGCGCATGGAGATCTCTCAGGCGGACGAGATCGGCATCATGGAACGCTGGCTGCGCGAGCGTGATCTCGAGGTGCCGGACTGGCAGCAAGTCGCCGAGACCGGACGGGCCGCTCACCAGGGGGCGGACCATGCCGACATGGATCACGGGGACATGATGCCCGGCATGCTCACCCCCGAGCAGATGGAGCGTCTCGAGGACGCCGAGGGCCGTGCGTTCGACCAGCTTTTCCTCGAGCTGATGATCCAACACCATCAGGGGGCGCTCACCATGGTCATGGACCTGTACAACTCGGCCGGTGCCGCCCAGGAATCGACCGTCTATCTGTTCGCCAGCGAGATCGACGCCGACCAAACGATCGAGATCCGCCGCATGCAGGAGGTTCTCGAAGCGTGGCGGTAGCCGCTTCCACCGGCACCACCCGTAGCAACACGCTCACTTCCATCCGCCGTTTACCACACGAGCACACGAGGATCACCATGAGACGACCCTTTGCACACCCACTCCGGATCCGTGGAGGCGCGGGCTGGCCGTTCGTCGCGGCTTTGCTTCTGCTCACCATCGCCGTGCCCGGCGCTTCCCTGGACGCGCAGGCGATGCAGTCGAACGAGCCGCGCATGACATGGGATCCGAACGATCCCAGGATCGACCTCGGCGCCGGCTGGTTGGATGCCGAGCAGGCGATCTGGAACATGGAGCTCGTGACGAGCCTCGAGCGGCCGGACGATTTCCGCAATCCCGAGACGCCCGGGGACGGACGGTTCAACAACACCGACGTGGCGTTTCAGGGCGACCGTCTCTTCCAGGGCAACTACAACGGCTTCCAGGTCTTCGATATCTCGGACCCCGCGAATCCCGAGCTCGAAGTGGCGGTGGTTTGCCCCGGAGGCCAGGGTGACGTCTCCGTGCTCGGTGACCTCCTCGTCATGTCGGCCCAGGAGAATCGGGGGCGGCTCGATTGTGGGACCGAGGGGGTCGAGGAGACGGTGAGCGAGGTGCGGATGCTGGGCGTGCGCATCTTCGACATCTCCGACCTCTCCGATCCCCGCCAGGTAGCGGCCGTACAGTCCTGCCGCGGCTCGCACACGCATACTCTGGTCGAGGATCCGAACGACCCCGAGCACATCTACATCTACATTCAGGGCACCGGCAGCGTACGGCCCGCCGACGAACTTCCGGGATGCACCGCCGCGGAGCCCGAGGAGGACGAGAACACGGCGCTCTTCCGCATCGAGGTCGTGCGCGTACCCCTCGACGCGCCCGACGAGGCCGAGATCGTGAACATGCCCCGCATCTTCGCGGACGCGGAGACGGGGGAGATCGCCGGCCTCTGGTCGGGTGGCGATCACGGCCCGGGCACGCAGGCGTCGCGCCGCACCAACCAGTGCCACGACATCACGGCGTATCCGGAGATCGGACTCGCCGCGGGCGCGTGCTCCGGAAACGGCATCCTCCTCGACATCACGGATCCGGTGAACCCGACGCGTGTGCACGAGGTGATCGACCCGAACTTCGCCTACTGGCACTCCGCCACGTTCAACAACGACGCGACCAAGGTCCTCTTCACGGACGAGTGGGGCGGAGGCTCCGCGCCCCGCTGCCGCGCCACCGATCCGGACACGTGGGGTGCGAACGCCATCTTCCGCCTCGTCGACGGGGAGCTCGATCTGGCCGGGTACTACAAGCTGCCCGTGCCCCAGAGCGAGATGGAGAACTGCGTGGCGCACAACGGCTCGCTCATTCCGGTGCCCGGCCGCGACATCATGGTCCAGGCCTGGTACCAGGGTGGGGTGTCGGTGCTCGACTTCACCGACCCCGAGAATCCGTACGAGATCGCCTACTTCGACCGTGGCCCGCTGAGCGACGAGCAGCTCTTCACCGGTGGTTACTGGTCGACGTACTGGTACAACGGGGCCATCTACGGCGCCGAGATCTCCCGCGGGATCGACGTCTTCGAAATCGTGCCGAGCGAGCACCTGTCCGAAGCCGAGGTCGAAGCGGCGAAGCTCGCGACGGTCGACGAGTTCAACGCGCAGATGCAGCCCAAGTTCACCTGGCCGGCCGCGGAGCCGGTGGCCCGGGCGTATCTGGAGCAGCTCGTGCGTGAGAAGCGCATTCTCGACGAGCGGGCCCGCCAGGTCGAGGAGGCGCTCGACGGAAGCGCGTCGGCCGCCAGGCTGAACGAGGTGGCCGCGGCGCTCGAGGCTGACGCGGAGGCGGTGCGCACGGCGCAGCTCGGCGGCGATGCCGAGAAGCTGTCACGGCTCGCGGAGACGCTGCGCGGGATGGCGGCGCAGCAATAAAAAGAGGGGCCGCACCCGGATCCGGGTGCGGCCCCTCTTTGGTTCACCGGTGTCGCGTCAGGCGACCCGGGCTTAGGTGGTTATCCGACTTCCTCCATGTTCTCGTTCAGCTCCCGCTCGTCGTTCGGGATGTCGTAGCAGAGCTGACGCTCCGTGTAACCCGGAATGTTCGATTCCACGGGATCCAGGCCACGCGGCCATGTGATGAAGAGGTCCGAGAGGGCCTCCCAATTCGGCAGCTGGAGGTCGCCCGGAACGTCGTTCTGGGCCCAGCGACGCTGGTCGCCCATGGTGCGGGCTTCCCAGAAGAGCTCGATCGCGCGCTCACGCTTGAGGCGCATCCACGCTTCGTCTTCGTTCGCGGGATCAGGCCACGGAGCCAGCGTTTCACCGGCGTCGACGTTCATCGTCTCGACCGTCTCGATCGTCTCCCGCATCTCGTTGATGATGTCGACAGCATCCTCGTAATTACCGGCCGCGAGCTCTGCCTCGGCCTCGATGAGCCGCATCTCCCGACCCTCCGCCAACGGGAAGGGGTCGCTCTGGCTGGTGTACTTCGTCGGGATGTGACGGTAGACCTGACCGTATCCATCGAGCGCTCCGACCGACCAGAACTGTTGGTCGGTCGTCCACTCGACCCGGGGATCGCCGTACTCCTCGAAGTATCCCGTGCCCTCGATCGGGTGACCGAAGCCACCGTCCTCGTCGTGAGGCTGCGGCTGCGTCAGGTCGGGCTCGTTCCCGTAGTACGAGGCCCACATGCTGTACGAGCCGTACGGCGTGCCGGCGATGGCCCAGTACAGCGAGTTGCGCGTGGTCGAGTTGTTCCCGTCCATGTCGGCTTCGAACGTGAATCCGTTGGGAACGCCACTCGCGTCGGAGGCGGCGTCGGACCAATTGCTCATTCCGTACGTCGCCAGGAACGCGCGCACCTGCGCGCGCCCCGCTCGCGCGATCGTCTGCACCTCGGGGTCGGACGCCGCGTTGATCGCGGCCGTGAACTGACCCTCCGCGCGCGTCAGATACTCCGTGGCGTCGAACGGTGGGCTGCCGTCGATCGTGCCCTGGCAGTAGTGCTCCCCGAGCGCACGGTTCGAGAAGCCGGCCCAGATGTTGGCCATGGCGACGAGGTCGGGGTCGACATCCTCGCCTTCGAAGAGGTTGATCCCCGTTTCCGCGATGAAGCGGGCCTCCTGGAGCTCGTCGAACTCGCCCCCCTCACCCGGAAGAATGTGTCCGGCTTGCTCGATCACGTCGTGGCCGTGGGAGCCGGTCTGGCCCCCGGGTGTGATCTCGCGCGCCACGAGCGCGCCGCTTCGGGCCATGCCGCCCGGTCCGGCGAGCGCGACCACGAGCTGCCGCTGGGAGCCGTTCACGAGGCCCTCTCGTGACTCCGGTTCAATGAGAAACTCTTCCTCGATGGGGCCGGGGTTCGTCACTTCGCACCCGGTCGTGAGCGCTACGCCCATGATGAGCATGGCCCCGGTCCGGACGCGGTGTCTCGTCTTGACTGTTTCTTGCCGTTTCATGATATCGCGCCCACTCAAAAGGTGATCCGGAGGGAGATACGGAGCGAAATCGGTGGTGGCACCGTCTCCTCGAAGTCGTAGCCCTGCTGCGCACCGCCGCTCGGGTCGGAGGCCGTCTCGGGATCCATGAACGGCATCTCCTTCATCCACAGGTAGGAGTTGTTGAGCGCGAGCGTGAGCACTGAGCTGTTGACCCGCTCGGGAAACGCGAAGTCCATCGGAATCGAGGCCGACACGCTCCGCAGCTTGAAGTAGCTCGCGTCCCAGACGTAGCCCTCGGTGTCGGCCGGGTTGCAGCGCGCGTACCAGAGGGCCGGAATGTCCGACTGGAGGTCGATCGATTCCTCAGGGTTCTGGTAGTAGGGGAAGCAGAGCGGCGAGCGCACGCTACGCCCGATCGAGAACACGCTCTCGTTCATGTAGAACCCGCCTCTGTAGGCTCCCCGGGCCGCCAGAGTGACGCCTCCCGGCGTGCGGACGGTGATGGACGGATCGATGAACGTCTTGGGAAGGTTCGAGCCGTACAGGTACTGGTTCGGCTGCGTGCCGGTCCCCTGCCACTCCGCATCCTCCGGCTGGAGGAACCGGACGTCGTCCAGCGAGTTCGCGGGCTCGTTCGGGTTCGCGATCTTCTCGTTGGTCACCGCACGGATGGGGTAGCCGACCCTGCGGTCACTGGTTTCCAGGCTCGGATCGTCGAGCGCCGTGATGATTCCCTCGTTTGTGCTGACGTTCAAGCCCAGGTCCACCGTCCAGTCGGCGGTCTGGAGCACCGTCGCGTCGACCTGTACCTCGAGGCCGTCGTTCTCGAGCTCCCCGATGTTCGTGAGCTGGCTGCTGGAGAAGCCGCTCGAGGGGAGCTGCGGCACGTTGAAGAGGGCTTCCTCCGTGACCTGCTTGTAGTAGGTGAAGGAGGTCGAGAGACGGTCGTTGAACCACGTGGCGTCGAACCCGCCTTCGAACTCGGTCGTGACCTCGGGGCCGATGTCGGGGTTGCCGACGTTCTCCGGCACGAAGGCCGGGTTTCCGGCCAGTCCTTCGGGTGACCACGTGCGGACCTGGTCGAACGGCCCCGGCGCGCGACCGGACTGCCCGAAGGCGGCCCGTAGCTTGAACTCACCCACGTCCGGGTAGAAGTCCTCGTCGGAGACGATCCACGAGCCGCTGACCTTCGGGTACACCTGCAGGCCGAAGCCTTCACCGAACGCGCTGTTGCCGTCGACGCGGAGGCCGGCGGTGATGAAGTACTTGTCCGCGACGTCGAAGACGTTCTGGAAGAAGAAGCCCGCGTTCCAGATCTTCGAACGCTCCTCGAAGGACTGGACCGTGGCCGCGGAGTTGAGCGTGGGATTGGCCGCTCCGGGGAAGTTCTCTCCGAAGCCCTCGAGCAGGCGTTCGTCGTTGCCGACGGCTTGCCCGCCCCACGAGAAGCTGCTTCCGATCGCGTCGGTGATCGAGAAGCTGTAGGTGCCCACGTAGTCGAGCGAGAGCACGCGGTTCTGGAAGGTGTTGTTCAGGAGCGCGCCTTCGGGCACCTGCTCCCATGCATACGGCCGAAGGTTCCGGTGCTCGCGGGCGGTCCAATCGTACCCGACGGTGAAGCGGTTCGTGAGATCGGAGACCGGCGAATAGGTGATGGTGGCGCCGGTGGTCAGGCGCTCGATGTCCTCGTTGATGTCCTGTTCCATCAACTCGTTGAGCACTTCCGGATCACCGGTGCCGAAGTAGTTCCGCTCGGCTCGGAACGCGTTCAGGGTGATGCCCTGCGCGTTGTTCTGCTGCGCCGTCATCGTCAACAGGCGATTTCCGTACGTCGTGTTCCACTGGATCTGCAGCCCGTCGGCCGGCGAGAAGTTCAGGTTCGACGTGGCGGTGTACCGCTGCTGGGTGTCGTTCGTGATGAACCCCTGAGCGTCGCTGAAGGAACCCGAGATCATGTAGTTGACCCCACCGGCCCCCCCGCGCACGGAGAGCGAGTAGTCCTGGGCGTAGGATTGGTTCGCGAACTGACCGCACTCGAAAACGCCCGTGCACAACCAGTGCTCCATGTTGTTGTGCGGAACGCCGGAGCCGTCGACGCCAAAGGCTCGGCTCCATTCCGTTCCGCCCCCGACCTCGGCGGTCCACTGGGGGGCTCCGCCGGTTCCCTGCTTCGTGAACACCTGGATCACGCCGCCCGCGGCCTCGGTGCCGTACAGCGTCGTCGCAGCCGAGCCCTTGATGACCTCGATGCGCTCGATGTCGTTCGGGTTGATCTGGTCGAGTGGGTCCGCTGAGGTGTTGCCGCTTCGCCCGCCCCGGCGGTCGGGTGGGTTCGCGTCGGGAATCCGTTGGCTCCGGATACGGACGCCGTCGATGTAGACGATGGGGCGCTCGTTGAGCAGAGCGCTATTCGTTCCGCGCAGGCGCACGGTCTTACCCTGGCCGGCCGCGCCGCCTCCGTAGATGTCGAGACCGGGCGCGCTTCCCTGAAGCATGTCCGATACCTGGACGGGAGCGTCCGGGATATCGTCGGCGTTGACCTGGGAGATGGTGTTACCGATCTCACGGCGTCGGGAGGCGCCGGCGGTGCCTGTCACAACGATCTCGTCGAGCCCGAGCGCCTCGGACGCGAGCGCGAAATCGACCGTGGTGGTCTCACCCGCGGTCACGGTGATGGTTTCCGTAGTCGACGCGAACCCGATCCGCTCGGCTCTGAGCTCGTGGGTTCCGGCGGGAACGTTGAGGAGCAGGAAGCGTCCGTCGCTCCTGCTGAGCGCACCGAGGTCCTCGCCTACGAGGTAGACCTGGGCTTCGCTGACCACGGCGCCCGACGCCGCGTTCGTCACGGTTCCGGTGACCTGCCCGGTCTGGGCGGCCGCGGGAACCGTGACGAGCATCGCGGCGACTGCCGCGATGGTTCCGACTACGCCATACGATCGGCGCGGTCGGAAGGGGTGCTTCCGAGTGTCTCGGACATGGGTCGATGACATGGGACCCTCCTCCGGCTGGAGACGTTCATCTTTTTCTTCTATGTCCTTCAGTCTCCACGCCGTGATGCGAGGGAGACGCCAAGCCGCCATCGAACCCTGTGACCCCTGTCCCAGAGCATATCGCTCATAGGACGAGGGAGGAGGTCAAATGTCAAGCTCGCGTAAATCTTGCCGCCGGCGTCGACCCGCGTCGGAGCCCACCGTCAGTCTACGTCGAGGTCCTCGCGGCGGCGCTTCACGCGCTTCCGGGCCTCCGCCAGGTAGCCCGGCTTCAGGTGCAATAGGTAGGAGATCTTCCGCATGAGATGGGCTTCCTTCTGGGCCAACTCCCCGTCGGCGTAGACCAGCCCCCACATCACTTCCGCGAGCAGGGTCTTCTGGCCGAGGGAGTAGCTCTCGTCGACGAGGTTGGTGAACTGCCAGAGATCGACGGCCTCGCGCCGCTCCGCTTCGGCGAGCTGGAGGAGTTGCTCGGCGTCGTCGGGATCGAGCCCGAAGTGACGCCGTACGGCGGACTCCACGTGTTGACGTTCCTCCCCCGTGAACTCCTCGTCCGCATGCGCGAGCTCGAGGAGGAGGGCGCACGCGGCGAGCTTCAAGTCGGGCTCCGACTCCGGATGCGCGGTGGTTCCTTCCGTTTCCCGTGTGTCCTCGGGAGTCATCGTCGAGCTGAAGAAGTCGCGAATGGCGTCGAGCATGATGGTCTCCGGGTGTGTGGGGTGTGGTGAGTGAGGTTAGTGGGTGTCGGTCCTGCTTCGCCCCGGGCACGTTGTTTGCAGCTTCAGGTACGGTACACAGCGTCGATGTCGGGAAAGGGCCTGATGGCGTCCACTCCCGGCAACCCCCCTCGTCGCGCCACCGAAGATCCAACGTACACGGGAGGTGCGCCATGGGCCGCGACCGCGCGAAGGAAAGTCAGAGTCACGAGAACACGGAGACGATCTCGATCGTCGGACCGGGAATGACGTTCGTGGGAGATTGCACGACCCAGGGGAGTATTCGGGTCGAAGGGACGGTCGAAGGCTCGATTCGGGCCGGCCGGGCCGTCGCCATCGGGCCGGGCGGCCTCGTGACCGGAGACGTGCGCGCCCGCGACGCGACCATCGCGGGCAGCGTCCGTGGAACGCTGGTCGCCGAAGGGCGGCTCGAGCTCCAGGAATCCAGCCGAGTCGACGGCGACGTGTTCGCGCGAACGGTCCAGGTGGGCGAGGGCGCGGTCGTCAACGCCAACGTGCGCATGGGCGAGGACGCGGTCGCGCGGGCCGACGGGGAACAGGGTCCGGCCCTCGAGCTGCATGAGGCGGCCTCCTCCTCCTCCTCCGCCACCGCCTGAGGAGCCACGCGATGCGGCGTGATCGGGACGAGCCCGAGCCACCTCTGGCCGGCCTCGACGAGGCCGTCACGGTCCAGTGCCCGTACTGCGGCGAAGCCGTGGAGGTGCTCGTCGATCCGGGGGGTGGAAGCTCCCAGGAGTACGTGGAGGACTGCGAGGTGTGCTGTCGGCCGTGGGAGGTCCGAGTCGCTGTGGACCAGGATGGCACGCCCACGGTGGACGTCACCACTCTGGACGAGCCGTAGCCGCCGGACACCGTGACTCGACCGCGGGCGCCCACGCTTCCGGGAGCCCGCCCCATCCCGCCTCCGGGTCGGCGGACTTGATCGGCCCGTCCGGGAATGCGGACCACCGACTTCTACACGGGCTGATAGGCGAGGAGCGTGCGTGCGGCGAGTCATGCCCCCTTGACGCCTGAGGGGAAGGGGCCGATTCTCGAATAACACCCCTGCTCATCTTAGGGGACGGCCCGAGGGGCCGTCAGGGAGGCCGCCGCGTGGAGCTGGTGCAGGGAACCCTCGATGTCATGATCCTGAAGGCCCTGCAATGGGGCCCGCTGCACGGTTACGCGATCAGCCGCTGGATCAAGCGGACGACCGAAGACGTGCTGACCGTGGAGGAAGGCGCCCTCTACCCGGCCCTCCACCGGCTCCGACGCAAGGGCCTGGTGGAGTCGGACTGGGGCGTCTCGGAGAACAACCGCCGCGCGAAGTTCTATCAGCTCACGCCGAAGGGACGGCGGGCGCTGGCCGAGGGGACCCGGAGCTGGGAGACCTACGCCCGGGCGGTCGGGCGCGTGTTGAAGGCGGACGCGCCCGAGGAGGGGTGAGGGGTGAGGCTCCCCGAGGGCTTCCGGCGGACTCCGCCGCCCGATTGGGTGTCCGACGGAGACGACATCGAGGAGGAAATCCGGTTCCACATCGAGAGCCGGACGCGAGAGCTCGTGGCCGAGGGCCTCGACGCATCGGAGGCGCGGCGGCGCGCGTGCGCGGAGTTCGGCGACCGGGACCGGGCCGTGCGGCGCGCCCGCAGGGAATCACGTGGATGGGGGAGGATGACGATGGGGATCGCGCGATGGATGGCTGAAGCGGGACGGGACCTGGTGGTCGCGGTGCGCCAGGTACGCTCGAGCCCGGGACTCTTTGTGGCGGCATTGCTCACGCTGGCACTCGGCGTGGGTGGGACGACCGCCATGTATTCGGTCGTCCACGGAGTGTTGCTTCAACCGCTCCCGTACCCCGACGAGGAGCGCGTCGTCCGGATCTGGCCGGCGGCGCCCGGGGATCCGGACGGAGGGCGGCAGTCGTGGTCCATCCCGGACATGAGAGACTGGCGGGAGCGGTCGGAGTCGCTGACGGCGATCGGGGCGTACTCCACCGAGCTCGGAGGCCTGGTGGTGGCCGACGGGGGCGGCAGTCCCGAGGAAGTGCCGACGGCCTACGTGACGCCCGGCTTCTTCGAGGCGCTCGGCACGCCGCCCGCGCTCGGAGCCGCGCTGCCCGCCGAGGCCGAGGAGACGGAGCCTCGGGTCGTGGTGCTCTCGGACGGGTATTGGCGCCGGAGATTCGGGGCGGATCCGTCGGTCATCGGCGGCACGCTCGAGACCCAGCAGGGCGGCTACCGGATCGCCGGCGTGATGCCGCCGGGCTTCGCGTTCCCGTCGCCCGAGACCGAGCTCTGGACCTTCCTCGCGAACGTCTCGCAGAGCTCCGTTCCCTGGCGGCTTCGCCAGGTGCGGGTGTTCGAGGGCGTCGCGCGCGTCGCCGCGGGCCCGGGTGGCGCCCCGACCGACCTCGCGGCCGCGGAGGAGGAGCTCGGGAGTGTGGCCCGCTCCCTCGCCCGGGACGTGCCGGACACGAACGAAGGCATCACCTCGGTCGAGCTCATGCCCGTCCGCGAGGCGATCGTCGGCGACGTGCGCACCCCCTTGGCGCTGGTGGCCGGAGCCATCGTGCTCACGCTCCTGATCGCGTGCGCGAACGTCGCGAATCTGCTCCTGGCGCGTGGCGTCATGCGGCGCCGGGAGTTCGAGCTGCGCGCTTCCCTCGGCGCCGGACGCGGCCGCCTGGTGCGACAGGTCCTGGTGGAAAGCCTGTTTCTGAGCATCTCCGGCGGTTTGGTCGGGGCCGGCTTGGCCGTCCTCGCCGTGCCCGTTCTCGTCTCGGGCGCGGACGGTCTGCTCCCCCGCGCCGAAGCGATCTCCGTCGACGGTGGCATGCTGCTCGTCGCCCTCGCGGCGGCGGTCGGGACCGGCCTGCTGGTCGGGCTGCTCCCCGCGCTCCGGGTCGGAGGGACCGGGCTCGGGAGCGGCCGGGGCACGGCGGGCGCCGGAGCCGGCGAGGCCAGGGGGGTGCTCGGCGGCCTGGTGTTCGCCGAGGTCGGCCTCGCGGTCGTGCTCCTGGTCGGTGGGGGCTTGCTCATGCGGAGCTTCGCCGAGCTGACCGCCATCGATCCGGGATTCGAGCCCGACGGCTTGCTCGTCGCCGACATGGTCGTGTCGGGCTACGAGGAGGCGGACGCCTACCTCGGCTTTCGGGACCGACTCCTCGCGGAGCTCGAGGCGATTCCGGGCGTGACGGGCGCCACCACGGCCAAGGAGTTTCCGACGCGCGGAACGGGCGAGCGCATGTCCTGGGCCCTGCCCGGCGACCCTCCACCCGTTCCCGGAGAGGAGCGGACCGCGCAGCTCCTGAACGTGCACCACGACTTCTTCGAGGTCATGGAGATCCCCGTTCTGCGCGGCACGCTTCCGGAAGGCGATCCGGAGCTGGCGTTGGTGGTCAACGAGCGCCTCGCCCGTGAAGCGTTCGGAAGCGCGGCGGACGCGGTGGACGCCACCCTGCGCGTGGGCGAGTACGACGTTCCGGTTCGGGCCGTCGTCGGGGACGTCCTCCACACCGACCCCGCGGAGCCCCCGCCGCCGATGGCCTACATCGACGACCGGGTCAACGCCAGGAGGGTCTTCTCCTTCATCGTCCGGGTCGACGGCGATCCCGTCTCGTTCGTCGCACCGCTCCGGCGAGCGGTCGAGGAGGTGGACGAGCGCCAACCCGTTCGGTCCGTCTACACCGCCGGGAGCGCGTACGCCGACGCCGTCGCGCAGCCGCGGTTCTTCGCGTTCGTGATGACCCTATTCGCGGCCGGAGCCACCCTCCTGGCGGTCGTGGGGATCTACGGCGTGGTGGCGTACTCGGTGCGCCGGCGGACGCACGAGATCGGGGTCCGGGTCGCTCTCGGGGCGGACCTGGCCGGGGTTCAGCGGCTGGTGGTGTCGCGGGCCTTGAAGCCCGTGGTGCTCGGGCTCGGCGTGGGGCTGTTGGGAGCGGCGGCGCTCTCGTCCCTCCTGCGCGGCATGCTGTTCGGTGTGCCGGCCCTGGACCTGCCGACCTACGCCGGGGTCGGGCTCCTCTTCCTGGCCGTGGCCGTCCTGGCCTCGTGGGTGCCCGCGCGCGCTGCCGCCCGCGTGGATCCGAAGGAGGCGTTGCAGGCGGAATAGCCCACGGCGGTCGCCGTGGGGGTCGATCGGCTCATTACTAACAAGATAGTTGACATGTCGCGAGTCCGGTTGTAGTATGCGACTATCTCATTAGTAGACGCAGGCAAGGAGGCGATGCATGGACGTTCGCTTCACGGCGCGTGAGCTCGACCTGATGAACGTGCTCTGGGATCGAGGCCCCTCGACGGTCGCGGAGGTGCAGCGGGCGCTGGCCGACGACCTCGCGTACACGACGGTGCTGACCGTGCTGCGGGTGCTCGAGGAGAAGGGACACGTGACCCACGAAGAGGAGGGGCGGGCCCACCGGTACCGGCCGCTCGTCGAGCGGGACGAGGCTGCGAGCAGCGCGCTAAAGCGGGTGCGGGAACGCCTCTTCTCCGGCTCCTCGGAGCTCCTGCTCACCCGACTCGTCGACGATCAGCCCCTCTCGGACGACGAGCTCCGCCGCATGCGGGACCTTCTCGCGAGCCGGCTGGGCGAGGAAGAGGAGGACCAATGATCCTCTCCGTGATGACGTTTTTGCTCGTCGTGAGCGGGCTCGCTGCGATCGCGGCCTGGTGCGCCGAACGGGGACTGCGCGGCTTCGGGGCGCCCACGCGGCTGGTCTGGTTGGTCGCGCTCGCGCTCGGCCCGAGCCTCCTGATCGCGGCGGTGGTGCTGCGCCGGTCGGTGGGGAGGGTGGTCGGGGACGTCGGATCGCTGCCGGTCGGTGTCGTGGACCTGCAGGGCCTCACGGTCGGGAACGGCGCCACGAGCGTGGCGGCCTTCGCCGAACCCCTCGCGGTCGGCCTGTGGGCGGCCGCCACCCTCGGCTTCCTCGCCGTCCTTCTGAGGGCTCGGTTGGGGCTCGCCCGAGCCATGGGCGGGTGGCGGACCGAACGGGTTCAGGGACGCGACGTGCTCGTCGCCCGTGACCTCGGGCCCGCCGTCACCGGAGCCTTTCGATCCCGGATCGTGCTTCCCGACTGGGTGCTCGGACTGCCCGGGCGTCAGATACGGATGATTCTGACGCACGAAGAGGAGCACGTCCGAGCCCGAGACGTCCCCCTGCTCGCCGTGGCGCTCACCCTGGTGGCCGCGACCGCGTGGAATCCCGTCGGTTGGTGGCTGCTGCGCCGGTTGCGGGGTGCCGTCGAGGTCGACTGCGACCGGCGGGTGCTGCGTCGCGAGCCCGACCCGGCCGCCTACGGCGAGAGCCTCCTCACCGTGGCCGGCCGGGCAGGCCGGCCCACGCTCGCGCTCGCCGCGTTCACCGAAGCACCCCACACCCTCGAACGGAGGATTCTGGCCATGAGCACACGCATCAACCCACGGACCCGCCTGGCGGGGACCGGCCTCCTCGCCGCCGCGATCCTCGTCGGAGCGCAGGCGTGCGGGGTGGAGAGCCCGGTCACCAGCGACGACGCCGCGTCTCCGGAGCCCGCGCTGGCGGAGGTGCCGGCCGAGCTCGCCGCCGAGCCGACGTTCACGCCCTTCACCGTCGCGCCCGAGATCCGCAACCGCGACGAGGTGATCGCCTCGATGGAGGCGGAGTACCCGCCCCTGCTCAGGGAAGCCGGCATCGGAGGGACGGTCCGCGTCTACTTCCTGATCTCGGAGACCGGCCGCGTCGCCGACGTCCGGATCGACCAGAGCTCCGGACATGAAGCGCTCGACCGCGCGGCGCTCGACGTGGCGTCCGTGTACCGCTTCACGCCGGCGCTGAACCGTGAGCAGCCCACGCCGGTGTGGGTTTCGTTCCCGATCACGTTCGCGGCGGAGGGCTGAGCTCGCTGCCCACGGCCGAGGCCACGTTCCGGGCTCCGCTCCGCCGGTTCGGCGGGGTGGGGCCCGGACTTCGTTGTCGGCTGTTCCGCACCAAGCCGTCTCGCGCCGGATCGAGCGGCCGGTGGTCGAGCACGGCGAGGCACGTGAGCGTTGAGCTCCGGGGACGCGGCGCGGTCACGGCGCCCGGCATGCGCAGGGAGACCGACGGGGAACGGTGAGGGCCTGTGTCCGTGCGATCCCGATCGGCAGGCTGGGCACAGGTGAGCTCAGGGACTGGTTTCTCCGGACGTCGCGGAGGTCGCCATCCGAGCATCTTCGATGGTCACCACGTTCACTCGATCCTCGTCCCGGTCGTAGGAGTAGATGATCAGCATCTACGCCCACGGCCCGAGGATGAAACGGAAGCGGTGCCAGCGGCCGGCGAGCTCCGCTCCCATGAGCGGAAACTCCGTCAAGGGCAGGATCCGGTCTCTGACCCTTGTTCGCGTGTCTCGGGGAAGATCGTGGGTGGCGATGATGTGGGAGAGGTGCTTTCTGGCGGTGGGGGAAACGACGACCGACGGCACTCGTCAGAGCTCGTCCAACGGAAGTGTGTCACCCGCCCGGATCTCGCGCAGACCTTCCTGCGCCCGGTCGAACGCACCCGGGGTCGAGTCGAGTAGGGCTACGACCGACGCTGGGTCGGGGTCGGCCGCGTCCAGTGCGGTAGACAGAAGTGAGCGTGCGAGGGTGCCCGGGTTCACATGCGTTCGGTCCGCGAGGGCACGGAGCTTGGCCGCGCGCACCTCGTCAAGCTGAACGTTGAACCGCGTCGAACCACTCATATTGCCTCCTGCACGAAAATGCACAAACCGTGTAGGAGCGAAGCTTGTTTCGGGCCCGGGTGCCGTCAAGATCTCGTGGGTGCGAGGACGCTGGAAAGGGTTCAGTTCCCCATGCCCGATCCAGGAGTGGCGAACGCCAACGAATCCCACGCGACCTTGTGGAGTTCGACTCGTGGTATGTCTAGCGAGTCGCGTCGGAGGGCGAGGAGGTGGCTTGGGCCAACTTCTAGCACTGTTGCGTCCACGGGCAAGCGCAGTTTCCCCTCGAACCGGCCATTCGGCTGCAATAACCACCAGCTCTCAGCTCTGCGACCCGGCGGGGCGAATTCGCGTAATAGTGACCGCCCGGCCTTGGAAGTCACAATATGCGCAAAACTCGGTCGCATCTCAGGTTGCAACTCCGGTGTAAACATCGGGCGCCCGATAAACGCTTGGCCTGCTTCGGCTGCCGCGGCACGTGTGCTATCGCGAAGGTCACGCACTTCGGCTCGGGATAGCGGCGACTGGGCGTCCGGCATCGACGCGATGTGCCGCAGTCGTGCTCCGTCGAATACTCGGACCTCGAAACCATCAGGCATGGCGATGGCGACCGTGTGACCTAACACGTCAATATCGGTTGAGCGACCGAAGGCTGGTGTGAGAAACATGTTTCCAACCCGGATGCCTTCAGATCCAATGAGGTCGGCGACCAGCGTGTCGGTCTCGTAGGTTTCTGGCGCTGCCCGGAGCAGAACCGCCTTAGTACCCACTAGATCCGCCTCTGGACTTCGGGCCAGGACTTCGTATGCGTCGAGGTCACTTTCATACGTCATCCAGGAGCCATCTGGAAGCTGCCAAACGGAAACGGGCGTCGTTCCAAACAATCCATCGGGCAGGGGCTGAGTCGAGGCCTCGTAGTACGGCGGTGAGAATCGGGTTATCCGCCGATTGCTCGAATCGTACACGACTACCGTATCGCTAGGAAGCACGGAAAGGCTACTAAGGAGTCGGAACTCTCCCGGGCCCGCTCCGGGTCCGCCGAGCACGTGTTGCACCTGGCCGACGGAGTCGTACATGATCAGCTGAGAGCGATCCCGATCGACCAAGACGATCCCCTCATCACTGAGGAGCCGAGCCTCTGTTACACGGCTTAGCTGCACTCCCGACGCCACATCGCTCGGATACACTCTTTCTGGTGTCTCAAGCGGCATCTCGACGACTTCAGGCCAAATGGAATCGCTGCTAGTCAAAATCACACCCGTTGTGCGCTCGTCCTGTCCAGGCGACGCATTACACGAACCCAAGACGAGGCTGAGCACATAAGGAAGGATCCGACGACTTCCGAACAGCTTTCTCGACATGTGAAGCGTGTCCAGACAGAGAGGTTCGGACGTGCCGTTGTGAGGGACGGTGTCCCGCTCACGGGAGGACAGAGCCAGCCGACAGCGTCTCGTATGAGCATTCATCCACCCACCTCGCGGGAGGTGACGTAGCAGCGGTCGTCCCGCATCTTTACCCTCGGACCCGGTGCTCTGCCTTCTTCCCCTTGATCTTGGCACGCCATCTGCCCTCATCTTGCCTCAGGCCCTATTTGTCTGAACACACGGGTTCGACGACGGGAACGGAGTCAAGTCTTGGTAGGCTCGAGTCCACGTACCATACGGTTTTATCTCGTCCCACCCAAAGCTCCGTCGGAACTGCAGCAATCCCGAGGCCCCGAGGACTACCTAGACCGGCGCCGCCTTCTACGCGCCCCACGCGTGCTTCGGGCAGTCCATGTGCCTGCACAAAGTCCTGGGTAGCACGAGCACCTCCGATAGACATCCACTGAACCCCTCACTCGTCGCGGTGATGTTCGCGGTGCCCTCGCCCACGCTCGTCACCCGGCCCGAGTCGCTCACCGTGGCGACCTCGGGCGCGTCCGTGCTCCACGCAAAGCGCACGGGAAAGCGTCGAGCAGTAGGAATCGTACTCCCGTCCTCAGCGATCTGGCGCGCGCTGACGAGGATGGAACCCCCGAGCATCCCGAAGTGCCGCTCCGGCGGGCGCATCTCGATGGCGGCGAGGACCGGCTCGGGCTCGGGCTCCGGAGGTGGGGTGGGGGTGTCCTCGCAACCAGCCAGAGCCCAACCGGTGACGACGCATGTGGCGATCCACCGCGGAGCTGAAGACATCGCAGACCCTCCCGTCCATTTTTCGCTTCTCCATTGCGCCCGATACCGACGCTACGGGTCGCCCCCGCCGGTCGCAACGCGGCGTCCCGCGGCGGGAACCCTGGACTGGATGGGCCGCCGCACCTCGTTCTGGATCAGTCGCACCCACGAACCACTCGAAACCGATGCAGGTATGGCACGTCCAGTTCTCCAAGGCTGCTCGCCCAGACCTGGTCTCGACTTGCCCAGAGCATCTTTAGCCGAGGCTTCCAGGGGTCTTGAAAGGCTCGCCCCTCGGTCACTCGGACCACACCCTCGAGGTCGCCGGTCGCGCCATACACCTCCCAACGATCTGTCCGTTGAGGCAACTCGAGTTCCCGCAGGAGCCATATCGAGCCGTCGGCGCCGGGAACGACCTGTCGGACCGGTGGAAAGTAGTCCGGAAATGTGATCGCCTCTCGTGCTGCTCGCCGCTGCCGCTCCCGCGCCGCATCATCCCTCGTCCGCGACACGGCCGGGTCATGATCGCCTGCGAGGCTGCCCGCGAAGGCTTCGGTGAGCCACTCGCGATCGGAGGCGTTGACCGGCGCGGGCTCATACGGAATGGATCGATGAAGGATCGTGTCGCCGGTGATGTCGACTCGAGTCAGGAAGAATGCATCGGCTGCAGCGTTTTGTGTGGTCCCCGCCGTCACAACCGCCCTTCCATCCGGTTCGACGGCCACGGGCAGCATGGACTCCCCGAGCCAGTCCCCGAGTGGATGAAACGTGAAGCCACCGCCCTCGATCGTGACCACGGGCGGAGCGCGGATCAAAGTGACTGGGTCCAGCACCTCCCCGGAAGCAGAGAATCGATGCAGCGGCAGACGGGTGGCTTCGACGAATTCACGCATGGAGCTCGGGTCGATCTGCCGATCACCGAGGAAGCTCCCATCCGCCAACGGCACACGAGGCACGAAACGGGAGCCGTGGCCGGTGGCGGTCCTGAAGCTGACCTGCCGTAGCTCGGCACCGTCAGGGCCGAAGAAATGAACGGTCAGCCGATCCGATGCCCACAGGGTGTCGCCGATGAACCCGAGCCGCAGGGGCGGGCCGTCGAACTCGCCGGGCCCCCTTCCCGCACGCCCCAGCACCGTCGTTTCGCCGTCCGGAGTGAGTATGGTGACACCAGCACCGAACCGTTGTGCCAGGAACACATTGCCGTCAGGCCCGACCTCCAAGTCCAAGATGCCCGTGAGAGCGTCCTCCCCATCCGCAGCGCCGAAGCGTTGTGTCTCCTCCAGAAACCACTCGCAGGTCTCTGGGATCTGAGACTGCCCCGCGAGCCATGTGGGCCACAAGCCAATGCATAGCAGGATGAACCCTGACCTCAGCGTGTGATTGGACATCACGTTCCTCGAGTACGTGAGATGGGCAGGAAGGGAGCGGTTATTGGGATAGTGCCGCCTTCGACGCACTCCCGAAAGGCACCCTCGTCAGGAATCCCCTGCCTGCATCCCGATTCACACGGAGGCTGTCCATTGATCGAGCGATGGCGCCGTCAGCTTGGCACACCACGTGCTCCGGTGTGAAGTTGGAACAGCACGCACCCAGCCACCCGGAGGTCCCGTGATCCCGACCCCTTCCCGAGCGCCCCAAGGATGTCCCGCGCCCCGCTGCCGGGTCGGCCGAAGCGCGTTCACGCTGGCGCTCGTCCTGACCCTCGGCGCCTGCGGCGAGGACGACGTGCCGTCGGGGATCATCGGGGACCGGCTGCCGATCGGTCTGGAGCTCGTCGCCGACGGTTTCGAATCACCCGTCTTCGTGACGGCCGCGCCCGGCTACCCCGAGCGGCTCTTCGTCGTGGAGCAGGGTGGCCTGATCCGGGTCATCCGGAACGGCGAGGTCCTGCCCGAGCCGTTCCTGGACCTGACCTCGCGGGTATCGACGGGTGGGGAGCGCGGGCTGCTGGGCATGGCGTTCCATCCGGCCTACCCGGGCAACGGATGGGTCTTCGTGAACTACACGGACGTGGACGGAAACACGAGGATCGTGCGGTACACGGTGTCCGGAGACACGCCGGACGTGGCCGACCCCGAGTCCCGGACCGAGGTCCTCTTCGTCGACCAGCCGTTCTCCAACCACAACGGGGGGATGCTCGCCTTCGGGCGGAACGACGGCATGCTCTATATAGGGCTCGGGGACGGGGGCGACGCGGGCGACCCCGACGACAATGGCCAGGATCCGGGCACCTTGCTCGGGTCCATGCTCCGCATCGACGTGAACCTCGCCGGCGAGGGCTACTTCGTCCCCACGTCGAACCCGTTCTTCGACGATCCGGACGCCCGGGACGAGGTCTGGGCGTACGGGCTCCGCAACCCGTGGCGCTTCTCGTTCGACCCGGCCACCGGCGACCTCTACATGGGCGACGTGGGCCAGAACGAGTGGGAGGAGATCTCGGTGCAGCCGGGCGGGAGCCCGGGCGGGGAGAACTACGGGTGGTCGGTGATGGAGGGGACGCACTGCTTCGATCCATCGACGGGGTGCAACACCACGGGCCTGGTGTTGCCGGTCCACGAGTACGGGCACGACGAGGGGTGCTCGGTGACCGGCGGCTACGTCTACCGCGGGGCGGCGATCCCGGAGCTCCAGGGACGCTATCTGTTCGCCGACTATTGCTCGGGCTGGATCCGGAGCTTCCTCCTCGCGGGCGGTGAGGCCACGGACGTGCAGGACCACTCCGACGAGCTCTCGGTCGACGGGAGCGTGGCCTCGTTCGGGCGGGACGAGGCGGGCGAGCTGTACGTCGTCGTCCACGAGGGCGAGGTCTACCGGATCGTGCCCGACTGAGCGGACGGGCCGGCCCACGTGGGTGAGCCGGCCCGTTCACGGACCGTGGCCCGCCAGACGTCTGCCACGGGCTGTTCGGCGCGCCCGTCCCCGCTCAGCTCCCGCCGTCGTCGGCGGTCTCGGTCTCCTCTTCCTCGGTCCGCCCCGCGTCCAGGTCGTTCCAGTTGAGGAGCGCGTTGAAGCCGAGGAAGAACGTCCCCTGGGTTTGCCAACGCCAGAAGGGCCGGATGGCGAACATCACCACGTGCCCCTCCCCGAGCGGGACGTCGACCACCTGGGCCGTCCCTTCGAGCGCCTCACCACCGTCGAGCGTGCCCGAGAGCAGCATCTGGTCGGCGTCCGTGGGGAAGCCCACGACCACGCGCGGCCCGTCTCCGTCGTCGCTCCCGAAGCCCATCTCCCGGGCCATGGCGCGGAACTCGGCCATCTCGTCGACGTCCTCCTCGGGCTCGGGCTCGTCCTCGGAAGGCTCGTACGGTGAGAGCTCCGGACGGTTGGCCATCGGCGTCGTGTTCTGCCAGGGACCGCCGCCTCCACCGAAGAAGCCGCCGAAGCCGCCGTCGCCCGTCGAGAGCACGAGATCTCCCTTGTAGTACACGGGGAGCTGGCTGCCGTCGTAGCCGTACGCGATGGGGCTCAGCCGGTCGGCCAGGATCCCCCGGTGGATGGAGCCGGGCGCGATGAGGCCGTCCGGGTCCTCGACGCTCACGCCGCTCGTGATCCCGTATTCCGGAAGGATGTTCGACGTGGCCCCTTCCACGATGAGCGTACCCCCGTCCTGCACGAAGCGGGCGAGCTCCACGAGCCCTTCGAAGCCCATGCCGCCGCGGATGTCGTCGCTCTCGTCGAGCACGCCGAGGTTGGGGGTCTCCTCGGTCTGACGGTAGGGCAGCGGAAGCTCCCCGGTCATGGCGATCCCGTTGACCTGGGACTGCGCGCTCCCTCCGACGTGCGGGTACACGATGACGTCGTAGCGGTCGCGGAGGTTCCCCTCACGCACCCGCTTGTCGGCGAAGTACGTATAGGGAATCCCGTAGTGGTCGAACGCGCCACGCACCCACCCTTCGTCCTGCGTGCGCTGCCAGGAGTGGATGTAGCCGATGCGGGGCACGTCGAGCTCGTGGCTCGGCACGGAAGGCGCGTCGTCGGTGGCCCAGGCCGTCAAGCCGTACTCCTCGAGGCTCGCTTCGAGCGCGCTCCGGTCCCCCTCGGGGATGATGAACGCTCCGGCGCGGAATGTGCGGCCCGCCATCTCGAAGTCTTCCTCCGCGGCCAGCATGGGCACGTCGTCGTGGCGGAACCGGAAGGCGACGAGGTTGTTGTCGGTCGTGTGCTCGACGACCAGCACGTCGCCGCTTCCGCGCACGCCCCCGGGGGCACGGGCCGGCTCGGTGAGGAGCGTCATGCTCCGGTCGAGCACCGAGGGGTCCTCGATCTCCTCCAGCTCGATGTTGCGCATGAGCTGGAACGTCCACCCGGTGTCGTCGTACGGACGCGGATTGTCGAGCGAGAAGGCCTGCAGGGAGAAGTACATGTCCGCGAGCGTGCGGAACGGCTGGTCGGCTCGGGCGACGTAGTCGCCCTCCTCCACCTCGACGCCTCCGGCCGTGAACGACTCCTCCGCCCGGTGGATCTCGAGGCCCTGCCGCATGAGCTCGTTCACCGCGTCCACGGCGTCCGCCTTCCGGCGCTGGTCGGCCGGGATGACCCAGGCGTTGACGGGGCCCTCGATGCCCTTGCGCACGGACCGCTCGTTTTTGGTCCAGTAGTTGTCGAGGAAGAGCTCGCGGTGGTCGGCCACGTACTTGAGGCTGAAGAGCACCCCCGATTGCTGGATGTTCGTGTTGTTCCTCGGGCCCCAGTCGATCTCGGGCAGCGGGGGGTTGGGGCGGAACCACTCGCGGCTGGTGGTCGTGTTCCCGACCCGTAGGGTCCGGTTCTCCGGCCCGTAGCTCGCAACCTCGTAGAAGCGGCCGATCGCGTTGTGCGAGTGGGCGATCGTGAACATGTAGTTCGGTGTCCACCCGTCGTAGAAGTTGTACGTCCAGACCCCGGGCACGTCGCGCTTGGTCAACTCCAGGACGTCGTTCTCCGCGAGCATCCACCACTCGGTGATGGTGATGGCGTCGAAGGCTTCGTTGTACGGCCCCGTGCCCGTCGAGGTGTAGAGGTAGTTCTGCTGCTCGTGGAGGTCGTGCATGATGGTCGGCGCCCATTCGAGCTGCACCCGGTTCACGTGCCGGGTGAGCGCGAGCATCTGCCCCATCGCGTCGCGGTTGTTGTCGTGCGCGACGTACTCGCCCCAATACATGAGGGGAAGTCGCGCCGCCCCTTCCGGACGGTCCTCGTTGAAGTGGTACGTGTCGACCTGCTTCTCGCGTCCGTCGGGCTCGATCACGGGGGTGATGAAGGTGATCACGTTGTCCCGGATGGCCCGGACGAACTCGGACTCCTGGACGACCAGCCGGTAGGCGAGCTCCTGCAGCATCTCGGGCCCGCCGTTCTCCGGCGAGTGGATGCCGCTCGTGAGCCAGTAGATCGGCTTCGCGAGCTCTTCGATGAGCTCCTGCGCGCGCTCCTCGGACGTGGCGCGCGGGTCGGTGAGCTCCTGCAGGTATCCCTGGTGGGTGTCGAGATTGGCGATGGCCTCTTCGTTCCCGATCGCCATCAGGATCATCTCGCGGCCCTCTTCACTCTCCCCGATGCTCCACACCGTCGCACGGGGTGACGCGTCGGCGATGGCCCGCATGTAGCGGTGGATGTCGGCGGCGTAGGTGAGCTCGCCGGGCGTGCCCACGATGCGGCCGTGGAAGTCGAGCGGGGTCGGTACGGTCTCGGAGGCCGGCAGGTGATCGACGAGCTCCGTCGTGATCCGGTCGTCCTGCAGGTGCTCGTCGATGAGGCGTGTGTACTCCTCGTCGACCGGCTGGTCGGAGACGGTCTGTGCGTGCGCGAGCTGCGGGATCGCGACACTTACGAAAAGCGCGGCCAGGATGGGCCGTGCGAGGCTCCGGGGAGCGAGGCGTTCGAACATCGGGGGCTCCGGTGCGGTTCTGGATGGACGGGACTCCCCCGCCGAATCCGGCGGGGCGGCCCTCCCCACAAGGACCCGCGCCCGCCTCCGGGTGCTGGCGCGCCTGGCTCCGGACGGCCGGAGCCAGGTCAGGGCGCGGCCGGCTCGACCACCTCCACGGTACCGAAGGACCGGAGCTGCGGCAGGGCCACCTCCGGGTCGCCGGTCACGACCAGCAGCATGTCGTCCGGCCGGAAGTAGGTGCGGGCGATGCGCTGTACCTCCTCGGGGGTCACCGCGTGCACGCGATCCACGTATCCGGTGAGGTAGCTCTCCGTCAGGCCGTGGAGATCGAGGAAGGAGAGCTGCCCGACGATCCCGCCCCGGCTCGAGTTCTGCAGCACGAAGAGCCCCGCGAGGTAGTTGCGGATGCCGTCGAGCTCTTCCTCGGGCGGCGGCTCGCTGCGGAGCCGCTCGATCTCGTGGAAGATCTCCTCCAGCGCCGGGCCGGTCACGTCGGAGGTCACGTCCGCCGTCTGCACCCAGTACGCGGTGCGGTACCGGCTCGAGACGGAGCTCTGCGGCGAGTAGGTATAGCCCTTGTCCTCCCGGATGTTGCCGGTGATGCGCGACGCGAACGAGCCGCCGAGCAGCGCGTTGGTCACCTGGAGCGCGACGTAGTCCTCGTGCGAGGGATCGACGACCGGGAGACCGAGGTGGAGGGTCGATTGGGACGCGTCCGGGCGCTCGACGAAGACGATGTCGGCGGCATCGGCCGCGCTCGCGGTCGGCGCGGCCTGGTCGCCTTCGGCGGTCCAGTCTTCGAACGCGTCGCCCGCGGCGTCCCGCACCGCATCCGCGTCGAACCGGCCGGCGATGTAGAGGTGCGCGCCGTCGGGCCCGTAGTGGCGCTCCCAGAACGTGCGGACGCGGTCGTGCGACAGCCCTTCGATCATCGCGGTGGTGGGCAGCATACGGCCGTACGGGTGGTCGGGGTACAACCGTTCGAGGAACTCCGCCCGGGTGAGGGTGCCGGGCTGCCGGGTCGAGACGCTGAGCCGTCGGATCCGGTCGTCCTTGAGACGGTCGAGCTCGGACGCCGGCAGGTCGGGGTTCCGCACTACGTCGGCGATCAGGCGCACCATGTCCGGGGCGAACTCCTGGAGCACGTCACCGCCCACGCTGGTGCGGTCCGTGCCCACCCCGAGCGAGAGCGAGCCGCCCATAGCGGCCGCTTCCGTGGCGACCTCCTCGGCGTCCCGGCTCGTGGTGCCCTCCTGCACGAGGTCGCCGGTCAGGTCGGCCAGCCAGATCTCGTCCGCGGCTTCGTCCACGTTCCCGGTGGGAAGGACGAGCCGCACCGTGGCCTTCGGGGTCCGGCCGTACGGCACGAGCGTCACCGTGAGCCCGTTCTCCAGCGTGAAGCGCTCGGTCTCCGGGAGGTCGAACGGCCGGGGCTCGCCGAGCGGCGGGGGAGCGTCCCCGTCCTGTGCCGGGGCGACGCTCGGGACGGCCAGCAGGCCGATGCCCAGAGCGAGGAGCGCGCGTCTGCGGGGCCTCATCGGGAACCTCCCTCACTTGTCGACTCGGGTTCGAGCGTCAGAATCGTGCGGTTCGTGGGTCGTAGGTACTCCCGGGCGGTGCGTTGGAGCTGCTCGGCGGTGACGTCCTGGAACGTCGCGTCGATCTCGTTGACCCTCGCGGGGTCGTCGTCGAACAGCGCGAAGCTCGCGAGCAGGTCCGCGAGGCCGAACCCGAAGAAGGCGTCGATCTCGTCGTAGAGCGCCGATCTGGCCTTGGTCCGGGCTCGCTCGAGCGTCTCGGGGTCGACGAGGTCCGTTCGGGCCCGTTCCACCACCGAGTCCACGACCGCGACGATCGAGTCGGTCGAGACGCCGGGGTCGTGGATGAGCGAGGCCGTCCACAGGGTGGGGCCTCCGGAGTTGTACAGGTTGCCGAGCTGAGCGTTCACGCCGCCGCTCACGCTTCCGGTGAGGCCCCGGCGCTGCACGAGCGCCTGGTGGAGCCAGGCATCGTCGCCCTGGAGCAGGATCTGGTCGAGAAGGCCCATGGCCCAGTAGTCGGCGGAGCCCCGCTCGGGCATCCGGTAGCCGAGCGCGACCGCCGGGCGGTTGGCCAGAGGATCGGTCCGAGTCTCTCGCTTTTCGGCCTCCTGGCGAGGCTCGGAGACGTCGGGACGCTCGGTCGCGGGACCGCGCGGGATGTCGCCGAAGTAGTCCCGGATCCATTCCATCGTCCGCTCCGACTCGAAATCGCCCACGACCACGAGCACGGCGTTGTTGGGCGCGTAGTACCGGTCGAAGAACGCCTGCACGTCTTCGAGGGTCGCGGCGTCCAGATCCGTGAAGTCTCCGTAGAAGTTGTGCGCGTTGTGCCAGTTCTCGAACGCGACCTGCGGAAGGTCGAGCCACGGAAAGCCGCCGTACGGCTGGTTGAGCACGTTCACGCGCACCTCGTTCTTCACGACGTCGCGTTGGTTGGCGAGACGGTCCTCGGTGATGCGCAATCCACGCATGCGGTCGGCCTCCGCCCACAGGATCCGCTCCAGCGTGTGCGCGGGCACGATCTCGTAGTAGTTGGTGAAGTCGTGCCGGGTGGAGCCGTTCAGCACGCCGCCGTTCTCCTGCACCATGCGCACGAACTCCATCGGGCCGAGGTTCTCCGAGCCCTGGAACATCATGTGCTCGAACAGGTGCGCGAAGCCGGTCCGTCCCTCGGGCTCGACCCTGAAGCCGACATCGTAGTAGAGGGCGACCGTGGCGGTCGGTGCGGTGTGATCCTCGGAGAGCACGACCCGCAATCCGTTGTCGAGCGAGTCGTAGGTGACGGGGACGGAGAGCCCGGCCCGTGCGTCCGGGTCGCCCCCGCATGCCCACGCCGTGAGCGCGAGAGCGGCGGCGAGGCCGAGCTGTGCCTTGCGTGCCATTCGTGGTCGTCCTTCGTTCGGTTCGGTTCGGGGCGACCCCGCGGGGGCGATCGCCGCACGCACCTGTCTACGTCACGACCGGCGCGAACGTTTCGGGGGTGGCGCCGGACGTTTGGTGCCGCATGTTAAGGTTTCCGGTGGGAACGGAAACAGGGACGCGGCCGTGTCGGGCGCGTCGCACCGACTCAGGAGGATGGACGTGGCGCTACGGAACTGGACGTTGATCGGTTGCATGCTGGGCGGGCTGGTGGCTCTGCCCTCCGCGCTCACCGGGCAGTCGACGCTGCCGCCGGAGCTCGATCCGAGGCTCTACGAGATCGCCGAAGCCGCCTCGTCCGAGCGAGTCGAGGACGACATCCGGACGCTCGCCGGCTTCGGGACGCGCAATACGCTCTCCGACACGCTCTCCGACACGCGCGGCATCGGCGCCGCCCGCCGGTGGATCAAGGCCGAGTTCGACGAGATCAGCGAGGCGTGCGGGGGCTGCCTGGAGGTCTCCTACCACCGCACCTTCATGGAAGCCGACGGCCGGATCACCGAAGACGTCGAGATCGTCAACGTGGTCGCGATCCTGCGCGGTACCGAGCACCCGAACCGTTACGTCATGATGTCCGGCGACATCGATTCACGGGCTTCGAACGGGTCGGACGGAGAGACCGACGCGCCCGGCGCCAACGACAACGCCTCGGGGATGGCCGGCACCATCGAGGCGGCCCGGATCCTCTCGCAGCACGAGTTTCCGAGCAGCGTCGCGTTCGTCGGGCTGTCCGGCGAGGAGCAGGGCCTCTGGGGCGGCCAGTACCTGGCCGCCGACGCCGTGGAGGAAGGCTGGGACATCGCCGCCGTCCTCAACAACGACATGATCGGCAACATCGCGGGGATCGACGGGGTGATCGACAACACGGTCTTCCGGGTGTTCAGCCAGCCGACGCCGGTCGAGGAGCACGAGCCGGAGGGCTGGAGCTACCGGGTCTACGGGGGTGAGGTCGACGGGCCCTCCCGGCAGATCGCGCGGTACGTGGACCGGATCGCCGACGGCTACTTCCCGAACCTCGACGCGATGATGATCTACCGGCTCGACCGCTTCGGGCGGGGCGGGCACCACAGACCGTTCAACGACGCCGGCTTCCCGGGCGTGCGCATCATGGAGGCCCACGAGCACTACGACCGGCAGCACCAGGACATCCGCGTCGAGGACGGACGGGAGTACGGAGACGTCATCGAGGGCGTGGACTTCGATTTCGCCGCGAAGATGACCAGCCTCAACGCCACCGTGCTGGCCGCCATGGCGTGGGCGCCTCCGACCCCCGAGAACGTGCGGATCGGCGGCGCGGTACGGCCGAGCACGACGCTGTCGTGGGATCCGGTATCCGACCCGAACCTCGCCGGGTACAAGATCTACTGGCGGCGCACCACGGATGCGCAGTGGCAGTGGTCACGGTGGGTCGGGGACGTCACCGAGTTCACGCTCGAGAACGTGGTGATCGACAACTACGTGTTCGGCGTCGCGGCGGTCGGGCGGGACGGGAACGAGAGCCCCGTCGGCTTTCCGACTGGATTGATCGGCCGGTAGTGATGTGCCTCAGAAGTCCAGTGAGCACCGAGAGTGTCGAAGCGCCGCCTCGGCAAGGCGCGACGACAAGGCGTAGCAGCGCTACGTCGCGGAGGAGCAACGCAGCCGGGGTGGATGCAGCGGCGCTCGAATGCCTCTGGACTTCTGAGACACATCACTAGCAGCCCGTGTGGGCCGGGGAGCTGCCCCCGGCTCGCTGCGTGTGCCGTGATGGACCGTCAGGAGGTGTTCGCCCGCGACGGGTACTGCTGCGTCTATTGCGGGCGTGGCGAGCCCGACGCGGTCCTGAGCGTGGATCACGTGGAGCCGAGGATGCGAGGCGGAGACAACAGCCCGGGCAACCTCGTCACGGCGTGCGTCGAGTGTAATCGCCGGAAGGGCGGGCGGGCCGCGTGGGCGTACCTCGAGGGCCGCGACGACGAGCGGGCGACGTTCCTCGAGCGGGCGCCGTACGTATGGCCGCGTCTCCGCGCCGCCGTCGAGGAGGCCGCCGAGAAGGCGCGGGAGCGGAACCGTGAAGGATAGCGTGTGTGCGTCCCCGTCGCGATGTTCGAAGGAAGCACGGAGATCATGAGAACCAGCCGGGAGGTCGAGTGAGTCGATACGCAGCGGATTCGCGGGGCGTTGTCGCCGGAGTGTTCGAAGACCAGAAGGCAGCGGCGCGAGCACTCGCTGCGCTCGTGGAGGAGCACTTCGAGCCCGAAGACGATATCTCCGTGGTGCTCACCGATGAGTGGACGCTGGAGCGTGAAGACGTTCCCATCCGGGACGAGTTGGAGATCATCGAGGGGGCCGAGATCGGCGGCGGGGCCGGCGCGGTGATCGGAGCGGTCGGCGGTGGGATGGTCGCCGCCGGCCTCGTCGGTGGACCGGCAGCCCTTGTCGCCGTGGGACCCGTGATCGCCGCGCTCGAGGGTGCTTTGGCCGTAGGGGCCGTCGGGGCTGTTGCCGGGTGGCTCGTCGGTCTCGGGGTCGTGAAGGAAGAGGCGGATTTCCATGCCGGTCGCATCGAGGAGGGGGCGGTGTGGGTGGGGGTGCACGCAACCGGTGAGCGGGCCGAGACGGCACGCTCGATCCTGAAGGATGCCGGAGCCGAGTTCTTCGAGCACGACGAGGATTCCCCGACGGGAGCTTGAGGGTGAGCAATGAACCGGAAGAGCATTGGCTCGTCTCCGCAGCCCGGGCCCTGGAGCTGCCCGGGGCGGACCGGCTGCATCGGCAGCCCGGGGAGAAGGTCGTGGACGTGTGGTCTCGGGTGCGGGACGTGTCCGACCTCGACGACGCGGAGCTGACGCAGCAGCTGGCCGATCGTTACCTGATGAGGGTGGCCGATCTCGCGTCGGCGGAGCAGTACGCGACCCGTCTGGTCCCCGCGATCGTGGCCGTGAAGTACCATGTGCTGCCCCTCCGGTACACCGACCGGACGCTGGACGTCGCGACCTCGGATCCGCACGACGTGGAGGCCGAGCGGGAAGTGTCCCGGCTGTCCACCAGGGCGGTGCGCTTCGAGCTCGCGGCACCCGACGCCATCCGCGAGGCGCTCGCCAATGCCTATGTCGGGGCGGGACAGCCTCGCAAGGCCCCGGATTCCGGTGCGACCGCGGCGAAGAGGGGGAACGGCGATGGCGGCACGCACGTGCTGGTCGTCGACGACGATCCCGAGACCGCTACGCTCCTCGAATCGTTCCTGTCGAACAAGGGCTTCGAGGTCACGGCGGTACGGTCGGGGCCGGAGGCTCTCGACGTCCTGGAGCGGGACGCGAGCATCGACGCCGTGTCACTCGACTACTACATGCACCCGATGAACGGGCTCAAGGTGTTGCAAGCCATTCGCTCGAAGCCGGCTCACGACGATCTGCCGGTCGTCATGCTCACGAGCTCCGAGGATCGAAACATCGAGATGAGCCTCTTCGAAGCGGGTGCGGACGACTACGTGGTGAAGCCGCTCGATCCGCCGCGTTACTTCCTCAGGCTTCGAGCCGTCCTGCGCCGGCGCGCGACGCGCTAGACGGCGCCGGGTTCGGCATGTCCCACGCCTTTCTAGCGGACATGGTGCTCGTCGGGCACTTGGCGTTCGTGCTCTTCGTGATCTTCGGAGGGTTGTTGGCGCTGCGGTGGTCGTGGGTGAGCGTGCCGCACCTCCCGGTGCTCGCGTGGGGGGTGTGGATCGAGCTCACCGGAGGTGTATGTCCCCTCACGCCCGTCGAGAATCGGCTCCGCCGCGCCGCGGGACAGGCTGGTTACGAGGCGACGTTCATCGAGCACTATATCGTTCCGATCGTCTACCCTCCGGGGCTCACCCACGGAATCCAGGTGGGCTTGGGGGTCGCGCTCGTTCTCGGGAACGCCGCCGTGTACGTCGGGGTCTGGCGTCGTTGGCGCCGCTCGTCGTCTTGCTGACGAGCGTCCATGAGCGCATGGTGAGCCTCCGCGAGCACATTCACGACGCAGGCCAAGTAAGGAGACGACCATCGGCACGCAGCACGGTGACCACCCGCCTGATGGAGCTCGGGGGGTAAGCGACGAGCGGTTCAAGGAGGCGATGGCGCGTTGGGCTTCGACGGTGACGGTCGTGGCCGTTCGGGACGAGGAAGACGGTAAGGTCCGCGCCACGACGGCCACCTCGTTCGCTCCGGTTTCCGCCGAGCCTCCGGAAGTGGTCGTCTCTTTGAATCCGAGCGCGCAGGCCCTCCCGTTCGTCGAGGAGGGAGGAGAGGTGGGCATCAGCCTGCTCTCGGAGGATCAGGGCCGATGGGCGACCGTGTTCGCGGATCCGGTGCCGGTCGGGCCGACGCCCTGGCGGGAGCAGGGGGTGCCGGTCATTCCCGATGCGAGCGCCGCGCTCGAGTGTCGGGTGCGAGCCATCCACGCCACGGAGGGGGGGAGCCGCTTGGTCGTGGTTCGCGTGGAGGAGATCGAGCTGGGACCCAGCGATCGTCCGCTCCTCTTCTGGGCCCGGGAGTATCGCACCCTCCCTGACGGATGAAGGGAGTGGCAGTGTAAGGTGTTGTTGGCGTGAACGTTATGAGTAAGTCGGTGTAGAAGGCTTGGCTGTTGGTCCCGTTCCCGAAAATGGAGGATAGACCTATTCGAACGCCACGCATTCCATCGATGCTCCTCGGGCTGGTGCTCGGGCTCGTCACGTCGACGGCGCTCGCCGCGCAGGGGTCCGGGGATCTGCCCTCTGGCACCGAGCTACCCACGGATTCGCTGACCGGCACGCTCGTCGGCCAGCTTTCCGACGGCTTCGTGCTCCGCACGGATGACGACGAGGAGATCTTCTTCGCCTTTCCCTCCGACTCGCTCCCTCCCCCGCCGGACGAAGCCGAAGCGGATTCGGTGAGACGGTCGGTGCCGCACGCCACCGTGATGGACCGGCGGGACATCCTGTTCGTGCTCCGACAGCTCCAGGAATCCGACGAGCGCGACCGGATGCACGTGCACTTCGTGGAGCTCGATGGAGATCCGGGCCGCGTCGTGATCTGGGTCTCCGTCGCGCAGGATCGGATTCCGGGCGGGTAGCGGAGGGGTGACGGCGGGCGGGCAGCGCCGGTCGGCGCGTGGTGCGCGTCGTGCCCGTGGGGCGCTTGGGGCCGGCGTAAGCGGCTCGCCGTGCCCCCTCACAGGGAAGTGCCGTTCCGCTAGATTCTCCCACCATGATATCCGTATCGAATCTCGAGAAATCGTTCGGCGACCACACGCTCTTCAGTGACGTCTCGTTCCAGCTCAATCCGGGCGAACGGTACGGGCTCGTGGGCGCCAACGGATCCGGCAAGACCACGCTTCTCGGGATCCTGACCGGCGAGGAGGAAGCGACCTCCGGCCAGGTATCCATTCCGAAGGATGTCCGCCTCGGGGTGCTCCGCCAGGACCAATTCATGTACGAGGATCAGGAGATCCTCGGCGTCGCGCTCATGGGAAATCCGGAGCTCTGGGACGCCATGGTCGAGAAGGAGAAGATCCTGGCGAACGCCGGGGAGCACTTCGACGCCGAGCGGTTCTCCGAGCTGGAGGAGACCGTCCAACGTCACGACGGCTACTCGGCCGAGGCGCGGGCGGCGGCGATTCTGGAGGGGTTGGGGTTGCCCGCCGAGGTGCACCGTGATCCGCTCTCGACCCTCTCCGGGGGCTTCAAGCTGCGCGTCCTCCTCGCACAGGTCCTCGCCAGCAATCCCGACATTCTTCTCCTCGACGAGCCGACCAACCACCTGGACATCCTGTCGATCCGGTGGCTGGAGGGCTTCTTGCAAGCGTTCAAGGGACCGGTCGTCGTCATCTCGCACGACCATCGTTTCCTCGACAACGTCTCGACGCACATCCTCGACGTGGATTACGAGACGGTGACGCTGTACAACGGGAACTACACGTCGTTTCTCGAGCAGAAGAAGGCGGACCGCGAGCGGCGCGAGAAAGAGATCGAGGGGCGCGAGAAGGAGATCGCGCACCACCAGAAGTTCGTGGACCGCTTCCGCGCGAAGGCGAGCAAGGCGCGGCAGGCCCAGAGCAAGCTCCGCATGATCGAGAAGAAGGCCGATGCACTCGAGGAGCTTCCGGGAAGCTCGCGGCGTTATCCGAAGTTCCGCTTCGAGCAGCGGCGTCCGAGCGGCAAGGAGGTGCTGCGGGTCTCCGGCGTGCGCAAAGCGTACGGCGATCACGAAGTCCTGCACGGCGTCGACCTGCTCGTGCGGCGTGGGGAGCGGCTGGTGATCATGGGGCCCAACGGGATCGGGAAGTCGACGCTCCTCAAGATCGTCATGGGCGACCTCGAAGCCGATGCCGGTGAGGTCGAGTGGGGCTACGAGACCCATCCCGGCTACTTCGCGCAGGATCACCGGGAGCAGGTGGAGGAGTCGGACCGGACCGCGGAAGCCTGGCTCTGGGACTTCTGCCCGGATCGGGATCGCGGGTTCGTGCGAGGGCACATGGGGCTCATGCTCTTCTCGGGGGATGACGGCCAGAAGCGGCTCCGTGCGCTCTCCGGCGGGGAGGCGGCCCGGCTCGTCTTCGCCCGGCTTCAGCTCGAGCGCCCGAACGTGCTCGTGCTCGACGAGCCCACCAACCACCTGGACCTCGAATCGATCGAGGCTTTGGTCGAAGAGCTCCGCCAATACGACGGCACGCTCATTCTCGTGTCCCACGACCGGTGGTTCGTCAGCCGGCTCGCTACGCGGGTCGTCGATATCCGGAGGGACGGGATCAGGGACTACCACGGCACGTACGAGGAGTACGTCGCCGCGTACGGCGACGATCACCTCGATGCCGAGAGCGTCGTGCTCAAGGCGCGGAAGGAAGCGCGCGACCGAAGTGGATCGTCCGAAGCCGGAGGCAAGGCGCGCGCGGAAGGCTCCAGGAAGGGGCGGTCGGACGGTTCGGGGCGAGCGTCGAACGACACCCGATCCGCGCGGGTCGATCCCGAGGTCGAGAGCCGCCGGCTCGAACGCCGGCGCGACGAGGTGACGGCCGAGCTCGAGACCGCTGAAGCGAGAGTCGCGGAGATCGACGAAGTGTTCTGCCAACCGGGATACTACGAGGAGACGGATTCCGAGGAGATCGCGGAGCTCCAGCGTGAGCGAGACGAGCTGCAGGGCGTGGTCGACGGGCTGGTCGCGGAGTGGGAGGAGGTCGAGCGCGCGCTCGAGGCCCTCGACGCGGAGCGCGCTACTGCTCGTTCCTGAGCCGGCCTTCGCGTTTCTCGCGGAGCGCCGCACGGATGGCGTCGAGCAGGACGGCCCTCGTGAACGGCTTGGCCAGGTAGCCGACGCCTTCCGGGAGGTTCGCCGCCGTGCCGTCGCTACCCCCCGCGAATCCCGACATGACGATAATCGGAAGGTGCGGGCGCAGGGTGCGCGCACGTTCCGCCAGCAAACCTCCGCTTTCGCCGGGTAGGCGAACGTCGGTCAGAAGGAGGTCGATCGGCCGGTCGGACTCCAGCGCCGCGAGCGCGGACGCGGCGTCTTCCACGGCATGCACCTGGAAGCCGCCGCGGTCGAGCACGCGTTTCGTGACCCGGCGCACGCCGGCTTCGTCGTCGACCACGAGGATCGTCGGTTGCGGGGCTTCCGCGTTCGCGTGTGCGTCAGATTGCGGCTCGTTGGGCGAATCCGGCTCCACCTCCGGGGCGGGAGACGAATTCGCGGCCTGGGGCGCAGCCTGTCCCGGAGCGCTCGGCGCTTCGAGCTGTCCGGCGACGGGAAAGCGTAGGTGGAACGTGCTGCCGTGTCCCTCCCGGGAGTCCACGTGGATGCCGCCTCCGCTCTGCTTCATGAAGCCGTACGCCATCGCCAAGCCCAGGCCCGTCCCTCTGCCGGCCGGCTTGGTGGAGAAGAACGGGTCGAAGATCCGGCGTGCGGTTTCGGGGCTCATTCCGGAGCCCGTGTCGGCGATGCTCAGCCGGGTGTAGCGGCCCGGCGTGAGGCCGGGGAGGTCGACCACGTCGTCGAGGGAGATTCGCTCGTCGGCGGTGGAAATCGTGACCACACCCCCTTTCGGCGAAGCGTCGCGGGCGTTCGCGACGATGTTGAGGACGACCTGTTCAAGTTGCTCGGGGTCGACGAGGACGCTTTCCACGTCCGGCGAGAGATCGTATTCCACGGTGATCGCGTCGCCCACGGTCTCGTCGATGGGCTCGGCCATGTCTCGTACGACCGATCCGAGGTCCAGGCGGCGGGGGCGGAGCACCTGCTCCCGACTGAAGGCGAGCAGGTGGTTCGTGAGCGTCGCCGCGCGGTCGGCCTCCGACCGGATGACTTCGAGATCGTCCGCCAGGTCCGTGCCCTCGTTGTCCAGGAGCAGGAGCTCCGTTTCGGAGCGGATGACGGTCAGGATGTTGTTGAAGTCGTGTGCGATGCCCCCCGCCAGCCGGCCCACGGCTTCCATCTTCTGGACCTGCCGTAGCCTGCGCTCGAGCGTGAGTCGCTCGGTGACGTCCCGCGTGGTGGTGACGATCCCGCGAACGGCCGGGTGGTCCATGAGGTTCCGCGCCACCGATTCCACATCCCGGGTCGTGCCGTCCATGCGAAGCATCTTGAACTCGGCCCGGGCGGTCTCGCCCGGCGTCTGGGCGACCTTCCCGAGCAGGGGCCCGACGACCTCGTGGTCCTCGCTCTGGATGATGTCGAAGGCGCTCATGCCGACGAGCTCGTCCGCGGGGTAGCCCGTGAGCCATTCCGCGGAGGGGCTCGCGAAGAGCACACGTCCGTCCGGTGCGATGACGATGATGACGTCCATCATCTCTTCGCCGAGGACGCGGAAGCGCTCCTCCGCCATCCGACGCTCGGTGACGTCTTCGGCGACGCCGATGAGCCGTTCCACCGTCCCGCCGTCGTCCGTGACGGGAAACGCCCGGTCGTGGATCCAGCGCACGGCCCCGTCAGGGCGTCGGATGCGGTACGTGACGTCGTAACCGCCACGTGGTTGCCTCGTGCTTTCGTGGGCGATCCTTTCGCGGTCGTCCGGGATAATCGCGTCGAGCCAGCTCCCGGGGTCGGCGTAGAGCTCGTCCGGAGCGCGCCCCCAGATCTTGGCATAGGCTGGGCTCACGTACTCCATCCGGGATTTGTCCGGGTTGGTGATCCAGAACACGTCGCTCACGTGCTCCGCGATCTGGCGGAACCGTTCCTCGCTCTCTCGAAGAGCGGCCTCGGCTTGCTCCCGGCGGGAGACGTCCCGGACCACCGACACCACTCCCCCGCCCAGCCCGTGCTCCGGGTCGAAGAGCGAGACGGTTTGCTCCGCCTCGAAAAGGCTGCCGTCCTTCCGTTTCAACGTGAAGGTGGCGCGGAACGACCGGCCGGATTGGAGCTGAGTGCGGGCCATCTCACCGAACTGCTCGAAGGATGCTCGGTCCGGATGGGTCATGTCGGGCGTGGCTCCGACGAACTCGTCGCGCGTGTACCCGAACATCCGCTCGCCCGCCGGGTTGACATAGCGCACTCGGCGCTGGCTCTCGATGGAGTCGAGGATCACCACGGCCTCGTCGAGGCTGGCCAGGGTCTGCTCGAGCTTTCGCGAGGCGCGCTCGCGGGCCACCGTCTCCCCGATGATCCGTGCGAGGTTGTCGACCAGGTCGTGCTCTTCGGGAAGAAACGGGTCCTGCGCGCCTCCGGAGGTCGTGTTCGCGGTCAGTACGACCTCGAGCAATCCATCGGGCTCGTCGTCGGTCGGGATGGTGGCGGAGAGCAGCCAGGGCGTTTCCCGGAAGCCGGGTGTCGCCACGGTCCAATCGCTGAGCGTCAGGCGGGCCTCGGTACGCTCCGGATCGTGCCATCCGGAAGGAATCTCGTGCACGATCCGGTTCAGTCGTTCCTGAATCGGGAGGTCCCGCCGATTGATGAGGCGTCCCGTGTTGGTGACGAGCGCGAGCTCCTTCACCCGCTCGCGCAGGGTCGCTTCGGTGTGGTGGGCTTCGTCCCGCCGTCTTCGGCGGCGCTCCACCGCGTGGTGTATCAGGCGCTCCAACAGGGGGGGCGTGACCTCGTCGATTCCGAACGCGTCGTCGGCGCCCTCCCGCACCAATGCCAGAAGGTGCTGCGGCGCCGCGTGCGCGGCCAGCACGACCAGGGGGATCCCATGCCGGCGCTTGTCGGCGAGTCGCGGGAGAAGGTCCGCCGCCGTCCGCGGGCCCGGAGCTTCCGTGACGAGACACGCGTCGAGGGACGGATCACCGATGGCGGACAACCCATCGTCGTACGAGTCCGCACGCCGCATGGCGAGCGTCCCGGACGGTGCCCTCCGGAGGAGCGCTTCGATCCGGTCGGCGGCCGCGGGATCACCGTGAACGAGCAGGAGATTCAGGCTTTCGGTGAACATATCGATGGATGGTCGGCAATCGGGGCGCCGTGCGCCAGGGCGTTCACGCTCTCGGTGCGGGTGCGTTGCCGTGGCCGGCCGGGTCACGGGTGGCGACCCGGCGACGCCATGCCTATCCTACAGGTTTCATGCCTACCTTGCCCACGCACTCCTCCGCACGGCTCTGGATGGCCGTCGCGTTCGTATTCGGGTTGGCCGGCACGCTGGGTGTGGTGGCCGTCGGGTATGGCGACGGCACCGCGTACCTGTCGGACGATCCCACCGCGTGCGTCCAGTGCCATGTCATGGAAGACCAGTTCGCGTCGTGGGCCTTCACGTTTCGCAACCATCCCGATCCCATCCGGATCAAGCCACGGAACCGAGCCATCGCGGAAGCCAATTGCGTGGGTTGTCACGAGGATCTGACGCACGCGATTCGGACGAGCGAGTCCACGGATGCGGACCTTTCCTGCCTTCACTGCCACAAGGATGTCGGTCATGCAGCCTTTAGATGATCCATCTCGGGACCCGCGGCGGAACGGCGGCGTCCGTCCGAGTCTGCTCGTCACCATCGGGGAGCGTCGCGGCGAGACGCGCCAGCCCTACGAGCTCATCGCGGAGCTGGACGAGAACACCACGGACCCCGAGGTGTGGGGCGCGAGCTTTCCGAGCCAGTACGAGAGCTACCTGCGCACGACGGACTCGCTGGCCCCCGGCCGGACGGGGCCGACCGTGCCCGGCGCGCCCGAAGGGCGCTGAGCGACCATGACCCTCTACGCGACCGTCGTCACCCTCCTGGCCGGAGCTACGGTTTTGGCCTATGCGCTAGCCGTGGGGCTCGGAAGCACGCTCTTCGTACCACGGACCAGGGCGGGGGTCGTCTCCGGGTTGGCCGACCGGGCCTCTCACCCGATCGGGTGGGCCTGGGGCGTGGCGCTGGTCGCCACGCTCGGGGAGCCTGTACCTCTCTGAGGTGGTCGGCTTCGTGCCCTGTGTGCTCTGTTGGTACCAGCGCATCGCCATGTATCCGCTGGTGGTGGTGCTGGGGGTGGGCATGGTCCGCGGTGACGCCTCGGTCTGGCGTTACGGTCTGCCGCTCGCGGTCATCGGGGCCGGGATCGCCGCCTATCACGTGGGCATCCAACTCCAGCCGGCGCTCGACGTCGGGGTATGTAGCGCGGGAGCGAGCTGCACGGGCCGCTACCTGAACGTCTTCGGATTCGTCTCGATTCCGGTGATGGCGGGTGGCGCGTTTTTGCTCGTGGCGAGCTTGATGGCTCTGGTCGCATGGATCGAGCGCGGTGCCGCGGATCCGGGCTAGCGGCTGCTAGAGCGTCCGCTCGGGCGCCGGCTCCCGCAAGTTGTACCGGGACGACATGACGTGACCGTACGCTCCGGCGTTCGCGATCAGGAGGACGTCTCCTGCCTCGGTGCGGGGAAGGAGGCGGTCGAGTCCGAGCACGTCCCCCGTCTCGCAGATCGGTCCCACGACGTTCACCCGTTCGGTCGCTTCCCGGTCGAGCCGGGTCAGGTTCACGATCTCGTGGTAGGCGCCGTAGAGCGCCGGCCGAATCAGCGAGTTCATGCCCGTCGCGACTCCAACGTAGCGCACGTCGCCCTTGCCCTTCGTCTGGGTGACCCGTGCCAGCAGCACGCCTGCTTCAGCCGCGACGAACCGGCCCGGCTCGAGCCAGATCTCGGTGTCCGGTGCGGCGTCCCGAACTTCGAGCAGTCCGTCGGCGAGCCGTGAGAGATCCAACGGGTCCTGCGCCGGCTTTTCCGGCACACCGAGTCCCCCACCCACGTCGAGGACGTGGACGTCGGGAAAGAGCGGAGCCACCTCCGCCAACGTCGCGGCCAGATGAGCCCAGTGGTCCGGGGTGAAGATCCCGCTCCCGGCGTGCGCGTGCAGCCCGACGACACGCACGCCGATGCGCTCGGTCAGCTCCGCGAGCTCCTCGAGCTCGAAGCGGGGGACGCCGAACTTGGCGTGGAAGCCCGCGGTCCGGACCTTCTCGTGGTGACCCTTGCCCACGCCCGGATCGATCCGGATGAAGATCTCCTTGCCCGCGAAGACGTCCGGCCAGAGGCGCAAGGGCTCGATCGAATCGAGCGTCGTGCGCACCCCGGCATCCAGGGCGTCCCGGTATTCCTCGCGCGGGGCGAAATTGGGCGTGAACAGGATCTCGGCGGGATCGAGGTCGGGAAAGCGGCTCCGGACATGCTCGATCTCGCCGGGCGACACGCACTCGAACCCGACGCCGGCGTCACGGACCCGGTCGAGCAAGGGGCCGTAGGTGTTGGCCTTCATGGCGTAGAGCACGCGATCGACCCCCTCGACCTGTGTCAGGGCGCTCAGGCGCTCCGCGACCGTGTCCAGGTCGTAGACGTACGCGCTGGCGTCGTCACCGAGGCGGGCGAGGAGGGCGTCCCGCCGCTCCTCCCACCAACGGGGCACGCGGCGGTGAACGTCCGGGCCGCCCGGGCGGAGCTGCTCCCAGCTCGGCCCGAAAACCTCGGGGCTGCCGGCTTCCGCGATGAGCTGGGCGTGGAGCAAGCGGACCAGCCGGTCGGCCTGATCCTCATCGACGACGACCGTCAGGTTGAGGTCGCTCGCGGCCTGCGTGACGAGGTGGATGCGTTGCGCCTCGAATACCTCGAGCGCGGGGCCGAGACGGTGGAGCAGCGCTCGGATGCGTCGCCCCACGAGGCTGACCGCCGCGCACGGTCGGATGACCGACACCTTGCAGAACCGGCCGAGCGCCTCCGTCAGCTCGTCCATCGAGGCGGCTTCGAGCAGGTTCGCTTCGGCGTCGAGGGAAACCGTCACATTGGTCTCCGACGTCGAGATCAGGTCGATCGATATGCCCAGCCGGCGGAAGACCGCGAACGCTTCCGAGAGGAACCCGACCTCTTGCCACATGCCCACGGTTTCCATCGAGACGAGCACGACCTCCTTCTTGCGGGAGATCGCCTTGACCTGGGCGGGCCCCTCGGCCGCGCCGCGCCGGATGACCGTGCCCTCGGTGTCGGGATGGGAGGTGCTGTGGATGTGGATGGGGACCATGTGGTCCCGCAGAGCCGGGATGCAGCGGGGGTGCAGGACCTTGCTCCCGGTCGTGGCGATCTCCTGGGCCTCGCGGTAGTCGAGCTGCCGGAGCAGCCGCGCCGAGGGCACGGCGCGTGGATCGGCCGTGAACATCCCGGGCACGTCCGTCCAGATCTCCAGACGGGCGGCCTCCAGCTTGCCGGCCAGGTAGGCGGCGGCCGTGTCCGAGCCCCCGCGTCCGAGCACGACCGTCTCGCCCTCGGGGCTGCGTGCCGTGAAGCCCTGCGTGAGGGGGACGCCCTCCACCCCCGCCAGACGCTCGGCGACGTCCGGGTCCGGGCTCGCGTCGCATTCCGCGGAGAGGTAGGAAGCGCTGCCGGAGCCGGTCCGCCCCTCCTCGCTCCGCAGGAAATCCCGGACGTCGACCCAGGTTACGGGGAGTCCCTTCCGCTGCAGGTAAGCGGCCCCGATGCGGGTCGCCAGCCGTTCGCCGAAGGCGAGAATCCGTGCACGGGTGCGGGGTGTGGCTTCGCGGAGGAGCGCGATGCCCTCCGCGAGCTCCCGCAGCTCTCGTCGGTCGGGACCGAGCAGGTCGACGACCTCGGAGGGCAGAAATCCGAGGTTCCGGGCGAGGGTGTCGTGCCGGCCTTCGAGCTCGTCCAGGAGGACTGCGTGGGTGCCTTCGAGGGCACGGCCGGGGAGCGCTTCGAGCAGGTTCGTCACGCCCGCCAGGGCGGAGTGAACGACCAGCGGGCGAAACCCTTCGTCCAGACGACGACCCACGATGTCGGCGATCGTTTCCCAGCTTTGGGGCGTGGCCACGGAGGTGCCGCCGAACTTGAGAACGATCCAGGGATTCGTGGGAGGCATGATGTGCGGCGGGCGGGGGTGTTTGCGCGTGGACGCGAAAAGGTAAGCCTTCGGAGCCCGTCCGTGCACGACGAGCCCGAGCGGGGGCTGGACCTCGGCACCGCTTCGTTCGTCGGGGGCGGGACACGAGCGGACCGATCGGGTAGCTTTCCCTTTCAGTGCAAGCACTTGGACCTCGCGGACCCGATGCTCCCTCCCGATATGCTGACCTTCACCCGTACGCGCACTTCCGGTGCGCCCGTTCGTACATCGTTCCTGCTCTTCGCTCTGTCCTGGCTGATGGCCGTTCCGGTGGCCGGACAGGAACCCACGTACGAGCTCGATACCCTTCTGGTGCGTGGAGCTTCGCGTCTTCCGGGTGGAGCGTCCGGACGCGTCGTCACTCTCGTGGACCGGGAAGCGCTCTCGAGGCAGCCGGTACGCAACGTGTCCGAAGCGATCGGGTGGGCCCTGAGCGGCGACCTCCAGGCTCGCTCTCCCGCGCAGGCCGATCTCTCCTTGCGCGGCGCGTCCTACGAGGGCGTGCTCGTGCTGGTCGACGGGGTGCGGATGAGCGATCCGCAGACCGGTCATTTCGATCTCGACCTCACCGTGCCCCTCGAGCGCGTCGAGCGGATCGAGGTCCTGCTCGGCCCCGCGTCGGCACAGTTCGGCGCGGACGCGGTGGGCGGCGTCGTGAACGTCGTGACGCGCGACGACTGGGAGGGGGCCGAGCTTCGGACCGAGGCGGGCACGTTCGGACGTTGGGCGTTGTCCGGAGCGGGCGGCGTCGGCATCGGTGAGTGGAACCTCGGTGGCGGGGTCGAGCGCACCGCGTCCGACGGCCACCGGCTCGGCACGGACTACCGGATCCTGCTGGCGGACGGCCGCGCCTCCGGCCCGCTCGGCGACGGCCGTGTCGATATATCGCTGGGTCACGGCCGCAGGGACTTCGGCGCCGCCGACTTCTACGGTCCGTTCCCGGCGTTCGAGCGGACCCGGACCACCCGGGGCTCGGCGGAGTGGACCGGATCCGTGGCTGGAACCGAGCTCACGCCCCGGGTGACGTTCCGGCGGCACACCGACGATTTCATCCTCGACCGGACGGACCCGGGCTTCTACCGGAACGACCACGTCTCCGAGCAGCTTGGCGCGGACGTGACCCTCCGGAGGAACCTCGGTGAAAGCGTCGGTCTGGCCGTCGGCGCCGAGTGGATCCGGGAGACGCTCGACAGCAACGCGCTCGGACAGCGGGACCAGAACCGACTCGCCGCGTTCGGCGAGGTGAGCGCTCCCGTGGGACCCGGAAGCGCCACGGCGGGCGTACGGGTCGACCGGCGCGAAGGGTTCGAGACGTTCGTCTCTCCCTCGCTCGCGGTCTCGTTCCCGGCCGGGGACGCGTTGCGGTTGAGGGCCCAGGCGGGACGCGCCTTCCGAACGCCGACCTGGACGGAGCGTTACTACGAGGATCCCGCGAACCTGGGTACGCCCGATCTCGAAGGGGAGCGCTCGTGGTCCGCCGAGGCCGGGCTCGACGCATTCTTCCCCCTCGGAGGAACGTTCCGCGCGACGGTCTTCCGTCGGAGCTCGGAGGGTCTGATCGACTGGGCTCGGCCGGGCGGCGATCCGGAAGCGCGTTGGCGCACTCGAAACGTCGAGACGGCGACCTTCGACGGCATCGAGTTGAACGGGGCGGTCGGCTCCCGTTCCACCCTCCTCGTGCGGCCCTCCGCCACGTGGTTGGATATCGATCTCGAGGAGAGCGAGGGTTTCCACTCGAAATCCACGCTCCGGCCCCTCGTCCGGACCGTGGGGGTGGAGATCGAGCGCGACATGTTCGAGAAGTCGCACGTGCGCGTGCACCTATGGGACCGGACGCGCGCGGGTGAAGCGGGCGTCTTTCTCCTCGATGCCCGGGTCGGCCTCGGGCTCTCGTTCGGCGAGTTCTTCCTCGGCGGCACGAATCTCACGGACGCGAGCTATCCCGATGTGTCGGGACTCCCGGCACAGGGAAGAGCGCTCTCGGTCGGGCTCCGCACGATGTTGGGGGGATGATGCCGGATGCATGAGACGAGGCGTGCGTCGAGGGGGCATTGCCGGTACTGTAAGGGATCTGTCATCCCCCCGATCGTACCGGAGGGATCCATCCTCACATGGACGCGCATCGCGTGAGCTCTGTGTCTCCCTCGAAGGCGGCTCGCCGCATCGCCTTCTGGATCTACGTACCGGTGGCCATGGCGTGGATCCTGGGGACGGATCTCGTGGTCGCGCTGTACTCCGGGAGTGCCGACGCGTGGCTTCTCGGGATGAATATGCTGAAGGGCGCGGGGTTCGCGCTGGTGACGGGCGTGCTCCTCTATTGGCTGCTCCGTCGTGAGATCGAGCGCCGTGAAGCACGCGCGCGCGACCACAGGACCCTCACGGAGAACGTGCCCGACCTCGTCTTTCGTCTCCAGGTGCGACCGGAGCTCGCGTTCGAGTACGTGAGCCCCTCGTCCGTGGACATCGCGGGGTATACGCCCGACGAGCACTACGAGAGCCCGGAGACGGTGTTCGCCGCCGTGCACCCCGAGGACCGTGAAGGCCTCGATCGGCTGTTGACGGATGTCGACTCCGGGCTCGAAGAAACCGAGCTCCGGTGGTGCCACAAGGACGGGCGTGTCGTGTGGACCGAGATCCGGGTGCGGAAGGAGCGGGACACCGAGGGCTCGGTGCTGCGTCTTTCCGGCGTGGTTCGCGACGTGACCCAGCGGCGGGAGGCGGAGCGTTTTCAGGCCTTGCTCGCGTCCGCGCTGGACGCGGCGGGCGAAGCGGTTCTCATTACCGATGTCGACGGCGTCATTCAGTACGTGAACCCCGCGTTCACGAGCATCACCCTGTATCCGGCCGAGGAAGCCATCGGCTCGACGCCACGGATCTTGCAGAGCGGAGAGCAGGACGAGGCTTTCTATCGGGATCTGTGGCGGACCATCGAGGCCGGTCGGATGTTCCGAGGGGTGATGGTGAACCGCCGGAAGGACGGGCACCTGTACGAGCAGGAGACGTCGATCACGCCGGTCCGCGACGCGCAAGGCGACATCGAATACTTCATCGCGGTGGCGCGGGACATCACGGTGCAGCACGCGCTGGAGCGGCGGCTTCGCTTCACGGAGAAGATGGACGCGATGGGCCAGCTCGCGGCGGGCGTCGCGCACGATTTCCGCAACCTCCTCAACGTCATCCTGGTGAACGCGGAGTTCCTGAGCACACGGGCGCTCCCGAGCGGCGCCCGAGGGGCCGAGTCCGACGGGGAGGACGCCGGTGAGGTCGAGGAGATCCTCACCGCGGCGCGCCGGGGTTCCGGGCTGGTGGCCAGGCTCCTGGGGGTGGCGCGGCAGCCGGACGTGGAGTTGCGCGCGACGGACCTCGAGGAGCTTCTCGACGACATGCGCGGGATCCTTCGCGCGAGCCTGCTCGAGTCGGTCGAGCTCGACGTGCGTGTGGGTCCGGGACCCGTCGTGGTGCACGCGGACCCCGACCTCCTTCAGGATGCGCTCATCAATCTCGTGCAGAATGCCGGTCATGCGATGCCGAGCGGGGGCCGCGTCGTGATCGAGGTGTCCTCCGATAAGCGGGACGGGGAAGGCGACGGGGCTGCGGCGGACGGCGCCCCGGTGCGGATATCGGTTCGGGATACCGGAATCGGCATGGACGATGCCACGCTGGAGCGGCTCTTCGATCCGTTCTTCACGACGAAAGAGACGGGCACCGGCCTCGGGCTACCCATGGTCCGGACCATCGTGGAACGGCACGGAGGGTCGATCGAGGTCGAGAGCGCTCAAGGACAGGGCACGACCATCTCGCTCGTGCTGCCCCCGGCCTCGGCCGCTACGGAGGCCGTCGGTGACGCCCCGGCCGAGGAAGCGGTGGATGAAGGCAGCCACGGGGACGCAGCCGACGGTGCGGGACGCATCTTGCTAGCGGAGGACGACGCACGTCTCCGCGGCGCGGCGGAGCGGGCGCTACGTCGCCTCGGTCACCAGGTGCAGAGCGTCGAGAACGGGCGAACCGCGTTCTCGCGGATCGAGGCCGCGCCGGAGGAATGGGATCTGGTGATCACCGACCTGATCATGCCCGAGCTGGGTGGGACCGAGCTCTACGAGCTGGTGCGGCAGCGGGGATGGGACATGCCTTTTCTCTTCATGAGCGGGCATGCCCCCGAGGCGGTCTCTTCCGTCGAGCGCGCGGGCGGGAGGCACACCTTTCTCGAGAAGCCGTGGACGCTCGAGGGCCTCGCCACGCGCGTTCGGGAAGCGATGCAAGACCGTCGCGACTCCCGGCCGGCGTGAGCTGCCGGACGGATCCGTCCGGCGACACTCATGGGCCATGAGAAAGGGGGCCGAGCGATGGATCGCTCGGCCCCCTTCACGTCGTTGCGGGTGACCGGCCGTGGTCGGCCGGCCGGGGTCATCCTCCGCTGCGGCGGGACGTGGTGGTCGACGGCTCCCGACTTCCGTCGAGGATGTGCGCGGCCAACGGCGTCGGGCTCATGATCTTGTAGATCGGGACCAGGGGCGGGCCCGGGTCGTCGTTGTTGAAGCCGGGGGCCCAGTCCGTGCCGGGTCTCGGCAGCCAGGCATCCATCCGGTTCCAGTAGACCACGTTGTCCTCGGTCTCGACCTCGAGCATGTGCGCCACGAGGCGTCCGAGGTTCTGCCCCGTCGGAATCACGTACGTTCCGGCCGGGAACTCCATATCCCGGGTCAGCACCTCGCCCACGTCGACCAGCGTCGCGGCCGCGTGGTTGTATTGCCGCTCGTGGGTGACGTTCTCCACGGTGTAGGCCTGTACCGTGACCTCCGCGGGCTCGATCAGGCGCTCCACGGTGATCCCGTGCTTGAGGAGGAGGTCCACCGCCGCCTCGGCGTCACGTGGCAGGACGTAGGCCCACGGCCGGTCCCGGGTCTCGAGGGCCACCGGACGCTTCATGAGCCGAGCGTCGGTCACCTGGATGGTGTCCAACCCGCCGTTGGTCTCCTCGACGATGAGATAATCCACGAGCTCCTCTTCAGCCTCGTAGTCCTGTCGGACGGTGACCTGACCGGACGGCTCGGCCCCCATCGCCACGGTCTCCCGGTTGGCCTCCGCGACCACGTTCATCAGGCGGTCGGGGTTTTCGGCCGCCCATTCGACCACCGCGAGATATCCGAGATAACCGGCCCGGGCGCCCACTTCGAGCTCCTGTGAGGGGGCTTCGAAGAGAATCGCGACGCTGTTGACCATGCCGCCGTAGTTTCGGCCGATGCGGGCCTGAGACCCGCCGACGCTCCATTCCTCCTCGTCGCCGCCCGAGTAGTACCAGCCGAGCAAGTCCTCGCCTTCGAGACGTTCGTCGATGGCCGGGAAGATCTCGTCGTCACACAGGGCGGTGATCTCCGCCGCCGAGTCGTGGATGCTCGGGCACTGGTAGTTGAGGTTGTACGGACGCGCTCCCCCGTTGTGTCCGTCGATGAACAGGTGAGGCCGCCACTCGCCGATGATGTTCTCGACGTAATTGGAGACGGTGGGGTGCTCGAGCTTGACGTAGTCGCGGTTCAGGTCGAGCCCCCAGGTGTTGCCGCGCTGGCCCTCGAAGCTCGCCTCGAAGCCGTCGGGATTGATCTGCGGGACCACCACCACCGTCACTTCGTCGAGCAGCTCGTACGCTTCGGTTCCCGGCGTGGCGAAATCCCGCATGAGAATCATGAGTCCCTCGCGGAAGGTGCGCTCGTCCCCGTGGACGTTCGCCGCCAGCACCAGCACCGGCTTGTCCAGCGCCATGGCTTCCCAGGGCTCGGAGATCAGCGGATTCCCGAACACCGCGTACGCCAGTTGACGTCCTTCACGTGTCTCGCCGTACGAACCGAGCTTCATGTTCGGTGCCACGCTGCTCAGCTCGTCGAGATAGTCCCACATCTCGAGGTGACGCGTGTGCGCGGTGAACCCATTCAGCTCCGCGGCGGTTTGCGGGTAGCCCGCGGCCGGAGCCGTCCAATCCTGCTGTGCGGACGTGGGGAGGGTGAAGGCCAGAACGGCGAGGAAAGACAGGACGACCGCCCCGACTCCTCCGCTCGGTCGCGTGGAGCGCATACGGTGTCTCCATTGGTTGAGAGTCTCATCGTTTCCGGCCGCCATTCCCGGGCACCGGAATCTTGCAAAGTAGGGGCGGCGGCGTTGTCGCGTAAGGGCTGCGTGCGTGTGCGCCCGCGAGGGGTTTGGTGCGACGCCGGGGTGGGGGCTACTGTAGGTCCCGTCAGCCTCACGCGCACTCGAACCCGAGCGACATCATGGACGGAGCGATCATCGTACGACGTCACGGAGGCCCCGAGGTGCTGGAGTGGGCCCGCGCGGACCCCGGCACGCCCGGACCGGGCGAGGTTCTCGTCCGCCATACCGCGGTGGGCCTCAACTTCATCGACGTGTACCACCGCACCGGCCTCTACATGCTCGACCTCCCGTTCATTCCGGGAAGCGAAGGTGCGGGGGTCGTCGAAGCCGTGGGCGAGGGCGTCGACGATCTGGAGGTCGGTGCGCGCGTGGCGTACACGGCCAACGGTCCCGAAGGTGCCTACCGGGAGGGACGGGTGCTGCCGCGCGAGCGCCTCGTTCGCCTGCCCGACGGCATCACCGACGAGATGGCGGCGGCCATCATGGTGAAGGGTTGCACCGTGGAATACCTGGTGCGCCGAACCTGGCCGGTGAAGAAGAACGACCTGGTTCTGCTTCATGCGGCGGCGGGTGGGGTCGGCCTGCTCGCGACGCAGTGGCTCTCCGCGCTCGGCGCGACGGTCATCGGCACCGTCGGGTCGGCGGAGAAGGCCCGATTGGCCGAAGAGGCCGGGTGCGCGCACACGATCCTCTACCGGGACACGTCGGTTCCCGAGCGCGTACGCGAGATCACGGCCGGGCGGGGTGTCGACGTGGTGTACGACTCCGTGGGTAAGGACACCTGGGACGGCTCGCTGGATTCGCTTCGGCCTCGGGGGATGATGGTGAGCTTCGGGAACGCCTCCGGGGCGGTACCGGCCTTCGCACCGCTCGAGCTCGCGAAGCGGGGCTCGCTCTTCGTCACCCGGCCGAGGCTGGGCGATTACTATGCGACCGCGGAAGAGACCGCCGAGGGATGCGCCGCCTTGTTCGACATGGTGGTGTCCGGCCGGGTGAAGCCGCACATCGGGGCCCGTTACCCGCTGCGGGAAGCGGCGGACGCGCACCGCGCGCTCGAAGCGCGGGATACGGTTGGATCCACGGTGTTGGTTATCTGACTCATCATTCGTACCGTAGCGCGCTCGCCGGCTCCGCGCGCGTGGCCCGCATCGCCGGAACCAGGGTGGCCGCGACCCCGGTGACGGTCAGCAACACGATGATGGAGACGAAGACGGCGGGATCGTTCGGGCTCACCTCGAAGAGCGCGGTGCTGAGGGCCCGCGCGATCAACAGCGCGAGACCGAGCCCGATCACGAGCCCGACGCCGATCTGTACGATTCCCTGCCGGAGGATGAGCGAGAGCACCTGCTTCTGCGAGGCACCGAGCGCCATGCGGATGCCGACCTCGGAGGTGCGGCGCGCGACGCTGAACGACATCACGCCGTACAGGCCGATCGACGCCAGGAACAGGGCTGCGGCTCCGAACACCACGAAGAGCGAACCGAACACGTTGAAGAACCAGGTGTTCTCGTCGATGCGCTCCGCGAGCGTGGCCGAGTAGTACACGGGGGTGTCCGAGTGGACGGCGGTGACCGCGCGCCGGACGGGCTCGGTGAGGGTCATCGGCTCCAACGGACCTCTCGCGAGCACGCTCATGAAACGGGCGTCACTCTGAGCGATCGGCCGGTAGAACCCTTCCGGGTCGCCCTCGGTGTTTCCGACCCCCTCCATGAACAGGTCGGGCGCGACCCCGACGATGGTGAGCCAGGACGCGTCCGCATCGCTTCGCCCGGGCTTGAGCCGACGCCCGACCGCGGGCTCTCCGGGAAAGTGCGTCGAAGCGAAGCTGCGGTTCACGATCGCGACCGGATCCGAGCCGGCCTCGTCCAGGTCGGTGAAGTCGCGGCCCTCGATCAGGCTGACCCCCACCGTCTCGAAGTACCCCGGGCTGACCGAGCCGCTGCGCGCGAGCGGATGGTCCCGGTCTTCCGAGTAGGTGACGCCTTCGACGCTGATGCGCGTCTGCCCCGATCCGAGACCCGGGAGCAGCGTGCCGAGGGCCGCGGCCCGCACGCCCGGAGCTTCCCGAACGCGTCGCTCGAGCTCGTCGTAGAACGCCCGCCTCGACGTCGCGTCCGGGAACTCGGCCTCGAAGAGGCCCAGCCGGGTGGTGAAGACGTCGTCGGTGTCGAAGCCGTAGTCGTAGTCGCGCAGGGTGGTGATGCTCTTCGTCATGAGCCCCGCTCCGACCAGGAGGCCGAGCGACATCGCGATCTCACCCACGACGAGCACCTTCGAGAGCCGGCCGATGTGCAGGCTCGAGGAACCCCGTGATTCGTCCTTGAGGACTTCGCTCACGTCCATGCCGGACGCCTTGAGGGCGGGGATTCCTCCCGCGATGACCGCGGAAGCCGAAGCGGCAGCGACCATGAACAGGAGGATCGGCCCGTCGAGCGCGAAGCGCATGAAGAAGGGCGGGTTCGTGGGCGCCACGGCGCGGTCGAAGAGGTCGATGCCCACCCAGGCGATCGCGGTTCCCACCACGGTCGCGACGAGGGACAAGGCGAGCGCCTCGAGCACGAGCTGGGTCACCACGCGCCACCGGCTCGCGCCGAGCGCGGTTCGGATTCCCACCTCCCGGGTCCGCTGGGCGGAGCGCGCCAGGAGCAGGTTCGCGACGTTCGCGCAGGCGATCAACAGCACGAGGGAGACCGCGGCGAGCATCGTGTAGAGGAGCGCGGTGGCCTCCGTGCCGACGTACCGCTCGGTGAAGGGCTGGATGACGGGCACCACGCCTTCGTTGGTGTCCGGATGCTCGGCCGCGAGCCGACCGGCGATCCCCGTCATCTCGGTCATGGCGGCGTCGATGTCCACGCCCGGCGCGAGCGGGCCGAACACGGTGAGCCAGGTGCCTTCGTTTCGGGGGATCTCGAGAGGATTCATGCGAAGGGGGACCCACAGCTCCGACCTGTTCGGAAAGGCGAACCCCTCGGGCATGACGCCGATGATCTCGGCCTGCTCGCCGTTCACCTTCACGACCTGGCCGAGGGCGTTCGGGTCGCCGTCGAAGCGGTCCATCCACACCCGGTGCGAGAGGAGCACCGTGGCGGGCGCGCCCGGCTCGTCCTCGTCCTCCGTGAAGGCGCGCCCGACCACGGGCTCCACGCCGAGCGCGGGGAAGGTGTTCGCGGTCAGGAACGACCCGAAGTACCGCTCCGGCTCGTCGCTCCAGCGGACGTTGATCGTGCCGTCGTAGGCGGCCGCCAGGTGGGTGAAGGACCCGCGTTGCTGCTCGCGCCAGTCGACGTAGTCGTGGATCGAGACGCCCATGTTCTCGGCGCCGATCGACGGGTTGGCACGGTGCACGGACACGATGCGGTCTCCGTTCTCGAACGGGAGCCCGCGCATGATCGCGCCGTACACGATGCTGAACATGACCGCCGTGAGCCCGATGCCGAGCCCCAGCGCCAGGACCGCGATCGCCGAGACGCCCGGATGCTTGAAGAGCATCCGAAACGCGTACCGGACATCCGTCATCAACCCCGTCATGCCACCCCCCTGTCCATGGGCGAAACCACGCTCGCACCGCCCTACGGGACGGGACGGGGGTCGGTTTCGGTCCGGGTGGATGGGGTGGTGCGGCGCCGAGCGGCGCCAGGCCGCTACGCCTTGAGTTCGTCCTCGAGCAAGCTGCCCAGAATGAGCGTCACGAACGACACTACGAGGCTACCGAGGAGCGCGGAGCCGAATCCCGCGACGGTCAGGGCGTCGGTGAGACCGGCGGTCAGCAGCAGCACGATGGCATTCACTACGAACGCGAACAGCCCCAGGGTGACGATGAGGAAGGGAAGGGAGAAGAACAGGAGGATGGGCTTGAGCAGAGCGTTGAGCAGCCCGAAGATCAGCGCGACGACGAGGACGTCGAAGAACGCTCCGGAGAGCTGGATGCCGTCGAGGAGCCAGGCGGCCGCCGACAGGGCGAAGGCGTTGACGATCAGTCGGATCAGGAAGTTACGCATGCCCAGTAGGCTACTACTCGAAACGCAGGGCGTCCATGGGATCCACGCGAGACGCGCGCAGGGCCGGGATGAGCGCGGCGCCCAGCGCCATCCGAAGCCCGATCGCCGCGAGGGTCGTGGGCAGCACCGCCTCCGGCTCGACTCCGGTGCGGGCGTAAAAGGTTCGGACGGCGCGCTTCAAACCGGGCATGCGCGGCCCCGACGGCCGGGGCCGCCATGGAGCCTCTCAGCGCAACGCCTCTTCCAGCGCGGTGGCCGAGTCCGTCCGCTCGTCCCGGTACTTCACGATGACCGGAGCGTAGAGCGTCAGTCCCCGCTCTTTGGCCCAGCCGCCTTCGGCCGGTCGGGAGCCCGGGACGACCACCGCGCCCTCGGGAATGCTGAGCGGCTCCTCTTCTCCGGCCCGGTAGACGTCTTCGCGCACCAGGTCGTAGACGGCCGTCGACGCCGTGAGCTGCACACCGGGCGCGATCACCGCGCGTCGCCCGACGAGCGTGCCTTCGAAGATCCCGGTGTTGCCCCCGACCATGGCGTCGTCTTCGATCACGACCGGGCGGAGCCCGACCGGCTCGAGGACGCCTCCGAGCTGGGCGCCCGCGGAGAGGTGTACCCGCTTCCCCACCTGGGCGCAGGAGCCGACGAGGGCGTGCGAGTCGATCATCGCGCCTTCGTCGACGTAGGCGCCGATGTTCACGAACGCCGGCGGCATCATGACGACGCCCGGGCCGAGGTAGGAGCCCGCGCGCACGGAAGAGCCGCCCGGCACGATGCGGACGTTCTCCTCGACGCCTTCGGTGTCGCGCAGGGGCAGCGTATCGCGGTCGAAGAATCGGATCGTCGAGCCCCCGAAGTCGGGGTTCGGCGCGGCCGGATGGGCCACGTACTCCCGCGTCGCTCCGGTTCGGAAGGCGAGCAGGATCCCGGATTTGACCCACGGCACGGCCCGCCAACCGTCGGGACCGGGCTCGGCCGCGCGCACCTGGCCACTCCCCAGCGCCTCGAGGAGCGCGACGACCGCGGATCGGGCTTCGTCCCGTCCGGGCGCGGCGTCCGGTGTGGTCAACCGCTCGATGCGTTCCCGAAGCTCCCGCGTCGCGGAGCTCATCGGCCCGCCGTCTCGAACGAGGAGATTCCGCTCGCGTCCAGCGCGGCGCGCAGGCGTTCGCGGGCGCCCTCCGAGAGGGGCACCAGCGGGGAGCGGAAGTGGGTGGGCGGGCCGCCGAGCATCTCGACGGCCGTCTTCACGGGAATGGGGTTCGTCTCGACGAAGTTGCAGCGCATGAGCTCGAGCAGTCGGTAATGGAGGGAGCGGGCCCGGGAGAAGTCGCCCTCGAGGCCGGCGTGGACGAGGGCGGTGATCTCCGCGGGAGCTTCGTTGGCGATCACCGAGATCAGTCCGTCGCCGCCCATCGCGAGCAGAGGGAGCGTGATCTCGTCGTCACCCGCGAGCACGAGGAAGCCCTCCGGTCGTCCTCGGAGGAGCGTCCCGAGTTGGTCGAGGTCGCCGCAGGCTTCCTTGATGCCGACGACGTTGGGGAGCTCGGTGAGCCGGAAGACCGTTTCCGGAAGGATGTTCGACGAAGTTCTGCCGGGGACGTTGTACAGGACCACCGGGAGGTCGGTGGCTTGCGCGACCGCCTCGAAGTGCCGGAAGAGCCCCTCCTGCGGAGGCTTGTTGTAGTAGGGCGCCACCGAGAGGATCCCGTCCGCCCCCGCTTCGGTCGCGCCTCGGGTGCGCGCCACCGCTTCGGAGGTGGCGTTCGCTCCGGCACCGGCCAACACGGGCACGCGCCCGTTGGAGACCCGCACCGCCGCGCGGATCACCTCGACCTGTTCGGAGTCCCGCATCGTCGCGCTCTCGCCGGTCGTGCCGCACGGAACGAGGTAGTCGACTCCGCCCTCGATCATCCGCTCCGCGTGCGCGGCGAACGCGTCGAGATCCAACTCTCCGTCCGCGTCGAAGGGGGTGACGAGCGCCACGCCGACTCCTCCGAACCGTTCTCGCTCACTCATCTCGCTCTTCTCCGCTATCTGCGTCGTCGGTGTCGAGATCCAGGATCCGGTCGATCACTTCGGTGAACGTGAACACGCCGTCACGACCGTGGATCCATTCCGCGGCGCGCAGGGCGCCCGACGCGAATCCGTCCCGGCCGCGTGCTTCGTGGGTCACCTCGATCCGGTCGTGTACGCCGTCGAAGCCCACCGTGTGGCTCCCGGGGATCTCGCCGGCCCGGACGCTGGTCACGTACAAGGTCGCCGGATCCGGTTGCTCCGCGGGAGGGCCCGACCGCCACTGCGTCTTGTCCCCGAGTCGCTCGACCAGGAGGTCGGCGAGACGCCACGCGGTCCCGCTCGGATGGTCTCGTTTGTGGCGGTGGTGAGCTTCGTTGACGTGCGTGTCGTATCCGCCCACGCCGTCGATCAGCCGGGCGGCCTGCCCGGCGATCCGGAAGAAGACGTGGACGCCGATCGAGAAGTTGGGACCGTGGACGATCCCGATGCCGCCTGCGCTCTCCATGGCCTCGTGGGCGTCGTCCCCGAACCCGGTCGTGCCGACGACCAGGTCGGTTCCGGCGAGACCGGCCGCTTCGATGACCCGGGGGGTCAGCTCGCCGACCGTGAAGTCGATCGCCACGTCGGCATCCGACAGATGCTCGGCCAGGTCCCGGGCGCGGCCTCCCAGTTCGCCGCGTCCGAGGCGTGCGACGATCTCGTGTTCGCGATCTCGGGCCTGAGCTTCGACTGCGTGACCCATCCGGCCGTAACCCACCAGGGCGATCTTCATGCGGTCCTCCGTGTGCTGTCTGCGGGTGCCGGCCCGATGAGCCTGGCGTGGAGCCGGCGCGTGAGCGCTTCGGACTCCTCCCCATCCACGACGAGGCTCGAGCTCACGTCCGAGGCCTGTGAGACCAGATGCACGGGCGTGTCACCGACGACCGCGAAGACCTGCCCGCCGACACCCGGTTCGGCGAGCAAGCCGCGGCCGACGACCGTGATGGTAGCGAGACCGCTCGTAACCTCGACCTCTGCGAAGGTGCCGAGCTCGGCCGCCACCTCCTCCAGGTCGGACCGGTCGTCGATGGTGAACGCGGTCGACGAGTGGCTGGTCGCGACGAGGTCCACCTCGAGTCGGTGGCGTCCCAGTACACCGAAGACCCGCGCGAGGAAGCCGTAGGGGAGCGCGGCGGGGTGTGAGCGCACCTTGATGAGCGCCACTCCGGCCTTGGCCGTGACGGCCGCGATCTCGGCGGCGTCCCGAACGTCGTGCCGGACCCGTGTGCCCGGCTCCTCCGGTGCGAAGGTGTCGCGGATCGTGAGGGGCACGCCCTCCGCCACCGCCCACTTCGCCGCAACCGGGTGGATGACCCGGGCGCCCGCCCAGGCGAGCTCCACGAGCTCCTCGAAGCCGATCTCCGTGAGGAGGCGAGGGTGGTCCACATACCGCGGATCGGCGCTCAGGATGCCCGCGACGTCGGTCCAGACATGCACCGATGCGGCCTCCAAAGCGCCTCCGAGGATCGCTGCGGAGAAGTCCGACCCCCCCCGGCCCAACGTCGTCGTTCGGCCCTGAGGCGTGGCTCCGACGAACCCTTGGACGACCGTGACGCCCGATGTCCCCAGCACCGGCACGATGCGGCGCTCGCAAGCGGCCCGCGTTCGTTCGGGATCGGGGGCGGCGTTCCCGAAATGGTCGTCCGTGACGAGGACGTCACGCGCATCGACCGCGGCCGAAGGGACGCCCTCGGCCTCGAGCACGGCGCGCACGACCAACTGTGCGAGGTCCTCGCCCGCCGCGAGGATCGCGTCGGCCCGCCGCTTGTCATCTCCGAGCCCGGCCTCTTCGCTCACCGTGCGACGCAGGGCGGCGAGACGATCCTCCAGGGCGCTCCGGGTCGCCTCGTCGTCGGCTCCCACTGCCGCCAGAACGTCGGCGTGGCGTGACCGCAAGGCGCCGACCGGATCGTCACTCCGCTCCGCGGATGTTTCGAGGTCGGACGTGCTGTCCACCAACGTTTGGAGCTCGCTCGTCACCCCGGCCATGGCCGACACCACCACGACCAGAGGGCGGGGCCCTCGTGCGATCAGCCGCGCGACGTGCCGGATCCTGTCGGCGTCGCCGAGCGAGCTTCCGCCGAACTTGTAGACGACGGGGGCGGCGCCCTCCCTCACCGCCCCTTCCCGACCACCGTGTCGACCAATCCCTTGACCCGGCACAGCTCGGCATTCAGGAGCGCCGCTCCGGCCGCGCCCCGGTCCAGGTTGTGTGCCAGAGCGAGGAACGACAGCCCTAGAGCTTCACAGCGGCGCACGCGCCCGACCGTGACGGTCATGCCCCGATGGGCGTCGCGGTCGAGGCGCGGCTGGGGTCGGGTCGGATCGTCGGTGACGGCGATCGGGCCGGAAGGGGGAGAAGAGGGGAGCTCGAGGTCCGAAGCTCGTCCGCGGAAGGCGCGGAGGGCCCCCAGCGCTTCGTCGGGCTCGGGCGCGTCCCGGAAGCGTGCCGAAACCGAGACCAGGTGGCCGTGAAGCACGTTCACCCGCGTGGCCGTGACCCCGATCCGGAACGGTGCCTCGCGCAGCGCCCCGCCCTCGACCGTGCCCAGGATCTTGGTGGGCTCGTAGGCGACCTTTTCCTCCTCGCCGGGAATGAACGGGAGCACGTTGTCGACGAGATCCGCCGCGGGGGGACCCGGCTTCCCGGCGCCCGAGATGGCCTGAAACGTCGTGACGACCGCTTTTTCGAGCCCGAACGCTTCGTGAAGGGGCGCGAGGGCCGTGGCCAGCCCGGTCACCACGCAGTTCGGGTTGGTCACGATGGCCCCGGGCCAGCGTTCCTTCTGGCGCTCGACGAGCGCGAGGTGGCCTGCGTTGAGCTCCGGGATGAGCAGTGGCACGTCCGGATCTTGCCGGAACGTCGAGGCGTTGCTCACCACCAGGTGGCCGGCTCGAGCGAGCTCCGGCTCGATCTCCCGCGCCACCGACGAGGGCAGGGCCGAGAGGAGGAGTGGCGAGGACCAGCCGCCGGTGAGCGTCCGGACCTCGAGGTTCGCGACGGGATCGGAAAGGTCGGCGATCTCGCCGGCCAGGAGGTCACCGAGCCGTCCGCCGGCCGAGCGTTCCGACGCGCCGACTTCGGCGATCTCGAACCAGGGATGGTGTTGGAGTAGGCCGACCAATCGGGCGCCCACGGTGCCCGTCGTTCCCAGAATGCCTACCGGAATCCGCTCGCTCACGCTCGTCTCCACATCGCTCGAATCGTCATTTTCCCACACCCTCCGAATGTCGCATGGCCGCCGGGCACACCCAAGTCCCCCGACGCCTTGCAACAACCGCACCGGAGGCTCCATCGTGGGGCTTCCAAGTTCCACGCACAGGAAGGACTCCGACCGATCATGACGCGCCCGCCCCGGACCCTCGCCGCCGCCCTCGTCGTGCTCGCGCTTCAGGGCGCGCTCATCCTCCGGCCCGCTCCCGCGAGCGCCCAGACCGATCCACACCTGGACCGCGCGCTGCGGGTGCTCTCGTCCACGCCTCTGATCGACGGCCACAACGACCTTCCCTGGGCCATTCGCGGCAGTGACGTGGCGCCGCACGACGTGCACGCCGAGGAGCACGACCTCCGGGGAGACACCCCGTTCCATACGAATATCCCACGCCTGCGTGAGGGGCGTGTGGGGGCGCAGTACTGGTCCGTCTACATACCCCACGGGGCCGTCGAAGAGGGTGCCGCGAAGACGCAGCTCGAACAGATCGACATCGCGCACCAGATCATCGAGAAATATCCGGATGTCTTCGAGTTGGCGTTGGACGCGTCCGACGTCGAACGGATCTTCGCCGCGGGCAAGATCGCATCACTGCTCGGCATCGAGGGCGGCCACGCCATCGAGAACTCGCTCGGGGCGCTGCGGGCCTTTCACGGGCTGGGCGTGCGTTACATGACGCTCACGCACAACGGGACGATCGACTGGGCGGACTCGGCCGCCGACACCGCGCGTCACGACGGTTTGACGGCGTTCGGTCGGGAGGTCGTGCGCGAGATGAACCGCCTCGGGATGCTCGTCGACCTCTCGCACACGTCACCGGCCACCATGAACGATGCGCTCGACACGTCGGAAGCGCCCGTGATCTGGTCGCACGCGTCGGCGAACGGTGTCCACGAGCATACCCGGAACGTGCCCGACCAGGTGCTTCGGCGGTTGCCGGAGAACGGGGGCGTGGTGATGGTCACCTTCGTGCCTTCCTTCGTGTCTCCGGGCGACGAGGCCACCCTGGCGGACGTGGCCGACCACATCGACCACATTGCGAACCTGGCCGGCGTCGATCACGTCGGCATCGGCTCGGACTTCGACGGAATCTCCAGCACCCCCGCCGGACTCGAAGACCCGTCCACCTTCCCGGCTCTTTTCGCGGAGCTGTCCCGCCGCGGATGGACCGAAGATCAGCTCGCGAAGCTCGCCGGGGAGAACATGCTGCGCGTGATGCGCGAAGCCGAAGCCGCCGCTCGTCGTATCCAGCGGGAGAGCAGGCCGTCCGTACTGACCATCGAGGAGCTCGATGGCGGTTCCGACGGGGGCTGACGCCGTGCGATGGAGGCTACGAGGCCGCGCGCCGGTCGAGCGCGATCTCCTCTTGATCCCGTAGCGTGATCAGAACGAGGCAGCCCGCGAAAACCGTCAAAGAGGGGAAGAACAGGGCGTTGGTCCCTTCGAGCACGTAACCGAAGGGATCCACGACCGAGCTCCAGACGCCGACCATGCTCCCCGTGTTGATCAGGGTCACGACCGGGTCCACCCACCGCCGCTGAAAGCCGAGCACGTAGGCAACCGCGATCAGGACCTGAAGGCCCCCGAGCACGGGCATGACCGCCGCGTGGCTCGAGACCCCGAAGTAGAAGGAATCGGACACGCCCATCGCGTGCTCGACGTTCGTGATCTTGTCGAGGCCCCACCAGAAGACGAGTAGGCCGATGGACAGGCGGAGCAGGAACAGGGACCATCGCTTCATCAAGGGCTCCTCGGTCTGGGACGTTTCGGAACGGATCGACGGTGGACCGCTTCAGCCCGCCGTACGTGCCCAATAATCCGTGAGGTGGCCCTGTGGTTCCCGTGGGCCGATGTTTCTCAGCTTTCGTGCTTGGCCGCCAGCGTTTCCAGGCGCTCCCGGATCTCCTCCTCCGGGAGCCAATGACCGTTCACCATCACCCCGGCCCGATCCCGAAGGTGTCGCAGGTCTTCGAGCGGGTCCGCTTCGAGCAGGAGCAGGTCGGCACGCTGCCCCGTCGCCACGGTGCCGAAGTGGTGGTCGATCCCGAGATGCTCGCGGACGTACCGTCCGACGGCCACGGTCCCGCTGGTCAGGATCTGACGCGGCGTCATGCCCGCTTCGGCCATGGTGGCGATCTCCCGATGGAGCGCGAATCCCGGGACGTTGAAGAGCTGCGGCGAGTCCGTGCCCATGAGGATGCCCGCGTCTCCGTCGGCGAGCCCCTTGAGGATGCGGTTCCGTAGCTCGACGAACGCGCGAACGGCCTGCGGCGAGCCTCGGGGGCCTCCGGACGCCTGCTGCCGCCACGCGTCCCTCTGTGCCTCGGAGACGTACCGCATCTCCGGGAGCTCCAGAAACGGCTCGGGATCCGTCGTGCCGTAGAGGTTTTCCCACAGGTACAGGGTGGGAACCACGTACGTGTCGTGCTCCCGGGTGAGCTCCACGAGCTCCTCGATGCGGGTGGCATCCACCTCGGCTCCGACGAGACCCTCGAGGTCGATCGTGCCCGCGCCCACCTGCGATACGACGCCTTCCGGCGCGACCGCCTGCACGTACCCGTCCAGGTGGTCCACCGTGGACATCCCGGTGCGAATCGCGTGCTCGACCCCGACCTCGGCCGGCACGTGCCCGCCGAAGGGGATTCCCACCTCCTCGGCGACCTCGACCATACGATCCCACGCCGCGCGCGGCACGCCCGGATGGATCTTCTGCAGGTGGTAGCCGGCTTCGGCATGCCGCCGGACGAGCGTTTCGGCCGCGTCCGGGGTCGGGGCGGTCTCCCCGTTGAGGGACGGCGCCCCGACGTAGAAGGTCGGCCCCAGCACGTCGCCACGGGCGATCTCTTCGGCCAGCGGGAGTTGGTAGTCCGAGCCGAGCATCCCCCGGATCGTGGTGATGCCGTTCGCAACGTAGAGGAAGAGGATGTCTTCGATCTCGTCCCTCGGGGGGGTGTCGCCCGGCGGCACGTGCGCGTGCATCTCCGCGAGGCCGGGCATGAGGAAGCGGCCTTCGCCGTCGATGACGGTGGCCCCCTCGTCCACGACGACCTCGTCCACCGGCCCGACCTCCGTGATGGTCCCTTCCCTCACCAAAACAGTCTGGCCTTCGAGCACTCCCTCCGGGTCCATGGGGAGCACCGAGACGTCGACGAACGCGGTCGTGGCGGGCGCGGCCTCCGGAGCAGCCTGGCAGGCCAGAGCCTGTCCCGCCAAGCAGGCCGTCGCGCCCACCCGGGCGAGGGCATTCCGTCGCTTCGATCCGCGTGATGTCCTTCTCCGAGGTCGCATGGCTCGCCTCCGGAGACGAGGGATGCTAAAGCGTTGCCCTCCCCGATTCGCTCAACCAACGCACGGCATCCCCGTGGGAGGGGCATGCGCGCACGTCGACGCCCACCGCGGCGACGAACGGGGCATCGGCTTCGAAGAGGTCCGCGAAACGACTCGAAACCACCACGGCCAGCCTCGAGATCCGGTCCCGGTGGGTCGCTAGCGCCGTGCCTTCGGCGGCCAGAGACTCCGCGGACTTGGTTTCCAGGCCCGCCGCTCCACTCAGATCGAGGATGACCGGGCCCGGATCCCCCCGGTGGTCGAACGCCCGTGCACCGACTCGCTCCAACTCCCCCGGCGTGTAATCGCCGTCGGCGGTGAGGACCAGCACGGCGTCCTTGTGTCGCGTGAAGACCGGCATCGTCGTCCCTCGTGTCTCCTGCTGATGTGCTTCCGCGGACACGGCGTCCGTGCCGAGTCGATCGGCAAGATGTAGCTTGTACGAGTGCCCTGCAAGCGGACACGCGGAGCCCGAGCCGTACGGCCCGGCGCACGCCCCCTGACTTGAGCGGGCTGCTAAATTGAACGAGTCGTTCCGGGGCGTTTCCGGGACCCTCGAATGGTACATCATCGGGAGGACGTATGCTGCTGCGCCGCTTTTTCGACGACAAGCTGGCTCAGGCCAGCTACATGATCGGATGTCAGGCCACGGGTGAGGCCGTGGTCGTGGACCCTCACCGTGACAGCGATGTGTATCTCCGCGCGGCGGAGCAGGAGGGCATGGAGATTCGGTACGTGACCGAGACCCACATCCACGCCGATTTCCTTTCCGGGTCGAGGCAACTCGTGGCGCGCACGGGCGCGACCCTCCTACTTTCGGCCGAGGGCGGAAACGACTGGCAATACGGTTTCGCCGACTCCGATGGCGCCAGGCTGCTCCGGGACGGGGACGAGATCCGGATCGGAAAGGTGAGCATCGAGGCCCTCCACACGCCCGGCCACACCCCGGAGCACCTGTCCTTCGCGGTGACCGACGGCGCTGCGAGCGACCGGCCCATGGGCGTGTTGACGGGAGATTTTCTCTTCGTCGGCGACGTCGGACGTCCGGATCTGCTCGAGAAGGCCGCCGGCGTCAGGGACACCATGGAGGATGGCGCCCGCGTCCTCTGGCAATCACTCGAGCAGTTCCGCTCGTTGCCCGACTACCTCCAGATCCTTCCCGGGCACGGGGCGGGGTCGGCATGCGGAAAGGCGCTCGGCGCGGTGCCTTCGTCGACGCTGGGGTACGAGAAGATGGTGAACTGGGCGTTTCAGTGCGCGACCGAGGACGAGTTCGTCAGCAAGGTACTGGAGGACCAACCGGAACCGCCCGTGTATTTCGCGCACATGAAGCGCATGAACAGGGACGGGCCGAGCGTGCTGGACGAGCTGCCGAAGCCGCCCCACATGGAGCCGCGGGCGCTCGGGGAGCGGCTCCGGGGTGGGGCGACGGTGGTGGACCTTCGTTCGCGGGCGGAGTTCGCCGAAGGGCACCTGCCGGGAACGCTCAACCTACCCTGGGGGGCCGACTTCACGACCTGGTCCGGTTGGCTCCTGCCCTACGACGCGCCCGTGTTCTTCGTTGCTTACGATCAGGGGCAGGCGGACGGCGCCGCGCGCGACCTCGCCATGATCGGGATCGACCGAGCGGCCGGGTTCGCCGACGAATCCGTGTTGGATTGGTGGAGCGCGGAAGTGGAGCCGCTCCAGCGCACGCAGGTGCTGGATTGGGACGGGGCGGAGAGCGCCATGGAAGAGGAGGGAGCGCTCCTCCTCGACGTGCGCGGCGCGACGGAGTGGGAGGAAGGACACGTGCCGGAGGCGGTCCACATACATCTCGGCCGCCTACGGGAGGGGGCCGAAGAGCTGGATCCGAGTCGTCCCACCCTCGTGTATTGCCGGTCGGGCAATCGCTCCGCGATCGGCGCCAGCCTCCTCCAGGCCGCGGGATTCGAGGACGTGCGTAACATCGAGGGAGGCATCCGGGCCCGTGAGGCCGTAGGTTGACGCCCCGGAGGGCGCGGCCATTGGGTCACCCGACCCCCGACCACCAAAGAGAGGCGCATGTCCGAGGCATCTGAGCGACCGCGGGGCGGCGGTCTGGCACGGTCGATCGACGCGTTCTTCACCGGCTCGGACGAGAAGGCGTCACCGGCTTCCCAGCCCGCCGACCCGGCTACCCGGTTGGTCGCGGAGCTCGCGGTCGAGCGCGAGGAGGAGCGGCGCGAGGAGCTCTTCGACGCTTGCGCCCGCCTCGGACTGCGAGCGGCCCGCGCGCTCGCGGATGCTTTGGCCACCACGGAAGACCGGTTCGCGCGGAGGGCCTATTCGGACGCCCTGATCCGCATGGGGGCCGACGGCCTACCCGTCGTCGAAGAGATGATGGACGACCCGCGGTGGTTCGTCGTGCGCAACGGCGTCTCCATTCTGGGGGAAGTGGGTGGGGAACGGGCCGTGGAGCTGTTGACCGGCGCGCTCGCTCGTCCCGAGCCCAAGGTCCGGCGTGACGCGCTGCTGGCACTGGCCAAGCAGGGGGGAAGCGACGCCGGTCAGCTCGCCTACGGCATGCTGGACGATCCGACGGCCATGGTTCGCGCGGCCGCCGCGACCGCCGCGGGTGAGCTGGGGGTCGAGCGTGCCGTGCGGCTGCTCCAGCGAATGCTCGCCAACGAAGATGATCCGGACGTGACCCTTGCCGTGCTCCACGCTCTGGGCCGGTTGGCCGACCCCGGGGCGGTCCAGGCCATCGAGCGACAAGCGGTCGGGTCGTTCCTGCGGCGTCCTCCGCCCGATGTGCGCATCGCCGCCTACCGCGCGCTCCGCCACATCGGCACGCCCCGGGCCCGACGTCTCCTGAATCAGGCCGTGGATGACCGCGATCCGGCGGTGAAAGCCGAGGTTCGGCGGCTCCTCGGCATGTCGTGATGGCGTGCGTCTTGGGCGCCGTGAGGGAGTGATCTTTACGCGCGAGCCCGCTCCCGAAGCGAGAGACGAGCAGCCGGTGCCCGAACGATACCGCCCGCCCTATATCGCGGCCGTCGCCGCGGCGGCGGCCGCGTTCCTGCTGTACGTCGTCACCCTCGCGCCGACCACCGCGTTCTGGGACGCCAGCGAGTACATCGCGACGGCTCACATCCTCGGAATCCCCCACCCTCCCGGGAATCCCCTCTTCGTGGTGGTCGGGCGGGTGTGGAGCGTGTTGCTGGCACCTCTGGGCCTTCCCGTGGCCGTGCGCATCAACCTCCTCGCCGCGGCGACCAGCGGCGCGGCCACGGGTTTCTTGTACCTCGTGGCCCACCGCGTCATCAAGGGGTATGCCGAGCGTGAGCTCGTGGCCCTGGTCGGGGCCGGTGCTGCCGCGCTGCTCGGGGCGACGGCGTTCACCGTCTGGAACCAGTCCAACGTCAACGAGAAGGTCTACACCCTGAGCGTGCTCGTCATCGCGTTGGTCACGTGGTTGGCGATCCGCTGGCGGGACGAGCGAGGTCGGCCGGGGAGTGAGCGGTACCTCCTGTGGATCGTGTTCCTGCTGGCACTGGGCTCGACGAACCATCTCATGTCCGTTCTGCCGGCGCCGGCCCTCCTCCTTCTCGTGGTCGTGTCGGGTGTGCGTCCCCTCCTGCGGCGAGCGTTCATCCAACGGGCCGTGCTTCTCGTAGTGCTCGGCCTCTCGTTCAACTTCGTGCTCCCCGTGCGGGCCGAGCTCGATCCGGTCATCAACGAGGGCGATCCCACCTGCGAGAGCGTCGGGGGCGCGGCGGCGGCGATCTACACGCACGGGTGGGTCGGATGCGAGATGCTCGCCGACAACCTGACACGCCGGCAGTACCAACCGCCCCCCGTCACCGAGCGTAAAGCGCCTCTCGGGGCGCAGCTCGAGATGTGGTGGCAGTACTTCGAGTGGCAATGGGCTCGAGGCCTCGAGCCCTCCCCGCTGCCCTGGGGCCCGCGTCTGCCGCTCGCCGTGCTCTTCCTGGCGTTGGGAGGGGTGGGCCTGTGGACGGCCTGGTCCGCGGACCGGGTCCTGTTCGGATACCTCGCCGTGCTGGCGGCCACGCTCACACTGGGGTTGGTCTACTACCTGAACTTCCGGTACGGCTATTCCCTCGCCCCGGACATCACCGATCGGGCCCAACACGAGGTGCGGGAGCGTGACTACTTCTTCATCGGGGGCTTCATGCTTTGGGGCGTCCTGGCGGGGATCGGCCTTGCCCGCGTCTGGCGGGTGGTAGCCGGCGTGGTGGGCGGGCCCCGTCCTCGGTTCGGCGTGGCTGCGCCGGTCCTGGCGTTCGCCGTCCTCCCGCTCGTGCTGAACTGGAGCTGGGCCAGCCGTAGCGGTGACTACGCCGCACGCGACTGGGCGTACGACCTGCTGGTCAGCGTGGAACCGTACGCCGTGCTCTTCACGAACGGGGACAACGACACGTTTCCGTTGTGGTATTTGCAGGAGGTGGAGGCCATCCGGCCGGACGTGACGGTCGTCGTCGGGCAGTATCTCTACACGGATTGGTATCCCGAGCAGCTCCAGGAGCTGACGGCCCCTGCGCGGCAACGGGCGTTCGATCCGCAGGTGGCGCCGGGGCTCTACGAGGACCGCCCGCCCCCGGAGCGCTCGATTCTCGATCTCCCGCCCGAGGAGCTGGACGGTGTGGGACGGGCGAGTCTGACCAACGACATGACGGTCCCGTTTCCCGGAATGGCGGTGACGTACCCCGCGGGCACGACGCTCGACCGGAGCCACCAGATCGCGCTATCGATCATCCACGACGCGATCGGAGAACGGCCCATCTACTTTTCGGCCGCGGGGGGGATGATGCGCCAACTGGGGCTCGAGCGCTGGGCCGTGCGGCAGGGGCTGGTGTCGAAGCTGGTGTTCCGGCAGCTCGAGGAGGAGCCGCCCGAGGGCCTCGTGCGGGGACGAGAGTCGTACGGTGGGGAGTGGTTCGATCTGGACCGCTCGCTCACCCTTTACCGCGATGTCTACCGGTTCCGCGGGATCCGCGATCGCGCCATCTGGCAGGATCGGTCCACGCTCAATATCCCCTGGCAGTACTACGCGTTGGCCGTGCAACTGGCCGACGTGGCGGAGTCGGCAGGTCGGGACGAGGCGCTGGTGGCCGAGCTCGAGGAAGACGCCGCGGCCTTCCGGCTCGTCGCGGAGGGAGGACGCCTCGGAACCCCTCCCGTGACGGGGGGTCCGTAACGCATGTCGCTTTCGGATTTCAGCCGCGGTGAGCTGTATCGCTACGCGCGCCATCTCACTCTGCCCGAGGTGGGCGTGGAGGGGCAGACACGGCTCAAGCAGGGCCGCGTCCTCTGCGTGGGCGCGGGGGGGCTGGGCTCGCCCCTGGCGCTCTATCTCGCGGCGGCCGGAGTCGGGACGCTCGGCCTGGTGGACTTCGATACCGTGGACGAGAGCAACCTCCAACGGCAGCTCCTCCACGGCACCTCCGACGTGGGGCGCTCCAAGCTCGACAGCGCCGTGGACCGCTTGCACGACGTGAATCCGCACGTCGACGTGGAGCGGCACGAGACCCGGCTGACCTCGGAGAACGCGCTCGACATCCTCGACGCCTACGACGTGATCGTCGACGGGACGGACAACTTTCCCACGCGCTACCTGGTGAACGACGCGTGCGTGCTCCTGGGCAAGCCGAACGTGTACGGCTCCATCTTCCGGTGGGAGGGCCAGGCGTCCGTGTTCGCGGCAGGGGACGGGCCGTGCTACCGGTGCCTGTTCCGTGAGCCACCACCTCCGGGCCTGGTGCCGAACTGCGCGGAAGGTGGGGTGCTGGGCGTCTTGCCCGGGATCATCGGCAGCGTCCAGGCGATGGAGACCGTGAAGCTCCTGCTCGGAGTGGGGCGTCCCCTCGTCGGACGCCTCCTGATCTTCGACGCGTTGGACATGAGTTGGCGGGAGGTCGAGCTGCGGCGGAACCCGGATTGCCCCGTCTGTGGTGACGAGCCGACGCAGACGGAGCTCATCGACTACGAGGTGTTTTGCGGAACGGCTCCGGGGGGCGAAGAGCCTGGCGCGACCGCCGGCGTCGGGGCCGAGACGGGAAGCATCACTGTCGCCGAGCTCGCCGAGCGTCTAGCCTCCACCTCCGAGCCGGCCCCGTTTCTGCTCGACGTGCGTGAGCCCTGGGAATGGGCGGTGAGCAACCTGGGCGAGCGGGGCGCCCGCCTGGTGCCGCTGGGTGAGCTCGAGGAGCGGGTGGCCGAGCTTCCCGACGACCGCCCGATCATCGTGTACTGCAAGTCCGGTCAGAGGAGCGCCCGCGCGGCCGGGATGCTCGTGGAGCGGGGCTTCGCCCCGGTCGTCAACCTGGAGGGCGGGCTCCTGGCCTGGGCCGAGCGGGTCGAGCCGGATCTGGCCGTCGCTTGACGGAGCCTTCGGTGAGGGGGCCTCACGTCGTCGTCGCCGGAATCACGTTTGCTTCCGATAAAGCACCAGGAGGAAAGAGCACGATGAACAGGTGGGGTGGCTCACGGTGCGCGCTCTCGCTGCTCGTCGCCTCGTGCCTCGCATGGCCCGAGCCGAGCGCGGGGCAGGATGCGTGTCCCGCCGGGTCGGCGCAGGAAGCCGAAGCGGGGTGGGAGGCCTACCGTGCGGGTGACATGGAGGCCGCACGCGCACGGTTCGAAGAAGCGCTCGGCCTGTGCGGCGACGATCTATACGCGCGAACCGGCCTCGGCTACGTCTTGTTGCGTGGAGGCGCCGTCGAGGAGGCTGCCGAGCTGTGGACCGAGGTGGTCGAGGCGGAGCCGGAGAACGTGGACGCGCTCACCGGCCTGGGCTTGGCCGCGTGGCGCACGGGCGAGGTGGAGCGCGCGGAGGACCTGTTCGAACGGGTGGTGGCGGTCGACGAGGGGCACCCGACGGCGCTCGAGTATCTCGAACGGATCCGTGGCCCGACGCTCGGACCCGCGCCGGACCGTCCGCCGTTGTCCCTCCCCGATAGCTTGGAGCTGCGGGCCCGCACGGCGGGCGAACGCTTCGAGGTGCTCACGCCCGAGGGCTGGCGCCCCTTCTACATCAAGGGAGTGAACCTCGGCGCGGCTCTGCCGGGTCGCTACCCGAGCCAATTTCCCGACTCGATCACGTACGCGCGCTGGATCGAGGGGATGGCGGAGATGAACGCCAACGTGGTGCGGCTCTATACCATCCACCCCCCGGCGTTCTACCAGGCCCTCTCCGACTGGAACGAGACGAACCCTGAGCGGGCACTCTGGCTGATCCACGGCGCATGGACGGGGTTGCCGCCCGACCACGATTTTTCCGGAGAACCGTTCGAGAGCGAGTTCTTCGAGGAGATGCGCCGCGTCGTGGACGTGCTCCACGGTCGTGCGAGCATCGAGTATCGGCCGGGCCACGCCTGGGGCCACTACACGGCGGACGTCGCCCCGTGGACGCTCGCCTACATCCTCGGCCGGGAATGGGAGCCGTTCAGCGCGCTTGCCTACGACTCGATCCAGGGAGGGCGATCCGGGTTCGAAGGCCGCTACGTCCGGGTGGAGGGTGGAAACGCCATGGACGCGTGGATGGGCAAGGCGGTCGAGGAGATCGTCGCGTACGAAACCGATACCTACCGGGCGCAGCGTCCGGTGGCCTACACGAACTGGCCGACCCTCGATCCCCTGAGCCATCCCTCGGAGACGACCGTGGAGGAAGAGATGGCGATCCGGCGGGCCTTCGGGGAGGATCCGGGCATGCGGCCCCGCGAATACGAGAACGACGCCATCTCGTTGGACGCGACGCGGATCCGGCCCACGAACCGGTTCCGGGCGGGCTATTTCGCGTCGTTCCACGCGTACCCCTACTACCCGGACTTCATGATCCTGTCGGAACGTTACGCCGAGTCGCGTTCCACCATGGGGCCGTCTCGATACGCGGGGTATCTTCGAGATCTCAAGGAGCACCACCGTGGTATGCCGTTGGTGATCTCCGAGTACGGGGTGCCCGCTTCGCTCGGGAATGCACACCTCCAACCGCAGGGATGGCACCACGGAGGGCTCACCGAGGCGGAGATGGCCGAGGTGGATCGCCGCCTCACCCTCGAGCTCGCCGAGACCGGGATGGCCGGGGGGGTGTTGTTCGCGTGGATCGACGAATGGTTCAAGCAGAACTGGGTCGCGCTCGAGTTCGAGCTTCCGCAGGACCGCAACCGGCTGTGGTACAACCGGCTCGACGCGGAGCAGCACTACGGCCTGTGGGCCATTGACGCGGCGCCACCGTTCGAGGGGCAGCGTCTTCCCGACCGACGCGAAGCCTGGGAGGACGTCGACCCTCTGTACCGCACGCCGGAGCTCACGGTTCGCGCGAGCCACGACGCGGCATACCTCTGGCTCTTGGTGGAGACCCCGGACCGAGCCCCCTCGGACACGACCCTGGTCGGGTTCGATGTCTTCGATGCCGAAGCCGGCGACTTCCGGTGGCCGGGCCGGGTGGGCGAGCGCCTCCCGGTCGGGCTGGAGTTCGTATTGAGGGCGACGGGCGACGAAGTGCGGGTGATGGCCGATCCGCCGTCGAATCCGTTCCGGCTGGCCGAGGTCGGCCAGGGCGCCACCGGGCTCACCGGCCGGCGGGTGTCCTTCGAGAATCCACCGGAGGGCCTGTTCCACGCCCGCGTCGATCAGCGGTTCAACCTCCCGTACTACACCGAGCCCAACGACGACGGGCGCTACGACTCGTTGCGGGTCGTGGTCAACCGGAGACGCTTCACCCGCGACTCCACGGAGTACCTGGCGGCGGGGTACGACCGCGGGATCCTCCCGTCCGGAGCCGCGCCGGACGGCTTCTGGGAGCGGAGCGCCGACGGCAGCACCCTCGAGGTACGGATTCCGTGGCTGCTCCTCAACGTGACCGACCCTTCGAGCCGAACCGTGCTGCAGGGACCGGGGGACGCCAATGCCCGGGATGCGTATCTCGGGCCCGACGGACGGTGGAGCTTGCGGGACGGCGTGACGGCCTGGCCGGATTCGGTGTTCGGGGCACTCGGGACCGAACAGGTCGACGACATCGGCATCGTCGCGGCCGTCCGCGGGAACGGCCGTACCCTGCGGGTCCCCGACCGGGAGGGTGAAACGGCGCGCTTCTCCTGGCCCACGTGGGAGAGCCCGGAATGGGTGGAACGGTCCCGCCCCGCGTACGAAACCATGAAGGAGGTCTTCGCCGAGCTCCGGCCGTACACGCCCGGCCCCGCCGTGCCGCCGCCGGCGGCCGCCGCCCCCGACACCCTCGACGAGGCGGCCGCCGAGGCATGGGTCGCCGGCGACACGGAGACGGCGATGCGTCTGTACGAAGCCCTCCTCGAGGAGAATCCGGAGCACGGGGTCGCGCTGCACCGCACGGCGCTCATGCACGCGTGGGAGGAGCGCTACGAGGAGGCGCTGACCCGTTTCGACCGCCTGCTGGAGATCGCGCCGGAGAACCTCGCCGCTCGAGTGGATCGAGCGCGCGTCCTCGCCTGGTCGGGGGAGACGGACGACGCACTGGCGGCGCTGGACATCGTGTTGGAGGAGGAGCCGGGACATCCAGGGGCACTGGAGGCACGAGCGCTGTTCGAGGCATGGGCTGGTCGGTACGAGGCGTCTCTGGAGACCTACGACCGGCTTCTGGCGATCAGCCCGGACAACACGGAGGCCCGGCGACAGCAGGCGACGGTGCTCGGTTGGGCCTCGAAGTTCACCGCGTCCGTGGCGGTTTACGACTCCCTGCTCGCCGCCGATCCCGCCGATCTGGACGCGCGGCTGGGTCGCGCTCGCGCGCTCGCGTTCTCGGACCGGCTGGAGGAAGCGGTGGACGAGTACGATCGCGTGCTGGAGCGGGAGCCCGACCATGGAGGGGCCCTCGTCGGGCGGGGGCGCACGCTCGGGTGGGCAGGCGCGCTCGTCGAAGGCGAGGAGACGCTCCGTCGGGCGGTCGAGGAGGCCGACGGCGCTGGAGCATGGGTCGCGCTCGGGCAGAACCTGCGGTGGCAGGGCCGGAACGCGGCCGCGCTCCAAGCGCTCGAGCGGGCCGTGGAAGTGGACCCCACGCACGGCGAAGCGCGGGAGCAGCTCCGCTCGCTCCGTGCCGCGTTCGAGCCCGACGCGTCACCGAATCTCTCCTTCGAGTCCGACTCGGACGGGAATCGCATGCGCACGGCCGCGGTCGCGACCACGTGGCACGCGTCCCCTCGATGGCGGCTTCGGGCCGACCTCTACGAGAAAGGGTTGCGTCAGAACGAGCTCGAGCGGTCGTCCATGGGCCTCACCGTGTCGGCTTCGTACACGCTCGAGCCGGGATGGACGCTCTCGGCGGGGGCGGGGGGCTCGCGAACCGACGCGCCTGGCGCGGACAGCCGGATGTCGGGCAGGTTGTCGGTGTCCACGCCGGGTCGCTATCCGCTGGGGCTGACGTTCCGAATCCGTACCGCCGCTTTGGACGCTACCGCGGCGCTCGCTTCGGCGGGCGTGCGGATGTCCGAGGGAGCCCTCACCGGCCGCTGGCGACCGAGTTCCACGTGGCGGTTGAACGGTAGCGCCGGATACGCCGTGTTCGACGGATCGGAGCGGAATCGGCGGGTGAACGGCGCGCTGTCCGTGTCGCGCACGCTCGGTGGGGGATTCGCCGTCGGCGTGGCTTCCCGGGCTTTCACGTACGACAAGGACCTCCAGGACGGCTACTTCGACCCGGACTTCTACGGCATCGGAGAGCTGACCGGCCGGTGGCTGGGACGGGCCGGCGACTGGGGTCTGTTGCTGGAAGTCGCTCCGGGGATGCAGCAGGTGACCCACTCGGGTGATCCGGCCGGAACGGTGCGCGCTTCCACGCGCGTGTCCTACGATATCGCGCCCGGACGAAATGTAGCCCTTTCGGGAGGTTACTCTTCCACCGGCCTTCAGAGCTTCTCGACCGGCGACAGCGACTATCGGTACACTGCGCTCATCCTCTCCGCCGGTTGGCGCTTCTGAGCTTCGAGGCGGCCCCGCCCGACGAGATCCTTGCAGGTTTCGCGCAGTCGGTGACAGCTTTGGCAAGCCCCCCCTTCAATCCAATCCCGAGGACCCAGATCATGCGACGTTTCGTGTTTACGGCCGCGCTCGCGGCATTCCTGCTCCCTTCCGCTGCCGAGGCGCAGATTCCGCGGATCATGGCCGGAGGTGGCCTGAGCACGCCGATGGGCGATTTCAGCGATGTTGCCGAAGGGGGCTACCACGGCAGGGTCGGCTTGCAGCTCGGGGTACCGGCTTTCCCCCTCTCGGGGCGGCTCGAGGGAGAGTATCACTCGTTCGGTCAGCTCGAAGGGCAGCCGAAGCACACCGTGCTCAACGGGGCGCTGAGCGCCGTCCTCACGCTCCAGGGCGTCGGCATCACTCCGTACTTTCTGGTCGGCGTCGGCACCTACCGCGTGGATTCGGACCAGGAAGCGATCGACCCGGTGACCGAGCCCGGCTTCCAGGGCGGGTTCGGCGTGAACATCGGAGCCCTCGGCTTCGGCGGGTTCGCGGAGTTCCGGGTCGTCCAGGTGAACACCGAGGGCAGCAAGACTCGTTACTTCCCGATCAGCGTCGGATTCCGACTGTGAGGTGAGGGCACTGCGCCGTGGATCGCGCGGCGCACGGTGGCAACGCGTAGCGCTACCCCGGAGAGAGTAGCGGAGGCCCGATCGGAACGCCCCGGTCGGGCCTCCGCGTTTCCGGGGCTTGACGGGAGTTCGATTCGGCGCTCGCGGGCGTGGGGGCCGGTCTGGTCCTCGCGGAGCTCGGTGCCCGGACCCTGTCCGCGCTCCTGTACGGCGTCGAACTGCCGCGATCCATCCGGGCAACGCGCTACGCGAGGAGTGAGCGCGGATCTTCACCGACGCCATCGGCAGTGGATGACGCCGTCGCCTGCGGCGCGGCCGTGCTGCCACGCCCATGAACCGACCTTCATTTGCGTTTCATGCTCCGTTCAGGGCCGCCGCACCATATTGAAGATGACTGGAAAGAGACCGCCCGATAGGGCCAAGGAGGAGACGATGATCAAGACGACCACGGCCAAGACGACCACGGCCATGTTGGCGCTTACGCTCTTCGGGGTTACGGCGGTCGCGGGACAGGCGGGTGGAATGCAGAGGATGCAAGGGCAGATGTCCGACTCCACGCCGTCGATGGGCATGGCTCACGGCATGATGATGGGCGGCATGATGGGTCACGGGATGATGGGCTCGGGTATGATGCCCATGATGGGTCAGGGCATGGGGATGATGGCGACGGGCGGGCCCGGACCGACGACGCTACTGCGTATGCGCGACGCCCTGGAGCTCTCGGACGATCAGGTCGCGCGCCTCCAGGAGCTCGAGGAAGCGTTCCAGGAGGAGACCGGCTCCCACATGAACGCGGCAATGGCGTCGCACGAAGAGGCTGCCCGGGCACTGCAGGGCGACGCTCCCGACCTGGGCGCGTACCAGCAGAGCCTCCAGGCCGCGGCCAATGTCATGGTTCAGTTCCATGCCGCCATGGCCCGGGCCGCGATCGACGCCCGTGAAGTCCTGACTCCGGAGCAGCGGGAGCGGCTCAATACCCAGGGTGCGCAGATGATGGGTGACATGATGAGGGGGCCGGACCCCCGCTGAGCCGGGCGGGGCGCCGAGCCCGGAGGAGCCCGCCGGGGCCGATGCGAAGGCCACCGGCTGGCCTCACCCCTCCAGCACCCGCTCCATCTCTCTCCGGACCTCCTCGCCTTCCGTGACCGGTAGGTAACACGCAAAGGCCCGACAGACATAGGCGGCCGGGCGCCCGTCCACGAGACCGCGGTCGGCGAGCAACGGGACGTCCGGCACCTCCACCTCGGGTGGCCGTCCCACCACCGTGAGCGAGCGGAGGAAGCGCTCGTGGGCCGCCCGGATGAGCGCCTGCGTCTCGTCGTCCGAAGGATCTCCCACGATCGCGACCTCGACCGGCTGCGCCCGCGCCCGGTCGAGCGCCGAGAGCATGCGCCCGAACGCCGCTCCGAAGCGCTCGAGCGCGCCTGCCTGGGCCGAGAACGTGCGCTCGGCCGCGTCCCGGTAGCGGGGCTCGTCGAAGACGTGTCCCGCCCGCACGAGAAGCTCGGCGGCCAGGGACGGGCCGGAAGGCGTGGCGCCGTCGGTCGCGTCACGAGGGCGGACGACCAACGCATCGCCGTCTTTCGGCGTGTCGAAGAGGAGCTCCGTCTCCGGGTCCTCGAAGCGCGAGAGTATCTCCTCGCAGCACCAGCGCGCCCGCTCCAGCCACCGCGGGTCCAGCGTGGCTCCATGGAGCGAGAGCGCCGCGTTGCCCAGGGCCGCATGATCCTCCAGAAAGCCCGGGACCTTGGCCTCCCCGTCCTTGAACACCCTCAACAGGCGCCCGTCGTGGAAGAGTCGGTCTTCGATGAACCGCGTGGCCTTCTCGGCGGCTTCGACGTAGTCCCGGCGGCCGAGTGCTGCGCCGGCTTCGGCGAGTGCCCGAACCGTCATGGCGTTCCACGAGGTGATGACCTTCTCGTCCCGGAACGGTGCCTCGCGGGCCGCTCTGGCGTCCAGCAGACAGGCACGATCTTCGGCGAGACGCTTTCCGAGCTCGTCTTCCGTGAGGCCTTCCTCGCGCGCGACACTCCCGATGTCGCGGGCCAGGTGGAGGATGGAGCGTCCTTCGAAGTTTCCTCCGGGGGTCACGCCGTAGACCTTGCCGAATACCCGCGCCCGGTCCGGTCCCAGCACGGATTCGAGCTCCTCGGGCGTCCAGACGTAGAACCGTCCTTCTTCTCCCTCGGAGTCCGCGTCCCGCGCCGTGTAGAACCCGCCTTCCGGCGCGCGCAGGTCGGTCAGCACGTCGTCGAAGACCTCTTCGGCCACCGTGCGCAGGTCCGCCTCCCCGGTGAACAGGAAGACGTCCACGTACAGCCGCGCCAGCAGAGCGTTGTCGTACAGCATCTTCTCGAAGTGGGGCACGAGCCAACGGTCGTCCACCGAGTACCGGTGAAACCCTCCCGCGAGCTGATCGCGCATGCCGCCCTCGGCCATCGCCCGGAGCGTGTGCACCAGCATGGCTCGGGCTCGATCGTCGCCGGTGCGGGCGGCATGCCGGAGGACGATCTCCAGCGTCACGGGCTGGGGGAACTTCGGTGCGCTCCCAAAACCGCCGTGGGTCTCGTCGTACCGGTCGGCGAGGCCTTGGTACGCGGCATCGAGCAGGTCGCTGCCGGCTTCGCCGGGAGTTCCGGGCTCGGCCGCTCGGGCCAGCGCGTCCACCAGACGGCCACCGGTCTCCAGGACGTCGTCCTTCCGATCCCGGTACGCGTCCGAAACCGCCTGCAGGACTTCACGGAACGCGGGCATGCCGTGTCGTCGCCCGGACGGAAAATACGTTCCCCCGTAGAACGGCACCCCGTCCGGGGTCAGCCAGACGGTGAGGGGCCAGCCCGCCGAGCCCGTCATCGCCTGGACCGCCTTGATGTAGATCTGGTCGATGTCCGGCCGCTCCTCCCGGTCGACCTTGATGCTCACGAACAACTCGTTCATGAGTCCGGCGGTCGCCTCGTCCTCGAACGACTCGTGCTCCATCACGTGGCACCAGTGGCACGAGGAGTAGCCGACGGAAAGCAGGATCGGACAGTCCAGCTCCCGAGCCCGCGCGAACGCTTCGTTCCCCCAGGGGAACCAGTCCACGGGATTCTCGGCGTGCTGTTGGAGGTAGGGGCTCGATTCCTTGGCGAGTCGATTGGTCATCGGGGCTCCGGTAAACAAATGATTACAGTTCGGGCGGGCGACGGTTACATTGTCCGGGCGACCCAGAGTTCATCCGGATCTTCCTTCACCCACCCAGTCCTTTCGATCGTGTCGATTTACTCGCGCATGGCGGAGCTCGCGCTTCGGCGGCCCTGGACCATTCCCAGCATTCTCCGCGCCGCTTGGGCGTTTCGGGACCGTCGCTGGTACCGTCGGTTCCCGTTCCTTCCCATGCCGCCGTCGTCCTATCTGCGCTGGCGCATGGAGACCGCCCTGGGCGACCCCGAGGCCGTTCCGGACCTCGACGACCTCGAGCGATACCTGGCGTGGAGCGCCCGCATGCGGCGCCGGATCTCCGGCCGAAGGGAAATGGAGCGCCCGGCCCATGACTAGGCTCGTGCTCCTCAGCATGTTATGTGTGGTCACATGGTACTACTTTCCGGAGACGCGAGCGATCCTGCATGAGGCGGCCGAGCGCGTGCTGCGTCCGTATACGGCCCTCGGCGCCATCGACGAGATGGAGCGCGTGGGCCGCAACGTGGTCTCGCACGAACGCCTCACCGGAGAGCTTCCCACCGACGAGGGGGCCTGGCAGGCGTGGCTGGACGAGCGGTACCGGAACGGCACGGTGGTCCATGATCGGTGGGGAGCCACGTATGGGCTCCGCGTGTGGCCCGACTCGGTCGGTATCGTGTCCGCGGGGCCCGACGGATTGCCCGGCACGGACGACGACATGCTCGTGGCGACGCCACGCGGCTGAGTGCGCCCGCACCTCGCGCCCCCGGTCCGCCCCGGTCTCCGCCTGAAGCTCATGGACCCGATCGGCGCGTACCTGCTTCAGCTCCTTCCGCTCTACGGCCCGTGGCTCCTGTTCGTGCTCGCGGTGCTCGAGACGTGCTTCATCACGGGCCTGGTGGTGCCCTCCGGCATGGCGACATCTTTCGCGACGGCGCTGGCGCTGGAAGGTGACGTGGCCCTCGCGCCGATGCTGACCGCGGCGGCGGCCGGGGGCGCGCTCGGAGATACGGCCGGCTACTGGGTTGGTCGGGTGTGGGGCGTGCGTTTCCTCCAAGGAAAAGGGCGACTCTCCAGAGTGGCGAGCGAGCGGCACGCACGGCTGAGCGGGTTCTTCGGTCGGCACCCGGTCTACTCGGTCACGGTCGGACGCCTGATCTCCTTCGCCCGCACCCTCATGCCCATGGCGGCCGGGATGAGTGGCCTCTCCTACGGACGGTTCCTCTTCTACCAGACTTTCGGCCTCGTGGGTTGGCTGGCGATCTACGTGGGAATCGGTGCGCTGGCAGGGGAAAGCTGGCAGGCCGTGGCTCGCTGGGTCGGCGTGGGAGGCGCGACGCTGTTCGTGGCCGCGGGCGCCGTGCTCTGGTTCCTGTGGCGTCGGAAGCGGGTCGGTGTCGCGTCCGAGAGGCCCACGACATGACGCTCAACGTCGCGCTCACCGGAAGCATCGCAGCGGGGAAGTCGACCGTCGCCGAGCTCTGGGCGGCCCGGGACGTCCCGGTCGCCAGCGCGGACACGTTCGCCCGCCGAGCGGTGGAACCGGGCACGCACGGCTTCGACCGGGTCCGCGAGGCCTTCGGGGACGAGGTGGTCGGGATCGACGGCACGCTCGACCGTGCGGCCCTGCGCGCCAGAGTTTTCCGGGACGAGGAAGCTCGCGCCAAGCTCGAGGCCATCATCCACCCCAGCGTGCGGGAGCAACGGGAGCAGTGGTTCGCGGAGCAGGAGGAACGGGGCCACGAGCTCGCGGTGTCCGAGATCCCGCTCCTTTTCGAGACCGGAGGTGAAGAGGACTTCGACGTGACGGTGCTCGTCGACGCCCCCGAAGCCGTGCGGCTGGCTCGGCTGGTCTCCGACCGGGGCATCGACGAGGCCGAGGCGCGCCGCATGATGGACGCTCAAATGCCGGCGGAGGAGAAGCGGGCTCGCTCAGACATCGTGATCGACAACGGAGCGAGCCTCGACGCCATCCGCGAGCGGGCGGACCGGGTGCTGGACGACTTGCGGGCACGTGCGCGGTCCGAGCTCCGCATGGATCTGCATTTGCACACGATGGCGTCCTGGGACTGTCTCTCCGACCCGGAAGCCGTGCTCCGTCGGATGCGCGCGCTCGGGTACGGTCGCATCGCGATCACGGACCACGACCGGCTCGGACTGGCGCTCCGCATGGCGGAGCGGCATCCGGAGGCCATCGTTCCGGGGGAAGAGGTTCGGACGGCCGAAGGCATCGACGTCATCGGCCTCTACCTCTCGGAGGAGATTCCGAGGGGCACCCCCGCCGAGAAGACGATCGCCTGGATTCACGAACAGGGGGGGATCTCCTATCTGCCCCATCCGTACGCGGGTGGAAAGGGTGGGGGAGGACGGCTCGCCGACCGGCTCGCGTCGCTTTGTGAAGTCGTGGAAGTGTTCAATGCACGGCTTCATCATCCCACCGCCAATCCCAGGGCCGAAGACTTGGCCGACCGGCACGGTACCCTTCGGGGGGCCGGATCCGATGCCCATACCCTACGGGAGCTCGGGAACGCTTTCGTGGAGCTTCCGGCCCATGCCAACCGGCCCGACGCGCTCCGGAACGCCCTCCGGCACGCGCGGGTGGGGGGCACGGAAGCGTCGAGGCTTGTGCACCTGGCCTCGACCTGGGCGAAGGTGCGGAAGAAGCTTCCCGGAGGCGGCGCCCCGTAGCGTCCGACCGCCCGTCTTGGGTATCTTCCGGGCTAGCATGTCGGGGGGAGCCCGACCGAGCTCTTCATCTCAGCAGGGTCAGGAGTCGAAGTGAGCTACCGGACGCCCCCGGAGCGGGTGCCCGCCGTGATGGAGGCGAGGAACGCGCTTCTCGCCTCCCGTCGCGCCGTGCTGACGACGCATCTGAACGCGGACGGGGACGGCACGGGCTGTCAGGGAGCGATCGCTTCCTGGCTCAGGGCCAACGGGACGGAGGCCTGGATCATCAACCCGACGCCCTTTCCGGACCAGTTTCGTTTTCTCATCGAGTCGGAAAGCTGGATCGTGCCGGCCGGCTCGGCGAAGGCGCGCGACCTGTGCGCGGATGCCGACCTCGCCGTCGTTCTCGACACGGGCGAAGTCCCGAGGATCGGCCGGGTGCGCGACCTCATTCGGGATCTGCCGACGCTCGTGCTCGACCATCATCCTCCGGGCGAGCGCGCGATCGGGGGAACGTCCCTGCGCGATGCGGACGCGTGTGCCACGGGTGAGCTCGTGTACGACGTGATCTCAAAGGCCGGCGGACCGTGGACGGATCACGTCACGCTCGGCATCTACGTGGCGATCCTGACCGATACCGGGGGCTTCCGCTACACCAACGCCACGCCGGACAGCCACCACATCGCCGCCGACCTCATCGCGCGGGGCGTGAATCCCGAAGCGATCTACGACCGGATCTACGGCTCCGCGACCATTCGGAAGTTCCGGTTGCTGCGGGATTCTCTGGACACGCTGGAAAGCGACCCGGAGGCCGGGGTTTCCTGGATGACCGTCCCGACCGAGTCGTACGAGCGGATCGGCGCGACTCCCGAGGATCTCGAAGGGCTCGTCGACGTGCCCCGGACGCTGGAAGGGACCCAGGTCGCGCTGCTCTTTCGCGGCACGGCGGCGGGAGAGATCAAAGTTTCGTTCCGTTCGACGGGCGAGGTCGACGTCAACGCCCTCGCCCGCCACTGGGAGGGTGGCGGGCACACGAAGGCCTCGGGCGCGATGCTGCCGGGACCGATGGAGCGCGCGGTGGCCGAGGTGCTCTCGGTCACCCGGGAGGTGGTCTCGGGGGACGCCGCCGAGCAGAAGGCCTGATGAGCGGCGATGCCTCTGCCGGCTCGGACCCCGGCGTGCCGGAGGCGATTCCGCGCGCGTTGATCCGGATTCGAGACGAGATCGGGGCTCCCTTCATCGAACGCCTGTGGATCTTTCCCCCTGTTCGGCGGGGTAGGCAGGAACAAGGTCTGGTCGCGGTCAGTACGTTTCTGGACGGTGCCTCCGACCGGAGAGGCATGGTCACGGTCGCGTACGTGGCGGAGCATACCGGACATGGCGTGAGCGTGACGCCCTCCGTGAGCCACGAGGGCGAAGCGCCGGCGGACAGGTTCGCCGCGGTGATCGAAGGAGTGGTGCGCCGCAGCGGCGACGAGTTGGGTGAGCCCCGAGAAGTCGAGGTCGGCGGCGAGCCGGCCCGGTTCGAGGAGCTCCTCGAGGAGTTCGATACGGAGTTTCTGAAGGCGAGGGACGCGTGAGCACAGCAACCGTCACCGATCCGTTTACCCGGCTGTTCGGCCGGTACCTGCGTGATCTCGGCTTACCGGTCACACACCAGCGCGAGGTGGTGGCCGATGTCGTCTTCGGTTCCGACGCCCACCTTTCGGTCGACGATATCGAGCGAGAGATCCGCCAGCGCGGAGAGCGCATCGGTAAAGCGACCATCTATCGCACGTTGGACCTCCTCGTGCGTAGCCGCTTGGTCGAAGAGCACGATTTCGGTGAGGGCTTCAAGCGCTACGAGCACCGCCTTTCACGACATCCCGTCCACGAGCACCTGATCTGCTTGGAGTGCGCCAAGGTCGAGGAGTTCGAGAGCACGGAGATGTATTCGGTCGAGAACCGGGTTCGGAGCGAGCACGGGTTCGCACCCGTACGGCACCGCCTGGAGATCTACGGCCTGTGCAACGAATGCCAGGAAGCGGGCGTCGAGTTGCCGAACGAGGGACTCACCTGTCCTATCGAGACGGTGTGATCGAAGCCCTGCGGGACCTCCCCTGGGAGGCGCCTCACACGTTCCTGGGGCTCGATGGTGCGGACGGCGACTTCGACCGTGCTCGCGCGGTCTTGCTTCCGGTACCGTACGAATCGACGACCTCGTACGGTGGTGGAACGCGTGAAGGGCCGCGGACGATCATCGAGGCATCCCGCTATGTCGAGCTCTTCGATCAGGAGCTCGGAGGAGAACCCGCGCTCGGGTACGGGGTGCACACGCTTCCTTCCCTCGAGTTGACCAAAGCCGGTGCCGCGCACGCCATGGAGCAGCTCGGCGAAGCGTACGCGCGGGTCGCCGAAGCTTGCGACGATCGCTTCCTGTTGATGTTGGGGGGAGAGCACTCCTTGACGGGGCCCGCCGTCCTGGCACAGGCGGAACGCTCGGACACCCGCCTCAGCGTGCTGCAGATGGACGCGCATGCCGATCTGCGCCGGAGCTACGAGGGCACGCCCCACTCGCATGCCGCGGTCATGGGCCGCGTGCTCGACCGGGTGGACGTCGTCGGCGTGGGGATCCGCGCCACGAGTGAAGAGGAACAGGCCCTCTCGGAGGCCACGTCGGGGTCCGAGCTCGTGTGGGCCGACGCGATGTGGGAGAGTGACCGCTGGATGGACCGCGCCCTCGACGCCCTCGGACCTCGCGTGTACCTGACCTTCGACGTGGACTATTTCGACCCGTCTCTCGTCCCGTCGACGGGGACCCCGGAGCCCGGGGGTGGCGACTGGTACCGGACGCTCCGGTTCCTGAAGCGGGTCTTCGCGGAGCGCGAGGTCGTCGCCGCGGACGTGGTCGAGCATGCACCCATGGCGGGCAACCACGCTCCCGATTTCCTGATCGCGAAGCTCGTCTACAAGCTGCTCTCGTACCGCTTCGCCTCGGAGCTCGGCTGAGGTCGGAGGCCGACTCCCGTGACCGACCGACCACAGGTGCCGTCCCCGGAACCCGATCCGCGCCTCCCCCCTCCGGCCGAGCCGGACCTGCTGCGCTTCGGAACGGACGAGATCGAGCGTACCGCCGGATCGGAGACGCTCACGGGCAACCGGCTGAATCTCCAGTTCGAAGGGTCCAGCACGTTCGCTCGTTGGCTCGACGCCATCGAGGGTGCCGAGCGCTTCGTCTACTTCGAGAACTACGTCATCCGCGACGACGTCGTTGGACGCCGGTTCCGGGACGCCCTGGTCGCGAAGGCCCGGGCGGGGGTGCCGGTCCACATCGTGTACGACTGGATCGGGTGTTGGGCCACGCCGCGCTCCTATTGGCGTCCCCTCATCGAGGCAGGGGCCCGCGTACATCCGTTCAACCGGCCGTCCGTCGGCCTTGGAGATCCGTTCGGTGTATTGCAGCGCGATCACCGCAAGCTGATCTGCGTCGACGGTCGGGTGGCTTTCGTGGGCGGCTTCTGCATCGGGGTGGAGTGGACCGGCAGCGACGAGGCGGCACCGTGGCGTGACACCGGCGTCGAGATCCGCGGCCCGGCGGCGCTCGCCGCGGCGCTCGCTTTCGAGCGTTTGTGGTCGTCGATCGACCAGCCGATCTTTCGGGCCGGGACGCTGCCGGAAGCGGCGAAAGCCGGAGAGACGCCCGTCTGGCTCATCGAAGGGGAGCCCGGGCGTGCGCGCGTCTACCGCACCCTCCACTATTTCGTCGCCCGTGCCCGGCATCGGATCTGGATCACCGACGCGTACTTCGTGGCGCCCCGAGCGGTGTCCGAGGCGCTGGGCGCCGCGGCGCGCGACGGGGTGGACGTGCGCATCCTGGTGCCGGCGCACAACAACTGGCCGTGGGTGGGAAGCATCTCGCGTGGAGGATACCGCGCTCTGCTCGAAGCCGGCGTCCGGCTCTTCGAGTGGCAGGGGCCGATGATCCACGCCAAGACGTCCGTGGTGGACGGTGTCTGGAGCCGTGTCGGCTCGAGCAATCTGAACGGCGCGAGCCTCATGGGGAACTGGGAGTTGGACGTGGGCGTTCTGGATCGGGGGCTGGCCGGTCAGCTCGAAGGACTCTTCGTGGCCGATCTCGCTTCGTCGGTGGAGATCGTGCTGCCGGGCAGGGCGCGTCCGGTCACCACGACGGCCGCCGAGTCCGGACCTCCGCAGGAATCGATCGAGCCGAGCGGAACGCTGCCGGAGCGACTGGAGCAGGAGATCCGCACGCTCGGTCATGCGCCGGGGCGGCTGACCCTGGCGTCGGTCGTCCGGGCCGGTGTCGTGCTGGGCGACGCCCTGGCGGGCGACCGTACGCTCGGCAGGGAAGACCGGACGGTGCTCGGAACGGTCTCGGTCCTGATCCTGCTCGTCGCGGCGGTCGCGGCTTGGGCTCCGACCGCGGTTGGGTGGATGATCGCCGGGGTGGCCGGGTGGTTCGGGATCACGACCGGGATCCGGGCGTTTCTGCAGGCCCGGCGTGCGCGACAGGAAGAGAGGCGAGCTCGTGAGGCGAGGGTCGCCGCGAGCGACCCATCAGGGGATACATCCGGAACGGAACAGGGAGAGATCCAGTGAATGAAGTCGATGTCGGTGTCGCGATCGCGTTCACGGCGGGCGTGTTGTCGTTCCTGTCCCCGTGCGTGCTTCCGCTCGTGCCGACCTATCTCACGTTCGTGACCGGGATGAGCCTGGAGGACCTGCAGGCCGGCCTGAACCGGCGCGCGACCTTCGTGCACTCGGTCCTCTTCGTCTTCGGCTTCAGCCTCATCTTCGTCCTGCTCGGTGCGTCGGCGTCGTTCCTCGGCCAGTTCTTCCGACAGTACGAGCTTTGGATCGCGCGGATCGGTGGGGTCATCATCATCCTTCTGGGGCTCCATATGGCGGGGATCCTCCGCATCGCGCCCCTCATGCGCGAGCGGCGGATGCACCTCAACGACAAGCCGGCGGGATACTTCGGAACGTTCGGCGTGGGCATGGCGTTCGGAGCCGGGTGGACACCGTGCATCGGGCCGATCCTCGGGGCGATCCTCACCTACGGCTTCACCCAGGACACGATGTGGGCCGGCGTCGGATTGCTCAGCGTCTACTCGTTGGGGCTGGCGGTGCCGTTTCTCCTCGCCTCTCTCGCGCTCGATCAGTTCTTGCAGACGTTCCAGCGATTCCGCCGGTGGATCCCGGCGGTGGAGAAGGGGGCCGGCGTGCTCCTCATCGTGTTCGGCGTTCTGTTGCTGACGGGGCAGTTCACGGTGTTGAGCGGATACCTGACGCGGTTTACCCCCAGCTTCATCCTCGAGCGGATCTGAGTCGAACGGAGCTGAAGCAGGCGGCGCGCCCGTGAGCGCGCCCGTCGGTCACCGGCGCGCTCCCGCCACGCCCGATTCCAGATCCTCCTCGAGGAGCTGACGCTCCAGCAGCCTCGCATAGGTGCCGCCTTCGGCGATGAGGTCGGTGTGACGTCCCCGTTGGACGATGCGTCCTGCCTCGAGCACCAGGATCAGGTCCGCATGCATGACGGCCGACACCCGGTGGCTGATGATGAAGGTGGTTCGGCTCGAGGTGATCGAGCGCAGGTCGTCGAGGATGCGGGCTTCCGTTTGCGTGTCCACGGCGCTCAGGGCGTCGTCGAGGACGAGCACGGTCGGCTCGCGCGCCAGCGCCCGGGCGAGCGTGGCCCGCTGCTTCTGTCCGCCGGAGAGGTTGATGCCCCGTTCTCCCAGGAGCGTGTCGTAGCCGTGCGGAAGCTCCCGGACCTGATCGTCGAGCTGGGCGATGCGCGCCGCCGCTTCGACGGATCCCCGATCCGGCTCCTCCCGATGACCCAGCCCGATGTTCGCGGCGATCGAATCGGAGAAGAGGAAGGCATCCTGCGGAACCATCGCGAGGTGCGCCCTCAGCTCGGCCGGATCGAGCTCGGGCAGGGGGATCCCGTCGAACAGAATGCGGCCTTCGGTCGGGTCGTAGAGACGGGGGAGCAATGAGACCAGGGTGCTCTTGCCGGCTCCGGTCGGACCCACGAGGGCCACGGTCGCGCCGGCCCGCGCCGTGAACTCGATGTCCCGGAGCACGACCCGGTCGGTACCGGGATACGCGAACGAGACTCCTTCGAAGCGGATCTCGCCCCGCGGATCGGAGAGTCGGCGCGGCTGCGGGGGTGCCGTGATCTCCGGCTCGGTGCGCAGGATCCGGTTGATGCGCCCCATGGAGGCGGCGCCGCGCTGGTAGAGGTTCACCACCCAGCCGAGCGCGATCATCGGCCAGACGAGGAGCGTGAGGTAGAACGTGAATGCGACGAACGTGCCCACGGTGATGGTGCCGGCGATGACCTGGAGGCCCCCGAGCCAGGTGACGACGACCATGGAGAGTCCCGAGATGAACATGAGGAGGGGCCGGAAGGCGCCGGTCGACACGATGAGGGCCATGTTTCGTTGTCGGTAGCGCTCGTTGAACGCGTCGAAGCGACGGGCCTGCTCCGCTTCCTGGCCGTAGGCCCGCACGATGCGCACCCCCGTGAGGTTTTCCTGCACGAAGGTCGACATCGAGGAGAACTGCTCCTGGATGCGCTCGAACCGTTCATGGATGATCTTGCCGAACCGGATCATGATCGGCGGGAGCGCGAGGAGAGGAAGCACCGCGTACAGGGTGAGGCGCGGGCTCATCCAGATCATGAGGCCGAGGGTGAGCGTGAAGGTCACCACGGTGTTGACCGTGTACATCACGGCGGGTCCCACGGCCATGCGGACGGCCAGCGTGTCGTTCGTGGCCCGGCTCATCAGATCTCCGGTGCGTGTCCGGCCGTAGAAGGACGGATCGAGTCGGAGCAGGTGCCCGAAGAAGTCGTTGCGGAGGTCCGCCTCCATGCGCCGGCTGATGCCGTTCAGCAGCTCGCGCATGCCGTAACGGAACGCCCCGCCGATCAGCGCGACCAGGACGATGAGCCCCGCCAGCCCGGTGATGCGCGCCCGCGTGACCTCGGGGTCGCCGATCCCGTCGATGGCCAGCTTGAGCAGCCACGGCCCCGCCACCTGGAAGCCGTTGGCGAAGACGACGCACACCAGGCCGAGGACGAACCCCCTCCGGTAGGGACGGAAGTAGGGGAGGAGGGTGCGCAGCTCACCCATGCGCGGGCTTCCGGCGATCGGTGGTCCGGATACGATCGCCGCGCTCCATCTCGGTGACGACCGGCTCCCCACCTTCGGGGTATGGCCAGTCCGCGGAGAACCTGGACGCGTCCTGGGGCCCGCACGCGAGGAAGGCGCTCAACACGAGCACGGTGCCGAGCGCCACGGAGAGGACGGAGCGGGACGAGGGCGCCATCGGTCGTGGGGTGGAAGGTCCGCGGGCGCGCCGCGAGCCGGCGCGAAGTGGACGCCGCCGGGCGGAGCCCACTAGCTTCTCCTTCAAGAAGATCAGTGTAGGCGGGAGGACGTACAAGCGCATGCTCGATACACGCCTGACCGAACAACGGAACGAGCGCTCCGAGCGGATGGACGAGCTCGACGCGCTCGAGCTCGTCGAGCTGATCAATGCCGAGGACCGCCGGGTCCCGGACGCGATCTGGGAGGTCCGGCACGACGTGGCACGGGCGGTGGATCTCGCCGAGGCGGCGTTCCGCGGTGGCGGGAGGCTCATCTACGTCGGGGCGGGCACCTCGGGCCGGCTCGGTGTGCTCGACGCCGCCGAGATGCCGCCAACGTACGGTACGTCCCCGGACCTCGTCCGTGGGGTGATCGCCGGCGGGCACGAGGCGCTGGTGCGAGCCCGGGAAGGGGCTGAGGACGTGCCCGGCGACGGGGCGGAGGCCGTGGACGAGCTCGGCGTGGGCCCGGAGGATTTCGTGTTGGGCATCGCTACCTCGGGCACGACGCCTTTCGTGCACGGCGCGCTGGAGCGGTCCCGCACGCTCGGCGCCCGGACCGGGTTCTTCCTGTGCACGCCGCCGAGCGCGGAGCTCCTCGCCACGCACGACGTGGTGATCGCTCCGCTCGTGGGACCCGAGGTCGTGACCGGATCGACGCGCATGAAAGCCGGTACCGCGACCAAGCTCGTGCTCAACACGATCAGCACGGGCGCCATGGTCCGGCTGGGAAAGGTCCACGGCAACCTCATGGTCGATCTCCAGGTCACCTGTTCGAAGCTCCAGGACCGCGCCGAACGCATCCTGGTGGCCCTCCTGGAGGTGTCCCGGGATGACGCCGCGCATCTGCTGGCGCGCGCGGAGGGGCACGTGAAGACGGCCCTCGTCATGGGGCAGCTGGGCATCGACGCCGCGGAGGCTCGGGAACGGCTCGCCGCGCACGGCGGCGTCGTGGCCCGGGCGCTGGAGGCACCGTCCGGGTGACGATGCGCGGACCGCTCCGTTGGTCGCTGCTCGCCGCCGCGGTCGCCGTGGCGGCCGGGCTCGTGGCGTGGGCCTTCAATCCGGCCCCGCACAGCGGCGGCGACAACGCGGCCTACCTGGCGCTCGCGGACGCGCTCGCGAACGGCCGGGGCTACGTCGACGCCTACGACCCCGCCGACCAGCCGCATACGAAGTACCCACCCCTCTTTCCCGCGCTGCTCGCCGGCTTCGCGTTGCTCGGGGCGGCCACCTGGCCCGTGTTCAAAGGGGTGGTGGCGGTCGCGACGGTCCTGATGGTCGGGTTCAGCTTCGTGTGGGCCGAGCGTCGTCTCGGCCCCTGGAGCGCCTTCGCGGTCGCCGTCCTGGTCGCCGCCGCGCCGGCCGTGGTCTATTACAGCCACTGGATCCTCTCGGACCCGGTGTTCGTCTTGCTGATCCTCGTCTCGCTCTGGGCGCTCGAGACCGGGGAGGCGCGCTCGTGGCATCGGGGCTGGATCGCCCTCGGGCTGGGCGCGGCGCTGGCCGCCTACTTCACCCGCTCGGCCGGCCTCCCGCTCCTGATCGCCGTGCTCGGGTGGCTGGCGCTTCGCCGCCGATTCCGAACCCTGGCGGTCGCCGCGGCCGTGTTCGTGCTCCCCGCGGTGGCGTGGTGGATTCGGGGACGGGGCGAGGGGGTGGGGGATTACGTCTCGGAGTTCTGGATGGTGGATCCCTACCAGCCCGGTCTCGGGACGGTCGGGGTGGCCGGGTTGGCCGGCCGAGCGGTCGGGAACGCGGTCACCTACGTCACCGGACACCTACCCGATGCCGTGGTGGGCGCGCAGGGCGCCTGGACGATGGCGCTCGGCATCGGCCTCGTGGTGGCGGTCGCGTGGGGATGGGGAGCGAAGATCCGGAAGGCTCCGGGGGCCGCGGAGCTTTTCCTTCCGCTCTACGTCGCGCTGATTCTCGTCTGGCCGGAAGTGTGGGGTGGTGATCGCTTCGTGCTGCCCGTGCTCCCGCTCTGCCTCGTGTACGGAACGGTCGCGCTCCAGGGTTGGACCCGCCGGATGGGTGGGGGCGCCCGGGTCGTCGCGGCCGCAGCGCTGGTCCTCCTGCTCCTGCCCGCGCTGGGGAGTTGGCTTGGGACGGTCCGAGACGCACGGGCCTGTGCGTCGGCCGCGGCCACGTCGGGTCCGTTCGCCTGTTACGGGGAGGGCGTGGCCGAATTCGCAGGTGCGGCGGAGTGGATGGGCCGGACGTTGCCGGAGGGGTCGGCCGTGATGACCCGCAAGCCCCGGATCTTCTACGTCATGAGCGGTGGGGTCCCGAGTCGGACCTTCCCGTTCGACGGCGATCCGGACGTGCAGCTCGATGAAGCCGACGCGGTGGGGGCGCGCTATGTGCTTCTGGACCGGTGGGACGTACAGGCGAGCCGCTTCGTCGGGGCCGCGGTCCGGTCCAGGCCGGGGGCGTTCTGCTTCGTGCGGGACTTCGGTGCGGGCTCGGGGGGCGGTGCCCAGCTCCTCGGGATCCTTCCGAAGGACGAGCGCGGCTCCGGAGACGTGTCACGAGACGGGAGTGTATCGATTCCTCGGTGCCCCGGGAGCTATGTTGTCGAGGGGGCGGACGACGGAGGTCACGCGCCCGCCACCTCCTCCCTGATACCGCTGTTTTCCCGCTCACCGCGGTAGAGCACCCCGATGACGACCCCGAACGCCAGATGCTCGAGAAACGCTCGGTCCCGGCCGTCGAAGCCGTCCAACGCCCGCCCCACGACGGGGATCCGACCTTGAGGCGTGGCACGGCCGAACATCCGGGACAGACCGCCCGCGGGTACCGCCGCGTATTCGGCCACGCCGTACACCGCGCCCCTCAACGCGCCCGGCCCGGCCAGCCTGGGCTCGACCACGGCGCCGTAGACCAGTCCTTGTGCCAGCCCGGTGAGCAGCCGATCGAGCGTGCTCTGGTCGAGGGAGGGCAGCGTGCGCTCGCCTCGGAGGAGCGGGCGAGCCAACTCGACCACGAACGCCGCGCCCACGCCGGCCAGCCCCGAGCGGACGAGGTCCATGACGTCGGTCCCGTGGCGCGGCTTCCAGGCGGCGAGGAGCCGACCGCCGAGCGCCGTGAGCCCGGCGGCTATCAGTTGATCGGAGGAAGGGAGTGGGAACGACCGCGTGCGGTCGGACGGGTTTCCGGGTTCGTTCTTTCGGTCGGACGCGGGACCGGCGGCTCCTTCGCGGAGGCGTGTCTTGAAGGCGGACAGGGCATGACCCACTTCGGCGGGCCGGCTGCCCTGGCGCTCGAGCAGGTAGCCGAGTCGGTACCAGAGTCGGGTGTCGGAGGACATGATCGATGATCCAGCCGAAGATGTGGAGAAGAACTATCAGAACGGTCGCGCGGATTTGGCTTGTCGGCAAGGTACGGTGGGTGGCACCCGTGGCGATGGCGCTCGCCGGGCTCCTGGCCTTCGGTGCGACGGGTCAGGCCCAACAGGCACCGCCCGACGAGGACTGGCGGACGATCTCGACGGAGCGGGCTCGGGTCACCTTCCCGGCTCGGCTCGAGGCGCTCGGACGTCGAGCCGCGCACCGAACCGAAGTCGCCCTTTCGGCGCTCGATTCGGCGTTCCTGGCGGCGCCGGAGGGCACGATCGACATCCTGCTGACCGACCACACCGACATCTCCAACGGCTTCGCGCGCGTGACGCCGTCGAACCGCATCACGATCTACGCGCGCCCACCGGTCGACGAGCCCGGGTTGGGTTATTTCGACGACTGGTTGGAGCTGGTGCTGACGCACGAGCTCGCGCACGTGGTCCACCTCGACCCCACGGACAACCCCCTCGGCCAGATCCTGCGGGCAGTGTTCGGACGCGTTCCGACCCGCTGGCCCTTCTTCCCGGGCCACGGCACACCGCGGTGGGTCAAGGAGGGGATCGCGACGTGGTACGAGTCGGCGCTCACGGATGCGGGTCGCCTCCGCGGGACGTTCCACGAGATGCAGATCCGGACCGCCGTGCTCGGAGACCGCTTCGAGGGGGTGGGGCAGGCCTCCGCTTCATCCCCCGTATGGCCGGCGGGAAACCGCCCGTATCTCTACGGCTCTCTCTTCTTCGAGCACATGCTCGAGCGGCACGGAGAGGATCGCATGGCGGCCTTCGCGGAGGCGGTCGCGGGTCAATGGGTCCCGTATCGGCTGGACGCGGCGGCGCAGGACGCGTTCGACGTGTCGTTCTCCGACGCATGGAGGGAATGGGCGGATTCCCTCGAGGCCCGCTATGCGGACCTCGAGGAGCGGCTCGCCGATCTCGGCTCCGTCACCGAACCCCATTGGGTCACGAGCGGAGCTCGTTGGGCCGTCGAGCCCCAAGTCGGCCCGGCCGGCACGCTCGCCTACGTCCGCTCCGACGGACGGTCGGACACCCGTATCGTGCTCGAGCCCGTGCAGGGCGCGGGCCGCGCGGCCTCGGTCAGGGTCAACGGAGTGGCCTCGTTCGACTGGATGCCCGATGGGCGGCTTCTGGTTGGGCAGCTCGAGCGCGAGGATCCGTACCGCGTCTACGGTGATCTCTACCTCGTGGAACCGGACGGGCGGACGCGGCGTGTGACGCGCGCCGCCCGTCTCGCGCAGCCGGCGGCAGGTCCGGACGGCACATGGGCCGTGGCCGTGCAGGAAGGGGGAGGCACCAGCGAGCTCGTGCGCGTAAGCCTCGTGGACGGATCCGTGGCGTCGCTCTCGGAGCCCGACGGGGCCGTGCACTGGGGCGACCCGGCCGTCTCGCCGGACGGGGCGTTCGTGGCGGCGACGCGAAGGGTGCGCGGCGGAGCGCACGACGTGGTCGTGCTCGACGCGGAAACCGGCACGGTGCGTGCGGAGCTCACGAGCGACCGGGCGCTCGACCTGGCTCCGAGCTGGTCCCCCGACGGACGCTGGGTCGTCTGGGCGTCGGATCGAACCGGAATTCTGAACGTGCTCGCCGCGTCATTCGATCCCGACACGGGAACGTCGGGTCCGCCACGGCTGCTCAGCAACGTCCGGACCGGCGTGAACTTCCCGTCGATCGACCCGACGGGGCGCCACCTCCACTATAGCGCTTATCACGCCGAGGGGTGGGACGTGGCGCGCATGCCGTTCGAGCCTCGAGCCGCACCCGAGGCGCCCCCACCTCACGCTCGTTTCGAGCGTGAGCGGCCGTTCGAGGGCGGTGCGGCCACGGGCGAGGTGGAGGCGTATTCGCCCATTCCCACGCTCTTGCCACGGTACTGGAAGCCATTGCTGCGGGCGCCCGTGCGCACACCCGCCCAGTCGACCTCGGAAGGGCCGATCCGTGAACGGGAGCTGCTCGGCTTCGGGGTCGGCGCCCAGACCGGTAGTCGCGACATTGCCGGGCGTCACGCTTACGATGCCTTCGGACGCGTGTTCACGAGCGGCGGGAAGGTGGAAGGTGGGCTGGCGTACGCGTACTGGGGGCTGGGCAACCCCGTGCTTTCCTTGAGTGCGTCGCAGCACTGGGACGACGACGGAGTGCGCCTCGGACGCTCCGATCCGGAGGCGGCCCCCGATACCCTCTTCGTCTTGGAGCGAGAGCGCTCCGTCTCGGCGTCGGGCCGGTTCCGCGTGCCGTCCTGGCGCGACCGGTTGGAGCTCACCGTGACCGCGGGCCTGGTGGAGGAGGCACGGACGCTTCTGAACAACGACCTCCGGGCTGCGACGTCCTATCGTCTCGCACGTCCGAGCGTCGACCTCGTGGACGTCCGTGGCACGGTTTCGTACTCGACTGCGAGGTCGCACGCGTTTCAGGTGGGGAGCTCGAAGGGCGTCGATCTCTTTCTCAGCGGCCGGTCACGACAGGAGCTCAATGCGCCCGACTCCGTGCGCGGCGTCGTCGGACGGGATCGTTCGGTGGACGACGTGGTTGGACGGGCGCGTGGATACGTGCCGCTCGGCGGGCGCGGGCACGCTTCGCACCTGCTCGCGGTCCAGCTCACCGGTGGAGTCGCGGGGGGACCCAACGCTCCCGGCGGACATTTCGAGGTCGGTGGCGCCTCGGGGCGGCCCGAGACGCTGAGCGGACTCCGCCTCTTCGGGGGATCACCGCTCTTCTTCGGGGCCCGGGGTTATCCGAGGCAGTCGCGCCTGGGCCGGTACGCCTGGACCGCTTCGGGCGAGTATCGCTTTCCCCTTCGGCTGGTCCATCGGGGGCTGGGCACGTGGCCGCTCTATCTGGGACGGGTCGTGGGTGCGCTCTTCGCCGACGCGGGAGATGCCTGGGATCCGGACACGACCGAGGCGTTTCTGAGCGCGGCGCGACGCCCCCTCGCTTCGGTCGGAGCCGAGGTGGCCGCCGAGGTCGTCGCGCTCTACGACTTCCCGTTGCTGACGCGCGTGGGGCTCGCCCAACCCCTCGTCGGAGGCGGCGGTCCCAGCGTGTACGTACGGCTCGGCCTCTCCTTCTAACGGCTCGTAGCGCGCTCCCAACGACGGCCGCCGGACGCCTGCCACGGGCTGCTGGCCCCTTGGCCCCCTGGCCCCCTGGGCCGGAGACATCCGGGGGACCGAACAGGCGCCGAAGTGTATGCCTCCGTAGTGTGCACATCAGTCGTCAGGCCCCCGGTGCGAGACCGGTGCTGCGGCACGCGCCGCGACGTCGGGCGTGACGCCCGCACGCCGCGAATCCGCCCCGGCCGGGCCTTTTCGGCGTTCTGGACATGGGCGGTGCCCGGACGTGCTTGACCACAAGATATTGGGCCCCTATTGTGCCCCTGCCCCATATCCGGTGGGAGCCGGCGCGGCATTCTACAGGCAGCACCACGGCGCGGGCGGTCTCCCGCCGGTTTTCGACGTCGTGTCCAACGTTTTCCACGCCGCTTTTCCACAGCGCCACCCGCACGAGGAGTACCGCACACCATGCCTCGAATCCACACTCCGCGCCCGCCCCGTGAGCCCGTGATCTTCGACGACGCGCTTCCCGACGACCTTCCTCCGGCGGAGCTCACGGAGAATGCCCGGATCGTCCTCGCGAAGCGGTACTTGAAGAAGGATCCGGAGGGACAGCCGACCGAGGAGCCCGAGGTCATGTTCTGGCGCGTGGCGCGGACGATCGCGGACGTGGACGCCGACTACGGCGCCTCCGAGTCGGCCGTGGACGAGGTCGCCCGTCAGTTCTACGACCTCATGATCAACGGCAAGTTCGAACCGAACTCGCCCACCCTCATGAACGCGGGACGCCCGCTGGGTCAGCTCTCCGCGTGCTTCGTGCTGCCCGTCGACGACGCGCTCTCGAACGGCAAGAGCGGCATCTACGACACCCTCCGCTCCATGGCGTTGGTGCACCAATCCGGGGGCGGTACCGGATTCTCGTTCTCCCGCCTTCGGCCCGAGGGCGAGACGGTCCGTTCAACGATGGGAGTCGCCTCCGGTCCGGTCTCGTTCATGAGGCTCTACGACGCCAGCACGGACGTGGTGAAGCAGGGCGGTACCAGGCGTGGCGCGAACATGGGAATCCTTCGGGTCGACCATCCCGACATCCGTCGGTTCATCGAGTGCAAGAACGACACGACCCAGATCACCAACTTCAACATCTCGGTGGCGATCACCGACGCGTTCATGGACGCGGTCGCGAAGGACGAGACGTACGACCTCGTGAACCCGAAGACGGGGGCGGTGGTCGGTCAGGACAGCGCGCGCGAGATCTTCGATCTGATCGTGGAGGGTGCGTGGCGCACCGGTGAGCCGGGCACGTTCTTCGTGGACCGGGCGAACGAGTACAACCCCGTGCCACACCTGGGCCGCTACGAAGCCACGAACCCGTGCGGCGAGCAACCGCTGCTCCCGTACGACGTCTGCAACCTGGGAAGCGTGAACCTCGGGCTCTTCGTGAAGCCGGAGGCGCGTCCGGGCACCGATCCCGACGAGGGCATCGACTGGGAAGCGTTGCGTCAGGTGGTGCATCTCTCCACGCACTTCCTCGACAACGTGATCGACGCCAACCAGTATCCGCTTCGGGAGATCCACGACCTCGCCCAGCGGATTCGCCGCATCGGGCTGGGGGTCATGGGCTGGGCGGATATGCTGGTCCGTCTCGGAATTCCGTACGACTCCGCGGAAGGCGTCGCGCTCGCCCGGAAGGTCATGGGCTTCTTGAGCGAGGAGTCCCGCGTGGCTTCGGAGCGGCTGGCCGAGACGCGTGGCGTCTTTCCGGAGTGGAAGCAGTCCATCTGGGGCCCTGACGACACGGCGGCGCGCCGCGCCGACGGAAGCCGGATTCGTCCCGAGCGTCCCCTCAGGAACTGCAACCTCACGACCGTGGCGCCGACCGGCACCATTTCCATCTTCGCGGGATGCTCGGGGGGGATCGAGCCGCTCTTCGCGGTCGCGTTCATGCGGAACCAGGCCGGCTCCGTCATGCCTGACGTCAATCCGGACTTCGTGCGCCTGGCCGAGGAAGGGGGCTGGTACACCGACGAGCTCATGGAACGGATCGCCGAGGAAGGCCACATCCACTTCGAGGAGATCCCGGAGTATATCCAGCAGACGTTCCGGACCGCGCACGACATCACGCCCGAGTGGCACGTGCGCATGCAGGCCGCCTTCCAGGAGCACTGTGATTCGGCCATCTCGAAGACGACCAACTTCCCCAAGGAAGCGACCCAGGAGCACGTCCGCGAGATCTACGAGCTCGCGTTCAGCCTCGACTGCAAAGGGGTGACGGTTTATCGGGACGGCTCGCGGGATGGCCAGGTGCTCTCCACGGGCAAGACCGGGAAGACCGAGGTGCCCGCCGAGGTCACGGCGAACATCTCCGAGCTCGAGCACGAGGTCGCGGACGCCCGTGAGGAAGCGCACAACCTGCGCTACGAGAACGAGCGGCTCCGCGGAGAGCTCCGAGATCAGGACATGAGCGCCGGCGCCGCGCGCCACAAGCGTCAGCGTCCGCAGGCGCTTCGGGGCTACACCATGAAGATGATCTCCCCGCTCGGGGACCTCTACGTCACGATCAACGAGGACGAGAGCGGCCGGCCGTTCGAGGTCTTCTGTACGTTGGGCAAAGCGGGCGGGCCGGCCATGGCCGACGCCGAGGCGATCGGGCGGCTCATCTCGCTCGGGCTGCGGTCGGGCATCCCGATTCGAGAGGTCAAGGATCAGCTCCGCGGGATCTCCTGTGACCGTGCGGTCGGTCTCGGGCCCAACAAGGTGCTCTCGGCCCCCGACGCCATCGGCCAGGCCATCGAACGGTATCTCGAGGAAAAGGAGGGCGTGCAGGAGGCGCTCCCGCTGAGCGTGCCCGTGTCCTCCGAGTCGGGCAACGACGGCGGAGCTCGGCCGGAGCCGTCCCCGTCGACGCACCACGGCCCGGAGCTCTTCGACATGGGGGCTTGCCCCGACTGCGGCTCCGGCCAGCTGGCCTTCGAGGAAGGCTGCAAGACGTGCCACGTGTGCGGCTACAGCGAGTGCGGATGAGGGCGCCTTAGCGGCACTCGAGCGGAATGGCGGAGGGCGGTGCGTTTCGGGGAAAGGCACCGCCCTCCGTCATATCAATACACCGGCCACACCCCGGGCGTGGCCAGCTCCACCGAGTGCCCGTCCGGATCCCGGATGTAGAGGCTCGTCCCGCCACGGGGCCACCTGACCTCGCTCTCGATCTCGATGCCGCTTCGCCCCAACTGCTCACGCCAGCCCTCCACGTCGTCCGGGTCGATGGCGAACGCGAAGTGGCTGCGCCCCTTGCCGTCGTGCGGAGGAATCCATCCGCCGGGGAAGGTCGATCCCTCCGTGGTGGCGCCACGCAGGAAGATCAGGAGGACGGTGCCGCCTCCCGCGTCCATCGGGATCAGCCGATTTCCCGTGGACATCCGGCGCAAGCCGAGCACGTCTTCGTAGAACCGCGCGGCCCGCTCGATGTCCGCCACGTAGAGCGGCGTCTCGAGAATGCGGCTGATCTTGCGTTCGTGGGTCGCACGCGTGCCCTCGCGTGGATCCTTCATGATCGCGGGCGGGCTGAGTGGGGATCCGGAACGCGGGGGCGACGGATCGACATCGATGAACCTCCTGGGTGACGAAGCCGGATGGTGGCGGGTGGAAGAGGCGTCGCATCGGGTCGGTCCGCAAGCAGGGGGTTTACCATCCCACGTACCCGTGGTACCATCTCACCTCTCCGGACGAACCGACCGACAGGTCGGGTTCTCCTCTCTTTCCGATGACCAACGGAGCGTGCTATACAATGCGTGAGCAACACACGTTTCCGCTGGGATCCCTCCGATGTATGCACACGCCGCTCTCGTCGATCGACGGGGGCCGGCGATGTCCCATTCAGCGCTGATCTGACCACCGAGCGCTAACACCGCTTCGCGGGATCACAAGCCACTTCGCGGGATGACGGACCACACATCTGGCCTGGTAGCAGGCCGGTTGTGGATGCCGTGGGAGCACGCTGTACTCTCATGGCCCGCGCCATACCGGCTGACGTGCCCAAGCGATCGCTTCGGGCATCCCCCGCACAGTGGTGAGCTCAACCCTATCGCTGTAGCGCAAGTATACGGAGACACTCCCATGCGATCTTTGCAGTTCCTTTCAATTCTCTCATCCCTGCTGCTCTTCCCGTTGGGCACGGTTGCGCAGGGGCCTTCCGGCACCGTGGCCGGCACGGTCGTCGACCAGTCGAACGGCCAACCTCTCTCGGGGGTCCAGGTTTTCATCCCCGATGGCGATCTCGGGACGCTGACCAATGCACAGGGGCGCTTCATTCTGGTCAACGTGCCGGCGGGTGAGCACACCCTCCGCGCCGAGATCCTGGGTTATACACCGGCGAGCCGAACCGTGACGGTGGGCGCCGAGGAGACGACCCAAGTCGACTTCAGCCTACCCGTCGAAGCCCTCGGGCTCGACGAGATCGTGGTGACCGGTACCGCGGGCCAGGCCCGCCGCCGTGAGGTCGGAAACACGGTCGAGCAGCTGAACATGGACCGCATGTCCGAGCCCATGGTCAATGTGGAGAGTGCGCTCCAGGGCCAAGCGCCCGGCGTCAACATCCTGCAGACCAGCGGGACCATAGGGGCCGGTTCGCAGATTCGTCTGCGGGGCAACGTCAGCGTGGCGATGGGAAGTCAGCCCCTGGTGTACGTCGACGGAGTCCGCGTGTATGGAGAGGCCTATCCGAGCATGCACGGCCGGGACGCCATGAGCGGACGGGGCGCCGCGACGGCGTCGAGCGCCATCAACGATATCAACCCCGACAACATCGAGCGGGTCGAGATCGTGAAGGGACCGGCCGCCACGACACTCTACGGCACGGAAGCGTCCGCCGGGGTCATCCAGATCTTCACCAAGCGGGGACAGACCGGTGACGCACGGTGGACGGCGCAGACGCGACAGGGCTTCGCGAAAGTTCAACCGTTCGCTCCGAAAGGGGCCACGTACGGCGCGGAGGATCGAAAGTCCGAGTTCTTGTACATCGATCCGTGGCTCGGAAATGGACACTGGCAGCAGTATGGCCTGTCCGTCAGCGGCGGCAGCGGAGACCTCGGGTACTTCCTCTCGGGAGCGATGGAGGACAATCAGGCCGTCCTTCCGAACGACAAGGAGGAGCGCTACAGCGTGCGGGGGAACCTCGACTTCGAGCCCCTGCCCGGCCTCAATGTCCAGTGGAATACCTCGTTCACGAGCGACGCCATCCAGCGCACCTCGATGGGCAACAACGCGCAGGGGCTCGCGCTCAACGCGTACAGGTTGGACCAGAACTACTTCGGGAGCGGTGACAAGGAGTTCCTGGATCAGATCCTCGAGTTCGAGATCACCGAGGACATCACCCGCTTCACCACCGGCTTGAACGCGCGTCACACGGCCGGGAACCTCTCGAACCGGTTCACGCTCGGGTACGACGTCGCGAACTGGGAAGGACGCCAGGTTCGTCGGTTCGGGTTCATCCTGTTCGAGCGAGGCGCGGTCGGCAACCTGCGTTGGACGTTGAGCACGCTCAGCGCGGACTACGTCGGCAGCTATGCCTTCGATCTCCCGGCAGGGCTCCGCAGCACCTTCTCCTGGGGGGCGCAGAGCGTCACGGAGACACGCAACGAGGTCGAGGGCTATGGGGAAGATTTGCCCGGACCGGGTGAGCCCACGGTGACGAGCGGTGCGAATCGGTTGGCCTGGGAGAATCGACAGCGTGTCGTGACGGCCGGTGGGTTCGTGCAGAACGTGCTCGACATCGCCGATCGGTACTTTCTCACCCTCGGACTGCGGGTGGACGGCAATAGCGCCTTCGGTTCGGACTTCGGCCTTCAGGCCTACCCGAAGGTGAGCGGCTCCTACGTGTTGTCGGACGAGGAATTCTGGCCCGACGCGTGGGGCAGTGTCCGCCTCCGCGGTGCCTACGGTCACGCCGGTCGGGCCCCCGGAGCTTTCGACGCGGTACGGACCTGGGACCCGGCGAGCTACGCCGGAAGCTCGGCGTTCCAACCCCGCAACCTCGGGAACCCCAACCTGGGCCCTGAACGGACCAAGGAGGCCGAGGTGGGTCTCGAGACGTCTCATTGGGACGACCGGATCTCTTCGAGCTTCACCTATTACCGGCAGGTCACCGAGGACGCCCTCTTCGACGTGCAGCAGGTTCCGTCCAACGGGAACTGGCCGAGCCAGCTCGAGAACGTCGGAAAGCTTCGCAACTCCGGAATCGAGCTCAGCGTGGACGCGTCGATCCTCGAGGGCCCGGCGTTCGGTTGGGATGCCGGGGTGAGCTTGTCCACGAACCACAGCCGCGTGCTCGACATGGGTGGTGCGCCGCCGTTCATGTCGAACGACATGCGCATCGAGGAAGGCAAGCCCCTGTGCACCTGGACGCCACGTCGGATCATGAATCCACACGAGCAGGCGGAGCCGGTCGTATCCACGGATCCGGACGATCTCTGCCACGGACCGGCTTGGCCGACGCACATTCTCCAAGTCCGAAACACGTTCGATCTCCCCGGCGGGATCGGCCTCTCCGCACGCGGCGAGTTCCAGGGCGGCCACTATAGCCTCATCGGGCCGACGAGCTCCGCGGTCGGGCGCGGAAACACCTTGTGGCCGGTGTGCCTCGAGGCCAACCGGCTCTGGGACGAAGGTCGTGACGATGAGGTGAAGGCGTGGGACCGACTCCGCTGCAGGCAGTCGACCTCGAGCAGCGATTGGAACGTCTCGCCGGCCGATTTCTTCAAGATTCGTAACATCTCGCTCACCGCGCCTGTGGCGTCGTGGATTCCTGGTACGTCGGACGCGACCCTGAGCCTGTCGGCGCGGAACATCCGGCTCTACAAGGATCCCGACATGGAGCTCTTCGACCCCGAGATGGGCGGGTCGAATTGGGGACCGGAGAGCGGTTCTCGGCGCATACGCGAGCACATCCCGGCTCCGATGCGGTTCAGCGCGCAGCTCCAGGTCAACTGGTAGAGGGGGCAAGATCGTGCAGCGCACGAAGGCGGAGGCCCCCCTGGGGGTCAACACGACGTTATCGCACTACGAACATAGATCAGAGGAAGTGACTCCATGAAGATGGAACGAGGACTCGAGTCGAAGGGGGCGTGGTGGCGGAGCCGTTCGGCCCGGTCACGGCGACCCGAGCGAAGGAAGAACAGGGTGACGGCGAGCTTGATGCTCGCCATGGGCGTGTCGGCCCTGGGGGGTTGTGACCTGGACGTCACCAATCCGGGCCCCGTCACCGACGAATTTTTGAACGATCCGTTGGCGCAGCCCGCGCTGGTCAACACCATCGGCCTGGCGTACGTGGCCGCATTCAACCGGGTCGCGTATCAGCAGACGGTGGTGACCCGGGAGCTCCACTTCGCGGGACAGACCGGGTTCGCCGGGTTCTCCTTCGACGCGCACCTCGGGCGCCTGGACTCGGACAACGTCGACGTCCAGTGGAACAACACACAGCGCGCCCGGTGGGTGGCGGACGACGCCGTCCGTCGGTTGCGTGAAGGGTTGGGAGACTCGTTCTCGAGCAATGCGAACGCCGCACGGGCGCTTCTGTGGCAGGGGTATGCCTACCGGCTCATGGGCGAGAACTGGTGCCACGGTGTGATCGACGGGGGCGAGCCCGAGCCCAGCGCGGTGTTCTTCGAACGGGCCGAGGAGGCGTTCAGTGAAGCCATCGATGTCGGCTCCGGAGCGGGGCTCGACGACGTGGTGACGGCCGCCCGGGCCGGGCGGGCCTCGGTCCGGATCTGGCTGGACGATTGGTCCGGCGCGGTGGCGGACGCGGACGAAGTCCCCACCTCGTTCGTGCACCAGTTGGAGACATCGACCCTCGAGGAGGATCAGTACAATCGTGTGTTCTTCGGGTCGTCCAACACGCCGTGGCGGGCCCATTCCACTTGGAACACCTTCTACGAGGATTACTACCTCGAAACCGGCGACCCGAGAACATCCTGGGACGAAGATCCGGACTTTCCGTTCGGCAACGCCGAAGTGACGGGGATCGGTCAGGTCCCGTGGTTCTTTCAGACGAAGTACCCGACATTGGACGCGCCCTATCCGCTCTCCAAGGGAACCGAGATGCGGCTCATCGAAGCCGAGGCGCGTCTCAGGGAGAACGACCGCGAGGGCGCGATGGAGCTCATCAACGAGGTGCGCACCGGCCTGAGCAGCGATCATGACGATTCGCCCCTTCCCGAATGGGAGGCCGATACGCTCGAGGAGGCGTGGACGCACCTGAAGCGTGAGCGGGGTATCGAGCTCTGGCTCGAGGGACGTCGCCTCGGGGATCTGCGCCGGTGGATCCAGGAGGGAACGCCGGGCACGACCGACGACATGACGGATCGCTCGCTCTGCTACCCCATTCCCAGGGGTGAGCGGCAGCAAAATCCGAATGTGCCCTTGGACTTCCAAGAGGCACCGACGGGGTGAGCATGCACGAGAGGCGCTCCCCGGCCTGCCCGCCGCGGCGGGCAGGCCGGGCCGGCGCGGGGGCCGTGCGTGGCCTCGCGATGGTCGTCTTCGCCGTCTCGGGGACCGCGTGCTACTCGTACAGCGCGGTCCGCCCGGCCGAGGTCGCGCCCGGTCAGGACGTCCGGGTGACGGTCGACGCGTCCCTCGCCGAGGCATACGAGGACGTGCTCGGATCGACCGACCGTGCATGGGAGGGACGCGTCGAAGACCGTGGCGCCGAGAGCGTCGTGATCGCCGTGCCGACGAGCGTTCACGAAGGGCGTGAAGGGAGCCGGGTGCTCCGGCAACGTGTGGAGGTGCGGAACGAGGAGATGCTCACGCTCGAGGCGCGCGCCCTGGATTGGCGGAAGACCGGAGCGGCGGTCGGGCTGACCGGCATCGCGGTCGCCGTCGCGATCGTTCGGGGCTGGACCGGGCTCGGAGGAACCGGGGACGAAGGTCCGAGCGAGCCCGGACCGCAGCAGATCGGGCCGGGCTGAGCCCCCCTCCTCAACCCTCCGGGACGGCGAACGGCACCAGCATGCCTTTCCCGGATGCTCCGGGGACCTCCGCGATCCAAGCATAGTCGCCGGGCTCGAATGAGACCGTGAAGTACGCCGTGGTGCCCGCGGGCATCTCGTTCGTCCCGCCCAGGAACTCCAGGGGGGCCGGGGACTGGAGCCCTTCCGGACGGGTCCAGTCCATCCACGCTTCGAGGCGGTCGAGATCGGCTTCCGGGTCGAGCCGGACCACGTGCACGTCGTGTCCCACGAAGTTCTCGTGCACGACCTGGTCCTCGAAGTCCACCCCGATCGTGTGCGCACCGGGCGTCAGTCCGCCTTGCATGGTCAGGCCGCCCTCGGACGAGACGGTGAGTTGCACGGTTGCTTCCGGCTCGGGTGCGGACGAGGCCTCTCCCGCGACCACGAATTCGTGCACCATCCCGTCGGCTCCCTCTTCGGGATTGTACGAGTGGAAGACTCCGTCGGTCTTCACGTAGCACTCGAGGAGGTATCGGCCGGGCTCGAGGTGCACGGTCGCCTCGCTCGTGCGTCCGGGGGAGGTGAGCCCGGGCCCGCCCATGAAGACGATCTCGCCGAACCATGGTGGAAGATTCCCGAACGTGGCCATCGCCGCGTCCACCTCGCCGGCGGCGAGGAGATCGAGTCCGTCCTGGAAGACCGGGGCCACCTCGGCTTGTTGCTCGGCGAGGCCGATACCGTCCGGCATCCGTTCCACCACGGCGAAGTGGATCATGGGGGAGGTGTTCGTGAAGCGGAAGGTCGTCCATCCGGGGGCGATGCTGTCGGGGGCGACCAGGGTGAGGTCACGGGCGATGACGTCGACAACGGCCGCGGACGCGCGGTCATCCGTCGGCGCCTCGGTCTCGTCCTCGTCAGGCGCGCACGCCGAGGCCGCGAGCGTGACGACCGCGGCGTGGCACGTGGCACGTAGGAAGGCAGTACGGGGTCGGTTCGGCATGAAGGCCTCGGCGGAAGCGGTCAACGAAGGTGGCGACGGGACTGCCTCCATATGGGCGGACGGCCGGCGGCACCGCAAGCTTTCGCCCTCGTTCGGCACGGTCCCGGACCCCTCGCCTGCCTTTCCGGTATCAGGGCTCGTCATGAACAGGTTCCAGCTTATCATTCGTGCTGCCGTACCGGCTGTCCTCGTGGCGTGGCCGGCGGCCGGACTCGCCCAGACCGCTCCGCGATACGACTCCTTCGGCCCCCCAGGCATCGACCTGCGGGTACCGACCGGCGTGGTGAGCCCGGTCGAGGAGGCCGACGCGCTCTACTTCAACGGAGAGCCCGCGGCGTCCTTTCGGGTCCTGGAGCAGCATCTCGATGCTGTTCCCGACGACTACGACGTTCTATGGCGCGCCGCCCGTGCCGCCGTCATCCTGGGCGTGATGGAAGAGGGCTCGCGGCCCCAGAATCGCTGGCTCGACCCGGCCATGGAGCTCGCGGACCGGGCCGTCGAGCTCGAGCCGGACGGGGTCGACGCCCTCTACTGGCGCGGAGCCGCATACGGGCGCCGCGCGATGAACGCCTCCCCGGGCTACGCGACCGAGCTCGCCCAGCGCGTCTACGACGACGCTCACGCCATTCTCGCGCAGGATTCGCTTCACGGCGGCGCACACAACCTGCTGGGCAAGTTGAGCTACGAGGTGATGAGCCTCTCCAGGTTCGAGCGCGCGGTGGGGCGGCTCTTCATGGGCAACGAAGCGCTCTCCAACGCGAGCTGGGAACGCGCGGAGGAACACCTCGAGGCGGCGGCCCGGGCGTGGCCGGAGTTGGTGCTCTTCCAGTTCGATCTCGCGCAGCTCTACCGTAAGCGCGACCGCGACGAAGAGGCGAGGGCGGTATACCGCCGCGTGCTCGAGCTTCCGGCGGTGCATCCGCCCGACTCCGATCTCCAGGAAGAAGCGGAGGAGTACCTCGAGGAGCTGGATTCTCGGTGACGGCTCGGAGGTGGTGGCTGACGCGGCACAGCGTCGTTGCGAGCCTTCTCGCGGCCGCGTCCCTGCTGCTCGGGTGCGAGCCCGAGCCGTCCGGCCCGACGCCCGGACGCCCCATGTTCGACGGTGCGCCCGCGATGGAGCTCGTGCGCGAGCAGGTCGCGTTCGGACCGCGCGTACCCGGTACGGAGGGGCACCGGGCGCAGCTCGAGTGGATGCTTGGACGCCTCGACTCCCTCGCACCGGAAGTGGTCGCCGACACCTTCGGTCACGTGACCGAAGCCGGGGACACGCTGACGTTGACCAACGTGCTGGCGCGGTTTCGTCCGGAAGAGACGCGCCGCATCCTGTTTCTCGCCCACTGGGACACCCGTCCGCGGTCCGATCAGGCGGCGGACTCCTCACTCCGGAACACGCCGGTGCCGGGCGCGAACGACGGAGCTTCGGGAACGGCCGTCCTCCTCCACCTCGCGAGCCTGTTCGCGGAAGCGCCTCCGCCCATGGGGATCGACCTTCTCCTGGTCGACGGAGAGGACTACGGGCCCGGAAGCGAGGACATGTTCCTCGGAGCCAAGCGGTACGCGGAGCAGCTCGAAGACATGGACGAGCGGCCCGTCTACGGAGTCCTGCTCGACATGGTGGGCGACGCCGACCCCCTCTTTCCCATCGAGGGATACTCCGCGCAGTATGCGCCCACGGTCGTGCGCAAGATTCGACGGGTGGTGGAGCGTCTGGGCTACACCGAGACCTTCCCCGACCGGGTCGGTGAGCAGGTCGGGGACGACCACATCCCCCTCATCGAAGCGGGCCTCCCGACCGCGAACATCATCGACTTCGAATACGGGCCGGACCACGCCTACTGGCATACGCCGGACGACGTACCGGAGCACGTGAGCGCCGAAACCCTCGGGCTGGTCGGCGAGGTGGTGACCGAGCTGGTCTACTCCGGTGGGTGATGAGTGCGCGCTCGGCCGCCGGGCGCTCACTCACGAGGTGATATCGAACACACACGTTTTCAGGAGGAGCACTGGTGCCGCGAGCTACACACGTGACCGTCGCCGTCGCCCAGCCGGCGGGGGCGCCGTTCGATTCCGCGGAAGCGGTGGAGCGGGTGGCCGCCCTCACGCGGGATGCGGCGGGCCGGGGAGCCGAGCTGGTCGTCTTCCCCGAGGCGTTCGTCGGAGGGTATCCGTGGGGGCTGCGCTTCGGCTCGGTGGTCGGGGCGCGCTCCGAAGCCGGCCGGCGCATGTTCGGCCGTTACTGGGCTTCGGCCGTCGACATTCCGGGGCCGGAGATCGAGCGGCTGGGGGAGATCGCGAGGGAGGCCGGCGTGTACCTGTGCGTGGGTGTGATCGAGCGTGACAGCGCGCACAGCGGGGGAACCCTCTACTGCACGCTCGTCTACATCGGGCCCGACGGGAGCCTGCTCGGGATCCATCGCAAGCTCAAGCCCACTGGCGCCGAGCGGCTCATCTGGGGCGAAGGGGACGGAAGCACGCTCACGACCGTGGAGACTCCGTTCGGCACGGTGGGCGGCTTGATCTGCTGGGAAAACTACATGCCTCTCGCCCGGATGGCGATGTACGGGAAAGGGGTGGAAATCTATGTGGCGCCGACCGCGGACGCCCGCGACCGCTGGATCTCCACGCTCCGGCACATCGCGGTCGAAGGACGCTGCTTCGTGCTCGGGTGCAATCAGTATGGCACCCGGGACATGTTCCCGGCGGATCTGGCCGATGTGGAGGATGAGCTCGGCGACCGGGCCGATCCGCTCTCGCGTGGCGGCTCGGTCATCTACGACCCGCAAGGTGAGCTGGTCGCTGGTCCGCTCTGGGACCGTGACGGCTTGCTCGTCGCCGAGTTGGAGCTCGATGCGATCGCCCGAGGCAAGTTCGATTTCGACGTCACGGGCCACTATGCGCGGCCCGACGTCTTCACCCTCGAAGTGGACGAGCGGCGGAAAGACCCGGTTGCCGGCACCGGAGGGTCGTGATAAAATACTGTCTCACTGCATAAACATGCACAGAGCAGGAGGCGGTATGGGACTCTCGACCCTGTCGGGCACGAAGGAATTGGTCGCGGAGGTCGACCGGTTCGGGGCGCACAACTACCACCCGCTCCCCGTGGTGCTCGAGCGTGGTGAGGGTTCCTGGGTCTGGGACGTCGAGGGCCACCGGTACCTCGACATGCTGAGCGCCTATTCCGCGGTCAACCAGGGACACCGCCATCCGGCTATCCTCGAGGCCGCGCGCGACCAACTCGAGCGGCTCACGCTGACCTCGCGGGCGTTCCACAACGACCAGCTCGGTCCGTTCCTCCGCGAGCTGTGCGAGGCCACGGGCTTTTCGCGCGCGCTTCCGATGAATACCGGTGCCGAAGCCGTCGAAACGGCCATCAAGATGGTTCGCAAGTGGGGCTACGGCCGCCTCGGCGTCCCCGCGGACAAGGCGGAGATCCTCGTCTGCGACAACAACTTCCATGGGCGGACGACGACCGTCGTGGGGTTCTCGACCGAGGCGCAGCACAAGGACGGGTTCGGTCCGTTCACCCCGGGCTTCCGGATCGTGCCGTACGGCGACGTCGAAGCGCTCGCGGCGGCCGTGGGCCCGAATACCGTCGGCTTTCTCTTCGAGCCCCTCCAGGGTGAAGGCGGGGTGGTCGTTCCGCCCGACGGGTACCTGGCCGCCGCGCGCGAGATCTGCACGGAGCACGGGTTGGCGCTGATGGCCGACGAGATCCAGACGGGACTCGGCCGCACCGGCCGCCTCTTCTGTTGTGACTGGGAGGACGTTCGTCCCGACGTCCTCATCGTCGGCAAGGCTCTGGGGGGCGGTGTATACCCCGTATCGGCCGTGCTGGCCGACGACGCGTTGATGGGCGTCTTCGAGCCGGGTGACCACGGCTCGACGTTCGGGGGGAACCCGCTCGGAGCGGCGATCGGCCGGGCATCGCTCCGCGTGGTGTTGGACGAAGGGCTGGCCGAGCGGTCCGATCGGCTGGGGCGGCTGTTCACCGCCGGGCTCCGTGAGATCGACTCGCCCCACGTGGAAGAGGTGCGGGGTCGTGGCCTGATGGTGGGGGTCGTGATCCGCGAGTCGAGTGGCCCCGCCCGCTCCTTTTGTGAGCGACTGCGAGCGCAGGGGGTCTTGGCGAAAGAAACCCACGGCCAGGTCATCCGCTTCGCACCGCCGCTGACCGTCGCCGAGGAGGATCTGGGGTATGCGCTCGACGCGGCCGCTACGGTGCTGGCCGCGTAACGCTCCTCACCACTCGATGGAGCCCTGCTGGCTGGTGTCGATGTCCTCGCCTTCGGCACCTTGCAGGAGGACCTGCTCGATCTGCTCGTAGAGGAACTTCCGCGCTTTCTGGTCGCGGGGATCGAGCCCGTAGTGGTTGATGAGCAGGGTCTGATGCTCGAGCCACTCCTTCCAGCAGGATGCACAGATCTCGGCGACGATGCGCTCACCGAGGTCGTTTCGGAACGGCGGCTTCTCCAATGCGGGAACGTCCTGGTTGCAGCGACGGCAGCGGATCTGGGTGGGGCTCATGGGTGCGGGTCCTGGTCCTGCGGGGATCGTCTCGTGGCGCGGCTCTACCCCCTGAGCACGGCTGGGGATCCGAGGACCGCGGCCCCCTCCGCTGCGCTCGCGCCGGCCCCCTCCGTTGGCTCGGGCGGAACCTCCACGCGTGGACGTACCAGGCACTCGTTGTTAATTTTTATAGCTAAAATCTCAGCTTGCCGGGGGGACGACATGGCCCTGACGAAGAAGCAGTTGCAGCATATCGAGAAGCGATTGCACGACGAGCGGGAGCGCGCGCTGAAGGCGCTCGGGCTCTTCGACGAGATGGCGAAAGCCGGACGGGACGGCGGCGATACCGATTTCGCGGCGTATACCGACCATATGGCCGACCAGGGCACCGAATCCATGGAGCGCGAGAAGGCGGCGGCGTTCGCCACCAAGGAAGGGCGTTACCTGTACCGGCTCGAGGAAGCCCTCCGGCGTCTGTACGACGAGCCGAAGAAGTTCGGGACCTGCCATACCTGTGGGTCCGATGTCGGCTTCGATCGGTTGGACGCGCTACCGCATGCACGCTACTGCATCGATTGCAAGAGGAAGGAGGAGGACGCGGCGTAGGCGCAGACGGGCCCGCCTCCTCGCGGTCACGCCTGCAAGACGTCCAGGAGCTCGCGGCCCAGGAGCTCGACCCGCCATGGGCGCATCCCGTCGATCGAGCCGAGAGCGTCCAGAGAGCTCGGTGCGTCCGTCGCGATCTGGAGCAGAACGGCGTTCGACAAAAGGGTGCCCCGGGGGAGGCCGAGCTCTTCTGCTTTCCGGTTCCGCACATCTTTCAGGCGGTTGACGACCTCCTCGACTTCAGGAGGAGGCCGGCCGGCTCCGCGTGAGGTGGCCCGCGGGTAGGGCTCGAGGTCGTCCTCGGGCGCTAGCGTCACCGCATGGAGGCGCTTCAGGAGCTCTTCACCCTCCGAGCGCGCGAGATTTCCGGGGAAGCCTTTGATCTCGACGAGTTCGTCGACGCGCTTCGGATGCCGCGCCACCGCGTCGAGGAGCGGGCCGTCCCCCACCACTCTGAACGCGGCTCGGTCACGGGCACGCGCGATCTCGTCGCGCCACATGAGCGCTTCACGCAGGGCGGCGACCTGGTGGGTCGAGAGGTCTCGGGCACCCTTGACTCGGATCACCGGATCCTCGGGCTCGTCGGGCGGGCCCGCGTTGTCGGCTACCGTTTCCAATGCCCGGCACTCCTGCTCGCTCCACTCCGTGCGGCCGGCGCTTTCGAGCTCCGCGGTGAGTTGATCGGCGAGCTCGAGCAGATAGCGCGTGTCGTTCGCGGCGTACTCGAGCATCTCGTCGCTCAGCGGACGCTCCGCCCAGTCCGCACGCTGGTGTTTTTTCGATAGCTTCACTCCAAACCGCGCCTCGAGCAAAGCCGCGAGCCCCAACGACTCCACGCCCAGGAGCGACGCGGCTATCTGGGTGTCGAAGAGGCCGTTCACGCGGAGGCCCAGCTCGCCGCCGAGGAGCCTCAGGTCGAAGTCGGCACCGTGCATGACGATCGGGACGTCGCTACGGTGCAGGGCGTCGCCGAGAAGCGCTGCCACGTCCACCGCGAACGGGTCCACCACGTATGTCTCGTCCCCGGCGGTGAGCTGGACCAGGCAGAGGCGGTTGTCGTAGCGGTGGAAGCCGGCGGCTTCGCAGTCGAGCGCGATCCGCGATGCGGAGGATAGCGTGTGCTTCAGCTCACCGGCGGCATCGGGGGTGTCGACGTGGATATACGTCATGGGCCATTTGTCTGGAGACGTGCAGTGGCGGGCTGTTAAGATAGCGATCGTCGGGCGGACGCCACCCCCCCACGGGTGTTGCCCCCTCTACCGGGCACCGCCACAATTCGGTTCGGCGCCGTCGTCGCCGCCTCTCTCGTTTTTCCTTCACTGTGCTGCTCCTCATGCTTCGAACCAAGGTCGTCTGTACGCTGGGTCCCGCTAGCTCCTCGCCGGAGATGGTGCGCACCCTCGTCTCGGCCGGTATGGACCTCGCCCGCATCAACATGTCGCACGGGAGCCGGCGGGAGCATGCGCGGACCATCGCCGAAGTTCGTCGCGCTTCGGAGGAGGCGGGCAGGCCCGTGGCGGTGCTCGTCGATCTGGCCGGTCCGAAGATCCGCGTGGGCGAGCTCGAGGGGGGACGAGTGCTGGACCCCGGCGACACGGTCGTGGTGGCACCGGAGGGAGAGGCCTCGGGGGACGAGATCCCCACCACCTACGCGCCCCTCGCCGAGGAGCTCCAGCCGGGGAACGAGGTCCTCCTGGACGACGGGATGCTCGAGCTCCGGTGCGTGAGCACGGAGGGGAACAGGGCGCGGTTGGAGGTCGTGCGCGGAGGGCTCCTCAAGAGCCGCAAGGGCATCAACCTGCCGAACGTCGCGTTGCGCACGCCCTCGTTGACCGAGAAGGATGTCGACGACCTCGACTTCGCGCTCGAGACCGGCGTCGAATACGTCGGGCTATCCTTCGTGCGTCGACCGGAAGACGTCATCGACCTGAAGGAGCGGGTGGCGGGACGTGCCCTCGTGGTGGCGAAGATCGAGAAGGTCCAGGCCGTCCGGTCGATCGAGGAGATCCTCGCCGAGACGGACGCCGTGATGGTGGCCCGTGGGGACCTGGGGGTGGAGCTTCCGTTCGAGCGGGTGCCGCTGGCCCAGAAGCGGATCATTCAGCTGGCCAACTTCTACGGTCGTCCCGTGATCACCGCCACGCAGATGCTCGAATCGATGATCGAGAATGCCCGGCCGACACGGGCCGAGGCGTCGGACGTGGCGAACGCGATTCTCGACGGGACCGACGCGGTCATGCTCTCCGGTGAGACGGCGACCGGCCGGTACCCGGAAGAATCGCTGCGGGCCCTGGTCAAGATCGGCACCGAGATCGAGCGCAGCGGGTTCCTCGAGCGAGGTCCCCGGTACCTCACGAAGCAGGGGCTGATGTCACGGGGGGGCGCGTCTCCCCGGGAGCACGCGGTGGCGGCGGCGGCCATGGAATCCACCCGGCAGGTCGGCGCGCCGGCCATCGTCGTCATCACCCGGTCGGGCTTCTCGGCGCGGCTCATGAGCTCCTACCGTCCGTCGGTCCCCGTGTTCGCGGTCACGACCGATCCGGCGACGTATTGCCAACTCTCCGCGGTTTGGGGGGTTCGGCCCACCCTGGCCGACGAGGTCGAGGTGTCGTACACGGCGCTCGCGGAGTTCGGGTGCGAGCAGGTGCGGCTGAGCGGTGTCGGAGACCCCGGCGCGACGGTCGTCATCACGGCCGGGTTCCCCTTCCACCAGTCCGGATCCACGAATACGATGAGACTCGAGCGCCTGTGATGCCTCTATGAAGCTGACGTTTCTCGGGACTGGAACCTCGTTCGGCGTTCCGGTCGTCGGATGTGACTGCGCGACGTGTACGTCATCCGATCCCAGAGACTGGCGGACCCGGCACGGCGCCCTGCTCGAGCTCGACGGCCGGCGCCTCCTCGTCGATACGCCTCCCGAGCTTCGCCTGCAGCTTCTCCGTGCCGGCGTCGACTCGGTCGATGCGGTGTGGTTCACGCACGTGCACGCCGATCACGTGCACGGCATCGACGACGTGCGCATCTTCACGGTGCGGAAGGGCGACATGGACGCCTACGTGGCGTCGGAATACCAGCCGACCATCGAGCGGCACTTCCAATACATCTTCGATGACAAGTTCCAGCCGCCCGAAGGAAGCTCGAAGCCGCGCATCCGCTTGCACACGTTCGACGAAGGGGAGCGGCTCGACCTGTTGGGCCGCGCCTTCTTGCCCATACGGGTGCCGCACGGAGGGTGCTATACATACGGATTCCGCGTCGGAGCTCTGGGGTACGTGACGGATGCCAAATCCCTTCCGCCGGACGCTTGGGCCGCCCTGGAAGGGGTCGACGTACTCGTGCTGAACGCACTCTGGTTCGGGAAGTCCCACCCGTCGCACTTCAACGTCGAGGAGGCCGTGGAGGTGGCCCGCGCGCTCGGCGCCGGCCGTACGTACTTGACGCACCTCACCCACAGGGTGCGTCAAGAAGAGCTCGACGCACGGTTGCCGGAGGGGGTTTTCGGCGCATACGACGGACTCACGGTGGAGGTCGGCTGATGGACGGTGTTCGCTTCGATTACGGCAACATGGTGGCGGCGGCCGTCGAAGGCGGTGTGCCGGTGGAGGCGTTCGGCGGCTCGCTGGCCGAGTCCTTCGCGCGAGCGCACGAGCGCTTCGAGGCGCGACGCGACGCGGGCGAGCTCGGGTTTCTCGAGCTTCCCTACGCTTCGGCGTCGGTGGAGCGGGTGGAAGAGCTGGCCGACGGCTTCGGGCAGTGGTTCGAGGACGTGGTGGTGCTCGGCATCGGAGGGTCCGGCCTGGGGGCGACCGCGCTGCGTGATGCGTTGCTCGGGCCGTTCTGGAACCACAAGAGCGCGGAGGGCCGTGATCACTTCCCGCGCCTCCACGTCGTCGACAACCCCGATCCGGATACGTTCCGGGGCCTCCTGGAGCGCGTCGATCCCGCCCGCACCCTCTTCAACGTCGTGAGCAAGTCGGGCGCGACCGCCGAAACCATGGCCCAATACCTCGTGGCTCGGGAACGTGTGGAAGCGGCGGTGGGGCCGGACAAGGCGCGCGGCCACTTCCTCTTCACCACGGATCCGGCGCGCGGGGTCCTCCGCCAGATCAGTGAAGCCGAGGGAATCCCCGCGCTGGCCGTGCCGGAGAACGTCGGCGGTCGCTTCAGCGTCCTCTCGGCCGTCGGCCTTCTTCCCGCGGCGATCTGCGGGGTCGAGCCGGATCGGTTGCTGGCCGGAGCGGCGCGCATGGAGGAGCGGTGCCGCACGCCCGAGCTCGATCGCAATCCGGCCGGGGTCTTCGCCGGCCTCCTCCACCACGCGGATCGGGAGCAGGACCGCCGAATCCACGTCTTCATGCCGTACGCGGACCGGCTCCGGTCTCTGGCGGCGTGGTTCCAACAGCTCTGGGCCGAGAGCCTCGGCAAGGCGCGAACGGAGACGGGCGAGGCCCGGCCGACCGGCCCCACACCGCTCGCCGCTCTGGGGGCGACCGACCAGCACTCGCTCCTGCAGCTTCTGATGGAAGGCCCGCAAGACAAGGTGGTGCTCTTCGTCGACGTCGAGGATCCGGGTGAGGACGTGACCATTCCCGTGCGCCATCCCGAGATCGACGCGTTGGCGTATCTGGGGGGCCACACCCTCGGGGAGTTGCTCGCCACGGAGCGGACGGCCACCGCGGAAGCGCTCCGGCGGGCGGGTCGGCCCAACGCCACCTTCGCGGTTCCCGCGGTCACGCCCGAGGCTCTGGGGGAGCTCATCATGCTCCTGCAGGTCGCCACGGTCTACGCGGGAGCGCTCTACGAGGTCGACCCGTTGGACCAGCCCGGCGTCGAGATGGGTAAGCGACTCACATACGGGTTGATGGGACGGGAAGGCGTGGACGTACCGGACATCGCGCCCGCCGATCCGCGGTGGGTCGTGTGACGGGTCGGTTTTCATCCCTTTTCCCGCCTTCGTCGTGATCTGTTAGATTCACATTCGTCGAGCGAGCATTCAGGCATTGGGAGGTTGCAGCATGCGTGATCAGAACGATACGCCCCACATCATCGTCGAACGGGAAGGGGGTGGTCAGGTCGGTTCTTTCGTCGTCGGTGCGCTCGTCGGTGCGGGTCTTGCCCTGCTCTTCGCTCCGAAATCCGGTGAAGAAACGCAGGCCGAGATACGTGAGAAGGCGCGTCAGCTCCGGGAAACCGCCGAAGATCGCATGCGCGATGCCCAGCGGAATCTCGAAGGTCGCTTCGACCAGGCCCGTGAAGGGGTCCAGTCCCGATTCGACGAGGTGCGGGAGGCGGTCGACGCCGGACGAACCGCGGCGTACGAGGCACGCGAAGACCTCGAGGAGCGGCTCGAGCGGTCCAAGGCGGCCTACCGGGCGGGCGTCGAAGCGGCGCGCGAAGCGGGAGAGTCGGACGCCGACGAAGAGGGTGAGGCGAGCGGCTGAGGGTCTCGAAGCGTCCGCATCACCTCCGTCGCGGGCATCGAGCGCTCGAGTTCCTGAGGAGGATGTACGAGAAGGCGAATGACGACGACGTCTTCTTCATGGCCAGCGCGATCGCGTTCAACGTTCTGATCGCGCTGTTCCCCCTGCTGATCCTCGGGGTCGGGCTCACCGGGTTCGTCCTCAGCACGCGCTTCGACGATCCCACTGCGGCGGTGATCGCGCTCGTCGCCGACGTGTTGCCGGACGCCGGCGTGGATCTCACCGGCCTCGTCCAGGGGCTGACCGAAGGGCTGGTCACCCAGCGGACGGGCTTCACGCTCGTCGGTCTCGTGTTCTTCGTGCTGCTCGCGACACGGCTCGTGGGAACCGTGCGCACGGCCCTGCGTGAGATCTTCGACGTCGCGGACCGGCGGGGCGTGGTGCAGGCCAAGCTCTTCGACGTGCTCGTGGTGTTGATCGGGGTCGTGCTCCTGACGCTCAATCTGGGTGTGACGGTGGCCCTCTCGACGGCCATGGACTACACGGTCGACTTCATCGGCCTCGAGGGTTGGACCCTGACTCTGGCGCAGCGCACCTTCGGGATCGCTCTGGCACTCGGGTCCATTTGGATCCTGTTTCTCATCACCTACCGATATCTGCCCGCGCGTAGCATTCCTTGGAAGTCGGCGGCAATCGCCGCGACGTTCACGGCGCTCGGGTACGAGGTGCTCAAGGGCGCGTTTTCCTGGTACGCGACCGAGGTGGCCGACTACGGCTCCGCGTTCGGCAACATGGCCACCGTCGCGGTCCTCTTTTTCTGGATCTATTACGGGTCGCTAGTGTTTATCCTCGGTGGCGAATTCGCCCAGGTGTATACCATGAGAAAGGCGAGCAGGGTGGGGGTCGTGAGCTTCCCGGAAGAAACGTGAGCGAAGGGCGGAAAGTCGTCGCCACGAACCGAAAGGCCAGGCACGAATACGATATCCTGGAGACGTACGAGGCCGGAATGGAGCTTCGCGGCCCGGAGGTGAAATCCCTCCGTGCGGGCCAGGTGGCCTTCCAGGATGCGTTCGCGCGGGTCGAAGGTGGCGAGGTCCTGTTGTACAACCTTCACATCAGCCCGTACGAGCAGGCGAATCGGGCCAACGTGGACCCGGTCCGCACGCGGCGGCTCCTTCTCCACAAGCAGGAGATCCGCAAGCTGGTCGCCGAGACGGAAGAGAAAGGCCTGACGTTGGTGCCGCTCGAGATCTACTTCGTGCGTGGCCATGCCAAGGTGAAGCTCGCCGTGGCGCGGGGCCGTAAGCTCCACGACAAGCGCGAGGCCTTGAAGCGCAAGCAGCAGGACCGGGAAGCCAAGCGGGCCATGGAGGTGCACTAATGCGGCCGTCGGTCCGGAGCGTCGGGATCGTGCTTCTGGTCGCGGCGGTGGCTCACCCCGCCGGGGCTCAGGAGAGCGCAGGAGATCTGCGTATTGAGCGAGAGGACCGCTCCGTGGAACCGGTCTCCGTCACGACCGAGCGGGGACACGCGGGAGTGCCTCTCTCCGAGTTCCGTGAGCTCGGCTGGCTCGCCGAGGAGCGTGACGGACACCTCGTCCTGTCAGCGGGGACGCATGCCGAGGTGCGCTTGCAGCTCGGCTCCGCATTCCTTCGGTGGAACGAACGGCCCCTGCAGCTCGTGAACGCTCCGTACCGTGACGGTGGCGAGACCTTCATACCGCTCCAGGTCCTGACCGAGTTCCTCCCCGAGCGGCTTCCGGAGTACTACGACTACGACCCCGAGGCCGGAATCCTGCGTGCGGGGGTCCCGGATGCCTCGGGCACGCCCACGTCGCCGGAGCGGCCGGCGCCCGAAGAGGCGTCGTCGCGGCCCTCGACGACGACGGAGGATCCGGAGCCCGGGCCCGTCCCCGAGCGCGCCGACGACGGCGTCCGCATCGTGTGGATCGATGCCGGACACGGTGGTGCCGATCCGGGTGCGATCGGACGGGGAGGCATCCGGGAGAAGGACGTCGCCCTCGGCATCGCGAGGAAGGTCGCGGATCGCCTGAGCGAGGCTTCCGATATCGAGGTACGCATGACCCGCGACGATGACGGGTTCGTGGATCTTTGGCAGCGGGGACTTCTGGCGACCGAAGCCAAGGGGGAGCGTCCCGGCGTGTTCGTCTCGATCCACGCCAACTCGTTTGCGGCGAGGCGCACCACCCGGGGCTTCGAGACGTACTTCCTGTCCGAGGCCAGGACCGAGGACGAGCGCCGCGTGTCCGCCATCGAGAACGCGCCTCTGAGCATACGGGGCCGGGGCGTGGACGTGAGCCGACAGTCGGACCTCGACTTCATATTGAGGGAGCTGCGGAACTTCGACCACCAACATTGGTCGGCGCTGCTGGCGGAGTTGATCCAGGACGAGCTGGACCGCTTCCACCCGGGTCCGAACCGCGGGGTGAAGCAGGGGCCTTTCGCGGTGCTCACGAATGCGCTCATGCCCTCGGTCCTCGTGGAGGTCGGCTTCCTGACGAACGAGGACGAGGCCCGTCTCCTGGCGCGGGATGATTTCCAGGACCGCGCCGCTACCGGTATCGCGAGCGCGGTGGAGCGCTTCCTCGAACGGTATCCACCGGGCGACAACCGGGGAGGCTCGCGCTGATGCGGATCCCGGTGAGCCGGTCCGGTACGGCTCTCACGGGGATCCTGATCGTCGGGGCCGCCTGTACGTACTACAACGCCATCTACAACGCGGAGCACCTCTTCGCGGATGCCGAGCGGCACCGCCGCGAGGGCCGGGAAGCGCTGGCCGACACGCTGTACCGCGACGTCATCCGGAAGGCGGCGAACGGGTTCCGGAGCGACCCGACCGGAGGGTGGGCCTACGAGGCGGCCTTCCTCCTCGGCAGGGCGCATCTGCGAGCGGGCGACCTCCACGCGGCCCGTGCCGCCCTCGAGCACAGCGCGGGGCTCGCCGAGGATCCCGACGAGCGCCTTGCCGCACAGGTGTACGCCGGGATCGTCGAGGCGGAGCTCGGCGACGCCGACGCCGCCCTGGCGCTGTTCAACGAGGCGCTGGCCGGTGCGAGCGCCCCGGCGGTCCGGGGCGAAGGGCATCTGCACCGCGGGCGGCTCCTGTTGGCGCGGGGGATTCCCGATGCGGGGTGGTGGGACCTGGACCGCGCCGCGACCGAGCATCCACCCCTCCGCGTGGAAGCGGCGTTGGAGCGGCTGCGGTGGGGACTCGAGCTGGAGAACTTCGACCGGACCGAGGAGTCGGTGCAGCGTCTTCTCTCCCATCCGGAGGCGGCGACCCGATCCGATGCGATTTTCGGAGCGTTGAGGGAAGTGGAACGGTTGTGGGGTGCCGACGCGGCGGCCGACCTGCTCGCTCGCGCGCACGAAGCGGCCTGGCCGCGGGATCCGCGGGACCGCATGGTGCTCGAGCACGCGCGCCTCCTACGGCGGGCCGGGCGGCGCACGGCCGCGGAGGAGCGGGCGCGTCGGGTCGCCGACGGCCGGGGCTCGACGGCGGCGTCGGGCCGGCTCACGCTCGCCCGGTGGGCGTTGGCGGAGGCGAACGACGTGAGTGACGCTTATGCTCTGCGATCGTTGCTGCTCCCGGCCGGCGACGACCCGGAGGTCGCCGCGATGCTCGAAGCCATCGACAGCGTGGAGCGACTGGCCTTCGCTGGGCTGGATACGCCCTTGGCCTGGTTCCTGGCGGGCGAGATCGCGCGAGACGACCTCGGTGCCGAACGGGTCGCCCGGGGGCTCTTCCTGGCGTACGCGAATGCCGCGACGGACGAGCCATGGGCGCCCAAGGCGCTGCTCGCAGCGCTCGATCTGACGGAGCGTGGCGACCGTAGAGCGGAGCTTCGTGCCCGCCTGGAGCGGCATCCCCGAAGCCCTTACGTTCTGGCCGCGCATGGTCGTCCGGCCGTGGGCTTCGAAGCGCTCGAGGAGGAGCTGTTGACCAGGTTGACCGAGATGCGTTCCCGGTGAAGCTCGACACGGAGGTCTTCGGTGTCGGATTTCAGAACCCCGTGCTGTTGGCCGCCGGGACGTGCGGGTTCGGCATCGAGCTGGAGGACGTCGTCGACCTCGAAGCACTCGGTGGGTTCGTCACGAAATCGGTGACGGTGGAGCCGCGGACCGGAAATCCCGCGCCGCGCGTCGCCGAGTTCGACGGCGGCATGATCAACTCGGTCGGCCTGGCCAACCCGGGCCTCGCCGCGACCCGGCGCGACAAGCTCCCGTGGCTGGCCGCGAACGTGCGGCGGGCTCGGGTCTTCGTGAGCGTGGCGGGCCACACCGTCGAGGAATTCTTCGAGCTCGTGGGGGGGTTGGATGATGCCGACGGGTTCATCGGGTTCGAGCTGAACCTGTCGTGTCCGAACGATCGAGACCGGAGCGCCGCGCCATTCGCGCTCGACCCGGAGCAGGTTCGGACGATCGTCCGGGGGTGCCGCGAGCGGACGGAGCGTCCGCTACTCGCGAAGCTCGCGCCGAACGACACCCGGTTGCCCACGACGGCCGGGGCCGCGACCGAAGCGGGCGCGGACGGCCTGACGCTCGTGAACACGCTCCCCGGCCTCCTCCTGCATCCCGGAACCGGGGCGCCCGTGATCGGGGCGGGGCCGGGAGGGGTGAGCGGACCGGCGCTGCGCCCGTCGGGCATGCGGGCGGTCCGTGAGGCCCGAGAGCATACGGGTCTTCCTCTCGTGGGTGTGGGCGGCGTCGGCCGCGCGGAGGACGCCGCGGCCTACGCCCGGGCCGGTGCCCGGCTCGTGCAGGTCGGAACCGCATCGTTCGCGCTCCCGAGCGTCGGTCCGCGCATCGCGCGCGATCTCGTTCGCTGGGGCCGGCGGCACGGCATCGGGGCCTGGGACGATCTGCAGCCGGTGGAGGCCTGAGCCGTGCCCGGCGTGATCGTGGCCCTCGACGTCCCCTCGGCCGACGAGGCCCGGGCCCTCGGTGGAGCGCATCGGCGACGCGGGCGATTTCTACAAGGTCGGCTTGGAGCTCTACACTCGGGCCGGTCCGGATTTCGTCCGCGAGCTCACTTCGGCCGGAAAGCGGGTGTTCCTCGACCTCAAGCTGCACGACATTCCCAATACGGTGGCGGCCGCCGTGCGCGCGGCCGCCGATCTCGAAGTCGATCTGTTGACGGTGCACGTGGCCGGAGGGAGCTCCATGCTCGAAGCGGCCGCGCACGCCGCCCGCGAAGCGGCCGGCGTGCGTCCCGTTGCGCTCCGGCTGCTGGCGGTGACCGTGCTCACGTCGCTCGACGCCGCGGACCTCGGTGAGGTGTGGGGCCGATCCGTGGCGCGCGTGCCGAGCGAAGTCGTCCGTCTCATCCGGCAGGCGGACGCGGCGGGGGTGGATGGGGCGGTCTGCTCCCCCGGGGAAGCGGCCGACGTTCGCGAGAACGTCGGCTCCGATTTCCTGGTCGTCACGCCGGGCATCCGACCGGCCGCCTCGGAGCCGGGCGACCAGAAGCGTGTCGCGACGCCGGCCGCCGCCGTGAGAGCGGGAGCCGACTACTTGGTGGTGGGCCGGGCGGTGACCCGTGCCTCCGATCCGGCCGCCGCGCTCGCCGCCATTGTCGACGAGGTGAGTGATGCGGCCGGCGCCACGCCGTGACCCGACACCCTCTGCGTCCGTCTCGAGTTCCAACGTTCCGCCCCCCGAATCCCCGCGCGCCATGTCCCTGACGCTCTACGACACCGCGACCCGAGACCTTCGACCCTTCGAGCCGCTCGAGGAGGGCCGTGTACGAGTCTACGCTTGCGGACCCACGATCTACGACCACGCGCACATCGGAAACTTCCGGACGTTCCTCTTCTTCGACCTGGTGCATCGCTACCTCGAGTGGTCCGGGTACGACGTCCAATTCGTCATGAATCTCACGGACGTGGACGACAAGACCATCAACCGGGCGCGGGAGGCAGGGGTCGGCGTGCGTGCCTTCACCGAGCCGTTCGGGGAGGCCGTCCTCCACGACGCCGCCCAGCTCGGTGTGCGGCCGGTCGACGCGTATCCCCGGGCCACGGAGTACGTCCAGCCGATGATCGACTTCGTAGGCCGGTTGCTGGAGTCCGGGCACGCGTACCAGGCCGAGGACGGAGCCGTGTACTTTTCCATCGCCAAATTCCCGGACTACGGTAAGCTCAAGGGGATCGACGTCTCCACGCTCCGTAGCGGTGCCCGGGTCTCTCAGGACGAATACACGAAGGACGACGCGCGGGACTTCGTGCTGTGGAAGGCGGCGACTCCGGACGACGAGGAAGCCGGAGCCGCGTGGGACGCTCCCTGGGGCCGGGGCCGCCCGGGATGGCACCTCGAGTGCTCCGTCATGAGCGTGACCGAGCTCGGCGATACCCTCGACCTCCACCTCGGCGGAGAGGATCTCGTCTTTCCGCACCACGAGAACGAGATCGCCCAGTCGGAGGCGGCCACCGGCAAGCCATTCGTGCGTTACTGGCTCCACGTGAAGCACTTGTTCGTCGAGGGACGTAAGATGTCCAAGTCGCTCGGGAACTTCATCACGGTCAGGGAGCTGCTGGAGGAGGGGTACGATCCGGCGGCCATCCGCCACCTGCTCATCTCCTCGCACTACCGGGGGGAGCTCAACTTCACCCGTGCGGGCTTGGAGTCGTCGCGCGCGGCCGTGCAGCGCCTGCTCGACTTCGAGGCCCGGCTCGAGGAATTCGGCACCGACGGAAGCGCGGAGCCCACGTCCCTGGCGGAGCTCGCCGAGGAGGCGCTCGAACGGTTCCGGTCGGCGATGGACGCGGACCTGAACGCCGCCGACGCGCTGGGGGCCGTGTTCACGTTCGTGGGAGCGGCGAACGCAGAGCTGCAGGGTCGGGACCGGCTTCGCCCCGGCGACCGGGACGCGGCGCTCGCCCGGCTCCGCTCGATGGACGAGGTTCTCGGCTTGCTCGAGGTCGCCCACGCCAGCCGCACGGTCGACGACGAGCTCGCCACGTGGGTCGAGGAACGGATCGAAGCACGCGCGGCCGCGCGTGGGCGAAAGGACTTCGCCGAAGCCGATGCCATCCGGGACGAGCTCGCCGAGCACGGGGTCGTTCTGGAGGACCAATCGGGCGGGACACGCTGGAAATTCGTGGGGTAGCGTCCGGGCCGATTCGTAAAATCGGCGATCCTTCACTACATTGGATTGCTACGCTGCCCGTTTGCGTCGCGCGGCCTCCAGGGTTGCAGCGATGCGGTAGGGGGGGCCATCGTTATGGTCGGCCGTCCCCGATACTGCCGGGCACCAACAATTCGGCGCTCCGATTATGAGCTTCGGTTCGAGCGGACCTGATTGGGTTCCGATGCGGGCTTCCGATGCGTCGTGCCTCGGAGGCCCGAGCACCGCTCGCCTGCGAATCGTCCAGAAATTCGCGAGCTGCCGACTTACATTCGCACAGGACGATCCCCAAAATCCCACAGGTTACTGATGCCGACTGAAAAGGGTTCCGCGCCCAACGCGATCGATGGGTCCAAGCACGAGCAGGAGTTCGGTGAGGACCCCGTAAAACAGCGACAGACCGACCACTACCCCCAGGAATACGTCAAGGGCTTCGTCGACAAGTGGGACGACCTGATCGACTGGGACAACCGCGCCAAGTCGGAAGGCGACTTCTTCCTCGAGGTCATGCGGCAGCACGGTGTGAGGAAGGTGCTGGACGTGGCCACGGGCACCGGATTCCATTCGGTGCGCCTGCTCGAGGCCGGATTCGAGGTCGTCAGCGCGGACGGAAGCGCCGAGATGTTGATCAAGGCCTTCGACAACGCGAAGGGGCGTGGTCACATCCTTCGCGTGGTGCTCGCGGACTGGCGGTGGCTCAACCGTGACGTCCACGGCGAGTACGACGCGATCATCTGCTTGGGGAACTCGTTCACGCACATGTTCTCCGAGCGGGACCGCCGCAAGGCGCTCGCCGAATACTACGCGATGCTCAAGCACGACGGCATCCTGGTCCTCGATCAGCGCAACTACGATCGCATCTTGGACGAGGGCTTCTCCAGCAAGCACACCTACTACTACTGCGGCGATGACGTGAAGGCCGAGCCCGACTACGTGGATGAGGGGCTGGCGCGATTCCGGTACGAGTTCGCCGACGGATCCGAATACTTCCTGAACATGTTCCCGCTGCGGAGGGACTACGTTCGCCGGCTCATGCAGGAGGTCGGATTCCAGCGGATCGATACGTACGGCGACTTCCAGGAAACCCACCGGGCCGAGAAGCCGGACTTCTTCATCCACGTCGCACAGAAGTCGTATGACTCGCTCCCACCCGACGTGGAGGACAGCACCGATGAGTGACGACTACTCAGCGGCCGTTGAAACGGCGCGGGAATACTACAACAGCGAGGACGCGGACAACTTCTACTCGATCATCTGGGGGGGCGAGGACCTCCATATCGGCTGGTACCAGTCGGAGGACGAGCCCATCCGGGACGCCAGCCGGCGTACGGTCGAGCAGATGTCGAATCGGTTGGCCGACGTCATCACCGCCGAGAGCCGCGTGCTGGATCTCGGAGCCGGATACGGTGGCTCCGCCCGGTATCTCGCGAAGCGTTTCGGGTGCCACGTCACGGCGCTGAACCTCAGCGAGGCCGAGAACGAGCGTGACCGCGTGATGAACAAGGAGCAGGGGCTCGACCACCTCATCGACGTGGTCGATGCCAGCTTCGAGCACGTCCCGGCTGAAGACGAGAGCTACGACGTCGTTTGGTCCCAGGATGCGTTCCTGCACAGCGGGGACCGGCCGAAGGTGCTGAAGGAAGCGGTACGCGTGCTCAAGGCGGGCGGCCACTTCATCTTCACTGATCCCATGCAGGCCGACGACTGTCCCGACGGGGTGCTGCAGCCCATTCTGGACCGTATCCACCTGGACACGCTCGGGTCGCCGGCGTTCTACCGCTCGGAGGCCGCCAAGCTGGGGCTCGAGTTGGTGGACTTCGAGGACGCGACGCCGCAGTTGCCGCGGCACTACAACCGCGTGCTGGAGGAGACCAAGTCTCGTGAGCAGGAGATCAGCGACCGGATCTCTCCGGAATATCTCGAGCGCATGAAGACAGGGTTGGGCCACTGGATCAATGGTGGCCGCAAGGGCCATCTGGCCTGGGGCATCTTCCACTTCCGGAAGCCCTGAGCGACGACCCGTAGCCGACCGTCCGCGGAAGGTGATGACGGGGATTTCCGGCGAGCGTCGGGCCCCGTGGCGCCGGTCGTATGTCCTGTAAATGGTTTCAAAGTATAAACGAGGTGCGAATAGATATGAGCGACAATTCCCCCGATCTCGACGTCGTGTGCGTCGGTAACGCCATCGTCGACGTGCTGGCCAAGACGGACGACGCGACCATCGAGCGTCTCGGCATGGCCAAGGGTGGCATGAGCCTGATCGACGCCGAGCAGGCCGAGAGCCTGTACGACCAGATGGCGCCCGGCGTGGAGACGTCCGGCGGCTCGGCCGGCAACACGGCGGCCGGCCTGGCCTCATTCGGCTCACGCGTGGCCTACGTCGGGAAGGTCGCCGACGACCAGTTGGGCCAGATCTTCCGGCACGACATCGCGGCGATCGGTGTCGAGTTCCACACTCCGCCGACGCCGGACGGTCCCCCGACGGCCCGTTGCCTCATCTTCATCACCCCCGATGCCCAGCGGACGATGAACACGTACCTGGGTGCCTGCGTGAAGCTCGGCCCGGACGACATCGACGGGGATCTCCTGGCTCGCGCCCAGGTCACGTATCTCGAGGGCTATCTCTGGGATGAGGCCGAGGCGAAGGCCGCGTTCGTGAAGGCGGCGAAGCTCGCGCACGACGCCGGACGGAAGGTGTCGCTCACCCTTTCGGATTCGTTCTGTGTCGACCGGCACCGCGAATCCTTTCGCGATCTCATCAACGGTCACGTAGACGTGCTCTTCGCCAACGAGGCGGAGATCAAGTCGCTCTACCAGGTCGAGAGCTTCGATGAGGCGTTGCAGCACGTCCGCCGGGACTGCTCGATCGCGGCACTGACCCGTTCCGAGAAGGGGTCGGTCGTCGTGGACAAGGACGAGATGCACGTGGTCGATGCCGCGCCGGTCGAGAAGGTGGTCGACACCACCGGGGCCGGAGACCAGTACGCGGCCGGCTTCCTGCACGGGCTGACCCACGGCCGCTCCCTGTACGATTGCGGTCGGCTGGGCAGCCTGGCCGCCGCGGAGGTGATCGGGCACGTGGGTCCGCGGCCCGAGATCAGCCTGAAAGAGCTCGCGGCTCAGGTCGTGGGCTGAGCCGGGCTGTTAAGGGTCGGGCGAGCGCTGGCGTAGCTCAACTGGTAGAGCAGCTGCCTTGTAAGCAGCAGGTTGGGGGTTCGAGTCCCTTCGCCAGCTTGCCGGCCTGGTGCTACGGCTGGTCATCGGCAGGGTAGGCGCACGCGGTGCTTGGCGAGACTCCCGCCCCCGGATTATGCCCTTTACGCCCCCCCAGGCACCGATTACCTTCCGAAGCTCGTTCAGAAAGGCCGTCGCCGGAGCGCGGCGGTGGTTCGCGTTCCACTCTCGTGCCTGTAAGAAGAGTGGGACGGGACGGGTGCCCCGGCGGTATCGGTTCGGGAGCACGTTGAGGTGGGGTACCGAAGCGGTCAAACGGGGCAGACTGTAAATCTGCTGGCATTGCCTTCGGAGGTTCGAATCCTCCCCCCACCATGGTGGTCAGCAGGTCAGGACGATCGGCAGCGGCATGCCGGTCGAAGGAAGGCATCGCGGGAGTAGCTCAGTTGGCTAGAGCATCAGCCTTCCAAGCTGAGGGTCGCGGGTTCGAGTCCCGTCTCCCGCTTGATGTGACGAAGAATGCGTGTGGTTGGGGGAGTCCCGCTCTGGTAGCTCAGTGGTAGAGCGCGTCCTTGGTAAGGACGAGGTCGCGGGTTCAATCCCCGCCCAGAGCTTTCAGGTGCTTCGGCACCGTGTCGGTCACGCGCTGCGTGAGCCAGTGGTCGCGGGAGTCGACAGTCCCGCTTTCGAAAGCCTAACGATCTAAGAGGATACCGATGGGCAAGGCGAAGTTTGAGCGGACGAAGTCGCATGTGAACGTGGGGACGATTGGCCACGTGGATCATGGGAAGACGACGTTGACGGCGGCGATCACGCTGACGCAGGCGAAGAAGTTTGGTGGGGATGCGGTGGCGTTCGACATGATCGACAAGGCGCCGGAGGAGCGGGAGCGGGGGATCACGATTGCGACGGCGCACGTGGAGTACGAGACGGAGAGCCGTCACTATGCGCACGTGGACTGTCCTGGGCACGCGGACTATGTGAAGAACATGATCACCGGGGCGGCGCAGATGGACGGCGCGATTCTGGTGGTGAGCGCGGCGGACGGACCGATGCCGCAGACGCGGGAGCACATTTTGCTGGCGCGTCAGGTGAACGTGCCCTACATCGTCGTGTTCATGAACAAGGTGGACATGGTGGATGACGAGGAGCTCCTGGAGCTGGTGGAGTTGGAGGTTCGGGAGCTGCTGAGCGAGTATGATTTTCCGGGTGACGACATTCCGGTGATCAAGGGATCGGCGTTGAAGGCGATGGAGGCCGCCGGGGAGGAGAACGAGGATACGGCGTGCATCCAGGAGTTGGTGGAGGCGCTGGATGCGTATATTCCGGAGCCGGAGCGTGATATTGACAAGACGTTCCTGATGCCGGTGGAGGATGTGTTCAGCATCACGGGCCGAGGGACGGTTGCGACGGGCCGGATCGAGCGGGGTGTGGTGAAGGTGGGGGACGAGGTGGAGATCGTGGGGATGGAGCAGGACAAGAAGACGGTGGTGACGGGCATCGAGATGTTCCGGAAGCTGCTGGACGAAGGGCGGGCTGGGGACAACGCGGGGCTGTTGCTTCGCGGGGTGCAGAAGGACCAGATCGCGCGGGGCCAGGTGTTGGCGAAGCCGGGCACGATCACGCCGCATACGAAGTTCAAGGCGGAGGTGTACGTGCTGACGAAGGAAGAGGGTGGACGTCACACGCCGTTTTTCGATGGATACCGACCGCAGTTTTACTTCCGGACGACGGACGTGACGGGCGCGGCGCATCTTCCGGATGGAGTGGAGATGGTGATGCCTGGCGACAACGTGCAGATGGAAGTGGAGTTGATCACGCCGATTGCGATGGACCCGGAGTTGCGGTTCGCGATTCGGGAGGGAGGTCGCACGGTGGGCGCGGGCGTGGTGACGGAGATCATCGACTAGGACGGGTGTTGTGGGCGGGAGCTGCGCGGCAGTCGCGGGGCGCTCGTCCGGAGTCGGGCCGCTTCGCCGGGAGGCGGGACGGTCGGAGGACCGGAGGTTGGCTTCGCTCTGCGGAGGGCCGACCGAGTCCCTCCGCAGAGCCGCTCCTCCGGACGAGCGCCCCGCCCCGGCCGCTCCGGCCCGGGACACCGGCTGGTCGACGATCACCGGAGCAGGTGAGGCGGTTGTGTGAAAGCGAGCAGGGCGGGCCGGCTTCGTGCCGGCGCCGCGCGGGTGGGACCGGCCGCGAGGACGTCCCGACCGTGACGGGCGGAGGCCGTGTTGAAGCGGACCCCCGCGTGAGCGATGCTCCGCCGCGCTTAGCGGCGGAGTGAGGCACGAGGAAGAAGTCAGAAGTAGCGATACAACATGCGGCCGAACGGCTGAGCGACGCGGGGGTCCGCTTCAACACGGCCCCCGCACCACAAAAAAACGAACGGACGGAACGCCCAGGTGTTCCATCCGTACACAGAGTGGCCCGGAACGCAGAGGCCCGGACATGAGAGACCAAGTTATTCTCGCCTGCCAGGAATGCCAGGAGAGGAACTACAGCAAGACGAAGAACAAGCGTCTGCACCCGGAGCGAGTGGAGTACAAGAAGTACTGCCGCCGCTGCCGCCAGCACACGCCGCATAAGGAGACGAAGTAGGTCTCATGGCCGTCGTCGACAAGTTTCGGGATACCAGTACCTTCCTCGAGGAGTGTTGGATCGAGCTCCAGAAGGTTACCTGGCCCGATTGGGATCAGTTGAGAAGCGCGACCCTCGTGGTCATTCTGTTCACGATCGCGATCTCGCTCGTCATTTGGTTGATGGATTCCACGGTGAGCTTCATCGTCGATCTCATCATGGGAATGTTCGGAGCCTGATGGGTGAAGGCGTGAGCGACACCCAGTGGTACGCGGTGCAGACGTATTCCGGGCACGAGAACAAGGTTCAGCGGCTGATCGAGAGGAAGATCGGTGAGCAGCCGGAACCCGAGGAAGCGCGTGAGATCAAGACCGTGCTCGTCCCGACCCAGGAAGTCACGGAGATCCGCAACGGCAAGCGGGTTACCGTCACGCGCCGGTTGTACCCGGGTTACGTGCTCCTGCACATGGTCCTGAATGAGCGCACGATTCACACGATCAGCAACGTGCAGGGCGTCATCAAGTTCGTGGGGCAGGGCAAGGAGCCCCAGCCGCTTCGCGAGGAAGAGATCAACAAGATCCTGGGTGTCGAGGTCGAGGCCGAGGACGAGGACAAGGAAGACATCCCCTTCCATATCGACCAGGTGGTCGAGATCACGAAGGGGCCGTTCACCGACTTCAGCGGCACGGTGCAGGACGTCTACCCGGACAAGGGCAAGGTCAAGGTCGAAGTGTCCCTCTTCGGCCGCCCGACTTCGGTCGAGCTCGACTACACGGACCTGAAGGGATACTGAGGAACGATCGAGTATGGCGAAGAAGGTAGTTGGGTTCATCAAGCTCCATGTTCCGGGCGGGCAGGCCAATCCGGCTCCTCCCGTCGGCCCCGCGCTGGGTCAGCACGGCGTCAACATCATGGAGTTCTGCAAGCAGTTCAACGCGCAGACTCAGGACCGGCAAGGTATTACCACACCGGTCGAGATCACGGTCTTCGGCGACCGCTCGTTTACTTTCATCACCAAGACGCCGCCCGCGTCCGTGCTGATCAAGAACGCGATCAGCCTGGCGAAGGGCTCGGGTGAGCCGAACCGGGAAAAGGTGGGTACGATCACGCGCGCGCAGCTCGAAGAGATCGCGCGGGAGAAGATGCGGGACCTGAACGCCAACGACGTGGACTCCGCGGTGGAGATGGTCGCCGGGACGGCCCGTTCGATGGGCGTCGAGGTGGCCGGATAACGAATTCGATTCGAAGCTTGGCTTCGGCCCGCACCACTGTCTGGGAGCCGTCAGCAGTGGAAGGGCTCACAAACGGCTCGAGACAGAATGACTAAGAACGGCAAGCGCTATGCCGCAGCACGGCTGGCCGTGCCCGTCGGGTCGAAGTTCAGCCCGGAGGACGCGGTGGAGCTCGTCAAACAGTTGGCGTTCGCGGACTTCGACGAAACGGTCGAGCTCGCGACCCGCCTCGGGGTCGACCCCCGGAAGGCCGACCAGCTCGTCCGCGGAACGGTCGTCCTGCCCCATGGAACCGGCAAGACGACGCGGGTGCTCGTTATTGCCCAGGGCGAGAAGGAGACCGAGGCCAAGGAAGCCGGAGCTGACTACGTCGGGGTCGACTACGTCGACAAGATCCAGGAAGGCTGGCTCGATTTCGACGTCGTGGTCGCCACGCCGGACATGATGGGGAAGGTCGGGCCGCTCGGTCGCATGTTGGGACCGCGGGGGCTCATGCCCACGCCCAAAGCGGGCACGGTGACCTTCGACATCGACCGTGCGGTTCGCGAGATCAAGGCCGGTAAGATCGAGTTCCGGGTCGACAAGACCGGAAACATCCACGCGCCGATCGGGAAAGTGTCGTTTTCCGAAGAAGCGCTCGAGGAGAACCTCGGAGCCTTCATGGAGCAGATCATGCGCGCACGGCCCGCGGCGACCAAGGGCCTCTACGTCAGAAGCGTCACGGTGTCGAGCACCATGGGGCCGGGCGTTCCCATCGACCCGAACCTGTATCGGAGGGCCTGATGGATCGCACTAGCAAGGAATCGTTCGTCACGGAGCTGCGAGACCGGATCAACCGGGCGCCGGTCCTTTATCTGACGGACTTCACGGGTCTGAGCGTCAAGCAGATGACCACCCTGCGACGGTCTTTGCGGGACTCCGGAGCCGAATACGTGGTGGTCAAGAACCGCTTGGCGATGCGTGCGCTCGCGGACACCGAGCTCCCGGACATCTCGGGCAGCCTCGAGGGGCCGACGGGCATGGTGTTCGGCTACGAGGACGCGGTCGGCGCGGCGAAGGCGGTTACGGACTTCGCGAAGCAACACAACGAGCGACCGGTGTTCAAGCTCGGCGTGTTGGACAGCAAGGTCCTGGCGCCCGAGCAGATCACGCGGATCGCCAAGCTTCCGTCCAAGGACGAGCTTTACGCGGAGCTCGCGGGAGCCATGGAGGCGCCGCTCACGGCGCTGGCCGGGGCCCTCGGAGCGAAGCTTCAGGAGACGGCCGGCCTCGTCGATGCGCTCAAGGCAGAGCGCGAGGCGACCGGCAGTTAGCCCGCATCCCGGGCATTGTTGTAGGGACGCGGGCGCGTCCCTGGTCATAGAAACAGGGTCAACCCAATCGCCGGCGCGGTGTCGGTGAGCATCAGGAGGAATCAGGTACAATGGCGACGAATCACGAAGAGCTGCTCGAAACCATCGGCAACATGACCGTTCTCGAGCTCTCGGAGTTCGTTGACGCTTTCAAGGAAAAGTTCAACGTCACGGCCGTGGCCGCTCCGGCGGCTGCCGCGGGCGCTGCCGCACCCGGTGCCGAGGAGGCTGCCGAGGAGCAGGACGAGTTCGAGGTGGTCCTTGAAGATGTCGGCGACAAGAAGATCCAGGTCATCAAGGTGGTGCGCGAGCTCACCGGACTGGGGTTGAAGGAAGCCAAGGAGGTCGTCGACGGCGCACCCAAGAGCATGAAGGAAGGGGTGGCCAAGGAGGAGGCAGAAGAGATGAAGGCGAAGCTCGAGGATGTCGGCGCGACGGTCGCGCTCAAATAGGTAACCGGGAGCACGACGGCCGGTCGCTCGATCGGCCGACGAAGATAGCTCGGGGTGGCGGGTTCTTACCCGTCCGCTCCCATGCTCGGGCCGGTGTGGATCCCCGCCGCGGGCACCCCCTAGGGGTGCGTACGCGCGTCGGGGATTCACGCGCTTGTCCCACCATGTCGAACACGAGATGCGTGACTCGCCGGCTCTGCCCGGTGGGTTCCGTGAGGGGGACGCACGTTGGAACTGCGTAAGGATAACCGACCCATCCTGAGCTTGCAGAAGCTCCAGGGGGTCATGCCGATGCCGAATCTGCTCGACGTCCAGGTACGGTCGTTCGAGAAGCTCATCGAGTCGAGTGGGGAAGACGGAGTGCAGTGGGACTTCGGGCTCGACCGCGTCTTCGGGGAGATCTTCCCCATCACGGACGTCAACGAGAACTTCCAGCTCGACTACGTCTCCGCCGCGCTGGGCGAGCCGAAGTACTCGGTCGAAGAGTGCATCGAGCGTGACATGACTTACGCGGCGCCCCTCAAGGCGACGCTTCGGCTCATCGTCTGGGAAGAGCTCGAGGAGGGCGTCAAGGCGGAGGACGCCGGAGAGCGCCGCCCCAAGGACATCATCGAGAAGGAAGTCTATCTCGGTGACCTCCCACTGCTCACCGAGCTCGGCACGTTCATCATCAACGGTGCCGAGCGTGTCGTGGTCAGCCAGCTCCACCGCTCGCCGGGCGTGGTGTTCGAGGAGAACGTGCACCCGAACGGGACACGGCTCTACAGCGCGCGGATCATTCCCTTCCGGGGATCGTGGGTGGAGTTCACGCTCGACATCAACGACATCTGCTACATCCACATCGACAAGAAGAAGAAGTTCCCGGCGACGGCGTTGCTGCGCGCGCTCGGGTACGGCAGCGATGCCGACATCTTCCAGCTCTACTATGACGCGACGGACGTCGAGCTCGGCGAGCTCGACGACGATGTACGCTCGGAGATCGAAGGGAAGGCGATCGCCGAGGAGCTCGTGGATCCGGAGACGGGCGAGGTCCTGATCGACAACGGTGCGGAAATCGACGACGAGGTCATCGGGATCCTCGAACGGCTCGGCACCGAGAAGATCAAGGTCTACACGAGCGACCGAGAGAGCTCGCGCGGCGAGAGCCCGCTCATCAAGAACACGATCAAGAAGGACCCGACCGACAACGAGGAAGATGCGCTGAGCGCCATCTACTCGCTTCTGCGGCCCGGCGAGGCTCCGAACGTGGAGACGGCCCGGGAAGCGCTCGAGCGGGTCTTCTTCAGCCCGAAGCGCTACGACCTCGGGCGGGTTGGACGCTACAAGATCAACTCGCGGCTCGGCGTCGACGTGTCGCGGGACGAGACCGTGCTCACGCCGCAGGACTTCGTCTCCATCATTGGGCATCTGATCGCGCTCAACGAGGGAAGCGGCTACATCGACGACATCGACCACCTCGGCAACCGTCGCGTGCGGACCGTGGGTGAGCTCATCGCCAACCAGTTCAGCGTGGGCCTCAGTCGCATGGCCCGGCTGGTCAAGGAGCGGATGTCGATCAACACCGACCCCGAGAAGATCAACATCGACGACCTCGTGAACGCGCGGACCGTTTCCGCCGTCATCCAGGCGTTCTTCGGGTCGAGTCAGCTCAGCCAGTTCATGGATCAGACCAACCCGCTCGGGGAGATGACGCACAAGCGGCGTCTGTCCGCGCTCGGACCCGGCGGTCTGACCCGCGAGCGGGCGGGCTTCGAGGTGCGGGACGTGCACTATACGCACTACGGCCGCATGTGCCCGATCGAGACGCCGGAGGGGCCGAACATCGGTCTGATCACCTCGCTCACCACCTATTCGCGCGTCAACGACCTCGGCTTCGTGGAGACGCCGTACCGGATCGTGAGGGACGGCAAGGTCACCGACGAGATCGAGTGGCTCTCGGCGAACGAGGAAGAGGAAGCACGGATCGCCCAGGCGAACGCTCCGGTCGACGCGGACGGAAACTTCGAGAACGACTACGTCCTTTGCCGACAGAAGGGTGACTTCCCGCTGCTCGGGGCCGACGACATCGAATACATGGACGTGGCTCCGGACCAGATGGTGTCCGTGGCGGCCGCGCTCATCCCGTTCCTCGAGCACGACGACGCCAACCGTGCCCTCATGGGCTCGAACATGCAGCGTCAGGCCGTGCCGCTCCTCCACACGGATGCGCCGCTCGTCGGCACCGGGCTCGAAGGCAAGGTCGCGACCGACTCCGGCGCCGTGATCACGGCGCGCCGCGGTGGAAGCGTGGTGCGCGCGACGGCCGACGAGATCATCATCGACACCGGAGCGACGTCGCCCGGCGACGAGGATCAGCCGCTCGCCAAGCTGGCGCAGTTCGACCGCTACCGTCTCCGTAAGTACTGGCGCACCAACCAGGACACGGCTATCAATCAGCGCCCGTTGGTGAAGTTGGGCGAGGAAGTGGGACCCGGCGACGTGATCGCCGACGGTCCGGGCACCGACAACGGCGAGCTCGCGCTCGGACGCAACATCCTGGTGGCGTTCATGCCGTGGTACGGGTCGAACTTCGAGGACGCCGTGGTCCTCAGCGAGCGTCTGGTGAAGGACGACGTCTATACGTCGATCCATATCCAGGAGCTCGAGCTACACGTACGGGACACGAAGCGGGGCATGGAGGAGATCACCCGTGAGATTCCGAACGTCGCCGAGGAAAGCCTGGTCGACCTCGACGAGCGCGGAATCGTTCGTATCGGCGCGCGGGTGAAGGCCGGCGACACCCTGGTCGGAAAGATCACGCCGAAGGGCGAGACCGAGCTTTCCCCCGAGGAGAAGCTCCTCACCGCCATCTTCGGCGAGAAGGCCAAGGACGTGAAGGACTCGTCGCTGCGCGTGTCCCCCGGCATGACCGGGACGATCATCGACGTGAAGATCTTCTCGCGCCGCATCGACGATCCGCTGCTCGAGAAGGAGCACGGCGCGAAGATCGGCGATCTCCGCATGATGGAGCGGGACGAGATCCAACGGATCTCCGAGGCCCGTGACGAGGAGCTGCGGAGTCTGCTTCAGCGGCAGACCGTGGCGCTCATGCTCAAGAAGGGCACCGTCGAGCCGTTCATCGACGAGGGCACCAAGCTCACCAAGGCCCAGATCGACGAGATCGACTTCAGGAAGGTCGATCTCTCGACGTTGAAGGTTCAGAACAAGGACGCGAGCGAGAAGATCCGTCGGCTCGTGGACGAGGCCGATCGTCGCATCCAGCGGGTGAAGGAGAAGACCGAGGAGCAGATCGACAAGGTCTTCCAGCCGGATGAGCTGCCACCGGGCGTGGTCCAGCTCGTGAAAGTCTACGTGGCCGAGAAGCGAAAGATCTCGGTGGGCGACAAGATGGCCGGACGCCACGGCAACAAGGGCATCATCGCCCGGATCGCGCCGGAAGAGGACATGCCGTTCCTCCCGGACGGGACCCCGGTCGACATCGTCCTCAACCCGCTCGGCGTGCCGTCCCGCATGAACGTGGGCCAGGTTCTCGAGACCCACCTCGGTTGGGCCGCGCATGTTCTCGGCTTCGAGGCCAAGACGCCGGTCTTCCAGGGGGCGACGGAGAACGAGATCGGAGCGCTGCTGAAGCTCGCCGGGCTCAAGTGGCTGAGCGACTCGCTCGGGCTTCGGGCCGAAGCTCCGGCCGGCCGGGAGGACATCGACGAGCTCGTGGCCGTGGCCAACAAGCTGCCGGTCGTCATGGCGACGCCGGACAGTAACGGCGCCGGAAACGGCAACGGCAACGGTACTCATCCGGCCAACCGGACCCGGGGCATCGGCCAGTCGTTCGACGCGTTCCTCGACACCGACCTGACCAAGAAGCAACAGAAGCTGTTCGACGACATCGCCACCTTCGTGGTCGCCGCGGCCGAAGAGATCGCCGAACGGCGCGGCGAGAAGATGGGCGACATCTTCCCCGCCGCCCAAAAGCTGAAGGGACGTTCCTCGGTGAAGTCGGGGCTCGACGACGCGGTCGTGGAGCTCATGACGCACGCCGAGGTCCTGCCCAACGGCAAGGTCTGGCTGCGGGACGGCCGAAGCGGCCGCCGCTTCGACTTCCCGGTCACGGTGGGCGCGGTCTACATGCTCAAGCTCAGCCACCTCATCGACGACAAGATTCACGCGCGCTCGATCGGGCCGTATTCACTCGTTACGCAGCAGCCGCTGGCCGGTAAGGCCCAGTTCGGTGGCCAGCGCTTCGGCGAGATGGAGGTCTGGGCACTCGAAGCCTACGGCGCCGCGCACACGCTCCAGGAGATCCTGACCGTCAAGTCGGACGACGTGCAGGGCCGCTCCAAGGTGTACGAGGCGATCGTCAAGGGAGACAACCTGCCGAAGCCGGGGCTTCCGGAGTCGTTCAACGTGCTCGTCAAAGAACTCCAGGCACTCGGCCTGAGCGTCACGCTCGGGGAGGAAGAGTAAATGATTGATTTTCCCAGGAGCCGGGATCAGGGCTCGTCGGACTTCGACTTCATCCAGGTACGCCTGGCGTCTCCGGACGAGATCCGGGGCTGGTCGTTCGGCGAGGTCGTGAAGCCGGAGACCATCAACTACCGCTCGTTCAAGCCGGAACGGGACGGACTGTTCTGCGAGCGCATCTTCGGTCCGGTCAAGGATTGGGAGTGCCACTGCGGGAAGTTCAAGCGGATCCGCTTCCGCGGGCACGTCTGTGACCGGTGTGGCGTCGAGGTCACGCTCTCGAAGGTCCGTCGTGAGCGGATGGGGCACATCGAGCTCGCCGTGCCGGTGGCGCACATCTGGTTCTTCAAGACGCTGCCGAGCCAGCTCGGCTACCTGATGGGCATGACCCTGAGGGACCTGGAGAAGGTCGTCTACTACGCGTCCTACGTGGTCACCAACCCCGGCAAGCAGGACGTGGAGTTCCAGGACCTGCTCGACGAGGACGAGTACTACGACCTGCGCGTGAAGGCGCGTGACGACGGGGACGACGAGTTCGAGGCGGACATCGGCGCCGAGGGCATGCGGACGCTCCTGAGCATGCTCGACACCCCGGACCGCAAGATCAAGGACCGCAACTCGGACGGTAAGGGGCTCGATCGCCTCGCGGAGTGGCTCCGCCACGAGATCGCCAACGAGACGTCACAGCATCGGAAGAAGAAGAAGCTGAAGCGGCTCAAGGTCGTGGACGCCCTGCGCGCCTCGGGCGAGACCATCGACAAGCGCAACCGGCCCGAGTGGATGATCCTGGACGTGATCCCGGTCATTCCGCCGGATCTGCGTCCGCTCGTTCCGCTCGACGGTGGCCGGTTCGCCACGTCCGACCTGAACGACCTCTATCGACGGGTCATCAACCGGAACAACCGGCTCAAGAAGCTCATCGACATGCGCGCTCCGGAGGTCATCCTCCGGAACGAGAAGCGCATGCTTCAGGAAGCGGTCGACGCGCTGTTCGACAACGGCCGGCGGGCCAAGGCCATCCGTGGCCGCGGCAAGCGCCCGCTCAAGTCGCTCAGCGACATGCTGAAGGGCAAGCAGGGTCGCTTCCGGCAGAATCTGCTCGGCAAGCGCGTGGACTACTCGGGCCGGTCCGTCATCGTGGTCGGTCCCGAGCTCAAGCTCCACCAGTGCGGCCTCCCGAAGGCCATGGCGGTCGAGCTCTTCAAACCGTTCATCATCCACGAGCTCGAGAAGCGCGGCGAAGCCGAGACGGTCAAGCGCGCCAAGAAGATCGTGGAGCAGGCCGAGCCCCAGGTCTACGAGGTGCTCGAAGACATCATCAAGGACCACCCGGTCCTGCTGAACCGGGCGCCGACGCTGCACCGACTGGGCATCCAGGCGTTCGAGCCGGTGCTCGTCGAGGGTAAGGCGATCCGCATCCACCCGCTCGTGTGCGCCGCGTTCAACGCGGATTTCGACGGGGACCAGATGGCGGTCCATCTGCCGCTCTCGTTCGAGGCGCAGCTCGAAGCACGCGTGCTCATGCTGTCGTCGAACAACATCCTGCTGCCCTCGAGCGGTCGCCCGGTGGCCGCACCGACGCAGGACATGGTGATCGGGGCGTACTACCTCACGAACCCCGGGATCCAGATCACCCAGCTCGAGCGGGCCGCGAGTGATACGCAGCTCCCGAAGAGCCGGCGGAAGAAATCCGACGAGGAGCTGGACGAGCTCTACGCGGATGCGCCTCGCATGTCCACCTACGGCGACGTGGAGGCGGCGCTCCTCGACGAGCGCCTGCGCTTCCAGGATCCCGTATGGTACTGGGTCGGCGAGCAGTTCGGAGAGAAGGCGCGCTGGGTGCGCACGAGCGCCGGACGGGTGTTGTTCAACTCGATCATCCCCGACGAGCTGGGCTATCTGAACCGAACGTTCGGCAAGAAGGAGCTCGGGGACCTGATCTTCGAATGCTTCAACGTGACCGGCATGAAGCGGACGACCGAGTTCCTCGACGCGATCAAGGACTTCGGGTTCCGGTATTCCACCATGGGAGGCCTCAGCGTCGGAATCGACGATCTCGAGGTGCCGGAAGAGAAGGCTCGGATCCTCGGGGAGGCGGACGAGCAGGTGGGACGCTTCCAGAAGGCCTACGCCAGCGGCTTCATCTCGAACGGTGAGCGCTACAACAAGGTCATCGATACGTGGACCCACGCGAACAACGACGTCGCCGACGCGATGGTGCGTCACCTGGAGCAGTCGACGGACGGCTTCAACCCGGTGTTCATGATGATGAACTCCGGAGCGCGCGGTAACCGTGACCAGATGCGCCAGCTTTCGGGCATGCGCGGCCTCATGGCCAAGCCGCAGAAGAAGCTCACGGGTGGGATCGGCGAGATCATCGAAAGCCCGATCAAGTCGAACTTCCGTGAAGGGCTCACCGTGGTGGAGTACTTCATCTCGACCCACGGGGCCCGGAAGGGTCTGGCGGACACGGCGCTCAAGACCGCCGACGCCGGTTACCTCACCCGACGTCTGGTCGACGTGGCCCAGGACGTCACCGTGAAGACCGAGGATTGCGGTACGATCCTGGGCCTGGAGATGCGGGCGCTGAAGGAGGGCGAGGACATCATCGAGCCGCTCTCCGACCGCATCGTCGGCAACGTGGCTCTCGAGGACGTGTTCGACCCGATCGACGGCGAACAGCTCGTCGGAACCGGGGAGCTCATCGACGAGGAGTCCGCGGCGAACATCGACGACGCCGGAATCCAGATGGTCAAGATCCGCTCGGTGCTCACGTGTGAGTCCAGGCGGGGGATCTGCCGCATGTGCTACGGGCGCAACCTCGCGACGCTGCAGATGGTCGACACCGGCGAGGCCGTGGGAATCCTCGCGGCGCAGTCGATCGGTGAGCCGGGCACGCAGCTCACGCTGCGGACGTTCCACATCGGTGGCACGGCGTCGCGCATCGCCGCCCAGACACAGCGGAAGTCGAAGTTCGACGGCATCATCGGGCTCGAGCGCGTGACCATCATCGAGACTCCCGACGAGAAGAGGATCGTCACCTCGCGCGAGGGTCAGATTCAGCTCAAGACGCCGGAGGGGGCGATGCGTAGCAGTCTCGCCGTGCCGTACGGCGCCGCCCTCGCGGTCGAGGAGGGTCAGGAGATCGAGTCGGGTGACCTGCTCTTCAGCTGGGACCCGTATTCCGAGCCCGTCGTCGCCGACGCGACCGGTAAGGTGAAGTTCGTCGACATCGTCGAAGATCACACGATGCGCGAGGAGCTCGACGAGTCGACCGGGCGTCGTCAGATGACGATCATCGAAGACCGGGACAAGAAGCTCCATCCGACCCTTCAGATCCGGAAGAACACCAAGAAGGGCGAGAAGCTGCGCGAGTTCATCGTTCCGGTGGGCGCGCAGCTCACCGTCGCGGACGGGGCCGAGGTCAAGCCCGGCGACACGCTCGCGAAGATCAGTCGTGAGGCGTACAAGACCCGTGACATCACCGGTGGTCTGCCGAGGGTGGCGGAGCTGTTCGAAGCACGGCGTCCCAAGGATCCGGCCGTGATCACGGAGATCGACGGCGAGATCAGCTTCGGGGACATCAAACGCGGTAAGCGCGAGGTGCACGTCACGCCCGATACCGGGCCGAGCCGTACGTACGACGTCCCGGTCGGGAAGCACATGCGGGTGCACGCCGGTGACTTGGTGCGAGCCGGTGACCGGATCAGCGAGGGGCCGATCAACCCGCACGACATCCTGCGAATCAAGGGACCACGGGCCGTTCAGGAGTATCTGCTGAACGAGATCCAGGAGGTCTACCGGCTCCAGGGCGTGAAGATCAACGACAAGCACATCGGCGTGATCGTACGCCAGATGTTGCAGAAGGTACGCGTCACGGATGCCGGCGACACGCAGCTCCTCGAAGGGGAGCACGTCGACCGCACGGAGTTCCGCGATGTGAACCTCCAGGCCATCCAAGACGGATTGAAGCCGGCCAGGTCGGAACCGTTGCTGCTCGGCATCACCAAGGCCAGCCTCACGACCGAGTCCTTCTTCTCGGCCGCGTCCTTCCAGGAAACCACCCGAGTGCTCACGGACGCCGCCGTGCGCGGTGCCCGCGACGAGCTCAAGGGCCTGAAGGAGAACATCATCATCGGCCACCTGATCCCCGCGGGAACCGGCGTTCACCGGTTTCAGGACGTGGAGTTCATGGTCGAGCAGTCCTACTACGACGAGGAGATCGTTCCTCTCGGCGAGCCGGACGAGCTGGTGCCCGGCCTCGGCGGCCTGGGCGACGGCCTGGACGTCGAGGGCTGACGCCGGAGAAGGACCAGGAGCCGCCGCGCGGGCCTTTGCCCGTCGCGGCGCCCGGGCCGGTAGCGACCAAAGAGCGGGGCGTCCTGAAACGGGGCGCCCCGCTCTTTGCTTTGCGGGGACTGGTGATCGAAAAACTCGAGGCCCCCGCATCCCGTAGGGCCGGGCGAGTAGAGATGCGGGGAGCCGCAGCGAGGCCCCCGCCGAATGGATGCAAGGAGGCTCTTGATGGTGGGTGGTTCTCCGACCCGACGTCTCGTTTCGATCACGGTGGCGGCCCTGCTGCTCGGTGGCACTCTGGGCGCCCGTCCATGGGACGGTGCGGTTCCGCTTCCGAACCGCGCGGAGTACGGATTGGCCGACACGCTCCGGACACTGCAACCGGAGGACCTCTTCCGGCTCCACCGGATAGGGGAGGTGCGGTTCTCGCCGGACGGAGGGGTTCTGGCCTACGAGCGGGTCCGGCCCGGGGAGGAGGGCCCGACGAAGATGCTCCCCGATTTCCCCCAAGCCCGCTCGGAGATCTGGCTCGCCCGCACGGACGGGGGTGAGCCCCGCCCCGTCGCCGGCGGGGAAGGCGACGGCACGGGGTGGTTCCACCCCCGATGGTCACCGGACGGGGAGCACCTCGCCTTCCTCTCGGTCGAAGGGAACGAGGTGCGCGCCTGGATCTGGGAGCGCGCGAGTGGAGAGACGCGTCTCCTGACGGACCGGCGGGTCCATCTGACGCAGATCGGCGCCCTACTCTTCCATTGGGTCTCCCCCGAGGAGCTGGCCGTGGCCGTGGGACCGGAGGGCGCGCTCGGACGGGGGCGGATCCTCGCCGAGCAGACCCGACCCGGGCTCTTCGCGGCCCGCCGCTGGGAGGCGTCCTGGAGCGGACAAGAGGTCACCGTGGACGTGCTCGACTCGGAGCCGAGCGGGGACGACGCGAACCCCCTTCCCGCCGCCGAAGTGCTCGTGGTGGGGACGGACGGCTCCTCGCGGGTGGCGACGGAGGGGCGCTGGGGACTCACGGCGCCTTCCCCGGACGGACGCTGGCTCGCCACCTTTTCCCACCCGCCGGTGCCGCCGACGGACCCGGAGCGGACGGCCGAGCAGATGACGACCTTCGGCACCCGTCCGGGCTTCGCCCCGCTCACGGCTCGGTGAGGCGGGCAGAGGCGGGCCGCCCCGGGCCGGCGCGTCCACCGCGGCAACCGCACTGGAGGACGTGGGCAGCCCCCGGTACTTCACGCTCCGGTGGGCCCCCGACGCGAGCGCCTACGCTTTCCTCTCCCGGGATCGCGGTGGAGAGGGGACGCCCTCCCACACGCGCGTCGTCGTGGTCGACCCCGTCGAGGGGGACCTGCGGACCGTGGGCGAGGCTTCCACCGGGGTCGCGGCGGTCGCGTGGAGCGGAGGGTCCGAGCTCCTCGTTCGCGCCCGAAGCCTCGCCGCGGACCGGACGAGCGACCGGGCCGATTGGTGGGGGCTGGATCCGGACGACGGGTGGAAAAACCTCACGGAGGGGATGGAGACGGTCCCCGAGGAGCTCCTTCCCGTGCCCGGGGGAGCCGCCGGCGTGGCCGAAGGAGACCTGTGGAGGATCGACTCCGAGCGGGGCGCGGAGCGTCTCACGGAAGAATGGGAGGCGTCCGTCCGGGGGATCGCGTGGCCCGCCTCCCCCCGCCTGCCCGGCGGAGATCCTCCCGGCGCACGCCGAGCGCCCGGCGGCCCCATCGGTCTCCTCGTCGGCGCGCGCGACGGTCCGGAGATTCGGGCCGCGCGGATCGAAGGGTCGCGCCTCCGCGACGTGAAGCGGATCCCGGTGCCGGAGGGAGCACCACGGGACGTCTCGTTCTCCAACGGCGCGGCCACGTTCGCCCGCTCGAATGACGAGGGGACCTGGCTCGGGGTGACCCGCGGCTCCATCCATTCCGGCGCCGTGGACACGATCATGACCGCGGATCGGTGGCTCGCCGAGGTGGAGCCGGGCGAGGCCCGTAGGCTGACGTACCCCGGCTCCGACGGCGAAGAGCAGACCGCCTGGATCATCCTCCCCCCCGGCGGCGAGGACGAAGGGCCGCACCCGACCGTAGTCTCCATCTATCCCGGGAGGACCTACGGAGAGAGCGCGCCCGGGTCGGTGCGACTCAACCGTCCCGTGGGGATCGGCGCGCTGCAGCTCCTCGCGTCCCGCGGCTACGCGGTGCTCCTGCCCAGCGTCCCCCTCGAGGAGCGCTCCCATGACGGCCGGCCGAGCCTGCGGGATGCGGTGCTCCCCGCCGTGGAGCGCGCAGTGGACGAGGGGCTGGCGGATGTCGATCGCCTGGGGGCGATGGGGCACAGCTACGGCGGGTACGGCGTGAACCATCTCGTGAGCCAGACGGATCGCTTCCGGGCCGCCGTTTCCTCCGCCGGCATGTCACACTTGCGCTCCCACTACGGCACTTTCGACGCGCGCGCCCGCTACGGCCATATCTCGGATCCGCGAGCCTTTCAGCTCGCGACCGCGGGCTACTACGAGTCCGGTCAGGGACGGATGGGGGCTCCCCCCTTCGAGGCGCCGGAGCGTTACCGGGAGGCTAGCCCCCTCACCTACGTCGACGACGTGGAGACGCCCCTCCTCCTCATCCACGGAGACCAGGACTTCGTGGCGGTGCAGCAGGCCGAGATGTTCTTCAACGAGCTCGCTCGCGCAGGAAAGCGGGTGCGCCTCGCCCGCTACGCCGGCGAAGGTCACACGATCCACGGCCGCGCGAACGTCCTGGACATGTGGGACCGGATCTTCGATTGGTTCGACGAGCTGCTGCAGAAGCGCCCGGAACGGCCGTCCGGATCGTCCCGAAGCTAGCACGGCGCGGCGCCCGAGGCCGCAGCGGCTCGTTGCCTCACCGACGGGTCTCCGAGCGGGTCCCACGGTGCACGAGTGGGGTGCCCACCGCGGTCGCAGGAAGGGGCCCTCGGAGGTCTCGTAGAGGGGCTTGGATGCCGAAGGCATCCGAGCGAAGCGGCCCCTCCTAGAGACCTCCGAGGGCCTCTTTCCCACCCACCCGCAAAGTCCCCACAATTCACCGTTGACACCCCGAGGACCCACGTCTACCTTTCCATGCTCTCGTCGGACCACGTCCGGCCGGGATGGACCAGGCCGATTCGGCGCGCCGCACACCGGCGCGCTTTTTTCAAGACAGAGGTTGCATGCCGACCATCAGCCAGCTCGTGAGAAAGGGCCGGAAAGCCGTAAAGAAGAAGAACAAGGCTCCGGCGCTTCAAAATAACCCGCAGAAGCGGGGAGTCTGCACGCGCGTCTATACCACGACGCCGAAAAAGCCGAACTCCGCGCTCCGCAAGGTGGCTCGTGTACGTCTCACGAATGGCTTCGAGGTTTCGGCTTACATCGGTGGTGAGGGTCACAACCTCCAGGAGCACTCGATCGTGATGATCCGCGGTGGCCGTGTGAAGGACCTTCCGGGTGTCCGCTACCACGTCGTTCGTGGCACGCTCGACGCTTCCGGAGTCGCAGCCCGCCGGCAGGGGCGTTCCAAGTACGGGGCCAAGAGGCCCAAGTAAGGTAGGCGAAAGAAATGAGCCGTCGTTCCCGGGCAATCACGAAGGAGACTCCTCCGGATCCACGCTTCGATTCACCCGCCGTCACCAGGTTCATCAACAACCTGATGTACGATGGGAAGAAGTCGGTTGCGGAGAGGATCTTCTACGAAGCGATGGACCTCCTCGAAGAGCGGGCGGGACAGCCCAGCCTTCAGGTGTTCGAACAGGCGCTGACCAACGCGAAGCCGGCGCTCGAGGTGAAGAGCCGGCGCGTCGGTGGTGCCACGTACCAGGTGCCGGTCGAAGTTCGCCCGGAGCGCCGTACCGCGCTGGCCAGCCGTTGGCTGATCGATTTCGCGCGGCGCCGCTCCGAGAAGAGCATGTCCGAGCGCTTGGCCGGAGAGCTGCTCTCGGCCAGCCGTGGCGAGGGCTCCACAGTCAAGAAGAAGGACGACACGCACCGGATGGCTGAAGCGAACAAGGCGTTCGCGCACTACCGCTGGTAGCGGGTTCGCAGGGCTCGCGGCTCTCTCGGAGACTCGCGGGAAAAATTCGGAACGCGATGGCCCGCGGGCCCTCTCCGATTAGTTGGAGCGCGGACACTGTCCGTCCTCAGGGACGGCGGCGGCAGGGGCCGCGCTCATTTTTTTGCACATCCGTGTGCTGGACGCGAAGGACTTCGACAGAAGGACCGAGATAGATGCCCAGAAAGACTCCACTGCCCCGGCTACGCAACATCGGCATCATGGCGCACATCGATGCCGGTAAGACGACGACGACGGAGCGCATCCTGTTTTACACGGGACGTGTGCACCGGGTGGGCGAGGTGCATGATGGCGCGGCCACCATGGACTGGATGGAGCAGGAGCAGGAACGCGGCATCACCATCACGTCCGCGGCGACCACCGCGTACTGGAAGCGGTTCGACGAAGAGTTTCGCATCAACATCATCGACACCCCCGGGCACGTGGACTTCACCGCCGAGGTGGAGCGTTCCTTGCGCGTGCTCGATGGAGCCGTCGCGGTCTTCTGTGCCGTGGGCGGCGTCGAGCCCCAGTCCGAGACGGTCTGGCGGCAGGCGGACGGCTACGGAGTGCCCCGCATCGCATTCGTCAACAAGATGGATCGCGTCGGCGCGGACTACATGAACGTCGTCGAGATGATGCGCGACCGGCTGGGCGCCAACGCCCACCCCGTCCAGTATCCTCTCGGTGAGGGTGAGCTCTTCACGGGCGTGATCGACATCATCGAGCGCCGGGTCGTCATCTATGAGGACGAGATGGGCTCGAAGTTCTCCGAGGGGGAGATTCCCGACGGGCTGCACGACGAGATCGAGCGGCTCCGGAGCGAGCTCCTCGAGGCGGCGGTCGAGCACGACGACGAGCTGATCGAGAAGTACCTGGCGGGTGAGGAGCTCACGACCGAAGAGCTCCGCTCCGCCGTGCGCTCGGCGACGCTCAGTGGTGAGCTCTTCCCGGTGTTCTGTGGCTCGGCGTTCAAGAACAAGGGTGTGCAGCTCCTGCTCAACGGGGTGATCGACTACCTCCCGTCGCCGGTCGACGTGCCTCCGATCGAGGGGCACCTGCCGCACCACGACGAGACGCACGACACGCGGGAGGCCAACGACGACGCACCGTTCTCGGCCCTGGCGTTCAAGATCGCGAGCGATCCGTATGTCGGTAAGCTGACGTTCTTCCGCGTGTACTCCGGCTCGTTGCCGGCGGGCAGCTACGTCTACAACGCGACGAAGGACAAGCGGGAGCGCGTCGGGCGAATCCTGCAGATGCACGCGAACAAGCGTGAGGAGCGGGACGAGGTCTACGCGGGTGATATCGCGGCGGCCATCGGCCTCAAGGACGTCAAGACGGGCGATACGCTGAGCGACGAGAAGGAACCGATCATCCTCGAGGCGATGAAATTCCCCGAGCCGGTGATCGCCGTGGCGATCGAGCCGAAGACCAAGGTCGATCAGGACAAGCTGAGCGCGGGCCTGGTCAAGCTGGCCGACGAAGACCCGACGTTCCGCGTGTTCACGGATGAAGAGACCGCCCAAACGATCATTTCCGGGATGGGGGAGCTCCATCTCGAGATCATCGTCGACCGGCTCAAGCGTGAGTTCGGGGTGGAGGCCAACATTGGCCGTCCCCAGGTCGCGTACCGCGAGACGATCAAGCACCGGGCCGAGCAGGTGGAGGGCAAGTTCATCCGCCAGACGGGTGGCCGGGGTCAGTACGGGCACGTGGTCATCAACATCGAGCCGGGCGAGACCGGAGCCGGCTTCACGTTCGAGGACAAGATCGTGGGTGGCGTGATTCCCCGGGAATACATCGGCTCGGTAGAGCAGGGGATCCGGGAGGCGCTCGATACGGGCGTGCTCGCCGGCTATCCCATCATCGATCTTCGGGTCGAGCTCGTGGACGGGTCGTACCACGACGTCGACTCGAACGAGATGGCGTTCAAGATCGCCGGTTCCATGGCGCTCAAGGAAGGCGTCCGCAAGGCGGGCCCCGCCCTGCTCGAGCCGATCATGGATGTCGAGGTCGTGACGCCGACGGACTACATGGGAGACATCATCGGCGACCTCTCGTCCCGGCGGGGCCGTGTCGGCCAGATGACCGAGCGCGCGGGTGCGCGGGTCATCACCGCGACCGTTCCGCTCGGTGAGATGTTCGGTTATTCGACGACGCTCCGGTCCCTGAGTCAGGGGCGCGCCGTGTACACCATGCAGTTCGCACAATACGAAGAAGTGCCGAAGACGAAGGCCGACGAGATCATGGCGGCCAATGGCCAGGACCAGTGATCCAGCCACAACGCATTCAGTGACCAGATTCAGCAGAAGAGGCTAGCAGCATGGGCAAGGCGAAGTTTGAGCGGACGAAGTCGCATGTGAACGTGGGGACGATTGGCCACGTGGATCATGGGAAGACGACGTTGACGGCGGCGATCACGCTGACGCAGGCGAAGAAGTTTGGTGGGGATGCGGTGGCGTTCGACATGATCGACAAGGCGCCGGAGGAGCGGGAGCGGGGGATCACGATTGCGACGGCGCACGTGGAGTACGAGACGGAGAGCCGTCACTACGCGCACGTGGATTGTCCTGGGCACGCGGACTATGTGAAGAACATGATCACCGGGGCGGCGCAGATGGACGGCGCGATTCTGGTGGTGAGCGCGGCGGACGGACCGATGCCGCAGACGCGGGAGCATATTTTGCTGGCGCGTCAGGTGAACGTGCCCTACATCGTCGTGTTCATGAACAAGGTGGACATGGTGGATGACGAGGAGCTCCTGGAGCTGGTGGAGTTGGAGGTTCGGGAGCTGCTGAGCGAGTATGATTTTCCGGGTGACGACATTCCGGTGATCAAGGGATCGGCGTTGAAGGCGATGGAGGCCGCCGGGGAGGAGAACGAGGATACGGCGTGCATCCAGGAGTTGGTGGAGGCGCTGGATGCGTATATTCCGGAGCCGGAGCGTGATATTGACAAGACGTTCCTGATGCCGGTGGAGGATGTGTTCAGCATCACGGGCCGAGGGACGGTTGCGACGGGCCGGATCGAGCGGGGTGTGGTGAAGGTGGGGGACGAGGTGGAGATCGTCGGGATGGAGCAGGACAAGAAGACGGTGGTGACGGGCATCGAGATGTTCCGGAAGCTGCTGGACGAAGGGCGGGCTGGGGACAACGCGGGGCTGTTGCTTCGCGGGGTACAGAAGGACCAGATCGCGCGGGGCCAGGTGTTGGCGAAGCCGGGCACGATCACGCCGCATACGAAGTTCAAGGCGGAGGTGTACGTGCTGACGAAGGAAGAGGGTGGACGTCACACGCCGTTTTTCGATGGATACCGACCGCAGTTTTACTTCCGGACGACGGACGTGACGGGCGCGGCGCATCTCCCGGATGGAGTGGAGATGGTGATGCCTGGCGACAACGTGCAGATGGAAGTGGAGTTGATCACGCCGATTGCGATGGACCCGGAGTTGCGGTTCGCGATTCGGGAGGGAGGTCGCACGGTGGGTGCGGGCGTGGTGACGGAGATCATCGACTAGGACGGGTGTTGTGGGCGGGAGCTGCGCGGCAGTCGCGGGGCGCTCGTCCGGAGTCGGGCCGCTTCGCCGGGAGGCGGGACGGTAGGAGGGCCGGGAGGTTGGCTTCGCTCTGCGGAGGGCCGACCGAGTCCCTCCGCAGAGCCGCTCCTCCGGACGAGCGCCCCGCGCCGGCCGCTCCGGCCCGGGACACCGGCTGGTCGACGATCACCGGAGCACCTGCCCGCGCTTCGCGCGAAGGCAGGTGTAGCGGAAGGAGGGAGCGGCGCTCCCTCCACTACAGAAGAACAAAGACAGGCCTGATCGAGCGACCCTCGGATCGGGCGCCGCCCACCGGAGCGGTTGACCGGCCGGCGGAACAGAAGGGCGCGAGGGGCCGTGTTGAAGCGGACCCCCGCGTGAGCGAGGCTCCGCCGCGCTTAGCGGCGGAGTGAGGCAAGCGGAAGAAGGAAGCAGTAACGAACAACATGCGGCCGAACGGCTGAGCGACGCGGGGGTCCGCTTCAACACGGCCCCCCCACCCATCGAAGGAACACATGGCTGAAAGAATCAGAATCCGACTGAAGGCGTTCGATCACTGGGTGGTCGATCAGACCGCCGCGGACATCGTGCGCACGGCCCAGAAGACGGGCGCGACGGTACGGGGGCCGATTCCGCTCCCCACGCGCCGGCAGCGTTGGACGGTGCTGCGGTCGCCTCATATCGACAAGAAGGCCCGCGAGCAGTTCGAGTTGCGGACGCACAAGAGACTGATCGACATCGTCGAGAGCCGTTCACAGACGGTCGACGCGTTGACCAAGCTGGATCTTCCGGCCGGTGTCGACGTCGAGATCAAGGTCGACTGACGGAGGAACTCCGGAAATGCCCGGATTGATCGGAAAAAAGGTCGGCATGACCAGGATCTTCAATGACGAGGGCGTGCAGGTGCCCGTCACCGTCATCGAGGCCGGTCCGTGCCCTGTAGTACAGGTGAGGTCGGAAGAGCAGGACGGCTACCGCGCCGTTCAGCTCGGCTTTGGCGCACAGAACACCCGTAGGGCCACGCGCCCCGAAAACGGGCATGCGGCCAAGGCCGGCCTCGAGGTAGCGCCGAACCTGATGCGGGAGTTCCGCGTCGGTGAGGAAGAAGAGTACGAGGTGGGCCAACAGCTCACCGTGGACCTGTTCGAGGCCGGAGACCTCATCAAGGTGACCGGCAAATCGAAGGGGCGAGGGTTCCAGGGGGTCGTGAAGCGGTACGGCTTCAGTGGCCGTCCCGCCTCCCACGGCCACCCGATGTCCCGGAATCCGGGCACGGTCGGCCCGGGCACGGACCCGTCCCGCGTGATCAAGGGGAAGAAGCTCCCGGGTCGCATGGGAGGGAACCGGACGACCATTCGTAATCTGCAGGTCGTGCGGGTGGATGGTGACCGCAACCTGCTGTTCGTGAAGGGCGGCGTTCCAGGCGCCCGCGACGGCTACGTTTTGATCTCGAAGTGAGCCATGTATAAGGCGAATTATTACAAGGCCGACGGTACGAAGGGCCGCGCCAGGGCATTGCCCGACGCGCTCTTCGACGGCGTCGTGAACGAGAGCGCCATGCACCTCGCGGTGAAGGCGTATCGCTCGAATCAGCGCCAGGGCACGGCGGCCGCGAAGAACCGTGCCGCGGTACGCGGCGGCAGCCGGAAGCCGTGGCGCCAGAAAGGCACCGGGCGCGCCCGTCAGGGCACGATCCGGGCGGTCCAGTGGATCGGCGGTGGAGTGGGCTTCCCACCCATCCCCCACTCGTGGCGACAGAAGCTGCCCAAGAAGGCACGCCAACTCGCGCGCCGCTCCGCGCTGAACGACCGCGCCGAGCAGGACCGCGTGATCCTGGCGGACCTACCGGAGCTCGACGCCCCGAAGACCCGCTCGCTGCGGGAGCTCTTCAAGGCGGCGGAGATCGACGGCGGCATTCTGCTGCTCACGGACGGCGTCAACGAGAACGTGTACCTTTCCGCCCGAAACCTTCCCGACGTGACGGTGATGCCGTTCGGGGACGAGTCCGTCTACGACGTGCTCTCGGCCCAAACGGTCGTCATCGAGCGGAGCGCGATGGACGCGGTCGGCAAGGACAGCGCGACCGACGACACCGAGGAGGCCACCGATGCGTGAGCCCTGGGACGTGATCAAGGCGCCGGTCGTTACCGAAAAGACGGCCGACCAGATGGATGAAGAAGGCATCTACACCTTCGTCGTCGCGCAGGACGCCAACAAGATCGAGATCAGCAGCGCGGTCGAGCGTCTGTGGGACGTAACGGTGCGGAGCGTGCGCACGATGCGGTACCCGGGGAAGGCCCGTCGGGCGTTCCTGGGCCGGATGGCGCGAAACCCGGCCAAGGGCCGGAGCGCGGCGTACAAGAAGGCCGTCGTCCAGATCGGCGAAGGTGAACACATTGAGCTTTACGAGCAGGGCTGATCATGGCCATCAAGAAATTCAAGCCGGTGACGCCGGGAGCCCGGACCCGCTCGACCCTCGGAAACGACGAGGTCACGAGGAAAGGGCCCGAGCGCTCGCTGGTCGAATCGGGCAGCGGCAAGGGCGGTGGTAGGAACCACCACGGCCACATGACGTCGCGCCGCCGCGGTGGGGGGCACAAGCGCCGCTACCGCCGGATCGACTTCAAGCGCGACAAGCACGGGATTCCCGGCATCGTCGCGCACATCGAGTACGACCCGAACCGTTCGGCCAATATCGCGTTGATCCACTACGCCGACGGCGAGAAGCGCTATATTCTGCACCCCCGAGGGCTGCAGGTGGGCGACGAGGTGATGTCCGGGGACGCGGCCGACCAGAAGCTGGGCTCGACGTTGCCCGTCGGGAGGATCCCGCTGGGCACGACGGTGCACAATGTCGAGCTCAAGCCGGGCAAGGGCGGCCAGATGGCCCGCTCGGCCGGAGCAAGCGTGCAGGTGGTGGCGAAGGAAGGCGAGTACGTGTCCCTGCGCCTGCCGTCCACGGAGATCCGCCGGGTGCGGAAGGAATGCCTCGCCACCATCGGGCAGGTCGGCAACATGGACCACGAGCTCACGGTGATCGGGAAGGCCGGCGCGAACCGCTGGCGCGGGAAGCGTCCGAAGGTGCGCGGCGTCGCGATGAACCCGGTCGACCACCCGCTGGGTGGTGGTGAGGGACGCACGTCGGGTGGCCGCCCACCGGTTTCCCCTTGGGGTACCGCCGACGGCAAGAAGACGCGCAAGAAGAAGCATGCATCGAGCAAATACATCGTGCGGGGCCGCAGGCGCGGCAAAGCCACGAAGTCGTAGGCCGGAGAAAGATCAATGCCGCGTAGCGTAAAGAAGGGTCCGTTCATCAGTGACAGCCTTCTCCTCAAGATCGAGTCCATGAACTCGCGCAACGAGAAGAAGGTCGTGAAGACCTGGTCCCGGGCGTCCACCATCTCGCCGGAGTTCGTGGGTCACACCGTCGCGGTGCACAACGGGAACAAGTTCATCCCCGTGTACGTCACGGAGAACATGGTGGGGCACAAGTTCGGAGAGTTCGCGCCCACGCGCCTCTTCCGGGGGCACGGGGGCAGGCTGGCCGACAAGCGGGTTCAGGCCCGGTAAATCCGGTAAAGGTGATTCAGGGAATGCAAGCCAGAGCGATAGCCCGGTACGTCGGCATGAGCCCCCGCAAGGTGCGGCTCGTCATCGATCAGATCCGGGGAAAATCCGTTAACGAGGCGTACGCCATCCTGCAGTTCTCCAAGAAGGGAGCGGCCGAGACGATCGGGAAGACGCTCCGCTCGGCGGTGGCGAACGCGCAGGTGAAGTCACAGGACGAAGGTGAGGTTCTGGACGTGGATGAGCTCTTCGTACGCGAAGCGTTCGTCGACGAGGGGCCGACCCTCAAGCGCTGGCGGGCCGCGGCTCAGGGCCGTGCCGCGCCACTCAGAAAGCGAACGAGCCACATCACGGTCGTGGTCGACATCAAGGAAGCCTGATTACATGGGACAGAAAACACACCCGACCGGGTTCAGGCTCGGCGTCGTCAAGGATTGGTCCTCGCGCTGGTACGCGGAGCGGGACTTCCCGCGTCTGCTGCACGAAGACGAGACGATCCGAAAGTACCTCCGCCGCAGGTTGTCGCACGCCGCGCTGGCCCAGATCGACATCGAGCGCAAGCCGAGCAAGATCGTCGTCACGCTGCACACGGCCCGCCCGGGGGTGGTGATCGGCAAGCGCGGCGCCGAGGTCGACAAGCTGCGGGACGAGCTGGGCGTGCTCACCAACTCCGAGATCTCCGTGAACGTCGAGGAGATCAAGCGTCCCGAGGTCAGCGCGTACCTGGTCGCCGAGAACGTGGCGCACCAGCTTCGGCAGCGGATCTCGTTCCGGCGGGCGATGAAGCGCGCCCTGCAGGCAGCGATGCGATCGGGCGCGGAGGGGATCAAGCTGCAGTGCTCCGGGCGGCTCGGTGGGGCGGAGATCGCCCGCACCGAGGGTTATCACGAAGGTCGCGTTCCCCTGCACACGCTGCGGGCGGACATCGACTACGCCCAGGTCACCGCCTTCACGACGTGGGGCACCGTCGGCGTGAAGTGCTGGATCTTCAAGGGCGAAGTGGTCGAAGAGCGGCGCGGCCGCACGTACTCGACAGGCTCCTGAACAGAAAACGGGGAATAGACGATGTTAGCGCCGAAAAGGGTTAAGCACAGAAAGACCCACAGGGGCCGCATGAGCGGTGTCGCCAAACGAGGCACGAAGGTTTCGTTCGGCGAGTACGGCTTGCAGGCTCTCGAGCCTTCGTGGATCACGAACCGGCAGATCGAAGCCGCCCGTGTGGCCATGACGCGCCACATCAAGCGGGGCGGAAAGGTCTGGGTTCGCATCTTCCCCGATAAGCCCGTCACCCAGAAGCCCGCGGAGACCCGCATGGGCAAGGGGAAGGGCAATCCGGAGAACTGGGTGGCCGTGGTCAAGCCCGGCCGCATCCTGTTCGAGCTCGAGGGGGTCAGCGAGGAGATCGCGCAGCGCGCGCTCCAACTCGCGGCGGCGAAGCTCCCGATCAAGTGCAAGTTCGTCATTCGCGACCAACAGCTTTAGACGCGTCAGGCGCGTCGGAGTCGGAGATCATGAAGGCTGAAGACATCCGGGACTGGGAAGACACCGAGATCGCAGCACGGTTGAAGGAGCTTCAGGAGGAGCAGTTCAAGCTGCGGTTCCAGGGCTCGATGCTGGAGCTCGAGAATTCGGGGCTCGTCCGACAAGTCCGGCGCGACATCGCGCGCCTGAAGACAGTGATTCGCGAGCGTGAGCTCGCCCAGAAGGTTGACTGAAGGAAGACATGAGCGAGAACCAGAGCGAGCAGGTCCAGGCGGAGGAATCGACCGGGGAGCGCAATGCCCGGAAGGCTCGGACCGGGACGGTGGTGAGCAACAAGGCCGACAAGACCGTAACGGTCCTCGTCGAGCGTCGTTTCGCGCACCCCCTGTATGGCAAGGGCGTGAAGATGAACAAGAAGTACCACGCCCATGACGAGAACAACGAATACCTGGTCGGCGACACCGTGCGGATCGTGGAGACCCGTCCGCTGTCGAAGACCAAGCACTGGCGGGTGGCCGAGCTGATAGAGCGGCCGGCGTGATCAAGCAGATCAGCTAACGACGTGACAATAGAGAGATACCGAGATGATCCAGCAGGAGTCGATCCTCAGGATCGCCGACAACACGGGCGCGAAGTCCGCACTCTGTGTCAGAGTGTTGGGTGGAACGCGACGTCGATACGCGGGTGTGGGCGACGTCGTCGTGGCGAGCGTGAAGCACGCGATCCCGAATGCCGGGATCAAAAAGGGCGAGGTCGTGAAGGCGGTCATCGTCCGAACGTCCAAGGAAACCCGGCGCAAGGACGGAACCTACATCCGTTTCGACGAGAACGCCGCGGTCATCCTCAACCCGCAGGGCGAGCCGCGCGGCACCCGGATCTTCGGGCCGGTCGCGCGTGAGCTCCGGGAGAAGAGATACATGAAGATCGTTTCCCTCGCGCCCGAGGTGCTGTGATGGGTGCCAAGAAATATCGGATCATGAAGGGGGACCGGGTCAGAGTGATTCGCGGCAACTACCGCGATCTCGAAGGCACGGTCCTCGAGATCCTGCGTGACGAAGGACGCGTGCGGGTGGAGGGCGTGAATCAGCGGAAGCGCCACACCCGCCCGAGCCAGCAAGACCCGGACGGTGGCATCATCACGTTCGATGCGCCGATCCACATCTCGAATGTGATGCTCATCGATCCGGCCGGCGATCAAGCCAGCCGGGTGCGCACGCAGGTCGAGGAAGACGGAACCAAGGAACGGATCGCCGTGAAGACCGGCAATCCGATTCCCCGGCCCTTGTAAGTGGATATCATGAAGCCCAGAATGCACGTACATTACCTGGATCACGTGCGCCCGAAGCTCCGCGAGGAGTTCGGGTTCGAGAACCCGCACGAGATTCCACGCCTCCGCAAGATCGTCATGAACGTCGGCGTCGGGGATGCCGCCAAAGACCAGAAGCTGCTCGAGGCGGTCGTCGAGGAGGTCGGCGTCATCACGGGTCAGCGGCCCGTGGTCAAGCGGGCTCGCCAGTCGATCTCGAACTTCGGGCTCCGCGAAGGGATGCCGGTGGGCGTCGCCGTGACACTGCGGCGCCAGCGGATGTGGTATTTCCTGGATCGCCTCATCAGCACGGCGATCCCGCGGATCCGCGACTTTCGCGGATTGAAGACCCGGTCGTTCGACGGGCGCGGGAACTACACGCTCGGGGTCCAGGAGCAGATCATCTTCCCCGAGATCACGTTCGACGACGTCCGTACCGTGCACGGCATGGACATCACGTTCGTCACGTCGACGGACAGAGACGATGAAGGGTTCGCGCTGCTCAAGCAGCTCGGCTTCCCCTTCCGTGGCGAGATTCCGGTGCAAGTCACCGCCGCCGCGTCCTGAGACAGAGAGAGCAACCGGAATGGCCAGAAAGGCGTTAGTCGAGAGAAACAAGCGCACGCAGAAGTACAGCGTGCGTCACCGCAACCGCTGCCAGCGCTGTGGTCGTCCCCGGGCGTATATGCGCAAGTTCGGGATCTGCCGCATCTGTTTCCGGGAAATGGCCCTTCGCGGCGAGATCCCGGGTGTCCGCAAGTCGAGCTGGTAGGGGGAATACGAAATCATGATGACTGACCCGATCGCGGACATGCTCACCCGTATCCGGAACGCCCACGCGGCGTCCCACAAATGGGTGGACATGCCCGTGTCGAACACCAAGGTCGAGATCGCTCGGCTGCTTCAGGAAAGCCACTTCGTGCACGACTACAAGGTGCTCGAGGACGGACGCTTCGGCGTGCTCCGCGTATACCTGAAATATCACGACGGCCAGCCGGTCATCCGGCACCTCGAGCGGATCTCCCGCCCGGGTCGCCGCCGCTTCGTGAAGGCCCACGATATCCCGCGGGTTCGCAACGGCCTGGGAATGGCCATCCTGTCCACGTCGGCCGGAATGCTCTCCGACCGCACCGCGCGAAGTCAGGGCGTGGGCGGAGAGCTCATGGCGAAGATCTGGTAGGAGCGGAGAATACGATGTCCCGTATCGGAAAACTGCCGGTCCAGACCCCCCAAGGGGTCGAGGCCGCGCTCAAAGGAAGCCGGCTCACGGTCAAGGGCCCGAAGGGCAGCCTCGACCTCGACGTCCACCCCGACATGCGGGTGGTCGTGGACGACGGCGAGATCCGGGTGGAGCGCACCTCCGATCACCAGGACCAGCGAGCGCTGCACGGGCTTACCCGGGCGCTCGTCATGAACATGGTGTCGGGCGTGACCGAAGGCTTCACCAGGACGCTGGAGCTCGTCGGCGTCGGGTACCGGGCGGAGCCCAAGGGCAAGAGCATCACGCTCCACGTCGGCTATAGCCACCCGATCCAGTACGAGCCGGCCGAGGGGGTGGATCTCTCGTGCCCGACCCCGACGGTGGTGGTCGTGTCCGGCTCCGACAAGCAGAAGGTGGGTCAGGCCGCCGCGGAGATCCGCGGCTTCCGCCCCCCCGAGCCCTACAAGGGCAAGGGGATCCGCTATCAGAACGAACAAGTCCGCCGCAAGGCCGGAAAGACGGCAGGAAGCTGATCGATGATCAAACAGAGCAAGCTCAAGAAGAGCCGCTTTCTACAGCGCAAGCGGCGGCACCACCGGGTCCGCGCCAAGGTCGTGGGCACGGCCGAGCGGCCGCGGCTCGTCGTTTTCCGCTCCCGCAAGCATATCGAGGGGCAGCTCGTCGACGACGATACCGGACACACGCTCACCGGGCTTTCCACGACGACGGGCGACCTCCGCGAGGCCGTGGTCGACGGGGACAACCGGCGGGTGGAGCAAGCGCGCGCGGCCGGCAAGATGCTGGCCGAGCGCGCCAAGAAGAATGGAATCGAATCGGTCGTGTTCGACCGCGGGGGTTACAGGTACCACGGCAGGGTGAAGGCCTTTGCCGAGGGTGCGCGTGAGGGAGGGCTCACTTTCTGATGGCTAAAGACAGCAAGAAGAAGCAGGGTGGACGGGGTCGGGACAGCGATCTCGTCGAGAACGTCATCTTCATCAACCGGGTGTCCAAGGTGGTCAAGGGTGGACGGCGCTTCGCGTTTTCCGCCCTGGTGGCCGTGGGCGACCAGAAAGGCAACGTCGGCGTCGCGATCGCCAAGGCGAACGAGGTCGCGGAGGCGATCCGCAAGGCGTTCGACCAGGCGAAGAAGAACATGGTTCGCGTGCCCGTCGAGAACGGCACGATCCCGCACGAGATCCTGGGGCATTGGGGGGCCGGACGGGTCATCATGCGCCCGGCCGCTCCGGGTACGGGCGTGATCGCGGGTGGCCCGGTGCGCGCCGTGCTCGAGGCGGCGGGCGTGACCGACGTGCTCACGAAGTGTCTGGGCACCAACAATCCGATCAACGTCGTGCGGGCCACGATGCAGGGACTCACGGACCTCGTCTCGGCCGAGCAGGCCGCCGAGGAGCGGGGAGTGCCGGTCGAGGCCCTGGGAGTGCACAGTGGCTAAGAAGCAGGCGAAGCAGCTTCGCATCACGCAGGTCCGTAGCGACATCGGACAGAAAGGCACCAACCGCCGCACGCTGCTCGCGCTCGGCATCAAGCGCCATCAACACAGCGTCGTTCACGAGGACACTCCGGCCATCCGGGGCATGATCGAGAAGATCGGCTTCATGGTGGACGTAGAGGAGCTGGAATAGACCATGTCTGAACTACACGATCTGTCCCCGTCCACCGGATCGCGGCACGCCCGCAAGCGCATCGGCCGGGGGCCGGGCTCCGGTACCGGCAAGACGTCCGGGCGCGGGCAGAAGGGCCAGAACGCCCGCTCGGGCGCGAACACGCATCCCCGGTTCGAGGGTGGCCAGATGCCGCTCATCCGGCGCATTCCGAAGCGCGGCTTCCACAATCCGTTGCGGAAGGCGTACCAAGCCGTCAACGTGCGTGATCTCGCGCGGCTCGAGGGGGACGTGACGCCCGAAGCGCTTTCGGACGCCGGGCTGATCGGGTCGGCCAAGCTGCCCGTCAAGATCCTCGGCACCGGCGAGATCGAGAAGGCGCTCAACGTCTCCGCCCACGCGTTCAGCGCGTCGGCGCGTACGAAGATCGAGGCCGCGGGCGGCTCCGTGAGCGTCATCGAAGCGGCATCGAAACAGCCTGCAGAAAGCGCCGAGCGCGCGGACAGCTAGGAACGCCCGACCATGGCGAACAACCCTCTCGCGAACCTGTTCAGGGTGCCGGAGCTCAAGGACAAGATCCTCTTTACCTTGTTCATCCTGCTCATTTACAGGACCGGCGCCCATATCACGGTGCCGAGCCTGAATGTGGCGGCCCTGCAGGAGCAGTTCGGACAGCTCCAGGACACCTTCTTCGGCATCTACGACATGTTCGTGGGTGGGGGCTTGTCGCGGGCGACGATTCTCGCCCTGGGCATCATGCCCTATATCTCGGCGAGCATCATGTTCCAGCTCCTCGCCGCGGTCTTCCCGAAGATCGAGAAGCTCCAGAAGGAGGGTGAGGAGGGGCGCAAGAAGCTCACCCAATGGACGCGCTACACCACCGTGGTCCTCTCGGCTGCGCAGGCCTACGGCTACTCGGTCTTCCTGCAGTCGATCCCCGGCGCGGTCATCACGCCCGGGTTTCTCTTCACGTTCACCACGGTCATCACGCTCACCGTGGGTGCCGTCTTCGTCATGTGGCTCGGGGAGCAGATCACGGAGCACGGCATCGGGAACGGGATGTCGCTGCTGATCTTCTTCTCCATCATCCAGACGTTCCCGGCCGCCGTGGCGCGGACCTGGGAGTCGTTCACGCTCGGCGAGATCTCGGTGTTCGGGATGGTCGCGCTGCTGGCCGTGGTCGTCGGCGTCACCGGCGGCGTCGTCGCCATGACCATGGCGGCGCGGAAGATCCCCGTGCAGATCCCGCGGAAGGTCGTGGGGCGGGGGCGCATCCGAGAAGGCCAGAAGAGCTTCGTGCCGCTCCGCGTGAACTCCGCGGGCGTCATGCCGATCATCTTCGCGCAGTCGTTCATCGTCGTGCCGGGCACCGCCGCCGCGTTCATCGATCTGGGGCCGCTGTCCACCTTGGCGGAGATGTTTCAGCCGCAGACGATGACGTACTACATCACGTACGGGCTGCTCATCCTCTTCTTCACGTACTTCTACACGGCCATCATCTTCAACCCGGTGGACCTGGCGGAGAACCTGAAGAAGCAGGGCGCGTTCATTCCGGGCGTGAAGCCGGGCACGCGCACGGCCGAGTACATCGACCGGGTGCTGACACGAGTCACGCTTCCGGGCTCGATCTACCTGGCCTTCGTGGCGCTGACCCCGTTCCTGATCTTTGACATCTTCAACATCCAGACGTTCTTCTTCGGGGGCACGAGCCTCCTGATCGTCGTGGGTGTGGGGCTCGACACCGTGCAGCAGGCGCAGCAGCTCCTGATGCTTCGCCACTACGACGGCTTCATGAAGAAGGGTCGGGTGAAGATGCGCGGCCGTCAGCAGTACACGTAAGCGAGGTGAGTCAGTCGATGGTCGTGATTCTGTTGGGCGCCCCGGGCGTCGGGAAAGGAACTCAAGCGGTTCGCCTCGCCGGTGAGAACGGTGCGGCGCACGTCTCCACGGGAGACCTGCTCCGGGCCGCGCGGCGCGAAGGCACCGAGTTGGGCAAGAAGGCCGAAAGCTACATGGACGCGGGGGAGCTCGTGCCCGACGACCTGATCCTCGGCCTGGTGCGTGAGCACCTCTCCGGGCTCCCGTCGGGTACGGACATTCTGCTCGACGGCTTCCCGCGGACCATCGCCCAGGCCGAGGGCCTCGACGAGGTCCTGTCGGACGTCGGCCTCGCGGTCGGAGTGGTCGCGCTGTTCGAGGCGCCCGACGAGACGTTGGTCAAGCGTCTGGCTGGACGCCGGTCGTGCCCGGAGTGCGGGGCGGTCTACAACGCGTACTTCGATCCGCCGGCCGAAGAAGGCGTCTGCGACGAGTGCGGAAAGGAGCTCGTGCACCGGGCCGACGACACGCCGGAGACCGTGAAGCGGCGCCTCGAGGTGTACCGCGAGCAGACCGCGCCCCTCGTCGCGCACTACGAAGCGCACTCCGCCGACGTGGTCCGCATCGAGGCCGACCGCTCGTTCGACGAGGTCTACGACGACTTCCGCGAGGCGGTCGTGGGTGCGCGCCGATGATTCATCTGCGGACGCCCGACGAGATGGACTTGATGGCTCGCGGAGGCGCGATCATCGCGGCCATCCACGCCGAGCTCCCGTCCCGGATTCGTCCGGGCGTGTCCACCCTCGAGATCGACCGCTTCTGCGAGGAGTTCATCGCCTCGCACGAGGGCGCGGAGCCGGAGTTCAAGGGGCTCTACGGGTTTCCGGGAACGGTGTGCATCTCCATCAACGAGGAGATCGTCCACGGCATCGCTTCGGCGGACCGAGTTCTCGAGGACGGAGACATCGTCTCGGTGGATGTCGGGGTGCGCCTCGACGGGTGGTGCTCCGACTCGGGCTGGACCTTCGCGGTGGGCGAGGCCGGCGCGGAAGCGCAGGAGCTGCTCGACATCACGGAGCGGTCGCTCTGGAACGCGATCGCCGAGGCGGTGCCCGGCAAGCATGTCGGAGACATCGGCGCGGCGGTCGTGCGCACGGTCGAGGGGACGAAGTACGCGATCGTGCGCGACCTGGTCGGGCACGGGATCGGGCGGGACGTGCACGAGCAGCCTCAGGTGCCGAACGTGGGACGCCCCGGGCACGGCCCGCTGTTGCGCGAAGGCATGGTGCTGGCCATCGAGCCGATGCTCTCGGCCGGCTCCCCGGACATCCGTACGCTCGACGACGGCTGGACGGTCGTGCCCTCGGATGGGGCGCTCTCCGCGCATTTCGAGCATACCGTCGGAATCACGGCCGAAGGGCCCCGGATTCTGACCGCGTTGGACAGCTCCGTCGGGGCGGTCATGCCGTCCTCCGAAGGCGCTTGAAGGCCTGTCTCACGAGGGTTATACTACCAAGCTCTGCCACAAACGGACGTGGGGATGCCAAAGTGAAGGTCCGAAGCAGCATCAAGCCGATCTGCGAGCACTGTAAGGTGGTCCGCCGCAACGGGGTGGTCCGCATCATTTGCTCCAGAACTCCGAAGCACAAGCAGCGTCAGGGTTGAGCGCCGCACGGCGCCAGGCCCGGCACAGGAACCAAGAGTAGCCCATGGCACGCATTGCAGGCGTCGACCTCCCGCGGGGTAAGCGGGTCGAGGTCGCCTTGACCTACATCTACGGAATCGGACACACGCGGGCGAAGCAGATCGTCGACGCGTGCGGCATCGACCCCGCCCTCCGCACCCACGACCTCGGCGACGACGACGTGAACCGTCTCCGCCGCGAGATCGAGGACCACTACAAGGTGGAAGGCGCGCTCCGGACCGAAAAATCCATGAACGTCAAGCGGCTCATGGACATCGGATGTTATCGCGGCCTTCGCCACCGGAAAGGCCTTCCGGCGCGCGGGCAGCGCACGAGCACCAACGCCCGGACGCTCAAGGGCAAGCGCCGGTCCATCGCCGGCAAGAAGCCGGTTCCCAGAAAGTAGCAGCAGCCGAAACCGAGGAAACTATACGTGGCACAGCCGAAAGCGCGTCCGAAGCGCACCAAGAAGGTCGTCGAGGCGGAAGGGTACGCCTACGTCAAAGCGACGTTCAACAACACCCTCATCACGGTCACCGACAGCAAGGGCGACGTCGTCTCGTGGGCGAGCGCCGGGAAGTCCGGGTTCAAGGGCTCCAAGAAGTCGACGCCGTTCGCGGCGACCGTGGCCGGCGAGCAGGCGGGCCGGGAAGCCTCCGGCATGGGTGTGAAGCGGGTCGACGTCCTCGTCCAGGGACCGGGCTCGGGCCGCGAATCGGCCATCCAGGCGCTCGCTGCGGCGGGGCTCTTCATCAAGTCTATTGAGGACGTGACGCCGCTGCCGCACAATGGTTGCCGGCCGCCCAAGAAGCGTCGGGTCTGAGGAACTAAGCGACTATGTCACGATATACCGGTCCCGTTTGTAAGCTCTGCCGCCGCGAAGGCGAGAAGCTCTTTCTGAAAGGCCAGAAGTGCTACACGGACAAGTGCTCCGTCGACCGCCGCGGCTACCCGCCCGGACACCACGGGCCCGCGCAGCAGCGGCGGCGGAAGCAGTCCGACTATGCGCTCCAGCTCCGTGAGAAGCAGAAGGTGAAGCGCATGTACGGGCTGCACGAGCAGCAGTTCCGGAACCTGTTCCGCCGCGCCTCGGGCGTGCCGGGGGTGACGGGTGAGAACCTGCTCGTGGCGCTCGAGACGCGTCTCGACAACATCGTGTTTCGCATGGGCTTCGCGCAGAGCCGCTCGGCGGCCCGCCAGCTCGTGCGCCACCGCCACGTCGAGGTCAACGGCCGCGTCGTCGACATCCCGAGCTTCCATCTGAAGCCGGGCGACGAGATCTCGGTCAAGGCCAAGTCGAAGGACCTGCTCCCGATCGAGGCGAGCCTGGAGGCCCGCTCGCGGCCGTCGCTCGTCGAGTGGCTGGCGCTGGACGAGAAGGCCCGCGTGGGCCGGGTCGTCCGGGTACCGACGCGTGACGACATCCCGCTGGCGGTCCAGGAACAGCTGATCGTCGAGCTGTACTCGAAGTAATCCGACGAACCGGGTACCCGCCATGCGGGCCCGGGCGTCAACGGTCCATCAGGAGGACATTGTGGAGATAGATCTGACCGGGCTCGTGCTCCCCGAGCGCATCGAGGTTCTCGATTCGCCGGATCCCACGCGCCGTGCCGTCTTGGTGCTCGAGCCACTCGAGCGCGGATTCGGCCACACGCTCGGGAACTCCATCCGCCGGGTTCTGCTCTCGTCTCTGCGGGGCTCCGCGGTGTGGTCGTTCCGGATCGAAGGGGTGGTGCACGAGCACCAGACCATTCAGGGCGTGGCCGAAGACGTCCACCAGGTGATCCAGAACCTCAAGGGGCTCGTGGTCGAGCTCGACGACGACGTCGACGAGGCCAAGCTCGAGCTCCACGTGAGCAAGGCGGGGGCGGTGACGGCCGCGGAGATCCAGGAGGCTTCGGGGGCTTCGTTGCTCGACCCGGAGCACCACCTCTTCACGCTCGAAGAGGACCGCGAGGTCCACATGGAGCTGAACGTCAACAAGGGCCGCGGCTTCGCGCTGGCCAACCAACATCCGTTGCCCAAGGGCTCGCCGGTGGATCTCGTGCGCATCGACTCCATCTACAATCCGGTGCGCCGGGCCAACTTCACGGTCGAGGAGACCCGGGTGGGGCAGCGCACGGACTTCGACCGTTTGACGTTGCAGGTGGAGACGGACGGCTCGGTGACCCCGGACGAGGCGGTCCGTTACGGGGCGGAGCTGGCCCGCAAGCACTTCGAGTACATGCTGTACTTCGGACAGGGCGGCATGCCCGAGGTCGCGCCCCAGGGTGCCGTCGCGGTGCCGGAGCGCCTGCAGGACCTGCTCGAGAAGCCGATCGACGATCTCGCGGAGCTCTCGGTGCGGTCGCGGAACTCGCTCCAGAAGGAAAACATCCAGACGCTCGGCGACCTCGTTCAGCGGACGGAAGAGCAGATGCTCGGGATCGAGAACTTCGGCAAGAAGTCGCTGAAGGAGATCACGGACTTTCTGGACGAGCAGGGCCTGCGGTTCGGGATGCAGCTCGAAGAGGGCGACGATGGTCGCCTGTTCTTCGTCGACGAGGAAGCTGAAGCCACCGCGGGTGGCGAGGAGTAACGGTGCGGCATCGCAAGAAGGGAAAACAACTTTCGCGATCGCCCACGCATCGGAAGGCGACCCTGCGCAACATGGCGACGGCGCTGTTCGAGCACGGGCGGATCGAAACCACCACGGCCAAGGCGAAGGAGCTGCGGCCGTATGCCGAGCGGCTGATCACGCTGGCGCGGCGCGGAGATGTGCACGCGCGACGTCTCGCGGCCCGCAAGATCCAGGACAGGATGGTGCTCGGGAAGCTCTTCGACGATATCGGCCCCCGGTACACCGAGCGGCCCGGGGGCTACACGCGCATCCTCAAGCTGGGCAATCGGAAGGGTGACGCGGCGGACATGTCGCTCATCGAGCTCGTCGATTAGTTTGTGCCGCTCTTCGTAAGCGGTCGACTCCAGATCAGACAGGACGACGTAAATGGCGGACAAGGCTTCCCGACGCGGCGCGACCAACCTCGGTACGCCGCTGATGATTCTCGCATTCGCGGTCATCGGGGGATTTCTGTACTGGCTCAACGGCGAGGCTGCCCGGGAGATGGCGGAGCAGCAAGCGTACGCCGATTCGGTCGCCGCAGCTGAGGAGCGCGAGGCGAACCGGCCTCCGGTCATCAATCCGGAGCGGATCCAGATGGATGCGTCGCCCTTCGAGAACGACTCGATCACGGTGGAGTCGCTTCCGGTAGCCAGCTTGCTGGGCGAGCAGGGCTACTGGCTCGAGATGCCGAACGGGAACCCGTTCCTGATCTCGGTTCCCTCCGGCGCCCAGGTCGCGGGAGCGGGTCCGCTCGAGGAAGGCGCCAACGTGAGCGTCACGGGCGACGTGCTGGCCATCAACGACTCGATCCTGACGGACTGGGTGGACGCCGGCCACATCGGTGAAGGAGACCGGCTCGCGGCGGAGTTCGCGACCCACTTCATCGAGGCCACCGCCGTCATGGTTCTGCCGGAAGAGAGTGGCGAAGACGAAGATACCGCGGGCGCCGCGCCGAGCGGCGCGGGCGGTCCCGAAGGAGACGAGGACTGACATGGCACGCATCTGCTATACGTGTGGGAAGGGACCGGGCATCGGCAACAACGTCAGCCACGCCAACAACAAGAAAAAGCGTCGTTGGCTGCCCAACCTCCAGTCGGTGAAGATCATCGACCGTGAGGGCGTGCGGCGGCGTGTGCGGGTCTGTACCCAGTGCATTCACGCCGGAAAGGTCGAGAAGGCGCCCGCGGTCGCGGCCGGCACCTGACCTCGCGGCACGTCAATTTCCGAAGTGTGCGACGGGCCTTCCCGGCCATCGACCGGGAAGGCCCGTGGTGCGTTCCGTGACCCGCGTCTTCGTGACCGGCGCCGAAGGCCTCCTCGGGCGCGAGGTGGTGGCCGTGGCGACGCGCCGGGGGTACACGGTCGAGGCCGCCGGGCGAGGCGACCTCGACGCGACCGACGCCGACGCCGTGCGTGCGTGCCTCGTCGGCCGGGGCCGTGGTGAGGGGCCGGAGCTGGTCGTCCACTGTGCCGCCTACACCGCGGTGGACCGCGCGGAGGAGGAGCCCGAGCTCGCGGCCCGCGTCAACCGGGACGGCACCGCCCACGTGGCCCGTGCGGCGGCCGAAGCCGGAGCCCGCCTCATCTACCCCTCCACCGACTACGTCTTCGACGGAGAGCGGGCGACCCCGTACCCTCCCGACACCCCTCCCGCGCCGCGGTCCGTGTACGGACGGAGCAAGCTGGAGGGGGAGCGGGTCGCGTTGGCGTCCGCGCCGGAGGCGTTGGTGGTGCGCACGAGCTGGCTGTACGGCGCCGGAGGGCGGAACTTCGTGACGGCGATGCTGGAGCGAGGCCGTGCGCGAGCGCGAGAGGCCGGAGCGGAAGAGCTCCGGGTGGTCGACGACCAGCGGGGGCGGCCCACCTGGGCGCGGAACACGGCGGAGGGCATGCTGGACCTGTTCGAGCGCCGCGCCCGCGGGGTATGGCACGTGGCGGACGGCGGCGAGGCCACCTGGCTCGATCTGGCCCGCGAAGCCTTCCGGCTGTGCGGCGTGGACGCGCCGATCGGGCCGGTGTCGACCGCCGAGTGGGGAGCGCCGGCCCCGCGCCCCGCGTACTCGGTCCTGGACGTGGCGGGCACCGAAGCGCTTCTTGGACGAAAGCGCATGAATTGGCGCGAGGCGCTGCGCCGCTTCCTGACCGAGACGGGAGAGCTCACGTGAAGGGCGTCATTTTGGCCGGAGGCCTCGGCAGCCGGCTCCTTCCCATGACCCGGGTGACGAACAAGCACCTGCTGCCGGTCTACGACCGGCCCATGATCTACTTCCCCATCCAGCAGCTCGTGGACGCCGGCATCGACGACATCCTCGTCGTGACGGGAGGCGACAGCGCGGGGGATTTCCTGCGCCTGCTCCGGAACGGCCACGAGTTCGGGCTCGAGCAGCTCAAGTACGCCTACCAGGACGGCGAAGGCGGCATCGCGGAGGCGCTCGGGCTGGCGCGGTACTTCGCCGGGGGCGAGCCGGTGGTCGTCATGCTCGGTGACAACATCTTCCAGGACCCTATCGCCGACGCGGTCGCCCGGTTCCGTGCCGACCCCCGGGGCGCGATGATCCTGCTCAAGGAGGTCGACGACCCCCAGCGCTTCGGCGTGGCCACGCTCGAGGGCGACCGGGTGAGCGGGATCGTCGAGAAGCCCGCCGTGCCGCCGACGCCGTACGCGGTGACCGGCTGCTATATGTATGACGCTTCGGTCTTCGACATCGTGCAAACGCTCGAGCCGTCGCACCGCGGCGAGCTCGAGATCACGGACGTCAACAACCGTTACATCCAGGCCGGGACCATGAAGCATCACCTCGTGCGGGGTTGGTGGACCGATGCGGGCACCGTGCCTTCGCTGTACCGGGCGGTCGAGCTCGTCGCCCGGGATCGTGACAATCCGGTGCTCACCGAGCCGGGTGGCTGGCGGTGAAGGCCCTCGTCACGGGTGGGGCCGGCTTCATCGGCTCCAACTTCGTGCGGCACCTGCTCGCCGAGCGTCTCGACGCCGAGGTCGTGAGCCTCGACAGCCTCACCTACGCCGGGAACCTCGACAACCTCGCCGAGGTCGAAGGCGACATGCGCCACACGTTCGTGCACGGCGACATCTGCGACGCGGGACTGGTGGACGAGCTCATGTCGGGCATCGACGTGGTCTTCCACCTCGCCGCCGAGTCGCACGTGGACCGCTCCATCGAGGCCGACACGCCGTTCGTGCGCACGAACGTGACCGGCACCGCGGTCCTCCTCAGCGCGGCGCTCCGGCACGGGGTCGGGCGGTTCGTCCAGGTCTCGACCGACGAGGTCTACGGCGAGCTGCCGTGGCGCGACCCCGGCGCCGACCACGACCCCGCTCCCCGCTTCACCGAGGACACGCCGCTCGCGCCGCGCTCCCCGTATTCCGCCACCAAGGCCGCTGCCGACCACCTCGCCCACGCCTACCACGCGACCCACGGCCTCGACGTGGTCGTCACCCGGTGCTCGAACAACTACGGGCCCTACCAGCACCCCGAGAAGCTCATCCCGCTCATGATCACGCGCGCGCTCGCCGAGGAGCCGCTCCCGGTCTACGGCGACGGGCTGCACGTGCGCGACTGGATCCACGTCTCGGACCACTGCGCCGGCCTGCTGGCCGCGGCGGAGCGGGGGCGGGCGGGCCGCGTCTACAACTTCGGCGGCGACGCCGAGCGGACGAACCTCTCCGTGGTGCGCACGCTGCTCGACGTGCTCGGCAAGCCCGAGACGCTCATCGAATACGTCACGGACCGGCCCGGGCACGACCGGCGCTACGCCATCGACTTCTCCCGCGCGGAGGCCGAGCTGGGCTGGCGGCCCACCCGGGACTTCACGGACGGCTTGGCGGACACCGTGCAATGGTACCTCGAGAACGAGGCGTGGTGCGCGGAGGTGGGGTAGGAAGAACCCGCCTCACTCGTCGAACATGGCGCGCAGCACCTCGAGCGCGCTCGACACGGTTTCCGCGGAAACCGAGCCCACCCTCCGCACGAGCCGCGACCGGTCGACGGTGCGGAGCTGGTCCAGGACCACGAATCCGTCTCGCTCCCCGAAACGGCAACGAATGGGGTCACTCCCACGCCCACTCGTTGTCGTCGAATTCGGTGGGGGTGGGCTCGTCGATCAGACCGTCTTCGCCGCGCTCGCGGACCAGCCGTGCCGCCTCCGACCAACCGGCACGGGCTTCGGGCGGTCGTTCGATCAGGATTTTTCCCTCGCTCGCCCGCAGCTCGACATCGCCGTCAAGACCCGATTCCTCGAGAAGGACCTTTGGGATGCGGACCCCGCGAGAGTTGCCGATGCGGATGATGCGTGTCTTCACCCTCCCCGTCGCGATTCGCGGACGGCCTCGACGATCTCGTCGCGGGTGACGTCGGTGCGGGCGGCCGGGACGTCGAGGGCTGATCCGGTCCGCTCGACCGGGCGGATCGAGAATTCGGTGCCGTCCTGGCGCCGGATGCGGATCTCACCGTCTTCACGCGCTTCGTTCAGCACCCGGGCGAGGATGCGTCGTGCTTCGGAGTACGTGTAGACCTTCATCACTGCACCTCGATGACGTCGATGCCGAGCGCGCGCGCCACGTCCTGCTGCGCGGCATCGAGAGAGAGGAGGGGCGTTCGGTGCCGGCGGGCGCACTCCAGCACGTAGGCGTCGTACGCGTAGATCCCGTGCTCGTGAGCGAGCATGACGGCGCGGGTGAGATCGATCTCCACGAGCCGCAGAGGGATGCGTTCGAGCGCGGCCAGCGCGTCGTGCGCGTCCGTGGCTCCGATGCGGTTTCTGCGGAACAGCGCGGACAAGGCGTTGCCGACTTCCCACGGGAGCGTCGGAGCCGACATGAGCTCGACGTTCCTCGTAAGCTCGATCAGCTCGCTCCGTAACGGCTCGCCCAGGGTCACCGCCATCACCGCGGATGTGTCGATCGTGAGATCCACCGGATCGCTCAAAGAAAGGTATAAGTACAATTGTACAATGTCATGTCGAGGTGGCCCGGTCAACGTGCCTCGCAACGTCTCGACCCGCCTCGGGCGCTTCCATGTCGCGAGGAGCCCCGTGCGTCCCACGCCGTCCACGCCTGGAACTCCCGGCCCCGCCCGCTTATCCTTCTGCGCTCGGGACCTTCTCCCCCTGCACAGATAGGCTCACGCCATGTCCGACCGCTCCAGCACCCTTCCTCCGAACTCCGAGGTGACCTTCGGCGTCATCGGGCTGGGCTACGTGGGCTTGCCGCTCGTCGTGGAGGCGGCCGAGGAAGGCATCCGGGTCGTCGGCTTCGACATCGACGGCGAGGTCGTGGAGAGCGTGAACGCGGGGCGCTCGCACATCCAGGACGTCCCGTCCGAGAAGGTCGCGGCGCTCCGGGAGAAGGGTTTGCTCGAGGCGACCAGCGACATGAGCCGGCTCGGCGAGTGCGACGTGGTCTCGATCTGCGTGCCTACGCCCCTGTCCAAGACGCGGGACCCGGACGTCTCCTACATCCTGGCGGCCTCGCAGTCGGTCGCCGCCGCGCTCCGCGAGGGCCAGCTCGTGCTGCTCGAGTCGACCACCTATCCCGGCACGACGCGGGAGGTCATGCTGCCCGCGCTCGAAGCCTCAGGGCTCACGGTGGGCGAGGACTTCTACCTCTGCTTCTCGCCGGAGCGCGTGGACCCCGGCAACACGACGTGGACCACCAAGAACACGCCCAAGGTGGTCGGGGGCGTCACGGCGGCGTGCACCGAGGCGGGCGCGCAGTTCTACGACCGCTTCCTCGAGACCATCGTGCCGGTCTCCTCGACCGAGGCGGCCGAGATGACGAAGATCCTCGAGAACACCTTCCGCGCGGTGAACATCGGGCTGGCCAACGAGACGGCGCTCATCGCGGACCGGCTCGGGGTCGACGTCTGGGAGGTCATCGACGCCGCGGCCACCAAGCCGTTCGGCTTCATGCGGTTCACGCCGGGGCCGGGGCTCGGCGGGCACTGCATTCCCGTCGATCCGCACTACCTGTCGTGGAAGATGCGGACGCTCAACTACAAGACCCGCTTCATCGAGCTCGCCTCGGAGATCAACTCCGAGATGCCGCACTTCGTCATGGGGAAGGTGCGCGAGGCGCTCAACCGGAACCGGAAGTCGGTCAACGGCGCGCGGGTGCTGCTGCTCGGGGTCGCGTACAAGAAGGACATCAGCGACGTGCGCGAGTCCCCGGCGCTCGACGTGCTCCGGCTGCTCGAAGCCGACGGCGCGCGGATCAGCTACCACGACCCGTACGTGCACGAGCTCCACGAGGAGGGCCATACCCTCGCGTCCGTTCCCCTGACCGCCGAGACGCTCGAGGAGGCCGACGCGGTGGTCATCCTCACCGACCACTCGTCCTTCGACTACGACTGGATCGTCGAGCATGCGCGCGTGCTCGTGGACGGCCGGCACGCGGTCTCGCGCGAGGCGGGCGACGGGGCGAAGGGCTGGATCGTGAAGAGCTGAGGACGGGCTCAACGCGACATGGACCCGGGTGGCACGGGGCTGTAGGCTGAGGGTAGCGATGGCAGAGAGGTGGCACGTACAACGGGGATGACTCAATGGCCACGAAGCTCAAGCAGCCGGATCTCGTCCAGGTTAAGAATCCACGGACCGGACGATATGTGAAGATCGATCGGACGCAGGGTAAAATCATCGATCACAAGAAGAGCGAAGGGCCGTACGAAGGGATCCCCGTCGCCCGGAAGCGTTCGACGAAGGAGTGATCCGGTATCGCCCCACGGACGGGGACGCAACGACGACCCCCATTCGTTACCGGCCGCGTGCGTGCTTCGTCATGACCCAACTTGGGGAGCCGTCACCAACTCAACTTCCCGAGATCAGACGTGCGTTGGAACACGAGTTGACTCGGCATGGATTTCGCCCCCTCGATGCCGACAGTCAGGTCACTGGTCGAGACTTTCTCCTGAAGATTTGGGAGTTGATGCACGCAGTACCGCTTGGCGTCGCGTTGGTCCACGAGGGGATGCCCCATTCAACCTTGGCCAACATCTACCTCGAGCTCGGCCACATGCAGGCGTATGGTAAGGAGCTACTGGTGGTGAAGACTCCGGCGGCGGAAGTCCCCTCCGATCTCGTGCGCACTGAATACGTGGAATGGGCCCCGGGCTTTCGTGTCCGGCTGAGCGCTTTTTTGGGGGGATTGATGGAGCGGGCGGAGTACTATTCGCTTGTGGCTGACCAACTCGAAAGAAATCCGCTGCTCGCCATCGACTACCTCCGTCGGGCGTTCCTCATCACCGGAAACGCCGACCTTCGGACGAGGGCGGAGAAGATTGCTGCCGGAGCCGGCTTGGAGGGGCGAGCCAGGAATTCTGTCGAAGCGTTGCTCGTCCGGTTCTGACGACCAGAACCGCTATCGGCGCCGAAGCCGTCGGTGTATCATACCGGTCACTTCTTCCGGTTCCCCGCCCGCCCGCCATCACCATGATCCAACGCCACTGGACCTGCGTCGCCCACCCCGAGCTGGCCGATACCTACGAGCGGCACCTGCGTACGGAGATCTTCCCCCGAATCGCCGAGCTCCAGGGCTTCGTCTCGGCCACCGTCCTCCGCCGTGAGTTCAACGAGGGCTCCGCGTTCCGGATCGTGACGGAGTGGACGTCGCTCCAGGCCGTGCGCGGCTTCGCGGGCGAGGACGTGGAAGCCGCGGTCGTGCCGGACGAGGTCCAGGCGATGATGCTTCGCTTCGACGAGCGGGTGGCCCACTACGTCGTGCGGGAGAGGGTGGAGGGGGAGGGAGAGGGTTAGTCGGCGAGGCCCAGGAAGACCAGAATGGCGCGATCCAGGCGCGTCATGTCACGTCTCACCCCGCTTCACGCCGTGCCGAGGTCCGAGATCTCGTCGATGAAGGTCTGATCCTCCGCCTCGTGCTCGGTCTCGGCGACAGCCGCCGCTTGCCGATGCGCTTCGGCCCGGAACTCGGGTGAGCGCACGTCCGGCACCCAGATCTGAATGGGACGCATTCCCTGGACAACACCGCGATCACGGTCGTGATGGAGCCGGTGCCGATCCACGACTTGACGTTCAACTCCCTCATCACAAAGCAGCTTCACGCCGCTTCATCGTCGGATGTCGGGTACACCGACGGTTGCTTTCAACGCCGCCGCAGCGAACGTAATCGCCGCCAGCACCGCTTCTTCGCGGGTAAGACGGGGGTGAGCTTCGGAAGATCGTGTCGACAAGGCTCGCCAAGAGCGCCGACGCGTTCCACGATGCACTCGACCGAAATCCGAGTGCCGGTGACTACGGTCTTGCCCATCATGATCTTGGGGTCGGCGGTGATCAGCTGGTCCATGAGACGCCTCCTTGAGCTTCCCTCGAACGGTGCTCTCGATTCGGGCCCGCCAACGATACCCCGGGCGTGGATGCAAGTCCCCCCGACCGCGACATCACCACGATCACGGTCGTGATGGATCCGGTGATGGCCACGAGATCCGTGATGAGGCCTCGCCAATCGAAGCGGTCGGCGGGGTCCTCGGTCGGGCACCGCGATCCGGCTTCCGGGCCCGGGGCTCGGGTAGCTCGACCAGAACAGGAACTTGAATCTCGGAGCTCGCGCTGGCCGTTGGCGAAGCGCACGGCAGTCCGGCCCTCGTCGGCGTCGTTGCGGAAGCCGCCGGCGTTCTCGATGTAGTACTTCGAGCCCCTCGCCCTCGCGGTAGAGCACGGTGGACGGGGAGTTCGACGGCGCCCTCGACACGACCACGGTCGGCGAGTAGACCGGGATGTGGAGCGAGTCGCCGGGCTGGAGCGTGAGGTTGTCGCCGCTTTCGATGTCCGCGAGGGCGTCGGGTAGATCGATGGCCACGCGGCTCAGCTCCGTGTCCAGGTCGCTGTCTTCCCGGAAGAAGCGGGCTCCGTTGGGATACGCGGTCTCGAGCAGCCCGCCGGCTCGGTCCACGAGATCCGCCAGGCGCTCGTCCTTGGCGCGCAGGGTGTAGCTGCCGGGCACCGGCACCTCGCCGGTGACCTGGCGACGTCGCGCTGGAGCTGGAAGTCGGGCTGGAGCAGCACGGTGACCTGGTCGAACGGCTCGAGCTCGAACTCGGGGCCGGTGCCGGGGGGCGGGAACGCGACGCCACGGGGGCCCCGGGAACGCATCGTCGGCGTCGCCGAGCTCGAGGTAGCTGGAGTCGAGCTCCACGCGCATGAGCTCGGCCAGCTCGCCCGCGTCCCGGTCGTCGGGAAGCCGGGCGACTTCGCGCCTCGCGCAGGTCGGCGCCCGACGGCCGGTCCACGCGGCGAGCTCGACGAGGTCGCGCAGGGTCATGCCGTCCCGCCAGGGGAAGCGTCCGGGCGACTGCACCCGGCCCGCACGGTCACGTAATAGGCGTCCTCGAGCGCTGCGACGCTCGTCCACGACGATCGAGTCGCCGTGCTGGAGCCCACCGGAGGCACGATGACGCCGCCCAGGTAGCGGGGGTCCGACGGGTCGTCGGACGCGGCCAGCTCGAGGTCCACGGCCGCGCGGTCGGCGAGGCCCGGCCCGCGGTCGCCGGGCTCGAGCACCCGGTGGATGGTGATCCGGTTGCGGCGGGCGTCGGGGCCGAACCCTCCGGCCGCGCGCAGCGACGTCGACGCAGGTCGTCGTCCGGGCGCCGGCTGCGGTAGACGGGCTTCGCCGACTCGACCGAGCCCACGAGCGAGACCTGCCTGCTCCCGGAGCCGGGACGAAGACGATGTCGCCCTGCTCGAGGATCTCGTCCTGTGCCGGCGTCGCCTTCGAGCAGGTAGCGGTAGAGGTCGAGCGTGACCGTCTCGCCGTCGCGGCGGCGGAGCTCGCACCTGGCGGAGCGAGCCCAGGTCGGTGGGGCCATCGGCCGCGTACAGCGCGTTCATGACCGTCGCGACCGAGGCGAGCTGGTAGGCGCCGGGCTGGCGCACCTCGCCGATCACGTAGATCTGGTTGGTACGGAGCTGCGAGACGGTGAGGTCGAAGGTGGTGGTGCCGCGCTCGATGCCCGAGTACGCAGCTGCGCGAGGCGCCCGCGGAGCAAGCTGCCGCAGCCCGTCCATGGTCAGGTTGCTCACCGAGATGCTGGCCCACGTTGGGGATCACGACGAAGCCCTTCGCGCGTGACCTCGAGCTCGTGGGCGAGCTGCACGTCGCCGGTGAGCACCAGCACCAGCCGGTCGCCGGGGCCGACCCGGTAGTCGCTCGGCACGGGCCCCGAGAGCAGCGGCTGGAACTGCGAGGTGGCGCGCGCGGAACTGCTCCACCCCGAAGATGGGAGGCCCCCGTCCGCGGGCGCGCGTCCCCGACGCCCTGAGCCTGCATGCCCGCCTGCACCGGCACGTCGGTCAGCCCGTCCGGCTGCGACCTCGATCCCGAGCACCTGCATGGCCTGGGCGAGGTCCGACCCGGACACCGTGCCCGGCTGCACCGGACCCCGCCGCCGAGGAACTGGTCGAGCGCGTCGCTGGGGAGGCCGGCGGCTTCGAGCCGCGAGCGGATCTCGGCTCTCGCTCATGCCCGACTGCTGGATCCGCTGGCGGACGAGCTCGGGGTTCTGCTCGATGAGCCGCTGGGCTTCGGCGGGGGAGGGGGCCTGCTGGGCGGCGGCGGGAGCGGGCGGGGCCGCGACGGCGAGCGCGAGAAGGCACGCGCCGAGAAGCGCACGCACGGCCCGGGACGCCGGGAGGACGGAAGAGCTGGGCATCGGCTGGATCGGTCCAATCACCGGTGGTCGGATGTGCGGAAAGGTGGCACAATGTACCATTGGCCCCGGAGTGCTACAACGCGGGGTCCGGCAAGAGCGTGCCCGTCGCCCCCGCGGGTTGATCCACCGTCCGCACCGGCGCGACCTTTAGCGCTTCGAGGTGTATCCGCCCGACGCGACGGACGCGCATCGCTTCATCTCCCCACGGGGGCACGGAACCCCTCCACGTCATGTTCAAAGACGCCATCCAGAAGCTCGTCGGCTCGCGCCACAAGCGTGAGGCGAAGAAGCTCCAACCGCTCGTCGACGAGATCAACGCGCTCCACGAAGAGCTCGGCGCCCTGTCGGACGAAGAGCTGCGGGCGAAGACCGACGAGTTCCGCACCTACATCGCCGAGACGACGGCCGAGCTCAAGGAAGAGATCGAGGGGCTCAAGGACGAGAAGCGGCACAGTGAGGAGCCCTCGGAGCGCGAGCGGCTCTCCTTCGAGATCGGGAGGCTCGAGGACGAGCTGCTCGAGGTCACCGAGGAGGCGCTCGAGGAGCTGCTTCCCGAAGCGTTCGCCGTGGTGAAGGACACCTGCCGCCGGCTCATGGGCAAGGAGATCACGGTGTCCGGTCAGCAGTCCGACGTGGGACATGATCCCCTACGACGTGCAGCTCGTCGGCGCGATCGCGCTGCACCGGGGCGATCGCGGCCGAGATGGCCACGGGCGAGGGCAAGACGCTCGTCGCCACCATGCCGCTCTACCTGAACGCGCTCGCCGGGCGCGGGCGCCCACCTCGTCACCGTCGAACGACTACCTCGCCCAGCGCGACGCCGAGTGGATGGGCGCGATCTACGACTTCCTCGGGCTCACCGTCGGACGTGATCGACCGCTACGACGCCGGGCTCGCAGGAGCGCCAGGCGGCCTACGACGCCGACATCACCTACGGCACGAACAACGAGTTCGGGTTCGACTACCTGCGCGACAACATGGTGCACCAGCTCGAGCAGCGGGTGCAGCGCGGCCATGCCTACGCGATCATCGACGAGGTCGACTCGATCCTGATCGACGAGGCCCGCACGCCGCTCATCATCTCGCGGGCCGGTGGGCAAGGACACCGTCGACGCCGTTCAAGGAGCTCGCCCCGACGGTGGGCGCGCTCTACAAGAAGCAGATGCGGCTGAGCAACCAGCTCGTCGCACGAGGCCGAGGACGCACCTCGAGGACGAGGCGACGATTCGAGGCCGGCGAGAAGCTGCTCGCCGGTCGAAGCGGGGCACGCCGAAGCACAAGCGGCTGCTCAAGCTGTTCGCCGACGACCCGTCGCTCCAGACGCTGGTGCAGAAGGTCGAGGCGCGACTACATGCGCGAGAAGCGGCTGCACGAGCTCGACGAGATGCTCTACTTCGCCATGGACGAGAAGGGCCACAACGTCGCGCTCATCGGACAAGGGGCTCGACGAGCTCGAGCCCGAACGACCCCGACGCCGTTCGCCGTGCCCGACCTCTCCGAGGCGCTCGGCGAGATCGAGGAGGACGAGGAGCTCGGGGTCGACGAGAAGCGGGAGCGGGTCCAGGAGCTCGAGGCCGAGTATGCGGCCAAGAGCCAGAAGATCCACGTCATCCACCAGCTCCTGAAGGCCTACACGCCTCTTCCACCGGGACGAGAAGTACATCATCGGGGAGGACGGCCAGGTCATCATCGTCGACGAGTTCACGGGCCGCCAGATGCCGGGACGCCGATGGTCCGACGGGCTCCACCAGGCGGTCGAGGCCAAGGAGGGCGTCGAGATCCGGGGCGAGACCGCAGACGCTCGCCACCGTGCACCATCCAGAACTACTTCCGGATGTACGACAAGCTCGCCGGCATGACCGGCACGGCCGAGACCGAGGAGAACGAGTTCCACCAGATCTACAACCTGGACGTGCTCGTCATCCCCACGAACCGCCCCGTCGTCCGCGACGACCGCGACGACCTGATCTTCCGGACGAAGCGCGAGAAGTACAACGCGATCATGGAGGAGATCGAGCGGCTCAACAAGCTCGAGCTCGCCCGTGCTGGTCGGGACCACGAACGTCGAGGTCTCGGAGACGATCGCGCGCATGCTCAAGCGCCGGGGCATCAAGCACCAGGTGCTCAACGCCAAGCACCACAAGTCGGAGTCGGAGATCGTGCGGGACGCGGGCCAGCCCGGCGCGGTCACGATCGCGACGAACATGGCCGGCCGCGGCACCGACATCAAGCTGGGCGAGGGCGTGACCGAGGCCAGGACGCTCGGCTGGATCGAGGAGCGCGGGCTCGAGCTCGACGAGGTGTGGCCGGTCGACCCCGTGCGGGCCGACGACATGAAGATCGAGGACGACGACGACGTGCTCGAGGAGGGGGACTCCAGATCCTCGGCTCCGAGCGGCACGACTCGCGGCGCATCGACCGCCAGCTCCGGGGGCGCGCGGGCCGTCAGGGCGACCCCGGCGCCACGCAGTTCTACCTGTCGCTCGAAGACGACCTCATGCGGCTCTTCGGCTCCGAGCGCATCGCCAACGTCATGGACAAGTGGGGCGCCGAGGAAGGCGAGGTCATCACCCACGGGCTCGCGACCAAGTCCATCGAGCGCGCGCAGAAGCGGGTCGAGGGGAACAACTTCGAGCAGCGGAAGCGGCTGCTCGACTACGACGACGTCATGAACCAGCAGCGCGAGGTCATCTACGACCTGCGGCTGTTCGCGCTCGAAGGGGGCGAAGACCTCAAGGGCGAGATCTGGGAGATGGTCGAGGGGGCCGGTCGCGACGCGATCGACGAGTACTGCCCCGCCGAGGCGCCCGAGGAGGGCTGGGACCTCGCCGGGCTCCGCAACCGGCTCGTCATGGACTTCTTCCTCGTCGTCAAGCAGCTCCCCGAGGAGAACGACCCGGACCACGAGATCGACCGGGACGAGGTCGAGGAATGGGTCATCGGGGGGCTCCGCGACAGCTTCCACAAGAAGCTCGAGACGCTCGGCGAGCACGCCGAGCTCGTCACCAGCTTCGTCATGCTGAGCGTGATCGACGACAAGTGGAAGGACCACCTCTACGACCTCGATCACCTCAAGGCGTCGATCGGGTTCCGCGGCTGGGGCCAGAAGGACCCGCTGGTCGAGTACAAGAAGGAGGCCTACGAGATGTTCGTGGACCTCATGGCCGACCTCAGAAAGACCGTGGCCAGCTACTTCTTCCGCGCCCAGTTCGGCCAGCAGACCCAGGAGAGGAGGCAGCCCCAGCAGCAGCGCCTCGCCTACTCCGGGCCCGACGACGCGCCCTCCCACGACGCGGGCTCGAGGGCCGCGCAGGCCGGGCGTCAGGCGGGCCGGCAGCAGGCCAGCAGCCCGCCGCGTCACGGCAGCAGGTCGACGAGTTCGGGATGGCGGCCGGCGCGGCCGCCGGTGGCGCCGGCGCCGCAGGGGGCCCGATCCGCAGAAGCTCTCCACGAACCGCGGCGAGGAAGCAGAAGAAGCAGGAGCCCGTGACGGTCGAGGACGAGCCGGGGCGGAATGATCCGTGCCCGTGCGGAAGCGGGAAGAAGTACAAGAAGGGTTGCGGGCGGGTGTGAGCCCCCTGATCGAAATCGTAACCCGTTCTTTTACCTCCAATTTCCGACCGATGTCCAGTTCATGACCGATGCGCGTGCAGGCTTTATCGGTCTTCACCTTGCGGACAGCATGCACTGGCCCGCGGTGAGGAAGTCTGTTGCCCTGGACAAGTTTTGACGACCTCCACCCGCGGGGGATCAAGGAGGAAAACCTGATATCCGCTTGGCGGTTACGTACGGCTTTCAGCCTTATCGAGGGGGATATTCGGGATCCGAGACACTCCACCAGGTTCCGGGATCACATCGACACGATCGTGCATCTGGCTGCGCGCGCCGGCGTTCGGTCCGTCCATCGAGAAACCTGTCCTCTACACCGACGTCAATCTGATGGGGACATCGAGCTACTGAAGTTCGCGGCACAACGAGGTATCAAGTCGTTTGTCTTCGCGTCTCTCGAGTTCGCGTGTACGGGTAACAACGAAAAAGTGCCTTTTTCCGACGATGATCCCGGTGGATCATCCGATTTCACCGTATGCGGCTACGAAAAAGGCAGGGAACTCCTGTGCCATGCATCTGAGCCACCTCGACGGTATCAACACCATTTGCTTGAGGTTTTTCACCGTGTACGGGCCTCGGCAACGTCCCGATCTTGCCATCCGTAAGTTTGCGACCCGCATGAGGGACGGGCGAGAAATCCCGACGTTCGGGGATGGTTCGACCTCCTACGCTATACCTACATAACCGATATCATGGATGGAGTCACGAAGGCGTGCGACTGGGTTTGGTCGCGAGCGGAGGGGAATTCCAGGGAGTGAACCTTGGGGAGAACAGGACTGTGACCTTGTCTGAAATGATTCAGGTCATCGGAGACGAACTTGGCGTGGAGCTCGCCATGGTCCTTAAAGGTTCCCGATGGTACCTGAGATGTATCAAGACATTCGCGAATATCAGCAAGGCCCAAAGGCTTCTAAAAAATACGACCCTCAAGTGAAATTCCGGGATGGGGTCCGCATGTTCGTGCAATGGCTTGAACATAGGTAGGCCACGTTGATCCACCGGCTAGATCCTCAAGGTTGGGGAGGATTGGTAAGTCAGTCGGTCCCTCGGGACCGATCAAACTTAGTTCGCAGGATGCGCGATCGTCGCGGTATCGTTCGATTACCATTTGGACGTCGAACTCTTCACGTGCGATTTTGATGCCTAGCAAGCACATCCTGAGGTAGGTGCTGGGTTCCAGTTGGGTGGACATTGAGCATTGTCTTTGCCAAGTTCGTGATGCTTGCCTTACCGGTGACTAGGCCGTTCCGCTGATGACGGACGATCTCCTGACTGCCTTCGTCGGGCAGACCAGTAACTTGCCGGAAGCAGCAGCTTCGATGAGTGATCGAGGTACACCTTCAGGGTATTTGGACGGGAGCACGACCACATGTGCATCCGCCAACAGTGTAGGCACGTCATCTATCATTCCCAAGTACTCGATCTCAGCTCTAGCGCAACCTTTTGTAAATTCTTTGTGCTCCGCCGTCGAGGATGTGTCAGGACCGGCGATGGAGAACCGGACTTCTTCGGGACCCAGCCAATCGCGGACCATTGCTGCAGCCTGGATGAAATCAAGGGTACCCTTTGAGCTCATCAAGCGCGCGACATGGACGAAGTGTATGGGCCTCTACGTCGAAAGGGAGCACGCGCACGGGGAACTTGCGAAATCCACCCCAGAACCGGGCATAACTGAGGACGTTGCTGCTGAAGAAGCGCCACCGAAGGCCCGCTTGGTAGTCATGCTGGTTGGTAGAAGGTGTGGTCAACAAATGGCCCAGCAGTTCGGTAAAGTCCCGCTACAATTGATCGGATTACGGGGTTCGCAGTTTTCCGAAGGCCGGCCCTAACCCTAGACGTTGTTGATTAGAGCTGGCCGACGAAACCACCAGCTATCCCCGAAATACATTTGCCTTAGGGGTGAAATTCAGAAATGATCCTAGCGCCTGAGCCGGCCGACAAGCGAGTGAGCTTAACCGGTAGCAATAGGTCTGCGGGGGCGATTCTTCCGACCGTGTACGGGGCTGGCGCGAACGCACAGCCCAGGTCCCGCAGCTTTTTAGTATAGCGATCTTCACGAGCCACTGCCGTATATTAAAGTCTTGTAGAAGGTCTTCAATCAGTGCGGCCCTGAAGTCCTAACAAAGACCAAGACGTGTTCGCACTGAGGATGAGGGGACCATGCGTCCGCGAAGCGTTTGTCCAAGCTCATTTTCACGAGTCACTGACACTCCAGCCATTCAAGGATCTCGTCGACCCGTTCGTGGAAGGTCGTCTACACTCAAGGTAGAGGATTTTTGTCTGTGTGAGCGTGTTTAGAAGGTGCTCGGATGCCGCAGCGACCTGCTCCATGGCCGCCGTTGCTCGTTCACCAACCGTCCCACCGAATCTTTCGATGATGCTTCGGGTTACCGGCTCTCATCCGGAGCCGGTTCTCCGCCAAGGAAGTTGGACAATTCAGCACCACGCACGGCGCGAGTCCTTGAGGACCGCGCGGCCAGGCCTCGCCGGATAAAATCCGATAGTGCAGAAGGTGTGGGAGGTTCTCTTGCCGAGAATGATGGACTAAGCCAACTGTAGAACACCTTGGTCTGCAGGTCAACCGTTTCGCGGGCTAGCAGTGACAACCATGGGCACGTTCAACGAGAGCCTGGTAGGCCCGGTGAAGGTCGCCGTGAGCAGTGGCACGATACGAAGTGAAGACTGCGCATCGCGGTCGAAGCCTGTGCACCGGAACCTAGAGCATAGCAATCGTTGATATCGGCCGATCTTGATCGGTTAGCTCTGGGTGAACATGGAGCTGCGGCATGCCAGCGATTACCCTTGTACAGCCTTTCTGCGAGAAGTCGCGCGATCGTGCTTTTGCCAGATCCGGGTAGTCCCAGGAACTCGACAGCACGCCAACCATAACCTACTTCGGCTCCATCAAGAACAACCGCTCACTCAAAGTCCGGGACTAACCGATGGACGCAAAGGAATATCCCAAACGTTTTCAGTTCATTCCGGACGACCAAGCCATGCGTACTGAGAGGTCGCCGCGTCTTTCCCGCCAATTATAAACTTACGTATTCGGCGTCGTAATCTTTAAAAGGAAAATTGATCCGTAGGACAATAGTGTGCGGGGCTATTCCCGCAAACTCTTCTAGTATGGCGATCCGAACGTCTTGCGGGACTTGTGCACTAGTCGCAGGCAGACTATGACGTCGACACCCTCAATGTCTGGGATGCTCCCGGCGCTCCAGCATCGCTTCCTGCGAAGATGACTTCATCATAGTTTAGCGCTCAGCACGATTTCGCGGCACAGCTTGAGCATGTCTGGGGGACGTCGGCGGCGATTACCTGAATCCAGACCAGCGTAGAGTAGGGCTAGCTTTCAGTACCACCAGGTAAATCAAGTACTCACTGCGGTTCGATTCTGGTGGAGTAGCCGTCGCACGGTTTGCGTTTCCGCGGCGTGCAATGTGGCGGAATCGGACTCATTCAATCCCCAAGGCCGGAAACTCCGCATTATCGCGTGCGATGGCGTTGCAATCCCGGATGGTCTCGGTTTGCTTTTGATAGTCGAAGTTCATGGCCTTGTCCGGTCGGTAGGGTGGGACTGAGTCCAGGGGTTAATTTCCTGAGGTTTCTCGCAGGGTTCCTAGATAGTGCCGATATGGAGGGTGTCGGGTGGCAAAGCTGAACATTTGGTTGGAAGATCTCGAAGAGATTTCGTCGTAGCATAATTTCCTTGTATCCGATGCGCTATTGACTCAGCTTCCCAGTCCACAAGGATGCCAGAGCCCGATTGCTCTAAAGCGTTCCTGAAGCGCAATCCCTCGAGTTGCCAGGATCGCCAGCCCTACACCCATATACTCCGCGAGCTTCGTTGGAGACATTTCACGGTTCACTGCGAGGGGCGGAGCCACACTTAACTGAGCATCGGCTTGGCCAAGAAAGGCCCAAGTGTCCGGCCGAGGAACGACGACGGAAGGTCACTACCCCACACCTCTCCAATTCAGGCACGCCTCCAACGAATCGGAGCCGTTCAATGTCCTCCGTTTCCCCGCCCAAAAACAAAAAGGACGCACGGGCTTCCGCCTCGATCGCCACCACTCCACAGAGAACCCGTTCCAGGTCCCCGCTTCTGCGGATGCCGCAACAGCACGAAGCGAACTGGCCGTGCATCGCTTGCTCAGCGCCGCGCCTTGAAGTTCTGCCGCATTGGCGAGGAGCGGAATGTAGCCCTACCGGATGAGCGGATGGGGTAAAGCCTGGCTGTAGCCTAGTTAATTGAACTGAGATATGAGGTATAGCATCTTCTCACACCACACCCCCGGCTGAGCTTATACAGTCTCTTGGCACTCCCCACCGCTTAATTGAACTAGGATCGACTTCTTCATGCGGATGGCTGCTCTGAAAGGTTAGGCTTCGGTAGAGCGGTCGGCACAATCGAGCGGCAAGCAGGGCGATCGGGGCTTGGTTTCTGGACGAATACATGTGGGATCTTCTGTCGCCTCTTGGTTCGCGCGACGAGACGTGCAACGACCTGGTTACAGACCTAGAAGGTTGAACAGCTTCCGGATGCCTTGTCGCGGAGCGAGCACAGGACGATAAAAGAGCTCCCGGAATCTGATGGGCGTGTGGCCGGCTGCCCCTGGTTCCAGGACGTGACTAGAATGACTTGCACGTCTTCTTGTTGCGTGAGGAGGCTTGCCAACAAACCATCAACGAAGGAGTGGTGTGGCGGGTGATCTTTGTCGAGGATCGCAATGACTACATGGGCGTTGCCGCTCATGGCACCAAGGTAGATGAAGGTCCCGGCTTGCCTGGACCCCCGGCACGTAAAACGATCGTGACCACCGCAACGAGAGGAAAAGGGCATTAGTCCTGCACCACCCAGGAGGTAGGTACGCACCAACCCATCGGCGATGGACGGCCAACACCAACACCATTTGCACGTGAAGCGCGCTCCGCGTCCCTTCGTCGGCCGCACGCCGGAAGCGACTGAGAGCCTAGCCCGAATGTTCCCGAGGTCACAAGCATCGGAGCACCGCCCATCAATAGGTAGGATAGGGGAGAACGCTGACCGTTGGCATCATGGCATCCTGACGGGCCATTGCCTCGGGCACCGATCAAAGCCGTATCCAAGGGGCTGTCTGTGAAGGCCTCAAGAGCGTCTCTGTATGAGGGAATCACGGTTGTTGAGACCCTCACAGAGCACTACTGGAGATGGGTGACGGAAGCGTTGTGGAGGATTGGAGTTGCTGCCATGCGGACACAAGTAAGCCGGTTACACCTGTGATGCCGCCAACTAGCAACAGCCGGGTCCAGCCCGAGGCGAGGCACAGAACGTTGCGGCACCGACGAATATCAAAACCCCTCCCCCGGGAGCCCGACAGGAACACCCCCGCCGCTGACACCAGCGCTACGCCGTTGAGGAACCGGCGGCATGGGGCCACTAACATTGTAGCCTCTATCAGCTCAGAAAGCGCGGGCAAAACGCGCACTATCGGAAAGCAGTCCCACCTGCTCAAAATATGAACGAGAAAGTTTGGGCAGGAATACTGGTCAAACTGCAGGGCAAAAAGAGGGTTCGACGCGTACCGCAGCAGGTGGAGCCATGGGAAGACGAGGTAGGGAGCGCGACATCATGCTAGCACGGTAGAGAGTTGAAGACGGTGACGAATGTGGAAAAAGTCGCGACGAATGGCGACCGCCGCGCCATGAGGAGGAGGATGAGCACGGCGGCGTATCGCGTTGCGTCTACGACCGTCCGTACAGTGACTTCGCCTGAGATGAGGGCTGGAGAAATACCTAGCGTTATATATGCGACTACACCGCTAAGCCGACCAAGTAGGCCGTCCGGGTGGCGAACAGCGCCGTTTATCCATGCCGGGAGCACCGCGAGAGTGCTAGGATGATGAGTATCACTGTCCAAGTGCCACCTGAGGGGCACCGTTTGCGTAGATGCCGATCAAGAATAGCAGCCGACCAGTAGGCGCTTGATTAGCTGAGCAAAGTTGTTTAGGGAGTGATGTGGCGGAGTCCCCATTTTCCACCTTGAACCGGCCGGGTTCATATTGAACGTATGCAGTAGCTTCGCCGTAAGGTCCTGAAGTTAGGGCCCAGCACCAACGTCGGGGCGATTGTAACGCAGAAGTCAGGTTAGCAGGCTGACAACCGATGTGGCCACCAAAACCTTGAACAGATGGCAAGCTTAGGAATTCAGCAGGGACAGCGAGAAGCCGGCTCGCAGAGACCCAACAAGGATTGCGCCTATAGTGCCTGGTACGTGCGCCCCTAGAAACGCCCCCACGTGTGTGTGACGTCTAGGGAGAGACCTGACATCAGGAAAATTTCAAACAATTACGGTGAGGCCCAGCTGCAGCGCCCGTCAAGCCGCCTCCGGCACGCCCTAATCTACGCCGTCACCACCACGTTAGGCCTTGATCCGCACGCCGATTGAAAGTGTAGGTCCTTGGGCTTGTTGGTAGATAAATTTCTGGGTGTGTGCGAAGACGACCAACGCAGGAACTCCACCTCGGCTTCACACCGAAGTGAATAAAATCTGGAAGCACCATCGGCTACGTCAGAGGCTCCGGATTGGCGCCAACGGTGGCGACGGATTGGCACAAGCAGACTTCAAGAAGACTCCACTAACCCATCCCCACCCGCTCCTTACGAGTGGTAACAGGCCGTGCCCAGACACTTTCGACCTCGTAACCTAGGCTGCTCAAAACTGTGCCGGCGAGGTTTCTTGAAACGTTCAATCTGACGGGACTATAGCTGACCACGCCAAGACTCGATACGAGTTGGATCAAGAGCGCCACCGATCAGCCGATGTTGGTCAGCCGTGTAATCAGGAATCCACGAGGAGTCGCCGCGCTCCGACGAGAAGTCCAAAGTAAGACCTGTAAACGTTTCCAGGGTGCCTGAACGCGGCTGCAATCGGTCAGCAGATCTTCGTCTACCCTCGATGTCGTACGCCGGAGTTCTCGAGTGCAAGGCCAGAGGCGATATGCTGCAACCACCATGCGGCCACATGGTCGACGGGATTCGAACCCCAATCCAGGGACATGATTGAAGCCGCAACGCTTCTCCCGTCCCTGACGTACGACCCAGGTCCGGCAGCACCGATTTGAGTAGGTAAGCGAAGCGAATGCTGCTCTGGGCGTGGTCGATCCAAATCGGCGTCGTGGCTCCTCCCATTGTGAATCGCATACGAAGCCACAAACCGACTGTAGTAGTTCTCTCGGTCAGCGCAACGATTGAATTGCTTGGGCGTATCTCTCCAACTCCATGTTCCATAACTGGAAGCGCCAGTGACGGGCAACGTACCGTGTGGCCTGCGCCCATGTTAGGGTTGGGGTCGTTGGCCATATGGAATAGGAGGTCCAACTTGAACTGGGACTCTGGCACGGCCACTAGCGTTTTGTTGCCCTGAAGAAGGGACCCGAGAGGGTGGTCCACTCTTGGCGGCGCATCCACCAGGTAAAAATTGCATTCTGCGGCAGTGATGGTTGTGCAAGGTCAAGTCCCGTTGTTGCGTAAAGGGAGAGGATCAACCGTCCTTGTTCACTGGATGTGGCCCCGGTAGGCCGTGGTCGTCCGTTTCACCTCCGCCCTAACACTGTCCAGTCCAACTCGGCGAAGGTGGTGTCCGAAGAAAAGTCTTTCGGACAATGAGCGTTGCGGAAGCCCACGCGCACAAAGCTAAGACCGGTGAATAGAAGTGTCAAACCGGCGGGCAACGACGTATCCGGAACAGTTGCACACCGCCGAAGGAGACAGCGCCGACCAGTACACTGCTCATTAAGCCGGGATGTGGTCAGTGCGAACCATTTCCAACTGGTTTCGGTGAGTTTGAGCGAAACCCCCGACATCATTAAGGTGTTCGACGTTGCCGTTACCACCCATTGGTAATTCCGTTCGGATCCCCAGCACCTCCCTAGAAGGACCGCTAACAGCACCATAAAGGCGTATATCGCCTGAATGAGAGCTCGGTTGTATACTGCTCCCATAGCTGGAACCAACGCATCCGTAAAAGTTTAAGTCACCCTGCCGGCCATCGCCACGGCAAAAATCCGCAACACCGGACCGCCGCATCGGCCCATCCAGGTCCGAGAAAAGGAGCACGACCTCTTCAGCGGTCACGAAGAAGTGCGGCGATCGGCGCCACTATAGCGACAATTGCTCCGGGAGGTTCCTATGAAGGTCATCTCCAAGTGAGCGAGTTGGTCCTTCGCGAGCGACATGGATGGGAAGAAGGCCGGCATGAGCGCCCGCCCAAGCTTGGTCGCTGGTAGGGCCATCAGCTGTAGGCTCGGAGTAAAGGCCAAGAGCACCGTCCTGAAAGCGACCCACAAGAAGCAGTTCCTGATAGGCCAGGAAATTGAACACCTTCGCCAATGTGTAGCCGGTACCGAAACCGAGTAGTTGTTCGACGCTCCAAGGTCAAGACTGGCTTGTAGGCGAATCGGCCGGAGACGCATGGCCGAAGCTGGCGCGAGACTTCGAGGACAGTGGCCCCATACGAGCGACCAAACACCTGACCCTCCCGTACGGCGAGAGGTATTGCGACCAACCCGTATCCAATGACGTATGAGCCTAAGCTGGAGGAAATGGTCATCCCAACGGAACCGTAGTTCCCGTTGAAGCAAGCGCAGGGCGATAATGCCGGACGATCGAAATAAGAAGGTGATAGAAAGGATTTGAACGACCGGTGTTGGTTGCATCCTGAACGAGCGGGCTACGAAATCTGCGGCATAGATTCCTAGCGTTGTCAGGATGACACCGGTATAGATTGCTGACGTTAGGCCTGACTGAATGTGTGTTGTGGAAGAACTTGAACGTTGAACAAGGGCTGGACCGCACTCCGAGTTCGGCAACGAGGATGCCGAAGATCGACTACAACTGTGGCCGCGCCGATGCAGCCGAAGTCCGCCGGACTCAAAAGTCGCGCTAGGATTGGCGATGTGCAGCGTCGACGATAACCTGAGCGCCTGCCGGAAGTGAGCCAGGCGAAACCCACCGAGCTGGCCTTTTACGGGTCAGACTTAGACGCTGGGTCGCCGTGTGTCGGCGATTTCTCCATTCGACTGAGTCTAGGGGGAGGAGCAGGCTGGAAGGAGCTGGAGGGTGGGTCGGGTAACAGTTTGCAATGAGCTCTAGATTGGTGTAAACTATCCAGTTCTATTGAAGACCCAACAACATTGAACTGAACCGCTCCGGGTTTGCCGGAGGCTCCAGTCCTTGAGAGGATGGGGTCATGAACAAGCTGAAGAAGTACGCACGGAGGCGTGGCAGGGAGCCGCGGCGGATGGGCGTGCTGGAGCATGGAGCGGGAGACCACCGCAATGGGCGGCGATCTGCGCGGTGCTGCCGATCGCTCCGTCGACCTACCACGGGCACAAGGCAAAAGAGCGTGATCCCTCTCTATGCTCGGCTCGTGCCCAGCGGGACGCGGCGCTGCGTCCCGAGATCGAGCGGGTCTGGAACGAGAACCGGCAGCTCTACGGAGCGAAGAAGGTCTGGAAGCAGCTGAACCGCGAAGGGATCTTCGTCGCGCGCTGCACGGTCGAGCGGTTGATGCGGGACATGGGGCTCAGGGGCGCGGTGAGGGGCCGGGCGTTCAAGGTCACCACAGTCGCTGACGAGTTGGCCGAGCGGCCGACGGATCTCGTCGAGCGCGACTTCACCGCGAGCCGGCCGAACGAGCTCTGGGTCTCGGATCTGACCTATGTGGCGACGTGGCGCGGGTTCGTTTACGTAGCGTTTGTGATCGACGTGTTCGCCAGGAGGATCGTGGGCTGGAGGGTCTCGAGCTCGCTCAGGAGCGATTTGGCGCTCGATGCGCTCGAACAGGCCATCAGCGAGCGTGAGGACGACGCCGACGACCGGCTCGTGCATCATAGCGACCACGGTGAGCCGAATACCTCAGCATTCGCTATACCGAGCGGCTAGCCGAGGCAGGCATCGAGTCCTCCGTGGGCAGCCGAGGCGACAGCTACGACAACGCCCTGGCGGAATCCGTGATCGGTCTCTTCAAGACCGAGGTCATCCGCAGGGAGGGGCCTTGGAGGAACGTCGAGGACGTCGAGTTCGCGACGCTCAAATGGGTCTGGTGGTACAATCACCACCGACTGCTCGGACCCATCGGCCACGTCCCACCGGCCGAGTTCGAAGAGCAGCACTACAGTAGTTTCGCGACTCCAGCGTCGCTGGGGTCACTCACGTAGTTCCCGTGAGGCCCGGGGCGCTCGATGAGGATCGAGCGGCTGCGGCCGGAGCTTGAGGTGAAGCTGAGCGTGCGCGACGTCGATGAGGGGTGAAAAGGTTGGCTGGTCCTCGCTCTATCGAAGCGCGAAAGGGCCCCATCTCTTCACCGACATCCGGCTCGTGAGCCGCGGCCTCGGGCCCGTGCTGGTCAGGACGTTCTGGAAGCTCCCGACGCCCAGCGGCGGCCGCGATTCCCTCCAGCCGCGGCTCAGGCCCGTGCGCCGGATGGCGCCGCTGCTCGCGGTTGTGACCGCGGTCGTGCTGCTCTCCGTGACGCCGGGACGGGGCGTGCGCAGGTCGGCGCTGCGGCTGTACCGGTCGCGGGCTACGCCCGCTTGCTGCAGCGGATCCGGAACGCGGCGCCCGTCGCACACTGCGGGACCGGTGCGCTCGTTCATGCTGCGGTCCGGTACGGGCCCTCGTGCACCCCGCTCGGAGCGCATGAAGCATCCGTGGTCGGCGTACTTCGGCACGCTCGCGTTGGACGGAGTCGAGCAGGAGGTCGCGACATCGACGAGGCCTTTCCGACGTGCGCCCGACCAGCGGCGGCATCCGGGCGTTCGGTCACCGGGTAGCCCATCGATCGACGGAGCGACGGGGTGGTGTGGGTGGGGCGGGGGCTCACCACCGTGCTCCACGCGGGGGCGGCATGGCTCGGCCCGGCGGTGTCGAAGCGCAGCCGACGCTGGCGTGGCGCAGAACAACCGGCCGTTCCTCGCTCGCGCTGCTCACCGTAGCACCGGGCGCGGCCGCACCTGGTGCGTATCGTGGAGCGCCAAGATCGACCTCTCCGCCAGCGCTTCGGGCCGGACGCGTTCCTCGAGGCGGACTGGGGACAGTCGTTCGCGGCCGTGGAGCTCGGTGGGTTCGAGGTCGGGTTCGGCACGCGAAACATGTGGTGGGGGCCGAGTCTGGAGAACGCGCTCATCATGAGTGACAATGCCGGGGGCTTCCCGCACGCGTTTCGCGGGCACGCGGCGGCCGGTCGATATCGGCATCGGCGCGCTGGAGGCGGTGTGGGTGTGGGGCCGGCTGTCCTCGTCCGAGTGGTCGACCTCGCCCCCGAACGACCGCTCGCGCTTCTTCACCGGCGCGGCGCTCGTGTACACGCCGGAGTGGGTGGACGGGCTCTCCGCTCGGCGCCTCCCGCGTGTTCCAGCGCTACGTGCCCGACGGCGGGCTCGACTTCAGCGAGTACTTCCTGGTGCTCCAGGGCGTCCAGAAGGCCGGGTTCGCCACGCCCGACAACCCCACCGGCGAGGACGAGCACGACCAGCTCGGCTCGGTGTTCGCCCGCTGGGCGTTCCCGAAGAGCGGCCTGGAGCTCTACTTCGAGTGGGCCCGCAACGACCACAGTTGGGACTTCCGCGACTTCCTGCTCGAGCCCGAGCACTCCCAGGCGTACACCCTGGGGCTGCAGAAGGCGTGGGAGCTCTCCGGCAACTCGCGTCCTGGACCTGCGCGCCGAGCTCACGCCGCCTCGAGCGGGCGGCGACCTTCCAGGCGCGTGCGCGAACGGCACGTACGACCTACCACCACATCATCCGGGAAGGCTACACGCACGAGGGGCAGCTCCTGGGTGCGCGGTCGGGCCCGGCGGCAAGAGTCGCAGATACCTCGGCGATCGACCTGTACGCGCCGTGGGGCAAGGGTCGGCGCGCACTGCGCGGCGCGAGGTGCTCAACAACGACGTCTACTACCGACCAGTTGCGCCGACACCGTGGGGTTCTGCTCGCCACGACGTCCCGCTGACCCTCGGCGTCGAGGCCATGCGGTTCACCGCCCCGTTCGAGCTCGAGCGGGCAGGCTCGCCGCGACCCGGCGCCTGAACCGGTACTACGTCGAGAAGGACGACGTCTGGAACGCTCAACCTGAGCCTCTCGGCCCGGTGGCGGCCGCGGTAGAAGGCGGCGTCAGAGGCCCCATCGCGGTATTCGAACGCCCCGTTGCGCATGCGTCAAGCTGCACGCTCGGGGTCTTCATACCACACCCTCCACCTGGGCAAGCGGCCATCGCAACGCTATATCGGTACAATTAGCGGCACTTCGTCTGTTTGCGTCCGCACAGGGTAGACGGGGCTGAGGGAGGAAGAGCGAGGGGTGTGGCGAGAGATGTGAACATGACGGATCCGTTGGAGGATTTGAGCGGCAACTCTTCTCAGCGAAGAACCCGACCATGTCCACGAGTCTGATCGTATGATGCGGTCGGCGTGCACGGCTGATCTACCAGCGGACCGAGTACGTGGGAGGCGAGGTTTGCTTCAGGGTCGAGCAGCCCGTCTCGGAGTTGAAGCGCTCGGTCTACGAGAGTGAGCAGGTCATTCGCCGAGGCGGGCGTGAGCGCCGGGTCCCGGGGGCTTCCGATCGGCAAGAGCGCGTGCGTGCGCACCAAGGCTGAGTGCCGTCCGGCTCGGTGGACACCCCCAGATCGAGATCCTCCAGCGTCAGGCCTACGGATACCGCGACACCGAGTTCTTCCACCTCCGCATCTTCGCCCTACACAACTCCCGCTACGAATTTGCCGGATAAGTTGCGCGGACGGAAACAGATGAAGCACCGACGACCGCTGGTACAGCAGAGTCAGGCGCCGACGACCTTATCGACGTGAACGGGACAGGCGAACCTTGCCGGATGCCACATCCAGGAAGCGTCCGCGCCGCAGCTCTGCACGCGACCCGACCGCTGCCACCTGGACGCGGTAGCCAGCGACGATCGCCACAGTGAACGAGAGACTGCGAGGCGCACCGGCAGAAGCGGAAGCCCATGCACGGATTCGATGTCGAAAAGGATGAGCGATGCGACTGACCATGTGGCGGTAGTCGAAGCCCAGGTGGTCGTGCCCGCCTACCAACGGCTCGCGCATCCGGCGTGGCGATGCGTGCGACGCTGAAACGTCGTGTGCAGGAACACGTCACGCAGTCGACAGATTCCCGCGTCCGGCACGGGCGCGTACTCGGCACGATGCTTTTGGTGGATGTACTCCGGGCGAGGAATAGCGGCCCAAGTTCGTTCGGGATTGAAACATAGAGGCGGTCGGGAGCGGTAGGCGGGCGAGAAGGGCGAGGTAGTTGTCGAACGAGGTCCCGTGTGGATGCGCGCTCCAACGTCTCCATGCAGACCGACACCTCGACGGGCGAGGCGACGTGTGCGGCGAGCGCGTCGGGCGTCGCAGCCTCACACAGTTCAATCCCTGGCGTGTCCGCTGAAGCGTCCGCGTGCGATCCGAAGCGGGTCGAGGCCGGGGACATCGACGCCGACGTAGTAGCGGAACCTCCACACTCGACGGCAGCAGGCTCGCCACCTTCGGCGTCGTAGCACCTGGAGTTCCAGCAACCACGCTGGGCGCGTACCGCTCGAGTTTCTGAGCGAGCCAGCGGAAGCGCGCCAAGTGCAGTCGGCCGCGAAGGCCAGACCGAAAGAGGGCGACGGTTGTACCGCAGATGTCAGAGTCAAACGCGATCGTATCCATAGCAGATGGGTAAACGAGTTGCGGAACGAGCGCAAGGAAAGCGGCTCTGCGCCCCTGGATTTGACCCGGTTGAGCACCAGCGGAGTGCGATGCTCAAGCGGCGATTCCCTTCGATTCGAGACAGCCGGAGCGGGGGCACCGTCCTCTTTCCGGGCCGCCCGCACTGCCAGGCGATGACCGTCTCAGCACACCCGGCAGCGACCGAAGGTCGCGGAGGGGCTCCACCGGAACGGTGGAGCGCGCAGCCGAAGACGGAAGCGGCGCCGCAGCTCATACGGGGTGCCGATCCTCGTTGAGGTAAGCCGCGGAGGTCCAAGCGGCACCGCACGAAGCTCGAGGAGTGGCGGCGGGTCTTCGGGGTAGCGGGGCCAGCAGGGCTGAAGAAGTCGAAGTCGGGCCCCTGCCCAGCCGGAGCTGCTGCCGAACGCGGGCGAAGCTCGGAGAGATCACCACGCAGAGGACGGGAGCTCGCCAAGGAGCTCCTCGAGAAGGGCAGACGAGGACGAACTGAAGAAGCTCTTGAAGCGCGGACGCCAGCGAAGTCCCGCGACGGCGCAGAGATCCGGCTGACGACCACCTGCGAGGCGCGGGCGTGGCCCGTTCGACGGTCTCAGACGCATCCAGCCACGGACGAGCGCGGTGGAGCGGACGGAGCTGAAGAAGCGTGGTCCGAAGACCGAGTAGACGGACGCCGAAGCCGGCAGAGAGAGATCGCGGCAAGGTGGCTGCCGAGGCCAGCTTAGACTTTCTGGGGGAAGGTTACCGGAAGGTCTGGGCCCGCCGAGGATGTGCGGCTTCCGGGTGGGGCAAGAACCGGGTCCTGCGCCTGATGCGCGAACACCGGCTGCTCGCTCCGGTCCGCCAAGGGCGTACACGGAGCTCATGCGACGGTCATGCGCCCGAAATCGCGAACTCCGGGCTCGACCTCCGGCGACCGCCGGGCCGCAGTACACGGCACACCAGTTCCAGGGCAAGCCGCGACTGGCTCGGCATCCGTTTGACGCCAGCCTACGTTGGTGAGCCCGAATGCAACGGCGTCGCCGAGGCAGGCTCCATCCGCACCCTGAAGAACGACGCCTCGACCTTCGACGACTTCCAAAGCCTGGAGGAGGCGAGGCGCGAGATCGGCGCGTTCGTCGAACGCTATCACCGCGGATGGCTGCTCCAGCGGCACTGGGCACCGTGAAATCCTCGGCCCAGATCCGCCAGCAGCTGTCCGGCAAGGCGGCCTGACGAGGCCGCCCCCTTGTCCAGAAAATCAGGTCCGCTACACAGAACGTCGAGCAGACAGCTCGACGAGAGCACCGATTTGTTCGTCGCGACGACGAAGGATCTGGAGGAGGCGCAAGGCGCTGCGGGAGCAAGGGGTCCGCCACGCGGCCGGGATCCCGAAGTAGCGCACGTACCCGAAGGAGCGAAAATCGGAGTGCCACGTCCGCACGCAGCCGGGCCACGACGTCGACAAGGAGCGCTCCGCCACGTCCAGCCCGTCTTCGGTCAGATGATCATGCGCAGGCTCGACGAACTTCCTGCTCCGCAGGCGTCGAGGGGGCAGGTGCCGGACGGGGTCCCCGTCGAGCGGCGCCCGCAACCCGCTCAAGCGCTGGCGGGCCGGCTGGAGACCCGGCCACCGCTCTCACTCCCTCCCACCACAGCCGTCGCCGGGGCCTCCGCAACCAGCAACGACAGACCCCGACCCGCGCGCCGAATTCCACCTTCGACCTCACCCGCCGAGGCTCAAGCGGTCCAACCCGCTGACGACCTCGGCCGGACAGGCTCCTCGAAGGGACCTGGAGTCTGCGACAATCCGGGCGGTTCACCTTGATGCTGGATGTATGAGCATAAGCCGTTTCCAACGTCGCCGAAACGCCCAGCTTCTGCATGGTACGTTCCACCAGGCCCATGCCCCACCCCCGCAACCACCTCCACGTCCTCGAGTCCGAGGCCGTCCACGTCCTCCGCGAGGTCGCCGCGCAGTTCGAGCGACCGGTGCTGATGTTCAGTGGCGGCAAGGACTCGATCTGCCTGAGCTGGCTGGCGAAGAAGGCGTTCGCGCCCGCGCCGAGCCCGTTTCCGCTGCTGCACATCGACACGGGCCACAACTTCCCGGAGACGATCGAGTTCCGGGACCGGTTCGTGTCCGATCTGGGGCTCGACCTCGAGGTCCGCTACGTGCAGGACTCGATCGACGCGGGCCGGCTGAAGGAGGAGACGGGCCCGGAGGCGAGCCGGAACGGGCTGCAGACGGTGACGCTCCTCGACGCGCTGAAGGAGCTCCAGGTGGACGCGGCGATCGGGGCGCGCGCCGGGACGAGGAGAAGGCGCGGGCGAAGGAGCGCTTCTTCAGCCACCGGGACCGGTTCGGGCAGTGGGACCCGAAGAACCAGCGTCCGGAGCTCTGGAGCCTGTACAACGGGCGCAAGAGCCCGGGCGAGCACTTCCGTGTGTTCCCGCTCTCGAACTGGACGGAGATGGACGTCTGGCAGTACATCCTGCGCGAGAAGATCCCGATCCGCACCTGTACCTGTCGCACGAGCGCGAGGTGGTGCAGCGGAACGGAGTGCTCCTGGCGTGCACGGAGTTCATCGAAGTGCTGGAGACGGACGAGGTGCTGCGGCGGAACGTGCGCTTCCGCACGATCGGAGACGCGACGTGCACGGGCGCGGTCGAGTCGGACGCGGCGACGCTCGAGGCGATCATCGAGGAGACGGCGGCGGCGCGCATCACCGAGCGCGGCGGCCGGAGCGACGACAAGCGGTCCGAAGCGGCCATGGAAGAGCGCAAGCGGCAGGGCGCTACTTCAGGATGACGACGACGGCGACGGGCGTGCATACGGAGATGGACCTGCTGGCGCTTCAGCACCGCCGGGAGCGTGGACGACGGCAAGATGCACGTTGATCGGGCGTCTGCTCGACGTAGACGAAGTCGATCTTCGAGGATCAAGACGCAGCACGTCGAGGGCGTGAGCCGGAAGCTCGGCGCAGGCGCGAGGTGAACCTCGCGCTGCTCACCGACGGGCTCCGGGGCCGAGCGCGAGCAGAAGATCACCATCGACGCTGGCGTACCGCTACTTCGCGACGCCGAAGCGGGAAGCTTCGTCATCGCGGACACGCCGGGGCACGTGCAGTACACGCGGAACATGGTGGTACGGGCGCGTCGACGTCGGACCTGGCCGTGATCCTGGCGGACGCGCGCAAGGTGCGTGCTCACGCAGTCGAAGCGGCACGTCGTTCATCACGTCGCTGCTGGCGTCCCTCGCCGCACATCGTGGTCGCGGTGAACAAGATGGACCTCGTCGACGACTCCGAGGAGGTGTTCGAGCGCATCCGGTGGCGGACTTCGAGGAGTTCGCGACGAAGCCTCACGGTCAAGGACATCACCTACGTGCCGGTGAGCGCGCTCGTCGGCGACAACGTGGTCGAGTGGTCGGAGCGCATGCCGTGGGACGAAGGCGGGGCGCTGCTGCACCACCTGGAGACGGTGAGCGTCGGGGGGCGCGAGAACCGCATCGACTTCCGCTATCCGGTGCAGCACGTGATCCGGCCGAACCAGAACTTCCGGGGCTACGCGGGCACGATCGCGTCGGGCTCGGTGAGTGCGGGCGAGGAGGTGGTGGTGCTCCCCTCGGGCCGGAGCACGCGCGTGCACGGGGTCGAGACCGCGGACGGTCCGGTCGAGGAAGCGATGGTGGGCGACGCCGTCGTGCTGACGATGGAGGACGAGGTCGACATCTCGCGCGGCGACATGATCGTGCGCAAGAAGAACGTGCCGACCGTGGGCGGAGCGCTTCGAGGGCGACCTGTGCTGGATGGCCGAGGAGCCGATGGAGCCGGGCCGGAGCTACGTGCTGATGCACACGACGCGCGAGGTGCAGGCGTTCGTGGACAAGGTCGAGTACCGGATCGACGTGGACACGCTCCACCGGGACACGAAGCGCCGCACGCTGGGCCTGAACGAGATCGGCGCGCGTCGAGATCACCACGGCGAGCCCGCTCTGCTTCGACTCCTACCGGGTGAACCCGGCGACGGGCAGCTTCGTGCTGATCGATCCGCACACGAACGCGACGGTCGGGGCCGGGATGATCCGGAGCGCGTGAAGCCGCTCGACGAGATCACCGAGCCGGAGACCGCACCTGCAAGGTGCGGCGCCGGGTACCGCCCGACGTGGTGTGGGAAGCGTGGAACGTGCCGCGCGAGGAGCGCGAGAAGCGGAACGGCGCACAGGCGGCCGTCATCGACTCACCGGCCCGTCGGGCTGGGCAAGACGACGATCGCGCGCGAGGTCGAGCGGCGCCTGTTCGAGCGCGGCGTGCGCACGATGTTGCTCGAGGGCGACCAGGTCCGGCACGGGCTCTGTGGCGACCTCGGGTTCAGCGCGGAGGACCGCACGGAGAACATCCGGCGGGTGGGCCGAGGTCGCGAAGCTGTTCTTCGAGCACGGGGACGTCGGTGATCTGCACGTTCGTGTCCCCGTACCGCAGGGACCGGCATCACGCCCGCGCGCTCGTGGCCCGAGGGCCGGTTCTACGAGGTGCACGTGCACGCCCCGATCGAGGTAGTCGAAGAAGCGCGACCCGAAGGGCCTCTACGCGCGGGAAGAGAAGGGCGAGGTCTCGCACCTGCCCCGGCAGCCAGGGCCTCTACGAGGAGCCGCGCGAGCCCGAGATCCGACTCGACACCGTGGAGGCCGACGTGAGCCGCGCGGCCCGTATGGTGCTCGAACGGCTCGAGGCCGAGGGGATCGTGCCGGGCATCCCGGATCCCGGAGCCCTCGGGTGACGGGCGATGGGACGATGCGCTCCGGTCTCACCGAGCTGGAGCCCGTCGTCGCGCTCGCGCATCGCGCGGGTGCCGCCATCCTGGAGGTCTACGCCCGTGACGACGCGGACGTGACCCTGAAGGACGACCGCACGCCGCTCACCGAAGCCGACCGCGCGAGCCACCGCGTGATCGAACACGGCCTCCGGGCGCTGACGCCCGACGTGCCGGTGATCTCCGAGGAAGGGGCCGCCCCGGACGCGAGCGGTCTTCGCGGACGGAGCCACCTACTGGCTCGTCGATCCGCTCGACGGCACGAAGGAGTTCATCAAGCGGACGGGTGAGTTCACGGTCAACATCGCGCTCGTACGCGGCGGACGGCCGGTGGCCGGCGTCGTGCACGCACCGGCGCTGGGCAAGAGCTGGGTCGCGGGCGAAGCGACGGTGCCGAGCTGTGGGACGGCGGAGACGCGCTCGGCCGCTCGAAGTGCGGCCCGCCGACCCCGACCGGCTCGGGTGGTCGCGAGCCGCGACCACGCGGGGCCCGAGGTGCGGGCGCTGCTCGAGCGGCTGCCGGGCGCCGAGACCCTGAGCATGGGCAGCTCGCTCAAGTTCTGCCTGATCGCCGAGGGCAAGGCCGACCTCTACCTCCGGGACGGACCCACGATGGAGTGGAACACGGGCGCGGCCCAGGCGGTGCTCGAAGCGGCCGGCGGCGGGGTGTTCACGCTCGAAGGCGAGCGGCTCCCCTACGGTAAGCCGGAGCTCCGCAACCCGAAGTTCGTCGCCGCCGGCGACCCCGAGCTGGACTGGACTCGGTCGTCGCAGCGGCTGACCGACCCGTCATGACCATCGCGGTGGTTCACGCTGGCCGTCGTGGTCCTGGCCGTCGTCACCGATGCTGCGGGAGCGGCTCGCGCCGTCGCTGGCCGTCGTCGGCGCGATGGTGCTCCTGCTCGTGGCGGGCGTCGTCACGTCCGGCTCGAAGCGCTCGCCGGGTTCTCGAACGCCGCGCCCATCACCGTCGCCGCGCTCTTCGTCCTCGCCCGCGCGGTCGAGAAGACCGGCGCGCTCCAGCCGCTGCTCGCGGGCACGCTGTCGGCGAAGCGCGGCCACCGGATCATGTTGCGCGCGCCGCCGTCCCCACCGCGGCCGCGTCGTCGATCCTCAACAACACGCCGATCGTGGCGCATGCTCGCCCCGCAGGTCGCGACCTGGGCGCAGCAGCGCGGCCGTCCGGCTCGTGGTACCTCATGCCGATCTCGTTCGCCGCGATCCTCGGCGGCATGGTCACGCTCATCGGGACCTCGACGAACCTCGTCGCGTCCGGCCTGCTCGAGGCGTCCGGCGCGGCGCCGCTCGGCATGTTCGAGATGAGCGGCGTGGCGCTGCCTATCGCCATTGTCGGACTCGTGCTCCTCATCATGCTCGCGCCGCGGCTGCTGCCCGACCGGCGCGGCCTCTACACGACGTTCGAGGAGGAGCTCAAGGAGTTCAGCGTCGAGATGGAGGTCGAGCCCGGCGGCGCCGTCGACGGCAAGTCGGTCGAGGAAGCCGGCCTCCGCAACCGGAGGCGTCGACCTCGCCCGCATCGAGCGCGACGACGGCGTCATCGCACCGGTCGGCCCCGACGCGGTGCTCCGGGGCGGCGACCAGCTCGGGTTCGTGGGCCGCGCCGACCTGGTCGTCGACCTCCAGCAGATGCGGGGCCTCCGTTCCTCCGAGCACCACCACGCCGCGGAGTTCCGCGACGGCGCGCACGCGTTCTACGAGGCGGTCGTGAGCCCCACCTCCCCGCTCGTCGGCGAGACGCTCTCGAGCACCGACTTCAGGGAGCAGTACCAGGCCGCCGTCGTCGCCATCCACCGCGCCGGCGAGCGCGTCCGGGCCAAGCTCGGACGGGTCCCGCTCCGCGGCGGCGACACGCTGCTGCTGCTCGCCCGCAAGGGGTTCCGCGAGCAGTGGAAGGACCGCCGCGACTTCCTGCTCGTCTCCGAGCTCGACGGCTCCATGCCCGTCGGCACCCGCAAGGGCCTCTTCGTGCTCGCCACGGCCGGCGCCGTCGTCGCGCTCGCCGCGCTCGGGCTGCTGCCGATCCTCAAGGGCGCGCTCCTCGCGGGCGTGCTCATGGTCGTCACCGGCATCCTCACGCCCAACGAAGCGGCGCGCTCGGTCGACATAGAACGTCGTGCTGCTCATCGCCGCCGCGTTCGGGGTCGGCAACGCGATCGAAGCGTCCGGACTCGCCGGCGTGCTCGCGAGCGGCATCGTCGGCATGTCCTTCGCGCTCGGCCCCCTCGCCGTGCTCACCGCGGTCGTCCTCTGCACCCTCGCCCTCACCGAGCTCATCACCAACAACGCGGCCGCCGTGCTCATGTTCCCCGTGGCCATCGCCGCCGCCCAGGCCAGCGGAGCCGAGCCGCGCGCGTTCGCGTGGGCCGTCGCGCTCGCCGCCTCCGCCTCGTTCCTCACCCCCGTCGGATACCAGACCAACACCATGGTGTATGGCATCGGTGGCTACCGCGTGCGGGACTACGTTCGCGCTCGGCTTGCCCGTGACGTTGACCGCCGCGGCCGGCATCGTCGTGCTCATCCGTCTGCGATGGGGGCTATGACCACCGCCACGACCATCCGCGGTCTCCCGCGCCCGCTCGCGCACCGGCGGGCGATGGCGGCCATCCGCTTGGAGATGGAGTGTCTGGCCTTCGAAGTCCCTGGCTCTGCATCGTGCTCCGTGGAGTATCATGTGGGTCGAGAAGCAGGTGCCCGGGACCGCCCTGATGCTGCGGGAATACGTGAGTGGCGCCATGCGACGTGCCCACTACGCAGATTCTGGAAGAGGATGGGACGACGACGGAGAAATCCCGGACGCTAGGAGGGAGTGACGCGAACGCCGAGAGCCTCGAGGCGTGTCGCGATGAGCTGGAGGAGGTTCTCGAGGAGTGGGTGCTGTTTCGGATCTCTCGCAACTTTCTGTTCCTGTCGTAGACGGGATTGACCTACGCGTGCGCGAGGTGGGGGAGCGCCCTCATGATGCTCTCTATGCCCGTGGCGGCTTTGGGCGTGAGGTAGTAGACCCTCACTTGCGCCGGTCACGGCTCTTTTGCCGAATCCGATCGCGGACCTCCTCGCCCGGGATCAACTCTCCCCGCCGGGCCTGCTCGAGACCGTCTGCTACCTCGGCCCTGAGGTCCTGCAGCCGCGCCTCTGTCAGTCGGTCACGCTCCATCAATAACCGCAACCCCTCTCTCACGACCTCGCTCTGCGAGCCGTAGAGGCCGCTACCGACCTTCGTCGTCACGAAGGACTCGAGTTCCGGTGTCAAGCTGACGTTCATGGTGCTACCTCTCTTGATCCAATGCCCCTGCAGTTGAACCGCTGATGAGATCGACGGTATGAGGATACCAAACCAACACCATGGTGTATGGCATCGGAAACCATGACCACCGCCACGACCATCCGCGGCATCCCGCGCCCGCTCGCCCGGGCGCTCGAGCGCACGCCGACCGCCTGGACGTCGACCATCAGCGAGGCCTACGACCTGGCGTGGAGCGCACGCGGGTCAGAGGCGCGCGTCCGGCGAGGACTACGTCAAGCACACGATCGAGGTGGCGACGATCCTGGCGAAGCTCCGCTCGACACGGCGTCCATCGTCGCGGGGCTGATCCACGACGTGGTGGAGGACACGGAGTTCTCGCTCGCCGACGTGGAGGAGCGGTTCGGCGGGAGGTGGCCCAGATCGTCGACGGCGTCACCAAGATCGGGCAAGGTGCAGTTCCGTTCCCAGACCGAGCGCCAGGCCGAGAACTACCGGAAGCTCCTCCTCTCGATGGCCGAGGACGCCCGGGTCATCCTGATCAAGCTCGCCGACCGGCTCCACAACATGCGGACGCTCGAGCACCTGCCGCGGCAGAAGCAGCAGCGGATCGCCCTCGAGACCCGCGAGATCTACGCGCCGCTCGCCCACCGGCTCGGGATGGCGCAGGTGAGTGGGAGCTCGAGGACCTCGGCGTTCAAGTTCCTGGAGCCCGACGCGTACGACGAGCTCAGGCGCCTGGTCCAGCAGCGCCGGCAAGGAGCGGGAGCGGCGAGATCCTCGGAGCATCCAGCGGCCCCTGGAGGAAGCTGCTCGACGAGGCCGGCGTCCCGGCAGAGGTCACCGGACGGCCGAAGCACCTCTGGTCGATCCACCGGAAGATCGTCGAAGCGGGACAAGCCCTTCGAGGAGATCTACGACCTCATGGCGATGCGGGTGATCACCGACACGGTGCAGAACTGCTACGCCGCGCTCGGCATGATCCACATCACGGTGGACTCCCATCCAGGAGCGGTTCCACGACTACATCGCCGACGCCGAAGTCGAACATGTACCGGTCGCTCCACACCACGGTCTTCGGACCCGGCGGCCGGCGCTACGAGATCCAGATCCGCACCGAGGAGATGCACCGCGACGGCGGAATACGGGATCGCCGGCGCACTGGCGCTACAAGGAGGGCGGTCGGAGCCGGAAGGAGGACGAGTTCGACGAGGCCCTCACCTGGTTCCGCCAGGTGCTCGAATGGCAGCAGGAAACCTCGGAGCCGGAGGAATTCATGGAGTTCCTCCGGATGGACCTCTTCCAGGGCGAGATCTTCGTCTTCACCCCGAAGGGCGAGCGTGAAGCAGCTTCCCGTGGGCGCGACCCCGATCGACTTCGCCTTCGCGGTGCACACCGAGATCGGGAACCACTGCGCCGGCGCGAAGGTGAACGGACGGATCGCGCCCCTGTCGCGCGAGCTGAAGAACGGCGACACCGTCGAGATCCTCGACCTACGCAGCAGCCAGACGCCGTCGCCGCGACTGGCTCGCGCTTCGTGAAGACGTCAGCGGCCCGCCAGCGGGTCCGGCAGTGGATCCGCGCCGAGGAGCACGAGCAGTCCGTCAAGCTGGGCAAGGAGTTCCTGGACCGGGAGATCAAGAAGCTGCGCGTGAGCCTGCCGGATTCGTCCGCGCTGGAGCGGGCCGCGCAGGAGCTCGACTACCCGGATTGGGAGCACGTCCACGCCGCACTCGGACGGGGCGACATCGGTCCGTCGGCGGTGCTCAAGGAGGTCTTTCCGGAGGAGGAGGTCAACGAGGCGCGCCGAGCACGAGCCACTCCAGCTCGCCAGCATCGCCGAGCAAGATCCGGCGGTCCGACAAGGGGGTGCGGATCCAGGGCATCGACAACCTTATGGTCCGGTATTCCCAGTGCTGCCAGCCGGTGCCGGGGGATGACGTGATCGGCTACATCACGGCCGGCCGGGGGGTCTCGATCCACCGCAAGGACTGCCCGAACGTGCTGAACCTGTCGCAGGACCCGGACCGCCGCATGGAGATCGAGTGGTCGGCGGAGCAGGGGGAGCGCTTCTTCGTGAAGCTCTACACGCGGGGGTCGGACCGGCGCGGGCTGCTCTCGGACATCGCCAAGGCGATCACCGCCACGGGCACCGACATCCAGCACGCCGACATGCGCGCGGCCGCGGAGGGCGGGCATGAAGGGCGAGTTCGTGGTTGAAGTCCGCGACCTGTCACATCTCGGAGAAGGTGCGAAGCGTTCCATCGGCGCGCGTGAAGGGCGTGCTCGACGTGCAGCGCAGGGAGCGCTTCGACGAGGACGACCTGGGGTGGGCGTGACGGCCTCGATGAGACGCGCAGCTCTGCTCGCGGGGTGTTCACGTCGCAGCCGGAGCGTTACAATGCTCGCGATATCAGCTGGCCCGCTTTTCACCTTCCGGACGCAATCGCCATTCACGATTACCTCTTATTCTCGCCCTCAGCGCTTCAGTGACTCTTGAGCACCGCCCTCGAACCCCCGGCAGCCCGGCTGAGCCAGGCGCCGCCGGGACTCGCGCCAGTTCCTGGCCGCCGGCCTCGAGCCCGAGGGCGGGCCCAGTCCTGCGGCGAGTCCCTCCGAGGTCACCTGCGTCAAGGGTGGCCTGCGGTTCGCCCTGCTCGCAGGCGCTCGATGTGGGCGTGATTTGGCTGGGGCGGCAGATGCAAGGGTGATCGGGGCTTCCGCGAGGGCGTCCTCGGCGCGAGCTCGAGCTCAGCTCGCGCGACGGCTGCTCCAGCGTTCGCGCCGTCTCGGCGCCGCAGATCACGGTCGCCATCGTCCTGAGCCTCCTGATCTTCCCGCGCCGTTACCCGTGCCGGGCATCGATGGCGCGATCCGGTGCGGATTCATTACGGCCGCAGGGAATCGGCGGTCATCCTGGCCCGCTACTCGGAGGTGTCGGCATGGTCACCCCGGCGGCGGTGGTGGGGCAGGGGCGTGCTCATCTCGACCGCGCTCGCGCCCCTGCTCGCCGTCGGGCCGAAGCCTTTCCGGCGGGCTGTGGCGACTCGGCGAGTTCGCCCGTGGCCGGAATGGCTCACACCAAGTCGTCCTGGAGGTCACCGATGGAAGCGATCCAGACCCGGGAGCGCGCGTCCGAGCTCGGTTCGGCCTACGAGGTCGTGGCCAGTCGCTCCGACGCGTCGACTCGCTCCCGGACAACGTCGAAGCGGCTCGAGCGTTGGCTCGAGGGTGGAGTGGACACCATCGTGGTTCGGGGGCAGATGCCTCCCGACGACTTCCGGACACCTGACCGACTTCGCATCTCACCCACGGCTGCCGGCTGCTCTGCGCGCCCCGCGGCTCGCGGCTACTGGGCGGTCGTGGCGACGCAGCCGGGCGCGGATGGAGGGCCAGCCGATGCTCGAGCTTGACCGCGCCGGGCTTGCGCGCCTCGCAACTACTGCTCGGCCGGGCGGCTCGGACATCGTGGGTCTCATCGTGCTCCTCATTCCTGTTCGAGCCCTCTCCTTTAGCTCGTAGTCGCGCTCTTGGATCAGGCTCGATCTCGCCAGGCGGCCCGCGCTGTTCGCCGCAGCGCCCGACCGGGCTTCCAGGGCCTGATCCTTCCCCATGTTCAAGTTCCGGAAGCATGCGGACCGACGCCGAGGAGGTCTTCAAGCAGAAACCCGGACCTGCTACCAGCTCTACCTGGACAACTTGACTCCGACTTGCCGGAGGAACGAGGATCCTCGCGGGATCACGCGGGTGGGCCGGCTTCATCCGCAAGACCAGCATCGATGAGTCGGCCTCAGCTGCTGAATGTGATTCGTGAGCGGCGATGTCGCTGCTCAGGCCCCCGGCCCCTGGTCGGGACCGGAGATCGACAGCTATGTAGGACTGCATACCCGACGCTGCTCTCGGTCAAGCCGGGCATGACCGGCCTCCGGCGGGTCTCCGGGCGAAGCGCGATCGCGTATCCCCGAGCGCGCCGAGATGGATCTGGACTACGTGCGGCGCTGGTCCCTCCTCCGCGACCTCTGCATCCTCGTGCTCACCCCTGCCGGCCGTGCTCATCCGCCGAGGCGCCCACTAGAGCCGTCGCTCCGCATCTGGCGCTGCCCGGACGAAGCTCATCGACTCGATGCCATCCGACGACTGGCTCGGAATCTGGCTCGCGTGCCGCCTTGGCGTTGGCGTCGGGACCATGCTCCCGGTCTCTACCTCCGCCCAGTCCCTCCGCGGCGTCGGCGACCCTCATGGAGGACTACCTCCGCCTCCTCGAAGCCCGGCCGGCGAGGCCTCGCCAAGCGCGTTCTCGATCCGGCCGCTGATGGACGCCGCTCCACCACAGCTCGACCGGTCGGGTCACCCGTGGGCGGACCGGCTCGGCGCCGCATTCATGCGCCGGGACGACCGCAGCGATACGGGTGTGCGAACGCCGTGGAGCTTGGACGGAGGCTGGACCGAAGCTCGGGCCCGTGTGTGGGCGAACACCGGCCATCCGTTCGGGGGTAACGACGGGGTGGCCTGGCAGGGTAAGGGCTTGACGACGGCGCTGGACCTGGGCGCGTGGGCCCGCTGGGGGTGGCTCTCGGTGCGGGCGCAGCCCACCGTCACCGTCTCGCAGAACGCCGCTTTCGACTTGGCGCCCGAGACGCCCTCGGGCATGCCGGAGGTGGCCTATCCCTGGCGGCGCATCGACATGCCGCAGCGGTTCGGCGACGGAACCGTGACCACCGTGCACCCCGGCGACTCCGAGATTCGGCTCGATGCGCGCGGCGTGACCCTGGGCCTCAGCAGTCGCAACCTCTGGTGGGGCCCGGGCATCCATCATTCCATCCTCATGAGCGACAATGCCCCGGGCATCGTGCACGGCTTCCTGGGTACGCGGAGCCCGGTGGACATCTGGATTGGAGACCTGGAGGCGCAGTGGGTCTGGGGCCGTCTCGGCCAGTCCGACCACTACGACCCCTCGGTCGAGGATACCGACCGTTTCCTCACGGGCCTCGCCCTCACCTATCAGCCGGCGTTCGTCGAGGGTTTGCATCTCGGAGCCACGCGCATGTTCTACGGATACGTGCCCGAAGGGGGACCGGAGCTTGGCGACTTCTTCCTCGTGCTCCAGGGCGTGCGCAAGGAGGGCCTCGCGACGCCCGACAACCCTCAGGGGAACGATCGCGAAGACCAGATGCTCTCCCTCTTCATGCGCTGGGTCTTTCCCGAGAGCGGCCTCGAGCTCTACGGAGAGTGGGCGCGCAACGACCACAGTTGGAACTTCCGCGATTACTTCATGGAGCCGGAGCACTCGCAGGGGTACGTGCTGGGCCTGAGGAAGGCTACGAGCCTGGAGGACGGACGGCGCCTCGCCGTCGGTGCGGAGATGATCAACCTCCAGCGCGGCCGCACGACCGAGGTCCGGCCGACCCCGGTGTTCTATGCGCACCACATCGTCCGTCAGGGCTATACGAACGAAGGGCAGGCGATCGGCTCCAACGTGGGGCCCGGTGGCAACGCTCAGGTGATCACCACTGAGCTATACGAGGACTGGGGGCGCGCCCGCCTGCTCCTGGAGCGGCGCATCCACGACAACGACGCGTACTACGCGTTCGCCGAGGCGAATGATCTCGACTTCTGCTGCCACCACGTGGGACTGAGCGCCGGCTTGGAAGCGCTGGTGTTCGCGGGTCCGTTCGATCTCGGTGGGGGCCTGACGCTCACCAGGGAGCTCAACCGCTACTTCGACCGTGGCAACGACGTCTGGAACGTGAATCTGAGCCTCTCGGCCCGGTGGCGGCCGCGGTAGGGGGCTGTGCCGGCGGTGTCAGCCGTCCCATCGGTGTATTCTGGCGCCCTGTAGGGTGGGGGAGGTTGAAGGCGGGCACCAGGACGAAGCCCTTTGCGCAGTGAACGGCTTCTCCGAGCGCGCCATGGTCCCGACTGGGAATCGAAGGTCGGGAATGCGGGTCCTTGAGCGTCATGACAGGAAGCTCGGTGATCGCTTCATTGCCCTTGGTCAAAGACCTAAGTACTTTTCGGTGTACCTTCGGGCTTAAGTGAGGGAATTATGAAGGGTCGCATTTCCAAGAGTCTTCAGAAGGTTCTGAGCAGCCCCAGCGCTCGACATCAGCTTCGGAACTCCCTGATCAACGGTGGACGGGGCCAGGTCGTCGTTGGTAGCACGACCTACAGCCTGCGTACTGATGTAGGGCCCTTGGAGATAGCTACAGAGCGGGAGCAGTCTGAGCGGTATGCTGCCGCACGGTCGGCGCGTGTGATGTCCGACGGGTAGCCGGTGCCTTAGGTGAACCTCGCCTTTCCGGTCCTTCTCCTTTTTCTGCTGACTCTTCCGGGCATCACCCTCCGCTATTCATATGCCCGGGGGCCATGGCGATGGGCGAGTCCGACCTCACTGGGCAGCCTGACAGATGAGATAGCCTACGGGCTCGCATTCGCGGTTCCTCTACACGCCGCCTGGGTCAAGGTCGTGCCGATCATCCCCAGTTGGGGCCGGGACATCGACCTTGAATCTGTTCTGCTCCTCCTCAGTGGGGCGTACGACTCCAGTGCGGCCACGTTTCATGCCGCGTTGAGCGCGGTCTCTGGCCACCTCCTTCCGATCTCGGGCTACCTGTTCAGCCTCTGCACCGCCGCAGCACTGCTTGGTGTCGGAACTCATTGGCTTGTCCGCCACTTCAAGCTCGATCTTAGGCATCGTGCTCTGCGGTTCAATAACGAATGGTACTACCTACTGACTGGCGAGATCCTCCAGTTCGCAGAAATGCCCGATGATTCCACTGAGATCGACGGCGTCTATCTGTCAGCCGTCGTATGCCACGGAGATCAAGCGTACTTGTACCGAGGATTGGTTGCTGACTTCTCGTTTGGACGTCATGGCGAGTTGGACAAGATATTCCTGCGTATGGCTCATCGCCGACACATCACGGACGATCGATCCCCTCACCCCGAAACCTCACCGGCCAGCAACGACTTCCCCGACGATCGTTACTACGATATCCGAGGAGACCTATTCCTCTTGAGGTATTCGGAGATCAGCACCCTCAACCTCGATTACTTCGAACTGTCCGAGGTCACGGATGCACATGCTGCTGCGCCACTCTAGACATGGCTCCACCTCGTTGACACTCGGACGATCGTGGCCCGGAAGCCGAGTGCATCGTATTCTCGAATCGGCCCACGTGAGTCGGATCCGTGGTCGGCCGCGCCGGATACACCCGACGACGGAACCGTTACTACGTCGAGGAGAGGAGACGGAGCGTTCCATGACGGAGCTACTGGATAAGGCCTTCAAGCGAGCCGCTACCCTGCCGGCCAGCGAGCAGGATCGCTTGGCGCAGGAGATCCTCGCCGAGCTCGAAGACGAAGCCCTTTGGGACGAGCGCTTCGGACGATCTCAGGACGCGTTGGGTCGCCTCGCGGATGCGGCAGCGATCGCGGCCGAGAACGGTCGGACCGAACCGCTGTCGTTCGAGCGCGGGTGAGGTCGAGGACGACCCCGGCCGATCCTGCCATCGGAACGCCCCGATCCGGGAAGTAGCGTGTGGGACCTCAATCTGGCTACGCGCTCCTCTTCAGGTCCCGATCGTGCCCAAGGTTTCCGAGTTCTTCGGCATCTCGATCTACGTCTACTTCGACGACCACGCACCGCCGCATTTCCATGCGCGGTACGCCGGGGCGGAGGCCGTGATCCGAATCGATGATGGGCGGGTATTACGAGGGGATCTGCCGCCGAGGGCGATGGGGCTGGTGGCGGAGTGGGCCGCCCGGCATCGTCAGGCACTACGGCAGGTCTGGCGCGAGGCGGTTGCCAAGGAAACCTTGTCCAGAATCGAACCTCTGGAGTGACTATGCTCGACCGAATCGTCGCCGTCGAACCTCGGGCGCACTATCGCGTCTGGATCCGCTTCGCGGATGGGCAGGAAGGCGAGGTCTCATTGGCCCATCTCGTGGGGCAGGGCGTTTTTGCCGTGTGGGAGGACGAGAGGGAGTTTCGTAAGGTGTACATCGATGAGGACTCCGGCACCATCGCCTGGCCGGGAGGTCTCGACGTCGCGCCGGATGGACTCCGCCGCCGACTCGATGAGGCAGAAGCGATCCGCTGAACGTCCTGCTCTGGCGGCGGCGTTGACATTCCACGCCCGGAGTCGTCATACCCCACCCTTGACTCATACGCCGTAGTTGTACATTGTCCTTGTACAAGTACTCTGGAGCTTTCCCATGGCCACCAAGGTTTCATATAGCTACGCGCGACAGAACTTCGCGTCGCTGCTCGACCAAGCCGCGGACGATCAGGAACCGGTTTACATCTCTCGCCGGAGCCGCGAAGAAATGGTTCTGCTCCCCGCGGCTGAGTATCGTTCCATTGAGGAAACCGCCCACTTGCTCCGTTCTCCCGAGAACGCACGCCGCCTCCTCCGTGCACTTCAGCGTTCGCTGGAGTCCCGCGTAGCCCCCGAGACCCTCGACGAGCTCCGAAGCGAAGTTGGCCTCGAAGAAACGGAAGGATGATCTCGACGCGGACGTTCGGCTGTCGGTATTTCAGGACGAATTTCGGGAGGACCTCCGCTTCTGGGTCGATACCGATCGGAAGACTGCGCTTCGGGTTCTGAAGCTCATCGAGGCCGTGATGCGGGACCCCGTTCACGGCATCGGAAAACCTGAACCTCTCCGTCACCTCGGTGCCGATATCTGGTCTCGGAGAATCACTCAGGAGCATCGTCTCGTATATTTGGTCCGGGATGAGCGCATCGACTTCTTGATGTGCCGATACCATTACTGACCGCACCTTCCACCCCGTCGCGGGGCGCCGGCCGCACCGGGGCTTTACCGTGCACGTGTCCGTGGGCGAGTGTAGATTCTTGGCATGATCTCACGCCCCCTGGATACCGACCCGGAAGCTTGGGCCCAGTACAACGCGGTGTTGGACCGAATGGACGGTCCGGCTCGACTGCGGGCGGCGTCAGCCGTCGCATCGCCGTATTCTGGCGCCCCGTTTCGTCGGGGAGATTGAAGCTTGGAAATCCGTGTATTAACGGACACGGGTCAACGAAGTGGCCCGGTGTGGTGTAGGAAGGTATCGTTGGGAACGATTCGACCCTTCTCGAGAAGACCATGACCACCGACCAGATCGAACAGGAGCTTCTGCAGCTTCCGACCGCTGAGCGAGCTCGGCTCGCGGAGCGCCTCATCGCCAGCCTGGACGAGGACGCTGAGATCGAAGCTGCCTGGATCGCCGAGGTCCGACGGAGGGATCAGGAGATCCAGTCCGGCGCAGTAGAGACCATCCCGCTCGAAGATGCCCTGACCTCCATCCGCGAACGGTTTGGGTGGTAGTACGACTTCATCCACTGGCCCGGGCCGAGGTCGCTGAGGCCTCGGCTTTCTACGAGGAACGGGCCGCAGGGTTGGGACGTGATTTTTTCGAAGAGGCTCAGCGGGTCTTCCGACACATCTCCGAGAATCCCGGAGCTGGAAGTCCTCTCGAAGGTCCGTATCGTCGAGCCTTCTGCAGGCGGTTCCCCTTCGCCGTGATCTACCGCGAGGATTCGGACGTTGTCGTCGTTCAGGCTGTAATGCACCTGCGTCGGCGACCGGGATACTGGAAGGAGCGAGGGTAACTAGATCGGCCGGCCGTGAAACCACTCGAGAAACCGCCGGATCCCGACTCGAAAGTCCACCTGCGGCCGGTATCCCAGTAGGCGCTCCGCCTTCTCGATATCCGCGAACGTTCGTTCGACGTCTCCCGGTTGCGGGGGAAGGTGCCGGATGCGCGGCTCGACGTTCATTTCGTCGGCGAGGACATCGATCATGTCCTGCAAGGCGATCGGCTCACCTCCCCCGAGGTTGATCACTTCGTGCCGGGCCCCTTCCTGCGACGCCCAGTCCAGGGCGGCGAGCACGCCGTCGCAGGCATCGTCGATGAACGTGTAATCTCGCCGGGACGTGCCGTCGCCGAAGAGCGGAATCGGCGTGCCGTCTCGAAGAAGTCCGGCGAACTTGTGCATGGCCAGGTCGGGGCGCTGGCGAGGTCCGTACACCGTGAAGAAGCGAAGGCAAACCGTGCTGATGCCGTCCAGGTGCGTGGCGGCGTGGCAGAGGAGCTCGCCCGCCTTCTTGGTCGCGGCGTAGGGAGAAATCGGATGGTCCACCCGGTCGGACTCCGAAAACGGGACCTTACGGTTGTTCCCGTAGATGGAGCTGGACGAAGCGAAGACGAAGGTGCGGATGTTTCGTTGGCGGGCGAACTCCAACAGGCGGGCCGTGCCCGTGACGTTCACGTCCGAGTACAGCGCCGGGTTCGCAATCGAAGGCCGCACACCGACGCGCGCCGCGAAGTGCACGATCGCGTCGAGATCCTCCGGAAGGCGCTCCAGGATCTCGATGTCGCGAATGTCGCCCTCCGTCAGGCTGAACGACGCGCGGGACATGGCCCCGTCCAGCTGATTGCGCTTCACCTCCCCGGGATAGAAGTCATCGAACGAATCCAGCCCGTGAACGTGGTCGCCCCTCGCGAGCAGCCGGTCGGTGACATGAGAGCCGATGAACCCGGCTGCTCCGGTGACGAGAACCTTCATGGGCCTGCGGACTCCTTCAGGTGCGGATGGGTCGAAGCGAGGATCGTGGTTCCGGCCTGCCGGCGGTAGTGGGATCCGATCGACCAAACACGTCGGCCAAGGATATCAGCGTCCCACCCCGTCGCATCAACGAGATCGTTCATGGCAAGCGGTCGGTGACGGCGGACACGGCGCTCCGGCTCGCGCGGTACTTCGGCACGTCGGAGCGCTTCTGGCTCAATCTTCAGACCGCCTACGACCTGGATGTCGAGCGGGACTTGAATCGAGTTTAACGAAGGGTCCTTGCGTTAAAATTTATCGCGCAAGATTTTAATCACATCGCGCTCCGTTAAAGCCTCCTGCCCTCGCTCGAATGGACCCTTCGGCTTTTGGCCCGAAGTCCCCTGGTAAGCTGGTCCCCGTCTCGGGCGTTCGGGACGTTACGCACGCGTTCTGCCCGGATCCCCTGCCTCCGGATTGGACGTTTCCAGCGGGCTTATGGCCGCTCCTAACCGAGGCCCGAGTCGCCTTGGCGGATCTGAATGGCGTCGGTCGGTATCTACCCAATCCCGACCTGCTGCTCCGGCCGCTCCAGAATCGAGAAGCACAGAAATCTTCGAGTCTCGAGGGGACGTATACCGAGCCCGAAGAGCAGATGCTCTTCGAGCTCGAGCCGGAGTTGCCCCGAAATGTGGCAGATCCCAGAAATGCTCGGCGAGAGGTCTCCAATTACGCTCGTGCTCTGCGACTGCGACGAGAAAAGGATGACCTTCCGCTTTCATGGAGGCTCACCAAGACGCTTCACGAAGTTCTGATGGACGGGGTCCGTGGGTCCGATCGCGCTCCCGGAGAATTTCGACGGCTCCAGAACCAAGTCGGTCGCCCACCCAGGTTCGTCCCTCCGCCAGCGAATCTCGTCCCGGATCTCTTGGACAACTTCGAGAAGTACCTGCATGCGGACGACGGTCTCGACCCGCTCGTGCGTTCTTTCGTAGCTCACTATCAGTTCGAGACCATCCATCCATTCATGGATGGGAACGGCCGCGTCGGAAGACTGCTTCTCGCCATCTCGATCGAGGAATGGTGTGAGCTCTCGGCGCCGTGGCTCTACATGAGCGACTTCTTCGACAGGAACAAGGACGACTACATCGACCTGATGTTTGCCGTGAGCTCTCGCAGAGACTGGGACAGTTGGATCCGTTTCTGCCTCGAGGGAGTCGTGGTCCAGGCCGAAGACACGGCCGCACGTTGCGGAGCATTGATCGAGTTGAATCGGGATTTCCACGAGCGGGTGAACCAGATGGGGGCCAGCACCAGGCTCTCGGCTCTTGTGGACGAGCTCTTCTTGAATCCAATGGTTCGGGTGACGGACGCACGGGATCGGTTCGATGTAACCTACCCCACGGCACGCAGCGATCTCCGGAAACTGGAACGAGCCGGAATCGTGCGGCTCCTGAAGGGCGCTCCACAGTTGACTTACTTCTCCGCTCCGATCCTGACGACAATCTATGGCGATTGATCGGTTGCTCCGGACAGTTCGATGGGGCGACGTGAGGTGCTGACGCTCACCGACCTTCCGTGCGCAACGACTCCCAGAACGCGCGCGGGCTCAGGATTCGGATCGGCGCTGTGTCTGCCACATCCAGGATGTCCGCGTCCCCGGTCACGAGGACATCGACCTGACCAGCTAGCGCCTCGCCGACGACGGGCACATCGTCAGGGTCGCGGATCTCGAATCCGACGTCGGTGCTCGCTTCCACCACGTGCGCCTGCTGGCGCAGAAAGTCCGTGGCCTCTCGCGCCAGGGATTCGGCCGCGCGGAACTTCCGGGTGAGCACGTGAGGGAGCTCGTCGAGGACCGTGGTCCCGAGGACGAGCTGGTGTTCGGCGAGCACGACGTGAAAGACGTCGGAGCAGAGCCCTCGCGTACCGAATGCCGAAACGAGGACGTTCGTGTCGAGAAAGACCCTCACGAGACGTCGTGGAAGACGTCCTCATCCGTCAGATATCCCTGGGCCTCGGCGAAAGGCATGACGCGCCGTCGGAGGTTCTCGAACTCGGCGAGGGCGATCTGTCGCCGGAGCGCGTCGCGTACGAACTCGCTACGCGTGCGCCCGGCCCGCTTGGCTGCGCGGTCCAGTTGCGCCTCGAGATCGGGGTCCAGCCGAATGGTCAGTGCCGAAGTCTTCATGTCATACATTGTAATGCGACTCGTCGGTTCGGGGAACAACAACCCAAAGGGCGCCCGTGATCAGGATCGCTACGGCGACGAGCCTCCGACATATCTCGATCGGTCTTCAATATCGGCGGCAACAAGTACCGGCGAAGTATGGCCGCCTCGAGCTCCTGTCCGTGTTGCTCGAGCACTACCTTACGGTGTGTCTTCGGTTCCAATCCAAAAAGATCCGAGGAAGTGGGATCTAGTACAAAATATCGGGGTATCTTTTTGTTCTTCCAGCTCGGGTTCCAAAAAACCTAGGACACTCTCTTGAAGGCTTCCGACTTTTCCGACGACGCCCCGGGTCAGTTGGCTCCGACGATTGAAAAAGCACTCGCGTTCGTTCCCGGTCCAATACCCACGGATTTCGGGTTGGAGGATTCAACCATTCGGCGTCTGGCGAGAGCCGCCGCATCGGTTGGGCGTCTCCAAGGCATGTCCAGCGGGTCCGAGTTCAGTCCGTATTTGGTCTCCTCTCCGCTCCTGCGCAGGGAAGCGATCCTGTCCAGCCGGATCGAGGGCACCATCACCACGCCGGAGCGGTTGCTCCTCCTGGAGGCGGATGAGAGAGACTCTGGCGGTGAGCAGCAGACGGCGGACCACGACACGAAAGAAGTGGCCAACTATGTCCGTGCCATGGAGAAGGGCCTCGATATCATTCGCCAAGAACCGCTCACGCTTTCTGTCATCAAGAAACTTCACGAGATCCTCCTCACGGATGTGCGCGGCGAGCGTGACAGGCCGGGGGAGTTTCGCGAGAGCCAAAACTGGATCGGCAATCGAGCAGACCCCATCGGGGAAGCCCGCTTCGTCCCTCCGCCCCCGATTCAGATGCACGCTGCTCTTGCTGCATTGGAGCGCTACATCAATCAGGAGCAAACCGAGGAGTCCACACCTCTCCTCATCCAACTCGCGTTCATCCATTACCAATTCGAAGCCATCCACCCGTTTCGCGACGGCAACGGGCGTATCGGACGGCTCATGATCCCGCTCTTGATGTGTGGGCACGGGCGGCTCGACGCCCCCATGCTGTACATGAGCTCGTACTTTGCACGCCACCGCGACGAATACGTAGACCTGCTGTTGGCCGTCAGCCAACGAGGATCTTGGACCGAGTGGTTGAACTTCTTCCTGCTCGGCGTGGATACGGCCGCACAGGAAGCCGTGGACCGCACGGTCGCGCTGGTCGCGAAGCGCCAGGAGTATCGCGGCCGTTTCCAAGCGGAAGGCGCTTCCGCTCGTGTCATCCACTTGATCGACCGCCTATTTCATACACCGGTCATTTCGATCAAGCATGCGGCGAACGTGCTGGACACGAGTCACCAGACCGCGGCGTACAGCGTCCACAAGCTGGAGGACGCCGGTGTGCTTCGTGAGGCGACCGGGCGGTCCAAGAACAAGCTGTTCGTGGCTGATGCTGTCGTTCGCTTCATGTACGACAACCCGTAGTCCCTGGAGATGGCTCCCGGCTTGTTGGAGGCAGAGGTGCAGACGCGCGGTGGGGCCTGGTGCATCGATTGACACGCCGGGCCAAGGGACGAGCGTATCAGTCCCCTCACGAGCTCCGGGACGAGGGCGAGTACGAGGCTGCCCTCGGGGAGATCGAGCGACTTCTCGATGCCGACGTGCAAGCGGGTTCCGAGGGCTACGACCGCCTCGAGTTCCTGTCCGTGCTGGTCGAGCACTACGAGGACGAGCACCATCCCATGGGTCCGGTCACGCCCCGGCAGGCGGTGGCCTTCATGTTGGAGCAGCGGGGGGTAGGATACGGCGGCATGAGCATTGGCGACGCGGGTGTGACAATAGTATGATATAAGTATGAAGATTGCGATATCGGTCCCTGACGAGATCTACGAGGCGGCGGACGAGGTGGCGGATCGGCTCGGGCTGTCCCGGAGCGAGCTGTACGCGCGAGCGGTGGCGGAGTACGTGGCCAAACACCGGAACGAGGACATCACGGCGCGTCTGAACGAGGTGTACGGCGACGAAGCCAGTGGGCTCGATCCGGCCGTTCGCACCGCACAGGCCCGAAGCGTCGGCTCGCCGGATTGGTAGTCGCGCGCGGCGAGGTCTGGTGGGCGGAGCTCGATGAGCCTCGCGGCTCGGGCCCGGGATACCGACGTCCCGTGCTCGTCGTCCAAGCGGATGCATTCAACCGAAGTAAGCTGCGAACCGTGCTCTGCGTCGTGCTCACGTCCAACACGCGCCTGCTCGCCGCGCCGGGGAACGTGCTGGTCACGGCCGGCGATTCGGGTCTCCCGAAGGACTCCGTAGCGAACGTGACTCAGGTCGTGACTTTGGACGAGGACTACCTGGTGGAGAAGGCGAGGATGGTGTCGAGCCGGGCCATGGCGGAGGTGGACGCGGGGCTCAGGCTGGTGTTGGAGCTCGCGTGAGCTGAGGAACGGCTCATCCATTCATGGCGGTAGCGGGAATTCGCTGACAGGTTGGTTGCAGTCGTCCTCCTCGCAGGTTACCAGGACGTGACGTCGTGCTGTCGATGAACACCTTTGCCGAGAGTCTCCTGATTGCTGCGGTTCGATTGGGATCCAGCGAAGGCCGCGTCGAATGCCAAGAAGCATGGCATCACCTTCCCGGAGGCCGCCACTGCGTTTTCGGACCCGTTGTCGCTGACGATTCCAGACCCGATGCGCTCACTCGGTGAGGCACGATTCGTCCTCATGGGGTTAAGTTACAGGGGTCGTCTCGTCGTTGTGGCGCACGCCGAGGCGGAAGATTCGATCCGTATCATTAGCGCCCGTTCGGCCACGAATGCCGAGCGCCGATCCTATGAGCGAGAAACCTGAATCCGGAGCCGCGTCGGACCTCTGCGACGAATACGACTTCAGCGGTGGAGTCCGTGGGAAATACGCGGAGCGTTGCGCACGGGGAAGCAATGTCGTCGTGTTGGATCCCGATGTAGCTGAAGTATTTTCCGACGCGAAGGCGCTGAACGAGGCTCTTCGCGCCCTGGCGAAGTCCGTGCGGGATCCTCGACGCGCTTCGTAACACAGCTCATCCCACCATCCCCCCGCACTCCGGGGTCGGAAACCTAGGTGACAGGATGGCCCCGTCTCGCTCCATCGAACTACAACACCGCCAGCAGCTCCTCGGGCCGGATGGGTGGCACTGGGCCGCTCGCGAAGTCGCGCTCGTTCCGCGTTACGATGTGCTCGACATCGGCCCTGAGCCCCGCGGCGGCTTGGACCGCGTCCTCGAAGTCGTCGATCGGCAGTACTAGGGCCCGCTGAAAATCGGCGGTCTCCACGGGGATGACGTCGACGAGGCCGAGGAAATCCGTGACGGCAGCGGCCGCCGCGTCACGGCCCCGGCTCTTCATGACCACGTAGTGAATGGTCGGCAGCGTGTGTCCCGCCACGCATCCCTCCAACCGATCATGCTCCACCGCGGCCAGGACCCGGGCACTCGCCAGATGCCAGGGCGTGCGCGCCAGGACCACGTCCAGCAGCACGTTGATGTCGAGGAGGACCCTCACGCGCCGTGCTTCTCGATGAGGTGGCGGCGGTAGTCCTCGCGGTCCGGCCCGCCCTTCGCGACGCCCAGGAGCCGTCGCACGGTCGGAGGGAGTTCCCGAGGCTCCGCGTCTTCGACCTCCGGAAGCCTCGCCAGGAACTCGCCCACGAGCCGGGAGATGCTCGTGCCGTGGAGGTCCGAGTACCGCCGGGCTCGCTCGAAGATCTCGGGCTCGACCGTGATGTTCAGACGCTTCTTCGCCATGGGACCCTCTGCTTGAGCTGTGCGCATGGAATCACCACTATCATGCGTACTGTTTCGCGCGGGGGTCAAGGACGGACGCTGGCACATGCTTCGGACGGCCTCCGGAACTTACGGTCTCCATGCGGGGATCATGGGGAGTTTCGTCGGGCCTCCGGGCCGGCGACATGGCCCGATGGGCCGCTCCATACCGTGCACCAACCCCGGGTAGCGCTTCGTTGACTGTGACCCCTTCCACCGCCACCGCCTTCCAACTCGTCTCGCCCCACGAGCCCGCCGGGGATCAGCCGAACGCGATCCGCGAGCTCACGGAGGGGCTGGAGCGGGAGGACCGCCACCAGGTGCTCCTGGGCGCCACGGGGACGGGCAAGACGTTCTCGATGGCGCACGTGATCGCGAACCACGGGCGGCCGACGCTCGTGATGTCGCACAACAAGACGCTCGCGGCGCAGCTCTACGGCGAGCTCAAGTCGCTCTTCCCGCACAACGCGGTCGAGTACTTCATCTCGTACTACGACTACTACCAGCCGGAAGCCTACGTCCCGTCCACGGACACCTTCATCGAGAAGGACGCCTCGATCAACGAGGACATCGAGCGGCTCCGGCTGCGGGCGACGTCGTCGCTGGTGGAGCGCGAGGACGTGATCGTCGTGGCCTCGGTCTCCTGCATCTACGGCCTCGGGAACCCGGAGGACTACCGGAGCCTGATGCTCCATATCGAGGTGGGCGAGGAGCGCCCGAGGAAGGAGATCCTCCAGGGCCTGGTCGAGATCCAGTACAAGCGGAACGACTACCTCTTCGAGCGCGCGACCTTCCGCGTCCGGGGCGACACGGTCGAGATCTTCCCGGCCTACGACGAGCAGGCGGTGCGGGTCGAGCTGTGGGGCGACGAGGTGGAGCGGATCAGCCGCTTCGATCCCCTCACGGGCGAGATCATCACGGAGCTGCCGCGCACCTCGATCTATCCGGCATCGCACTACGTGACGAAGCGCCGCACGATCGAGGAGATGATCCCGCTGATCCAGAAGGAGCTCGAGGAGCAGCTCGAGAAGTTCCGGAGCGAGGGACGCCTGCTCGAGGCGCAGCGCCTGGAGCAGCGCACGAACTTCGACATCGAGATGATGCTGGAGATCGGCACCTGCCCGGGCATCGAGAACTACTCGCTCTATACGAGCAAGCGCCAACCGGGCGACCGCCCCGCGTGCCTGTTCGACTACTTCCCCGACGACTTCCTGATGATCGTCGACGAGTCCCACGTCTCCATTCCCCAGATCAGCGGGATGTACAACGGAGACCGGGCCCGCAAGCTGACGCTGGTCGATCACGGGTTCCGGCTCCCCTCGGCGCTCGACAACCGTCCGCTCAAGTTCGACGAGTGGAAGGACCTGTTCCCGAAGGGCGTCTTCGTCTCGGCGACGCCGGGCGACTGGGAGGTGGAGCAGGCGGGCGGGGTGCTGGTCGAGCAGATCATCCGCCCGACGGGCCTCATCGACCCGGAGATCGACGTGCGCCCGGTGAGCGGCCAGGTCGACGACCTGCTGGCCGAGATCCGCGAGCGCGAGAAGAAGCAGCAGCGGGTGCTGGTGACGACGCTCACCAAGCGGATGGCCGAGGACCTGACCGAGTATCTGCAGTCGGTCGGGGTGCGCGTGCGCTACATGCACTCCGAGGTCGACGCGATCGAGCGCATGGCGATCCTGCGGCAGCTCCGGCTCGGCAAGATCGACGTGCTGGTGGGCATCAACCTGCTGCGCGAGGGGCTCGACCTGCCGGAAGTGTCTCTCGTGGCCATTCTCGATGCCGACAAGGAAGGGTTCCTGCGGGATGCCCGCTCGCTCATCCAGACGATCGGCCGCTGCGCGCGGAACGTGGAGAGCAAGGCGATCATGTACGCCGACCGCGTGACCCGCTCCATGCGCCAGTGCATCGACGAGACCTACCGCCGCCGCGAGATCCAGGTGAAGCACAACGCGGAGCACGGCATCACGCCCGAGACGATCCGCAAGAGCATCGAGGAGATCGAGTTCAGCACCCGGGTGGCCGATGCCGCCGTCGTGCCGGGCCTGGTCGTGGGCACGGGCGAGGAGGGCGCGGGGAAGGTGGCCGAGGGCGCCTCGACCTACGCCGACGAGGTCAACCGCGAGGAGATGGTGAAGATCCTCGAGAAGGAGATGGAGCAGGCGGCCGAGTCGCTCGACTTCGAGCGCGCCGCGCTACTCCGGGATCAGCTCTTCGAGCTGAAGGCGGGGTGAGGGTGGCGAGCGCGGGTCCCGTCTCGTAGGGACATCGCATCGCCCGGAAGGTGGGGAGAATTTCCGGGAGACCGCACCGTCGTAGGAATAGCCATGACGTCACGGGGTGCTACCGGGGATGCAAGCTCTGAACGTGCAGGTGTTCTTGGAGATTCTGAAGGACTACGGGCCCGTAGTCGGGATACTGCTGGGCTTTATCTGGTGGCAATCGCGCTGGATAAGTAAACTCCTGGATCGGCATGAAAAAGCTTACGTGGGCGAGATCGAGAGAATGAGCAAGGTCCACGACAAGCTGTTGGCGCATGTCTTGGGAGAACAGCCGTCGTCCACGGCGGTACCAGCAATCGACCAACTCCGAGCCTCGTCCAAGCCGAGGAACGGCTCCGAGGACGACACCAACTGAGGGAGGTGGCTGCATGACGAGCGTGATCGTCGCCCTGATCGCCCTTGCCCTTGCCCTTTCACTCCAGCGCCTCGCCCTACGGCACACTGCGAAGAATCTGAGCATACGCGAGAAAGCGTTTCGCTTTCACGCCATTCGCGACCGGCTCCAGAGCATGGCTGTCGATGGGGAACTCGCCCCCGATTCGAAGGTCTACGAGTTTCTTATGTTCGCCGTGAATGTCGGCATCAGAAACAGTGGCAAGCTGCGTATGAGGGACATGCTGACGATGACGAGCCAGTTGGAGAACCGCACGATTTCCAATGACGATGACGTATTACAGGAAGTCGCTGGATCGAGCCCCGCAGTGAAGACGCTCACCGGGGAGACGTTCCTGGCTTTCGTGGACATGATCGTCGCGAATGACCGACTGGTTGCCATGGGTTCGTTCCTACTGTTCAGCACCAAGCATTTCGCCAGAAAGGCCGTTCGGCTAGGCGACCATCTTCTGGGGTATGTTGCTCCTGAGCGTGCGGAGATCGCGCGCCGCGCTCGTCGATTCTACCAGATGGGGATGCGGTTCGGGACCTGAGGGCTGCTCAGAGCCCCTGTTCCGCCCGGAACGCCTCGATGGCCTCGACCGTGAGGTCCGTCCGGAAGTCCACCACCTGCCGGCCGAGCTCCCGGGTCTCTTCGAGCGGCTCGAGGTCGATGCCGTTGATGGAGGCGAGGCCGGCGTCGACGCGCTGCTCGAACCGGATGGTCGTGGGGTCGAGCGCCGCCATGACCGAGGAGATCGACAGCTCGTCGTGGATTCCGTCCGAGCCCCGGCTCGCCGTGTACTCGAGCTCTTCGGGGATGCCCAGATCCTCCTGGATCCACCGGCGCACCTGCTCGTGGTTGTAGAACTCTTCCACATGGTGGAAGACGGCGGGTGAGCCGCCGTAGCGGGCGTTCAGCGAGTCGGCGGCGGCCTGCATGCCGCGCAGATTACCGCCGCTGTCGCCGAGGTAGTAGATCTCGGTGAAGCCCATGCCGCGCAGGCTGTCCCCCATGTCGATCAGCCAGCGGATATAGGTGTCCTGCGAGACCATGGGGCCGGTGTTGCCGACGGTCACGGGACCGCTCGGCCGGCCGGGCTCGAGCGTGACGAGCGGTGCGACGAGGGTGTTGCCGAGCGCGCGCGCCACGGATTCGCCCAGGAGCTGGTTGGAGTAGTTGTGCTTGCCGGAGGCGAGGTAGGGCCCGTTCGACTCCACGCCGCCGGTCAGGATGAGCGCGGTGGTGCTCCCGTTCCGAATGGCGTCCCGGATCTCCATCCAGGTGAGCTCTTCGAGCCAGACGCTGTTGAGCGCTTCGATGGGCCGCTCCTGTGCGTCGAGCTCAGCCTGTCGCTCGGCGGCTCGCTCCGCGATCTCCTCGGGGGTGGGGCCGTCGTCGGCCGCGGCCGCGTCCCGGGCGGCGTCCTGGGAGCACGCGGTGGCGGCGAGCGCGAGCGTGGTCGCCAGGACCATGACCTTCGTCTTCATGTGATCTCCTGATCTCCTGAAACACGGGGTTGAGCTCCGGTCCGGCAGAATACGGCGCGCGGGCGGATCGCGACAGGTGGGTGTGACGATGACGGTGAGTGCGTATTGACATGCATGTGCATGCCATATATGCATTGGGCATGAGAACTACGGTCGAGCTGTCCGACGACATGCGTGCAAAGCTGCTCGAAGCGGCTGCGCGCAGGGGCGAGCGGGGGTTTTCCTCCGTGGTCGAAGAGGCGCTACGGCGCTATTTCGACGAAGATGAGGATCGGAGCCGTCGCGTCGATGAGGCGCAGGCGGTGCTCGGGAGCCTGGAAGACACCGAGGCCGACGAGCTTCGGGAGTCCATTCGGCGGCTCCGGGAGCGCTGGCGTTGATCGTTGCGGATTCGGATGTTCTCATCGACGCCCTGCGCGGCCAGGAGCGTGTGGCAGGGCGGATTTCCGAGGAGCTGGCTTCCGGGGTCCTGGCGACGACGGCCGTCACGGCGTTCGAGCTGCTCAGCGGTGCCCGTACGGAGGGGGCGCTCGCACGGGTCCGCACTTTGCTGGATGCGATGACCGTCCTCCCGCTGGACGCTGCCGCTTCGGACCGTGCCGCGTCCATCCGGCGGGACCTCGAAGCACGAGGGAGCCCGATCGGGATGGCCGACTACCTGATCGCGGGGACCTGTCTGTCACGGTCGGCGGCTCTTCTTACCCGGAACCGAGCGCACTTCGAGCGTGTGGAGGGGCTGAGGCTGGGGCGGCTCTGACGACACGTTCCGAGTCGCGACAGGCTAGCCCACCCGGCCGTACTCGTCCTCGAACCGGATGATGTCGTCCTCGCCGAGGTAGTCGCCGTGCTGCACCTCGATGAGGACGAGCGGCTCGGTGCCGGGGTTCTCGAGCCGGTGCACGCAGCCGAGCGGAAGGAAGCACGACTGGTTTTCCTCGAGATCGAACGTCTCGTCGTCACGGAGCACGCGCGCGGTTCCTTCGACGACGGTCCAGTGCTCGGCGCGGTGCCTGTGCTTCTGGATGGAGAGCTTGGCGCCGGGCTTCACGGTGATCCGCTTGACCTGGTACGTCGTTCCGACGTCGAGGCTCTCGTAGTCGCCCCAGGGCCGGAGCACCCGGGCCGGGAGCTCGGCCTCCTCGCGGTCGGCGGCCTTGAGCTGCTCGACGATGGCTTTGACGTCCTGTGCGCGGGCGCGGGGCGCGACGAGGACCGCGTCGGGCGTGTCGACGACCACGGTGTCCTCGAGACCGACGGCGGCCAGCAGTCGGCGCCCGTCGCCGCGGAGGTAGGAGCCGCGCGTGTCGGCGGTGACGACGTCGCCGGAGGTCGCGTTGCCGTGGTCGTCCTTGTCCGCCATGTCCCAGAGCGCGTCCCACGATCCGACGTCGCTCCAGTCGGCGTCGAGCCCGACCACGACGGCGCGGTCGGTATGCTCCATGACCGCGTAGTCGATGGACTCACCGGCGATCTCCCGGAACGGCTCGTCGGCGAGCTCCACGAAGTCGGCTTCGGCATGGCGCGCTTCGAACGCCGCGCGGGCTCGCGCGAGCATCTCCGGGCGGTACCGTTCGAGCTCTTCGAGGTAGCGGCCGGCCCGGAACACGAACATGCCGCTGTTCCAGTAGTAGTCGCCGGATGCGAGGTACCGGGAAGCCGTGTCGGCGTCGGGCTTTTCGACGAACTCGGCGACGGGGCGGACGGGCTGCGCCTCGGCCTCGTCGGCTCGGCCCGCCCCGGCGGCGTCCGCGCTGCCTTCGCCCGCCCGGATGTAGCCGTACCCGGTCGACGGCCCGGTGGGCACGACTCCGAAGGTGACCAACGCGCCCTCGGCGGCGGCCGTGACGGCGTGGGCGAGGGCGTCACCGAACGCTTCGCGGTCCCGGATGACGTGGTCGGACGGGAGGACGAGGAGGACGGGGTCGATGTCGGGCTCGAGGCCGTTCAGCCCCCCCGGGCCTTTGGCGAGCGCTTCGAGCGCGGCCACGGCGATGGCGGGCGCGGTGTTCCTGGCGACGGGCTCGAGGATGATCGAGGCGTCGTCGATGCCCTCGGCCCGGAGCTGCTCGGCGACGAGGAAGCGGTGATCGACGTTGGCCACTGCGATCCAGTGGTCCCCGGCGTGAGGAGCGACCCGTCGGCAGGTTTCCCGGAGCAGGCTGCTCTCGTCCACGAGCGGCACGAACTGCTTCGGCGCCGCGGAGCGGGAGAGCGGCCAGAGGCGGGTGCCGGAGCCTCCGCACATGATGACGGGAATGACGGGATGGCTGTGAGGCATGGAAAGCGGGGCCGGAAGAAGAGACGCTCCCTTGCGCAGGCATGCGGCTCGGAGCAATGGGTTAATGTATGGTTCGCACGCTCCGATCGGTACCTTCTCACGACGGTCCGGACAGCCGGTGTCCTTGATCCCTTCCACCTCGGGAGCGCGACGTGCAAGACATCCCACTCCTCGACCTCGGTGCGCAGTACGCTTCGCTCGGCGACGAGCTCGACGGGGCCGTGCGCCGGGTGGTCGAGAGCCAGGCCTTCGTGTTGGGGCCGGAGGTGGAGGCGTTGGAGGAGGAGATCGCCCGTTACGTGGGCGTGCGGCACGCGGTCGGGCTGGCCTCGGGGACGGACGCCCTGCTGTTGGCGCTGAAGGCACTCGATGCCGAGCCGGGCTCGCACGTGCTCGTGCCCTCGTTCACCTTCTTCGCGACCGCCGGAGCGGTGTGGAACGCGGGGCTCCGGCCGGTCTTCTGCGACGTCGATCCGGACACGTTCAACGTGACGGCCCGGACGCTCGAGGACGCGTGGACGGAGCGGACGGTGGCGGTGATCCCGGTGCACCTGTTCGGCCGCGCGGCGCCGATGGACGACATCATGGAGTTGACCACGGAGCGAGGGGCGTTCGTGCTCGAGGACGCGGCGCAGGCGATCGGGGCGTCGGGCCCGGCCGGCGCGGCCGGCGCGGTGGGTGACGCGGGCGCGTTCAGCTTCTTTCCCACGAAGAACCTCGGTGGGTTCGGGGATGGCGGGCTGATCACCACCAACGATCCGGTGCTCGCCGAGCGTGTGGCCAAGCTGCGCGTGCACGGGGGCCGGCAGATGTATCACCACGAGATGGTGGGCACGAACTCCCGGCTGGACGCGCTGCAGGCGGCCGTGCTGCGGGTGAAGCTCCCGCACCTCGACCGGTGGACGGAAGCGAGAGCACGAAACGCCGCCCTGTACCGGGAAGGGCTCGCCGACGTCGCCGAGGTGTTGTTGCCGGACTCCGGAGAATCGTTGGGGCTGAGGCACGTCTACAACCAGTTCACGATCCGGGCGCGGTGGCGCGACGAGCTCCGCCGGCACCTGAGCGACCGGGGGATCGGGACCGGCGTGTACTACCCGGAGCCGCTCCATCTCCAGGAGTGCTTCGCGTCGCTGAACGGGAGGGCGGGAGACTTCCCGGTGACGGAGACCCTGTGCGGCGAAGTCCTGTCCCTGCCGGTCTACCCGGAGCTCGGCGAGGAGCGGGTCGGGCGTGTCTGTGAAGCCGTGAAGGCGTTTTACGAGGGGTGAGGCGACGCTCTTCATGCCGCGTCCAAGGGGTCCACCGCTTCCCACGCCCCCATCTGTCCGCCATCCGACATCGCGTGTCCATCGGGAGTGAAGAAGACCACCTGCTGGTCACGGTCGATCGCGACCGTTACGCCGCCTCGGTGCACGTGCCGGTGATGCCGGCGGCAGAGGAGTACGAGGTTCCGGAGGTTGGTCTCGCCCCCGTCGGCCCAGTGCACGACATGATGCGCGTCGGTGAATCGCGAGCCGCAACCGGGGAAGCGGCACCCACCGTCCCGGACTTCGAGCGCTCGCCGGATCGAGGGAGGCACGGTTCGGGTCCGCCGTCCGACGCCCAGCACGGCACCGTCGGATCCGTGCGTGACGTCGACCCGCGCGGCGTCACAGGCCAACTGCCGCGCAGTTACCGCGGTAACTGGTGTGCCGTCGTCGAGGTGGGCGGCCGCGTGCCGGTCCTCTGCGCCGGCGTCCGCGCGGAGATGGAGCATCACCTGGTAGCGTTCCGCCCGGGAGCCGCTGAGCGGGAGGTCGGGCGTGGCGTCTTTCCCCTGTTCGATGCCGATCCCGGCCGCGAGCGCCCGTTCGGCGATCAGCCCGACGGCGTCAGCTCGGCGACGGGCGGCCTCGCGCCGGTCCTCCTCTTCGCGCTCGAACGCGTCCGAGGCCTCGCGTTCGCCTTCGCGTTCCCTATCGCGTTCCTCCTGGTAGAGCCCGTCGCTCGCCGCTTCGATCGCACGCATGAGCGCCGCCCCGACTTCCGGCGTCAGGCGACCGCGCACGACGTACATCCCGGTCTCGTCGGGGAAGACCGAGAGCGCGCGCCGGGCGTGGAGCCTCCGTTCGCGGGCCGCTTCGTCCTCGCCGTCGATCTCCCGCCAACTCCGCACGAACCGCTCGAGACCGCCCGCCGAGACGGCTCGTGCGTAGGTGAGGAGCTCGGCCTCGCTCTCCGGGGTCGCGACGCGGGTCAGCGCCCGCACCTTGCTGAACGAGAGCTCGCCTCGAGCCATGGCTTCGGCGGTCGCCGGCAACGCTTCGAGCGCACGCGCCACACGCACCTTCTCGTTGGCCGTGTTGCGGGTGATGCCGAGGCGCCAGGTCAGCCATTCGGCACACGACGTGAACCCTTCCGCGGCCCAGTCCTCGAGCCGGTCGCTCTCGGCGAGCGCGGCCAGGAACGCCCGGGTCGCGGCCGTGATCTCGGCGTAGAGCATCGCGATCCGATCCATGCGCCCGATGCGTGCGTCGGAGGCGGCGGCGGTCGTGGCCATCGTCATCGTCTCCGTCGTCGTCTTCGTCATCGTGTCTCTCCTCTCGTGCGAGCGCCCTAACCACATTCGGTGCAGTGATTTACCCCCGAAATATATGGGCCGGCGCGCGCACCTCCTGGGCCACTCACGACGGGCTGAAACCGTCGTTCGAGGTCTTCGGACCAGCGCTCGCGCTTCCGAGGTCGGTGAGGGCCCCATCAAGGGCTTCAGGGCGGCTCTGAGCTCCGCGTCCCGGACCTCCTCCACTCCACGGCTCCAAATCCGTCCATGCCTGGATGGGACGGATCGATCCCCCACCCCCCCTCTGCGCAACCCGCCCACAGGGCTACCTTACGAGCTTGAATGCCGCCGGGGTGGTCCTCGCCGCCGATCCTTGCCCAACAAGGCACCACGAGTCCAACAAGGCACAACGAGACAGGAGAGGGCCTCGACATCATGAAGATCGCCGTCATCGGAACGGGTTACGTGGGACTGGTCGCGGGAGCGTGCTTCGCGGAGTCCGGCAACGACGTGATCTGTGCGGATATCGACCGGAAGAAGGTCGACCTGCTCAACAGCGGCGGCGTGCCGATCTACGAGCCAGGTCTCGAGCCGCTCATCGAGAACAACCTCGAAGCGGGCCGCCTCGTCTTCACGACCGACGTGGCCGACGCCGTGCGCCGCTCCGACGTGATCTTCATCGCCGTGGGCACCCCTCCGGGCGAGGACGGCTCGGCCGACCTCCGGTACGTGCTGAAGGTCGCCGAAACCATCGGGAAGGCGATGCAGGACGAGAAGATCGTCATCACCAAGAGCACGGTACCGGTCGGCACGGCGAAGCGGGTGCGTGACGCGATCGAGGCCGAGACGGACATTCCCGTGCACGTCTGCTCCAACCCCGAGTTCCTGAAAGAGGGCGCGGCGATCGACGACTTCATGAAGCCGGATCGCGTCGTGCTCGGCGTGGACTCCGAGAAGGCCGCCGAGACCCTGCGGCACCTCTACAGCCCGTTCGTGCGGCAGGGCCATCAGATCCTGATCATGGACGTCCCCTCGGCGGAGATCACGAAGTACGCCGCGAACTCGATGCTCGCCACGCGCATCAGCTTCATGAACTCCATCGCCCAACTCTGCGAGCGTACGGGCGCGGACATCGAGAAAGTGCGGCAGGGCGTGGGCAGCGACGACCGCATCGGCATGAGCTTCCTCTTCCCGGGCATCGGCTACGGCGGCTCGTGCTTCCCGAAGGACGTGAAGGCGCTCGCCCGGACCATGGCCGAGCTCGGGGCCGACGCTTCGATCCTCCAGTCCGTCGACGAGGTCAACGACCGGCAGAAGGCCACCATGCTGGGCCGTCTACTGACCCGCCTCGGCGAGGACCTCTCGGGGCGCACGGTCGCTGTGTGGGGCCTGTCCTTCAAGCCGAACACCGACGACATGCGCGAGGCGCCGAGCCTCGTCACGATCCGCGGGCTGCTCGCGGCCGGAGCCCGCGTGGTCGCGCACGACCCGGTCGCCATCGACGAAGCCCGTGAGCACCACCTCGGCGACGACATCGAGTACGTCGCGGTCAACTACGAGGCGCTCGACGGCGCGGACGCCCTGGTGATCCACACGGAGTGGCACCCCTATCGCCGGCCCGACTTCGAGCGCATGCGCGAGGCGATGGCCACCCCGCTCGTGTTCGACGGACGCAACCTGTACGATCCCGAGATCATGCGCGGGCACGGCTTCGAGTACCACAGCATCGGCCGGTCGCGTGTGATGCCGGATCCCGACGGCATGCCGACCGAGCCCCGGAGCTGACCGTGCGCATCCTGCTGACGGGCGCGGCCGGCTTTCTCGGCTCTCATCTCGCCGAGCGATTTCTCGCCGACGGGCACGAGGTGGTCGGGGTCGACAACTTCGTCACCGGCTCGCACGAGAACATCGACACCCTCTCGCGCAACGACCGCTTCACCCTCGTCGAGCACGACATCTCCAACCCCCTCTTCCTCGACGAGGAGATCGACGGGGTCCTCCACTTCGCTTCGCCCGCGAGTCCGGTCGACTACCTGGACATGCCCATCCAGACGCTGAAGGTCGGGAGCCTGGGGACGCACCACGCGCTCGGGATCGCGCTCGCCAAGGGGGCGCGCTTCCTGCTGGCATCGACGTCCGAGGTCTACGGCGATCCGCTCGTCCACCCGCAGCCCGAGACGTACTGGGGCAACGTGAACCCGGTCGGGCTCCGCGGCGTCTACGACGAGGCCAAGCGCTTCGCCGAGGCGATGACCATGGCGTACCACCGGTACCACGGCGTCGACACCCGGATCGTGCGCATCTTCAACACCTACGGGCCGTCCATGCGTCCCGGGGACGGCCGCGTGGTGTCCAACTTCATCATGCAGGCGTTGCGCGGCGAGTCGCTCACGATTTACGGCGACGGCAGCCAGACGCGCTCGTTCTGCTACGTCTCGGACGAGGTCGACGGGATCTACCGACTCTTCCACTCCGAGCGGGTGGAGCCGACCAACATCGGCAATCCCAACGAGTTCACCGTGCGCGAGCTCGCCGAGATCGTGCTCGAGGAGGCCGGGAGCGACGCGGGGGTCGAGGCGCTTCCGCTCCCCTCCGACGACCCGAAGGTGCGCAAGCCCGACATCACCGTGGCCCGGGATGTGCTGGGATGGGAGCCGGAGGTGCAGCTCCGGGAGGGGATCCGACGCACGATCCCCTATTTCCGCGAGCAGCTCGAGCGGAACGACGCGCGCGCCCGGACCATCTGACGGCATGAGCTGACGGCACATGGACGAGGTCGTTTCGGGAACTCGTACGCTCGTAGGGTTATCATCGAAGGCGGTGGCGAGCGGGCACCTCGGCGAGGCGCTCGCGCAAAGGCAATAGGGAGGGGCTGACGGTCGGCATGACAGGCGATTCGAGACATGCGCGGCAGATGGTCGCGCGCGGGGTCAGCGCCTGGGAGCGCGAAGACTACGAGTCGGCGCTCGAGACGTTCCTCGACGTGTTGGCCGAGTTTCCGCGCTTCGCGGACGTGCGCAACAAGACCGGGCTCTGCCTGGCCATGCTCGGTCGCTTCGAGGAGGCGCTCGAGCACTTCGACTCCGCCCTCGAGGAGAATCCGGCCTACGCCGAAGCCCACCTGAACCGGGGCATCGTGCTCAACGAGCTCGGTCGCCACGAGGAGGCTCAGCAGGCCTTCACCAGGGCCGACGAGCTCGATCGTCGGGACTCGCGCGTCTTCCCCTCGGAAGTGGGGAACCGGATCGCCGTGACCCACGCCCAGCTCGGCGACCTGTACCTCGTCGCCGAGCGGCCGCGGGAGGCCATGGAGCACTACCGGACCGCGCTCGGGGTGCGGCCCCGGTTCGTGGATATCCGGAGCAAGTACGCCGAGGCGCTCATCGAGCTCGAGGACTACGAGACGGCTCGTACCGAGCTGGAGGCGATTCTCGAGTCCCGCCCGGAATTCGTGGGAGCGCGGGTGCGTCTCGGTGTCGTGCTCCGGAAGCTCGACGACGTCGACCGCGCCATCCACGAGTGGCGGCGTTGCATGAAGGACGATCCGTCGGACATGCGTCCCCGGGCCTATCTCGCGTCGGTCGGCGTGCACGAGCCGCTTTCCGTCGCCGAGCGGCCGGGCGGCGCCAGGGAGGCTGAAGCGTGAGAGGAACCAACGAAGGGATCGGACCGTCGATCGTGCGGCTGGTGATGGTCGTGGCCATGGCCGCGACCGCATCGCTCACGGCGTGCGCCCCCGGCGACGAGCAGAACGCCATCCAACGCGGCGACATCGCGTTCGCCACGGGACGGACCGACGAAGCGCTCGCGGAGTACCGGCTCGCCATGCGCCAGAGCTCGGACGATGCGGAGATCCATGCCCGCGTGGCGCACACGTACGCCCGTCTCGGCCGCGTCGACGACGCGGGTCAGAACTACGCCAACGCGGTCGCGGTCGACTCCTCGTACGTCGGTCAGGCGGTTTCCGACCTCATGCGGCTCGCGCGAAACGCCCACCAGAGCGGGGACGCCTTCGCCATGGCGACCGCCGTGGAGACGGCCCTCGACCTGGAGCCCGCCGTGGGAGTGACGGACCTGGCCCTTCCGCTCGCCCGCCACTACTTCGAGAGCGGCGAGTACGGTCAGGCCCTCCCGTTCTATCAGGTCGCCATGAGCGAGATGCGTGACTCGACCCCCGAGATCGTCTTCGAGGTCGGACAGGCGTACGAAGAGATCGGAGACTGCGAGCGGGCGCTCGTGTTCTTCGAGCGGTTCCGGGCGCGGGCGCGCCCTTGGGAGCGGGGCGAGGTCGACTGGTATATCGGCACGTGCGCATTCAACGTCGCCGAGGAGCTCCTGGAGGGTCCGGACGCCGGAGAGGAGGAGATGGAGCGCGCCATCGTCCTGCTCGACCGGGCGCTGGAGGTCGGCGAGCCCCGGAACATCCAGGCGCGCGCCTGGTTCGAGAAAGGGGAGACGCTGGCCGACCTGGGGCGCTGCGAGCAAGCGATGGAAGCATACGCCCAGGTCCGCTACACCGACCAAGCCGGCTCGCTCGTCGACCGGGCCCAGGCGGCATTCGACGAGATCCGCTTCGGGCGCGGTCTCGAACATCTTCGTGGTGGCCGGTGCCGTTGAGCCCGGCCACGATCTACCGTATACAGGCTTCACCTTGCCGATTCAAATACGACATGCTCCGCTCGTTCTCCTGATCTTCATCGCCGGATGCGGAGGCTCATCGAACATCTACCAGGGGATGGACGCCCCGGCGCTCTTCCGCATGGCGCAGGACGAAGCGGTCGAAGAGGAGCACGACAACGCGATCCGGACGCTCGACCGGCTCCTCCTGGCCTACGGCGATTGGTCCGGCGTCCCCGACGCCCGGCTGCTGCTGGCCGACATGCGGTACGAGAAGGAGGAATACCTCACCGCCGCGTCCGAGTACCGCCGGTTCCTCGACCGCTATCCCGGCCACCCGCGGGCTCCGGAGGCCGCGCTGGGGCGGTGCCGCTCCTATGCCGAGCTCTCTCCGCGGCCCGAGCGGGATCAGACGTACACCCGGCGGGCGCTGACCGAGTGCTCGAACATGGCCTCCGACTTCGCGGGGACCTCGCAGGCCGAAGAGGCCGCCGAGCACGCGCAGGAGATGCGCGCGAAGCTGGCCGAGAAGGACTATCTCAACGGGCAGTTCTACCTGAGCCGGGACCTCCCGGATTCGGCGATCAAGTATTTCGAGTTCGTGCTCGACCGCTATCCCGAGTCCGAGTTCGCTCCGCGGGCGCTGCTCGGCATCTACGAAGCCAACACGCAGATCGGGTACGACGACCTCGCGGACGAGGCCCGCGAGCGGCTGCTCGCGCGCTATCCCGAGTCACCCGCGGCGGACGAGCTGCGCACGGATGACGGCCGGATCTGAGCGACGGGCGTGAGCACCACCCCGCGCGTCGGGGTCTTCGGCGGCACGTTCGACCCACCCCACGTGGGACACGTCCACGTCGCCGCCGACGTCGCCGACCACCTCTCGCTCGACCGCGTGCTGTGGGTGCCCGCCCGGGTTTCCCCGTTCAAGCAGCGTGAGGAGACGTCGCCGCCCGAGGTGCGCCTCGAGATGGTGCGCCGGGCGGCCGCGCTCGACCCCCGCTTCGAGGTCGATACCCGCGAGCTCGAGCGACCGCCGCCGTCGTACACCGCCGACACCCTCGAGGCGATCCGCGGGGACTTCCCCGACGCGGAGCTCTTCCTGATCCTCGGAGCCGACCAGTTCGAGCAGTTTGGACGGTGGCGGGACCCCGAGCGTATCGTGGCGGCCGCCCGGCTCGCCGTCATGGACCGGGACGAGACGCCCGCGCGCGTCTTCGCGCCCGATGTCGCGGAAGCGGTTCCGGGGCTCCGGGACGCGACCGTCTTCGTGCCGGTTCGAGCCGTGGACGTCTCGTCGACCGCGGTCCGGGAAGCCGTGGCCCGGGGCGAGGACCCCGCCGGCTCGGTGCCGGAAGGCGTCGCCCGGTCGATCCGCGCCCGAGGGCTGTATCGCCGCTGACGACGGTTATATTCCCCGTGTACGTGACCGCCCGTGCCGAGAACCATCGTACCATCTCGAGCATCACATGCGCCTGAACGAAACCGATCTCGTCCGCTGGGGCCGCAGCATCGGTCAGGATATCGAGCCCCCCGTCGTCATCGCTCTCGAGGGCCCGCTCGGAGCCGGCAAGTCCGTGCTCGCCCGAGCGATCGGGCAAGGAGCGGGGGTGGAGGCGCCCATGCCCTCCCCCACCTTCAACCTCCTCCTCCGGTACGAGCTCCCCTCCGGGGGCGCGGTCGTGCATCTCGACCTCTACCGCATTTCGGAGCCCGACGAAGTCTGGGAGCTCGGATGGGCGGAGCTCGGGAGCCGGCCCGAGATCGTCCTGGTCGAGTGGCCGGAGCAGGCGGAGGCTCTGATGCCCGAGGATCACTGGCGTGTCCGCTTGGCGGTGACCCCCGGAGACCGCAGGCTGCGGGACGTGGAAGTGCAGCGCGTCGGCGCTCCGCACCCGCTGCCCGGGTTCCCGATGACCCTGGCGCGAGGAGAGCGGTGAGCGCCGGAGCCCCTCTGCTGGCGTTCGACACCTCCGGGGCGCACGGGTCGGTGGCGGTCGGCGGCGCCGGGCCGCGACGCTCGGGCGAAGTGCTCGCCGTCGCGGCGCTCCCCGAGCGCAAGGAGCACGCGGCGCGCCTCCTGCCCACCATCGACGCGGTGCTCCGGGAGGCGGGCGTGTCGGTGGGGGCCTTGGGAGGGATCGTGGTCGGTGAGGGACCGGGCTCGTTCACGGGGGTCCGCGTGGCCGCGGCGACGGCCAAGGGCCTGTCGTTCTCGGCGGGGATCCCGCTGCGTCCCATCTCGAGCCTCGCGGCCGTGGCGCTCACGCTCGGGTGGTCCGGGCCGGACGTCCGGTACGTCCTCTTCGACGCCCGGGGCGACCGCGTCTACGGTGCGTGCTACCGGGTGGACGAGGAGGCGCTCGAAGAGCTCGTCGCACCGCATCCGGGGCAGCTCGGCGACGTGCTCGGAGCGTCCGTGCCGGAGGGCGCCGTGTTCCTGGGGACGGGCGCGGCGAAGCACCGGGTGGCGCTGGGAGAGGCGGGCTTCGAGGTGGCCCCCGACGACGAGCAAGACGAGCGTGTCACCCCGGCCGTGGGCCTTCTGCGGTGCGCTGGGTTGGGAGGGGCCTCCCCGGTCGACGACCCCACGGCGTGGGAGCCCCGGTACGTTCGCGCGTCCAGTGCCGAGCGCCTATGGAGCGCATAGCCTCGCACCCGCACGCCGTGATCCGTCCGATGACCCGGACGGACGTCTCCGACGTGGTCGCCATCGAGAAGGAAGCGTTCAACACGCCCTGGAAGGCGGACACGTTCGAGGGACTCGTCGGCCGGGACGGTCTCGTGCTCCTCGTCCTGGAGGATCCCGAGGCGGGGATCCTGGGATACGCCGTCCTGTGGTGCATCCTGGATCAGGGGGAGCTCGCCAATATCGCGATCCGTCCCGATCTACGGGGATGCGGCTTGGGCAGCCGGCTCCTGGACCACGTTGTCGACGCCTGTCGCGAGCGGGGCGTGACGAGCCTGTATCTCGAGGTCCGCGACTCCAACGCGGCCGCGTTGACGCTCTACGAGCGCTCCGGGTTCCGAGAGGTGGGGCGGCGGCGCGGCTACTACCGCGAGCCACGGGAGGATGCTCGCGTCATGGAGCTCGTGATCGCGTGACGTGGCGTCGGGGTCTCGCGGCCGGCTCGCGCCTCGATCCGGCCACGCGTCCCGTGGCGACATGGCTGCGCCCTCGCGACCCCGCGATCCTGGAGCATGACTCGATCCTCCTCTCCGGCTTCGGCCTCCGAGCGCCCCCGTGAGCGGCTGCGCCAAGCCGGCGTGCGGCACCTCGCGCTGGGCGAGTTGCTCGCCCTCCTCGTCGGGAGTGGGAGCGCGGGCGGCTCGGCCGGTGCCGTGGCGGAGCGGCTCACCCGCCACGCGGGCGGCTCGTTGGCACGGCTGGCGGCCCTCGACGTCGGGGAAATGGAAGGTGTGCCGGGTGTCGGCACCGCGACCGCGTGCCGGGTGCTCGCCGCGCTGGAGCTGGGACGGAGGGCCGCCGCCGAGGAGCTCGAGCCGGGCACGCCCGTGCGGGGGCCCGACGACGTCTTCCGGCGCATGGGCCCGCGGCTCCGGGATCTACCCCAGGAGGAGTTTCACGCGATCTTGCTCAACACCCGGCATAGAGTGGTACGGGAAGTGCTGGTGACACGGGGGATCCTCGACGCGTCCCTCATCCATCCGAGGGAGGTGTTCAGGCCCGCCGTGGCGGAAGGCGCCGCGGGGGTCATCCTGGTTCACAATCATCCTTCGGGAGATCCCACGCCGTCCGCGGAAGATCGTGCCGTGACCCGGCAATTGGGTGCCGCGGGTCGGGCCGTCGGGATCCCGGTGCTCGACCACGTGGTGGTCGGATGGGGGCGCTACGTGTCGCTCTCGGGGGAGCTCGGGGGGAACATTTGAAGTCAATTCTGAAAAACTTCGTTGACCGGGCGTGGTGTGCCCGCGTATCTTCGAGCAGTGTCCACCGGGTGAAAAGCCCTCTCCTACTTGCCGAAGGAGCCCATATGGTTCGCTCGGCGGCGGCGGTCATCGCCGTGCTGATTCTTCCAGCTTTCGCGCTCGCTCAGGAGCCGCAGGGCTCTCACACGGTCGTCGATGACGATACGTTGTGGGATCTCGCGCAGCAGTACTACTCCGATCCTTGGGAGTGGCGGGTCATCTGGGAGGCCAATCGTTCGGAGATCGACGACCCGAACTTGATCTATCCCGATCAGGTTTTCACCATTCCCGGGCTTCCGGCCGACGACCGGACGACCACGGTCGAAACCGATCCCACGCCCGGCGGCGGTGAGCCGAAGCCCGCCGAGCCGGAGCCGCGAACGGAACCCGCCGAGCGGGCCGAAGAGGGGGAATACCGAACCATCTTCTATCGCCAGCAGACGCCGCAGGTGTCGGTCGTGGCGATGATGGAACGGGAATACGTCGCGGTCGACGTCAACGAGGTCTACTCGGCGCCGTGGCTGGGGCCCCTCCAGGGTGACCCCGAGCACGTGGGCGTTCTCCGAGGGTTCGCGCTGGATACCGATCGGGGGTCGACCGTCCGACAGTTCCATCAGGTGTCGCTCGACACCTACGGGACCGTTCGGGTGGGCGATCGCCTCCGGACGTTCCGGGTCACGCGCTCGATTCCGCAGGTCGGCCAGGTCGTGGTCCCCACCGGGATCGTGTCCGTCACGGCCGTGAGCGACACCGCCGCCGTGGGCGTGGTGACGCAGGAGTACGGTCGTATTCAGGCCGGCGACTTTCTCGGTCCGTTGCCGTCGTACTCCATGACGCAGGGAGCGCGGGCCGAGGAGGTGACGGGCGGCCCGGAAGCCATGATCATGGGCTTCGCCACCACCGCCGCGATACGGGCCATCGGTCACGCCGGCTTCATCGATCTCGGGAGTGACCACGGGATCACCGTGGGCGACGAGTTCGTGCTCTACGGCGACGCGGTGCGCACGGACGTTCGGGGTCGCCTCCAGGTCGTGAGCGTGCAACCGACCGCGGCGACGGTCCGCATCACCTCGCTCACGGACGACGTCTTCCGGCAGGGAGTGATCGTACGGCTCGTGCGACAGATGCCGTGAGTCGTCGGGCGACGCCTCGTCCCCCTAGCAGCCCGTGCTAGAACAGAGTCCCCGCCGGTTCCCGCCGGCGGGGACTCTCGTTTACTTAGACTGTTCTTCCACCCTCGTACCGAAAGCCACATGACGTCCTCCAAGAGAAACGTTCTCGTGACCGGCGGCGCCGGATTCATCGGGAGCCACGTCGCCGATGCATACCTCGCCAACGGGGACGCCGTCTGGATCGTGGACGACCTGTCCTCGGGAAGCCGGCGGAACCTGCCCGACGGGGCGGAATTCGTCGAGATGGACATCCGCGACCCGTCGATCCGCAACCTGTTTCGGGAGGTGCGCTTCGACCTCGTCAACCACCACGCGGCTCAGATCGACGTGCGCGTGTCGGTCGCCGACCCCCTGAAGGATGCCAGCATCAACGTGGAGGGGCTGCTCAACCTGACCGAGGCGGCCATCGAGGTCGGGACGAGCCGTATGGTCTACGTGTCGAGCGGCGGCGTGGTCTACGGCGAGCCGGATGAGATCCCCACGCCCGAGAGCGCGCCCAAGCTTCCGCTCTCGCCGTACGGGGTCACGAAGCTCACGGGTGAGTACTACTTGAACTACTATCGGCGCATCCGGGGCCTCGAGTACGTGGCGCTCCGTTACTCCAACGTCTTCGGGCCGCGCCAGGATCCGCACGGAGAGGCCGGTGTAGTGGCGATCTTCTGCAACCGGTTGCTGAACGGAGAGCGCCTCACCGTGTTCGGCGACGGCGAGCAGACCCGCGACTACGTGTACGTCCGCGACGTCGTGGCCGCGAACATGGCCGTATCCGAGCTCACCTTCGACGATGGGGAGGCCGCGGGCCTCGACGCCCGAGCCTTCAACGTCGGGACGGGCGCCGGAACCAGCGTGAACCAGCTCGCGGGGGTGCTCGAAGGGATCGCCGGCGAGTCGCAGCCGCGGGAGCACCAGGCGGCGCGGCCCGGTGAGCTTCGCCACAGCACGCTCGACGCCGGACTCCTGCGGAGCCGTGGATGGGCGCCCGCGCACACGCTGGAGCAGGGGCTGCGCGAAACCTACGAATTCATCGCGAACACGAGGAACCGGAAGGAATGAGCTCGACCTACTTCTTTCTGCTACAGGCGGCGCCGCCGACCAACGCGTTCGAGATGGTGGTGGGGGGAACGCTCCCCACCAAGATCGTGCTGTTGGTGTTGGTCGTGTTCTCGGTCATGTCCTGGTGGCTGATCTTTCTGAAGTGGCGTCAATTCCGGGATGTCCAGGCACAAGGCGACGCTTTTCTCGAGCAGATGGAGCGAGCGCAGCGCCTCGAGGAAGCCTACAAGGCCATCCTGACCCTGCCCGAGTCGCCGTACGGCCGGGTGTTTCGGCAGGGCGTGAACTTCTTCAGCGAGCTGCGTCCGGGTGCGCTCAGGCAGAGCGGGCCGCCCCCGGAGGGGCTCTCGCTCACGCAGCTCGAGGCGCTACGGATGGTCCTGGAGAAGGAGGAATCCGAGGAGCGCGACGAGCTCGCGCACGGGCTGGGCTCCCTCGCCGTGATCGGATCGGTCTCCCCGCTGCTCGGCCTGATGGGCACGGTGATCGGTGTCATGAACGCTTTCCTGGGGATCACGATCTCGGGATCGAGCAATATCATGGCGGTGGCACCGGGCGTCGCGGAGGCGCTGGTGACGACGGTCGTCGGGCTGGCCGTGGCGATCCCCGCGGTCATCGCCTATAACCATTTCGTGTCGAAGCTCAACCTGTTCACCGGGGAGCTCGAAGGCTTCTCGAGCGAATTCATCGGAACCCTGGCCCGGGAGGGCCGGGTCTGATGCCGAGGAGGGGACGCGGCTCGGGAGGGCTCGGACGGTCCGACCTTCCGGTCAACGCCGAGATCAACGTCACGAGCCTGGTGGACGTGGCGTTCACCCTCCTCGTGATCTTCATCATCACGGCCCCGATCCTGCAGGGTGGCATAGAGGTGTCGATCCCGCGGGCCGACGTGGAGCCCATCACCTCCCGGGAGAGCCCGTTCTTCATCACCGTGATGCGCGACGGGACCGTCTTCATGGAGGAAACCGAGGTCACGCTCGACGAGCTCGAAGAGAGCCTGGGCCAGCTCACCGACGTGGGCGGCGTGGAGCGTATCTACATCCGTGCGGACTCGCTGGCGCCGTACGGGCCCGTGTTGCGTGCGATGTCCACCGCCGTGAACAGCGGGGTGAACTGGTCCGTCGTCGCGGAGCCCTATTCGGGGTCGAGGTAGGGACCGATGGCCGCTCCTCCGCCGCGTTTCGAGCGCAAGGCCTTCGGGCTCTCGCTGGTGTTGCACGTGGCCCTGTTCGTCGTGGCTTGGTCGAGCACGCTCTACGAGCCCGACGTCATGGAGTTCGTCACGTACGAGATCGAGATGGTCTCGCCGCCGCCGGCCACCCAGGCGGAAGTGGAGGAGCTCGCCACGGAGGATCTGGTGGTCGAGCAGCCGGAAGAGACCCGGCCCGAGCCCGAGCCCGAGCCCGAGGAGACGCCGCCCCCGCCCGAGCCCGAGCCGGAGGAGCCCGAGCCCGAGCCCGAAGAGGACGAGCCCGAGCCGGAGGCCGAGGACCCGGAGCCGGAAGAACAAGAGCCGGAGCCCGAGCCGGATCCGGACCCCACCCCGCCGCGGGACGAGACGCAGCCGCCCGCCGAGGACGAGCCGACGCCGGCCACGACTACCGAGACCCCGCCCGAGGACGCGGAGGAGTCGGGAGAGGGGATCAATGTCCGGCTCGAAGGGGTTCGACGCGACTATCCGGCGTATTACGACAACATCATTCGGCAAATCCAACGCTGCTTCCGGTGGCGGGAGGAAGGCGACTGGGAGACCACCGTTTACTTCGAGATCCAGCGGGACGGGACCGCCACGGAGATCGAGTTCGTGAGTCGGTCGGGCAACACCTCGTTCGACTTCGAAGCGATGGGCGCGATCGATTGCGCGGGGCAGGGCCGGTTCGGTCCGCTCCCCGAAGAGCTGCCGTTCGACCGGCTTCCCGTTCAGTTCAATTTCAGGCCGAGGGGCATGGAGAGGTGACACGTCTGTGAGAAAAGGACGCGGAGTGATGAGCAGGGTGCTCGTGGGGATCGCGGCGGTTGGCGCGACCCTGTTGGCGGCGCCGGCGGCGGCCCAGGAGCCGGATCAGATTCCCGGGGTGAGCCTCGGGCTCGTCTATGAAACCGGGTACCAGCCGTCCCTCGGCATCAAGCCGTTCTCGGGGCGGCTCGGAGGCGGCGGCGCGGCGTCCGAGGTCGAGGCGATCATCGGGCGAGACCTCCGTTATTCCGACCGCTTTCGGATGCTCGACTCCCTGCCCGACGGCATGGTGGACGACGCCATCGACTATACGCTGTGGGACCGGCTGGGCGCCGACTGGCTCGTGGACGGCCGGGTCGAGGGGGCCGGCGAGGGATACGTGCTCGTTCTCTCGCTCCACGACGTGGTTTACGGCTCGGTCAACGAGCGCGAGCGGTTCCGCCTACCGGACGCCGGCGATCCCGATTTCCGCATGGCGGTACACCGCGTCTCCGACGAGATCGTGCGGTGGGTGACCGGCGATCCCGGGATGGCGGCGAGTCGGATCTCGTTCACGATGGCCGACGGCGACGGGAACAAGGACATCTATCTGATCGACTCCGACGGGGAGAACCTTCGTCGTCTCACGAACGAGGGGAGCCTGGTCGAGTCGCCCACGTGGTCTCCCGACGGCAGCAAGATCGCCTTCACGTCGTGGGCGGGAGGCACGCCGCGGATCTACGAGGTCGACGTCGCCGACGGGACGAAGACCATGATTCCGGAGGTGCGGGGAGCCGGAGACTACATCACGCCGGCGTACCATCCGAACGGCGAGATTCTCGCGTTCTCCGTGCTGGGACGCGGCGGACAGAGCGGGATCTTCACGTACGACGTGGAGCGTGACTGCTGCCTCACGTACCTCTCCGGCGGGCCCTGGTACGACCTCTCGCCGACGTTCTCGCCGGACGGAGATTGGCTGGCGTTCAACACGCTCCGCTTCGGAGATGCCGTGCCGCAGATCATGCTCATGCCGGCGTCCGGCGGCGATGCCGAGACGCTCTCGCCCTACGAGTACGGTAGCGGCGGGTACTACACGTCGCCCGACTGGTCGCCGCACCGGGACCGGGTCACGTTTCACGGCCGGATCGAGCGGGGCCGGTACCACATTCTCGTGGCGAACCTCGAGGACGGTGGGCGGGTGCTCCGGCAGCTCACGTCGGAAGGGAACAACGAGGATCCGAGCTGGGCCCCGGACGGGCGTCACATCGTCTTCGTGGGCGAGCGGAACTGGGGTTACGGGCTCTTCGTGGTGGACGCCGCCACCGGACGGATCCGGGCGCTGATGTCCGGCCGCCAGGTCGGGGTCCCGGATTGGTCTCCGACACTGCGGTGAACGATCGCCCGCCCGCGGCGCGCGCGGCACCGAAACCATTGCGTCGCGGTCGCTTTGGCCATATATGGAAAGGGGCTTTCGCCTCCGTGAAAGGTCGTTACTTTCGTTGCGTCGCCTGGCCGAACGGCGGGCACCGCATATACACACCATAAGTTCAACCCGGGAGTACGGATGATCGTCCGCCGCTTTGTCTTGTCGGTCCTGGTCGCCACGTTCGTCGCAGGTTCGTGCGGAGGTGACCCGCCCCCGCCGCCGCCGGAACCTCCGCAGCAGGATCAGGACTCGCTCCAGCGGTACCGTGACTCCGTCGCCGCGGCGCAGCGTGAGGCCGAAGCCGCCGCCGCCCGTGCCGCCGCCGACAGCGCCGCCGCCGCCGAGCGCGAGCGGCTCGTCCGTGAAATGCGTGAGACGCTCGAGGCCCGGGTGTACTTCGACTACGACGAGTCGAGGATCCGGCCGGAAGCCGAGACCCTGCTGCAGGAGAAGGCCCAGATCCTGCGGGCCAGCCCGCAGGTGCGGATTACCATCGAGGGGCATGCCGACGAGCGGGGCTCGACCGAGTACAACCTCGCGCTCGGAAACCGCCGCGCCGAAGCGGTCCGTGAGTTCCTGACGGACTTCGGGATCTCGGACAACCGGTTCGAGACGGTCTCGTTCGGTGAGGGCCGTCCTCTGCGGACGGGCTCGAACGAAGAGGCCTGGGCCGCGAACCGGCGGGCGGAGTTCGTGATCACGGCGGGCGGAAACCAGATCAACCCGCCGAACTGACGGTACGACCCTTGCGGGTGTCCTCCCCCGGAACACCACCGGGGGAGGGACCCATGGCAAACATGACGCGAACGAGATATCCGACGGCGGCCCGCGCCTTCCTGGCGGTGGCCGCCGTCGCCACGCTTGGCGGGTGCGCCATGAAGAGCGACATCCGCGATCTCCAGGCCGAGATCCGTACGCTGACGGTCCGCCAGGATTCGCTCATCACCGAGCTGCGCGAGGCGACCGCGTCCACGCAGGACACGTTGAGCAATCAGGCCGGACAGCTCTTCGACTTCCGGGGCGAGATCACGCGTCTGCTCCGGGAGACGCGGGACGAGATCGCACAGATCCGCGCGCTCACCGGTGAGAATCAACGGCGAATCGTCGGGATCGGCGACCAGCTCGCGAACCAGCGCGTGGTGTCGGGCGGTGGAGGTGCGGCCGGCGCGCGGCCCGGCGACACGGACGAGGGCGCCGGGGTGTCCGAGGAACTCCCGGGGGTCGTCAGTGGGTCGGACGCGGCCGAGCTCTGGCAGACGGCGACGCAGCAGCTCGCGCGTGGGTCGTTGAACACCGCCGAGCGTGCCTTCGAGCAGTTCCTGGACGAGTTCCCGAACCACGACAGGGCCGCGGACGCGTACTTCTTCCTCGCCGACATCCTCGAACAGCAGGGTGAGTCGGAAGAGGCGCTCGAAGGGTTCCGCGAGGTCCAGGAGCGCTTCCCGGGCTCGGCTCGCGTGCCCGATGCGCTCTACCGTATCGCGCTCCTCCAGATCGAAGCGGGCGACGTGGACGAAGCGCGGCAGACGCTGGAGCGCATCGTGAACACCTACCCGGAGACGGCGATCGCCCTGATCGCCCGGGACAAGCTGGACGAGATCGGATAGTGGCCTTCCCGGCGCGGAAGCGCTACGACCGATGAGCTGAGCCATGCGGTGTCCCGAGTGCGATGCCACCGAGAACCGGGTGGTGGATACACGGGCCAGCCGAGGAGGCCGGGCCGTCCGGCGCCGACGCGAGTGCGCCGTCTGCGGAGCGCGTTTCACGACCTACGAGTACGTCGAGGAGCGCGCCACGCAGGTGCTCAAGCGCTCGGGGGCCGTCGAGGATTTCGACCGTGGGAAGCTCCTCTCCAGCGTGAAGGTCGCGTGCGCCAAGCGCCCGGTCTCCGGGTCGGCCATGGAGGAGCTCGTCGACCGCGTCGAGGACGAGCTTTCCAAGGCCGCGGCGGTGGAAGTGCCGAGCGTGCAGCTCGGCGCGCTCGTCATGGAGTTGTTGCGCCCGCTGGACCGCGTGGCGTACGTGCGATTCGCGTCCGTATACCGGAACTTCCAGGACGCGGGTGAGTTTCAGGAGTTCGTCGATGAGATGGCTGCGGCTCAGGAACGCGAGGAGCTCCGCAGAAACCAGGTAGAGCTGCCGATCTAACCGGTCGCGGAAGCCGGGGAGTGACCGTGTCGAAACCGTTTGGAGCCCGCGCGTGAAATTCCCGAAGCGTCATCGAAATGAACGGGGCGAGATGCCCTTCCTGGACCATCTGGAAGAGCTCCGTTGGCGCATCCTCTGGACGCTCCTGGCCATCATCGCCGGCACGGCCGTCGGCTTCGGGCTCGTCGTCTATTACGACGCCCTCGAGCTGCTCATGCGGCCCGTGCGCCGAGCGTGGGAAGATCCGAGCCTTCAGCTCATTTATCTCTCCCCGGCGGATCCGTTCTTCGTCATGATCCGGTTGGCGATCTATATCGGGATCATCGTGGCCTTCCCCATTCTCGTCTACAACATCTGGGCGTTCCTCTCGCCCGCCCTCGATAAGCGGGAAAAGCGGGCGATTCTGCCGGCCTTGTATCTGGGACTGGTCCTCTTCATCGCCGGGGTGGCGCTGGCCTACTTCGCCGCGCTTCCCATGACCCTGCGGTTCTTTCAGGGCTTCATGACGGAGTCGCTCGAAGGCCAGCTCGAGATCAACTACACGCTCGGCTTCGTGGTCAAGCTGCTTTTCGCGTTCGGCGCGGTCTTCGAGCTCCCGATCGTCATCGTGATCCTGAGCGCGATGGGGCTCGTGACACCCGAGTTCCTGAGGGAGAAGCGCCGGCACGCGATCGTGGCGATCACCGTGCTGGCGAGCTTCATCACGCCCGGAGACGCGATCACCCTGACCTTCATGATGATGCTTCCGCTCGTGCTCCTCTACGAGCTCGGCATCTTCATGTCCGCCGCCATTTACCGGGGCCGCCGGAAGCGCGAGGCCGAGCTGGAAGAGGAGTACCGGAAGAAGTACGAACCGAGCGAAGAACCTCCTGTCGGCGCGGTCGAGCGGAAGGACTCGTCGGAGGAGCAATGACCGGGGGTAGGACCAGGCGGGCACGATGCTGGGTCGCCGCGGTCGCGGCCGGGCTCGCCTGCCTGCCCGCTCCGGTTCTGGCGCAGCAGGAGCCCGCGCCCGACTCGGCTCAGGAACGTGTGCGCGAGCGGTTACGGCGCCTCGCGCGGCCGGTGGGGGCCGACAGCGTCCTCTTCGAGCAGGACTCGGCCCGCCTGGCGGAGGCGCAGGCGGGGATCCGGCCGGGGCTCGCGAGCGAAGGCGACACCGTCTTGGCGGCGCTGTCCTCGATGCCCGGCTTCTCGCTCACGCGGTACGAGGGGGGCGAGGCCGACTTCGTTTCGAGCGAGCGGATTCTCACCCTCCGGGCCGCGCCGGAGGGAAGGGCCGTGGTGCGCCGGGAGGGGATCGAGGTGCAGGCGGATTCGTCGATCGTCTTCGACGAATCCACGGGCCTCATGCGCACGAAGGGCATGTCCACCTTCGCGCCCCCCGACAACGACCCGGTGGACGCGGCGGACATGGTGTACGATCTGAACCAGGAGCGGGGCTCGGCGCTCGGAGCGAGGACCGAGTTCAGCGAGGGCGGCACGCGTTGGTACATGACCGGCGACATGCCGTGGGCGGGCCAGGACTCGACCTTCATGTCGCACGCCCGCTTCACCTCGTGCGACCTCGAGGAGCCGCACTACCACTTCGAGTCGGACCAGATCAAGGTGGTCGGAGGACGCATCCTCGTGGCGCGCGGCGTGCGGCTCTACTTCGACGACGTGCCGGTCGCGTGGCTGCCGTTCATCGCGCAGGACCTCGAGCAGGGGCGGGCGTCCGGGCTTCTCACGCCGCAGTTCAGCATCAACGACATCGTGCGCACGTCGAGCGGATACCGCCGGCGGGTCAGCAACCTCGGGTTCTACTGGGCCATGAGCGAGTACACGGACGCGCTCGTCGCCGCGGACTGGTTCAGCGACACGTTCTTCAGTCTGAGAACCCAGTTCCAGTACCGGTTCAACCGTCAGTTCCTGAACGGCTCCGTGAACGTGCGACGCTTCTGGGGGGCCGAGGGAGACACGGAGTTCGCGTTCAACACCAACCACGATTGGCAGCCGGACGAACGGACGCGGCTGCAGGTCTCCGCCCGATACGCCAAGAACGATTTCGTGCGCGAGTTCTCGTTCGATCCCCGGGAAGTGACGCAGCAAATCACTTCGACCGCGGGGCTCAGCCGCCGCTTCGATTGGGGAAACCTGTCCCTCAACGCGAATCGGAGTCAGTACCTCTCGGACGACCGGGTCGAGTGGACGCTACCACAGGCCAACCTTTCCCTCACGTCACGCACGCTCTTCGCGGCCCCCGCCACGGAGGCGCGATTCTGGAACAACATGACGTGGAGCGCCAGCACCCGGTTCCGGCGCAGCGTGGAGGACCGTCTCCAGGAGGAGACGTTCTCGTACGGGACGGCCGACACCGAGCGAACCAGGGCGTCGGTGGGAACGAGCCTCGGGCTCGGCAACCTGAGCATCAGCCCGTCCGTGAGCCTGACCGAATCTCGGACGCGCGACGTGCCGGAGGCCCTCCCGAGCGATTCGGAGGCTGAGCCGGATCCCGAAGAGTTGCTCACGACGGCGCCCGCGCGCGACATCGGGCAGGCCACCCTGAACTGGAGCGCGTCGGTCCGTTATCAGCAGCGACTCGTCGGATCGACGACCCTCACGCCGGATCTCACGCTCTCCGGAGACCTCTTCCGGGCGGATACGTCCAGCCTGGCCTCGGATTTCGTCGCGGCTCCGAGCCGCGTCTCGCTCGGAGCGACCCTGAAGAGCGACGTCTACGGCTTCTTCCCGGGATTCGGAGGCTTCGACGCCATCCGCCACAAGATCACGCCGTCGATCACCTACGAATGGACGCCGGAGGCGACGCCCGACGAGCTCCAGCGGCAGGTGTTCGGCTCGAGGGCCATTCAGCCCCGGAACGTGGTAGCCGTGGGGTTCAACCAGACGTTCGAAGCCCGGCGGCCCGAAGACGAGGACAGCGAGAACGGGGCGGCCGCGGACACGGCCGTCGCGTCCGACTCGGCCTCGGTCACCGACCTCACCGCCGGCCAGAACGGCCGGAACGACGGTGAGCCCCGGCGCATCCAGCGTCCCCCCGTGGTGACCCTGCTCGGCCTCAACACGAACGTCGTGCGGTACGACTTCGTCGAAGCCGACTCCCTCGGACACTTCCTGGCCGGGTTCCAGACCACCCAGCTCAGCAGCCGGATCACCTCGGACTACCTGCGGGGGCTTTCCGTGTCCATGCGCCACGACCTGTTCGCCGACTCGGTCGCCGACGGCACGCTCGTCGAGCGCGACTTCCGGCCCCATTTGTCCTCGCTCAACCTCGGATTCTCCGTCAGCTCCCGGTCGGACATCTTCCGCTGGCTCGGCCTCGCCGGCGGGGGCGACGGGGAACCGACCGACGACGAGGAAGAGACGGACGATCTGGACGATCCCTTCGCGGACGACGAGATGGTCGGGGAGGGGGCGATGATCCCCGGCGGGGACCGGCGCGGGCAGGGTCAGGCGGCCGGCCCCGAGCGGGAGCAGTCGGGCTTGGGCGAGTGGAACGCCAGTCTCTCCTATGCGCTGCAGCGGCCCCGGGGCGGGGGCAACGGCCTCAGCCAGATGGTCCGTGGCACCGTGCGGCTGCGCCCGACGGAGAATTGGGACCTGAGCTGGCGCACCGCCTATGACCTCGAGGCCCGTGCCTTCAACGACCACGTCATTCGCCTGACCCGTGACTTGCACCGCTGGCAGGCGAACTTCGATTTCCTGAAGACGGCGACCGGCAACTGGAGCTTCCGCTTCGAAGTGTCGCTGACCGACAATCGGGACCTCAAGTTCGACTACCGGCAGAGAAACTTGGACGTGGGCTTGCCGTCGGAGGGCGGTGGTGGCTGACGTGGGTGTCCTGCTCCGTCCGGCCGGTGTCCTCTCACACGGACGCCGCTTCCGCGGGGATGAGTCGCAGGTCGTTGTGCGCCAGTGAGTTGACGATTAGGCACGCCCCGTGCTTCACCGTTTCGGGGTGAGCTCCGGATGCACCGGGGTCCGACCGAGGAGAGGAACCATGAGACGTCTGGTCCATGCTGCGCTCGCCGCCACCTTCGTAGTGGCGGGGTGCAACAACGATTCGACGGGGGTCGTCGACGGTCCGGCGCCGCCGAGGGCGCTCGAAGGCTCGTACTACGCGGAAGCGATCACGCTGACCTGGGAGCTCGGATCGGGCTGGGACGGCGAGTCCTTTCGCGTCTACGGACGCCGGGTGAGTGACGCCGACTACTTCCTCATCGCGGACGTCACGAGCTGCACGGGCGGCATCTGTACCTACACGGATACGAACATCCAGGAAGACGTGACCTACGAGTACTACGTCGCCGCCTGGGATCCCGCTACCGGTGCCGAGACCGCCTCCGACTTCACCGTCGAGGTGCGCGCGCCGTTCCGCACGCCGCCCCCGGTGCCCGACCAAACCGAGGTGATCGGGCTGGACGGCGCCGCCTGGATCGTGTGGGGTGATGCCTCACGCCACGGTACCGAGGACGACTTCTCCTTCTACCGGGTCTACCAAGCTGCGCCGGACGGGAACGACTACCTGTTGGGCGAGACGGATTCGGAGGGCTTCATCGACCTGCTCGCCGCGAACGGCTCGACCTACGAGTATTTCGTGACGTCCGTCGACGTGGACGGCCACGAGAGCGCCGGCAGCCAGATCGTGGCCGGCACGCCACGGCCGGACTACACCGCCGAGCTCCTGTACGACTACTTCGACGTTCCGGAGGAGTCGGGATTCCGGTTCCAGGAGAGCGATGCTAGCACTCGCGGAGACCGGGTCTTTCACGGTGACGATCCGGGTGCGCACTTCAGCGTGGAGCGGGACCAGGACGGGTTCTGGTGGCTGGTGCCCACGGAGGCGATGAACACCACGACCACGGTCAACCCGAACGGTGTTTTCACGAGCGAGCTGAAATGCGGTGTGGCTGCCGATCCGGATTGCCTGGACGCCACCCTCGCGCCGTCGGATGGCTACACGTCGGACGCCATCCCCGTCGACCCCGAACACACCTACTTCCTTCGGGTCTACGACGATCAGGACGACCTCCACTACGGCGCCATCCGCGTCACCATGCAGGGTGAGAACCAGAACGGCGGCGTGATGATCTTCGACTGGGCCTACCAGCTCCAGCCGGGGAACCCCGAGCTCGCGCCCGGGCCGCACTGAGGCGGGCACGGCGCACCTCGGGGCCTTCACGATTCCGGCGATCTGCTATCTTGGACGCCATGATTCCCGTTCTCGAAGCCGTGCCGAATATCTCCGAAGGGCGTGACCGGGCGAAGGTTCGCCACCTCGTCGACCTCGTGACGGAGGTCGGGGTCGACGTTCTCGACTGGTCGTCCGACGCGGACCACAACCGATCGGTGCTCACCTTCATCGGCGATCCACCGGCGGTGGAAGAGGCGGCCTTCAGAGTCGCGCGCTTCGCCGCGGACGAGATCGATATGAGGGACCACGGGGGCATCCATCCCCGCGTGGGGGCGCTCGACGTGCTCCCCTTGGTCCCGCTCCACGATCTCGAGATGGACGATGCCGTCCGCTCGGCACGTCGGGTGGGCGGGCGCATCGCCGAAGAGTTGGACGTGCCGGTCTACTTCTACGCGCGCGCCTCCACGCCGCCGGGCCGGGGTCTGGCCGAGCTGCGAAGGGGCGGGCTGGATGCGCTTCGGGACGGCTTTCCCGAGGACCGTCGCCCGGATCTACCCCCGGGGGCCACGCATCCACACCCCACGGCCGGCGTCACGTGCGTGGGCGCTCGGCCCGTCCTGCTCGCCTGGAACGTCTACGTGAGCGGAGTCACGCTGGACGACGCTCGCCGGGTCGCCGCGGAGATCCGGGAACGAGGGGGCGGCTTTCCGGGATTGCGTGCGCTGGGGCTGCGCATGCCGGATTCGGGACGGCTGCAGGTTTCCATGAATCTGGAGGATCCGGCCCGCACGTCGCCCGTCGACGTCCTCATCGCCATTCGCGACCGGATCGAGGCGCGGGGCGGCGCGATCGAGGAAACGGAGATCATCGGGATGATGCCCGATACCCTTGTGCTTCCGCCCCTGGAAGACAGATTACACCTTCCTGACCTGGGACCCGCCCGGGTCCTATCCAGCCGCGTGGCCGAGCACGTCGATCGGCGCGCGCGCGGACGGACGGAGACCTCGGACGGCATCGTATGAGCATCGAGTCGCTCAAAGCACAGGCCCGACGCCACGAACAGCGGGACGAGTGGCAGAAGGCGCTGGATCAGTACGGGAAAGCGATCGAGAAGCTGGCCGAGGACGACCAGCCCGACATCAACCTGTACAACCGTGTCGGCGATCTGTACGTGCGAGTCGGCAACTACGAGCGGGCCCTCGAACACTACGAGCGGGCCATCGAGCTCTACCGGGAAGCGTCCCTGTCGAACAACGCGATCGCGGTCTGCAAGAAGATCGTGCGGCATATGCCGGCCCGCCATCAGGTCTATCTCGTGATGGGTCAGATCCGGGCGGAGCAGGGCTTCGTTCCCGATGCGCGGACGTACTTCCTCACCTACGCCGAGACCATGCAGGAGGAGGGTGACCTGGACGAGTCGTTCCGGGCCCTCGTGGAATTCTGTGATCTCGTGCCGGAGGAGGTGGAGGTTCGGGTCACGGTCGCCGAGCAGATGATCGCCAACGAGCGTCCCGAGGAAGGGTTGGCCCAACTCTCGATCGCGTACCGCCGTCTGAAGGAGCAGGGCCGCGACGACCGGGCCTTCGGTCTCGAAGGGAGGATCCTCGAGCTCGATCCGGACATCGACTTCGACGCGCTCCTGGAAGAGCAGCCCGAGGGTGACGAAGTCCCCACGGAGGACGGTGGGTTCGAGCTCGGCGCCGGATTGGGCGGATTCGAGGAGGCCGTGGGCGCGGACGACGGCGCTATTGCCGAAGGGGACGGGATCGCGGAGGGCGCCGCGGATCTCCGGGATGCCGACGAGCTCGTCGACGACGATGCGCTCGCGGGTGACGACGAGGGCCCTTCGTTGCCGCTCATGGACGTCGAGGGGCCGGACGACGACGTCGACGGTGCCGAAGACGACGGCTGGGACGAAGCGCTCGTGCATCCCGACGAGTCCGACGACTTCGAGCTCGAAACGTCGTTTGCCGACACGGACTTCGAAGTGGACGCGGAGGAGGAAGCGCAGCTCGGGGAGGAGGCGTCCAGCGAGGAGGAAGGAGACGTCGACCTGCCGTTGATGGAGTCCGGCGGCGGTGACGACGATGAGCTCGCCTCCGAGGCGGATGCGCCCGAGCCGGCCGCCGTCGACCCGACGGAGGCCTCGTCGGAGCCGCCCGGCCCCGACGAGGACGAGCCCGGCCCGGCCGAGCCTGCCGACCTGGATTCCGCAGAGGACGAGCCCGCCTCGCCCGAGCCGGCCGCCAACGACTCCGCCGAGCCTCCTCCGGCTTCGCACGAATACGTGGACCTCGGATCGATGATCCTGGGCGACGAGCGCGAAGAGCCGAAGACCACGAGGTTTCGCGTGCAGTACGAGGAACCCTCGGGTGACGAGGCCGCCGACTTCCAGAAGATGTTGTCGCAGTTCAAGGACAAGGTCTCGGAGAACCTCGAGGCGAGCGACGTGTCGGCCCACTACGACCTCGGGACCGCGTACAAGGAGATGGGGCTGCTCGACGAGGCCATCGCGGAGTTCCAGGCCGCGCTGCGTGCGTCCGGCGGCCACCTGCCCACCTATGAGGTGATGGGCCAAACCTTCCTGGAAATGGGTAAGAGCGAAGCTGCGGCGAAGTCGCTCGAGCGTGCCCTGGGCGCCCGCACGACGATCGAGGACGAGTTGTTGGGCATCTACTACTACCTCGCTCGAGCATACGAAGAGCTCGGGCGGACGGATTCGGCCGTGGAGTTCTACGACCGGGTGTTCGCGCTCGACATCAACTTCGCCGACGTCACGGAGCGCCTCCGTGCCCTGCGTTGATGCGAAGGCGCCCATGAGCTCCTCCGGCCGCGCCGTGATGCCGCGACTTTCTTCCGTTCAGGAGCCGGTGCAGGAGCAGCTCGACCGGGTCGGCGAGGAGATCCGCCGGATCGTGCTGTCCGACTTCGACATGATCGAGGACGTCAACGAGCACCTCCTCTTCATGCAGGGGAAGCTGTTCCGGCCGACACTCGTGCTCCTCTCCGATTCGGTCGACGGTGAGGCCGGCGACGACGCGCTGACGTTGGCCGCCGTGGTCGAGCTGGTGCATTTGGCGACGCTCGTTCACGACGACGCGGTCGACCACTCGGTGCTCCGGCGTGGCTTGCCGACCGTCAACGCGCTGTGGACCCACCAGGTCGCCGTGATCATGGGGGACTACCTCTACTCGCGTGGAGTTTCGGAGCTGGCCCGGGTGGGCAACCTGGATGCGTTGGCGGTTCTGGCCAACGCGGCGAACGAAATGTCGGTGGGGGAGATGCGCCAGCTCACGTCCTACGACGCCCTCGACTTCTCGGAAGACGACTACTACAAGTTGATCGCGGCGAAGACCGCCTCCTTGATGTCGGCCGCCTGCGAGATGGGGGCTCTGTCCGGAGCTCCGGCGTTCCGGGAGCCGCTTGCCCGCTACGGACACAACCTGGGGATGGCGTTTCAGATCGCCGACGACCTGCTCGACTACACGGGAACCGAAGAAGTCACGGGCAAGCCGACCGGCCACGATCTCCGGGAGCGAAAGGTCACGCTCCCCTTGGTGGGGGCGCTGCCTGAGGCGTCCGAATCCGAGGAGGGAGAGATCCGTCGGTTCTTCACCCGTGTCGACCCCAGTGACGAGGAGATCGCGCGCATCGTGGAAATCGTGGTGGAGCGCGGTGGATTGCGGTACGCCCAGGACCGCGCGATGCACTACGCGGACCTGGCCCGGGCCGCGCTCGCAGAGCTGCCGCAGGGCCCCGCCGTGGAAGCCCTCGCATTGTCCGTCTCGTATGCAGTCGACCGGCGCCGATGAGGTGTAGGAAGCGACGGGAGACCCCTCCGCAAGGAACTCGCCTACCAGGATCGCGGTATGTTGGTTGACACACGACGGCGCACGGTCGTCCGTATCACATGGACTTTGATTCTGGGGTTCTTCCTCGGAGGTCTGCTATCCAAGCTCGCCGAACTCCTCCCGGACAGTGTGGCGCGGGATTTCGTTCTCACGTCGGTCAATGCTTCGGTGGGACCGCTGTCGGTCGACTTGGTGGCGATGGCGTTCGAGCTGGGCCCTCTGGTGTTCACGCTGAACTTCTTGACGTTGGTCGGGATCGCCATCGTCGCATTGGTCGCGCGCTCGATCATCTGATGAGCGGGGACGCCGTGAGGCGGACCACGCTCCCAACGAGGGGGCTCGCGGCCCCCATGGAGGGCTGAAAAATGGGTTTCGGTGGATTTGGAATGGGGGAGATGATCTTCATCTTCCTGATCGTTCTGCTCCTCTTCGGCGCCAAGCGGCTGCCTGAGATCGGCTCGTCCCTGGGTAAGGGGATTCGCGAGTTCAAGAGCTCCGTGAGCGATATCGAGGAGGAGCTCAAGGTTCCCGATCAGCAACAGCAGATTCGGCGCCCGGATTCGCAGGCGAAGAGTGGGCAGCAGCAGGAAGCCGCTCCCGCGACGCCGGTCGAGGACGACGAGGACGCAGGTCCGCGGAGTCTGAGCGACAAGGAAGACAAGGCAGAAAAGGAAGAGGTACGGGAACAGAGCGAGTCGACGCCTTCGTCTTCGTGAATCGGAGGGTTTCCCGAGTCGTGAAGGGAGCCGAAGGCGGGACGGACGCAGCGGCGCCGTAACCCGTTCCGTGCCGAACGTGCCGAACAAGTGAAAAGCGGGCCGCCGGGGATGAGAACCCCCCGGCGGCCCGCTTTTTCATTCTTGGCGCCGCGCGCGCTGACCCGCGGACCGCCCGGTGTCCGGGCGCGTTAGAAGCCCAACGGCATCTGAGGCTGGACCGGTGCTTCCTCGCCCGGCTGCTGTAGCACTTCGTCCCGACGGTCGACGACATCCGCCGCCTCCCTCAGGGCTTCGATCCAGGCGTCGAGACGTTGCTGCTGGAGCTGGGACGTCACCTGAGCCCGCTGCTGGTCGACTTGCTCCCGCCAGGCGGTCGAGTCGGCCGGAGTCCGCTCCAGGACCTCGATCAGGTAGGCGTTGGACGCGGTCGTGACGACATTGCTCACCTCGCCTTCCGGCGTCCCGAAGGCCGCGCCGATGGCGGCGTTCTGTCGGCCGATGCCGGGCACGAAATCGAGCCTCGTGAACGGACCGGCGTTCCTCACGTCGAGGCCGGCGTCGGCAGCGGCGTTGGCCAGCGCCTCACCCTCCCGGACCCGAGCGAGGATCTCTTCGGCCTCCGCCCGGGCTCGCTCCAGCTTGAGCTCGAGGCGCAGGGTCGACTCGATGGAGGAGCGCACCTCCTCGAGCGGCTGCACGCCCGCCGGCTGGGCGTCGATCAACTCGAGCGCGTAGAACGCCTGCTGGGTCTCGAACAGGGGGCTCACCTCGCCTACCAGGGCATCCTCGAACACCCAGTCGGCGCCCTCGGAGATCTGACCCGCGCCCTGGACGAAGGGAAAGTCCTCGCTGATCTCGACCGTCCTGACGGTGGCCCCGACCGCTTCCGCCGCTTCCTCGAGTGTACGGTCCTCACTCATGTCCTCGAGGGAATCCGCGAGCGTGAGGAACTCGATCTCGCTCTCGTCCGTGCGCTCGATCGGGACGAGGACGTGCCGGGCCTGGACGCTGTCCTGCGCCCACCGCTCCGTGACCTCGATCAGGTGGAAGCCGAAGGAGGTCTGCACCGGCTCACTCACCTGGCCGACGGGCGCGGAGAAGGCCACGGAGTCGAATACGGGGGTCATCTCGCCCCGTCCGAACACGCCGAGGTCGCCGCCGTTGTCGGCGGAGGCGTCGTCGGCCGACGCGCGCTCGGCCACCGCCGCGAAATCCTCGCCGCCGAGGATCTCCTGGCGCAGCTCACGGGCTCGCTCCCGGGACGCTGCGGTGTCGGCGGGCGTGGGCACGTTGGGAAGCACCGCCGCCTTGACCGTCGCCCGCGCGGGAACCTCGAAGTCTTCCTCGTTCTCCCGGTAGTACGCCTCGATGTCCTCTTCCGGGACCGTGAATTCCTCGTCGGGATAGCGTTCCGCCGGATTGAGCGGGACGTAACGGATCGACACCTGCTCGTTCCGGTCCTTCCAGCGCTCCCACAGATCCGCGTCGCTCACGTAGATCCCGGAGGTCACCTGGCGGAGGAGCTTGCTTCTGGGGATGACGTCGCGGTAATACCCTTCGAGCACGAGGAGCTGGTCGGGCGGCAGGGAGGCGAGGAACGACTGGTAGGCCTGGAGATCGAACTGTCCCTCTGCGTTCACGAACTGAGGGCGCAGGTACTCGGGCGGGCTGAACTGCGCGGCCTCGCTGATCTCCTGATCGCTCACGGAGATGCCTCGCTCGGCGAGCTCCTGCTGGATCAGGACCTGGGTGACGACCTGCTCGAACGCGTCGTCCTCGATGTCCCGATTCTGCTGCGAGGTGATCATACCCTCTTGGGAATTCTGCACCTGGTCGTAGATCCGCCGGTACGACGCCATGTACTCCTCGTACATGACGGGATCGCCGTTCACGCTCCCGATCTCTCCGACCGAGCCGGAGCTCATGCCGCTGGCGTCCATGCCCCACTCGAATACCATGAGCGCGGCGAAGGCGAGCGCCGTGAAAAGCATGATCGGCTTCGTCGCTTCCCTCATTTGACGCATCATAAGACGGCGTCTCCTACGACCCTGACGGGGCGGAAAGATGCTGCGAAAGGCTGTGAATGATCGACCGGAAAGAATAACCGGTCGCCGGGCCCGTCTCAACGGAACGGATCCGGCTCGCGGCGCGTCATTCGATCCGCTCGCTCACCCACACGTGCTCTTTCGATACGAGCCGAGGGGGCTCCCTGTTCCCTTCCGGGGAGGAGCGGCTCCCGAGCGCCGCGTTGACACTTTTTCCCGGCACTCCGTATCTTGCGGCCTTCGGCCACCTGCCATCTTCCGGAGTTCTCGTGCTCGAGCCCCTTCAAGAAGAGATCCGGACACTCCACGCCATCCTCGGATCCGAGCGCGATCCCGATGGACGGGCATTCGCTCCTCTCGCCGACGCGTATCGGCGCGCCGGAGAACCCCGGAAGGCGTTCGGGTTGCTCACCGATGGGTTGGCGCGACTCCCGGACTTCGTGTCCGGGCACGTGGTCGCGGCGAAGCTCTACGGGGAGCAGGGGCTCCTCGAGGAGGGGGAGATGGCCGCCCGGAAGGCGCTCGAGCTCGATCCCGAGAACGTGAGAGCGATGGCCTCGCTGGTGGCGGTGCTCGAACGGGCGGAGCGCCACGAGGAAGCGAGGGAGGTCCGGGAGACCCTCGTCGCGTTGGAGCCCGAGGTCCTGGCGGAGGAAGGCTTGGCTCCGGCGGACCCGGTGGCGGGCGTCGGCCTCGCTCCGGCCGAGGCGGCCTTGGACATCGCCGATCTCGCACCCGAGGCGGGGCCGGCGGAGGCGGTGGAGCCGGCTGGCTCCGCGGACCTCGTCGATGTCGTTCCGGACGAGCCCGTGCTCGACCTCGAGGATTTGGCTCCGGTCGAAATCGATTCCGGAGACCCGGACCGGGCGTCCGAGGAGACGCTGGTCGATATCGGAGCCCTCGCGCCGGACGAGCCCGCGGAGGAGGCGCCGATCGACATCGGGGCCCTCGCGCCGGAGGAGCCCGCGGAGGAAGTGGCCGACATCGGGGCCTTCGCGCCGGAGGAGCCCGCGGAGGAAGTGGCCGACATCGGAGCTCTCGCGCCCGATGAGCCCGTTCCGAGCGTGGCCGACCTCGCGCCCGACGAGGTGCCTTCGGACGCCGGCGAGTCGGTCGCCACGACCGCGCGGGCCGAACCTCCGGAGCAGGCGGCCCACCCGAGCCCGGCCGCTTCCGTGACCCCGGCCGAGGACGGCATGGACGGCCCGCCCGCCCCGCCGAATCCGTCCGGTGACGCTTCGGAGGAGGGAGCGCCCCGCATCTACACCCGCACGCTCGGCGAGCTGTACGCGAAGCAGGGCTTCTTGGACCGCGCGGTGGAGGTCTTCCGCCAGCTCCGCTCCGAGAACCCGGAGGACGGAGGGTTGGCGGCCCGCTTGGCGGAGCTGGAAGAGCAGGCCGCCGGGGGCGCGGTGCAACCGGCGCCCGAGACGACTCCGTCCGAATCCGCCGCGGATGCCGTGGAGGAGGAGGACGAGGAAGCGAGCCGTGCCGCGGCAGAGAGCCGTGACGAGGAGCTCGAAGCGCTGGCGAAGGATCTCGTCGAGCGCCGCGAGAGCCCGGACGAGGCGGTGGACACGCCCTTCGCGTGGACCGAGGAGACGGACGCCGACGAGGACGCGCGCGACTCGGAGCCCGACACCGAACAGCCGATCATCGGGCGGTACTTCGAAGATCTCCTGAGCTGGCAGCCGACGAGGCGGTCGTGAAGATCGCCGTCGTCCACGGGCCGAACCTCCGGCTCTTGGGCAAGCGGGAGCCCGAGGTGTACGGGACGCGAACCCTCGCCGATGTCGACGATGCGATCGAGGCGCTCGGGGCGGAGCTGGGGGTCGAGGTGGAGACGTTCCAGTCCAACCACGAGGGGGCGCTCCTCGACTTCATCGAAGAGGCCGCCCCCCGAGTCTCGGGCTTCCTCGTGAACGCCGGTGGGTACACGCACACATCCGTCGCCCTACGGGACGCGCTCACCGGGGTCGACCGCCCGTTCGTCGAGGTCCACCTGTCGAACACGGCCGCCCGCGAATCCTTCCGACGCCATTCCTACCTTTCGGAGGTAGCGACCGGTGTGGTTTATGGGTTCGGTGTCGAGAGCTATCTTCTAGGGCTCCGGGGCTTGGTGACCCGGCTCGGCGGCTGACGCCGCCGTGTGAACCCCGAACACGACCTTCGACACGAGGCCGCATGGCGAGCACCGCGGATTTCCGTAACGGGATGGTCATCGAAATCGATGGCGAGCTTTGGACCATCACCTATTTTCAGCACGTGAAGCCCGGAAAGGGCGGTGCCTTCGTGCGCACCAAGCTGAAGAACGTTCTGACTGGCCAGGTCGTCGAGAAGACGTACCGGTCCGGTGAGAAGGTGACGGACGTGCGTCTCGAGCGCCGGCCCGTGACCTACAGCTACACCGATGGGCTTCTCTACCACTTCATGGATCAGAACACCTTCGAGATGATTCCGATTTCCGGTGAGCTTCTGGGTGAAGACCAGCTCAAGTACCTGAAAGAGAACATGGAGTGTGAAGGGCTCGTCCACGACGACAAGGTGATCGCCGTGGAGTTGCCGCAGTTCGTCGAGCTCGAGGTGACTCAGACGGATCCGGGGCTGAAGGGAGACACGGCCCAGGGTGGCACGAAGCCTGCGACCCTCGAGACCGGTGCGGTGATCCAGGTGCCGCTCTTCGTCGAAGAGGGAGAGCGGCTCAGGATCGACCGAACCGAAGACAAATATCTGTCCAGGGTGAACGCATGATTGACCTAGAGTTCATGGAACGCCTGATTCGTGCGTTCGACGAGAGCAGTGTGGATTCGCTCGAGATCGAGCGTGGCGGTACCCGTGTCCGACTGGCGAAGACCCCGCCCATGGCGCCTGCGGCTCCCGTGATGCAGGCCCCGCAGGCGGCTGCGCCCGCTCCGGCGCCGCAAGCGGCGCCCACACCTGCCGACCCGGCAGCTGCTCCGGAAGCGGAGGGGGCTCAGGCGAGTACGGCCGCGGCCGCCGATGAGGATCTCGTGGAGGTCACGTCGCCCATGGTGGGGACGTTCTACCGCGCTCCGGCGCCGGACGCCCCGCCGTATGCCGAGGAAGGCTCGAAAGTCGCGCTCGGGGACACGCTATGCATCATCGAGGCGATGAAGCTGATGAACGAGCTCGAATCCGAAGTGAAGGGCACGATCGCGGAGGTCTGCGTGGAGAACGCGCAGCCCGTGGAGTTCGGCGAGGTCCTGTTCCGGGTCCGGCCGAGCTGACGCGCTCGGCGTCGGCCCGGAAGCCCGCATCATTCTCCCCCGGCCGGGGGAGTCGAGGTACGTGCGAGTCCGTGTGGCTCGAACGTGCCGCGTTCACGGAGGGATACGCTTGTTTCAGAAGGTCCTGATCGCCAACCGCGGCGAAATCGCGCTGCGCATCATCCGCGCCTGTCACGAGCTCGGTGTCAAGACGGTGGCCGTCTACTCCCAAGCCGACGCGGAGTCGCTCCACGTCCGCTTCGCGGACGAGGACGTGTGCATCGGTCCCGCCGCCGCCAGTGAGAGCTACCTCAACATTCCGCGGATCATCGCCGCCGCGGAAGTCACCGGGGCCGAGGCCATCCATCCGGGCTACGGCTTTCTCGCCGAAAACGCGGAGTTCAGCGAGATCTGCACGCGCTCCGATATCACGTTCATCGGACCGTCACCCGAGCAGATCCGGCTCATGGGCGACAAGGCGACCGCGCGCCGCACGATGATGGACGTCGGCGTGCCCACGGTCCCGGGCTCGGAAGGCATCGTGGAGGACCTCGCGGAGGCCCGAAAGATCGCCGACGAGATCGGATATCCCATCATGATCAAGGCTTCGGCCGGTGGCGGTGGGAAGGGGATGCGGATCGCGGACTCGGCGGAGACCTTCGAGAGGCTCGTCAACTCCGCGCAGGTCGAAGCCCAGGCCGCGTTCGGCAATCCGGGCGTCTATCTCGAGAAGTGCATCCTGAAGCCGCGTCACGTCGAGATTCAGGTCTTCGGCGACAGCGACGGCAAGGTCGTCCACTTCGGCGAGCGCGACTGCTCGATTCAGCGCCGGCACCAGAAGCTCCTCGAGGAGGCGCCCTCCCCGGCGCTCAGCCCGGAGCTCCGAGAGCGCATGGGTGAGGCCGCGGTGCGCGCGGCTCAGGCGATCGACTACGTCGGCGCGGGCACGGTGGAGTTTCTGCTCGACGAGGACGGGTCGTTCTACTTCATGGAGATGAACACCCGCATCCAGGTCGAGCACCCGGTTACCGAGGTCGTCACGGGAGTGGACCTCGTGAAGGAACAGATCCGGGTGGCGGCCGGCGAGCCGCTTTCCCACCCGAACGGGGCGGAGATACGTGGTCATGCGATCGAGTTTCGCATCAACGCCGAGGACCCGAGTCGCAACTTCGCCCCCTCGCCCGGCACCATCCACACCTTCCACCCCCCGGGCGGCCCGGGCGTGCGCCTCGACACGCACGCATATGCCGGATACAAGGTCCCCCCGCACTACGACTCCCTCATCGCCAAGCTCATCGTGAGTGGGCGGGACCGTTCGGAAGCGATCGTGCGGGCAAGGCACGCGCTCGACCAGTTCATCATCGAAGGTGTGCACACCACCCTTCCATTCCTCCGCCGAATCCTGGACGATGAAGCGTTCGGACGGGGAGAGGTGGATACCGGCTTCGTGGCGCGGATACAGGCGGACGACGCCGCGGCGCAAGGTTAGGCTAGCAGCTTGTCCGAACAATGGCGCGAGGCATGAAGATCGACACCTACTTCACGGTCGAAGAGGTCGATCCGCCGGCTTTGGCGACGTCGATCGTGGTCGTGATCGACGTGGTCCGGGCGACGACCACCATGACGGAGGCGCTCGCCCAGGGGGCGGGCAGCATCTACCCGACGGGCTCGACCGAAGAGGCGGTGAAGCTCGCTTCGTCGCTGGGTCGGGAGGATACCCTTCTCTGCGGGGAGCGCAAAGGCGCCAAGGTCGAGGGGTTCGATCTCGGCAACTCCCCGGGGGAGTACACGAAGGACGCGGTCTCCGGGAAGCGTCTGGTGATGAGCACCACGAACGGAACCAGGGCGCTCGTCGCCGGGGCCGAGGGCGAGCGCGTGTTGGCGTGTGCGTTCACGAACCTGGGTGCGGTCACGGATATGCTGTCCGACGCGACGTCCCTCGCGATCCTCTGTGCCGGCCGGGAGGATCAGTTCTCGCTCGAGGACGCTCTCTGCGCGGGCCACCTGATCGAGCGCATCGTCGCGAGCCGAAGCGAGACACCCGAGTTGAACGATGCCTCGCGGGCTTCACGGGCCCTGGCAGGCTCCTTGCAGCCGAGCCGGGCGTTCCTCTCCGAGACGACGGCCGGACGCGCGCTGGTCGAGATCGGGCTGGGCGACGACCTCGACCTCTGTGCGGAAGTGGACCGGCACGCGATCGTGCCGGAGATGCAAGATAAGGCGATCACCCTACCCAGGTCCTGACGCTTCGGGGCGCACGACATGCTGAACGCGGAACAGCGACGCGAGATCGTGGCGGTGGCCCTGCTCGCCTTGGGGCTCTTCGTCCTCCTGTCGCTCCTGCCCCCGAGCGTCTTCGGTGCCCGAGGGGCCGAGTGGTTCCCGTCCGGCAACGTCATGGGGATCGTGGGAGGGACGCTCCAGGGCCTCCTGACGGCGTTTTTCGGGGTGGCGGCGTTCGTCGTGCCGGTCCTGGTCGCCCTGGCCGGACTCTCGACGGGTGGCTGGATCGCGCCGGCCTCCGCCCTCCGTTCCGCGGTTCTCGCCGGTGGCCTGTTGGTCATCGTGCCCACCGCGGTCTGGATCTTCACGGCGATGACCGCGCCCTCGGGGTGGCTGGGGCGCGCGCTCGGAGAGCCCCTGATCGACTGGCTGGGCTGGCTCGGTGCGGTGCTCGTGAGCGGTGTCGTCTTGGTGGCGTTGTCGGTCGGCACGCTGGGATGGAATCCCCTGCGGTCGTTCGGACGTGGTGTGATCACCGGGAGCAGCGCGCTCGGACGTTGGGTAGGGGCCCTGGCGGCCAAGGCGGGAAGCCTGTTCGAGGCTCGCTCGCGGGCCGTGGTCGAAGAGCCGGACCAAGCTCCCTCGGATCGTGAGGAGCCGGCCCCTGTGCCCGGCATGGAGCCGGAGTGGCTCGGGGTCGACGACACGGCCACCACGGGGGGGGTGGAGCCCGTCCACGACGACCCGTTCGCCCCCGAGAACGACGGGGGCGGGGCGGCCGCCGAAGACTCGGAGTCCGAGCCCGAGGTGGTGGACGTCGATCCCTTCCCCGACCCGAACGCGCCGGACGGTTCGGACCATGACGTTCCTCCCGTCGACCTTCTCAGCGCGCCCGAGCGCGTGGATCGGGCCAAGATGGAGCGCGGCCTGGACGAGCTCGGCCGAGTCCTGGTCGAGAAGCTCCGCACCTTCAACATCGACAGCGAGCTCGGAGAGCGCACGACCGGGCCCGTGGTGACGCAGTTCGAGGTGGTTCCCGCGGCCGGGGTGAAGGTAAACCGTATCTCCAATCTGGAAGCGGATCTGGCCCTCGCGATGAAGGCCCACGCCATCCGCATCGTGGCGCCGATTCCCGGCAAGGGTGCGGTGGGGGTGGAGATCCCCAACCCGGAGAAGGAGATCGTGAACCTCCGGGAGATCCTCGAGTCGCCGGCGTTTCGGAGCGCGAAGGGTGACCTGCCGCTGGCGCTCGGCAAGGACCTGAGCGGCGAGCCGTACGTGACCACGCTCGAGAAGATGCCGCACCTCCTGATCGCCGGTGCGACCGGGTCGGGTAAGTCGGTCTGCATCAACACGATCGTGACCAGCCTCGTCTACCGGCACACGCCCGAGACGCTCCGCCTGCTCATGATCGACCCGAAGATGGTCGAGCTCTCGGTCTATTCGCGCCTACCCCATCTGCGCCACAACGTCGTGACCGACCCCCGGGACGCCGCCGGTGTACTCAAATGGGCCGTGATCGAGATGGAGCGTCGGTACGAGCTTCTGAAGGTGAACCACGTCCGCTCGATCGCGGAGTTCAACCGCAAGGTACGGGAAGGCGCGGTCCTCAAGCGCACGGAGCCGCGGGGCCCCGAGGGAGACGAAGACCGGTGGATCTACCAAGAGGGCGTCATGCCGTTCATCGTGGTGGTCGTCGACGAGCTCGCCGACCTGATGATGACCGTGCAGAGCGACATCGAGAAGCCGCTCACGCAGCTCGCGCAGAAGGCGCGTGCCATCGGGATCCACCTGATCGTGGCCACGCAGCGACCGTCGGTGAACGTGATCACCGGGCTCATCAAAGCGAACTTCCCGACCCGTGTCGCCTTCCGGGTGGCCTCGAAGACGGACTCGCGCACGATTCTGGACCAGAACGGCGCCGACGCGCTGCTCGGCAATGGCGACATGCTCTTCTTGCCGCCCGGCCGAAGCGATCCGGTGCGCATCCAGGGGGCGTTCCTTCCCACGGAGGACACGGAGCGCTTGATGGGATGGTACATCGAGCTGCTGGAGCAGACCGGCTCGGCAGCGGCCGACGTGACGCCGGGGCCGGAGCCGGATATTCTGGACGAGCTGCGGAGTCAGGAGCTCGACGAAGCGGCGTCCCAGGCGGAGGAGATCGCGGGAGATTGGGACGAGCTCTTCCGTGCCGCGGCCGAGGTGTGCATCCAGAACGGGAACGGCTCGACCTCGCTGTTGCAGCGTCGGTTGAGCATCGGATACGGTCGGGCGGCGCGCATCGTCGATCAACTCCACGACGCGGGCGTGCTCGGCCCCTCCGACGGGTCGAAGGGGCGCGAGATCCTGGTGAGCCTGGACGAGCTGGACACGATCTGCGGCCCGGGCGCGGCCTCGTGAGCCGGCGTGCCGTCCGTGGAATGGTCGAGGCTCTGGCCGTCCGGGTCCGCGGACCCTTGGCGCTCGGGCTCGCCGTGCTCGTGACGGCTTTGGGGGCCGTGCCGCTCCACGCTCAGTCGAGCGACCGTGGCATCGAGATCATCCGCGAGGCGGCCGAGCGGTATCGGGGCGTCGAGGCCCTGTGCGCCGACTTCACGCAGGATCTGGTGGTCCCGTTGCTCGGGGACGAGCGAACGGGGACGGGCCGGATCTGCCAGGCGCGGCCGAACCGGTTCGCGATGCGCTTCACCGAGCCCGAGGGAGACCGCATCGTGATCGATGGGGAGTGGGTGTGGATCTACTACCCCAGCATGGACGAGAAACAGGTCATGCGCACGCCGGTCAGCGAGCAGCGTGGCGGGCACGACTTCCACCGTGAGTTCCTCGATGACCCGGAGACGAAGTACGAAGTCACATACGAAGGGGAGGACACGGTCGACGGACACCCGACCCACCGGCTGCACCTCGTCCCTCGTCGGCCCGCCGGATACGAGTCGGCCGTGCTCTGGATCGACCGAGGGACCCCGGCGCTGCGGCGGATCCGGATGGAGGAGGAGAACGGGACGGTGCGCACCGTGACGCTCGCCAACATCGACTTCGAGTCGGACCCGGCCGGTGAGTGGTTTACCTTCACGCCTCCCGAAGACGCGCAAATCATCTCCAGCGTGACCGGACCCCGATGACGACCAGAACCCGTGACCTGCCTGTCTTTCCGGTAACCCCCGAGCCCGTGCGGCCGGGGGTGCCCGACGACGTCACCTCCGTCCGGCACCAGTTCGACGACTCGGGGCCTTCGACCGGACCGCGCATCGCGCTCGTGACGCTCGGCTGCGACAAGAACACGGTCGATTCGGAGCGGATGATGGCCGCGCTGGTCGGCCACGGCGCCCGGGTGACGTCCGAGGTGGACGGGGCCGACGTGGTGATCGTGAACACGTGCGGCTTCATCCAGGAGGCGAAGGAACAGTCCATCGAGACGATCCTCGAAGCGTGTGACCTCAAAGCCGCGGGTGGGCTGAACGCGGTCGTGGCGGTCGGGTGCATGGTGCAGCGCTACCAGGACGAGCTCGCGGACGAGATTCCGGAGGTCGACCTGTTCATGGGCCTCACCGAGCTCTCGGAATTGGTGCCGCAGCTCCGTGACCGGGGTCTGCTGCCTCCCGAGAACGAAGCGGTGCCCGTCATGGAGCGCCCCCTGCGCGTCCTCTCGTCGGAGACCCGGCATACGTCGTATCTGAAGATCAGCGAGGGGTGCGACCACACCTGTGCGTTCTGCGCCATTCCGCTGATGCGCGGCCTCCATCGGTCTCACCCGCTCGGCGAGTTGGTGCGGGAAGCCGCGGCGCTCGGCGCCCAGGGGGTGAGGGAGATCAACATCGTGTCGCAGGACACGACCTGGTATGGCCGGGATCTCCGCAGGCAGGATCGGTCGGCCCCACTCCTGCCGGACCTTCTGCGCGCCCTGACGGCCGGCGCCGACATCCCGTGGTACCGGCTCTTCTACATGTATCCGTCGGGGATCACACGCGAGATGGTGTCCCTCCTCGCCGAGGAGCCGCGCATCCTCCCGTACCTCGACATGCCGATCCAGCATGGCAGCGACCGCATCCTCGAGCTCATGCGCCGGCCCGAGCGCCGAGCCACCATCCGTGAGCGCGTGGCCTGGTTGCGTGAGGCCGTACCCGACCTGACGCTCCGCACCACGGTCATCGTGGGCTTTCCCGGCGAGACCGACGACGATTTCCGGGCGCTGCTCGACCTTCTCGAGGAGCTGGAGTTCGATCGGGTCGGGGCTTTCGGGTACTCGGTCGAGGAAGGCACCCGTGCGGTGGACCTGCCGGGGCAGCTTTCCGAGTCGCTCATCCAGGAGCGCCTCGAAGCGCTCATGGAGGTGCAGAGAGGCATCTCGTTCGACCGCAACGAGGCCCTCGTGGGCACCCGCACACGCGCCCTCGTCGACGAGGTGACCCCTGATGATCCCGATTTCGTGGCGACGGCCCGAACGGGAGCGCAGGCGCTCGACGTGGACGGCGTGACCCAGATCGCCCGGAGCGCGGACAGCGCGGAGCGTGCCTGGGACGTGGGCTCCTTCGTCGATGTCGAGATCGTGGATGCCCTCGACTACGATCTCGTCGCGAAGGTGGACGGCTGATGCGCGGCGCTCGTCCATGGGCGGTCGGTGCGGCGGTCCTCGCCGCCGGCCTGACGTTGGGGCTGCCCGCGGTGGGCGCCGGCCAGGACCTCGCGGACCTCGACTACGAGAATCTCGAATTTCGGGGGATCGGCGCGGAGGTCGGTTATCTTTTCCCCACGCGCGTGGAGCGGACGACCACCTACGGGTTGCGTCTCGACCTCGGTTACCTCGGACCGGGACTCCGGCTCGTGCCGAGCTTCACCTACTGGTCCTCCCCGTTCCGGCGCTCGGAGGTGGCGACGCTCGAGACGCGCGTGGGGAACCTCGTGTCGCGGGAAACGGGAGCGCTGCCGCCGACGGTGGATCTGGGGACCATCGAATGGACCGACTACGCGCTCGGACTGGACGCCCACGTGGTCTGGGCGATTCCGTTCAACATGTTGACCTACGCCGGCCTCGGGGTCTCGGCGCACGTGCTCGACGGGAGCGGTGCCGCCGTCGAGGATACGTTCATCGAGGACCTCCTCGACTCCGTGAGCGCGGGCTTCAACCTCCATCTCGGTTGGGAGCTTCCTTTGACGGACCGGCTCCGCCTGCAAAGCCAGGGACGGTACGCGGTGCTCGAAGACATGCAGTATTTCCAGCTTCGGCTGGGCGCACAGATTCTCTGGGGCCAGCTGGTTCCCGGTGAGGAGCGGAGAGAATGAGTGAGCGGCCCGAAAGGGTGCGCCTCGGGATCGTCGGCATCGGAGCCATCTGTCAGGTCGTCCACATCCCCATCTTCATGGAGCGCGAGGACGTCGACCTGATCGCGCTGGCCGACGCCGATCCGCACAAGGCCTCGACCTTGGCCGAGCGGGTCGGCGTGCCCCGGGTGGTCGATTGGGAGGAGCTGGTCGAGGACCCCGAGCTCGATGCCGTCGTGGTCACGACACCCAACCACCTTCACGAAGAGATGTGCGTCCGCGCGCTCGAGGCCGGGAAGCACGTCCTGGTCGAGCGGCCGCTCGCCGCCACGTCCGAAGGCGCCGCACATATCGTCGAGGCCGCGGAGCGGACGGGGAAGCTCCTGGCTTTGGGAATGCCGCATCGGTTCCGTCCGGAAGTCGCCGCGCTCCGGAGCTTCGTCGCCGGTGGGGAGCTGGGGGGGCTCTACTCGGTCCGCGGAAGCTGGATGACGCGCCCGGTGCCGATTCCGCGCCCGACCTGGAGGCAGGACGCGAAGTCCGCCGGTGGGGGCGCGCTCGTCGATCTCGGGGTGCCGGCCCTCGACATGTGCTTGTGGATCACCGGCTTTCCGGAGATTCGGCGCCTGTCGTGCGTGCTCACGCACGGCGAGTACGAGGTGGAGGATGCGGCCACGCTCATGGCCGAGGCCGAGAACGGCATGGCGCTCACCCTCGAGGTGAGCAACCGGCTGTTCGCCAACGAAGATCGCTTCTACGCGAGGGTTCTGGGGACGGAGGGGTCGGGGGAGCTGCCGCCCCTTCAGGTGTTCAGGCAGCTCGGCGGCCGCCCGCTCGAGGTGACGCCGCGACAACCGACCCCGTCGGGCCGTGAGAACCCGTACACCAACGCGTATCGCCGATTGCTCGACGAGTTCGTGCGCGCCGTCCAGGGCCAATCCGACATCCCGGTTCCCCGCGAGCAGGTGGGCCTCATCAGGTTGGTCGAAGCAGCCTACGAAGCGGCGGCATCGGGTCGGGAGGTACGGCTGTCGTAGCGGTGGTGCCGCGCCGGGGGGAATGGCTCCTCCCTACCTTTTCGGGACTGCTGCTCGTCTGCGCATTCCCGCCCTTCCATACGGTCTTCCCGTCGTTCGTGGCGCTCGTGCCGTTCGCGGTGTGGGTCGCCCGATCGCCGGGAGGGGAAGACGGCGCCGAATTTCCTTCCGGAGCCGCGGCGGCGGCGCGTGGGGGAGGCGTGCTCGGCCTCGTCTTCCACGGTCTGCTGCTGCATTGGCTGATCCCCGCCCTCGCGGCCCTGACGCCCTGGGCCGTGCCACTCTATGCCGCGGCGCTGGCGATCCTCGTCGCCCTCTCGGCCGGGTTCGGGTGGGCGATCCACCGCATGGTGCACGGTGCGAGGATCCCGCTCTGGCTCTCTCTCGCGGTCGCGTGGACGGCGGCCGAGTGGGTGCAGGCTCATCTGCCCGGATCCCTGGCGTTTCCGTGGCTCGGGCTCGGGACGTCGCTGACGGGCTTTCCGGAGCTCGTCGGCATCGCCGAGCTCGTGGGAGCACGCGGCGTCACCTTCTGGCTCGCGGCGGTGAGCGGGCTTCTCGCCACGGCGGTGCGGGCCGGGCGGAGAGGCGTGCTCCGGTGGGGGCTGATCGTGGCGTTCGCCGTGCTCGTTCCGGCCGGTTGGGGCATCTGGAGAGGGGCGACGCTCGACACCCGTCCGGCCGCGCGCATCGCCGTGGTCCGCACGGACGTGCCGGCCGAGGCGCGGCTCGATCCGGAGGTTTGGCGGGAGCGGATGGGCATGGAGCTCGACGAGGCGTTCGCCACCATCGCTCCGGGCTCGGCGGACCTCGTCGTGTTGCCCGAGGGGGTGCTGGCGGGGGATCCCCGTGAGGCCGACGCGGTCCGTGACCTTCGCCGGCGCACCCGGCGGATCGGTGCACCCGTCCTCTTCGGGGCGCCCGCCGCCGCCGACGACGGCGGCACGCACAACGCCGTGTTCGTCCTCGGGCCGGGTGGGCTCGCGGAACAGCGGTACGAGAAACGGCGCCTCGTGCCCTTCGTCGAAACCGACCCGCTCCCGATGCCCGGATGGGCACGAAGCGGATCTCGGGCAGCGCTTCCTCTGGGGGCCGTGCGCGCCGGCACGGGACCGTCCGTGCTCGAGGTCGGAGGGCTCACCCTGGGGCCGCTCGTCTGTTTCGAGGTGATCTTCGCCGATGCTGCCCGACACGCCCGCCGCGCCGGTGCGGACGTGCTCGTGAACGTGTCGAACGACGGATGGTTCGACGCGCTCTACGGCGCTGGACGGGCGGCGATCCACCAACATCCGTCCCACCTCGTGATGCGAGCCATCGAAGGACGGATGGGCGCGGCCCGCGCCGCCAACGGGGGCTTCACCTTCTTCACCGATCCGGTCGGACGCCTCCATGCCGCGTCCGGGCCGCCCGGAACGGGCGTGGCGATCGCGACCGTGCGCAGCACGGACACGGTGACGCTCTTCACACGCTTCGGTGACGTGGTCGGCCCCCTCTCCGTGCTCGCCGCGCTCGCCGGCGTCTTGGGTGCCGGAAGGGTCCGCTCCCTGGACCCTCGGAGGGGCCGTGTGTAGCTTTCCAAGTCTATCCCGGGACCGGTCGGCAATCGGACCCGGAAGCTCGGGCGGAGGCATCGCTTGCCCTCGCCCGGTCCACCTGGACGTTTTGGAGCAGGACATGAAGCAGGGCATCCACCCCGAATCCACGGCCACGACGGTCATCTGTGCCTGTGGGAATCAGTTCGAGACGATGTCTACCGTGGAGGATATCCACGTGGAGATCTGCGCTGTATGTCACCCTTTCTACACCGGCAAGCAGCGCCTGGTCGATACCGCCGGGCGGGTCGACCGCTTCAAGAGGAAGTACGAGAAAGCGGGGAAGTGATCCGCCGCGGGCGCTCCCCGGCCCGCGCCCGGCGTTCCGTGCTCGGACGGGTTGATCGGCCGAAGGGTCGTCGTCTCGCATGAAACCGGATGCGCTGGACCCTCGACTCGAAGAGCGCCTCCGGGACGCGGAGCGCCGTTTCGTCGAGGTCGATGCTCAGCTCGCGAGCCCCGAGGTCACGTCCGATCCGGAGCAGCTCAGAACGCTCGGCCAGGAACGGGCCCACCTCGAGCCCGTGGTCGAAGCCGGACGGCAGTTGCGTGCCCTCCTCGAGGAACGCCGGGGCGCGGCCGAGCTCCTCGCCGAGACGGATGACGACGACATGGCCGCGCTGGCCGAGAGCGAGCTCGAGTCGATCGACCAAAGGGTTTCCCGGCTGCAGGATCGGGTCAAGGAATTGTTGATCCCGCCCGACCCGCTCGCGGATCGGGCGGCGGTGGTCGAGATCCGCGCGGGGACCGGCGGAGACGAAGCCGGCCTGTTCGCCCAGGACCTCCTGCGCATGTACCGCCGCGTGGCCGAGCGAGAGGGGTGGACCATAGAGCTCATGAGCCTGTCCGAGGGCATCCCCGGGGCGATTCGCGAGGCGATCTTCACGGTGAGGGGGAAGGGAGCTTACGGCCGCCTCCGCTACGAATCCGGAGTGCATCGGGTGCAACGCGTGCCCGAGACCGAGAGCCAGGGCCGCGTCCACACGTCGGCGGCGACCGTGGCCGTGCTCCCCGAGGCCGAGGAGGTCGACCTGCACATCGATCCGAACGACTTGCGCATCGACGTCTTCCGTTCCTCCGGACCCGGGGGGCAATCGGTCAACACCACGGATTCCGCCGTGCGGATCACCCATGTCCCGACCGGACTCGTGGTGTCCTGCCAGGACGAGAAATCCCAGCACAAGAACAAGGCGAAGGCCATGAAGGTGCTGCGGAGCCGTCTGCTCGACCGCATGGTCGCGGAGCGGGAGGCAGAGCGGGCACGGGAGCGGAAGACACAGGTGGGCACGGGCGATCGCTCCGCGAAGATCCGTACCTACAACTTTCCCCAGAGCCGGGTCACGGATCACCGCATCGGCCTGACGCTTCACCGCCTCGACGACGTGCTCGAGGGCGACCTCGACGAGATCATCAGCTCTCTTCGCATCGCGGCTGAAGAAGAGCGCCTCGTCGCTTCGGATCAATGACGGGCCCGAAGGCGGGATCCGGGACGGGATCGTCGGAAGCCACGGCCGCCCGTCCGGGAAATGGCGGGGTACCGGAGGCGCCCGATGCGTGGACGGTGCTCAACCTCATCCTGTGGAGCGCGGAGTATCTCCGGACGAAGGGTGTCGATCGCGCACGGCTCGACGGGGAACACCTGCTGGCGCACGCGCTCGGCATGAAGCGCCTCGACCTCTACTTGCAGTACGACCGTCCCCTGGCCCGGGAAGAGCTCGACGCGTTTCGCCCGTTGCTCAAGAGACGCGCACGGCGTGAGCCGCTACAATACATTCTCGGGCACCAACCCTTCCGGGAGCTGGATCTCGAAGTCGATGGCCGGGTGTTGATACCCAGGCCGGAGACGGAGGTCTTGGTTGGAGAGGTGCTCGGATGGGTGGAGGCGCGGGAGGACGGCGGAGCGCTCGACGCCCTCGATGTGGGAACCGGCTCGGGGGCGATCGCTTTGTCGCTGGCGCTCGAAGGACCGTTCCGCCGCGTGGTCGGCACGGATCCGGCGCCGGAGGCGCTCGAGCTCGCCGCGCGGAACCGGGCGGCCGCGGGTCTCGACGGGAAGGTCGAGCTCCGCGCCGGAGCCGACTACGAAGGGCTCGAGCCGGACGAACAATTCGACGTCATCGTTTCGAATCCGCCCTACGTGGCCCGGGGCGAGCGGGCGGAGCTCGAGCCCGAGATCGTGGAATGGGAGCCGGCGATAGCGTTGTTCGCCGGCGAGGACGGGCTGGACGTGGTCCGGAGGCTCGTCGCCGGGGCCCCCGGGCGGCTGCGGCCGGACGGGCTGCTGGCGCTCGAGGTGGGCTCGGGGCAGGTCGGGGCCGTGCGGCGGATGCTCGAATCCGCCGAAACATGGAAGGACGTCGAAGTGAAGGCTGACCTGACGGGCCGCGAGCGCGTCGTGACGGCGAAATGCTCGCGGCCGGACGGGCCGGAGCCCACGACATAGAACGATCGACGCAACGTAGACTCAACAAACAGCAAGGAGACACGACCGATGGAACAGATCATCGAGAAAGCCAAGGACCTGGGAAACGCGATCGCGCGCACCGAGGAGTATCAGGCGCTGCGCCGGGCGATGGACGCGGTGGACGAGGACCGCGAGCTTGTCGAGCTTCGGAACCGCATCCAGGAGCTCGAGAAGAAGCTCGAGGGTGACGTCCAGGCCGGACGGCAGCCCGACGAGGAGCTCCGCAACGAGTACACTGAGGTGGCCGAGGAGCTACAGAGTCGGCCGGCCTTTCAGAAGGTCATCGCGGCTCAGTCGGAGTTCGAGAAGGTCATGCAGAAGGTGAACGAGACGGTGTCCGAAGGCATCGAAGAAGGGGCCAAGAGCCGCATCATTCTCTCGTGACCCGTACGACGTCGCGGTCAGGGGCGAACCACCATACGCAACGAGGACGAACGTGAAGCGACCGAACGAGATCCGACCGGCCGAGGGCAAGCTCGGCGTGCTCCTTCCCGGGTTCGGGGCCGTGGCGACCACCTTCGTGGCCGGCGTGGAAGCCGCGCGACGGGGGCTCGCGTCCCCGATCGGCAGCCTGACGCAGATGAACACCATCCGGCTCGGGAAGCGTACCGACGGCCGTACGCCCCTCATCAAGGACTTCGCGCCTCTCTCGGAGATGGACGACCTCGTCTTCGGCGCGTGGGATCCGATCGCGGACGACGGCTACGAGAGCGCCGTTCACGCCGGCGTGTTGGACAAACACGAGCACATCGACCCGATCAAGGATTTCCTCTCGGCGATCAAGCCGATGCCCGCCGCGTTCGACACCCGCTACGTGAAGAAGCTCGACGGAACGAACGTCAAGAAGGCCGCGAACAAGCGGGAGCTCGCCGAACAGCTCCGTGAAGACATCCGCCGATTCAAGAAGGAGAACGGCTGCGACCGTCTCGTCATGGTATGGTGCGGCTCGACCGAGGTCTACGTGCGGCCGGGCGCCGTGCACGAGACCATCGAGGCCTTCGAGAAGGGCATGGAGGAAAACCACGACGACATCGCGCCGAGCCAGCTCTACGCCTACGCCGCCCTCATGGAGGGCGTGCCCTACGCCAACGGAGCGCCCAACCTCTCGGCCGACTTTCAGGCCTTCGAAGATCTGGCGAAGGAGAAAGGCGTACCGATCGCCGGGAAGGACTTCAAGACGGGCCAGACCCTCATGAAGACCATCCTCGCGCCGGGCTTCAAGACGCGCATGCTCGGGCTTTCCGGCTGGTTCAGCACGAACATTCTCGGGAACCGGGACGGTGAGGTGCTCGACGACCCCGAGTCGTTCAAGACCAAGGAAGTCTCGAAGCTCGGGGTGCTCGAGCACATCCTGCAGCCCCAGACCTACCCCGAGCTCTACGGGAACATGTACCACAAGGTGCGGATCAACTACTACCCGCCGCGTGGAGACAACAAGGAGGGCTGGGACAACATCGACATCTTCGGGTGGATGGGGTACGGCATGCAGATCAAGGTGGACTTCCTGTGCAGGGACTCCATCCTGGCCGCGCCCATCGTGCTCGACCTCGCGCTGTTCCTGGACCTCGCGTCCAGAGCCGGGATGGGCGGCATCCAGGAGTGGCTGTCGTTCTACTTCAAGAGCCCGCAGACGGCACCCGGCCTCTATCCGGAGCACGACATCTTCATCCAGCACTGGAAGCTGAAGAACACGCTGCGCTGGATGATGGGCGAGGAGATGATCACCCACCTCGGCGTCGAGTACTACGACTGATGGGGGAGAAGGGCGGCGTGGCAGGGTGCCCGGGTGCGCCCCGCCACGGCCGTCCGCTCCCCCGCGGAGCCTGAAGTCATGGCCGACCGGGGGCTGTTCATCGTGCTCGAAGGAGGTGAGGGGGCCGGGAAGACGACCCAGGTCGCGCTCCTCTCCGGGTGGATGCGCGAGGCCGGCGTGGACCACGTGGCGGCGCGCGAGCCGGGCGGCACGCCGGTGGGCGAGGCCATCCGCGAGGTCGTGCTCGCTCGGGCGGATCTCGATGTTCCGGTCGAGACCGAGCTGCTCCTGATTCTGGCCGCGCGCGCCGCGTTCGTGCGCGACGTCGTCAGGCCGGCACTGGAGGAAGGTAAGGTGGTGCTCGCGGACCGCTTCGCGTTGTCGACTCTGGCCTACCAGGGGTACGGACGCGGCCTGGACCTGGCTACGGTCCGGTCGGGCATCGATTTCGCGACGGGCGGGCTCCGGCCCGATCTCTACATCGTCCTGGATCTGCCCGTCCCGGACGGAACGGCGCGGCAGCGACGGGCCGGAGGCGATCCCGACCGGATCGAGCGTGCCGGTGACGGGTTCTTGGAGCGCGTGCGGCAGGGATATCTGGAACTGGCCGGTGTGGAGCGGGACGTGGCCACGGTGGCCGCGTCCGGCACGGCGGAAGAAGTGCATCGCCGCCTACGTGGCCTCCTCCACGAGCGCTTCCCGGAAACCTTCCGCGCGCCGCAGGTATAAGTGACCGTTACGTCAGATGGTCTCAGGGAGGGAAGTTGAAACGAGGATTCGTCGTACCCGTGTTCGTGGTCGCGCTGTCGGTGGCCGCGGGCGGATGGTTGCTCCAGGAAGGGGTCGAGCGTTCGGAGAACGTCTATACCCGTGTGCGCCTCGTCCAGGAGGTGGTGGACCGGGTGAAGTCGAGCTTCGTCGAGGAAGTCGACGAGGAGACCCTGTACCGATCGGCCATCGACGGCGTGATCGAAGATCTCGGTGACCCGCACTCCTCGTTCCTCCCCGCCTCGGACTACGAGAACCTCAGGATCCGTACCGAGGGCGAGTACGGAGGCGTGGGCCTCGAAATCGTGGATCGGGACGGCTACGTGACCGTGGTGAGCCCGATACCGAGCTCTCCGGGTGCGCGCGCGGGTTTGCGCCCGGGTGACCGGTTCTACGAGATCGACGGCGTCCGGGCCGACACGATGGACACGGACCAGGCGGTGGGCTTGCTGCGCGGCGAGCCGGGCACCGAGGTCGACGTGCTGATGCTCCGACCCGGCGTGGAGGACCCGATCCCGTTCACGCTCGAGCGGGAGGTCATCCAGCTCAAGGCGGTCCCCTTCGCGCTGAAGCTCCGTGGCGATGTCGGGTACGTGCCGCTGCAGACGGTGCGGGAGACGTCGTCCGATGAGGTGCGCGCCGCGGTGGACTCGCTTCGGAGCGAGGGCGCCCGGGCGCTGATCCTCGATCTGCGCGGGAACCCCGGCGGGTTGTTGGATGAAGGCATCGCGGTCACCGACCTCTTCCTCCCGGAAGGCGAGCCGATCGTGGAGACGAGAGGCAGGGACGAGGGACAGAGCGAGACGTTCCGGGCGGGGGATGGGGAAGCCTACCCCGACCTTCCCGTGCTCGTGCTCGTCGACGGAACGAGCGCGTCGGCGGCCGAGATCGTGGCGGGCGCGCTTCAGGACCACGACCGCGCCGCCGTCCTCGGTCAACCGACCTTCGGAAAGGGTTCGGTCCAGAGCCTCTACCGGCTGAGCGGAGGCAACGTCCTCCGGCTCACGACCGCGAGGTGGTACACCCCGGTGGGCCGTTCCATCGATGCCCCCCGCGACGAAGACCGGGACGAAGCTGAGGACGAAGCTCTGCACGCCCTGTCCATCTCCGGACAGATGGTGGATTCGAGTGGCGTCGGCGACCGGCCGGAGCACCGGTCTCTGGGAGGACGGACGATCTACGGAGGAGGAGGGATCGTGCCGGACGTCGTGAGCGTTCCCGAGACCCTCAGTAATGCGGAGGCGCGCTCGGTGCAGCGCATCTTTCGCCGCGGGGGTCAGTTCCAGCAGGCGCTCTTCCGCTTCGCCGTCACCTACGTCCGTGAGCATCCGGATCTCCAACCCGGTTTCTCACTCAGCAGCGCCGATCTGGACGCCTTTTACGGCTCCCTGCCCGAAACCGGGGAGGCCGCCGATCGAGAGCACTTCGAGCGTGCGGAGCGTTTCGTTCGCTACCACCTCGAGCGTGAGATCGCGCTCCAAGCATGGGGTGAGCAGGGACAGTTCGAGCAGAGCGCTCGCTATGACCGCCAGCTCGAAGAAGCGCTCGATTTGCTCGGCGGAGTGACGTCCCCCGACGAGCTGTTCGAGGTGCTCACCGGAAGCGTGGAAACGGTGGCCGAGGGATCCTGAGGGGGCGGGCCGGCGCGAGTCCGTCCCATCCCGACATGTCGCGATGGGCCCCAACGGGCTTATTTGATGACATGCGCGCGCACGTTCACACGCACCCGGCACGGCATCGGCCATGAGCTTCGTCGAAGTAACGCGGGGCGGCATCACGGAGTCTCGGCATCGGGTGCGGCTGTGCGTCTCGGATGCCCGGGGAACGCTCGTCGCCTCGGTCGGGGACGTGGCGGCGCCGGCCTTCTACCGGTCGGCGGCCAAGCCCTTCCAGGCGCTGCCGCTCGTGGAGGAAGGGATCGTCCGCGGACTCGGCTTGACCCCGCCGGAGCTCGCGTTGTGTTGCGGGTCCCATGAAGGAACGAGAGCCCACGTCGCGGTAACACACTCGATCCTCGCCAAAGCCGGAGTGGACGAGCGGTCGCTCCAGTGTGGGCCTCACCTGCCCTACTCGGATTCGGCGGCTCGAGCCCTCCGAGATTCCGGGGCGGGCCCCTCTCCCGCACACAACAACTGCTCGGGCAAGCATGCCGGCATGCTCGCTCTGGCGGTCGGCATGGGTTGGGATCCCGTCGACTATCACCGGGCCGACCATCCTGTACAACGCCGCATGTTGCATGAAGTGGCGCGCTGGTCCGGGATCCCGGAAGAGGAGATCGAGACGGCGATCGACGGTTGCGGTATTCCGTGCTTCGCGGTCGGGCTGGGCGCCATGGCCACGTCGTTCGCGCACTTCGCCGCCGCAGCGGCTCACGGTGAATGTCCGGCCCACATCGTCGAGGCGATGACCGCTCATCCGCTCATGGTGGGGGGAGAGGGGCGTGCGTGCACCGACGTGATGGAGAGCACCGGGGGGCGGGTCTTCGTCAAGCTGGGAGCCGAGGGCGTCTACGGTGGTGGCATCCCGGGCCGCGAGCTGGGTTTCGCCATCAAGGTCGAGGACGGCGGGCGTCGTGCCGTCGAGGTCGCGCTCGTGCACCTGCTCGTGGAGCTGGGTGTGCTGCGGCCGTCCGAGGTAGCCGCGCTCAAAGCGCACGGACGACCCGAGGTTCGCAACACGCGCGGCGAGGTCGTGGGCGAGATCCGGCCGGCGTTCTTCCTCGAGGGCGTATCGCGCCGCACCCCGTCGAGTCCTGCACCTACTCTTGTCCGGGAGCCCTGACATGTTCGTCGATCACGCCGTCATCGAAGTCGCCGCCGGAATCGGCGGCTCCGGCTCGGAAGCGTTCCGCAGGGAGAAGGGCGTGCCACGGGGCGGGCCGGCCGGAGGCGACGGAGGAAAAGGAGGCGACGTCATCCTCGAAGCCGACGGGCAGCTCGCCACCCTCCTCGACTACAGCTACCGCCGTCACTACCGCGCGGAACGGGGGCTCCACGGGGGAGGGAACCAGCGAACCGGGAAGTCCGGTGAAGACCTGGTCCTGAAGGTTCCACCCGGCACCATCGCCTACGACGCCGACACCGGTGAGCGTATCGGGGAACTGCTCGAAGAGGGCGCGCGGGTGCTGGTTGCGCGCGGCGGCCGCGGGGGTCGTGGAAACGTTCGTTTCAAATCGGCGACGCGGCAGGCTCCGACCGAGTGGGAGCCCGGCGACGAGGGGGAGGAGCGGCGCCTGCGCCTGGAGCTCAAGCTGATCGCCGACGTCGGGCTCGTCGGTGAGCCGAATGCGGGCAAATCGACCCTGCTCGCGTCCGCCACGGCGGCTCACCCCAAGGTTGCTGCGTACCCGTTCACCACGCTCGAGCCGAACCTCGGGGTCGTGGAGCTCTCCGGCTACCGAACCTTCGTGATGGCCGATATTCCCGGCATCATCGGCGGCGCGCACGAAGGGAAGGGACTCGGTCACCAGTTCCTCCGACATATCGAGCGGACCCGGGTGCTCCTGCTCATGGTTCCGGTGGATGTGGAAGACCCGCAGGCGGAATACGACCGTATCCGGGAGGAGCTCCAGGCCTACTCGGCCGAGCTCGCGCGCACGCCTTATTACGTCGCGTTCACGAAGATCGACCTCCTTCCCCCGGGTGAAGAGCCGCCCGCCCTCGATGCCGAGGGAGCCCTCGGCGTGCTCCAAGTGTCGTCCGTCACGCGCCGGGGGATCGACACCCTGGTGGAGAAGCTCTGGGAGGCCAGCCGAAAGGATCTGCACGGTGAATCCAGGAAGGAGGTGGCGGTGGAGGAAGACGAGGAGTGGTGGACCCCGTGAGCCGACCCGTGGGCGCGTCTCCGAAGGAGACCCGTGCGCTCCTTCTCCTCGACCAGCTACCGGGAGTCGGCCCTCGCCGGATTCGAGCGTTGGTGGAGGCGTTCGGGTCGGCGCAGGGAACGCTGAACGCCCCGCACGGCACCGTGGCCGCCATGGTGGGCGATCAGGCGGCGCGGGAACGCGCGAACCCGGCGCACCGCGAGCGCGTCGACACGGGTCTGGCCGAAGCCGAGCGGCTCGCGATGCGTACCTGTTCGTGGTTCGACCCGACGTATCCGGGCGGACTTCTCCAGTTGGCGGACCCTCCACCCGTGCTCTTTCTCCGTGGACGCATCGAGCTCCTCGATCGCGGCGGGGTTTCCGTCGTGGGGTCCCGCCGCTGCACCGGCCGCGGCAAGAACCTCGCGCACGCCTTGGGACGCGCGTTGGGTGGGGCGGGAGCGCCGGTGGTCAGCGGGATGGCGTTGGGCATCGACGCCGCGGCGCACCGCGGCACCCTCGCTGCGCGGGGAGACACGATCGCGGTCGTGGGTCGGGGGGCGGACGCGCCCTACCCGACCTCTCACGGGCGGCTGTTTCGTGAGCTCTTGGAGCGCGGCCTGGTCGTGAGCGAGTTCCTCCCGGGAACGCCACCCCTCCCCCACCACTTTCCGCGGAGGAACCGGATCATGGCCGCGCTGGCCGACACGGTCGTGGTCGTGGAAGCCGGCGCGCGCAGCGGCGCGTTGATCACCGTGGAACACGCACTCGACCTCGGCCGGGACGTATGGGCCGTACCGGGTCCCATCGACACCCCCTCGTGCGCAGGAAGCAATCAGCTCCTGACCGAGGGGGCTCTCCCGCTCGTTTCCGTAAAGAGCTTCGTCGAACGTGTCGCGGACCTTTCAGCGGCTCCGGCCGGTCGTCGGGCCGACGCGGAGGAGACGGGCGGTGACTCCGCCGAAGTGACCATTTGCGACGAGCGAACCGGAACGACGTGCACTGTCGAGCGCCCGCTCGACGAGCCGGAGCGCCGGATCTTGCGGACCTTGGGCGAAGGGCCCCTTCACGTCGACGAGCTCGCGGCCCGCGCCGAGATCGACGTTCCTGTCGCGCTCGCGTTGCTCGTTCAACTCGAGCTCGTCGGTGCGGTGGAGCAGATGCCGGGACTGCTCTTCCGGGCCGCGTAGGGGATGACGGGGCGAGTGGCGGAGGGGACCTTGCGGCCGACACCGGTGGGGGCCGTGTACGTGCATGCCCCCTTCTGTGCACGGCGGTGCGTCTACTGTGATTTCGCCGTGAAGGTCCGGGCCGAAGGCGGCCCGGAGGCGTGGTGGGAGGCGATCTCCGGAGAGCTCGACCACGTGCGTCGTTCTGGCCGGTTCCTTCTGAATCCGGAGCTGAGCTCCCTGTACGTCGGCGGAGGTACGCCGTCTCTGCTCGGGCCGCGAGCGATGAGCGGCCTCGCGGATATCTTGGGGCCGAGGCGTCTCGCCCACGGCGATCTCGAGTGGACGGCCGAAGCCAACCCCGAGAGCTTCGACGAGGACGTGGCTCGGGGATGGCGGGCGGCCGGCGTCAATCGGCTGAGCCTCGGCGTGCAAACCTTCCACGAGTCGGCGCTCCGTTGGATGGGCCGGCTCCACGGAAGCGAGGGCGGACCACGCGCTGTCGCAACGGCGCGCAGGGAGGGCATCGAGAACGTGAGCATCGACCTGATCTTCGGCCTTCCCGCGCACCTGGGACGCTCCTGGAGCGAGGATCTTGCCCGGGCGGTGGACCTCGGCGTCCCGCATGTAAGCCTGTACGGGCTGACCGTCGAGCCGGACACGGCGCTCGGTCGGGCGGTCGCCGAAGGACGGGAATCCGTGGCCGATGAGGACCGCTACGCGGAGGAGTTTCTGGAGGCGGCGGAAGTCCTGACGCGTGCCGGATATCACCACTACGAGGTTTCGAACTTCGCATGGCCCGCCTACGAAGCCCGCCACAACGCCACCTATTGGAGCGGAGCCCCTTACCTCGGGCTCGGAAACGGGGCCCACAGCTACGCGCCACCCATACGCGCTTGGAACGTCCGGGAGTGGGACGAGTATCTCAAAAAGGTTCGTGTCCGAGAGGCCCCCGAAGCCGACCACGAAGTCCTGGATGCGAGCGCGATGGAGCTGGAGCGGATCTGGCTCCGCCTGCGCACGAGCAGGGGGATCGAGGCGCCCCTCCCCGGAACCCGGCGCGCTCATCTGGTCGACGATTGGGTAGAGAAGGGGCTGGCCGACACCGAGGGCGGACACGTTCGACTCAACGCTCGCGGGTGGCTCCTGCTCGACCGCTTGGCGGTCGAGTACACGGGTTGACCGGCTCCTTGGACTGTTTCGATCTTCGAAGATCTATGGAAAGCACCGAGCGTATCGACTGGGTCGGCACGGATCTGACCGAAAGGGAACGAAAAGTTCTCGACGCGGTCGTGCGCACGTACGTGTCGAGCGCGGAGCCGACCGGAAGCCGCACGGTGTCGCGGTCGTTCGATCTCGGTGTTTCCGCCGCGACGGTGCGGAACACGATGAGCGACCTCGAGGAAAAGGGGTACCTCTTCCATCCGCACACCTCGGCCGGGCGCATCCCGACGGACCTCGCGTACCGTTTTTTCGTGGATCGCTTGATGGAGCCGCACGCGTTGTCGGCCGCGGAGCGCCGGAACCTCGAACGGGAGGTAGGACTCGCCGGCTCGTCAGCGATCGAGCGCTTGGTCATGCAGGCGACGCGTGCGCTCAGCTTGATCTCCAGCGAGCTCGGCATCGCGATGGCCCCGCGGCTCGAAGAGGCCGTGCTCGAGAAGCTCGAGCTCATCCAGGTCTCTTCCAACAAGGTGCTCCTGATCGCGACGATTCGCGGGGGGGTGGTGAGAACCGTCTACGTGGACCTTCCCGTCGAAGTCCCGTCCGAGACCCTCGTACAGATCACGGTCGCCTTGAACGAACGCCTGGCGGGCTCGACGTTTCACGAAATCCGGCGAACCCTTCCGGACCGTCTGAAGGACGTCGCGCGCAGCGAGGTTGGTGAAGAGCTCATCAACATCTTCGTCCAGGAGGGAAGCGAGCTCTTCGACCTGAGCACCCTCGACCCGACTCAGCTCCATCTGGGTCATACGAGCGTGCTGGCGTCTCAGCCGGAGTTCGAGACGGGCGATCGCCTCAAAGGGCTCATCGAGCTCACGGAGCAGCGTGATCTCCTCGCGGAAGCGGTGGGCGGGCGTGAACACGGAGGCCGGCTGCAGATCACCATCGGCGGCGAGAACGACTCGAATATTCTGTCCGATTTCACGCTGGTCACGGCCGAATACCGTGTCGGTGACCTCAAGGGTGTGATCGGCGTGATCGGGCCGACACGGATGCCGTACGAAAAGGTCGTGACGATCGTAGACTATACTTCGACGCTCGTGACGCGGGTGCTCGGAACCTGATAATTTTCCGGCGTGCGGAGGCGCGACGTCTCTGCTGCCGGATCCTCCCGGAAAATCGATGGCGGATTACTACCAGCTCCTCGGCGTGGACCGTTCAGCCGACGCCGACGAGATCAAGAAGGCATACCGCAAGCTCGCGGTGAAGTACCACCCGGATAAGAACCAGGGCTCCAAAGAGTCCGAAGCTCGGTTCAAGGAGATCACGGAGGCTTACGAAATCCTTCGGGATCCGGACAAGCGCGCCGTTTACGACCGGTACGGAGAGCAGGGTCTCAAAGGTGGCGCGGGCGGAGCGGGCAGCGCCGGCTTCGACTTCGCCGATGCGATCGAGATCTTCATGCGCGACTTCGGTGGCGGTGGCGGTGGGTTCTCGAACATCGAGGACCTCTTCGGTATGCGTGGAGAGCGGCAACAGCGGTCAACGTCCCGGAAGGGCAAGACCGTTCGCATCAAGCTTCCCTTGACCCTCGCCGAGGTGGCGACCGGGGTGACGCGCACCGTGCAGGTGGCGCTGCTCGATGTCTGTGAGGCTTGTGACGGCTCTGGAGCGCAAGAGGGCTCCTCCCCGTCCGTTTGCCCGACATGCGGTGGGGCCGGCGAAGAGCGCCACGTGCAACGTTCGGTGTTCGGGCAGTTCGTCAGCGTACAGCCGTGCCATACCTGCCACGGTGAAGGGCGCGTCATCTCGGATCCCTGCTCGAAGTGCCGCGGTGAAGGGCGTGTGCGGCACGAGCAGGAGGTCGAGGTGGAGGTACCGCCCGGGGTGACCTCCGAGAACTTCCTGACCCTTCGTGGGCGTGGGAGCGTGGGCCCTCGCGGCGGCCCCCGGGGCGATCTCGTGGTCATGCTCGAGGTGCAGGACGACCCTCGCTTTCAGCGTGAAGGGTCGAACCTCGTGCACGAGCTGCCGATCACGTTCGCCCAGGCGGCCCTCGGCGACGAGGTGGAGGTCCCGACGATCGAAGGGGACGCGAAGGTGAAGATCCCCGCGGGTATCCAGAGCGGAGAAGTGCTGCGTCTCAAGGGCCTCGGTCTGCCGGACCTGAATGGTGCGTCCCGCGGCGACCAGCTGTTACGCGTGGTGCTCTGGACCCCCGACGCCCTGTCCGACGAGCAGCGAGAGCTGTTGGAACGCCTGCGTGAGATCGAAACTCCCGCGCCCGACCACGTCAGACGCGGCTCCCGGAAGGGGTTCTGGTCCAGAGTCAAAGAAGCGTTCACCGGGGGATGAGCACTCCCGACAGACTTTGGGTCGAGCTGAAAGCTCGGAGCCGTGCAGGGGGGGAAGAGGCGGAGTCGCTGGCCGAAGGATTGGTTGCGTTGGGCGGACGGGCCGTCGAGGAACGGGACGGTTGGTACGTCACCCATCTGCCTGACGAGCCGGCCGACGAGGTCGGCCTGAAGGAGGCGTTGCACGCGCAGCTTGCCGCGCTCACCGGCCTGAGCGATCTCGACGTCGAGGTTTCCTGGCGCGGAAACGAGGACTGGGCGGAGGCGTGGCGCCGGGGATTGGCCCCGCGCCGTATCACGGACCGGCTCGTCGTCCGGCCGAGTTGGATGGAGGTGCCGGACCCTCGCGCGGGCGACCTCGTGATCACCCTCGACCCGGGCATGGCCTTCGGGACCGCGGAGCATGGAACCACCCGAGGATGCCTGCGCCTGCTGGACCGAACCGTGAAGCCCGGCGACCGCGTGCTCGATGTCGGGGCCGGTTCCGGCATCCTTTCGATCGCCGCGGTGCTGCTCGGCGCGGACGAGGTCGAAGCGGTGGAGTCGGACCCCTTGGCCTGTGAAGCGCTCGCGGAGAACGTCCTGCGCAACGGTGTGGAGGACCGGGTCCATTGGGAGGTGCGCCCCGCCGACGCAGCGTGGTTGAGTGGCGCCGGCCCGGTGTCCGGCGTGGTCGCGAACATCGAATGGGGTGTGCTGATACCGCTCCTTCCTGGATTCGCCGCGGCGGTCGAACCGGAAGGTTGGCTCATCCTTTCCGGGATCCTCGACACGGAGTGGGCCCAGATGCGTGCGGCGACCGAGGAGCACGGGTTCGATTTCGTCGAGCTCGACGAGGACGGTCAGTGGCGCTCGGGTCTGTTTCGGGCTCGGCACCGGCGGTGACGGTCAGGCTACCCGCCGCGTGAGCGCCCGCCGACTCTCGCGCTCCGCTAGAGCGATGGCGTACCATCGACTGACGGAGAGCGGAGAGCGCGCGTCGATGCATCGGGCGAGCCAACGCACGCTCTCCCGCAGCGTGAGCTGAGCTCCGCCCGCGGGTCCCGGGTCTCCGCTCGGATCCGCGAGCAACACGACCCACACGTCGCCGGCCGGGTCCCCGTGACCTCCGTGCCGGGATTCGTGCCCGGCGCCGACGCCGGTAACTTCGCTCGGGGCCGGGACCACCGTTCGCCAGGGGCCTTTCCACGGATCGAGAATGCGGAAGGTCTCGGGGTGTTCGGACAGCGCTTCCCGGAGGCGGAGGAGGGTGAGCGAGCGGTCCACCCGGTCGGCCATGGGCGGGAGCAGCTCGCCGAGGCGGAGCGCCGGATGGGGGTGCGATTCCATGAAGGCCGCGGTGTGTGTCGCGATGGGGTTCATGTTCGACTCCGGGTGTGGCTGCGTGATTGGCCGATGTACGCCAAGGTCAGGATCGGAGGGGGGCGTCTCCATGCCGTGACGAGACGTCCGCCCTCGCATTGCATTGGCCGCCGCCCGCGGACAAGATCCATCACGCGCATCACCACATCGATCCCGGAGCCAAGCATCCATGAGTTCGGAAGCCGACTGCCTGTTTTGCGGCATCGTGGAAGGTCGGATCCCCGCCGACCTGGTCCGAGAGGACGACCACACGGTGGCGTTCAAGGACATCAATCCCCAAGCACCCGTGCACGTGCTGGTCATCCCTCGCAAGCACATGCCCTCGTTGGACGTGAGCGAGCCCGACGATCAGGCGCTGCTCGGAGAGCTTCTCCTGCGGGCGCGAGACGTCGCCCGCGCGGAGGGGATCGCCGAGTCGGGGTATCGCACCGTCGTCAACACCGGCGACCACGGGGGTCAGACCGTCGATCACCTCCACGTCCACGTGCTCGGTGGCCGTGCCATGCAGTGGCCCCCCGGATGATGCGCGACCTTATCGTGTCTCGGGGGTAGCCCACCGATCCGGGGCATGCCGGCTCGCCTTGCTTCGGATGCCCCGACCAGCCATCTGCTCGAGAACCCATGCGAAAGAGAGACAGACCGTGTCCAGCGACTTGAAAGCTCGGATCCAGGAGGACGTCAACACCGCGCGGAAGCAACGGGAGAAGATCCGGGTGCTCGTGCTCTCGACGGTGCTCTCGGAGGTCCGCAACAAGGAGATCGACGGTGGGAGCGACCTCGACGACGACGGGGTCGTGCAGGTCATCTCCAAGGCGATCAAGCAGCGGGAAGATGCCGCCCGGCAGATGCGCGAAGCCGGCCGCACCGAGCTCGCCGAGCAGGAGGACGCTCAGGCCGCCATCCTGCAGGGCTATCTGCCCGAGCAGCTCACCGAAGACGACGTCCGGGAGCTCGTGCGCGAAGCGATCGATGCGGGCACGGACGAGATGGGCCCGCTCATGGGCAAGATCATGCCTCGGATCCGCGGGCGGTTCGACGGTAAGGAAGCGAACCGGATCGCGCGGGAGGAGCTCGGCGCTTGAGGCGACGGTCGGAGCGCGGATGCGGGCCGCGATCCCGATGAGGTGACGGAATGAGCGATCATGCGCTCGCCGTTCTGGAGTTCGAGCGCGTGCTCGAGCGGATCGCGGAACGGGCTGCCAGCGACCCCGGGCGCCGCAAAGTCCACGCGCTGCGCCCCCGTGGGGCATCCGACGACGTAGCCCGGGAGCTCGGGCGCGTGCGCGCCGTGATGCGCTTCGCGGAGGAACGCCCGGAATGGGGCATGCCGCCGGTGCCCGACGTCGAGGCGTCGCTGAAGCGCGCGGGGGTGGACGGCGCGGTCCTCGAAGCCGCGGAGCTCCACGACCTCGGTGTCCTGATGGGCTCCTCCCGAGAGCTGCGACGCGTGCTCGACGGGGCGGTGGACGACGGGGTCCGCACGCTGCGCGCGGCTCTGGTCGACTTCGAGGAGCTCGAAAAGGAGATCCAGCGGTCGGTCGACGCGGACGGCTCGGTGCTGGACACGGCGTCGAAGGAGCTCCGGCGGCTCCGGGACCGGTTGCGCGGCGCCCACGGACGGGTCGTCAAGCGGTTGGATGCCTACCTCTCGGGACTCTCCGAACGTTACGTCGTGCCGGATGCATCGGTGACGGTTCGTGAAGGACGGTACGTCGTTCCCGTTCGGCGTGAGGCGCGCAGCGACGTGGGTGGGATCGTGCACGACGAGTCGCAGACCGGGGCGACCCTCTACGTGGAGCCGCCCGAAGCGATCGAGGCGATGAACGAGCTTCGTGACCTCGAGCGGGAGGAGAAGCGTGAGGTCCAGCGGGTCCTCCGATCCCTCACCGGTCGGCTTGCTCCCGTGCACGCCGAGCTGCGCGGCGCTTTGGACGCTCTCGCCGATTTCGATGCCCTGCAGGCGCGTGCCCGAGTCGCGATGTCCTGGCGTGCGGAGGTGCCCGAGATCCTGGGCGATCCTTCGCACGGGATCCGGCTGGTCGGCGCGCGGCATCCCTTGCTGGTCGAGACGCAGGGGCTCGACTCCGTGGTGCCGTTCGACCTCGACCTCGATTCCGGGGAGCGGGCCGTGGTCGTGTCCGGACCGAACACGGGCGGAAAAAGCGTGTTCCTCAAGGCCACCGGCCTGATCGCGGCTCTGGCCCAGAGCGGTGTGGTTCCGCCGGTCGGTCCGGGAACCCGCTTGCCGGTCTTCGGGTCGTTCTACGCCGACATCGGGGACGAACAATCCATCGCGCGGAATCTCTCGACGTTTTCGGCGCACCTGGAGAACCTTTCGGAGATCGTGCAGCGAGCGGACGCACGCTCGCTGGTGCTCGTCGACGAGATGGGAACCGGGACCGATCCGTCGGAGGGCGCGGCTCTGGCGCGGGCCATTCTGGAGGAGTTGGTGTCCCAGGGGGCGCTCACTCTGGCGTCCTCGCACCTCGGGGAGCTGAAGCGACTCGCCGGGGAAGGGACGGGGGTCGTCAACGCGTCACTCCAGTTCGATTCGGCGCGTATGGAGCCGACCTATCGCCTCCAGAAGGGCCGGCCGGGCCGAAGCTACGGTCTCGCCATCGCGCGAACGTTGGGGTTCCCGGGCCGCGTGCTCGATCGTGCCGAAGGGTATCGCGACGACGACGAGGCGAAGCTCGAAGAGACGCTGGCCCGGCTCGAGGAGCGGGACCGTGAAGCTGACCGGCTGGTGCACGAGCTGGATCGTGAGCGGGCGCGTGCGGCGCGGCTCGGCGAGGAGCTGGAGAGGCGCGAGCGCGCGTTGGAGGAGGCCGAAGCGTCCCATGCCGAACGGGCCCGCGACGAGGCTCGCCAGCTTCTGCTCGATGCCCGCTCGGAGGTCGAAGCGGCGGTCCAGGAGGTTCGGCGCGCCGCGGAGGAGGGCACCTCATTGGACGCGGCCATTCACGAGGCGCGGGGGCGCGTGGAACGGGCGGCCGAGCGTAATCGGCCCGCGCCGGGCGCCTCCCGGAGCGATCGCCCGGCGCCGACTCGAGACTTCGCCGAAGGGGATCGCGTGCGCCTCAAGGCGACGGGGGCGAAGGGACGGATCGTCGAGCGCCGATCCAACCGGGCCGTCGTGGAGGCCGGCGCGATCAAGCTGGAGGCGGCCCTGAGCGACCTCGAGCTGATCGAGGCGGCAGCCGCCGATCCCGACTCCGGCGGCGGGGCGTCGACCGCGGAGCCCGCCCCGTCCGGGGGCGGTGGAGGGTGGTCCGCGGAGCGGGATGGAGGGGCGCGGGTGGAGGTCGACCTGCGGGGGCTGCGTGTGCACGAGCTGGAGGTAGAGCTCGCGCGCGCGCTCGACGAAGCGGTGTTCGAGGACCTCCCGGAGCTCCGGATCATTCACGGCAAAGGGACCGGAGCGCTACGAAAACGGGTGGGGGAGATGCTCGAAGCAGACGCGCGCGTGCGGTCGATGCGCATGGGCCGGCCCACGGAAGGGGGCGCGGGCGTGACCGTGGCCGGCTTCCGGGAGGGCGCATGATCCCCGACGAGATGGTCGACGAGGTCCGGACCCGTGCGGACATCGTCGACGTCATCGGCGAGTTCGTGACGCTGAAGAAGTCGGGACGCGAGTACAAGGCCAACTGTCCCTTTCACGAAGAGCGCACGCCCAGCTTCTACGTCGTGCCCGACAAAGGCTTCTACAAGTGCTTCGGGTGTGGCAAGTCCGGAGACGTCTTCTCGTTCCTGATAGAGCGGCAGGGCATGGAGTTCGTGGAGGCGGTGAAGCACGTCGCGGCTCGCTCGGGCGTCGAGATTCGCGAGGTCCACAAGGACCGTGAAGAGGACGACCCGAATCGTCCGTTCTACGAGATCAACGGCTTCGCCCGGGACTGGTACCGGGAGCGTTTCCTGGACGCCGAGGACGGTAAGATCGCGCGCGAGTACCTCACCCGGCGCGGCATCGACGGGGAGACGGCCGAGCGCTTCGGCATCGGGTACGCCCCCGACGCGTGGCGAGGACTCCGGTCGGCCGCGGCAAAGCACGGGCTCGACGAGGAGCTCATGATGGAGCTCGGCCTCCTGGCGCGCAGCGAGAAGTCGCCGGAGGCGTACGACCGCTTTCGGCGTCGGATCATCTTTCCCATCGAGTCGCTCTCGGGGAAAGTGATCGGGTTCGGCGGCCGGATTCTCGACGGCGACCGTCCCGACGCGCCCAAGTACGTCAACTCGCCCGAGTCACCCGTCTACCACAAGGGCCTCAATCTCTACGGCCTCTCCTGGGCCCGTCATGCGATTCGGCGCGAGGAATGCGCGCTGATCGTGGAGGGGTATATGGACGTGGTCTCGCTCGCGGCGCACGGCCTCGAGCACGTCGTCGCGCCCCTCGGAACCGCCGTCACGCCCGAACAGGCGAGCCTGCTCGGACGATATGCGAAGCGCATCGTGCTCCTCTTCGATTCGGACGCCGCGGGTCTCAAGGCGACGTTCCGCGCCGGAGACGTCTTGCTCGAAGCGGGCCTCCACCCGGCCGTGGTCACCCTGCCGGACGGCGAAGACCCCGACACGCTGGTGCGGGGTGAGGGGCCCGACGTGCTCCGCGGATACGTCGACCAGGCGGTGGACGTTCTCGACCGGAAGCTCCAGATCCTGGACGAGCGCAACTACTTCTCGTCCATCGAGCGCACGCGCGCGGCGATCGACCGATTGCTCCCCACCATGCGTGCGGCTGCCGATGCGACGCTCCGCGACATCTACGTCAAGAAGGTCGCGGACCGCACGGGCGTGCGCCGAGAGACGCTCGAGGCCGAGCTGGCTCGCGAGGCGTCGGGGCGACAGGCGGTCCGGAAGCCGTCAGCGGGTCCCGCGCGGCAGCAGGCCAAGCCGGCCTCCGGCCCGCGCGTGCCTCGCCATGGTGCCGAGCGTAAGCTGCTTCAGGTGATGGTCCGTGGCGTAGAGTGGGTCGAGCGGGCCGCGGAGGTGGTTTCCGTCGAGGACTTTGACGATCCGCATCACCGCGCCATCTTTCAGACGCTCCTTGACGATCCCGACCTCCGGGCGCCACCCTCGTCCATGGATCCCGCGACCGCTCGTCGGTTCGAGGAGATCCTGGCGGACCCGGAGGAGCTCTCCCACGGGATCGACGTCTTCACGAAGTCGGTGAACCGGCTTCGGGTTCTCACGCTGGACCGGAGAATCCAGGAGCTTCAGCGGCGGATCGAGTCCGCGGGTGAGGACGAGGAAAAGCTGGAGCTCGCGAACGCGAAGGCCACCCTCGCACGGGAGCTTCGCCAGCTCGATCCGAATTACTGGGGGTCCGCGACGCGCGTACCCCGACGAGATCACTCACAGAACGAACCGAGCCGATGACGGAGCAGCGCCGCACCGCACTCAAAGAACTGCAGAAGCTGGACACTAGCATCCTGGAGGCAGAGGAACGCATTCAGGCGTTCGATCCGCGTTTCGAGGAGGTGGAGGAGCCGGTCCTGGTCGTCGAGGGCGAGTTGGGCACGCTCCGGAAGCGCTCGCAGGAGATGAAGGTGGAGGAGCGGCGTCTGGAGCTCTCGATCACTGAGAAGCGTGACCGCCTCAAGAAGCTCGAAGACCGTGTCGGGTCCGTCCGGAACCTGCGAGAAGAAGCCGCGGTCAGCGCGGAGCTGGAGATGGTCAAGCGCTCTCTGCAGAACGACGAGCAGGAGGCCTACACCCTGCTCGATCAGATCCGCAAGTCCGACGAGCGAATCGCGGAGCTCGAGGAGGCCTACGAGGAAGCTCGCTCGATGGTCGAGCCCAAGCGTGAAGCTCTCGTGCAGGAACGTACCGAGGTCGAGAAGCTGCTCGAGGAGCTCCGGGCGAAACGGCAAGAATTCGTGGAGGAGATCGACGAAAGCGAGCTCCACATCTATGACGCGATCCGGGGCCGAACCGGGCGCCAGGCGGTGGCCGAGCTGACGGAGGACGGAGCTTGTGGAAACTGTTTCGGCATGGTGCCGCTCCAGGTTCAGACGGAGATCCGGCACGGGGATGACCTGATCCGCTGCGAAGCGTGCGGGGTCATCCTTTCCGCTCCCGATCCCCGGTCCGAAGCCGAATCCGAAGCGGAGACGGACGACACGACCTCGTCGGATGGCGCGGCCGGCACCGAGGACCCGGACGAGGCCCTCGTCGACGAGTGACAGGCCCGGACACGCTCGGGGGCTCGAGGCCTACGTGACCCGGTCCACCGCTTCGCGCCCGTCCACGGTGCGATCTCCCGCAGCGGTGTGGCACGCTCCTCCGGAGCCCGATCCGCGGGCCGTCCGGACCCTTCAGGCGGCGCTTCGGCTCCCCGAGCCGGTCTGTCGCGTGCTCGCGGTGCGGGGGCTGTCCGATCCCGAAGCGGCCAAGCGCTTTCTGCGGCCCCGTTTGGAGCATCTTCACGACCCCGCGCTCCTGGCCGACGGACCCCGGGCGGCCGAGCGGATCGCGGAGGCGGTTCGTGCGGGGGAGGTGATCCTCGTGCACGGCGATTACGACGTGGACGGAATCTGTGCCACGGCGCTGCTCACGCGTTGGTTGCGGGGACTCGGAGGTCGCGTCGTGCCCTTCGTGCCGCACCGGCTCCGGGACGGATACGACTTTTCGGAAGCCGGGCTCGAAGCGGCCCGTCACGCGGATGCCACGCTCATCCTGACCGCGGACTGTGGGACGGTGGCTCACGACACCGTCGCTGCGGCGGCCCGCGAGGGACGCGACGTAGTGGTGACGGACCATCACACGGTGGGAGAAGCGCCCAGCCCGGCGTACGCCGTGGTCAACCCCAAGCGGCCGGATTGTCCGTATCCGGACGAGGGTCTCAGTGGAACGGGTCTCGCCTACCGGGTTTGTGAGCTCGTGGGCCGGGCGCTCGACGAAGATCTCGAGCCCCTGGCGCGCTACCTCGATCTGGTGGCGCTCGCTACGGTCGCGGACCTCGTGCCGCTTTCCGGCGAGAACCGTGTCCTGGTCGCGTACGGCCTGAAGCGGATGGCCCGAACGACGCTCCCCGGCCTTGCCGCCCTACTGGACGCTTCGGGTACCGCGGCCGACGAGCTCACCGCGGGGAAGCTGGGCTTCGTGGTCGCACCCCGGATCAACGCAGCCGGGCGCATCGGGGACGCCGACGACGCCTTGCGGCTGCTCCTGACCGACGAGCCCGAGGAGGCTCGCGCGCTCGCTACGGCCCTCGAGGAGATCAATCGAGACCGACGCCTGGAGGACCGCCGAACCGAGGAGGAGGCGTTCGCGGAGCTCGAACAGACGTACGACCCGGACCGGGATTACGCGGTCGTGCTCGCAGCGGACGGGTGGCACCCGGGCATCATCGGCATCGTCGCTTCGCGGGTCGTCGAACGGATTCACCGCCCGGTGGTGATGGTGGCCCTCGACGGTGCGCGGGGACGGGGCAGTGCCCGGTCCGTGCCCGGCTTCCACCTCTACGAGGCGTTGAAGGCGTGCTCGGAACACCTGGAGCGCTTCGGCGGCCACCGCCAGGCCGCGGGGATGGACGTGCTCCGCGATCGGGTTCCGGCGCTTCGGGAGGCGCTCAATGCCGAGGCGCGGGCACGGATGGAGGAAAACGATCTTCGCCCGGCGCTCCGCCCCGACCTCGCTCTCGACCCGGCGAGCGTCGATCTCGAGCTGGTGCACTGGCTCACGTATCTGGGCCCGCATGGCATTGGTAATCCGGGGCCTCTGTTCCGGACCGACGGCGTGAGGCTGGAGGGATCGAGGGAAGTCGGGCACGGCCACCTAAAAACCGTGCTGACCCGGGACGAGACACGGGTGGAGGCTATCGGTTTCGGCCTGTTCGCACGCTGCCCCTCCGAAACCTTGGCGGCCGACGGGCACGACGTGTTGTACCGGCTCGAGAAGAACGAGTGGCGGGGACGCGCGACGGCGCAAGCGAAGCTGGTCGATGTGCGGCCCGCGGGGGCCTCGACGTGAGAATCGTGGCGGGGAAGTGGGGAGGACGCCGCTTGAAGGCGCCCCGGGGACGATCCGTGCGTCCGACGACCGACCGGGTGCGGGAGGCGTGGATGTCGGCGGCCGCCCCCGAGCTGCCCGGCGCGCGCGTGCTCGACCTCTTCGCGGGGTCCGGGGCGCTGGGCTTGGAAGCGCTCAGCCGTGGCGCCGCGGAAGTGGTGTTCGTGGAACGGAGCCGTGTAGCCCTCGAGGCGCTCCGTGCCAACGTGGCCGCGCTCGGTGCCGAGGACGAGGTGACGGTCGTAAGCGACGACGTCTTCCGGTTTCTGGACCGCGAGCCCCTCCGATTCGATATGGCGCTGGCCGACCCGCCCTACGGGACGAACGACGCGCGTATGCTCGTCGAGCGCTTCCTGTCGCGGCCGGTTGCTCGTACCCTCTGGGTCGAACATTCTTGGCGGGACCCGATCCCGCTCCCCACCCACGCCCGCACCCGACGGTACGGGGACACCGCACTAACGACCCTCACGGACCATGACGACACGGACACGGACGACCGCCCGACCTGACCCGATCGTCGGCCTCTATCCGGGCTCGTTCGACCCGATCACGCGGGGGCACGAAGACATCGCCCGGCGGACGCTCCGGCTGGTGGATCGCCTCGTGATCGGGGTCGCGCGCACGGCCACGCATACCAAGCAAGGCCTGTTCTCGGTGGAGGAACGAGTCGAGCTCATCCGAGGCGTCTTCGCCGACGAGCCCCGGGTCGAGGTGCACCCGTTCCAGGGCCTCCTCGTCGATTTCGCTCGAGAGGTGGGCGGCCATTTCATCGTGCGGGGGCTGAGGGCGATCTCCGATTTCGAGTACGAGCTTCAAATGGCGCAGATGAATCAGGAGCTTTGGCCGGACGTCGAGTCCCTCTTTCTCGTGCCCGAGGCGCGCTACTCCTTCATCTCTTCGTCGCTCGTCCGCGAGGTCGCGTCCCTCGGTGGGGACGTGTCGAGCTTCGTCTCGGCTCCGGTGTTGGAGCAGCTCGAGCGGAAGCTCGAAGGATGAGTGACGGGACCTTCCTGGACCGGGTCCGGAGCGCCGCGCGCGAGGCCCGACGAACATTGGTCTTTCCGGAAGGCGAAGAGCCTCGCGTGCAACAGGCGGTCGCCGAAGGGGTGCGCGAGGGGCTCTTCGACGCGGTTCTGATCGGCCCGCCCGACGAGGTGGCCGACGGACTCCGTCACGCGGGGATCGACCCGGGTCGGGCCGAAATCCGGGATCCGGGGGATGGCGTGCGGCTGGAACGGTACCGGTCGGTATTCACGGAGATCCGGAATGCGGTGGGCAAGCCGGCTCGGCGCGCGGAGGAGTTGGTGCGGGATCCGCTCCTCCAGGGAGCGCTCATGGTGCACACGGGTGAGGCGGCCGCCTCGGTCGCCGGCTCGGTGCGCACCACCGGCGACGTGGTGGTCGCCGCGCTCCGGGGTGTGGGAACGGCGGAAGGGATCGACACGGTGAGTTCCTCGTTCTATATGGCGTTCGGCGAGGATCACTCTCACGGGCCTTCGGTGCTGACCTTCACCGACGCGGCGGTCGTGCCTTCGCCCACGTCGGCGCAGCTCGCCGAGATCGGCGTGGCCGCCGCCCGTGCGCGCCGGAAAGTCGTCGGAGACGAGCCGCGCGTCGCGTTCCTCTCGTATTCCACGAAGGGGTCGGCCTCGGGGCCGGCTGTCGATCTCGTGCGGGATGCGGTCGCCCGGTTCCGGGAGCTCCAGCCCGACGTGGCCGCCGACGGGGAGCTACAGGGTGACGCGGCGCTCTCCGAGGCGGTGGGAAGCCGGAAGGCGCCGGGGTCGTCCGTGGCGGGCCGAGCGAACGTGCTGGTCTTCCCCGACCTCGACGCTGCGAACATCGCCTACAAGCTCGTACAGTACCTCGGGGGCGCCCAGGCGATCGGCCCGATCCTGCAGGGGCTGAGCCGGCCGTGCAACGACCTGTCGCGTGGCGCGACGCCGTCCGATATTCTCGCCGTATCGTGCGTGACCTCGCTCCTGGCCGGGTAGCGCGACGCGTCCGTTCCTTGCCCGCGGGTTCGTATCTTTTTTACAATTGTTCTCGTCGATGCATGCCGTCGCACGCTCGCGAGGGCGCCCTACGTATCCCAACTTCCCTATCAGGGAGCATCCAGCCCATGGGCTTTCAGGTGTCGCAGAACGGTGAGATCACGCTCGTCGAAGTCGAGGGCCAGCTCATCGTCGGCAATCGCCAGGAGCTCAAGCAGCAGGTGCTCGAGCGATTGGACAAGGGGGACCGGAAGTTCGTCATCGACTTCTCGAATACGGGGTATATCGATTCTTCGGGGCTCGGGGTGCTGGTGAGCCTGTCCAAGAAGATCCGGGAGCAGGGCGGAGAGCTGCGGCTGTCCAGCCTGAACGAGGACCTGCGGACCCTCTTCGAGCTGACCAAGCTCGACACGCTCTTCCGGATCGCGGATACGAAGGACGAAGCCATGGAAGGCTTTTGATCGAGCACGGGAAGATGCCGTTACCGACGGATCGCGACATCGTTCTGGAGTTGCCCTCCGATATCCGCTCCATCGAGCGGGTGGTGGAGTATGTGGTGCTCCGGTGCCGCGACTGTCGCGCCAAAGCCCATAAGCTCGATCTGAATTTCCGGGTCGCCCTCACCGAAGCCCTCTCCAACGCGATGATGTACGGGAACGGCCACGATCCCGACAAGAGCGTCAAGGTGGAGATCACGCTGGGACACGGGCAGTTGGAAGCGCGCGTCACCGACCAGGGAAGGGGCTTCGATCCGGGCTCGGTGCCGGATCCCACCGAGCCGGCGAACCTCAGCAAGCCTTGCGGCCGCGGCCTCTTTCTCATGCGAGAGCTGCTGGACGAAGTCTGGTTCAACGATCGCGGGAATCAGGTGACGCTCGTCCTCAGATTCGACTCGGGCGACGCCCTCGAGGGCGGCGTTCAGGCGTGAGCCCTTCGGACCGGTGGGTCCACGGGATCCTGCCGGAACCATTCCTCGAGTCGGTCAGGGCCTTCGAAGAGCGTTTCGGAGCGCGCGTGCGGCTGACCACGGTGCCGAACGAATCCGAAGCGCCGTCCGAGCTCCTTTACGTCTCGGAGGACGGTGACGCGGCAAGCGCGACCGAAGAGCGCACCTACGTCAGCACCGTCATCGAAGGCCCGGACGAAGAGTACGAGCTCCAGGTCGGGACGTCGGGCGCGCCCGACGCTGAAGACGCGGTGGGGGTGCTCGCGCCCATGCTCGCGTACGCGACCCGCACCGGTCGGGAGCTTCAGCAGTTCACGGCCGAGCTCTCCGAGCGGTTCGAAGAGATCAACCTCCTCTATTCGATCAGCGAGACCCTCGGATCCACGCTCGACTTGGTGGACGGCGCCCACAAGATCCTCGACGAAGTCCGTGACGTCATGGGCGCGAAGCGGGGCTCGATATGGGTGCACCGGTCCACGACGGACGCTCTGCACCTCGCAGCGGAGGTGGGAGAGGACGGGCGAGAGGCACCGGTTTCCCCGGACGAGCCGGATACCATCACGGCCATGGTCTTCAGGGAAGGACGGTCCCTCATCGCGACTCGGATGGCGACTCCGGGTGAGCGGGACAGTGGAGGCGAGGGCGATTCGTTCCTATCGGTTCCAATCCGGTATTCGCCGGGGCAAGGAGGCTCGCGGACGGTAGGAGTCATGAACCTCATCGGCCGCCGGGACGGGAGCCGCTTCAACGCGGCCAACCAACGGCTGCTCGCGGCGATCGCGTCCCAGGTCGGAGCCGCGATCGAGAACAACCGGCTGGTCCGCAAGACGCTTTCCCGGGAGCGCATGGTCCGGGAGATGGAGCTCGCCCACGACCTTCAGATGAAGCTGCTGCCCGACCCCTCCGCCTTCGAGGCGGCCCAGGCGGCCGGGCGGGTTCAGCCCACCGAGCAGGTGGGCGGGGATTTCTACCAGCTCTTCGAGCTCTCGGGTGGTCGGGTGGGGGTCATGCTCGGGGACGTGTCCCTGCACGGCTTTCCCTCGGCGCTCATCATGACGCTCGCCATGAGCGCCGCGGGGATCTACGCGCGAGAGCACGATTCCCCGGCCGCGGTCCTCCGCGGGCTCGACGACGCCCTCCGGGACGAGCTCGAGACCACCGAGATGTTCCTCACCGTGTTCTACGGCGTCATCGATCCGGCCGCGGGGACCCTCGTCTACGCGAACGCGGGGCATCCGCACGCCTTCGCCGTGGAGCCCGAGGGATCGACGGACCGGCTGGGCGCCACGGATCCTCCGGTGGGCTTCGCCGGAAGCGATGCGTACCACGAGACGTCTCGCTCCTGGCGTGCTGGAGAGGACGTTCTCCTCCTGTTCACGGACGGGTTGTCCGACGCCCTGACCACGACGAGCCGTGGGAACGGCGAGCGGCTCGTGCTCGAGACGGCGGTTCGCACGCGATTCTCCAGCCCGGAAGATATCATCCGCGCGCTCTTCGACCTGACGGACCAGGTCGAGCAGCGGCCCTCGCTGGGCGACGACCGGACGGCGCTCGCCGTCCGCGTCTGAGTCGCGGCATGGCCGAGCGCCCTCGGGCGAAGAAGTCCCTCGGCCAGAACTTTCTCGTCGATCCCAATCTCCAACGCAAGATCGTTGCGGCGCTGGAAGCCGGACCGGACGACGAAGTGCTGGAGATCGGCCCTGGTCAGGGCGCGCTCACCGAGCATCTGGAAGGACGGGTGCGGCGGTTGGTGCTCGTGGAGCTCGACGACGCGCTCGCCGCGAATCTCCAAACGCGCTTCCGGGGACGTTCCGACGTCGAGGTCGTGCACGGGGACGTGCTCACGACCCCCTTGAACGATCACGTGGAGCATCCCTCCGCGCTCCGGGTGCTCGGGAACATCCCGTACAACATCACCACGCCCATCCTCTTCCGGATCCTCGAGCGGCCGCGGCCGGCGGTCATCGTGCTCATGGTCCAGCTCGACGTGGCCGACCGCATCGTCGCTCCGGTCGGAACGGGCGCGTACGGTGCGTTGTCCGTCGGGGTGCGGAGCGTGGCCCACGTCACGAGGCTCTTCAAAGTGGCACGCGGTGCGTTTCGGCCCGTGCCGCGGGTGGACTCGGCGATCATCCGAATCGAGCCGTTCCGGCCGGAGCGGACGACCCCCGAGATCGAGGCGCGCCTCAGGACCCTGGTGCGAGCCGCGTTCCAGTGGCGGCGGAAGCAGCTCGGGACGATCCTGCGTGACCATCCCGACATCTCGTGCTCCGAAGCCGCCTCGCGAAAGGCCGCTGCGAGGGCGAACATCACCCTGACCGACCGACCCGAGCGACTTTCGCCGGAAGCGTTCATCGAGCTCGTCCTCGCGTTGCCCTGAGGCGTCACGCGGCCTAATTTTTTTGTGAACTTTTTCACAAGCCGTCGCCTCCTTCCGTCGTTCAGCGCGCGTGATCACCCGTCCCCCGGTATCCAGACGTATTCCTGAAAGCACCGTCCGGCGCCTGTCGCACTACCTCAGATCGCTGGAGGAGTTCGAGAGCGAAGGCGGCGAGTCGACCGTATCCAGCGAGGAGTTGGCGGCGCGGGGCCAGACGACCGCCGCGCAGGTGCGGAAGGACCTATCCCACTTCGGATCGTTCGGGAAGCGGGGTCTGGGCTATCAGGTGGACGAGCTGCGCAACCAACTGCGACAGATCCTCGGCGTGGATCGTACGTGGCGCGTCGGGCTCATCGGAGCCGGCCGCATCGGCTCGGCGCTCTTCTCCTATCCGGATTTCCAGGTCCGCGGATACGATTGCGTGGCCGTCTTCGACGCCGACCCGGAAAAGATCGGGCGCCGGTGGGGCGATGTCACGATCCGCGATTCGGCCGATCTCGAAGAGGTGCTGCGGGCCGAGCGCGTGGAGCTCGTGATTCTGGCGGTGCCGGGCTCGGCCGCGCAGGAGCTGGCTGCCCGGGCCGTGGACGCGGGCGTGAAAGGGATCTTGAACTTCGCTCCCATTCGACTTCGCGTGCCCGATAAGGTTCGCGTGGAGGATGTGAGCCTGGTCATGGAGCTCGAAGCGCTCTCGTTCGCGATCACCCAGGCAGGAGGAGCCTCGGAGTGACCGGGGCCCTCGACGAGATCCCGTTCGCCGTGGTGGATGTCGAGACCACCGGCGGGTCGGCCCGGCGAGGACACAGGGTCATCGATATCGGGATCGTCGAGGTCCAGGGGGGATGCATCACGAGGGAGTACGAGACCCTGGTCAATCCCGGGGGCGCCATCCCTCCGGGGATCGAGGCGCTCACCGGCATCAGCACCGGAATGGTCCGGGACGCGCCCTACTTCGAGCACGTGGCGGAAGCGGTGGCCGAGCGGGTTCGGGGCCGGGTCTTCGTGGCCCATAACGTCACCTTCGATTGGAGCTTCGTTTCGCGCGAGCTCATCGACGCGCTCGGAGAGGCCCCCGACGTGCGGCGCCTCTGCACCGTGCGGCTCGCGCGCCGGCTCGTTCCCGAGCTGAAGCGCCGCAACCTCGACGTCGTTTGCCGGCACTTCGGCGTGCCCATCCACGGGCGACACCGGGCCAAAGGAGACGCGCTGGCCACGGCGAGGGTGTTGCTCCGGCTCCTGGGCGAGGCGGCCGGCCTCGGCGTCGCGGACCTCGATGCGCTCGAGGGGTATGCTCGACGCCGGCGCCGCAACTCCGACCCCGATCAATTTTCGTTGGAAGGCCTATGACCCGTGACATCCAGGATCTACCGCTGAGCCGCACCACCCGGATCGGCTCCATCCGCATCCACGCGCTCGAAGCCGGTCTGCAGTGGCTGGACGGGGGCGCCATGTTCGGGGTGGTTCCCAAGCCCCTCTGGGAAAAGCGGATTCCGGCCGACGAGCGCAACCGCATTCCGCTCGCGCTTCGCTGCCTGCTCGTGGAGGCCCCCAACGCCCTGGTTCTCGTCGACAACGGCATCGGCAACAAGCAGGACGAGAAGTTCCGGGACATCTACGGCGTGCAGAACGAGGGAAATCCGACCCGCCTGGAAGACGCGATCCGCGACGTCGGCTTCGAGCCGTCGGACATCGACATCATGCTCGACACCCACCTCCACTTCGACCACGCGGGCGGGAACACCGTGCTCGGAGCGGACGGAATCGTGCGGCCCGCGTTTCCGGACGCACGCTACGTGGTGCAGGAGGGTGAGCTCGAGCTGGCCCGGAGCCGGAACGAGCGCATCCGGGCCAGCTACCTGGAGGCGAACCACCAGCCCGTGACGGATGCGGGGCTGTGGGATCTCGTGCGGGGAGAGGCCGAGATCACCGAAGGCGTGAGCGTGCTTCCGACGCCCGGCCACACCCCGCACCACCAGTCGGTGCTGGTGCAGAGCGACGGCGAAACCGCGTGCTTCCTCGCCGACGTGTGCCCCACGACCGCGCACTTGCCGCTTCCGTGGATCATGGGATACGACCTCGAGCCGCTCGTGACGTTGGAGTCGAAGCGGGGGCTGTGGCCGCGGGCGCTCGAGGAGGACTGGCTGCTCGTGTTCGAGCACGACCCGGTGACGGCGTGGGGACGGCTGGATCCCGACGCGGACCGTCCGGCGCTGCGCGAGGGAAGCACGGGCTGAGCAACGGTCAGCGCTCGGCGGGCTCGTCCTTTGACTTACCGTATTTTTGGGTATCTTGGTGGCTCTCCGGGTTCGCTCCAGAGCGCACCCGGAGCTCTCGAACGCAGACGACGATCCGGACATCAAGGGGTTCAGGAACGATATGGCTGACGCATCCAAGACCGCGGTCATTCTCAAGGGGGGCGCACGCACGCCCGTCGGACGCTTCCTCGGAGGGCTCGGCCCGGTGTCCGCTCCGGATCTCGGGTCGATCGCCATCCGTGCCGCGGTCGAGCGCGCCGGCGTCGACGTCGGCGACATCGAGGAGGCGATCGTCGGAAACGTCGTGACGGCGGGGGAGGGGCAGGCGCCCGCCCGCCAGGCGGCGGTCAACAGTGGGCTACCGGCGACGATTCCCGCCGTCACCGTGAACAAGGTGTGCGGGTCCGGTCTCAAGGCGGTGATGCTCGCCGCGCAGGCGGTCCGCGCCGGGGACGCGCGCCTGGTGGTGGCCGGGGGAATGGAATCGATGTCGAACGCGCCGCACTATGTCCGAGGGATGAGGAACGGCGTCAAGTTCGGGGATCAGAAGATGCAGGACGGGCTGATTCTCGACGGGCTCTGGTGCTCGTTCGGCAACTGTCACATGGGCGGACACGCCGAGTATACGGCACAGAAGGCCGAGGTCTCCCGCGAAGATGCCGATGCCTTCAGTCTCCGCTCCCATCAGAAAGCGGTCGAAGCCATCGAGGGCGGCCGGTTCCGGGACGAGATCGTGCCGGTCGAAGTGAAGGGCCGCCGCGGCGTCACCGTCGTGGACACGGACGAGGGTCCGCGCGCCGACACGTCGCTGGAGGCGCTCGGCAAGCTGCGCCCCGCCTTCGTGCGGGACGCGCCGGACGATATCGAGGAGCACGTCGTGACAGCGGGGAACGCGCCGGGCCTCAACGACGGGGCCGCGGCGGTCGTCGTCGCCTCGCTGGAGTACGCACAGGCGCACGGCCTGGAGTACGACGCCGTGATCTCCGGATACGCTTCGGGCGCTACCGAGCCGGAAGACCTCTTCTTCGCGCCCGTCGACGCGGTCCAGAAGCTGATGACGCGTGAAGGGAAGGCCATCGGCGACTACGGGCTTTTCGAGGTGAACGAAGCGTTCGCGGTCCAGGCGATCGCCGACATGCGGGCGCTGGGAATGGACGAGGAGCGGGTCAACGTGAACGGCGGCGCGGTCGCGCTCGGGCATCCCATCGGAGCTTCGGGGACGCGGATTCTCGTCACGCTCCTGAATGCCATGGCACAGAAGGACGTCGACACGGGGCTGGCCACGCTGTGCCTCGGAGGCGGAAACGCCGTTGCCCTCTCCGTCGAGAAGCGCTGATCCGAGCCAGGTCGTACGAAAGACACCACCGACTCCCGAGCACAGGAGTGAGACGAGCAGAATGAACACGGTAACGCAGACCTTGAGAGCCTGGGCCGTCCAGGACGTCGTAACGGATCCGCGGGCCCGCAGGGCCTTCGCGCTCGTGGCCTTCGTGCTGGCGACCGCTTTCGGTGCCCAGGTGGCCGTCCGGTTCCCGTGGACGCAGGTCCCGATGACGCTGCAGCCCCTCTTCGTGATTCTGGCGGGCGCGGCGCTCGGACCGCGTCTGGGCGCACTGGCGATCGCCTCGTACGTGACGATCGGCGCCGCGGGCGCGCCCGTTTTCTCGAACGGCGCCGCGGGCCTGCCGTGGCTGCTCGGTCCGACCGGCGGCTACCTGCTGGCGATGCCCGCGGCCGCCTACGTGGTGGGCGCGATCTCCGGACGGGACGCCGGTGCCGGGCGGATGCTCCTCGGACTGACCCTCGGCATCGCGACGATCTACGCCGGTGGCGTATCGTGGCTGCTGATGCTCACGGGAGGGGGGCTGGCCACGGCGCTCAGCTTGGGCGTGCTCCCGTTCGTCGCGGGAGACGTGACGAAGATCCTGCTGGCGTTCTTCGCCACGAAGACGCTCCGGGGCACGAGCTTCGGGCGACTCTAGCCGCGCCGATTCCGAATCGGCGTGTGGAACGGTGCCTCCGAGCGTGTCTTCAGGACGGACGCGGGGAGGCTCCGTTTAGGATGGCGTCTTCTGACATTCGCCGTGGTCACCGTCCTGGTGGCGGCCGCGGTGGGACTCGCGCTTCCCCCTTCGGTGCTCGGGGGCTCGGTGGCCTTGCTCGTTGCCGGGGCTCTGGCGGGATGGATGCTCCTGGCCGCGGACGGGCGAGGGACGGCGGCGTTGGGTTTCCACTTAGGGCGGAGCGCCGTTCCGGAGCTCGCACTCGGAACCGGTCTCGGAACTCTGATCGCCCTCGGCGCCGTCGGGATGATGGCGGTAGCGGGAGGGGTGACATGGTCGCCGGAAGGGGGCACGCCGACCGGTTGGCTCGTGGCGGGTGTTTCGGCCCTCGTCTTCCTGCTGCTTCCGGCCGCGGCCGAGGAAGTGTTGCTCCGGGGCTATCCCTTCCAGGCACTCGCGGAGGCCTGGGGCGTGGAGCGGGCGTTGCTCGTCACGTCGGTGGCCTTCGCTCTGGCGCACCTGGGAAATCCGGGGATCACGCCCTTGGCGGTCGTGAATATCGCCATAGCGGGCGTGTGGCTGGGCGTGATATGGGTCCGCACCGGAAGTCTGTGGTGGGCCACGGGCGCACACGTCGGTTGGAACTGGGGTGGGGCGTACGTCGCGGATCTGCCGGTGAGCGGCCTCGAGCTGTTCGACGCGCCCTACTACGAGGCCCTCTCGGCGGGACCCACCTGGCTCGGAGGCGGCCCGTTCGGACCGGAAGGAAGCGTCCTGGTCAGCTTGGTGCTGGCCGGAGCGACATGGTGGTGTTGGCGCACGCGTCGGCTCTACCCGAGCGAGAACGTGCAGGCCGCGGGACCGCTCGTGGCCATCGGACCAAGAGTACGAATGACGAAGGAGACCAACTGAGATGAGCATCGACCGGATCGCGGTCGTGGGGGGCGGGACGATGGGCAACGGGATCGCTCACGTCGTCGCCCAGCACGGAAAGACGGTACGCCTCGTGGATCTCTCGCCCGACGTGCTCGAGCGGGCGCTCGAGACGATCTCGAAGAACCTCGAGCGTCAGGTGAAGAAGGGAGCGCTCGACGTGGCGGAGAAAGACGCCACGCTCGGCCGCATCGAGACGGCGACGGACCTCGGAGCGGGGGCTGCCGATATGGACCTCGTCGTCGAGGCCGTCCCGGAAAAGGCCGAGCTGAAGTACGAGATTTTCGAGACGCTCGATGGGGCGGCGCCTCCCGACACCATTCTCGCGAGCAACACCTCGTCCATCTCGATCACCGAGATCGCCGCGCGCACCGGGCGACCGGACAAGGTGATCGGCATGCACTTCATGAACCCGGTGCCCGTCATGCAGCTCGTCGAGGTCATCCGTGGGCTCGCCACGAGCGACGAGACGACCCGCGCGACCGTCGAGCTGGCCGACGCGCTCGGCAAGACGCCGGTCGAGGTCAACGACTACCCGGGCTTCGTGTCGAACCGGGTCCTCATGCCGATGATCAACGAGGCGGTCACGGCCCTGATGGAGGGCGTGGCCGAAGTGGAGGCCATCGACACCGTCATGAAGCTGGGCATGAACCATCCGCTCGGGCCGCTCAAGCTGGCGGACCTGATCGGGCTCGACACCTGCCTGAACATCCTCGAAGTCCTTCACCGAGAGCTCGGTGACGATCGCTACCGCCCCTCACCTCTGCTCCGTAAGTACGTCGCGGCGGGTTGGCTGGGTCGCAAGTCGGGACGGGGCTTCTACGCGTACGACCAACCCTGAGCACAAGACCGACTCTGACAACGGAGCGCGGCAGACATGCCTACGCCTGAACAGCTGGAAATCCAAACGCTTGCCCACGAGTTCGCGGCCGGCGAGCTCCGTCCGTACACGTACGAGTGGGACGCGAGTCGCTCGCTCGGTGACGACGTCTTCGGGAAGCTCGCCGAGCTGGGGTTCCTCGGGATGCTCGTCGACGAAGAGCACGGAGGCCTGGACTTCGACCTCGTCACCTATCTGCTCGTCCTCGAGGAGCTCGCCTGGGGGGATCCGGCCGTCGCCCTGGCCGTGTCCATCCACAGCGGACCCGTGTCGGGACTCCTGCGGTGGTATGGCTCCGAGGAGCAGAAGGGGCGGTGGCTCCCGGAGTTGGCCTCGGGGAATACACTCGGTGCGTTCGCGCTTTCGGAGGCCGGCGCCGGGAGCGATCCCGGTGCGCTCCGGACGGCCGCGACGGCGGACGGGGACGGATGGCGCCTCGACGGGGAGAAAAAGTGGGTGACGAACGGGGTCCGGGCGGGGCTCGTGCTGACCTTCGCGCGCACCGGGGAAGACGAGATCTCGACGTTCCTCGTGCCCGGTGAAGCGGGCGGCCTCGAGCCGGGCACACGCGAGACGACCATGGGGTTCCGGGCCTCGGACACCGTGACGCTCTGCCTCGAAGGGGTGCAGTTGGACGCGGAGGGACTTCTCGGAGAGCGAGGCGCGGGCCTCCGCTACGCGCTCGCGGCGCTCGACCTCGGCCGCATCGGCGTCGCGGTCCAGGCGAGCGGGGTCGGACGGGCGTCCATGGAGCACGCGGCTCGCTACGCGCTCGAGCGGGAGCAATTCGGACGCGAGATCGCTCGTTTCGGCGCGATCCAGGCCAAGCTGGCGGAGATGGCGACGCGCGTGTCCGCCGGGCGAGCGCTGGCCCACGAAGCGGCCGGTGTCATGGAGGCGCTCCAGGACACCGCGACCGGTGTGCGCACGGGCGTCGACGGTGTGACGGCACGTGCGGCGATGGCCAAGCTCGTGGCGTCGGAGGCCGCCACCTGGGCCGCCGACGAAGCCGTCCAGATTTACGGCGGATACGGATACATGCGACACTATCCGGTCGAGAAGCTCCTTCGCGACGCGAAAGGCTACGAGATCTTCGAAGGAACGAACGAGATCCTGCGTCAGGTGATCGCGCGCGAGGTGCTCCGGGCTGCGGGAGACTGAAGCGTCGGATCCACGATCAACGGGATGGGGAATGGAACTGTTCGACTTGATGGCGGAGGGAGAGCACGAGCAGCTGGTGCTCTGGACCGAGCCACGGTTCGGGTACAAGGGGATCATCGCGCTGCACGACACGTCCTTGGGCCCGGGGCTGGGGGGCACACGCTTCTGGAACTACCGGACGGAGCACGAGGCGGTGCTGGACGCGCTGCGCCTCGCCCGTGGGATGACGTACAAGGCGGCGGTGACCGGGCTCGCGCTCGGGGGTGGCAAATCCGTGATCTGGGGTGACCCGAAGGGTGCGGACCGGGAGCTGATCTTCCGGGCTCACGGACGGGCGATCGAATCGCTCGGGGGGCGCTATATCACTGCCGAGGACGTAGGCACGTCCCCTCAGGACATGGCGTACGTGGCTCTGGAGACCGAGCATGTCGTCGGGTTGGAGGGCACGTCCGGTGATCCGTCGCCGGTCACGGCCTATGGGGTCTATCGGGGCATCAAGGCGTGTGTCCGCGCCCGATACGGGGACGAGTCGCTGCAGGGGCTCCACGTCGCGGTTCAGGGGCTCGGGAGCGTCGGATACCACCTCTGTGAGGACCTCGCCGCCGAGGGCGCGAAGCTGAGCGTGACCGATATCGACAGCGACCGGATCGAGCGGGTCGTGGACGAGTTCGACGCCGACGCCGTCGTTCCCGATGCGATCTTCGATGTCGACGCCGATGTCTTCGCTCCATGCGCTCTCGGGGCCGTCGTCAACGACGAAACGCTTCCACGGCTCAAGGTCGACATCGTGGCGGGCTCGGCGAACAACCAGCTCGAGAGCACGATTCGGCACGGTCCCGCCCTCCATGAGGCCGGGATCCTCTACGCCCCGGATTACGTGATCAACGCCGGGGGGGTGATCAACGTCTACGGCGAGCTGCAGGGTTGGACGAAGGAACAGAGCCGGGACAAGGCCGGCGAGATCTACGATACTCTTCTCCGCATCTTCACATTGGCGGAAGCTGAAGGGGTGTCCCCCGGAGAGGCCGCGGGTCGGATCGCCGACCAGCGTATTCAGGACACCCGTCACTTGAACAGGACATACATACCATGATGGACCATCTGAAAGCGTCGGATCCCGAGATCTTCGACTCCATCGTCGCCGAGGCACGCAGGCAGGCCGGCGGGCTCGAGTTGATCGCCTCCGAGAACTTCGTGTCCCATGCGGTGCTCGAGGCGATGGGCACCGTCATGACGAACAAGTACGCGGAAGGCCTCCCATCGAGGCGCTACTACGGAGGCTGTGAGCACGTCGACGTGGCCGAGGAGCTCGCGCGCGACCGAGCGACCGAGCTGTTCGGTGCCGAGTACGCCAACGTGCAGCCGCATTCGGGTGCCCAGGCCAACATGGCGGCCTACTTCACGTTCTTGGAGCCCGGCGATCCCATCCTCGGTATGGACCTGAGCAACGGCGGGCACCTCACGCACGGCTCGCCCGTGAACTTCAGCGGGCGCCTCTTCGACGTGAGTAGCTACGGAGTGCGTGCCGACGACGGCTTGATCGACTATGACGCCCTTCGGGATCAGGCGCGGTCCGTGAAGCCGAAGATGATCATCGCCGGGGCGAGCGCGTACCCGAGGGTCATCGACTTCGAAGCCTTCGGCTCGATCGCGCGGGAGGTCGGCGCGACGCTCGTGGTGGACATGGCCCACATCGCCGGGCTGGTGGCCACCGGGCACCACCCCTCGCCGGTGCCGCACGCGGACGTGGTGACCACGACCACGCACAAAACGCTGCGAGGGCCTCGGGGCGGGCTCATCCTGACGCGGGAAGAGCATGCGAAGGGCATCGACAAGTCGGTCTTCCCCTTCATGCAGGGAGGTCCGCTGATGCACGTCATCGCGGCCAAGGCCGTGGCGTTCCGCGAGGCCCTCCAGCCGGACTTCAAGTCCTATTCGGCCCAGGTCATCGCGAACGCCCGGGCGCTGGGAGAGGGCCTCGCGAGTCGCGGATTCGGCTTGGTGAGCGGCGGTACGGACAATCACCTGATCCTGGTCGACCTGCGCGAGATCGACGAGGAGCTCACCGGCAAGATCGCGGAGGAAGCGCTCGAAGCCGCCGACATCACGGTCAACAAGAACACCGTGCCGAACGAGACCCGTTCTCCGTTCGTGACGTCCGGGCTCCGTATCGGAACGCCGGCCCTCACGACCCGGGGCATGAAGGAGCCCGAGATGGAGCGGATCGCCGGCTGGATCGCGCACGTGCTGGAGGCGCCGGCCGACGAAGAGCGCATCGTCAAGGTACGCGCCGAGGTCAAAGAGCTCTGCGCGAGCTTTCCCCTCTACCCGGAGTTCGAATCGGTGGGCTGAGCGACTGGCCTCCACTCCGGCCGAGTCGAGCGATCCGGGGCGGGACGCGCCCCGTCCGGATCGCTCGGGCTTGTGCGGAGGTTCCGTTACGGCGCACATTTTCCGACATGACGCACCTGCAATTCGCCGACGAGGTTCTGGACGAGCTCCAGGAGAAGCATCCGCGATTCGACCCGCGGGCATATGTCTTCGTGTTGAAGGCGTTGCACGAGGTCATCCGCGGATTCGAGGAGCCGCGTCACATCACGGGCCGTGAGCTGGCCGAGGGCGTGCGATCGCTCGCGCTCGAGCAGTTCGGCCCGATGGCCAGGACCGTTCTGGAGCACTGGGGGATCCACGGGACCGAGGACATGGGTCGGGTGGTGTTCGCCATGGTCGAGCACGGCATCCTGGTCAAGCAGGAGGGGGACAGTCCGGAAGACTTCGCGGACTTGTTCGACTTCGAAGAAGCGTTCGAGCTCAACTATCCCTGGAACGCTCAACCCTGATGACGGGGGGACGCGCATGCCCGCGTTCTCCATGACAACCAAGCCCCCGGCGATGCCGGGTTCCTGGACGATACGATTCGTCACAATACCCATGGGAGGGGTTTCACATGGTGGAAGACGGTGGGTTCCCACGCTGCCTGAAGTGCGAGGCGGGGATACTTTTGCCGCTCTCGGACTACGGCAGGGATGGAGCACCGATCCGCTACAAGGCCTGGGTCTGCTCGAATCCGGAGTGCGGGTTCAACATCCGGATCGACAATGGAGAGATCACGCTCGGTCGCGAGATCGGTCAGAGCTACAAGTAAGCTGCCACCGCCTCTCCGGCTTGCCGTGGCGGACCGGCGACCCCTCCCGGTCGGTCCTGGCCGCCCCCCTCCCGAAACGGAGCGCCTTTCTGTTCCGGGAGGGCGCGCCGTGATGGCCGCGTGGCCGTGATGGACCCGCGCCCTCCGCTTCGTCCCTGGGCGCCTCACCGCCTCCCCGTGCCGGCCCTGACGGGCCGTGAAGCCGGGGCGTGGGACCGGCGAGCGATCGACCGCTCGGGGGTCCCCGAGCGCGTGCTCATGGAAAACGCGGGGAGGGCGGCCGCCGTGATCCTGGACCGGTCGTACCCCGAGGGGCCGGTCGTCGGGCTGGTGGGAGCGGGCAACAACGGTGGAGACGCGCTGGTCGCCCTGCGCGTGCTCGCGGCGTGGGGACGGGAGGTGCGGGCCGTTCTCGTTGCGGATCGGCCCACGGACGATCCCCTGCTCCACGGCTGGCCGATACCGGTCGTGGTCGAAGACGGGTGGACCGCGGAGGACTGGGCCGGCGTGCTCTCGGAGGCTTCCGTCGTGGTGGACGGAGTCCTGGGCACGGGCGTGCGGGGGGCGCCCCGCGAACGGCAGGCGGGGGCCATTCGAGCGGTCAATGCTTCCGCCGCATCCGTTCTCGCCATGGACGTGCCCTCCGGAATCGATCCTGACGGGGGGAGCGTGCCGGGGGATGCCGTGCGGGCCGACGTGACGGTTGCCTTCGGCGCGCCGAAGGTCGGCGCGCTGGTGCATCCGGCGCGCGCGGCGGTCGGCCGCCTGGTCGTCGTCGAGATCGGCTTCCCGCCCCTCGAGAGCGGCGAAGCGCGGGCTTTCGTGTCGACACCGCCGTGGGCACGTGATCAACTTCCCCGGCGGTCGAGCGACACCCACAAGAACGCGGTGGGGCGGGTGCTCGTCGTCGGTGGAGCGAGCGGCATGGCGGGAGCCGCGCTCCTTGCCGCGCGCGGGGCGCTCCGCGCCGGTGCCGGCATCGTGCGGGTGTGCACCGTGCCCGAGAACCGCGAGATCGTGCAGCGAGGCGTGCCCGAAGCGATCTACGTGGACGGCACGGACGCGGCGGCGGTGAGGGACGGGTTGGCGGCCACGGACGCGGTGGTGGTCGGGCCCGGGCTCGGGCAGGGGGACGTAGCGCTGCGCTTGCTCGAACGGGTCCTGGGCGGTGAGCCACGTCCCGTGCTCCTCGACGCGGACGCCCTCAATCTCGCCGCCGCCGGAGCCGTCGACCTCGCCGCGGTCGGACGCACGAGGCCGGTGCTCCTCACGCCACATCCGGGCGAGATGGGGCGACTGTCTCGGCGACGGAGGTCGGCCTCGGACGGACGATGCCGAGCGCTGCCGCGTCGCCGGGCCGCGACCGGCGCGGCCGCGGTCGAGCGCTTCGATCGCCGCGGTCCTGTGCAAGGGCGCGCCCTCTGTCCGTCGTCGGCGAGCCCGGATGGCGAGCTCCTCATCGACACGCAGGGCTCGTCGGATCTCGCCGCTGCCGGGATGGGCGACACCCTCGCCGGCGTATGCGGCACTCTGATGGCGCAGGGCCTGGTGTCGGCCACGGCGGGCGCCGTCGGCCTCTACCTCACCGGACGTGCGGCCCGACTGGCCGATAAGGGCGCCGCACTCACCCCTTCGGACGTTCTCGAACGCCTGCCCGACGTGCTGAGCGAGCCAGGTGGACCCACCGACGCGCTCGGACTTCCGTTCGTGGTGCTCGACATCGATCCGGCCGCCTGACTGGTGGCTCGGAGCGTGGAGACTGACGTCGGTGCGGCTCGGTGCCGGGACGGGAAGTTCGACCTGATCCGTGCGTTCGTGGGCGAGGGCGAGGAGCTTCCGTCCGGAATCGTGCTGGGGCCGGGCGATGATGGCGCGGTCCTCGAGGGAGGGTGGGTGATCAGCACCGATCTGGCCGTCGAGGACGTCCACTTCCGGCGAGGTTGGCTGACCGACGAGGAGATCGGCTACAGAGCGGCCGCGGCCGCTCTGTCCGACCTGGCCGCGATGGCGGCGGAGCCGGTCGGTGTGTTGGTGTCCGCGGCGGTCGCGACCGACGGCCGGGTCGACGTGGCGGATGTCCAGTCGGGGGTGCGCGCCGCCGCCGCGTCGGTGGGCGCCAGGGTGATCGGGGGAGACCTGTCCCGCTCTCCGGGGCCGCTCTTCCTCGATCTGGTGGTGCTCGGACGCACCGAGCGCCCCGTTTCCAGAGCCGGTGCCCGGCCGGGCGACGAGCTCTGGGTGAGCGGCACGCTGGGAACGGGCGCCGCCGCGCTACGCGCGTGGGACCGTGGCGAAGACCCGTTGCCGGCGCTCCGTCTCCGTTTCGCCCGTCCGGTACCGCGTGTGGCCCTCGCCGGTGACCTGGCCGCCGCGGGCGTCCCCCGCGCCATGGTCGACCTGTCGGACGGGCTGGCGGGTGACGCCGGTCACATCGCGGCCGCCTCGGGTGCGGGGATCGTGATCGAGGAAACCTCGGTTCCCGTCGATCCGGACGCTCGGGCGGTGTTGGGAGACGCCGAGGCGCTGGAAGCGGCCCTTCGAGGGGGGGAGGACTTCGAGCTCTGCTTCACGGCGGAGCCGGGCACCGTGGAGGTGGAAACGCTGCAGCAGCGGCACTCGGTCCGGCTCACCCGTGTCGGTCGTGTCACACGGGACGGCGGCGTGCTCCTCGAGGACGCCGCCGGCCGACGGCGTCCGGTGGACCGCGGCGGCTACGATCACTGGAGCGAGACGTGATCCGTCTTCTCGCGGTCCTCGCGGTCATCGCCCCGCTCACGATCTGGCACGCGGCCCGCATTCTGTGGGCGATGGCTTGGAAATCACCGCGGTTGCCCTGTGTGTGCGAGGATGTCCCGCGGGCGTGGTCGGGCTTCCTGCTGCGCGTCACCGGCGTGCGGGTAGTGGTCGAGAACGAGGAAGCGATCGATCCTGATCGGCCCCAGATCCTGGCGGTGAATCACGCCTCCTGGTTCGACGTGTTGGCGCTCGCGACGGGTCTGCCCGGATCCTACCGTTTCGTGGCGAAGAAGGAGATCGAGCGCGCCCCGCTGTTCGGGCCTTCGATCCGCCGCTGTGGGCACATCTTCATCGACCGGGAAGACCGTCAGAAGGCGCTCGCAACTATGGAAAGGGCACGAGACGTCTTGGAGAAGGAGCGCCCTACCATCATCATGTTTCCCGAGGGCACGCGTTCCGAGACCGGCGAGTTGCAGCGGTTCAAGAAGGGGGCGTTCGTGCTCGGCATCCAGACCGGCACGGAGATTGTTCCGGCAGCCATCGTCGGTTCCCGGGAGGTCATGCCGAAAGGGAGCTTGAAGATCCGGCCGGGCGTCATCACGGTCCGGCTCGGTGATCCGATCCCCGTGCAGGGGCTGGAAGTGGCAGACAGGGACACACTCACGCGAAGGGCGCACGAGGCCGTGGCCGGCCTGCTCACCCCCTCGCACTGAACCTACGCGCACGAGACCGGAGGAAGTCGGATGTCGGCGATCGTCGACGTTAGAGGAAGAGAGATCCTTGATTCCCGCGGAAACCCCACGGTGGAAGCCGAAGTTACCCTCGATTCGGGGGTGCGCGGGCGGGCAGCGGTGCCGTCCGGCGCATCGACCGGAGCGCACGAGGCGGTGGAGCTGCGGGACGGTGACCGGGACCGCTATATGGGCAAGGGCGTCCTGAAGGCCGTTGAAAACGTGAATTCCGAGATCGCGACCGCGCTGCGTGGCTTCGAAGCACGGGAGCAGCTCGACATCGACCGCACCATGATCGACCTCGACGGCACGGCCAACAAAGGTCGGCTGGGCGCGAACGCCATGCTCGCCGTCTCGATGGCGGTCGCGCGAGCGGCGGCCGGCGAGAACGAGATGCCACTCTGGCGATACCTGGCGGGTGAGGGGAGCGGTGACGTGTTGCCCGTGCCCATGATGAACATCCTGAACGGCGGGGCGCACGCGTCGAACAACGTCGATATCCAGGAGTTCATGGTGATGCCCGTCGGGGCGGACTCCTTCTCGGAAGGGCTCCGCATGGGCGTCGAGGTCTTCCATCACCTCAAGGCGGTGCTTTCGGCCCAGGGAAGCAGCACGGCCGTGGGCGACGAGGGGGGCTTCGCTCCGGACCTCGCGAGCAACGAGGAAGCGATCGAGGTCGTGTTGAAGGCCATCGAGAAGGCCGGATACCGGCCCGGAGAGGACGTGGCGATCACCCTGGACGTGGCCGCGACGGAGCTCTACGAGGACGGCGCGTACGTGTTCCAGGGGGAGCGCGGAGGCCGGCGCGACGCGGCGGAGATGGTCGACTTCTGGAAGGAATGGGTGGCCCGCTACCCGATCCGCTCCATCGAGGACCCGCTCGACGAGAACGACTGGGACGGGTGGAAGGCGATCACGGAAGCCATCGGCGACCGCGTCCAGATCGTGGGCGACGATCTCTTCGTCACGAACGTGGATCGCCTCGAACGGGGCATCAACGACGGCTCGGCCAACGCGATCTTGATCAAAGTGAATCAGATCGGCACGTTGACGGAGACGCTGGACACCATGCGCGTGGCTGCGGAGGCCGGCTTTCGTAGCGTCGTGTCGCACCGCTCGGGGGAAACGGAGGATACGTTCATCGCGGACCTGGCCGTGGCAACGGGAGCGGGTCAGATCAAGACCGGCAGTGCGAGCCGGACGGATCGGGTTGCCAAGTACAACCAGCTCCTCCGCATCGAGGAGAGCCTCGGCGGCAAGGCACGCTATCCCGGAAGGGAGCTCTGGGGCGGGTGATCGTGGGCCGGGGGTTCGGCCGTACATCCGGTCGCGGAGCGAGGTGAGCTCGGATGCGCTTGCTGAGGCGGATCGTCCTACCCGCATTGTTGGCGCTCGCGGCCTACTACGCCGTGTTCGGTGGCGAGTACTCGATCCTCGAGCTCCGGCGCGCGCGGGCGGACGTCGAAGCGTCACGCCAGGAGCTCGTGGAGCTCGAACGGCGGATCGACTCGCTCCGTGCGCGTGCCGACTCCCTCGAGAACGATCCCGCGACCCTCGAACGCATCGCGCGGGAGCGGTTCGGGATGATCCGGGAGGGGGAGACGCTCTACAGATTCGCGGCCCCGGCGGGTGGCGCGTCTCCCACCGGAGAGGCGGGGCCGACGCCCTAGCAGCCCGTGGTAGACGAGCGTGTCCGTGGCCCGGGTCTCCGGGGCGTGGTTGGGGGATCCCGGTCAGGTTGACACCGGTACGACCCGAGATGAGCTTTTCCGTCTCTTCGCCGGAGTAGCTCAGTTGGTTAGAGCGGCGGAATCATAATCCGCGAGTCGGGGGTTCGAGTCCCTCCTCCGGCACTCGAGAAGCACCAGGTCCTTGGCCTCCCGGGTTCGTACCCGGGAGGCTTTTTGTTGCGCTGTTCAGCTCTACCTCGCTCGGTCCGAGCCGAGGTGGTGGACGCCACCATCGGAGACGGGTGGCTGCCCGATCCGGTCCCGGCTACCTTCGGTCTGCTCGCCCAGCCACTGCACACCCCTGGTAGGGAGGACCTCGTGGGAACGTACATTCCCCTCATCGTCATCGTTCTGATCGTCGGGTACGGCGTGATGCAGTACAACCGCTTGGTCACGCTCCGGGAGCGCTTCCGCAACGCGTTCGCGCAGATCGACGTGCAGCTCAAGCGCCGGTACGACCTGATTCCCAACCTGGTCGATACCGCGAAGGGCTACATGAGCCACGAGAAGGAAACGCTCGAAGCCGTGATCCACGCCCGCAACCAGGCGCAGCAGGCGGAGAGCACCGCGGCGAGCAACCCGGGCGACCCGGAGGCGATGCAAAACCTCTCGGGTGCGGAACAGAACCTCGGCGGCACGCTCTCACGGCTCTTCGCCCTGTCCGAGGCTTACCCGGACCTCAAGGCCAACCAGAACATGATGCAGCTCCAGGAAGAGCTGGCGTCGACCGAGAACCGGATCGCGTTCTCACGGCAGGCCTTCAACGACGCGGTCATGACGTACAACACGGCGCGTCAGAGAGTCCCGACGAACGTCGTGGCCAACGCGTTCCGCTTCGAGCCGGCCGAGTTCTTCGAGATCGACCAGGACGAAGAACGGGAAGCGCCCAGCGTGTCCTTCAGCTAACCCGAACCGGACCCGGCCGAACCGATGGATTTTTTCGAGGCGCAGGGGAAGGCGAGAAGCCTCTCCCGTCGACTGGTCCTGCTCTTCGCGCTCGCGGTCACGCTCATGATCGTCGGGGTGTATCTCGTCGCGGTGGTCGCTCTGGGTGTGGGCGGCGCGCAGGCCGGACCGGATGGAGCCGTGGCCGAGCCGGAGCTGTTCCAGCCGGGGCTGTTCGGAATGGTTGCCGTGGGCATGCTGCTGGTCATCGGCGCGGGGTCGGCGTTTCGGACCGCGCAGCTACGGAAGGGCGGCTCGGCGGTGGCCGAGCTGCTGGGCGGGCGTCGCGTCGATCCGGGCTCGACCGACCCTCTCGAGCGAAGGCTTCTGAACGTCGTCGAGGAGATGTCCATCGCGTCCGGGATCCCCGTGCCCGCGGTCTACGTCCTCGACGGTGAGTCGGGGATCAACGCGTTCGCGGCCGGGCACACCATCCACGATGCGGCGGTCGCCATCACCCGCGGCGGACTCGAGACCTTCACGCGTGACGAGCTCCAGGGCGTGATGGCGCACGAGTTCAGCCATGTCCTGAACGGAGATATGCAGCTCAACCTCCGTCTGATGGGCGTGCTCTTCGGCATTCTGCTCCTCACCGTCATCGGGCGGGGCGTCCTCCACGGCTCGTACGTGGGTGGCGCGAGAAGGCGGGGCGGCAAGGGAGGCGGGGGGGGCCAGATCATGCTCCTCGGTATCGCCTTGATCATCCTCGGCTATCTCGGCGTGCTCTTCGGACGGCTCATCCAGGCGGCCGTGTCGCGGCAGCGGGAGTTTCTCGCGGATGCCGCCGCGGTTCAGTTCACGCGCAATCCGGACGGGATCTCCGGAGCGCTTCGCAAGATCGGAGGGGGGGCGGCCGGGTCCAAGCTGGAGGACCATCACGCACAGGAAGCCGGCCATCTGTTCTTTTCGGACGGGATCAAGGGTGCGTTCTCGCGCTCGTTCGCGACGCATCCCCCCCTCGAGGAGCGGATCGAGCGTGTGGATCCGGGTTGGGACGGGACGTATCTGGAGCCGAAGCCGGCGTCGGTGGGGGGCGAGGTCGAACAGGGGACGAAGCATCGCGGGCGTGAAGGGGCGTCCGGTGGTGGTGGGGCGGGTGCCGGGTCCGGGGAGGGCACGTTTCCGTTGCCGTTTCCCGTACCCGGACTTCCGGAGCGTGGTACTGGCCTCGCCGCCGCGGTGGCGGCCGCGGGCACACTCGACGCGGGCCATCTGTCGCAAGCTCGATCCATCCTCGAGAAGATTCCGGAGGACGTGCGCACCGCGACGCGAACCGCGGAGGGCGCCGTGGCGGTTGTGGTCGCGCTGCTCCTCTCCGACCAGGATGATGTCCGCGCGCGCCAGGAAGCCACGGTCGAGGACGTGCTGGGCGAGGAGACGCTCGAGCGGGCACGTGCGCTGGCCATGGGGCTCCGGTCGGCGGGGGGAGAAGCCCGGTTGCCCCTGCTCGAGCTCTGTCTCCCCTCGCTCAGGTCTCTCGACACGACGCGAGGCGACGCGGTGCGGGACGTCGTCGGCCCGTTGACCCGCGCCGACGGGAAGGTGCATGCCTTCGACTTCGCGGTGTTCCACCTTCTCCGTCGGGCACTGCCGGGCGGAAATCCGTCCCGGACGGCCCGGGTGGGCCCCGGCCTTTCCAGGCGTCGCGACGACGCTGCCGCCTTGCTTTCCGCGGTGGCCTGGGCGGGTGCGGATGAGCACGAGCGGGCGGACGTAGCCTTCCGTGCGGGAGCGGCTCGTTTCGACCCCCGCACGACGGCCTCGATGTCACTCCAGCCCGCCACGGGACTGGATCTGGACTACGTGGATGCGGCGCTCGGCCGGCTCGAGACACTTCCGCCCACGGACAGGCGAACGCTTCTGGACGCGCTCGAGCACACGGTTCGTTCGGACCGTGAGGTGACCGTCGAGGAGCTCGAGCTGTTGCGGGCCGTCGCCGAGGCCCTCGACGTCCCGATGCCTCCGGTGGCGGTGACCGAGAAGGGGCCCCAACCGGACGAGGTCCGGGATATGTCGGGGGAACGCACGAACCTTGACGGCCCCGGGGGAGCGAGCGAATGATGGAGCACGAGGACCGTCCGTCGCGGCCCTCGCCACCCGGCAAGGAGGTCTCGCGATGACCGCGCCATGGAGCATGTCGGTAGCAGGAGGACTCGAGCGCCCGTTGGTTGCCGCGCTCATCGCCGCCGCCGTGGTGTGCGCGCCCCTTCGAGCTCAGGATCCCGAGCCCGGTGGAGTCGACGTGACGACCGCCGTCGTGGCCACGGGTGTCGAGGACCGCGAGCCCGTCGGCGAGGCACAAACCTTTCCGGCGGACGTCGGCGAGCTCTACTTCTACACGGTGCTCGAAGGGGCCTTCGATGAGCGCGAGGTCGAGCACGTCTGGGAACGGAACGGGGAGGAGACCGCGCGAGTCTCGCTCACGGTCCGGGGGCCCCACTGGCGTACGTGGAGCGCCAAGACCATTCCTGCCGACTGGACGGGTGAGTGGGAGGTCCGGGTCGAGGACCAGGACGGGACCGTGTTGCGGCGGGTGTCGTTCCAGGTCGGAGGCTGACGCGCCGTCACTCGGTCGTCCGGTCTTCCACGCCGTCCGTGCGCTGGAGGAAGTCCGCGAACCGTTGGTCTTCTCTGTCCAGGGCCGCGCGAGGCGCGCCTTCGCGACGACGTCCGGCACGGCCCCAGGTGATGCGCGCGCCGATGCCCACACCCCCGGCCATGGCCAGGACACCCATGCTGCGCAGCGCGGAGCCGAACTGCTGATCCTGCGACAGGCGTCCAAGCCTGAGGAGCATGACGGTCCAGTCGTGGCCGTCCACGTCCACGGGTCCGAAGGGGGAGACGAGCGGTAGCGCCTGAGCCCGGGCGTCGGCGGCGTACACGCCGGCGCTGAAGAGCGCCGTGCCCATCCAGAAAAGGCATACCGCCGCGCCGAACGAGTCCCGTTGCTTGACCAGAAGGTAGGCCCCGGCCGACACGGGGATCCCGACCTCGAAGATCGTGCCTCCCGCCGTCGTGAGCATGCGATTCCCGAACCACATGAAGGCCGCGTGCCCCATCTCGTGGAACACCAGGTTCACACCGGCGAAGATCGACGCGTGGGTCGGGTCGTTCACGTAGCCGTAGAGGATCCAGGCGAGCGCGAGCAGAATCGGTACACGGATCCAGTTCGGCTGCACGGCTCGCTCCTTTTCGCCACGTTTCATGGGACGCGGTACGGACGTATACTCCCGTCTCCCCGACCGACATTCAACGAAGATGAGACAATAGAAAAGATGAACGATCGTGCCAGCACGCTACTCGGCGGCCGCCGAGAGCGGATCGAACGAGTGCTCGGGCGTGAGCTCGGGCAACCGAGCGCCGCTTCGAGCGAGCCCCTGCCGCGGACGAACCGGATCTACCTGCTCGACGAGGCCAAGGACCTCTACTGGAACGAGCTGGAGTGGGAGAACCTCATGGACGAGGAGGCGGTCGACGAAGGGCCGCTCACGGAGCTGATCTTCCCGGGATTTCTCACCTACGTCCGCGGCTTGATGCTGCGTGAGGTCATGCCCGACGCGAAGGCGCCCGCCAATCCCAGACCCCAGGTCGTCGAGGACATCCTCGTGTTCCTGGCCGGGCGCGTGGTGGCATTGGAGGAGCGGATGGCCGGGCCGGACGAGGAGTCTCAGGCTCGCCTGACCTTCGAGCGCGATGCGACCGCTCACCTCCTGGACCTCACCCTCTATGTCTTTCACGAGCTCACTCCCGAGGAGATCGAGCGCGTGGAGGCGGACCGACAGCCGTCCCCGTAGACGACGGAGCCGCACGACTGTGGGAATCGGATCCGGCCCACGGCCGGGGAAACCGTATCTGGCCGGGGCCCCGATGCTCGTGGCGCACCGGGGTGGCTCGGGGATCGTGCCCGAGAACACGATGGAGGCGTTTCGGCAGGCGGTCGACGTGTGGCGCGCGGACATGCTCGAGATGGACGTGCGCGTGACCCGGGACGGAGTCCCTGTTGTGATCCACGACGAGACGGTGGACCGCACGACGGACGGCAGCGGCCGCGTGGCCGACCTCACGCTGGCGGAGATTCGGACGCTCGACGCGGGATACCGGTTCCGGGATCCCGAAGGAAGGGCTCCCTACCGGGAACGGGGGGTGCGCATCCCGACGTTGGATGACGTGCTTGCCGCCTTCCCGGGGGTATGGATCAACCTCGAATCAAAGGAAGCCGCCGCGGCCGGGCCGCTCGTGGAAGCGGTCCGACGCCACGAGGCGGAAGCGCGCGTTCTCGTGGCCGCGGAATACGAGCGTTGGCGGCGGAAGGCCCGCGGATATTGCGGGCCTTGGGGTGCGAGCCGGCACCATGTGATCCTCTTCCGGGTATTGAGCGGCCTCCCGTGGGCGGCCGGTTACACGCCCCGGGTGGACGTGTTGCAAATTCCCGAGACATGGAAAGGGTGGCGGATCGTGACGCGGCGGCTCATAGCGCAGGCCCATCGCAAGAACATTCCGGTGCAGGTGTGGACGGTCGACGATCCCGCGGCGATGGTGCGGCTCCTCGACTGGGGTGTGGACGGGATTCAAACCGATCGGCCGGATGTTCTCGCGCGGGTGCTCCACGAGCGGTATGGGCGTCCTGTCGCCCCGGGACTCGAAGGGGAGGGCCAATGAACGGTGGGCACGGTTGCGATGCTGCCCGACGCGTGCGGCAGCGATACGTCGAAGCGCTCCGGGTCCCGGATGGAGGCGTGCCCATCACGGATCCCGTCGTGGTGGGGGTTTCCGGGGGGCTGGACTCCACGGTTCTGCTACACCTCCTTCGGTTCGCCGGGAGGGGTGAGCCGGGACCGGACGGCGTCCGGGGTCCGCCTATCGTCGCCGCGCACTTCGATCACCGAATGCGCTCCGGGAGCGACGCCGACGCGCTCTGGCTCCGGGGGCTGTGCTCCGCCTGGGGGGTCGAGCTCGTCGCGGGGGCCGCCCTCGCGCCGCCGAGCTCCGAGGCGGAGGCTCGCCGCCATCGCTACGCCTTTCTTCACGAGGTTCGACGCGCGAGAGGCGCACGCTTCGTCGCCACCGCGCATCATGCGGACGACCAGGCGGAGACCGTGCTCTTCCGCGTGCTCCGAGGAACGGGACCGGTGGGGCTCCGGGGCGTGCTTCGGGAACGCGAGGACGGCGTCTGGCGACCCCTGCTCGACGTCTGGCGTGACGACGTGCTCGCGTACGCGCGAGCGGTCGGGCTCGGATGGCGGGAGGATCCGACCAACGGGCAGACCGACTTTGCCCGGAATGCCCTCCGGCACCACGTGCTGCCGGATGTGGAACGGCTCGTCGCGCCGGGCGCCCGCCGCGCGGTCGTCCGATTCGCGGAACGGGCCGCGCACGACGAAGAGGGATGGGAGAGCCTCGTGCCCGGATTGATCGACTCGGTCCACCCCGAACGCGACGGGGAGCGCGTCACCGTGGACCGAGAGGCGCTCACGGCCCTGCATCCCGCCGTTCGGGCCAGAGTGTTGCGGGCACTCGCGGCCGAGCTCGGTCTGCGGCCGAACGGACGGGTGACCGCCCTGGCCGTGGATTTCGCCGCGTCCGGGGCGAGTGGCCACGGCATCGACCTGGGGGGGGCGGTCACGCTTCGACGGGAGCTCGATCGCCTGGTGCTGGCACGGTCGGCATCGGCGCCGCCACCGGACCGGGCGCTCCGGATCCCCGGTCCCGCGGGCGGAAGCGGTGAGGTCCTCCTGTCCGGCGCGAGCGTCTGGGTCGGGTGGGGCGAAGAAGCCGAAAGACAGGCCGACTTCGTCGAGCGCTTCGTGTCGGCGCGGCTCCGATTCCCCCTCGTCGTGCGGGCGTGGGAAGCCGGAGACCGTATCCGAACGCGTGTGGGTGCGCGCAAGCTCAAGCACCTCTTCCGCGAGGCACGCGTTCCGGCTCCGCGGCGTTCGGAGATTCCCGTCCTGGCCGACGCGGCGGGCGACGTGCTCTGGATCCCCGGCGTGGCCCGGGCGGACGCCCCGCCGCCGGCGGCGGGTTCGGGTGGGCGGGAGACGCTCCCGATCGGGTTCGCGTGAGCGCCGGAGGCTTCCCGGCCACGACGTCGGCATCGGTACCGTGGCTGTTCGCGCCGTGTTCGAGCGACCGGCCATGCCCGGTCCGTCGGCGTCCATGCACCCAATGGGCTCCTCACGGGGTATGGGTCTGATTACGCGGAAGCCTTTCGCCATTTGCCATATATCGCGAGCCTATAGGGCCCCGTCCGTGCACCCCGCCGGGCTCGATCGAGTAGAGTGCGATGCCTGAAAACCAACCCAACCGCCCCGATCCCGAGAACCGCGTCGGACGTCTGTCCAAGAACGCGGCTTTCTTGATGATGCTGGCCCTCATGCTCCTTCTGGGTATCCAGATCGTGCGAGGGCAGGGTGAGGCCGCCGCCGAGTTCACCTATACCGAGTTCCGCGAGCACCTCGCCGAGGGGCGCGTGCACAAGGTTCTGTTCCGTGACCGCCAGGTGGAGGGCGAGCTCACGCAACCGATCATGCGGGAGGGTCAGGAGTACACCCTCTTCGAAACCCGCCTTCCGGGTGACGTCACCGACGGGCTGTTGGCGGAGCTCGCGGAACGGGACGTCATCGTCGAGGCGGAGCCCACCGACACGGGTTGGGGCACGCTGCTGCTCACGGCTCTCCCGTGGCTCCTCTTCATCGCGTTCTGGATCTGGATCTTCCGCACCATGCAGGGGGGCGGAAACAAAGCGTTCCAGTTCGGGCGGTCGAAGGCCAAGATGATCTCGCCCGACACGCCGAAGGTGACCTTCGCCGACGTCGCGGGCGCCGATGAGGCGAAGGAAGAGCTCGAGGAGATCATCCATTTTCTGAAGGATCCGGCGCGCTTCTCCCGTTTAGGGGGACGTCTGCCCAAAGGCGTGCTGCTCGTGGGACCCCCGGGCACGGGAAAGACGCTCCTTGCGCGTGCCGTTGCCGGTGAAGCCGGCCGACCGTTCTTCCAGATGTCGGGGTCGGACTTCGTCGAGATGTTCGTGGGCGTCGGCGCGTCCCGGGTCCGTGACCTCTTCGAGCAGGGGAAGGCGCACGCTCCGTGCATCATCTTCGTCGACGAGATCGACGCGGTCGGACGCCATCGTGGTGCCGGTCTGGGCGGCGGTCACGACGAGCGGGAGCAGACGCTCAACGCGTTGCTCGTCGAGATGGACGGGTTCGAGTCGAATGAAGGAGTGATCTTGCTGGCCGCGACCAATCGCCCGGACGTGCTCGACCCGGCGTTGCTGCGGCCCGGTCGATTCGACCGGCAGGTCATGGTCGACGCTCCGGACGTGAAGGGGCGGGAGCAGATCCTGCGCGTGCACGCCAAGAAGCTTCCGTTGGCCGACGACGTGGAGCTCTCCCTCATCGCTCGGGGCACGCCCGGCATGAGCGGCGCGGACCTGGCGAACGTCTGCAACGAGGCGGCGTTGTTGGCGGCCCGGCGTAGAGCCGAAAAGGTCTCCATGACGGACTTCGAGCTGGCGAAGGACAAGATCATGCTCGGCACCGAGCGCCGGAGCCTGGTGCTGACCGAGAACGAGCGGACGCTGACCGCCTACCACGAATCGGGTCATGCGGTGCTCGGGCTCAAGGTTCCCGGTCTCGACCCGGTTCATAAGGTGACGATCGTGCCACGAGGACGGGCGCTCGGGATCACCGCGAGCCTCCCCGAGGAGGATCGACACTCGTATACGCGCGAGTGGATGGAGGGACAGCTCGCGATGCTCTTCGGAGGACGTGTCGCGGAGGAAATCGTGTTCGGCGACCAAGACGTCACGACCGGCGCGGGGAACGATATCGAGCGCGCCACGAGCATGGCTCGCCGCATGGTCACGAGCTTCGGCATGAGCGAGGTGATCGGTTTGGTGGCGGTCGACGAGAGCGAGCACGAGGTGTTCCTCGGGAAGGATCTCTCGCAGCGTCGTCAGGTGTCGGAGCACACCGCTCGGATCGTGGATCAGGAGGTCAAGAGGATTCTGGACGAAGCGCACGAAAAGGCGCACCGGGTTCTCGCCGAGCACCGCGATCTCCTCGAGGCGATCGCGCAGGCGCTGCTGGAGCGGGAAACCCTCAATCGTGGGGAGATCGAGATCCTCGCTCGGGGAGAGCCCCTGCCCCCACTGCCCGAGGCCGATATGGAGGAGGGAGCGACGGATCCGAAGGTCACCAAGCCGGCGAAAGACAAAAACCCCCGTCCCTTTGGTCTTCCGGGAGGGGAAGGGCCGCTCCCGGGTCCGGCGCCCGGCATCCGAGACGAGCCCGAGGCGGACGAGGTGCCCTGATGCGGCCCGCGGGCCCGCGCCGGAACTCGTGCACCCTTGAGTAGCGCCTGGGAGCAGCTACGGCTCCTGCGGCCCGGCTGGACGGACCTCGTCGAGATTCTCCTCGTCGCGGTCCTGCTGTACCGGATTCTGCTCGTCCTTCAACGCACTCGGGCGATGCAGATCATGCTGGGTGGGGCGCTCCTGGCCGGCACCTACGGAGCGGCACGGCTCCTGGATTTCATCCTCATCCGAGGATTGCTCGAGGCGATCTTCCAATACGGCGCGATCGCCGCGCTCGTCGTCTTTCAGCCGGAGTTGCGCGCGGCGCTGGCGCGGCTCGGGCGCAGCCGCATGATCCAGTTCTTCCAGAAGATGGAGGGTACGGAGGTCATCGACGAGATCGTCGAAGCGACCGAGCGGCTGGCGCGCGCGAAGCACGGGGCGATCATCGCGATCGAGCGCGACGTGGGGCTCGACGAGTACGCGGAAACCGGGAGTCGGGTACAAGCCCGCGTTTCCGCGGAGATGCTCGCCACGATCTTCACGCCGTACTCGCCACTGCACGACGGTGCCGTACTGATCTCCGGCAACCAGATCCGCGCTGCGGGCGCAATCCTCCCGCTTACCCAGACCACGGTGCGGGACCGCTCCCTCGGGACGCGGCACCGCGCGGCGCTCGGCTTGAGTGAAGAAACCGACGCCGTGGTCGTGGTGGTGAGCGAGGAGACGGCACAGGTGTCGATCGCGATCGGGGGGCGCCTCGAGCGGGGCGTGACCTCGGAGCGTCTCCGGTCCATCGTAGCGGGGGACACGGTGCGCGCGGACGTGACATCGGCGGGGGCGAGCGCTTCCGCCGCGGAGGCCCCCGCCGGCCCCTAGAGGATGCTCTTTCCCTGCTACGTTGACACTTCGGCGCGGGCACCCGTAGATTGCCGACGTTCCAACAGCCAGTGCCCGGCGTGGATTGTCCGGGTACGACCAACCCCTCATCAGGAGCGAAGTATTCGTGGCCTCTGAGTATCGGCTACTGACCTTGTTTGCCGACGGCGGGTGGATGATGTATCCGCTCGTTCTCTGCTCACTGATCGCGGTTGGTGTCATCATCGCCAAGGCCTGGACGCTCTGGGTTGCCCACAGGGGGACCCTGAGTGTTCTCGATGAGGTCGAACAGGCGACGATGGCGGGAGACATCGACGGGGCGATCGAGATCGCGTCGGAAACCCCCGGACCGGCCGCGGCCATCCTGCTTGCCGGATTGCGGCGCATCCAGACGAAGACGCTCGCGAAGGGCGAGCTCGAGTCGGCGGTGGCCACTACCGGAACCATCGAGCTCGGATTTCTCGAGCGAGGGCTCGTGATTCTCGCGACCATCGCGAACGTTGCTCCGCTCATGGGCTTCCTGGGCACCGTGGCAGGGATGATCCTGGCCTTTGCCGCCATCGAAGCCGCGGGGGATGTGGATCCCTCGCTGGTCGCGGGCGGTATTAAGGTCGCGCTGCTGACGACCGCCGCCGGCCTGACGATCGCGGTGCCCGTCAACATCGGGTACAACTTCTTCGTCACCCGGATCGACACCTTGATCGTGGACATGGAGCGAGGCGCTCAGCGGATCCTCAACCTCGCGTGGGACCTCGAGAAGGAAGGGAAAATCCACATCGTTAAGACCGACGAGGAAGAGTCGCCGGCCGAGATCTCCGGCACGCCGCCGACTGCGGGCCCCTCGTCGCCGGAAGGGATCGCGACCCCGGGGTCGGACAATACCTAGCAGGAACTTCGCACGGGCCGGATGAGTACCTCTGATCACACACGAGGCCGAACGACATGTCAGTTCTGAACAAGAAGAGACAGAAGGTCAGCGACGAGGTTCCGACGTCCTCCACGGCGGACATCGCGTTCCTGCTCCTGATTTTCTTCCTGGTGACGACCACTTTCCCGAAGGACAAGGGGTTGGCGATCGTCCTGCCCGAGCCGGGCGAAGAGGCGCAGGTCAACCAGAGCAACATCCTCCACCTCATCGTCCAGCCGAACGGCGTGGTCGATGTACGACGCGGTGAGAGCCAGCAGGTGCAGCAGATGCGTCCCAACGAGATCGAGGGTCTGTGGCGGCAGGAGGTCGCGGCCAACGAGAACCTGATCGCCGCGGTGAAGACCCACCCGGACGCCGCGTACGAGTACATGGTCGACGTCCTCGACGCGTTGCACTCGGCGAACGCCGAGCGAATTTCCCTCCAGGTGTTGGAGAACTAGATGGCCATCAAGGGTGGCGGCTTCAGCCGCAAGTCAAAGGCGTCCTCCGAAGTGCCGACTTCCTCTTTGGCGGACATCGCGTTCCTGCTTCTCATCTTCTTCATGGTCACGACCGTCTTCCAGGACGATCGTCAGCGGCCCATCGAGTGGCCGGAGGCGGAAGCGGCGGAGAAGATCGACGAGAAGCGGGAAAATATTCTCAACATCTGGATGGAGCGTGACGGCTCGGTCTTCATCAACGACCAGCAAACGCCGATGACCGACGTTTCCTCGGTCGTGGCTCCGCTGTACGCCGACTCCGACCGGCGGCTCGTCATCTCCATCCGTGGCGACCGCAACGTCCCGTATCGCTTCATGGACCAGGTCCAGAAGGAGTTGGTCGAAGCAGGTGTGGTTCGGGTGGTGTTCGCTTCCCAGTTGGAACAGAGCATGCAGAGGGCAAGACGATGAGCGAGGAAGAAGCAGGAGCGGGTCCAGTACTCGCCGAAACCGCCAACGACCGGTTGAAGAGGTCGTTCGCATCGTGGTTCTGGGGCTCGATGATCGCGGCGACGCTGATTCACTTCGGCACGTTCGCGCTGTGGCCGGAATTGACGGCGGAGGACTTCTCGGTCAGCTCGGAGGAGCTCGAGTCCATCGAGCTGCCGCCCGAGGTCGAGGTTCCGCCGCCGCCGGAGGCGATTTCCCGCCCCGCGACGCCGGTTATCGCCGAGGCGGACGTCGAGGAGGACATCACGATCGCCCCGACCACGTTCGAGGACAATCCGGCCGAAGACCTGCCGCCGCCGCCCGATCAGGAAGGTGGGAATTTGTCCGACGAGCCGACCTTCACGCCGTTCACCGTCGCTCCGGAGATCCAGAACCGGAGTGAGGTCGTCCGGGCCATGGAGCGGGAGTATCCCTCGCTTCTCCGTGACGCCGGGATCGGTGGCACGGTCAGGGTCTACTTCTTCATCGACGAGAACGGCCGGGTCCAGGACTTCAGAATCGACCAGAGCTCGGGTCACGACGCGCTCGACCAAGCGGCGTTGGACGTGGCCGAGGTCTACCAGTTCTCGCCGGCGCTGAACCGGGATCAGCAGGTTCCCGTATGGGTCTCGTTCCCGATTACGTTCCAGGTTCGCTGACACGGAGCCTGAACGGATCCTCGGGGACCCCGCCGGAGCTCCGGCGGGGTCCCCTTTTTGTTGGGCCGAGATGGAGACGTGCGAAGGAGAAGGTTGACGGATGACTTCCGCGACGGTTGAGAGCTACACGGCCCGACTGGCCGAGACGTTGCCCCGGGTGCGTGGGCGCATCGAGGGAGCGCTCGGGCGAGCCGGGCGCGCCTCCGACGAGGTCACGCTCGTGGGTGTCACGAAGGGGCATCCGCTCGCGGCACTCGAAGCCGCGTTCCAATCCGGCCTCACCGACCTGGGCGAGAATCGGGTCGAGGAAGCCGAAGAGAAGCACAACGCGTTCTCGGAGCTCGGGGTCCGGTGGCACTTCGTGGGGCATATCCAGAGCCGGAAGGCGAAGCGCGCGGTCGCGATCGCCGACGTGATTCACTCCGTGAGCTCGATGAAGCTCGGGCGCAAGATCTCCGGAGCGGCGGAAGAGCGTGGCGAGCCCGCTGAGGTGCTGGTTCAGGTGAATGCCTCCGGTGAGGAGGCGAAGGGCGGTCTGGAGGGTGGTGGGGTGGTCGAAGAGATTCACGCAATCGCCGAGCTGCCGGGGGTCCACGTTCTGGGCCTGATGACCATGGCTCCGCTGGTGACGGACGAGCGCTTGTTGGCCGGCACGTTCGCGGCGTTGAGAAAGACGTCCGAAGACGTCCGGGCGGTGACCGACCGCGTGGGCTCGGAGCTGTCCATGGGCATGACGAACGATTTCGAGATCGCGATCCGGGAAGGGAGCACGATGGTTCGTATTGGCACCGCACTCTTCGGGGAAAGAGACCGAGCATGATTGATCTGACGCCGCTGGACGTGAGGAACAAGCGAGGCGACTTCGCGAAGGGGCTTCGGGGATACGAGCCTCAGGAGGTCGATTCGTTTCTCGAGCTCGTGGCCGAGCGCCTCGAAGGGATCGTCCGTGAGAATCTCCAGCTTCGAGAGCGCGCTCAGGCGCTGGAGCAGCAGGTAGCCGCACAGACGGAGCGCGAGGAAGCAGTGCGCGAAGCGCTGGTCACCGCGCAGGAGCTCCGCACCGAGATCCGCGAACAAGCGCGTCGCGAGGCCGATAAGCTCGTCGAGGACGCACGGACCGAGGCCCGGCGGATGATCGCCGAAGCCGAGGCCGACGTCCGCATGCGGTTGAGGAACTCCGAGCGCCGGGCCGATCAGGCGCTGAGCACCCTCGCCGACCTCGAGCGCCGTCGTCTTCGCTTCCTGAACTCGTTCAGGCAGCTTTTGGAGCGGGAGATGGACGTGGTCGAGGTGGAGGAATCCCGTCCACCCCTCGAAGAGCGCTCGTTCGAGTTGGAGTTGGGCCCGGTGCCGTCCGAGGTCGGTGGCGAGCGAGGCGAGGCCGACGCGACACCAATTCTGGACCTGTCGCCGGGCTCCGCGAGCGAGGGCGGACAACCGCAGGAGGAGGCTCTTGCGGACGAGGACTTGCCGGACGCCAGGGAGAGCACGGACGCCGCCGAGCGTGCCCAGCACGGAGCACCCGGGCCGGATGGCGCGGAGACGGAGCCGTTGCCCGAGGGAGCGGAACCCACGGACGCTCAGGACACGCCGGAGTCCCCCCCCCGCAGGACGGAGAACCTTCTACTTTACCTGGACGACGATGCCGAGCGCGGGGATCGAGACTGACGCCGGCCGGAACTCCCTACCCCTCGAGACCTTCCCCGATCGACCGCCGATGCGTTACCCAGAGCTTCCGAGCACGCTGCTCGAGATCGAAGAAGAGAGCCTCCGCCGGTGGAACGCCGAGGACCTGTTCCGTCGCACGCTCGACGCCAATGCGGACGGCGAGCCCTTCGTCTTCTACGAAGGGCCGCCGACGGCCAACGGCCGTCCGGGCATTCACCACATCATCAGCCGGACCATCAAGGATCTGGTTTGCCGGCACCGGGCCATGGAAGGCCGGAGCGTAACAAGGATCGCCGGCTGGGACACCCACGGGCTTCCGGTGGAGATCGAGGCCGAGAAGAAGCTCGGAATCAGCGGGAAGCCCGAGATCGAGGCCGTGGGCATCGAGCGCTTCAACGAGGTGTGCCGGGACTCGGTGTTCACCTACAAAGAAGAGTGGGAGAAGCTGAGCGAGCGCATCGCGTACTGGCTCGAGTACTGGCGTCCCTACGTCACGTACCACACCGAATACATCGAGTCGGTCTGGTGGATTCTCAAGAAGTTCGCCGACGACGGGTTGTTGTATCAGGGGCACAAGAGCGTGCCCTACTGTCCCCGCTGCGGCACGACGCTCTCCTCCCACGAGGTGTCTCTCGGGTACAAAGAGGTCGAGGACCCTTCGCTCACGTTCGTGGCCGAGGTGATGACCGAAGACGGCGAGCCCGATCCTGAAGGCCGCGCGTTCCTCGCCTGGACGACGACGCCCTGGACGGTGCCGTCCAACACCGGCCTCGCGGTCCATCCGGAGTTGATCTACGCCGAGGTGCTGGACGACGGTCGACGCTACATCGCTGCCGAAGCCCGGGTCGAAGGGTTGTTCGGGGAAGAGGCCGAAGTGGTCCGGACCTACCGGGGCACCGAGCTCGTCGGGCTGCGGTATCGCCGCCCCCTGGACCTCGTCGCGGAGCCGGAGGACGTCGGGAATGGCTGGCGGGTGATCGCGGAAGACTTCGTGAGCGACGACGACGGTACGGGCATCGTGCACATGGCCCCGGCGTTCGGAGCGGACGACTACGCAGCCGGACAGCGTCACGGGCTCCCCATGCTCAACCCCATCGATGACGCGGGCCGCTTCGTGGACGACGTCGCCTTGGTCGCAGGCCAGTTCGTGAAGGATGCGGACCCCGTCCTCGTCGAAGAGCTGGAAGCACGGGACCTCCTCTTCGATATCAGCCAGGTGACCCACAGCTATCCGCACTGTTGGCGCTGCGATTCTCCCCTTCTCTACGTGGCGCGCCACTCCTGGTTCGCCGCGACGTCGAGTCTCCGGGACCAGCTTCTGGAGAACAACGAGGCGGTGGCCTGGCACCCGCCCGAAGTGGGGGAGAAGCGGTTCGGAGAGTGGCTGCGTGGCAACGTCGACTGGGCGTTGTCGCGCGACCGGTATTGGGGCACGCCCCTGCCGGTGTGGGTCTGCGACCGGAATGACGAGCACGTGCATTGGATCGGCTCACGGTCCGATCTCGAGGCGGCCGTGGGCCCGCTTCCGGAGGACTTCGATCCGCACCGACCGTACATCGACGACTTCACGTGGGAATGCAGCGAGTGCGAAGGCACGATGCGACGCACGCCCGAGGTGGTCGACGTGTGGTTCGACTCCGGTGCGATGCCCTATGCCCAGTGGCACTACCCGTTCGAGAACGAGGCCGAGTTCGAGCGGCATTTCCCCGCGGATTTCATCTGCGAAGGGCTCGACCAGACTCGAGGTTGGTTCTACTCGCTCATGGCGATCTCGACCCTGCTCGGACGGGGCCCGGCGTACAGGAACGTGGTCGTGAACGACCTGATCCTCGACGCCGAGGGACAGAAGATGTCCAAATCGAAGGGGAACGTGGTGAACCCGTGGGACGCGATCAGCGACCACGGATCCGATGCGCTCCGCTGGTACTTCATCACGTCGTCGAACCCGTGGGTGCCCAAGCGATACGACCCGGCGGGAGTGCGGGAAGCCGCACGGAGGTTCTTCGACACGCTCTTCAACACGTACCGCTTCTTCACCCTGTACGCGGACGCGGAGGACTGGAGCCCGTCGGAGGCCGATCCCGCGCCGAACGATCGGCCTCTTCTCGACCGGTGGCTGTTGTCGAGGATCGACACGGTGACCGAAGAGGCCCGGCAAGCGCTGGACGCTTACCAGCTCACGCGCGCGTACCGGGCGGTCGGGGACTTCGTGGTCGAGGACCTCTCGAACTGGTACGTCCGCCGGAACCGGGCACGCTTCTGGGGGAACGCGGACGAGGCGGACACGCGGGCCGCGTTCCGGACCCTGTGGGAAGCGTTGCGCGCCGTCAGCTTGCTCGCGGCGCCCTGTGTGCCGTTCACCGCGGATTGGCTTCATCGGGCGTTGGCCGAGGGAAGCGTGCACCTCCAGCGCTTCCCTCGATCTTCGGACCGGAGTGACGCGGACTTGGAAGCCGACATGGACGCGGCGCGGTCCCTCGTCTCGCTCGGACGCGCGGCCCGTGAAGAAGTGCGGATTCGAGTGCGGCAGCCCTTGCGGACCATGGAGGCGGTCGTCCCCGGAGGCCGGGCGCTGTCCGGCGAAGTGCTCGAGGTCGTGCGGGACGAGCTCAATGTGAAGGAGATTCGCTTTCTCAGCACCGCCGAAGGATTGGTCAGCCTGTCGGCGAAGCCGAACTACCGCTCCCTCGGCAGCCGATTCGGGAAGCGGACCAACGATGCGGCCAACGCGATTCGCGCCCTGGACGAGGACCGGATCCGGGCTTTCCAGCGGGGTGAGGCGGTGGAGATCGTGCTCGAGGACGTCCGGTATCAGCTGATCGAGGACGATCTCGAAGTCCTGCAGGAATCGACCGGCGACTTCGTGGTCAAGGGTGAAGGCGGCTTCACGGTCGCTCTGGATCCGGAGTTGGACGAAGAGCTCCGGCTGGAGGGCATGGCGCGCGAGTTGGTGAACCGGATCCAGCGACTCCGAAAGGACGCGGGGCTCGAGATCACGGACCGCATCGAGCTCGGGATCTCGGGGCCCGAGGCGATTCGCACGGCCGCGGGCACACACCGCGACTTCATCGGTGGTGAGACGCTCGCGCTCGACGTTGCCCTCCTGGAGGAGGGAGCGGGGGAGCGGAACGGATTCCCGCACGCTTCCGAGGTCGATATCGACGGTACACCGGCCTGGATCGCCCTCCGGCCCGCATCCGGATGAGCTCGTGACCGAAGATGAAGTCCACGAGCTCACGGTCGGTTCCGGCGATACGGGCCGGCTCGACCGGTTCGTGTCCGACCACCTCGAGCTCTCGCGGACCCGGGTACAGAAGCTCCTGGTGGAAGGAAGGATCACCGTGGACGACCGCCCGGGACGCAAGTCGGAGGCGGTCGCGGAGGGCCAGCGGGTGCGGGTCCGGGTGCCGCCGGCCCGGCCCGTGTCGATGGAGCCGGAAGACCTTCCGCTCGAGATCGTCTATCAGGACGAGCATCTGGCGGTCGTCAACAAGCCCGCCGGCATGGTCGTGCATCCCGCCCCCGGTCACCGATCCGGTACGATGGTCAACGCGCTCCTCTTTCATGTACGGGACCTCTCGGGCGTGGGCGGACGCCTGAGGCCGGGCATCGTCCATCGCCTCGACCGGGATACGTCGGGGTTGCTCCTCGTCGCGAAGTCGGACGTGGCGCACCTGGCGCTCCGCGAAGCGCTCGAGGCTCGCCGGATCCGGCGGATCTACCGTGCACTCGTCTGGGGTCATCTCCGCGAGGACGTCCGGGTGATCGATGAGCCCATCGGCCGTGATCCGCGCGACCGCAAGAAGATGGCGGTGGTGGACGGGGGGCGGTCGGCCGTCACCCGGGTCCGGGTCGCGGAGCGCTGGGAGCGTGCGGATCTGCTCGATGTGGCGCTGCAGACGGGGCGCACCCACCAGATCCGCGTCCATCTGAGTCACATCGGACACCCCGTAGTGGGAGACGATGTATACGGAGCCGGTTGGGAGCGGGGCATGGGTGGAAACGGCCGGCGATGGGCGGAAGAGCTCGCTCGCCGCGTCCCCCGTCAGTTTCTCCACGCCGCGGCGCTCGGCTTCGATCACCCGGCCACCGGCGAACACATGCGCTTTCACGCCGAGCTTCCGGAGGACCTGGCCGCGGCCCTCCGTTGGGGACGTGAGCCCGTGGACGGGAGCCGGAGCAAGCGCGAGTGAGCGCGGGCTCGGACCCTAGAATGCCCTTTTTTTCCGGGGTCATGTCGTCGATACTTGAACTTCGCCGTTCCGTATAGCCTGAGGGAGATCAACCCCGGTCCGATGTCGGATTTCGATCCCAAGCTGACGTTCGAGTCGTTCGTGGTGGGGCCCGCGAACCGTCTGGCCTCCGCCGCGGCGAGGCGGGCGGCCGAGTCCCCGGGCACGAGCTATAACCCGCTGTTCGTCTATTCGGCTTCGGGGCTCGGAAAGACGCACATTCTCACGGCCATCGCGCATCAGGCCGACAGGGGGGCGGGACGTAGGGTGGAGTACCTTGCGCTCGAGAAGTATCTGGATCGGCTCGAGACGGCGCTCGAGGGCGGAACGCACGATGGCAGGACGTTGTTCGAGGATCTCGACATCCTGCTGCTGGACGATGTCCAGTTCCTGACCGGCCAACCCGAAGCTCAGGAAATGCTCCTCCGCACGCTCGACGAGCTGTCGGCTTCGGGAAGTCAAATGGTTCTGGCCAGCGACCGGCCGCCGGCCGACATCAACGGACTCGATGCACGGCTCCTGTCCCGGTTCTCGGGCGGCTTGATCGTGGACATCGGGGTCCCGGAATACGAGACGCGCGTCGCCATCATCCACAAGAAGGCGAAGGAGCGGGGACAGTCGCTGGAGGCCGGTGTCGCGGAAGCGTTGGCGCGACATCCGTTCCGGAACGTGCGGGAGCTCGGCGGAGGCCTGAACAAGGTGTTGGCGATTCAGGAGCTCGAGGACCGGCGCGTGCAAGTGGACGAGATCTCTCTCCTCATGGGCTCGGTCACGGCCGCCGACGCACCCACGGACGAGGAGTTCGACTCGTTCCTCGACGACCTGGTGACCTCGTTGGCCGAGGTCGTGGAGGAAAAGGAGGCGCCGTGGCGCCGGGCGTTCCATGAGGCCATCGACGCCGCGGAGCGGGAGGGCTTCTCCACGCTTCGACTCGAGCCGTATCTGAAGGAGGACGAGCCCGAGGGTTGGGAAGAGATCATCGAGCGTTTCCGGTCCGACGTGAAGCGCCTGCGTCAGATCGACGAAGAGCTGGAGGAGCTCGGCAATCCGTGGCCGGAAGCCGCGGCGGGGGTGTTGAAGGATCCGGATCGCCTACAGGAGGCGGAGTCGCTTCTCGCGTCCGTGCGTGAGCGGCAGAGGCCGTTCCCCAACCTGACGGAAGGGCAGAAGCTCACCGACCTCCAGGACTACCCGGGCATCGTGCTCAAGGCGGCTGCGCAGCTCGTGGGAACCGAGCGGCCCGAGTACAGCCCGCTCTTCGTCGTCGCTCCGTACGAGGACCTCGGGAAGACGCTCCTTGGCGCGGCCGGGCGGACCTTTCAGGCGACGCAGCCGACGTCCCGCATGGCCGTGACGTCACTCCAGGGCTTCGCCGACGACTTCATTCGGGCCCTCGGTGAGGGAGTCGCCGGAGCCTGGCGGGAGCGCTGGTGGACCGTGGACCTACTCCTCGTCCACGGACTCGAGGCGCTCTCGGAGACGGAACGTGCGCAAGACGAGTTCTTCCACCTCTTCGAGGCGCTCAAGCGCCGGGGCGCCCGGATCTTGTTGGTTGCGGACCGGCCCCCTTCGGAGATCGGCAGCATCGACGATCGTCTGCGGTCCCGGTTCGAAGGGGGCTTGGTGCTGGAGCTCACCTCGGGGACGCCCGGTACCGATCTCATTCTGGAGGACGAGGCGCTGACGCTCGAAGGGAGCGGCCTACTCTCCGAGCTGGAGCTGGACGGTGTGCTCGGTGGAGAGGCGTCAGGCGGGCCGGAGGAGGAGGAGGGCGTGTCTTCCGCCTCCCAGCCTCCGTCCGAGGCTGCTTCATCGCCTCATCATGAGAGCGTGGGCGTGGACTCCGTTCCGGCCGACGCGCGCAGGGGCGGGAGTTGGTCTCCGAGCCGTGAGAACGCGGTCATTCACTGGCCACGACTTCCCGACTTCTTGATCGAGGAGTTGGACTGAATGGCCATCGAAGGAGCGCTTCAGGACGTCAGCCTGGCCGACATCTGTCAGCTCTTGGGGATGGGCCGCAAGACGGGCTGCCTCAGCATCACGGACCGGTCCAACTTCGGCTACATCTATTTCCAGCAGGGAAGGGTCATCTACGCATCGGTGCTCAACCGGAGGGATCGGCTGGGAGAGCTCTTGGTGCGCAACCACGTGATCACCCGCAAGGACCTCTCCGCAGCCATCGAGCGGCAGGCCGAGGAAAAGGGAAAGCGGCTCGGCGAGATCCTGGTCGAGATGGGGGCGCTCAGTCAGGAAGACCTGCGCCGCTACATTCAGATGCAGGTGGAAGAGGCGGTTTATTACCTGTTCACCTGGTCCCAGGGAGCGTTCCACTTCGACACGGACCAGATGCCCGACGAAGACGGGCTCTTGCTCGTCGACATTTCGCCCGAGGCGCTCCTCATGGAGGGCGCCCGGCGTGTGGACGAGTGGAGTCTGGTCGAGAAGAAGATCCCTTCGTTCGATATCGTCTTCCAGGTCGACGTGGATCCGACGGAGGCCGAGAGCGACATCGAGCTGACGCGAGAGCAACGCAAGGTCCTGCCGTTCATCGACGGGGTGCGCACCGTCGACGAGATCATGAACGAGGCCGGCCTCGTGGAGTTCGAGACCGGCAAGGCCTTGTATGGCTTGATCCAGGCCGGCTTCGTGTCACGGGCGGGGGAGCGAACGACCGAGGAGGAGACCGGGGGGGACGAGGCGCTTCAGCAACACCTGAACATCGGCATCGCGTTCTACCGGTCGGGCATGCTCGAAGACGCGCAACGAGAGTTCGAGGAAGTGCTCGAAGCGGATCCCCGGCAGGCTCGGGCGAACTTCATGATGGGATTGATCGCTTTTCGCAGGAGCCGCTTCGAGGAAGCCCTCGCCCATTTCGGATCGATGCCGCCGGGGTATGCCGAGAGCTATGCGGTACACCGCAACACGGCGCTGGCGCTCGAAGCGCTCGGCCGTCATGACGAGGCCCTCCAAGCGTTGGAGGCGGCGGCCGAAGCGCGTCCGAAGGACCACGAGGTCTACCTCGCGCGGGGCATCGTGGAGTTCAAGGCGGGACGCGTCGACAAGGCGCTCGAAGCGTTCCGCCGTTACCGTACCTATCCCGGGCTCAAGGTCCCGGCCGAGCAGTATTACGCCTACACCGTGCTGGCCGCGGCCGTCGCCGGGGACCTCGACATGGCGGTGCGCGTGGGTCAGGAGGGAATGGGACACTATCCCGCCTCCGGCGCGATCTTGGTCAATACCGGCACGGTGCTGGAGCGACGAGGGGAAGTGGAAGCGGCCGAGGCGCTGTACAAGCGAGCCGTCGCGCTCCATCCACCGCTGCCGCAGGCGCACAAGAACCTCGGCGACCAGGCGTACGCGCGCGGAGATCTGGATGGCGCGCGCGTCCAGTACGAGAAGGCCGTGAAGATCGCGCCGAGGCTGGGTGACGACGTCTACCTTCGGCTCGGGACGATGGCCTACAAGGACAATGACCGGGACGTGGCCCTGTTGCTCTGGCGGCGTGCGCTCGACCTCAATCCACAGAACGAGGCGGTGCGGTCCAACTTGGAGACGCTCCAGAGCGAGTGAGCGTGGCCGCCCTTCCGCTCGCCCTCGTGTTCGCTTTGGCGGTGAGTGCGTCCGCGTTCTCCCAGGAGCCCGCCGAGACGGGCGAAACCCCGGCGCTGGACACGATCGAGGTGGTGGGTGACGCCCTCGAGCGTCCCATCCCCGATTCGCTGGACGGCGAGGAATACCTCAGCCTCGCGGGTCAGCGCACGACCGTCTATTTCACGGCCCGCCACGCCGAGCTGGCGGAGCGGATGCGCACGTTGCTCGATGGCCAGGCGCCGCTGCCCGCGCTTCCCGATTCGTTTCCGCGGAACGTGCACGCGGTCCTCGCCCACAGCCCGGCGGCGCTCGACGAGCTGACCGGGGGCGTGGTTCCCGAATGGCGGGCCGGCGTGGCCGTTCCGTCGCTCGATTTGCTCGTGATTCCGGCCGGCGAGGGGGCGGGTGTGTTGTCGGGCGAAGGACTCACGACGCTGCGTCACGAGTGGGCGCACCTCGCCTTGCACCAATACCTCGACGGGCTCCGCATCCCGCGTTGGTTCAACGAGGGCTACGCCGAATGGGCGTCCGGGGGGTTCGACGCCATGCAGGCGTGGCGGCTCCGGGTCGGCCTCGCGCTCGGTCGTGCGCCCGCGATGGATTCGCTCACCCTGGGTTGGCCGGCCGGCCGCGCTCAGGCCCGAACCGCCTATCTGCTCTCCGCGAGCGCGGTGACCTATCTGCTGGAAGGGAGCGGCGAGCGGGGTCTCGCGATCTTCCTGGACCGGTGGCGCTCCGAAGGCTCCTTCGAGTCCGCGCTCCGGACGACGTACGGGGTGACCAGCGGCCAACTCGAGGAGGACTGGCGCGAGCACGTGAAGTCCCGTTACGGATGGCTGTTCGTGCTCGCGCATTCGAGCGTGTTCTGGCTCCTGCTCGGCGTGGTGCTCGTGTACATGATGCGCGTGCGCCGGGCTCGTAACCGGGAGCGGCTGGCGCGGTTGAGAGCCGACGAGCTCCCGGACGTGCCGGCCTATTGGGCGTATGGAACGGACGACGGACCGGAAGCGCCCGTGGATCCTCGTGACCGCCTCGGGGGGTAGCACGTCGCATGAGCCAGCGTCCCTCCCCCCAGCGGATCCTCGTCGTCGACGACGATGTCGACGCCCTCGACGTGCTCCGCACCCGCCTCGAGCATGCCGGCTATGACGTGGAGACGGCCGAAAGCGCCGAGACGGCGCTGGCGCGGGTGAACGCGTTCGACCCAGGCTTGATCGTCACCGACGTGCGCATGGGCGACATGGACGGGTTGGCGCTCCTCGAGCGCGTTCGGGAGTCGATGGATCAGGTGGAGGTCGTGGTGATGACGGCCCACGACGATATGGAGACGGCCGTTTCCGCCATGAAATCCGGGGCGTTCGATTTCCTGGTGAAGCCGGTCGATCCGAAAGCCGTACAGGGACTCGCCGAACGGTGCTTCCGCGAGCAGGCGCTCACCGTCGACGCGGGAGAACACGGGGACACGCCGGAGGATCTGGATGCGCTTCCCCGGGGAAAGCTCGTCGGCCGCAACCCGCGCATGATCGAGATCTACAAGACGATCGGAGTGCTGGCGAAGAACCGGGCGACCGTGCTCGTGCGGGGTGAGACGGGGACCGGAAAGGAGGTGATCGCCCGAGCGATCCACCAGCACTCGGTCTACGCGGATGAGCCGTTCATCGCCGTGAACTGCACGGCGGTGACCGACACGCTGCTGGAGTCGGAGCTGTTCGGCCACGTGAAGGGAGCGTTCACCGGGGCGTCGAGCGGGCGGAAGGGCTATTTCGAGCTCGCCAAGAAGGGCACGGTCTTTCTCGACGAGATCGGCGACACCAGTCCGGAGTTCCAGACCAAGCTCCTGCGGGTGCTGCAGGAACGCCGCTTCTACCCGGTCGGTGGTGAGGACGTACGGCGCACCGATGCGCGCATCGTCGCCGCCACGCATCAGCCGATCGAGGAGCTCATCGAAGACGGACGGTTCCGCGAAGACCTCTACTTTCGCCTCAACGTCGTCGAGATCGAAGTGCCGCCCCTGCGCGCGCGTCCCGACGACGTTGAGCTCATCGCCAACTCGATGCTGGGCCGGATTCGCGAAGAAACCCATCGGGACATTCGCCGGATCTCCGACGACGCGCTCGCGAAGCTGCGTGGCCACGATTGGCCCGGGAACGTCCGTGAGCTCGAGAACGCGCTCATGCGCGCGGCGATCATGGCACGGGGGACCGTGATCGGACCCGACCATCTCATCCTCGGGGACGAGGACCCCCACGGCCCAGGACATCTCGACCTTTCCTTGGCCGCGGCCATCCGCAAGCACGTGCGCGTCGTCCTGGAAAGCACGGATGGCGACGAAGCGGCGGCCGCGAAACGTCTCGGCATCGACCCGGAGGAGCTCCGGGAGCATCTCCGGGCCGATTGACCCCGGCCCGACCCACCTCTACGATTCAGCCGCCATGGCCAACCAAGAGACACGATCCAGAGCCCGACGCAAGCGAAGGGGGGACGCCGGTGCGGTGAAGGACCGCCCCGCCGCGCTGCGCTTCACCCGCGTGAACGCGATGCTCGCCGCCGCGGGCATGGTCTCGCTCGGCGTCGGGTATTGGCTGCTGAGCCAGGGCTCGATCACCGCCGCGCCGTTGCTCCTGGTTCTGGCCTACGTGGTCCTGCTTCCGCTCGCGATCATCCGCTGACCCGCCCGCGAGTCCAGCGGAGCGCCCTTCACGGCCCGCTTTCCGCGAGGGCGGACGGCTGCCGGCCGATACCCGACGAGTCTCTTCGCAGTGGTTCGATCCGGACGGGGCACACCTTCACTTCCGGGGTCTGCGTGACCGGGTCGTAGCCGCCCCCTGTGAGGACGTTCACCGGAACGTCGGCGAACGAGAAAGACAGGAAGACCGTCCCGGAGGGTGACCGCGGATTCGCTTGTACCGTGACGTCGACGCTCCCGCGCCGGCTCGACACGCGTGCGACGCCGCCGTCCTCGAGGCCCCATCGTGCGACGTCGCCGGGGTGCACTTCGAGGACCTCGCCCGGCAGCAGGTAGCCGATCCCTTCCGTCCGTCCGGTCTGGGTATGCGTGTGATACGACTGCAACCGCCGCCCGGTCGTGAGCCAGACGGGATAGGCGTCGTCCACGACCTCGGCGGGGTCCCGGTACGTGGTGAGCTTGAAGATGCCCCGGCCGTTCTCGAACACGTCTTCGTGCAGGCGCGGCGTGCCCGAGTGGCCGGCGTGCGGCACGGGCCACTGATAGCGTCCCTCGTCGACCCGGTCCCAGTCGAGCCCCTGGTAGATGGGCGACAGCGCGCACAGCTCGTTGAAGACCTCGTCGGGCCCCTCGTAGTCAAAGCCCTGGAAGCCCATGCGCCGGGCGAGCCGGCTGATGATCCACCAATCGGGCTTCGCATCGCCCTGTGGGGGCACGGCGGCCCGGAGCCGTTGCACCCGCCGTTCCGTGTTGGTCTGCGTGCCGTCGACCTCCGTCCAGCCGGCCGCCGGGAAGACCACGTCGGCCAGCTCGGCGGTTTCCGTGAGGAACAGGTCCGCGACCACCAGGAAGTCGAGCTTCCCGAGCGCCGCCTCGGCGTGCCCCCGGTCCGCGTCGGAGACCACCGTGTTCTCGCCGTCGATGAAGAGCGCGCGGATCTGATCCCCGGCCTGCTCGAGCATGGTGATCTTCGTGATTCCCACCTCGAGATCGACCTTCGTGCCCCACGCCTCCTCGAACTTGGCCTGATTCGCCGGGTCCGAGACGGGCTGGAAGCCGGGGTAGTTGTTCGGGATCGCGCCGGAGTCGCCGGCTCCCTGGATGTTGTTCTGGCCGCGCATCGGATTGATGCCGGTCCCCTCGCGCCCGACGTTCCCGGTCATGAGCGCGAGGTTGCAGAGGCTCTGCACGTTCTCCACGCCGCAGATGTGCTCGGTGATGCCGAGCGTATAGTAGATCGCGCCCCGCTCGGCCCGGCCGTACAACAGCGCCGCCCGCTCGATGTCCGCGGCCGGCACCTCACAGATCTCGGAAGCCCACTCGGGCGTGAACTCTTCCACGTGCTCCAGGAAGGCCGCCCCCTCGGTCGTGCGCGCTTCGAGGAACGCCTGGTCGACGAGGCCGTCGCGCGCGATGACGTGCGCCATGGCGAGCAGGAGCGCCGTGTCCGAGCCCACCCGGATGGGCAGGTAGAGGTCCGCCATCTCCGCCAGATCGATACGGCGCGGATCCGCCACGATCATCTTCGCCCCGCGCCGCTTCGCCTTCTTCAGGCGGGTCGCGGCGACCGGGTGCGCCTCGGTCATGTTCGTCCCGATGCAGAAGATCACGTCGGGGTGCTCCATGTCCCGCAGCGGGTTCGACATGGCGCCCCTTCCGATGCTTGCCGCCAGACCGGCGACTGTGGGGGCGTGTCAGGCCCGGCTACAGTTGTCGATGTAGCTGGTCCCCAACCCGGCCCGCACGAGCTTCTGCATGAGGAACGCGGCTTCGTTCGGGGCCCGGCCCGACGCGACCGCGTAGAGGCTGTGCCGGCCGTGTTCCTCGACCACCCGTCCGAGTCCCTCGGCGGCGCGGTCGAGGGCTTCGTCCCAGGTGGCCGGGTGAAGCGCCCCGTCGTCCTGCCGCACGAGCGGGGTCTTCAGTCGGTCCGGGTGCTGCACGAAGTCGTAGGAGAACTGCCCCTTGATGCACAACGCGCCCTCGTTGGCCGGGCCGTCCATGGCCGGCAGCACTCCGACGACCTTCTCGCCCCGGCTCATCACGTCGACCGCGCAACCCACGCCGCAGTACGTGCAGATCGTGCGCGTCGTCTCGGTCTCGCCCGGCACGTCCTTGTGGCGGAGCGCCTTCAGATCGCCGAGCGCTCCGGTGGGACAGACCTGGATGCACTGGCCGCAGAACGTGCAGGCGGAGTCCTTCAGGAGGCCGTCGAACTCGGTCGTGATCTGCGTGTCGAAGCCCCGGTTCATCACGCTGATCGCGTAGTCGCCTTCCTGCTCGGCGCAGACCCGCACGCAGCGGTAGCACGAGATGCAGTTCTCGTAGTCCCGCAGCAGGAACGGATTCGTGTCCTCGGACTTCGTGCGGCCGGACGTCTTGCCCTCGAAGCGGCCGGTGCGGGCTTCGTAGCGGTCGACGAGCTGCGCCATCTCCTGAGAGGCGTAGCCGGAGAGCGGATCGACGTCGATGTCACGGTTCTCCGAGGCGACCATCTCCATCAGCACACGGCGGTGCAGGTCGAGCCGGCCGCCCCGCGTCGTCACCTTCATCCCGGGCTCGGCCTTCGTCGTGCACGAGGCGACCGGGTTGCGGGCGCCTTCGAGCTGGACCACGCAGAGGCGGCAGCCACCGAACGGGTCGAGCCGCTCGTCGTAGCAGAGGGTGGGAACCTCGCGCCCGTGCCGCTCGGAGACCTCGAAGAGGGTCTCGCCGGGCGTGAACGGGACTTCTTCCCCGTCCAGGAAGAGGGTCGGCGCCTCGCGCGGGGTCCGTCCGTTCGATCCGTCGGTTTCGCTCATGGTCTCATACTCCTATGCGGGCGGCGAGCGCGTCAACCGGCGACGTGGCGCGCCACCCGTTCCGGGAAGTACTTCAGGAGACTGTTCGTGATGAGCGGCGCGGCCGTGCCCAGCCCGCACGCGCTCGTCTCCATCATCGTGGTGCCCAGGTCCTCGACCTCCTGGAGCCACGGCTCCAGCGCGGAGGGGCCGGCGTCGCCCGAGAGGCGCTCGGTGAGCCTCTGGGTCCCGATTCGGCACGGGAAGCACTTCCCGCACGACTCGTGCGCGAAGAACTCCATGGCCTGATGGGCCACCTCGAGCATGTCCCGGGTGTCGTCGAAGACCATGATGCCGCCCGCGCCGAGGAAGGAGCCCTTCGCCTGGATGCTGGGCTCGTCGAGCGTGACGTCGAGGTCGTCTCCCCCGAGGAAGCCGCCGGAGAGACCCGCCATCGTCACCGCCTGGACGGTGCGGCCTTCCGAGGGGCCGCCCGCTACGTCGTGGAGGAGCTCGAGCAGCGGGAAGCCGATCGGCACCTCGTAGTTGCCCGGCCGGGCCACGTCCCCCGAGAGGCTGATGACCTTCGTGCCCGCATGATCGCCTCGGCCGAGCCCCCGGTACCAGTCCGAGCCGTGGCGCACGATGGGCGGGACGGAAGCGAGCGTCTCCACGTTGTTCACCACCGTGGGCAGGTTCTCGTAGCCGTGCGTGACGGGGAACGGCGGCCGGTTGCGTGGAAACGGATGTTTTCCCTCCAGGCTGTTCAGAAGGGAGCCCTCTTCCCCGCAGATATAGGCGCCCGCGCCGCGCCGCACGTAGAGCTCGAAGTCGAGGCCGCTGCCGAGGATGTCCCGGCCCAACAGCCCGGCCTCCCGAGCCTCGTCGATCGCGCGCTCGAGCACGCCCTCCGTCTCCGGGTATTCGTAACGCAGGTAGATGAAGCCCCGGGTCGCGCCGGTGGCACGGGCCGCGAGCACCATCCCCTCGATGACCGCGTGTGGGTCGTGATCGAGCAGGCATCGGTCCTTGAAGCAGCCCGGCTCGCCCTCGTCCGCGTTGCACACGATGGTCTTGGGCGTTCCGGGAGCCTCGGCGACCCCGCGCCACTTCCGGCCGGTCGGAAAGCCTGCGCCGCCGCGGCCGGTCAGGCCGGAGGCGTCGAGTGCGTCGAGGAGCGCCACGGGCGGCTCTTCCAAGGCGGTGCCGAGCGCTTCGTAGCCGCCCGTGCGCCGGTAGCCGTCGAGGCCGACGCGTCCCTCCTCGCGGATCTCCGCGAAGACGCACTCCTCGACGCCCGGTGCGGCCGGGGGAGGGGCTGGAGAGGCCCGCAGCTCGAGCCCGTCGGCGGCCTCGCCCACGAGGGTGTCGTGGCCGCGGAGCACGGGCACGGGCTGATCGCAGCGGCCCGAGCAGGGCATCGGCCTCGCGCCGTCGAGCTGCTCGAGGAGCGTGTCGGCGCCCCGCATGCGGCATACCGGTCCCGTGCAGACGCGCGGCGCGTGCAGCCCGCCCGGCTCACGCGCGAAATGATGGTAGAAGGTGACCGTCCCGAAGAGGTCGGCGATCGGGACCCGGAGGGCCCTCGCCACCCCCCGGAGCGCGTCCTCCGACAGATGTCCGTCGCGGTCGTGCAGCGCGTGGAGGAGGGGGAGCAGCGGGGCGGGCTCGTCCTTCCAGCGTGCGTGGAGCTGTTCGTCGGTAGGCTCCGACATGGCCTCTCGGTGGGATGGGACTCTAGGCGCCGGAGCGGGTCCGGTCTCAGGGGCGAATGTAGGGCGGGCTCCAACGTACCGAAACGGGCGTTCCCGAGTGGGGGACGGCGTGATCGCATCGCGCCCGCCTCATCCGGCCCCCATGCCGAGCAGCAGCGCGATGCCGGCGGCGTAAAGCACCAGCAGCACGATGCTCTCGACGCCGACCCTCGCCGGACCCTGCCGTTCGCGCCGGATGAGGCCCATGGTCAATACTGCGGCCATCAGGAGGGTCAGCGTGGCCCAGAACACCACCGATTGCGGCATGGCGTGATAGATCGAGCCTTCGCGATATGCGATGTCGGAGGCCGAGGTGAACAGTGTGTCGAAGGCGTTGCCGCCGATGATGCCGCCGACGGCCAGCGTCAGGGCTCCGCGCCGAACCGCGGCGATCGACGTCACGAGCTCCGGCAGCGACGTCGCCGTCGCGGTAAACAGCACGCCGATCGCGCTCGCGCTGAACCAGGTGGCCTCGGCGATGTTCGAAGCGGCATGCTCCATGGTGTAGCCGGCAACGCCCAGAATCAGCATCAGGACGAGGAAGCGGGCCACCAAAGGCGCCAGCGCGGGGACGTGCCGGAGGTCTTCGGGCCGGTCCTCGCGCGTTTCGCGCGTACGCGTGGGTCGCCACATGGGCTTGTCGTGCGCGGCGCGGATCATGTGCAGCCCGTAGCCGTAGAGCACCAGCATGGCGGGTGTGATCGGGTGGACGTGCCACAGCGTGACATCCGGCAGGGTGGGCGCGATCAGGATCAGCGCCAGCAGTGCGATCAGCAGGCCGCTTTGCATCAGGTTCTCGGCCGAGGCGGCAGCGTGCTCCAGATTGGCCCGCCGGTAAGCGAAATCGGCCACCGCCAGAGCCGCGAACTGCACGGCGATGCCGCCCAGGGCATTGCCCAGGGCCAGATCGGCGTTGCCGCTCCAGGCTGCCGTCACGGAAAGCACCGAACCGCCCAGCGAAGTCGACGCGCCCAGCAGCACCGCGCCGGCGATCGCCTCGCCGATGCCGGTGCGGTCGGCCAGCCGGTCGACCACGCCCGTGATCCACGTGCCGAACACGCCGATGGCCGCGGTGCAGGCCAGGAATACCGCGATGCTCTGAAAAAGCGTCCAGCCGGTCGGGTCGATGATCACGGGCCTCCTCGTTGGTCGTCGTCGGCGCTCGGGGCCACGCGTCGCCGCCTACCGGACTCGAACCGAGACCAGCTCCGCGAAGACCTGTGCGTCCACCGTCTGGGTGCGAGGGTCGACCGCCTGGAGCCAACGTTCCGAGTTCAGGTCGATGAGGATCTCGACGCGTTCGCCGTCTCCGATCTGGAGGTCGAGCGTACGATCGACCGGAAGGTCGACGTCGTCGATCTCCACGTCGACCTCACCGGTGATCGTGTCCCCGTTGACGACCAGTCCCGGGTCGACCTCGACCTCGATCGAGGTGAAGATCATCCGGAGCGCGGTGTAGGTCGTAGCGCTCACGTTGCGCGAGCCGATCTCCGGCTCCTCCGTGCCTTCGAGGTCCATCTGGACCTCCACGTCGCCGTCGGTGAGTGCGACCAGGCCACCATCCGCGGCGACCAGAAAGACGCTCAGCTCGGCCTCCACCTCTCCTTCCGGCGAGTCGTCGTAATCATTGTCGTGGTCGGTGCGTTGGGGGTCCGACAAGATGGCCATCGGAGGCGCAGCCGCGGGGTCGGGCGCATCCCCGGACATGGCCACGGTCGCCTGGCCGATTCCACCGGCTGTCAGGTTGCCGCAGGAGGTCGTCGCGATCGCGAGAAACGCGGCGGCGGTGCCGCGTAGCGTCGCGCATGCTTTCCATCTCTTCATGGGAGATTCCTGGGGTCGGGCATTCATGTTTGATTCGATTCGGAGATCGGGCGCTCGCCTTGGTAGCGATCCGACCACGCGTCACGGCGGTGCTCGATTCCGAGTCGCTCGTAGAGGCGGTCGGCCTCGGAGAGCAGCTCACGGCCGGTCGCGGTGTCACCCAGGCTCGATTCGGCTTCGCCGTAGGCCTGAAGAGTCCGTGCCCGCTCGATGGCTGGAAGGTCGCGAGCATCCACGATCTGGAGCGCGCGCTCGAAGAGAACGAACGCGTCCAGGATCCCTTCGTCCGCGAGAATCCGCCCGAGAAGCCGGTAGACCTCGGGGAGCTTCTGCGGCATGGATGAGACGATGGCACGCCGCTCTGCACGACGCGCCTCTTCGGCCGCGTCGAGGTGCCGGCCCCGGGCGAAGAGCGTTTCGGCCAGGTTCAGGCGGATGGTGATCTCGGAGCGAGCGTCCGCACTCTCCGCGACGCCCCGCCGCAGGTGTTGCTCCGCCGTATCGAAGTCCCGGAGCGCCATGTGATACTGGCCCCACGCGTTCTCGAGGAAGGGCACCGCGGACGAGTCGTCCAGCGTCTCGACCAGCGCCTCGGCCTCTCGCAGCGGCTCGAGGCAACCCTCCAGGGAGCCCATCGAGCGGAGGACGACATGCAAGTTGAGCAGCGCGTGCCACTGCTCGGGTACGGGAGGTTCGTGAGAGCCGAGCAGCGAGAGGGCGCGACGGTACCAATCTTCCGCCTCTCCCCAACGTGCTTGCTCTTCGCATACGTTGCCCGCTCCCACACACGCCTCCGCCGCTCCACGCGGGTCCTCGGCCGCCTCGGCGAGAACGAGCGCCTCCTCGTAGTCGCGCCTCGCGTCCTCGTATCGCCCTTCGGCTCGTCGGTGCCGTGCGCGTCGGCGGAGGGTGAGCGAGGCGAGCGTCGCGTCTCCGGCATCTCTGGCGAGCCGGTAGGCCGCGTCGGCGTAGGCCGCTGCCCGTGGCGCTTCGCCCTTTTCCGCCTCGAGCGAAGCTGCCTGAAGGAGAGCCTCCGTGGCGGCCTCCGCGTCACCCTCGGTGAGCGCGGCGATGGCGCGGGCTGCCAATCCGTAGATTCGCGACCGGTGCTCGAAAACCTCCAGGGCCAGCCTCTCGGACGCTTCCTCGAGGTCCAGCGGCTCGACCAGCCGATCCCCGGCCGTACCCAACTCGCTCGACCCGGACCAGGTCCGCTCCGGATCCGCCACGGAAGTAGCGACGAGGTAGTCGACCAGGGGGCGGAGCTCGTCGAGCTCCGGCAGCGCGGCTCGCAGGTCGTCGATCGTGAAGCGGTTCATGCCGCCATTCGAAAGCACGTGCCGTGCCAGGAAGGAGGTGTGGCGTATCCCGTGGCGATACAGCGGCTTACGCTCTTCTCTGTCGCTCCCGATCCGGAGGCGGACGCCGCCGAACGCTGCTGCGTGCACTGAAGTGGTGCAGGATTGTTTCGTGATCGGCCGTGGCTCATGGAGCCCGCCCGTGGTCCGGCGTGTCGAGCCCGTATTCCTGGATCTTACGGCTCAGAGTGTTGCGATGGATGCCGAGGGTGTCCGCGGCGTTTCCGATGTGGCCGCCAACCGAAGCCAGCACCTTTGCAATGTGGGCAGCTTCGACTTCCGCGAGCGATGCCGTCGCCGGGTACCCGACCGGCCGAGCCACCTCGGCTGCCGAGGCGGCACGAGGGGCCGCGGCCCCGATCCGGAGCGCTCCGGTGCGGATGGTGTCGGTGGACGTCAGCAGCACGGCCCGGTCCATCACGTTTCGGAGCTCACGGATGTTGCCGGGCCACCGAGCCTCCGCGATCCGCGACAGAGCCTTCGTCGTGATGGCCCGGATCTCTCGGCCGTGTCTCTCGGCGAAAAGGGCCGCGAAGTGCAGGGCCAGGCGTCGGACGTCGTCGCCGCGTTCCCGCAGAGGGGGGAGCGCGAGCTCGACGACCGCGAGCCGGTAGTAGAGATCCTCGCGGAAGCGACCGTCCAAGATCGCCTCGCTCAAGCTCTGGTTCGTCGCGGCGACGACTCGCACGTCGATCTCTTCGGCTTCTCTTCCTCCGACGCGCTCCACGGCCCGTTCTTCCAGAACGCGCAGGAGCTTCGCTTGGAGGACCGCGCTCATGTCCCCGATCTCGTCGAGGAACAAGGTGCCGCCGTCGGCTCGCTGGAACCGCCCGGTCCGTTTCGCGATCGCACCCGTGAAGGCTCCCTTCTCATGGCCGAAGAGCTCGGATTCGAGAAGCTGCTCCGGGATCGCCGCGCAGTTCACGGCCACGAAGGGCCCTTCGCTTCGATCGCTTTGGGTGTGAAGGGTGCGGGCCACCACTTCCTTGCCCGTGCCCGACTCGCCCGTGATGAGCACCGTCGAGGTCGACCGAGCCACCTTCGCGATCGTCCCGAAGACCTCCGCCATCTCACCGCTCTCGCCGATCAAGGCAGTACGGCCGTCCTGTCCTTCTTCGAGAGGGGAGAGCTCCACCGACGGGCCTTCGTCCGCGAGCGCCTCGAAGGCGTCTGCGACCCCGCCTGCCTCGAGGGGCTCGCGAAGAAGCGCGAGCGCACCGAGGCGGTCGGCCAGGAGCGCGGCGTTCAGGGATGCGCCACGAGCCGTGAGGATCAGCGCGCCTGCCGCGCTCGAGCCGGCCAGCCGTTCGAGCAGCGCGTCGTCGACGTGCTCGGCCGAGAGGGAGACGACACAGAGCTCCCACTCCGATTCCGAAAGCCTCTTGAACAGGCGGTCCACCGAGCTCGCGAGGATGAGGTCGGCGTCGGCCCCCCTCGCACCGTCTTCGAGCGCCGGCGCGTCGATCTCGTTTACCAAGCCCAGGATTCGTCTCCGAGTCATTGCACCAATATAATGCAACACGGCGCGGCGTGGGTATACAAATAGTGCTTGAGGGTAGGTGGCGGTCTGGGGGTCGGGGATGGGTGCGTTGTTTAAGATGTTGCTGTCAATGCATATACAGGTTTTGTCGAGGCTTGCCCGCGCATGGCATCTCCGTTGCAACTCCTTCGCTCCGACCCACCCAACTTCAACGTCACCTCAATCGACGGAGCTCAGGTTCATGAGACACCCACTTTCGAAAGTGGTCGTGCTTCTTCTCGGGGCGTTCACGCTGTCCGCGTGCGACGACTCGATCGGAGTGAACGATCCCGCGGCGGTCGCGCTCAACTTCCAGGTTTCCACAGAGTCGTCGGCGCAAGCCACGAGCGGCCCGGCCGCTACCAGCGGCCCGCTGCGCGTGGCGGGCCCGCCGCTCGCGCTGGAGGGCACGAACGGCACGCTCACGATCGACGAGATCCGGCTGATCGTCGCCGAGGTCGAGCTCGATGGTGACGACGACGCTTGCGAGGACCAGGGTGAAGGTGACGACTGCGCTGACTTCGAGGCGCCGCCGCGCTTCCTCGACCTTCCGCTCGACGGAACACCGGTCGAGGCCTTCGTGGGGCTCATCCCCCCCAACACCTACGACGAGCTCGAGTTCGAGATCGAGGACCTCGAGGACGATGAGGACGACACGGAGTTCGCTGCCGAGATCGAAGCCCTCAGGGCGGAGATCCTGGACGAGTTCCCGGACTGGCCCGACGAGGCGACCGCGCTCGTGGCCGGGTCCTTCGAGTCGACGGACGGAGAGGTCTCGTCTTTTCGGGTCTTTCTCGAGGCCGAGATCGAGGTCGAGCGTGACCTGATTCCACCGCTCGTCGTCGGTGAGAGCGACGTGAATCCCGATCTCACCATCGACATCCGACCGGAGATCTGGTTCGGCCGCTCCGACGGCTCGGTGCTCGAGCTGCAGAGCTGGGACTATGATTCCACCGGACGGATCCTCGAGTTCGAGGTGGAGATGGAGAACGGCTTCACCGAGATCGAGATCGACGACTGACCCGAATGTGGGCTCGGGGGCCCACCCGCCGGGTGGGCCCCCTCTTTCTCTAGAACGAGATCAGCTTCGTCACCTTGAGGCTGAGCAGGCGCTCCAGGACCTCGCCGGCCGCGGTGTCGCGCCGTTCGGTCAGCACCAGGTAGAGGTCGGACAGCGGCGCGTGGATCCAGTTGAAGCGAACGTTGGTGATCAGCTCCTCGGTGGCCTCGTTGTACTGGACGAACGCGCTCGTGAGCAGCCGAGTCGAGAAGAAGAGGTCCAGCTTGGCGCCGTACACGTCGGCCGTGACCGGCGCTTGTCCGGGAAGGTCGATCCGGTTGTGCTCGGCGGAGAGATCGAGGAGCGCCGTGTAACCGAGCCGTCCGAGGACGCTGCCGCGGACGGAGAGACGTTCGCCGCCGAAGTAGCCGCCTCCGCCGACCGAGAACTCCCCCGAGAGCGCGCGGGCCCGGCTCGCCGTGTACGAGGCTTCGGCTTCCCGGAACGCGTAGGCGCCCGTGGAGACGGTCGCCCCCCGCACGGTAAACGCCGACGGTACCCGCTCGAACCGGTCGGTCACGCTCACGCCCGCCGTGCCCCCGTCGTCGAAGTCCACGTCGAGCCCGCCCCGGAGCTCTCGAGTTTCCAGGACCCCCTCGAGGTCGGCGAAGTAGTGCGTCTCGACGTACGGGTTGAGCTGCTGCAGCGGGCCCCACGCCACGCGGGGGCGCACGCCCACCGTGCCGTAGCCGTGCCGGATCCCCCGACGGCGCACGAACCCGACGCCCGGATCGAAGGTGTCGTCGAACTGGCGGTAGAGCGTCTCGATCTCCCAGAAGGGATCGCGCCACGCCGCCGAGATTCGCCCGGCGGTTCCTCCGTCGAGCTCCGTGCCGTCGGCCCGGGTCGCGTCCGTCCCGGCCAGGTACGACTGCACCAGGAGATAGTTGTCCAGGGCTTCCCAGCTCAGATCCACGCCCCAGGATCGGTTGGCTGCCGAAGAGCTCGAGGTCGCGCGGCGGTCGACGAAGATGCCGCCGGTGGTGAGGCCCGGAGCGGGCTCGCCCCTCAGGCGGGCCACCGTGAAGTTCTCCGGCTCGAAGCCGTCCTCTTCACGGGTCTGCACGTTGAGCAGCCCCACCGACACCGGGCCCGCGGTGCCGCTCATGCGTCCGCCGGCGAGGATGGGGAGCGGCGCTCCGCTCGGCGTGAGCCCGATGCGGCGCGAGTGGAAGAGGGTGAAATCGCGGTTGGTGGCCCCGTTGCGCTGGCTGTACTGGCCCTGGTCCCCGAACTGGAAGAGTCCCGAGTTCTCGAGGAAGAACTCCCGCTTCTCCGGGAAGAAGAGTGAGAAGCGGGTGAGGTTCACCTGCTGCTGATCCACTTCGACCTGACTGAAGTCGGTGTTGGCCGTGAGGTCGAGCGTGAGTCCCGGCGTGAGTCCGTATTTGAGGTCGCCGCCGGCGTCGAGCTCCGTGCCGGCCTGAGCCTGGAGCGAGCCGGAGGGGTGGCTGCCCACGAGGAACGGCTTTACCGAGAGGTTGCGTCCGGGCGTTATGCCGTCCAGGCCGGACAGGGTGCCCGCACGTGACATCACGTAGAGCGCCCACCGGCGGTCCATCGGCGCCCACGTGGCGTCCTCGTTCTTCCGCCGGATGCGGCGAAGCAGGTTGAGGCCCCACACTTGCTCCTCCAGGCCCCCGTCGAACCGGAGCGTCGACCACGGGATCGCCATCTCCAGCGTCCAGCCTCGCTCGTGGATGCGGGTCTGCACCTCGTGGGCCGATTCCCATGCCGCGTTGCTGACGCGGCCGTCGTCGTCGGTCTGGACGTCGCGAACCGCGCCGCCCGGGTTGATGAAGTAGGCGAACGAGCTCTGCCCGTCGTGGAACGTGTCGAGCGTGAAGCCGAATGCATCTCCGTCGCGGGTGTTGGGGTCGCGCTGTAAGGTGGGGATCACGAGCGACGACGGATCGGAGTCGAACATCTCGGCTCCGATGTAGAGGTGCTCGTCGTCGTAGAGGATCCGGACTTCGGTGCGCTCGGTCGCGGGCAGCCCCGGGTCGGGCTTCTGTTGGATGAACCGATCGATCACCGAGGCGTCCGCCCACGCGTCGTCGTCGAGCACCCCGTCGATCGCGATCGCTCCGGAGGCCCGCACGGCCGTGGCTTCCGGGCGGGGCGCGGCGTCGAGATCCTCGATGGGGGCGGGGCCGTCGCCCGGGGGGACTTGCACGTCCTGCTGGGCGGTGGACGAGGCGGGCGCGAGGAGCGTGAGCGTCGCGACGACGGTGGGGAGCGTGATGCGTGGCATGCGTGGACGGTAGCGAGGTGTCGGCGACGCGCGCCAGACCCCAATGACATTGGCCGCGTTCTTGCCATATTGTCCGGGCGTCCGTCCCTTACGGCCTCCCCCCGCCGCTTCGATCACTTCAATCACGACCGGATGCCCAGCGATCCGCGTATGCAGTCGACCTCTTCCTCACACTGGTTGAAGGACGTCGCCGGCCACGCCGGCCTCGCGCTCGACCTGCCGCCGCGTCTCGACCTGGCCATGTTGCGTAAGGCCTGGACCCGCGTGGTGGAGGCGTGTGGGACCACGGAGGCCGAGTTCACGCGTCGGGCCGCCAGCCACTTCCGGATCGGTGTCGCGGACGTGAGCCAGCGCGACCCCCAGGCGGTGCGGCTCATCCCCGAGTCCGTGGCCCGGCGGTACGGCATCCTCGCGGTCTCGCTGACGGAGCGGAACGTGGTCGTCGCGACCTCCGATCCGTCGAACCGCGCGGCCCTCAAGGCCGTCGTCGACAACACCGGAAGGGAGCCGGTGCTGTTGATGGCGAGTCCGACCGCCATCGCTCAGGCGCTCGATCGGGCCTACGCACCACAACAGGCACCCGGGAACTCCCTGCAGGAGCTCGTGGCCGAGGTGGCCGAGAGTGACTTCCAGGTCGTGACGTCCGATGGGCGCGGCTCCTTCACCAGCTTCGAGCTCGAGGATCCGGCCGTCGTCAAGCTTGCCGACGTGATTCTCCAGCAAGCCGTGCGGTACCGGGCCACCGAGGTCCATATCGAGCCCGACCGGCAGCGCGGGCGCGTGCGCTACAGAATCGACGGGGTCCTGCAGCAGGTCGTGCCGCTGCCGGCGGCCGCCCATCAACGGCTAGTGGCACGGCTCAAGTACATCGCCGAGGGCGTGGACGCGAGAGCGGACGGCGGCTTTTTGGTACAGGCCGGCCGCGACCTCAAGCGGGTGGCCCATCTCCTGACGACCCCGACCCCCGACGGGGAGCTCGCCTCGGTCCGGCTCGTGCGACCGGACGTGGTGCCGACGCTCGACACGCTCGGCTTCGACGGACCCGAGGGGGAGACGATCCGCGAGCTGCTCGAGCGACCCGACGGACTCGTGCTCGTGACCGGTCCGGCTCGATCCGGTACGACCAGCTTCATCCATGCGAGCATGTTCGCGCTCAACAAGCGGAACGTGCTGTCCCTCGAAGGGCGAGTGGAATTGCACGTGCCCGGCGTCACGCAGATCCGGTACGATGCCTCGACCGGACTCTCGTTCGCGGAGACCCTTCAGACCTTGCTCGACCGGGATCCAGACGTCGTGCACGCCGGGGAGATTCGCGACCTCGCGACGGCCCGAATCGCGCTTCGCACGGCAGTGACGGGCCGCAAGGTTCTCGCGACCGTCCACACGCCCGATGCCGTATCCGGAATCCGGAGGCTACGGGATCTCGGCCTCGCGGCCGGGCGACTCGCGGAGTCGTTGCACGCGGTCGTATCGCTGCGATTGGTGCGCCGGCTCTGTCCGCACTGCGCGCGCTCGGTGGACATGCCGGACGACCTGCCGTCCCGGGAACGCAAGCTCGCCGGCCACCTCGGCGTTCTCCCACCCCGTCGTGCCGTGGGCTGTCGTGCCTGCGCGGGCACGGGCTACCATGGACAGCTTCCCGTAGCCGAAGTGCTGGTGCTCACGCCCGGACTCCGCGCGCTCCTCTCCGAAGGTGCGGAGGACGAGGATCTCCAGATGGCGGCACGCATGGAGGGCATGCGCGAGCTCGCCGACGTCGCGCTCGACCGGGTGGGGCGCGGAGAGACCACGGTCGAGGAAGTCGAGCGCGTGCTCGGGATCGTGCCGCCTCGTGAGGAGACGCCCAGCTCCGCCGGGCCGATCCTGCTGGTCGAAGACGAAGCCCAGGACCGATTGCTGATCGGCTCCATCGTCCGTGACCTCGGGTTCGACGTGATCGAGGCCGAAACCGGTGAGGAAGCTGTCGAGCTGCTCGAGAAAGGAGAGCACGTGTTCTCGATGGTCCTTCTCGACCTCATGCTTCCCGGCATGGACGGCCTCGATGTGCTCCGTCGGATCCGGCAGTCGCTCACCACCCAGTTTCTGCCGGTCCTCGTCCTCACGAGCTCACCGGATCCCAGGAACGAGATCGCGCTGCTCGACCACGGCGCCGACGACTACATGCTCAAGCCCGTGGCGGTCACCCGCCTGCAGGCACGTGTCCGTGCGGTGCTGCGGAGGAGCGGGGTACGGATCGGGGACGTGACCCCGGACCCCGCGTAGCGGGCGACACCTTCTCTGCGACCGGGTCGTTGTCGATCAGCGCACCGCGATCCCCCCGACGTGCGGGCTCACGGGCAGAAGGCCGCCCCCCACGGTGAACCGTTCCGCCCGCACCTCCCGGAACCCCGCGGCTTCGATGCGTTGAAGCGTCCGCCGGTCGAGCGTGCATCCTTCGAACATCCAACGCCACGGTCGCCGGAGCCCTCGCTGCACGGCTCCGAGCGCCGAGTGCGGAGCCGCGGCCACGTGCTCGATGAAGACGAACCGTCCACCGGGTCGCAGGATGCGCACGATCTCCGAGAGCGCGGCCTCGGGCGAGCCGACGGTGCACAACACGAGCGTTCCCACGACCCACTCCTCGGATCCGGTCTCCAATGGCAGTTCCTCCGCATGGGCCGCAACGAGATCGAGGTCGAGGTCCCGGCTTCGGGCTCGCCGCCGGAGGCGGCCGTGCATTCCGGGGCTCGGCTCGATCCCGACCACCTGCGTTCCTGCTGCGTAGTAGCGGAAGTTCGCCCCGACCCCTGGACCGATCTCCACCACGCGGGATGGGTCCCCGTCGAACAGCCGTTCTTTGCGGGGGCCGTACACTCGGTGCATGAGGCCGTCGATGAGATCGAGCCCCGCGGCGTTCAGGCGTCCACGAAACGGATTGTCCATGCCGAGGCCTGCTCGCATTCAGGTGTCGGGTTCGTAGACTGACGGCTGATCATCATACAAGAACGGAGCCCACGACCTCCAGGTAGGCCGAGGGAAGCTCGCAGGCTTCCTCGACGGGGCGAGATGCCTGGGCGGTCACGTCCTTGAGATCCTCGATCAGCGATTTCTTCCCCGCCTCGTCCAACCGTTCGAGTGCCTTCACGATCGGCCCGTAATACTCGGCCATGACGTCGATCCAGTCACCGGGCCGCACATAGTGGAAGACGGCTTCCCGGTCGGCACACGCGCACGAGCTCGTCGGCCACCTGCTCCTGGTCGGGCACGAACATGATGCCGAAGGAGGAGAGCACGAGGTCGAAGGCGTCATCGGGGTACGGCAAGTCACCGGCGTCACCGGTGTCGAAGGTGATGTCCAAGCCGTCGGCCGTCGCCCGTGCCTGCGCGACCGCCCCGAAGGAGCTCCTCCGCCACGTCCCGGGCGCGCTCCAGAAACGGCTGGTCGATGCCCAGGTAGTCCCACCGGCGCTTCACGCCCGTGAGTGCCCGGGGACTCAGGTGCTCCAGCATCCACGGAAGATCCGGGGCGGCCACCACGTGCACCGTGCCCCGCATGGGCCAGGAGCGCACGATCGCGCCGGCGTCGTAGGCCGCCAGGACCGCCGCCTCGGTGCTCCCCGGGAGTCGAGAGCCCACCGCCCATCTGGAGGCCGGGAAGTCCTGGGCCTGCATGGCCAGGTGGTGGGCGACGACGCCCGTCGGGTCCGAGGCCACCGGAGGTCCGGCCAGCCCCAGAGCCTGCAGCCGGAGCCGGGCGATCTCGGTGGTGGTGAAGGTGGTAATCAAGCGCGCGCGAGTTCCCCGTGCGACTCAGCGGGGTGCGTATCCGGACGGGGTAGTCGTCCGACCCGGAAAGGCAGCCAGCACTTGGCGATCGTATGTGACCAGCGGGACGCCGAGGGTATCCGCCAGGGCGACGTACTCGCAGTCGTAGGCCGAGCACGGAGAGGACCGTACCAACGACAGGACGCTGGCTCCGTCCACGAGGTACTCGCGGCCCGCGACCAGCGCCGCCGCGGTATCGACTAATTCGAGGGCGGCTGCGTGGTCGAGGTCGCCTCGTCGGAGGTATCCGGCCAGAACGCTGTGCCACTCACTCCGCCGAGCCAGGGGTGCCGCCCAGTTCCCGGGTCCGCGCCGGCGGCCCGCTCCGCTGCTTCGGTCTCCGGCCCGTCGATAGACAGATCGGCGATCACGTTGACGTCGACGACGATCACGCCCGCCCGCATCCCGCAGGGCCCTGAGTTCATCCGTCGTACGGTACGGCAGGAGCGGTCGTCCAGCCCGGACCCGGGCTAGAAGGGCCTCGGCGTCGACCGGAACGCTCCCCGTAGCCCGCTCCAGCGCGTGAATCACTTCGCTGTTCAGGCTGCGACGATTCCGGGCCGCCCGCTCCTTGAGGCGCTCGTAGAGAGGCTGGGGGAGGTTCTTGATGGTGAGGTTGGTCACGGCTGCCTCCGAAGCGCGGGTTGTATTACGGTACCATGATGGAACGTATTCCCTCACGGAAGACCCTGCCAGGGACGAGCTGCCGCGGTGGTCACCGGACGGCGCCCGCATCGCCTTCGTGAGCCACTGCACGGGTGCCGAGGAATCTTGGGGATGAACGCCGACGAGTCGGGATAGACCTAGCTCACGGCCGGCCCCGCCTTCGAGCGCGATCCGCAGGGGCGTCCGTGCTGCCGGAGTGACGTGAGGGGCTTCGCGCGGATGTGAGCCCTCCGGAGGTTGGCCCGAAGGGACTGCGCTGCCTCGACACGTACGACGAGAACAACGTCTCGCTCGACCAGGTATTTGATCTGCATCACACTCTCAGCAGCATCTTAATGATTTAGGGAGTAATGTTAGATGTAACATCCCTACGAGCATTACACTCTTGCCCGTCCAGATGACTGGTTGTAATGTTTTGCGGTTCTGTGGTATCTTTACTACCCATAAACATTACGGACATGATCTCGGTCGTACGGAGAAATGACCAGAATAGCTCCGAGTCCGCGAGCACCGGTCAGGTCCGGCGCCTGTATCGCAACCTCTACACCGATGACCTCGATCGCCCAGCGGACGAGCTGGCTTGCGGAGAATATTGGCGGTCGCCACGGTCCTATTACCTGACTGGCAGCTGTCACACAGTTCGGCGATACGCGGACCGGTTGAGGGCATGCTCTTCATGTCCAGCCCGGGAAGAGCCGGGTGGACGTCGACCTACCCGGCGTGCGCATCATCCGCCTGCCGGGAGTAAGCGCACCCGAATGCGATGAAATCTCCGCAGTCCACCGCGATTGCGCGGGGTGTGGAGCGCACCTGCCGAGGCCCTCTCCCTGACGGTATCGGCCCCTTGCAGGTCATCTTCGAGTGCCTCTCGGCATCGCAGGACCTACCCGCAAAAGACGCTGCGGACATCACCAGTATCCTGAGATGATTCGCCGGCTCCACAACGTCCGGCTCGTGAACAAGCCAAGGTCGCAGAACGAAACGGGCTGACGCCGAGAGTACGCTCCGCTTCCGGGAACTCGGCTTCGCCACCACGGCAGCTGAGCCATTACCCGCCATGGCTCGAGTTCCAACAGCGCAACAGCTGTTGTACCGACGGGCGATTGGCACCCTGAGTGACCTACGTCGGGACGCGATGATAGTCCCGTGACACGCTACGACACCCGACTGGCCGCGTCCCCTATCCTCGGAAATGCCGACCGAACGGGCGACAAGCTACGAAGGACGGGGCGTGCCGGCCTCCTTTGCGACTGCTCTGCCAGAGCGATGCACCGAATCGGTTGCGATGGCCAGTACCAAGCTGAGCCCAGACGCCACTGCTCGGTGCTACGCCCGCCAACAGCCAGAACGTACCTGCGCCAACATCACCTTGAGGCCTCGCGGCATCCCGGAAGCCGAGAGTCGGTCAACGACGCCCACTCGGTGCGTATCGCAGACCTGAAGCCTGGACGCGATGGTGCGGTCCACCTCTCGCGAAGAGATTCGGACAGCGACCAGCCCGGCGTAGCCACCCGTGGCGTCGAGCTCGTGCGGACGGGCTCGCCCCGACTCTCCGGAGTCCAGGCGAAGCTACGCGATCGCCCTCTTCGCAGACGGGGCTCCGATCATACGGCCGGCATCCGGTCGACCTTCGGCACGACGTGTACACAGCATCCTGAAGATTGACCGCTCCGCGACATCCAGCTCTGGCGCAGACCGCATGGGCGTGCCACAGGACCAGGCTCGCCGGACGGATCTGCCCGTGGCCACTACCGCCGACTGAGTCGAGATCCAAGCGGAAACGCCTGGACCGCGGTCGCTCCCTGCGCGTCCCACGCTATGATATCCCGGATCGCTTGACCTTCGAGACAGGAACCTCGGATGCCACCCTCTGTCGTACCGAGGATGCCTGCTCCTTGTTACTGCTTCGGCGTTCACAGAAGTACGGCACCTCCATGGAGCGCATCTGCCTGACGTCCCTGGTGGACGCTGGCCTACAGCAGAACGAGCCTCCGCCAGTTCGCCAGCCGCGGGAGGTTCACTGCGGTCATCGGCGGCTGGAAGACCTGCATGCACAGACGTCTCGAGTCCGCGAAGGCTACCGAGCAGGTCGCCCGGGCGAACCGACACCGTCTTCGAGCGCGTCGGGCTCGCCCCCGTTCTATGGCCTGGTCAGCGCGCGGCTACGTCTTCGGGACGGCGACTTTGCCGTTCCAGTCGACGGACGACGCAACAACGCCCGGTCGAAAGGCTGCGTGGGCCTGGCGGGCCGCCGGGACATGGCCACAGGACCAGGTCCGGGACGATCGCCGAATGGTTGACTGACGGAGATACGGAACACCTTGGACCCGGTCCTCGTCCGAGTCCCACCTGCCCTACAAGACCTTCAGGGCCGGTACAAGGCCGTCGTCGAGGACAATCTCAGGAGCGCCCATGGGGATCGGAGGGGTGCCTGCGTGCCTGGGGCCACTCAACGTGGACAGTCTCCGGTGACGCCGGGGCAGGTTCACTGCGGCAGCGTGGTTGGCAGCGGCATCCCGGGCGCTCAAGTCCGCCTACCAGCATGCCGACGCCGACACTATGTTACGCGTCAGTGCTGAGGCGGGTGAGGTCCGGGAGGCGAAATGAGTAGCCGACCGGGCCCACGCCCGTCGCCGTGCGTGGGACTGGAGGGTCGCCAGAAATGGCTAGACAACGGGAAAACGTACCGTCCGGGCGCTTGGCTCAGCTCGGTTAGAGCGCCTCCCCTGAGCAGCCCGTACGCTGCCTGGAAGCCAGCAGCGCCGCATCAAGTGGAGGCGCGGACCGGGTGGGGCCCCTCCGTGCGTTGGGACCCGTTTCCGGATCGGAGACGTGGTCAGCGTCTCCGGGTGAGCTCGGCGTCCTTCGGATCTTCCCGACGGAGCCCGGGCCTACTGCCCGGGCCAGCATGGACTGGAACGGTGGTCGGCGTCCGTCCGGGTGCGCAGACCGGTGGTGGCTCCCCGGCACCCGTACCAGCCTGGAAGCCGGCCCGCTCAAGAGCGCGGGCCGAATCGCATCCGCGGGGTGACCGGGGAAGACGGTGGCCACGTACCGCCCCGCGGGGTCGCGCCCAACGATAGTCCACGTATCTCTCGGGCCGTCGTCCGCACCGTCTCCGGGTCCAGGGCCATAGCTCGGATGGGCTCCCGAACGCGCTCCCGGAGCTCTTCGAGGGTCCGGGCCTGGTCGCGCATCCGCGAAGTGCCGGAACGGTGGCCACGTCCCCACCCCTCGGGGTCGCGCTCAACGATAACCTCGTATTCTCGGGCCATGTCCCCCTCCCGGGTCCGTGCCATAGCTCAGGGTTTTTCCCCCGCGTTCGCTCCCTTCAGCCCCTGCTAGAACAATACGAGGGGCCGGGAGGTTCCACCAGCGGGCGCAAGCTGTACCCCACGGGTGACGGGGGAGTCGGACCGCAGCCTGGGCGGGGCCACCGAAGGAAACAGGCCCCGGCGGCCCGCCGCGGGTTGGTCCCGTGCCGCCGGCGAAGCGGATCCACGTCTCGGGAGAGGGAGACGTCGACCTGGAAGTACCCATCCCAGAGGTATGCCCCCAGCCGCTCCTCCTGTGGAGAAGTCCTTGCGCCTGTGGCGTGAGGGCTCAGCTCTTCCGGCCGGTCTTCACGAACGCCGGCGTGAACACGCGCCCGACCTTTGGGCTCTCGCACTCGGGGCATACCGGTTTGCTCCCGCCGCGTGCCACCGAGATCCGCTCCTGGACCTGGAACTCGTGGCCACAGCGCTCGCAGACGTAGTCGTAGATGGGCATGGTACCGCTCTCCTCACGACGGCGGGTGCACAGTGAGAGCGCTCGCTCCCGATCCCGGGGATCGCCCAGGGGTGAGCGTGATACCCCGATGCCGCCCGGATGCCCCGGGACGTTCCGGAGAAAAGGTTGGGCTCGGCCTCGGCGCTCGGGGAAGCTCTGCGCGGCTGCCTCTCCCCCGGAGGGGCTGTGAACGACCGGCGCACGCTCAGCCCGGATATCCAGCCCTACGGAGACGGTCCACCCGACTCCGAGTCGGTCTGAGCGAGACGGTATCCCCGCCCTCCGACGTGGACACCGCGTCCTCGAGCAGGAGGTCGCCGTGGCCTCCGTTCGTGTCCTCGCGGGCGGCGTGATCCGCACCGTCGCCGTTCCGCGATTCCGCGGTCCAGGTCGCGGCAGTCGACCACGAGGCCCGCCGGTCTCGATCGCGTCGTCGCACGTGTGCGTCCGAGACGCGTGAGCCCTGCTCGATGACGACGTCCGCCTCGTCGGTCGGAAAGGTTCGAAGGGGATTATCGCCTCGACGTCTCAGCGGCTCCGACGAGTCGTTGAGCGAGTGGCGGGCGACGCAGCCCGTCGCCGTCGGCGAACGACACGCTGACCATGAACTTCGTCGATCTCCGGTACCTGGACGCGCGAAGAAGAGTCACGTCCGCGCAGCCGCCGAACCGGGCTGAGGCGCTCGGAGGAGCAGCGGCTCCACGAGCCGGACCTCGGACCCGCAGTCCGAGCATCAGCGTCGACGGAGGCAGGAGGGTGAGCGCGGTCGACATCGCCGATGGTCGGTTCGGATCCGAAAGGAGCGTGAGCAGTGAAGCGCTCGCAACGGGAACGGGTGAGCGGAGGATATTCGCTGACGGCTGCAGTCCGCTGAGCCGATGCCGGACGAGGGGGCTCGCACGGGATCACCCGGCTCTGGCCGGAGCTCCGCCAGCGGACTGCGAACGGTACTCCTATGGACGTGTGGCCCGTGCAGCGTGAATGCTCGCATGGGCAGCGCCGGCCCGTCGCGCTCACGCGAAGGGTCGTCGGCCGACCGCGGCTCGTCCCCCGAGGCCTCTTCCCCCTCGGCCCACATCCTGTTTCCCTTCGTGCTCTGCACTGAACCCCTCTCGAGCACGCCACCATGTCATCCACCGTCCGCTCGGCTCACCTCGTCATTCGGGGCATCGCCGTGCCCGTTCGACTCGGTTGCCTGCCGGGGGAGCAGGATGAGCCCCAGCGGGTCGAGTTCGAGGTCACGATCCGCTTCGCGTCGCCCCCCGCGGGGGTCGAGACGGACGACCTCGCCGACACGGTGGACTACGGGACGGTCGTCGACCGGATCAAGGAGGTCGTGGCCGACCGGAGGTTCGATCTGGTCGAGCATCTGGCCGGGCGGGTGTTCGAGAACCTCCGGGCCCTGGTGCCGCCCGAGCACACGTTGGAGATCGCGGTCCGGAAAGTGACGCCGCCTGTTCCGGAGATCACCGGAGGGGCGGTCTTCACGCTGGTGGGCTGAAGTCGTGCTCGTTCTGGGGCTGGGAAGCAATCTGGGCGATCGCGAGACGCACCTGAAGCGGGCCGTGAACCTTCTGGCTCGAGGCCCGGACGCGCCCCTGACCGGCGCCCGGCTGAGCCGCGTCTACACGTCCGATGCCCTGGTCCCCGACGGAGCCCCCGAGGCCTGGCGGCGGCCGTTTTTGAACTGCGCCCTCGTCGGCGAGACGACCCTGGATCCCGAGGCCCTGCTGCGGCGGGTGAAGCAGATCGAGCGGACCGTCGGGCGCGAGGCCGCGGATCGCTGGGCGCCCCGCGTCATCGACATCGATATCCTCTGGTGGTCGGGCGTCACCGTCGACCGACCGGAGCTCCAGGTCCCCCACCCGGGACTTCTCGAGCGGAGCTTCGTGCTCGAGCCGCTCCGCGACCTCGTGCCGGACGCCGTCCACGAGGGCGCATCGTTCCGAGAGCACGCGGCCCGTGTCGCCGGCACGGATCCACGGCCCGCCGGACCTTCGCCCGAGTCCGATTTTCGGGTTCGGTGGCCGAGGCTCATGGGGATCCTCAACGTGACGCCGGACAGCTTCAGCGACGGGGGGCGCTTCACGGATGCAGGGACTGCGCTGGCGCAGGCGGAGCGCCTCCTCGACGGCGGGGCCGAGATCCTCGACGTGGGCGCGGAATCGACCCGTCCGGATGGGGTTCGCGTGCCGGTCGCCGAGGAGCGGGCGAGGCTCCGACCGGTGCTCGACGCGCTGCAGGACCTGCGGCGGGACCGCTACCGGCTCAGCCTCGATTCGAGAAATCCCGAGACGGTCTCGTGGGCCCTCGAGCGTGGTGTCGACATCGTCAACGACGTCACGGGCTTCGCCGATCCGGCCCTGGTGGACGTCGTGTCCGGCGCCGAGGTGGACCTCGTGTGCATGCACTCGCTCTCGGTCCCCGTGGTCAAGTGGGAGTTCCTGCCCGAGGACCGGGACCCGGTGGAGCAGCTCGCGGAGTGGGGCCGGGAGCGGTTGGAGGCCCTCCGACGCAAGGGCATTCCGTCCAGGCGCGTCTACTTCGACCCGGGGATCGGTTTCGGCAAGACCACCGCGCAGAACTGGACGATCCTGAGCGAAGTGGAGCGTCTCCACTCGCTGGGCGCGCCGCTCCTGGTCGGCCACAGCCGGAAGTCCTTCTTCCGGAGCGTGACGGACCGCCCCGCGCCCGAGCGGGACGAGGCCACCGTGGAGGTGAGCCTGGATCTGGCGCGCAGGGGCGTCGAGGTGCTTCGGGTCCACGATCCCGCCGCGCACACGCGCCGGTTCCGGGAGGAGTTCGCCCGTGAAGGGGACGCGCCCTCTTCGCCCGTGGGCGCCGGATGACACGGGAGCTCAAGCTCCCAGCGCTTCCCGGACCTTCTCGAGGAGCGTGCGCGGGCGGAAGGGCTTTTCGATGAACGCGGTGCCTTCGTCCAGCACCCCGTGATGCACGATGGCGTTGTCCGTGTACCCGGACATGTAGAGGACCTCGAGGTCTCCTTGCTCCCGCTCCAGCCGCGCCGCCACGTCGGGGCCGCTCGTGTCCGGGAGGACGACGTCGGTCAGGAGGAGATCGACGTCGCCGTCACAGGCCCGGAGCGCCGCGACGGCCGTCTCGGCATCGGAGGCCTCCAGCACCTCGTAGCCCGCCCCGCGTAGGATACGGACCAGGAGTGCCCGGACGGCGTCGTCGTCTTCCACGACGAGAATCGTGCCGGTCTCGACGTCGGTGGTGGGCGGCGCGGGCCCCTGCTTCGGATGAGGCACGTCCGTGGTGCGCGGCAGATACACCTTGAACGTGGTGCCCCTTCCGGGCTCGCTGTAGACCCAGATGTTGCCGCCACCCTGACGGACGATCCCGTACACGGTCGAGAGCCCGAGCCCCGTGCCCCGTCCCGAACGCTTGGTCGTGAAGAAGGGCTCGAAGATCCTGCGCCGCGTCTCGGCGTCTATCCCGTGTCCCGTGTCGGTGACGGCCAGCACCACGTGCGGCCCCGGCTGCGCATCGACATGGTCCTCGACGTACGCGTCGTCCAAGTCGACGTTCGCCGTTTCGATGGTGAGCTTGCCGCCCCGGGGCATCGCGTCCCGCGCGTTCACGGCGAGGTTCATGACGATCTGCTCGATCTGGACGGGGTCGAACTTCACCGGATGTAGCTCGGGGCTCAGGCGCCACACGAGATCGATCTGTGCGCCCAGCACCCGGTCCAACAAGCTCCGCATGCGCTCCACGGCCTCGTTCACGTCGAGGATTTCCGGTTGGAGCACCTGCTTGCGGCTGAACGCGAGAAGCTGGCGGGTCAGCTCGGCCCCCCTCGCCGCGGCATGGCGGATATCCTCGATCTCGCCGCGCTCCGGGGCGTCCTCGCCCAGCTCGAGCAAGACGAGGTCGGTGGATCCCATGATGACCGTGAGGAGGTTGTTGAAGTCGTGGGCGACCCCGCCCGCGAGCTGTCCCACGGCTTCCATCTTCTGGGCCTGCATGAGCTCGCTTTCCTTCGCTTCCAGCGCGGACGTCCCTTCCTCCACCCTCCGCTCCAGCTCCTCGTTGACGGCGACGAGATCCTCCTCGGCCCTGCGTCTGCGGGCGGTCTCGCGTGCGACCCCTCGCAGGAGCACGCCCATCAGGACGCACATGAGGAGTCCGGCTGCGCCGAGCTGGAGGGACAGGGTCCGGATGGGCGCGAACGCGGAGGCCACCGACTGCTGTGCTATCACCGTCCAATCGTGGGGGCCGACCCGGCTCTGGACGGATGAGGCGAGCACCTCCTGCCCGGTGACGGGATCGGTGTACCGGCCGCCCCGTTCCGTGGCCGACGGAGTCGGGGAAGAGACGGCGACCTCGGCGTATTCCTCGTACCGGCGGCGCTCGAGGTCGAGGGACGGATGCGCCGCCAACGCGCCCGTGTGATCGAGAAGAAGCACGCTTCCTTCGTCTCCGACTTCCACCCGGCCGAGGAGCTCGGAGAGGCCGTCGAGCCGGACCTGGGCCACCAGGAAGCCGAGCGGGACGTCCGAGGCCGGTGACCGCACCGGCACGGCGACCGCCACGACCTGGATGGCCGGCTCCGCGTTCCGGCGGTAGACCTCCGAGACGTGCGGGCCCGGACCTTCGCGCACGCCGCGGAACCAGGCTCGGTCGTCGAAGCGGCGGCCCAGCGATTCGGGAGCTGCGGGGAAGTCGGACCACAGCAAGCCTGTCGTATCCGTGACGAAGGCACGGTCCAAGCGGGCGTGGGCGGAGACGAGGATCTCGAGGTGACGCCGCACGGCGTCCACGTTCCCCTCGTCCACGGCGCTCCGTAGGGTCGGGACGTCCGCGTGGCTCGTCACCGTCGCTTCCCATTGGTCGAATTCGCGCTCGACGAGGGATGCCGTGATCAGCGCGGCGGCGTCGTTGCCCTGGTAGACCATGGCTTCCATGGCGCGCGCCGAGACCACGTAGGCAACCGCGGCCAATGCGAGCACGGGGATCGCCCCCAGGACGACCAGCGCGGCGTGGGGCTTCAGGAAGTCCCCGGACCGGAGCGCCGCGTCGGTCCGGCCTCGGTCCCCGTCCGGCGTCACGCCGCGCCTCCGTTGCCGCCGTCCCCCTCGTCCAACTCGAATGGATCCATCGGATGCTCTCCCGCCGTCTACGCTCCGAGCCTGAGTCTGCCGCAGGGCAAGGCCGACCGCAACGGACGCGGCGTGCCCTGGATGGCGCTACCGACATGCAAGACCCGCACCGGAGCCGGAGTCCGGCGAGGTGCCGAACGCATCTCCAGGCCGGGGGCGTCGGCTCGCCTTTGCCGGTGGCCGCCCCGGTTCTGGCACCCGTCCCGAGCACCATGTACGTTGTCCGTGACGGGTGCGTCCCACCCTGGCCTCCTCCCTCCCGGCCGAGCGAGCACAACGGAATGGTCGATATCGAGGCTCCGGGATTGGCGGAGGCCGTCGTGCGCACCGTGCGCGAGCCCTTGCTGATCCTCGACGCGGACCTTCGCGTGCGCTCCGCGAATCCGGCGTACTACCGGACGTTTCAAGCGCGTGCGGAGGAGACGCTGGGCTCGATGCTCTTCGAGCTCGGCAACGGTCAGTGGGACATTCCCGCCCTCAGGGAGCTCCTCGAGGACATTCTCTCCGACGACGTCACGATCGACGACTTCGAGGTCGACCACCATTTCCCGGATCTCGGTCGACGGGTCATGGTGCTCAACGCGCACCGCTTGGAGGCGGAGGGGACGTCGCTGATTCTGTTGGCGATGCAGGACCTCACCGAGCGGACCCTGGCCCGGGAGGAGCTCGAGCGATCCAACGAGGATCTCGAACGCTTCGCTTCCGTCGCGTCACACGACCTTCAGGAGCCGCTCCGGATGGTGGCGAGCTATACCCGGCTCCTGGCGCGTCGGTACGAAGGTCGGCTCGATGAGCGGGCCGACAGGTACATCGCCTACGCGGCCGACGGGGCTGACCGGATGAAGATGCTCATCCAGGATCTCCTGGCCTACTCCCGGATCAATACCCAGGGGCGGGACGTGGTCGCCATTGATCCGACCCGCACCCTCGAGGAAGTGCTGCGTGACTTCGCCATGAAGATTCGGGAGAGCGGGGCCAGCGTCACCTACGATCCGCTACCGGGCCTCCGGGCCGATCCGGGTCAGCTCCGGCAGCTCTTCCGGAACCTCCTCGAGAACGCGCTCAAGTTCGCGGGAGACGGACCGCCGGTGGTCCATGTGTCGGGGCGCCGTGGGGACGGGTGGACGACGATCTCCGTGCGTGACGAAGGGATCGGCATCGACCCCGAGTACTTCGACCGTGTCTTCGTCATCTTTCAACGGCTGCACGGACGGGACAAGGAAGGCACGGGCATCGGGCTTGCGCTCTGCAAGCGCATCGTGGAGCGTCACGGAGGGCGCCTGTGGATCGACTCACGGCCCGGCGCGGGGTCCACGTTTTCCTTCACGCTCCCCTCGAGCGAGGACGCATGAACATTCAGCCTGCGGAGATTCTCCTGGTCGAGGACAATCCGGGAGACGTGGACCTGACCTTGGAAGCGCTCGAGGAGGCCAAGCTCCGGAACAACGTGCACGTGGCGGAGGACGGAGTGGTGGCCATGGCGTTCCTCCGTCGCGAAGAGCCCTACGCCGAGGCGCCGCGTCCCGATCTCATCCTGCTCGACCTGAACATGCCGCGGAAGGACGGGCGAGAAGTGCTCTACGAGGTCAAGGGCGATTCGGCCCTGAGCAGCATCCCGGTCGTCGTCCTCACGACCTCCGAGGCGGAGCAGGACGTCCTGGATGCCTACGAGCACCGGGCCAACGCGTACATCGTCAAGCCCGTGGATTTCGAGCAGTTCTTCCGCACGATTCAGACGTTGGAGGATTTCTGGTTTACCGTCGTCCGCCTCCCGAAGGGGTGAGGGGAGCCGCGACGATGAGCGTGTCGATGGAACAGGGGCCGGCCGAGCGTCCGCTCCTCCTGATCGAGGACAACCCGGCGGACGTGGATCTCGTCCGGGAGTACTTGTCCGACGTCGAAGAGGAGAGCCCGCGCATCGAGACGGCGGGGTCCCTGTCCGAGGCACGGGCGATGCTGGACGGCGGACGCTTCCGTGCCGTCCTGCTCGATCTCGACCTCCCCGACTCCAACGGGCTCGAAACGCTCGACCGTGTGCTCGCCGAAGGGCCGCACGTGCCGGTGATCGTGCTGACCGGAGGAGTCGGAGACGGTCAGGGGCGTGAGGCGGTGCGGCGTGGGGCGGCCGACTTCCTCCCGAAGGACGAGCTCTCGGGTAAGCTCCTCCTGCGGTCGATCCGCTACGCCATCGAGCGGGGACGCAGACAGTACGCCGAAGCCCAGTACCGTGCGCTCGTGGAGAACTCGCGCGACCTCGTGTCCATCCTGGAGCACGATCTCACGATCCGGTACGTGAGCCCGTCGCTCCGGCGCGTGCTCGGCTACCGTCCGGAAGAGAAGCAAGGGGCCGACGGCGCCCTCGAGGTTCACCCGGACGATCGAGGCCTGGTGTTCGACGAAGTCGCCCGGCTTCTCGAGGACCCCACCTACGCCTCGCACTTCAAGTACCGGGTCCGCCACAAGGACGGGAGCTGGCGGCACCTCGACACGATTGCCCAGAACTGCTTCGACGATCCGCACATCCGTGGCTTCGTCGTGAGCTCGCGCGACGTTACCGAGCTCCACGAGACCCGGCAGGAGGCGGCCGCGACGGCGCGCCGCCTGGAGCGCACGCTCGGCGCGCTCGAGGACGCGGTCTTCACGGTGGAGCCCGAGGGCCGCACGATCGTGCACTGCAACGCGGCGGCCGAGTCGATGTTCGGCTACCGGGCCGAGGAAATGGTGGGCCGCTCGACCCGGTTGCTCCACGTCGACGAGGCATCCTTCCAGCGCTTTCACGACGAGAGTGTCCCCGCGCTTCGTGAGAAGGGAGGCCACCGGACCGAGTTCCGCATGCGGACGAAGGACGGGCGCGCGTTTCCGGTGGAAGTCACGGTGTCGCTCCTCGACCCGCGCAGAGGGCTGGACGGGGGGCGTGGTGAGCGTCGTCCGCGACCTCACTGAGCGTGTGGAGCGGGCCAGGCAGGTGCGCTTTCAGGCGGCCCTGCTCGAACGGGTGGGGCAGCCCGTTCTGGCCGTCGACGAGGACGGCCGGTTGACGTACTGGAATCGTGCCGCGGAGGAGCTGACGGGTTTTAGCTGGGCCGAAATCGAGGGCGGGCCGCTCGTCGACGTGCTCGTCGTCGAGGAGGACCGAGCGCGTGCGGTCGAAGCCAGCGAGAGGGGCCGCGCCGGAAAACGGTGGGAGGGAGAGCTCCGGCTTCGCAAGAAGGACGGGGGTGTGCTCGTGGTTCAGACGAGCGCCACGCCCGCGGTGAATCCCGACGGATCTCCGGGCGGACGCATCTTCTCCGGAGTGGACATCAGCGAGCGCATCACCCTCGAAGAGCGGCTCCGGCAGGCCGAGAAGATGGAAGCCATCGGGCGCTTGGCGGCGGGCGTGGCCCACGACTTCAACAACCTCCTGACGGCCATCGAAGGACACGCCAGCTTCCTGTTGGAGGAGATCGACGAGGAATCGCCCCTTCAGGAGGACGTGAACGAGATCCGCGATTCCGGTCGACGCGCGGCCGATCTCACGCGGCAGCTTCTGGCCTTTAGCCGGAAGCAAGCGCTCCAGGAGCGTAACATCGAGCTCGGGAGCGCCGCGCGGGAGTTGAACACCATGCTCCGGCGCCTCGTGCCCGAGCGGATCGACCTCGAGGTACGTGTCGAAACCGAGGACGTCGTGGTGCGTGCCGATCCCACACAACTCCAGCAGATCGTCCTGAACCTCGTGGTGAACGCGGTCGATGCCATCGAAGGGAGTGGGCGCATCACCCTCGGGGTCGACGCGAGGAGCGTGTCGGTCGAAGAGACGGAGGCGGTCTCCTGGGAGATGGCCTCCGGACCCTACGCGCGGGTGACGGTGCGCGACGACGGCACCGGCATGACCCTGGACGTCCTGAGCCACGTCTTCGACCCCTTCTTCACGACGAAGGCCGAGGGGTACGGGACCGGCCTCGGGCTGGCGACGGTCTACGGGATCGTGAAGCAGAGCAGCGGTCACGTGTTCGTGGACAGCACGCCGGGGCGGGGGACACTGTTCGAAGTGCTTCTTCCGCGAGTCACCGCCGCGGTGACGGAAGAGGACGCGGAGCCGACCGGCGCGCCGCCGTCGCCGGAGGCGGTGGTCGTCCTGGTGGTCGAGGACGACCCGGCGGTGAGAAGGGTCGCCCGACGGGTCCTGTCCCGTGAGGGCTGTACGGTGCTCGAGGCTTCGGACGGCAGGGAGGCCCTCGCGCTCGCGGATCGTCACGACGGCGCGATCGACGTCGTCCTCAGCGACGTGGTGATGCCCGACATGGGCGGGGTGCAGCTTCTGAAGGAGCTGCAGCTCCGCCATCCGGGCCTGGCGGCCGTGCTCACCTCGGGATACACGGAAGCCGAGGTGCACAGCTCCATCCGGGAGATCGGAGCCGCCTTCGTGCCGAAGCCGTTCACGCCGGAATCGTTGATGCGTGCCGTGACGGAGGCATTGCGCGGGGACCGGTGAGCATGGACGGGGCGCGTGCCCGGTTGCTACGTTCCGAGCATGATGCCGGGTCACCCGAGGTCGGGATTCGATGGTTGGGCGTGGGCCCCGTGTTCGTGGCGGTCGGTCCCGATCGTGGCGGTTGCCTTTGCCCTCGGTTGCGCGAGCCCTTCCGGAACCGAGCGCGTGCGCCCTTCCGCGGCCGAGCGCGGCGCTCCCGGGGGCTATCGCTCCTCCTTTCCCACCGTGGACATGGCGGAGCGGCTCGAAGCCGCGTTCGAGGCGGTCAAGCAGATCCAGGTATCGACCGAGTACGAGATCTACTCCTTCGCGGAAGAGAGCGCACCTATCCGGAGTGAGCTCGAAGGGGGCGAGGACTTGCTCGCCCGGGCGGCGTTCCGCGAGGAGGTCTCCGAGACCCGCCGGGCGACCGCGGTCGTCCTCTCCCGCTCCCCCGCGGGCGTGGTCCTCGTGACGGCGGCCCACGCGGCGTTTCGGCCGGATACGGTCGTCGAGCACTTCGGCCCTCCTTCCGGCGCGGTGGACGATCCGGAGCGGAGGATCCGGAGCGTCTCCATCAAGAGGCTCCAGACCAACTGGGTCCTGGGTTTGCCGGGACCTCGCACGTTCGAGCTGCTCGCGTGGGATTCGGACGAGGACGTCGCCCTGCTCGCCGTGCCTGCCCTCGAGCCCGGCGGTCTCGAGGAGGTGCGACCGTTGCCCGTGCGCGCCGGTGACCCGTCCGACCTCGGTCCGGGCTCCTTCGTGTACATCCTGGGCTACCCTGGCGGCTACCGCATGGTGAGCCGGGGCATCGCGACGCCGCGAGGCGACGAGCGTGGCTCGTTCGTCATCGACGGCAACTGGAATCAGGGGGTGAGTGGAGGAGCCGTCCTGGCGGTGCGCGGTGAGGAGGAAGGGCTCGAATGGATCGGCATGGCACGGGCGGCCTCGGCCGTGAGCGAACCGCGGCTCGTGCCTCCCGACGCGGCGACGGACGGGCACGATCCGGCCGTTCCGTACGAGGGGCCGATCTTCCTCGAGGAGCACCTCCGCATCCAGTACGGAGTGACGCTCTCGGTTCCGATGACGACGATCCGGCGGTTCATCGAAGACAACCGCGAGAGCGTCGAGCGGCGAGGATACGAAGTCCCCGTGCCTTAGGCACGGACCTCGGCTCGCCGAGATTCGGCCGGACCACGACTCGAGCTCCGGGGAGAGCACGGGCTTACCCCTCGTCGAATCGACCCGTGAGCCAGTATCGGACTCTCGCGGGGTTGGCCTCGCGGTACTCCCTGACGGCTTGCTCCACCGGGACGTCCTGGGCGCGCAGCAGCACCTCGGCGAGGTCTTCTTCGGGCAGCTCGAGGCGGGAGAGGAACGACGTCACTTCCACCGGAAAGTCGTCTTCGAAGCCTCGCCGGACCACGGCGTTCACCCGCTCTCGGCCACCCAGCGACCCTCGGGGATCTTCCAGAAAACGCAGATCGTACCGGGCGAACTTCCAGTGCGGTTGCCATCCCGCGACGACGATCCATTCCTCGCGACGAATGGCCCGATCGAGGACCGCCGTCATGGCCGCTCCGCTGGCGGGCACCAGCTCGATGTGATCGAGGTCGTAGTCCCGGAACACCTGCTCCGAAGCCTGCATCAAGCCGGAGCCGGGATCGATGCCCTGGACCTGCGAGCCGACACGGCGGGCGACCTCCGGATCCTGGAGGTCCTCGATGCTTCCGAGCACGTCTTCGGGGACGTAGTCGGGCACCACCCAGCCGAGGCGGCCGGTATAGATCGGCCCGAGGTTCACGACGTCTCCGCCGACGCGTTCCCAGTAGTCCCGGTGGGTGACGGGAAGCCATGCCATGAGCATCGCGTCCAGGTCGCCTCGGGCGACCGCCTGATACTGAATGCCGACGTCCGCCATCACCGGCTCGACGGGAAGACCGAAATGCTCCTCGAGAAGCTGCCTGACGAGCTCCGTCATTGCTTCGGCATCCGCCCAAGCCGTCCAGCCTATACGCACGGCATCCCGGTCCGTCTCCGTGTCGTCGAGCGCCATCATTCCTTCGGCGGGAGCCGGCTCCGCTTCCTGCGCGCCGGGGCCGTACGCGTACATGTATGCGAACAACCCGACCGCGAAGGCCGTGCCCCCCGCGATCAGGGCCCACCGTCCGACGAGGCGCAGGAAGGCGCCCGACGCGGCAACGCTTTTCATGACGGATCTCCCTTCGCGGATTCGGTTTCCGAGTTTGTCTGCTCGGGCCGGAACAGGGCCCTCAGGCGCTCCCGGACGCCGGCGCGACGACCGCTGCCGAAGCTCTGGGTGATCCGGTCGAGAATGATGGCCAGGATGACGACGCCGATGCCTCCCTCGAAGCCGAGGCCCACGTCCAGACGCTGGATGCCCCGGAGCACGACGTCCCCGAGCCCTCCAGCTCCGATCATGGAGGCGATCACGACCATCGACAAAGCCAGCATGATGGTTTGGTTCACGCCGGCCATGATGGAAGGCAACGCGGTCGGAATCTGAACCTTGAACAAGAGTTGCCGCGGCGTGCAGCCGAATGCCAGCCCGGCCTGGATCATCTCGTCCGAAACCTGTCGGATGCCCAGATTCGTGAGTCGCACGGCCGGGGGCATGGCGAAGATCATCGTGGCGATGGTCCCGGGGACTTTGCCCGTGCTGAAGAACATGACGGCGGGGATGAGGTAGACGAAGGCCGGCATCGTTTGCATCAGATCGAGGACGGGACGGACGACGGTCCACACGCGGTCGCTGCGCGCCGACCACAGGCCGATCGGAACGCCGATCACGAGGCACACGACGGTCGCGCTCAACACCAGGGCGAGGGTGGCGACGGTGCTCTCCCAAAGGTCCATCCCGACCACGAGCGCCAGGGACACGAGCGTGAAGGCCGCGAAGCGCCATCCCACACGCCAGGCGCCGAGCCCCACCAAGACGAGCCCCAGGAGCCAGGCGGCCGGATAGAGCAGGGCGACCTCCATGGCGGTGACCAGGCCGTCGATCACCCACAGAATGCCGTCGAAGAGCCACTCCGCGTTGGCGAGCAGCCAGGCCACGGCGGCGTCGATCCAATCGCCCACCGGGATGCGGTCGCCGGGCCACGCGGCCGCCGTGGCCGGCCCGCCGTCGTCGAGCAAGAGGCGTCGGTGCACCCGCATCATGTCTTCCGCTCCAGGGTGGACAGAAGGCTGTTCCGCGAAACCGCTCCGAGGAAGCAGCCGTTGCGGTGCACGACCGGGACGGGGTAGCTGGACGCGGCCACTTTTCCGAGGATGTGCCCGAGATGCGTTCCGGAACGCACGACTGGTGGGTCCGGCAGGTACTGGGCCTCCGTCTCTCCGTGCTCGGCCGTGTCGAGCGCGTCCACGGAGACGACGCCGACGAAGCGCTCGGATCCGTCCACCACGTACCCGTAGCGGGCGCCCTCCTCCTCCAGGGTGCGTTGCATCGCGTCGGGCGACTCGGCCTGATCCTCGCGGAACACCACGATGCGCTCGTCGACCGCGTGCTCGGCAGTGTAGACCTCCCCGACATCGACGTCCTGGAAGAACTCGCGGATGTAGTCGGCCGCGGGATCCTCCAGGATCTCCCGGGGCGTCCCGATCTGGGTCACCGCTCCTCCCTCCATCATCGCGATGCGATCCCCGATGCGCATCGCCTCGTCGAGGTCGTGGGAGATGAAGACCACGGTTCGCTCCTTCCGTGCCTGAAGCTCGAGGAGCTCCTCCTGCATCTCCCGGCGGATCAAGGGATCGAGCGCCGAGTACGCCTCGTCCATCAGGAGGATCGAAGGATCGACGGCCAGCGCACGCGCCAGCCCCACACGCTGCTGCATCCCCCCGGAAAGCTCGTCCGGATAGCTGTCGGCATAGCCTTCCAGGTTGACTTCCTTCAAGACTTCCATGGCCCGCTCGTGTCGCTCCTGGCGCTCGATGCCGGCGACCTCGAGCCCGAACGCGGCATTCTCGACCGCGGTCAGGTGGGGGAGGAGCGCGAACGATTGGAAGACCATGGCGGTGTTCTTCCGGCGGTGCTCGACGAGCTCCTTCTCGCTCATCTTCGTGATGTCCTGGCCATCGATGAGCACTTCGCCGACCGTCGGCTCGATCAACCGGTTGAGCATGCGGACCAGCGTCGACTTGCCGGAGCCCGACAGCCCCATCACCACGAAGACCTCGCCGGCGGTGACGCTCAAGCTCACGTCGCGCACGCCCACGGTGTTCTGCGTGCGTGCGAAGATCTCGTCCTTGTGAACACCCTGGTCGAGCAGGTCCAGGGCTTCTTCGGGGTGGGGTCCGAAGATCTTGGAGAGATGGTTGACGGCGATCTTGTCGACCGGACCCAACGGACCTCCTTTCGTGCACCGCTGTTCACCGCGGGACGAAGCTGTGGGAAAAGAACCGCCGCCGTGCCCGATCCGGGGTGCGAAACGCTGCTCTAGCACGGGCTGCTGAGGCGTCTCGGCGATATGACCCGTTCACGGTGGAGGTACCACGACGCCGATTTCTGACATTATCGCATCGCCGGCGGGCGTACAAGCGAGCTACGCGCCGGCACGGTCAACTTTTCGAGGTCATGGGGGGTATCATATGCGTTCTTCACGGCTTCGCCCTTCCAGGCGGTGGCCATTCCTCGACCAAGCGGGCGTGCTCGGACCATGCGAAAGACCTTGATAGAAGACACTCCGGAGTTGACCACGGCGGGACGGACGATGGCGCTTTTGGCGCTCGAGAAGCTGCGCCAGGATGGAAGTCTCGGCGTGCGTCAGCGGGAGCAGCTCCGACGAGCGTTCTCGGCCGCGGCCGATGCGCTCGACTGGAGCTCCATCCCGGGCAGCATGGACGACTGCGTGGCCACGGCGGAGAGCGACGTCGCCGAGCTTGCGGCAGCGGGAGCGGAGTCCCTGAAGCGGGATCTGAGCGAGCTCCTGGACGAGAAGAAAGTCGAGATAGAGCGGGTGGAGGAGGTCGTCACCTCACTTCACGCTCTGGCTGCCGATCCGAGCGCGTCATACCCGACCGAGGTCGTGTACTCGCACACCGCTCGGGACGGTACCCGACGCCTCGTGACCAAGACCGAAACCCTCACGCTGAACGATGCCGACGAGGCGCTCGCCGCGGCGGCGAAGATCGAGAAGCAGCTCGAGAGCTACGCGAAGCTGCGGGATCAGATGGTCGAGGAGCTCGAAGAGCAGCGTGGCCAGATCGAAGAGATGCGGCACGGCCTGTCCGTCTTCGTCGCCTCGTCGAACGGGCTCGTCGGGGAGGTGCTGGCGACGCTGGCCTGATGTGGCGGAGGGGCTGCTCGAGGGGTGAGGTGGCCCGGGTCTGGAATGCCTTTGGGTGCGATCCTTGCACCACGAAGGGGGCTCGTGCGGGCGGTGATTGCCGTTCCCGCTTTCTCCACTCGGAATCACTCGGAAAACGTAGGGGTCTTTCATGCAGCTAAAGCGTATCATGCTCACCTTCGCGATCGTGCTCGCCGCGAACCTCGCCTCGGCCACCTCGGCCTCCGCCCAACTCGGGATCGGGGCCGGGCTGAACTTCAACAACCTCGACGACATCGATGCGGGCAGCAGCAGCGCGACGCTCGACCAGTCGACCGGCTACCACGTCGGCGTATCCATGAGCCTGGGGAGCGGTCCGTTGACCCTCCGCCCGGGTGTCTTCTACCACCGGATCGGCACCTACGACTTCCCCGACGGAGAGGAGCTCGAGCTGTCCGCCGTGGAAGTGCCGATCGACGTGCGCCTGACCGTCCTGCCGTTGCCCCTTGCCGACGTCTACGTCCTGGCCGGGCCCGTGGCCACGTTTCCGCGGTCGGGCGATTTCGACGAAGCCGTCCGCGACGTGTCGCTCACCGCGGATGTCGGTGCGGGCGTCGAGGTCGGAGTGCCCGGCGTGGGCATCGCCCTGGTGCCGGAGCTGCGTTACAGCCTCGGCGTGACGGATTACCTGAGCGACGACTTCCAGGTCGGCAGCGTGAACGTGACACCCGGTCGACGACGAGCGGCGGGTCAGCAAGCTCATGCTGCGGCTGAACGTGATGTTCTGACTGAAACAATCGGAGCCGCGCGGGTACGCCTTTCGGCAGGGTCATGTCCCTCTTCGTGGGGCCGCTATGGTCAGAACCGCGCTCATTCCGACGCTCGTGTTCCTCGGGGTCGTGCCGATCGGCACGACCCCGGGGCCGGGCGCTTCGATGCCCGTCGTCTCCGTCCAGGACACGCAAGCGGCAGCCGGAACGGACGATACTACAGCGCCGTCCGTCTCCGTCATCCGGATCGAGGAGCCGGTGACGCCCACGACGAACGACTACATCCGTCGAGCCATCGAGGAAGCGACGGCCCGTGGCGCCGACGCTCTGCTCATCGAGCTCGACACGCCGGGCGGGCTCCTCGAGTCGACGCGAGAGATCGTCCAGGCCTTTTACGAATCCGAGGTCCCCGTCGTGGTCTACGTTTCGCCCGGAGGAGCGCGTGCGGCGAGCGCCGGGACCTTCATCACCATGGCCGCACACGTAGCGGCGATGGCGCCGTCCACGACCATCGGCGCGGCTTCGCCGGTCTCGATGGGAGGGGGCGGTGAGGCACAGATGGACACGGTGTCGCAGAACAAGGCGTTCAACTATGCCGAGAGCCTCATCGCGTCCATCGCGGAGCGGCGCGGGCGGAACGTGGACTGGGCGATCTCTGCCGTGCGGGAAGCGGAAGCCGTGACCGAGAGCGAAGCCCTGGATCTCAACGTGATCGACCTCGTGGCCGCCGACAGGGACGAGCTTCTCGAGGCGATCGATGGCCGCGTCGTCGACGGAGACACGCTCCGAACGGCGGGCGCCGTCGCGGAGGAAGTCCCCAAGACGATGGCCGAGCGTTTCCTCGGCTTCATCACCAGGCCCGAGTTGATGCTGATCCTCAGCATGGTGGCCATCTACGGGATCATCGGGGAGGTGTCCAATCCGGGCGCGATCGTCCCGGGGGTGACCGGGGTTATCGCGCTGATCCTGCTCCTCTACGCCTCGGCGGCGATGCCGGTCAACCTGGCCGGCTACCTTCTGCTGGCGCTGGCGGTGGTGTTGTTCGTGTCGGAGGCGTTCACCCCGGCGTTCGGCCTGCTGATCGCGGGCGGGGCCGTGTCGTTCTTCATGGGAGCGCTGATTCTCTTCCAGGACCTGCCGGATGCCCTGGCCCTCTCGTGGGCGTGGCTCGTGCCCGCCACGGCGTTCACCACGTTGTTCTTCGTGTGGATCGTGACCCAGGGCATCCGGATCCAGATGGCGCCGGCCAGAACGGGACTGGACTCGATGACCGGCCAGTTGGCCCGCGTGGTGGACCCGATCGGGGCGGATGGCGGGCGGGTGTTCGTGGCGGGGGAATACTGGAACGCCGTGAGCGAGGACGAGATTCCGGCGGGCGCGAGCTGCGTCATCGAGGGCATCGAGGGGCTGACCATGCGCGTGCGATCGAGCGAGGGGGTGGCCGAACGACCCACTTCGCCCCCATCCTCCGAGGCGACGGGCTCTTGAAGCCCGAGTCTCATCCGACCCAAAGACGGAGCGATCCATGAACCAGGTCGAATTCCCCATGGAAACCCTGTACTGGATCATCACCCTCGTGGCGATCGCGGTGGTCCTCCTGCCGCAGATGATCAAGATCATGCGGGAGTACGAGCGCGGCGTGGTGTTCCGACTCGGGAAGTTCCTCAGCGTGAAAGGGCCGGGCCTCATCATCCTGATCCCGTTCGTCGACAAGGTGGAGCGCGTCGATCTGCGCGTGCTCACGATCAATGTCGAGCGTCAGGAGGTCATCACGCGTGACAACGTCACGGTGAACGTGGACGCGATCGTGTTCTTCCGGGTCGTGGACGCCGAGCGGGCGGTCATCCAGGTGGAGCGCTACCTGGAGGCGACGACGTGGCTCAGCCAGACGACCCTCAGAAGCATCGTGGGGCAGGTCGAGCTCGACGAGCTCCTGGCCGAGCGTGAAGAGGTCAACAAGAAGATCCAGGAGATCATCGACCGCCAGACCGATCCGTGGGGCATCAAGGTCGTTTCGGTCGAGGTCCGCGACGTGGTGCTCCCCGAGAACATGAAGCGCGCCATGGCCCGCCAGGCCGAGACCGAGCGCGACCGGCGGGCGAAGGTCATCAACGCCCAGGGCGAGTACGAAGCGGCGGAACGGCTGGTCGACGCGGGCAACATGATGCGCGACACGCCCATCGCCCTCCAGCTTCGCTATTTGCAGACCATGGCCGAGGTCGCCGAAGAGAACATCAGCTTCGGGTTCCTGCCCATCCCGATGGAGTTCCTCGAGGCGTTCAAGGGAATGGGTGGGAAGACGAAGGAGGGTGAGTGACGGAGTGCGCGCTGGGTGGTGAAGTCCGGTGAAGTCTACGATCCCGGCGCGCTGTCGGGATCGGTGGGAGGAGAGGTGAGGCCGCGCCGGTGATGGGTCGCTTGCCGCATGATCGTGCGCAGTTCGTCCGGGGTGAACGGCTTCTGGATGAACGAGATGGCGCTGGGTAGGTCCTGACGGCTTCCCGGAGAGCCGTCCGCGTACCCGGACATCGCGATGATCGGGAGGTCGGGGTGGTGTGTGACCATATGGTCGATCAGGTTGCGTGCGCTCGTGCCTTGCAGCATCAGATCGGATCGGACCGCGCTGAATCGTGTCGGCTCTTTCCGCAGCACCTCGATGGCCGTGTCGGCATTCTCGACCACAGTCACGCGATAGCCGTCTCGCACGAGCGTGCGTTCCACGACGTGCCGCACGTGGGAGTCGTCTTCCACCACCAGGAGCTCGTGTATGTCCCGCTTCTTCGAGGTTCGGCGCCGACGCGGTCGGCTCCGTATCCGCCGGGACATCCTCGTCCGCGACGGGGAAATTCCAGGATGAACGTCGTGCCCTGTCCGACCTCGCTCGCGACCTCCATCGTGCCACCACTCTGCAGCACGATTCCGTAGGACGATGCGAGTCCGAGACCCGTCCCGCCGCGTTCCACCTTCGTCGTGAAGAACGGCTCGAAGATCCTGTCCCGCGTCTTGGCGTCCATGCCGATCCCGTCATCGGAAACGTGAAGCCGGACCGTGGGGGCGGCTTCCTCCTTCGGAGCGACCATCTCGGTTTCCAGGCGCAGACTTCCCCCGCTCGGAAGCGCGTCCCGGGCGTTGAGCGCGAGGTTCAGAATGACCTGCTCCAGGTGTCCCTTGTCGATCTTTATGGGCGAGAGCCTCGGGGAAAACGAGGTTTCGATCTGAACATGGCTCCCCAAGGGCTTCTTCAAGAACGGGAGCATGTCCTCGATGATCTCGTTGAGGTTCACGAGCTGTGGACGGAGCACCTGCTCGCGCCCGAACGCCAGAAGCTGCGCCGTGAGGTTGGCTGCTTTGCTCGCGGTCGAGGCGATGAGCTCGATCTCCTCCCGGATCGGGTCGGGGGGATCGAGATCGATCATCAGAAGGTCGGCTTGTGCCCGGATGACAGTGAGCAGGTTGTTGAAATCATGCGCGACGCCGGCGGCGAGGCGTCCGACCGCCTCCATCTTGGCCGCCTCTCGGAGGTGTCCTTCCAAGGCGAGCCGGCTCGTCACGTCACGACTCACCATGACGATGCCCTCGACGCCCGGATGGGCGAGCCGGTTACATGCGATGGATTCCAAGTGACGCTCTTCACCTGTCCGGGTGAGGATCCGACACCGGGTCCACATCATCTCATCGGGGTTCTCGGCGAGCTCCGTGAGCTGACGGCGGAGCTCCGCCCGGTCCTCGGGATGCACGAGGTCCATGAGATCGGAGTCCTGCACGACCTCCCTGGAGTAACCCGTCGCTTCGTCGACGGACGCGCTGGTGAAGGTGATGCGTCCGTGCACGTCGAGCACGAGCACGACATCGCGGACATGCTCGGTCAGCAGGCTGAAGCGTTCCTCGGCCTGTCGGCGAACGGTCACGTCCTGCGCGACACCGGCGATCTTCGATATCTCTCCTCCGCCCGCCGCTTCGACCGGGAACGCGCGATCCAGGATCCACCGGATCTCTCCGTCGGGCCGGCGGATGCGATACTCCTGCTGCCCACCCGCCTGCCGCCTGCAGGGGGAGGGACGAGGCGACCCGCTCCCGGTCCTCCGGGACGATTCGGTCGAGCCAGAGCTCGGGATTTTCGATGAGCTCCTCGCCGGGTAGGCCCCAGATCCGACCGAATGCCGGACTCACGTAGTCGAACCGGCCCTTGGAGCGCTCGAGCGCCTTCCTGATGGCTGGAGAGATCCTGCGGCGAGCTCGTGGAGCTGCCGCTGGGAACGGTCCGCGTCCTTCTCGAGGATGCGGCGCGTCCTCGCCATGTCCACGAGGTTGCGGACGCGCTCGCGGAGCTCATCGGCCTGGACGGGCTTGGTGAGGAAGTCGAGCGCCCCGAACCGGAGCATATGGGCCGGGAGCGCGGCGTCCGTGCGCGCGGTCAGCACCATGACGGGGATGTCCCTGAGGTGGGTATGTTCCTGGAGAGCCGCGAGCAGCTCATCGCCCGTTAGCCGCGGCATCATCATGTCCGTGATGATCAGATCCGGCCGAAGCTCCTCGGTGCGCGTGAGGCCGGCGGAGCCGTCCAACGCCGCGTACACCCGGTAGGTCGTGCCCAGGACGGTGGCGAGGTACCGGCACAGGTCTTCGTTGTCGTCGACGACCAGCACGGTACCCACCGCCTCGATGGGGGCGGCGAGGGGATCGGCCCCGATCGGAGGTCCGGAGACGAGCTCCTGGGTCGTGACCGTCCCGCTTCCGTCCTGCAGGTTCGGGTGGTGGCCGGCCGCACGTGCTCCGGTCTGGTCCTCGCTCGCCGGTTCGTCGGGCGTCTCGAAGGGGAGCGTGATCGTGAGGGTCGCTCCGCCGCCCTCGGTCTCCGAAACGGTTGCCGAGCCACCGAGCGCCGTCGTGAACTCCTGGACGATGGCGAGTCCGAGACCGGAGCCGGACGGGCTCGACGCGTCATCGAAGCGGCGGAACCGGTCGAACACGGCTTCTCGCTCTCCCGGAGCGATGCCGGGCCCGTTGTCCGCGACGACGATGCGCGCACGAGGGCGCGGGTCACTCCTTGTCGGATCGGACGGCTCGACCTCGACGGTGCAGACGATCCGGCCGCCGTCGGGGGTGAACTTGAACGCGTTCGACAGGAGGTTCAGGACGATCCGTTCGACCATGTTCGGATCGAGGGTCGCCGGAAGCGCGCGTGGTGCGAGGATCTCGAATGAGATGTTCCGACTGTGTGCCGCGCCGGTGAACCCTTCGGCGACCCAGCGGGTCAGCTCCGCCAGATCCATGGGCTGGGGCTCGGCGGTCGGCTCCGTCCACTCCATCCGCGCCACGTCGAGCAGGTCGTCCACTCGGGAGAGGAGCTGCTGCGCGTTTCGCTCGATCACGGCGACGGACCGCTGCTGCACCGCGTCGAGCGAGCCGCTCCCCGAGAGCTGGTCGAGTGGCCCGAGGATCAGGGTGAGCGGCGTGCGCAGCTCGTGGCTGACGTTGGCGAAAAAGTCGGTGCGCGTCCGTTCGGACTCCGTGAGTCGCCGGTTCAGCTCCTCCAGCTCCCGATTGGCCGCTTCGAGGGCGTGTCGTCTGCGCTGCGACGTGCGTGCGTCCCTGAGGACGCCCATGATCCGGGGCACGAGTGGGGGGAGCGCCACCGCGGTCGCCACCGAGGTGACGGCCGTGACGATCTTGGCGCTGCCGGACCACCAGTACTCCGGACGCCCACGGGGGATCGGAGCAAGGACGAATCGTAGACACGGGCCGGCGTTGAGCTCGGACGCCACGAAGCGTTTCCGCACGAGAGGTGACGATGCCCGGAACAGATGGTGGATCGGGGGACACGGGCGAGCTCCTGCCCGGGCCGCGGCTTCAGAAGGGATTCCTCATCCTGCTCGTTGCCGCGATCACGATCCTTTTCCTCGTGATGATCCGCCACTTCCTGGTGGCTCTCATCCTCGCCGGCGTCTTCGCGAGCATGTCGCGCGCGGCTTTTCTCAGGCTCGAGCGTCGCCTCGGAGGCAAGCGACGGCCAGCCGCCCTCCTGGTTGTTCTCGCGTTGCTGCTCTTGATCGTGGCCCCGCTGGGCGGGTTCCTCGCGCTCGTGGTGTCTCAAGCGGTCGACGTGGCCGAGGCGGCGGGGCCGTGGATTCGGGAGCAATCAGCGGGATGGCAGGAGTGGATCGCCTTGGTCCGGGAAGCACCGCTGGTCGGCTCGCTCATTCCGGAGGAGAGCCAGATCGCGTCGAGCGCGACCGATGTCGCGGGCCGGGTCGGATCGTTCCTGGTATCCAACCTCCAGGCGGCGACGAGGAGCACGGTGACCGTCATGCTCCAGCTCTTCGTCATGCTCTACGCGATGTACTTCTTCTTGATGGACGGAGGCTCGATCCTTCGGCGCATCCTCCACTTCACGCCGCTCGACGAGGAGGATGAGCGGAGGCTCATCGACCAGTTCGTCTCGGTCACCCGGGCCACGATCAAGGGGTCGATCCTCGTCGGGCTGATCCAGGGCGCGCTCGCCGGCGCCGCCTTCTTCGTTCTGGCTCTGCCGGGCGCGGCGTTCTGGTCGACCGTCATGGCCGTGCTCTCGGTGATTCCCGTTTTGGGGTCGGGCATCGTCTGGGGGCCGACGGCCGTGATCCTGATTTCCACGGGCCGGGTCGTGGCCGGGATCGGACTCGCCGTCTGGGGTTTCGTGGTCGTGAGTACGATCGACAACTTCCTGCGGCCTCGACTCGTCGGGCGCGATACGAAGATGCATGATCTCCTCGTCCTCCTCTCGACGTTCGGAGGGCTCGCGATGTTCGGTGTCGTGGGTTTCATCGTCGGCCCGATCGTGGCGGCGCTCTTCTTGACCGTCTGGGATCTGTTCGGCGCCGCCTTTCGGGACCTGCTGCCGAATACCGAGGAGTCCGCGTGAAGGGCCGGCTCACCGGTGGCGCGGTCGGGGCCGTGTTCCTGACCCTGTTCGCATGCGGGGCGTCCGAGCCGTTGGAGGACCGACGGATCGGGGTGATCCACGAGGTGGAGGGGGAGCCGGACGTGCGCGTGCCGGCGTCGGCTCGGGCCTCGGAACCGTTCGAAGTCAGGGTCCGAACCGTCGGTGGGGCGTGCGTGCGGCGTGACGACACCGAGCTCGAGATGGCCGGTGATACCGTCCGTGTAACTCCGTACGACCGCTACCTGCTTCCGCGCCCCGGGCTCGGGTGCATCCCGAGCGACGAAACGATCGCGCACACGGTCGATATCTCGTTCGATGACGCCGGAGAGGTGGTCGTGGTGGTGCGGGGCAGAGTGGACGACGGGTCGGAGGAGGTTTACGAGCTCGAATATCCCGTGGCGGTCACTCCCCCGTAGCGTCGGATGCACGCCACGGGGGCCACATCCTCCCGAACACGCCTTTCCGGTCGAACAGCGCGTCGTGCACCGCCGCCCCGATGTGCACGGCGACGAGCGCGGTCAACAGGTACGCGGTGATCTGATGTACCACGAGCGCGAGCTGTGCCGCCTCCGGCATGGGGGGAAGCAGTGGAGGCACCCCCAGAACGTCCAGCAACTCGATGGGAAAGCCGTCGCCCACCGTGCGGATGTAGCCGCTCACGGTCATCACGACGAGGAGCACGTAAAGGCCGACGTGGGTCATCCCCATGATCCGGCGCTGGAGCTGCGGCACGACCGAGGGGAGTCGGGGGGCGGGGTGCGTGAGCCTCCAAAGCACGCGCAACACGACCACGGCCAGGAGGACGCTGCCGAGTCCCTTGTGAAGGACGTACAGGGGGTCGGCCAGCGCTTCCAGCGGCTCGCTGGTCATCAGGACGCCCGCCCCCAACATCACCGGAACGGCAAGCGCCGTGCCCCAATGAAAGGCGCGGGCGACGGCTCCGTAGCGATTCGCGGTGGCGTCCGATGGCATGCCGGCCTCCTCGTCAGTTCCCGGCGGGTTCGGTACCGGTGAAGCTGAACTTCTGCCACCGCCGGCCGGGGTCGGACTCGTCGACGTAGATCCCCGTGCCGGGACCGACGATCCAGTGCTCCGCGAGGGGAGCCGGCCAGGCCGGATCCGGAGCGAACGTGGGGACGCCGTCGAGGGCGACGGCCGAACGGTTAGGTTCGGAGTCCGGCGCGCAGCCCGCGGCGAGCACGAGTGCCGCGCAGAGGGTCAGGAGACGAGGAAGGTTGGAGGCAGTCATGGACTTACCCGATCCGGGAGTACGAGCGAAGGATGCGAGCACACAGGGTAGAGGGCGGCGCGGACGTGGGCAACGCACGGTGAGTTGCCCGCTCTGTGGTGGGGACGAGGCCGGTCCCTTCAGGGAGCTCGGAGAGCGCCCCTACTACCGCTGTGCCACCTGCGCGCTCGTGTTCCTCGACCCCGGCTTCCGGCTCACCGCGTCCGAGGAGCGGGCGCGGTACCGGACCCACGAGAACGATCCTTCCGATCCGGGTTACCGCGCCTTCCTGGACCGCCTCGGCGCGCCGCTCGTCACCCGCCTGCCGGCCGGTGCGGAAGGCCTCGACTACGGGTCGGGACCCGGGCCCACCCTGTCGGTCATGCTCGAAGAGCGTGGCTTCACGATGTCGGTGTACGACCCGTTTTTCGCACCGGACACGGGGGTTCTCGAGCGGAGCTACGATTTCGTCACCTGCACCGAGACCGCGGAGCACTTCTTCGAGCCCGGCCGCGAGTTCGCTCGCCTCGACGGTCTGTTGCGCGGCGGCGGCTGGCTGGGCGTGATGACCCGCGTGCTGACGGACGACGTCGTGTTCGAAGACTGGTGGTACGTACGGGACCCGACCCATGTGTGCTTCTACGCGCCGGAGACGCTCCGGTGGATCGCCGACCGGCACGGGTGGACCCTCGAACGGCCGGGCACGAACGTGGCGTTGTTCCACAAGCCGCGCGGAACGCCGCCCTGAGTCCGACCGGAACGCCCTCCGGCACACGCGGGTATCCTCGCCCATCTGCCGTTCGTGCCCGGTCGCTGTCCCGACCTCCGCGAAGGAGTCATAGACGAATGTGGATCTCTCTGCGAGCCGCGCTGGGTCTCTTGGGCGTCGTGCTCGTGCACCTGGTGGGATCCCCGGTGGCGGCTCAGGAGCCGTTCGGCGACCCCACGCGCTTGGAGGGGTCGGCTCCGCTGGCCGTGAGAGCGTACGTCGATTGGGACGAGCTGATCACGGAAACGGCCGGCGGCGCCACCGAGCCCCAGTTCCACGATGCGGTCGCGCAAACGTTCGAGCAGGCGTTGTCGGACTTCGGCGTGCCCCTCGACAGCGAAGCGGAGCGGTTCCTGCTCTGTCGCGTCGAGACCGTCTACGACAGCGGCATGATCACGTTTGCCGCCCGGATCGAGCTCCACGAGCCGTTCGGAGCGGACGGCGCGACGGCGATCACGTGGCACCAGACCTGGATCGGCACGACTCCGGTCCAGGACATGCACCGTTTGTACTCGATCGGCGAGCAATGCGCCGCGGACTTCGTCGAGGCGTGGGAAGCGGCGAACGGGCGATGAGTCCGTCGAGCGGCGTAAGAGGTTCTTGGCCTCCGGACACGGGAGCGCATAGCTTGTGAGATTCGTGCACCCATCTACCGAGCTCACGTGACGTCCGACTCCACTCTTTCCACCGGCGCGGACACGATGCCCGGTGGCGGCCCGCAGCGGCGAGCCGCTCCCGAGCGGACCTTCACGATCCTGGTGGCCGATGACGACGAGATGGCGCGAACCCTGCACGCGGAATACGTGCGTGGCTTCGGGTACGCGGTGGAAGTCGCGGCCGACGGCATCGAGGCGCTCGCGAAAGTCGCCTTGGGCGTCGATCTGGTGCTCACCGACGCGCACATGCCGAACATGGACGGGTTCGACGTGGCTCGGCAGATCCGGGAAAGCCGCACGCCCCAGGACCTGCCCATCGTCATGGTGACGGGCCTCGAGGCCCGTGAAGATCGGCTTCGAGCGTACGAAGTGGGCATCAACGACTTCATCAACAAGCCGGTCGATCACATGGAGCTCCGGCTCCGCCTCCACTGGCTGCTCGAGCTGAAGGCCGCTCAGGACCGCGTCCTGGAGAGCCAGGCCAACCTGGAGAAGACGGTGGAGCGGCGCACCCATGAGCTTCGCAAGGCGCTCGAGGACGTCACCGCGGCGCAGCGGCGGATCCAGGAAGGACATCTCGACACCATCTACCGCCTCACGCTGGCGGCGGAGTACAAGGACCACGACACGGCCGGGCACATCGAGCGGATCGGCCGGTACTCCGAAGTGGTGGCGCGCGCCATGCATCTCGCGCCGGGGCTCATCGACACGATCCGGCATGCGGCGCCCATGCACGACGTGGGGAAGCTCGGCATTCCCGACCAGATCCTCCTCAAGCCGGGACCGCTCACGGACGAGGAGCGGGAAGTGATGAACACCCACACGACCATCGGCGGCCAGATCCTCGCGGGGTCGACCTCACCCGTCATCCAGATGGGGCAGCGGATCGCGCTCGCACACCACGAGAAGTGGGACGGCACCGGGTACCCCGAAGGCCTGGCGCAGGCGGACATCCCGATCGAAGCGCGGGTCTGCACCGTGGTCGACTTCTTCGACGCGCTCACCTTCGACCGACCCTACCGCGCGGCCGTGCCCAACGATGAAGTCATCGAGATGATGCGGGAGGAGAAGGGGACCCGGTTCGATCCCGACGTTCTGGACGTTTTCCTCGATGTCCGGGACGAGATCGAGGCGATCCAGGCGGACGCGTCGGACCGTTGACGCCATGATCGGGAACCGTGGCTCCACGAGGGGCATGCGCGTGACCCGGTACCGCGAAGGCGTGAAGGACCGGGCCCGCGACGCTTTGGTCATCGAAGAGCCGCTCGAGACCCGATTGTCCTGGGTCGGGGAAGACGGGGAAGTGCGTACCGAGCCGCTCGCCGTGACCATGCGGACGCCGGGCGAGGATTTCGAGCTCGTGGCCGGATTCCTTCACGGAGAGGGCGTCGTGAGCGAAGCCGAAGACCTCGCGGGACTCACGTACTGCAGGGGCGACCGGGCTCAGGAGTACAACACCGTGGAAGCCCGGCTACGGCCCGGCGTCCCGTTCGACGCCGAACGGATGCGCCGAAACTTCTACGCAACGTCGAGCTGTGGCGTGTGCGGGAAGGCATCCCTCGACGCGGTCACGACGCTCGGGTGCACCGTCCTGCCCGACGGGCCGCGGGTGAGCGCGGACCTCCTCCCCGAGCTCCCCGACCTTCTTCGTGCCCGTCAGGAAGCGTTCGACCGTACGGGAGGGCTTCATGCCGCGGGGCTCTTCCAACCGGACGGCTCGTGTCTCGACGTTCGCGAGGACGTGGGCCGGCACAACGCGGTGGACAAGGTTCTCGGGGCGGCGTTTCTCGCGCGCCGGCTACCGGCTTCCGAGACGATTCTCGTCGTGAGCGGCCGGGCGTCGTTCGAGCTCGTCCAGAAGGCCGTGATGGCCGGGGTGCCCATCATGGTCGCGGTGGGCGCTCCGTCCACACTGGCTGTGGAGCTTGCCAACCGCTTCGGTCATACGTTGGTGGGATTCGCGCGGAACGGGGGGTGTAACGTCTATGCCGGGGAAGCACGGGTCGCGTGACGTCCGGTGGACGCACGCTGGGTGCGGTGCTCTCCGGAGGGAGAAGCACTCGCTTCGGCTCGGACAAGGCGCTCGCCGAGCTGGGTGGCGTGACCCTGCTCGATCGAGCGGTTCGTACACTGCGCGAGGTGTGCGACGAGGTCGTTGTCGTGTCTTCCCGCCCCGAGCACGACGGAGCCGGCCGCGTCCGAATCCCGGATCTGAGAGCCGGAGCCGGCCCGCTCGCGGGACTGGAGTCGGCGCTTCGGCACGCCGAGCGGACGGGGGCTGGTCGGGTGGTGGCTCTGGCCTGTGATCTCCCCGATGTGGATCAGGATCTCGTGCGACGGCTCTTGGACACGCTCGGCGAGCACCGGGCCGTGGCGCTGGAACGTGTCGGGAAGCCGGGTTTCGAGCCGCTCTGCGCCGTGTACCGGACCGCATGCGCTCACGAAGCCGTCCGGCTCCTCGATTCCGGCGTCCGGGGCGCGCATCGGCTCCTCGAGGCAGTGGATGGCGGCGTCATGCCCTCGCCGGGTCCGGTGCCGACCAACGTCAACACCACGGCCGACCTCCACGCGGTGAAGCGCGAGCCAGGCGTGATGACCGGTCGACGCGTCTCCCGAGGGGCCGGCTCCGCGAGTGACGAGGGGGATCCTACGGTGGTGTGCGTCGTGGGCAAGAAGAAGTCGGGGAAGACCACGACCGTGGTGGGGCTGGTGTCCGAGCTGGCCTCTCGTGGCTACGAGGTGATGACGGTGAAGCACGGGCACGGCTTCGACCTCGACCGGGAAGGCACCGATTCGTGGCGACATCGTCACCAGGGAAAGGCGTCACGCGTGGCCCTGGTCGGCCCGGAGGGCTTCGCGGTGGTGGGGGGGTGGGGTAGAGAGGACGACCGGAGGGAGCCGTCCCTGGAAACGCTCGTGGCACGGCACCTCGGAGACGCGGACATCGTGGTCGCGGAGGGGTTCAAGGCTTCGGGGGCTCCGCGCATCGAGGTGTTCCGGACGGAGGCTCATCCAGAACCGCTGTACGGCACGGACGTCGGTGGCGCCGAGGACGCATACCTCGCGGTGCTCACCGACGACCGGACGCTCGAGGCGGCCTGTCCGGTCCTGGACGTGTCCGATCCGGACCGATTCACCGAGCTCGCGGATCTCGTCGAGGCGCTCCATCGTCGACGATCCCCTTCGGGCGGCGGGTGATGCGCCCCCTCCCACGGGGAACGCTTGCCGTGCGGATTCCGAGTCGGTCATCTTACGACTCCTCCGCTGGAACGTCCTGCTCATTCTCGACACCGACCTGTTGATGCGTATTCTGCCGAAGCTTCCACCCTTGGTTGCCGTGCTGGTTGTCGCTTCCTGCTCGACTGCTCCGTCCACCGGAGATACCGGCACGGTCTCGCCCGACGTCGGTGACGGCGCTCCCGAGGACGCACCCGCCGAAGCGCGGACCGACGTGTCGGCCGTGCCGGCGGAGCAGGCCCAACGGGGAGAGAACGCGTTCCTGGCCTCGTGCACGGCGTGCCATGCGTCCGGAGAGTTCAGCGACAGCGCGTTCCGACGCCGGTGGCAGAACCGTACCGCCGAGGATTTGTATCGCCTGACGGCGTCCACGATGCCAGAGGACGCCCCGAACAGTCTCCCGCCTGAGCGGTATGTCGATATCGTGGCGTACATCCTGACGCTGAACGGGTTCGAGTCCGTGGATGGCGGCGAGGCATGGAACGTGCCTGTACTCGATCAAGTGAGCCTGGCCCCACTCGCCGGGAGCTGACGACTCAGGCGGTCGGACGGACCGGTACGGGACGGTCCGCCGGCACGCCGGAAGAACGAGGGTGAGGGCGTGTGAGCCGACGAGAAGAAGGCGGGAACGACCCCGTCGAGGTACGAGCCCGGGGACTCTGGGCACTGTGGTTCGTGGCCGGCGCGCTCGTGGCGCTCGCCGCGCTTCCCGCGTACATCGGCAACCAGGTCGGTGAAGCCCAGACCCACATCAACGACGTGCTTCAGCCGGCGAGCAACCTGAGCTCGCGCCTGTCGCTTCTGAACTCGCGCCAAATGGCTCGTTTCGAGGGGTTCGTGCTCTCGGGAGACGGTTCGTTCCGGCGAGCCTACGTAGGCGCGATCGCGGAGGAGGACACCGTCTACGAACAGCTCAACGTGCTCGCCCGCGACCTGGATCTGGAGGTCCGCGAGCGGCTGGCGGAGCTGTCGGCCGCGAGCACGCGGTGGCACATCGACAACCAGCGGGTCCTGGCGCTCGACGAGCCGGAGGAGCGTGCGGCGGCGCTGAGCTCCAGCCGGTCCCAGTACGCATCGCTTCAGCGGGCCACGGAGCTCTTCGATCGGGCGATCCAGAGCGAGGTTCGAGCAGGGCGACGGCGCATGGCCCAGGCTCGAACCCGACAGTCCCGCATCACCATCGCGCTTGCCATCCTGGCCCTCGCGACCACGTTCATGGTGGGCCGCGTCGGTTCCCGCTTGAAGGGTCTTACACGGGAGGCCTGGGCCCGGCGCCGGGACGCGCTCAGGGCGCGCCGGGAAATGGATGCGCTGCTCGATGCCACCGGAGACGGCGTGCTCGGGATCGACCTGGAGGGTGCGTGTACGTCCCTCAATCGGGCGGGTGCGAAGCTGCTCGGCTATACCGAGGAGGAGATCCGGGGTCGGGACGTCCACGATACCCTCCACGAAGAACGCGCGGACCGAACACCCCGGCACCGCGGCGAATCGCGTGTCCTGGCTGCCTTGGCCGAAGGGGAACCGGCCGACTCGGACGGAGTCGATGTGCTCCGGACACGGGACGGCACCCCGTTGCCGGTGAAGTGGGCGCTGCGGCCGCTCATCGACGGCACCGAGCTCCGGGGGGCGGTCCTGACCTTCACGGACATGACCGAGATCCAGCGGAAGGAGGAAGAGCTCCGGGAGGCGATCCGGCAGCGCGAAGACGTGGTATCGATCGTGTCGCACGACCTTCGCAACCCGCTCGGCGTCGTGTTCGGAGCCACGGATATCCTCCTCGAGCTTCCCCTCGACGATGCGGGCCGGAAGCGGCAGGCGGAGATCATAGGGCGGGCCGCGACGCGCATGAGCAACCTGATCGAGGACCTTCTCGACGTCGCCCGTATCCAGGACGGCGTGCTGGTGGTGCGTCGGGCTTTGGAGGACGTCTCCGAGGTCGTGGAAGAGGCCGTCACGCTGTTCCGTGAGCAGGCGGACCGGAAGGGCGTGCACCTGGCGGTCGATGTCCGCGGCTCGGCGCTCCGGGCCAGGCTCGATCGCGATCGGGTGCTCCAGGCGCTCACGAATCTGCTCGACAACGCCGTACGGCTGACACCCGCGGGAGGACGCGTGACGTTGGTCGCCGGTGTCCGGGATGGCCGGGTCGCCATCGAGGTCGCCGACACGGGGCCGGGGATTCCTCAAGACTCGCTCGAGCGCATTTTCGACCGGTACTGGCAAAAAGAAGATGGATCGCGGGGCACCACGGGTCTCGGCCTCACCATCGTGAAGGGAGTCGTCGATGCCCACGGAGGAAAGGTTCGGGTGGCGTCGACCGTCGGCGAAGGCACGACCTTCACGCTCTTGTTCCCCGTCGCGATCTCCGAAGCTGCGCGGGAGTCGATGGCGTGAGCGGGATGATGTCGTATCCACTGACGCCGGTTCATTTCCTCGAGCGGGCGGCGGATCTCTTCGGTTCCGGGGAGGTCGTGGGCGCGGAGGGGGACCATATCCGGACGCGACGGTCCTGGGGCGACGTGGCCCGCCGTGCGCGACGGGCGTCGTCCGCTTTGGACGCGCTCGGCGTGGGCCCGGGCGCGTGCGTCGCGACCTTGGGGTGGAATACCCATCGTCACCTCGAGCTCTACTTCGCCGTTCCCGCCGTGGGGGCCGTGCTGCACACCGTGAATCTTCGGCTCTCGTCGAGCCAGGTCGCGGAGGTCGTGCGGGACGGTGGCGCGAGGGTGTTGTTCGCGGATCCGGAGGTCGCTGCGGGAGCGGACCGAAGGTCGTTGCAGGCCGCGGGTATCGAGGTGTTCGTGAGCCTCTCCGAAGCGGGTGAAGCACCGGAGGGCTGGCAGCCCTACGAAGATCTCCTGGTGCGTGCCGAGGAGGCGACCTGGAAGCCGGTCGACGAGAACGCGCTCGCCGCGCTCTGCCACACCTCCGGGACGACCGGTGAGCCGAAGGGCGTGGGCTACACCCATCGGGCCCTGGCGCTGCACACCCTGGGAATTTGTCTCCCGGACGGCTTCGGACTGTCGGAAAGGGACATCATTCTGCCGGCCGTCCCCATGTTCCACGCGAATGCCTGGGGGCTTCCACACGCTGCGGCCATGACAGGGGCCGGGCTGGTGCTTCCGGGCGCCCACCCGAACGCCGCCCGTATCGCGGAGCTCCTCGAGCGGGAGCAGGTCACGTTCGCGGCGGGCGTTCCGACCGTGTGGATGGAGGTCCTGGCGGAGCTGCGCCGACGACCGCGGTCGCTGCATTCGCGGCTGCGGATCCACGCTGGAGGCGCACCTTCCGCACCTTCGCTCATCGAGGCATACCGCGAAGAGCTCGGAATCGAAGTCCTCACGGGCTGGGGCATGACCGAGCTCACCCCCGTGGGCATGGTGACGCATCCGCGCCGTCGCATGGAGGGTTGGTCCGACGCGGAGCTGCTCCATGTGCGCACCAGCCAGGGAACGCCCCTCCCGTTCGTGGACGCGCGGGTGGTCGGGGACGACGGAACCCCGGTTCCGACCGATGGCCTGACGCCGGGTGAGCTCGAGGTGCGCGGCCCGTGGGTGACGGCGGGCTACTACCGACGGGACGCGACGGATTCGTTCAGGGACGGCTGGCTGCGGACCGGGGACGTGGCGACGCGGGACGAGGACGGATATTTCAGGCTCGTCGACCGAACCAAGGACCTCATTCGAAGCGGTGGTGAGTGGATCTCGAGCGTGCGCCTCGAGCATGCGCTGATGGGTCGTCCGCGGGTCGTGGAGGCCTGTGTCGTCGCGGTGCCGGACGGCAAGTGGCAGGAGCGGCCGTGGGCATTCGTGGTGCTCGACTCCGGGGAGCCACCCGACCCGTCGGAGCTGTTGGCCCCGCTCCAGGAGATGTTCCCGCGCTGGTGGCTTCCGGACCGCATGGTGTGGGTGGACGAGATCCCGCGGACCTCGACGGGCAAGTTCGACAAGAAGGTGCTGCGCGAGCGGGCCAGGGAGCTCGTGCACGTCGACTGAGCGGGCTCTGAAGCCGTTCGCGGGTGGTTGGTGCGCGCTTGGCGCGCTCAGCCCGGTGCCTGCTCCGCTTTCCACGCGACCATCCGATCCACCCGGTTCGTCGTGATGCGCTCGACGCCCGCGTCAACGAGGCGGGTGGCGTCGTCCGGGTCGTCGACCGTCCACGCGGCCATGGGGATGCCGAGCGCGCGCGCCCGGCCGGTCGCGTCGCGGTCCCGTAGCGCGACCGCCTTGTCGAAGTCGAGCAGGGCGAGTGGGTCGCCGGCCGCTCTGACGAGCGCTTCCTCCGTCTGGCTGGCGCGACGCACGATATAGCCGATCCCGGCCTTGGGAGCCCGCTCGCGCACGCGCTCGAGGAGCGACCAGTCCATGGTGATGAACACGGTACGCTCGAGGAGATCCTGACTCACGACTTCCGCGACGATGCGGTCCACATGCTCGAGTGGGGTGGGGTCCTTGAGCTCGGGATAGATGCGGCCGGGCCACGCTTCGAGCAGCGCCAGGGCCTCGGCGAGCGCGGGGACCGGTTCTCCCGCGAACGAGGGGTCGAACCACGATCCCGCGTCGAGCGTCCGGAGCTCATCCATGGAGCGATCCGCGAGCGTCCCCGTGCCGTCCGTGGTCCGGTCGAGGCTGTCGTCGTGAAAGAGAACGGGCACTCCGTCACGGGTCACCTGGAGGTCGAACTCCACGGCGTCGGCTCCGGCTTCGATGGCGGCGGACAGTGCGGCCAGGGTGTTTTCCGGCGCCCGCGCGCTGAAGCCACGATGCGCGATGATCTCCGCTCTACCGGCGAATCCGAATCGATTCATGACTCGTGAATCTCGAACCTACTCGGACTCCGTAGGGGAAGCCGGAGGGACGTTCTCGAGGGTCGACTCTCCGTGGGCTTCGAGGAGCTTTCGGTCGAACTCACTCCCTTCGCTGATACGGCGGAGGGAAGCTTCGAGCGCCTCGATCTGTTGCTCCTGGAAGTCGATCCGCCGCTCGAGCACGCGGACGGTCTCTCCGAGCCCCTGATGATCGAAAAAGCGGGACATAGCTTCCGCGGTGGGCTTGAGCGCGAACCGGGCCGTGACGCCGATGACGGGAACCAGGATGACGGAGATGCCCAGGATGGTGGCGACGAGCGCGGTGACGTCGATCGGGAGAATCTGCATGGCGCGGCCGAGTTGGGGGGGTCCGTGGCACTGCCGGCCGCAGCGCCGGCGTGCCGAGGAAGGCTCCTGTGAAGGATGCCATTCTGCGTGCATCGTGCTTCCGTCCCAAGGCCCGCGCAACGGTCGGGCCCGGTCGGATTCCAACCCCGGCTGGCATCGCCCCGTCTCAGGGGGGGAACGATCCTCGGAGGAGCCCCAGCACGGGAGGCTCGTGGGCGCGACGGCGGTGACGGAGCGGGAAGAGGACGACGTGCGCCGGGCGGTGGAAGGGGACACCCGGGCGTTCGAGCGGCTCTATCGCGCCCATGTCGGGCGGGTATACGCGTTGGCGTTGCGCCTGATCGGCGAGGAGTGGGCAGAGGACTTGACCCAGGAGGTGTTCATCCGTGCGTGGCGCAAGCTCGGCACGTTCGCGGGGCGAGCGCGATTCGGGACCTGGCTTCACCGGCTCGCGGTGAATTTGATCATCACTCGCCGCAACACCCTCCGTGGCCGCCAGGCAAAGCACGGTGGCGGGGACGAGGTGGTGGCGCTCGCGGCCGAGCCGCGGCCCGGCCACCCCGGCGCGCGCCTGGATCTGGAAGCCGCGATGCGAACGTTGCCGGCTCGCGCACGGGAGGTGTTCGTGTTGTACGACGTCGAGGGCTACACCCACGAGGAGATATCGGAGCTCATGGGCGTGTCCGTGGGAACGTCCAAATCCCAGCTGCACCGGGCGCGCATGTTGATGCGGGAGTACCTGGAACGATGATGCACGAGAACCGACACGAATGGGTGCTCGAACGCCTCTCCGAGCACCTCGATGGCACGCTTCCGACCTCCGAACGGGATGTCGTGGAATCTCATCTGGTGGAGTGTGCCCGCTGCATGGAAGCGTGCGCGGACTTGGCCCGCATCGCGCATGAGGCCCGCTCGTTGGGGCCCGTCGAGCCGCCTCGCGACCTCTGGCCGGAGATCGTGTCGAGGCTCGAGGACGGAATCGAGGGCCGGGTGCGCGCGTCCGAGCCGGCCGTTCACGCAACGGCCCGCCCCTCCGCTGCGCGGCGTCGGATCCGGTGGATGGGGAGCGTACCCCGGCTCGCCGCGGCCGCGGTGGCGTTGGTGACACTCTCGGCGTCCGCCGCGTGGTGGGCCCGGGGTAGCCTGGGCGCGCCGTCCGCCGCGGACGGACCGAGCGTGCCCGCCGGCGCGGTGAGCGTCGCCTCGGTTCCCGTGGACGTGCCCCTGACCGAGGAGCTGGTTCGGGAGCTGTCGGTGCTCGAAGCGGCGCTGGACGAAGGTCGTGAACGACTCGATCCCAACACCGTGGACGTGCTCGAGCGGAACCTTCTGGTGATCGAGCGAGCCATCGAGGACTCGTATCGGGCACTCGCGCTCGATCCCGAGAACGAGTTTCTCCGTGGGCACCTCGAGCGCACCTACGAGCGGAAGCTCGAGTACCTGCGAGAGGTCTCGCGGATTGTGGACAGGGCCGGATGACCGCGCTCCTGCTTGCTTGTGCCCTGGCGTGGTGCGGGGGCGAGGCGGCCGACACCGTGCTCGCGATGCGTCCGGGTGATCGTGTCGTGGTTCGGAATATCGCCGGCGCGGTCTCGGTCGAGGCCGGCGCGGACGATCACATGGAAGTCTCCGAAGGGGGACGGGCGGACCGAGTGGCCGTCCGTCGCTCGGGGGGGCGCGTGATCGTGGGCGGCTCGGACACGAGGCGAGGTGACCGTTTCGTCGAGCTCTCCATCCGCTTGCCGGATTGGGTGGACGTCGAGATCGAAGGCCGCCGGCTGGACGTATCGGTGCGCGGGATGGCGGGATCCGTGGACGTCCGGAACATCTCGGGAGATGTCGAGGTCGTGGGTGCGCGTGGCCCGGTGCGGGTCAACACGGTACAGGGTGAGATCAGGGTGGACGACGCCACGGGGTCGCTGACGCTATCGACCAAGACGGACGATATCCGGGTGCGGGGGGCCACCGGTCCCGTCGAAGCGCGGACGGTGAGCGGTGACGTGCGCCTCGACGCCATCCGAAGCGAACGGGTGCGTGGGGAAGTGCAGGCCGGGGATATCCGGTTCTCCGGGGAGATTCTGGCCGGCGGAGCGTATCGCTTCTTTCTCCACAGCGGTGATGCGCGGCTCGTGCTGTCGCCAAACCCCAGCGCCCGGGTGCGCGTCTCGACCTTTCACGGGACGTTCGAGTCCGATTTCCCGGTGAAGGTGTCGGAGTTCACGAGTGGGCGAAGCTTCGAGTTCACGCTGGGGGGCGGCGATGCCGAAGTGATCGTCGAAGCGTTCGACGGCGAGATCCAACTGTTGCAGGGAGGATGAGATGAGGACGGGAAGCAGACGGATGGAGACGGCCCGGGGTGACGCAATGCGCCGTGCCGGGACGATGTGGGCGCTGGGGGCGACGATCCTGGGGCTCTTGGGGGCTGCGGGGTGTGCGGCGGCTCAAGCTTCGGCGGACGACGCTTCCGGCGATGACGGAGTCGACCGGGCGCGGTATACGTGGCGGGGCGAGGTGCCGGCCGGAGGGACCTTGGAGATCAAGGGCGTGAACGGCGCCATCCGTGCGGAGGCGGCCGGCGGCTCCGAAGCCGTCGTGACCGCGACGTTCCGGGGGCGGCGGAGTGACCCGGCTAGCGTGCGGATCGAAAGGGTGGAGCATGCCGGAGGAATCACTTTCTGTGCGATGTACCCGACCCCTTCCGGCGAAGCCGAGAACACCTGCGAGCCCGGATCGGGAGGACGCATGAACACCCGCCGCAACGACGTGGAAGTCGAGTTCAGGGTCGAGGTGCCGAGCGACGTTCCGTTCCGGGGCCGGACGGTCAACGGCTCCATCGATGTGCGCATGGGCGGAACCCTCCGCGAAGACGTGAGCTTCGAGACGGTGAACGGCCGCATTCGGCTCGATCTGCCCGACGACCTCGACGCGGACCTCGACGTACGATGGCTCAACGGTGGCCTGGACTCCGATCTCCCGATCACGATCACGGGGCGGATGGGTCGCGGGCGGGCGAGTGGAACGCTCGGCGCCGGGGGACCGGTGCTGCGGGTGAAGACCGTCAACGGTTCGATTCGAATCCGATGAGGAGGTGCGGCATGTTGGGACGAAGGTGGATCAGGAGCGCCGGGACGGCGCGGGTTGGGATCACGGCCCTCGGCATCCTGCTGACGAGCACGGCCATCTCGGCCGACGCCCAAGACGTAGCGCGGTTGTCGGGAGACGATGTCGCGATCTACAACCTCGCGGGACGGGTCGAGATCGTCTCCGGGAACGGACCCGACGTGGTGGTGCGAGCCGCGCGCGAGGGACGGGATGCGGATCGCCTCGCGGTGGAGACCGGACGGATCGGGGGACGCGAGACGTTGCGGATCGTCTACCCGGCGGCCGAGGTGGTCTATCCGGAGATGGGACGCGGATCGACGACGACCCGGACCGTGCGGCCCGACGGTACGTTCTCGGACGGACGGAGCGGTAGTGGTGACCGTGTGCGGATCCGGGGATCGGGTAGCGGCATGGAAGCGTGGGCCGACCTGGTGATCGAGGTCCCCGCCGGTCGAAGGATCGGAGTGTATTTGGCCGTGGGTGGAGTGGAAGCCCATGGAGTGGAAGGTGATATGCGGATCGACACGGGCTCGGGACGGGTGACGTTGTCCGACATCCGAGGACGTGTCGGCGTGGACACCGGCTCCGGGAGCATCGAAGCCGAACGCCTCTCGGGCGGCGAGGTGGTGCTCGACACGGGCTCGGGGTCGATCACGGTGCAGGACGTCGAGGCTCCCTCGCTGTGGGCCGACACGGGTTCGGGGAGCGTCCGGATGAGGGGCGTGAGGAGCAGGGAAGTCGAGGTGGATACCGGGAGCGGTTCCGTTGAGATCGAGCTGCTGACGGATGTGGAGCGGCTGCTGGTGGATACGGGCTCGGGCTCGGTCACGGTCACCGTCCCGGCCGACTTCGGGGCGGAGGTCGAGATGGAGACGGGGAGTGGCCGGATCGACGTGGACCTCCCCGTCGAGCTTCGTACCGTGCGTCGAGACGAGTTGCGGGGGCGCATCGGAGACGGTGGCGGGACCCTGTCGATCGATACCGGGTCCGGCGGCATCCGCTTGCGTAGTCGTGGGTAGCCGTAGACCGAGCTGAGCGGTCGCTCGGTTCACTCGCTGTCCGCGAGCGTGCCACCGAGCCGTAGTCGAGCTGTCCGCGCGAGCGCGGCACGGGCCTCGGCGAAGGTCGAGTCCGCGGAGAGAGCAGACTCGTAACCGGCTTTGGCTCGGTCCCATCGCCACTGCTCTTCCGCGGCCAGCCCCCGTGCGAAATGACGGAACGCCTGGTCCGTGACATCCGACCGGGCGTTCACCGTGGACGCGGACCGCCCGGGGTCGCCCATCGGCTCGGCGAGGAGGTCGAGGGCCTCCAGCCGCTCCACGAGGCCGGAGGTCACGTGCCGCGCGAGGGTTACCGGCTCGGCTTCCGCAGGGACGGTCCGTCGCCAGGCGTCACGCACGGCGCCCGTGCCGGAATCCGTAAGGCGCATCTCCAAGGTGCCCCCCGTTCCTTCCAGGTCCGTCCAGGTGAAGGACAGCACGAGCTCCGGTTGCTCGGAGACACCCGCGGGCGGTGCGTTCGGCCTGCTCGTGCCTCGGCTCTCGGCTTCCACCGCGGCCGTGAACCGACGCCGCTCGACGAACTCGAGATCCGTGCGCGGCAGGAGTCCGACCGTGACGAGCTCGGAGACAACCACCGTAGGCTGAAGGGAGCTCGGCAGGTCCCAGTTCGTGGTGCCGAGCAGCTCGATGGTTCCGAGGGCGACGCTCGGCGCTCCGGGCGTTGGTGTCGGGCGGGCCGTCGCCAGTGCTTGCCACTCCGCCAGCTCCGTACCGGTGTCCGGGCGGGGAGCTCCACCCGCACACCCCCACCATGCCAGACAGGCCAGGACGATGGCACCCCCCGCACGGCTCCGGTCGAACGGGCCGGGTTCCCGACGATCCCGCCGATGCCTCTCCGCGTCACACGTGCGCTGGACCATGATCCCTCATCTCGCATGGAAGCTCGTACGTCGATTCCAAGCTATTCGGGGAGCCGATTCCGGAGAAAGGGTTCCGCGCCGCCTCCGGGTGTGAGAAGATCGGTGTTCCCACGAGCCGGTTCCGGCCACGCGGCCTCCGGTTCCGGCCCTGTACCCGAAGGAGGAGGCTCCGTGTCCGACTCGAGCGCGCAGTTCCGGTTCCATCATCCCGTGCCGGTGCGATTTCGGGACATCGACGTCGGAGGCCACGCCCACCATTCGGAAGCCCTCATGTACTTCGAAGAAGCGCGATGGGCGTATTGGCGGGAGGTCGTGGGACGAGGCGAGCTCGGTGACGTTGACTACGTTCTCGCCGAAGCACGCATCCGGTGGCACCAGCGCGTGCTGTGGCCACAGACCGTGGATGTCGGCGTACGGGTGAGCCGCCTCGGTCGCAAGCACTTCGAAATCCAGTACGAGGTCCGCTCCGACGCGGGTGATCTCCTGGTGAGCGGCGAGACCGTGCAGGTCATGTTCGACTACGAATCGGAACGCTCGGTACGGCTTTCGAGCGACTTGCGGACGGTGCTGGAGACGTTCGACGGCCCCTTCGAGTGACGTCGGCGATTGAAACCTCGAAGGTTGAGGGCTGTACATGTGTCGGAGGTCCGGCGCTCGATGAAGGGGCGACGGCCCGCCCGGGAAGCAGGTGCTTACCCCTGGCGCGACCGACAAGGCCTACCGTACTTTGTGCCGCGATCATCTCTGGCCAAGGGCGGGGGCGATTGAACCTCCTGCCCCTGGTCGGGTTATGTATGTCACACAACGAAACAGTCCGGTAGCCGGACCGGACGGGGTCCGCGCGGTGTGGACCGAGACCAAGACGGGGAATCCCCGGGGAGAGGAATGATGCTCGGACGGTTGAAGACGACCTTGATACTGGCGCTGGCGGCCGTGGTCTTCGGACCGGCTACTGCTGCCGAGGCCCAGGACGGCGGACGATTCCGCGTCCTGGTTCCGTATTTCGAGCCTCTCGAGGATGCCGACGACGGCTTCGGCGAAGACGTATCGGAGGAGCTACGGGAACTGCTGGACGGCATGTCGACCCACCGCGCGATCTCGAAGGACGACATCGAAGACGCGGCGGACGACGTGGGCGTGAACATGGACGAGCTCAACTGCATCCGGACGCGCCAGCTCGCGTCTCAGATGGATGCGCCGATCGCGGTCTGTGCGACCTACACCGAGCAGCCGGATGAGACCATGGTGGTGAATGCTGCGGTGTGGAACATCAGCGCCAGCGAGTCGTTCGACGTCGACGAGTTCACCATCGGCAAGGACGACCGCGAGGAAGCGGCCCAGCGGGTCTTTCAGGCCTTCGACAGGTACAACAGCCAGGTTCGTGCCGCGGCGATCTGCGCGGACTACGCGTCGAGCCAGCAGTGGGAGAACGCCCTCCGGAACTGCAACGAAGCGCTCGAGATCAACCCGGATGCGACCAGCGTTCTGTACCGGCGCGCCCGCATCTACTATGAGATGGAGGACTACTCGACCGCTCTCGAAGAGCTGGACACCGTCCTCGAGCAGGATCCGGTCCACGAGGACGCGCTCCAGCTCGCGGGCTATATCGCGGCGACGACCGATCAGAACGATCTGGCGCGTGAATACTACTCCCAGTTTCTGGAGCTACAGCCCGGGAATGCCCAGATCCGGATGCGGATCGCCTATGAGCTCGCTCAGGCGGGCGACCCGGTGGGTGCGATGCAGTTCCTGGACATCGGCCTCGAAGTCGATCCGGACAACGTCGACCTCTGGGAGCAGTACGGTGGCTTCGCGTTCGCCGCGGCGCTGCAAGTCCAGGAGGCCGAGTCCGTCCGTGCCGCGGAGGAAGACAGCGGCGAGCTCTCTTCTGCCGCGGCAGAGTACTACCGTGAGGCCATCGACGCGTACGAGCGGGTATATGAAGAGAAGGGTGAGGAGATGGGCGTCGGCCAGCTCCGAAACGTCATCTCCGCCTACATCCAACTCGGCCAGCTCGACGATGCTATCGCTATGGGTGAGCGGGTGCTCGAGACCCATCCCCAGGAGGATCGGATCTGGTTGGTCTACGCCGATGCGTTGCAGCGGAATGGCCAGCTCGACGACGCGATCACCGCGCTCGACCGGGTACGCGAGATCAACCCCGATCACCCGAGCGCCGCGCTTCGTCAGGGGAATTGGCTGATTCAGGCGGGTCGTATCCCGGACGCCGTCGAGATTCTAACGGACGTCGCGGAAGGGAACCCGCAGCAGGCGGAGCAGGCCGGCCGCTTGATCTTCAACGAGGCGTACCAGAACGGTTATCAGGTTGAGGACTATGCGTACGCGATCGAGGGGCTGAGCGCGGCGAAGGAGATCCCGAACCTCCCCGAGGAGCTCGTCCACCAGCTCAACTTCTGGCACGGCTTCAGCCTCTACCAGGCGACCGTACAGGAGCAGGAGCCCCAGACCTTGGAAACGGCCGAGGCGACGTTGCCGAAGTTCCGGCGGGCGTTGGAGCTCCTGCAGGACTCCGGTGAGTATCCCGAATCGGTGAACGTCAACCTGTCGCAGCTGACTGGCAACGCCAACACCTACATCGAGATTCAGGAAGCGATCATTCAGCGAGGTGGCGTGCGTTAACACGCACCCGGCCCATTGGGTCGTCGAGGGTGCCGCGGGGATCGATCCCCGCGGCACCCTTTTTTTATGAGGGAGCATCAGTGGTTATTCCACTTTTCCCCACCCACGCCTCGGATTCGCTTATGCGGCACCTTCGGTTTTTGTTCGTATTCGTGGTGAATTGGTCGGACGGGGTAATCCGGATCGGCGTTGTTCTGCAAGGGCTTCTGGGGTGATTCGTGGCGTGGCGCGCCCAGGAAAATGTCGAAAAATCTACTCTTGACGTCCTGCTCCATGCCCCCGTATTATCCTCCCATCGCTTCCCACTACTACCCACTCTATGCCACCTGGACATTGAGTGAACGGCTTCGTCGGTCAGTACGAGCACCAGATGGACCCGAAGGGGCGGGTCAGTCTGCCTTCCGCTTTCAGGCGGGAGGCGGGAAGCGACCGCTTCGTGCTCCTTCAGTGGGAGAAGCCGTACCTGACACTCTTCCCGGAGGCCAAGTGGGTGGACGTGCAGGAGCGTCTCCTGGAGTTCCGGCGCACGGATCCGGACGCCTGGAACAACGTCCGCTTGATCGTGGCGCAGGCGGTCGAGGTCGCGCCCGACAAGCAGGGACGGATTTTGATTCCGGCGGGGTTGCAGGAGGCTGCGGGGCTCACCAGCGCCGTGCTCCTGAGCGGCAACATCGATCGGGTGGAGCTCTGGGATCCGGACACGTATCGCGCGACCGTCGAGGGTGCATCCGGCGATCTCGAACAGATCGCGCACAAGCTGTTCGGATGACCATGTCCGAGTACCACGCCGCGGTGATGGTCGACGAAGTCTTGGCGTTGCTCGCGCCTCGAGGGCGCGGGCTTCTCCTGGACGCGACCGTCGGCGCCGGGGGACACGCTCTCGCGGTGCTCGAAGCCTGCCCGGAGTGCCGGGTGCTCGGCGTCGACCGCGATTCGGAAGCCTTGGGCGAGGCTCGACACACGCTCGCGGCCTACAGGGACCGCGTTCGCTTCCTCCATGCCCGCTTCGATGAAGCTCTGTCCGATCCGGAGGTGCGGGACCGTGGCCTCGCCGGAGCCTTGCTCGATCTGGGGGTGAGCTCGCACCAGCTCGATGCCGATGCTCGCGGCTTCGCGTTTCGCCGGGGTGTGCCCCTGGACATGCGCATGGATACGGAGGGGCGGGAGAGTGCCCGCACCCTGCTCGAGAATGCCGAAGAAGAGCGACTCGTGGCGGTGTTCCGTGACTATGGTGAAGAGCCGCGGGCGCGCCGCTTGGCGCGCGAGATCGTGAAGCGACGGGCGAGCGAGACGTTCGAGACGAGCGATCAGCTCGTCGCCGCGCTCGCTGTGGTTTACGGGCGCCCCCCTTCGGCACGGGACAAGGCTCGGATCTTCCAGGCCGTTCGGATTGCCGTCAACGACGAGTTGACCAGCCTGGAGCGGGCGTTGCCGGCCCTTCGGGACGCCTTGGAGAACGAAGCCGTGTTGGTGGTGATCGCCTACCATTCACTCGAGGACCGGATCGTGAAGCATGCGTTCCGGGACTGGAGCCGCGAGTGCGTGTGCCCTCCGGAATTGCCCGTGTGCCGGTGCCGCGGCCGCGCGCTCGGAGAGACTCTGACGCGGAAACCGGTCCGGCCCTCTCAGGCGGAGGTCGAGCGGAACCCGAGGGCGCGGAGCGCGCGTCTGAGGGCTTGGCGGAGGGCCGCATGATCAGCCCTTCGTTTCTGGCCAAGGCCGGGCTCACGCTGGCCGTGCTCCTGCTCTCCTTGGGTTTCGTGACCTGGAGACAGAGCCGAGCGCTCGAAGTCCTGCGCGAGTTGGAGGACGTTCGGCGCGCATCCGCGGAGATGCGGGCCGAGCAGGTCGATCTGGAGCGGGGCATCCAGGCTCTGGAGAGCCGGTCGCGAGTGGTTCCGCTGGCCCGTGAGCGGTTGAACATGCATACCCCCGACGCCTCGGAGCTGGTGATCTTGCCAGGGGAGCCGATCTCGTGACGAATACCGTGCGTGCTGCGAGTCCGTGGCGTCGCCGAACCATCCTCGTCGGGTGGTTGGCGGCATTGAGCGTCATCTGCGCGCGGGCCGCCCAGATTCAGGTCGTCGAGGCGGCGGAGTGGAAGCAGATCGCGGAGCGCCAGCACCGTACCGATGCCGAAATTCCGGCCCCCCGTGGAGCGGTGCTCGATCGGGACGAGATGCCGCTCGCGGTGTCACGGGAACGGTACCGACTGAGCTTCGCCCCGCGGGAGCTGAACGACGTCGAGGGCACGCGTACGCTGCTGACGGAGCAGCTCGGTATCCCGCGGCGTCAGGCCGAGAGCCTGACGTCACCCTCGCGGGCGTGGAGTGTCGTTCCCGGGTTGCATCCCCCCGGCATCCGTGAGCACGCCCGAGGGTTGCGGGGCCTCCGGATGGAGCGGGAGTTGCAGCGGTATCACCCACACGGCGACCTCGCGCGAAGCCTCCTCGGGCGTGTCCGGGAGGAGCGTGGGGTGGGGGGAATCGAGCAGGCGTTCGATGAGATCCTGCGTGGCGTGCCGGGGCGGGAAGTCGTCGCCCGTGACCATCTGGGAAGTCCGATCCCCGGAGAGCGTTTGACGGTGCGCTCCCCCGAGTCCGGTGACAACGTCCGCCTGACGTTGGACATGGACCTCCAGGAAATCGCGCACGAGGCGCTGGACGACGCCATCGATCGAACGGGCGCGCGCGGCGGTGATGTGCTGGTGACCGACCCGCGCACCGGAGAGATCCTTGCCCTGGTGTCCGTGCGCGACGAAGAAGCGGCCTCCTTGTCGGCGATCCACAGCCCCTTCGAACCGGGCTCCACCTTGAAGCCGTTCACCGTAGCGGGGCTTCTTTCCAACGATCTGATGTCGCTTCACGATTCGGTCGATGCCGAGGACGGGACGTGGACGGTGGAGGGGCGCACGTTGCACGACGTGCATTCGTCGGGACGCATGACCGTTGGTGAAGCGCTGCGTGTTTCGTCGAACGTGGGGATCGCCAAGGCCGCGCAGGCGCTCACGCCCGGACGACAGTACGAGAACCTCCGGGACTTCGGCTTCGGGGTTCGGACCGGCATCGAGCTCCCGGGCGAAGCCGCCGGCTTGCTGCGGCGGCCCGAGCAGTGGACGGGACAGTCCGCCGCCTCGCTCGCGATCGGGTACGAGATCTCCGTCACGCCGTTGCAGATGGCGATGGCCTACGGAGCTCTCGCGAACGGGGGAACCTTGATGCAGCCCTTCCTCGTCCGGGAGGTGCGGAGCTCTGACGGACGGGTCGTGGAGCGCACCGAGCCCCGCGAGATCCGGCGTGTGGTGTCCGAGCGGGTCGCTCGCGCCGTCAGCCGGGAGCTCGTCGGCGTCGTCGAGGACGGGACCGGCGGGTCCGCGCGCTTGGCGACCTTCCGGGTCGCGGGAAAGAGTGGGACGGCTCGCGCCTATGGAGAGAACGGGTACGAGTCCGGTGCCTACAATTCGTCGTTCGTGGGGTACTTTCCCGCGGACGATCCGCAACTCGTGGTCTTCGTGAAGCTCGACCGGCCGAACGGTGCATACTACGGTGGAGCCGTGGCGGCCCCGGTGACACGGGCGACCATGGAAGCGGCGCTCGCGGCCCGGGCCACGCCGCTCGACAGGGCGGCGCTCGTCCGGTCCTCCTCTTCCGCCGGAGCGCGTCGGACGGGCTCGGCATCGCTCGCGACGTTCGCGAGCCAGATGGCGGATCCACCTCTGCCGCCCATCGGGGTCCCGGCAGGCTCCCGCCAAGATGCGCATCGGGGCATGTCGGCGCTCGGCGAAGGAGTTGCCCTGCCGGATATGGGAGGACTCCCCACTCGGGTCGCGGTACGGCGTCTCCATGCGTTGGGCTTGCGCGTCGAACGCTCGGGGGGTGGTCGAATCGCGGGGAGTGTGCCGCCGCCGGGAACGCGGGTGCTTCCGGGAGATACCGTTCGCCTGCGCTCGGGGACGACCCATGAGTAGGGAGCTCCGCTCGCTCGTGGCGGTGGGTGACGTCCTCCGGTCGGCCGACCTCCTCCTGGAGTCGCGCGGCGCGGAGGACGTTGACGTTATGGGCGTCGCGCAGGATTCGCGCGTCGTGGGGCGGGGCGATCTCTTTCTGGCCTGGCTGGGCTCGGACCAGGACGCGCACGACTATGTCGCCCACGCGCAGGCGGCGGGCGCGGTGGCCGCGGTGGTGGAGCGGCCGGTGGATGTCGACATCCCCCAGCTCGTCGTTTCCGACGGACGGCGAGCGGCGGCGCTGGTAGCGGCGGGGGTGATGGGTTTCCCGTCCGACGTCCTGACGGCCGTGGGAATTACCGGGACCAACGGGAAGACGACCACGACGCTGCTGCTGCGAGACCTTCTGAGCACGCGCATGAAGGCCGCGGCGATCGGCACCCTCGGGCTCGTCGACGACGACGGTGCACGTCCGGGCTCGGAAGCTCTCACGACGCCCGGACCCGTCCAGATCGCACGTTGGTTGCGGGAGCTGGTGGACGAAGGGTTCGAGGCCGTGGTGCTGGAAGCTTCGTCGCACGCGCTCGCACAAAAACGGCTGGACGGCACGGCTTTCGATGTCGCCGTGTTCACGAACCTGAGCCAGGACCACCTGGACTACCATGGCGACCTCGAGGCCTACCGTGCCGCCAAGGTGCGGCTGGTCGAGCTCGTCGTGCCCGAGGGCACGGTGGTCGTGAATCGGGACGAGCCCGCCTGGGATACGCTTCAGGCCCCCGGACGCCACACGCTGACGTACGGGGTGGGACGCGACGCGCAGGTCCGCGCCACGGACCTCGACTTCGACTCCGCGGGGTCGAGCTTCACGTTGCGGATCGGGGGCGAGGCGCGCGCGCTGCGCCTCCCGCTGGCCGGTCGCTTCAACGTCGAGAATGCCTTGGCGGCGGCATCGGCCGCCAGCGTCGTCGGTCTTGCCCTCGACGAGATTGCGGAGGGACTCGGACGAGCGAAGCAGATCCCCGGGCGCATGGAGGTCGTGCGGTCGAGCCCCTTCACGGTGCTCATCGACTTCGCGCATACCCCGGCCGCGCTCGAGGGCTTGCTCCGGACCGTGCGGCCGCTCACGGCTGGTCGTCTGATCGTCCTCTTCGGGGCCGGCGGAGAAAGGGACCGTCGCAAGCGCCATCCGATGGCCGAGGTCGTGGCGGAGGTCGCGGACGTGGTCGTGCTCACGTCCGACAATCCTCGGACCGAGGACCCCGAGCGCATTCTGGACGACCTCCAGGCGGGCCTCGGTGGCCGGTCGCACGAGCGCATCACCGATCGGAGGAAAGCGATCCGGCGGGCGATGGAGCTCGCACGGCCCGGCGACACGGTCGTCCTCGCGGGGAAAGGGCACGAGCGGTACCAGGTCGTCGGTCGGGAGAAGCATCCCCTCGACGAACGGCTCGTCGTCACCGATGCCTTGGCCGACCTGGGGGTCGAATGACGGGCCGCCGCTGGACCGATCTGGAGGTGCGCACGGCCCTCGGGCTCCGGACGGATCTCGGTGGCCACGAGCCGACCTACACGGAGGTTTCGACGGACAGCCGCGCCATCGGACCGGGGGCGCTCTACGTGGCCCTTTCGGGAGACCGCTTCGACGGGCACGACTTCATTGCCGATGCGGTCGCCGGCGGAGCCCGGGGGGTCATAGCTTCGCGCATGGTACCGGCGGCTCGCGACATCACGGTGTACCCGGTCAACGATACCCTGGTGGCGTTGGGTGCCCTGGCTCGACACCGGCGCGCCCTGCTCGAGTGCCCGGTGGTTGCCATCACGGGCTCTACGGGCAAGACCACGACGAAGGACTTCCTCTCCGCGGCCCTCGGCACGTCGGTGCGGACGCACGCGACTCATGGGAACCGGAACAATCGGGTGGGGGTGCCCCTCACGCTTCTCGAATGCCCGGATGAAGCCGAGGTCGTGGTCCTCGAGCTCGGCACGAACGAGCCCGGAGAGATCCGCACGTTGACCGAGATCGCTCGTCCGGACATCGCGGTCATCACCAACGTGGGTGAGAGTCATCTCGACGGACTGGGTTCGCTCGAGGGCGTCATGGAGGAAAAGCTCGACCTCCTTCGCGGACTCGGCCCGGGTGGCCGGGCCGTGGTCGGGGACGAACCTCCCGAGCTCCCCGCAGCGGCCCGGAGGATCGTCCCGGAGGTCACGGTTGCCGGGATGAGTGAGCTGGCGGACGCGAACGCCCGCCCGGGAGAGATCGCGACCGACGCGTTCGGCCGCTACCGCTTCCACTGGCGGGGCAGGCCCGTATCCGTTCCGCTGGCCGGCCGTCATGGCGTCTCGAACGCGCTTCTCGCGTTGACCGTTGCAGAGTTCCTCGACGTGCCGACCGATCGGGCGGTGCGCGGACTCGAATCCGCCGAGACCGGGGATCTGCGCGGACAGGTTCGGCCCGTCGGTGACCTGACCGTCATCGTCGACTGCTACAACGCCAATCCCCAGAGCATGCGCGCCGCTTTGGGAATACTCGAGAGCTATCAGGCATCGTCCGGCAAGGTGGCCGTGTTGGGCACCATGCTCGAGCTGGGGAATGCATCCGAGCGCCTGCACGCGGAGGTTCTGGCGGCTGCGATCGCGCGCGAGATCGAGTTGATCGTCGCGACCGGCCAGTTCGCCGAAGCCGCGCGGAGCCTGCAAGAATCGTACGGTGACCGTGTCCTGGCGGCCGCGGAGTGGCGCGACGCCTACCCGGAGCTGCGAGACCGACTCGAGGGTGACGAGGTGATCCTGCTCAAAGGTTCTCGCGGGGTCGCCCTCGAAGAGATGCTTCCCATGTTGGAGTCGGATTTCGCCGGAGACGGAGACGCCGGAGGGACGGGCTGATGCTCTATCATCTTCTGCCCGGGCTCGCCGACGTCCACGTCGTGTTCAACGTGTTCGTCTACATCACGTTCCGGGCCGCGGGCGCGGTGGTCACTTCGCTGCTGATCGCGTTCGCCTTCGGACCGGTGGTGATCCGCCACCTCGAACGCGCACGAGTCGGCCAGGTGGTCCGGGACGCCGGGCCGGAATCACACTTCGGCAAGGCCGGCACGCCCACCATGGGCGGAGTCATCATCATCGCGTCGGCGACCCTTTCGACCCTCCTCTGGGCCGATGTGACGAACGGGTACGTCATCGTCGCGGTGATCTCCCTGCTGTGGACGGGCACCATCGGGTTCCTCGACGACTACTTGAAAGTCGTGCAGGGCAAGACGCGTGGGCTCGTGGCACGCTACAAGATGGTGGGCCAGTGGAGCTTCGGACTGGCGCTGGGGGCGTTTCTCCTGTGGAACCCGATGTCCCCGCACCCGACCACGTGGACGACCGTTCCGTTCTTCTCGGACGTGGCCGCCGCGTTCGCCGGGCCGGCTTTCGTCCTGTTCGCGGCCGCCGTGGTCTCGGGCTCGTCGAACGCGGTGAACCTGACGGACGGGTTGGATGGTCTCGCCGCGGGTCTGACCGCGATCGCGGCCGCGACTTTCGGGGTCTTCGCATATATCGCGGGCCGGGTCGACACCTCGGCGTACCTGGGCTTCTTCTACCTGCCCGGAGCGGGAGAGCTGACGATCTTCGCGGTCGCCCTGGCCGGAGCCGCGGTCGGCTTTCTCTGGTTCAACGCGCCTCCCGCGCAAGTGTTCATGGGAGACACGGGCTCCCTCGCGCTCGGGGGTGCCATCGGTGTGATGGCGATCCTGCTCAAGGCGGAGTTCCTGCTCGTGATCGTCGGGGGCGTGTTCGTTCTCGAAACCCTCTCGGTGATCCTGCAGACCTCGTACTTCAAGTACACGAGGCGCCGATTCGGTGAAGGGCGCCGGATTTTCAGGATGGCCCCGATCCATCACCACTTCGAGCAGCTCGGGTGGCCGGAAACGAAGGTCGTCGTCCGCTTTTGGATCCTCGGGTTGATGTGCGCCATGGTCGCCATCAGCACGCTGAAGATCAGGTGAGCGGACATGAACCGTCCATTGGCCCACGGCTCCGCGACGCAGGCGTTCGTCGGGACGAGTGTGGCCGTCATCGGCCTCGGAGCGAGCGGCAGCGCCGCCGCCCGTTTGGCCCTCGCCAAGGGAGGAGAAGTTTATGTCTCGGATCTGCGCACTGACCCCGCAACTTCAGCTCGTGGAGCCGAGCTCGAGGCAGTCGGAGCCCGAGTGGAGCTCGGACGACACGACACGGAGCGACTGGCGCGCGCCGGGGTGGTCGTCGTCAGTCCCGGAATCCCTCCGGACGCTCCGGTGTTGCGACGTCTCTCGGATCGGGGTGTCGGTTGGATCAGCGAGCCTGAGTTCGCCGTTCGGTTCTACTCGGGTTCACTGATCGCACTGACGGGCACCAACGGGAAGACGACCACGGTGTTGCTCGCCGGTCAACTTCTCGCGTCCTCGGGAATCGCGGCCGCCGTCGGCGGGAACGTGGGCGGGGGCCTGGCCCCCGCCGCCTCCGAGCTCGCGTTGCTCGATACCGCGCCCGCCTGGTACGTGTTGGAGCTCAGCTCCTTCCAGCTCGCCGGCATCGAGAGGTTACGCCCCGATATCGGTGTGATCACGAACCTGGCTCCGGATCATTTGGACCGGTACCCGTCGGCGGATGCCTACTATGCGGACAAGGCCCGCCTCTTCCGGAATGGAGACGACCGGAGCATCTGGGTGCTGCCGCACGGGGACGCCCGCATCGAGAGCCTCGCGGGCGACACTCCGGGAGCGCGCTATCACTTCGGGGGAACCGCCGAGGACGGATCGCACGCCTACGTCGCCGACGGAGTCATGACGCTGGACGTCGCCGGGCAGCCGGAAGCGCTTCTTCCGGTAAACGAGCTTCCACTCCTGGGTCGGCACAATGTCATGAACGCGCTCGCGGCCGCGCTCACGGCGAGGTTGGCGGGAGCCGGTCGTGACGGCATCGCTGAAGGCCTACGGGCCGCGAGAGCGCTTCCCCATCGAATGGAGCCGGTGCTCGAGCGGGGTGGCGTCCTTTGGGTCAACGACTCCAAGGCGACCAACGTGTCCGCCACCCTGAGCGCCCTGGCGAGCCTCGACCGGCCGGTCGTGGCGCTTCTCGGCGGCAAGGACAAGGGTGAGGCGTTCGCGGACCTCGCGGAAACCCTGGCGCGGTGCGCACGGGCCGTGGTCACGTTCGGCTCCGCGGGCCCCCGGATCGCCGAGTCCCTGGAGGATTCGGTCGACGTGGTTCGGCTCGGCGACGACTTCAAGGCGGTGGTGGAGCGCGCCTCGGAGCTCGCTCGGCCCGGTGACATCGTGCTCCTGTCCCCGGCCTGCTCGAGCTTCGACATGTTCGACGACTACGAGGAACGCGGTCGGGTGTTCACCGAGACCGTGAGGGAGGTCGCATGAGCGTGCGCCGTCTCGACGTCGCGCCCGCCCGGGCGGTCCATCTCCCGGAATCGGGGCTCGGGAGGGGATGGGAAGCCGCGGTCCTGTTCTGCGCCACGGCCGTGCTGATCGCGGGCGGATTGGTGGTCCTCTACAGCGCCTCGTCGGTGCTCGCGATGCGTCAGGAGCTTCCCGACACCTACTACGTGCTTCGTCAGGCCTCGGGAGCGGCGGCCGGGCTCTTGGTGCTCGCCGTGTGCGCGTGGCTTCCTTACCGCGTCTGGGCACATCTGGCCTGGCCCTTGCTAGGTGTGACCGTCACGGCGCTCGTCCTCGTTGTCTTACCGTGGACGCACGGCATCGCTCCCGAAGTGAACGGCGCGCGTCGGTGGCTCCGGGTGGGGGTCACGTTCCAGCCGTCGGAGCTCGCGAAGGTCTCCGTGGTCATCTGGACGGCCATGCTGGCCGTGCGCAAGGCGCCGCACTTCCGCTCGATGTCGCGGGGCATGCTCCCGTTTCTGGTGGTGTGGGGCGTGGTGGTGGCATTGATCGCCATCGAGCCCGACCTCTCGACGGCCTTTCTCGTGACCATGGTGGCCGCGCTCGTCGTATTCTGCGCGGGAGGACGCATCGCGCATTTCGGGTTCGTCGCGCTCGCCGCCATCCCGTTCGTTCGCGAGCAGATCGCCGTGGGATTTCGGGCGGACCGGCTGGCCGCCTTCTCCAACCCCCTATCCGATCCGACGGGCGCGGGATTCCAGGTCCGACAGTCTCTCGTGGCTCTCGGCTCCGGTGGAGTGTCCGGCGTGGGTATCGGTGAGGGCCGACAGAAGTTCGGCTTCCTCCCGGAAGCGCACAACGACTTCATCTTCGCGATGATCGGGGAGGAATGGGGCTTGTTGGGCGTGCTCCTTCTCGTGCTGCTCTACGGAACCGTGGTGCTCGTCGGGTTCCGCGTCGCGGGCCGGGCGCCCGATGCGTTCGGGGAGCTGTTGGCGGTCGGGCTCACGAGCCTCATCGCCCTCCAGGCCCTGCTGCACATGGCGGTCGGGCTCGCCTTGGTGCCGGCGACGGGCTTGTCGTTGCCGCTGGTTTCGTATGGCCGCTCCAATCTGCTCGCGACGTGCGCCGCGGTCGGGATTCTGATTTCCGTGGCGCGAAGCTCGAGTCGGGCACAGACGTCCGGAGTGCAGACGAAACAGGGGAGGGCCCGTGCATGAGGCACCGGTGGTCGTGTTTTCGGGTGGTGGCACCGGAGGACACCTCTATCCGGCGTTGGCGGTCGCCGAGGCGCTCCGTGAGATCCGTCCCGACGCGCGCATCCTCTTCATGGGCTCGGAGCGTGGCATCGAAGGCCGCATCCTCGCCGAGCGCGGTGAATGGCACGAGCTCCTCCCCATTCGAGGGATCGACCGCGCCAACCCGCTCCGAAGTCTGCGCGACGCCTTTGGCGCCGTCCGCTCGATCGCTCGGTCGCTACGACTCTTCAGCGAGCTTCGCCCGGAGGCGGTCGTGGTAACCGGAGGATACGCTGGGGCCCCGGCGGGCATCGCTGCGGCGCTCATGGGCATACCGCTCGTGTTGCAAGAGCAGAACGCGGTACCCGGCCTGGTCACCAAATTGCTGAGCCGCTGGGCGACCGATGTGCACGTGGCGTTTCCGGAAGCGGTGGAACGACTGCCCGCTCGCCGCGAGCGTGCGTGGCTGAGCGGGAACCCGGTGCGTCCAGTGGCCCGTATCGAGCGGGGTCGAGCTCGCGCCCGGCTCGGGCTCCCGGAGGACGGTGCGGTTGTCCTCGTCGTGGGAGGAAGCCAGGGGGCGCTACAGCTCAATCGTGTGCTCTTGGAAGCTGTCCGGGACGTCGTGGAGGCCGGCGGACCCCGGCCGGGTGATCTCCACCTGCTTTGGGCGACCGGACCCAACCACCACGAAACCGTGTGTGAAGCCCTCGACACGCATGGCGACGCGGCGGGCTGGGTCCACGCGGTGCCGTATATCGAGGAGATGCCGGTTGCGCTCGCCGCGTCCGATCTGGCCGTGGCACGCGCGGGCGCGACCTTCACGGCGGAGCTCCTGGTGCAGGCGCTGCCGGCGGTGCTGGTTCCCCTTCCGACTGCCGCGGAGGACCACCAGCTGCGGAACGGGGAGGCGCTCGCAGCGGCCGGTGCGGCCGTCGTGTTGCCTCAGGCGACGCTGACCGCGTCGCGGCTCTGGAGCACGGTGACGACGCTGCTCGATGACCCGGCACGGCTCGAAGCGATGAAGGCCGCGGCCCGCGGGCTCGCTCGGCCGCACGCCGCGGTCGAGATCGGCGCATCGGTCGCGGCGTTGCTGCCTCGGACCTCGGAGGCGGCATGACCGCAGCCGAGCACGACCTCAGGCAGTTGGCGGCCCGCGGGCCGATCCACTTCGTCGGCATCGGGGGCGCCGGCATGTGCGCTCTTGCGGAGCTGTTGGCTCGAAAGGGGGTGACGGTCAGCGGTTGTGACGTCAAACGGAGCCCGACCTTTCGCGTTCTCGAAGAGCTGGGGGTCAGCCTCCATGTCGGCCATGCACCCGACCACGTCGACGGCGTCGCGGCGCTCGTGGTGACTTCGGCCGTGCCGGCCGATCATCCCGAGCTGACCCGGGCACGCTCGCTCGGGATCCCGGTGTTGAAACGTGCGGAAGCACTCGGGTCGTGGGTCGATTCCGGAACGGTCGTGGGGGTGGCGGGGACGCACGGTAAGACCACGACGACCGCCATGACGACCGAAATCCTGGTCGCCGCCGGCAGGGAGCCGACCGGTTTGGTGGGAGGAAGGGTCACCGGGTGGGCCGGGAACCTTCGCGCGGGATCGGATGCCCTCTTCGTCGTGGAAGCCGACGAGTACGACCGGTCGTTCCTAACCCTTCGCCCCGACGTGGCGGTGATCACGAACGTGGAAGCCGACCATCTCGACGTTTACGGGGATCTCGAGGGCGTCCGGGAGGGCTTCCGCGCGTTTCTGCGCGGGGTCAAGAACGGCGGACGGATCGTGGTATGCGCTGACGACCATGGCGCCGCCTCGGTCCTTCCCGAGTTCGCGGCGTCCGGCTACACGTACGGCACCAAGGCGGGCGCGATGCTCCGGGCCTACGACGTCGAGGCTCGAGAAGGGCGGATCCGTTGTCGGGTGACCGAAGACGGGGTCGACCGCGGCGTCCTCGAGCTTCCCGTTCCGGGGCGCCACAACCTGCTGAACGCCCTCGGCGCGGCCGCAGCCGCGCGGGGCCTGGGTGTGCCGTGGTCCCCGATCGTGGACGCACTGGCCGGATTTTCCGGGGTCGGCAGGCGGTTCGAGCGACTCGGCACCGTCGGGGGCGTGACCGTGATCGACGACTACGCACACCATCCGACCGAAATCGCCGCGACGGTGGAAGGCATACGGGGGGCGTTCCCGGGCCGGCGTCTGGTGGCGGCCTTCCAGCCCCACCTGTACTCACGGACCCGAGACTTCGCGCGGGAGTTCGGACGCGCCCTCGCCGGCGCCGACGAGATCTGGGTGACCGACGTTTTTCCTGCCCGGGAGGAGCCCATTCCGGGCGTTTCCGGAGAGACCGTGGTCGATGCGGCACGCGCTGCCGGTGCGGCCGCCGTCCACTCCCATCCCCGGCTCGAGACTCTCGCGGCAACCCTGGCTTCCACGCTTCGCGAAGGCGACGTCCTCGTCACGATGGGCGCCGGCTCGATCGAGGACTCGGGCCGGCAAGTTCTCGAGCACCTGAAGGAGGGCGCTCATGCGTAGGGATGTACGCATCCTCCTGGGCACGTTGGTGCTGGGTGGTGGATTTCTGGCCTGGGAGCACGGAACGGACTTCGTCACCGAGATGGATACCTTCCGTGTCGAGCAGGTCGAAGTGCGTGGCGTGCGCCTCGTGGACGACGACGAGCTCGTGGGTCTGCTCGCTCTCGAGCCGACGAGCTCGATCTGGAGTGACGCGACCGTTTGGGAACAGCGGGTCGAAGAGCATCCGATGATCGAGGAGGCCACCGTGTCTCGCCGTTTTCCCGATGGACTCACCGTGGAGGTGAGCGAGCGCCGTCCGGTCGCGCTCGCACCCACACCCACGCTGGAGCCGATCGACGTGGAGGGCCACCGCCTTCCGGTGGATCCCTCGTCACACCGGCTCGACCTACCCGTGCTCACGACCGATCGCACGCCGGCCAGCGGCTCGCCTGTCGTTCCGGACGAAGTGCGGGCGCTCGCTCGGGAAATCGGACGCATCATGGCCGCGGACACCGCGTTCCTGCAGAGGGTGTCCGAGCTGGGATGGCGGGACGACGGGTCTCTGCGCCTCCGCTGGACGGAGCCGCCGGTCGACTTCCTGCTCCCCGCCGGAACGCCTCCGGCACGCCTCCGTGAAGGGCTGTCCGCTCTCGCGGACGCGATGGGCCGGCGTCCGACCGACCCACCGGAAGAAATCGATCTGAGATTCGCGGACCAGGTGGTGGTCCGCCGCACTCGTGGACAGTGACGGTACTGCTATGCGCTCCAACCTCATCGCGGGACTCGACATCGGAACGACGCGCACGTGCGCGGTCATCGGCGAGGTTTCGACGGATCCACGGCGGCCGGGGCTGACCATCCTGGGCGTTGGGCAGGCACGCACCAGCGGGCTGCGTGGAGACATGGTCACGAACATCGACGAGATGACCGAGTCCGTTCGGTCGGCCGTGAAGGAAGCCGAGCTCATGGCCGGGGTCAACATCGACCGGGTGTACGCCGGCATCGGAGGCGACCACGTGCGTGCGTCGAGCTCGATGGGCGTGGTCGCGATCTCGAACGACGAGGTGACCACGGACGATGTCGAGCGGGTTCACATCGTCGCACGAGCCGTGGCGCTTCCGCCGGATCGCGAGATGGTCCACGCGATTCCCCAAGAGTACCGGGTCGACCTCCAGGAGGGCATCAAGGATCCCCTGGGGATGGCGGGTGTGCGCCTCGAGTCCGAAGTCTTCCTGGTTACCTGTCAGGTCACGGCGTCCGCCAACCTTCGCAAGGCCGTGAATCGGGCCGGGTATCGGGTGCAGGAGATGGTGCTCGAGCCGCTCGCCGGCGCCCGCGCGGTCCTGACCGAGGACGAGAAGGAAGTCGGCGTGGCGATGGTCGAGATCGGGGCGTCGACCACCGACATCGCGGCCTACTACGAAGGGAAAGTCCAGCACGTATCGATTCTTCCGGTCGGGGGGGCGACGCTCACGACCGACCTGGTCCGGGGGTTGTCGATCCCGTACGGGGAGGCACGCCGCGCCAAGGAGAAGTTCGGGGTCGCGTTCAGTGAGCTCGTGGATCCGCGCGAGACGATCGAGCTCCCGGGGCCCGCACCGGGTCAGACCCGCGCGGTCGCACGCGAGCTCATCGCGCACATCCTCGAGCAACGGCTCGACGAGATCTTCGGCCTCGTCCAGCAGGAGCTCGACGAGCAGGGCCTCCTCGATCGTCTCGGCGCGGGCATCGTCCTCACCGGAGGCACGGCCGCCGTCCCGGGCCTGGTCGAGCTGGGCCAGCAGGTGTTCGCCTGTCCGGTGCGTCTCGGGGTGCCGGACGAAGGGCTCGGTGGCCTGGCCGACTCCGTGGGCCGTCCGCGTTTCGCCGTGGCGGCCGGGCTTTCCCTGTGGGGCGCCGATCGCTTCGCCGAAACGGGCAAAGGGGCTTCGACGGTCACGTCCGGGGTGCTGACGAAGCTCGGCACCTGGTTGAAGGAATTCTTTTAATCCACTCGCAACAGGAGAAGACATGATGATCTTCGAATTCGAAGAAACGCCCGTACGGAACGCGCACATGAAGGTGGTCGGCGTCGGCGGCGCCGGAGGAAACGCCGTGAACCGTATGATCGACGAAGAGCTCGACGGGGTGGAGTTCATCTCGCTGAACACGGATGCGCAGGCCTTGAAGACCTCCCGGGCGCAGGTCACGCTGCAGATCGGCAAGAAGCTCACACGTGGGCTGGGGGCCGGCGCCCGTCCCGAGGTCGGACGCCAGGCGCTGGCCGAGAGTGAAGAGGAGGTGCGCAGCGCCCTCGAGGGGGCGGATCTGGTCTTCGTCACCGGGGGCATGGGCGGAGGCACGGGGACGGGTGCGGCGCCGCTCGTCGCCGAGATCGCCCGCGATCTGGGCGCGCTCACGATCGGCATCGTGACGAAGCCCTTCTCGTTCGAGGGGAAGAAGCGCGAGCGGCAGGCGCAGCAGGGCCTGGCGGAGCTCCGGCGCTGCGTCGACACGATGATCCTCGTCCCGAACGACCGGCTCCTGTCGGTCGTGCCGAAAGGGACTTCGTTCCGCGACGCGCTGAAGAAGGCCGACGAAGTGCTCCTCAACGCGACACAGGGGATCTCCGACCTCATCAGCGTGACCGGGGAAGTCAACGTGGACTTCGCGGACGTGCGCACCGTCATGTCGGCGCGCGGCCCGGCCCTCATGGGATCCGGTTTCGGCGAAGGGGACAATCGTGCCCAGGAGGCTGCGCAGGAAGCGATCTCCTCTCCCTTGCTCGACGATATCTCGATCAGCGGAGCGCGGGGGGTGCTCATCAACATCAGCGGTGGAATGGACCTCGCCATTGACGAGGTCACCACGATATCTTCGATTATTCAGGAAGAATCCGGTGATGAGGCGGAGATCATCTTCGGGGCGGTCCACGATCCGTCGCTCGAAGGAAAGGTGCGCGTCACCGTGATCGCCACCGGCTTCGATCAGGAGAATGACGACAAAGTCATTCCCGGAGGTTTTCGGCGGAACCGTGCGCCGAAGCAGGCGAAGCCGGCACCCGCGCCGGAGCCGTCGACGTCGGAAGAAGTCGAGGCGCCCCAGCGGGCTCCGGCGCGCGTCGCGGTCGCGGGTGGTGCGAGCGCCGAGGAAGTTGCGCCGGTGGGCCGGTTCCCGGAGCGTACCATCTCCCGGAACCAGATCGCCGGGCTGGACATCCCGACGTTCATTCGCCGCCAGATGGATTGACTGACTCTCGAACCCGGAGTGATCGCGCGTGCGAAGGTCCCCACATTCGACGAGCGTCGGCCGACTGGCCCTGGCCCTGGCCGTGCTGACTGCGGTCGGGCTATCGGCCTGCGAGTTCGGTGAGGTGCCCGAGGTCGGGGTGCTCGATCCCGTGCAGGTGCCTCCGGCGGAGCGCGTCGACATCCACGAGTTGGGGTCCGGCCAGACGTTCGGCGAGCTGTTGGGGGGACGTTTAGGGGCCAACGAGCAAGCGTCGCTCTTACTCGCGTTCCGTGAGCATGCCAGCCCACGGCGAATGCGTCCGGGAACCGAGGTCACTTTTCGTTATCTCCGGACCCAGGAGGAGTTACGTGCCGTCGACGTCGAAATAAACCGCGACGAGACGGTGCGCCTGAAGCGTGCTGCGAGCGGCTGGTCCGCGGACCTCGTGGAAACACCGGTCTACGTCGATACGCTCTATGCATCGGGGTCGATCGAAAGTGTGCTCTGGACCTCCGTGATCAGAAACGACGATCTGCAGTCGATGCCGGTCGCGGACCGGAATCGCCTGATCGACTACCTGGACCGGGTCTTTCAGTGGCAGGTGGACTTCAGCCGGCAGATTCGGGTGGGTGACACCTACCGGTTCGCGTTCGAGCGGGAGGTGCGTCCGGACGGATCGCTGCGCTCGGGACGGCTCCTTTCGGCGGAGCTGGTGAACAGCGGCACCGCGTATCACGCGATCTGGTTCGACCCGAACGGCGACGGAGAAGGCTCGTATTTCGACTTGGAGGGGAAGTCCGTGCGGCGGGCGTTCCTTCTCAAGCCGCTCGCGTATCGGCGTATCTCCTCGCGCTTCACCAACTCCCGCTACCACCCGGTGCTGGATCGGTGGCGCGCGCATCGAGGCGTGGACTACGCGGCGGACACCGGGACGGAGATCATGGCCACGTCCGACGGCGTGGTGACCCACCGCGGACGCAAGGGTGGCCTCGGGAACGCGATCGTGATCCGCCACCCCAACGGCTTCGTGACCCGATACGGACACCTGAGCGGCTTTAGTCGGGACGTTGTTCAGGGCACGAGGGTGCAGCAGGGTGACGTCATCGGGTATGTGGGTCAGACGGGCCTGGCCACCGGACCGCATCTCCACTACGAGATGATTCGAAGTGGGCGGCACATCGACCCCCTTTCGGTGGATCTGCCCGCGGGAGATCCGGTTCCGGCGGACGACATGATGCGGTGGATGGACGAGATGATGGCCAGGGTCGCGCTGCTCGAAGCGATCCCGGGGGCGGGCCCGGTGCGCACGGCGGCCTTGGATGTCGAGGAGGCCGAGGGCAGCGCCGGTTCCGTAGCCGGCAATGCCGGCGAGGGGCTGCTCGAGACGATCGAGCTCGAGAACGACGGAGGCGAGCGGTAGGCGTTTCGCTCCGGACCGAGCCGGACACGGTGATGTTCCGGACCGGGGTGGAATCCGGCTCGGCGGTTGAATGATGCGCTGGGCCCTCTTCGTCCTCCTCGGCGCAGGCGCCGTCGGATATGCCCGCTGGGTGTACCGGAGCATGGAGCTTCCGGTGGCCGGACGGCGCTTTCTCTGGCCGCTCCGCGCGGCGACCCTGATCGTGCTTCTGGCGCTCCTTCTGGATCTGCCGGCGCCGGGGTCGCGTCTGGCGGGCTCGTCTGCCCGCTGGGTCCTCCTCGACGCTTCCCTCAGCATGACGGCCGGGGAAGGGCCCGAGACTCCCTGGCGGGTCGCCTCCGCGCGTGCCGAGGAGCTCCGTGACGAGGGGTGGCGGGTCGTTACGTTCGGGGCGGACGTCGAGCTCGCCGACTCACTCGAAGCCGTCCGCCCGGAAGCGTCCGCGACCCGGCTCGCTCCGGCGCTGACGCTCGCGGCCGAAGGGGGCGCGCGGAACATCCGGGTGCTGTCGGACATGCGCATCGAGGACCGGGTGGAGGTCCGCGGGGTGCTCGATGCCCTGCCCGCTACCGTTGCCTTCGAGTCGGCCGGTGCGTCCGTGCTGAACGCCGGTGTGCTCGGCCTCGAAGTGGAGGATCGCTCGGACCGGCAGGCGGACGGGACGGCGTTCGTGGACGTGCACGGCGGGGGTAGCGGCGATACCCTGAAGCTCGAGATCCGTGAAGAGGGGCGCGCGGTCACCGAAACGAGGGTGCCGGCCCCGACGCAGGGGTTGCGGCGTACCGTCGAAGTTGCGTTGCCGCCCGCTTCCGAGCCGGGGCTGCTCCGGTACGAAGCGGTTCTGTCCGATCACGCGGACGGATTCGCATTGGACGACCGTGCATCCGCGTACGGCCGGGTGGGGCTGGACGAGGAGGGTGGGGTGGTCCTCGTGTCGCTCCGCCCGGACTGGGAACCGCGGTATCTCCTGCCCGTCCTGGAGCGTACGACGGGCCTGGCCCCCCGCGGATACCTGCGAGCGGGTGCGGATCGGTTCGTGACCATGGGACGGGCGGCGGATCGTGGTATCCCCGTGGACTCGGCCACCGTTCGACGGGCCGTGAGGGGAGCCGATCTCCTGGTGCTTCACGGCATGCACGCCGACCTTTCTCCGTGGGAGCGCGCGCTGGCCGAGCCGGGGACGCGCAAGCTCGTGTTCGTCACGGACCAGGACGCCGCCGAAGCGCTCGGCTTGGCGACGACGTCGCCCCGCTCGGGTGAATGGTATGTCGTTCCCGAGGTGCCGGCGTCGCCGATCGCGGGTGAGCTCGCCGGTATGTTCCCGGAGGACCTGCCTCCGCTCCGCAACCTCTTGGTCGCGCCCGAAGCGGACGGGCTCCTCCGGCCGCTTCTGGTGCAGCGGGAGAGTGCCGAACCGGGAGAGGCTCCGCTGTATCTGCGGGTCGAGGAACGGGGGCGCACCGCCTTCGTGCTCGCTTCGGGATTCTGGCGGTGGTCGGCACGCGGACGGGGCGCCTATCGGGCTCTTTGGGCCGGCGTCGCGGGGTGGCTGCTCCGCGAGCCCTCGGTGGCCGGTACGGATGTGCGCCCCACGAGTCTCGTGGTGCCGCGAGGAGAGCCGGTGGAGTGGCGTATCCCGCCGGACCGAGCGGGCGTGCGGGTGCGCGTCCGACGCGCACCGGACATGGATGGGGACGAGAGTGCCGGGGAGGTCGTGCGAGACACCCTGTTCGCTGACGCCGGCGTGGTCGCCACCGGTCCGATGGACGTGGGCGCATACCGTTACACGGTCCTCGATTCGGCCGCAGACAGCGTGTCGGGCGGCCGCTTCGACGTCTCGACGACCACGGCCGACATGCTTCCGGCCGCGGTGGATCCCGACGAGTTGGAGCTCCCCCGATCCTCCTCGCGTGAGCTCGGAGGTGGGGACCGACCGCTCCGTACGCTCCCGTGGCCGTATCTGCTGATCATCGGGCTGCTGGCGGCCGAGTGGGTCGGGCGCCGCAAATCCGGCTTACGCTGACAATCGAGAGGAAGATGGCACGCCTTTTCAAGAAGAAGCTCGAGAAAAAGAAGGGACTCTGGCAACGGGTGGTCGACCTGGCGCTCACGGATGTACGCGTGGTCGCCAAGGGGGTGGACCAGACGTCGTTGGAGGACCTCGAGGAACGCCTGCTCGCGGCGGACTTCGGAGTACCGGCGACGCTGCGCCTCGTCGACCACGTAGAGGAGGCGGTGCGCCGCGGAAAGGCGCGTGGTGGCGACGGGGTGGCGAAGACTCTGCACGACGAGATATCCGCTATCCTCGAGCCGGCTCGGGAGGCCGAGCTCCACGCTGCCGACTCGGGAACCACCGTCTATCTCATCGTGGGGGTGAACGGAGTGGGGAAAACCACGTCGGTAGCGAAGCTCGCCCACTTCCTGGTGGAGGACGGAAAACGGGTGATGGTGGCCGCGGCCGACACCTTCAGGGCGGGAGCCGTGGCTCAGCTCGAGATGTGGGCGAAGCGCATCGGCGCGGACTTCCTCAAGGGCCAGCAGGGGGGTGATCCGGCGGCCGTCGCGTTCGATGCGTTGGAGGCGGCCGAAGCGCGTGGGGTGGACGTGCTCCTCATCGATACGGCGGGCCGCCTCCACACGAATCGAAGCCTCATGCAGGAGCTCGAGAAGATCGACCGCGTGGTCCGCCGGAAGCTGGGAGGACCACCGCACGAAACGTTGCTGGTGCTCGACGCGACGGTGGGACAGAACGCCGTTCGGCAACTCGAGGCCTTCAAGAAGGTGGTGGACGTGAGCGGGATCGTGCTGGCCAAGATGGACTCCTCGGCCCGCGGCGGGATCGTGGTGGCTCTGCAAGAGGAGTTCGGGGTCCCCGTCAAGCTCGTGGGCACCGGCGAGAAGCTCGAGGACCTCGAGACCCTCGACGTCGATGCGTTCATCGAGGCCGTCTCCGGCGGTTGACGGTGGGACGGTACTCGCGCCTCGACGGACCGGTCCAGTTCCTCAAGGGGGTTGGTCCCAAGCGTGCGGATGCCCTCGCGGGCCTCGGCGTCGCGACCGCGCGAGACATGCTGTACCATGTGCCCCGCCGTTACGACGACGCGTCCTCCGTCACGCCGATCGGACAGGTGGACGTGGGCATGGACGTCACGGTCGTGGGCTCGGTCCGAAGCAAGGGGGTCATCCCGACACGTAGCGGTTTGCGGATCTTCCAGGCCGTGGTGCAGGACGACTCGGGTCTGGTGACCGTGGCCTGGCCGGGCCAACCCTGGCTCGACCGGAAGATCCGTCCCGGAGACCGCCTCCTCGTGTCGGGTCCGGTCAAGTTCTTTCACGGCCGGCAGCTGCAGCCCCGGGAATTCACGGTGTTGGGCCGAGAGGGAGACGAGACCGGCCGTGGCGGGACCGTCTTCGTCACGTATCCGGCCAGCGATGCGGTGCCACAGTGGGTGCTTCGAAACATCTTCGAGCGCAATCTCGACGCGCTCCTCGCCTGGGTCGAAGAGGACGAGTATCTGGACGAAGCCGCACGGGAGCGTCTGGGATTGGTTGGCCTTCCGGAGGCCATGCGGCGATTGCATCGCCCGCGCGACCCGACGGAAGCGGAGGAAGGGCGGAGGAGGCTGGCGTTCGACGAGCTGTTCTTCCTCCAGCTCGTGCAGGCTCGCGCGCGCCGGGACGCGCTCGAGACGAGGCCGGGCATCCGTCACGAGCGCACGAACGCGCTGGTGCGGCCACTCCACGATTCGCTTCCCTTTTCACTCACCGAGGCGCAGGCACGGGTGCTCCGCGACATCTCCGCGGACATGGTATCGGCACGCCGAATGAGCCGGCTGTTGCAAGGGGACGTCGGCTCCGGCAAGACGTTGGTGGCGCTCTTCGCCATGCTGATCGCGGTGGAGGGGGGATATCAGGCCGCGCTCATGGCGCCCACGGAGATCCTCGCCGAGCAGCACGCGCGCCGCGTGCGAGAGCTCGTCGAGCCGCTCGGCGTGGAAGTGACCCTCCTATCGGGGAGCCTGAGCACCGCGGACCGAAAGGATGCGTTGTCCCGAGTGGCCTCGGGCCGGGCGGGGCTCGTGGTCGGCACGCATGCGCTCATCCAGGAAACCGTCGCGTTTCACCGACTCGGCCTCGTGGTCGTCGACGAGCAGCACCGCTTCGGTGTCCGGCAACGCATGGCTCTGCTCGAACGGGATGACGACGTCCCGGACGTCCTCGTCATGTCCGCCACTCCGATCCCCCGATCGATGGCGCTCGCGCTCTACGGGGACCTCGACTTGAGCGTCGTGGACGAGCTCCCGCCCGGGAGGAAGCCCGTCGTCACCACGCTTCGCACCTCCGACCGACGCGCTCAGGTCTACGGATTCGTGGAGCGGCAGATCGAGGAGGGACGCCAAGCGTATCTCGTGTATCCGCTGGTCGCCGAGTCCGAGAAGGTCGACCTGCTGGCGGCCACGGAGGAGTTCGAGCGGCTGCGCACGGACGTGTTTCCGCGACGCCGGCTGGGGCTCTTGCACGGTCAGCTCTCCGCCGCCGACAAGGATCGGGTGATGCGCGCCTTCCTGGCCGGGGAGATCGACGTGCTCGTGGCGACCACGGTGATCGAAGTCGGCATCGACGTGCCGAACGCGAGCGTGATGGTGATCGAGCACGCCGAGCGGTTCGGATTGTCCCAGTTGCACCAGTTACGAGGTCGTGTGGGCCGGGGCAACGCCGAGAGCCATTGTATCCTGGTCGCCGACGCCGGAGAGGAGGCGAGCGAACGGCTCGAGATCTTTCGTGACACGGCGGACGGCTTCGAAGTGGCCCGGGCCGATCTGCGGATCCGGGGAGAAGGCGACCTCTTCGGGAGCCGGCAGCACGGACGCGACCCCTCGTTGCGCTACGCGAACCTCATGACCGACGAGCGGATCGTGGAGATGGCGCAGCGCGAAGCAAGGGCGCTGATCGATGCCGATCCGGACCTGGAGCGTCCCGAGCACGCGCGCATCCGGGAACTTCTCTTCGATCGTTACGGCGACCGGTTGGAGATGTTCGGCGTGGGGTGATGGGCTGGCTTGCAGCCCGTGGTATTCCCGCCCATGGCTACCAGATCTCACCCACGGGCTGTTAGCTTCGACCCGCGCGAACGGCCCTCGTCACGGCGGGCCCGAATACCTGCACGCACGAGATCGAGACGAGCCGATATGGTCGAGATCAGGGAGCTGGGCGAGCACGTTGGAGAAACGGTCACCGTCACGGGGTGGGTCGAGGCGACCCGCGCCCACGGGAAGGTCGCGTTTCTCGTCGTGCGGGACGGGACGGGGCTGGTGCAGGGCGTGCTCCTCAAGAAGGAGATCGACGAGGCCACCTGGGACCTCCACGGCACCGTCTCGCCGGAGTGCGTGGTGTCCGTCACGGGTGAGGTTCGTCCCGACGACCGCGCACCGGGAGGTTACGAGCTCGGGATATCGGCGCTCGAGCTCGAAGCACGGGCTGACGACTATCCGATCCAGCCCAAGGAGCACGGCACGGAGTTCCTGCTCGATCACCGTCACCTCTGGTTGCGATCGTCCCAACAGCGGGCGGGTCTGCTGGTGCGGGCCGAAGTGGAGCAAGCGATCCACGACTTCTTCTACGATCGTGGCTTCGTGCGCATCGACACTCCGATCCTCACGGGGGCCATCGGCGAGCACGCGGGCACGCTCTTCAAGACCGACTACTTCGGCGACCCGGCGTACCTGGCTCAGACCGGACAGCTCTACGTCGAAGCGGCCTGCCCGGCGTTCCGGAAGGTCTACTGCTTCGGGCCCACCTTCCGGGCGGAGAAGTCGAAGACCCGCCGTCACCTCACCGAGTTCTGGATGGTGGAGCCCGAGGTCGCGTTCGCGGATTCGGACGCGAACATGCGACTCCAGGAAGCGTTCGTGTCGTACCTCGTGGAGCGGGCGTTGGAGCGCTGTGGCGAATCGTTGAAGGTGCTCGAGCGCGATACCTCGCTCCTCGAGAACGTGCGGCCGCCTTTCCCCCGGATCAGCTACTCGGACGCCGTGGACCGCCTCACGGCGGCCGGCAGCGACGTCGCGTGGGGCTCGGACCTCGGCGCGCCGGACGAGATGGCGCTCATGGAGGGACGAGAGCTGCCGCTGTTCGTGCACGACTATCCGAAGGAGGCGAAAGCCTTCTACATGAAGGAGAACCCCGACGATCCGCGAACCGTTCTGTGCGACGACCTGCTCGCGCCCGAGGGGTACGGTGAGATCATCGGGGGAAGCCAGCGGGAGGACGACCTCGATCGGCTGCTCGCGCGCATACGAGAGGAGGATCTGCCCGAAGACGCGTACGCCTGGTATCTGGACCTTCGGCGGTACGGAACGTTCCCGCATTCCGGGTTCGGTCTCGGGATCGAGCGCACGGTAGCGTGGATCACGGGCCGTAGGCACGTCCGTGAGCTCATCCCCTTCCCGCGGCTCATGAACCGTCTGTATCCGTAAACGGTTGGATCCGTAGATGTCCGACGAACCCGCGATGACCCGTCGGGCCGTGCTCGACATGATGGACCGTCGGCCGGTGTGGGCGATGCCGGACTGGGTGCCCGACGCCATCCGGAATGCGCTCCCTGGAGCCTGGGAGCTCGTCGTGATCGAGGAGCCGACCGACGGCTCGGGCGACGGTGCGGCGCGGGTCTCGCCCCGCGTGCTCGAAGCGGTGGGGACGGCCGAGATCTACTTCGGCTACGGAATTCCCCCGGAGCTTCTGGAGGCGGGGCCCGGTCTTCGATGGGTTCACTCGGGGGCGGCCGGAGTGGGGAGCTCCCTGCACGAGACGATGAGAGCGCGCGACGTCGTGTTCACGAACTCCGCGGGAATCCACGCGCCGCCGATGGCCGAGACGGTGCTCGGCATGATCCTGCACTTCACGCGGGGTCTCGATTTCGCCGTGGCGAATCAACGCCGAGGGTGCTGGTCCACGGATCCGTTCTACAACGGGTCCGTGCCGCCTACGGAGCTGTCCGAGGCGACGGTGGGCATCGTGGGGTTCGGCGGGATCGGTCGGGAGGTCGCGCGGCGGGTGGCCGCCTTGGGCGCTCATGTCGTCGCGGCGAAGCGAACCCCTCCCACGTCGAGCGACGGAGAGCTCGAGTCGGTTGCCGGTGGTGGGTCGGTGGGCCGCCGGATCGAGCTCGTGCACGGAGCCACGGGACGCGACACCGTGCTTCGCGAGAGCGATGTCGTCGTGCTCGCCGCGCCGGATACACCCGAGACCCGTGACCTGATCGATGCCGAAGCCCTGTCCCGCATGAAGGCAGGAGCCGTGCTCATCAATGTCGGCCGGGGACGTCTCGTGGTCGAAGAAGCGCTCGTCGACGCGCTTCGAACGGGGCATCTGAGGGGGGCGGGCCTCGACGTGTTCCGGACGGAGCCCCTCCCCGAGGGGCATCCCCTCTGGAGCTTCGAGCAGGTGCTGGTGACACCACACGTCTCCGCGGTGACTCCGGGCTACTGGAAGCGCGAAACGGACCTCATCCTCGAGAACCTGCGGCACTATATAGCCGGCTCTCCGCCGGAGGAGTGGGCCAACGTCGTGGACAAGCGCGCCGGCTACTGACCACCGCGGCTACTCGTCCTCGGCTGTGCGACCCTCCTTCTTCAGCTCGTCCCAGAGCCGGTCCAAGGCCTCCAATCCCGCATCTTCCAGGCGAATCTCACGCTCGCGTGCCAGAGCTTCCAGGCGCTCGAAACGCTCTCGGAACTTGGCGTTGGCCCCGGCCAGGGCGGTGGATGGATGGATGCCGACGAGGCGCGCCAAGTTCACGACGGAGAAGAGCAGGTCGCCGAGCTCTTCCTCGATCGCGGAAGGAGCGCCGTCGTCCAGCGCGACGTCGACCTCGCCGAGCTCTTCCCGGACCTTGGCCAGCGCGCCGTGATGGTCCGGCCAGTCGAATCCGACCGCGGCGACGCGCTCTTGGATGCGGAAGGACTTCGTGAGGGGGTCTAGGCCGCGCGCGAGGCCCGAGAGGACGCCCTGGCCGGGAGGTCTCGCCTTCGCCTTGAGCGTCTCCCAGTCTTCGCGCTCGCCTTCGCCGAAGAGGTGCGGGTGGCGGGCGACCATCTTCGCTTCCAGCGCCCGGTAGACCCCGTTTGCGTCGAAGGTTCCGTCCTCCTCCGCGACCACGACCTGGAAGGCCAGGTTGAGCAGGAGGTCGCCGAGCTCGTCGGGGAGGTCTTCCGTTCGCCCGTCGTGGATCGCGTCAGCGACCTCGTGCGCCTCTTCCAGGAGGTGGGGAACGAGGGATTCGGAGGTTTGGGCGGCGTCCCATGGACACTCCGCCCGCAGGAAGCGGACCAGGGCCAGGGCGCGGTCGAGCGTGCCGGGGCCGGGGAACCGGAACGGGTGTGGGCTATCCGTCATCTCACGGGCTCTTGGTGGGGTCACCGGACGAGGGGTCGTCCACGGGCCCTCTTCTTGGCATCTTTCACCGCTCATGTCAACGAATCCCAGGGTCCGAGCGTGGCTCGATATGCGAGCCGAGGCCCTCCGGGCCAATTGCGCGCGTCTCCGAGACGTCGTCGGCCCGGGGGTTCCGATGATCCCCATGCTCAAGGCGAACGCGTATGGCCTCGGGGTGCGCGAGGTGGTCTCGGCGCTCGAGCCTTCGGACCCCTGGGCCTACGGGGTCGCGACCGTCGAGGAGGGGCTCGAGATGCGTGCCCTCGGAGTCGAACGGCCGGTGGTGGTGTTCAGCCCTGCGCCGCGGGGATCGATCGGAAGCGCGGTGGAGGCGGAGCTGAGCCTTTCGGTGGGCGACCTGGAAACGATGCGCCTCCTGGCGGATACGGCGGACCGGGCGGGAAGGGTGGCGAGGGTCCATCTGGAAGTCGATACGGGAATGGGACGGTCCGGGGTCCCCTGGGCGATCGGAGCCTCCTGGCTTCACGAATTTCGCACCGCGGCGGGAGACTCGGTGCGTTGGGTCGGGATGTACACGCACCTTCACTCCGCCGAAACGGACCCCGCGAGTGTGCGCACCCAACTCGACCGCTTCTCGACCTGGACGCGAGCGCTCGGTTCCGAGGAGCGATCGACCGTTCTCTGCCACACGTTGAACAGCGCGGGAATTTTGCGGAGCCCGGAACGCGCCGGCGATGCGGTGCGGCCGGGAATCTTTCTCTACGGAGGAGGTTCGGCGCCCGACTTGCCCGGACCGCGGCCGGTTGTGTCGTTGAGGGCTCGGGTCGTGCACGTCAGAGACGCGGGGCCCGGGAGCACCGTGGGATACGGCGCCACCCACCGGGCGGAGGGGAACGAGCGGTGGGCCACGCTGGCGATCGGATACGGCGACGGCTTCCCTCGAGCGCTCGGGAACAGTGGCCGTGCCCTCATCCAGGGAACGCCGGTCCCGATCGTGGGTCGAGTCTCCATGGACGTGACCGTCGTGAACATCACCGGCGTGGACGGGGTAGGGGTCGGCGACGTCGCGACGCTGATCGGTCGTGACGGAGCTGCGGAGATCACGCTCGACGAGGTCGCGGATCACGCCGGCACGATTTCCTACGAAATTTTGACCGGATTCTCTTCGCGTCTTCCGAGGGTGTGGGAGTGGGCAGATGGAGGATGAACGCCTTCTGGAAGAGGCGCGCAGCGCGATGGTGTCGGCTTACGCACCGTATTCGGGGTTCCGGGTCGGCGCGGCGCTCGTAGCGTCCGATGACACGGTCTGGACCGGGTGCAACGTCGAGAATGCTTCGTACGGCCTCACCATGTGTGCCGAGCGGGTCGCCGTGTTCGGCGCGGTGTCCGCCGGACGGAGGGCGTTTCGGGCTCTGACTCTCGTGACCGAAGCGGACGAGGCGGTTCCGCCGTGTGGGGCGTGCCTCCAGGTGTTGTCCGAGTTCTCCCCCGAGTTGACGGTGCTCTCGGTGGGGCTGGGGACACGAAGGACGTGGATCTTGAGCGAGTTGCTTCCCGAACGCTTCGGGGGCTCGCCGTCATGGCTGTCGCGAACAGATGAGAAGGATAAGTGAGACGTTTGAAACAGATGAAGAGCCGGCAGCACGCTTCGCTGGTCGCCGCGCTGTCCCTGACCACCCTCGCCGCCTGTTCAGAGCGGATTCCGACCTCTCCTGAAAACGACGTCCTGCCCGGTGCTCCGGTGACGATCGAGATCGAGGTTCCGTGGGAGGAGTTCGGGTCCGCCCTGGAGGTGTACGGGGGATATGGCACGCCCGGCGATCTCGGCACGGGAGTGCTCGCCAACGCGTTCGCGGGCTCTCTCGACGCGAGAACCCTCGTTCGCTTCGGGGCGTACCCTCAGTCCGCTTCGGTGCAGGATACGGAGGGGACGACCGTGACGGACACGGATCTCACCGTGGTCGGCGGACGGCTCGTGGCGTCCATCGACCGGACCGACAGAACGAACGACGGCCCGGTCACGCTCACGCTGGGAGCGACTCAGGAAGCATGGCACGGGCGTTCCGCGGGTTGGGACCACGCCGTCGACACGCTCGGCGAGCGGCGGAGCTGGACGGAGCCCGGGGGCGGGGTGGTGACTCCGCTCGACACGGCGACCTGGGATCCGGCGTCCGGAGACACCGTCTCCTTCGTGCTCGACTCCGTCGAGGCCGCCGCCTGGTCGGATGCTTCGGACCCGGACCGAGGGGGGAGGTTGGATCTCGTCACCGAAGGGCACCGCCTTGGCGTCGAATCCATGGATCTCCGCCTCACCGTGCGTCCCAGCGTGAATCCGGACACGACCGTCGTTCTGGACGTTCCGCGCCAGGCCACGACCTTCATCTATGATCCGCGGCCGGGCCCTCCGTCGGCCGGGATCCGGGTAGGCGGGGCGCCGGCCTGGCGCTCGGTCCTGGATCTCGAAGTGCCGAGGGAGCTCACCGGACCGGCGGAGTTGTGTGACGCGGTGGGGTGCCCCGTCACGCTGAGCCGGGAAGCGGTCAGCTACGCTGCGCTCGTGCTCCGGACACGCCGCTCCGAGGAAGCATTTCAGCCTCGTGATACCGTGGGCCTCGATGTTCGTGAGGTGCTGAGCCGTGAGGCGCTGCCGAAATCCCCACTCGGGAGCTCGCTCATCGGAGCTCCGGGGAAGCAGATGCCCGGAATCCTGTTCCGCGAGGAGGAGGGCGCTGCGGTCGAGATCCCGATCACCCCGTTCGTGCGTGATCGAGTGGGGGAGACGGCCTCCGGGGCGGACACGGGTCGTTCGAACACCCTCGCGCTCCTGTCCACATTCGAGCCGCTTTCGATCGCGTACGCTTCGTTCCACGGGCCGGGTAGCTCCCAGGCGCCCGCGCTCAAGCTCGTCGTGACGGTCGGCCCTTCGGTGGAGCTCCCATGACCAAGAAGCTACTGTGCGCCCTCGCGGTCGTCGGCTTCGTGACGGTACCCACGTCCGAGCTCGAGGCTCAATCATTGTTCAACTCGGCGGGCCTCGGACGGCCCGTGGACGCGATCGACGGTCGCGCCCGGGCGATGGGCAGCTTCGGCATCGGGCTGCGAGGCGGGTCGATCTCGCCGGCGGATCCCGCCGCGACTGCCTGGTTGGCCCGGCCCAGCGGCGTCATGGTGGCGCAGCCGAGCTGGACCGAGGCCTCCCGTGACGGTGTGGATGCGGGTGACTTCCGCGGAACCCGCTTTCCCCTGGTCGGCATTGCCTATCCCGTGCTGGGTGGTATGGGTCGGGTCCAGCTGGGGTCGTTTCTGGATCAGCGGTTCGAGGGACAGCGCACGCTGACCGTGGAGCTCGGTGGAACGGCGTTCGATGTCGTGGACGGCTTCACCCAGGATGGCGGCGTGGCGACCGCGTCGCTGGGCTACTCACGCATGATCTCGCCCGACGTGGCGGTGGGTCTGGACGTGGCGCGTTACACCGGGTCGGTCCAGCGACGCCTGAGCAGGGACTTCGGTGACCTCGACCTGGACGGTGCCGAGCCGTTCACGAGCAGCGGCTCGTGGAGGTATGCCGGGACGTCGGTGACCGCCGGCGTCGGAGCCGATCTGGGCTCAGTGGGTCGAGCCGCGGCGAGCGTGCGGTGGTCGTCGACGCTCGAGGCCGATCCCTCGTCGACGACGGACGGCTCCGCCCGGTCGTTCGATCTGCCGCTCGAGCTTCGCATCGGAGGAAGCGCCGTGCTGGCTCCGGGCCTCGTCCTGGCCGCGAGCGCGATGCACGCGGATTGGTCGGATATCGCGGACGACCTGATGGTCGATACCTCAGTCGGGAATGCGAGTGGTTTCGGGGTCGGGCTCGAACTCCCGAACGTGCGGTTGCTCGGCCGTAGCGCGCCCCTGCGTTTCGGGTACCGCTACAGCGGCCTTCCGTTCGCTCACGGGCAAGGCGAGTCGGGATCCGAGCGGGCGTTCACCGGAGGGCTCGGCTTCGCATTCAACGAGACCAACGGCGTGCTCCTCGCCGGCGCGGACGTCTCCGTCGAACGGGGCGAGCGTAGCGCCGGGACCCTTTCGGAGGACTTCTGGCGGGTCACCGTGGCCCTCCGGGTGGCTGGTTTCTAGCACTGACCGCCACAGCACCTCGCGGACAGGATCTCCGAGATCATGCGCATCCACTACCATACGTTCGGCTGCAAGGCCAACCAGTACGACACCGAGCGGATGCGGCAGGAGCTCGAAGCCCGCGGAGGGACGACGACCGATGAGCGGAGGGATGCGCACGTCGTCGTCGTGAACACGTGCACCGTGACGAACCAGGCCGATGCGCAAGCTCGGCGGTACGTTCGCCGCGTGCATCGAGAGAATCCGGGCGCCGAGATCGTGGTCGCGGGATGCTCGGCCGCGCTGCGAACGGAAGAGTACGGGAGCATGGACGGCGTGAGTGCCGTCGTTCCGGGCCACGACCCGGTGGCGGTGGCGGACGGGACGAGCCGGGAAAGGCTGGTACAGATCGGCGTACGGCGCCCGTTGGATCGCATCGACTCCGAGCCGGTCGGTGCCGAGCTCCTGCGCGAGCGACGCGGTGCGACGCGGGGGTGGCTGAAGGTGCAGGACGGATGCGACCGCAAATGCTCGTTCTGCGCGACCCGACTCGCGCGCGGCGCGTCTCGCTCGCGGGATCCCGAGGAGATCGTGGCCGAAGCGCGTGTCCTCGCGGAAGCCCACGGCGAGTTGGTGGTCACCGGGATCCATATCGGGCACTACGGGCGCGACCTGGACCCGCGTTGGACGTTGGGACGGCTGGTCTCGGTGCTCCTGGAACGGGTTCCGGACGTGCGCTTCCGTCTGGGAAGCGTGGAAGCCACGGAGGTGGACGAGCTTCTGCTCGATCTCCTCGAGACGTCGGCGGGAACGTTGGCTCCACATCTGCATATGCCGCTCCAGAGCGGGGCGGATCCGGTTCTGCGGCGCATGCGCCGCTGGCACACCCGAGCTCAGTATCGCGGACGCGCTCTGGAGATCGCCGACCGCTTGGAACCGATGGGACTCGGTGCGGACGTGATCACGGGCTTCCCGGGGGAGACGGCCCGAGACCACGAGGACACGGTTCGGTTGATCGAGGAGCTGCCGTTCACCTACCTGCACGTCTTCCCGTTCTCGCCCCGGTCCGGCACGCCGGCCGCCGAGCTCGCGCTGGAATCGCCTGTGCCCGAGAGGATCGCCGGTGATCGAGCCCGGGAGCTGCGGGAGTTGGCCATGGACAAGGGGCGGCGGCACCGGGCCGACCGGATCGGCTCCGGGGCCCGCGTCGCGCCCGAGGGCGACGGGACTCGCGGCTTGACCGGAGACTACTTGAGGGTGGGCATCGAGGACCCGGACGCGGCGGAGACAGCACGATTCTTGGAAGGCACCCTGCGAGGAGACGGGGATCATCTGTATATTGCGGCGCCCCGATGACCTTTGCGAATTGAGGCATGACCAGCACGACGACCCATAAGCGCGCGTACGTCGAGACGTACGGGTGCCAGATGAACATCAGTGACGGTGAGCTGATGCAGGGGGTGCTCGCGGAACGCGGCTATCGGATCGTCGATACGCCGGAGGACGCCGATGTCATCCTCGTGAACACGTGTGCCATCCGCGAACACGCCGAACAGCGCGTACTGGGACGCGTCTCCCAGCTCAACGGACTCAAACGGCACCGGCCCGAGCTCGTGCTCGGCGTTACCGGATGCATGGCCCAGCGGCTCGGCGACAAGCTCCTGGAAGATGCGCCGTACGTCGATCTCGTGATGGGTCCGGACGGATACCGAACGCTACCGGACGCCCTGGCTGAGCTACGGTCGGATCTGCCTGAAGCCGGGGACCGCGAAGCGGGGGACGGTGCCGCTCCGACGAACCCGCCGGACCCCGGTGCCGTCGACGAACGCCCGGGACACGGAAGGGGTCGGCAGCTCGCCGTCCTCGATCTCAACCTCGGTGAAAACTACGACGGTCTGGAGCAACGTCGTGCGGAGGGTCCCAGCGCTTGGGTGCCGATCCAGCGGGGGTGTGACCACCGCTGCACGTACTGTATCGTGCCGTACGTCCGTGGGGGAGAAAAGAACCGGAACGCGCACGGGGTCCTGGACGAGATCCGTGGGCTGGCCGACCGCGGGGTCTCGGAAGTGACCTTGTTGGGCCAGACGGTCAACTCCTATGTCTGGGAAGAGTGGTCCTTTCCCGATCTTCTCCGGGCGGTTTCCCGTGTGGACGGGATACGACGAGTGCGCTTCACGTCGCCGCATCCCAACGACGTCACGCCCGAGCTGGTCGAGGTCATGGCGACGGAGCCGGGGGTGTGCGAACAGCTCCACCTCCCCGCTCAAGCGGGCAGCAACCGGACCCTGAAGCGCATGCTCCGGCGATACACGGTCGAATCCCTGCTCGAGAAGATCGAGTTGGTGCGAGAGGCGATTCCCGACATCGCGCTGTCGACGGACATCATCGTGGCCTTCCCGGGCGAAACCGAGGCCGAGTTCAGGGAGACGCTCGACCTCATGAGAACGGTCCGCTTCGACGAAGCGTATACGTACCGGTATTCGCCGCGGGGCGGGACGCCCGCGACCCGTCTCCCCGCCGATCAGTTCATCGACGCCGAAGAAGGACAGGCCCGGTTGGCGGAGCTGATCGAGGTCAGCCGCCATATTCAAGGAGAGATCAACCGCTCCGAGGTGGGTCGCATCGAAGAGGTTCTCATCGAGAAGGCGGGTCGCGATGAGGGACAGGTCCTAGGCCGAACGCGGCGGAACAAGGTGGTCGTGTTCGACGGATCTCTCGATCGGGTGGGCGCGTATGCTCGAACGAAGCTCGAGCACACCACCGGAGCGACCTTTGCCGGTCGGGAGGTTGGCCGAAGCGTGCTGACGGCCACGCCGTGAGTCGGTTGCTGAGCGCGCTCGGGGTCCTGGTGATCCTGATCCTCTCCATGGGGTTCGCGTCGCTCAACTCCGGACAGCGCGTCACCTTGAGGCTCGGGTTCGCGACGTTCTACGGTGTGCCGCTGACCGTGGTGGCATTCGGAAGCTTGATCGTGGGGATGCTCGTGATGTTGGTGGCGGGCATCCGCTCCGACTTGAAGGTGCGGCGCATCCTGAAGGCGCGGCTGATGGACGAGGACCGCGAGGAGCGGGAGACCTTCGTGGATCGTGATCAGCAGGATCTCTTCTTGCACACGGAGGAGGACTGACGACAACGGACGGCGGGACGCGCTGAGCCCGGATGGGCCATGCGCCACCCGTAGTGAGGCTGGCTCTGGCGTTCACCGTCGGGGTGGCCTGGGTCATGACCGGCGTGCCTGTCTGGCTGCTGCCGCTCCTGGCCGCGTTCGTCGCAGGGGTGCCCACGCGCGCATGGCCGTGGCCCTCCGGTCCATCCCGGTTGTGGCTCCTCCCCCTCTGCGCCGGCGCGTTCGCCGCGTGGGTGAGCACTTCGGAGCAACGGTGTCCCGCACCGGAAGCGGACCAACGCGCCGTGGTCCGTGGCCGTTTCCTCGCCTCGCCGCGCGCTGGCTCGGCGCCGTTCGAGCGGACCGGAGGGTGCGAGCCTGTCACGATGGTCGTCGATGCTCCGGAAGCGCCCGCTGGCCGCATGTTGGAGGTCGAGGGGCGCTGGCGGGAGGGAAGTTGGAGCTTCTGGTTTCAAGCCGACGACGTGCGTGCGGTGCCCCGAGCGGAAGATGCGGGGCCGCGTTGGATGGCCGTGCGGTGGAGGGACCGGCTTCTCGACCGGATCGAAGGTCTGTACGGCGCACGGGCTCCGTTCGTGGCCGCGCTCACCCTCGCACGGCGGGAGGGCTTCGACCGGGATCTTCGCGAGGACTTCACGAGGTCGGGCTTGGCGCACCTGCTCGCCATCTCGGGCTTTCACGTCGGCGTCATCGCGGCGCTCCTCTTCGCCGTGCTTCGCTCGAGTGGACTGCGAGCACGCACGGCGCGTCTGGCCGCAGGGCTGGGCGTATGGGCGTACGTGGCACTGATCGGATTCCCCGATGCGGCCTCCCGCGCGGCTCTGATCCTGACCTTCGTGGCGCTCTCCCGCGCGCGCGGACGACCGCCGGCCCGCTGGGGCGCGCTCGCGTCCGCACTGCTCGTGCTGGTCGCGCTCGATCCCGGGAGAGTCGCGTCCGCCGGATTCCAGCTCTCGTTCGCGGGGTCCGCCGGGTTGCTGGCCTGGGCGGGCCCGCTGGCTCGGGCGTTACGGAAGAGATTCCAGGGGCGCGTTCCCGAGCCGGTGGTCGTCGGAGTGGCCGCGAGCGCCGCCGCTACGCTCGCCACGTTACCGATCGTCGCGTGGCATTTCGAACAGGTTTCCTTGGTCGGCATTCCCGCGACGCTCGTCGCGGGACCGATCGTGGCGCTCGCCCTCCCGGGGGCGATCGCTAGCATCGCCATCGACTTCCTTTCCCACGACTTGGCTGTCTTCCTGGCTGGTGGGGTGTCGACGCTCCTCGACGTGCTCGCGAGCGGGGCCACGGAAGTGGGAAGCCGGCCTTGGGTCACGCTTTGGGCCACTCGCGGGTCCGTCGTGGCCATGGTCGTGGGGGGCGCCGTCGCCACGCATGTTGCTCGACGACCCTGGATCGGCGTGGGGGCGCGGAGAGCGTTGATGTCGATCTACTTCGTCGTGGGCGTGCTCGCCTGGCCGGTGCTGGTCTCCATCCAGGGACGCGGCACGGCGGAGCTTCTGACGATCGATGTCGGTCAGGGAGACGCAACGGCCATTCGAAGCCCGGGGGGACGGTGGGTCCTGGTGGATGCGGGTCGGCCGGCAGAGGTCGCCGATCCGCGTGGTCATCCGGTCGTTCGCGCGCTTCGAGCCCGAGGTGTCCGGAGCCTCGACGCGATGATCCTCACGCACGCCGATCTCGATCACATCGGCGGAGCGGAGGCGGTGCTCCAGTCGTTTCCCGTGGGCGCGGTCTACGACCCCGGACTCGCCGCGGGCAAAGAGGAGTTCGTGGAGGTTCTCGAGATGGCGGCGCGACGGGACGTTCCCTGGCTCGTCGCCCGGGCGGGCACGCGGCTCGAGCTCGGGCGGGTCGAGATCGAGGTGCTGAGTCCCACCGACTCCATGCGTGCCGCCGGCGTCGAGACCAACGAGGGATCCGTCGTACTGATGGTGCGACACGGTGCGTTCGACGCCCTGCTCACCGGAGATGCGTACAAGCCCGTGGAACGGAGACTCGCGGCCCTCCTGGGACCCGATATCGAGGTGCTCAAGGTCGGTCACCACGGGAGTGATACGTCGACCGATCCCGCCCTCCTCGACGGCATCCGACCGGAGCTCGCGCTCATCTCCGTCGGTCGGAGCAACCGCTACGGACATCCGGCTCCCGAGGTGTTGGAGCGACTCCGCGCACGCGCCATCGATGTGCGGCGTACGGACCGAGATGGGAGCATCTCGGTGCTCGGTCGGCCTGACGGACGGTTCACGCTGAGCCACGGCGGCCGATGACGGCGGACGGACCGTTGACCGTCCCGCTGAGCCTCCGTATCGTCGTCAGCCTCCACCATCTCCGAGCCCGGGAGCCCGATGTCCTCGATGCCCGACAGCCACGTGTTCACGATCTCGCGCTTCCTGGTCGAACAGGAGCGCAAGCACCCGCACGCCACGGGGAAGTTCACGAACCTTCTGCACGACATCGCGCTCGCCGCCAAGATGATCGCTCGAGAAGTCAACAAGGCGGGCATCGTCGACATCCTCGGGGCGGCCGGGGACGAGAACGTGCACGGCGAGAAGGTCCAGAAGCTGGATGTGTTCGCCAACCAGGTCATGTATCGTGCGCTCGACCACACGGGGCTCGTCGCGTGCATGGCGTCCGAGGAGAACGAGACGTTCATCCCCATCCCGGAGAAGTTTCCGGCGGGGGACTACGTGGTGATCTTCGATCCGCTCGACGGTTCGTCGAACATCGATGTGAACGTGTCGATCGGGACGATCTTCAGCATCCACCGGAAGATCTCGTCCGGTTCGAGGGGCACGCTCGAGGACTGTCTGCAGCCCGGCTCTCGTCAAGTCGCCGCGGGGTACGTGCTCTACGGTTCCTCGACGATGATGGTCTACACGAGCGGGGCGGGTGTGCACGGATTCACCCTCGACCCCTCGATCGGCGAGTTCCTGCTCAGCCATCCTTTCATGGAATTTCCGGATCCGCCGAAAAAGGTCTACTCCGTGAATGAGGCCTACTACCACCGGTGGACGGAGGGGCAGCAGGCTCTGGTCAACTACATGAAGACCGAAGGTGGATTCGGCTCACGCTACATCGGCTCGCTGGTGTCCGACCTGCACCGCACGCTCCTCCAGGGAGGAATCTTCATGTATCCCGGAGACCGCGAGAAGCCCGAGGGGAAGCTGCGTCTACTCTACGAGAGCTCACCGATGAGCATGATCGCGGAGCAGGCCGGTGGGCGAGCGAGCGACGGATGCCGTGACATTCTCGGCATCGAGCCCGAGTCACTCCACCAGCGCACGCCCCTGTACATCGGATCCAGCGAGTTCGTGGATATGGCCGAGCGCTATCTCCAGGAGGACCTCGAGACGGCACGGTGACCACGCCGTCTCGGGCGATGCGGGGCGCGCTGTTCTACCACGGGCTGCTAGCAGGCTCCTGGTCCTTCCGGCGAGGCCAAGCCCTTCTCGACGTCCACGAGCGCCGCGGGATAGTCGCCGGAAAAGCACGCCGTACAAAACGATCCGGAGTCCTGCACGCACGCGAGCATCCCTTCGAGGGATAGGTAGCCCAGGGAGTCGACCCGCAGCTCTCGTTCGATCGCTTCGACATCGAGATTCGACGCGACTAGCTCCGCCCTCGTGGGCATGTCGATTCCGTAGAAGCAGGGCCAGCGCACGGGGGGACTCCCGATGCGGAAGTGCACCTCCGATGCACCGGCCTGCCGGAGCATCCGCACCAGGCTTCGGCTCGTCGTGCCACGAATGAGCGAGTCATCCACGACGACCACCCGCTTGCCTTCGAGGACCTCGCGCACGGGGTTGTATTTCATGCGTGCCCCGAAATCCCGGTCCTTCTGCGAGGGCTGGATGAACGTCCGACCGACGTAGTGATTGCGCAGGAGTCCGAGCTCGAAGGGGATACCGCTTTCCTCCGCATAGCCGAGCGCCGCGGAGTTCGCGCTGTCCGGCACCGCGATGACCGCGTCGGCGTCGACCGGATGCTCGCGGGCGAGACGACGTCCGAACGCCCGTCGGGCACGGTCCACGCTCACCCCCCAGAGGCGCGAATCGGGACGGGCGAAGTAGACCAGCTCGAAGATACATGGGGAGGAGGGCTCGGCCGGAGGAAGCGATCGGAGCTCCTCGACGCGCCCCCCTCGCATCCGGATCACTTCGCCGGGGTTCAGGTCCCGCACGTACTCCGCGCCGAGAATGTCGAGCGCGCACGTCTCGCTCGTGGCGATATGGCCGTCCTCCAGCTTGCCGAGGACCAGCGGCCGGAACCCGCGCGGGTCACGCGCGGCGTAGACCGAGTCCCCGATCGAGATGACGACGGAAAACGCTCCTTCGAGCTGGGAAAGGGCGTCGTCGACATGGCCATCGATGGTGTCACGGCGCGACTTCGCGATGAGGTGTACCAGCGTCTCCGAGTCGGACGACGAGCGAAAGATCGCACCTTCGTCGACGAGGCGTTCACGAAGGTCGAGCTGGTTCGTCAGGTTCCCGTTGTGGGCGAGGGCCAGGTTCCCGCGGGAATAACGGGCTGTGATGGGTTGGACGTTCGCGAGCTCGCCTCCACCGGCCGTCGAATATCGAACGTGTCCCACGGCGGTCGAGCCGTGGAGCCGCTCGAGTGCTGCCGCGTCGAACACGTCGGAGACGAGTCCGACGCCCTTGTGGCTGCGGGCGCTTTCCGACCCGTCGGTGGAGACGATGCCGGCGGCTTCCTGTCCGCGATGCTGGAGGGCGTAGAGCGCGAGAAACGCCTTTCTCTGCGGCCCGATCGACGCCGGTGATGCCGACCACGCCACACTCTTCGCGTGGGCGGTCATCCATGTCGGAGCGGTGGATATCGGTCGGCGCTCGAGACACCATTGGCAGGGCCACTTCAGACTCCGGCTGCGGGGCGTGTGTCCATGATACCCGGAAGAGCGTCGAAGAATGCTGCGGCCATGGTGGCGACCCGGCACTCGATCGAGCCGTCCCGTACCTCGACCCGGAATCCCGATTCCTGGTCGGTTACGCGCCCGATGCGCCGAGCGGCCACACCGTGCTCTTGCGCCTCGCGGAGGACGTCTTCAGTCCGGGACGGGTCGCACGACACCACGATGCGGCCCTGGGATTCGGAGAAGAGGGCCTGGACGGGTCGGAGGTCGTCGTCGAGACGAATATCTGCTCCGTGGGGCGTGTCCCCGTTCCCCAGCGCCGCTTCCGCGAGCGCGCACGCGACCCCTCCTTCCGAGCAGTCGTGCGCCGAGTGGACGAGCTCGCGCCGGATGAGGCCGAGCACGGCCTGCTGCAGCGCTCGCTCCTGGGCGAGATCGATACTCGGCGGTTCCCCCGCGACGAGGTCGGCGGTGACGTAGAGGTACTCCGAGCCGCCCATCTCGCCCCCGTTCTCGCCGAGGAGCACGATGTCGTCCCCGGCTTCGCGGAACGCGTGTCCTACGATCCTGTCGACATCGTCCACCACTCCTACCATCCCGACGACCGGGGTGGGATAGATGGCCTGGCCGTCGGTCTCGTTGTACAGCGATACGTTCCCACCGGTGACCGGCGTCTCGAAGTGCGCGCACGCTTCGGCCATGCCGAGCACGGACTCGCGAAGCTGGAAGTAGATGTGGGGCTTCAACGGGTTGCCGAAGTTCAGGTTGTTCGTGATGGCCGTCGGCAGCGCCCCGACGCATACGAGGTTCCGGGCGGCTTCCGCGACGGCGATCATCGCACCGACCCGCGGCCGGAGGTAGACGAAGCGCCCGTTACAGTCGGTGGTGGCCGCCACGGCTCGCTGGGTGCCTCGGATGCGAACCACGCCCGCGTCCCCGCCGGGCCGCACGGCGGTGTTCGTTCGCACCGTGGTGTCGTACTGGTCGTAGATCCAGCGCCGGGAAGCCACGTTGGCCGAGCCCAGGAGGAGGAGGAAGCTCGGCGTCAGGTCGCCTTCGGGGATCAGGTGCTCCGAGAGATCCATGGCGCGGCGGCGTTGGACCTCGTCTCCTTCGACGCCTTCTCGCTCGTAGGTCGGGCAACCGTCGGTCAACGGGAGGGCCGGGATGTCGGCGACCGTCGTGCCCGACTCGAGCACCCGGAATCGTCCGTCGTCGGTCACGCTCCCGATCACCGCCGCTTCCAACTCCCATTTCTCGAGGATTCGCCGGACCTCGTCCTCCCGGCCCTTCTCGGCCACGACGAGCATCCGTTCCTGTGACTCCGAAAGCAGGATCTCGTAGGGGGTCATGCCCTCTTCACGCACGGGCACGAGCGCCATGTCGATCTCCACGCCGCTGCCCGCCCTTCCGGCCATCTCGGAAGCCGACGACGTGATGCCGGCAGCGCCCATGTCCTGGATGCCGACGATGGCTCCGCTGTGGATGAGCTCGAGGCTGGCCTCCAGGAGGAGCTTCTCGGTGAACGGGTCGCCGACCTGGACTCGGGGACGGCTCGCTTCGTCCGAGCCGTCGCTCAGCTCCTCGCTCGCGAACGTGGCGCCGTGGATCCCGTCCCGCCCGGTCCGAGCGCCCACGGCCATCAGCGTGTTGCCCACCCCGGAGGCCGACGCGGTGATGAGCTCCTCTTTCTTCATGAGGCCGAGGCACATCGCGTTCACCAGTGGGTTGCCGGTGTAGCCGCGGTCGAACTTGACTTCACCTCCGATGTTCGGAATGCCGACACAGTTTCCATAGTCACCCACGCCCCGCACGACACCTTCGAACAGGTAGCGCACACGAGGCGACGAGAGGTCACCGAACCGGAGCGAATCGAGCACTGCTACGGGCCGCGCGCCCATGGTGAAGATGTCGCGAAGGATGCCTCCCACGCCCGTCGCCGCACCCTGATAGGGCTCGACCGCCGAGGGGTGGTTGTGTGACTCGATCTTGAACGCGAGCGCGTATCCGTCACCCACGTCGATCACGCCGGCATTCTCCCCGGGGCCCTGCATGACCCAAGGCGCCTTCGTCGGAAGGAGCCGGAGCAGTCGCTTGGAGTTCTTGTAGCCACAGTGCTCCGACCACATGGCGCTGAAAACACCCAGCTCGGTGAAGGTCGGCGCACGTCCCATCACACTTCGGACGCGTTCGTATTCGTCCTCCGTGAGTCCGTGCTCGGCCACCAGCTCGGGCGTGACCTCGGGGTCGCCCGCGCGTGGTGAAACGTGTGTCGCCGTGGCGCCGCCGTCGGCAGTGCTCACCGTATCGTTACCCCTGCTTTGAAGTGATCCGTCGAATGTCGGTTGGAACGAGCCGCTCAGCCCGCCGGTGCTTCGAGACTCGCGACCAGAGACGTGAACAATGCCACGCCGCCCGTCGAGCCCAGCACCGGCTCCATGGCACGCTCTGGATGAGGCATCATGCCGAGGACGTTGCCGGCTTCGTTCATGATGCCCGCGATGTTGTGGCGGGATCCGTTCGGATTCGCCTCTTCCGTCGGTATGCCTTCCACGTCGGTATAGCGGAAGACCACGCGCCGTTCGCTTTCGAGCCGGTCCAGGGTCTCCTCGTCGGCCTCGAAGTTCCCGTCTCCGTGCGCGATGGGGATCCGCAAGACCTGACCTTCCGTGTAGTCGGTGGTAAAGGCAGTGTCCGCCCGCTCGACCTTCACGAGCACGTCGTAGCTTCGGAAGCGGAGGGCGGTGTTCCGGACCAACGCACCGGGCAGCAGTCCCGCTTCGCACAGCACTTGAAACCCGTTGCAGATCCCCAGGACGGGGCCGCCCGCTTCGGCGAATGCGACGACGTCTTCCATGATCGGGCTCATCCGCGCGATGGCGCCCGGTCTCAGGTAGTCTCCGTAGGAGAACCCTCCGGGGAGCAGCACGGCGTCGTATCCCTCGAGCCCTCGGTCCCCGTGCCACACGAAGGAGGGCGCGCCGTCGACCTGCTGCACGGCCTTGTAGAGGTCATGGTCACAGTTGGAGCCCGGGAACGTCACGACCGCGACCTTCATGAGCCCGTCGGCTCCAGTGTGTCGACCACGGAGATCTCGTAGTCTTCCGTGACCGGGTTCGCGAGGAGCTTGCGACACATGGCGTCGACCCGCTCGGTCGCTTCCGCTTCCGACTCGGCTTCGATGTCGATGTGAATGGCCTTGCCCATGCGTACGTCGCCGACCTCGTTCCATCCCAGGGAGTGCAGGGCGTGGTGGACCGCCTTCCCTTGCGGGTCCAGGAGGCCGGGCCGTGGGATGACGAGGACTTCCACTCGAAAATGGCTCAAAATCGATCCTCCGGATCGGGGTCGGAATCGTCTTCGTAGTTTGTTCTTCCTCGGCTACCCGGACCGAGATCCGCGTAGTCGAGGCTCCGCCCCCGAGTACTGCCGTCCTCATCCTCGTCGTCCGTGTCGAGGAGTGGGTCCCCGCCCGGGAGGCGATCGAGGAGCCCTAGGAGCACCGAGCGGACGAGGCCCCACGTGATGTAGAGGAGACCCGCCGCGAAAAAGAAATATCGTGGCGCCGCGAGCGCCGTGAATAGAGATCCGAGGACGAGCACGGTCGTGGAGATTCCCCGCGCCGAGCGGAGGCCGATCTTCGGAACCTTGGCGTACGGAACGTGGCTCACCATGAGCACGCCGATCAGGACCATGCCCACGCCCATGATCTGTTGCCATGGAAGATGCGAGAGTTGGGTCTCGAACCAAGGGGTTTGGCTGAACGGATAGAACGCCGCGATCGTGACGCCCGCGGCCGGGGAGGGGAGTCCGTGGAAGATGCGCTTTGCCTCCCCGTCCTGCTCCACGTTGAACCGGGCCAGGCGTATCACCACCGCGGTCACGTAAACGAACGAAAGGATCCAGCTCCACTGGGTGTCGGTGAAGAAGAGGCGGTACATGATGAACCCGGGCGCCACCCCGAACGAGATTGCGTCGACCAGCGAATCGAGCTCGGCCCCGAACTTCGAGCCGGTGCGCGTGAAGCGTGCGACGCTTCCGTCGAGCATGTCGAGCGTGCCTGCGAACACGATAAACCAGCCGGCCCATACGTAGTCCCCCCGCGACGCGGCGACGAGAGCGTAGATCCCGAAGAAGAGATTCCCCAGCGTGAATGCGGACGGAAGGATGATGACGCCCCGCTGGAGCGTCTCTCGTCGTGGCTTTCCCGGCGTCATCGATCCTCGTGGAATGAGGGGATGCGGTACTCGGACAACGGCACGCCGACGAGCCGCTCGAATACTTCCAGGTATCGGTTGGACGCCGCGGTCACGACCTCTTCCGGCAGGTCGGGTGGGGGGGGCGTCTTGTCCCAATCCGGGAGCGCGTCGAGCCAGTCTCGAATGGGCTGCTTGTCGAGCGAAGGTTGGCCGCGACCGACCTCGTAGTGCTCGCTCGGCCAGAAGCGGGACGAGTCCGGCGTGAGCACCTCGTCGATCAACAAGACCCGACCCCAGGGGTCGCGGCCGAACTCCAGTTTCGTGTCGGCGAGGAGGATGCCTCGGGCACCGGCCACTTCGTGACCGTGCTCGTAGATGCGCAGTGAAAGGTCCCGGAGGTGGGTCGCGGGCTCGCTCCCGATGAGATCGCACATCGTGGCGAATGCGATGTTCTCGTCATGCCCCTCCTGGGCCTTGGTCGCGGGTGAGAAGATGGGAGCGTCGAGCTGCTCGCTTTCCCGGAGCCCGTCGGGGAGTGGCTCACCGGCGAGAGTGCCCGCCTCACGGTATTCCTTCCACGCCGAGCCCGCGATATAGCCGCGCACCACACACTCCACGAGCACCGGGTCCGTCCGACGCACGAGCATGGCGCGGCGGCTCCAGGCGCCGCGCGTGGCTTCGAGATCGGGATGCCGGGCCACGATCCGGTCGGGATCCACCGCGATGAGGTGGTGCGGCACGACGTGCTCGAGCTGCTCCAACCACCATGCAGTGATCAGCGTGAGCACCTCACCCTTGTAGGGGATGGGTTGACGCATCACCACGTCGAAGGCGCTGACGCGGTCGCTCGCCACCATGAGCAGTGTGTTCTCGTCTACTTCGTACACGTCGCGGACCTTGCCCCGATGAAGCAGGGGGAGGTCGAGCGTGGATTCAATCATGGGATGCGGGTCGGGGCGGCGGGTGGGCTCAGACATGGATCTCGGGGTCGGAGACGGCTTCGGCATCGGCGCCAAGGCGCTCGAGGACCGGCGCGACTTCCCGTTCCAGAAAGCGCGTCACCTGCTGGGGCGCGCGTCCCACGAAGCGGGTCGGGTCCACCAGCTCCGCCAGCTCACCGATCGACAATCCGAACGCTTCGTCGTCGGCGATCCGTTCGAGCAGGTCCGCGTCGGCTCCTTCTTCCTTCATCCGGCTCGCGGCCGCCATCGAGTGCTGGCGGATGCGCTCGTGCAGCTCCTGGCGGTCTCCGCCTCGGCGGACCGCGTGCATGAGGATCGTCTCGGTGGCCATGAATGGAAGGTGCTCGGCCAGGTTTCGGCGCACGACCTCCGGATTCACGATCAAGCCGCTGGACACGTTTTCCAACAGCACGAGGGCCCCGTCGAGCGCGAGGAACGCATCCGGCGTCGACACGCGGCGGTTGGCGGAGTCGTCCAGCGTTCGCTCCAGCCACTGCGTGGCGGCCGTGAACGCCGGATCCTGAGCGAGTACGATGACGTGCCGGGTCAGCGCGCAGATCCGCTCCGCACGCATGGGGTTGCGCTTGTAGGGCATGGCCGACGAACCGATCTGCTCGGCTTCGAACGGCTCTTCCACCTCGCGCCGGTGCGCGAGCAGTCGGAGGTCGTGCCCGATCTTGGATACGGAGGCAGCGACCCCGGCCAACGACGCCTGGACCGCGAAATCCACCTTCCGCGGGTAGGTCTGGCCGCTCACGGGATAGCTTCGCTCAAAGCCCATTCGCCGGCCCACGGCGTCGTCGAGCCGGTCGACCTTTTCGTGGTCGCCACCGAACAGCTCCAGAAAGGACGCCTGCGTGCCGGTCGTCCCCCGCACCCCGCGAAAGCGGAGCGACTCGATCCTGTGGTCGAGCTCCTCGATGTCGAGGAGGAGGTCCTGAATCCACAGCGTCGCCCGCTTGCCGACGGTGGTCGGTTGCGCCGGCTGGAAATGGGTGTAGCCGAGCGTCGGTAGATGGGCGTGCTCTCCGGCGAACGCCGCGAGGGCCGAGACGCAGCGCACCAGGCGGGTGCGCACCAGCTCCATGGCGGCGCGGGAGAGAATCAGGTCGGTGTTGTCGCCGATGAAGGCGCTCGTGGCGCCCAGATGGATGATGCCGCGAGCCGCCGGCGCGTCATCGCCGAAGAGGTGCACGTGCGCCATCACGTCGTGGCGGAAGCGCCGTTCGTACTCCGCCGCGGCGTCCAGGTCGAGCGCATCGAGCGCCGCGCGCATCTGTGCGAGCGCCTCGTCGGAGATATCGAGGCCGAGCTCGGCTTCGGTTTCCGCCAACGCGAGCCAGAGGCGTCGCCAGGTTCCGAACCGTCGGGTTGGAGAAAAGATGCGCTGCATCTCCGGGGAGGCGTAGCGCCCGGACAGCGGATGGACGTATTGCTCGGGGGCGTCTGGGCTCACTCATCCACTCCAGTAGAAGTTGCGCATGTTGTAATCTCCGTTCCGCTCGAAGTAGAGGGCGATCCGGCCGGATCCTCGAACGGCTTCGAACGCCCTGGCGGCGTCCTCCGCGCTACGGATGCGGGTCCGGTTGACCTGCACGATCACGTCGCCCGGCCTGAGCCCGAGCTGGCTCTGGAGCTCGCTCGGGATCTCCGTGACGAGCGCCCCGTCGGCGCTCGTCAGGTTCCGTTCCACCTGGATTTGCGGTGTGACGGTGATCAGCTCGATATCGCTCAGAACCCGCACCCGCTCGGCGGTGACGGAGGGGAAGGGCGCCGCCACGAGCCTGACCGGTTCACTTCGGCCCTCCACTTCGAGCACGAGGCGGTCCTCCGCGCGGAGATCCAGCACCAACCCTTCGAAGTCCAACGGACCCGTGAGCGCACGGTCGTTCCCCCGCAGCAGTCGGTCCCCGACTTCGAGGCCCGCGTCATCCGCCGGGGAGTCCGGCGCGACCCGGCTGATCCGGACGCCGCGTGTGCGGCCCCAGACGTCCGCGTCGACCGGCTCCACGTCGACGCCGACCCATGCGCGCCGGATCTCTCCATAGCGCGTGAGGTCATCGGCGATCTGCAGGGCCCGATCGATGGGGATCGCGAATCCGAGCCCTTCGCTCCCGCCGCTCCGGGAGATGATGGACGCGTTGATCCCGATGATCTCACCGAGCGCGTTCACCAGAGGCCCCCCGGAGTTGCCCGGATTCACGGAGGCGTCGGTCTGGATCATGCCGAAGTAGAACCCCCGGCTGTCGGACGACGGAACGATGTTCCGGTCGACGGCGGAGATGACCCCGGCCGTGACGGTGGGCTCGGCGTCGGTGGCGTAGTTTCCGAGCGGGTTCCCGATCGCGAGGGCCCACTCCCCGATCATGACGTCCTCGACCGAGCTCACCGGCGCCACCGGCAGATCCGCTCCTTCGATGCGGAGGACCGCCACGTCGGCGACGGGGTCCGTGCCGACGAGCTCCGCTTCGAAGTCTCGTCCGTCGGGAAGCGACACCTGGATCCGCGAGGCGTCACGGATGACGTGGTCGTTGGTGAGGACGATCCCCTCGGCTCCATCGACCCGAACGATGACGCCGGAGCCGAATCCCGTGCTCCTTCGCTGGGCACCGGGAGGAAGGAAGAAGCTCTCCCACGCGCTCCGCGGCTGAACACGCTGCGTACGCATGACGTTGATGCTGACGACGGCCGGCGCCACACGGTTCGCGGCGCGCACGATGGCCGTTCTGCGACTCACGTCCACGGAGTCCGAGACGCCACGAGCCGACCGGGGTGCGCGGGCCACTCCCGACTGGGCCAGCCCGGCTTCCGCGGCGAACGCCGATCCGCGGTCGGGTTCCTGGTCGACCGTGTTGTCCGCGCCGTGGCATCCCGCACAAGCGAGCACCGAGAGCGCGACCAGCGACCGGATTCGGATTTTCATCATGTGGCCATCCCCGCGATGAGGCGGGCGGTTTTCCTCAGATTTGCGCGTCGAGCTTGTCCCAATCGGCCAGGAACTTCTCGAGTCCCCGGTCCGTGAGCGGATGCTTCCCCAGCTGCCAGAGCACCGCGGGCGGAAGGGTGCAGCAGTCGGCCCCGACCAGCATGCATTCCACCACGTGCATCGGATGGCGGAGCGAGGCGGCGAGGATCTCGGTCTCGAAGCCGTAGTTGTCGTACACCTGACGGATCTGCTGGATCAACTGCATGCCTTCGCCGGAGATGTCGTCGATGCGACCCACGAACGGTGAGACGTACGTCGCACCGGCCTTCGCGGCCAACAGCGCCTGCGAGACCGAGAAACAGAGCGTCACGTTGACCTTGTGTCCGTCGCTCACGAGGTCCCGGCAAGCTTTGAGGCCGTCTTCGGTGAGCGGCACCTTCACCACGGCGTTTTCGTGGATCGCGGCGAGCTTCCTGCCTTCCTCGACCATGGCGTCCCGGTCGACGCCCACGACCTCCAGGCTGACGGGTCCGTCGACGGACCCGCAGATTTCGAGGTAGATGTCTTTGGGATCACGATCACCCGCGACCTTGGAGACCAGGGAAGGGTTGGTCGTGATTCCGTCGATGAGGTTGGCGTCGGTCGCCCGACGAATCTCGTCGAGGTCGGCGGTATCCAAGAAGATCTTCATGTTTCGGTGTTGCTCCCGGAAAGCTTCGGTGCGGCCGTGGAGGGGCTGAAAGGATACTCCACAAGCGCGAGGAAGAGCCCCTCCGGAGGAGCCGGAGGGGAAGTTTGTACGTGGGGGGCGCCCGCCAGCAGCTCATCGAGCTCCTCGAGCGGTCGCTTCCCTCGTCCTATGTCGACCATGGTGCCGACGAGGTAGCGGACCATATGGTGAAGATACCGGTCCGCGGTGATTTGGAAGCGGTGACCCAGCGACCACTCGGTCCATTCGGCCCGGTGCACCGAGCATCGGTCGCCCCGCTCGGGCTGTCCACTCTTGGCGAACGCGCGAAACGAGTGGTTGCCGACGATGCGCTGCGCGGCACGTCGCATGAGGTCGACATCGAGCACGCTCGGCACGACCCAGCACCAGCGGCTGTGAAAGGGCGACGCGGCGAGGCTCGCGGTACCCACGTCGTAGCGGTAGGTGCGGGCGATTGCATCGAACCGAGGGTGGAAACGGGCCGGGGCGACCTCGGCGGACTGGATCCAGATGTCGGAGGGTAACGTCGCGTTCAGCGCCTTTCGAAGCGTCGGAGCGTCCCAACGTGCGGGCATGTCGACGGATGCGACCTGTCCCGTGGCGTGAACGCCCGCGTCGGTCCGGCCGGAACCCACGGCCACGCGAGGGCTGTCCGCAAGTCGGCTGAGGGTCGCTTGGAGCTCACCCTGGACCGTGCGCTGATCCGGTTGGTATTGCCAGCCGTGAAAGGCCGAACCGTCGTAATGCACGGTGAGTTTCAGCCGTGTCGTGTCGGAGGGATCCACTGCGGAAAGGTAGATCCGGAGCGGGGTCTGTCAAGCGACGCGATTCGCTGGGTGATTGACCCAAAAGGCGCTTGCACATTAGCATTTCAGGCTTCACTCTTTCCTCCTCGGAGAAGACCCTCGTGCGTGATTTGCCCGCCCAAGAGTTCGCTTTTTTCCTCGAGTCGATCGCGGACCGCCGGGACCTGAGCCCCGATGAGGCGGAGGCGGCGTTCGACCGCATCATGTCGGGTTCCGTCTCGGAAGCCGAGACAGCGGCGCTTCTCATGGGGCTGGGCGCCAAAGGCGTGGCTCCGAGCGAGGTCGCGGGTGGCGTGCGTGCGCTGCGAAAGGCGATGGTCCCCGTCCACGGGGGTGAAGCCGCCACTCTCGTCGACACGGCGGGAACCGGCGGAGGCTCGCTGACCACGTTCAACATTTCCACGGCGGCGGCGCTCGTGGCGGCGGGCGCGGGCGCGCGCGTGGCGAAGCACGGGAACCGCTCGTTCACATCCAGGAGCGGGAGCGCGGACGTGCTGGAAGCGCTGGGGGTACGCATCGACCTCTCCCCCGAGCGGATGAGCGAGGTGCTCCACGACGTCGGGATCGTCTTCATGTTCGCGCCCCTTCTGCATCCGGCGATGCGTCACGTCGCTTCCGTCAGACGCGCGCTCGGAATCCCGACGATCATGAACCTTCTCGGCCCGCTCACCAATCCCGCGGGTGCCACGCGCCAGGTGGTCGGAGTCTCTGATCCGCGCTTGATTCCACTGCTCTCCGGGGCGCTCGCGGAGCTGGGCCACCGAAGCGCGCTCGTCGTGCACGGGGAGCCCGGGGTCGACGAGGTGAGCCCCATGGGCGCGACCCGCGTCGCCGAGCTCGGCGAGGGAGGGGTGCGGGAGTACGAAGTGACGCCGGAGTCGGTGGGGCTCGAGCGTGGAGGACCGGGTGGGCTGGAGGGTGGCGAGCCCGCCGACAATGCCCGCGTTATCGAAGGGGTGCTCGCTGGAGTCGAAGGATCCGCTCGGACGGCGGTCGTGCTGAACGCGGCCGCCGCGTTGCTCGCGGCGGGGCTCGTCACCGACTGGAATGAAGGAGTACGGGTCGCGGAAGCGTCGATCGACGAGGGGAGGGCGCGAGCGTCACTCGAGCGGCTTCGGGACGCGACCGCCGGTTGAGCTGGAGACCTCCGGGCTTCAGTACTTCCGGATGACACCCACGACCACGCCCTGGATCCGGACGTCACGCGCGTCGGCGATGATGGGCGCCATCGTGGGATTCGCCGGCTGGAGGCGGATGCGGCTGTCCCCTTCCCGGTAGAGCTTCTTCACGGTGGCCGCTTCGCCGTCGAGCAGCGCCACGACCATCTGGCCGTCCTCCGCCGTTTCCTGTGACTGGACGACGATGTAGTCGCCGTCGCGGATCTGCTCTTCGATCATCGAGTTGCCTTCGACGCGGAGGACGTAGTTGTCTTTGCGGCGCCGAACCATGTCCGGCGGCACGGCGAGCGTCTCCTGGTCCTCGATGGCTTCGATCGGGAGTCCGGCGGCCACGGCGCCGAGCAGCGGGAGGTCGATGGCGGAGTGGTGCGACGGCTGGGACACCAGCTCGACCGAACGGCTCTCGTTGTAGGACTTCCTTATGTAACCCTTGCGTTCCAGATTGCTGAGGTGCTCGTGGACGGTGGCGAGCGAGCCATAGCCGAAGGACTCCGCGATTTCCTCGAAGCTGGGTGCGTAACCACGTTCGTCGATGAACGTGGTCATGTAGTCCAGAATTTCTTTCTGTCGCTTCGTGAGCGGCATGAGAGCCCTCCCAGGGCACCGGGAAACCCGAACAAGAACCGAAGCAAGGATACGAGAACGTTGCCGGAATCGCAAGGCGCCGAAGCGTTGCCCGGAGTGCTGGCGTCCATCGTCCGGACGAAATGGGAGGAGGTGGAGCGGCTCCAATCGCGACGTGCCGGGATCGAGCGGAAGTTGGAGGATGCGCCACCGCTCCGCGGATTCCGGGCCGCGCTCGAGAGCCCCGACGACGTTTCCTTGATCGCCGAGTGCAAGCGGCGCTCGCCCGGGGCGGGGGAGATCCGTCCCGACCTCGATCCCGTCGTGTTGACGACGGGATACGAGCGTGCGGGGGCCCGCGCCCTCAGCGTGCTGACCGACGGTCCGTATTTCGGCGGCTCCCTCGAGGACTTGGCCGACGTGCGTCGAGCGACCTCCATCCCGATCCTGCGCAAGGATTTCACGCTGAGCCCGCTCCAGATCCTGGAAGCTCGTGGGGAGGGGGCGGACGCCGTGCTCCTCATCGCCAGGATTCTCTCCGACGAGGACCTTCGGACCCTGCACTCCGAAGCACGGGCGCTGGGCATGGACGTGCTCGTCGAGGTGCACGACGCAGCCGAGCTGGCTCGGGCGACGCACCTCGGGGCCGATCTGGTGGGCATCAACAACCGTGACCTGTCGACCTTTACTTCCGACTTGGCGACCACGTGTCGACTTCTGGACGACGCTCCGGCGGGAGCCGTGATCGTGTCGGAGAGCGGTATCCGGTCCGTCGAGGACGTCGAACGCCTCGGCGCTGCGGGCGTGGACGCGATCTTGGTCGGAGAGACGCTCTTGCGCGCTTCCGACCCGACGGCCGCGGCGTACGCGTTTTCGGGTGTCGCAAGGAGCCGGCGCAGTGAGACGTGAGGCCGACACGGCTGGGCCACGGGTGAAGATCTGTGGCGTGACGCGGCGCGAGGATGCGCTCGTCGCGGAGGAGCTCGGGGCGGACTTCGTCGGCTTCATCCTGAGTTCCGGTTTCGGGCGGTCGGTGCCCGAAGCGGAGATCCCGGACTTGGTGCGGGGGCTGGCTCCGTCACGGGTGGCCGTTCTGGTCGACGAGCGACCGGGCAGAGCAGTCGCGCTGGCCGAGGGGGCCGAAGCCGCCGTGGTTCAGCTTCACGGGGAAGAACCGCCGGATGTGGCTCGTGCGATCCGGGAAGCCGGTTCCTGGACCGTTTGGAAGGCCGTGCGTGCTCGAGCGGTCGAGGACGTGGCCCGTGCGGTGCTAGATTACGGAGATTGGGTCGACGGCTTGCTCATAGAAGGCTGGAAGGCCGGGGTCACGGGAGGTGGCGGAGCGCGCCTCGCCCTCGATCCGGAACGTGTGCGTGCGAGCATTCCGGCCCACCTGACCTTCGTGCTCGCGGGCGGGTTGAAGCCCGATTCGGTCGGCCGAGCGATCACCCGCTTTCGGCCGGACGTGGTGGATGTCTCCTCGGGCGTCGAGGGTGAGCCGGGGAGGAAGGACCGGGAAAAGGTGCGGCGGTTCATCGCCGAGACGAGACTTCATTCAGGAATGCGGTCATCATGACCCGATTCGGGGCATACGGCGGGCGGTACGTACCGGAGACGCTGACGAAGGCGCTCGAGGAAGTGGCGGCGGCATACGAAGCCGCGTGTCGGGACACGGCCTTCGCCGACGAGCTTCGGGCTCTGCTGCGCGACTACGTGGGCCGCCCCACTCCTTTGTACCACGCCGGCCGCCTGGGCGAGGCGTCGGGTAACGACGCGGTGTACCTCAAGCGCGAGGACCTGAATCACACGGGGGCCCACAAGATCAACAACACGGTGGGTCAGGCGTTGCTCGCGCGCCGCATGGGGAAGCGACGGATCATCGCCGAGACGGGGGCGGGACAGCACGGGGTCGCGACGGCGACCGCGTGCGCGCTGTTCGACCTCGACTGCGTGGTCTACATGGGCGAAGAAGATGTCGAGCGGCAGGCGCTCAACGTGTACCGTATGGAGCTGCTCGGAGCCGAGGTGCGTCCGGTGGCTTCCGGCACCCGAACCCTGAAGGACGCGACGAACGAGGCCATCCGCGACTGGGTCACGAACGTGGCGTCCACGCACTACATCATCGGCTCGGTCGTGGGACCCGATCCCTTCCCGCGCATGGTCCGGGACTTCCAGGCCGTCATCGGGGAAGAAGCCCGTTCTCAGATGCTCGAGGTGGCGGGCCGGCTACCCGAGGTCGTCGTCGCATGTGTCGGCGGCGGATCGAACGCGATGGGCATCTTCCATCCCTTCGTTCCCGACGAGGATGTCGAGCTGCTCGGTGTGGAGGCGGCCGGCGAAAGCATTGAAAGCGGAAGGCACTCGGCTTCACTCGCGGCGGGCAGGCCGGGTGTTCTGCATGGCTCGCTGAGCTATCTTCTCCAGGACGTGGACGGTCAGGTGGCTCCGGCGCACTCCGTGTCGGCGGGCCTCGACTATCCGGGCGTAGGACCCGAACATTCGTTCCTGAAGGACTCCGGACGGGCGACCTACACGAGTGTCACCGACGATCAGGCACTGGCCGCATTTCATCGACTCGCCGAGCTCGAGGGCATCATTCCCGCCCTCGAGTCGGCGCATGCCGTGGCGCACGTGTTGCAAGACGGCGGGTCGTACGACGGCCCCGTTCTCATCTCGCTCTCGGGGCGCGGCGACAAGGATGTCGCCCACGTCGCGCGCGTCGAAGGCCGGGGCTCCCTCCTGTAGGGAGATGATCCCTTGAGCGAGCTGGACCCGCAGGACGGAACGGCACCGGACGTGGACGGTCTTCAGTGGGAAGACGAGCTCCCGGTCGACGACGTACGGCAGCTCTTCGTCACGCTCGGGAAGGCGTTCCGAGCATACCAGCTCTACGACGACAACAATCCGGTCCGGAGGCGTTTTCTGGAGGGCCTGAGGTCCGAGTTCCAGCGCCTCTGGGGTGAAATGGACCGGATCGTGGTGACCGTGGACGAGGACCATCTCTTCCTCGAGGGTCACGAGGTCTACCGGTCGGATTCCCGCGCGGACTCGCTGGCGTTTCTCTTCTTCAAGGACGGCGTTCGTGAGATCACGCTTCTGCCGGGAATCGAAGGAGAGGAGCTCGAGCGCTTCCTGAGCGTCTTGCAGCGAGCGCGGAAGCTCGTGCCGGAAGGGGACGATCTCCTCACCGTGCTGTGGGAGGAAGATCTACGCTTCCTCTCCTATCGGTACGTGGACCTCATGACCGAAGGCGTGGCGCTTCCGGAGCCGGGGAGCGGAAACACGGGTGAGGAGATGCAGGCGGTTCTCGTCGCCGAGGACGAGCAGGACGAGGAAGCGGAGGGCGACGGTGAGGCGGATGCGGACGAGTCCGCGGCGCCCCAGACGGTGAAGCAGGACGACTTCAACCCGACGCTCTATGCGCTCGATCCCCGCGAGATGGAGACCCTTCGCGCGGAAGTCCGCAAGGAGATGGCGAGGGACACGCGCGACGACGTTCTTTCGGCTCTGCTCGACCGCCTCGAGGAGCGCGATGATCGCGAGCGCCAGGTCGAGATCCTGCAGATCCTCTCCACCCTCCTCCCGAATTTCCTGAGCCGGGGCGCGATCGTGGCCGCGACCCGGGTGCTCGAAGAGCTTCGCGCTCTGGAGCGTCGGGAGGGAGTGCTCGACGAGCACGGAGCGTCCGCGCTTCGGGACCTTCTCGATGGGGTGAGCGAGCAGGAGACCCTGGAGGAGCTCATCAAGGCGCTTTACGACGGAACGATTCGGGCCACGCCGGCGCAGCTCGGTCATTTCCTGAGCCACCTGCGCGGGACAGCGCTCGCGCCGCTTCTCCACGCCACGGAAACGGTGGATCACAAGGAGCTGCGGTCGGTGCTCCGGGCGGCGATCCAGGGTATCGCGAACAGGAATCGCTCGGCGGTTCTGGCTCTCCTCGAGGAGGAGGAGGACGCTGTCGTGGCGGCCGGGGCGGCACGGCTGGTGGGTGACCTTCAAGTTACCGAAGCCGGGCCCGCGTTGGCGCGGCTTCTCACCCATGACGCTCCGTCGGTGCGGCTGGCGGCCGTGGAAGCGGCGATCAGCCTGCGCGCTTCGACGGTGGCGGGAGCGCTCGAACATGCGCTCGACGATCCCGACCGGGACGTCCGGGTCGCCGCCGCGCGGGCCCTGGGCACGCTCCGTTACGGCCCTGCCGCCGAGACACTCGGCGGCATCGTGGACGGCAAAGTGATCCGGAATGCCGATATCGGGGAAAAGGTGGCGGTCTTCGAGGCGTATGGAACCGTGGCCGGAGAGGGCGCGGTTCGGGTGCTCGACAAGCTGCTGAACGGGAAGGGCTTCCTCGGAAAGCGGGCGCCCAGCGAAGTGCGGGCCGCCGCGGCGCTGGGGCTCGGCCGCGTGGGGAGTGAGGATGCGGCGACCGCGCTTCGGGAGGCACTGGAAGACGAGGATCCGGTGGTGCGCAGCAATGTGAACCGGGCGCTCCGGGAGGAAGGATGACGATGCCCCAGGAGCAGCGAGGCCTGAATCTCCAGGATGAAGGCCGCCGGTTGCTCGCGGCGCTGTACGGAACCCTCAACGCCCTCAAGCTCTATCCCGTCGAGAACGAGACGGTGCAGCAGGCGGTCGACGAGCTCGATGCGTTGGTTCAGCGCATCCTGGCGCTCGAAGGTGGCGTGGAAGTCAGGGTCGTCGGCGACTTCTTCTTCTTGAACGAGACTCGCCTGCGGTTGGATCTCTCGAACTTCTCGACGTTCGGGTCCTTCGCCCGTGCGCTTCATGATCACGGGATCGGAGCGCTGGAGATCCTCCCGGGGATCGAGCGGGCGGAATGGGCTCCGTTCATCTCGATGCTGCTGCGGAGTCCCGGCGGAGATCGTCCGTTCGAGGGCTTTCGAGAGCGCTTCGCCGCGACGCCGGTCACGCACATCGAAGTCCGGGCCATCACGGAGGTCGAGGAGCCCGAGGAAGACGAGGAGGCGCTCACCGCCGCGAAACGCACGTACGCGCAGTCGGTGAAGGTGGCCAAGGACGCCCTGGGCGACATGCGTCTCGGGAAGGCGGTGAACGTCCGGAAGGTGAAGCGAGCCGTCCAGGGCATCGTCGACCAGGTGCTCTCGAACGAATCGTCGATGGTCACGATGACGACGCTGCGTGACTTCGACGAGTACACGTTCACCCATTCCGTGAACGTCTGCATCTTCAGCGTGATCATCGGACAGCGGATCGGGCTCGAACGCCTCCAGCTCTACGAGCTCGGGCTAGGGGCCCTGTTTCACGATGTCGGCAAGCAGCGGATCGACGTGGATATCATCAACAAGCCGACGGGCCTGGATGATTACGAGTGGCGTGAGCTCATGAAGCACCCTACGGAAGGGCTGTTGCTTCTCTTCCAGCTTCAGGGTTTCACCGACGTCCCTTATCGCCAGATGCTCATGGCGTACGAGCATCACATGAAGACCGACCTCAGCGGTTACCCATCGAGCCGACGTCCGCGCGAGCCCACGTTGTTCTCGCGGATCGTCTCGGTCGCCGACGCCTTCGACGCGGGCACCTCCGTGCGGAGCTACCAATATCAGCCCTGGCCTCCGGACGCCGTCCTGCAGGAGATGCGTGACAATCCGAAGAGGGGCTTCGACACCCTCCTCGTGAAAGTGCTCATCACGGCCACGGGTGTGTATCCGGTCGGTACGTTGGTGATTCTCGACACGCACGAGCTCGCGGTCGTGTCCCAGGTGAACCCCGACCCGGATCTCCTGCACCGCCCACGTGTTCGAGTCATCTCCGACCCTGTCGGGCTGCCGCTTTCGGAGCCGGTCACGCTCAACCTCGCCCGGAACGATCCCGCCACGGGGGCTCCCGTCCGGCAGATCATCAAGACGACCGATCCGCAGAAGTACGGGATCCGCGTCAGCGACTACCTCCTCACGTGATTACGGCCACATTCAGGGCGCGGAGCGCTGAAGGACGTTCTGCGCTCATTCCGTACATCACGGCCGGATATCCGGAGCTGACATCGACCGTGCCCTTGCTCGAGGCCTTGGTCGACGCCGGTGCCGACGTGCTCGAGGTGGGCATCCCCTTCTCGGATCCGCTCGCGGACGGGCCCACGATCCAGCGCTCGTCGTTCACCGCGCTCGAGAACGGAATGACGGTACGGCGCGTGCTCGACGACGTCGCCACCTTCCGGACTCGACACGAGACGCCGATCGTCCTCTTCACCTATCTGAACCCGGTGCTCCGGCATGGTGTGTCCTCGTTCGTGAAGGACGCCGTGGATGCGGGAGCGCACGGACTGTTGATGACCGACCTTCCGGCCGGCTCCGATCCCGAAGTCGAGCGCACGATCGTGGAGAGTCCGCTCGATCTCATTCGGTTGGTGGCACCCACCACGTCCATCGAGCGGGTCCCGAAGGCGGTCGCAGGGGGCTCGGGGTTCGTGTACTACATCTCGCGGACCGGCGTGACGGGGGCGAGCGTGGACCTGAGCGCGACGCTGGGTGAGGAAGTCGCGCGCCTCAAGGAGGTCGTGTCGCTCCCCGTCGCCGTGGGCTTCGGCATCTCCAACCCCGAGCAAGCGAGCGCCGTGGCTCGGTTCGCCGACGGCGTCGTGGTGGGTAGTGCGCTCATCCAGGCGTTGGATGCCGGGGGAATCTCGGAGGCCGCGGGGTTCATCGAATCGCTGCGGCGTGGGATGGACGGGTAGCGAGCCTGCGTCACTCGGACGCGAGCGCCCGCTCCAGGGTAGGGTCGGGCCGTACGAACAGCGTGCTCACACGGTCCGGAACGACCGCGCCCCGCGGTGCCTTGCGGGGCTTTCTCACATACTTCCTCAGCGTCCAGTCCACGGGCACGCTCCCGGACGTCCGCGCCTTTGAATGGAGCGCGGCGAGGGTCGCCGCTTCGGCCAGGTCTCGCGCCGGTGGATTCCCGGGGCCTTGCCAGCGCAGAATCACGTGGGCGCCTGCCGCGTGCCGCGCATGGAGCCAAACGTCGTGGGGGGCGGAGTGCTTGAACGTGAGCTCGTCGTTGTGACGCGCGCCGCGTCCGACACGGATCTCGAGCCCCCCGGTGCTCCGGAAGGTCCGGTAGGGCTTGAGGGGACCGTCGTAGCGGTTCGCCGCTTGCCGAGCGCCGCGGTCGGGGAGCGCCGCTTGGATCTCCTCGGGCGACGCTTCTCCGTCTTGGGCACGCTCGACCAGTCGGTCGAGCTCTTGGACCGCTCGTCGTTGCCGCTCGATCATGTCCGGGAGCCTGGCCCGGGCACGCTCGATGCGGGCGGCCTCCCGGTAGTAGCGGTCCGCGTTCTCGTGAGGAGCACGAGCGGGGTCGAGCTCGACCCCGACCTCGGCACCGTCGAACCCGGTCAAGACGGCCTTGTCCTCACCCGGAGGAATATCGCCGTAGCGGGCGAGAACGAGGTCTCCGACAGCGCGGACCCGTTCGGCGTCGTCGAGCTCGGCGAGCTCGCGTTCCAGGACCTCCACCTTGCGCCGCGCGCGCTCCGCCGTGTCGGTGAGTCGCCGCAGCAGCTCCGGGTCCAGAAGCGTGACCCGATCCGGTTCGTTCCCGGAGCCGTCATCCCGGCCGGCCACCTCGAAAGCCTCGAACAAGGTCGAGACCCTCTCGTAGGGGACGGAAGGAAGAGCGAGGGGATACGGTTGAGGTCCGCCGCTCCACTCGAGAACCACCGGACCACGGCCCGGTGCCCCATCCGCGAGGGTGCACCAACGCTGGTATCCCACCGACAGGCGCTCCTCGTCGGATCCCTCGACGTCCTCGGCGAGCAGGTAGGACGCGTTGAGCGGCGAGGCCCAGGCCACGCCGCGCACCAACGCGGCGCGCCTGTGCTCGGGAGCAAGAGGGGCGAGGATCTCCCGCCATCGTTCCACGTCGAGCACTTCCGCTCCTTCTCCGGGCACGCCGGCGCGAGGGCGTGGGTCGGGAGGGTGATACCGCTCTCCCACCCGGTGCCCGCGTCCTGTGTCGCGCGACCAGAGCACGTGACGCGTGATGCCGGACGGCGCCTCGGCGATCACGGCGTTCCACTGATTCCCCAACAACTCGACGGTCAGGTCGTAGGGAGGATGGCCGCGCTTGGCGAGGAGCTCGATGCGGATCCACCGTTCGTCGGGAGGCACGCTCACTTCTCGTACGCGAGCGGGGTACCGGAGATCGGACGGCCCCGGATCGACGGGCCGCCGAAGCAGGATCTGGCCTCTCGAGGGGTGGAGCCTCCAGATGACGGTGCGCTCGCGGAACAGGAGCACGAGGTCCCGCTCCGTCCCGTCCAGCCGAAAGGCACGAAGGTGGGTGCCGACGAGCAGCTCCTGGAGCTCTTCGGCCATGTGGCGAGTCAGCAGCGCGTCCCAGCGTATCGACATGCCGCACTGGTAACCCCGATCCGGCCGGAGCGTGCCGGTGGGGCTACCCATGTGCGGGCCGCCGACCCCATCTTTTCAGCCTGCGCCAGAGTAACCCTATACCATCCCGGACTGCCGATGGAGCTACACGAGCGGGTGACCGCGGCCGCCGGAGGCGTGCTGCCGGATTGGGCTTGCGTCACCCGTGGCCGCCGGGCCCATATCGAGCGCGTCGCGGTGCTCTTGGACCGTTGGGGCGAGGACCTCGAGCTTTCCGAGACCGACCGAGCGCGTTGGCGGGCCGCCGCCTACCTCCACGACGCCCTGCGCGATGCCGACCCCGAGGCACTGCGCGACCGGGTGCCGGCGGAGTGTCGTGCCTGGCCCGGACCCATGCTTCACGGTCCCGCGGCCGCGGAGCGCCTTCGTGAAGAAGGCGTTCGGGACGGCCCCCTGCTCCTGTCGATCTCGTATCACACCCTGGGGCACCCCGAGCTCGACGATCTGGGCCGTGCGCTGTACTCCGCTGACTTCCTCGAGCCCGGACGTCCCTTTCTGGAGGAATGGCGGTCCGCGCTTCGAGCCCGCATGCCCCGGGCACTCGGTCCCGTCACGAAGGAGATCGCCGCCGCTCGCATCGGCCACGTCGTCGACCGGCGGCAGACGCTCAGGAATCCCACCGTGGCCTTCTGGAACGTGCTCGTGCGGGAATCCGTAGGGGCGGGCTCGTGAGGTCCCGGCGTCCGGGACTTTGGAGCGCGCTCGCCGTTGCCGGCTTGCTGGTCACGGCGGCATTCTTCGCGATCCGAACCGATTCCGACCAGGGCGTGAGCGAAACACGTACGTTGTCCGTCCCGGACACTCGCGTCCGGGTAGAGGTCTTGAACGGGGGTGGAGTCGGCGGGGCGGCCCGGCGAGCCACGGAGTTCGCTCGTTCGATCGGGTTCGACGTGGTCTACTTCGGGAACGCCGAGTCGTTCGACCGGGTCGAGTCGGAAGTCGTCGACCGGGTCGGACGCCCCGAGTTGGCCGAGGCCGTTGCGGAGGCGCTCGGAATCGGTAACGTCCGGAGCGATCCGGACCCGGACCTCTACGTGGATGTGTCGGTCGTGCTCGGAAGTCGCTGGGATTTGCCCGAGGACTTCCGACGTTCCCCGGCCGGGTCCTGACCGACCCTGAGGGTCGGGCACGGCGCACTCCTTCGTACTCACCAGACGATCGAACCAGATGGCGAAATCCGAGAAAGGCAGGCGACGGAACCGACGGCGCGAGGGAACGGCCGGGACGGGGCGGCGCCGCGAGCGGTCCAAGAGCGAAAGGGCGGGAAAGACGGACCGTCGGCCTCGAGAGAGCGGGGCGCTGGAGTGGCTCAAGTCACTCGCGGTGGCTCTGGTGCTCTTCCTGGTGCTCCGCGCGTTCGTCGTGCAGACCTTCGTCATCACATCCGGGTCCATGGAGGACACCTTGCTGGTGGGCGACATGCTGCTGGTCAACCGCCTGGCGATGGGCTCCGCCGTTCCCGGCTTGGACATACGGATTCCGGGATATTCGGAGCCGGAGCGAGGGGACATCCTCGTTTTCGACCCGCCTCACGAGGAAACGCTGATGCTGATCAAGCGCCTCGTCGGGGTGCCGGGCGACACCCTGGCGATGCGCGACCGGGTCCTCCACCTGAACGGCGAGCCCGTCGACGAGCCGTATGTACGTCACGATCCGGTGGACGACGAGCGCCACCCGTGGATGCGTTGGCAGCGGGACTACCTCGTGGCCGACGTCGACCCTTCGACCTACGCGCCGACTCGCGACAACTGGGGTCCCATCGTGATTCCCGAAGGCCGCTACTTCATGCTCGGGGACAATCGGGAGCGGAGCCTCGATTCACGGTACTGGGGGCTTCTGGAGCGATGGCGCCTCGAAGGCCGCGCGGTGTTCACGTACTTCTCCTACAACCGGGATTCGCACCGGCCCTTTCCCGCGCTCCGGGAGATACGCTGGGACCGAATCGGCCGCGCGATCGACTGACCCCGCCAACCTGCCCCCGGGCTCAGCCCCCCGGCATGGCTTCCTGACCGCCTTTTCGTCGACGCTCGCCCGGACCTTGAATCTGCGTGAGCGCGTGTCCCCGAAGCTGCCCGCAGGCCGCGTCGATGTCCCGGCCGCGTGTTTCACGGATGGCGACCGAGATGCCCCGTTCCTCGAGGACGTTCGCGAAGGCCCGGATACGCTCGGGAGAGGAGGGAGACCAGTCCTGGAACGGGATCGGGTTGAACGGGATGAGGTTCACGAAGGCGCCGACGTCGCCGGCCAGCTCCGCCAGCCGCGGCGCGAGAGCCGGATCGTCGTTCATGCCATCGATCATCGTGTACTCGAAGGTGATCCGTTTTCCGCCGCCGGTGTCGAAGCGTCGCAGCGCGTCCAGCAGCTCGGGGAGGGGGTGGCGGCTTTCCAACGGAATGAGCTCACGGCGTAGCGCGCTGTCCGGAGCGTGGAGCGATATCGCGAGTCGAAACTGCTCGGGGCGGTCCGCCAGCTCGAGGATCCCGGGGACGACCCCGACCGTCGATACCGTGATGCGCCGCGCACCGACGCCGTATCCCTGATTCAGGAGCGTCAACGCGGGGTGCACCGCCTTGCGGTTCGAGAGCGGCTCTCCCATCCCCATGAACACGATGTTCGTGATCGGTCCGCGCTCGTGTGCTTCGGCCCACCGTCGTGATGCGCGGTACTGGGCCACGATCTCTCCGGCCGAAAGCTGGCGGGAGAACCCACCCCATCCGGTCGCACAGAAGGTGCAGCCCATGGCGCATCCCGCCTGCGAAGAGATACAGAGGGTGAGCCGGCGATCCGTGGGAATGAGGACCGACTCCACCAGCTCGCCGTCCTCCAGTCTCCACAGGTGCTTGACCGTGCCGTCCGAGCTCACCGCGACCTTGGCCGCTTCCGGCTCCACGAAGGAGAAGGCTCGTCCGAGCGCGACACGCTCGTCGACCGGGAGGTCGGTCATCTCGTCGACCCCTCGGGCCAAGCCCCCGAAGATCCAACGCTCGACCTGCCCGACGCGGTACGGCGGCTCACCGCGTGCCCGGAAATGTTCGGACAGGACCTCACGGAGGGCTTCGGGGCTCAGAGAGATTAGGTCGGGTGCGTGATCGTGGGTCATACGGCGTTTCTTGAATTGGCCGGGTCAGGCAGTTTAAGTTAGCGCTCTACGAGGATCCTCCGTAGGTGACCGGGCGCGGCCGGTGCGCCGAGCCCATTCGGATACAACGTTGGCCAACCAATTGCGGATGTGGGGACCCGCTGCCGTGTGGGCGGCGGTCCTCTTTTTATTGAGTGCTTGGCCGAACCCGGCCGGACCCTCCTGGCTCGCCGTGAGCGACAAGGTCGTGCACCTGGTCCTCTTCGCGGTGCTCGGTGGGGCCCTGGCTTTCGGCCGATGGTGGAGCGGAGCGGCCACCCCCCACTGGCTGATCGTGGTCGTGGGCGTGGGCTACGGAGCCCTCGACGAGTGGCACCAGGCGATGGTTCCGAACCGGACGCCTTCCGTGGCAGATTGGTATGCCGACATCACCGGCGTGCTCCTCGGATACGTTCTGATCACCCTCCTCGTGATACGTGCCGGACGCCTGTCCGGTGCCGGACAACGGACGGATTGATGTCACAGCCTGATATGGACCAGACGGCGTTTCGCTCGGACATGGTCGGTTCGCTGAACGCGTCACGCGTTGGCGATGAAGTGCGGCTCGTGGGCTGGGTTCACCGGCGACGCGACCTCGGTGGCCTGCTATTCGTGGATCTTCGGGACCGCAGCGGACTGCTGCAGGTGTCGTTCGGACCGGACTGGACGGATTCGGAGGGCGTCCAGCTCGCGGCGCGCCTCGGACACGAGGACGTGATCCAGGTCGAGGGTTCGGTGGCGACCCGCCCCGAAGGTGCGCGGAATCCGGAGCTGCCGACGGGCGAGATCGAGGTCCGCGCCGAGCGGGTCCGTCTCCTCGGGAAGGCGCGCACGCCCGAGATCCCGGTCTACCGCGGGCCGGAGGACGAGCTCCCCGCCGAAGAGCTGCGGCTTCAGCACCGGTCTCTCGATCTCAGGCGGAGTCATCTGCAGCGAAACATGGCCCTGCGGCATCGTTTGGTGCTCGAGACGCGCAACTATCTGGATCGACTCGGTTTCGTGGAGGTCGAGACTCCGATCCTCACCAAAGCGACGCCGGAAGGAGCCCGCGATTACCTCGTGCCGAGCCGCGTGCACAAAGGGGAGTTCTACGCGCTTCCCCAAAGCCCGCAGCTCTACAAGCAGATCCTGATGGTGTCCGGATTCGACCGATACTTCCAGATCGCCCGGTGCTTTCGTGACGAAGACCTCCGAGCGGATCGGCAGCCGGAGTTCACGCAGATCGACGTGGAAGCTTCATTCGTCGCGCCCGAGGACATCCTGCGGTGGATCGAGGGACTCGCGATCGCGCTCGCGCGGGTGGCCGGGATCGAAGCCGAAGGGCCCTTCCCACGCCTGACCTGGCGGGAGGCGATGGAGCGTTACGGGTCGGACCGACCTGATCTCCGCTTCGGGTTGGAGCTCGCGGATTGGACCGAGGCGACACGGGATGTCGACTTTCGCGTTATCCGCGATGCCGTGGACGGAGGCGGGAGGGTGCGTGGCCTGTTGATCGAGGGGGGCGGCGCGCTCTCGCGGAAGCAGATCGACGGGGTCGAAGGGGCGGCGAAGGAGGCGGGGGCTCCGGGGTTGCTGTGGGTCAAGCGGTCCGCCGAAGGCTTCTCGGGACCGCTCGGGCGCTTCTTGGGCGAGGAGCACGCGGAACGGATCGGAATGCGCGAGGGGGATCTCGCCTTCGCGGCCGCCGGTCCGGACGCGGTCACCTCGCCTGCCCTCGCGGCCACTCGCACCGCGGTCGCCCGGGTGATGGACGTCCCGCACGATCGTGAGCACGCGTGGCTCTGGGTCACGGATTTCCCGGTCTTCGAGGATGACGACGGCGAGCTGTACGCTTCGCACCATCCGTTCGTGATGCCGCACGCCGACGACCTCGATCTACTCGAGTCGGACCCCTTGAAGGTGCGCGGTACCGCGTATGACCTGGTGTACAACGGCACGGAATTCGGATCGGGTAGCATCAGGATCCACGACCCTGAGCTCCAGCGTAGGGTACTCCGGGTGTTGGGACTCTCCGACGAGGAGATCGAGGAAAAATTCGGCTTTCTGCTCGACGCACTTTCCACGGGCGCACCACCTCACGGTGGCATTGCGCTGGGGATGGATCGTATCGTTCAGCGGTTCACCGGATCGGAGAGCCTGCGTGACGTGATCGCGTTTCCGAAGACGACGGCTGCGCGAGCTCTTTACGAGGGTGCTCCGACCCGGGTGGGGGAGCGCGAGCTGAAGGAGCTCGGGCTGGCTATCGTGGCGGACGGGCGCAAACGAGGGAACTGACGGTTCCCGGGAGATGCCGTGACGAACGGCGACACCATGATCGAACACCGGCTGGACGCGGAGGGCGTGGACCCTCTCATGCTGGCGGGTGTCAACGACCGCAACCTCCAAGAGGTAGGGCGCTTGTTCGGCGTTCGTACCGTGCTGAGAGGCGATCATCTCATTCTCTCGGGCGGACTCGACGAGGTCGAGCGGGCCGTACCCGTCCTGCAACACATGATCGAGTTGGCGCGCCTTCGGGCCCCATTCGACGTTGCGGATATCGCTCGCTTCGCGGACGGGATCGAGGCCCTCGGGGAAGAAGGGGTCATTCACCCCACGGAAGAGGTGCGCATCGCGCTTCCGGGCACGCGGGGGGCGATCGTCCCCAAGTCCGATGGGCAGCGAAGCTACATCGACTCGATTCTCGGGCACGACATCGTCATTGGCATCGGTCCGGCCGGGACGGGCAAGACCTACCTCGCGGTGGCTTGCGCGGTGGACGCGCTCTACAAGAAGCGGGTCCGTCGCATCGTGCTGGCGCGCCCCGCGGTGGAAGCGGGTGAGAAGCTCGGCTTCCTTCCGGGCGATCTCCAGGAGAAGGTCGATCCCTACCTCCGTCCTCTCTACGACGCGTTGGAAGACATGATGCCGCATGAACGGGTCCAGCGCGCGTTGGAAGACTCCACGATCGAGATCGCACCGCTCGCGTACATGCGGGGCCGGACCCTGTCCGACGCGTTCGTGATCCTCGATGAGGCGCAGAACGCGACCCGCGCCCAGATGAAGATGTTCCTCACCCGCCTCGGCGTGAACTCGTGCGTGGTCATCACGGGAGACAAGACGCAGATCGACCTTCCACGGCGCGACGATTCCGGGCTCCTCGAGGTCGAGGACATTCTCGGCGACATCGAGGGGATCTCCCTCGTCTATCTGGATGCCAAGGACGTGATCCGCCACCGGCTGGTGAAGGACATCATCGCGGCCTATGGGCGTGAAATGGCGGCGGAGGACGACGCGTGAGCTCCCGAGGGAAGTCGCGGGAGCGCGAGTCGGTGCTACACCGGCTCTCGGGGGATCCGGGGAGCTCGCTCGGGGGACGCGTGCGCCATCACGGATCGAGAGTGCTGCTCGTGGTGTTGCTGGCCGCGTTCGTGGCCCTCGCGTTTCCCCCCGTGAACGGCATGGACGTCGAACGCTACACCCTCGGGATGGTCGCTCCCGAGGACGTCATCGCGGACGTCCCGTTCGACGTCCCGAAGACCGCGACGGAGCTCGAGCGGGATCGTCGCTCGGCCATGGAAGCCGTGCCGCCGACCTTCGACTTCACGCCCGATTTGGCCGACACGGTCGCGACGCGGATGCGTGACTTCTTCAGCCAGATCGATGGCGCGGCCGTTGCCGGGGATACTTCTCGCGTGCGTGAGATCCTCGAAGAGCGTCAAATCTCGCCCACGGCGCGGCAGCTCCAGTACCTTCTCGACGAGGATACTAGGGACACCTTCCGCTCCGCCGCCGTGCGCGCCGCCACGGAGATCTTGCCTCAGGGCGTCGCGGATGCGTCACGCATGGTGGACCTCACCGCCGGGTCGGTGACCTTGCGACGGGGGGATGACGAGGAAGTGGCCGATCCCTCATCGATCCTGACCTCGCGCGACTTCTTCGCTCGTGCCGTTGCGCTCCTTCCGGACGAGCTCCCCCCGGAGGCGCGGGACCTGTTCCGGCTGATCCTGATCCACCACGTCCAGTTCACCCTCGAGCTCAACGTCGTCGCGACCGAGCGTGACCGGGAGCAGGCAGCCGCGAGCGTGCCCACGACGAAGAATCAGGTGCTCCAGGGTCAGGCGATCGTTCGCGAGGCGGATCCGATCGGTCCGGCCACGCTCGAGCGTCTGAGGGCTTACGAGGAGGAGCTCCAGGCACGGGGCATTCTGGAGCGCGAAGGTGTCGCGGTCGGCGCGCTAGTCGGCGCATGGCTGTTGAACATCGGGCTCATCTCGATCTTCGGGCTGTTGCTCTTCTTCAACCGGCCGAAGGTGTATGCGAATTTCCGTTGGCTCCTGCTGATCGCGTTGTTGTCGGCCGCGTACTTCGGTGCGGGAATCGCGATCGACCGTGGGGGCCTCGCTCCGGAGTGGCTTCCCATCGCCTTCGTGGCGCTTCCCGTCGCCGTGCTGTGGGACACTCGCATGTCCCTCTTCCTCGTGTTGATCCTCGCCGCGATCACCGGCACGCTCCCGCCGTTCTCCGACTACGGGTTCGTGCTCGCCCTCATCGCCGCCGGATCGGCCGCGGCCATGAGCGTGCGTGCCGTGCGTCGCAGGTCGGAGACCTGGGTTTCCATCGCGCTGACCGCGCTGGGAGCGGTGGTGATGCTGCTCTCCTACGCGCTCGCGACCGGTGGAGGCCTGACCGGGGCGCTCCAGTCGGGAGCCGTGTTCGCGGGGAACGCCACGGTGTCGGCGCTCCTCGCGATGGGATTCCTCTGGGTGTTCGAGCTCTTCACGGGCATCACCACCGACCAGACCCTCCTGGAATGGGCGGACCCGACGCGTCCGCTGCTCAGGCGCCTTTCAATGGAAGCACCCGGCACCTACGCGCACACCATCAACGTGGCGAATCTCGCGGAGGCGGCGGCGTCCGAGATCGGAGCGAACGGGCTCCTCTGTCGGGTAGGTGTCCTGTATCACGACGTCGGCAAGATGCTCAAGCCACACTACTTCGTGGAGAACCAACCGGAAGGGCGGAACCCGCACGACAAGCTCAAGCCCGAGACATCGGCGACGATCGTTCGGGAGCACGTGACGGAGGGGGCTCGCCTGGCTCGGGAAGCCAACGTTCCCAATGTCGTGCTGGATTTTATTCTCGAGCACCACGGCACGCAGAAGATCGGATTCTTTTACGAGAAGGCGCTCGAAGGCACGGACGGCGACGTCGACCTCACGCGCTATTCGTACCCGGGGCCCAAGCCACGCTCCAAGGAGACCGCGATCGTGATGCTCGCCGATTCTTGTGAGTCGGCCGGCCGAGCCATGCGGGAACCGACCGTCGAGCGGGTCAAGACGCTCATCGACTCGATCGTCGCGGCGAAGATCGCCGACGGTCAGCTGGACGACGCCCCGCTGACGCTCGCCGAGGTGGCCCGGGCCAAAGAACAGTTCGCCAAGATCCTGGGGGGCGTGTCCCACCGGCGCATCGAATATCCCGCCACCAAGCACCTGACGGATGCGGCGAAGGCGGAGAAGCCCGCGGGCGAGGCGCCCGACAACGATGCCGCGGTGGCCGCGGGAGGCGCGGACGAGCCCGACCGATCCGCCGATGCCAAGCTCGGTCCGTGAACGTCGTCGTGGACCCCGGGACGTTCCGGGCGGCCGATGCGGACGTGCTGCGTCGGGCGGTGTTCGCGACGCTCGAAGCGGAGGGGGCCGAGGGAGTGGAGTTGTCTCTCACGCTGCTCGGTGACGAGGGCATCCGGGAGTTGAACCGGGAGCACCTCGGCCGGAACCGGCCCACCGACGTACTCGCGTTCGCGCTGGACGACGCCACGGGCCTGGTGGGTGACGTCTACCTCGGGTTTGACCAGGCCCGCCGCCAGGCGGAGCAGCATGGCGCTCCTCTGACCGAAGAGCTCGTGCGGCTGACCATCCACGGCACGCTTCACGTGCTCGGGTACGACCACCCCGACGGCGACGATCGCTACGACAGCCCGATGTTCGGACGACAGGAGCGGATCCTCGACGGAATGCGGGACCGGGGCGTGCTCGACGGAGCGGACGTGTGACGACCGCCGAGTCCGACATGGACCTCGAGGGCCTGCGCGAGCAGGTGAGGGAGCTCCTGGCCGGGCGACGGTATCGGGCGGTCGCGAAGCTCGCCGAGGAGGTGCACCCGTCCGACCTGGCCGATCTGGTCGAGGGGCTCACGGACGAAGAACGGGTGCTCATGGTGTCCGCCCTCCCCGCCGACCTCGCCTCCCGGACGCTCGCGGAGATGGACGCGGGGGGCGACCGTGCCGAGCTGCTCGCCGCGTTGCGTCCGGACAAGCGGGCACAGCTCCTGCTTCAGCTCGCGGACGACGACGCGGTCGACCTGATCGGCGAGCTCGAGCCCGAAGAGCAGCAGCAGGTGTTGGAGGGACTGCCGGAAAGCGTCACGTTCCGGGGACTGCTCGAGCACGACGAGGAAACCGCCGGCGGTCTGATGACCACGGAGTTCGTGGCCGTGGACGCGGCGCTCACGGCGGTCGAGGCGCTCGAGCAGGTCCGCCTGCAGGGGAAGCGCGTCGAGGACTTCTACACCGTCTTCGTCGTGGACCGGGCCGGGAGGCTGGCCGGCACGCTTCGCCTGGACGATCTCGTCATCGCCGACCCGCACGAGCCGATCGACACGCTGGTCGAGGAGCCCATCGCGACGGTGCTGCCCACCACTGATCAGGAGGATGTGGGGCGGCTCATCGGACGCTACAACCTGGCTTCCATTCCGGTGGTGGATTCGAACGACGTGCTCTTGGGACGGATCACCTTCGACGACGTGATCGACGTGATCGAAGCCGAGCAGACCGAGGACATCTTCCTCATGGCCGGTGTCGGGAGTGACGAGAAGGCACTCCGATATACGTGGCAGGAGTCGGTTCGGACACGGGTCCCGTGGCTGTTCGTGAATCTCTTCACCGCGGCCGCGGCGTCGTCGGTGGTCTACGCGTTCTCGTCCACGATCGAGAACGTGGTGATCCTCGCGGCGATCATGCCGATCATCGCGGGACTGGGAGGGAACGCGGGGACACAGGCGCTCGCGGTCACCGTGCGCACGATTGCTCTGGACGGTGGCGTCGAGCCGGTGCGCGAGCTGGCCGCCATGGTCGGGCGCGAGCTGGCGGTCGGGATCGTGAACGGTGGCATCATCGGTGGGGTGGTGGCGCTTCTCGCGGTCTTCATCGGCGGTGATCCGGTCCTGGGGATCGTCGTGCTCACGGCCATGTGGGGGAACCTGGTGGTGGCCGGCTTTCTCGGCTCGTTCATGCCCGCGATGCTCAACCGGCTCGGTGTCGACCCGGCGGTGGGTTCGTCCATGTTCGTGACGCCGTTCACCGACCTCTTCGGGTTCCTCTTCCTCCTCGGCCTCGCTAGCGGCTTCCTGCTCTGAAGGCGGAGTTGACGTGAAACGACTCATCCGGTTCGTGTCGGTTCTCTGGCGTCTCACGCCATTCGCGATCGCCTTTCTGCGGGACAGGCGCCGCGGGATCGTCGTGGGGCGGCCGATGCGTCGCTCCGCGGAGCATCACCAGAGGAGAGCCGAACGGCTCACGAGCCGTCTCGCGGCGCTCGGCCCGACGTTCGTGAAGCTATCGCAGCTCCTGAGCTCGCGAGCGGACATCCTTCCAGAGCCGTACCTCTCGGAAGTCGGCCGGTTGCAGGACCAGGTTCCCGCCGATCCGGCATCCGAGATCCGCGCCGTCGTCGAGGAGGAGCTCGGCGCTCCGGTTTCGGAGCTCTTCGAGGATTTCGTGGACGAGCCGATCGCCGCGGCGAGCCTCGGGCAGGTGCACCGCGCGCGGGTGGACGGGCGTGACATCGTGGTCAAGGTGCTTCGGCCGGGCGTGGTCGCCGCGGTCGCGCTCGACATCGACATCTCGTTCCGGTTGCTCTACTGGCTCAACATCCTGTTCCCCAACCATCACGTCCAAGCGCTCACGAACGTCGTCCGGGAGTTTTCGGTTCGGGTCCGCTCGGAGATGGATTTCCGGGAGGAGGCGGCGAACATGGCGCGTTTCCGTGCCGTGTTCAGCCGAACTCATCCGGTGCGGGCCCCCGAGGTCCTCGACCGCTTCACCCGCCGGCGGGTGCTGGTCATGGAGCATGTGCAGGGGACGAAGATCGACCGCCTGCACCCGCAGTTCGAGGCCGGGAAGCTCTCCTTCCGGGAGACCATGGAGACGCTCACGGGCGTCTATCTGCGGATGATGATGGTGGATGGCTTCATGCACGCCGATCCGCATGCCGGCAACCTCCTGGTTCAGGATGACGGCACGCTGGTCGTGCTCGATTGGGGCGCGGTGCTCGAGGTCCCGAAGTGGACGCGACAGTCGATCCTGAACGCCGCGTTGGCCCTGGGCCGCGAGGACATCGACGGGGTCATCAACGAGATGTACCAGTTGGGCATGATCAGCCCCGACGTGTCCCGGGGGGAGATTCGCGAGGCGGCCACCGAGATCCTCCGCGTCGTCGAGCGGGCGAAGACGACGAACCGGCAGCGCATCGTGGACGAGTTGGTCCACGACGTGCTCGACACGTTCTACACCTGGCCGCTCATGCTCCCCCAGGAGCTCGTGTATTTCTTCCGCACGGCCGCGCTCATCGAAGGGCTCGCGTTCAAGTACGATCCGAACTTCGACGGCGTCACCTTCATTCGAGGGGTGGTGCAAAAGCACCGTCACGAGCTGCTGCGGTCCACGGGGCAGCAACCGGCGCAGGTCGCGCGCGGCGTGTTCGAGGAAGCCCAGGGTGCGATTCGCTCGGTGCGGGATCTCGTGACGCGGGCCGAGCGGGAGGAGTTGCGCGTCAGGGTTCATCCACGCGATGTGCAGGCTCAGGAGCGCTTCCTGCATCTGCAGGCTCGTCGGGTCCTCCTCAGCATCTTCGCGAGCGCTACGGCCGTCATCACGTCGATCCTGTTCATCGCGCTCCGGAGCTGGTGGCTGCTCGGCCTCGGGCTCTTTCTGGCGCTGGTGATGTTCGTCGTCGTGCTCTTCCTGCCCATCCATCTATTCGAGAACCCACTCCGCCACGCGCGGGGCGTGAAGCCCCAGGAGTGGCACTGACTGCCGCTTCCCTCCGGGGGCGCCCGCGAAGACCTGTGCACGGTCGTCGCGCTCTGATAGGATTGGGCGCCCACACCCGACACGGGCACGAATCGAAGCCGAGTGGACGAGACGCCGATGACCCATATGCCGCCCCTCACCGGAGACCTGCCTCCGGAGCTCGAGAAGCTCCGGGCGCGCTTCCGGGAGCAGAAGCCGGTCGCGCTCGCGCGCGCGATCTCGATGGTCGAGAACGAGCAGCAGGGATTCCAGGAGCTCCTTCACGAGTTGCTCAAGGCGGGGCCCGAGACCGCCCGTGTGGGTTTCACGGGCCCTCCCGGAGCCGGCAAGTCCAGCCTCGTGTCCGCGGCCGCAACGAGATACCGCGCGCGGGACGAGCGTGTGGGCGTGGTGGCCGTCGACCCGACCTCGCCCTATTCGGGTGGCGCCCTTCTCGGCGACCGGATCCGGATGAACGATCTCGCCGTCGATCCCGGGATCTTCATCCGCTCCATGGCGACCCGCGGCTCCCTCGGCGGGCTGGCGACGACGACGAAGGAAGTTCTGGACCTCATGGACGCCTTCCGCTTCGAGCGGATCCTGGTGGAGACGGTCGGGGTTGGACAGACGGAGCTCGAGATCACGGCCGCCGCCGACACGGTCGTCGTCGTGCTGGTTCCCGAGTCCGGGGACGCGATCCAGGCCATGAAGGCGGGCCTCATGGAGATCGCGGACATCTTCGTGGTGAACAAGGCGGACCGCCCGGGCGCGGAGCGGCTCGTCAAGGAGATCCGACAGGCCATCCACCTCCGGTCGGGGAGCGCCTCGAAGGATGTTCCCGCGCATCACGGAGTCGACCTCTCACGTGTGTTGGAGAAGGAGCGAAGCGAGGCGCCCCCGGCCGTGGACGAAGGATGGACGTTGCCGGTGCTCGCGACGACGGCGCAGACGGGAGAGGGTGTCGACGAGCTGCTCGAAGCGGTCGAAGACCACCGCCGCTGGCTCGTCTCCAGCGGTCAGCTCGAAGCGCGCAGGCGGGCTCGGGCACGTGGACGCGTTCAGGACGTCGTGAACCGCGAGCTGCTCCGGATCACCTGGAGCCGGCCGGAGGTCCTGCAGCGTCTCGATACCGGTGTCGAGCGCATCCGAGACAGCGACGCGACGCCCTATTCGGTCGCCAAGCAGATCATCGAAGGATTGCTTCGTTGAACCGAGCCCCGGAATCGAGCATCTTTCTTCGAGGGGTACCCGACGGGCAACGCATTTGAGGAGTGGGCATGTCGACGACCGAGAACGACGTCTTGAGCCGGTCCGAGTTGGAGGACCTCGTCCGTGAGCGGGAGACCGAGCTCGCGGAATTGAAGGAGCGTCTCTCCGAGTGGGAGCAAACGTTCGAGTCCGCTTCGCAGCGGGACGAGTCGTTCCTCTCGCTTTCGGGGCGAGAGGTGAAGCCCCTCTACACGCCCGTGGACGTTGCCGGCACGGACTATCAGGAGCAGATCGGCTTTCCGGGTGAGTATCCGTTCACGCGGGGGCCGTACCACAGCATGTACCGGACACGGCTCTGGACGATGCGCCAGTTCGCCGGGTTCGCGAGCGCCGTCGAAACGAACGAGCGCTACAAGTATCTGCTCGAGAATGGTCAGACGGGTCTCTCCGTGGCGTTCGATTTCCCGACGCTCATGGGCTACGACTCGGACCACCCGCGCTCGCTCGGAGAGGTGGGGGTGTGTGGCGTCGCGATCTCTTCGCTGGCCGACATGGAGACCCTGTTCGACGGCATTCCGCTCGACCAGGTTTCCGTGTCGATGACCATCAACGGGCCCGCGATCATCCTCTTCTGCTTCTACGTCGCGGCGGCCGAGCGCCAGGGCATTTCCCCGGACAAGCTCCGAGGGACGGTCCAGAACGACATCCTCAAGGAGTACCAGGCGCAGCACGCGTGGGTGTTCCCGCCCGATCCGGCCCTCCGTTTGATCGTCGACATGTTCGAGTGGTGCAGTGAGCATGCGCCCAAGTACAACCCCGTCTCCATCTCCGGCTACCACATCCGGGAGGCGGGCGCCACGGCGGGTCAGGAGCTCGCGTTCACCTTGCGGAACGGTTTCGAGTACGTGGAGCGGGGGATCGCCCGTGGGCTCGATGTCGACGCGTTCGCCCCGCGGCTCTCGTTCTTCTTCGACGTACACAACGACTTCTTCGAGGAGATCGCGAAGTTTCGGGCGGCTCGGCGCATCTGGGCGCGCGGCATGAAGGAGAAGCACGGGGCGAAGAACCCAGAGTCGTGGAGGCTTCGGACCCACGCGCAGACCGCCGGTGTGAGCCTCACGGCGCAGCAGCCGGAAAACAACATCGTGCGGGTCGCCTATCAGGCGATGGCGGCGGCCCTCGGTGGAACGCAGTCGCTCCATACGAACTCCATGGACGAGACGCTGTCGCTACCGACCGAGAAGGCGGTGCGCATCGCGCTTCGCACGCAGCAGATCCTTGCTCACGAGTCGGGTGTGCCGAATACCATCGACCCGCTCGCGGGCTCGTACTACGTCGAGGCGCTGACGGACGAGTTGGAGCGCGAGGCGCTCGACCTGTTCGACGAGATCGACGGGATGGGCGGCGTCGTGCCCGGAATCGAGGCGGGTTGGTTCCAGCGCGAGATCGCCCAGTCGGCGATGCGCCAGCAGCACGACATCGAGTCGACGGATCGGGTGATCGTCGGAGTGAACCGCTTCACCGAAGGCTCCGGCGACATCGAGATCGACACGCTGCGGATCGATCGCGACGTGGAAGAGCGCCAGGTGGCGCGGATGAAGAAGCTTCGCGAGGAACGGGACGACGAACGGGTGGAGCAAACGCTCCAGGCCCTGGAGAACGCGTCTCGGGACGGCGAGAACGTCGTGCCGTACATCCTCGACTGCGCCCGCGCGTACTGCACGCTCTTCGAGATCCGGCACGCGATGGAGAACGTCTTCGGGGCGTACAAAGAGCCGGTGTTCTTCTAGCTCGCCGATTGAGTTACGAGCCGGTCGCAGGCGGGAACCCGATAAAGCTCCTACGGACTCCCATGCTCTCCAGCCTTCGTCACACCGTCGTGCTCGGGCTCGTGATCGCCTGTGCTCCGGTTCCCGGAAGCGGCCAGGAACCCTCCGATACGGTGACGACGGATTCCGTCGGCCGGTACGATATCGAGGGAATCACCATCGACGTGCCACGCCCGGTCAGCACGGTGGGCGGTTCGAGCACGGTCGAGGTCGATCTGGACTCCGTGCCGCTGCGTCCCGCGCCGACTCTCGAAGAGGCGCTCCGGGCGATGCCACTGATCGTCATCCGGACGAATTCGAGGGGCGAGGCGCAACCGGCGCTCCGGGGCGCCGAGGATCGTCAGGTCGCGGTGCTCGTGGACGGTGTCCCGCTCACGCTCGGATGGGATGCGCGAACCGACCTGTCCGTGATTCCGCTCACCGCGGCGCGCCGGATCCGACTCGTCAGGGGACTCTCCACGATCCTGCACGGCCCGAACGTGTTGGGTGGAGCGGTCGAGATCGACATCGCTCGCGGCCCGGAAAGATACGAGCGACCGCAGCCACTCACGGTGCAGCTCGGGATAAACCATACCGGCGGCACCTCCTTCGCGGGGACCGGAGGCGCCCTCGTCGAGACGGGCGACGGAACGTGGGAGCTGCGGGGTGGAGCCGGATTCCAGCATCACGGCGGAACGCCACTGCCGGACGTTCTCGACACGTCCGACCTCGAGCGGCGCTTCCTCACGGAGGACGGACGTATCCGGTTGAACTCCGATGTCCACCGATTCGACGCCTTTGCCTCGGCACGGTACCGGAGTGATGCGGGGCCGTGGCTTTCGGCCGTAGGGTTGGGCTTTCAGTCCGAACGGGGGGTGCCTCCGGAGGCGCACGTCCAGGATCCCCGCCTCTGGCGCTATCCGTACCAAAGCCGGACCGTCGTGGCGCTTTCGGGAGGGACCGGCTTCCACGAGACGCCGCTCGGAACGGGCGACCTCGAAGCATCCGTCGGCCTCGACCTCGGACGCACCGAGATCGATGTATTCGCGAGCGAGGCTTTCGACCAGGTGGTGGACACGGAGCGGGGGGATGACCGCACCCTCACGCTCCGTCTGATGGGCGACGCCGGCGTCAGGGAGCGGACGGATCTTCGCGCGGCGGTGACTTTCGCGGACGTGGATCACGACGAGGTCATCGGTGGCGGGCCCGAGGTCGCCTACTCCCAGCGCTTGTGGAGCCTCGGCGCGGAGCTCGAGCAACGTTTCGACGGGTTTTTGGGCCTCCCTGGTCTTGGAACTACGCGCGTCACGGTAGGTGCGGCGGCGGACGGGGCCGACACTCCTGAGTCCGGAGACAAGCCCGCGCTCGCCCGCCTTTGGGACTGGGGCGCTCGGCTCGGGTTGTCGTCGCTATCGACCGGGGAGTCCGTGTCGTACCACGCATCGGTCAGCCGGCGAACGCGCTTCCCCGCGTTGCGCGAGCTCTACTCGGGCGCCTTGGGTCGCTTCGACCCGAATCCCGACCTGGGCCCCGAGGTCCTCATCGCCGGTGAGGCGGGGGTCACATTCGAAGGCCGTGCCGGCAGCGTGCAAGTCGTGGGCTTCCACCAACGCCTCCGAGACGGGATCGTGCGGGAGACCGTCGAAACGCCGGAGGGTGGCCGCTTCCGACGTGTGAACCAGGAGGCCGTGCACGGCACGGGAGTCGAGGTGCTGGCCAATGCCCGGTTCCTCGGCACGCTCCTGTCCGGTGACCTGACGCTCCAGGACGTGACGGGATGGAACCCCGACGGGAGTCCCGTCGCCCTCGAATACGAGCCCGCGTTCATGGCCGAGCTCGGGGTGCAGCGGGAGGCGCTGTTGGACGTGGTGGCGTCGGCCGACCTTTCCGTCGTCGGCAGTCAGCTCTGTCAGAACCCCGAGATCGGGGGGGTGGAGTCGTTCGACACGAGTCCTCGGCTCGACCTCGGGCTTCGCCGGAGCCTCCGGCTTCCGGGGTTTGGTGACTCCGCTCGGGGAGAGCTTTCCTTGTCCGTATCGAACGTCGGAGACGCTGCGGTCTTCGATCAGTGCGGCCTCCCGCAGCCGGGGCGGATGCTTTCCGTGCGTGTGCGTCTCCGGTGAGCCTGCTTCTCGCGTCCCGAATTCCCGCGACGGCCGCCTTCCCCTATCTTTTTCAGCCGTACATTCCCTCCTTCCACACACACAACGATTGACGCGGGGACGTGCCCGATGTCCAACACTGATCGCAAGATCCGAGTGCTCGTGGCGAAGCCCGGCCTCGACGGCCACGACCGGGGCGCCAAGGTGATCGCGAGCTCCTTCCGTGATGCGGGGTTCGAGGTCATCTATACCGGCCTGCACCAGACGCCCGAGATGATCGTCGCCGCGGCCGTTCAGGAGGACGTCGACGTGGTTGCCATGTCCGTCCTGTCCGGCGCCCACATGACGCTGTTCCCTCGAGTGAAGGAGCTTCTCGACGAGGCGGGAGCGGATGACGTGCTGCTCACGGGGGGCGGCATCATCCCGGAGGAGGACATGAAGGAGCTGGAGGAGCGGGGGATGGGTAAGCTCTTCGGCCCCGGCACTCCGACCTCCGAGGCGATCGACTACATCCGTAACTGGATCGCGTCCCGGGAGGTCGCCTGATGGCGACGGAAACCAAGGAGGAAAAAGGAAGACTCGGCACGCTCGCGGAGGAGCTCCAAGAGCTTCGTGAGCGCCTACGGCTCGGGGGTGGGCCGAAGCGGATCGAGAAGCAACACGAGCAGGGGAAGCTGACCGCCCGGGAGCGGATCGATCTTCTTCTGGACGCGGACGAGCCCCGAGTCGAAGTCGGCATGCTCGTGGCGCACGACCAGTATGACGGAAAGGCGCCGGGTGCCGGAGTCGTCACGGTCGTGGGGCGGGTCGAAGGCCGGGAAGTCGTCGTCGTTGCGAACGACGCGACGGTCAAGGCCGGATCGTGGTGGCCGGAGACCATCACCAAGATCCTGCGGGCGCAGGAAGTGGCGATGCGCTGCCGGATCCCGATCATCTATCTGGTGGACTCCGCGGGTGTGAACCTCCCGTACCAGGGGGGAGTGTTCCCGGGCCAGTACGGTGCGGCGCGGATCTTCTACTACAACTCCATCATGCGCCGGTACCTGCGCATTCCGCAGCTCGCCGCCGTGATGGGGCCGTGTATCGCGGGGGGCGCGTATCTTCCGGCGCTGTCGGACGTCATCCTCATGGTGGACGGCACTTCGTTCATGGGTTTGGGCGGACCGAATCTGGTGAAAGGAGCCACGGGGCAGAGCGTCGGCTCGGAGGAGCTCGGGGGCGCGCGCGTCCATACCGAAGTGAGCGGGGTGGCTCACTACATGGTCGACGACGACCAGGAGTGTGTCGAGCGACTGCGGCGTCTGGTTCACGAGTTGCCCTCCGACGTGGAGCACGGAGAGCGGGAAGCGACACCACCGAAGCGCCTCGTCCAGGAGCTCTACGACATTCTGCCGGACGACCATCGGCAGCCGTACGACACGCGGGAGGTGCTCGACTGCATCCTCGACGGCGACGGCATCGAAGAGTTCCAACCCGAGCACGCCAAGGAGATGCTCTGCGGCACCGGGTTCCTCGACGGGATGCCGGTGGGCGTGATCGCGAACGCGCGCGGCATGTTCAAGAGCGGTAAGGGTGGGCCGCCGCGCTTCGGCGGGATCGTCTACACGGAGAGCGCTCGCAAGGTGGCCTACTTCATCGAGACGATGAACCGGCACCGGACCCCGATTCTCTTCGTACAGGACGTGTCGGGCTTCATGGTGGGAACCGAAGCCGAGCACTCGGGCATCATCCGGGCGGGCGCGGAGTTCGTGGAAGCAATGGCCACGGCGACCGTTCCGAAGCTGGTGCTCACCTTGAACCATGCGTCGGGCGCGGGCTACTACGCCATGGCCGGGCAGGGTTTCGATCCCGATTTCATTCTCTCGCTACCCACGGGGCGGATGGGGGTCATGGAGGGGGAGAGCGCGGTCATGGCCCTCTTTAGCGCGCAACTCGACCGCTTGAAGGAAGAAGGCAAGGCGCCGGACGAAGACCTCGAGACCCGCATGGACGAGGTTCGTGCCGAGTACGAGCGGCAACTCGATGCCCGCTTCGCGGCCGCACGCGGCTTTGTCGACGAGATCGTGCTCCCGGAGGAGCTGCGCTCCGCGCTGAGCTTGCTCCTGAGAGCCTCATTGAACAACGAGGGCCCGCATGTAGGGGCCTTCCAGATACCGGAGGATGCATGAGCAGCACCGATCGTACGGTGCGTGTCGGGAGTGGACAGGGTTTCTGGGGTGACGATCCGGACGCGCCGGTCCGCCAGGTGGAACGCGGCCCGCTCGACTACCTCATGATGGACTATCTGGCCGAGGTCACGATGTCCATCATGCAAAAGCAGCGGGGTCGGGATCCGGCGGCCGGATACGCGCGTGACTTTGTTCCTCTCATGGAACGCATTTTCCCGACCTGCGTAGAGCGGAGCGTCCGCGTGGTCACGAACGCCGGGGGCGTGAATCCCGAAGGCTGCGCGGAGGCCCTGGTCGAGGCCGGCCGGAAGGCGGGCGTGAGCGGTCAGGCCAAGGTCGGCTTGGTGACCGGCGATGGCCTCATGGAGCGCCTCGACGAGTTGCTCGAACAGGGGCACGAGCTCCGCAACATGGAAACCGGCGAGCCGCTCTCGACGATCCGCGATTCGGTGCAAAGCGCGAACGCGTACATCGGCGCGGGACCGATCGTGAAGGCTCTCGAGAAGGGGGCCGACGTCGTCGTGACCGGACGCAGCACGGATACGGCCCTCACCTACGGTCCCCTGATGCACGAGTTCGGGTGGGCCACCGATGATTGGAACCGGATCGCCTCCGGGGTGATCGCGGGGCACATCAACGAGTGCGGCGCACAGTGCACGGGCGGGAACTGCATGATCGACTGGTGGGAGATCCCCCACATGAGCGATCTGGGCTTTCCGATCGTGGAGGTGTCCCCGGACGGAAGCTTCGTGGTCACGAAGCACGACGGCACGGGCGGCCGTGTGACGCGAGCGTCGGTGGCCGAGCAGATCCTGTATGAGATGGGCGATCCGACGGATTATATCACCCCCGACGTGATCGCCGACTTCACGACGATTCAGCTCGACGAGGTTGGCCCGGACCGCGTCCGCGTGCACGGAATTCAAGGAAGCGCGGCGACGGATTTCCTCAAGGTGTCCATCGCGTATTCCGCCGGGTGGAAGGCGACCGGGACGCTGACCTACGGCTGGCCGGACGCTCCGCAAAAGGCACGAGCCGCGGCCCGGATCCTTCGCGAGCGGTTGGATCGGCTGGGCTTCGAGTTCGATGAGGTGCGCACGGAGTTGGTGGGTTGGGACTCGACGCACGGAGCGTTGGTCGGACCTCCGCCGGCGGACATTCCGGAGGTTCAGCTCCGGATCGGAGTGCGCTCGGAGGATCGTGCCGCGGTCGAGCGCTTCTCACGAGAGATCGCTCCACTCGTGCTTACGGGGCCGCCGTCCGTGACCGGCTTCGCCGGGGGGCGTCCGCGTGTCCAAGAGATCATGGCCTACTGGCCGGCCCTCATCCGGAAGGAAGCCGTCCAGCCGCACCTGGTGGTGGAGGTGAAAGACGTATGAGCCGCATTCAGTTGGTGCACCTCGCGCACGCGCGCTCGGGTGACAAAGGTGATACCGCCAACGTCGGGATCATCGCTTACGAACCCGAGCACTACGATCTTCTCGTCGAACAGCTCACGCCCGACCGAATAAAGGAGCATTTCGGGCCGATGGTCACGGGAGAGGTGGAGCGGTTCGAGCTTCCGAACCTCTATGCGCTCAACTTCCTCCTCCATGGCGCGCTGGATGGCGGGGGCACGATGTCTCTCATGAACGACGCCCAGGGGAAGGTGTTCAGCACGGCCATGCTGCGCATGGAGGTCGAGGTTCCCGAGGAGGTCGCGGAGGCGGTTCGGGGCCGGGGGCGGGTGCCGGAAGGATGGGAACCGGAGCAGGGAGAGTACGTGTGACCGAACCGGTTCTGTTGTACGAGGTCGAGGACGGGGTGGCTACGCTCACCCTGAACCGGCCGGACAAGAGGAACGCCCTGGACAGCTCCCTCGTAGCGGCCCTGAAGGAAGCGTTGGACCGGGCTGATGCGGACGAGTCCGTCCGTGTCGTCACCGTCACCGGTGCGGGGAAGGATTTTTGCTCGGGTGCCGACCTCACGGAGCTCGAGCGCATCGCGACCATGTCGGCGGACGAGAACCTCGAGGACGCCCGGTCGCTCGGAGCGTTGTTCATCCGGATGCGTGAGCACCGCTGTCCGGTGGTTGCGCTCGTGCGCGGGCGTGCGCTGGCCGGCGGCTGCGGGCTGGCGACGGCCTGTGACGTCGTGGTCGCGGAGGAGGGGGCCGAGTTCGGGTACCCGGAAGTGCACCTCGGATTCGTGCCCGCGATGGTGATGGCCATGCTCCGCCGGAAGGTTTCCGAAGGGAGCGCGTTCGACATGGTCGTGAACGGAGCCCGGGTGAGCGCGTCGACCGCCGCGGATCTGGGGCTGGTTCAGCACGTCTTCGATCCCGCCGCCTTCGAGGCCGCGACGCGTGACTATGTGGCGGGACTCGCGAAACGGCCACCGGGCGCGGTCGCACTGACCAAGCGCCTTCTGTATGATCTCGACGGCTTGGATCTCGCGGACGGCATCGAGCTGGGGGCGAGGGTCAATGTCGAGGCGCGCATGTCGGAGGAGTGCCGCGCCGGGGTGCGGCGATTCCTCGAACGCTCGCCCCGCTGACGGTCGCGACGATCATGCTTCTGGATCGCTCCCGGCGGGCCGGTCGGCACCTCGAATGGAAGGTCCGGCTCTTCACGCTCGGGGCGGTCCTCGCCGTGGTGGGCATGGCGCTGGATCGTGGTTGGATGATCGGGGCCGCGATCGTGGTTCTGGGGCTCGGTCTGACCCTTCGGTTCTTGCCGGGTGGTCGGGAAATCATGCCCGATGACGATTCGGACGATCAGGAGGACGACCGCGCGGGAGTCGCCCCCCGCGGTTGAGTTCCGCCACGCTCGAGCCTCGCCACGCTCGAGTCCTTCGGACGGTAAGAGGCTCGTTCGCTCATGGGTCCGCCCGGTGACCGCCGTGAGCTTGGTCCATGGCTCCCGATCCCCGCGAACTGTTGCGGCGCCACTTCGGCTATCCCGGGTTCAGGCCGGGACAGGAGGAGCTCGTCCGTGCCGTGCTCGAGGGGCGGGACGCGCTGGGAGTGCTCCCGACGGGAGGGGGGAAGAGTGTGTGCTACCAGGTTCCGGCGCTCGCGCTGGGGGGCATCACCCTCGTCCTCACGCCCCTCGTGTCGCTCATGGAGGACCAGGTGCGCCGGGCGCTCGAGGTGGGGCTGCGCGGCGCCTTCATGAGCGCGACGCAGACGGCGGCCGAACGGCGCGCGACCTTGACCGCGGCCCGATCCGGTGCGCTCGACGTGCTCTTCGTGGCGCCCGAACGGCTCGAGTTGGCGTCCTTCCGGAGCGAGCTACGAGACCTGGATGTGCGGTTGTTGGCGGTCGACGAGGCCCACTGCATCTCCGAATGGGGCCACGAGTTCCGGCCGGCGTACCGGCGCATCGGACGGTTCGGAGCCGTGCTCGAATGTCCCACGCTCGCGCTCACCGCGACGGCCACGCCGGATGTCAGGGAAGATGTCGTGGACAGCTTGGGGCTCTCGAAGCCCCTGGTGGTGGTGCGCTCGTTCGACCGTGCCAACCTCTCGTGGGTCGTCTTACGCCGACGGACGCTCGGCGAACGGGTTCGTGAGACGTACCGGATCCTTCGTCGCCGGCCGGGCCCGGCGATCGTGTACGCCCCGACGCGGGGACGGGTGGAGATGGTGCGGGACCGCCTCGCGGCCTTCGGGATGCCTGCCCAGGCGTACCACGCGGGGCTGTCCGGAGGAGCCAGAACCCATGTCCAAAGCGCGTTCATGGAGGGAGCCTGCCGAACCGTCGTGGCCACCAACGCCTTCGGTATGGGGATCGACAAGGCCGACGTACGGACGGTGATTCACGTGAGTCTTCCGAGCACCTTGGAGGCCTACTATCAGGAAGCGGGGCGGGCTGGACGGGACGGGGACGACGCGGCCTGCGTGGCCTTCTATGCGCCGCCGGACCTGAAGCTCCAGCGGGACATGATCGATGCCACCCATCCATCCGGAAAGGAGCTCCGGGCTTCGCTCCGTCGGATCCGACGGTTGAGGGCGAGGTCCCCGTCGGACATGCCGCCGGTCGTGCGTGCGGCGAGCCTCTCCGATGCTGCCGAGCGGGAAGGGGTGCTCCGGGCACTCGAGCGTGTCGGTGCGATCACCATGGTCGCCGACCCGGACGGGAGAGACGGAACCGAACCGCCGTCCGGAGGGTTTCAGGACGCCTGGGTATGGGTCGAGCACCGCGTGGATACCGCGCCACTGCTGCGTCGTCGAGCCGTGGTCGTGCGCAAGCTCAACGCGGTTCGACGTTTCGCGCGTGGCCGCGGCTGCCGCCGGAGGGCTCTCCTGCGTTACTTTGGAGAGCGCGCGCCTGCCCATTGCGGTCGGTGCGACCGGTGTGAGTCGAAACTGTCAATCTGAAATCTGGTGACCTGAAAGATCATGGATCGATATCTCACGGACGAACACGTTCAGCTCAGACAACGGGTACGGGATTTTGCCCGGGAGGCCATCGCACCGGTGGCGCGCGAGCTCGACGAGAGCTGCACGTTCCCGTGGGAGAACGTGAAGACGATGGGGGAGATGGGCCTCCTCGGTGTGCCGGTTCCCGAAGATCTCGGGGGAATGGGGCGCGACTACCTCAGTTACATCCTGGTGGTCGAGGAGCTGGCCAAGGTCGATGCGAGTCACTCCATCACGGTCTCGGCGCATACGACCCTCGGGTTGTCACCCATCCTCGCGTTCGGAACACGTGAACAGAAGGAGCGGTTCATTCCGCCGCTCGCGAGCGGCCAGGTGCTCGGCGGCTTCGGGCTCACGGAGCCCGGGGCGGGTTCGGACGCTTCGGGCACCCGAACCCGCGCGGTCCCCGAAGGGGATGGCTACCGCCTCAACGGGTCCAAGATCTTCATCACCCACGCCGGTGTGGGTGAAATCTTCGTCGTGACCGCGGTGACGGATGCGGACGCGGGCGCTCGGGGCATCTCGAGCTTCATTGCGTGCAAGCCGACCGTGGACCTGAACACGGCTCAACGGATCGGATTCGGCCATCGCGACGATCTGCCGTTCAGCGAGGGCCTGACCGCCGGCGAGAAGGAAGACAAGATGGGGTGGCGGGCGTCCGATACACGGGAGTTGCTTCTGCAGGACGTGTACGTGCCGGCCGAGCAAATGCTCGGCGAGGAAGGGTTGGGCTTCGTCAACTTCATGAAGACCCTCGACGCGGGGCGGATCGGCGTCGCCGCGCTTTCGCTCGGGCTCGCGGAGGGGGCATTCGAGACGGCCGTTCGCTACGTGAACGAGCGCGAGCAGTTCGGTAAGAAGGTGTGGGACTTCCAGCAGGTCCAGTTCCGCCTCTCCGATCTCGCGACCGAGATCGAAGCCGGAAAGCATCTGACGTACCACGCGGCGTGGCTCAAGGATCAGGGCGCGCCGTTCTCGAAAGAGGCCGCGATGGCGAAGCTTTTCTGTTCGGAGCTCGCGATGCGTGCCACGCTCGGCGCGATCCAGGTGATGGGTGGGGCCGGGTACACGAGTGAGCATCCGGTCGAGCGTATGATGCGCGACGCGAAGATCTGTGAGATCGGCGAGGGCACGAGCGAGGTACAGAAGCTGGTCATCGCCCGCCACATGTTGGCGGACGTGCTGGCGGATCCGTTGCAGTCTCAACATGAGCCCGCCCGGGAACGGGCGGAGGTCACAGCCTAGTCGTCGGGTCGCGCGGCTCGTCGTGCGTCGTCCGTTTGCCGGTGCGATGCCGGTGGCCGGCCCGAGAACGGCGGGTGCTTCGTGGTCGCCTGATTCGTCGTGCCACAGTCGGTGGTGGGCGAGTCCGGGACGTACGGGGTGCCGTCGAGGGTGAGCGGCCCGGTGCTCAACATTGGAGCTTGCATTGAGGAGAGAAATCCTCGTGAGCGCGACGCCCGAGGAGTCCTGGGTGGCGCTGCTCGAAGACAATCAGTTGGCCGAGGTCATGCTCGACCGACCCGACCAGAGCCGGGTGGTCGGAGACATATTCTTGGGGAGGGTCGAGGCGGTACTTCCCGGCATCCAGGCGGCGTTCGTCGACATCGGAACCGAAAGAGCGGGCTTTCTGCACGTCTCGGATCTGAACTACGACGACGAAGATCCGGACGAGGACGAAAGCGGAAACGGGAACGGTAAGGAGAACGGCGGCGGACGACGAGGCCGGAACCGCAACCTTCCTCCGATCCAGGAGAGTCTCCGAAAGGGTCAGGAAATCCTCGTCCAGGTGACCAAGGAGCCCATCAGCAGCAAGGGCCCCCGGCTCACCGCGCAGGTTTCCCTGCCTGGGCGGTTCCTGGTGTACATGCCGTTTTCCGCGCACGTGGGCGTCAGCCGGAAGATCGAAGGGCGGGAGCAGCGCGCGAAGCTCAGAAAAATGGCCCGGGACATCCTTCCGGAGGACGCGGGCGGCATCATCGTTCGAACGGTGAGTGAAGAGGTCACCAAGGAGATCCTGCAAAAGGATTTCGACCGGCTGAGCAGCCGCTGGAAGAAGATCCAGAACCGGGCGAAGTCGCAGAAGCCGCCCGTGCCCGTGCACCAGGACGCGAAGCTCATAAGCGGGGTGATCCGCGACCTCTTCAGCGACAAGTTCGAAGCCCTCCGGGTGGATTCCAAGGCGATCTACGATGAGGTCGTCGACTACGTACAGACGGTTGATCCGGAGCTACTCGACCGCGTGCACCTTCACCAAGGCTCCGTGCCCCTCTTCGACGAGTACGACATTGAAGAGGAGATTCAGCGGGCCTTCAAGAGCACGGTGCCACTGAAATCCGGAGGCCACGTCGTCATCGAGCCCACGGAAGCATTGGTGTCGATCGATGTGAACACGGGAAAGTTCACGGGGAAGGGCAAGAAGGATCCCGACGAGACGATCCTCAAGACCAACATGGATGCCGCGCGAGAGATCGCGAAGCAGCTGCGGCTTCGCGACGTGGGGGGCATCATCGTCGTCGACTTCATCGACATGGAGTCGCAGCAGCACCGCGACAAGGTGCTGCAGGAACTGCGCACTCATCTCGGGCGTGACCGAGCCCGGACGAAAACGTTCGAGATCTCGGACCTCGGCCTCGTCGAGATGACGCGTCAGCGTGTGCGGCCGTCCCTCTTCAACTCGTTGACCCGTACATGTACGTCCTGCGGAGGCTCCGGGCGCGTCTACACGCCGGCCACGGTAGTGCGCCGGATCGAGCGGAGCCTGGGACGGGCGGGTGCGTCGAAGGACGAAAAGCGTATCGTGGTACGGGTGCACCCCGAGGTTGCGTTGCGTGTGTTCGAGGAGGAACCGGAGTTCCTGAAGCGCCTGCGTGCTCGGACGAAGCTGGAGCTCGACCTTCGTGACGATCCGCTCATGCGCTTCGACGAGTTCCGGCTTCTCTCAGGACCCGCCGAGACCGACGTTACGGACAAATACGTAACCATATAACGCCGCGTTGACTTGACCGGCGCTGAAATCTTGCCAAAATTATAAGGCTAGAACACGACCTTCCGAGCTCAAGTGAGACGTTCGTATGTACGCAGTTTTCGAAACCGGTGGCAAGCAGTTTCGGGCGGAGCCCGGAGCGCGTCTGCGTATTCCTTCACTCGACGTGGAGCCCGGAAGTGCGGTGACATTCGACCAGGTGCTGCTCGCCGGAGACGGTGAAGAGCAGGTACAGGTCGGAACCCCCGTCGTGGACGGTGCTTCGGTCAAAGCCGAGGTCGTCCGCCATGGACGGGACGACAAGGTGATCGTCTTCAAGCGGAAGCGTCGGAAAGGCTACCGTAAGAAGCAGGGTCACCGGCAGGGCTTCACCGAGATCAGGATCGACGAGGTCGCCCTCGTCTGAGCGGCGGGTGATCGTCTTCCAGGAAGCGAGAGCACCATGGCTCACAAGAAAGGTGTAGGATCCAGTCGCAATGGACGCGACAGCAACCCGAAGCGGTTGGGTGTCAAACGCTTCGGGGGACAGCCGGTTCGTGCCGGAGGGATCGTCGTGCGTCAACGGGGAACTCGTGTGCATCCCGGCCGTAATGTCGGCAAGGGTAAGGACGACACGCTCTTCTCGCTGGTGGACGGCGTAGTGAAGTTCGAAAGGATGCGGGCTCGCAACGTGGTGTCGGTTTACCCCACGGAGTAGCCCGCAGCAACGCGAGATGAGGTCCGGATCGACGGCATTGATGCCCGTCGACCGGACCTCTTCGCATACGCGCGTGAGGTTTGCGCGCTCGAGACGTTTCTGCGCATCCAGGAGGCTCGTTCGCAACTTTCGGATCGAGCACTCCGTAGGTTAGGATGGCGTGGGACGACAAGAGAAGGAGGTGGACGATGTCTACCCGGAACCTTCGCGAGCAACCTGCTCGTGTCGATAGATCGGACTCCCGTTCGGAGTCTTTGGGTCGGTTGGTGTCGACCCATGGGTGGTGGTTGGCCCCACTGCTCGTAGCGCCGTTTCTCCCGAGCCTCCGCCCGGATTCCGAGGAATCCCGGCCGGATCCCGTCGTATCCGAGGATTCGGTACGGACCGTGGGCGCCGAGCTCCCGCTGCACGTGAACGAGCGTGTCGAGAAGTGGCTGCGTCGCTTTCAGACGACGGGTCGCCCGGAATTTGCTCGTGTGCTCGAACGTTCAGGGGTCTACGACGAGCTCATTCGCAACGCGTTGCGAGAGCGAGGCATGCCCGAGGAGCTCGTGTATTTGGCCATGATGGAGTCGGGGCTCTCGCCGTGGGCGGTGTCCCAGGTTTCGGCCGTGGGGATGTGGCAGTTCATGAGTCCCACGGCCATCGAGTACGGACTCCGCGTGGACGAGTATGTGGACGAGCGCCGTGACCCCGTCCGAGCCACGGAAGCAGCGCTCGACTATATCGAGTGGCTCCACGGACGGTTCGACTCGTGGTACCTGGCCGCGGCCGCATACAACGCGGGTCCCAGTCGAGTTCACCGGATTCTCGGTCAGCATGCGGACGGTCGCACGGGTGATGAGGATCTGTACTGGGAGGTCTTGGATTACCTTCCCGCGGAGACTCGGGAGTACGTACCGAGAATCGTGGCGGCGACCATCCTGGCGAAGGGGGCTGACAGCTTCGGATTCGCCGTTTCCCGGGCGGAGCCGTACATGTTCGACCGCGTGTTCGTTCCTGGGGGCACGTACCTATCCCGGATCGCGGAGGTCCTCGGTATTCATCCCGACGTCTTGCGGAATCTGAACCCGCATCTGACCAAGCAGATCACTCCACCAGGGGAGCTCTACGGTGTACGCGTGCCGGTCGGAGCGTCACCGCAGGTCGTCGCGTCCCTGGCGGTCGAGGCAAGCCAGCGGGACGCGGCCGAGTAGGGCTCAATCCGTCGGTGTGGGGGGCGGGCCCCATTGGGTCCGCCCCTCCTGCTCGGATCGGGCGGACGCGATGATGCGCCAGAGGACGTCCCGAACCAACTCTTCGTCGGTTCCCGCCTCACGCGCGATCTGGGCTGCGCGGCGGACGACTTTCGCCTCTTGGGGCGGGTCCAGGACGGGAAGCCCGAGGGATTCTTTGAGGCCGCCGATCTCCAACACGAGACTCCGGCGCTCCGCGATGAGCGTCACCAGCTCGCGGTCGAGTCTGTGAATGCGGTCACGGAGGCGGTCGAGCGCGGCGCGGTCTTCGGCCATGGTGGAACTACCTTCCTTTGAACTCGGGCTTGCGCTTCTCCACGAAGGCTCGAACACCTTCCCGGCCGTCCTCGGAGGCGAAAGCTTCCAGGAATAGCTCCTTTTCGTGTTCGAGCCCCTCCGCGAGGGGCTTCTCGAACGCGGCTCGGATCGCTTCCTTGCCGAGGCGGAGCGAAACGGGGCTCCACCGAGTCATCCGGCCTGCGAGCTCGAGCGCACGCTCGAGGTGCTCACCCTCGTCGACCAGGATATCGACGAGCCCGATCCGGTGTGCTTCCTCGGCCTCCACGAAGTCCCCGGTGAGCGAGATGATCGTGGCCCATCCCCGTCCGACCAACCGGGCCAGCCGCTGGGTGCCTCCTCCGCCGGGAATCAGACCGATACGAACTTCCGCCTGGCTGATCTGGGTGCTTCTGTCGGCTACGCGGATGTCACAGGCCAGTGCGAGCTCCGACCCGCCTCCGATGCAGAACCCGTGTAGCGCGGCGATGACCGGTTTCGGGAAATCCGCGACCGCTTCATAGATGCGAGGTTGGCGGTAGATCTCCCGTTGTTCGTCAGCGGTTCGTGCAGCGAACTCCGTGACATCAGCACCCGCCACGAAAGCCTTCTCGCCCGCACCGTGGATGACCACGGCTCGGACATCTTCGTCGTCCCGAAGCTCGGCGAACAACTCCTTGAGCCGCGCGCGGACATCCGCGTTCAGGGCGTTGAGCTTCTCCGGTCGATTCAGTGTGACGACCGCGATGTGGTCGGGTCGCTTCTTCAGCAGAACGGGTGATTCGCTCATGAGGTCGTGTCCTTATATCCGGCTACCAAGTGTAGAAGCCCTGGCCAGTCTTCTTCCCCAGCTTCTCCTCCGAAACCATGCGGCGCAGAAGCTCGGGCGGGGCGAACGCCTCTGACGCGAGTGTCTCGTGCAGATATTCGGCGATCCCGAGCCGCACGTCGAGGCCGATGAGATCGGTGAGCTTGAGCGGACCCATGGGATGGCGGTAACCGAGCTCCATGGCCTTGTCGATGTCCTCGGCGGTCGCCACGCCTTGCTCGACCATCCGGATCGCCTCGAGGCCCAGCACGACGCCCAACCTGGAGGAGGCGAAGCCGGGCGCGTCTTTCACGACGATGGGTTCCTTGCCCAAGCGACGAGCGAAGTCCACGACCGCGTCACGGGCCTCGTCTCCGGTTTCGGGTCCCCAGACCACCTCCACCAGGGCCATGATGTGAACCGGGTTGAAGAAGTGCATGCCCAGAAATCGTTCCGGACGGGGAACGGCTTGGGCGATTCGCCCGATGGAGAGCGATGACGTGTTGCTCGCGAGCAGAGCGTCGTCCGGGGCGGCGGTCGCGACCTCGCGAAAGATCCGCTCCTTGAGGTCCATCGACTCGGGCGCGGCTTCGACGACGAGGTCGGCGCCGGCCGCCGCGTCGGTCAGGTCCGTCGTCGTGGACAGGTGTTCGAGGACCCGGTCCCGCTCGTCCTCCGTAACCTTCCCGCGATCGATGCCTTTCTCGAGGTTCGCACGGATCCGGGCCGTGCCCTGCTCGACGGCTTCCTCGTTCACGTCGTAGAGGCGAACGTCGCAGCCGGCTGCCGCGCACACCTGGGCGATTCCGTGGCCCATGGTTCCGGCTCCGACGACGGCGACGTTGTCGATGTTTCTCATGCGACCTCCCACAGCGTAGCGATTCCCTGTCCGACTCCAATGCACATCGATGCCAGCCCCTTGCGGGCACCTCGTCGCTTCATCTCGTGCAAGAGGGTGACCACGATCCGGGCCCCGGAGCATCCGACGGGGTGCCCGAGCGCGATCGCCCCGCCATTCACGTTGACCGACTCGGGGTCGAGATCCAGCTCCCGCATGCAGGGAAGGGCCTGGGCCGCGAACGCTTCGTTCAGCTCGACGAGGTCGAGGTCCGAAGCCGTCCATCCGGCTCGGGCGAGTGCCCCGCGCGTGGCGGGGATCGGGCCGACGCCCATACGGTGGGGCTCCACACCAGCCACGGCGCTCGCCACGACGCGTGCCATGGGCTCGAGTCCGAGGGCTTCGCCGCGTTCGGCGGAAACCATGAGCAGGCCCGCCGCTCCGTCATTGATCCCCGAGGAATTTCCGGCTGTCACCGAGCCGCCCTTCTTGAAGACGGGACGGAGTCGGCTCAACGCCTCCACGGTCGTACCGGCCCGGGGATGCTCGTCACGGTCCACCACCACCGGATCCCCCTTACGGACGGGTACGGTCACCGGCACCAGCTCTTCGTCGAAACGGCCTTCTTCCATGGCGGCGGCGGCTCGTCGCTGACTCTCGGCCGCGAACGCGTCCTGCTCCTCCCGGGTTACGTCGAACTCTTCCGCGACGACTTCGGCCGTCTCGCCCAGCCCGATCGTCCATTCCGGAACGAAGGCTGGATTGGGAAATCGCCAGCCGAGCACGGTGTCGGCCGTCTCGGGGGCTCCTCGGGGATAGGCTCGTTCTGGTTTGAGCATGACCCAGGGCGCGCGGCTCATGGTTTCGACCCCACCCACGACGAAGGCGTCCCCCTCACCGGCGCGGATCGCCTGGAAGGCCGACGCGACGGCCTGCATTCCCGAGCCGCACAAGCGATTCACCGTCTGGCCCGGCACGGTGACGGGAAGGTCCGCGCGCAGCAGCGCCATCCGGGCTACGTTGCGGTTGTCCTCACCCGCTTGGTTGGTGCAACCGAAGATCACGTCGTCCAGGACGTGTGGATCGATGCCCGAGCGCTCCACCAACTCCGTGATCGTCAGCGCTGCGAGGTCGTCAGGCCTGACCGGAGCGAGCGCGCCTCCGTGTCGTCCGATCGGCGTCCGCACCGCATCGATGATCCATGCTTCCCGCATATGGGTTTCTCCACCAGATCGCAAAAAAGCGGGGCCCGGAAGCTGCTTCCGGACCCCGCACCATGCTCTATCACGAGCTTATTTGCCCTTGAACTCGGGCTTCCGCTTGTCGACGTATGCGTCGAGCCCTTCCTTCGCGTCGGTGCTGGCGAAAAGCTGAGCCTGAAGCTCACGCTCGAGCGTGAGCGCCAGCTCGAAGGGCATCTCGGCTCCGGTCTGCACGGAACGCTTGATGAAGCCGACCGCCTTGGTGGCCTTGTCCGGGGTCGTGAATTGCCCGGCGTACTCCAGGACTGCGTCCAGGAACGCGTCACGGTCCTCGACGTCGAGAATCGTGTTCACCAGCCCCAGCTCCTGAGCTCTGCCGAAGTCGAACGTCGAGCCCTCGGCCATGAGCTGAATCGCATTGGGCTTGCCCACCAAGCGGACCAAGCGCTGCGTGCCGCCGGTGCCCGGGAGAACGCCGAGCGCGACCTCGGGGAGGCCGACCTTTCCGGAGTCCTTCCGAGCGATCCGGATGTCCGCGGCCATGGCGATCTCGAGCCCACCGCCCACGGTGTGCCCGTTCAGCGCTGCGATGACGAGCTTCGGCGTGTGCTCGAGCCGGTTGAGGGTCTCGTTCGCGTGGAGGCAGAAGCAGTACTTCCAGTCGGGATCGGCCTCGGACAGCATGCCGATGTTCGCGCCCGCGCAGAAGAACTTGTCGCCCGCACCCGTAAGGACGATCACCTCCACGTCCTTGTCGAACCGCGCCTTGACGACCGCCTCGTCGATCTGGCGCATCATCTCGTGCGTGTACGTGTTGGCGGGGGGGTCGTCGAGGGTCAGGAGCGCGACCTTGCCCCGCACCTCGTAATGGACCAGTACCTTGTCGGACATCTGGGCTTTCCTCTGGAGTCTGGATCGAGTCTGCTGCCGTGACGAAGCCCCGTATACACGGCCCTCCCGGGGAGTTCCGTTACGCCGAGTGAGACGCAAAAGGTTACCCGGAGCGCCCTGCCGGGGTCAAGCGAACGCCCCCCCGGTCTGGTGCACATGCAGTTCGGACGTACCTTTCAGGCAATGGATGCTCCCATGATTCGACGGGTGGCCGCACGTCCGGCTCGTATCGGACTCGCTGTGGCGCTCGCCTTCGTCGTCGTCGCGACCGCGGCGCCGGCGGGGGGTTCGGCGCAGGAAACGGCCACGGTCGTGCGGATTCCCGTGACCGGTGTCGTCGAGCTCGGCCTCGCCCCCTTCATTGAACGGAGCCTGGCCGAGGCGGAGGCTTCCGGGGCGGCCTTCGTGGTGCTCGACATGGATACGCCGGGAGGGCGCGTGGATGCCGCCCAGCGGATCACCGACGCGTTGCGTGACAGCGACGTTCCCGTCTATACGCTGGTCAACCGACGTGCCTTCTCGGCCGGAGCCCTGATCGCGCTGGCCACGGACGGGATCTACATGCGGCCCGGTGCGGTCATCGGAGCCGCGACCCCGGTGGACGGATCGGGCGAAAAGGCCTCCGAGAAGATCGTCTCGGCCATGCGCAGCGAGATGCGCGCGCTCGCCGAGGAACGGGGTCTGGATCCGGAAGTGGCCGCCGCGATGGTGGACGAAGACATCGCCGTGGAAGGGGTGGTCGAAGCCGGCAAGCTCCTCACGCTCACCACGGACGATGCCGTTCGGATCGGTTATGCCGAGCAAGTCGACGACCTCGACGCTCTTCTCGATGTCCGGGAGGCCCGAGGGGCGTCCGTCGTGACCGCCGAAGTCAACTGGGCGGAGCGCCTGGTGCGCTTCTTCTCGAATCCCGTGATCGCTCCGTTCCTCCTCACTCTGGGGATCCTGGGGCTGATCACCGAGATCAAGACGCCGTCCTTCGGCATCGCGGGAGCCGCGGGGATCCTCTCTCTGGCGCTCTTCTTCGGGTCGCACCTGATCGTCGGGCTCGCGGGGATGGAGGACCTGCTGGTCTTCGGGGCCGGTCTGGTGCTTCTGGGCATCGAAGCGTTCGTGGTCCCGGGATTCGGAATCTTCGGGGTGCTCGGAGGACTCGGCTTGCTCGCGGGACTCTTCATGAGCATGCTGGGATCCCTCCCCACGACCCCTGACTTCGCGCGGGCCGGACTCGTGCTCAGCACGACCGTGCTGCTCGTCCTGGTCACGTCCTGGGCGATGATCCGATCGCTTCCCCGTAGCTCGAGGCTCGCGAAGAGCGGGATCTTCCTTCTCGACCGGACCGAGAGCTTCACCGGATACGAATCGGACGACCAGCGGTCCGAGCTCGTCGGTTCGGTAGGGACGGCCTTGACCGACCTCAGACCGTCCGGCACCGGGCTGTTCGGCGAGCAGCGTATCGACGTAGTCTCGGAGTCCGCATGGATCACGGCGGGCACGCCCATCCGAATCATCAGCGCCGAGGGGTACCGGCACGTGGTCCGTGAAGCCGACACGAGTGATCACGCGCCGGCGACGATTCCTCCCGATCCGACCACTTCTTCCGAAGGTCAGTAGCGATGCAAGACCAGATTCTCGCGCTCAACGCCATCCTCGCGATCGGCGCCGTCGTCCTTCTCCTGATCGTCCTGTGGGCGATTCCGGTGCGCTTGTGGATCGAGGCGATCTCGGCCGGCGTGAAGGTCGGGATCGGATCGTTGGTCGGGATGCGGCTCCGGAAGGTGTCACCACCGGCCGTGGTGCGGCCCCTGATCACGGCGACGAAGGCGGGCCTCGACCTCGATATCAACTTGCTGGAAGCGCACTATCTGGCCGGAGGGCGCGTCGACCGGGTCGTGGGGGCGCTCATCAGCGCGGACAAGGCGAACATCGAGCTCCGCTTCAACCAGGCGGCGGCCATCGACCTGGCCGGACGCGACGTCTTCGAGGCCGTGCAGTTTTCGGTGAATCCGAAGGTGATCAACACGCCCAAGGTGGCCGCCATGGCCAAGGACGGCATCCAGCTGATCGCCATCGCGCGGGTGACCGTGCGGGCGAACATCAACCGCCTCGTCGGGGGTGCCGGCGAGGAAACCATCCTCGCTCGGGTGGGTGAGGGGATCGTCTCCACGATCGGTTCAGCCGACTCGCACAAAGCGGTTCTGGAGAATCCAGACGGCATCTCCAAGGGGGTGCTCCAGAAGGGTCTGGATTCAGGGACGGCGTTCGAGATTCTTTCGATCGACATCGCCGACGTCGACGTGGGCAAGAACATCGGGGCCGAGCTCCAGACGGACCAGGCCGAGGCGGACAAGCGCGTGGCGCAGGCCCGTGCCGAGGAGCGCCGTGCCATGGCGGTCGCCCAGGAGCAGGAGATGAAGGCATTGGTCGTCGAGCGGCGTGCCGACGTGGTGAAGGCCGAGGCGGAGGTGCCTTTGGCTATATCCGAAGCGTTCCGGAACGGGAATCTCGGCGTGATGGATTTCGTCCGCTACAAGAACGTCGAGGCCGACACGTCGATGCGAGAATCCATAGCGGGGCCGGACGACGGTAGCTCGAGCCAGGAAGGGAGCGAGTAGCGCGCCGTGGCCGAGCTGATCTTTTTCGCCGTCATCATCCTCTTCTCCATCCTCGAGTCGGTCGCGCGCCAACGTAAGAAGGAGCGTGCCGAGGACGGGGAAGGGGATGATGAGGTGCGTGCCGAGGTGCCGCGGGACCGAAACCTCGACGGTGCGGACCGGCAGACGAGCGAAGAGCCGTCCGAAACGATGATCCCGGCTGACATTTGGGAGGAGATCGCGGGCTTGGCTCCAGGGGAGCGAGAGCCCGAGCCGGAGCCCGATGCGGAGCCGCCTACCGCTCCCCGGCCCGCCGAGCCAAAGCCCGCGTCGGAGTCCGCCCGGCCGGCGCCGAGGCCCGTGCCGGCCCCTCAGCCCGAGCCGAGCCGGTCGCCGATGCCGGTCGCCGACGATGATGCGCACCCGGTCCACCGCACACACACGGTGTACGGGACGGATCCGTCGGAGCGTGCCCCGTCGCGGCAGGACTGGCGTCCGTCGGGGCACGAGAACCGAAATGCGAAGCGCGTCCGTGCCATGCTCCAAGGGAGGGAAGGCGCGGACGCGCTCAAGCAGGCCGTGATCTTGCAGGAAGTGCTTGGCCCGCCCGCCGCCATGAAGGACGGCGACGAGCGGCCGTAGCAGCTCGCGGCTACATCTCGCCGAGGGCCATCTTCCGGAGCACCGTCTGCAGGATCCCGCCGTTCAGGTAGTACTCCACGTCGATGTCGGAGTCGAGGCGGACCGTCGCCTCGAACTCCGTCTCGGATCCGTCTTCGGCCGTCGCGGTGACGGCAACGGTTCCGCCCGGCTCGATGTCCTTCGAGATCCCCTCGATGTCGAACGTCTCGCGGCCCGTGAGCCCCAAGGACTCGGCGCCCTCGCCCTTCGGGAACTCGAGCGGAAGCACGCCCATGCCGACGAGGTTGCTGCGGTGGATCCGCTCGTAGCTCTCGGCGATGACCGCTCGCACGCCGAGGAGCACCGTGCCCTTCGCGGCCCAGTCGCGCGAGCTCCCCGTGCCGTATTCCCGGCCGGCCAGGATGACGAGGGGGGTTCCCTCTTCCTGGTAGCGCATGGAAGCGTCGTAGATCGGCAACTCCTCGTCCGTCGGGAAATGCACCGTGTAGCCACCTTCGCGACCGTCGAGCAGGAGGTTCTTGATGCGCACGTTGCCGAAGGTGCCGCGCATCATGACCTCGTGGTTGCCCCGCCGGGCACCGAAGGTGTTGAAGTCCTTTACCTCGATGCCTTTGTCACGGAGGTACCGTCCGGCCGGCTCGTGCTTCGGAATCGCGCCCGCGGGTGAGATGTGGTCGGTCGTCACGGATTGCCCGAGCAGCGCGAGCACGCGCGCGCCCCGGACGTCGGACGGCTCCGGCACGCCGGCTCCCATGCCCTCGAAGAACGGGGGACGCTGCACGTACGTGGATTCGTCGTTCCAGGCGTAGAGGCTGCCCTCCGCGGGCACCGGGAGGTCGCGCCAATGCTCGTCGCCCTCGAAGACCTCGGCGTACCGGTGGCGGTACATCTCCGGCTTCAGCGCCGAGGCGACGGTGTCCCTGATCTCCTCCTGGGTCGGCCATATGTCGGCCATGAAGACCGGCTTTCCGTCGCGGTCGCGGCCCAGCGGCTCGTTGTACATGTCGATGTCGAGGCGTCCCGCGAGGGCGTAGGCGACGACGAGCATGGGGGACGCGAGGTAGTTCGCGCGCACCAGCGGGTGGATGCGGGCCTCGAAGTTCCGGTTCCCGGAGAGCACCGCGCCCACGACCAGTCCGTTCTCTTCGATCGCCTGGTGAATGTTCTCGTCGAGTGGGCCGGAGTTACCGATGCAGGTCGTGCACCCGTATCCGACCACTTGAAAGCTCAGCTTCTCGAGCGGCTCGAGCAGGCCTGACCCTCGGAGGTAGTCGGTTACCACCTTGGACCCCGGCGCCATGCTCGTCTTGACCCAGGACGGCACCTCGAGTCCCCGCTCCACCGCCTTCTGGGCGACGAGTCCTGCACCGATCATGACGGAGGGGTTCGACGTGTTCGTGCAGGAGGTGATGGCGGCGATGACCAGTGTTCCGTCCGAGATCTCGATCTCTTCGCCGTTGTGCGAGAGCGTCACGGTCCGGTTGCAGTGGGCGCTCGCGACGTGGCCGGCCACCGTCACCGGCTCGTCTCCTCCTTCGCCGGCCCAGCTTTCCGTGCCGCGCGGCTCCCCTTCGGCCTCGGCCTCTTCCGGAGACGGGAAGTCGAATCCGGCCGGCACGAGGTCGGGAAGCTCGCGCTCGAAGGCGGGGCGCATGTCGACGAGTCGGACCCGGTCCTGCGGACGCTTCGGCCCGGCCAGGCTCGGCTCCACCGTGGACATGTCCAGCTCGAGCGTCGAGGTGAACTCCGGATCCGGGATGTCGTCGGTGCGGAAGAGCCCGAGCTCCTTGGACACCCGCTCCACCCGGTCGACCACCTCGGGATCCCTCCCGGTGCCTCGAAGATACTCGAGCGTCGCGTCGTCGACCGGGAAGAACCCGATGGTGGCGCCGTACTCGGGCGCCATGTTCGCGAGCGTGGCCTTGTCCGGCAGCGAGAGGTTGCTCAGCCCGGCGCCGTAGAACTCCACGAAGCGGCCCACGACGCCGTGCTCGCGGAGCATCTCGGTCACCCGGAGCACCAGGTCCGTGGCCGTGGCGCCTTCCGGAAGGGAGCCGGTCATCTTCATGCCCACGACTTCCGGCATCAGCATGTAGTACGGCTGTCCGAGGACGACCGCCTCGGCTTCGATACCACCCACGCCCCAGCCGACGACGCCCAGGCCGTTGATCATGGTCGTGTGGGAGTCCGTGCCCACCAGTGTGTCGGGGTAGGTGACGAACTCGCCGTCCTCCTCGCGTCGGTGCATGACGGAAGCGAGGTACTCGAGGTTCACCTGGTGCACGATGCCGGTGCCCGGGGGGACCACCGAGAAGTTGGCGAAGGCTTCCTGCGCCCAGCGGAGGAGCGCGTACCGCTCGTGGTTGCGCTCGTACTCGCGCGTGACGTTCTGTCCGAAAGCTTCGGCGGTGCCGAAGTAGTCCACCTGCACCGAGTGGTCGATGACCAGGTCGGCGGGAACCACCGGGTTGATTCTCGCAGGGTCTCCGCCCAGATGACCCAGCCCGTCCCGCATCGCGGCGAGGTCGACCACGGCGGGAACGCCCGTGAAGTCCTGGAGGACCACGCGACTCGGCATGAACGGGATGTCGGCGCCCGCGTTCGTGGGGCTCCACGCGGCTATGGCATGTACGTGTTCTTCCTTCACGTAGGGGCTTCCCGCGTGGCGAAGCGCGTTCTCGAGCAGGATTCGAATCGAGAATGGAAGCCGGGCCAGGGAGTCGACGACGCCGTCCTCTTCCAGCTTCGCCAGCCGATAAAAGGACGTGCGACCTTCGGGGAGGTCGAGGGTCGTCCGTGCTCCGAATGGATCTTTCTTGGAATCCGCCACGGTGGCTCCTGTGTTCGTACGTCGGTGGCGCCTGCATGCGCATCCGAAATGTCGATGCTGAGTGAACACTAATGATGCGAGAAGTCGGGGACTCTGTCAGGTGGCTGGACGGCCTTCGTCACGTATTGAGCGGTGGGTGCACGCGGCGTTAGCTTGCGGGTCTGACGTGGCCGGGGTGGCGGAACGGTAGACGCGGCGGCCTCAAAAGCCGCTGTCCGCGAGGGCGTGCGGGTTCGAATCCCGCCCCCGGCATTGGTATGTCCGCCCTTGGGACCGGGCGTCGCGGTCGATATAATCAGGCTCCTCCGCCGCATTCCGGCGATCCAGACAAGCCAACGGAGACATTTCATGGGAGAGAGCGGAAGCGAGGGGAAGGACACCCTCTCGATCCGGGACAATCGCACCGGCCGAGAGTACGAGATCGACGTTCTCGACGGCGACGTGATCCGGGCTATGGACCTCCGCCAGATCAAGGTCGAGGACTCCGACTTCGGGATGATGTCCTACGATCCGGCGTTCACGAACACCGCGTCCACCCGGAGCGAGGTCACGTACATCGACGGGGGAGAGGGAATTCTCCGTTATCGGGGCTACCCCATCGAGCAGCTCGCGGAGCGTAGCTCCCACCTCGAGGTCGCCTACCTGCTCCTCAACGGTCAGCTTCCGACCCAGTCCGAGCTCGACCACTTCGTGCACGACGTGACGTTCCACACCTACGTGCACGAGAACATCACGGATCTGTTCGAGGGCTTCAGGTACGACGCCCACGCCATGAGCATGGTCATCAGCGGCGTTTCCGCGCTGTCGACCTTCTATCCCGAAGCGAAGCAGGTCGACGACCCGGCCGCCCGCTGGGAGCAGATCGTCCGGCTCGTCGCGAAGCTTCCGACGCTGGCCGCGTATTCGTACCGGCACCACCGGGGGCTGCCCTACGTCTATCCGGAGAACGAGTTCTCCTACACCGAGAACTTCCTGAACATGCTGTTCCGGATCGGGAGCCGCGACTACAAGCCGAGCCCGGTTCTCGCCAAGGCGCTCGACGTGCTCTTCATCCTGCACGCCGACCACGAGCAGAACTGCTCGGCGACGACGATGCGGGTCATCGGGTCCTCGCAGTCGGATCCCTACTCTGCGGTCGCGGGGTCGATGGCGGCGCTCTACGGCCCGTTGCACGGTGGTGCCAACGAGGCCGTGCTGCGGATGCTCAAGCGCATCGGTAGCGTCGAAAACATTCCGGACTTCATCGACGGAGTGAAGCGACGCGAGGAGCGTCTGATGGGCTTCGGTCACCGCGTGTACAAGGCGTATGACCCGCGTGCCAACATCATCAAGCGCACGGCGGACGAAGTGTTCGAGGTGACGGGCCGCAATCCGCTCCTCGATATCGCCCTCGAGCTCGAGAAGATCGCGCTCAACGACGAGTTCTTCGTCGAGCGGAACCTGTATCCGAACGTGGACTTCTACTCCGGGATCATCTATCAGGCGATGGGCTTTCCGGTCGAGATGTTCCCGGTCCTGTTCGCGATCCCGCGGACGGTGGGTTGGCTCGCGCAGTGGCAGGAGATGCTCGAAGATGGTGAGCAGAAGATCGCGCGGCCCCGCCAGCTGTACGTGGGCGAAGGAGAGCGTCAGTTCGTGCCGATCGGTGAGCGGGGATGACGCCTCGCGTCCGGAGGTGACGCGCCGCATCCGTGGCGGTGGTTCTGGAGGGGCGCCCCGCGGGGCGCCCCTCTTTTCATTCCAGGGAGGCTGAACGTTTCATGAACAAGCCGGAGTGCATGGACCTGTTGCATCTGGGGCTCGAGGGGGCGATCGCGTGCTATCTGATCGATGCCGCAGAGCCCACCGTCGTCGATCCGGGCCCGACCACCACGCTCGACCGTCTCGTGGACGAACTGGCGCAGCGCGGGCTCGGGGCCGGTGATCTGCGGCACGTCGCGTTGACGCACGTCCACCTCGATCACGCAGGCGCGACGGGGCACCTCGTGGAGCGCTTCCCGAACGCGGTTGTGCACGTGCACGAGGATGGCGCGTCACATATGGTGAGCCCGGAACGCCTGGTCGCCAGCACGCGGAGGACCTTCGGAGATGCACACGATCGACTGTGGGGAGAAGTGAAGCCGGTGCCCGCGGATCGTGTGCGTGCATGGAGGACCGGCGAGGAGGGGCCGTGGAAACGGCTGCGTCCGATTCATACGCCCGGACACATCGCGCACCACCTGGCCTACCTGGACGAGCGGGACGGCACGTTGTTCTCCGGTGACGCGCTGGGCATCGTGCTCGGCGGCGGTCCCACCCATCCGGCCACGCCGCCTCCCGGAGTCGATCTGCGGGCGTGGGAGGGGACGTTGGAGGAAGTCGGCGGGATCGGAGCGGAGCGGGCCGCGGTCACGCACTTCGGCATCCACGACGACGTGGAGGAGCGGCGAACCCAGCTCGCCTCCAGGCTCGAGGCGCTGGAAGCGCGTGTCCGGGTGGCGCTCGAGAACGGGGACGAAGAGGAGGACGCCGAGCGCTTCGAAGCAGAGGTGCGGGACGAGCTCGCTCCGTACATGGGACGCGAGGAGGTCGATCGGTATTTCGACATGTTCTCGGCCGCGACCGACTGGGCCGGTGTAGCCTTCTACCTGAAACGGAATCCTTGAGGAAGAAATAATGACGAAACCCCTGTCCGTCCGTACCGCGATTCCCGCGGCGCTGCTCGTCTGCGCCGTTTTCGTCGGCGTCTTGGCCCACCCGCTGTCGGCGCAGCAGGAGCAGGGGGTGATCGACGTGCGCCCGATCCCGCAGGCCGTCACGCCCCCTCGACCGTACCGGGCGTCCGTGGAGCGCGGATGGAGGGCGCCGGACGGGAGCCCGACCGATTCGTACTGGCAGCAGTGGACGTCGTACGACCTGGAGGGGCGACTGGACCCCGAGACGGGCCGTCTGGACGGATCGGTGCGCATCCGGTACGCGAACAACGCGCCGGCCACCCTCGGTACCGTGCAGCTACACCTCCATCAGAATCTGCACAAGGAAGGGGTGCCGCGACGGTCGGTGGAGGAAGTCACCGGCGGAATGACGCTGGAGAGCGTCGTCGTTCAGGAGGACACCATCCAGGAAGGGAATCCGAATGACGGTTCCGCGTACCGTGTGCAGGGGACCCTCATGGAGCTCGGACTTCCCGAGGCCGTCGAGCAGGGGGACACGCTCGAGCTGGAGATCGAATGGAGCGTCGAGTTGCCCCAGTCCGGGGCCGGGCGCATGGGCTATTCCGACCGGGAGGTCTACTTCGTCGGGTACTGGTTCCCCAAGATGGCCACCTTCGACGCGCTCCGCGGGTGGGACGCCGAGCCCTATCTGGGCAACGCGGAGTTCCACGACGGATTCGGGGACTATCGTGCGTCGCTCTCCGTGCCCGAAGGGTGGACGGTCATGGCGACCGGCGAGCTCGAGAATCCGACGCAAGTCTATACGGCCGTCACCCGGGACCGACTCGCCGAGGCTGCGACGTCCGACGAGCGCGTCACCATCGCGGGGCAGGCGGAGCGGGACGCCGGCACGATCACCACGGAAGGCCAGGACGGGTGGCTCACCTACGAGTTCGCGGCGGACAGCGTGCGGGACTTCGCGTGGACCACGTCGAACGTACAGCGTTGGGACGCCACCTCCGCCGTGGTCCCGGACCGGGACGGGGACGGCGAGGACGACCGGGTGCTCATCCACTCCTTCTGGCGCGAGGACCGCGCTCCCCTCTGGTCCGAGCAATGGCGCTACGGGAAGCAGTCCATCGAGTTCCACTCCGAGTACACCGGCATCTCCTACCCGTGGCCCCATATGACGTCCGTCGAAGGCGCCGACATCATCGGTGGGGGCATGGAATATCCGATGATGACGGTGATGGGCTCGTACGAGGGCCGGGGTGAGCAGGAGCTCTTCAACGTCACCTCGCACGAGCTCGCCCACATGTGGGTGCCCATGATCGTGAGCACCAACGAGAAGCGCCACGCCTGGATGGACGAGGGCATGACGACCTTCCTCGAGAGTGAGAGCCGGATGGAGATCTGGCCGGGTGTGGATCACCACAGGCTCGAGGCCCGCATCTACCTACAGGTCGCCCGTGCCGGGCTCGAGCAGAGCATGATGCGCCACGGCGACTACTACGAGCCCGGTCCCGGCTACGGCATCGCGTCGTACATGAAGCCCGCCACGCTCATGGTCGCGCTCAGGCAGGTGCTGGGCGAGGACGTGTGGACCGAAGCCTATCGAACCTTCCTTTCCGAGTGGGCCTACAAGCACCCCACGCCCTGGGACTTCTTCAACACCTTCGAGCGAGTCGCCGACCGCGAGCTCGACTGGTTCTGGACCTCGTTCTACTACGAGACGTGGACCCTCGACCACGCCGTGGAGAACGTGCAGACGCCGAACGGTGAAGGCCCGATCGTCATCGTCCGGGATCGGGGGCTCGCCCCCTTCCCAGCCCAAGTTCGCGTGCGAACGACGGAGGGAGAGACCATCGAGTACGAGATCCCCGTCGAGCACTGGCTGCGGGGCGAGGTGCGCCACCATTACCAGCTTCCCGCGGATGCAGGACGGGTGACGCGCGTGGAGATCGACCCCTCGGGCTATGCGCCCGACGTGGACCGCAGCAACAACCTCTGGCCGCGGGGGTGAGGGGCTGAGCGTGTCATGAACCCTGTCGTCCATTCGTTCCGTAGTCCCGGGCGGGGTTACGGATCCCCGTGGAATCCGGACGATGATCATGCACGCACGATATGATGGGGTCGATATGAGTTCAGGAACACCACGCTTTCGTCCATCGCTCCTTCCGTTGTCCAGGTCGTTCCCGGCGGCGCTCCTCTTCACGCTGCCGCTCGCTACCGCCTGCGACGAATCCTCGTTCATGCCCGAGGCGCCGGTGCGCTACGGTGTCGAAGTGAGCGGGGAGACGTTCGTCCTCGAGGTCACGAGCGCCGAGCAGGTCGCCGCGCTCGAAGCCCGCCTCGCGTCGGGAGAGGAAGGCGTGCTTACAGGCGAGCTCGCAGCCGGCGACAGTGGATACAACGAGCCGTGGAGCTGGCACATGGTGCCTTCGACCGTGGAGGCGCCGGACGTATCGATCGAGGTTTGCGACGGGCGTCCCAGCATGGTCGAAGACGATCTCGACTACTGGATCGAGAGGGTCGAGCGGTTCTGTCCCTGGGGGGCGGTGGTGGTCGAGCGGCTGGACTGACGCACGGACTGCCGACCACCGGAGCCGAGCCCGTACCGCGTACTACTCCTCCACCTTCGCGGCGAATCCCACGACGGTGCCGCACGGAGCGCGGACGAACACCTCGTCCATGCCGTAGAACGTCCGGCGGCGCGGCACCACCACCTCGACGCCGTCCAGCTTCGGAAGGAGCGGGTCGATCGCGTCGACTTCGACGAAGAGGAGGGCGCTTCCGCCGGCCAGCTCGCGACCGAGCTCGGCGGGGGCGTCCGACTCACCGAGGTCGGCGTCGATGCTCGCGCGGGTCTGGTACATCAGCTCGACTCCGTCCTTCTGCAGGATGGCGAAGCCGATCGTGTCTTCGTGAGGTACGGTGACGGGCACCTCGAAGCCGAGCACGTCGGTCCAGAACGGAAGGCAGGGCTCGATCGCTTCGACGGTGAGGATGGGGGTCAGCTTGCGCATGGTGTGATCTGCTGAAGTGGGTGGCGCGGCGGCGGTTCGTGCATCTCACCCCCAGCTCTTGATGTCGGGAGGGGATTCACGAAGCGCGGAGAGATAGCGAAACCGGGAACCTTCCGTCCCCTCCGGGGCCGGTCCGTCGTTGTCGGCCCCCGGATCGGCCGGATCCGTCCAGTACTCGGTGGTGCGGGGCAGGGAGCTTCGCGCCAGCCCGCGCTGTGGTGCCGCCCGCTCCGGCACGCGCAGCGCCTCCACTCGCTCGGCGATGACGTTCAGGGTGGCACCGTCCTTCTGGAGGCGCCCGCGAACGGTGAGGAACGGCTCCATGCGCACCGCGTGCCGGTCCCGCACGTAGACATCGGGCTTCACGATGACGTTCACCGGGCCGTGCTCGTCCTCCATGAGGACGAAGACGTAGCCCTTGGCGGTGCCCGGGCGCTGGCGGGTGGTGACGAGCCCGGCGACTTGGACGGTGCTCCCCTGACGGAGGTCGGGGAGCCGGCTCGACGGGACGGTCCCTCTCGGGAGCGCGTCCTGGAGCAGGGTGAGGGGGTGCTTCTCCGCCGAGAAGCGGAGCATGCGGTACTCGGCGACCATGCGGTCGTTCGCGTCGAGGTCCGGGAACGGCCGGTCCGCATACGGGTCGTCGAGCGCGAGCTCGGTCTGGGCGTGGTCGTCCCGGCCGCCGGTCCGTTCGTCGTTGCCGTCGGGACCGAGCCAGAGCCCGGACTGCCAGAGCAGCTCGCGGCGCGTGAGGCCGAGCGCCTCGAAGCCGCCCACCCAGATCAGGTTCTCGACGGCCGGCCGTTTGAGGGCGGCGGGAGTGCGCCGGAGGAAGTCCACGAGCGAGTGGAACGGCCCGCGGCGGTCGCGCTCGGCGACCACCCGTTCGGCGATCTCCTCTCCCCACCCGCGTACGAGTCCGAGTCCGATGCGCAGATCCCCGTCTTCGGCGGTGCACCGGACCCGGCTCCGGTTCACGTCCGGAAGCAGGGTCCGGATGCCGTTCCGGCGCGCGTCCCGGCCGAGCGCGTCGAGCGAGTAAAAGCCCATGGGCTGGTTGTTGAAGAGGGCGACGTAGAACTCGACGGGATAGTAGTGCCGGAGCCACGCCGATTGATAGGCGAGGAGCCCGAACGCGACCGCGTGCGACTTGGGGAAGCCGAACTCGGAGAACGCGGTCACCTGGGCGAATACCTCGCGCGCGGTGGTCTCGTCCACGCCGTTGGCCGCCGCGCCGTCCCGAAACGCTTCCCAGTGGGCGGCGAGCGCCTCCTTTGAGCGTTTCCGGCTCATCGCGCGGCGGAGCGACTCGGCCTGCCCGTCGGTGAAGCCCGCGAGGGCCTGGCACACCCCGAGCACCTGGTCCTGATAGATCACCACGCCGAGGGTCTCGCCGAGGGCGTCTTCCAGGAGGGGGTGGGCGTAGGGGACCTCGTAGCTCGGGTTCTCGCGGAGCAGCTCGCGCCGCCGCACGTACGGGTTCACCGCGCCGCCCACGATCGGGCCCGGCCGCACGATGGCCACCTGCACGGCCAGGTCCTCGAGATTTCGGGGACGGGTGCGCCGGAGCATCTGGATCTGGGCGCGGCTCTCGATCTGGAAGACGCCCACCGTGTCGCCCTCGGCCAGGCGGTCGTAGACGACCTGGTCCTCGAAGTCGATGCGGGACAGGTCCGGAGCCTCCCCGTGCCGCTCCGAGATCAGGTCGATGCTCTCCTCCACGAGCGAGAGCATGCCGAGGGCGAGGAAGTCGATCTTGATGAAGCCCGCGTCCTCGCACGAATCCTTGTCCCACTGACAGAGGAATCGGCCTTCCCACGCCGCGGGCTCGAGCGGGACGAGCTCGAGGAGGGGTCGGCTCGAAACGATCATCCCGCCCACGTGCTGCGAGATGTGGCGGGGCAGACCCGAGATGTCCTCGGCCAGCTCGCCGAGCAGCTTCCAAAGGCGTGCGTCGGCTCGATCCTTGAACTCCGGGAGCCGGGCGATCTCTTCGGCGAGTCCCGAGGCGGAACGGCGCTCGGCCAGCTTGGAGAGCTTCTCGAGCTCGCCCATGGGGAGATCGAGCACCTTGCCGATCTCGCGCACGGCCGAACGGAGCCGATACGTCGGGAAGGTGCAGACGAGCCCCGTGTGGTCGTGGCCGTACTTCTCGTGGACCCGGAGGATGAGCTCCTCGCGGATGGCCCGGGGAAAGTCGAGGTCGATGTCGGGCACGCTCCGGAGCGCTTCGTTGAGGAAGCGGCCGAGGGAGAGTCGGTTCCTGACCGGATCGATGTGCGAGAGCCCGATCAGGTAGCAGATGATGCTCGACACCGACGAGCCGCGCCCCCGGCCCGGTGGAAGTCCCGAGCGGGCCCGGGACGCTCTCCCTCGGACCTCACGCGCGACCTCCGCCGCGAGCTCCATGATGTCGCGGTAGACCAGGAAGAAGCCGGCGAGCCCGTGCAGGTCGACGAGCGCGAGCTCCTGCTGGAGGCGGGCTTCGGCGTCCTCGGCTTCGCGGCTTCCGGGCCGGTACCGCTCGGAGATCTTCGCCCGGCAGACGGCGGCCAGGGTGCGGAGAGCCGCGCCCTCCCGGCCGGTGGATCCCGCCGGAGCCGTACGTCCACTCGTGAGGCCGCGTCCGTCCGCTCCGCTCCCTCCCGCCCCCTCGAAGTCCGGGAACTCGTAGCCCAGGTCTTCGGTCAGGTCGAAGCTCGCGCACCGCTCGGCGATGAGCAGCGTGTTGGTGAGCGCTTCGCGGCGGTTTTCGAAGCGGTGTTCCATCTCCCGGGGATCGACCAGGTGGAAGAGCCGGTTTGCCCGCCGGAAGCCGTGAGCGCCGTCGAGCGTAGCGCGGTTCCGGATGGCCACCAGCACGTCCTGGAGTCGGTGCCGCTCCGGGCGGTGGTAGTGGACGTTGCCGGTGGCCACGACTCCGAGACCCATCCGGTCCGCCAGGCGGGCGAGTGCGCGATTCCGGGCCCGGTCACCCTGGACCGCGTTGTCCTGGAGCTCGACGAAGACGCTTCCCGGACCGAACGCGTTCACGAGCTGGCGGAGGAGCGCCTCGCCGTCCGCTACCGAGGAGTCGAGCGCGGCGGCCAGCGGGCTCCGCCGACACCCCGTGAGCAGGATCAACCCGGTGGAGCGCTCCAGGAGTGAGGGAAGGGGAAGCCGGGGCGAGCCTCGCTCGGAGGTCATGTGGGCCTCGGTGATGAGGCGGCACAGGTTCGCGTAGCCGGTCGGTGTTTCGGCGAGGAGGGTGACGTGGTGGCCACCCTCGAGCGTGACCTCCGCCCCCGTGATGGCCTGGAGGTCCCAGTGCTTCGCCGTCTGGGCGAACTCCATGGAGCCGTAGAGCCCGTCGTGGTCGGTGAGGGCCAGGGCGGGGTAGCCGAGCTCCTTCGCGCGCAGCACCAGCTCCTCCGGGTGGGAGGCGCCGTCCAGGAAGGAGAAGCCGGAGTGGGCGTGGAGCTCGATGTACACGATGGCCGAATATAAACCGAATACTGGACGTGTGCCAAACGGCCGCCTTCTGGCCGTGTACGTGAGCAGAATGCCATCCCACGCAGGAACCCGAATCAAAGCGCCGCGGTACGCACTGCGGTCCACGACTCCCCGCTTCCTTCGCGACCGCTCATGGCCGACGACATGCAGCTTCTCACCTCACTCGTCCCTTACCTCGGTGAGCCGCATCCGGACTTGCGTCAGCGCGTGCTCGATCTCCTCACCACCGAGTCCTTCCTGATCCCGGTGGAAATCGACCGGGCCGAGCACCGACGCCGGGTTCGCATGGCGGTGGAGGTACTCGCGGCCGAGGGCCTGGGTAGGCTCGCGTTTCCGCGGGCTTACGGAGGCGAAGACGCGCCGGAGCGGGCCATTGCCGTGTTCGAGACGCTCGCGTTCGGGGATACGTCGATTCTGGTCAAGTTCGGCGTGCAGTTCGGGCTCTGGGGCGGGAGCGTGCTTCAGCTCGGAACGGAGAAGCACCATCACCGATGGCTGCGCGAGATCGGCACGCTCGAGCTACCCGGCTGCTACGCGATGACGGAGATCGGGCACGGCTCGAACGTGCGGGAGCTCGAGACCACCGCGACGTGGGACGACGAGACGGACGGATTCGTGCTCGACACGCCGCACGAGGGCGCGGGGAAGGAGTGGATCGGCAACGCCGCGCTCGACGGACGGATGGCGACCGTCTTCGCCCAGCTCTCCGTGAGAGGTGAGGCGCATGGCGTCCATGCGCTCGTCGTGCCGATTCGGGACGAGGACGGAGCGCCGCTGCCCGGCGTCCGCATCGAGGACAACGGGCCGAAGGTGGGGCTCAATGGCGTGGACAACGGCCGGATCTGGTTCGATCGGGTGCGCGTGCCCCGGGAGCACCTGCTCGACCGTTTCGCCACGGTGACCGAAGGCGGCCGTTACGAGAGCACCATCGAGAGCTCCGGTCGCCGCTTTTTCACCATGCTCGGCACGCTCGTGGCCGGCCGCATCTCGATCGCGGCGGCGTCGGTCAGCGCGGCGAAGGTCGGACTGACGATCGGCGTGCGCTATTCCGATCGGAGGCGCCAGTTCGGGCCCGAAGACGGTGTGGAGGTGCCCGTTCTCGACTACGCCTCGCATCAGCGCCGGCTCCTGCCCAGGGTGGCGGCCACCTATGCGTATCACTTCGCGGTCAGGAAGCTCGTCGGCCGATATGCGGAGGTACTGAGGGCGCGAAGGGCTGGGGGAGAGGGGACCGAGGAAGGGCTTCGCGAGGTGGAAGCTCGGGCCGCGGTCCTAAAGGCCCTCGCCTCGTGGCACGCCGCCGACGCTATCCAGGAGGCGCGCGAGGCCATGGGCGGACGCGGGTATCACGCGGCCAATCGTCTCGGACGGCTCCGGGCCGACACAGACGTGTTCAGCACGTTCGAGGGGGCCAATCCCGTGCTCCTCCAGCTCGTGGCGAAAAGCCTCCTCACGCAGTTCCGCGAGGAGATGGGTGACCTGCACTTCATGGACGCCCTACGCTACGTCGCGGAGCGGGCCGGAACGACCGTCCGGGAGCGGAACCCCGTCGCGACCCGGCGCACCGACCGCGACCACCTCCGCGACCCCGAGTACCACCGGGCCGCGTTCCGCTACCGTGAGGAGCGGCTCCTCGAGTCGGCGGCTCGTCGCCTAAAGGGGTTCATCGACGACGGCGTGGAGCCGTTCGAGGCATTCAATCGCTGCCAGGACCACCTCGAGACGCTGGCTGTCGCACACGGAGAGCGGCTGGCGTTGGAGGCGTTCCTGGAGGGCGTGGTGGAGGCACCATCGGGGGACGCGTCGGACATGCTCGCGGATCTCGCGCGCCTCTTCGCGCTCGAGCGCATGCAAGAGGACCGGGCCTGGTTTCTCGAGGCCGGCTACGTGGAACCGGTCAAGAGTCGGGCCATCCGGGCGGAGGTCGGCGTGTTGTGCCGAGCGCTCCGCCCGGTGGCCCTCACCCTCGTCGACGGGTGGGGCATTCCTGACGCGGTGTTGGACGCGCCGGACGCGCTCGGATGCGTCGTCATGACGACGAGGCCAGCTCCCGCACCGCCTCGGCCAGCGTCCTGACCTTTCTCCGGGGCCGCGGCACCGCTCGCGTCCCGCTCGAGCTCGTCGGCCAACGTGTTCAGTGTCGAGGCGCGAGCCGATCCCGAAGCCTCTTCCGCGCTTCGGAGCGCCTGTCGCACGGCCGCGATCCGCGGGAGGTCCAACCCGTCCCAGCGCTCCAGCTGGTCCACGTACGCCCGAGCCAACGCGAACGACGGCGGCCACTGGTACTGCGGCTGGCCCTGCGCGTTCAGGTAGTCGAGCTGCACGGTGTTGGCGGCGTCGATCTCGTTCCGAGTCAGGTAGCCGCTGGGCTCGAGCTCGAAGATGTCGAGCCCGCGCGCGATCTCCGAGTTCACGAGCATGCCGTTGTACCAGTAGACGGACCAGCTTCCGCCGGAGGCCTGGCGTGTCGAATCCACGGGACCGCGGTCGTGGAACGCGATCTCGAACGGGTTCTCCGGGTCGGTCCAGTCGAAGATCGAGATGCCGCCCTGGTACCACGACTGTACCATGATGTCACGTCCGGGCACCGGAATCATGGATCCGTTGTGCGCCACGCAGTTTTCCAGTGAGGTCTGGGGCGCGGGGAGCTTGTAGTAGCTCTCGAACTGCATGTCCCCGTCCTGAATCGTGAAGATGGCGTTCGCGCCCCACTCCTTCGGGTCCGATTCCCGGCACTTCGGCTGGCCGCCGCCACCCCACTCGTCGGTGAACAGCACCTTGCTGCCGTCGTTGTTGAAAGTCGCCGAGTGCCAGTACGAGAAGTTGGAGTCGGCGACTGCCGTGAGCCGGGTTGGTTCGACCGGATCCTCGATGTCGAGGAGCAGCCCGTACCCCTCGCAGGCGCCACCCGCGACTCCGATCTCCGGATACACGGTGATGTCGTGGCACTGCGTGGGACCGGGCTCGGCACCGTTCTCCGCTCCTTCGGGCATGCCCATCATTTGCTGGACGATGGAGGGAAGGCGCTCACGGAGCGCGGCGCTGTCGGCGGCCGTGGGTGGACCCGATCCGCCGCGCTGTTCCACGACCTGTGAGAGAAGCGCGTCGGCCGACTCGTCCGGAAGGATCATCTCTTCGCCCATGACCTCGATGACGAAGGCACCCGCTTCCCGGGCCTCCTCGATCGCCTCGCGATCCGCGGGTGCAGGACCGTGTGTGGGTGGGGCTTCGAGGTTCTCGAAGATCCGCGGCGAGCTGACGATCTCGGCCGCCTCGGGGTTCGCCAACGGGACCTGAATTACTTCGATGCGGAAGAGCGCCGTGTTCGGGTCCTCGTCCGGCATCACGCTCACGCACCCGGGAAGCTCCTCGTCCGGACGCACCGGGGCCGAGCCGGAAACGTAGATGTAGACGTTCTCGTCGTCGGCCGGATCCTTGAGCACGGTGTGCGTGTGCGAGCCGCGGCACGTCTGCACGTTCGCGATGTACTCGGGGTTGCGGAGGTCCGAGATGTCGAAGATGCGGATGCCGCGGAGCCGGTCCTCGCTCACCGCTTGGGGTACACCCTGGACGCCACAGTCCACGCGGCCGCCGAGTCCCTCACCGGAGACGAAAAGCAAGTCCTCGTAGACCGACACGTCGCTCTGTGAGGCCGGGCAGACGAAAGCTTCCACCAACACGGGGTCGGCCGGCTCCGAGACGTCCCAGATCTGGAAGCCGTTGTAGTTCCCCTGGATGACGTAGTCGTCCTTGAACGCCAGGTCGGAGTTCGTCACTCCGATGAAGTCCTCCGGTGGCGGGGTCGACGAAACCTTTTTCAGGTTCCAGATCGCCTCCTCGGCGTCCATGAGACCGGCTCCGAGACCGACCCGCGGGTCCGGGGACGGGGGGCTCGTCTCCGAGAAAGGTTGGACCTGCCGCTCGACCTCCGCCGGCGCGGCCGACGGCATGCCCGAGGACGAAGTGCAGGCGGTCGCACCGACCGCGAGGCCGGCAGCCAGCGCCCAGGCACCGGCGCGCAGCCGGGTTCGCTCCGTGGACGGGGACGGGGAATCGGATCTCATGTCTGCTTCCTGTTCCGGAGGGTACGGGTCGGTCATCGGCCGCCGCCGCTCGGCGGCATCGCTTCGAGCATTTGCTGCATGCGGTCGACTTCGGTGGCCTGGTCGACCTGGACGTCCGAGGCGAAACGGAATACGTCCTCGTCCTGACCGGCACCGTCCGTCCCGAAGAGCTCGCGGACCATGGTCACCGCCCCTTCGTGATGCTCGATCATGAACGTGAGAAAGAGGCGGTCGAACTCTCGGCCGCGTGCGGCTTTCAGTCGCTCGATCTGCTCCCGGCTGAGCATGCCGGGCATCTCGCCCATGTCGACGGGGGCGCCTCCGCGGACCATGACGCGGTCGCCTTCCTCGTGGAGCTCGGGCACCGGTTGATCACGATCCTCGAGCCATCGTCGCATGGTCTCGATCTCGTCCTGCTGAGCGTTGATGATCCGTGCCGCGAGCGTTCTGATCTGGCGGCTCGCACCCCGGTCGGGCGCGAAGCGCGAGATCTCGACCGCCTGTGCGTGGTGGTGGATCATGTCGGTCATGAAGCGGACGTCGGCCTCGGTGAAGCGGGTCCGGCTTTCCTCGACGCGCTCCCGGTAGAGGGCTTCGATCTCGGCGTCGGACAGCGGTGCTTCGGCGGATTCGTCGGACGGATCAGGCGGCGGAGGCGCGGGGTCTTCGGCTTGGGTGGCGCCTCCCGTGCCGCAGCCGGCCAAGAGGGGGACCAAAAGCGTCACGATCATCAGGGAGCATTTCGAGCGGGGCACGAGCTCCTCCGTCCAGGGTTCACGAGCGATGCGGCTCGGATGCAGCGAACGTATACTCCTACGCCGCGCGCCGCGACCCGGTTTCAATATGTGAGCGCGCCGGTCTCGTTCTCACGGGCATTTTCTTCGATCCGGTCCGCGATCCGTCCCTGTTGGCGTCCCAACCACACGCCGAGGATCCCCCAGAGGATCGCGAGCGGGAACACCAGGGTCGCGAGGCCCGCCAGACCCATGCCCAGGCGGCCGAGGAGCCCTTCGGTCCACGCACCCACGACATCGCCGCCGCGGTAGACGAAGGTGTCGATGAACGCCTTGGCTTTGTACTTGTCTTCGCGGCTCACGACCGTGAACAGGGTTTCGCGGGCGGGACGCATGATCGCTCGCTGCACGGCACGGAACGTCGCTTCGAAGATGATGAGCGCCGCGATCGTTCCGACGATCGCGAGCCCGATGAACCCGAGTAGAACCGTGATCGGCAGCAGCATTAGAGTTATCGATACGCCGATGCGCTTCATGAGGTGACCGGCCACGAAGAGCTGAAGCACCAGGGTCGCGATCTGCGTCCACATGTCGATGTTCGCGAAGAGAGCGGTGCGGGCATCGGTCTCGTCCGCGACCTCGGCGACCATCGCGAGGCGCGTGAAGTAGATGAACGTGGCCATGACCGCCAAGATGAGGACGAACGCGCAGATGGCGAGCAGGTACCGGGACCTGAAGACCGCCCGGAACCCCTCCCACGCGCTTCCGCCGATCGCCGCGTTCCGGTCGACGGCGGGCTGTCCGGGCACGGCCGGGGCACTCTCCGGGGCGTCGGGGTCCGGCTCACCCTGTTGCGGCTGTAACCAGGCGACCCACGCGGCCGCGAGCACCGCCAGACAGAGGAACCCCACCGCGATCAGGATGAGGTTCGCCGTGCCCACGGATTCCACGATGTTCCACGCGAGCCAGGGGCCGAAGATGGCGCCGAGCGTGCCACCCACCGCGACCACACCGAAGAGTCGCTTCGACTGCTCGAAGGAGAACCGATCGGCCATCAGCGCCCAGAACACCATGGTGCTGAACAGGTTGAAGACGCTGAACCAGACGTAGAAGACCCGGCCCGTGATCTCTCCGGTCGCGTCCGGCGTGAACCTCAGGAGCGCCCAGAACACCAAGAGGCTCCCCGCGAAGAAGAAGTAGGTCGCGGCGATGAAGGAGAGCCGGCGGAACCTCGCCACCAGGAATCCGAAGACCGGGTTCACCGCGAGCGTCACGACCGCGGTGCCGACGAAGAGCCAGCGCACCGTGTCCAGCCCGCTTTCCATGCCGAGCGCTTCGCGGGCCGGCCGGACCACCATGAGCGCCGAGAGCACGCAGAAGAAGAAGAGCACCGAAGCCAGAAGCGGGAGCACCTCCTCCCTGCGAATGTTCGCGAAGCGCTGGATGGCGGAGGTCATGTGGTTCGGGCTGGAGGAACGTGGAGCTAAGGCACACCTCTACGGACGCGCGAGCCGACCAAATTGTTTGATGCGGTGATGGTCAGACGTCGTCGATGATCCGGTTCAGAGTGGCGCTCGGTCGCATGGCCTCGCTCGCGCGGTCCCAATCCGGGAGGTAGTAGCCACCGAGGTCCTGCGAGCTCCCCTGCGCGGCGTCCAACTCCTCGAGGATCGTGGCCTCGTTGTCGCGAAGCTCCCGGGCCACGGATCGGAACCGCTCCGCCAGCTTGGGCGCCGACGTCTGGTCGGCCAAGGCTTCCGCCCAGTAGAGCGTCAGGTAGAACGTGCTGCCCCGGTTGTCGAGCTCGTGCACCTTGCGTTTCGGTGCGCGCGCCTCTTCGAGGTAGCGCGCGGTGGCGGCGTCGAGCGCGTCTCCGAGCACGTGGGCTCCGGCGTTGTCGAACTTCTCTCCCAGGTGTTGGAGCGAGGCGGCCAGCGCGAGGTACTCTCCGAGCGAGTCCCAGCGGATGTGCCCCTCCTTCTGGAACTGCTGCACGTGCTTCGGCGCCGATCCTCCGGCGCCGGTTTCGAACAGGCCGCCCCCGTTCAGAAGCGGGACGATCGAGAGCATGCGGGCGCTGGTGCCGATCTCCAGGATCGGGAAGAGGTCCGTGAGGTAGTCACGGAGCACGTTACCCGTCACCGAGATCGTGTCCTCTCCGCGCCGGATTCGGTCCAGCGAAAAGCGCATGGCTTCGACGGGCGGGAGAATCTCGATCTGGAGCCCGTCGGTGTCTTCGTCCTCGAGGTAACGCTCCACCTTCCGGATGAGCTCCGCGTCGTGTGCTCGCGCTTCGTCGAGCCAGAATACCGCCGGAGTGCCGGTCGCCCGAGCCCGGTTGACCGCGAGCTTCACCCAGTCGCGCACCGCCACATCCTTGGTCTGGCAGGCTCGCCAGAGGTCGCCGACGTCCACTGTGTGCTCGAGCAAGGTGCGGTCGTCGGAATCGACCACGCGCACCGTGCCGGCTTCGGGGATCTCGAACGTCTTGTCGTGTGAGCCGTATTCTTCCGCTTTTTGGGCCATGAGGCCGACGTTCGACACACTTCCCATCGTCGAGGGGTCGAACTGACCGCGTTCCTGGCAGTCGCGCACGACGGCGTCGTAGATGCCGGCGTAGCTGGAGTCGGGAATGATCGCCTTGCAGTCCTGGAGCGCGTCGTCGGCGTTCCACATGCGTCCGGAGTCCCGGATCATCGGGGGCATCGACGCGTCGATGATGATGTCGCTCGGCACGTGGAGGTTCGTGATGCCGCGGTGCGAGTCGACCATGGCGATGCCCGGCCCCCGGTCGTAGACCGCTTCGATATCCGCCTCGATCTCGGCACGGCGGTCCTCTGGCAGCGTTTCGATCTTCGACACCAGGTCGCCGAACCCGTTGTTCGGGTCGACACCGAGCTCTTCGAGCGTCGATGCGTGTTTGTCGAAGACGTCCTTGAAGAAGACGCGCACGCAGTGTCCGAAGATGATCGGATCGGACACCTTCATCATCGTGGCCTTCATATGGAGCGAGAACAACACGCCGCGCTCCTTCGCGTCCCGGACCTGGGCTTCGAGGAAGGAGATGAGGGCTTTCCGGCTCATGACAGCGGCGTCGAGCACCTCACCGTCTTCGAGCGGGATCGACTCCTTCAAGACGATGACTCGTCCGTCGTCCGTGACCAACTCGACGCGGGCGTTGGTGGCGCCGTCGAGCGTCACCGAGCGCTCGCTGTTCCGGAAGTCCCCCTCGCTCATCGTGGCGACGTGTGTCTTGGAGTCGTCGGGCCACTCGGACATGCGCGGTGGGTGGGAGCGCGAGAACTCCTTGACCGAGCGGGGGATGCGGCGGTCGGAATTTCCTTGTCGGAGCACCGGGTTGACCGCGCTTCCCTTGACCTTGTCGTACCGGGCCCGTACGGCACGCTCCTCGTCACTCTCCGGCTCGTGCGGATAATCGGGCAGGGCATAGCCCTTGGCCTGTAGCTCCTTGATGCATGCCGTGAGCTGCGGTACGGAAGCGCTGATGTTGGGTAGCTTGATGACGTTCGCTTCGGGCTGCTCGACCATCTGGCCGAGCTCGGCCAGATCATCCGCGTCCTGCTGGCCGTCAGCGAGTCGGTCCGCGAAGGCGCCGAGCGTGCGTCCGGCCAGCGAGATGTCCCGTGTCTCCACCGGCACACCCGTAGCTCCTGCGAACGCCCGCACCACCGGAAGTAGCGCATGGGTGGCGAGGGCGGGGGCTTCGTCGGTCAGGGTGTAAATGATCGGAGGTGACTGGGTCATCTGTCGGTCGTCCTCGGAGTTGTCGAGACGAGGTGGGCTGGGCCGCTTCGGCCCGTTCGGAACCCAACAGGTTAGGCAGATTTCGAACCGGAGCAAGGCGGTGGCGGTAGAGTGTGTCCGGTGGATCTTCGGAGGCACCCTCACCGGCGGGCAAGGTCCCGGGCGCTCGGCAGGCCGGGGAGCGGCTCGGCCGAGTGCACCGCGCGGAGGATCGCCTCCGCCACGACGTCGGCGGCCAAGGCGCCGATCCGTGTGACGTCGGGTGTATCGGGAAGGTGGCCCGTGGCCAGAGTGAAGATCACGTCCCCGTCGTACATGGTGTGTGCCGGATAGACGGCGCGGGCGACGCCGTCCTGGCCCATCTGCGCCACCTTCGTCGCCTGGGCCTTGGTCAGCGTCGCGTTGGTGGCGACGACGCCGATCGTGGTGTTCGTGCCCGAGGCGCGGCCGCTCGTGACGCTGCGCTCCCGCAGGAGAAGGCGCGCGTCGGCGAGCCCCGTGGCGTCCTCGGTCCTCACACCGGCCACGACCCGACCCGTGGCGGGATCCACGATGTCGCCGCTGGCGTTGACGACGACCGCGGCGGCGACCGTCACGCCGCCGTCCAGCGTCACGGACGCCGTGCCGAATCCACCCTTCATGGCCCGCGCGGTGCCTCGCAGCTTGCCGACCGTCGCGCCCGCGCCCGCGCCCACCGAGCCCTCCGCGACGTCCCCTCTCGCGGCGGTGCGGGCCGCGGCGTATCCGGATTCCGGTCCGGGACGGATCCTGTCAACGCCCTCGAGGTCCAGATCATAGAGAATCGCGCCGACCACGATCGGCACGACTTTGTCGCCCACCCGGTATCCGACGTCGTGCTCGTCGAGATAGCGCATGACGCCGGACGCCGCGTCGAGTCCGAACGCGCTCCCGCCGGAGAGCACGACGGCATGCACCACGGCCACCGAGTTCACCGGATCGAGGAGCGCGGTCTCCCGCGTGCCCGGGGCGCTCCCCCGCACGTCGACCCCGCCCACCGCCCCGGCCGGAGCGAGGATCACCGTGCAGCCGGTCGGACGTTCCGTGAGTGTGTGGTGGCCGAGCTCGATCCCCGCCACGGTGGTGATTCCCGCGGTGGGTCGCTCGTCCGTTCCCCTCGTCATTCCGGAGCGAGTCCTTGGGTCAGGGGATCCTCAATGCCACCAACGAGCCCGGAAGCTCTGCCCCTCCCACCGCCATCACGATGTACTGGACACCGTCGTGCATGTAGCTCATGGGAGCGGTGTTGGTCGGGGCGGGGATCTCGACCTGGCCGATGGACTCGGCGGTGCGCTTGTCGATCGCGTACAGGATCGGACGCTGCCCTCGTCCTTCCGCGTAGATGAAGAGCGATCCCGTGACGAGCGCCGTGGCGTGTCCGGTCGAGCCGGTGTTGCCGAGCTCCACCCCTTCGAGTGCTGGATGGTTCCGGATCCGGTCCGGCGTATACCCGTTGGGGATGGACCACAGATGCTCGCCGGTGTTCATGTCGATGGCCGTGATGCTCGCGTACGGAGGCTTCACGAGGGGCAGGCCTCGTGGACCACGCACCCCACCCGGACCCACCGAAACCCAGTCCACGTTCGACTCGGGGTCGACGTCCGTACCGGGCTGGAGCCGCGGCGCGCTGCATCCGCGTTGGGTAGCGGTGTACAGGATGCCGGTCTCGGGGTCCGCGACGGTGCCGCCCGGGATGTTCGTGCCTCCGTTCGCCCCGGGGCAGTGGATCGCCGCGACGAGTCCGTCCTGTCCCGAGACCATGGGTGGGTTGAAGAGCGGGCCCATTCGGTATTCGCTGACGATCTCGAGCGCTTCTTCCCGCAACTCGGGCGTGAAGTCGATGAGGTCGTCTTCGGTGAGGCCCTGCATCTCGTAGGCCGCGGGCTTGGTGGGGAAGGGCTGGGTCGGCGACGTCCACTCCCCGGGTACGTCCGACTGCGGCACCGGGCGTTCCTCGATCGGCCAGATCGGCTCGCCGGTCTCACGATCCAACACGTAGACGAAGCTCTGCTTGGTCGTCTGCGCCAGGATCTTCCGCGGCTCGCCGTCGATCGTCACGTCGAGGAGGTTGGGCTGCGCCGGCATGTCGTAGTTCCAGATGTCGTGGTGGACGGTCTGGAAGTGCCAGCGGCGCTCGCCCGTCTCGGTGTCGAGGGCGAGAATGGTCGTGCTGAAGAGGTTCTCGCCGGGGTGGAACCCGCCGTAATAGTCGATGGTCGGTGGGTCGGTCCCGACGTACACCAGTCCGAGCTCGGGATCCGCCGTCATCGGCGCCCAGGCAGAGACGTTGCCCGTGTACTGCCACGCGTCGGACAGCCAGGTGTCGTTCCCGAACTCGTCTTCCTGCGGGATCACGTTGAAGGTCCACTTGTGTTCCCCGGACGCGGCATCGAAGCCCATGATGTTGCCGGGCACGTTCTCGCGGCGCGTCTGGTAGTAGCCCTGCTCGTGGGAGTTGCCGACGATCACCGTGCCGTTGGCGATGACGGGCGGGGTGGAGTTCGTGATGTAGCCCACGTCGGGAGGCAGCCCATCTTCCCGGTCGTGCTCCCAGGGGCCGAGGTACGTGATGAGATCCACCACACCCTTGTCGCCGAACTCCTCGACGGGCCGCCCGGTGTCGGCGTCGAGCGCCCAGAGGAAGAAGGCCGGGGTGATCAGGTATACCCGGCCCTGTCCGTCGACCTCCTCGTAGGCGACGCCCTTACCGTAATTCTTCCGCATCGAGTCCTCGTACCGCTTGGTCGGCTCTTCGCGGAAGATCCACAAAGTCTCACCGGTGGCGGGATCGATGGCTGCGGCGGTACGGCGGCTGCCCGCGACCGTGAACAGTTTGCCGTCGGCGTAGACGGGGGTGGAGCGGAGGATTCGGTCCGGGCCGTTCGGGCTGAAGTTGTCACCCCGCCAGATCCATGCGACTTCGAGCTCCTCGAAGTTGTCTGCGTCGATCTGGTCGAGGGGCGTGTAGCGGGTCCCGTAGTGGTCCGCGCCCCAGGAGCGCCACTCTCCGGTCGGGGTGCCTCGCTCCACGGTCTGGCCCGTGAGCGGAGTGGCGAGGATCGTCGTGGCGAGCGCACAACCGAGCGCACGTTGCAGGCCGGGCATCGTGCTCATCGCCGTGCCTCCGTACGAGCGTTCCGGTCGTCCCCACGCCCGTTGACCATCTCTCCCTGCTCGGTGAGGATGGTCTCCTTCGTGAGGTTCGCCCTCTCGGAGTGCAGCTCCGTGACGTCACGGGCGATCATGACGCCCTCGTAGTTGTGCCACGGACCGCTGCCGAGCCGGTCGCGGGCGTGCACGGCGGGACGGCCGTCCTCGGGGGCGGCGCTCAGGTAGGCCCGCCACGTCAGGTCACCGAAGCCGGCGGTGTAGGCGAGGTCCTGGCAGTGCTGGTCCGCACCCTCGAGCCCGCCCAGGTCCGCTCCGTCCCCGGGCCCCTCGCTGGTGATGAAGAAGCTCATGTCGGCGTCCTGTGCACCTGCTGGCATGGATGCGATCAGCGTCAAGGCGGTCAGGGCTCCGATTGCCTTCTTCACGGTCGACTCCGGCGATGGGTTCGTGCGATGGCGGCTGCGCGGCAATGTTCGTGTGCACGGGCGTGTCGGCAAGTGTGCGTGGCAAGGCCTGGACGGGAGGCCGGACCGTGCTAGCGTCAGAGGCACGGCCGGACCTGACCGGTTTCGCGTTTCTCTCACCCCTTGATTGACCATGGCTTTCGTGCCTTCGCTCGACCTTTCCCTTCACTTCATGGTGCGGTGCCTTCGCTCGAGCTCGCGGGTGGCGACGGCCGTCCTCCTCCTCGGGACGGTGGCCGGTGTCCGGGCCCCGGCGCTGGCTCAGGTGGACGTCCAACCGCTCAGCCGTGAGGAGCCGCCCGAAGGGCGCTCGGGGTCACTCAGCGCGGACCTGACGGCGCAGACCGGGAATACGGACTTCGCGCAGCTCGGCGTCAGCGCCCGGATCTACGAGGTCGAGGGGGCGGTGACGACATTGATGGTCGGAAACGGGGGGCTGGGGTTCCTCGGGCGGAGGCGTTTCTCTTCGTCCGGGCTGTTCCACTACCGCAAGACCTACAGCAACGAGCAGTGGGTGTGGCCCGAGTGGTACCTGCAGGCGAACTACGACCGGTCGCAGCTCCTCAAGTTTCGGACGCTCGCCGGAGGGGGGATCCGCACGCCGGTGACGACGGGCGAGTGGGGTCAGATCGGCGCTGGTTTCTCCGTGATGCTCGAGGACGAGCGTCTCGACTTGCCGGATACGGCCAGCCATCCGCGCACGACGACGACCTTCCGGTCCAGCACGTTCTTCTCGCTCCGCCTCGTCGCGAGCCAGCTCGTCGTCACGTCGACGACGTACGTCCAGCCCCGGTTCGACGACCTCGGCGACGTCCGTGTGCTCGAGGATCTGAGCCTTGCCACGCCGGTCACCGATCGGTTGGCGATGACGGTTTCGTTCGATCTCCGCTACGACAGCGGACCGCCCGACGGACTCGCGGCCCTCGACGCGCGATTACGGACGGGCCTCACGTTCACGTACTGAAGCACGCCGGCGGAAGCCGACGGAGCAGACGCCTACGATCCCGTTCCGGCCTCTTTCCGCTCCTTCTCTCCGTCCTCTCCCGGTTCACCGCCCCCCTGTTCACCGCCCCCCTGTTCGTCGACCTCGTCGACGGCCTCGACGGGGAAGCGGTTGGCATCCGGGGTCCGAAGGCGTTCGAAGAAGCGCGCCACGTAGGGGTCGCCCGGGTTCTGGCAAAGCCCGATGGGCGAGCCTTCGCGGATGATGCGGCCTTCGCGCAGCACCGCGACCCGGTTCGCGAGCACGACGACGTCCTCGACGTCGTGTACCACGAGCAAGGTAGGGACGCCCGTGCGCCGGATCACTTTCGTCAGGCCGGCGCGCAGCGATGCCTTGAGAGGGGCATCGAGGCTGCTGAACGGCTCGTCGAGGAGAAGGAGGCTCGGCTCGGGTGCGAGGGCCCGAGCGAGCGCCACGCGCTGCTGTTGGCCGCCGGATAGCTGGTGCGGGTAGCGATCACCGAGACCTTCCAGATCGACGAGCTCGAGCACACGCTCGACGCGCTCACGGCGTGCGGACTTCGAAAGCTCCCGGAGACCGTAGGCGATGTTCTGCTTGACGCTCAGGTGAGGAAAGAGAGCGAAGTCCTGAAAGACCATTCCCACGCCCCGGTGCTCGGGCGCGACCCACGTTCCGGGGCCAGCCACCGTCTTGCCACCGATCCGAACGGTGCCCGCGTCGGGAACCTCGAGGCCGGCGATGATCCGAAGCAGCGTCGTCTTTCCACAGCCGCTCTGGCCGACCACGGCCACGAGCTCGCGATCCCCGATCTCCAGGTCGACCCCGCGGAGCGCGTTGCAATCCGCACCGGGAAATCGCTTTCCGATGCCCTCGAGGCGCAGCGCCGTGCTCGGGCCGTCGGAGTCTGGGGCTTCAGCGACCAAAGTCTTCTCGTTCGTCGAGAGTGCGGTGGAGGAACGCGACCACGACGGTCGCGCACAGAATGACGAGCAGCGCCGCCGGCGCCGACTCCGCGATCTGTTCGTCCGACGCGAGCTGGAAGGCGCGCGTGGCCAGCGTGTCGAAGTTGAACGGCCGAAGAATCAGCGTAAGCGGCAATTCTTTCAACACGTCGATCACCACGAGGGTCCCCGCCGCGACGAGTGTGCCCCGTAGGAGCGGCACCTCGATGCGGAGGAGCGTGCGGAGAGGGCGGGCGCCCAACATACGGGAAGCCTCGGTCAGATTCGTCCCGACCCGCTCGAGTCCCGCCTCCACGGGCAGGTAGGCCACGGCCAGGAACCGGACGACGTACGCGGCGACGAGAGCGGCCGCGGTCCCCGTGAGAATCAGCCGGACGCCCCCGCCGAGAAGTCCGTCGAGGAAGAGCGACACGGTCAGGACGCCGACCGCGATGACCGCGCCCGGCACCGAATAGCCGAGGAGCGCGATGCGGGACGCCGACCGTGTGATCTCCGTTCGGTCGAGCCGGCTCGTGTAGGACAGCACGAGAGCGACGGTGACGGCGATGAGGCCCGCCAGGCCCGCCAACCCGAGGCTGTTGGCCGTCATGCGGATGAAGCCTCCGTCGACGACATCGGGCGCCGTGCGGACCGTCCACGCAGCGAGTTGAAGGACGGGAATCAGAAAGCCGAATGCGATCGGAAGCGCACAGAAGAGCGTGGCGGCGAGTCCTTTCGCGCCGTGAAGCAGGTAGGGAGCGGGCTGCGAGGAGTCCCCGGACGCCGCGTAGCGGGCCTGGCCCCGCTGCCAGCGCTCGATCAGCAAGAGGGTGAGCACGATCAACATCAAGATCCCGGACAGCCGCACCGCCGAGTCCAGGTCGCCCAGCGAAAACCACGCCCGGAAGATGCCCGTGGTGAAGGTTGGAACGCCGAAATACTTCACCGCGCCGTAGTCGTTGATGACCTCCATCAGCACCAGGGCGACTCCACCGGCTAGCGCGGGCCGTGCCAGAGGAAGGCCGATCGTCCAGAACACCGACGCGTGTCCTCGACCGAGGACCCGAGCGGCTTCCAGGGTCGGTCCGGCGCGGGACTCGAGAAGCGCCCGGACCGGCAGGTATACGTAGGGGAAGAGCACGAGGCCGAAGAGGACGGCCACGACCTCGATCCTCATGATGTTCCAATAGAAGATCGTGTCCGAAGCGCCCGGGACCACGGCGCGCAGGGTGCGCTGGATGGGGCCCGTCACGCCGACCATGCCGGCGTAGACGTAGGCCGCCATGTAGGCGGGGACGGCCAGAGGAAGCACGAGCGCCCATCGGAAGAGCTTCCGCCCCGGAAACTCGCACACGGCGACCAGCCACGCCGTTCCGGCTCCGAGTCCCAACGCGATCCCGCCGGAGGCCAGCACGAGAAAGAGCGTGTTCCCCATGTACCGGGGAAGGAGGGTCGTCGAGACGTGCTCCCAAGCCTCGCCGGCGGGGGCCAGTGCCCCGATGGGAATCGTGATTACCGGGATGGCCAGCAGCAGAACGAGCGCCAACGCGACGGCCGTCCAGCCCCAGGGGAGGGACCGGACGGCCAGCCGCCAGTTGCGCGGGAGGATTATCTCCATCCGGCGCGGTCGAAGATCCGGACCGCGCTGTCGTTCAGCTCACCGAGCACGGTCAGGTCGAGCGTGTCGGCCTGGAACTCACCCCAGCTCTGGAGCGTTTCCGACCAGGGCACGTCCGGGTGGACCGGGTATTCCTGGTTGGCCTCGGCGAACACGCCTTGCGCCTCTTCACCGGTGAGGAACTCGAGAAGCGCGACGGCGTTTTCGACGTTGTCCGCATAGCGGGTCACGCCGGCGCCGCTCACGTTCACGTGGGTGCCGCGATCTCCCTGGTTGGGGAAGAACACGCCGATTTGCTCGACGACGCGTTGTTCCTCCTCGTTGCTCGATTCCACGAGCCGCGCGATGTAATAGGTGTTGACGATGGCCACGTCGCCGGCGCCCGCGGCCACGGCCATCACCTGATCCGTGTCGCCGCCGCTCGGTGTGCGGGCCATGTTCTCCACGATGCCCTCGGCCCAGGCCGCGGCTTCGTCCTCACCGTGGTTCGCGATGATCGAGGCGAGGAGCGACTGGTTGTAGACGTTTGCCGACGACCGGATGAGGACGCGGTCGTCCCACTCGGGCTCGGCGAGGGCCTCGTAGGTGGAGAGCTCGTTGGCGGAATCCACCCGCTCGCGATGGTAGGCGATCACCCGTGCGCGCTGCGTCAGACCCCACCATTGGCCGTCGCGGTCGCGGAGATGTTCCGGTACGTTGCTTTCGAGCGTTTCCGAGGTCACGGATTGAAGGAGCTCGCGTTCCTTGGCGCGGTGAAGCCTTCCGGCGTCCACGGTGATGAGAACGTCCGCCGGCGAGGCTTCACCCTCGTTCTCGAGTCGGGTGATGAGCTCGTCGGCCGAGGCGGTCACCACGTTCACGTCGATTCCCGTCAGCTCCGTGAAGCGGTCGAAGAGCTGCTGGTCCGCTTCGTAGTGACGGTGCGAGTATACATTGACGACGGCATCGTCGTCCGAGCCCGCACACGCCGCGAGCACGGCGAGGCCGGCGATGGCCAGGATCGTTCGAGCGGTGTTCATCGATCGGGTCTCCGCTGGGTCGGGGAATGGAGCTTTGGAGCAGATTGGCATATGGGCCGCGGGTGCGCGCACGTTCGCGACCCAGGGAGGATGACATGGTTGAGAATGGTTTTCAAGCCCGGGGGTGGGAGAAGCAATGAAGGCGATCACGTTTCAGGACCTCGAAACGCTCGCGTACGAGGACGTGCGGGAGCCCGAGATCGTTGAGCCTTCGGACGCTCTCGTTCGAGTTCGGGTCGCGGGCATCTGCGGGTCGGATCTTCATCCGTACTTCGGCCGGGAGCGGGGTCTGGACCGGGGCACGGTCATGGGCCACGAGTTCGTCGGGGAGGTCGTGGAAGTGGGAGACGCGGTGTCCGCCGTGCGGGTCGGGGACGTGGTCGCCTGCCCGTTCACGACGTCGTGCGGCGCGTGCTTCTACTGCGGGATCGGCCTCACGGCACGTTGTCCCCGCGGGCAGTTCTTCGGTTGGGTCGAAGACGGGAAGGGGCTCCACGGCGGTCAGGCCGAGCTCGTTCGGGTTCCTCTGGCGGACGGGTCACTCGTCCCCGTTCCCGAGGGGCTGGACGAAGCCGTCGCGCTGCTCTCGGGGGACATCTTATCGACGGCGCTGTACGGAGCGGATCTCGCGGGCGTCGGGGCGGGCGAGCTCGTGGTGGTGGTCGGGTGTGGACCGGTCGGGCTGTTGGCGATTCGCGCGGCGCTCGGAGCGGGAGCCCGCGAGGTGGTGGCGGTCGACCGGGTGGCTACGCGACTCGAAGCCGCCCGTCGTTTCGGGGCCACGGCCGTCGACTTCTCTCGGGAGGACGTCGGAGAGGTCGTGCGCGCCAAGAGTGAAGGTCGGGGGGGCGACCGGGCCATCGAGGCCGTCGGGACACCCGACGCGACGCGGACCGCGGCGGAGCTGCTGCGGCCAGGGGGGAGCATCGGGGCCGTTGGCTTCCACGTGGAGCCGCACCTCGCCCTGTCGCCCGGCGAAATCTACGATCGGAATCTCGCGTATGCGGGTGGTCGATGCTCGGCGCGGTCGTACATGCCGCGGGCGCTCGAGCTGGCGCAGCGCGAGGCCGAGCTCGTGGGCTCGCTCATCTCCCACCGGCTCCCGCTGTCCGAGGGTGTGGGCGCGTACCGCAGCTTCGCCGACCGGCTTCCGGGCTGGAATAAGGTCGTCCTGATGCCTGACGCGCCCTGACGAGCGGCCGGGTCGCCCGGGCGCTCAGCGTTCCTCGAGGCGGAGGGAAACCCCGAATGTGAACGGCAGGGCGGTCGTCCGATCGGGATTCGTGAATGCGACCACGTACCGGACTGCGCCGAACAAGCCCACTCCGTCGCGCACATGCGCCTCCACACCCCCACCCAGGCGCATGAGCGGAGCGTTCTCGTTGAATCCCTCGATCGGCTCGATCTCGCCGAGGTACCAGATGCGCCGGTCCGCCACACCGGTGAACGCCCATCCCACGCCCGCCGCCAGATTCGGCACGATCTGCCGGTCGCGCGGCCGTAGGAGGAGGCGCAACCCCACCGTTACCCCGCCGATCCAGCGGTATCCCCCGTCGATGAACCCCCCGCCGAGCTCGAAGGACTCGGGATCGATATCCGTCTCGGCGAGCACGGCGTTTTGATCGGCTCCGAGCCGGATGTAAGACGCGCTTGTCGCGATTCCGAGCCGGCCGGTGATGGGGAACACCCCGGTTGCTCCGGCTTGGAATCCGAGCGTGTGGGCATTGCCCGTGACTCCGGACGGAGTCGCGAGCCCTCCACCCAACGAGAAAAGCGGGGTGTCCTGTGCCATCGCGGAAGAAGCGTCTCCCGCCATGGCGAGGAGCACCACGAGGGCGGAGCGCGTGAAACGCCTCACCGTGGGTCTCGCGATTCGGTGTGCACGGTCATGTCGCCTTCCGGGAAGCCGAGGGTCGTGAGGGTGATTGAACCTCGCAGGACACCCGCAGGTTCCGTCGGCGTCGGGGCCCGAATCTGGACGGGTCGACGCTCGCCGTGCATTGCCCCGGCCCGCGCCTGGCGGGATCTTCCGAGCCATGGACCTATCCGTTCCGCCGGCCGCGACGACCGAGCTCGCTGCGGCCTATCTGCAGATCGCCATCACGCTCGGCCTTGTCGGCCTGTGTTGGGCGCTTCACAAGCGGTACCGCAAGCGGTATTTCGGGATCTGGGCGCTCGCCTGGATCGTTTATACGCTCCGGTTGCTCGCGATCGTCACCTTCCTGCATACGGGCGTCGCGTGGTGGCTGTTCTGGCATCAGGTGACCACCGGCTGGACCGCGCTCGCACTCCTCTGGGCCGCGCTCGTGTTCTCCCAGAACCTCGAGTGGAAGCCCCGATACCTGGCGTGGGTCGTGTTGCCCGTGGCCTGGTCATACGTGGCGATCTACGTCCTCGACAGCTTTCTCTGGGCGGCGCTCCCGATGGTGGCGTTCCTGAGCGTGACGACGGGGTGGACGGCCTGGGCGTTCTACCGCTACGACCGGCTCGTACGATCGCCCGCCGCGAGGCTGCTCGTCGTCGTGCTCGTGCTCTGGGCGTTGCATCATCTGGATTATCCGTTCCTGCGTGCCCAGGGGGTATGGAATCCTTGGGGGTACTACCTCGACATCGTCTTCGAGGTGGGGGTGGGGCTCGGCATCCTGTTCCTGGTGCTGGAAGACTTGGATCAGGGACTGCGCACGCTCACCGCGCTCTCCGCGGAGCTCCAGGGAGCCCCGCGAAACGACGAGTCCACCACCGAAGCGGTGCTTCGCAGGGCGTTGGCGTTGCGTGGGGTCCACGGCTCGGCGCTCTACCTGAGCACCGATGCCACGGATCACGACGTGCCGGAGTCGGCGGTCGTGAAGGGAGGGCGCTTCGTGCACGGTGCCGGCGTGGCGGCGCTCTGGCCTTTCGAAAAGCCCCCGCCGACCGCCCTCGAAAGCGCCGAGCGGGTGTGCAGCACCGGGGCCCCGGTCGCGGTCAACGATCCGGGGGCGGGGGGCGCGGATGCTTCGTGGACCCACGCCTATACCGCGGCGCTCCCGATCCTGCGGGACGAGCGCGTCGTCGGTGCCCTCGTCGTCGTCGGCGAGGCGCGCGATCCGTTCACCGTGCTGGACAACCGCTTCCTGCTCGGCTTCGGACAGCAGGTCGGGGCGTCGCTGGCGAACGAGCGGCTCCACAGGAACCTCGAGGCGCGTACCGAAGAGCTGGAACGGCTGCAGTCACGGATGGTGCGCCAGCACGAAGAGGAGCGGAACCGGATCTGGCGTGAGCTCCACGACGAGACGGCTCAGGTCCTGGCCGCCCTAAACATGCAACTCGGGATGCTCGAGGAACGCGGAGGCCCGGACCTGGCGTCGGCGCTCGAGCGGGCGAAGACTCTGGTCGGGGACGGCATCCGCAGCATCCGCAGCGTGACCCGCAACCTGCGGCCCAAGGCCCTCGACGATCTGGGACTCGTTCCGTCCCTGCGGGCGTTGGTGCGGGACTTCGAAGAGCAGGGCTCGTTCGAGATCGAGTTCCGTGGGCCCGCCGCCCCGCTGCCGACGCTTCCGGCCGACGCGGAGGTCGCGTTGTACCGCACGTTGCAGGAGGGTCTGGCCAACGCGACTCGGCACGCCGGTGCTTCGCGAGTGGACGTGGCGCTCGCTGTCCGGGACGGGACGGTTTCGTTGACCGTCGAAGACGACGGGACCGGCTTCAGCGACGACGCGGCGCGGCGGTTGCGGAGTCGTGGGGGACTCGCGGGAATCAGGGAACGGATCACCTCGCTCGGGGGTGAGTTCGAGATGGAGAACACCGAGGGCGGTGGCGCGCGGGTGCGTGTGTCCGTCCCCACGGACACTGGAGTGCCACAGGGTGAGTGACGATCAGATTCGCGTGATGGTTGCCGACGATCACACCGTCGTTCGACAAGGGATCCGCATCCTGCTCGAAGAAGTGGACGGGCTCGAGGTCGTGGCGGAAGCCGAGGACGGTGACGAGGCCCTCGAGCTTGCCCGCGAGCTCAGACCGGACGTCATCCTGCTCGATGTGACGATGCCCGGGAAGACGGGACTCGAGGTCACGCGCACGCTTCGGGAGGAAGAGATCGAGTCGGCCGTACTTATTCTGTCCATGCACGACGATCCCGAATACGTGCTTCAAGCCGTGCGCGCCGGTGCCGACGGGTACGTGCTCAAGGACGTCGCGCCGACGGAGCTTCGGAAAGCGATCCAGACCGTGCACGAGGGCCGCGAGTACTTCGCCGAGCGCGTGACGCACCAGCTCAGCGTGGGCCTGCGCGCGGAGCTGGAGCATGAGCAGCGTAAGAGTCGCCTCGAAAGCCTGACCGCCCGGGAGACGGAGGTGCTCGTCATGGTCGCCGACGGGCTCACGAACCGGGAGATCGCGGAAAAGCTCGACATTTCGCCCCGTACGGTCGAGACACACCGCGAGCGCGTCATGACGAAGCTGCGCATCCGGACGGTTGCGGGGCTGACCCGGTTCGTGGTGGAGGAAGGACTGGAGGCCGAGTCCGCCGACTAGCTCCTTCTGGCCGTTACGAATCCCCGCTTTCCCGGGTCTCGATCACCACGCCGGCGCCGAGGGTGCGGTGGACCGGACACCGATCCGCGATCTCCATGAGGCGCGCCCGCTGCTCTTCGTCGAGCGGGCCGACCAGTCTCACCTCGCGCTCGATCCTGTCCATGCGCGCTTCGCGATCCGCGCACGCTTCTTCGTCCTGCTGGTGGATCTTACGATGGCGCAGGCGTACGGACGCCTCCTCGAGCGGCCATCCCTTGCGCTGCGCGTACATCCGGAGCGTCATCGTCGTGCAGGCGCCGAGGGCTGCGGAGAGGAGGTCGTAAGGGTTCGGCCCGAGGTCCGTTCCGCCCGCAGCTGCCGGCTCGTCGGCCAATAGCGCGTGTCCACTCGCGAGGATCTCGGTAACGTACCCTTCGTCGCCGGTGCGTGCCGAGACGCGGTCGTCCGAGGGTGCGGAGGCGGCCCGTGTGTCCTCGGAGGGCCGGTCTGTCTCCCGCGCCTCGACATATCGGCTCGCCCACGCGGCCAGCACGTCGCCCACGTACCGCGCGTCGTGCTCGTCCAGAAGCAAGTGGCCCGCATCGTCGAGTGAGACGAAGCTCTTCGGGTGCCGGGCGGCGGTATAGAGTTTCGCGGCGTTTTCGATCCCGACCACCTCGTCCACGGGAGAATGGAAGAAGAGGACGGGCTTGTTCAGCGTCGCCAACGCCTGCTCGGTGCGATGACCCTCGATGTCTCGAAGGAACTTTCGCTCCACCGTGAACGAGCGACCGGCGATCCTGACCTCGGCATCGCCTTCCTCCTCGATCTCCGAGAGCTTGTCCCCGAAGGTGTGGGTGACGTGTGCCGGGTCGAAGGGTGCGCCGATCGTGGCGACCGCGCGTGAGGATTCGATACGGCCGGCGGCATGGAGCATCGCGGCGCCACCCAGGGAATGGCCCAGCAGAATAGCCGGGCCATCGAGCTCCTGCTCCATGTATTCGGCCGCGGCCAAGAGGTCCTCGATGTTGGACGAGAAGGTGGTGTCCCGGAAGTCGCCCTCACTCTCCCCGAGCCCGGTGAAGTCGAACCGAAGCACCGCGATGCCCGCTTGGGTGAGGGCTCGGGTGATGTGCTTGACGGGCTTGAGGTCCTTCGAGCACGTGAAGCAGTGCGCGAAGAGCGCGCAGGCACGGATCCGGCCGTCCGGCGGATTCGAGAGCCGGGCGCTCAGAATGTCTCCGTGGGCTCCGTTGAAGCTTACTCGTCGTTCTTGCATGGATCACTCGGATTAAAGGCGAGGGATTTGGCCCGCACGGACCGACGGACCATATTGACGGCTTGCCCGTCCGGCGGTCCTCCTACTATATACGCCACGTGACCGAACCGAGCCTGCTGATCGTATGTGTCGCGGCCTTCGCCGCCGTGCTGACGCTACTTTCCGTTCTCGCCGGCCTAATCCGGCTCCTGACGGCCGTGTTCCCCTACGTGGAGGAGCGGGATTCCGCCCTGGTCGCGGCGATCACTGCGGTCGCGGCCCGTGCGCATCCGGGCACACGCGTTACCAGCATTCGGGAATCGCGATGATCTTCACCGATACTCCGAGACGCATCCGGGTGATGTTCACCCCGTTTCGAGACGGTCTGCAGAGCACGTTCGGCGGAAAAGTGCGTCTCGAGGACGTCCTTCCGGCCATGGAGAAGTCTGCGGAGCTCGGGATTCGCCACTTCGAGTTCGGAGGTGGGGCCCTCTTCCAGGCGCCGCTCTTCTATCTCGGGCGCAACCCCTTCGAGAACATGCGCAGGATGCGCGAGGCGGTCGGGTCGGAGGTCGATCTCCAGATCCTCACCCGTTCGGTTTCGGGGGTGACGTTAACGACGCAATCTCCCGAAGCGCTCGAGCTCCAGGGGCGTCTCATGGCTGCGGCCGGCACGACGTGGGATCGGAACTTCGACTACATGAACGATGTCCGGAACCTCGTCCGGACGGGCCAGCCCATCGTCGACGCCGGGATGCATCACCAGGTGGTGATCGCGCTCATGGGGCTCCCGTTCGATTCCGATCGGGTGCATACGTCCGAGTTCTACATCGACATCGGGCGGCAGATCCTGGAGAGCGGGATGCGGGTCGACAGCATCTGCCTCAAGGATGCGAGCGGCACCACCGATCCCGTGACGGTCTACCGTACCGCTCAGGGGCTGAAGAAGATCATGCCACCGGAGATGCCGCTGTGGATGCATACGCACGACACCGCGTCCACGGGGGTGGCCTGCTACATGGCTGCGATACACGGTGGTGTGGACGGCGTGGACCTCGCTGTACGCCCGCTTGCCGGGGGCACGGCGCAGCCGGATGGGCGCGCCCTCGCCCACGCCTTGAAGGGGACAGGGTACACGCTCGATCTCGACGTGTCCGGTCTGCCGGAGGTCGAGGCGATGCTCGAGGAGGGGCTGTCCGACTATCAGTTCAACCCGACCACGACCACCCCGGATGCGCGGGTGCTCGGCTTTCCCATGCCCGGCGGTGCCATCGGACCGAACGTGCACATGATGGCGAAGGCCGGCATCCTCGAGCGATACGGCGAGGTCCTGGCCGAGTTTCCGGTCGTGGTGAAGGCCGGCGGCGCATGGACCAGCGTGACCCCCGGAAGCCAGCAGTATTGGCTCCAGGCGTTCAACAACGTGCTCTACGGCCGCTGGGAGCGGATCGACGCCGGATACGGGAAGGCCGTGCTCGGGTATTTCGGACGCACGCCGCTACCTCCGGACTCGGACGTGGTCGAGCGCGCATCCGAGCAACTCGGACTCGAGCCGTTCGAGGGCGATCCGCTCGACGCCGCTCCGAACAATATCCCCGAGGCGCGCCAAGCGCTCGAAGCGCGTGAGCTTCCGACCACGGACGAGAACATCTTTCTCGTTCTGGCAGCCATGGTGTCGGGCAAGCGCATGGACGGAAACGAGGGAATCCGGCTCCTCACGGGAACCTCGAAGATCGACATCCCGTTGAAGAAAGACGGGGACGAGGAAGTGGAGGGCGAGCCGGTCCGCGGGGTGGCCACGGACGCGGCTCCCGCGACCACCGGGCCCTTCACGACACGGTGTACCGTTGAGGAGGGAGGCACGACCCGGACGTTCACCGTGACTCTGGAGCCCGTCGCGGAGGTTGGTGGGGGAATGGGTGAGGCCGGTGCGACGGTCAATGAACCGGAAGGCTCCGTGGGCGGCACCGCGGTCTACTCGACATTCGCCGGCGCCGTCGAGGTCGTGGACATCAAGGTCGCCCCGGGCGACGCCGTCCGCGAAGGTGACGTGATCGCGATGGTCGAGGCGATGAAGGCCACCCACGAGATCCGGTCGCCGCGGGCGGGAACGGTGACGGCCGTGCACGCCACCGCCGGTGACGAGATCGATAGCACGACACCGATCCTCACCGTGGGTTAGAAGCGCTCCGGATGGAGATCCTGTTCGAGCTTTTCGCTCAGTCGGGGCTGGCGGGCATCACGTTCGGCAATCTCGCCATGTTCGCTGTGGCCGGAATCCTCATCTATCTGGCCGTGACCCGAAACTACGAGCCGCTCCTCCTGATCCCGATCGGCTTCGGGGCGGTCTTGGCGAACCTGCCCGAGGCCGAGATGGGCTCGTACGCGGACGGCATCATGGGCGTCATCTACGACGCCGGGATCCGTACGGAGTTGCTCCCGCCCTTGATCTTCTTGGGCGTCGGCGTCCTCACCGACTTCAGGCCCCTGCTGGCCCGTCCGCTCACCTTCCTGTTGGGAGCGGCGGCCCAGGTCGGGATCTTCGTGGCCGCGCTCTCCGCGTTCCACCTCTTCGGCTTCTCGGTCCAGGAGGCCGCGTCGATCGGGATCATCGGCGGGGCCGACGGCCCCACTTCCATCTTCATCACCATCCAACTCGCGCCCCACCTCCTCGGCCCGGTGGCCGTGGCGGCATACAGCTACATGTCGTTGGTCCCGATCATTCAGCCGCCCATCATGCGCGGTCTGACGACGAAAGCGGAGCGTGCCATCGACATGCCCCAAGCGCGGCCGGTGTCGAAGGCCACGGTCATTCTATTTCCTGTCGTGACAGGGATCGTCGCATCGCTCGCCGTGCCCTCGAGCGCTCCGTTGCTCGGGCTTCTCATGTTCGGGAACCTGATCCGGGAATCCGGAGTGACCGAGCGGCTCAAGAAGACCGCGGGCGGGCCCATGATCGACATCGTCACGATCCTCCTCGGCCTGGTGGTGGGCGGGACGATGGGGGCCGAGAACTTTCTGACCGTTCAAACCCTCATGATCCTCGCACTCGGTGCCGTCGCGTTCGCCTTCAGCACCGCCGGCGGGATCCTTCTCGCCAAGTTACTCAACGTCCTGCTTCCGGATGGGCGGCGGATCAACCCCTGCATCGGTGCGGCCGGCGTCTCTGCCGTCCCCATGTCGGCCCGGGTCGTCCAGCAGTTCGTTTCCGGGGAAACCGACGGGCGGGTGAATCCGCTCATGCCGGCGATGGGCCCCAACGTGGCCGGAGTCGTCGGATCGGCCGTGACCGCCGGCGTGTTTCTGGCGCTCTTGGGGTAGCAGCTCGTAGTAGGATGCGGCTCAGGCGCGCTCTTCGGCCGCCTCCCGCGCTCGCTCCAGGCCCAACCGAAGCGCGTCGCCGCGGAAGCCTCGTCGGCCGAGGTAGCTTCGCAGGCGGCGCTCAGCCCGCTCCCGGTCTCGTGTCCACTCCTCGTCCACGAGCGATCTCAGCAAGTCCGGGTTCTGACGCGCCACCCAACCTTCGGCCACTTCCGCGGCGAGTACGCTGTCGGTGGTTTCTTCCGCCTCGAAGACCTCGTGCACCACGTCCTCGGCGGTTTCAGCGGCGATTCCCTTCGCCCGGAGCTCGGAAGTGAGTTGAACCCGTCCTTTCGGTCGGTGACGGAGCCGGTCCCGTACGAAGGCGGCCGCGACGGCTGCGTCGTCGACGAGACCGCGCTCCTCGAGCCGGGCTACACACCCCTCCACTCGTTCCGGGCCGAAGCCCTTTCGCCGCAGCTTCCGCTCCAACTCGACCCGGCCTCGAGCCCTGTAGGAGATGAGGTTGAGCGCCGCCTCACGGATGCGGACGTCGGCGTCGACGTCCAGGAGCTCGCGATGTCGCGCCGGGGGGAGGTCGTCGCCGACGCCGAGGCCCGTGCGCTCCACGGCCTCCAGCGCCACCTCGAACGCTTCCCCCCGATCGAGGTGGACCCGGACGCGGAGCCCGCGGGTCCCGAGCGGCTCGGCTCGGGTGATGCGGGGGACGCACGCGGAGGGCATCGGGGGCTGCTAGGAGCCTTCACGCTGTCCGAACTGGCGGTCGAGCATCAGCAGCGCCGAGACGTCCGACCCGGCGCGAGCCAATTGCTCGACCGCCAACTCGGTGGTGTCTTCTTCCTCGACCTGCTCGGTCACGAACCACTGGAGCTCGATCTCGGTGGCGAAGTCCTTGTGCTCCCGCGCCAACTCGTAGATGGCGTGGATGCTGGCTGTGACTTCACGCTCGTGTGCGAGCGTCGCCTCGAAGATCTCGAGCGGTGTCCCGAACTCCTCCGGGGGAGCCTGGACGGCGCCCAGCTTCACGTGCCCGCCCCGGTCGAGGAGATACTCGTAGAGCCGCATCGCGTGCTGAAGCTCCTCTTCGGCCTGGGCCCGCATCCATTGGCCGAAGCCGTTGTAGTTCTGCTCCATGAAGTGCGCGGACATCGCCAGGTACAGGTACGAAGAATGGAGCTCCGCGGCGATCTGTTCGTTGATGGCGTCCTGGATGGGCTTGTCCATGGTGTGCCTCCTCGAGGAGAGGGGAAACGTCGGGTCAAGGCGAGCATCGGGAAATGTAAGAAGCTGGATGCTTTTATGCGCGCCCCGCCTCAGCTCCGGAGCAGCATCCGCACCACGTCCACGAGCACTCCGGGAAGCGTCGCGGCATGCCGGAGAACCGCGTACCCCGAGGGGCCGAAGATTCGCGAGAGGTACACGGGGGCTTGTCGGTCGACCGTCACGCAGAACGCTTCGATGCCTTCGAGGCGGGCCTCCGCTACGGCTTGGCGCGTGTCCTCGACCCCGTAGCGACCTTCGTAGAGGTCGATGTCGTTGGGCTTGCCGTCCGAGAGGACGAGGAGCAGCCGGTGACGGGTGGAGCGGGCCGTCAACGCCGCGGTCGCGTGTCGAATGGCGGCTCCGGCGCGTGTGAAGCGGTCGGGCTCGAGCGCGGCGATGCGTTGGCGCACAAGGGGGCCGTTCCGTTCGGCGAACCTCTTCACCGTGTACGCAGAGACGCCACGTGGCCCTTCACCCGAGAAGCCCATGACCGCGTATCCATCGCCGAGTGCGTCGAGCGCTTCGCACACGAGGAGCAAGGCCTCTTTCTCGACGTCGATGATGCGGCGCGTGTCGGCGACCCAGGAGTCGGTCGAGCCGCTCACGTCCACGAGCAACAGAATGGAGAGGTCTCGTCGGGCCGGTAGAATCTGCTCGTAGAGCCGATCGTCCACCGCGTGTCCGGCCTTCTGGTCGGCGTACGCGGTGACGTACGCGCCGAGGTCGATGTCCGGTCCGTCGGGCTGCCGTCCCAGGCGGACCCGCTGAGGTCGCAGCCGCTCGAACTGGCGGCGGACCCGACGCACTTCCCGGGCGTACCGCTTCAGCGCCTGCTCGACCCAGGTGATGTCGCCCGCGGGGGCCTCGCGCTCCCGCACCACCGCGTGCTTCGGGCGGTACCGTTCGGTGCGCCAGTCCCACTCGGGATAGGCGATGCCGACGGGGGCCGCCTCGGCAGCGACCACCGTGGCGTTCCGATCGGGCGGATCTTCGCTCGCGAGGACCTCGTTCGGTCTGCCGGGAAGCGGGACGAGGCGAGCTTCCGGGAGCTCGGAAAGCGAATCCGCGAGCTCACCCGGATCCGCTTCGTCGTCCCGGTCGGTCGGGCGTTGGAGCCCCATGGGGTCCTCGACGGATTCCTGGGGATCGTCGATCTGCACCATCCACATCCCGACCTCGTCGTCGTCTTCGTCCTCCGGTGCGTGGCGCACCCGTGGACGGCGCACGAGGGTACGCACCCTTGTTCCGTCGAGCGGCTCGGGCCCCTCGTCCGTCCCTCCGTCCGGTGGCGCCCGTTCCGAGCTCCGAGGGCGAGCGTGGACCGTGCCCCATCCATCCACGGGAGGAAGGCCTCGGTAGCGGATGTCGCCGCCGGAGGCGTCACGCAGAAAGGCCTGGCGTGTGGTGTGCGCCCAGGTGAGGGAGTCTCGGGGCGTGGCGTTCAGGGGCACCGGCCCGGTGTCGTCCCCGGCGTCCCCTCCGAGCACGGTCCTCAGGAGCTCCTCCAGGCGTCGCTCGGCCGGGGTGAGGACGTCCGTCGTTGGCCGGCGTCCGAGAGCTGTCGCCTTCGTGGCAGTGACATCCGCCCAAAGCCCCGGAAGATCGGTCACGATCCACGCATCCACCGCGGCGGCTTCGCTGAGCAGGTAGAGGTCACGGGTCAGCGGGTCCTCGACGGAGCCGAGAAGGTCCGCCGTGCCGCGGGTGGCCTTCGCGCTGAGTCCGACGGCCAAGATCCGGTAGCGCGTGAAGGCCGCGTCCCAGCCCGCCGTCGCGTCCAGCGTCCCGGGGAGGCGCACCCGTGCTCCGTCCGTGGACGCCACGGCATGGCGTCGCACGAGATGCTTCGGAATCCGCTTGGCGATTCGTCCGAACCAGTTGGGGATCGAGGGAGGCTCGGCCACCCCGATGGGGGGCGGATGCTCGAACACCGCTCGCGTCAGGAGCTCGAGCCGGCCGCGGACTTCGGCCAAGTGCAGCTCCGCCGGCCCCGCCGCACCTGACCGCCGGTGCCACAGCGCCGCCAACGTCGTCGTGGCGTGGTGTGCTCCGTCGAGGATGACCTCTTCCGGCTCCGACATCGGCTCGCGCGCTCCGCCTCGTCAGGCGAAGGAGGCCGTCAGCAGGTCCCGAATCGCGGCGAGGAGGTCGGGATCGTCCGTGAGCGGCGTCATCAGGGCGACCTCGCAGGCTGCCCGGGGTGTGAGCCCACTCGAAATCAGCCGGCCGGTCGCCACGAGGAGACGCGTGCTCGGGACCTCGGCGAGCCCTCGGTCCCGCAAGTTTCGCAGGCGTCCGGCGAGCATCACGAGCTCCGTGGCGGTCGAGCGCTCCACGCCCGCTTCGTGCGTCACGATGTCGATCTCGTGATCGGATGTCGGGAAGTCGAACTCCAAGGCGACGAACCGCTGGCGGGTGCTGGGCTTGAGGTCCTTGAGCACGTGCTGGTAGCCCGGATTGTACGAAACGACGAGCTGGAACCCGTCCGCCGCTTCGATGAGCTCGCCGGCTTTGTCGACCGGGAGGATGCGGCGGTCGTCGGTGAGCGGATGGATCACGACCACGGTGTCCTGCCGGGCCTCCACCACCTCGTCCAGATAGCAGATCGCGCCGTGACGCGCCGCGAGTGCCAGCGGTCCGTCCTGCCAGATCGTCTCGCCGCCCCGGATGAGGTAACGCCCCGTGAGATCGCTCGCCGAGAGGTCGTCGTGGCAGGCGACGGTCACGAGGGGCCGGCCGAGCCGCCAGGCCATGTGCTCGACGAACCGCGTCTTCCCGCACCCCGTGGGTCCCTTCAGCATGACGGCGAGGTTGCGGTGGTGGCACATCTCGAAAACATCCACCTCGTTGCCCGCCGGCAGGTAGAACGGCTCCTCCACCGGGGTGCGCAGCCCTCCGAACGACGGCTCGGCCGGAGGCTCCTTCACCGACATGCTCACGACGCCTCCGGCTCACCTCCGGAGGTGGCTGCTTCCCCGCTCGGCGGGACGGGCCGGTCTTGGAAGAAATCGACGATGAAGGCCGCGACGCCCGCGGTGAAGATAATGCCCGTGCCGACCAGCATGAGGAAATGCGGCTGGATCTTGTACTGGGTCTCGAGATACCCGAGCCCGAGCACCCGCTCCAGGTAGGTCTGCGTGATGCCGGCCGTCGCGAAGGCGAGCGTCATCCCGAACATCCCGCCCACCTGCAGCCAGAATGCCCACATTCCCAGGCTGGTCTCCGCCTCCTCGCTCTTGCGTCCCATCAGGTGGGGCTTCGCGTAGGTCACGATCGCCAGCACGATCATCACGTAGGCCCCGAAGAAGGCCGAGTGGCCGTGCATCGGAGTGATGAGCGTGCCGTGCGTCCACTTGTTCACGGCGGGCCACGTGTGGGCGAGACCGAGCAGCCCTGCGCCGAACGCCGTGAAGATCGCGCTGCCGATGGTCCAGTGGAGCGCGAGCTGGTTCGGATGGTTGAAGCCCGACCGTCGCATGGCGTAGTACGCGTACATGGCCATGCCGAAGAGCGCCAGGGGCTCGAGCGCGCTGAAGATGCCGCCCACCGGCAGCCAGTAGGCCGGGACTCCGATCCAGTAGTAGTGGTGCGCCGTGCCCAGGATCCCGGCGATGAAGACGAGCCCGACGATGACGTAGAGCCACTTCTCCATCATCTCGCGGTCGGCGCCGGAGAGCCGGATGAGTAGATACGCCAACAGGCCGGCCTGGATCATCTCCCACACGCCCTCGACCCAGAGGTGGATGGTCCACCAGCGGTAGAAGATGCTGACGGTGTAGTTGTTGTAGGTGATCAGGGCCGGCAAGTAGAGAATGGCCGCCAGCGCCAGACCCGCCACGAGCACGGCCTCCGTCGTCGTCCACCGGCCCGCCTTGTAGATGGTCATCCCGATGTTGAAGAGGAACATCAGCATGACGATCACGATCACGATCTTGAGCGGGAACGGTTGCTCGAGAAACTTGTTCCCGGCCGTCCACTCGAACATGTACCCGATGACCGCGGTGAGCCCCATCAGCGTCCACGCGATGAGCTGGATGTAGGCCAGCTTGACGCTGTAGATCTCCGTCCGTGACTCCTCGGGCACGACGTAGTACGCGGCGCCCATGAAGCCCGCCAGGACCCACACGATCAGAAGGTTCGTGTGGATCGCCTTGGCCGTGTTGAACGGCATCCACGAGATCATCGGGTCGGGCCCGAGGTATTTCACCGCGAGCAGGATCCCGAACACCATCTGGAGCCCGAAGAGGATCAGCGCGACCGCGAAATAAGGGTACGCGATGAACTGGGAGCGAAAGCGCATGGCGGCGGCCCGTGTCAGCGGAGGGTCGTGAGGTAGGCGACCAGATGGTCGATCTCCTCGGGACTCAGGAGATCTTCGGCGGTGCCCGGCATGAACGACTGACCTCCATCCGAGAACGTCGGGCCCGGAACGATATGGGCGTTGGGCTCCACGATGGACTCCCGGATGTAGCCTTCGACGTCGGTGGCCGAGCCCGTGTAGTCGGGGCTCGAAACGATTTCCTCCGCCCGCTCGACCAGGCCCGCCATTGACGGGCCGACCATGGCCACGCCGGGGGCGGTCGAGTGACAGGAGAAGCAGCCTGGATTGGGTCTATGGAACACGTCCTGACCCACGGAGATCGGGTCGTCGGAAGCGGAACCGGTAGCGCGTCGTCCCATGGAGGCACCCGGCACGGCGCTTCCCGTCACGAGGATGGGACGGGGCGGCCAACCCTGGTTGTCGATCTGCGAGACCCAGTCCAGGAACGCGATCACCTGAGCGATCTGCGTGCTGTCGAGCTCGGGATCCGGCATGAGCCGGCGATGTTCCTCATCGGAGTAGAACTGGGACGGATCCTGCATGAACGCCGTCAGGTAGGCCTCCCCGCGCAACTCGGTGATCTTGGTCAGGTCCGGCGCGAAGTAGGCTCCCTCGCCGAGCAGGGTATGGCAGTTGATGCAGTTTTTCTCATGCCAGACGTGCTTGCCCTCGGTCACGTCCTCTGTGATGAGGTGCGCGTTCGTGAGCTCGGGGAACTGCCGGTGGCTGTCGATGGTCAGCGCGATGAAGATGAGCGCGAAGAGCCCCGTGCCCACGATGAAGAACAGGCGAGTCTGTCGTTTGGTCACGTCAGACTCCGATCTCGGACCAGTTCTCCACCACGATGCGGATCGAGTACAGCACGGTGAGGAGCATCAGGGCGATGGTGATCCAACCGATGGCGCGGGCGGGACCATAGACGCGCGCGGCGTCGTTCACATCACGGAGGGCGGGCATCGACGGACCTCCTCGTTCAAGGGGCGCCAGCCGACAAGCGGCCGACTCGCGGCCATTCTACGGGTCCCGCTCCGACGATCGCAAGTGGGGCGCAGCGATGCACGGTGGCGTGAGGCCGGCGCTCGTCGGGCCCCTCGCGCGCGCTCGTGCGCTTGGGTAGCGTGCGACAGTTCCACCCCCACGACTTCCACGAGGCTTCGGCTCAGATGACGACAGAGACGCTTTCCGGCAAGACCCTTTTCATCACCGGTGGATCCCGGGGAATCGGACTCGCGATCGCCAAGAGGGCGGCGGCGGACGGGGCCAACGTGGCGATCGCCGCGAAGACCGTGGAGCCTCATCCCAAGCTGCCGGGCACGATCTACACGGCCGCCGAGGAGATCGAGTCCGCCGGTGGGCATGCGCTCCCCGTCCAGTGTGACATCCGAAACGAGGTGGAGGTCGAGCGGGCGGTCGAGGCGACCGTGGCGCGGTTCGGAGGCTTGGACATCCTGGTCAACAACGCCTCGGCCATCAGCCTGACTCCGACGCTCGAAACGGCCATGAAGCGTTTCGATCTGATGCACGAGGTCAATGCGCGGGGTACGTTCCTCTGCTCGCAGGTAGCGATTCCACACCTTCGACAGTCGGACAACCCTCATATTCTGACGCTCGCTCCGCCCCTCAACCTCGACGCGCGTTGGTTCGCGGCCCACCTGGGGTACACCATGGCCAAGTACGGGATGTCGATGTGCGTGCTCGGGATGGCCGAGGAGTTCCGTGAGGACGGCATCGGCGTGAACGCGCTCTGGCCGCGGACCATTATCCATACTGCCGCGCTCAACCTAATGCCCGGAGTCGACGTGAGCCGGTGCCGCAAGCCGGAGATCATGGCCGACGCGGCGCATGCCATCTTGAGCCGGTCCGCGGACGAAGCCACGGGCCATTTCTTCATCGATGACGAGGTGCTCCGCGAGGAGGGGATCGAAGATCTCGAGCCGTACGCGGTGGAGCCCGGAAAGTCGCTCCTGCCGGACCTGTTTCTGGAGTGAGTCGATGATCCGTCACGTCGAGGTGCGCACGGAGGGCAAGGGGCTCCACGAGATCACGGACGAGGTGCAGGCCGTCGTGGGTGGGAGCGGGCTCGACGAAGGGCTCTGTACCGTCATGATCCGACATACGTCGGCGAGCCTCACGATCCAGGAGAACGCCGACCCCTCCGCCCGCCGGGACCTCGAGGACTGGCTCGAGCGCCACGTGCCGGAAGGTGATCCGCATTTCACCCATACCGTCGAGGGTCCGGACGACATGCCGTCGCACATTCGGGCGGCGCTCACCGCGACCACCCTCTCGGTTCCGTTCGAGCGCGGAAGGTTGGCGCTCGGGACGTGGCAGGGCGTGTACTTGTGGGAGCACCGGAGGCGGGGGTCGGTGCGGGGGTGCGTGGTGCATGTGGGGTGAGGCGGCGAGGGCTCGGGGCATACCTCGTTCGGGGCGCTTCGCTTGGACGCTGCGCGTCCAACCCCTCACTCGGCATGCCTCGCGTCCTCGCCGCTCTACCGGGTAGGGTGGAGGGCGCTTCGCTTGGACGCTGCGCGTCCAACCCCTCGCGCGGCACGCCTCGTCGACCCCCGTCGGACCGGTTGGGGGAGGGGTCAGCCCTTCTGCATATACCACGCACCCTCCACGAGGTCGTGGAACAGGGTGAGCAAGCGTCCGTCGTCGAGCACGACCGCGTAATAGGCACGGGAGATCGGACGGCGCCACCACTCGTCGTCGATCCGCCAGCGCTCGCGGACCTGGAGGACGGTGCGCGCGGTCCTTCCGGGCAGTCGTACGAACTCCGGATCCCCCCGCTCGTCCGTGCGGACGTGGACCGGCTTCGGCTGGTCGAGCGGTCGGAGCTGGGGGCGTCTAGCCATGTCGGTTCTCGACCCCCTCATGGATCGAATTGGAGCAGTGCGTGGCGGCGTTCGGGGATCCGGGACCACGGATCGAGCTCGACCACGCGGTAGAGCGGGGAGTCACCGAGCCGCATCTTGAGCTCCTTCACGGCTTCGCGTAGCGACGGAGGCACCTCTCCTTCGAGTGGACCGGAATTCATCTCCGCGCGGTTTTCCGCGTCCTTCCGCTCGAAGAGGTTCTCCTGAAAAGAAGATGCGCCGAAATCGGTGATCTCGAAGAAGAGGATTTCGACGGCTTTCGGAGGTGGGGTGATCCCCATCTTGGCGCGGAGCGGCGCGGCGATGCGTTCCCGCACGGTGGTGGGCTCCCGGAGTGTCGCTTCCACGATCCAGGATCCCCCTCCCTCCAGGTGGGCTCCGAGACGGACGCCGGTCACGCTGCGCCCTCGCCGGGCTGGACGGGTGAGGGCACGCTCGATGAGCCGGTCGAGGGCTCCATGGAGCGTGTCCACCAGGCCGACGGGATCCGAGAAAGCGAGTGAAGCGCGTAGGGGACGGGGTCGGTGCCACGGGCGCACCGGATCGATGCGCCGTCCCGAAGCCCAGGCGTGCGCTTCCCGGCCCACCTCACCGAACTGAGCGACGAGCGAGGGCTCGGGGAGGTCGCGAAGCGCCGCGAGCGTATCGATACCGAAGCGTTCGAGCCGTTCGATCATGCGCGGATCGACGGGAAGCACGCGTACCGGACATTGGTCCAGGAACGCGCCCAGACCGGACTCCGGAACGATGATCGGTGTCCCCGGACGGGCCGATGCCGCCGCGACCCAGGCGCCGAACCGGCCCGGTGCCATGCCCGCTCGAATCGATGCGACGAGCGGGGCCGGGAGGATTCGGAAGAGTGCGGCGAGCGTCCGTTCGATCTGACGGCTCGGTGGGCCGAAAAGACGGTCGAGGCCGTCCATTCCCAGGAAGACACGCCCGCGGCCCGCGGGCTCGAGCACGGGCGAGATCTCGGTGAGGGTTTCGAGGAGGGTGTCCGTCGCCGCGTCGTAGTGGGCGGGATCGGGCTCGAGCAACGTCAAGGAGGGGCAGAGCGAGATGGCTTGGCTGACCCGTTGTCCCGGGCGAACTCCGGCTTCGTGGGCGCGCGTCGAAACCTGTTGAACGGTGCGGTGGGCGTGCTCGTTTTCGGAGAGGAGCGCGACGGAGGTGCGGTCGAGCTCTGGACGGCGGACGAGCTCGAGACGTAGCTCGAAGGTCGGAAGCCAGAGGCAGAGCGCGGTACGTGCTTCGGTCGAGACGCTCGACGTTCCCGCTCGGGAGGCCTCTTCCGTGTCGAGCGTGGAGGGTGGGGGCTGTTGGGAAGCATCATACTGAGCCCACCCTCGACCGATCGGGTGGGTGGGAACACGCTGTGCGCTCGTACGGGACTGCGACATGGTCGTGCGGGACGTTGCCTGTGGCAAGAACTCTGACGCTGCTCGAAAACCGAAGATAAACCGAATATTGGGGGCGTGCAACGAAGCTCCGCAAGACAAGCGCGTAGAAGCTTTTTTCCCTACTTTGCCTTCCGATGCTCGCGGCCTCTGATATGCTTCGAACGAGGAAGACCCATGATGTTGTCCCTTTCGGGGCGATCCTTGGGGATCGCTGGAACGACGGTTTTTCTGGTACTTGGCGCTCTCGTGGCTTCGGGGCGAAGCACCGCTCCGGACCCGGCGTCGGTCGCGCTATCTCCGCCTGCCAAGAGCATCGCGCTCTACGTGGGCCGGAACCTCACCGAAGACGGTTCGGTCTTGCTGGGCGGCTTCGGTCACGAGCCTTCGAGCCACTGGTACGAGATCACGCCCGCCCGGACGTTTCCCTCGGGAACGACCATTGAAGTCGGGATCACGGAAGAAGCGCGGATTCCCGGACGGCGTTTCCGGATTCCTCAGGCCACCGAGACGCTCCGTTTCATCACCACGAACTATTCGGAGTTCGCCGGATTTCCGCCGCCGCTGACCAATGGAGGGCTGAACGAGCGGCACGTCGCGGCCCGTGACGTGTGGTCTCCCTCACGGCAGGAGCTCGTAGAGGCGACCCCTACCCCACAAAGGGGGCTCAACTACAGTGACCTCTCCCGGATCGCCATGGAGCGGGCCGGCACGGCCCGGGAGGCCGTGGAGATCGTGGGCGAGCTCATCGAGGAGCACGGGTACGCCACCTATGGGGGCAACTCCCATCTCTTCGCCGACGCCGAGGAAGGTTGGGTGCTCATCGACTACGCCGGCGGACAGGGGCTTTGGGCCGCCGAGCGCCTGGGGCCGGACGAAGTGCGTGTGTCCTACCCCGGATATATCGGGGACTTTCCCGTGGACTTCGAGGACTCCCCCGATTTCATGGGCTCCGAGAACTTGGTGTCCTTCGCGGTGGAGCAGGGGTGGTGGAACCCCGATGGCGACGAGCCCTTCAACCTCCACCGGGTTTACGGGCGACCTTTCCCGAGCGCTCCCTCCCAGGACGACCCCCACAACCTGTTCCGCTATCCCCCGCTTCTCGAGGACGAGATCCGGGAGATGGCGCCGTTGTCGTTGGAGGACATGTTGGCGCTCGTGCGCGATCCCCGCTGGTCCAACGACGGCTCCGGCTATGGACAGGTGGCACATCTCAGGCCCGACGTGCCTTCGGAGCTCGGAACCCTCTGGATGTCCATCACCGGAGCCGTGGCGAGTCCTTTCGTGCCGGTCCGCCTCGGGGCCCGGGAGGTTCCCCCCGAGTACAAGCAGCACCGGTACATGACCAAGGACGCCGACGACGCGTTCCTGGACTCGGACTTCGCACCGATCGAGGCCACGCGCTCGGCGTTCCGAACCCACAAGCGACTCCTCTATCACACCTGTGAGCGTCCCGAGGTCTTTCTGCGGGCGGTGACGGCCGACCTGGAAGCCTTCGAGTCCCGGCTCGTGGCGGAGCAGGCGGAAGTGGAGCGGGAGGCGGAAGCGCGCTACAGCGCGGGGGACTCGACCGGAGCTCGAGAATTCCTCACCGATTACGGTGAGGAGCGGCTACTCGACGCCCTGTCGCTGGGGGAGAGGTTGGTGGAGCGGGTGGAACGGGAGACCCGCGAGCGGTTCGGAGTCCGGATGCCGACAGCGGGGGTTCCCGAAGGCGCCACGTGGCGCCCGGAGAGCGGACCGATGACGCTGCGGGAGGGACGCACGTATCATCGGTGCTTCCGCGAGGGCTTCGACGCGTACCCGCGTCCGCACGGGAGCTATGCCGCGGAAGCCTCGGACCCCCTGATCGACGGGGTCCTCGACGGGGGCGTGCGGACCGGAGGTTGACCGGCGCGGAAACGCTTGATCCAGTGCCGCACTCTCGGGTAGCTTCCGGGCGCTTCCGGGCCCTGTCTCGCGCATGTCCTTTCGCCTTTGCCGACGCTTCTCCTCGAGGACCGACCCATGCAGGTTCGCTACGTGGACGCCAACCCCGCTGAACATACCACTCCGCTCCTGGGGGTGGGGGTCTTTCAGGGAACCGCGGAGCTCGGTGACGGGCCTGCCGCCGAGCTCGATGAAGCATTGGGAGGGCTGATCTCCCGGGCGCTCGAACGGGGGGACATGAAGGGACGCTCGGAGGAGGAGCTCCTGTTCTATCCCACCGGAGGGGCCCCCGAGCGCGTGCTGGTGCTGGGGCTCGGCAAGGCGGAGGAGCTGGAGGGGGAGACCGTCCGGAGGGCTGGAGCGAGGCTCGTTCGGGCTGCGGAGCGGCTCGGTTTGGAAAGCGGGGCGCTGTCGCTCGCGGGGTTCGAGACTCTCGACCCGGAGACGGTCGCGCAGGCGGCGGCCGAAGGTGGGGCGCTGGCCGCCTGGCGCTTCACGGAGCTGAAGGCTCGGGACGAAGAGCGGCCGTTCACGTCCGTACGCGCGATGGATCTGGTGGCATCGCGCAAAGACGACGCCTTCGGGCGTGGCACGCTCGCCGGCGCGGCGATCGCGCGGGGCGAGAACCTCGCACGTACGCTCCAGTCCCGTCCCGGCAATATTGCGACGCCCTCGCACGTGGCTGCCGAGGCGGTGCGCATCGGTGGCTCGGTGGGGATGTCGGTGGAGGTCTTCGACGAAGCGCGGATGGCCGAAGAGGGAATGCACGCGATCCTGGCCGTCTCGAGAGGCTCCGACGAGGAGGCGCGTCTCATCGTGATGCGACACGATGGGGGCGAGGAAGGCGATCCTCCGCTGGTGCTCGTCGGGAAAGGGCTGACGTTCGACACGGGAGGCATCTCCCTCAAGCCTTCCGCCAACATGGAGGACATGAAGTTCGACATGTCGGGCGGCGCGGCGGTGATCGGTGCGATGCAGGCGATCGCGGAGCTGGGCGTGCGGGCCAACGTGGTCGGAATCGTGCCGTCGTCCGAGAACATGCCCTCGGGCGCGGCCGTGAAGCCCGGGGACGTGATCCGCACGCTCGCCGGCAAGACGGTGGAGGTCATCAATACCGACGCGGAAGGGCGGCTCATCCTGGCCGACGCGCTAGCCTACGGCTCCCGCCTCGAGCCGGCGGCAATGGTCGATTGCGCGACGCTCACCGGGTCCGTGGTGGTCGCGCTCGGGCACCATGCGGCGGCCGTGCTCGGGAATGACGACGCACTGGTCGGCGAGCTCGTCGAGGCCGGCACCCGGTCGGGGGAACGGTGTTGGCACCTGCCGCTCTGGGACGAGTACCGGAAGCAGCTCGAGAGTGAGACGGCGGACCTCAAGAATGTCGGGGGTCGTCCCGGAGGAACCATCACGGCCGGCTCGTTCCTCGAGGAGTTCGTGGGAGAAGCGACCTGGGCGCACCTCGACATCGCGGGCACGGCGTATGGCGACGGCAACCTGCCGTATCGGAGGAAAGGCGGATACGGCTTTCCGACCCGACTGCTCGTGGCGTGGGTGCGGAGCCGGAGCGGGTGAGCCCGGAGCGCTCCATCTTCCTCGCCCTTCGGGTCGCGCTCGCAGTCGTTCTGGTCGCCGTTCCGGTGGCCGCACAGGATCCACCTCCACCCCGCACGGATACGGCTACCGTGGAGCGAGGGGACTCCGTCAGGGAACCCCCACTTCCCGATAGCGTGGCTGCCGACACGCTTCCGGCCTTCCACAACCTTCCGACGCTCGAGGACGGAATCCCGTCGGGATGGGCGGGTGGTGTGTGGACGTGGGACCACGAGCAGATCATGGCTTCGGGGGCGAACACCCTCGTGGAGCTCGTGGACGAGGTTCCGGGCGTCGTGCCGCTCTTGGCGGGGGACTACGGTACACCCGCGGCGTTCAGCGCGTTCGGCGCGGGGGCTGGTGGCGTGCGGGTGCTTCGGGATGGATTCGAGCTCCTCCCACTGGCCGGAGGCGTGGTCGACTTGCAGCGCGTCGGCTTGGCCGGGATCGAGCGGGTGCGCCTCCGCCGGAGCGCGGGAGAGGTCGTCGTCGAGATGTGGTCACTCGATCACGACGATGCGCGTCCGTTCTCGCTGGTCGAGGCGGGGACCGGAGATCTGGACAACAACCTCTTCCGGGGCACGTTCACCAGCCCGAACGCGCTCGGTGGGAGCGTCGCGGTCGCGTTGGAACGGTCCGACAGCCGGGGCGCCGCCCGGGGCGAGACCGGTAGCCGCACGGGAAGTTGGCTGCGCTACCAGCTCCACAAGGGTGACGAGGCGGGTCTCGCCGTCGATTTTCGCCGGATGGGGTCGCGCTCCGAGGTGGCGGACTACCCCTCGCCGGTCACCCGCACGGACGTCTCCCTGCGCGGCCGGATCCGCCTGTTGGACGGCCTGGTCGCCGAAGCGTATACCGGGAGCTCTTCCCACGATGTCGAGGACGAGCGGCTCCTCTACGCGACGGAGGGAGGTTCCCGCGGGCAGCACGGTGTGCGTGTGAGCGCGGAGCACCGGGGGTTCTGGTCGAACGCGGCGTTCCGCCTCCATCGGGGCGGAGACCTCGCCGAGAACCGACTCGATGTGGAAGGCGGATGGAGCCGTCCGGGCCTCGGCGGAGTCACCGCCCGCTTCACTCGGGAGGACTGGGTCGGGGCGCGCCCGAAGAGTTACGGACTGAGTGGCTGGCTCGGTCCGTGGGCCGGCTTCACGCTCTTCGGATCCCGTGAGTCCGGCAGCTATGGCGGGCGCTCGGGGCCGACGTTCGACGTGTCGCCACCTCAGCCGGATACGGGCGAGGTGACGGATCCCGCCTGGGAGGAGCGACCGCCGGCGAGGCTCCTGGTGGCTGAGCGCACGAGCTACCGGGTGGGTGCCTCCTTCTCCTGGAAGGGCACGACGGCCTCGGTCGCGGCGCTCGGTCTCGACCAGGATCGGTCGCTACCTCTCGGCATCGCTCCCGACTTCGGGGCATCGCCGGTGCCCGGTGAGGCGCGACGAGGATGGGAGGCTCATGCGGTCCTCCCGATGCCGCTCGAGGGACTCCGGTTCGTGGGGGCGTATCAGGAGTGGGACCGACCGGGCCCGTACCTGCCCGCACGCATCTACCGCGGGCGCTTCGACTTCCAGCGTGCGTTCCTGGAGAGCGGCAATTTCGAACTGCGGGCGTCGGTGGGCGTGCGTGGGCACGATCCGATGGAGGTGTTCACGCCCGGTTCGAACGAAGGCTCGAGTGGGTTGGAGCGCGTGCCCTTCTTCCAGAGTTGGGACGGTCGCATCCAGGCGCGCATCGTGACCGTCCGCGTCTTCGTGTCCTGGGAGAACCTCACGGTACGGAGGAACTTGCAGGCGTTCCCGGGTCGGGTGCTCCCGGCGCTGCGGACGTCCTACGGGATCCGGTGGACGATGTGGAACTGACGGGGGGCGCTTCGAGGCCGGTAGCTTCCCTGTTATACTCTTCGGCTATGCATGGAGCGCATTGATGATCCGCAGCATGACGGGATACGGGGACGCCGAGAGGGAGTCCGACGAGGGGCTCGTCCGGCTCGAGGTTCGCACCGTCAACCACCGTTTCTTCAACACCAGCGTCAAGACGCCGCCGGGGTTCGATCGCTTCGACAAGCCGATCGTGGATGGGCTCAAGTGCCACCTCACGCGCGGGCACGTGAGCGCGACCCTCACGATCGAGCGCAACGATTCCGGGCCGGAGGCCGATGTGCGCGTGGACTTCGACCGTGCCCGCGCGCTCAAGGAGGCGCTCGAGGAGCTCCGTGACGACCTCTCCGTGCCCGGGATGGTCGATCTCTCGATGATCATGCGGTTCGGTGAGCTGTTCCGGGGCCGCGAGTCGAATCGGGGAAGCACCCTCGAGCCGGCGTGGGTCCGAAGCCTCGCCGCAGAAGCGGCCGGGGCGGCCCGGGAGATGCGTGAAGACGAAGGGCGGCGTCTGGAGCGGGATTTGATGGACCGGGTCGACGCCATGGAAGGTTTGCTCGATGAGGTCGGGGCGCGGGCGCCGGAGCGTCTCACGGCCGAGCGGGACCGGCTTCGCGAAGCGGTGGCGGAGCTCACCGCCCAGGCCGAGGTCGACGAGGACCGGCTGGCCCGTGAGATCGCCTACCTGGCCGAGCGCTGGGATATCAACGAAGAGCTCGTGCGGTTCCGGTCGCACATCGACCTGTTTCGCGACGCTCTGGCGGGAGACGGCTCGGAGCCGGTCGGCAAGCGGCTCGGTTTTCTGGTCCAGGAGATGCACCGCGAGGCCAACACCATCGGCTCGAAGGCCAATGACGCCGCGATTGCCCAGGCGTCCGTCGGCTTGAAGGAGGAGATCGAGCGGATCCGTGAGCAGGTGGAGAACGTCGAGTGACGCCGGTGGCGTGTCCGGTCGTGTTGGCCGCCCCGAGCGGAACCGGGAAGACCACCCTGGCGCGGCGGCTGGTCGAAGGCTCGGACCGGTACCGGTTCTCGGTATCCGCGACGACGCGTGCGCCGAGGGGTACGGAGCGCGACGGGATCGATTATCATTTCCTCGATCGCGAGGAGTTTCTCCGCATGGTGGAGCGCGGGGAGCTCGCCGAATGGGCCGAGGTCCACGGGCGTCTTTACGGGACGCCGAAGGCGATGCTCGACGATGCGGCTGCGCGGGGCACGCACGTGATCTTGGACATCGACGTGCAGGGTGCCCGTCAGGTGCGCGACGCGATGCCGGATGCGAAGCTGATCTTCGTGCTGCCGCCGTCGGTCGATGTCCTGTCGGCTCGCCTCCGCGCGCGGGGTACGGAAGGACGTGACGACGTGGCTCGGCGCCTCCGCTCGGCGGTGGACGAGCTGCGGGTCGCGGAAGAGTTCGAGTACGTGGTGGTGAACGACGACTTCGAGCGGTGTCTCGAGGAGATCGAGGCGATCGTGCGCGGAGACGTCGAGAGCGGGGAGACCTCGGGCTCGTGGGCAGATGCCCGGACGTTGCGCGCCGAAGTGGAGGATGTCCTCGCGGAGCAGTACGGCGAGGACGTGTAAGACGACACCGAAGCTGGAAGACCAAATCCGAGGAGGATCGATATGAGGGTTTTCACACCGGACGAAGTGGCCAAGGGCACCGAGAGCAAGTACCTGGGAGTGCTCGTCGCGGCCAAGTACGCTCGTGAGCTCAACTCGCTTCCGAGCGAGGCGATGCCGATCGGGGAAGAAAAGAAGCTGACGACCCGTGCTCTCGAGGCGCTGACGTCGGGCGAGATCGAGTTCAGGCTGGTCAAGCGCCGCCGTCGAGAAGGCCTGTAACGGCGGGAGGGCGACCGTCGTGCGGCCCGTCGTCCTCGTTCCGCGCAGGCCCTGGGAGGGTCGGCGGATCGTCCTCGGGGTGACCGGGGGCGTGGCGGCGTATAAGTCCATCCAGCTGGCGCGCGACCTCACACGTCTCGGAGCGGTGGTCGATGTCGTTCTGACGGAGGCGGCACAGCGGTTCGTGACGCCGCTGTCGTTCGAGGCGGTCACGGGCCGGCATGTGTACACGGAGATGTTCTCGGCCGATGGAGCGGCGCTCCACGTGCGGCTCGGACGCGAGGCCGAGGCGGTCTGCGTGGCACCCGCCACGGCCGACTTCGTCGCGCGCGCCGCCCAGGGGCGGGCGAGTGACCTGCTTTGCACGACGCTGCTCGCCACGCGTGCGCCCGTGCTGCTGTGTCCTGCGATGAACGATCAGATGTACGTGCATCCCCAGGTTCAGACGAATCTGGACCATGTGCGGGAGCGGCTCGGGTACGAGGTCGTCGGCCCGGCGATGGGCCCGCTCGCGGTCGGGGAAGGGGTCGGGCCGGGCCGCATGGTGGAGCCTTCGGACATCGTCGCGCATGTCGGACGCGCTCTGGGCCGGGTTCCGGAGTGGGCCGGCCGTCGTGTGCTCGTGACGGCGGGGCCCACCCGGGAAGCGCTCGATCCGGTGCGGTATCTCGGAAATCGCTCGTCCGGTCGCATGGGGTATGCCCTTGCCGCCGCCGCGTGGCGCCGTGGGGGCGACGTCACCCTCGTGAGCGGAGCGTCCCCCCTCGATCCGCCCGTCGGGATCGACGTCGTCCGGGTGGAATCGGCGCGGGAGATGCATCAGGCCGTGGACGCCCGGGTGGCGGACGCCGATGTCGCCATCTTCGCCGCGGCCGTGGCCGATTACCGGCCCGTGGAGGCGCGTGAAGACAAGATCAAGCGAGCCGGCGAGGGGGCCGATTTGACCGTGGCTCTGACCGCGAACCCCGATATCGCGCGGGAAGCTCTGGCGCGCAGACGCCCGGGGAGCGTGGCGGTCGGCTTCGCGTTGGAGACTTCGAGCCTCGTGGAGAATGCCCGGAAGAAGCTGGTGTCCAAGGGCTTCGATCTGCTGGTCGCCAACGACGCGACGGAGGAAGGATCGGGCTTCGACGTCGAGACCAACCGGGTCACGATTCTGTCGGGAGACCAGGCGCCCGAAGCGCTTCCACTCACCTCGAAGGATGGTGTGGCCGAAGAAGTCCTCGACCGCGTGACCGAGCGCTTCGGAGCTCGTCCATGAGCGGGCGGGAGGAGCTCGCCGAGCAAGCCGCTCGCCTCGTCCGGCAGGGCATCGAGCTCGGTGAAGCCGAGTGGTTCCTGGATCGCTTCGATCGGGACGATGTGCTTCGGCTGGCACGAGCCGCCTCGCGTGGGGCCGCGGCCGGCGGGCAGGGGCGGTCGGAGGACGCGGAGCTCCGGCGGCCGGCCGCTGATCCGGCGCGCCCGAGCCGAATGCCGGCAGATGGTCCGCAAGCGCCCCCCCCGACCGCGGGCGCGCCCAGTGCGGCGCCTCCCGGCCCTGTGGAGCCGGAGCAGGAGCTCCCGGTCCTTCCGGACGAACACGATGCGCTTCGTGACGTCGCGCTCGGGTGCACGCGCTGCGGGCTCTCCGAGAACCGCACGCAGGTGGTTTTCTCCGACGGCGTTCCCGATGCCCGCCTGATGGTCGTCGGGGAGGCTCCGGGCGCCAACGAGGACGCGACCGGGCTTCCGTTCGTGGGGGCGGCGGGAAAGTTCCTCGACCTCTTGCTGGCCACGGTCGATCTTTCGCGCGAGGAGTCGGTCTACATCTGTAACGTCTTGAAGTGTCGCCCGCCGGGGAATCGCGATCCGGAGCCGGACGAGATCGAGACCTGCTCACCCTACCTCCTCAAGCAGATCGATGTCGTCGAGCCCCGAGCCATCCTCGCCGTCGGGTCGTTCGCCGCGAAGCTGTTGACCAGCCACGAGAAAGCGGCGTTGGGGAAGCTCCGGGGCGAGGTGCACAGCTACCGGGGCGTGCCCCTCGTGGTGACGTACCACCCGGCAGCGCTCCTTCGGAACGCGAACTGGACTCGTGCGTTCTGGGACGATCTCCAGCTCCTGCGGGACGTCCTGGACGGCCCCTACCTCGAAGACCACGACGTCCGGTAGATTGCGGATCCGCCCTTCCGGGCGGCCTGTCGGACCCTCGAGCTCGTGAGTCCCGGTTTGGAAGAACCCTCGTCCCTGACCCAGGCGGTTTTCGACCGCACGCCGCCGTTTTCGTTGGAAGCGGAAACCGCGATCCTCGGCGGGATGCTCATCGATCGTGACGCCGTCACCCGGGCGGTCGAGGTCCTGAGTGACACGATGTTCTACCGCGAGGCGAACCGCCGTCTGTACCGGGCGATGATCCGCCTGTTCGAGCGCGGCGACGTGATCGACGTCATCATGGTGTCCGAGGAGCTGAAGAAGACCGGGGAGCTGGAATCCGCCGGCGGCTTCGACTACCTGGGAAGCCTCGTCGATGCCGTGCCGACGGCCGCCAACCTCGAGTACCACGCGCGCATCGTTCGGGACAAGGCTCTGCTCCGCCGCCTCGTGGAACAGTCTTCCCAGATCATCCGCGACGTGTACGAGCAGGGTGAGAAGGATGTCGACGAGCTCCTCGACGAGGCGGAGGCACGGATCTTCCAGGTGGCCGAAAGCCACAAGCGGGAAGGGTTCGTATGGATCAAGGAGATTCTCTGGTCGGCCTTCGAGAACATCGAGCGCCTCCAGCAGGCCGATGGTGGCATCACCGGAGTGGCGAGCGGATTCCCGGACCTCGACCGGATGACGACTGGCCTCCAGAAGGGGGACCTCGTCATCGTGGCCGCCCGTCCGTCCATGGGAAAGACGGCCTGGGTGATGAACGTGGCCGCGAACGCGGCGATCTCGAACGAGACCCCGGTGGCGATCTTCTCCCTGGAGATGTCTTCCGAGCAGCTCGTGCAGCGGCTCCTCTGCGCGGAAGGACGCATCGACGCTCAGAAGCTCCGAAAGGGACGTCTCTCCCAGGAAGAGCATCAGCGGCTGGCGGCGGCGGCCGGGCATCTGAACACCGCGCCCATCTGGATCGACGACGAGCCTGGAAGCAACGTGCTCGAGATTCGCGCCAAGGGGCGACGTCTGCAGTCCGACCTCCGCTCGGACGGCAAGGATCTCGGCATGGTCGTCATCGACTACATGCAGCTCATGTCGGGAGCCGGTCAGGCGGAGAGCCGGGTGCAGGAAGTGAGCCAGATCTCACGCGGTCTCAAGGCGCTCGCACGCGAGCTCGATGTGCCGGTCATCGCCCTGTCCCAGCTCAGCCGTGGACCCGAGCAGCGCACCGACAAGCGACCCATGCTCTCGGATCTGAGAGAGTCCGGTTCGATCGAGCAGGATGCCGATGTCGTCATGTTTCTCTTCCGGCCCGAATACTATGCTCCGGCGGAGAAGCAGGAGGAGTTGGAAGGCCAGGCGGAGTTGATCGTTGCGAAGCAGCGGAATGGACCGACGGGTGTGGTGTCGCTCTTCTTTCAGAAGGCGTACACGCGGTTCGATTCCGTCGCCCCGGGCACGTTCGGGAACGGTGCCGGGGGCGACGAAGGTGGTGGCTTCGGCCCGTGACCGATGCACGAGACACACCATTCTCGGCGGGCGTGGTGGTCCCGGCGGCGGGATCGGGGCGGCGGATGGGAGGCGTGAAAAAGCCGTTCCTCGAGCTCCAGGGCAGACCGGTCCTCGAACGTGCGTTGGGTCCGTTCCTGTCCGACCCCAGAACGGTCGCCGTCGTCGTCGCGCTCGCCCACGAGGAAGCCGCCGACCCACCGCAGTGGTTGGCCGACCTCGATGCCCGGATTCGCATCGTCGAGGGTGGGGCCACCCGGGCGGAATCGGTTCGGCGCGCGCTCTCGGGCCTGCCCGATGACGTCGAGGTCATCGCGGTGCACGACGGAGCCCGTCCGTTCGTCACGGCCGAGGTGGTGCGCACGTGTCTCGATCTCGCAGCCACCGGAGTGGGAGCGGTTGCCGGCACGCCTGCCGTGGACACGATGAAGCGGGTGGGGCCGGACGGTGCGGTGTTGGAGACACCCCGGCGCGAGACGCTCTGGCACGCTCAGACGCCGCAGGCCTTTCCCGCCGATGCCCTGCGGCGCGCCTACCGTGAGCTCGTCGAACCCGGCACGGACGATGCGACCCTCGTCGAGGCGACCGGGCTTCGCATCCAGATGATCGACGCGGGCGCGGGGAACTTCAAGGTCACGCGTCCCGCCGATCTCGCCCTCGGGGAGGCGCTGCTGGCGCACCTCGCAGTGGAGGGAGGATGAGGACGGCACGGCGTATCGATCTCAGGGGAGATCCCGATACGGATTTGATGCCCGTGCTCGCTCACCTCGAGAAAGGTCGTCTTCTCGCGTATCCGACCGAGACCGTTTACGGGTTGGGTGGATCGGTCACGAGCGAGGCTGTCCGGAAGGTCCAGACGTTGAAGGCTCGGGACGGCTCGAAACCCCTGTTGGTGCTCGTCGACGGCCCGGAAGCCGTGGCGGCGCTCGCTTGGTCCGAGGCGGCGCGTACGCTGGCCCGGGCCTTCTGGCCGGGCGCGCTCACTCTGGTCCTGAAAGATTCGAACCATATTTTCCCGGTCGGGATTCGGAGTGAACGCACGGATGGCGTGGGCGTGAGGGTGAGCCCTCATCCGTTCGTGCGCCGGCTTCTGGCCGCGTATGGTCGACCGATCACGTCGACGAGCCTGAACGTGCCCGGCACACGCCCCGCTCGAACGGGTAGGGAGGCGTTGGAGGTTGCTGGGGAGCTCGGCCCGGACGAGATCTTGGTGCTGGACGGAGGCACGCTCCCTCCCTCCTTGCCGTCCACGGTGGTGGACTGCACGGGGCCCGTTCCGATCGTCCTGCGGGAAGGCAGCATTCCCACGGGACGCCTGCGCTGTGCCATACCGGAGATTCATGAGCGACCCGACCACTGACGGTGACGGACCGCGCACGGATGCGACGCCGGAAGGCCGGAGGCAGGGAGGGACCTATCGACTCCTCTTCGTGTGTTCCGGCAACACGTGTCGCAGTCCCATGGCCGAAGCGATCACCCGGGATATCCTCCGGACTCGGGGTTGGGAGGGCTTCGAAGTCCGCTCGGCCGGAGCCGGCGCGTTCCCGGGCTCCCCGCCGTCCGGTGGAGCGGTGCGGGCGGCCGCGGCACGTGGCATCGACCTCGCCGACCACCGAGCCACGTTGTTGACCCGCCGCGAGGTCGAGTGGGCGGATCTCATCTTGACCATGTCACGCAGCCACCTGATGCGTGTGAGCGACCTCGGGGGTGGAGGACGCGCCGCATTGCTGCCCGCGTACGCCGAAGGGCGGGAGACCGCGGCGGAGACGGAGGGGATCCCGGATCCCGTGGGAAGCTCCGACCGTGAGTACGACAAGACATACGAGAGGCTCGAAGAGCTGGTCGAGAAGGTTCTGCTCCGGCTCGAGCCCGAGGCCCGGCGGTGACGGTCACGGCAGCGACCCGTTTGCTGGTCCTCCTCGGCGATCCCGTGGGGCACTCCGCCTCGCCGGACATGCAGAACGCGGGCTTCGCGAAGGCGGGGGTGGACGGGGTCTATGTGACGCTGAGCTGCGGTGCCGACGAGCTGGCGGGGCTCGTCCGCGGAATCGCGCGGGCGGGGGGAGGAGGGAACGTCACGCTTCCCCACAAGCAGCGGGCCGCGGGATTGCTCGACGAAGCGAGCGAGGCCGTGTGGCGGACAGGAGCGTGCAACACCTTTTGGGGCGATGAGAAGGGCCGCGTCCACGGAGACAACACCGACGTCGAAGGCTTCCGACGCGCGCTCCGTTCCTTCCTCTCGGAGCCGATCGCGGGTCGGCGCGTCCTCCTGCTCGGTGCCGGTGGCGCCGCGCGCGCCGTCCTCCTCGCCTTGATGCGCGAGGAGGTCGAGGGGGTGACGCTGTTCAACCGAACCCCCGAGCACGCCCGTGCCGTGGCACGTCGGATCGGAGGCGAGCGCGCACGGGTCTTGGACGAAGCGTCCAACCTGAAGGGGATGGAGTTCGACCTCGTCGTCAACGCCACGCCGCTCGGGCTCGCGCCCGACGATCCGTCTCCGATCGACTTCGGGGCACTGGGTACGGTGGGCGCTGCGATGGACCTCGTGTACGCGCCCCAGCCCACGGCGTTCGTGCGTGCGGCGGATCGACAGGGCGTTCGCGTGACGGACGGCCTGGAGATGCTCGTGCAGCAAGGTGCGGTGGCGTTCGAACGTTGGTGGAACGTAGAGGCACCTGTCGATGCCATGCGGGACGCCCTCGACGGTGCTTCCGGAGCGTGAGCGGATGGCGCTTCGTGGTTGGGCCGCCGACCTCGTCGAGCTCCTCCTCCCGGGAGGGTGCGTCGCCTGCGGTGGGTGGATCCCCGCCCGTGAAGGGAGCCCCCCGAAACTGGTATGCGATTTCTGTCGAACGCGGATGCGCCCGGGTTCGTGGCCCCGGTGCCCACGCTGTCATTGGCCCCGAGGGAGTGGCCGCCTCGGTTCGCTGGAGTGTCGGGAGTGCGCCGATTGGCCGGATATCCTTGCCGGGGCCCGGTTCGCATACGAGCTCGCGCCTCCCGTCGACGATCTGGTGCACGGGTTGAAGTACGAAGGCTGGCGCGAGCTGGCCCCGTTCATGGGCGACGTGATGGCTCGGATGGAGCTCCCCCCGCTCACTCCAAATCCCCTCGTCGTCGCGATTCCGACCACGCCGGGACGCATGCGCGCGCGAGGGTACAACCAAGCGGGGTTGCTCGCTCACCGTATCGCGGAGGTTCGACGGCTGCCTTCGGCGGTTGCGCTCGTCCGCACCGGTGCTTCGAGCTCACAGACGGCGCTGACTCCCGAGCAGCGGCGCCGGAACGTCCGGAACGCGTTCGCGCCCGCCGCCGACGCCGACCGCGTACGGGGGCGATCCGTGCTGCTCGTGGACGATGTGCTCACGACGGGTGCGACCGTCTCGGCGGCGGCGGAGGCGCTCGCGGAGCTGGAGGCGGCGCGCGTCGGGGTGGTGACGTTCGCCCGCTCCCTGAGCAACGGAGCGCGGCGGGTAGCTTGAGGGTTATGTTTCCGGGAAGAGACTTCCCACACCTCCTTTCCATCACCAAACAGGACCGAGAATCATGGCGGTGCGAGTAGCGATCAACGGGTTCGGGCGAATCGGACGGAACGTCCTCCGGAGCGCCAAGCAAGCAGGGCGAACGGATATTGATTTCGTCGCCGTGAACGACCTGACCGACGCCGAGACCCTGGCGCATTTGCTCCGGTACGACTCGGTTCACGGACAATACCCCGGGACGATCGAGCTCTCCGACGACGGGATCGTCGTCGACGGTGACCCCGTTCGGGTGTTGAGCGAGCGGGATCCCGCGAAGCTCCCGTGGGCCGACCTCGGCGTAGACGTGGTCGTGGAGTCGACCGGGCTCTTCACGAGCCGGGACGCGGCCGCCAAACACCTAGAGGGAGGGGCGCGCAAGGTCGTCATCACGGCGCCGGGCAAAGGGGAAGACGTCACCGTCGTGCTCGGCGTGAACGAGGACAGCTACGATCCTGAGCGCCACGACGTGATCTCCAATGCGAGTTGCACCACGAACTGCCTCGCGCCGGTGGTGAAGGTCCTGAGTGACCGATTCGGATTCCGGCACGGTCTGATGACCACGGTGCACTCCTACACGAACGACCAGCGTATTCTCGACCTTCCGCACAAGGATGCTCGTCGCTCGCGGGCGGCAGCGATGTCGATGATCCCCACGACGACCGGTGCGGCGCGAGCCACGGGCCTGGTCTTGCCCGAGGTGGACGGTCGGATCGACGGCATGGCGATCCGGGTGCCGACGCCGGACGTCTCGTTGGTGGACCTCGTCGCCGAGGTCGAGAAAGACACGACGATCGAAGAGGTGAACGAGACGTTCGCCGAGGTGTCGAAGGGTGCCATGAACGGGATTCTCGGCGTCTGCGACGAGCCGCTCGTGTCGATCGACTACACGGGGAATCCACTGAGCTCGGTCGTCGACAGCCTCTCCACCAATGTCGTTCAGGGACGGATGGTGAAGGTGGTGTCCTGGTACGACAACGAGTGGGGATATTCCTCCCGTGTCGTGGACCTGGTGAGCTACGTCGGAGAGCGGCTCTCCTAGCAGCCCGTGGCAGAAGTTGGGTGGGCCGCGCGACCACCGCTGCGCGGCGGTGCCCGGGTCTTGCGGATATCAGACAAGGAAGAGCGACGAATGCGATGCCAACGTCGGAGGAGCTTGACGCAGTAGATGCCGCAACCCCGTGCCTTCGGGTTGGGCGGCACGGCCCCATCTCCGTCGTTGCCACTCCTTGACGTAGCTCAGGGCTATGCCTCGTCGTGTCGCCTAGGGTCTGGGGCCGTGGCGTCCCAACGCGGCCCACCCAACTTCTGCCACGGGCTGCTAACGCGTGGCGGATCCGTCCGTCGCGCTCGACGTTCCCCCGATTTTCTGCGCTCGGAGCATGAGAAAGAAACTCTCGAACCTCGATCCTGCGCGCCTGAGCGGACGGGTTGCTCTCGTTCGTGCCGACTTCAACGTCCCGACCGAGAACGGTCGCATCACGGACGACGGACGGATTCGGGCGTCACTTCCTACACTGCGAATGCTGTCGGATGCCGGAGCCCGAACCGTGGTCATGTCCCATATGGGCCGACCGAAGGGACGGCCGGAGCCGAAATACACGCTAGCCCCGGTGGCCGAGCGGCTGGAGGAACTGCTCGGGCGTCCCGTTGAGTTCGTGCCCGAGCCCGTGGGACCCTCCGTCGAAGCGGCCGTCCGGGACCTGTCCGACGGTGGCGTGCTGTTGCTCGAGAACACGCGCTACCTTCCAGGCGACACGGGGAACGATCCGGAGTTGGCCGGGGCGTGGGCTTCGCTCGCCGACCTGTTCGTCTATGACGCGTTCGGAACGGCCCATCGAGCCCATGCGTCGACGTCGGGGCTCGCCGAGGCGGTGATCGAGCGAGGGGGTGAAGCGGTCGTCGGGATGCTCCTCGACCGTGAGTTGCGCTTCCTGAACGACGCGCTGCGTGACCCGGAGCGACCGTTCATCGGCATTCTCGGAGGCGCGAAGATGTCGGGAAAGATCCCCGTCATCTCGGCCCTGCTGCGAAAAGTGGATCGTCTGCTCATCGGGGGCGCCATGGCCAACACCTTCTTTCGAGCTCTGGGGCTCGATACCGGTGCGTCGTTGGTCGAGGAGGACCGGGTGGACATGGCCCGGGAGCTCATCCGTGAGGCGGAAAATCAGCTCGTGCTGCCTCTCGACTGTATCGTGGCGGATGAAGTCGCGGCCGATGCCCGGACCCGAGTCGTCGACCGTGAAGCGGTGGGCCCGGATGACCGGATCATGGATATCGGGCCCAGGACGCGTGCGCACTACGCCGCGCTCGTTGGCGAGGCGCGGACCATCGTCTGGAACGGGCCGATGGGAGTCTTCGAGATGCCCCCGTTCGCCGAGGGCACGATGTCGATCGCCCATGCCGTGGCCGAAGCGTGCGACGATGGAGCCCTCGGCATCGTGGGGGGAGGCGATTCCGGTGCTGCTGCCGAGAGGGCGGGAGTGGCGGACCGTATCTCCCATATCTCCACGGGTGGGGGGGCTTCGCTCGACCTGCTGGCCGGCGAAGTCCTACCGGGCGTCGCGTCACTCACGCCAGCCAGCGTCTCGCAAGAGGAGATTTAGGATGTCGGTGATCGCGGGCAACTGGAAGATGCACCACGGTCCGGCCGAGACCCGCGCGTTCTTCGAGGGACTGGCGCTCGACGAGGTCGACGAGGAACACGAGGTCGTGATCTTTCCACCGACGATCTCCCTCTCGGATGCGGTGCGGGCGAGCGAACGGTTACCGCGTGTTGCGCTCGGCGTACAGCATATCCATTGGGAAGACGAGGGCGCCTTCACCGGCGAGACTTCGGCGCGGATGGCTCGGGATGCGGGCGCCACCTTCGTGTTGGTCGGCCACTCCGAGCGACGGCACGTGTTCGGTGAGACCGACGAAGAGGTGCGCAACAAGGTCGAGGCCGCGATCCGGCACGAGCTCACGCCCGTCGTATGTGTCGGGGAAACCTTGGAAGAACGACGTGCCGGCCGGGTCGAAGACGTGATCCTGCGCCAGCTCGGCTTCGTGCTGCCGGCCCTCGCACACGAGGGGGTCCGATTCCTGGTGGCGTATGAGCCGGTCTGGGCGATCGGAACCGGCGAGACCGCGACACCGGACGACGCCGCGGCAGCGCACGCGACGCTCCGTGGCTGCTTGGAGGACGGAGTCGGGGTGGCCGGCGCGCCGAACGTCCCGATCCTCTATGGAGGATCGGTGAAGCCGGCGAACGCGGCGGCGCTTCTGGCCGCGCAGGACGTGGACGGCGTCCTGGTCGGAGGGGCGAGCTTCGATCCGGGCTCGTTCGCGGCGATCGGGGCGGCGGCAAGCCGTTGACACTCCCCATGGGCTGATCGACGTTTACGGTCTCGCCCGCGCAGGCTGTTCACAGGGAACTATAGACGATGTACGGATTCTTGCTCGCCCTGATGGTCCTCGACGGCATCATCTTATCGGTCGTCATCCTGCTCCAAGCAGGGAAAGGAGGCGGCTTGGCCGCCGTTGGTGGTAGCGGTTCCACCATGACCGAAGGCGTCCTCGGTGGTCGCCAGGCTCAGACCGTGCTCACCCGAGCCACCTGGGTGGCCGGAAGCATCTTCATGGTGCTCGCCCTGGTTCTGTCGATCATGTCGTCCCGTACGCAGGCGCCCGAGTCGATCATCGAGGTCGATCAGCCCGCGAACCCCCAGACACAACCCGAGCCGGTTCTGCCCGGTGGAGGCGGTGGGGAAGCAACTCCGGCGACGCCCGGAGGGGGCGGCACGCCGGACGAGCCGGAGCCCTGACGTTTGACACCCGACGCAGGGGACGCGCCTGAATCGTCCTCGGGTCTTCCCAGGTCCGCGATTCCTTTCGCCGGCACGGGTCGGGACTCGCGTGAGCCGGTCCATGCCGACGACACGGCGGATTCGATCCTCGGTAACGCCGAGCTCCGCGACCTGTTCTCCGCCGTGGCCGTCTCTCGCGCCGCGGCGTCTCGGCTGGTGGCGCTCGAAGACGCTGGCCTCGTGAGGGGCGCGCCGAACCGCCCGGCGTTTCGTGAAGGGGGGGCGGTCGGGGTCGCACACGCGCTGCGACCCGCCTCGGATGGCACGGGCGATATCTTCGCGCCGACGTTCCGCGCGGCCGGGGCGCTCGAACGCTACGGGCTTTCGCTCGACGGTTTTTTCGAGGAGCACCTGGCGGGCCGGGCGGGACCGTTCCGAGAGGTGGGCACCGAGCTCCATCACGTCGACCTGCAGGCGGGCTTACTGGCGCCGGTCGTCCCCTTGGGGCTGCTGGTCGAGGTCGTCGGCGGCATGTGCTTGGGGTTCCGGATGCGGGGTGAGGCGCGCGTCGGGGTGGTCTGCGACAGTGACGGCGCGACGTCCACGGGCGCTTGGCATGAAGGGCTCGTGTTCGCCGCGGCCAGGCGCTGCCCGATGGTCCTGGTGGTGGAGGCCGGCCGCGAGGACGAGGCGGCGGCCCGCCGCCACAGCCGGCTCGAGAGCTTCACCGAGAAGGCCCGGGGCTACGGTCTCGGCTCGGCGTCCGTGGACGGTGCGGATCTCTCCGAGATCGTCGTGGCGGTGCGGCACGCCGCGGAACGGGCCCGCCGGGGCGACGGCGTTCAGCTGGTCGAGATCCGCTACACGGGCGTCGACCCGCTGGAGCGGCTCCGCACTCGGATGGTCGCCGACGAGGTTGCGTCCGAGGACGAGCTCGCGACGCTGGAAGCGCGAGCGGCGAGCCGGTGCGCCGCTGCCCTGGAGCGCGTGAGGAACGCGTCGCTCTCCGGAGCCCACGATACGCTTCCGGGGGTTTATGCGGAATCCGAGCGGACCGACCGCCGGATCTGGGCCGATCCCGGTTCCACGCAGGCCGTTTAAAAAGGGTGGTTATGACCGACCAAGGTGTACCCGAGCACCTCTTGAAGACCCGCAACCAGGAGCCGGTCACGCTACTGGAAGCCATCAGCGAGGCCCTCTTCGAGGAGATGTCCGCCGACGACGACGTCTTCCTCCTGGGCGAAGACATCGGTGTGTACGGGGGCGCGTTCAAGGTGACCCGGGGCTTCCTCGATCACTTCGGCGCGTCACGGGTCATCGACACTCCGATCGCCGAAGGAGGCTTCACGGGAGCGGCGGCGGGCGCAGCCCACATGGGACTTCGTCCGGTCGTGGAGATCCAGTTCATGGACTTCATCTCGCCGGCCTACGACGTCATCACGAATTATATTGCAACGTCACGGTACAGGGGCGCGGGGCCGTTACCGCTGGTGATCCGAGGGCCCGTCGGCGGTGGGAATCGGGGCGGGCCGTTTCACTCCCAGAACGTGGAGATGGCCTTTTTTCACACACCGGGCCTGAAGATCGTCTACCCGAGCACGTCCTACGATGCGAAGGGGTTGCTCAAAGCCGCCATTCGAGACGACAATCCGGTATTGTTCGAGGAGCACAAAGGCCTCTACCGTGCTCCGGCCCTGCGAGAGGTGCTGCCGGACGAGGACTACGTGGTGCCGCTCGGGGTGGCCCGGACCGTACGGGAAGGCACGGACCTGACCCTGGTCACGTACGGAGCCATGGTACACAAGAGCACTGAAGCGGCCGAGATCTTGGAGCGGGACGACGGTGCGTCCGTGGAGATCATCGATCTGCGGACGTTGTTGCCAATGGACGACGAAGCGGTCGTAGAGAGCGTCAAGAAGACGGGACGGCTGCTCATCGTGCACGAAGACACGCGCACGGGAGGCATTGCGGGCGAGATCGCCATGCGCGTGAGCGAGACGGCGTTCGAGTGGCTCGATGCCCCGATGATGCGCGTGACGGCGATTGATGCGCCGGTACCTTACTCCGGCTCGTTGGAGGATTACTTTCTTCCACAGACCGAGGACATCGTCGAAGCCGGTCGCTATCTGGTGGCGTATTGAGCATGCTGTCGATGGGCGAAGGACCGGGCGTGCGAGGGACGTGGCGCACGTTCGAGCGTAGAAGCACGAGGTAGGATCGAAGCGCGGCGTGCCGGGTAACCGACGCGTCGCTGGACCTGACCAACGGTAAACCGGAGTAATCGAGCGTGGCTCGAATCGAAGTTCCGATGCCGCAGATGGGTGAGTCCATCGCGGAAGGCACGGTCTCGAAGTGGCTCAAGCAGGTGGGTGACACCGTGGAGCGCGACGAGCCGATTCTGGAGATCTCGACCGACAAGGTGGACGCGGAGATTCCGTCACCCCAGTCGGGTACCATCGTGGACGTCGCGGTCGAAGAGGGCGAGACCGTCGAAGTGGGCACGATCGTGGCCTACATCGATACGGAAGGCGGCGCTGCAGCCGATTCCGGTGGCGCAGCGGAGGCGGAACCGGCGAAAGAGGCGCCGCCCGAGCCCGAGCCGGCGCAGGCCGAAGCGCCTGCCTCGGAGCCGGAGCCGGTGGCGTCGACGGCCCCCGCGCAAAGCGCCGAGGAGCGCCTGCGAACCCGGTCCACGCCGGTCGTGCGCAAGATCGCCGAAGAGCACGGTGTCGACATCGCGTCGGTGCAGGGGAGTGGCCATGCGGGCCGGGTGACCAAGCAGGACATCCTCGACTTCATCGAGTCGCCCGACGAGAAGGCAGCTCCCGCCAAGCCGGCCGCTCCCGCCAAGCCGGCCGCGGCGGCGCCCGCCGAGCCGACCGCGGCGCCCTCCGACATCTGGTCGCGCTTCTACAAGGAAGTGCAGCACCCCGAGTATCCGGTGCGCGAGGCCGATACCGTCGAGCCGATGGACAAGATGCGCCGGCTCACGGCGGAGCACATGGTGATCGCGAAGCGGGTCGCACCTCACGTGCACTCGTTCATCGAGATCGACTTTTCGGCGATCGACAAGGTACGAGCAGCCAACAAGCCCAAGTGGAAGCAGCAGGGTGCGCGCGTCAGCTACACCGCGTTCGTGGCCTGGGCCGTCGCTCGGGTGCTCCGCGAGTTCCCGATGGTGAACGGAGTCGTGTCGGGCAATAACCTCCTGTACCGGGGCAATGTGAACCTGGGCATGGCGGTCGATCTCAATCCGGGGCTGATCGTGCCGGTCGTGCGAGACGCCGACCACCTCAGCCTCGTGGGGATCGGCAACAAGGTGGTCGATCTCGCGGAGCGTGCACGGGACAAGCAGCTCAAGCCGGAAGAGGTTCAAGGTGCCACGTTCTCGATCACGAATCCGGGAGTGCTCGGCACCATGGCGGGCCTGCCCGTGATTCCCAAGGGAACGTCGGCGATTCTCGGGACGGGGGCCATCGAGAAGCGGGTCGTCGTGGTCGAGGACGAAGAAACCGGGACCGACGCCATGGCCATCCGGAAGCGGGCGATCTTCACGCTCGGCTATGACCACCGGATCGTGGACGGCGCCGACGCGGCGCGTTTCCTGTCGCGCCTGAAGGAAACGCTCGAGGATTTCCCCGAGGACGCGTGACCGGTAGGAAAGAACTGAAGGGCCCACGGTCGAGCCCCCGAAGTCCCCGCGGCTTCGGGGGTTTCGCCGTCGTGGCTCGTGCGCTTCCGGGAATGGGGACGGGACTACCGTGACGCATGACGTGCGTGAGCTCGTGGTGCGGAGGCTGGGCACGCTCGGGTACGCAGAAGCTCTGGAGGTCCAAGCCGAAGCGGTGCAGGCCCGTCGCGCCGGCCGCATTCCGGACACGCTTCTGCTCGTCGAGCACCCGCACGTCATCACCCTGGGCTCGGGCGCGAACGCGGGGCACGTGTTGCTGGATCCCGAAGAGCGGGAGCGGCGGGGTATCGAGCTGTTCGAGACGGGACGGGGCGGCGACGTCACCTACCACGGTCCCGGTCAGCTCGTGGCCTATCCGATCCTCGACCTCAAGCCCGATCGCAAGGACTTGCACGCCTACCTCCGCGACTTGGAGGCGGTCGTGATGGAGGTCGTCGAGCGGTTCGGGGTCGCGGCCGAGCGGAGTGAAGGGCAGACGGGCGTTTGGACGGCGGGGGGCAAGATCGCGGCGATCGGGGTACGGGTTTCTTCCGGCTGGATCACCTCGCACGGACTCGCACTCAACGTCGCGACGGACCTGTCGTACTTCGGCACGATCGTGCCCTGCGGCATCGCCGACCGCGACGTCACCTCGCTCGCGCGTGAGCTAGGCCGTGACGTGACGGTGGAGGAAGCGGCCGAGCACCTCGTGTCCGTGTTCGCGCGCCATTTCGGCCACGACATCCGCACCGACGAGCTGCGACTGGCCGAACGCCCCGAAGGTCAGGATTCGCCGTAGCGTTCGGCGGGGGGCGTGAACTCCATGTAGTCCAGGTACCGTCCCCGTTCTCGCTCCTCGTCGAGCCACTCCTGAAACCCCGAAGGCACGAGTCCCCCGCTGGCGCTGAGCTCCTCGGCCGCCGTGGTCGCGAGAAAATTCGCGTATTCGTTCTCGGGATGACCCGCGTGACCGCGCACCCACTTGGCCCGGACTCGGTGACGTTGAAGGAGCCCGTCGAGCTCCTGCCACAGCGCGAGGTTCTCGATCGGGCCTTTCTTGCGCTTCCACCCGCGGCGTTTCCAGCCCGGAAGCCACTCCCGGATCCCTTTCACCAGATACTGGCTGTCCGAGACGAACTCCACGGTGCAGGGACGGCGGAGTGCCCCGAGCAGCTCGATGGCGCTCCGGATCGCCATACGGTTGTTCGTCGTGTCGGGCTCGGAGAGCCAATAGTCCCGCCGCTCCCAGGCGCCGTCCCGCCAGATCTCCACCAGTCCTCCCGCGCCGCCCGGATTCGCGCGCTCTCGGAACTGGTTTCCGAGGCATGACTCGTCGGCGTGTACGTACAGAGTATCCAATGCGTCGTCGCAGCGAAAAAGTGCAAGAGGTCGGTGGCGGTCGGGCGGAAATGTAGTCAGGCGCTTTCCACATGCCACGGCCCCGTGCGCCTCGCTCCCGGGCCACGCCGCGCGATCGCGCCGCTTGACCGCGGTCGGGGCGTGGGTAGGTTTCCCGCGACCCGACGTTTCCCGCCCATACCGGAGTCTCCAGTGGAATCGCCCGCCTACTTGCTGTTGGAAGATGGACGTCGCTTCGACGGGGTGGCCGTGGGCGCGACGAAGACCGCCGTCGGAGAAGTCGTCTTCAACACGTGCATGACCGGATATCAGGAAATCCTCACGGACCCGTCCTATACCGGACAGCTCGTGACGATGACCTACCCCATGATCGGGAACTACGGGGTGAATGCGGAGGATCGGGAATCGGAGACGCCCAGCGTGGCCGGTTTCATCGTCCGCGACGCGTCACGCGTGGACTCCTCGTGGCGCTCGGAGGGCGCGATCGGTGCGTACCTGGAAGAACACGGCGTGACCGGGATCGCGGATATCGACACGCGAGCGCTGACTCGTCATATCCGCTCGCACGGCGCGATGCGGGGTGCCATTGCCGGTGCCGCCGTGGACGAAGCCGAGCTGCTGGATCGAGTCCGCGCGCATCCCGTGATGGAAGGGCTCGAGTTGGCGTGCGGTGTGTCCACGGGGGCTCCGTACGAGGTACCGGCCGTGGGCCCCGAGCGATTCCACGTGGTGGCCTACGATTTCGGTGTGAAGGCCCACTCTCCGAAGCTCCTCGCGGAACGTGGTTGTCGTGTCACGGTGATCCCGGCGGAGACGCCGTTGGACGACGTGCGCGCGGCCGAGCCCGATGGCCTGTTCATCTCGAACGGCCCGGGCGATCCGGCGGCCGTGGGTGTCGCCGACCAGGCGATCCTGGCCCTCTCGGAAGCGGGCGTTCCCGTCTTCGGTATCTGCTTGGGCCACCAGCTCATCAGTCGGGTGTTCGGCGCGGAGACGTATAAGCTTCCGTTCGGGCACCATGGAGGGAATCATCCGGTCAAGAATCTCGCTCGGGGCACCGTCGAGATCACCTCGCAGAACCACGGCTTCGCGGTCCGGGCCGACGACGAAGGCCGAATCCCCGGCGCCGAGGGCTTGCGGTTGACCCACGTGAACCTGTACGACGGGACCGTCGAGGGCGTGGAGCATACCGAGCTTCCGGTGTTCGCGGTTCAGTACCATCCGGAAGCCGCGCCCGGCCCCCACGACAGCCGATACCTCTTCGATCGCTTCATTTCGTCGATGGAGGGTCGAGCCACGGGTTCGGGGAAGACTTTGGCATGAGCGCAAGTTCCTACGGCGCAACGACTCCCGCAGTCTTGCCAAGGTCCAGCCCCCCCGTTACCCTGCCACGGCCGTCCGAACTTCGGGCGGCCGTTCGCAGTGATTCAGAAAGCGCTCTGGAGGGAGCATGACCAAGGCGGACCTGGTCGAACAGGTGGCCGAAGCGATCGGTCCCGGGATCACCAAGAAGGACTGCGCGCTCGTCGTCGATGGCTTCCTCAACGCGGTGAAGCTCGCGCTCGCCGATGGCGAGCACATCGAGATTCGTGGCTTCGGGACCTTCAAGGTGCGTAAGCGCAAGACCCGCATGGCCCGTAATCCCCGGACCGGAGAATCCGTCGAGGTCCCCTCGCGGTCGGTGCCGGTGTTCAAGCCCTCCAAGCACCTCCGTGCTCGGGTGGAGAAGCTCGACAAGCACAAGCTCTAAGACCTCGTGTTAGACCGCTGATACGGGCGACCCGCTTTACTACCGCACCCTCGCGCCTAACGGATCCACCTTCTCGGGCGTCTGAATATCGGTGAGTGAGGAAGGACGAGGCGATGGTGAGGTCCCCGACGCGGAGTTGGTGAAGCGTGCACGAAAGGGTGACGACGGAGCGCTCGGTTCTCTCGTGCGACGCCATCAGGCCGGAGCCTACCGGTTGGCGGTTTCGTACATGGGGGATCGGGACGCGGCCGAAGATGTGGTCCAGGAAGCCTTCGTGAAGGCGTTTCGTGCCCTCGACCGGTTCCGTGGCGACGCCTCGTTCCGAACGTGGCTCCTCAGGATCACGGCCAACGAGGCGAAGGGAACGTTGCGCCGGATCGGGCGCCGTGGTGAAGCCCGATTGGAGGATGCTCCGGACGTGGCGGGCACGGGACCCGATCCGGCGGCGACGGCGGTAATGGCGGGCGAAGCCGAGCGTGCGAGAGCGCTGCTCCGTCTCCTTCCGGAGAAGCAGAGACTCTCGGTTAGCCTGCGGACGGAAGAGGGGCTGAGCTTCCGTGAGATCGGGGAGGTCACGGACTCGTCCGAGGGTGCGGCCCGGGTGAACTACTTCCACGGCATACGCCGTCTCAGGGAGTTGATGGAATGAATCGGAGCGACTGTGGTGCGGTGAGAGACATGCTTCCCGATGTCGTGGGCACGGACGGGGCGGCCCACGAAACCCGTCGGTTCGTCGAGCGCCACACGGCGGAGTGCGAGTCGTGCGCCGCCGAGCTCGTGCTGATCCGTGAGCTCCGGCGCACCCGCCCCGAGCCCAGCACCGCGCTCGCAACCAGGCTCGAGCAGGTCGTGCGCTACGAGCGGCAGGCGGTTCAGCGTCCGTGGTGGGCGCTCACCGCAGCGGCGGTGGCGGCCCTCATGCTCGGCATCGCCGTCTCGTCCGAGCCGGCGGGGGAAGTCGTCGCCCCGGCGTTCGCCATCGAGGCCGAAGAGAACTGGCCGTGGGCCTCCGCGGACGGTCTCGTCGCGGGTGGCCCCGTGTTCGACGACCTGTCGGACGAAGCCTTGGGGCGCCTGCTCGAGGACCTCTCGGACAACCCGGGAGGAGCCTGAGCCATGCGGCTGCACCGCATCTGGACCGTCGTCGCCCTCGCCGCCGTCGCGCTCTCGACCGCTCCGCTCGACGCCCAGCGTCCCCGGGACTCGAGGTCCGAAGAAGACCGTGCGCGGCTCGAGGAGCGGATCCGTGCCCACGTGGGCGAGATCATTCGCCATCGACTCGGCCTGAGCGAGGCGGAAGAAGAGCGCCTTTCGGAGGTGGCCCGGGAATTCGAGCGACGGCGACGCGTTATCATGTCCCGGCAACGAGAAGCCCGGGAGCGGGCCAAGGCGCTCTTGGAGGAAGGCGAGGGGAACGACTCCGAAGCGGCCGCCGTCCTCGACCGCATCGTGGCCCTGCAAGCCGAAGAAGCGGAGCTGTTTCGGGAGGAGCAGGCACGACTCCGGGAGATGCTCACGGCCACCCAGGTCCTCGAGTTCTATCGGATCCGAATCGAGCTGGGACGCCGGATCCGAGAGTTGCGTCAGGGCGGGCACGGAGACGAGGCCTGGGGGCGGGGGCCGAATCGTGACGAGGACGGGCGAAGGTCTCCACGGGACGGCGGACGGCCCGGCGCCGGCTAGCCGCCGATCTACGGCTCCGGGAGGCGGACGGATGTCAGGACCAGTGAGGCCAATGGAACGTTGACCCGCGCGTGGGGGTCCTGCACTGTGAAACCGGTTCCTGCCCCCTGATCATTCGGCGATCCATGTCCGTCTCCGTTCGAGCCCTCTTCTTCGCCGCCTACCGGGATTTGCTCGGCACCCCGGAGCTCACGGTCGAGTTGGACGGGGGGGCGACCGTCGCGGATCTGGTAAGGGACCTTCGGGCAAGAGGGGCGCCGTTCGATGCGCTTCCGCCCGAGCCCGCCGTCGCCGTGAACCAGGCCTATGCGGCCGCGAGCGAAGCACTCGCCACGGGGGACGAAGTGGCCTTCATTCCGCCGGTCGCGGGAGGCTGAGCCGTGATCCGCGTGTCGATCCAATCCGAGCCGATCGTGCCGGAGTCCGTCCTCGCGGAGGTGGGCTCCGACGAGGACGGGGCGGTGCTCCTATTCCTCGGCGTCGTGCGCGACCACGCCGATGGCCACTCGGTGGAAGGGATGTACTACGACGCGTACGAAACCATGGCGAACTCGATTCTGCGAGAGATCGCCGGAGGAGGCCGCGGCTCGACTGGAGACCGACCGGCTGTCGGTCGTCCACCGGACGGGAGATCTCGACGTCGGCGAGGTCAGTGTCGCCGTCGCGGTCTCGAGCCCGCACCGGGCCGAGGCGTACGACGCGTCCCGCTACGTCATCGAAGAGATCAAGAAGCGCCTCCCGATCTGGAAGAAAGAGCACTACACCGGCGGTGATGCCGCCTGGGTGGAGGGCACCGTTCCCCCGGGGACCGGACCGGCCGCCGCGAGCGAGGGACTCTCATGATCGATCAGTTCGGACGACGCATCGAGTACCTCCGAATCTCGGTGACCGACAAGTGCAACCTTCGGTGCGTCTACTGCATGCCGATGGAGGGGCTTCCGTGGTTGAAGCGCGAGGCGCTGCTCACCTACGAGGAGATCGAGCGCATCGTGCGCGTCATGGCCGGAATGGGCTTGAAGCGCGTGCGCATCACCGGTGGGGAGCCGCTGGTGCGACGGGATCTGCCCGAGCTCGCCGGTATGATCTCGGCCGTGCCCGAGATCGAGGACCTCTCGTTGTCGACCAATGCAGTGCTCCTCGCCGAGCACGCCGACGCGCTGCGGGCCGCCGGGGTGCAGCGCCTGAACGTGTCGCTCGATTCGCTCCAGCCCGAGCGGGTCGACGCGATCGCGCGTCGGCCAGGGTCGTACCCGAAGATCATGGAGGGGCTTCGGGCGGCCGAGGAGGCGGGCTTCGCGCCCATCAAGCTCAACGTCGTGCTCATCCGGGGCCAGAACGACGACGAGATCGAGGATTTCGCCGAGATCACGCGGGAGCGTCCCTGGCACGTGCGCTTCATCGAGATGATGCCCACGGGCTCGAACCTCGAGCTCAACGAAGGCGGCTTCGTCTCCTGTGCGGAGGCGCTTCGACGCGTGCGGTCGATCGACGCGCTCGAGCCGGTGGAAGGCCCCTTCGGCAACGGTCCGGCGCGCTACCACCGCTTCCCCGGGGCGCCCGGCACGGTCGGGGTGATCACCCCCATGAGCCACAACTACTGCGACCGCTGCAACCGCATGCGGCTCACGGCCGACGGTCAGCTCCGTCCCTGCCTCTTCGGCTCGCTCCAGACGAACCTGCGTGATCCGCTCCGGGCGGGCGAGGACATCCGGCCGCACATCGAGGAGACGCTCCGTACCAAGCCCGAGCGACACCAGCTCGTGCAGGGCAGCGACGTGGGCTCCGGCGGGCTCGTGGCACTTTCGCAGACCGGCGGGTAGACCTCGGCCGGCGGGTTTCGTACACTCCGGATCTCCCGCCGAACGACCACCCGTTCGAATCCAGTGAAACCCACCCGCGGAGCGGATACCTTTCCATGAGCACCAAGAAGATTACCGTCGTCGGAGCCGGACACGTCGGGGCGACCTGCGCCCACCTCCTCGCCATCAAGGAGCTCGCGCGCGAGGTGATCCTCGTCGACATCGCCGAGGGCATTCCTCAGGGCAAGGCGCTCGATCAGTGGGAGAGCGCGCCCGTGGAGGGATTCGACTCCCAGGTGAAGGGTGCGAACGACTACAGCCTTTCCGCCGACTCGGAGATCTTCATCGTCACGGCCGGCATCGCACGGAAGCCGGGCATGAGCCGGGACGACCTGCTCAAGACGAACAAAGGCGTCATCCAGTCGGTGACCAACGAGATCAAGCGGGTCGCTCCGGACGCGATCATCATCATGATCACGAACCCGCTCGACGTCATGGCGCAGGTCGCGCTCGAGACGAGCGGCTTCCCGCGTGAGCGCGTCATCGGGATGGCCGGCGTGCTCGACACGGCCCGTTACCGCTCGTTCATTGCCGAGGAGCTCGATGTCAGCGTCGAGGACATCCAGGCCCTCGTGCTCGGGGGGCACGGCGACACCATGGTGCCGCTGCAGAGCTATACGTCCGTGAGCGGCATCCCGATCTCGCAGCTCCTGCCGCAGGACCGCATCGACGCGCTCGTCGAGCGGACCCGAAAGGGTGGCGGGGAGATCGTCGGCTACCTCAAGACCGGAAGCGCGTACTACGCTCCGGCCGCGGCCGCCGTCCAGATGGCCGAGGCGATCGTGAAGGACAAGCGCCGCATCCTCCCGTGCGCCGCCTGGCTCCAGGGCGAGTACGGCATGAAGGACCTCTACCTCGGTGTGCCCTGCCTCCTCGGGGAGGGCGGCCTGAAGAAGGTGGTCGAGGTCGAGCTGAAGGACGACGAGCGCAAGTCGCTCGAGACCAGCGCCGAGCATGTCCGTGAGACCGTGGCAGCGCTGGAAGCGATCACCTGACCGCGTCCGACCCGCTCAGCGGTTGAAATGACGAGAAGCCGGCCACCGGGACGTCCCGGTGGCCGGCTTCGTCGTTGGAGCCCTCCCGCGTGGGCGTCCGACCCTTCGGTGTTTCGTCTGCCGAAGGCTCAGCTCAACCCTTGCCCACGCCCTTGGCGATGCGGTCTCCCACGTCCTGGTCGATGTTCCGCCAATACTGGACCGCCCGCTCGAGCACGGGCTCGGACACCCCGTCCGAGAGGTGACCGACCACGTTCGAGACCAGCCGTGCCCTGGCGTCGTCGTCCATCACCTCGCGGACCAACGTGCCCGCCTGACCCCAATCGTCGTCGTCTTCGCGAAGCGTGTACGCGGCACGCACGAACTCACCGTCTGCGTACCACGTCGCCATTTCGGGATGCTTGTCGGGATCGGCGGCTGGCCCCCCCTTCGAGTTCGGGGCGTAGACCGGATCCGAAACTTTCTCCACGCGCATCGTCCCGTCCTTGCTGTAGTTGTGTACGGGACATTTGGGCTTGTTGACGGGGATCTGCTTGTAGTTGACGCCCATCCGCGCGCGGTGGGCGTCCGCGTAAGAGAAGACCCGGCCCAAGAGCATCTTGTCCGGGCTGATGCCGGTGCCGGGCACCAGGTTGTTCGGCTCGAAGGCCGCCTGCTCGATCTCGGTGTGGAAGTCGGTCGGGTTGCGATTCAGGGTCAGCCTGCCGACCTCGTGCAGCGGGTAGTCCGCGTGCGGCCACACCTTGGTCAGATCGAACGGGTTGAATCGGTAGGTCTTGGCCTCCTCGAACGGCATGATCTGAACCTTGAGCGTCCAACTCGGATGGTTCCCCGCCTCGATGGCCTCGAAAAGGTCGCGCCGGTGGTAGTCCCCGTCTTCGCCCGCGATGCGGTCGGCTTCTTCCTGGGTGAGGAAGTCGATGCCCTGGTCGGTCTTGAAGTGATACTTGACCCAGAAGCGATCGCCGTCGGCATTGACCCACATGTACGTGTGGCTCGAATAGCCGTTCATGTGCCGCCACGTCTTCGGGATGCCCCGGTCGCCCATGAGCCAGGCGACCTGATGTGCGGATTCCGGTGACAGCGTCCAGAAGTCCCACTGCATGTCGTGATCGCGGAGGCCGCTGTCCGCGCGGCGCTTCTGCGACCGGATGAAGTGCTGGAACTTGAGCGGATCGCGAACGAAGAAGACCGGCGTGTTGTTGCCGACCATGTCGAAGTTGCCCTCGGAGGTGTAGAACTTGAGGGCGAAGCCTCGAGGATCCCGCCAGGTGTCGGGGCTTCCGCGCTCACCGGCCACCGACGAGAACCGGATCACGGTGTCCGTCTTCGTCCCGGGTTGAAAGACGGCCGCCTTGGTGTAGGCGCTCACGTCCTGCGTGACCTCGAAATGTCCGAACGCGCCCGCGCCTTTGGCGTGCGGCTGGCGTTCCGGGATGCGCTCCCGGTTGAAGTTGGCCATCTGCTCGATGAGGTAGTGGTCGTGGAGCAGAATCGGGCCATCGGGTCCCACCGTGAGCGAATGCTCGTCGCTCGATACGGGGATCCCCGCATCGGTGGTCGTGTTTTTCGGCTTTTCGTCGTCCTTGGCCATGTCTGACATCCTCCCTGTCGGTAACTGCGCGAGATGGTCGAATCGAGTTCAACCCGGGGTGGGGGCGACGGCTCGGTCGGGAGGCATCTGACAGCCGGGGCAGAGGCCCCAGAAGGTGATTTCCGCCTCATCCAACTGGAATCCGTGCGTCTCGGAGGCTTCGAGGCAGGGGGCGGTCCCGACCGCGCAGTCGATGTCCTCGACCGCACCGCATCGCCGGCACACCACGTGGTGATGGTTGTCACCGGTGCGGGCCTCGAAGAGCGCGGGGCTCCCCGCGGGCTCGATGCGGCGAGCGAGGCCGAGACCCGAGAGCACCCCGAGCGCGTCGTAGACGGCCTGCTGGGATACCGTGCCCAGCCGCGACCGCACTTGCTCGGTCACCCGGTCGACGGACAAATGACCGGGTGTGTCTCGGAGCACGCCCAAGATGGCGAGACGTTGGGCCGTGACCCGAAGGCCCGCCTCCCGGAGTGCCGCTCGAAGGTCCTCCGCAAACTCGTTCATGAATCGAGTGTAACACCAAGAACGGAATCGTTCCAGAAGAACGGGGCAGGACCAAGTGCGGGTGCGCACGGTGAGCTGACCGGTTGACGGATCGCCCGTATCTTGTGAAGGTTGGTACATGACGATCTCGCGCGGCAACTCGAATCCCAATCCGAATCGTAATCCCAATCGGGACTGCGACCGCGGGATCGCGTAGCCGAACGACTCGGAAGGACGAGACGGCCGCGATCCCCGACCGGGATCGCGGCCGTTTTGCGTAGGGTTGGTGGGGGAGCGCCGTACGGCGGGGGTCTGCGGTGTGACCCTCCTCCAGCCGATGGGGTGTAGCTCAATCGGCAGAGCGCCTGGCTGTTAACCAGGAGGTTGCAGGTTCGAACCCTGCCGCCCCAGTGAAGAGAACGAACGCCCCGGAAGGCTTTGCGGCCTCCGGGGCTTCGTCGTTCTTCCCCGGTGGAGCTCACGCTTGGCGAGGGTGGGGGCGTTCCGTACGTTGCGCCCATCCCTTTCCGAGATCGCCGCCTGCCCGTGTCCGAACTCATCCACTACCTGCCTCTCGCGACGACGCTCGTCGCGGCCGGGTTCGCGCCCGCGGTTCTCGGTCGCTGGAGCCGCAAGCGTCCGGCACCGCATCTCTTCTGGTGGGGGATCGGGGTGGTGTGCTACGGATTCGGCACCCTGACCGAGTCGGTGACGACGTTGTTCGGCTGGAGCGAGCCGGTCTTCCGCGCTTGGTATGTGAGCGGGGCGTTGCTCGGTGCCGCGCCGCTGGCTCAAGGGACCGCCTACCTCATGCTCCAGCGGCGGGTGGCGCATGGGCTGACGGCCGCGCTCGGCCTCCTGGTGGCGGTCGCCGCGACTGTCGTGATCCGCTCGCCGATCGATCTCGCGGCCGTGGAGCCGTACGGACTGACGGGGGCCGCGCTCGCCTGGCCCGAGGCCCGCATGTTCAGCCCGTTCATCAACACCTACGCCCTCGTCCTGCTGGCGGGAGGGGCCGTGGTTTCAGCGCTTCGGTACCGCGGAGATCCGGGCCTGCGTCACCGCTTCCTCGGCAACGTCTACATCGCGATGGGCGCGGTCCTGCCGGGGATCGGGGGAACGGCGGCTCGCATGGGCGCCACGGAGGTGCTCTACATGACCGAGCTCGTCGGCTTGGTGCTCATCTGGGTCGGATACCGCTACAACGTGCGTCGCGCGTCGCACTCGACCGCGGGCTCGTCGTCCTTGCGGTGATCGGGCCCGCGCGGGTCGATTCCGGTCGTGGCGTGGAAAGGCCTCCGAATTGCGAGGGGTGAAGCACCGGAGTTATGGTGGCGCCCGATCCACGAGAGAACGGGTGATTCGGGTGACGACGACCATGTGCTCCAGCGATGCTTCCGCCACGCAGGTGACCCCGGAACCGAGCCGGGCGCAGCTCCTCGAGATGTGCCGGCTCATGCATCTCGCGCGCGCCACGGAGGAGCGGCTCGAGCTCCTGTTCCGCCAGGGCCACGTGCACGGAGGCGTCTACCGGTCCCTCGGCCAAGAGGGCGCGGCGGTCGGGACGGCCTTCGCGCTCAGGGCGCGCTCGGACGGCACGGGCGACGTGATGACATACCTGATCCGTGACACCGGGGCCATCTTCACGCACGGTGGGGAGCCGATCGACTACCTCCGCCATTACCTCGCACGCGCGACGAGCCTTTCCCGTGGCCGTGAGACGGGCGTCCACTTCACCGATTTCGATCGGGGTCTCGTCGGGCCGATTTCCCACCTGGGAACCATGGTCGAGGTGATGGCCGGTATGACGTGGGCCTTCCGGCTGCGGGGTGAGGATCGCGTCGGGATGGCGTATCTCGGGGACGGTGGCAGCTCGACGGGGGAGTTCCACGAGGGCCTCAACTTCGCGGCGGTGCAGGAGTGCCCGATGGTCATGGTGCTCGAAGCGAACGGCTATGCCTTCTCGACGCCGACCCGGAAGCAGACCCGCGCGAAACGGCTGGCGGACAAGGCCGTCGGGTACGGCATTCCGGGGGAGAGCGTCGACGGCAACGATGTCGTGGCCTGCTACGAGGCCGCCGCCCGTGCCGTGGCCCGCGCCCGGGCCGGGCACGGGGCGAGCCTGCTCGAGGTGGTGACCTACCGGCGGCGGGGGCACGCGCAGCACGACGCGCAGGACTACGTGCCGCCCGAGGAGCTCGAGCACTGGGCGTCGCGCGACCCGATCGATCTGTTCGAGCAGCGGCTCCTCAGCGAGGAGTGGGCCACGCCGGACGAGTTGGAGGACGTGGCCGCCGGTGCCCGGACGGAGGCGGAGCGGGCCGCGGACGAGGCGCTCGCCGAGCCTCTGCCCGAGGGGGCCACGGCGCTCGACCGGATCTACACGGACGTGACGCTGCCCCGTCCGTGGACGAGGCTCGCGCGTCCGGATCCGCATGACGTCTGAGCCCGAGCACGTCAGCGGCTCCGCGCGCGGGGAGCCGGTCGGCTTTCTGGACGCCATCGCCGAGGGCCTGTTCGAGGAGATGGAGGACGACGAGCGTGTGGTGCTGCTCGGCGAGGACGTGGGGGTATACGGCGGCGCGTTCAAGCTCACGGCGGGCTTTCGCGCGCACTTCGGCGCCGGGCGCGTGTTCGACACGCCCATCAGCGAAGCGGGCTTCACCGGCGCCGCCGCCGGGGCGGCGCACATGGGGCTCCGGCCGGTGGTGGAGATGCAGTTCATGGACTTCATCTCCTCGGCGTACAACGTGGTCACCAACTATCTCGCCACGTCGCTGTGGCGGGGCTCCGGCCCGATGCCCGTGGTCATCCGGGGACCGGTCGGCGCCGGCGCACGGAGTGGAGCCTTCCATGCCCAGAGCGTGGAGATGGCCTTCTTCCACACGCCGGGGCTGAAGATCGTGTATCCCTCGACGCCCCGGGACGCGAAGGGGTTGATCAAGGCGGCCATCCGCGACGACAATCCGGTGATCTTCGAGGAGCACAAGCTCCTCTACCGGGATCCGAAGCTGCGTGAGGTGCTCCCGTCGGAGGACTTCGTGGTCCCGATCGGGAAGGCGCGCACGGTGCGCGAGGGCCGGGACCTGACGATGGTGACGTACGGAAGGATGGTGCACTTGGCCGCCGAGGCCGTGGAGCGTCTCGAGGAAGAGGACGGGTTGGACGTGGAGATCCTCGATTTGCGGACGTTGCTGCCCCTCGATGTGGAGGCGGTCGCGGAGAGCGTGCGCCGGACGAGCCGCCTGCTCGTGGTGCACGAGGACACGCGGACCGGAGGGATCGCCGGGGAGATCTCGATGCGGGTGAACGAGCGCGCGTTCGAATGGCTCGACGCGCCCATCGCGCGGGTGACCGCCATCGACACGCCGATCCCCTACGCACCGACCCTGGAGGACTACTTTTTGCCGCAGGTGGACGACATCGTCACGGCCGCCCGCTGGCTCGCTGCCTACTGAAGGAAGGCCCGACATGAGCCCTGATCCCCGGTTCGTCCGATGACCCGTCCCCTCGAGGGCGTCCTCGTGGTGAGCGTCGAGCAAGCCGTCGCCGTGCCGCTGGCCACCCGCAAGATGGCCGATGCGGGCGCGCGGGTGATCAAGGTCGAGCGGCCCGGAGGCGACTTCGCGCGCGGGTACGACCGGGTCGTGGATGGAGGTAGCGCCTACTTCGTCTGGCTGAATCGGGGGAAAGAGTCGGTGGTGATCGACCTGAAGGACCCCGACGGCGCGGCGCTTCTGCGGCGGATGGTGTCGCGGGCCGACGTGTTCGTGCAAAACCTGGCGCCGGGAGCCGCGGCGCGGGCCGGGTTCGGCTCCGAGGACCTCCGGAACGCTCATCCGCGGCTGATCACGTGTGACGTCTCGGGCTACGGTGAGCGCGGTCCTTATGCGGAGATGAAGGCCTACGACAGCCTCGTCCAGGGTGAAGCGGGACTTCACGCGGTGACCGGGACGCCCGAGAGCCCGGCGCGGGTGGGGATCTCGGTTTGCGACATCGCGGCCGGCATGCACGTGTACACGGGCGTGCTCGAGGCTTTGCGCGTCCGTGACCGCTCCGGTGAGGGGGCGGCCCTCGAGGTGTCGCTCTTCAGCGCGATCGCCGACTGGATGTCGGTGCCCTACCTCCACCAGGTCTACGGCGGCCGAGCGCCCGAGCGGACGGGGCTCCGGCACCCGAGCATCGCCCCGTACGGGCCGTTCGATTCGAGGGACGGGGACACCGTGCTCGTGGCCGTGCAAAACGAGCGGGAGTGGGTCCGCCTGTGCGAGCGCGTCCTCGACCGTCCCGAGCTCGCGATCGATCCGCGCTTCACCGACAACCCCGGCCGGGTCGAGCACCGGAACGCGCTCGTGGCGGAGCTTCAGGATGCCATGGGCAGGCTTTCCACCGACGAGCTCGGCGGACGGCTCTCGGAAGCGAGCATTGCGTTCGGACGCGTGCGCTCGGTGGAGGACTTCGCCGCCCATCCGCAGCTCGCGTTGACCGAGATCGAGACGCCGAACGGGCGGGTGCGGGTCCCCGGCGATCCGGTCGCGTGGCGGGAACGGGAAGGGGACCGTGGAGCGGAGAAGGAGGAGCCGGTCCGGGTTCCCGACCTCGACGCGGACGGCGCGGCTCTACGGACGGAGTTCGGCTCGTGACCGGGCCCGCTGAGAGCCTCACGAGAGGGCTGACGCGGCTGGTCCGTGCCCGTGACGTGCAGCCCGAAGACCGGGCGCACGCGGAGCGGTTCGTGCGGGATTGGCTCGGATCGTTCGTCGCGGGTCGTGCAGCGCCGACGGGCCGAATCCTGAGTGCCTACGGCGCCGAGGCGAGGCAGCTGGAGGGCCGCGTGTTTCTGGCCGCCGCCTTCTCCCACGTGACCGAGACGGACGATCTGCACCGGACCTCCGTGACCCACCCGGGGTGTGTCGTGGTGCCGGTCGCGCTCCTCCTCGGCGCGGAGCAGCGGGCGGGCGGGCACGCGGCGCTCCGCGCCACGCTCGCCGGCTACGAGGTCATGACCCGCATCGGGGAGGCGCTCGGACCCGCGCACTACCGGACCTTCCACAACACGGCGACGGCCGGCGTCTTCGGGGCGGCGGCCGCGGCGGCGTCCCTCCTGGATCTCGACGAGGACGGTTGGGTGTGGGCGCTCGGGAGCGCGGGAACCCAGGCGGCCGGGCTGTGGCAGTTCAACGAAGAGGGGGCGATGAGCAAGCCGCTGCACGCCGGCCACGCCGCGGCCGCCGGCCTCCGTGCGGCGCTCCTGGCGGCCCGCGGCTTCACGGGTGCCGAGCGGATTCTGGAGGGCGAGAAGGGGCTTTTCCGTGCGCTGTGCCCGGATGCTCGGCCCGAAGCCGTGCTGGCCGAGGGCTCCGGATGGAAGCTCCCCGAGACGTCCATGAAGCCCTATCCTTGCTGCCGCCACGTCCACCCCGCCATCGACGCCGCGCTGGAGCTACGCGACGTGCTCGGCCCGAACCCGGGCGACCCGGCGAGCATCCAGGTCGAGAGCTATCCGGCGGCGTTGGACGTGACCGATCGACCGGACCCACGCACGCCCCACGAGGCGCGCTTCAGCATGCAGTACGCGGTGGCGCGGACGCTTCTCCACGGCCGGCCCGGCCTGGAGGCTTTCGAGCCGGACGCGCTGGAGGATTCGGCCGTGCGCACCCTGCTGCCGCACGTCGCGGTGCGGACGAGCTCCGACCTGGCTCAGGCCTACCCGGACCGCTGGGGCGCCGCGATCACGGTCGAGACCGGCGATGGAGGGCGCCACCGCGTCCTGCGTGAGACCGCGACCGGGGACCCCGACCGTCCGCTCGATGACGACGCGCTCGACGCGAAGGTGGACGGGCTCTTCCGGTGGGCGGAGTTCGACGAGGCGCGGGCGCGAGCGCTGTTGGACGCGTGCCGAGCGCTCACGACCGACGGACCGATATTCGCGCTCGATCTGGAGTGAGTGGCCGGCGGACGACCGAATCCGCCTTCACTCACCCGCCGACGGATACGCACTCACCACCTCGCCCGCCTCGTCCGGGAACTCGAGCCGGGCCGGGTCGGTCGAGTCCACGTACATGCGGATGCGCGGGCGGCCCGACGTGTCCTCGAGCGTGAGCGTGGCGGTCCCGTCCTCGCTGCCCAGGAAGATCCGGTGCGCGCTCGCGCTCCGCTCTCGCAGCGCGGCCACCCGGCCGGCCTGGTCCTGGCTACCACCCCCTTGTCCGCCTTCCCGCTGTGCCTACTGTTCGGGTGCTCGAACCGCACATCCCGGACTGGACCTGAGATATGATCACGCTGAAGAGCTTCGTGAACGGACGCTGGCAGAAGGGCTCCGGAAAGCCCTCCGTCCTGGTGAACCCGTCGACGGAAGAGCCCGTCGCCGAGACTTCGACCGAAGGACTCGATTTCGCGGGGGCGGTACGCTACGCCCGTGAGGTGGGCGGGCCTTCGCTCCGGGAGCTCACCCTCGGAGAGCGCGCGGCGATGCTGAAGGCGATGTCCAAGGCGCTGGGCGAGCACAGGGACGAGCTCCTCGACCTGGCCAAGGAGGACGGCGGGAACACCAAGGGGGACGCGAAGTTCGACGTGGACGGTGCGACCGGGACGCTCGCCGCGTACGCGCACTTCGGGAAGGGACTGGGTGACGCACGCCTGATGCTCGACGGGGACTCGGTTCCCCTTTCCCGTGACGGGGACTGGGTGGGCCGGCACGTGCTCGCTCCGAAAGAAGGCGTGGCGGTTCTGGTGAACGCGTTCAACTTCCCCGCCTGGGGCTTCGGGGAAAAGGCGGCTTGCGCCCTTCTGGCCGGAATGCCGGTCATCGTGAAGCCGGCGACCAGCACGGCGCTCGTGACCTGGCGCATGATGGAGATCCTCGACGAGGCCGACGTGATTCCCGAGGGTGCCGTCCAGCTCGTGGCCGGATCCGCGGGAGACCTGTTGAACCACCTGGACGAGCGGGACGTGCTGGCGTTCACCGGCTCGGCGGACACGGGCCTTCAACTGCGCTCCGCGCCCGAGATCCTCGAGCGCAACGTGACGGTGAACGTGGAGGCGGACTCCTTGAACAGCGCCGTGTTGGCGCCGGGGGTCGACCCCGATTCCGATTTGTATCGGCTCTTCCTGAAAGACGTGGTTCGGGAGATCACGCAGAAGACCGGCCAGAAGTGCACCGCCGTGCGCCGGATCCTCGTGCCCGCCGATGCGGTGGAGCGGGTGGCGGCTGATCTGACCAGCGAGTTGGAGCAGGTGGTGGTCGGGAATACGGCCGATTCCTCCGTTCAGATGGGGCCCGTGACCAGTGCTCGTCAGCTGCGCGACACGCGTGCCGGCATCGACGCGCTCGCGGCCGAGGGGACCTTGTTGCTGGGCGGCTCGGAGCCGATGGACGGCGTCGGCGCGCCGGAAGGGAAAGGGTACTTCGTGCGCCCCACCCTGGTGCGCTTCGACGACGCGCGGTCCGCGAAGGTCGCGCACGAGCGCGAGGTGTTCGGCCCGGTGTCTTCGATCCTTCCCTACGACGGAACGCCCGAGGAGGCTACGGAGATCGTCGCGATGGGTCGGGGGAGCTTGGTCGCGAGCGCCTACGGAGATGATCCCGACTGGCTCGAGCGCGTGGTCACCGGCTTCGCGCAGTGGAACGGTCGCATCTATCTGGGCTCGAGCGGCGTGACCGACGCGGCGATGGGTTCCGGAATGGTCATGCCCGGCCTCCTGCACGGAGGACCGGGGCGCGCCGGAAACGGCGCCGAGCTGGGCGGACTCTCGGGGCTGCGCCTGTACCAGCGCCGCACGGCGGTTCAGGGCGATCCCGCCGTGCTGGATCGGATCCTTGCCGGTGCGGCGGGCGGCTGAGCATGAGCACGGACCTTCGGAGTGGTGTCCGGGTTCCAGAGACTCCCCCTACGAGGAGCGCCGGACGCATGCAGACGATGTCGAAACGGGCGTCACGCCCGTTCGCCGTGGTGTTGACCGCGGTCATGGCCACGGCGGCATGCGGAGACTCACCGACCGAGCCGCCTCCCTTCGAGGTCATCGAGGAGGTGGAGTTCCACGAGTCGCTCGGGGTCGATCTCGATCAGATGACGGAAACCGAGTCCGGTCTCTACTACCAGGATCTGGTCGAAGGCGACGGCGCCGAGGCCACCTCGGGCGCGGAAGTCACCCTCCACTACCTCGGACGGCTACGGAACGGCGAGCCCTTCGATTCGACCGAGGTAGGTGACCCGTTCACGTTCACCGTCGACAACGACGAGGTGATCGACGGGTTCGACGAAGGCGTGCTCGGCATGCGCGTCGGAGGGGAGCGTAAGATCGTCATCCCGCCCGAGCTGGCCTACGGGGTTCGGGGATCGCAAGGCATCCTGGTCTTCGATCTCGAGCTCGTCGAGGTGGTGGTTCCCGAGCCGGACGAGTCGTAGCGCGGCTCGGGCGGTCTCCAGCGGTCCGCCGTGTCCCGGACCGACCGAGCCCGCGTTCGCGCCGCCGGGGTGGTGGTGTTCAGGAGGTCTCGGAGACCAGGATCGAGCCCAGCTGCTCGAGATCCACGTTCCCGCCGCTCAGGACGACGACTACCGGTCCTTCGGGCACGGGGACGCGGCCTGCCAAGAGCGCCGCGAGGCCCGCCGCCCCGGCCGGCTCGGCGAGGAGCTTGGTCCGTTCCAGAAGCATGCGCATCGCATGGATGATCTCGTCGTCGTTCACGAGCACGACCCCTCGGGCGTGCGCGCTCAGAATCTCGAAGTTGAGCCGGCCGGCCATCGGCGCCCCGAGCCCGTCCGCCACGGTATCCACTGAATCGAGGTGAAGGGGCTCGCCGGCTTCCAAGCTGGCGTGCATGGCGGCCGCCCCCTCGGGCTCCACGCCCCACACGCCGACGTTCGGGGCCGCCGCGGCCGTGGCCACGGCGATGCCGGACGCGAGGCCACCTCCCCCGACGGGCACCACCACGCTCGCCGCGTCGGGGAGCGCATCGAGGATCTCGAGCATGCAGCTCGCATGGCCTGCGACCACGTCCGGATCGTCGAATGGGTGCACGAACACCAGTCCCCGCTCGTCCGCGATCTCGAACGCTCGGCGGAACGCGGCCCCGGCGTTCCCGTGCAAGATGACCTCGGCCCCGTACTCCCTGCTGGCCCGCACCTTCGTGGGTGACGCCCGCTCCGGCATGACGACGGTGCTCCGGACGCCCGCCGCGTCGGCAGCCCAGGCCACCGCCTGAGCGTGGTTGCCCGCCGAGATGGTGATCACGCCTCGGTCCCGCTCCTCCCGCGTGAGGGCGCCGATTCGGTTGAGTGCGCCCCGTACCTTGAAGGAGCCGGTCTTCTGGAGGTTTTCGCACTTGAGATGAACCGGAGTCCCGACGCGCTCGGAGAGCGTTCGGGAGTGGATGAGCGGGGTGCGGTGCACCGCGTCCGCGATACGCGCATGCGCCGCGCGGAGGTTCTCGAGCGTGAAGGGTTGGGTGATCATGCCCCGGATGATGTCGTACGAACGGCGACGAGACCAGCCCGTCGGCGACGGCACCGAGCCGATTGCTCACCGGCCCTGTCGCGCACTAGCTTCCAGCAGCTTTCTCCTGAGCATATCCGCGTCACCCACCAGGTCAGAGGCCCGCCATGTCCTTCTTCACGGCACCACGTCTCGCGCTCGTCCTGACAGCGGTTCTCGGAGCTGCCGCTCCTGTCGCCGCTCAACAAGGCACGCTAACCGGGGTGGTCACCAACCAGGAGACGGGTGCGCCCATCTCCGCCGCGCAGATCCAGGTGCTCGGAGACGCCCAGACGACGGGTACGTTGAGCAATGATCAGGGGCGGTACCGACTGGAGCTTGCCGAAGGGTCCTACGACCTCGTCGTCACGGTGGTCGGGTACCGAACGACGCGGTTCGACGACGTGACCGTGATCGCGGGGGAGACCACGGAGCAGGACATGAGCCTGCTCTCCCAAGCCCAGGAGCTCGACGCGCTCGTCATCACGGCCTCGCGCGGGACCCCCGAGAAATCGACCGAGGCCCCCGCGACGACCTACAACGTGAGCTCGACCGAGATCACCGAGCGGCCCGCCGCCACGCTCGCCGACCATCTCAAGGGCGCGCCGGGCGTGGACATGATCAACCAGGGGGTTCAGGCGACGAACGTCGTGGTGCGTGGCTTCAACAACATCTTCTCGGGCTCGTTGCACATGCTCACGGACCACCGGCTCGCGGGAGTGCCGTCCCTGCGCGTGAACCTCATGCACTTCATTCCGTCGAACGACGAGGACGTCGACCGCATGGAGGTCGTGCTCGGGCCGGGCTCCGCGCTCTACGGTCCGAACACCGCGAACGGCGTCGTGCACATCCTGACCAAGTCGCCCCTCGACCATCAGGGCACCACCGCGACCGTCGCGGGTGGGGAGCGGGACCTCTTCCAGGGTACGTTCCGGTCGGCGTTCCTCCTGTCCGATGACGTCGGGCTCAAGGTTTCAGGGCAGTACCTCCGGGGCACCGAGTGGCCCTATACCGATCCCACGGAGGAGGCCGCCCGCCGGCAGGCCGACGAGAACCCGGACGCGTGTCTCACCGATAAGGCGATCCGCGGCTTCGACGCGGCCGAGGCTCAGGAAGCGTGCAACCGGGTGGGTGTGCGCGATTTCGACATCGAGCGCTACGGCTTGGAAGCACGCGCCGACTGGCGCTTCGCCGACGACGGCACGGTGGTCGGGACCTACGGGCGCACCAGCGCGACGGGCATCGAGCTGACGGGCCTCGGGGCGGGACAGACCCGGGACTGGGTCTACGACTTCTTCCAGGCACGACTCAACAAGGGGCGCTTCTTCACGCAAGCCTACTACAACCGGAGTGACGCCGGCGATACCTATCTGCTCCGTGACGGCGTTCCGCTCATCGACAAGTCGACGCTCTTCGTGAGCCAGGTGCAACACGGCTTCGAGCTCGCCGATGGACGTCAGGACTTCACCTTCGGATTGGACTACTTCGCGACCCGTCCCGACACCGAGGGCAGCATCAACGGCTCGTACGAGGACGAGGACGACATCGACGAGTGGGGTGCCTACGTGCAGTCGAAGACCGGTCTCACGGACATGCTCGAGCTCGTCCTGGCGGCCCGGCTCGACTCCCACTCGCTGCTCGACGACGACGTCTTTTCGCCCCGGGCCGCGCTCGTGTTCAGCCCCGCCGAGGAGCAGAGCTTCCGCCTCACCTACAACCGGGCGTTCTCGACCCCCTCGAGCCTCAACTTCTTCCTGGACATCTCGGGTGGGGCGGCGCCGTCGCCGCTCGGCTCGCTGGGCTACACCACGCGCGCGTACGGCACCGGCAAGGACGGATACTCCTTCCAGGACCCGGACGGGACGCTTCGGGGCATGCGCTCGCCGTTCACGCCGTCCGCGCTGGGGGGCGCTTCACAGCTTCTCGATGCCGACGTCCCCGTCATGTGGCAGCTCGCGGTCGGCGCGCTGGAAGCGCAGGGCGCGATCGATCCCGGGACGGCGGCCAGTTTGCGTGACATGGATCCGTCGAACGGAGATATCGAGCGCATGTTGTTCGACGTGAGCACCCAGGAGCTGACCCCGCTTTCGAGCACGCGCATCCCGGACGTGCCCGGCATCGCGGAAAGCAATACGGAGACCTTCGAGGTCGGTTGGACGGGCGTGCTCGACGGCCGGGTCAAGGTGTCCGCCGACGCATACTACATGCGCCGGAACGACTTCGTGTCTCCCCTCCAGGTCCAGACGCCCCTGCTGCACCTCAACGGTGAAGACACGGGCAGCTACATCGCCACACAGCTCATCGCGAGCGGGATGGATCCGGCCACGGCACAGGCCACCGCCGAGCAGCTCGCCGAGGGCATGGCCCGGATCCCGCTCGGGGTGGTTTCGTCCGACGAAGTGGCCGCGCGGGGCGCCGACCTCATCGTGACCTACCGGAACGTCGGTGACCTCGACCTATGGGGTGGGGATCTGGCGGTGCAGGCGTTCATGACCGACCGGTGGACGCTGAACGGCAGCTACTCGCTCGTGAGCGACGACTACTTCGAGATCGAGGGTGGCGCGCCGATCGCCCTCAACGCGCCCAAGCACAAGGGCACGTTGGGACTCGCCTACCGTGATGTGCGGACCGGGCTGACGGCGAATGGTCGCGCGCGGTTCTCCAGCGGATTTCCCGCCGAATCCGCCGGGTACGTCGGGACGGCGTGTATCCCGGATGCACCCGGAGGGCTGTTCGAGGAGCCCTGCGTGGACGCCTACGCGATCTTCGACCTCAATCTGGGCTACCAGCTTCCGGGCACGCGCGCGACCGTTCAGCTCTCGGTGAACAATGTGTTCGATACCGGTTACCGGTCGTTCGTCGGGGTCCCGACGATGGGGCGAATGACGATGCTACGGCTTCGGTACGAGCTCTTCTGAGGCTCGAGCGCGGGAGGAGAGGTCCGCCATATTAGCGGGATCGCGATCCGGGGCGGGACTTGACCCCGGAGGCGCCCGCCGATGACGACGACAATGACGAGGAACGACGATGTCCACGAAGGAATCCGGTAAGGAAATCCAGGTCCGGTGTGGTTTCTGCGGAAAGCTCAACCAGATCGATATCGGCCGGGCCGCCGACCGTCCGCACTGCGGGGAGTGTGGCAAGCCCATGCTCCTCGATCGGCCCGTGAAGGTGACGCAGGACGACTTCGACCGGACGGTGCTCGCCGCCGACGCACCGGTTCTGGTCGATTTCTACGCGGATTGGTGCGCACCGTGCAAGATGGTGGCGCCGTTGATGGACGAGCTCGCGCACGAGCACCTGGGGAAGATGCTCGTCGTGAAGATCGACACGGATCAGGCACCCGCGGTGGCGGAGCGCTACGGCATCCGCAGCATCCCGACGCTCATCCTGTTCGAGGACGGCGAAGAGGCCGAGCGTAGCCTGGGATTCGAGCCGGATCGGCTGAGGACTCTGGCCGCGAAAGCCGTCGCGTGAGCAAGCGCGACCGCCATCAAGAGATCCTCCAGATCCTGAGGGAACGCCGCGTCAATAGCCAGGAAGGCTTGCGGGCGCTCCTTCTGGAGCGTGGCACCGAAGTCACGCAGGCCACCCTGTCCCGGGACATCCGCGAATTGCGTCTCGTGAAGGTTCCGGGTGCGGACGGCATGCCGCACTACGCGCTCCCGGAGGACTGGGAAGGCACGCCACCCCTCGAGTCGTTGCTTCCGGCGCTCTTCCACAGCGCCGAAGGGGTCGACCACCTGCTCGTCATCCGCACCATGAAGGGGGGGGCGCAGACGGTGGCGGCCGGGATCGATTGGGAAGAATGGCCCGAGGTGTTGGGGACGTTGGCGGGGGACGACACGATCCTGCTGGTGCTGCGCTCGAAGGAGTTCCTCACCACGGTGCGGGAGCGAATCGAGCGGATGGCCCGCTGACGGGTTGACGTAATGCAGGAAGTGTGCATATTTATCCAACGCGCGTCGTCATCGGCATCGACGCCACGCCACGGGACCACGAAAGGGGACCGGGGGCGGGAGTTCGGGGCATGAGGCCCCCTGGCACTTTGGCGGGAAGTGACCGGTCTTCCGACCCCCGGGCCTCTTTTTTCGTGCCGGTGCGTCCGAAGGCCGGTTTCATGCCGGCGCATCCGAAGCCCGGGGATACGATATGAAAGTGGTGCTGGGATACTCCGGCGGGCTCGACACTTCGGTGATCGTCCCGTGGCTCCGTGAACGGTACGGCGCCGAGGTCGTGTGCATGGCCGGCGACGTGGGCCAGCGCGGCGGCGTCGACGAGTTGGCTGGAAAGGCGGCGGCGTCCGGCGCGAGCGGGTTTCACGGAGTGGATCTTCGGAGAGCGTTCGTCGAGGACTACGTATGGCCGACCCTGCGGGTGGGTGCGGTCTACGGACGCACGTATCTGTTGGGCACGGCCATGGCGCGACCTCTGCTGGCCAAGGCTCAGGTCGAGGTGGCCCGCAGTGTGGGAGCCGACGCCCTGGCGCACGGGTGCACGGGAAAGGGCAATGATCAGGTGCGCTTCGAGCTCACCTACGCCGCTCTCGCGCCCGATCTGCGGGTCATCGCTCCCTGGCGCGAGTGGGAGATCCACTCCCGGGCGGACGCCCTCGCCTACGCCAAGGCGCGTGAGATTCCGCTGGGTGACGTGGACGAGGAAAAGTTGTATTCCCGCGACGAGAACCTCTGGCACGTCTCCCACGAAGGTGGACCGCTCGAGGACCCCGCGTTCGAGCCCGGCAACGATCTGTTCACCTGGACGACGGCTCCCGAGGAAGCGCCCGACACCCCCGAGCGCGTGGAGGTCGGCTTCGAGGCCGGCACGCCGGTGACGGTGGATGGAGAGCCGCTCGATGCGGTCGCGCTCCTCAAGCGTCTCAACGACGTGGGGGTGAGGCACGGCGTAGGGCGGGCGGACCTGGTGGAGAACCGCCTGGTCGGGATGAAGTCCCGTGGGGTGTACGAGACACCGGGAGGCACGCTCCTCCACACCGCCCTGCGTGACCTCGAGTCCGTCACGTTGGACCGAAGGGCGGAGGCTCTGAAGGACGAGATGGCGGAGCGTTGGGCAGATCTCCTTTATGAAGGACGGTGGTGGACCCCGGAGCGTGAAGCGATCAGCGACATGACGGACCGGCTCATGCGATCCGTGACCGGCACGGTTCGCCTCAAGCTCTACAAGGGAGCGGCTAGACCCGTGAGCCGCTGGAGCCCCGAATCGTTGTATCGGGAGGACCTGGCGAGCTTCGAGTCCGCGGCCACCTACGACCACGCGGACGCGAGCGGGTTCATCAGACTCTTCTCGTTGCCGACCCGGGCAGCCGCCGACCGGGACGCGTCCTCCCGGGATCCCGGAACGGGCCGTCCGTCGTCGGAAGCACGCCCGACGTCGACGGGGACGGAATGAGCTCCGGGCGCGGGGAAGGGGCGGACCGTCGGCCGGTCGAGGACGCTCCTCTATGGGGCGGCCGGTTCGAGCGGGGAATGGCCCCCGCCATGGAGCGACTCAACCTGAGCCTGAACGTGGACCGCCGACTCTGGCGGGAAGACATCCACGGAAGCGAGGCATGGGCCCGGGCCCTGGGTGGTGCGGGGGTGCTCACCGAGGAGGAGGTCCGCACGCTCCTCGACGGGCTGGGTCGCGTGGCCGCTCGGATCGAGCGGGACGGGTTGGACGACGCTCCGGAGGAGGACATCCATTCGGTGGTCGAGCGGATGCTCGGCGAGGAGGTGGGCGCCGTTTCCGGAAAGCTGCACACCGGACGGTCCCGGAACGACCAGTCGGCCACCGACGTGCGCCTTTACGGGATGGAAGCGATCGGTCAGGTGCGCGAGGAGTTGCTCGACCTATGTGCCGGCCTCCACGAGCTCGCCGCCTCGGGGGTCGATCACGTCATGCCGGGCTACACCCACCTGCAGCGAGCCCAACCGGTGCGGGCCGCGCAGTGGGCGCTCGCGCACTTGTTCGCGCTGCTTCGTGACCTGGACCGCGTCGACGCGGCGGCCGAAGCGGCGTCGACGCTTCCCCTCGGCTCCGGTGCGTTGAGCGGGTGTCCGTTCCCCGTGGATCGGGACGAGCTCGCCCGGGCGCTCGGGTTCCGGCGTGTGAGCGAGAACGCGCTCGACGCCGTTTCGGACCGGGACTGGATGTGTGACTTCGTCCACGCCGGCGCCATGATCGGGGTGCATCTGTCCCGGTTGGCCGAAGATCTCGTTCTCTTCACGAGTGCCGAGTTCGGCTTTCTCCGATTGGACGATGCGTACAGCACCGGATCGAGCCTCATGCCCCAGAAGCGCAACCCGGACGTGGCTGAGCTCGCGCGGGGCAAGAGCGCCCGATTGATCGGCGCGGCCACGACGTTGCTCACGCTGCTGAAAGGTTTGCCCACGGGGTACAACCGGGACCTTCAGGAGGACAAGGTCCCCTTGTTCGACACCGTCGATACGCTGCTCCTGACGCTGCCTGCGATGAAGGGGGCCCTGGGAAGCGCGGAGTTCCGCCCCGACGCCATGCGCGCCGCCCTCGATCCCGCGATGCTCGCCACCGATCTCGCGGACCACCTCGTCCGTCGGGGCGTGCCCTTCCGCGAGGCGCACGAGACGGTCGGGCGCCTCGTCCGGACGGCCGAGGAGAGGGGCGCTGCGCTCTCCGAGCTGTCTCCTGCCGAGCTGCGGGACGCGGACGAACGGTTCGCCACCGACCCGCCGTCTCTCGACTGGGATGCTTCGCTCGAGTCGCGCGATGGTCGGGGAGGATCGTCGAAGCGGGCCGTGCTGGAGCAACTCGACCGGGCTCGGGCGCAGATCGAAGCCGCGCGGGCAGAGCGGGGAGGCGCCACCCCGTCCCGCTGACGGTGCGTCCCCGGGACCGAATGGAGACGGCCTCCCGCGGCACGGCACACCGTGACGCTTTCCCGGGCCTGTCGCGTCCCCTATCCTGACCGCGTCGTCCCTGCAGCCGCGTCAGCCGCTCACGGCCGGCCGGACACGGAATCGCTCCGCGATGGAGGTTGGGTGTGAACGAGCGCGAGGAGACCCCCGAAGACCTCACCGAGCGCGTGAGCGCCGTGCACCTGCTCGGGGCGCCGTTCGCCTTCTTGATCCTGGCGGCCCTTCCCTTCGGAGATCTCCCGCTCGAGGTGCGTGGGGCGATGGGGCTCCTGGTCTGGATGGCCTGGTGGTGGATCACGCGCCCGGTGCATCTGGCGGTGACGGGGCTCCTCCCGATTCCGGTCGCGGCGGTGTTCGGGTTGGCGCCCATGGACCGCGTGGCGACGTCCTATGCGCAGGACACGATCCTTCTGCTCCTCGGGGCGAACATCCTGACGAGCGTATGGGTGCGGTGGGGGCTCGATCAGCGTGTAGGGCTGGCGTCGCTGTTGGGTGTGGGCACGAGCACCACGCGTCAGGTCCTGGTCTGGTTCCTCGTGGCGGCCGGCTTGTCGGGAATCCTGCCCAACACGATCGTGGCCGCGACCATGATACCGATCGTGGTCGCCATGCTGCGCTCCATCGGCATCGAGGATCTATGGGACAGCCGGATCGGGACGCTCCTGGTGCTCGCGGTCGCGTGGGGGACCAGCGCGGGTGGGGCCGCGACACCGATCGGCGGAGCCCCCAACCTGCTCACGGTCGGCTTCATCGAGGAGTCCATCACGGGCCGGGAGTTCCTGTTCCTGACCTGGGTGGTGCGGATGGTGCCGCTCACTTTGGTGGTGGTGGTGCTGATGGCCCTGTTCCTTCGCTACGCGATGCGGGCCGACGTGGCGGCGTTGCCGGGCTCCAAGGACTACGTTCGGGACGCCCTGGACAAGCTCGGGCCCATGAAGCTGGAAGAGCGGTGGGGCCTCGGGCTCTTCGCCGCCGCAGCGGTCCTCGCCTTCGCTCGGCCTTTCTATGCACAGCTGATTCCCGGACTCACGCCCGCCTTCGCCTTCGTGACGATGGCCGTGCTGAGCTTCGCCATTCGTACGAGGAGGGGGCCCCTCATCAGTTGGCCGTTCGCCCAGGCGAACATGTACTGGGGCCTCTTCTACCTGTTCGCCGGAGGTATCGCGCTGGGAAGGATCCTCGACGCGTCCGGAGCCGCCGAAGCGTTCGCGGGCATGCTGGTCCCCTACGCGGGCGGCGGGGGCCTCGTGGCGGTGGTCGTCTTCGCGACGTTGACCACGGTGCTGACGCAGGTGACGAGCAACACGGCCGCGATCGCCATCGTGGTTCCCATCACCATCAGCACGTTCGAGACGCTCGGGCTGAACCCCGTTCCGTTCGTCTATATCGTGACGGCCATCGGAAACTGCGGCTTCATTCTTCCGTCTTCGTCCGGCGGCCCCGCCATCGCGGCCGGTTTCGGCATCAATCTGAAAACGATGGCCGTCATGGGGCTCATGGCCTCCCTGATGGTCGTCCTCGCTCTCGTCCTGGTGGGCTTCGCGCTCGCCACCTGGTGGCCGGCCTTCGGTGTGGCGTGAGGCCGGTAGGCCGCGTCCTCCGGCCGGCGGTCAGGAGGATGAGGATACGGACGAGCGCCCGGACTCGGCGCCTTCGGCGAATACGCGTCCCGCGGCGTCCACGAACGGACGCAACCCTTCCATCAACGAGTCGAACGCGTCGAAGTCCAGCGACTGTTCTCCGTCCGAGACCGCGTTCTCCGGATCGGGGTGCACCTCGATCATGAGTCCGTCCGCCCCGGCCGCCACGGCCGCGTAGCTCAGCGCGGGCACGAGATGGCTTCGCCCGGCGGCGTGTGACGGGTCCGCGATGACCGGCAGGTGCGTTTCCTCCTTGAGCACCGGTATGGCGGCGACATCGAAGGTATTGCGGGTGTCGGTCCCGAACGTCCGGATGCCTCGCTCGCACAGGATGACGTTCGGGTTCCCCTGGCTCATCACGTACTCGGCCGCGAGCAACAGGTCCTTGAGCGTGGCGGACAGGCCGCGCTTGAGGAGCACGGGCCGACGGAGTCGGCCGACTTCGGAGAGGAGCGGAAAGTTCTGCATGTTGCGTGCGCCGATCTGCAGCACGTCGGCGTGCGAGGCCACGACCTCGACCTGACGCGGGTCCATGACCTCCGTGACGACCGGCAGGCCGGTCTGCTTGCGCACGTCCGCGAGGATCTCGAGTCCTTGCTCTCCCAGTCCCTGGAAAGAGTAGGGGGAGGTCCGGGGCTTGAACGCGCCTCCCCGCAGAGCCCGAGCGCCAGCCTTGCTCACCCGCTCGGCCGTCTCCGCCAACATTTCGGGGCCCTCCACGGAACACGGTCCTGCGATCACGACGATCTCGGGTCCGCCCAACTCGGCCGAGCCGAGGGGGATGCGCGTCATCTCGGCCGCGAACTCGCGCGAGGCCAGCTTGTAGGGCTTCAGGACCGGGTGGACGGTTTCCACCCCGGGAATCGAGAGGAGCGGAAGGCTTTGCAGGAGCGATTCGTCACCCACGCAGCCGATGACGGTTCGGTGCTCGCCACGGGATAGGTGCGTGCGAAGGCCCGCCGCTTCGACCCGCTCGCGGATGTGGTCGATCTGGGCGTCGGTGGCGCCGCTGGAGGTCACGATGATCATGGATTTATCCGGATGAGTTGGCCACGATTCCGGCCCCGATGGGAGCACAAAAAAAGCCCCCGACGAGGTCGGGAGCTTCGAGGCTTCTGTGGAAGACTGTGGATCAGTCGCGCACGAAACCGCCTACTCCCAGGATGGGGGCAGCGGATAATACCAGTAACCGGTCCGATGTGCGCGATTCATAATGCTATCATCGCCGGACGCCTGTACCCGTGTCAAGACCGCGCCGGATGGTCCCGACGACGGAGGGACTGTTCGCGTCGGCTGGAAAGCCTCGGGACACGTCGGTACATTGCGAGGTTTCATGCGTCGATTCCCGCCTGGCGGTGGGAGTGCGGCGTGGCTCCACCATTCTCGATATTTCCGGGGAGTTCGCCCGACCTATGGATCCCGTCATGGCCGAAGATTTGAAGCGGAGGGCCGCAGAGCACGCGGTCGACCGTGTGCAGAGCGGCATGGTGCTCGGTCTCGGCACCGGAAGCACCGTCGCGCACTTCCTCGAGCTGCTCGGCCGACGCATCGCCTCGGGCGCCCTCGACGACGTATCGGGGGTTCCGACGTCGCGTTGGACCGAAGCCCAAGCGGGACGATTGGGGATCCCGCTCACGACGCTCGCGGCCCAAGCCACGCTGGATCTGGCCGTGGACGGCGCGGACGAGGTCGATCCCGCCGTGAACCTCGTGAAGGGGATGGGCGGAGCGCTCCTGCGCGAAAAGATGGTTGCCCAGGCCGCCCGGCACGTGCTCATCATCGTGGATGACGGCAAGGAGGTGTCCCGGCTCGGAACTCGCTCGCCGCTTCCGGTCGAGGTCGTCGGGTGGGGGCACGAGTCGCACGTGCGCGTGCTCGAGTCGATGGGTGCGCGCGTGTCCGTGCGCGCCGGGCCCGACGGTACGTCGTTCTCGAGCGACAACGGACACCTGATCCTGGACTGTGTTTTCGCGGACGGAATCGAGGATCCGGCGGGGATCGAAGCGGCCCTCCAAAGCCGGGCCGGCATCGTCGACACGGGACTCTTTCTCGGCATCGCGGATGAAGCCATGATCGCGTCCGCGGACGGTGTGCGGGTTCTTCGGAGGACCCCGTGAAGATCGCGCCGTCGATTCTCTCGAGCGACTTCGGTCGTCTCGCCGACGAGGTCGGCGCCGCCGAGGACGGTGGGGCCGACTGGATCCACGTGGACGTGATGGACGGTCACTTCGTGCCCAACCTCACGATCGGACCGGTCGTCGTCGCGGGGGCTCGCGCGGCCACGACCCTCCCGCTCGATGTGCATCTGATGATCGAGGACCCGGATCGTTACCTCGAGGCCTTCGTCGAAGCGGGCGCCGACGTGCTCACGGTCCATGCGGAAGCCTGCACCCACCTGCACCGGACCCTCCAACGCATCCGCCAACTCGGCGTGAAGGCGGGAGTCGCGCTGAACCCGGCCACACCGCTCGGGGCTGTCGAGGAAGTGGCGGAGGACATCGATTTGTTGCTCGTGATGTCCGTGAATCCCGGATTCGGGGGTCAGGCCTTCATTCCCCGAAGCATCGACAAGGTCACGAGGGCCCGACGCATGCTCGAAGCAGCGCAGTCCACGGCGTACGTCGAAGTGGACGGCGGGGTCGACGCTTCGAACGCGGGAGCGCTCGTTCGCGCCGGCGCGTCCGTGCTCGTCGCGGGGTCCGCGGTGTACGGGCACGCGCAGGGGCCGGCTGCCGGCATCCAAGCCATCCGAAACACGAGGGAACGATGAGCCAGGCAACGACGATCGACCCACAAGCGCTCGACCGTCTGCGGGAGTGGGGTGGAGACAAGCTGGTGGCGCAGATGATCCGCCTGTTCATCTCCAACGCCGGGGAGCGTGTCGAACAGATCCGGACCGGAGTGAGCGGTGAGGAAGTGCGAGAGGCCGAGATGGGGGCGCACTCCCTCAAGTCCAGCGCCGCGAATCTCGGAGCCGAGCGGGTGCGGGCGCTGGCCGCGGCGATCGAATCGGCGGCGGCGAACGGAGAGATGGAGCCCGTGGTCGACCAGCTACCCGAGCTCGAGGTGGCGTTCGCGGCGGCCGTAGAAGAACTTGAATCGATTGAACGAGGAATTTCGAATGAGTCGTAAAGTGGCCGTCGTCGAGGACAACCCCGACAACCGCATGCTCGTGCAGGCCCTGCTCGAGGACCAGTACGAGATTTCGGAGTACGAGTCGGGCGTGCAGGCGGTCGAAGGGCTCGTGGACGATGGACCCGACCTCATCCTGCTCGATATCTCTCTTCCGGAGATGGACGGGACCGAGGTGCTCGCGTGGATCCGCGAGCAAGACGGGCTCGAGAGCGTCCCGGTCATCGCGCTGACCGCTCACGCCATGGCCGGAGACCGCGAGAAGTACCTCGCGGCGGGCTTCAACGATTACGTGACGAAGCCGATCGTCGACGAGGACGTGCTCATCGCGGCCATCGAACGTTGGCTGACCCCGACCGACTGACGCCCGATGTGACCGGGGAAGGCGCGACGGCCGCGTCCCCGATCACCGAGGACAGCCTCGCGGGCCCCGACCGGGGTCGCGAGCGGGTCCGTTTGTATGCCCTGCTGTTCGGGCTACTCCTCGCCGGGGCGTTCCTGCTACGCGAGAACCTGGTTTGGGCCACCGGTCCGACGGCACACACGGTCATGGAGTCGATCTCGACCGTGCTCGCCGCGATCATCGGCGGGTTGGCGCTGGTCCGTTATTACAGCCGCAAGCAGGCGACCTTCCTGCTCATCGGCACGGGGTTCCTCGGGGCGGCGATCCTGAACCTCAACCATACGCTCATCACGAGCGAGGCCCTGATCGACACCCTCGCGGGCCGCCACCCGGGCGTGAACGAGACGACTCTGTTCGCGTGGAGTTGGACCGCCGAGCGCGTGTTCCTGTCGCTGTTTCTGTTCGTGAGCCTGTTGGCGTGGCGTCAGGAGGTGCGCTCGGAAGAGGACGACACCGCGGATCTGGCCATAAACGAGGTCTCGGTATACGGGAGCGCGCTCGCGCTCACGCTCCTCAACTTGTTGTTCTTCGAGAACGTTCCCCTGTCGTCGCTGACGTTCCCGAATCGGTTGATCACGCGCCCGGGGGAGTTCCTCCCCGCGCTCTTCTTCGTGCTGGCCTTCGTCGGGTTCCTGGGCAAGAAGAGTTGGCGGCGCGACGTCTTCGATCACTGGTTGCTCGTCTCGCTTCTGATCTCGGCGCTGGTGCACGCGGGATTCATGGCGTTCTCGTACCAGCGCTTCGACGCGATGTACGATGCGGCCCATCTGCTCAAGATCGCGTCGCACGTGGCCATCCTCACGGGCCTCCTCTCCAGTGTGTACGTGACGTTCCGGCGCGAGGGGCAGGTGCTCGGTGCCTTCACGGAGAGCAACAAGGCCCTCGCACGTGAGATCGCGGAGCGGGCTCGCACCGAGCAGGCGGTCACCGAGAGCAACCAACGACTCCAGGAATTCCTCGACAACGCCAACGACCTGATCCAGAGCGTCACGCGTGAAGGGCGCATCCTCTACGTGAACAGCGCGTGGAAGCGGGTCCTCGGTTACGACGACGATGCGCTCGACAGGCTCGACCTCTTCGAAATCGTGCGGCCCGAGCACCGTGATGCCCTGCGTGAGGAGTTCGATCGGGTGTTGAACGGGGAGCCGTCGCAGAGGTTCAACGTGGAGTACTTCGCGGCCGACGGGCGGGTCGTGATCCTTTCGGGGAGCGCACAGGCGCAGCTCGTGGACGGTGAGCCGGTCGCGACCCAGGGCATCCTGCGGGACGTCACGGAACAACGACTCGCGGAGCGACAGCTCGCCGAGTCCCGAGCGAACCTGGGCGCGCTCGTCGAGAACACCGGAGACTCCATCTGGTCGGTGGATCGGGATCACCGGTTGATCACCTACAACTCCGCCTTCGCGCTCGCCATGGAAGCCCGGAGCGGGCAGGAGCCCGAAGTCGGGAGGCTCCCGGAGGAGCTCTTTCCCGAGGAGGATCTCACCTGGTACGAGGCGCTCTACGAGCGCACCCTCTCCGGCGAGCGTCACGTCGCGCTGCGTACCGACGAGGTGGACGGACAGCTCCGCTACTTCGAGCTGTACGCGAACCCGATCCAGTCCCTCGAAGGAGTGTCGGGCGCGGTGTTCTTCGGGAAGGACGTCACTCCGCGCGTGCGGGCCGAGGAAGCCTTGCGGGTGGCCAAGGACGAAGCGGAGGCCGCGAACAAGGCCAAGAGCGACTTTCTGGCGAATATGAGCCACGAGCTTCGGACGCCGCTCAACTCCGTGATCGGGTTCACCAACATCCTCCTGAAGAACAAGGACGGTCATCTCAGTGAGAAGGATATCGGCTTCCTTCAACGCGTCCTCTCGAACGGGACCCACCTACTCGCGCTGATCAACGAGGTCCTGGATCTCGCCAAGGTCGAGGCGGGCCGGATGGAGCTGGTCATCGAGGACGTCGACCTCTCGGAGCTCTGCGTCGAGACCGTCCAGCAGCTCGAAGGACAGGCGAAGACCAAAGAAGGGGCAGTGCGTTTGCTCACGGACGTGCCCGACGAGGTCGAGCGGGTGAGCACCGACTCGGCCAAGCTGAAACAGGTGATCATCAACCTGATCGGCAATGCCCTGAAATTCACCGAGGAAGGATCCGTCACGGTCCGTCTCGAAACGGCCCCGGACGGGCGTACGCCGACCGGGATCGCGGTCGTGGACACGGGCATCGGTATTCCCGACGACCGGCTCGAGGCGATCTTTCAGGCCTTCCAGCAGGCGCAGGCCGGAACGTCTCGGAAGTACGGAGGCACGGGGCTCGGGTTGGCGCTCTCCCGTTCGATCTGTCTGCTCATGGGCTACGATCTCATCGTCGAATCGGAGGTCGGTGAGGGATCGACGTTCCGCATCGTGCTCGGTGAGCGGGCCGAGAAGCCGGTGCGCGAGGACGAGCCCGAGCCGGAGTCGGAGCAGCTCGCGGCCGAGGAAGCGCCAGCGACCGCGGAGGACTTCGCGGCCGCCGCGGCCGGACAGCAGCGTCCGGAAGGTCCGTCGCGCCACGAGGCGGTCGGGGACGGAGCGGCCACGAAGTCGGCTGCCTTGCGGGGGTTCAAGGTCCTCGTCGTGGACGACGAGCGCGATTCACGGGTGCTGGCGCATCACTATCTGGAAGAATTCGGCTGCGAGGTCCTCACCGCCTCCGGCGGTGAAGAGGGGCTCGCGGCCGCGCGGGAACACCGGCCGGATCTCATCACTCTGGATCTCCTCATGCCGGGCCTGAACGGCTGGGAGACCTTGAAGCAGCTCAAGGCCGATCCGGACCTACGGCGGATTCCGGTGGTGATCATCAGCGTCGTGGCGAGCGAGGAGCGGGGCCGGCTGCTGGGCGCCGTGGACCTTATCACCAAGCCGTTCGAACGGGACGACTTGCTGCGGGTCGTCTGGCGTCATCTGGTGCGCAAGGCCGGCGGACGCGTCCTCGTCGTAGCGGAGCCGGGTGAGCGACGAGACCGCGTGACGCACTTCTTGAAGGACAAGGGTCTCGAGGTGTTCACCACGCCCGACGGCCCCGAGGCACTCGAGGAGCTTCGGCTCGAAGTGCCGGACGCGATGCTCCTCGACGCGACCTCGCCACGCGTCGGAGCGGTCAAGATGCTGAAGCGGATCCGGGAAGACCGCGCGCATCAGGGCTTGCCCGTCATCGCTTGGGCCGGACCGGGAGTGCCGCCCCAGGTGCGTGCGGAGCTCGAGAGCCTGTCCACGGTCGTGGTGCCCGAACAGGCGCTCCACGAGCAGCTCGGGGCCGTGCTCGAAAAGATCTTTCCCTCCTTCGATATCGAGGAAGCCGGTCGATGAAGCTCACCTACCGTTCGACCCTGCCGGAGCGTTCCCCCGAGGAAGTATTCGCGTGGCACCAGCGCCCGGGAGCTCTCGAGCGTCTCACGCCCCCCTGGGTCGACGCGCGGGTCGTACGTCGGCGAGGGGGAATCGAGGAAGGCGGTGAGGTCGAGCTCGAGATCCGCAAGGGCCCCACGCGCGTCGGGTGGCACCTCCGACACACCGACTTCCTCGAGGGCCGCCAATTCACGGACGAACAGGTCGCGGGACCGATGAAGCGCTGGCGGCACATCCACCGGTTCCGTCCCGATGAAACGGGCGGGACCGTGCTGGAAGACGAGATCGAGATGGAGCCGCCTCTGGGCGTCGCGGGAGAAACGGTGCTCCCCTCCATGGTCGAGCGGGAGCTCGACCGCCTCTTCGCGTTTCGTTACCGGCGTCTCGCGGAAGACCTGGCGCGGCACGCGGAGCACGTGGGAGGCCCACGACTGACCGTGGCCATATCCGGGGCCTCCGGTCTCATTGGATCGAACCTCGCTCACTTCCTCACGACCGGAGGACATCGCGTGATTCGCTTGGTCCGCCGGGAGGAAGAGGTCGAGGAAGGGACGGTCTACTGGAATCCGAGCGAGGGAGAGATCGATCGGGAGGGACTCGCGCGCGCCGATGCCGTCGTGCACCTCGCGGGCGCCCCGGTGGCGCCAGGGCGCTGGAGCGAGGCCCGGAAGCGATCGATCCTCGAGAGCCGTGTCCACGGCACCCGACTCCTGGCGGAAGCGCTTGCGGAGATGAACGAGGGACCGCGTACTCTGGTATCGGCTTCCGGGGTGCACTTCTACGGCAGCCGGGGCACGGAGCTCCTCCGCGAAGGTGCCTCGACCGGTGAGGGCTTCATGGCCGAGGTGTGCCGGCAATGGGAGGCCGCCGCACGTCCCGCGGAACGGACCGGTGTTCGCGTCGTGCGCCTCCGCACCGGCATGGTGCTCTCGCCCGCTGGAGGTGCGCTCGGCCAGATGCTCCTCCCGTTCAAGCTGGGGGTGGGGGGGCGGCTCGGCACCGGATCCCAGTACATGAGTTGGATCGACCTCGACGATCACGTGGCAGCGATCGTTCATGCCCTGCACGACGAGGGATTGAGCGGGCCGGTCAACGCGACGGCGCCCAACCCGGTCACCAACGCGACCTTCACGTCGACGCTGGGGCGCGTACTCGGGAGGCCGACCTTCATCCCTGTACCGGCCTTGGCCCTCAAAGCCGCGTTCGGCGAGATGGCCGAGGAGCTGCTGCTGCACGGACAGCGTGTGCTCCCCGGGAAACTGAGCGAGCGCGGCTTCCGATTCGCCTTCGAAGGGCTCGAAGAGTCGCTCCGCTTCCAGCTCGGACGCGGGACGGAGCGTTAACAGGATCCAGTAGGGCGGTTAGCCGCGGTCGCGCAGAATCGTCCCGTCTTCGTCCAGGGCCGGGTAGGTTCGGCCGGCCTCGCGGAGACGGCGCGCGATGCCGGGATAGGCCCACTCGAAGAGCCGCGTCCGAAACGCATCCGGGCCGAGCCTGCTTTCCTCGTACATGCCCGCCACCTCGCGCTGCCGCATCGCTTCGTAGAGGAGGAGCGCGGTGGCCACCGAGACGTTGAGTGAGTGGACCATGCCGAGCATGGGAATGACCACGTGCGTATCGGCCGCCTCGAGCGCTTCATCGGAGACGCCGTGGAGCTCCGCGCCCATGACGATCGCCGTGGGGACGGTGAAGTCGAACGCTCGAAAGTCCACGGCGTTCGGTCCTGGATGCGCCGCGACGAGGTGGAAGCCGCTGCCCTCGAGATGTCGGCTGGCCTCGCCGATGTGAGGATGGCGCTGCACGCCGACCCATTTCTTCGTCCCGGCGGACGTGTGGTGGTGCAGGTCGAGGCCACCGTCGGGCGGGACCACGTGCACGTCGAGCACGCCGGTGGCGTCGCAGTTGCGCAGGATCGCGGACACGTTGTGGGGCTTGTGCACCCGGTCCATGAGGACCGTGAGATCGGGTTGGCGACGCCTGAGGACTTCGCGGAGGCGGTGGAAGCGTTCGGGTTTCATGGGGTAATCTTAGCATTCCGTCCCGAACACCAAGGAGAATCTCGATGCAGACCCTCTGGGTGCTCGCACGCCTCGCCGTTCTGGGCTACGTCGGGTACCTCGTGGTGGTCTTTCTGCTGCAGCGCGTCATGGTGTTCCCGGGAGCGGCGTTGGAGCCCCCGCGAGCCGCCACCGATCCCCCGCCGGCCGGAATTGAGCGGACCTGGCTGAACGCTTCTTCAGGAAGGGTCGAAGCATGGCTGCTCGAGGCCTCTCCGTCGTCGCCGACCGTGATTTTCGCGCACGGGAACGCCGAGCTGATCGACGATTGGGGCGTTCCGATGGAGCGATTCCGGCAGGCGGGCGTCTCCGTGCTTCTCGTCGAGCTTCCGGGGTACGGGCGCTCCGAGGGACGTCCGTCGCGTCGCACGATCAAGGACGCATTCGAGAAAGCATTCGACTGGTTGCGGGACGGTCCGGGCCGTGACGGTGCGCCGATCGTGGCCATGGGGCGCTCGCTCGGCGGCGGTGCGGCCGCAGATCTCGCGCTGTCACGGCCCGTGGACGCGCTCGTGCTCATGTCCACGTTCAGCTCGGCGGCCGACATCGCTTGGCGCTCGTTCAAGGTTCCCTCCCCGGTGGTGCGGGACGACTTCGACAACCAGAGTGCCGTCCGCCGCTACCCCGGCCCTGTGCTCCTCATGCACGGGATCCGTGATGAAGTCCTGCCGTACCGGCACGCCGAGCGAATCGCGGCTGCACGGGAAGGGCTCGACGTGGTGCCGCTCGCCTGCGGACACAACGACTGCCTCTCGGTGTGGCCGGAGGCCGTGGACGAGGTGCTGGACTTTCTGAGGAGAAACGAGCTGTTGTGACGGGGTCACCTGAGCGTGAAGGCGAACCCCGTGCTCAGGAGGAAATCGTCCCTGTCCACTCCGCTCGGAGGCCGACTGTCGTGGCGCCATTCTCCGTGGATGGTCAGGTCCACCTGTGTCGTCAGCGCGATTTGGAGCGAGAGGTCGGTGAGCGTGCGCAGGTCACCGAAGTCGGAGAAGGCCGGCTGGATATAGGAGACTCCGACGAGCCGAAGCGATTCGCTGAGTCGCTGGGTTCCCACGATCAGGTTCGCCATCCGCCACACTCTGGCGCGGGCGGAGTGCCCATCCACGATTCTCCCTTGGTCTAGGTTTTCCCGCTCGTGCATCACGCCCGTGCCCAGGTCGAACGTCGTGCGTCCGTCCACGAGCCGGTGCCGGAGGCCGCTCCCGAAGAGGGTGCGCCGTTGCAGGAGATTCCGCCGGCTCGCCTGGATTTGAATGAAGTGGAAGGTCTGCCATCGGGGGGCGAGCCAACGGTTGTACCGCACGTGCACGTACCGGTCATTCTGGACCGCCGCTCCGGTTTCCGAGCGATAGTCGAGACCCAGGAAGAGCCGCAGCCAGTGATCGCTCCACCGGTGGCCGGTGGCCACGCCCGCGAGCGCGTCCACGTAATCGCTATTGCCGCGGCTGAGGCTGAGCTCACCCTGCAGACCCCAGTGCCAGCCCGTAACGTCGCCGGGCTGCAGACGCTCCACGTTCAGGATGGTCTGGGCCGCGCTGTCCTCGGGCGACATCGGCCCGAGCAGGGCAACGAGCATGAACACGAGCGCCGATAGCCGGCGCGAGATGGAGGGCGTCGTCATTCGTGGCATCGGGGCATGTCGACGGCTCACGCGCACGGTTGAGGAGTGCGGGCCGTGACGATCTGGGACCAGGGGCTCATCGGGACCGAGCAGGATAGGCCGCCGTGGGTCCAGCGGCAACCGGAAGCGCGACCTCGCGCAAGGTCACGGCCACGCCCACCAGCATCCCCAGGTAGACGGTCAGGAAGCGCCAGGCGAGCGTCACCAGCACGAGATGCCCGCCGGCCACGAGGCCGGCGAACGCGTAGCCGAACGCACCCTCTGCGATCCCGGATGCACCGGGCGTGGGCGCGAAGTACATGACGAAGGTGGTGACCACGAGCAGGCCGAGGATCTGGAGGTAGGGGATCTCGTAGTCGAGGCCCCAGAGAAGGAGTGCGGGAAAGGAGAAGAGGCTCACCAGAAACAGCACGGTGAAGACGATGGAGAGCGCGACATCGACCCTCGGGCCACTCAGGTAGCGACCGAAGCTCCGGGCGAAGGTCAGAAGCTCCCGCTTGCCCGCGAAGCGCCAACGTTGCGCCCGCTGCTCGTTGATGAGTCGGAACACGCGCAGCCCGCGAACGCCACCCGTCACGGCCATCGCGAGCCAGCGCGGCCGAAGCAGCACCACGGCGAAGAACAGCGCGTACCCGCTCACCATGAGCGAGATGGACAGTGCGAGGGGCGCATCCGAGGGCACGCCACGGAGCCCTGAGCCGGCGAACAGGAAGGCGGGAGCGGTCGAGAAAATGAAGATCATCGCCAGGACGGTGCGGATCGTCGTCGCGGCCGTGGCCCGACCCAGCGGCACCCCTCGCCTCCTGAGGTACCAGATCTGTGCCAGGCCGCCGCCTGTCGCCATGGGCGTCACGTTCGAGAAAAAGAGGTTGATGAAGACCAGCCGGGCGATCGCGCGCAGCGGCAGGTGGTGCCCCAGCGCGCGCAGCGTGAAGTAGAGGCGGAGACCGTCCGCGGTGAAATACACGAGCAGCAGTCCCCCGACCGCGCTGACGACCGGCAGAGAGAGGAGGGCCGGATCCAGAGCGACGCCGCGTCCCGCGACCTGGTCGTGGACGACGTACGTGCCGGCGCCACTCAGCGCGAGAAACAGCAGAGTGAACCCGGCCAGACGTGTGAAGGCGCGTTGCAGCGTTGGACTCCCTTCCGAACGTGGGCTCACGTACAATCCTAGAAGCACCCGGAGGGCGTGACCACCCGTGCGGAGCGCGGCCGCCCGCGACTCTCACGAGCGGATCCCGACGGGGCGCGACGGTTATAACAGTCCTGTCGCCTTCCCTGAAGCTCGTCCTTCCGCCCCGCCGATAGGGGGCGTCCGTGCTTCGCGAGACGAGGGTCCGCGGAAGGCCGTTCGAGCGACTACGACTCCGAACAGGAGTGAAGGGAGCGTGTGGACCCGATGGCATCTGCTCCGCTGGGTCCTGTCCAAGACGGCTCGTGCGACGGGGTTTCTGGATCCGGTCCCGCTCCTCGCGCGGCTCGAGCGGCTGGCCCAACCTTCTGAAGTGGCGGCGCCCATCGAGCTGCTGCGGGCCGGCTTCCTCTTCCACGTGCGAGGGCTGCTGAACGCTCGAGTCATCCAGTACAACCTCGATTGGGTCTGGCCGTATTGGGTCGAGCAACAGTACGACGCCGGGAGCGAGGCGTTCATCCCCAGGGCGTTCTCACTCACCCACGTGAACCTGACCCACCGCAACTGGACGGCGGTGGGTCTGCCGGACGTCGACCGCCACCCGGTCGTGGATCCGCGGGGTCTGGTCACGCCCCTGTACGACGACTGGTCCCTCGATGCCTGGCTTCTTCCCGACGAAGGCCCGCCACTCCTCCCTTCGCGTGCCGACGTTGCCGTGCAGGATCTCGAGGTCGGGCCAGAGGGCCCGACCGGCTCCGGACCGCACGTGGAAACACGGGTCCGTGCTGCCGCGGGATCACTGGTCGAGGACGTCGAGGTCGTCTGGGACGAGGGCCCGTCCGTTCGCGTCACCGTGCGGGCCACCGGGAAGGGACCGGGATGGCTCGCGCTGGCGCTGCGGCCTGCGAATCCGGAGGGCGTGTCGTGCATCGACGAGGTGACGCGCCCGGAGCCGGCCGCGTTGCGGGTGAACGGAGAGCACGACGTGCGCTTCAGCCCCGTACCGGACCGGGTGCACATGTCCGAGTACCGTTCGGGTGACGTATTGTGGGCCGTCCGCGCGGAAACAGACGAAAGGGACGAGGTGTCGTGCTCCTCGGGCCTCGCGACCGCCGCAGCGCTCTTTCGGCTGGATGAGCACGGCAGGGCGGAGGTGTCGGCGCGGGTTTCCCTGACGGCCGGATCTCGCTCCGAGCCGGGAGCGGACGTGTCCGGCCCCCCCGCAGGGGTCGTCCGGACCGATCGTGACGGATCGGCCGACCCGGGCCGAGCCGCCGGTGCGGAGGCGTGGCGCGTCGCGTTGGAGGACACCGCCCGCCTCGCGACCCCGGAGCCGCGCTTCCGGACGTTGTACGACGCGGCCGTGCGGAGCCTCGTTCTGCACGCGCCGGGCGACGTGTACCCCGGACCCTATACGTACAAGCGTTTCTGGTTTCGGGACGCGGCGTTCATCGTCGACGCGCTCTGTTCGGCGGGGCTCGTGGGACGGGCCCGCGATGCTCTGTCGCGATACCCGGACCGGCAGGACGGCTCCGGGTATTTTCGCTCGCAGGAAGGGGAGTGGGATGCGAATGGAGCCGCTCTGTGGGCCATGGATCGGTACCGGAGGCTGAGTGGTGAGCCGTTGCCGGAGGGATGCATGGATACGGTGGCGAAGGCGGCCGGGTGGGTCGCGAAGAAGCGTCTCGATGCGAACCTCGACGCCCCCCACGCCGGCCTTCTTCCCGCGGGCTTCAGCGCCGAGCACCTGGGACCGAACGACTACTTTTACTGGGACGACTTCTGGTGCGCCGCGGGACTGCGCTCGGCCGCCCGCCTCCTGCGCGACGTAGGGGAAGGCGAGCAGGCGGCGGACCGGTGGGAGCGCGAAGCGGACGATCTCCTCGCGGCCGTGGACCGGAGTGTCGACGTGAGCGTGGGTCACCGCCGAGGTGGGGCGATTCCCGCGTCCCCGTATCGCCGCATGGACGCTGGAGCCGTCGGATCGCTCTGCGCGGGGTATCCGCTCGGGCTGTGGGGCGCACGGGACGAACGGTTGCTGGCGACGGTCGAGCATCTCCTCGAACATCACACGGTCGCGGGCGCGTTCTTTCAGGACATGATGCATTCGGGCCTCAACGCCTACCTGACCTTGCACCTCGCCCAGGTTCTCCTTCGTGCCGACGACCCGCGGCAGGAAACGCTCGTCCGCACCGTCGCCGAGCTCGCGTCGGGTACCGGCCAGTGGCCGGAGGCGGTGCACCCCCGTACGGGAGGGGGATGCATGGGGGACGGGCAGCACATCTGGGCGGCCGCCGAATGGGTGCTCATGATCCGGAACTGGTTCGTCCGTGAAGAGCAGGACCGGTTGATTCTGGCCTCGGGCATTCCCGGCGACTGGATTCGGGCCGGAGAGGAGACGGAGTTCGGTCCTACACCGACGCCGTACGGACCCGTGACGGTACGGGTGGGCGGCGAGGAAGGCGGCGCGCTCGTGGAGTGGAGCGGTGCGTGGCGCGAGACGCCGCCGGTGATGGAGGTCCGCCTGCCCGGGTATCGACACGTTTCGTGCGATCCGGGCGCGTCCAGGGTCCGCGTCGATGTTTCGGACCCCGCCGCCGCCTCGCGCGGCGCGCATTCCTAGCCGGACCGCTCCAGTGTCGAGACGCCGGTGGTCGCGGGCCATCCAACACCTCAGCCTGGTGATCCTGGTCGTCGTCGTGGGTTACCGGCTGCACCTCGACTTCTTCGACGTGGAGCTCGAATCCGTCCATGCCGATCACGTGGAGACGATCCAGGAGCGCGTCGCCGAAGCCGATACCTTCCGGTTCGCGGTGGTCGGCAACGCGAACAACTCGATCGGGGTGTTCGAGCGGCGCATCGTTCCCATGCTCAACGCTTCCGGCGCGGAGTTCGTCGTTTCGGCCGGAAACGCCGTCAGTGACGGAGGTGAGGACAAGTACCGTGCGCTGCGGGGCACGCTCGACCGCCTCGAGGTACCGTATCTGCTGACGTTCGCGGAGAACGAGGCCAGCAGGTTCGGCGCCTTCCGCTTCTATCGCCAGTTCGGGCCCTACTTCTTCGCGTTCACAGCGGGGGACACGCGTTTCCTGTTTCTGGACGGAGCCGGCGAGACCTCGCCGGAGTGGCAGCTCCGGTGGCTGGAGGAAGAGCTTGCCCGAGAGGAAGCCGAGCGCACTTTCCTCTTCACGGGCCGCCCTCTGCGGCGTCCGGCACGGGAGCCCGTGTTCGTCGACGAAGAAGACTACCTCGCCCCCCCGTCCTTCCGGAGTGGACTGCTCGAGCTCGTCGAGCGCCACGACGTGGATGCGGTGTTCGCGAGCGGGCTTCCACTTTTCGACCACCACGAGTGGAACGGCACTCGGTTCGTCACCACCGGCGGTGCCGGCGGTCTGGTGGTCGCCGACGAGGCGAGCTTTCACCACTTCACCATGGTGACCGTATCGGAGGATGATTTGTCGATCCAGGCGCGGCGTCTGGATGTCGGCCAGCATCCGGTCGCCCGGACGCTCGAGAGCCTGTGGTTGTTCGTCCACTCGCTCTTCTTCGTGGGGTACCTGAACTTCCTGCTCCTCCTCTCCGCGCTCGTGTTCGTGGCGGTCAAGCTGCACCGGCTCGTCTTCGAAGAGAAGGACTACTACCCCTCGTTCGACGTCGATCCGGACGCATTCCTCGGACGCCCCCTCCGGGTCGCGATGTTCACGAACAACTACCTGCCGTTCATCGGGGGGGTGCCGATCTCCATCGAGCGGTTGCGCCGGGGGCTCGCCGCGCTCGGTCACGAGGTGCTGGTCGTGGCGCCGGGGCAGGGTGGAGCGGACGCGTCGGACGAGGAGAGCGTCCTCCGGCTCCCGTCGGTGGCCTTCGGAAAGGGTTCCGATTTCCGATTGGCGAACATCTTCTCGCCGCGCGTGTTTCGCGAGGTGAAGTCGTTCAGGCCCGACGTGGTCCACGTGCACCATCCCTTCTGGGTGGGCTCGCTCGGACTCTGGTTGGCCCGCCGCCTGGGCGTGCCGGCGGTCTACACGTACCACACGCGCTTCGAGCACTACGCCCACTTCGTGCCCGTGCCGGGTCGCCTCTTCAAGAACCTCATATCGCACTACCTGATCAAGCGGTTCGCCAACCGCTGCTCGGGGGTCGTGGTACCCACCCCGTCGGCTCGCGAGTACCTCCGGACCCTGGGGGTCACGACCCGGATCCTCGTTCAGCCCACGGGCATCGAGCACCGGGCGTTCCGCGACGTGGATGCCGAGGCGGTGGACGCGCTGCGGCGTCGGCTGGATCTCGACGACGAGCCGGTTCTCGTGAGCGCATCGCGCGTGAGCCGAGAGAAGAACATCGATTTTCTGATCGAGGCCGTGGGTGACCTCGCACGACGGGGCGCTCGCTTCCGGTTCGTGCTCATCGGTGACGGTCCCGATCGCGCACGCTTGCAGGCTCGTATCGCGGAGCTCGGGCTCGAGGACGTGGTGCTCATGCCCGGCGCCGTTCCGTCCGAGGAGATGCCGCGGTACTACGCGCTCGGCGACGTGTTTCTCTTCGCGTCGACGACGGAGACGCAGGGCATGGTCGTGCTCGAAGCCATGGCCGCCGGCCTACCCGTCGTCGTGGTGCGCTCGAGTGGTATCGACGACCTGGTCCACGACGGTTTCAACGGTTTCAAGACCCGGGAAGACATAGGCCAGTGGATCGCGAGGGTCGAGGAGGTTCTCGGCGACGACGCGCTCCGCCGGGAGCTCGCCCGCAACGCGCAGTCGTTCGCCGAGGAGCACGGCATCGAGCCGTTCGCCGAAGAGGTGGTCCGGTTTTACGCCGCGGTGCTGGCGGCGTCCGGGAACGAACCAGGCGAAGCCCGGGCGGGGGCGACTGAATGACCTGCGTCCGGTAGCGCGCGAGGCCGCGCCCGGTTCCCTCAGCCCAATCGCTGTAGCGTCCCCGTCAGGAAGGGGAGGAGTTGCTTCTTGCGGCTCACGACACCCGGGAGACTGTAGATCTCGCCGGGGTAGATGGGCGTGTACGTGATCGCTTCGACCAACAGCGGGCTTCCGGAGACGAGGAGCAGGGAATCCTGGCTCTTCACGTCGGTGACGAGGAGCGCCGCGAAGTCGAGGCCCTCTTGCGTGCGGCTCTGCTCGAGCGCTTCCGAGAGTGGCAGGCACTGATCCCAGAACTCCTCGAAGCTAACCTCCTCGACCTGGGAGATGGCGAAGTGGAAGTCGCCTTCCTCGTACACTTTCCGGTCGAGCTCGATGACCTCCTCGGCGCTGCGATTCGCCACGACCGATCCGGAGGAGAAGATGATGTCGGCGAGCTCGCTTCCCGTGATGCCGGCGATCTCCTCGAGCCAGGAGAGCACGTCCGCGTCGGTCTGGGTCGTCGTCGGACTCTGAAGGTTCAGGGTATCCGAGATCAGCCCGCCCATGAGCACGCCGGCGATCTCCCGCGTCGGGGTGAGCTCCGCCTGCCGGTAGAGGTCGGCCACGATCGTGCAGGTCGAGCCGACCGGCCGGTTCAGGAACAGGATCGGGTCCTGGGTGCGGAGGTCGCCGAGCCGGTGGTGGTCCACCACCTCGACGATGTCGACCTCGTCCGCGCCCGGAACCGCCTGGCTGAGCTCGTTGTGGTCGACCAGAATGATCTTCGTGTCGCTGGGCCGCAGAATGTCGCGGCGGGTGAAGACGCCGAGCAGCCGTCCCCCGTCGTTCGTCACCATGAAGACCGCGGGGTCGAGCGTTCCGGTCTTGCGCCGCACCGCCTCCACGGCCTCGTCGGGCCGGAAGGCGGTGTATTCCTTCGACATCACTTTGCCGACACGGGTCGCTGCGCGGATCGTCCACGCGGTCGTCGCCGAGTCGTAGGGGCTTACGATGATGCTCACACCCTTCCGTCGCGCTTCGTCCACGACTTCCGGCGCGACCTCGAGGTCGCCCGAGATCACGAGGAGCCGGACGCCGAGCTCGATCGAGCGCTCCTGAATGTTGCGGCGGTCCCCGACCACGATCGCCGTCCGCCGCAGGTCGGCCGTGTCCTCGGTCGCGAAGGTCTCGAAGGAGCCGAGATCCATGGCTCCGACACGCACGTAGAGCGGCTCGGCGCGGGCGCCGTCCTCCAGATGGAGGACCTCGGCGTGAAGCGCCCGCACGACGCTCTCGATCGAGGTGTCGACCCACCGCATGTCCCTCACGCGTCCGAGCCTCGGCACGAAGTAGTGTCCGAGGTGGAAGATGGAGACGAGTCCTTCGAGATGGTCCCGCCCGTCCACGACGGGAAGCACCTGGATGTCGCGCTGCTCGATGAGCTCCAACGCCTCGGCGCAAGTCGCGTCCGATCCCACCGTGACCAGGTCGCTGGCCATCACCTCGTGCAGCCGTGGCGTCACGTCACCGACGAACGCCGGGAGCTCGACTCCGAAGTGATCGAGCACGGCGTCGATCCGCGGGTTCGAGTTGCCGCATCGCGCGGGCAGATACTCCCCCTCGCCGGTGCGGTTCTTGAAGTCCGCGTACGCGAGCGCCGAACAGATCGCGTCGGCGTCCGGGTTGCGGTGGCCGAAGACTCGTATGGGTTTGGGCATGTGCCGGGTATGGAGATCGTGGAAAAAGACGTGTGGTTACGATTGTCGTCCGAAAAGGGAGGAATATCCTCGGAGGCGGGCGGTGCGTCCAGCGGCAGGGAACCACGCGCGTGGTCAACGGGTGAGAGAACGGGTCATGTTCCCCTTCAACCGTCGACCCACGATGATCTCGAACGCTCGGTTCCGGTGGACGCGCTCCGTGGCTCTGCTCACCGCCTTCGGGGCCACGCTCGTCGCAGCGCCTGCCGTGGCCCAGGTCACGGGCGACTACGACACGGAGCGCGTGTCCTACGTGAACCCGCGTGACGGGACCGAGCTCTCCGCGGGCCTCACCGTGCCGCCCGGGCAGGGACCGCATCCGGCCGTCGTCCTGACGTCGGTCGCCGGGACGGATCCGGCTATCGAGCGACTCGTGGCCGAGGGGTACGCGGTCCTGACTCCGGAGCTCCGTGGCTTCGCTGCGGTCGAGCCGCTCCTGCGGGCGACGTTCTCCGACCTGGCGAGGGACCTCGCCGCCGCCTTCACGTATCTGAGCTCGCTCGCCGTCATCGACGCGGATGCGCTCGCCCTCGTGGCCCAGGGCGACAACGCGCCCCCGGCGATGCTCCACGCCGTGGACGCAGAACGCGCGATCCCGCTGGTCCTCATGGCACCGCCCGCGTATCCGGGCGTCGAGGCGTTCCGGCTGGAGCAGCGCTGGATCGCAGAGCGTCAGGGCGCAGATCCGTCGGACATCGAAGCGTTGGACGCATATGTGCGGGAGATCGCCGATGTGGCGTTGAACGTGGAGGGACCGTACGAGCGACGGTCTCGGCTCGAGGGCGTTCGCGCGCGCTCGAGCGTGGAGCTGCCCAGGAACGCTTCCTTCCCTGCGGACGAGCGCCAGATGCGGTTCTTCGCGAGCCGCTTCTGGCACGACAAGCTCGCGTTCGATCCGGGATCCACGCTGGCTCGTCTCCGGTCCCCCGCGCTCGTGCTCATCGGCACCGAAGACCCGAACACGCGCCTGGAGGACTACCTCGAAGTGGTGCGGCAGGGCTTGGCGTCTGCGGAGACCGCGGATGGGACGGTATGTGTGGTGCCGGGCCGGACGCGCCACGTGTTCTCGGATGCGGCTCTGGAGATTCTGGTGACGTGGCTCTCGGCCCATGTGAAATCCGCGCGGGGTGATGACGGCACCCGAGGGGGCCGGACCGCCGGATGCTTGGACCACGATGGGCGGTGAGGTGCTCGCTCGGTAGCCCAAGGGCGGCTGCCACGTCCTCAGTTCAAGCGCAAGGCGATCGACGAATACGCTTGGTTCCGGGACTCGGTCTCGAACTTACGCGTCCAGAAGACGAGCTCGTACAGGAGGTTGACGCGTCCGAGGCCGACCTCGGCTCCGAAGACGGCATCGGCGGTGGCGGGGCTGCGCTCCACACTGTGACTGTCGCGGAAGTTGTTGCCGTCGAGAAGGAGGTTCCTGGCTACGAGACGCCCGCCCACCGTCGCGTGGAGCTCCACTCGAAGGCGCCGCGCCGACCGGCTCCCTGGCGCCCGACCACCACCAGGACGGATGCTTCGCCACCCTGGATCCGGCGCCACGTTCCAGCCGGCGCGTACCGTCCCCCCGAGCCCGGCATCCATCGACAACGTGCCGAGCCCGACATCGACATGGGGTGTGAGCCGAACTCCGAATCCTTCGCCCCCTCCCAACGCGAGCCCTTGCCAGCGCCGGTCCCATCGTAGCTGGACAACGGGTTCGTTACCGAGCTGATGTTGCCATCCTGCCGGGTCCACGTTTCCGGTCGCCCGGTGGATCCACGTTTGTGTCTGCTCGGCTCCCGACGCGGGCCCGGCGACGCCGACGGATACGGTGTAAAGGTCGGCACGTGTTTCCCGAATCACCGGGACCGCCACCCTGAGCATAAGGAGTCCCGCGTAGGGTCGATCGTCGGGAATGACATCGCTTCGGCGGATGTTGTCCGGGGTGTAGATCGCCTGCGAGAGGGTGATGTGAAGACCCGCTTCGGCGTCAGGGTCTCCCCCTGCGAGGAAGTTCCGAATTCCGCCTGCCTCAGGTCTTTCCGGTGATTGCACCCAGTGGAGCGTGAGGCCGCCGGTATAGCAACGGTCGGTCCCTGCGAGTGTGTCGTTGTCGATGCGCAGGCCGAACGCCGTGCCGGATGAGGTGTCGTCGGGCTTCTGCGCCCGGGACGGAGCGGGAACGGCCAATAGTACGACCGCTGCGGCGACCAAGATGAGAGCATTGAAGGCGATCGCGGGCCGAGCGGAGCGCGAAGGAGGAAGGCGTCGAGGTCGGGGGTCCGGGCACGTAGTGACGCGGCGGCTCGTGGGCGTATCAAGCAAGGTCGATCAGTGGGTGTCATTGGGATGTGGGTGCTGTCCAGCGCTGGTAGGACTGGTGCCGTCCAGGCTCTGAAGCTCGGCTAGGATCGCGCCCGCGCGAACCTCCCGTGTGGGAGGCGCGCCAGACTACATCCAGGTCGCCGAATGTCGGGCAGCCTGCGCGCTGCTGCCGAAGAGCGCGCACCTGAGTCGCGAGAGGAGGTTCATGTGTGGTTCCGTTCCGTGTGGTGCTTTTCCCGTGCGTTCGAGTCGGCCCGAACGCACGTCCGAACCGGTGACGTCCGGGAGCGGTTCCGGGCGCGGATCAGGCATTAGCCTGCGGCGACGGACCGAGCACCGACCCGGGAACCCTCTGGATCGTCGGCTTATTCGGTCCTCGGATGGCTCGCTGGAGACGGAGGGCCCGGGACACACGCCTCGGAAGAGGAGAGCATGGAACCCGTTTGGAGCTTGTGGTGGGTCTTACCCGCGGCCGTCGGATTCTCGACCGTGGCGGTCGGGTCCGGCGTCTCGGGCGCCCTCTTCTTCAGCCCGTTCTTCATGCTCGTCGTGGGGCTCACCCCGGCACAAGCGATCGGCGCCGGCCTCCTGACCGAGGTGTTCGGGATGGGCAACGGGCTCCGGTCCTATGTGCGTCAGCGACTGGTCGATTACGCCACGGCCCGCACGCTCCTGATCGGAGCGATCCCGACGGTGGTGGTCGGGGCCGCGCTCGCGCACCGCGTCCCGGACTCGACGCTGAAGATCATCTTCGGGGTCGCGCTGATGATCCTGGCCACCTTGCTGATCTTCGTACCGGCACCGGAGGATTGTGAGCCCGGTGCCCGAGAGGGCACGCTCCTTCGCGGCCGTGCCAGTGGAAAAGGCACGACGACGATCCGGGCGCGAGACGGCACCGTGTTCGAGTATCCGACGTGCTCGCGGCTGCCGGGTGTCTTCTTGGCCGCGATCGGAGGCGGCCTCACGGGGCTCATCAGCGCGGGACTTCCCGAGATCTCGACCACTCAGCTCATTCTTCGGTGTCGCATCCCTCCCCGCGTGGCGATCGCCACCAGCGTATTCACGTTGGCCATCACGGCGGTGGTCGGCGCCGCGATTCACGCCTTGGTGGCCGAATCCGCGTGGGGCGTGGTGGTGTGGAGCGTCCCCGGAGTGCTGGTGGGGAGCACCCTCGGAAGCCAGGTCGCGCAGCACGTCCCGTCCTCCCTGATGGAACGGGTCCTGGGAGTCTTGTTCGTCCTCGTGGGCGGGCTCGTCTTGGGCCTCGAGCTCCTCCTCTGACCTGGACGGAAAGCGAGCCCTCGGGTTCTCGTCCCCCGTGAACCCGGCGGACTGCGGCTGAGAGCAGGTCCACGATCCAAGTCGGCCGGGTGCCCCCCATTGACGTTCGACCAGGGAATCTCGCCGGCGGGCACGTCAAAGGTCGTCCCTTCCTCGCGAAGCTCGATCAGCCGGCCGGGGTGGGAGCAGCCGTATGCGACGTCGTGGAGGGACGCGGGTCATGCTCAACTGGTTCGCCGACATGGTCGGGCGACTCGGGGTCGGGCACCGTCGCTTCGGTCCGTGTTTCGGTCAAGCTTCGTTCGCCTCCGGTCTCGCTTGCGGCGCGGTGCTCACGCCCCATATGGTGGCGGTGGGGACGCCGTCAGGACCTGGAAGGAGGGGGCATGGCACTCGGGGACGTGATTCCACTCGACGCGAATCGTCGAGGAGTGGACGATGCCGATGTTCCTTCGGATGCCCGTGCTGCCCGGCCCGACGATGACCTGGCGGTCATGTGGGAAATCCATCGGGGCTCTCACGAAGCGTTTTCCACGCTGCTTCGGCGTTACTGGCCCCGGCTGATCCGCTATGCCGATACGATCGTGGGTGGACGGGACCGCGCGCAGGATGTGGTTCAGGAAGCATTCGTGCGAGTCTGGCAAAATCGGTCGACGTGGGAACCGCGCGGCACGGTGAGCGCCTACCTCTATCGAATCACCCGTAACCTGGCGCTCAACTCGGAACGGGAGAGGAAGTCGGGCGCGAGTCTGCGGCGCAATCCGGAAGCCGCGGCCTCCGGGCCACGCCCACCGCGGGATCCCGACATCGTGTTTCACGACAATGCGCTCCGCCGTGAGGTGGAGGCCGCCATCGCGTCCCTTCCGGAGCGGCGCCGCGAGGTGTTCGTCCTGGCTCGCTTTCACCGTCTGAGTTACGGCGAGATCGCGGAAGCCTTGGAAATCTCACGGCAGACGGTGGCTAACCAGATGAGCGCCGCACTCGCGTCCCTCCGTGACCAACTGTCCGGTGTCCGAACCCCGAGCTGACCACCGGCGCTCCCTTCCGAGACGCCACTGACGTCGTCAGCGCAGCCTTTCTCCTTCCGGGGGTAGGGAGCCTCGCCATGGCCCTCAGCGACCCGTTTCCCCGAAGCCGATAGTACTTTTTCTCGCTGCTCGTGTTCAAACCGGTTAGAGAGGTGGATCCCCGGTCGGCCTACCCTCCCGAGGCCGCGGCCGCGTCCGGAATCCTCCGCGGGGGAGTTGAAACGAGCTGAAGACGAGCATGGACGACCTCATCATTCGGGTCTTGCAGGGACGCGCCGTGGCCGGTGAGTTGCGCCGCCTCCAACGGTGGCGAGCACTCGACCCGGCGAACGAGGACCGATTCCGCGCCCTGCAACGTGTGTGGGCGATCACTTCGTTCGCGGAGACAGATGTCCAGGAGGTTCCGTCTCCGGACCCGCAGGCCCTGATCGAACGGGCCGAAGGTCGGATCTGCGTTCCGGGACACGACGCATCGGCAACCGCGCGAGAGGATGAGGCCGGCGACCAAGTCCGAAACGTGCGACGCTCGGCCGCCTCCGGCTCGCTGACGGGCCTCCGGGCCGGTTTGGTGGCCGCAGGTGTGGCCGCCTTGGGATTCGGCCTGGCGGTGCTCGCGGACGGAATGGGCTTTTTGCCGGAGCCGCTGGCTGCTCGGACGGTCGCGACGGGGCCGGGGGAGGTGGTCACGGTGACCCTCGCCGACGGGTCCGACGTCCGGGTCGGACCCGAGAGCGAGCTCACCTTCACCGGCACGGGGCGGAATCGCACGGTGCGCCTGGAAGGACGAGCCTTTTTCGGTGTGGCGGAAGACGACGACCGACGCTTCATCGTCGAGACCGAGCAAGGACGAGTGGCCGTTTTCGGTACCCGCTTCGAGGTGCGTTCCAAGCCGGAGCGCTTCCGGGTCACGGTCGTGGAGGGGAAGGTCGGAGTGACTTCCGAGGAGTTGGAAGTCGAGCTCGTCGAGGGAGAGATGAGCGACAAGGAGCCGGGTCGGCCGTTGTCGAAGAGACGGGCCTCCGACATCCATGACCAACTCGAGTGGATGGGCAACCACCTCGTCTTCCGCGCGACTCCCCTCGCGCGGGTGGTGGAGGAGGTGCGAAGGCACTTCGGGGTCGCCGTGACCCTCGACGCTCCGCAGTTCCAAGACGTTCCGATCACGGCCACGTTCACGAACCGCTCCGCCGACGACGTGATCCTCGTGCTCTGCGAGATCGTCAAGGCCGGGTGTCAGCGGGACCCCAGCCGAAGCTATTTCCGGATCGGAACCTCCGAATCGAGCGGCTGATGACGCGTTCGCGTCAAGGAGAAGGATCACATGAACCATGAATCCATCGTCCGGTCCGACCGACCGGTGAACACGTGGCTGGCCTTCACGGCTCGCCATCCTTTTTCCTTCGGTTCGGAGGAACCTATGCATGTTCCACGCGTTCGAACCCTCCGTCGGCTCGGCAGCCTGGCCGTCGCGGCATTGTTCGGTCTATCCGCACCCAGCGGGGCCACGGGACAAGATGTCCTGGCCGACGCTGCTGGCGCACGCACCTCGGTGGCTCAGGCCGGCTCCGCCGTCGTGCTCACGGCTCGCACGGCCCACCTCCATGTGGAAGACGTCCCACTCGGTGAGGCTCTCCAGGCCCTGCAGAAGACCTCGGGCGTGTTCTTGGCCTACAGCCCCGCCGCGTTTCCCGTGACTCGTGCGGTGACGTGCTCGTGCCGTGACGTGAGCGTCGAGGACGCGTTGGCCACGCTCCTGGACGGCATTCCCTTCGAGCTCTCGATAACGGCCGGCCAACTCGTCGTTCGCAAGCCCGAAGCGAGGAGTGAGGCCCGGGACGTGCATATACCGGCCGTACGGTTCGCCCGTGACATGCGCTCCCAGATGGCGGCTCTCGGCCTGGGGGCCCCGATCGAGCGCCGTGACCTCCAAGGGAGCATCGCGGGGCAGGTGGTGGATGCGAGCAGCCGAGAGCCCTTGCCCGGTGTCCAGGTCTACGTTGCCGACTCGGAGGTGGGTGCGCTCACTCAGGCCAGCGGCCGGTACCTGATGCTGAACGTGCCCACCGGAACGCACACGGTGCGCGCCGAGCTCATCGGGTATCAGAGTGCCAGCCAGGAGGTGACCGTTGTCGAAGGTGAAACGGTAGCCCTGAACTTCGAACTGCGGCAGCAGGCGCTGGCGTTGGACGAGCTCGTGGTGACGGGAACGGCCGGTGCACAGCAGGCGCGGTCCCTGGGTAACGTGGTCGGGGAGTTCGACGTCGGTGAGGTCCAGCGCGCTGCTCCTCAGGCCAACATGGACAACCTCCTCAGAGGCAATGTCGCAGGTCTCGAACGTGGATCTGGGCAGCGGAGAAGTCGGAGTCGGAGCCACGATGCGGATTCGTGGAGCGGGCTCGTTGGTCCTCTCTTCGAACCCGCTCGTGTATATCGACGGCGTCCGGGTGAACAACGAGGCGGGTGACCAATACGGGAGCTCGGTGGGTGTGGACGGCACGGGCGCGCCGACGCGCTTGAATGATATCGATCCCGAGATGATCGAATCCATCGAGGTCATCAAGGGGCCCGCCGCAGCGACGTTGTACGGTACCGAGGCGTCCAACGGCGTGATCCAGATCATCACGAAGAAAGGGGTGGAGGGGGAGCCCCAGTTCACGCTCACCAGCAAAGTGGGACAGAGCTGGTACCCGGATCCCCGAAAGCACTGGCCCAGCGCCTACTTCACCTGCCAGGGGATCGGGGATGGGAGCTGCACGCCGGGTGAGATCGTCGGGGTGAACGTCTTCCAGGAGGACTGGGAGCGACACGGAATGAACCACTTCCGTGTCGGCATGCCTTACGGGCTCAGTGGCGCGGTCTCGGGCGGAGGCAACGGTCTCCGCTACCACTTCAGCCTGGGCTGGGATCACGACGAGGGTGCGGTCCCCTATAACTGGAAGAACCAGCTCAATGGTCGAGGCAACCTGGATTGGGCGCCACGTGACGACCTGACCGTGTCGTTGGGACTGGGGCTCGTCCGATCGGAGTTCTCGTCCGCGTCCGCCGAACAGCCGATCACGGTCGCCTTCCACTGGGCGTGTCCGGGCGCGGGCTGTGAGGAGGGATCGGGGCAGCCGAATGCGTTGGACGGTCCCTTCCGGGGCTACATCGCCTATCTCCCCGAGGTCTACGAGGAGAATGTCCGGGGCGGGCAGGACGTGATCCGCAACACGTACAATTTGACCACCAACCATCAGCCCTTCGACTGGCTCGACCATCGGCTCATCGTCGGCTTCGATCTGACCGAAACCAGGAATCACCACCTCCTGAAGCACCTCCAGGGTGGGGTGGGCGCCAGTCCCCGCCAGGGTATGCGCGAGGTGGAATATCAGACCACCGAGTACGTCAGCCTCGACTACGGGGCCACGGCCAACTGGGAGCCCATCTCCGGGCTGGAGCTGGCCACGTCGACCGGCGTCCAGTACTACGACAAGACCGTCGAGTCCGTGCAGAGTGAGGGAGAGAATTTCCCCGTCCCCACGCTCGAGAGCATCTCGGCGGGCGCGGAACGCAGCACGAGCGATTTCTTCATCCAGAACAAGACGTTCGGGGTGTACGTCCAGGAGCAGTTCTCCTGGGAGAATCGGCTCTTCGTGACCGTCGCCGGAAGGGGTGACGACAACTCGGCGTTCGGGCGGGACTTCGACTTCGTTGTCTATCCGAAGCTGAGCGCGAGCTGGGTCGTGTCGGAGGAGGCCATGCTCAGCGATGTGGATTGGCTCACTTCCTTGCGGCTTCGTGGGGCGTGGGGCGAAGCGGGTCAGCAGCCCGATATCTTCGCGGCAGCGCGGCTGTACGAGCCGGTGACCTCCTTCCAGGGCCAGCCGGGTGTGACCCCTGCCACGGTCGGCAACGAGGCGGTGGAGCCGGAGGTGGGCGAGGAGATCGAGCTCGGGTTCGATGCCGGGCTCTTCGACGATCGCCTGGCGGTCGAGTTCACCCGTTACAACCAGAATCGGAGGAACGCCCTCATCAACGTCCCCGTGCGGCCCTCCACGGGCTTTCCGGGCACTCAGTTCCGTAACCTGGGTGAAATCCGGAACACGGGCTACGAGATCGGTCTCGAGTGGGATGCGTACCGTGGCCAGGACGTGAACGTCCATCTCGGTACGTCCCTCCACTTGAACGACAACGAGATCACCGACATGGGGGGGATCGGCCCCTTGCCGCTCACGGCCTCCAACCCTTCCACGGGTTGGTCGCGGCAGCGCTTTGCCGAAGGATTCCCGGTGGGCGCCATCTTCGGACCCCGAGTCGTCTCGGCGGACATCGTGGGAGACGGGCTCGACGCGCGTGCCGTGAACGTGATGTGTGAGAGCGGCCCCATCGCCGTACCCGGCACGAACCTCACCCGTGGGGGAGGTGATCCGGTGCCGTGCGACAGTGAGGACGCGCCTGAAGTCTTCTGGGGCCAGCCCATACCCACCCGCGAGGTAGGATTCACGGCGACCGTGACCCTCTTCAACGATCTGCGTCTGTACGCTCAGTTGGACTACGAAGGGGGACATCATCTGATTGACGGGCACGTGGCCGCGGCACACACGTTCTTCCGCAACACCCGGGAGATCGAGGAGCGTGACGACCCGATCCTCCTCGGCTACGAGGCCCTGGCAGATCTGGGAACGAACCAACCGGGCCTCTTCGACGCCAGCTTCGCTCGGCTCCGGACGGTGTCCGCGAGTTACACGTTGCCCGAAGGCCTGGCGGCCAGCATCGGCGCCAGCACGGCCACGCTCAGCGTCTCGGGCCAGAACCTCTGGATGCCGTGGCGCGCCCAGGAAGAGGGCTTCGGCCGTAAGATCGTGGACCCGGAGCTGCGATACACCGGGGCGTCGGGTACGGACCCGGGGGGCTAACCGCGTACTTCCAGGATGTCTGGCCGACCCACAAACGGTTCAACGCGACGCTACGGGTGACGTTCTGATGCGTATCGACGAGCCGACACGCGCCCGAATGCACACAGATTCCTGCTCAGAGAGACATTCCATGCCTATCACCACCTGGATTACGCGCCTCCTGGGGTCGAGGCTGCTTCCCTTGGCCCTCCTCACGCTGCTGTCCTCCGCCTGCGACACGGAGGGGCTGCTGGACGTGGATCTACCCGGTAATGTCGAGGCTGACGACGTAGAGGCCCCCGCCATGGCCACGGTAATGCGTAACTCGGCCATCGGGGACTTCGAGTGCGTATGGGACAGCTACGTCACCCAGTCGGCGCTCCATTCCGACGAGTACCTGCCGGCCTCGGGGAACATCACCGCGCAGCGCTCCATGCTGCGGCAGATCACCCCCGACTTCACCGCCTACGCTCAGGGCTCCTGCGCGGGATGGACCGGTATCTTCACGCCCATGCACACGGCGCGGTTCATGCTCGAGTCGCATTACGACCGCCTCCAAGGATTCACGGACGAGGAGGTGCCGGAGCGCCAGCAGTACATGGCCGAGATGCGCGCGTACGCGGGCTTCACGTACGTGGCGTTCGGTGAAGGATACTGCGGCACCCCGATAGACGCCGGCGACGAGATTCTGACCCCCGAGCAGTTGCTCGACATTGCCGTCAGCCGTTTCACCGACGCGCTCGACCTGGCGCAGCAGGCAGGCAACGCCGATCTGGTGGACATGGCCCGGGTGGGACGAGCTCGAGCCAATCTCGACTTGGAAAACTACGAAGACGCGATCTCGGATGCGGAGCTGGTCACCGAAGGCTTCGAGGTGATGGCGACGCGTGAAGCGCAGCCCTCTCGCCGCCAGAACACCCTCGAGTCCATCAATCGTCTGGAGTCCAACCGGAGCGGAACCGTCGCCCCGAGCTTCCGTGACCTGCGGTGGAAGGGGGAGGAGGACCCACGGGTGAATGTCGTGAATACGGGCTTCGTCGGGCACGACAACGCCAGCATCATCTGGCGTCACGACAAGGTCGAGACTCAGGGCGACGACCGTCTGATCGCTTCGTATCGCGAGGCCCGGCTCTTCCTGGCCGAAGCTGCCGCTATGACGAACGACCTCGACCGGGCGATCGGCATTCTCCAGGACCTTCACGACGAGGCCGGCATCCCGACCGTAACGGAAGATGATCTGCCGACCCAGGATGCGGTGATCGAGCACGTCATCGAAGAGCGGAAGCGGGAGCTGTTCGTCGAAGGAGGACACCGACTGCGAGACCACCTGCGGTGGCGGGGAACCCCGTATGAAGTCCCGTTCCTCGGTGAGCCGGGATCCGACCACCCCGATGGGACGAACGACTACGGACAGCCCTACGGCACGACGACCTGTTATCCGGTCCCGAACATCGAGAGCACGTGATGGGGGGACCGGGGAGGTTCGGTCCATGAGGACTCGGAGTTCCAGCAACTGGTGGGCGGTTCGTGAACTTCCCGCCCACGACACATAGCTCCGGAGAGGTAGTTATGACGGATGGTAGCAGATTGATGAACACGGGCGGCCCCCTTCTCCTCGCGCTGGCTTTGTCGGTGTCGTTGTCCAACGGGGCGGCGGCGCAGACCCCGTGGGAGGAGACGGAAGGCGTCGGCGACGAGCCGGTCTCCACGTTCTCCATCGTCGCGTTCGACCCGGAGACGGGCGAGCTCGGGGTGGGAATCCAGTCCCGGGCCTTCCGCGCCGGTGCTATCGTGCCCTTCGCGAAGGCCGGCTTGGGTGCCATCGCCACCCAGGCCTCCGCAAACGAGGCCTATGGCCCGGAAGGGCTTCGGCTCCTGTCCCAGGGCGCTTCGCCCGCGGAAGTCGTGCGGCGGCTGACGACGAACGACGTGGGCGGGGCCAGTCGGCAGCTCGCGGTCATCGACGCGCGAGGCCGAGTCAAGGCGTACACCGGCTCGGAAACCAGTGATTGGAACGGACATATCGAAGGCGAGAACTATTCGGTCCAAGGGAACATCCTCGCCGGCGAAGAGGTGGTGCAGGCGATGGCCCGAACCTTCGAAGCGTCCGACGGAACGCTGGCGGAGCGGATGATGGACGCGTTGGACGCCGGGCAGGCGGCTGGCGGGGACGCCCGAGGGAAGCAAGCGGGTGGCATCTTCGTCGTGAAGCCGATTGGCGATGATCCGTCCCGGGACGACGACCTGTGGGTGGACATCCGGGTGGACGACCATCCGGAGCCGTTCGTGGAGATGCGCAGACTCCTGGGGATGGCCGTGGCTCGGAATCATTCGCGCCGCGCGGACGCGTTGGCCACCGAAGGGCGCCACACCGAGGCCTTTCGGGCTCAGAGGCGGGCCATCGAGCTCCAGCCGGAGAACGCGCGCTACTACTACGGGCTCGCCGAGCTTCACGCACGGGCCGGGGAGGGTGACGAGGCGGTTCGAGCCTTGGCCGAGGCCATTGAGCGTGAGGAGCGGTACCGGGAGCGTGCCGCAGAGGACAGCGATTTCGATTCCATTCGAAGCAACTCCGGCTTCGCGGAACTGATCGATCCGAGGAGGGAACGATGAGCGAGTGGGTGCGACACCGTGCTGAAGGATGGCTTTCGAGGAGCCTCATCGTTGCGGCGGCAGCGGCGATCTTTCTGGCCGTGTTACCGATACCGGCGTCGGCCACCTGGTCGGTCATCGCCGTGGATCGGTCGACGGGGCAGGTCGTGATCGCCTCCGCTACGTGCGTGCCGCAGGCGAGACTGCTGACGTTCCCGGCCGACGACCTGAGGGACATCCAGGCCGTCGTGGTTCCGGGGATGGGGGTTGCCGCCGCACAGGCGGGCGTGGACCGGGACCGCTCCAACCAGGAGCTGATCTTTCGCCAGCTCGAGGACGGCACCCATCCCTCCAGAATCCTCGAGATGCTCATGACCGACCCCGAGATCCAGGATCGGCAGTTCGGCATCGTGGACCTGGAAGGTCGGTTCGCAGGCTTTTCGGGAGCGCAGACCAGCGCCGCGTCGTCGGACGTACAAGGACGGGTCCCCGGCACCGAGATCTACTATTCGATCCAGGGAAACATTCTGGCGTCGTACTCCGTGGTCCAGGATGCCGTGGGGGCCATGGAGGAAAGCGAGGGGTCCGTCACGGACCGGGTCATAGCCGCGATGGAAGCCGCCGACCGCGCCGGAGGGGACGCTCGTTGTAGCTGCGAGGACGAGTCCGCGCCGGACGCGCCGTGTGAATATCGTCATGCCGACGTGGCCTACATCATGGCGGCCGACGCCGACGACGAGGCCCGTGAGGAGGAGGGCTTCAACGATGGCGACTACCCGCTCTACATCAGCGTGACGGACGAGAATACCCGTTCCGACGAGAACGCCAACCCGGTGGTGACCCTGCGGATGCGTTACGATGCCTGGAGGGCCGAGCCAGACCCCTGAACGGGAGCCGAAGCCAGCATGTCCTCATCATCCTCCAAGGTCGTCGGCCGGGGCGGGATCGTGGCGCTCGCTCTGCTCGTGGGCGCTGCCGCGGTCGGCGCACAGACCCAGGGGGCATTGATCGGTTCGGTCGTCGATGAAGAGAGCGGCGAGCCCATCGAGGGTGCTACGGTCGTCCTGTCCGATTCCCGGAGTGGTGTGCTCACCGAAGAGGACGGACGGTTTTCGATCGAGGGAGTGAGCGAGGGGGACGTGACCGTCCGGATCGAGCGGGACGGCTACAGCACGCTGGTGGAAACATTGGAAGTCCTGCCCGGCGAGGTCTCGGTCGTACGATTTGAGCTCCTTCCCGTGACGGCCGTGCTGGAGGGTCTCCGGGTGACCGGAGACGCGGATCGCGAGCAAGGGCATGTTGAATCCGACGTGTCCGGCCGGGACGACGCGAGCGGTACGGCCGTCGACCTCCTCGAGCAGCAGGTGCCCGGATTGACGGTGTCCCGCACCGACGGCGACGTGGGATCGGGCGCCAGGGTTCGGCTCCGAGGCGTGAGCTCTCTGACCCTGCCGAACGACCCGGCGATCTATCTGAACGGTGTGCGCATCGACGAGGGAGGGGCTGCGGGAGCCATCGACGCCTTGAACCAGATTCCGGCGGCATCGGTGACGAGGATCCGGATCCTCCGCGGATCGGTGGCTACCACCCGGTATCCGCTCGCCGCGGCGGGGGTCATACTGATCGAGACCGGATCCCGAGACGGTGGAGGGAGCTGAAGCGGCGACCGGCCCCCCTCGCGCAGCCCTCGAACGACGCCCCGCCGCCTCCTCACCGAAACAGCGCTGCAGCGGCGGCCGGGTTCGATGGCAGATAGAAGTGGATGTAGCTGGCCGTGAGCCGCCCGTCACGATAGACCGCCTCGGCCGTACTCCTCCGGTTCGGACACTCGCCGCGGGCGATGGCCTCGAGCGGTGAGTTCATGCGTGCGTGGTGGAACGTATGGCCGCGCAGCGTGCCTTCCGGCAAGGTCACCGCTTGCAAGGCCAGCGCCGTCAGCCGTTCCTGCACGACGGCGGTCCCCGGCAGCAGGCCGGCCATGGCCGCTACTGTGCCGTGCTTGTCGGTCAGCGACTCGAGCAGGTAGAGCATGCCGCCACACTCGGCGACCAACGGCTTGCCGGCGGCATGATGAGCGGCTAGCGCCTGTTTCAGCGGTTCGTTGGCAGCCAGCGCGTCGAGGTGCAGTTCCGGATAGCCCCCGGGCAGATAGACGGCGTCGGCCGGAGGCAGGTCCTCGCCGTTCACCGGTGAGAAATAAGCGAGGTCGGCACCCAACTGCTGCAACAGATCGAGGTTGGCCCGATAGACGAAAGCGAAGGCGCGGTCGCGGGCCACGGCGATGCACCGGCCGGCCAGCGGTTGGCCGCTGTCTTCGTGATCGACCGAGGCCTTCGGGCGCGGGAATGTGCTCGGTTCCGGGAGCGCCACCTCCATGCTCCGGCCGAGCTGTTCGGCGGCGGCGTCGAGACGTCCATCCAGGTCGTCGATCTCCTCCGCCTGCACCAGGCCGAGGTGGCGATCCGGCAGGGTGATCGCTTCATCGCGGGGCAGGCTGCCGTAGTAATCGATGGCCGGCGGCAGAGCCTGTTGTAGCATCTGCTCGTGAGCGGGACTTCCGATGCGGTTGGCGATCACGCCCGTGACATGAACGGCGTCCCGGTACCGGTCCAAACCCAGCGCCACCGCGCCGAAGGTCTGCGCCATGGCGCTTGCATCGATCACCGCCAACACCGGCAACCCGAGTGTTTCCGCGAGATCTGCAGTGGACGGGTTGCCGTCGAACAGGCCCATGACCCCCTCGACCAGGATCAAATCGGCGTCGGCCGCCGCCTCGTACAACAGCCGCCGGCAGGCGTCTTCGCCGACCAGCCACAGATCCAACTGGTATACGGGCGTACCGGCGGCGCATTCGTGGATCATGGGATCGATGAAATCCGGTCCCACCTTGAACACCCGCACCCGCCGTCCCCGGTTGCGATGATGACGCGCCAGCGCCGCGGTGACCGTGGTCTTGCCATGGCCGGAAGCCGGGGCGGCGACCAACAACGCCGGGCAGCAATGCGTGTCCGTCATGGCTCGTTGTCCCGCACTCGGTCGCTCGCCCGGTCCGAGCGGCTCACTCCTCCCACGGAGGTCGTACGAGAAGCACCGGAGTGGTCGCACTCCGCACCACCTTGTCCGCGACGCTCCCGAGGACCATGCGGGCCATGCCTTTCCGACCGTGGGTGCCCATGGCCACCAGGTCCGGCTTCTCACTGGACACGAACTCCAGAATCGCCGTGGCGGGGTTGGAGTCCTCGACGACGACGACGTCCGCTGTGATCTCTCGTGTTCGCAGGCGCTCCCGGATCTCCTCCAACTCGGTTCGTGCCTGGGCCACGCGGTCGCTCAGGAGGCGGTCGTAGGTGACGTACTCGACGTGGGGCACGAAGTCGCGATTGATGAGCTCTCGACGCCCGACGGCGGAAAAGAGGGTGATTCGCGCGCCGAAGAGGCGAGCCATCTCGGCCGCACGCTCCAGGACGGCTTCGCCCACCTCCGATCCGTCCATGGGCACGACCACGTGCCGGACTTCGAAGGGCTCGTTGAAGTCGGCCGCGCCGTCGGTCTCGTCGGGCCGCACCAGGAGGACGGGGCAGGGGGCCTCACGGACGAAGCGATCGGCAACGCTTCCCAGCCATGCGCGACTCACAGGGCCTCGGCCGTGGGTCGAGAGGACCGCGAGATCCACGCGACGCTCCTCGACCTCTTCGACCAGGGCAGCCGCGGGATAGCCCGTCAATACGCGGGCCTCCACCTCCAGATCGTCGTGCGGACCGATCTTCTCCCGCACGTCGTCCAGGTACCGGCTCACCTCCTCCTCCAGCGAGAGCTCCACGTCGGCCAGCGCGGGGCCGGCGTCGGCCGGGTTGCAGACGCTGACGAGGTCCAAGCGGCCCCCCGCGCGGTTCGCAATGTCGATGGCGGGACCGAGCGCCTGCTCCGCGAACGACGATCCATCCAGGGCGACCATGACCTGCTTCATCGGGCTTCCGCCTTGATCCCGGGGCCCACGTCGTGTTCGGTCATGCGCTCCGCCGCCGCCCGGACGGTCTCTCTGGGCGCGGCCGTGCCGACGACTCGGGTACGGGCTCGTCCGACGGACATCTCGCTTCTCTCCTTCCTTCGCGGCTCGGGTTGGTGCGGGGTGGCCCCCGCGAGTGTAGTGTCCGTGCCAGGGCGCCCCAGGGCAATGGGGTGGCAAGGCAACTCGGGGCTTAAAAAGATGCCTCGAGCGGTTCGCCTTGCCGCGCAGGCCGCTCCTCGTGCCTGACCTCGGTCATGGTCGCTTCGGTGAGAAGAAGGACGCTGGCCACCGAGACCGCGTTCTCCAGGGCCACCTGGACGACCTTGGTCGGATCGATGATCCCCGTCTCGAAGAGGTCCACGTATTCCCTCCGGGCCGCGTCGAAGCCCCGGTTCCCTTCGCCCGTCTTCATCCGATCCAGCACCACTCCTCCGTCCACGGAAGAGTTCTCGGCGATTTGCCGGGTGGGGACCTCCAGGGCCTGTCGGAGGATCAGCACTCCCGTTCGTTCGTCCCCCTCGCGAGCGTCGGCATCGCGTTGCACCGCCTCGATGGCCCGCAGGAGGGCCAGCCCGCCACCGGGCACGATCCCTTCGGTCACCGCTGCCTGCGTCGCGCTGATAGCGTCCTCGAACGCTTCTTCCCGACTCTTCATCTCGGTTTCGGAGGGAGCGCCGACCCGGATCACCGCGATTCCTCCCGTGAGCTTGGCTAACCGCTCCTCGAGCTTTTCTCGGTCATAGTCGGAGGTGGCGCGTCCGATCTGGACCCGGAGCTCGCGGCAGCGACCTTCGATGTTCTCTCTCGCTCCAGCTCCCGCGACGATCGTGGTTTTCTCCCGGTCCACGATGACCCGCTTCGCCGTTCCCAACTCGGCGACGGTGAGGTTCGCGAGTTTCACCCCCAATTCTTCGGTCACGGCCCGGCCGCCCACCAAGAGCCCGAGATCCTCCAGCATGGCTTTCCGACGATCACCGAAGCCCGGTGCCTTCACGGCCACGGAACGCAACGTCCCCCGGAGCTTGTTGACCACCAGGGTGGCAAGCGCCTCACCCTCCACGGACTCCGCCACGACCAGGAGAGGCCGTTCGATCTTGGCCACTTCCTCGAGAACCGGGAGGAGGTCCTTCATCGTGGTGATCTTCTTCTCGAAGAGAACGATCAGGGGATCCTCGAGGACCGCCTCCATCTTTTCCGGGTCCGTGACGAAGTACGGGGAGAGATACCCGTGGTCGAATTGCATCCCCTCCACGACCTCGAGCTCGGTCTCGGTGCCCTTGGCTGTCTCGACGGTGATCACGCCCTCCGCCCCGACGCGCTCGACCGCATCAGCGACCATCTGGCCGATGCCCGTGTCGTTGTGGGCGGAGATCGTGGCGACCTGAACCTTCTCCAGGGAGCTCGTGATCGGTCTCGACATGTCCCGCAGCGCCGCTACGGTGGTGAGGAGCCCCCGGTCGATCCCTCTCTTCAGGTCCACGGCCCGGGCCCCGGCGGCCACATTGCGGATACCTTCGGCGAAGATCGCCTGGGCAAGGAGTGTCGCCGTGGTCGTGCCGTCCCCACGGTGTCGCCGGTGCGCTCGGCCGCCTCCCGGAGCGCCTGGGCCCCAGATTTTCCTCGGGGTCCTCCAGTGCGAACTCCTTCACGATGGTCACGCCGTCGTTGCACACGAGCGCCCGTCCCCACCTACGCTCGATCAGGACGAACTTCGCCATCATGAAGATGGCCCATCACCCCGCTAGTGTTAACAGGCCCTAGCCCGATCGGGGTTCTGGCCGTCGCCCGTCTACCGACGGCGGCACCCGGAGCAGACGCCTCTCTACCAAGTGGTCCAGCACCATCTCGAGACGTACCTCGCGATGGTCGACGAGGGCGAGGTCAATCATCTGCCTCCATGGGCCGAGCCCGAGTTCCGCCGCTACCTCACGTGCGGTATTCTGGCGTTCGGCTTCGCTCGGGCGCGGTGCACCGAGTGCGGGCAGGAGCGGCTGGTGGCGTTCAGCTGCAAGGGGAGATGTGTCTGCCCGTCGTGTACGAATCGGCGCATGGTCGAGGTCGCGGCCCACCTGAGCGACAGCGTGGTACCGGCCGTACCGATACGTCAGTGGGTGTTGTCCGTACCCAAGCGGGTGCGTCCGCACCTCCTGCGGAACTCGGATCTGGCAGGCGCCGTGCTGCGCATCCTGCTTCGGGTCATAAGGAACGAGCTTCGCGACTCCGTCCGAGGCGCCGCGTCCGACGCCCGCCTCGGCGCCGTGTCCTTCCTGCACCGCTTCGGGTCGGGCCTGAATCCGCACCCTCACTTCCACGTGGCGGTCACCGATGGTCTGTTCGCGCGGGAGCACGGCGAGGAGGGCGCTCCGCTTCAGTTCCACTCGGCCGTAGGGCTGGACGCCGAGCGTGCACGGGCGCTCACGCCGATCCTCCAGCGGCGGGACGCGGAGGAGGTGGCATCCAGCTCGGAGCCCGCTGGGGACGCCACCGCACCCGGCTCCGTGTGCGATCGCGGGCCCGACCGCGGCCCCCGCCGTCGCTGGGCCCAGCTCCTTGCGCGCGTCTACGAGATCGACCCGCTGCGCTGTCCGGCCTGTCACGGTCAGATGCGCATCCTCGCCTTTCTCACCGACCCGGCGGTCGTACGCCCCCTCCTCCGGCATCTGCGCATCCCCGAACACCCGCCACCCATCTCGCCCGCCCGAGGCGCGCCGCAGACCGAGCTCATCGCTGTCGATCCGCCCTCGCCCTGGGATCAGGGAAGCCATGCGGCCGCGGGCCCAGACCCCTTCGATCAGAGCCTGCCCGGAGACGACGGGACCTGGAGCGCCTGAGCCGCCCAGGCCTCGGGGCTCAGCCGCCGCCTGCGCGACCTCCGCCCAGCAAGACATCAGGGCGACCCGTGCGCCCATCCGTGCGGAGCCTGCACCCCGCGCGCGCTCGGCACCCCGCCGCAGGACATCGAAACCCGTGCGAGAACCGTTCTTGCGGGACCCAATCCCGTCGAACTACGATCCTTCTGGCGGGACCGACCCCGGTTGAATTTCCTTCTCCTTGGACGGCGGTCTGGCCGGTAGCGACCGTCACTTCCCGGCTCTGGGTCTGGTACCCGAGCTGTTGCACGGTGACCGCGTGCGTCCCGGGGGGCACGTTGAGCAGGAGGTAGTCGCCGTTCGCCTGCGTCAGCCCCCCGATATCGAGACCGGCAATGTAGACCTGAGCGGATGCCAGGGGCTGGCCGGTGGCTTGATCCTGCACGTTCCCCGTGAGAGTCTGGCCCTCCAGGGCTCCTGGTGCCAGCGCCGATGCGAACAACAGGCCCAACAAGGTAAGTCGTCTCATTTCCGCCTCCATCCTACGCTCCATGATCAGAATCGCCATCATCGAGGACAACCGCCTCGTTCGCGAGGGACTCACACTCAGGCTGAACGAGCAGGAAGACCTCGCCGTCACCTATTCCGACGCGAATGGTAGCCTCGAGGGCCTCGCGGCAGCGAAGCCTCATGTCCTTCTCCTGGACGTGGGCCTCGAGGACGACGACAGCCTGGAGTTGGCCCAGCGCATACAGAGCGAGCTTCCGGCGATGGAGGTGATCGTCATGGACCTCCTTCCCGTCCACGAGGATCTCGTCGACTTCATCAACGTCGGCGTTGCGGGATTCATCCTGAAGGAGGCCACGCTCGAGGAGTTGGTGACCACCATCCGGTCGGTCGCCGCGGGAAAGACCGTCCTACCCCCCGCGATGACCTCGACCCTCTTCGCCCAGATCGTCGAGAACGCCGTCGCCCGGGACCTCCAAGAGGTGAGCGAGGCCACCGAACTGACCGCTCGGGAACGGAAGGTGGTGGCCCTGATCGGGGACGGGTTGAGCAACAAGGCCATCGCCAAAACCCTGGGCATCTCTCCTCACACGGTGAAGAGCCACGTCCGGAACATCATGGACAAGCTGGCGCTGCGCACCCGCCTCCAGATCGCGGCATACCTCCACAAGACGACCGTCGACGAAGAAGAGGCAGAGTAGCCTTTTCGTCCCCCGGTCCTCCCCCGTTCGTGGGATGGCTCCCCCCCGGGGGGGCCGCTAGCGTCCGTATCGAGACGTGAGCGCTCTGGCTCGCAAGTCGCCGATCCCTGCCGCGGGCACCCGAGTCCCTGAAGCTGGAATCGGCGCCACGTGCGGGTTCGAGCTTACCCGGAGGGGATAACATCATGGTGGATAAGAGACGAGTCGCCGAGGATGGGACACCCTCCTCCGGACGCACTCTGTGGGCGTATGGGTACGAGCTGATGCCGCCGCACCGCGAACAGGGTATGGCGGCACTTCGTGGCCTTCTGGAAGGGGAACACGGCGTTGCGGAACGAGAAGCCCGGACCTGGACCGCCCGATTGATCACGGAGCCGCAGGTGACCCACGTGTTGATCGTGAGCGACAGCCCCGAGCTGGACCTCGATATCCATCAGAAGCTCGAAACGGAGCTGAGGGCGCTCGGTGTCGACTTTCTGGTCACCGACCCGGTACCGGTCGGGGGCGCGGTAGAACCGGAAGGAAGCTGACGCTCTCCCCTCCACCCCCTCTCCCTCGACGGCTCTAATCCATTCGGGTGACTCCGGGTCACCCGCCGGCCATCCCTCTCCTTCCCCCCGATCGGCTGATGGTACGCGGAAGGCGCTGCCGGCATCTTTATAAGCAGGGAATCAGCGGACCAGCCGTAAGGGTCCGCACCCGAAACATTCGAGAAGCGCATAAACTGCATTAGGAGAGTACCTGTGAAAATCCCGACGAACCGCGCGCCAAGAGCGCCGCACACCCCTTTCAAGACCGGCCGGTGGGTCGTCGCAGCGGCGCTCGTCGCGGTGATGTCCGCTTCCTGTGACGTCCACTCGCCGTCTGGCCCCGGCGACATCGCCACGATCACCGTCACGCCCGACGCGACGACGATGGAGATCAACGGCACCCAGCAGTTCACCGCCACGGCCGTGGACGGCGCGGGCAACGCCATTTCGATCACGCCCACGTGGTCGGTCGAAGCGGGTGGAGGCACCATCGACGCCAGCGGGATATTCACCGCGGGTACGACGACCGGAACCTTCGAGAACACCGTGGTCGCCACGAGCGGCGCCATTTCCGGTTCCGCGACGGTCACCGTGACCGCCGGGCCGGCCGAGAGCCTGACCGTCTCCCCTGACCCGCAGTCCATGCTCGTCAACAGCGTGCAGGAGTTCACCGCTACGGCCGAAGACGCGGGCGGCAATCCCGTCACAGTCACGCCCACGTGGTCGGTCGAAGCGGGTGGAGGCACCATCGACGCCAGTACCGGCGTCTTCACCGCCGGAAGCGTGGGTGGAACCTTCACCAACACCGTGATGGCCACCAGCGGCACCCTGTCAGGGTTCGCGACCGTCACGGTCGTCGCCGCCAATGATCCGGCTTCGATCCTCGGGGCCGCCGAGCCCAACGGCATCATCGCGGGCACGGAAGTGACCTGCATCGACCTCGGCACCATCGACGCCGACGTGAGCATCCACCCGGGCAGTGACGTCTCCGGTTTCCCGCCGTGCACCATCACCGGTGTGCAGGAACTCGCCACCGCGGTCGCCGAGCAGGCCCAGATCGACCTCGTCAACGCGTACGACCAGCTCGCCGGGCTCCCCTGCGACCCGAGCAACGCCATCGTGGCCGACCTGGGCGGCACCACATTGCCGGCCGGCGTCTACTGCACCGAGAGCGGTATCGGCGTGACCGGTACGCTGACGCTCGACGGCGGCGGCGATCCGGACGCGGTCTTCATCTTCCAGGCCGGCACCTCGCTGACGACCGCGGGCGACGTCGTGCTGATCAACGGCGCACAGGCCGCCAACGTCTACTGGCAGGTCAGCAGCTCCGCCACGCTCGGCACCGCCTCGCAGTGGCAGGGCAACATCCTCGCGCTGACCAGCATCACGCTGGTGGACAACGCGAATCTGAACGGCAGGGCGCTGGCCAGGAACGGGGCCGTCTCGCTGGGCACGAACAACACCATCACCCTTCCGTGACCGGGGGCCGGAGCCGGCCAATTGGCCGGCTCCGGCACGATGGTCCAACGACAGGACCGCGGCTCCGCACCGAGTTCCAGCGGACGCCTCGTCAGGCAGGCGAACCAGCCCGCGACCAGGAACTTCTCCAGGAGAATCACAATGTTCGTCAGAACCACTACAATAGGCGTCGTTCTGCTCGTGGCGGCCGCATCGGCCGCACCGGCCGCTTCGCAGGTACGCGGGACGATGGAGGTCGGAGGATTCGGCAGCAGCACCTCCTACGACAACAGTCTCAACATGGACAACGGCTGGGGCGCAGGCGGCCGGATCGGCGTCTTCATCGTGCCATGGCTGTCCGCGGAGTTCGAGGGCGGCGGCAGCAGCGCGAGCCGTTCGCTCGGGCTCGCCGACGTGAACGTGGGCATGGTCGCCGCACGGCTGACCGCAGTGCCCGTCAAGGTGGGCCCGCTTTCGCTCCTCGTGGGCGCCGGCGTCAATGACTTCGACACCAACTTCCACGTCAGCTACGGGATCCACGGGCTTCTCGGAGCCAAGTACGCGATCTCCGACAACGTGGCTCTCCGTGTGGACGCCATCACGGATCGTATGTCCATGGGTGGGGGCTGGAACCGGGCCATCCACGCCGGCATCAGCATCTACCGTCACCCGGCGGTGGAGACCCGCACCGTTACGCGGGAAGTCCAGGTCCAGGCGCCCGCGACGGCTCCGACGCCGCAGCGCGCGGATTCCGTCAGTGCGGCCGAGACCGCGCGGCTCCGCGCCGTCGAAGCCGAGCACCGGGCCATGATGGCCGCGGGTGCCGGCGCCGCGACCGACGCGGCGACCATGGCCGAAGTGATCCACTTCGCGAACAACTCGTCGGAGCTGAGTGCCGCTGCGCGGGCCATTCTGGACAGCAAGGTCGGCATCTTCCAGAGTGACCCGGCGATGCGGATCGTCATCACCGGGTACACGAGTGAGCCCGGCACGGCGGCGTACAACATGGCGCTGGGTCTCAGGCGGGCCGAGGCGACCAAGGCGTACCTGGTTTCGAAGGGCGTCTCCGCCACGCGGGTTCAGATCGCGACCCGCGGTCAGAACGAGCTCGTGATCGACGGCCCCGGAGAGCGGGCCGACGCGGCGAACCGCCGCGGAGAGTTCAGACTTCTCGTGGCCGATCCCGGCCAGTGAGGTAGAGAGGATCCGGAGAGGGCTCTGCCGAGCGCGGGAAACCGTTCTCTTCGGCGTCACGCACTCGGCCCCCACTAGCGACACCTGCGTTGATGATGGACCTTCGCCGGGGGCGAAAACACGGTCCTGAGACGCAGTCGTGCCTCTTCAAAGGCGGCCCCCCTTGCAGGTAGACATCCACCAGAAGGACGATCTGCTCATCGCCGGGCTATCCGGCGATTGGGAACTGGGCCGTCCAACGCCGCGCTTCGCGCAGCTTCTGGAAGACGGGGCAGCAACGCGGACGGCGCGCGGCATCGGGTTCGACACCTCGGAGCTGGGTGAATGGGACAGCAGCCTGCTGACATTTCTGATGCAGGGCCTGACCTACTGCGACGCTCACGGGCTCGAGTTCAGAGAAGAAGGCCTGCCGGAGAACATCGCGCGGCTCCTCGATCTCGCCGAGGCGGTGCCGGAGGCGGACCTGGATCCCGGGGACCAGGAGACGTCGTTCCTGGCCGTGCTCGGCACAAAAAGCATTTCCGCATTCGAAGGCTTCCTCGCGTCCGTCGCCTTTACCGGAGAAGTGGCGGCCGGCTTCGTGAGGCTGCTCCGGTTCAGGGCACGCCTGCGCTGGCGGGACTTCTGGTCGGTGGTGCAATCGAACAGTTCGGGCGCACTCCCCATCGTCACCTTGATCAGCTTTCTCGTCGGGCTGATCATCGCCTTTCTCGGAGCGGTGACGCTGCGCCGCTTCGGCGCCGGCTACTACGTGTCCTACCTCGTCGGCTTCGGGATGCTGCGCGAGATGGCAGCGCTGATGACGGGAATCATCATGGCCGGCCGCACGGGGGCCGCGTTCGCCGCCGAGCTCGGAACCATGAAGATCACGGAGGAGGTCGACGCCCTCGAGACCTTCGGGCTGTCACCCGTGGAGCACCTCGTCCTGCCACGCGTACTGGGCCTGTTCGTGATGATGCCGCTGTTGACCGTCTATTCGATGTTCATCGGCATCGTGGGCGGGCTCATCGTGGCGGTCAGCCTGCTGGATCTTACCACCACCCAGTTCGTGGGAGGGCTTTTGACGCCGATCACCCTCGCCGACGGGCTCCTCGGCGTTTTCAAGGGCACCGTCTTCGGTCTGATCATCGGCGTGGCCGGCTGCATGCGGGGCATGCAGACGGGCAGCGACGCCGGAGCCGTGGGGCGAGCGGCGACCTCCGCTGTGGTCACGGGCATCACGTTGATCATCCTCGCCAACGCCGTCATCGACTGGACGGCCGCCCTGCTCGAGATCTGAGGCCGTCATGACCAAGAATCCGGCAGTGGAAGTCAGAGGCTTGACGATGGCGTACGGGACGCACGTCATCATGCAGCAGCTGGACTTCGATGTCCGCCGGCGAGAGGTCTTCGTAATCGCGGGCGGGAGCGGGAGCGGGAAGAGCACCCTCCTGAAGCACCTGATCGGGCTCAGGAAGCCCGCGAAAGGATCCATCCTGTTCGACGGCAACGACTTCGGAGCGGCCGACGAAGATGCGAAGCGAGGAATGTTGCGCCGCATGGGGGTGCTCTACCAGAACGGCGCGCTTCGGGGCGGACTCGCGCTCGCCGAAAACGTGGCCCTACCGCTCGAGGAGTACACAGACCTCGGCCCCGAGGCCATCGCCGAGTTCGTGTCACTGAAGCTCGCACTGGTGGGGCTGCGCGGTTTCGAGACGTTCTATCCCGTCCAGATATCCGGAGGGATGCGCAAGCGCGCGGCCCTCGCCCGTGCCATGGCGTTGGACCCGGAGGTGCTCTTCTTCGACGAGCCGTCTTCCGGACTCGATCCGATCACGGCGAGCCGCCTCGACGACCTGATCTTGCAGATCCGTAGCAGCTTCGGCACCACGATCGTCGTGGTGAGCCACGACCTCGCGAGCATCTTCAAGATCGCCGACAGAGTGCTATTCCTGGACATCAAGGAGAAGACCATGACCGCGCTCGGAAGCCCTTCCGAACTAAGGGACAACCCACCCAGCGAGGAAGTGCGCCGATTTCTTACGCGCAGCAGCGAAGCCGACGGTCACCCGCCGCCAGCATCCAACCACGAGCCTATCCGGATACCCCAGCCATGAGCGCCCGCGCCAACCCTACCGCCATCGGTCTGTTCATGATCGGGGCCATCCTGCTCTCCGTGATCGGAGTCGGCGCGCTGGCCTCCGGCTCGCTGTTCCGCAAGCAGTCGACCTTCATCAGTTACTTCGGAGAGTCGGTGAACGGCCTGGAGGTCGGCGCCCCGGTGAAGTTCCAGGGGGTGCCGGTCGGGCAGGTGACGAACCTGCTCATCCAGATCGAGTTGGTGGACAAGACCTTCGAGGTTCCGGTCCAGTACGACATCGATCTCACCCGCCTCACGTCGGCGGGCGGCACCTTCGTCCAACTCGACGATCCGGACGTCTTGCGGCAGCAGATCGCCGACGGTCTCCGGGCCCAGCTGCAGATGGAAAGCGTGGTCACGGGTCAGCTCTACGTCGAGCTCACCTACCGTCGGGACGCGGCGCCGGCCGCGCTCCGACGCGCTCAGACCGTTTATCCGGAGATCCCGACGGTTCCTTCGATGCTCGCCGCGTTCGGGACCCAGGCCGGTAGCCTCGTCGGGGACGTGCTGGCGATCCTCTTCCGCGTGAACGAGATCCTCGAGGAGGTGGACATGGCGGAGATCAACGAAACCGTGGTGGCCTCGGCCCGGGCCGTCGAACGGCTGGCCGATGCCCCGGAGTTGCGCGTTGCGCTCGACGAGGTCCCGCGGATCGCCGAGCAGACGACGAGCACCCTAAGCGAGATGGAGCGGATGGCGGAGCGGCTCGGCGGGATGATCGATCCGCTTCAGGCCCGGCTGGAAGACACGAATGAAGAAGTGGTGCTGACGTTGCAGACGATGAGACAGGCGCTGGAAGATACGCGTGGGTTCCTGGGTTCCGATTCGGGGATCGGATATCAGATGGAGGGGGCAATGGCCAGCCTGAAGGACGCTGCGGACGCGCTACGCGCGCTCGTGCTTTCGATGGAGCAGAACCCCGACATGCTCATCAGAGGGAGAGCGCCAGGTGGATGACAAGACGCGGTACCGGATGAAGGCGACGTGGCTGGTCTGCTTGGCTACGTTGCTCGGCTCCTCAGGGTGTTTCGGTCTGAACCGAGGCGCCCCACCCATACAGCACTACGTGCTCGAGGGAGGACATTCGCACGAGGTTGCGGCACAGCCCCGCGATTCCGCGGACCTCGCGATCGCGCTGCGGCGGCCTCAGATCGCGTCCTACCTCGACGTCCCGTTCATCGTGGTGCGCCGGGGACCCCATCAGATCGGCCTCACCGAGCTTCACCGGTGGGGAGAGCATCTCGGCGAGGGAATCAACCGAGCCGTGGCCGGACACCTGTTCGAGCAGGGGACCTTCCGCGCCGTCGACGTGGCTCCGTGGGCGCCCCGCGAACGGCACGACTACCTGATCCAACTCCACGTGTTGCGCTTCGAGGGTCAGCTCCCGGAGGAAGAGGCGACGCTCGAGGGAGGGGTCCACGTGGTGGCGACGTGGGAGATCATCCGCCCGGAGGACGGCAGGGTACTCACCCGGGGCACGACGGACTATCGAGTGGACAACTGGACGGTGGGAGACTACAACAGCCTGGTGACGCTGCTGGATGCGGGCCTGGGCGTCCTGGCGGAAGATCTGGCCGCCGGCCTGAGATCCATGAGGTCCTCCTCGCCGGAGCCGTAGGACCAAGCCTCCTCCGCTGTACCGATCGTGCGGAAGACCCGGGCGACGCCGCCGCCCGGTCGCCTCATGACCTCGACACAGGTGCCAGCAGGAGCCCGCCGCCGACGACGGCGAGGCCGACCCCGATCCTTCGGCTTCGCTCGGGCGCGGTGCACCGAGTGCGGGCAGGAGCGGCTGGTGGCGTTCAGCTGCAAGGGGAGATGTGTCTGCCCGTCGTGTACGAATCGGCGCATGGTCGAGGTCGCGGCCCACCTGAGCGACAGCGTGGTACCGGCCGTACCGATACGTCAGTGGGTGTTGTCCGTACCCAAGCGGCTGCGTCCGCACCTCCTGCGGAACTCGGATCTGGCAGGCGCCGTGCTGCGCATCCTGCTTCGGGTCATAAGGAACGAGCTTCGCGACTCCGTCCGAGGCGCCGCGTCCGACGCCCGCCTCGGCGCCGTGTCCTTCCTGCACCGCTTCGGGTCGGGCCTGAATCCGCACCCTCACTTCCACGTGGCGGTCACCGATGGTCTGTTCGCGCGGGAGCACGGCGAGGAGGGCGCTCCGCTCCAGTTCCACTCGGCCGTAGGGCTGGACGCCGAGCGTGCACGGGCGCTCACGCCGATCCTCCAGCGGCGGGACGCGGAGGAGGTGGCATCCAGCTCGGAGCCCGCTGGGGACGCCACCGCACCCGGCTCCGTGTGCGATCACGGGCCCGACCGCGGCCCCCGCCGTCGCTGGGCCCAGCTCCTTGCGCGCGTCTACGAGATCGACCCGCTGCGCTGTCTGGCCTGTCACGGTCAGATGCGCATCCTCGCCTTTCTCACCGACCCGGCGGTCGTACGCCCCCTCCTCCGGCATCTGCGCATCCCCGAACACCCGCCACCCATCTCGCCCGCCCGAGGCGCGCCGCAGACCGAGCTCATCGCTGTCGATCCGCCCTCGCCCTCCTGGCGCAAACGGAGTCCGCGGTGCACTTTGTGCTCAGGCGGGTCGCGAACGCGGCACGGGGTCGACGGAGCGTCCGGCCACAGCCCTCGACCGGAGGGGTGATGAGTTCCGATCCTTCGAGTGTGGCGCGCTCCGGCAGCGGCGAGGCGAATTCCAGGCCCCAGCCGCTCGAGCCCCGGACGTACCTGACGGTGAGCGCCGCGGGTCTCGCGGTTTCGGTGGGTCTCCTCCTTTTGCTGGTCTACGGGGCCGATCGGATCGTGGCGGCGGGCCTGGACCACCGGGTATTTTACGTCCTCCTCGTCCCCCTGGGGATGTCGGCCGCGGCCTTCGCGTTCGGCGCCATGAAGTCCACGGCCACCTTCCAGGGAAAGAGCCCCCGGGACATCACGCTCACCGGTCCGGCGGCCTTTGCGGCGATGGTGGTCGTGGGCGGCTTCTTCCTCGTCCCCGAAGGCGGACTCCGTTCGGTGGCGGTGCGCGTCGATCGGTCGCCGGAAGACGGAGGCGGTCCGGTCGGCGGTGCCCAGGTGCGACTGGACTGGGGCCCCCAGCGCCTCGTGCAGATGACCGACGCCACGGGGCAAGCTTCGTTCCTCGGCCTGCCCCCCACGGCGTCGGGCGTCACCGTGTCGGCCGACGCCGAAGGCTTCACGTCGGCGAGTCATGTCGTCGAAGAGGTGCCCGCCGACGGCGTCATCCGTCTCGCGCTCAGGACCCGCTCCACGCTCCGAGAGCTCCGCGGCACGGTCCTGCACCGGGAGACCCGCGCACCCGTGGCGGGGGTGGTTCTGAGCTTCGGGAGCGGGATCGCCGTGGACACGACGGACGCGCTGGGCAACTTCGGCGTCGCGCTCGAGCCCCCTTCCGGAGGTCGCCTGTCCGTGATCGGCACCCGGGGTGACACGGTGGGCTTCAACACGGAGGTGCCGGTCACGGCCGGCACGCCCGTGACCCTCCTTTTCGGGTCCTGAGCGATGCCGGATGCCGTCGGTCTTCGAGGCGCGATCGGGCTGGCCCTGACCCTCACGTTGAGCTGGGTGCGGCCGGGAGGCGCCCAGACCACGACGCTCCGGGGAGAGCTCCTCCAGCGGAACGGCGAAGCCGCGGCGGACGTGCGCCTGGTCGTCGTGGGCCATCCGCCGGAAGTCGTCATCCGCGACGGAGGCCTCTTCAGCCATCCTCTGGAGGGCGAGCCGAATGAGGTGACGCTCCGGGTGGTGGGCGATCCGGAGCTCGAGGTCCTCTACCCGCCGGACGGGCGCACGCCCGTTCCCCGGGATCCCGGCACGGTGGCCGCCGTGGTCGTGGGACGGCGGATCGGGGAGGCGGTGGAAGACCGGATCGGCCGGGATCTGCGCGCTCTCCGGGAGACACTGGAGCTCCGAGGCGTGTCGGAGTCCGACATCCAGGACGTGCTCCGATCGGAGCTGGACGGACTGGTGGTCCGCATCGCGGACCTGACGGAGGGCGCGGTGGGGCGGGCGGTGGCGGGAGCCGACCGCGCCGAGCTTCGTGAGCGGGTCAGCCGGTATCTGCGAAGCTACCTGAGGACGAGCCGGGACCTCGTGGACGCCTTCGGGCTCATCGATGTCTCCCGGTCCATGAGCCAGGCGAACTTCCTGGCCCTCTACAATGCCATGGCGGCCTACAGCGACGGATACGCCGCGCTGGACGAAGGCCTGGGCGAAGCCCCCGGCGAGGTTCGTCGGGCCTGGTCCGGCGACTCGAGCGTGGCCCGGGAGCTGTCCGAAGTTCTCGACCGGATCCACGGGGACTTTCACCGGACCGTGCTCACCTTGCGCGAGCCGCTCCTGGTGATCCAGGCGGAGTACAACGGCGGTGCCACGGACGACGACGAGCTGCGCCGAGCCAGGCAGAAGGTCGTAGGAGCCCTGGACCGCCTGGAGCCTCTTCTGGCTCGGTTGGAAGCCGAAGTGCCACCCTTGCTCGAAGCGCTCCGGAAGCCTTAGCGACCCGGTCGGGTCGGCGGGGCGGGAGCCCAGTGGATGGAGGATGAACGATGCGAATGCGAACCACGGCATGGCTCCTGGTGGGCGGGCTTTCCCTGAGCACGCCGGGCTGCGACCCGGCCACGGCGGTGGTCCTCCCCGCCCTCATCATCACCAACACCTGGGGCGTCGAGGACCAGGACCGGGACTTCAGCTTCGAATCCACCGACGACGGGGAAACCCACGGAAGCTTCGAGGGAACGGAGTTCGTCGAAGGCGAGGAAGTGAACACCCTCACCGGGAGCTGGGCAGAAGGCGAGGTACGGTTCACGACCAGCGACGGCACCGACTACACCGGGACGTTCGAAGACCTTCCCGATCGCCTCGTCGTCGCGTCGTCCGCCGAGACGCTGGTGCTGGTGCGGGGAGGCTGAGACGCGGGTGGATGCGAGGTGGGCTGAAGATGATAGCTTTCGGGCAGTGGCCGCTCCGACGTCGTGTGCGTTGGAGCGGGCCCCCCGATCAGTGACTCCCACAGGACGACGACGCGCCGATGTCCGACGCCATCATTCCCCCGCTCGCCCTCCACGGCTGGTACATGCTCACCCAATTCGCCGACGTCACGCTATCCTTCGAGGGTGACGGGGACGAAGGCAGGGCTGAACGCCTCGACGAGCTCGCCGCGACGCTTGCGGACTGGGAGGACCTGGGGGATGGCGGTTGGAGTGCCCTGTACCGGGTCGTAGGGGGCGGAAACGACTACATGCTCCTCCACCTCCGGCCGAGCCTCGACCAGTTGGGAGAGGCGGAGCGTACCCTCAGGCTCCATCCGTCGAGCCAGGATCTGGTGGTCACCGGGGACTACGTGTCCGTGGTCGAGCTCGGGCTGTACGGGCACACTCTCGGCCTCGCCAAGCGGGCGGAGCGCGAGGGGGTCGAGCTCGGTTCGGAGCCGTGGAAGGAGATGGTCGACGAGCTCCTCGCCGAGCAGCTCGGAACGCCCTATACCCAGCGCCGGCTCTATCCCCGGCAGCCCGACGACATGCCCTACGTCTGCTTCTACCCGATGAACAAGCGGCGCAACGTGGAGCAGAACTGGTACACGCAGACTCTGGCCGAGCGAGCCCGGCTCATGCAGGAGCATGGCCACACGGGGCGGGGTTACGCGGGCAAAGTGTCCCAGATCGTCACCGGCTCCGTGGGGCTGGACAACTGGGAGTGGGCCGTGACGCTCTTCGCGCCCGACCCGTTGCACTTCAAGGAGTTGGTCACCGACATGCGCTACGACGAGGTGACGTCGGTCTACGGCGAATTCGGTAGCTTTTGGGTCGGTCACAGGATCGCGACGGACGCGATCGCCGGGGAGTTGAAAGGGGAGCGTTAGCGCCGAGGCCTCTTTCACGCGGTGTGGTAGGGCCCGCGTAGCCTTGCGGAGGGAGGAACGTAATTGCGAAAGAACCGTGAGGGACGCAGATCACCGGCGTGCGCGGATGCGTAACGCCTTCAACTTCGACTTTCATCCCTCAGGAGGACACCATGGCTCGCGACGAGCTCATCCAAGCGCTCAACGACCAACTCAACCGAGAGGTCACGACCTTTCTCCGCTATATGCTCCAGGCGGCGTCGATCAGCGGCGCCGAGGCCGAGGCCGTACGCGAGATGTATTTGGAAGAGGTCCTGGACGAGGTAGGGCACGCGCAATACCTGGCGAACCAGATCGTAGCGCTGGGTGGGGCGCCGAGCCTGAAGCCGGACCTCAGTCCGCCGCCGGAGGCAGTGCGTCGCATGCTCGAGAACGACGCCAGCGAGGAAACCATCGACACGAAGAACTATGTGCGGCTGGCTTCGCTCGCGGAACAGGAAGGGCTCATCGCCCTGAAGATGAAGATGGAGGAGCAAGCGGCCGACGAGGACGAGCACGGCCAGGAGATGCGCCGCCTGCTCGGCTGACCGAATGAGCCGGGGGACAGGGCGCCCGCGATCGTCGAGGCGTTTGGGGCGGACGTTGCTCATCAACCGTCGTTGATGTATCGTTGGCCATGCCGCACGATATCCTGTCCAACGATCTCCTCCTCCAGCGTTTCCAAGCGGTGGGTGAGGGAACCCGCGTTCGCATCCTCCAACTCCTCGCGAGCGGGGAGCGGTGCGTGTGCGAGCTTCAGGGCGACCTCGACGTGGCGCAGTCGCGCTTGTCGTTCCACCTCAAAAAGCTCAAGGACGCGGGGTTGGTCAGGGACCGGAGAGACAGTCGCTGGGTCTACTACTCGGCGGTGCCGGAGGCGCTCGAAGAGATGCGGGCCTTCCTGGGAGACGTTACGCCTACCGAGACGTGGCGTCCGGCCCCGGAAGGTCGCGTGTCATGCTGCGAGTGACGGCCGAGCCGTTTTTTTGAACCGATATATCAACAATGGTTGATGGGAGGGCGGAATGAGCGAGGATCTGAGAAGCACGGTGCGTCAGAAGTACGGTGAGGCGGCGGCGCGCGCGACGTCGAGCTCGGCCGGAAGCTGCTGCGGCTCGTCGTGCGGCTGCGGGCCGGAGGCGAGCGACCCCATCACGCGCGACCTGTACGATGAGGTCACTACGTCCACACTCCCGGAGAAGGCGGTTCTGGCCTCCCTGGGGTGCGGAAACCCCACCGCCCTCGCGGAGCTGTCCGAGGGCGAGGTGGTCCTGGACCTGGGGAGCGGCGGCGGGATCGACGTGTTGCTGAGCGCGCGGCGGGTCGGCCCGACGGGCAAGGCGTACGGGCTGGACATGACCGACGAGATGCTCGAGCTCGCCCGTCACAATGCACGGGAGGCCGGCGCGACGAACGTCGAGTTCCTGAAGGGCGACATCGAACAGATCCCGCTTCCGGACGAGAGCGTCGACGTGATCATCAGCAACTGCGTGATCAACCTGTCCGCCGACAAGGGGCGGGTGCTCCGGGAGGCCGTCCGGGTGTTGAAGCCCGGCGGACGCTTCGCGGTCTCGGACGTGGTGGTGCGCGGCGACATCCCACCGGAGCTCCGTCGGAGCATGGAGCTCTGGGTGGGCTGCGTGGCGGGCGCGCTCGAGGAGCGGGAGTTCGAGCGCCTGCTGAGGGAAGCGGGCTTCGAAAATCCGAGCCTCGAGCCCACGCGCATCTACGAGCCCGAGGACGCCCGGGCCTTTCTCGAGGAAGGGGGATTGGACGTCGACGCCTTCGTGAGCGCCGTGGAAGGGCGCATCATGTCAGCCTTCGTGCGGGCGCGGAAGCCCGCGGCGGCGAAAGGGTAGAGCGATGCGGATCGCGTTGATCAGCGACATTCACGGGAATCTCCCGGCCCTCGAGGCGGTCCTCGCCGCCCTCGACGCTCGCGCGGACGTCGAGGCCGTGTATCACCTCGGCGACCTGGTGGGCTACGCACCGTGGCCGAACGAAGTGGTCGCGCTCCTTCGGGAGCGTGCGATTCCGGGGATCGCGGGGAACTACGACTCGACGACGGCCACGGACTACGAGCACTGCGGGTGCAGATCCGAGGACCCGCGGCAGGAGGCTCTGAGCCACCTGAGCTACGAGTGGACCCGGACGAACGTGTCGCGTGAGACGAAGAAATGGCTGGGTGGGCTCCCCTTCCGGATCGACGTCCGGCCGCTGGGGGGACACGCGCCCGGCCCCCGACTCATGCTGCTCCACGGCAACCCCGTGCTGAACACCGTCTACTGGACGGAGGACCGTTCGGACGCCTTTTGCCTCAAGATGGCCGGGCACCTCGGGGCGAAGGCCGGGGACGTCATCGCCTTCGGCCATACCCACAAGCCGTGGCACCGGACCGTCGAAGGCATCGAGTTCGTCAACACGGGATCGGTGGGACGGCCGAAGGACGGAGACTGGCGGGCCGGATACGTGGTGGTGGACATGGACGGTGAGCAGGTGCGTGTGGAGTTCGAGCGGGTGGACTACGACCTGGAACGGGCGACGGAGGCGATCCGCGGTAGTGACCTCCCGGACGACTTCGCCGCATACCTCGAGACCGGCGGCATGCCGGAGACGGAGGAAAACGCATGAGGCACGAGCAGCAAGGGGTCGCCCGTCGGATGTCGCTCCTGGACCGCTATCTGACGGTGTGGATCGGGGCCGCCATGGTGGTGGGCGTTGCGCTGGGGCACCTCTGGCCGGCGGCCGTCACGGCCGTGAACGAGGCGACGCACGTCGGGACCACGTCCATCCCCATCGCCATCGGACTCATCCTGATGATGTATCCACCCCTGGCGAAGGTGCGTTACGAGGAGTTGGGCGACGTCTTCCGGGATTGGAAGATCCTGGGGCTCTCCCTGGTGCAGAACTGGCTCATCGGACCGATCCTCATGTTCGGGCTGGCCGTGGCTTTTCTGCGCGACCACCCGGAGCTCATGGTGGGGCTCATCCTCATCGGCCTGGCGCGCTGCATCGCCATGGTGATCGTGTGGAACGAGCTCGCCGAGGGCGACAACGAGTACGCCGCCGGCCTGGTGGCCTTCAACTCGGTCTTCCAGGTCTTCTTCTACTCGGTGTACGCCTGGCTCTTCATCACCGTGATTCCCGGGTGGCTCGGACTCGAAGGGGCGGTCATCGACATCACCATGGGGCAGATCGCCGAGAGCGTGTTCATCTATCTCGGGATCCCCTTCCTGGCCGGGATGCTGACGCGCCTCGTCCTCGTGAAGGCGAAGGGCAAGACCTGGTACCAAGAGCGCTTCATCCCGAAGATCAGCCCGGTCACCCTGGTGGCGCTCCTCTTCACCATCGTGGTCATGTTCTCCATCCAGGGCGAGGCCATCGTGGCCCAGCCGTTGGACGTGGTCCGGGTGGGCGTGCCCCTCCTGATCTACTTCCTGGCGATGTTCGTGATCACGTTCTTCATGAGCCGCTGGGCCGGTGCCGACTACAGGAAGACGACGACGCTGTCGTTCACTGCCGCGTCCAACAACTTCGAGCTGGCCATCGCCGTGGCTGTGGGCACCTTCGGCATCGCCCACGGGGCGGCCTTCGCCGCCGTTATCGGTCCTCTGGTGGAGGTTCCGGTCCTCATCGCCCTGGTGAACGTCGCCCTCTGGTGGCGGCGCAGATACTTCCCGGAGGCCGAGGCGGAGATCGAGGGGGTGTCGAACTGCGCCGTGCCCGCGGGGGTGAGCGCGGGCACGGGAGCTCAACCGTGAGAAGGGGTGACCGTCTCCGCTGGCTCACGAGGTCGCGGACCGCCGCCGGATGGTGCCTTCCAGCCGGGTGGCCTCGGCGACCGTATTGGAGATCGTGCCGAACTTGCGGACGTTCGTGTGCAGCAGCTCGAGCCGCCGGTCATCTTCGTCCGTATCGACGATGATCTCGTAATCCACTGAAGCCATCTTCGGTGGGCTGTCCTGCCGGACGCCGTCCAGCTTCACCTCGACGCCGCGTAGCTCGAACTCGAGCATGGGCGTCACTCGCTCGACGCCCTTGATCATACAGGCCGCGATGGCCGCGAGGAACAGCTCGGCGGGGTTGAAGGCGTCTTCGCGGCCCTTCACGTCGGTGTCGAGCGTGATCTCGGCCTCGTTGGTGGTAGCGAGGCTCCCGTGCTCGTCGATGCGCCGGGCCTGTACCGAGTATTCCAACATGGTGTCTTCACACCTCCGAAGGCGTCATCGGCCGGCCCAGGGCCATGAGGTGCTCGCGGCCCACCGGCTCTTCGGCCTGCATGGGCACGACGGCGTGTCGTGACGCCAATTCGTCGCGCACCTTGGCGACCTGCGTGTACTCCGAGGCAGCCCGGCGGAGGAGCAGGGGATGCTGGGTCCGCGCCGCCGCGAGGCTCGCGTTGATGATCCAGCCCCAGGGCTCGATGCCCGCGCGTCGGAGATCCTCCTGTAGGTGCGCCGCTTCCACGACGGGTGTCGTCTCGGGCAGCGTCACGATGAAGATCTTCGTCTGGCTCGGGTCTTGAAGCTGCATCATCGGCGTGGTGACGTGACCTTCCTGGTCCGGTGCCATGTGCCGAAGGACGTCGCGGTGATAGGATCCGGTGGCGTCCAGCAACAGCAACGTGTGCCCCGTGGGCGCCGTATCCATCACCACGAAGCGCCGGCTGCTTTCCCGGATGACCTTGGAGAACGCCTGGAACACGGCGATCTCCTCCGTGCACGGAGAGCGCAGATCCTCTTCCAGCATGGCCCGCGCCTCCGCGTCCAAGCCCTCGCCCTTGGTTTTGAGCACGCGGTCCCGGTAGCGCTGCGTCTCCTCGGCCGGATCGATCCGGCTGACGGTGAGGCCCGGGACCTCTCCTCCCAGCGTTTCCACCAGGTGCGCGGCGGGATCCGTGGTGGTCAGCAGCACCTCGTGCCCCCGGGCCGCGAGGTCGGCCGCGAAGGCCGCGGCCATGGTCGTCTTCCCCACGCCGCCCTTGCCCATGAACATGAGGAGCCCTTTGCCGGGCTTTTCCACCTCGTCGAGGAGCGATTCGAGATCGGGTAGCTCGTCCTGAGCCGACGGGTCCGGGACGGGAGCGCCGTCGGTATCCGGGGCGCCCTCGGCGAACCGGCGAAGCGCCTGGACACCCATGAGGTTCTCCGACCGGAGGGGGACCGTCACGCGGGGAAGGTCCTCGAGGTCCGCGTCCATCTCGGCCAATGCCGTCCGGTCCCGCTCGGCCAGCGCCGTGGCCAGCGGGTCGCCCTCGACGTCCTCGGGCATCAGCCCGTTGATGGCGAGCTGCTGGTTCCGGATGCCGATGGCCGCCAGCTCGCGTGACGCCCGCGCGGCCTCGGCGAGGGCCGATGGGCGCGGGCGAGCCACGAGGACGAGACGCGTGCTGTCGCCGTCGGAAAGGCGCGCCACCGCTGCCGCGTACCGCTCGCGCTGCTTCTCCAGGCCGGCCAGCGGACCGAGGCAGGAGGCGTCGCCCTTCCCCTCCTCGAGGAAGCCCGACCAGGCTCCGGGCAGTTGGAGCAGGCGAATCGTGTGGCCCGTCGGAGCCGTATCGAAGAGGACGTGGTCGTAGCCTTCGATGCGCTCCTGATGCGTCAGGAGGCCCGTGAACTCGTCGAAAGCGGCGATCTCCGTGGTGCAGGCGCCGGAGAGCTGTTCCTCGATGCTCTTGAGCGCGTTCTCCGGGAGCACGTCACGCATGGGGCCGACGATCCGCTCCCGGTAGTCGGCGGCCGCTTCCTCGGGGTTGATCTCGATGGCGTCGAGCCCCGGCACGCCCGAGACGGGCACCATGCGGTTGCCGATCTCCGTATCGAATACCTGCCCGACGTTGGAGGCCGGGTCGGTGCTGACGAGCAGGACCTTTTTGTCGCGGTCGGCCAGGCTGACGGCCGTGGCGCATGCCAGCGACGTCTTGCCGACCCCGCCCTTACCGGTGAAGAAGACGAACTTGGGTAGATCGTTGAACACGGTGTGCTTCCTTCTTTCTATAAGGTATGCGTAGCGCTCGGGCGGCGATCAACAGCAGCCGGAGGCTTTCTCCTGGGGCTCGTCGGCGTCGCCGCAGCAGGCGCTGGCGGCCGCTTCGGGCTCTTCGGCGCCGAGGATCCGGTCGGCGAGTCCGAGCATGTTCTTGGCCGACGCAGCCTTGACGGCGTCGCCGACCCGGACGGCCTCGCGCATGGCCTCGACGGAGACGCCCAGCTTTCGAGCCTTGTCGTAGTGAAACTTGAAACAGGGCTCACAGCTTGCGCCGATGGCGGCGCCGATGGCGATGAGCTCTTTGACCCCGTCGGTCACTTCTTCGGCCGGAGGCTCGACTCCGACGCCCGTGCTCTCGGCGAGCTCGTCGCGGCTGGGGTACCGCCCGCTCGCCATCAACTCGTCACCCACGACGACTACCGGCAGCTCATCGTCTCCCGAGCGATCGAGGATCGCCTTGACCGTGGGGTTCGCGACGAAGCGGTCGGGCTCCTGCGCGAGATTCACGCGCCGGACCTCGACGCCCCGGGCCTTCAGCCAGTCGAGGTCACCGGCGAATTGCACCAGCTTCGGATCGACCTCGGGGCCGCAGACGCCCGTCGAGCAACACATGGGTGGATCATAAATCGTGACTGTAGGCATGAGAGCGCTCCTCATCAGCAAGAGGTGTTCGTGGATTCGCAGCCCGCAGGTGGGCAGCAGTCGGCATCGTCGACTTCGCAACGGTTGTCCTTCTCAAACACCGCGCTCAGCAGTCCCGCCAGCGGAGCCACGCTGTCGGGATTGAGGGAGTAGCAGACTCGCGGATGTTCGATTTCGCCCATGATGATGCCGGCTGCTTTGAGAATGCGCAGATGCTCGGAAACCGTGGACTGCGCCAGCCCCACCTCGCCCACGATCTCGCGGCCGACGCAGGGCTCCTCCAGCAACAACCGCACGATGTGAATCCGGGCCGGATGGCCTAGCGCCTTGGCGATCGCGGCGATCTCTGCACCGGACGCCGGCTCGGCGGCTGGTGCGTCCAAGGGCAAGGACTGCGTCTCGGCTACAACTGGCATCACAGGTGCTCCTATATCGTTGATCGTCGATACACGATATATACTGGTAACACGCTGAAGATGCAACCCCAGCCTACAGCGCAGGGAGACACGGTCGTGATGCGATCGGCCGCGAGCTCGGCAGACCGGGACCGCCGGCATGCGCCGGCCCCGCGGTGAGCACCAGCAGGGAGGGGGTGCGAATGCCGAGAGACGGGGAAACCATTAACATAGGGAGATGCTTCCGCCGAAGCGGGAACCGAAAGAGCGCGCTACTTCACAGCAAGCAGAGACGAAAGATGAGCCAGAGCAGCATCAGAACCGACGAGAAGAAGCAGCATTTCGACGACATCTACGTCGCCGAGACTCCGGTGCCCTTCAAGGAGCGCATCCTGGACGCGCTGGACTACATCTCGGACGATTTCAACCGCCAGATGTTCGACCGCCTGATCCTGCCCTGGGTGCAGGCAAAGGCGGAGCGCGGCGAGACCGTCAACTACGTCGACCTGTGCGCCTGCTTCGGCAACACCACCATGGCCACCGTCTACGGCATGGACTACGAGGCCATCCGCCACAACTGGCGCGATGCCGAGGCCTGCCGGACCATCGAGGCCGACCGCCGCTTCCCGGCCCATACCACCGGCATCGACATCTCCGGCAACGCCATGGCCTACGGCCAGCGCTCCGGCCTGTTCGACGACACCGTGGTCGCCGATCTCAACGCCCCTTCGCCTGAGGCGAAGCGGTCCGTGGACAGCGCCATGGAGAACGCTGACGTGGTGATCTCCACCGCCTCGCTGGTCTATCTCGAGACCGATGTCATCAAGGGCCTGGTCGACGCCTTCGCCCGCGCCCCGCGCGAGGGCTACATGCTGGTGAACTTCCTCAACCCCTTCAGCCTGGAGAAGGCCGACGAGACCAAGCGCATCCTCCTGGAGCGGCTGGATTTCGTGGGCAGCACGGCCACCCGTCACCGCCGTATGTCGCAGCTGGAGCAGGAGAACTATCCCGGCGAGGAGTGGTCGCTGTTGGAGATCTGGGTCCTGCGCCGCCGGCCCTGAGCGTGAACCTGACGTCGTCCATGAGACGACGCATCCGTGCCGTGTGGCCCCCGGCCCGGTAGGACGCCGACGGTACACCGGGCGTCGAGCCGGACTTCCCGTGGTGGGGGAGAGGAGCATAGCTTGCGAGACGCTTGCGCCGGGGTGGCGAAATGGTATACGCAGGGGACTTAAAAGCCGCCAGCGGGGGTACGGCATTTCGCTGTCGGCGTGCCGGAAGTCTTGTCGTTTCATGCCTTTCCGGTACCGATGGCGAAGTCCGGAAACCTGGATCCGCTGCCCCAGCGAAGCCAAACTCACTCCGTTCTCACCCCATTTTGGGCGCGGCTCGATGGGCCGTGCCGAGAAGGAGACTCATGGCTGGTAACGGCACTGCGGTCCGGCGTGCCCGGCCACGCGGGAAGGCTCAGGACGGCGAGCTCAGCGCGGAACGGATCGCGTTCTGTGAGGGCATCCTGGAAGGGAAGGGGCACCGGGTGGCGTACGAGGCGTCGGGGTTCAAGGCAAAGGGGAAGGACGCCGCCACGAATGCGCGCCAGCTCCTGAAGGAGCCAGAGGTTCAGGCGTATCTTGCCGCCCGCCGCGTCGAGCTGAGGAAACCAGGCGGACCGCAGCGGAACGCGTGATCGACGAGGTCTCAGCGGTGGCGTTCGCCAACCTCGCTGAGTTCGGGGCCTACGAGCTAAACGGCCCGAGGATCTGCTCGCCCTTCCCGATGACCTCCAGCGGCTGGTGAAGGGCTGGAAATGGGACATGCATGGCAACTTCGTCCTCCAGTTCGAAGACAAGTCCGAGCACGGCGAGCAGCTCATGAAGCACTTCGGGCTGTACCAGGCCGAACCGGCACAAACGATCAGGACGACGGGGCGATGCTCCTCGCGACGGCGATGTGGCAGTTCGTCATCAGCTTGCACGTCTCGAAGGGGCTGCCGATCGCGGCAGCACTGCGTCATGCGGAAGCGAACCCCGAGCTGGTGGACGAGTGGGGCCGGCGGAACGGGTGCTCAAGGACCCAGGACAGGGGGTGACAACGTGACGACCGACGGTCGGTCCACGTATGCAGCCGACTGAAAGGTCTCGACGTACGTGTGGTCGTGGTCCAGTCCACCGTCAGCCGACCGGATGGAGGCCGTGACTCGCCCGCCGACTCACCCGGATCCTTCGCCGAGCGATTACCTTGCGCTCCGCCGAGGGGGAGCGAACGTTGCGGAGACCGGAGGTAACTTACTCAGACGCTCCAGCCCCAGATCCTCAACGTCGGGAATCCCGCCTAGGACGAGGAGCAGAAGCGACACACTTCTGCGGCAACAACCAGTTAGCGGACATTGGCCATGGACGGTCAGGTTCGAGGACAGCGGCGACGCCTTCAACTCCTCGTGCGTTGACATCCTCCCAGGCATCTACGGTCGACTGGGGTTCGCACCTTCGGCTCGAGTCACGCCCACCACCCTATGGATTCGCCGCTGTCCCTCCCCCCGTGTGGCTCCACACGGTCGGGCGGGCTCGATCCACGACTGCGATGTCCACCCGGCGGGTTCTTCGTCGACGGCGCCAAAGAGGTTTTGGTGAATCGCGCGTTGACCCGCTCCGAGGCATCATCGGTCGACTGGGGCCACACCTTCGGTCTGCTCGCTCCTTGGGCTTCCTTCGCGCGATCCCTCGACCGTGTGTCCGCGGGGTTTCCGTTTCAGGTCGAACCACCGGGACGGATAGCCGTCGACGCGACGTCCCTCGTGAAGTCAACCGTAAGTGTGGCGTGGACCACAGGAAGCCAACATCTGCTAACAAGTATGTTGCCGGCTCCGCGCCCTGCGGGCGCTCCGGCCTACATGGCCCGGAACGGGTGTGGCGGGTTGAGCGCCTAAGCCGTATTCATGACGGGTGGCCGGCTCCGGAGGGAGCGGTGGTGGGCCACGTCGGCAACATCTGAACGTTATGTGAAAGCCATTCTTTGGACGGAGGAGAACGTGCGGGTGAGACTAGCGCTCTTGGGTTGTCTTCTGATCTGCACGGCCTGCGGGTCTGACGAAGTTCCTCCCGTTGCAGTTGCCGTCCAAGACAGCGCCGGCATTCGGATCGTGCAGAACAGTCGTCCCGCTTGGAATGATCATGAGGTATGGCAGGTATCTCAGGATCCGGTTCTGAGCCTGGGTAGCCTGGACGGCGATGCGGCGTTCGACCGGCTCTCGGGCGTCTTCGTTCTCACGGCGAGAGGATCGCCGTGCTCGACGAAGGTGCCAGCCAGGTCAAGCTTTTTAACCTGCTTGGCAACCCTATCTCCGTGTTCGGTCGGTCAGGCGAAGGGCCCGGGGAATTTCAGGGCCTGACCTTCCATCGGGCTGAACGCCGACTCGCTCTGGGACTTCGACGGGCGCGCAGCAGAGGATCACGGTCTTGGATCCCGAGAGCGGACCGTTTCGGGTTGCCCGGGCTGCGGTGGACGACGCAGGACTTGGTCCGGTCGGCTCGTCGCGGGGGCTCGTCGCGCCGGCCGCGCACCTCGCATTCTCGTCGGCGATCATCGACGAGTTGCCCGCCGGTCTCCGACTAGGTTCGGAGCAGCCTACGTCCGGATCGACCCACTCCGGAGCGCTGGAAGACACGGTCCTCGTGACTCCGGGCTCGGAACGGATCCTGATGTACGGCCCTCAGACTGTGGAGATGCTCCGTCCTCTCTTGGCCCGGTCGGTGAGTCACGCAGTCCGGGGTGAGGAGATCCTTCAGGGTTCTCAAGATGCATACCAGATCGGCGTCTATTCTGAGGACGGTATCCTCCGAAGTCTGATCCGCAGATCGGATGTCGACGTCCGATTGGATGAGGTGTCCTACGACGCCGCTGTTGAGGCACGAGTGCTCGCAGCTCCAGAAGGCGCTCGACCTGGTCTTCGGGCCCGTTACCAAGAGCAGCCGCAACCTCAGAGCCGACCGGCCTACTCGAGGTTCCTTGTCGACAGTGAGGGGTTCCTTTGGGTCCAGGACTTTTCGTACGATGGTGATGCTCGTTCTTGGGCTGTCTTCGATCGTGAAGGAGTCTGGCTCGGCACCGTCGAGTTTCCCGATCAGCGGCTCCGCCCGACTCAGATCCTGGGGGACCAAGTGGTCGGGGTCTGGCGGGACGAACTTGAGGTCGAGTACGCTCGGATCTACGAACTTGCCCGAAGCTGACCGCTGCCCAAGAGTGCGAATCGGTGTAGGGAAACAGCGAAAGGCCATCACATAACAAGAATGTTTCCGGCTCCGCTCACTTCGTTCGCTCCGACCTACATGGCCTCGAACGTGCTGATATCGTATGCTGTCAGCTGCACTCCGAAGGCCCAGGAAAGATGAGCGCATATGCTGTGGCCACGTCGGAAACATCTGAACGTTATGTGGCATGCTAGGAACGAGGTGCCGTGAGTTGGAAGCTCTATCGGGAGGCGGCGCCGATCTCCATGGATTTTACTCAGTTCTCGCACAGGCTGGGCGACAGCGTGCCCCCAGGGCACGCTCCTTGAGAATCCAGGCGGCGGCACCACCAAGATCGTCTCGTCCGACGACCGACGGCTCTGCTACCAACGTGGCCACTCGCGGTTCTACGTTGGTGTGGAAGCTCTCTATCATGCGTTTCAGCATTCCGCCGGACGGTACGTCCGCGACCACGGATCTCAAGGAGTATGTCGCCCGAGGTGTTCGGTACCGCAGCCAGAGAGGCCACAACTGCAATTGCACGGTTCTGCTTCTGGCTCTCCACAGGATGGGTTTGGCGAGCGAGATCAGTGGCAAAGGGCGGAGAGGCTCTCCTTTCGGAGCGACGGTTGCTTCCGCTGACGACCGATCGTCACTGTACATCGACGTTCAGGGCTTCAAGCAGCGATCGTCGCGGGACCACGTGCAGGCGATTGGCGAACTCATGGCTGCCATCGCCCGCATCGGTCGTCGTGTGTTTCCGAAGGAACGGGAGCGGCTCTTCGCGCATCAGTTTGGCGACGGCTTCCTCGTCGTCAGTGACTATCCTGAAGAGAATCTGGATCGTTGCGCGGCGATTGCGATCGCTCTAATCAGACGCCTGGCCGGCGGCAGGCGGTCGGTTCGCCCGAGCGGCCATCCCCGAAGGGGAGATGGCGGATGTTACTGGATGCTACCCGAAGGAGGTCTTCGATGGAGCATCGGCAGATGACCCCGATCTATCTCCGGTTGGGCCTCATGACCTTAGTTCCCGTGATGGGAACCGCGTTGCTCGCCGCCGCAGACGTAGAAGGGCGTCGGCCTCGTGGTCCTCTGCTGATTGTAGACAGAGCGAAGGGCGGTCGTTTCCAGAAGGTACCACCTCATCGAAACCGGTGAGGATCGCGTACTGTCCATCGACTGGGTTCAGCGCTGATCTAGAGGCGGTCACCGATATTCAACGTCGAGCGAACCTCGTTCACCCCTCTTCAACACAAATTGAAGTCGCTTTCGGAGCTACTGTCGCGATGAGGGGGTGCCGAGAGGAGTGGAAAGCAAGCGTCGCCGCGTTGTTGGGTGTTTACCCCGAGCAGTAGTGGCGTCATGGACCAAGTGCAGCACGCCACATAACGAGCTGCTGTTTCATTTTACCAATCGCGGTATCGCTCTGTCACTCAGTGACTCCACTTCGCCTCAGAGGCTGACACCATCCGACGAGGCCGATCGAACGAATCCGCGTCGGTTCTACGTGTACGCGCATGTGGATCGCGATGGCGAGATCTTCTACGTCGGGAAGGGCAAGGGGCGCCGTGCGTGGGAGAAGAATGGGCATGAGCTCTGGGAATTCTACGTGAAGAGGCATCTCGACGACGAGTACAAGGTTCTCATCTTGGCTGACGATCTCGATGAGGAAGGTGCAGAGGACCTTGAGGCCCGCTGGATGGCGCGGGAAAATGAGAGTTTGGTAAACTGGATCAATTTCGGGAGGGTGATAGACTATGAAGCTAACCAAAGATTCTGGAAGCTGAGAAATGAGTCTCAGCGCTGCTGCTGATCGGGCGAAGTCTCTAGAGAAGACGGAGTGTGCGTGCGGCAGCTCGGATGTACATAGAAGAGGCTCTGCAGGACGATTGATGAGTATGCGGGGATACAGCGGGAGGGAGGGTTTTGTCGGTGAGCTCCTCCAAGAGTTGCGTGGAGACGAGGTATCTCGGGAGACATCCGGATCTTAGATCGTTTGTCTCCTGTTTTGGTGCGACTGGGGGAAGCAGGCAAGGCAGGAGAACGTCGCTGAGAATTACTTTCGCGAAAGTACCGGTTGGATGCGGGAGACCCGCTACTGCCGAGAAGGATTCGAACGCGCATCCGTAAAGCCCGCACTTGGGATGGGTCCCGATAGGACGGATGGTCACGGGTCGGGGCGCGATTTCAGCCCTCCACTGTGAGGGTTCCCGGCTCCGGGGCCCCTCCGGCCTGACTTCCGCCCTGTCACGTCTCGTGCGAGCGCGACGAGCCGCGCCAGGCCGCAAGTTCGGAAACCCCTGATTCGTTATGAGTCATTGCAGGCTGGATCTCGCGCGACGTCGGGGGGGTGTCCCTCCTCTTCTCTCTTGGTAAACGCAGCAATCCAGATTTCCGTATGAACGATGATCAGGTCGGACACGGCTCTGGTCAGATCGCCGTCTTCGGGAAGACACCATTCCTCCCGCTTGATCGGAGCGACTTCCAGGAGCTGAAGGACGCCAAGGGTCTACTGGTGGACGCCCTCGCTTTGGAAGAAGGCTTCCATCTCGTCCTGGCAAACTTCTATGAGTACGAAGGTGCCCTGCTCGATCGGGCGTTGTATTCACTCCTCTGTACAGAGGGGTCTTGGTCCGAGTGCGGTCGGAACCATCCACGATGTCGACCGAAGAGTCGTGAACCTCCTTTCGGGTGGAAGAGGATACCTGGATCAGGCGCCGTCACCTACTCAGCTGCCGATTCGGCAAAGACTCGGACCGGTCTTGCCCGGTTCAACGCATGGCGATCCATCGAGTATGACTCCCGTCTCGGATACCGGGCGATGGAGGCCCTTCGGAACTACACGCAGCACCCGGGGAGTTGCGGTGCGGTGCGCATGTCCCATCAGTTCTGGCGCGACCGACTTGAAGAAGGCTCGACCCGCCGAAATGCAATAGTACCGAGCATCGATACCGAGCGTCTCCGGGAGGATGGAGGCTTCAGTCGAACGTTCTCGATGAACTGGCCGATCTTGGGGAGGTGGTCGATCTGAGTACCGCTGATCCGTGAGTACGTTGCCGGGCTGGCCGTCGTGCATCACAAACTTCGGGAGTCCCTGCAGAGCCGAAGCTCCGATCCTGCCGATCAGCTAGTCACCCGATGCGATTGAACGCTATCGCACGGAGGGCCAGGAGAAGGTAATTGGCTTAGCCGCCGTAAGGAGGAGAGCGAAAGAGGTATTCATCTCGACACAGTTGCCCTGTTCTCAGACCTGATCGAGCGAAGGGGAGGATCTGGAGCGCCGTACCAGGAGAGGTGCCGTCGATCGTGGGACAGTATACGACCAACGAGCCAAAGAAGGGGTAGCGGTACGGTGACGACGACCGTGCCTGCAACGACTCATAACACCATTAAGAAGGACCGAAGCAAGACCGCGGACGGATAGGGTGGCGGCGGGCGCGGCCCGTCGCTTTTTCTGTTTCAGTTCTGGGCCGAAGCATCCGTACGTATCTAGCGTGAAGCGGAACCTGTCAACGCCGATGAGACAGAAGGTGGTCTGATATTAGTGAGCATCCTCCTCGGTGGCGGGTGGGTTGATCCAAGCTGCGGTGGGCGACTTGGGCGGCTGGGGTAGCCCGCGCACGAAGCGTTCGGGGTTGGCCGCGTAGGCGGCCTCGAGCACCTCACCACGCTGTTCCCTGACCTCGTCGGCCCGGCCGTAGTGGACCGTGGTCGGGGTCATGAGGCCAAGGCCGGAGTGGCGGTGCTCATGGTTGTACCAGGCGAAGAAGCCCCGGGCCCAGGACCTCGCGTGCAGGATCGAGGCGAAGCGGTGGGGGAAGTCGGGCCGGTACTTGAGCGTCTTGAACTGGGCCTCGGAGTAGGGGTTGTCCGTCGAGGTGTAGGGCCTCGAGTGCGTCTTCGTGACGCCGAGGTCGGCGAGCAGGAACGCGACCGGCTTCGAGCGCATCGAGGTGCCGCGGTCGGCGTGGATCGTGAGCTCGCCGGCCCCGACGTCCTGCTGCTCGATGCTCTGGGCGATGAGCTGCTGGGCCACGGAGGCCGACTCACGGTGCTGGATCGTCCAGCCCACGACGTAGCGGCTGAAGACGTCCAGGATGACGTAGAGGTAGAAGTAGGTCCACTTGGCCGGCCCCAGGAGCTTGGTGATGTCCCAGCTCCAGAGCTCGTTGGGCCGCGTGGCCAGCAACTCCGGCTTGGCATAGGCCGGATGGACCAACTGGTCGCGCCGCTCCCGGCTCCCGCTCTGCTCGGCCAGGAGGCGGTACATCGTGCGCTCCGACGCCAGGTAACGGCCTTCATCGAGCAGCGTGGCCCAGACCTGTGCCGGTGAGGCATCGACGAAGCGCTCGGAGTGCAGCGCTTCGAGCACCGCGTCGCGCTCCTGTTCCGAGAGCGCCCGCGCCGGCTTCGGCCGAGGCTTCCGGGGCCGGGGCTCGGGTGGACGCCGACGCCGGTAGATCGTCGCCCGTGCCGTCCCGAGGGCCCGGCACGCCGGACTCGTCCCGATCAGTGGCGTGAGCTCTTCCACGGCCTGCTCCGTCACCGCTCGCTGCTCCCGTTCTGCTTCGCGCCCCCAGCCTGGAGCAGCTCTTCCAAGAGCGCCGAGACGTTTCCCTGCACCTCGATGACCTTGTGGGCCGTGGCCAGCTCGGCTTCGGCTCGCTCCGCACGCCGGCGCAGCCGCTCGATCTCGCCGTCGCGTGGATCCGGCTTCGGCCGACCCCGAGGCTTCGACAGCGCCTGGAGCGCTCCCTTGTCGCGCTCCTTGCGCCACGCCGAGAGGTGGGACGTGTAGAGCCCCTCACGACGCAGCAACGCGCCCACCTCGCCCCGCTTCTCGCACGCGTCCGCTTCCTGCACGATCTTGAGCTTGTAGGCCGCCGTGAACGTACGACGCCGAGGGCGCTCCACGAGCTCCGGGTCCGGCGCACCACGCCCACGGACGCCCCGGTTCCGGTCGCCTGATATGGAAGGGTGTTGTCAAGTCGCGGTCCGAAGGAGAGGCCGGGGCGTCTTCGACGATGCATCCTGCTGATATTCGATGGTTGAGCGTTGAGGCTCAGAGCATCATGAGACGGATTCGTCGGGAGCTGGCCGGAGTCTATGTGCGGGGATTGGGCACGGAGCCGGACCCCATAACGTTTCGAGGCGTTCTCCTATCGTGCCCCGGGCGCTCTCCTTCCGGACGTGAAGTGTCAGGATCGGGGTCAGGCGGCTCGGCTCACCTCCGCGTCCTGGAGTTGGGCGACATCGATGTCGTTGAGCACGGCCCACAGGAAGCCGACCATCTCACGTGCGACGGCCGTGGCGGCGACGGGCTTGGGCTTCTTGGCGGCCAGGCGGTGGAAGACCTTGTAGAGACGGTCCTGACACTTCCAGGCATGGGCGATGACGGCCGGGTCCTGACCTTGCTGACGACGCCGGAGGGTGACACCGACGGCAGGCCGTCGTCGGTACTGCCAGGCGGCCTGGATGAGCACATGACGCACGCGTGCGTTGCCGGCTTTGGTGATGGCCCCGAGTCGCCTTCGATCGCCCGAGGAGTTCTCGCCGGGCACGAGTCCGAGATAGGCCATGAGCTGGCGCGGACTCTCGAAGCGACGCACGTCGCCGATCTCGGTGGCGAGCACCATGGCCGCCTGGGTCTTGAAGCCCCGGAAGCAGCGGATACGGTCGACGAGGGGCTTGTAGCGGGGCGTGAGCGCCAGGGCCTCGATCCTGCGGTCGAGCTCGTCTCTGCGCTGCAACTCGTACTCGAGGAGCGCAAGGTACTCGGCGAGCACGACGCCGTCCTCCTCGGCGAGGGTGCCGGGCTCGAGCACCTGTCGGATCCAGTTCATGTGGCGCGTGGTCCAGTGCGTGCCGTCGCGGTAGATGAAGCCTCGGCGGCGCAGGAACTTCAGGATGTAATGGCGTGACTTGACGATCTCGCGCTGGAAGGTCTCGCGGCAGCGCACCAAGTCGCGGACGCGCTCGTCGGCTTCGGTGGGGATGTGGATGAGCACGCGGCGATCGTCGCGAAAGTCCCGGGCGATCTCGATCGCATCGCGTCGATCGGTCTTGCGGTGCTCACCGCGCTCGCCTCGGAATGAGGGACGGAGCGGCGAGCTCGCAGGCGATGCCCCACTCGGTGAGCGCGCGCTGCAGCACGTAGCCCGCCCCGGAGGCTTCGTAGCAGGCTCGGACTCGAGCCCTCGGCCTCGAGACGCTGGAAGTAGCGACGCAGCTTCTTGTGGTCGTGGGGAAGTCGATCGACCCGCATCGGCTCCACATCGCGGTTGCGAAACACCGCGACCGTCACCGTGTCCTTGTGCACGTCGAGGCCGACGAAGAAGATTGGCGCAGACATGGGCTGGTCTCCTGGGCTGTGCGGCTCGAACGCCGCAGGTGGCTCTGGCACTCCGGGCTACTTCGGGATGCTAATCCACGAAAAAACCAGGAGGCCAGCCCTTCCATCGTGTCTATGAGACACTCTGGACCCCTCTTGTTGTAGAGAAACGGATAGTGTTCGTGCCGCCCCATGTCTTGTCGTATGTCATCACGTCCTGGAGGATCGATGCAACTGTCTAAGCACATGCTGATAGCAGGAGCAGTCAGGAACTCGCGCCCCGCATCCGATCCCACACCTAGGGGGGCAGCATATGACCCGAAGATCGGCGCGTGGGTTCACTCGGAATCGGGAGAACTGCTGATGAGGCGGCCGGAAGGCCCCCGCCCCCAGACGAAGAAGAACGACGTCGAAACCGGAGAGGACCAGAAGGGATATTGAGTAACGACATTTCCTCTTCGGCTCCCACGATCCTGCTGATCACGTCGCGATTCGATTTCGGCGCTGACTTGGTCGTTGGGCACCTTCGTGACCTAGACGCCTCCTACCAACGACTGAATACCGAGGATCTCCGGTCCGGATCAGCGTCGACCCGGTAGCCAAGACAATCTTCGGTGAGTCCTCAGGACAGGCCTTCACGGTGTCCGGTCCTCACTCCGTCTACTGCAAGCGGCCTGCGTATGTTCGAACGCATGGGAGTCCCGGGCCGAGTCAGTTGAGACATCTCCATTGGGAGACGATGCTCCGCTCATTGGTCGCCGCAGGTGGGCATTGGATCAACTCTCCGTTCGCGATCTACAGATCCGAACGACAAGCTTGAGCAGCTCGCGGTCGCGGTTGAGGCCGGGCTGCAAATCCCATGGACGAGAATCGGCAACTGGCCGTTTGACCACTTTCCTGGTGCCGGGCGCGTAGCCGTAAAGGGATTGGACACCGTGCTCTGGGAGGACGATGCGGACGTCCATTTCGGCTACACGACACTGATGAGCGCTGAAGCATTCAAGGCTCAGGCCCGCAACTCGGTAGATGCCGTACGTCCTACAGGAAGGTGTCCAGCCAAAGGTGGACGTTCGCCTTACGATCGTGGGCTCAACCTGGTGGGCGGTGGCGATCACGGACAACGGCGAGTCGATTGACGGCGACTGGCGGCTCCGCAAGGGTGACGTGTCTTATAGACTGACCACATTGCCTACCGAAGTCGTCGATGGATGCCTTCGACTGATGGACCGCCTGGGGCTCGATATATGGGGCGATAGACCTGATGGAGCGGGACGGCGAATACCTCTTCTTGGAGGTCAACCCTCTCGGAGAGTGGGTGTGGCTGGAGTCCGCTCTCGACCTTGAGATATCCCTGACTCTGGCACGAGCTCTCATTCGTGGATAATCACCGTGGGGGACGGCTCTCCTCGATGGTGACTCGCATGAGCCGTGTGCTTTCTGTTGGATATCCCGGCCGCTAGAAATGCTCGGAAAGCCATCCTTAAGGACTTGGAGGATCGAGACGACGCGTTCTCCTGCCACCTGAAGGAGCTTCGACAGACGGCGAGTGCGGTCGATGAGGACCGCCTCCGATTCTTTGAAGGTATTGAGCTGGAACGGCGACGATCCATCGAAGACAAGGCTAAGAGCAACATCATTGGGGTGACTCTTTCCTTCGCGATCTTGTCTGCCAGCGTCAACTTCTTCGGTCTTCCGAGTGATCGCCGAGCGGTGGCTGTCGCCGTGGTCCTGCTATCTGGGCGCGATCTACCTGCTGGCAGCTGGCTGGTGGGCGTTGGAGGCAATGAAAGTCGCTCGGACGTATCAACCTGCGCTCAACGAAGAGATCGTCATTAAGGATGGAATCGAGGGCGCGAGCGAGGCGACTCTACTATGTTGAACAGAATCAGAAAGTGACAAATCTTCGGTCAAACGCTCTTTCGGTCAGCTTCTCCGGGGTGCGCAACGGAATCGTTATGCTCACGCTGGCCATTCCCATCACAGCGTTTGCCTTAGCTGGAAGACACAGCGACGGGCTTGGCAACCTTGGCGAGCCGGTGGAATTGGGGACTTCGCCGATCGATTCATCCGGACCATCGGGGCTCGATACTCTCCCCGTAAGGCCAGACAGCGCAGGTGTACTAGACTCCCACGGTTCCTCAGCACAGCGGGGCCCAGAGCGTCTGCATGACAGAACGTTTCCGGTTCCGTTCGCTTCGCTCTCTTCACCTACATGGCCTCGGAGTTTTGTGGCACGAGAGCAGATCGCAGCGTATGCTCGGGTAGGTAGCGTGGGCGCTTCCGTGGTGGCCACGTCGGAAACGTCTGAACGTTATGTGAAAGGTGCCTTCAGGTGATGGATCGGTTCCTTGGTCTCGCTTCTGAGCGATTAGGCCAGGTGCATTCCATCCCCTGGATGCGCCGGAAGTTGCCGGATGTGCTCGACTAGATCTTCAACAGTCGCCCCACCCCGGAGGATCGCATTCGGGATATCCTCCATCGGATTGATCCAGGGCGTTCCGATTTCAGCGGATGGAACTTCGCGCAGATGATGAAGTTGAACCTCGTAAGGAAACCGACGCCTGACCTCTGCTCGGTCTGACGTCGTGGTGAAATCTACAGCTTCCCGTTAATCCACGGCTGCAGCGTCATCGTACTCCATCCGAGTGACGGCATGCCCCGAAAGAGGCCGTACTCCTCGGCCGCGTAACCGCGTTCCGCGACCCTTTCTTCAAGGCTACGGAGCGAGTGGGGATCCGAACCAACAGGTGGATCAGGGTCGCACTCTACATAGACGAATTGGTGGGCCGTATCGATCGAGCGGTATGCGACGACGCGCCGTAAGGTGAGTTCCATGTGATTGAGGAGGCACCTGCCGCCTTCGAGATCACGAAACGTCTCGACGGACTGGCTCGAATGGCCACGAAACCACCAGATCGGGTCATGAGAGAGGTCATTCCGGCGGAATACGGTCGGTAGGAGAAGCGCGCCGAGACGCTCAACGGCTTCGGTCGGATTCGCGATCTCGATCAGGCCCAGCTTTCCCGGAAAGGCTCCAGCGATCCGTAGGTCAAACGTCTCGGTCGGAGACTGCAGGTGGAAGACGAGTTCCGTCGGAGACTCCTCACTGGTCCCGAGAGGCTCGGACGGCCCCTTCTCTTCGGGAGCGGGCATTCCAACCTGGAACCCATCGATTCAGCGCCAAGGCGACAGACACCAAGACCCATGCGATTAGCGCGAGGAAGAAGCTGAGGACCGGTCCGAACGAAGCGAGTCGCGCTACGATCCAACCCACCACTGCAGAGAAGGCTGCAATCAGGGCGGATGCACTCCCGAGCCAGCCCAGAGCGACATCAGGGTATCGAAGTGGCTGAACCAGTTCCAAGCCGCTCGGAAGAAGGTTGGGGCCGCACGGATGTCCCCACCGGTTTGATCTTGGACAGAAGCGACGGTTGAGAATTTGACACTTCCGTAGCCGCGGGAGCCGTGGGCCCCGAGCGCCGCAGGCGCGAGGAGAGGGCCCCGGAACCCCTCACCCAAAAAGAAGCCCTCTGGCGCGCTAGGTTGGGGTCGTCCGACCAAGGATCGGCCCCACGCGCCGGAGGACTTCGAGACAGATGATGCTACGGGAGAAGCACATGCAGATCAAATTCTTTGGCCGAAGAGGGCGTGACGATCAGCCGAGATCGCGCGCCGCTCAGGGCGTGACGCGCCAGACGGTTTACAACCATCTGAACCGGACCGAGCCGTATCCGAAGCCCCGGGCCGGGCGGGCTTCGAAGCTCGATCCGTACAAGGACTACATCCGGGCTCGCCTGGAGGCGCTTCGACCTGCCGGCCACGGTGCTGAAGCGAGAGCTCGAGGGGCTCGGCTACGAGGGTGGGCTCACGATCCTCCGCGACTTCATGCGGCCGCTGAAGGCAGAGTTCATGCGCGTCGGGTCGATGGAGCGCTTCGAGACGCTGCCCGGCCGGCAGGCCCAGATCGACTGGGGCGAGTGCGGTACGATCGAGCAGGGTCGGCGAACGAAGAAGCTGTGCGTGTTCATCTTGGTTCTGGGCTACAGCCGCCGGATGTATGCGCGCTTCACGACGTCGATGAAGCGGCCGACCCTGCTGGCGTGCATGAAGGAGGCGTTCGAGCGCCTGGGCGTGCCCGCGCGAGCTGCTGGTCGACAACATGAAGCAGGCGGTCGACCAGCACGACGTGACGACGGGCACGGTGCGCTGGAACGCCACGTTCCTGGACTTCGTGCGAGCACTACGAGGTGCTGCCGGTGGCGAGTCCACCGTACTGGCCGCGGGTGAAGGGCAAGGTCGAGCGGGGCGTCGGCTACGTGAAGCAATCGTTCCTCGAGGGCCGCTCACTTCACCGATCTCGAGGATCTGAACCGTCAGCTCGAGCACTGGCTCGACACGGTCGCGAACGTCCGGGTGCACGGCACCACGGGCGAGCGGCCGGCTGGATCGCCACCGTCGTCGAGCTTGCCCGAGCTCCGGCGAGCGAGCGCGGTGCCGGCCTACGACATGCGGCCCGTCGAGCTCCGTAAGGTGGCCGCCGACTGCTCACTTCAGCTTCCGAGGCGTGCGCTACAGCGTGCCCGACCCGCGGCTGCGGCCACACGGTGATGGTGCGGCCGCCGAGGAGCGACGGACGTGCTTCGCCGTCTACCTCGGCGACCGAGCTCCTGGTCGGCATCGCGTCCGACCTCCGGGAGCCGGCCGTGCACGCTCGCCGAGCACGCCGAAGGCGATCCGCCAGCTCACACGTGGCAGTGGACTCAGAAGGCGTGCGGACGACGAGGCGGCCCGCCTCGCTTCGATGCAGCGCGTCGCGGCGGCCGAGCTCGGCTCGTCGGTCGACTCGATCGCCTCAAGCAGGTCGCGCCCGTCGTGAGATCCAGGCGCGCTCGATGCCTATGAGCGCGTTGCTCGCGGGGGCGCCTCATGAGTGCGCGCGGTCAGCTACGAGCGGGTCCGCGACCAGCTCGATCAACTCGAAGCTGGAAGCCGCGCTCACGGCTCTCGATCGAGATCCTGGAGCGGGGCCAGAAGAGCGAGAAGCTCGCCGGTCGAGGTCCTCGACGAGCTCCTCACGCATCGAGCTCGCCGCTCGCTTCGAGCGGCGGGTGAACACCAACCTCAAGCTCAGCGGCCTGCCCGGCGCCCAAGACGCTCGAAGACTTCGACTACGAGGCTCAGCCTCAGGTGCCCAAGGACGTCGTCGCCGAGCTCGCCACGCTGCGCTTCCTGCATCAGGGCGAGAACGTCTTGCTCCTCGGACCCAGCGGTGTCGGCAAGACGCACCTCGGCGATCGGCCTCTCGCTCAAGGCCATCGAGCAGGGGCACCGCATCTACTTCCTCACGCTCCATGACCTCGTGACCCGCTCCCGAGCCCATCGCGAGAAGAACCGGCTCGACTGTCCTGCTTCGTGTCCTGATCCGGCCCAAGGTCCTCGATCCTCGACGAGGTCGGGTATCTGCCCCTCGAGCAGCACGACGCCACGTTCCTCTTCGAGGTCGTCAACAAGCGCTACCAGGCCCAGAAGTCCATCATCCTCACCTCCAACAAGAGCTTCGGCCAATGGGACGAGATCTTCCCCGATCCCGTCCTCGCCATCGCTCTCCTCGACCGTCTACTCCACCATGCCACCACCCTCAACATCCGCGGCGAAAGCTACCGGCTCCGCCACCGAAGAAACGCCGGCCTCGCCGTCCCCTCACCCCTGAGCCAGGAGAAACCTCATGCCCCGATGACCAACCAACCCGACCCGGAAGTGTCAAACTCTACTCCGTCGGATCTGTCCACTTCTGAACCGGCGTTGACACGGATAATGTCTTTGATCTTCACCCGAGCATCATGGACGCGGCGAAGGATCCATGGCAAGAGCGGACTGACCCCAAGACGTGACTGATGTCGACGGACAGCGGCACCCATCACATAACAAGTATGTTTCCGGCTCCGCTCACTTCGTTCGCTTCCCCCACATGGCCCAGAGCGGACGCGAGGCAGCGTATCCTCGATCGGCTGGTCTTGATCTTGAGGCACGGGAAGCTTGTTGGGAGTAGCGCTGGTTTTCTTGCGCTCACCCGGGCCACGGCAATTCAGAAGTGGCGACCGCATCCAGGAGCCTGCTGCGGGTCGAGATACGGTCTCTCCCTGCGAAGAAGGTCAATCGGCCTGATTCTGCGCGTCGGATCTTCCCGTATGGGGGTGAGATTGTGGGTAGAGTTCGGGCCGAGAATCAGTGTTCAAGAGCCCGATGTCAGCAGAGTTCCCGGTAGTGGCCCTGGGGTCAGGTCAGCGATCGCCGACGCCCGGGCTACGGTCCTTGTGACGCCACCCGCGGTCACCGACGTGCCTCATTCGAGTGAGGTTGGGCGCCCGTGCTATCCTGGGACCCGACTCTTTCCGCGGCAGTGACGGGACCGTAAGCTGCCCGCATGTACAACCTGATAGTCTCGAACGACGTAGCGCAACTCGACGAACATTTCGTCACCGTCGAGCCCTCCCGGTTTCTCGAGTAGCACGGTCCGGGTCATTTCCGATCAACTTCGAAGCCGCTCTTCCGAGGCGATGCAGGTCTATCCAGTCCTGGCCCTGCCTTCTTATGCAAGAGGGGCGTGCGGATGAGCGAGCGTACCTTGTTGAGATCGAGTCCATCCGCCGTACAGGCAGTGATATCGTGGTTTCCGTCTCTGAGGATCTTAGCCCCGAGCCGCTAACCAACGACGCGATCTGGCGCCTCCGCGGTCACCTCGATATCGAACAGTTTGAGTTCAGCCGACATCACTGGGCTGTCAAACGCGGCGACCTCTTAGCCGTCTTGGCCCAGGGAGGCGTTGACGTCAGTACTCAACTGCTCGGGCGATTCACTCCGCGGGGGCTACCAACACCGCCTCGGAATGACCTGATTCGAGTCCGGAATGTCATATCCGATTGGAGTCACACGGAGATTGACGATCTCCTGCTCAGAGGCTGGGGTGACCGAACTGGAGGCTGGTCGGGAGCTTGGTAGTCGCCGGGACCGTGCTAACCAGATTATCAGATTTGCACTGAAGAACCCGGGGGCGGTTACGGCTGAGAGCTCGTTGCTGTCGGCGTTCCTGGTTAGAAGGGCCTTTTCTGGACCAGATGCCGCTGACCGCGTGTCCGTGGACGAAGAGGCCATAAGCCGGAGCGAGTCCTGGCCCACCTCCCGATGCCTTCGAAGAAACGCGCCATCCACGCCGTGTCTTCGTCGTGCACGGACGGGACGAAGAAAGCGCGAACCGAAGTTGTCGACTTTCTGGTCGAGCTCGGTTTGGATCCGATCGTCCTCCATGATCAGCCGAACATGGGGCGCCGTACTACTTACCAAGTTCATCGAAGAAGCGGAGCTAGTCACTTTCGCCGTGATTGTCATGACGGGTGACGATCGGGGTGGAGCGGCGGCAGGTGAGCTCGCGCCAAGGGCGCGTCAGAACGTCATCCTCGAACTCGGTTACTTCCTCGCCCATCTCGGTCAACCCAGGGTGTGCGCGCTCGTGAGTCCTAGGTTGGAGGCCCCGTCAGATTTTGACGGAATCGTCTATATCGAGATGAGCGACGATGACCGTTGGCGCAGGGAGTTGGAACGCGAGCTCCGCGCCGCGCAGATGCCCGTGGAAGGAGGGCGTGAGTGGAGGTGGAGGGTTGTGCCAACGGTGCGATGCCGTGTGTCGACGAGCTGCCAAAGGGCACGAGGATAAAATTGACTCGCGTCTTGGTAGGACAGATTCACGGCGCCGGCAACAGACGCCTGGGGTTCTGACTAGCCACTGGACTAGGACTCGTGCATTACTCCGCCGGGCAACTGATTCGCGAAAGGTAGGGTGCGAGCGGGCCATCGGAGGTGGTGACCGATGTGCGAGAGAACGAAGACATGGTGGTGGTCGGTGACCCCGTGGCAATCGGAGGTTGACCCGGTTACCGGAGTCCGGATCGCTTCCCGCTGAACCACCCGGATACCTTGCCTCCGGTGGGCTTTCGGTGGACCTTCCGTCCCGAACCCATCCACGACGAGGGCGCTTCCATCTTCGACCTCCTCCTCACATCCCGCCAGCAAAAGATCCCGTGACGAAGAACAAGACTTCGAGCGATAGCGCCGCGAACGTCGGATATGAGGCCGAACTCTGGAAGATGGCCGACGCCCTTCGGGGCTCGATGGACGCGGCTGAGTACAAGCACGTCGTCCTCGGCCTGATCTTTCTCAAGTACATCTCGGATGCCTTCGAGGAGCTACACGGCGCGGCTGACCGACGAGCAGGATCAGGGCGCGGATCCGGAGGATCCCGACGAGTACCGTGCCGCGAACGTCTTCTGGGTGCCGCCCGAGGCGCGGTGGGCCGCACCTCAAGAACCAAGCGCAAGCAGCCGACCATCGGCCAGCTCGTCGACGACGCGATGGCGGCCATCGAGCGCGACAACCCGTCCGCTGAAGGGTGTGCTACCGAAGGACTACGCCCGCCCGGCGCTCGACAAGACCCGGCTGGGCCAGCTCATCGACCTGATCAGCAACATCGAGCGTTGGGAGCGAGTCGGCGAGGGCCAAAGGACGTGCTCGGCCGCGTCTACGAGTACTTCCTGTCCCAGTTCGCCAGCGCCGAAGGCAAGAAGGGCGGTGAGTTCTACACGCCTCGCTGCGTCGTCGCCCTTGCTGGTCGAGATGCTGGAACCGCTTCGAGGGCCGAGTCTACGACCCGTGCTGCGGCTCCTCGGGGATGTTCGTACAGTCGGTGGAGTTCATCCGGGCGCACCAGAACGGCAACGGCAATGGCGGAAGGCCCGCTCCAGCATCTCGATCTACGGCCAGGAGTCGAACTACACGACCTGGCGGCTCGCCAAGATGAACCTGGCGATCCGTGGCATCGAGGGTCAGATCGCACCACGGCGACACGTTCCACAACGATCGTCACCCCGACCTGAAGGCCGACTACATCCTCGCAAACCCGCCCTTCAACATCAGTGACTGGGGTGGAGAGCGGCTGAAGGACGACAGGCGCTGGAAGTTCGGGATCCCGCCGGCCGGCAACGCCAACTTCGCCTGGGTCCAGCACATCGTGCATCACCTCGCGCCCACGTGGCACCGCGGGGTTCGTCCTGGCGAAGGGATCCATGAGCTCCCAGCAGCTGGGCGAGGGTGAGATCCGGAAAAATCTCGTGGAGGCGGACTTAGTGGATTGCATGGTCGCGCTTCCGGGGCAGTTGTTCTACTCAACGCAGGTCCCCGTCTGCCTGTGGTTCCTTGCTCGTGACCGCAACAATGGGAAATACCGCGATCGGCGGGGAGAGGTGCTCTTCATCGACGCCCGGAGGATGGGCACGATGGTGGATCGCACCCACCGGGAACTGATGAGCGAGGACATCACACAGATCGCCGATGTATATCACGCCTGGAGGGGTGAGAGGGGCGCCGGCGAGTACGATGACGTGCCGGGATTTTGTAAGAGTGTGCCACTTGAGGAGATCCGCAGACACAACCATGAACTGACGCCCGGTCGCTATGTGGGGACCGAGGCCCTGGAGGAGGATGACGAGCCGTTCGAGCAGAAGATGGAGGATCTTGTGGCGGAACGGCAGCAGCAGCTAGTTGAAGCTGCAGGCCTCGACGACGCCATCGCCGCGAATCTGGAGAGGCTTGGGTATGCGTGACGAGTGGCGGGAATTGCCCTAAGTCAGGCGGTTCAGATAAATCCTCCGGTGACGCTTGAGCGCGGTCGACCTTTCCCCTTCGTAGACATGGGAGCCGTGGAGCCCGGCATAAGGACCGTTGTCGCCCCTGAGTGCCGTGAGTTCACTGGCGGTGGTGCCCGGTTTCAAGACGGCGACGTTCTGATGGCGCGAATCACACCGTGTCTTGAGAACGGCAAGATCGCGCGCTACCGCGACTCACGTGGTGCGGAGGGGGCCCATGGATCGACGGAGTTCATTGTCATCCGCGGCCGCCCCGGCGTGAGCGACACCGGTTTCGCCTACTACCTGGCTCAGTGGAGTGAGGTGAGGGCGTACGCGATTAGCCAGATGACGGGCTCGTCGGGTCGGCAACGTGTCCCGTCGACCTGATTGGATCATCTCATCGTCACGCTACCTCCCGTCTCCGAACAGCGTGACATTGCCGACGTGCTCGGGACGCTCGACGACAAGATTGAGCTGACCCGCAGGATGGGAGACGCTTGAAGGCAATGACGCACACGCTCTTCAAGTCATGGTTCGTAGACTTCGAGCCGGTGCGCGCCGAAGATCGAAGGGCGGTGGCAGCCAGGAGAGTCCTTGCCGGGGTTCCCTGAGCATTGGTACGACCTATTTCCGGACCGGATGGTGGATTCGGAATTGGGGAAAGTGCCTGAGGGGTGGGAAGTCGTTGGTCTGAAAGACGTGATCGACATCAACCCTACCCGCCGCTTGTCCAGAGGGATCTCCGCCCCCGTATCTGCCGACGGCAAGCATGCCCACCAAGGGCCACACCCCAGACTCTATGGGGGAGCGGGCCTGATGGCTCCCCGTGTGAGCGTTTCGCTGAATCGGTGATACTCCTCATGGCACGTATCACTCCGCGTCTGGGAAAACGGAAAGACTGCTTACGTTGATCTATCTTGCGGATGGCCAGGTCGGATGGGGCTCCACGGAGTACATCGTGCTCCGACCGAAGCCCCCGCTTCCCGAGAAGCACTTCGCCTATTGCCTGGCCCGCCACGAGCCGTTCCGTCAATTTGCGATTAGGAGCATGACCGGCTCGAGTGGAAGGCAGCCGAACCCATTACCGCTTGGAACATTACCGCCTGGCCCTACCTCTCAGACGAGCGCGTCGCCGTGGCCTTTGGCGCGTTCACGGGTCCGCTCGTTCCAGCACTACCCAGGGCTGCGGAGTTCCCGCGTGCTTGCAGCTCTGCGTGATACACTGCTTCCCAGGCTGATATCGGGGGAGATCCGGGTGCCGGTGGCGGAAGAGCTTGTCGAGGCGAGCGCTTCGTGACGATTCCGTGGACGTCCCCCTTGCTTTCGAGGGATGGAGAGCGGTGACCGGCTTCGGCGAGTCCGTGATCGAGCAGGCCGCTCTTGAATGGCTGGGTGCCATCGGTTGGCAGTTGCTCACGGCGCCCGACATCGCCCCCGGTGCAGCGGGCGCCGAACGCATGGACTACCGCGAGGCCATTCTCGAAGGGCCGGCTTCGCAGCGCTCGGCTCGCTTGAATCCCGATCTCCCCTCCGCGGCGCTTGAGGACGCGTTCCGGAAGCTCACTCGTCCGAAGAGGGCGCGAGCCTGACGGATCAAAACCGGGCCTTCCATCGGCTCCTGTCGATGGCGTCCCCGTGGAGTACTCCGGCCGGGAAACGGGTGAGACGGCGCGGAGCCCGAGGTCGTTACGTTGTGGGACTTTCAGGACCTGTCCCGCAACGACTGGCTCGCCGTCAGTCAGTTCACCGTCTCCGAGCACAAGAAGAGCCGGCGTCCGGACATCGTCCTTGTTCTTGAACGGCCTCCCCATTGGCGTTCTCGAGCTCAAGAACGCGGCGAACGAGGACGCCACGATCTGGTCCGCGTATCAGCAGCTCCAGACCTACAAGGCCGAGGTCCCTTCGTTCTTCGCCTTCAACGAGCTGTTGGTGATCTCGGACGGGACCAGGCGAGGGTGGGGTCGCTCACCGCCGGCCGCGAATGGTTCAAGCCGTGGCGGACGGTCTCGGGAGAGGCGTTGGCCGCAGGGCACCTCCCGGAACTCCAGGTCGTCATCGAAGGCTTACTGGACCCGAGGCGGCTCCTGGCGTACCTCCGTGACTTCATTCGTGTTCGAGCGGGAGGCAATACCTCCTGAAAGATCGCCGGCTATCATCAGTTCCACGCCGTGCGAGTTGCCGTCGATGAAACGCTCCGTGCCCGGAAGCCGGCGCAGGGACGGGAAGCCGACGAAGGCCGGTATGAAACCCAGCGACAGGCCGGTGGAGAAGTCGGAGACCGGCGCGTCGGCGTTGTTTGGCACACGCAGGGGTCGGCAAGAGCCTGACGATGGCGTTTTACGCGGGCGCGTTGTGCGGCATCCGGCTATGGAGAACCTGACCGTCGTGGTTCTCACGGACCGGAACGGCCTTGGATGATGAGCTCTTCGGGACGTTCAGCGGCTGCCGTGACCTGCTGCGGCATGGCCGGTGCAGGCGGAGAGCGGGGCCGACCTGCGTTCGAAGCTGACGTGGCGTTCGGCGGCGTGGTGTTCACGACCATCCAGAAGTTCTTGCCGGAGGAGCGGGGCGCTCGGTACGATGCTGTCCGGAACGGTGAACATCGTGGTCATCGCGGACGAGGCGCACCGGAGCCAGTACGACTTCGGTCGACGGCTTCGCGCCGTCGCATGCGCGAGGCGCTCCCCCACGCCTCCTTCATCGGCTTCACCGGGACGCCCATCGAGCAGGGCAGACGCCAACACGCGGAGCGGTCTTCGGCGACCACATCAGCGTGTACCACATCCAGCGGGCGGTGGAGGACGGCGCTACCGTTCCCGATCTACGATGACGAGCCGGCTGGCGAAGCTGGAGCCGTGAACGAAGAACTGAGCCGCCCAGCATCGATCGCGGACTTCGAGGAGGTCGACCGAGGGCGAGGAGGTCAGGCGCGCAAGGAGAAGCTGAAGTCCAAGTGGGCTCAGCTCGAGGCTATCGTCGGCCGGACGAAATGCGGAACCTGCCGGAGGATATTGTCACCGACTTCGAGGAGCGCCTGGAAGCCCTCGAAGGAAGGGGATGATCGTCGGCATGAGCCGACGCATCTGTGTCGAGCTGACGATTCGGATGTGGCGCTGCGACCCGAATGGTATTCCGATGACGACGGAAGGGGGCCCCTGAAGGCGGTCACGGACCGGTTCCGCGTCCGACCCGCCCCGCAACCCGGCAGCCGCATATCCGGAACAAGCCACGCCGAGAGGAGCTAGCGAACCGGTTCCGGACCCCAAGGTACTCCTTGACCTGGTCATCGTCCGGGACATGTGGCTCACAGGCTTCGACGCGCCGGCGCTCCACACCATCTACGTGGATAAGCCTATGCGCGGGCATACGCTTATGCAGGCAATCGCGCGGGTGAATCGCGTGTTCAAGGACAAGCCGGGCGGGTTGATCGTCGACTATATCGGCCTCGCCCAGGAGCTCAAGGCGGCCCTCCACACCTACACGGAAAGCGGGGGCACTGGCGGCACCGCGATCGAACGAGGAAGAGGTGGTTGCCGTGATGCTGGAGACCAGGCGCGCCGCGCCCTCCACGGGTTCGACTGGAAGCCGTGGACGGGACGGGACGCCTCAGGAGCGGCTGAGCGTTCTTCCGGCCGCACAGGAGCACATTCTCGGCCAGGAAAACGGGAAGGAGCGGTTGATCCAGGCCGTACGGGACCTCTCGAAGGCCTTCGCCCTCGCCCGTGCCCCGGTGACGAGGCCGATGCGCATCCGCCACGACGTGGCATTCTTCCAAGCCGTCCAGTCGGTGCTCGCGAAGCGGGCGCCGAGCGACTCGCGCACGGACGAAGAGCTGGACCACGCTGTCCGCCAGATCATCTCGAAGGCCGTCTCGCCCGATGGTGTCATCGACATCTTCGCCGCGGCCGGCCTGGAGAAGCCGGATGTCTCCATCTCCGACGAGTTCCTCGCGGAGAAGATGCGCGGGATGCCCCAACGCAACCTGGCCGTCGAGCTCCTGCAGAAGCTGCTTATGGGCGAACTGAAGGGGAGGCGGCGGAAGAACGTCGTCCAGGCGCGCTCGTTCGCCGACATGCTCGAGCACTCACTCCGGCGTTACCAGAATCGCTCCATCGAGGCCGCCCAGGTCATCGAGGAACATGACCGAGCTCGCCAAGCAGATGCGTGAAGCTGGGCGCCGCGGCGAAGATCTCGGCCTATCTGAGGACGAACTGGCCCTCTACGACGCTCTGGAAACCAACGACAGCGCCGTGGCGGTGCTTGGCGACGAGACACTCCAAGGGATCGCCCGGGAGCTCGTGGAGGCCGTGCGGAGCAACGTCACCATCGACTGGACCATCCGAGAGAACGTCCGCGCCCAACTACGCGTCATCGTGAAGCGGATCCTCCGGAAGCACGGGTACCCGCCGGACAAACAGGAGCAGGCGACGCAGACCGTGTTGGAGCAAGCGGAGGTGTTGTCGGAGGGGTGGGCGGCGTGAGGCCCGGAGCCGTACCCGGAACCGGCGTAGCGTTAGTCCCCCATCCCAGAACCGTAGCCCTGGAGAGGGCGCTGCCGGAATGGCCCCGACAACGTCGCCTGCTTTCTCATCGGTGCAACTGATTTGAACGTGCGAGCCCCGCAGAAATGGAAAGCACGCTGGGCAATGGCGCGCTCCGTGGGCGTCAACTACTTGGGGCTGAAGGGCTGGTGGGCTTTGCTTTCCGGACTTTGGCTCGCCCTGACCGGAACCGCACTCGGCTCGATATGGCAGATCATTATGGATCTTCCCACGCTGCCTGCGACGATGGTTCTCGTGGGGATACCGCTGGCGATCCTCGGGGCTCTGTTTCAGCTAGGCTCCCTCGCCATTCGTCCTCGAGTTCGTGTATCTGGAGGCGTACCCCAGACTCGATCAAACGGGGCGCGTTGCCGTCAGGCTTCGTCCATCGCGCCAGGCACGTTGTAGCTGTCACCAGGCTGGCCGTAACGGCAGATGGAAGCGTGCCCTCGGTAAGCTCTGCGGTGACCGTGGACTTACACGCTGGACGGCGATAAGCGGCGACTCACGCTCGACGATACACGAGGACGGCGGGGACTCCGACTCAGCTGGCGCGCACTCGAAGACGCCCGTCACCACTCGCCCAGGCGCGGACCGAGCGCGGGTTCCTCATTGATCCCTCGGCAGATGGAGGAGTACGACGCCCTCGACCAGCGCCAGGCCACGAGCTTTTCTCTGGCTTTTGCCGAAACCGGATGGCATCGCAGAAGCCCGATCGATGGAGCCTCACTCGCCGCCTACCGTACGAGCGCCAGCACAGCAGCGCTGGTTTGCACGTGAGACGCCTGACTTCCTCGAGAAGAGCGAGAACGGAGGAGCGCAAGCAGGAAGACTATTTCGGGGCGATACTTTGCCAGGTCCGGCCCTCCAGCTGCCCGTCCGGGACGATCGCGATCAAGCGGTCGGGCGGAATCACGATTCCATCCATCCACCAGTTGCCGTCGTCCTCCTCGATCGACGGCTCTTGATCCACAGTAACCTGCAATTCGAGGATCGATGTGGGTCCAGCGACATATACGTCGGGTCTTCATTCCGACCTCCCCGCGCCGTGACAAGTAGCAGGATCATCCTCCTACGGCGCGGGTAGTCGTGCAAGGCTAGCACTACCTGACCGACGACGCAGGATGAGGCGCGGAGGCTGAGGTCCTGAGCCTTGGACGGTGCTCCTGGGCCAGCATCTCGATGATCTCCAGGGCGCCAAAGGTCTCCCTGGGTAGCGCCGAGCATGCTCCTCAGCCGCCGCGTCGAGCAGTTCAGGAATCTGTGGCAGCCCCTTGTCGGAACCTCGCCTCTTCCCGTTGTTGCCGATCGCGCTCGGCCACCAGGGCGAGCAGTGCGGGCGTGAGGGCCATGATGTAGTCACCCATCATGCGAGGACGATCGCGCATTCGCTCGAAGTCCACGCCGAAGCGCCCGATGGGCCCGCGGACCGCCGCAACTATGTCGGCAATGTCTCCTCGTCGGACGGATGAAGCACCACACGCTTGAAGACCTCGACCAGTGGAGTCCGCCCAGGTCGGGATCTCCTCAAGGGTGCGGGGAGGCTCCGGCGAGAGCTCAAGAATCGCCTCCTTCAGCATTTGCTTTTCTCGGAGGCGAGGAACCGGCGGCGCGTCGGGGTCCCGTTCGCCGACCACGTAGCGGCGGGCTGCTTGAGCATCTCGCTCCACGGCAGCCTCCTCCTCCGTCATCGGACCGTCGTTGAACGCGAGCCAATCCGCTCGTACCCCGAGCACGTCTGCGAACGCACGCAGGAGCTCGACACGGGGGTTGCGATCGCCCCTACGACGTACTGCCTGACGCCGCTGTCCGTGGTACCGTCAAGGTTGCGGTACTTCCTCGGACGCGCCGGGCCAGCTTCCGTCCGCTCATCGGGCGTGGCCCTCGCTCTTCGAGCCTTGCTCAGCCGTTCACCGTATCCGTCGGTCGTTCGGTCCGCCCATACTCCATACTCCTCAGAAGAGAGCATTGCGTCATGTTGCGCAAAGTGCCAGAATTGCTCAGAATAAAGCACCGAGTTGTTTTGCGCAATACGCACAGGAGAGGTACTACGGCACGCCTAACGCCGGGCTCACCCCGGCTCACGTATGCGATGCGATTGGCGGACGACGAGAGAAGGTCATCCAGGCTGCTGCTGCCCGCCGGAAGGAGCCCCTCTCGGCTACATCCGCCGCGAGGCCGTCGAGGCCGCTCGGCGCGATCTCGAGGTGGGTCAGTGAGCCCCGCGACCGCCCGCCTACTCTCGGAGGCTGCCGAGGTCGGCATGAGGCTCGCCCTGCGGCTCGACACCTACCGCGACGCCGCCTACCGACCCTGCGTGTGGTGCGGGATCCCGCTTGAGGAGGCCGTTGTTCTGCGGGGCGAGCTGGGGCCCCACGGGCTCCGGTACATCGCCGCCGACTGCGGGTGCGGGGGGCGTACGTGCGTGCCCTGGCCGTTGCCGTACGGTGTGGACTCGCGAATAGGGCGTGGTCCCGGCCCCATCCCGTTACGTGAGCCGGAGCCATCTGCGCCTGTGTCGCACGCTGCGCGCAACGACGAGGAAATCGAGTTCTAATGGTCGGACGCGCCGCGCCGACGCGTCATGGCGTCACCTTCCGGCGCGCCGTGCCCTTCGACGGGCCGGCTCTATCTGCGGAGGTTGGGGTCACGTGATCGACTACGACCGGATTGCCACGGAAATCTCGCCCGAGCAGCTCGCGCAGGTCCTCGGAGCCCAGAGGGTCGGCGCTGGGTGGCGATGTCCGTCGCCCGATCACGACGATGGCGACCCGTCGTTCTCGGTGTTCCGAGAGGGAGGCCGGACCGCCGGGAAATGTCACGGCTGCGAGCTCAAAGGGTCCCCGGTCTCGCTCGCGTCGGCTGTGTGGGGCATGGCTCCGCGCGACGCAGCGCAACGTCTCGTGCGTGAGCTGGGGATCAGCCTCGGGGTCGAACGGCAACAGCAACGGCTCTCGCCCCGCGATCGTCGCCGAGTACACGTACGTGGACGCCAGCGGCGAGCCGGTAGGCCGCGTCGTGCGGCTCGCTCCCAAGGATTTCCGCCAGCAGCATCGTTGTCCCGAGGCCGCGGACGGCTGGGCCTGGGGACTCGGCGGCAATCCCGAGCGCTGCAGATGCGACAAGGTCGTCTCCCACTATACCGCCTTCCGGAAGCGCTTGCGTCCGCGAAGGCGGTGGCGGTTGTCGAGGGTGAGAAGGACGCCGACCGACTGACCGAACTCGGGATCGTAGCGACGACGTGCCCCGGCGGCGCCGGCAAGTGGCGACGCGAGTACTCCGAGGCTCTCCGCGGCCAAGTCGTCGTCATCATCATCGACAACGACGAGCCAGGCCGCGAACACGCGCAGCAGGTCGCTCGTTCGCTCCATGGGGTCGCCAAGACCGTGAAGGTCCTCGAGCTACCTGACCTCCCACCGAAGGGCGACGTCAGCGATTGGCTCGACGTTGGCGGATCGGTGAAAGAGCTCAAGCAGCTCGCGCGGGTGGCGCCGGAGTGGGAACCGGGGAGGAGGAGGTGGCCCAACGCCCCCAAGCTCCGCCGCCAGGCGCGCCCGTGGTCGAGCCGCCCCACTCCGAGCACCAGGTGGAGGAGGGCCACCGCGACCTGACCCACGACGGCCTGGCGCTCGACCTCGGCGACTGCTGGAGGGGCGACGCGCGTCACGTCGCCGCATGGGGTGCGTGGGTCTTTTGGAATGGCAGGGTGTGGGTCCAGGACGAGACGCTCGAGTACATGACCCGAGCGCGGGGATATCTCCGTGAGCGCGCTGACCAGCTCGGGCCCGAGAAGGTGGACACCGCTCGGCGGCTGCGCCAAGCCGAGACGATCACGAAGGTCATCGGCCTCGCTCGTTCGAACGTTGCGCAGGCGGCCGAAGTTGGGCAATGGGATGCCGATCCGTGGCTGCTTGGCACCCCGGGTGGGACGGTGGATCTACGGACCGGTGAAGCTACACCCCGCTCGAGCCGAGGACTACATCACGAAGCTCACGGCCGTCGCTCCCGCACCCCCGGGCACGCCAGCCCCGATCTGGACGGCGCACCTCGAGCGCATCACGGGTGGCGACCCGGACCTGATCGAGTATCTGCAGCGCTTCTCCGGTTACGCGCTGACTGGCTCGATTCGTGAGCACGCGTTTACGTTCGGGCACGGTGGGGGCGCGAACGGGAAGGGCGTAACTCTCAACACTATTAAGGCCGTCTTGGGCGCGTACGCCATCTCGATCCCGACCGAGCTGCTCATGGTGTCGAAGAACGAGCGCCACCCGACCGAACTCGCACGGCTCCGCGGAGTCCGCCTCGCGATCGGATCGGAGACGGAGGACGGGAAGCGCTGGGCGGAGGCGCGAATCAAGGCGCTGACCGGAGGCGACCCGATCGCCGCGCGCTTCATGAGGCAAGACTTCTTCGAGTTCCAGCCGCAGTTCAAGGTCTTTGTGATCGGTAATCACCGGCCCTCGCTCCGTGGTGTCGACGAGGCCATGCGGCGCCGGCTTCATCTGATGCCCTTCACCGTCACCATCCCGGAAGCGGAGCGAGATCACGAGTTACCCGAGAAGCTCCAGCGGGAGTGGCCGGCGATCCTCCGCTGGTGCATCGACGCACGCCTCGCCTGGCAGCACCAGGGGCTCAACCCGCCTTCGATCGTGCGCGCCGCGACGGAATCGTATCTGGAGTCCGAGGACGCTATTGCACAGTGGATGGAGGAATGCTGCTGATGTGGACCCGTCGGCGTGGGAGCCAGCAGGCACGCTCTACGCTTCATGGAAGCGGTGGGCCGATGCCGCGGGGAGTATGGCGGCTCAAAGAAGCGTTTCGCGTCTACGCTGGAGGAGCGGGGCTACCCGCCCAAGCGGGGCACCGGCGGGGTCCGCAGGATACCTCGGACTCCGCGTGACATCCAGCGAGCAGCCGCGGAGGTGGGAGCCGTGACGGATCCAACGCAGCCTCTTGGAATCGGCGTAGCGGGTAGTGACGCATGGGACGCATTTCTGCTTATCCACCGTTTTCGCACGCACGCGCGCGGGAACGCTCTTTATACCGGGCTGCGTCAAATGCGTCACTTACGCCGAGGTATGTCGCCGCCAGGCGGGGGGAGCCGGCGCCTGCCTCTGCCCCGTGGAGGCCGTCGGTGAACCTCGCCCGCGCGCAAGCCCCCCACTGAGTAATGAGATCGGCGTCGCTCGCGGCTCTGGTGCAGACCTGGCGCATGGAAGCCAAGACCTTCCGTGCCTACGGTGACGAGCGTCTGGCTATCGCCTGCGAGCGGCATGCCGACCAGGTTGAGGCGGCGGCCGTGGCCGAGGAAGCTGCGTGAGGTCACGCTGGAGGAGGCGGCCCAGCTCGGCGGGTATTCGTACTCTCACCTCCAGCATCTCGTGGCGCGCGGCGACATCGACAACGTCGGTACGAAGCACGCGCCCCGGATCCGCGTCGTGGACGTGCCCCGGAAGCCTGGGTGTCGGGCGGGGGAGGAGGAACAGGCCGCGAAGTCGGAGATCCTGGACCGGACACTGCGTCTTCATCGGTCGAGGGAGTCATAGCTCTTGCGAGAGCCCATGAAGGTAACCAATATGGTCACAACATGGAGATAAGGGACGCACTTCAGAGCGTACTGGAAGGCAGTCCGGCGTCCATGCGCGCCCTTGCCCGAGCGGCGGGGGTCTCTCACGGCCTCCTCGTCGCCATCCGCGACGGGGAGCGCCGGATGACGCCCGCCACCAGGGATGCCCTTGTGGCGGCGCTTCGCCGGTGGTCCAGGCGGCACGCGGAGCTTGCCGACGCCCTGGAGGCGGCCGAACTCGATCCGTAGGAGGCCAGCGATGGGGAAGAAACGAACGTGGAGCTACACCGCCGGGCGGCACGGACACAAGGTCCGGGTCTACGAGCGGCCGGGCCGGGCGAGCATCTACGTCTCGGTCTGGGAGGATGGCCGCGAGGTCAAACGCTCCCTCAAGCACGGCGACCGGGAGCGGGCGATGGATTATGCCGATGAGCTCTCCGCGGAGCTGCGGAAGGGCAGCAAGAAGGTATCGTCGGCGAAGCCCACGGTGGCCTGCATACGTCCAACTGTACCTGGAGCATCGCGACGCCCGATAAGAGAGAGGCGAGCCGCCGAGCGGACGCGCGACACGCCGCCCTGCTGGACCGAAGTGCTCGGAGCGGGCTTCGATCTGACCACGCTGCTCGCGCCGCCAGTGGGACGCCTTCGTGCGGGAGCGCCGTTCCGGAGCCATAAACGCCAGGGGCCGGAGCGTCCCAGCGACGAAGAGGCGGCCCGTTCGGGACCGGGTCGTGGAGAAGGACTGCGCGTGGCTTCGCGCCGTGTGCCGGTGGGCCACGGAGTTCCGGGACGAGCAGGATCAGATGCTCCTCGACCGGGATCCGACGCGCGGCCTCGAAATTCCGAAGGAGCGGAATCCGGCTCGGCCAGTGGCCACACATGACCGGGTGGATGCGATCAGGGGCGTCTACCGGGACGTGAAGATGCAGGTCGGTGGGAAGCTCATCGAGAGCTACCTGCCCGAGCTCTTCGAAGTCGGTGATCGGTACCGGGCGCCGGGTTTCCGCGGTGTGCCAACTCAGGCTGGAGGACCTGGACCTCGAGGCCACCGAGGCCGCGCCCTGGGGCGCCATCGTCTGGCCGGAGGACAGCGACAAAATGGGGAAGCGATGGCGGTGTCCGATCTCCCCGACGGTACGGCATGCCCTGGAAGCGGCCAGCGCGAAGCGGGCGAGACAGGGCAGGGTAGGGACTGGGCCGCTCTTCCCGAACCCACAGAATCCCGAGGAGCCCATCACCTACTACGATGCGGCGACCTGGCTCCGGAGCGCCGAGGACAAGGCCGGACTCGAACTCCAGGAGGGCTCCCTCTGGCATGCGTATCGAAGGCTCTGGGCCAGTTCGAGGAAGAACCTGCCCGACGTGGACGTGGCTCAGGCGGGCGGATGGTCCAGCCTGGAAGCGCTAAAGCTGGCCTACCAGCGTCCGGATGACGAGACTATGCTCCGTGTGGTTACGCACGGAGCGGAGCTTCGGGAGGTCCGCTGAATGAGCAGGTACGTAGCTAAACTCACCCCGCAAACTCACCCCGCCGTGGAATCGCAGCTTACCGAAGACGGCGTAAGTGGTTGTGGGGCAACATGAAGCCGGGGTGGCGAAATGGTATACGCAGGGGACTTAAAATCCCCCGGGAGTAATCCCATGCGGGTTCGATTCCCGCCCCCGGCACTGCGGCTGCCGCGGGTTCACGGCGCGTGCTCCACGGAGGAGGCGTCCATGGACGAATCATCGAGGTCCCGGATGCCGACGGCTTCGAGCGCCCGTTCGATCGAGAAGTAGCCGATGCGCTCCCCGAACTTGTCGGGCCAACCCGCCCGGGTGGTGACGTCTCGCACCGGTCCCTTCATGGCGGCGATGCGGACCGTGACCCCTTGCGACCGCATCTCCTGCATCAGGATTTCGAGCGTTTCGACGGCGACGGCGTCCATGTCGTTCACCCCGGAAAAATCGAGGATGATCTCGCGGCAGTCGGGACGCTCGAGCAACTCGCTCCGGAGTGTGTCTTCCAGAAAGGTCATGTTCGCGAAGTAGAGCGACGCATCCACCCGTAGGATCAGGACGCCGGGGTAGGTTCGCACTTCGGGGAAGCGCTCCACGTTACGGAAGACGCGTGCCCGGACCAGGTAGCCCAAGCGGGCCCAGTGCGGGTAGGCGCTGCGCCAGATGAATACGAGGAGGGAGAAGCCGACGCCCACGAGGATGCCGGTTTCGATGCCGAGCACGAGCGTGGCGACGAAGGTGATCACCAGCGTCCAGCCGTCCACCTTCTTGAGTTGGAACAGATGCACGGCGTGCCGGACGTCGACGAGGCCGTAGACGGCGACGACGACGACCGCGGCGAGCACGGCGGTGGGTAGGTAGTGGAAGAGCGAAGTGAAGGCGAGCACCGTGACGAGGATCAGCACCCCGGTGACGATGCTGGCGAGCGGCGTCCGTGCCCCGGACTGATAGTTGACGGCGGAGCGGGAGAAACCGCCGGTCACGGGGAATCCGGAAAACAACGCGGTGGCGACGTTGGCGAGACCGAGTGCCTTCAGCTCCCGATTCGCGTCGATCTTGTACTTCTCGCGCGTCGCGATGGACTTGGCCACTGCGAACGATTCCACGAACCCGACGAACGAGATGGTGAGCGCGCTGCCGAGCAGTCCGGTGAGGGCCGCCGGGTCGAGCATCGGGAGGGAGGGCGCCGGAAATCCGCCGGGCACCGCACCCACGACCGCCACGCCTTTGTCCGCGAGCCCCAAGGCCCACGTCGCCACGGTTGCCACCAACACGACGACGAGCGCCGCGGGCAGGCGGGGTGCGCGCTTCTTCGCCACGATCAAGGCGGCGATGCTCGCGAGCCCGATGGCGAGCGTATAAGGGTTGGTCTCGCCGATCCGCAGCGCCGCCTCCTGGATCAATGCGAATACGGAGTGTCGGGACGCGAGCTCGATCCCGAGAAGCTCCTTCAGCTGGCTGAGGCCGATGACGATGGCTGCGGCCGAAGTGAAGCCGCTGATGACCGCGTGGGACAGGAAGTTGACGATGAAGCCCGCGCGGAGGAGCCCGAGCCCGAGCTGGACGGTCCCGGCGAGGAGGGCCAGCAGGGCGGCCAGGGCGATGAACTCTCCCGAGCCGGGCTCGGCGACGGCCGAGATCCCGCTCAACGTCAGAAGTGAGACGATCGCCACCGGGCCCACCGCGAGCTGTCGCGATGAGCCCAGGAGCGCGTAGACGAAGAGCGGGATGGTGGAGGCGTACAGGCCGACGACCGGCGGGAGCCCCGCGAGCATGGCGTACGCCATGCCCTGCGGGATGAGCATCACGGCGACCGTGACGCCAGCCGATAGGTCTCCCGGGAGGTCGGCCCGCCGGTAACTCCTCAGCCAGTCGGGCGCCGGGAGCTTGCTGCGATCGGTCTTATTCGACGTCACCGTCGAGGTGCTTGTCGATCAGCGCGGAAAGCTGTTCCTGCGGCACCACGCCGACCACGCCGTCCACCGCCTCGCCGTCCTTGAAGAGCCCGATGGTCGGAATCGATCGGATGCCGTACTTCCCCGCCGTGCTCGGGGCCTCGTCGACGTTCAGCTTCGCGAACGTCACGCGGCCCGCGTACTCCTCGGCGAGCTGCTCGATCATGGGCGCGACCATTCGGCACGGGCCGCACCAGGGCGCCCAGAAATCCACGAGCGTCAGGCCCGATCCGCCCTCGACGTCCTGCGTGAAGCGCTCTTCGGTCAGGGTCAACACTTCATTGTCTTCGGTATTCATCGTTCCTCCAATTGGCCTCGATCATATGCGTGACTGCATACGCAACTATATGAGTATGCAGTCATGTAGGGTCGCCGTCAAGAGGACCCCCTTCCGGAAACCAGATCGCTTCGTGTCCGGGCTTCGCGGTCGAGTCGCCCGCACACGATGTCGCACAGCTCGAAGACGGTGGGATCCGTGAGCCGGTAATACACGTACAGCCCCTCTTTCCGACGCTCGGTGAACCCGAGCCCGTGGAGCAGCTGTAGGTGTTTCGAGACGTTGGCCTGGCCGAGTCCGGTTTCCTCCATGAGCTCGCTCACCGTTTTCTCCCCTGCGCGGAGCGCGTTGAGGATATGGAGCCGTGCGGGCTCTGCGAGCGCCTTGAACCGTTCCGCGATCAGATCGACGAGCTCCGGCGTGAGCCGAGTGTGAGCTTGCATCGCACCTCCCCGTCTAGTGTCAACTGTATGGTAATATAGTGGGGTTCGGCGTGCGGTCCACCCCGGTCGTTGGCTCCGTGCAGCGTGCGGGCCCGCTTCACGGGAGAGGGCCCGCGCTTCGCCGGCACGAGCGGATCCGGGGCTTCGAGCCGGACCGTAGTTGCGATGGCTCCCATACTACATACAAGTTCAGAGCACTACCGGTCTGCCTGCGGGGGATTTCCGGGAGATGTCCATGTGGCACGTCATTCTGGTGGCCGCGGCGCTGCTGCTCGCGGCTCCACCGATCCAAGCGCAGCAGACCGAGTCCGAGCTCCGTGCGCTGATCCGGGAGGCGGATACGGAGCCGACGCCCCCCAACCTGCTCGAAGCGGCGAACGCGGCTCGTCTCCTGCGGGACTGGGATGACGCGGGTGAACGCTACGATGAGGCGTGGGATGAGAGCCTCGATCTGCTGAACGCGGTCATCAGCAACACGCTCCTGTACGAGCTCGCTTCGGGTGGTGGGGTGGACGGAATCCAGCGGCGCTTCCGGGAGATGCGGGCGGTCGTGAGCCTTCCGCCCCAGATGCTGGTCGGCCACCTGGGAAGCTACCCGAGCCTCTTGGTCGGGGGTGAGTTCGATGAAATGGTGCTCAGCCTCTCGCGGGAGCACCCCGATCCGCGGTACCGGTGCTCGTGCTACGGGATCAAGGCTTGGGTCCATCGGGTCGCCGGGCGCACGGAGGAGGCCCGGATCTACTTCGATTCCCTGGCCATGGGGCAGGAGCGGGCGACACCGCCGGGGAACCCGGATGCCGCCGCGGAAGGTAGGGCCCAACTCGCGCGCAACCTGGCGCGTGCCGGACGGACGGCGGACGCCCGACGCGTGCTGGAAGACGCGATGTCGATGCCGGTGAGCGATGCCTGGTTGCCGCGGGTGCGCCGGCGGTGGGCCCAGGCCTACGCCGAGCTCGGTGACGTGGAGGGCGCGGTCGAACACCTGGAGGCGCTTCTGTCGGTTCCCTCGCTCATCACCGTGCACACGCTGGAGACACGCTGGACGTGGGAGCCGGTGCGAGATCACCCCGCCTTCCGGGCCATGCTGGAGCGACACCGCGAATGAAGCCCCGCGGCGCAGGCCCTGTCCGGCTTCAGTTCGCCGCGAAGCAGTAGAAGAGTCCGGCCCCACCGGTATCGACGAGGTCCTGCTGGCTGCACCCGGCCGAGGGGTGCGCGGCGTTCCACGATCCGCCGGGCGTGGTGCGGGTGATGCGGTCGTGGTGGCCCACCATGGCCGTGCCGTCCTCGCTGCTGCTCGTCCAGTTGTCGCAGGTGCGGTCGTCGCCCGAGGGGTACGCGGTACCGTCCATCTGCGTGCCGGTGAGGACGTCGTGCATGTTCGGCGAGTCACCCATCCCACCCGAGTTCACGGTCTCGCCCTGCTCGTCCAACGCGTACTCGTAACGGATGTTCGAGTTGTCGTGGTGGAGGCTCTCGAGGTCGGATGCGATGATGAGGCCGTTCGCGTTGTGCCAGGGGCCCTCCCCGATCCGGTCTCGGGCGTGCACGGCGGGCTGGCCGCCGCTCTCCTGGGTGCTGAGGTAGGCTCGCCACTCCCGGTCTCCCGCCCCGGCTGCTTCGGCGAGGGTCTGGCAGTGTCCGTCGGCGCCGTCCAGTCCTCCGAGATCTCCACCGTTCCCCATCCCGACGCTGGTTACGAAGAACGTCATCGGCTCGTCGGAGCTGACATCGAGCTGGGGCTCCTGAGTCGCCGCCTCCGCGGCCGGCTCATCCATCGCGGGCTCCGGCGCGTCGCAGCCGTGGAGTGCGAGGGTGCCGAGGCCCAGCATGGACATCGAGAGCAACTGTTTCGCGTGCATCGGGGATCCTCCGTTCTGGAGCCGAATTCGTCGGGTCGCACCCGCTCTCGCCCACGTGGGAATCTCGATGGTCACGGAGCGGGGACCGAGCGGACACGGTAGGCTCCGGCGGTAGGTGGAGCAAGGAGGATCGGGAAGTGCCCTCGTCGCAGTGCGCGACGTGCGGTGAGGGCAGGGCCCCGCTGAGGTGCCATTCGGTCAGCGCCCGCCGCCGCGTCCGCGCCCCCGTCCCCGTCCCGGGCGGCCGGGCCCGCCTCGGCGTCTCCAACGAACGAAAGAGCACGGGGCATGCCACGGCTAAAATCCGCTTCACGACGGGGTTGCCGTGGCCCACGGGTGAGTAGCTGTCCCCTGCCGGGGACGACTCCGGAGCCCGGAGAGGGCGGATGCTCCGCTCGTGACGGAAGCGAGGTGTCGCTCAGCTCCCGAAGGCGGGCGCGGCCATGCGGACGAGCCGGTAGATCCCGAGTGCGAGCCCGCCTGCCAGCACCATCGACCGCATCACGCTCCGCTCTCGGAGCTCGAGCTCCACCATGTCGCTCGACGCGATCCCGACGGGGACGCTCCGCATCGGACAGTCCCGCGCCGGATCCATGGCCTCGTCGAGGGTGCAGGCCGGCCGGCGCGCAGTGCCCACGATCGAATCGTTGCGAACGGACGGGTCGCTGATCTCGAGCCGACTCCCGTCGCCACGGGTGACCCGTACGCGCTCCGGTCGTTCGGTGGCCACCACGGTCGGCGCGGGGCTCGACGCGAAGCGCCAGCGCGAACATCCCGCCGCGACCAATCCGAGGAGTACTACGAGAAGGGCACGGACCCCAGGATGGGCGAACACTCCGGTTATCCCTCGGTCGGTGAACATGTCGGGCGATGATTCCGCTCGAGGCTACGATGGGGCGCGTCCTCGGGTTCCCGCAACACCGCGGACCCAGTCGCTCTCGGGATCATCCCGGGGAGCAAGGAGGCGCGCAGTTTGCGCGCACCATCGCGATGTCGTATTGCTTGGTGTCAAGCATCCCGCACGCTGGCCCGGAGCCGGCCGGTGGTGGAACGTCTCGGAAGGATGATCTATGAACGGTTCCAAGGGTTGGCTGCCCGAGAACGAGGGCAGCAGTGCGCCGTTTTGGAGCGCCCTCAGGATCGGGGTGCTCTACGCGGTCGCGGTTTCGCTCGCCGCCACGTGGATCGTCCTCTCGGATCCGGTCATCGGTGCGTGGGTTCGGGGACCGAGTGACGCGCCGTTCGCGAGGCTGGCCATGGGGGGTGCCTTCGTGCTGGGTTCGGCCGTCGTCGTCGCCGCGCTCTCCTACCGCGAGTTGAGGGAACGGTGGGCTCGAGCGCGGCAGCACCGAAGCTTGATCGACCAGGACCTCGCGGGGATCAGTGTCGTCCAGGACGGCGCCTTCCGGTTCGTGAACCACCGTTTCGCGGAGATGTTCGGCTACGCTCCCGACGAGATCGTCGATCCCCCGACCCCGGTGGGTGACCTGATCGCTCCCGACGAGCGGGGCGTGGTTGCGGAACACCTTCGTCGGCGTGTGGCGGCGGAAGTCGACGATGTTCGCTACCGCTACACGGGCCTAAAGAAGGGCGGGGACAAGGTCCGGGTCGAGGTGCACGGACGCCGGATCGAGTGGGACGGGGCGCCGGCGGTGATGAGCCTCCATCTGGATGTCACGGAGGAGGAGCGTCTGAGAGAAGAGGCTCTGCGCTCCCAGCGGCTGGAGGCGCTCGGTGAGTTGACGGGCGCGGTCGCTCACGATTTCAACAACCTCCTGACCACGATCGTCGCTCCCCTCGATCTCTGCGAGGGCGAGGTAGGCCCGGACCATCCCATCCGGCCCGAGCTGGAGGAGGCGAAGGCCGGAGCGAAGCGGGCGGTCACGCTCACGCAGCAGCTCCTCGCCTTCAGTCGCAGGCGCATTCATCGCTCGCGCCCCATGGACATGGGCGAGTTGATCCGACTGGCGGAGCCCATGTTGCGTCGGCTGGTGCCGGCCGGGGTGAGGATCGACCTCGATCTCGCCGACGATCTTCCCACCGTCGAGGCGGACCCCTCCCACATCGAGCAGGTGCTGCTGAACCTCGTGACGAACGCCGTGGAGGCGGTGGGCGGTCGGGGAAGGATCTCCATCAAGGCATACGCCGGAGCTCCCGGGGCGGAGGGCCTGGCCGAGCTGGTGGTGGAAGTGAGCGACGACGGGAAGGGAATGGATGCCGAAACCAGCGCGAGAATCTTCGAGCCCTTCTTCACGACGCGAGCGGACGGTACGGGTTTGGGGCTCTCGACCGCGCATGGAATCGTCAAGCAAGCGTCGGGCGAGCTGTCCGTCGACTCGACGCTCGGGGTGGGCACGACGTTCGTCTTGAGGCTGCCGGGCACGGAGCAGCCGGCGGAGCCGCTGGAGGGAGAGGCATCGGACCGGAAGGAGAGCGCCCGCTCGCCATCCGAGCGCAGGTCCGTTCTCGTGGTGGATGACGAGGACGGTGTGCGGCGCGTGACCGCCCGTGTGCTGGAGCGTCACGGGCTCGAGGTCCGTGCCGCGGCCACCGCGGAAGACGCGTTGGCCGTGATCGGCGGCGAGAACGCCCGAGTGGATGTCCTCCTGACCGACCTGGGCCTTCCCGACATGAACGGGGTCGATCTCGCTGAGCGGGCACGGGAAGCTCATCCCGACATTTCCGTGCTGTACATGTCTGGACATTCGGACGAGCTCGTTCTCAAGCGACTCGCCCGCGAACGGTCTTCGGGGTTCATCGAGAAGCCCTTCTCGGTCGAAGGCCTGCTCCACGCCGTCGGGTCCACGACGGAGGACGAGGGCGGGGGACCGTTGGATGCCGAGGTGCCGGCCTGAAGAGCTTCGCTGGTTCGTCCATCGTTCGGCATGCCATGGGCGCGTCCTTGGGCTCGCCCGTCTGGTCCAGCCCCATTGGACTCGACATGCCATCGGGGTGTCCCCGAAGACCGGTTTCTGTTCATGTTGAGGACCCCGTGTAAGGGGTCCTCTCGTTTCCTCCGTTCCCGGCGTCCGCCGTTGGCTCCACGTATTACGTCCCATCCCGCGAGCACGTCCGATCCGGAAGCGGTGCTCCGTTCCGTGTTCGGTTTCGACACGTTCCGCCCGGGCCAGCGCGAAGTCGTCGATGCGGTGTTGGCCCGCAAGGACTGCATCGCGGTGATGCCGACGGGGGCGGGAAAGTCGCTCACCTATCAGCTTCCGGCCCGCCTGATGGAGGGCACGGTATTGGTGGTCACGCCACTCATCAGCCTCATGAAGGACCAGGTGGACGCCGTTCGCGCGCTCGGCTTCGAGGCGGTGGAGATCAACTCGACGCTGGAGTACGAGGAGCGGCGCGCTCGCCTGGCCGCCCTCCGCCGTGGAGCCTACGAGCTGGTGTATCTGGCGCCGGAAGCGCTCGATGGGCGGCTGGGAGAGTTCGTGGCTTCCTGTCCGATCTCGTTGGTGGTCGTGGACGAAGCACACTGCATCTCGCAGTGGGGTCACGACTTTCGGCCGTCGTACCGGCGTCTTCACGGCCTGAAGGACGGCCTCGACGTGCCCGTCCTCGCGCTCACCGCGACCGCCACGAGGGCCGTGGCGCGGGACATCCTGCGTCAGCTCGGCATGCGGAAGCCGGCCGGCTACAAGGGATCCTTCTACCGGCCCAACCTGCTCGTCGGTGCACGCAAGAAGGGCAGTGGGGACACGAAGCGCGAGATTCTGGCGCTCGTGCGACGCCGCGCGGGCGAGAGCGGCATCGTCTATTGCCTGAGCAGACGCGCGGTCGAGCAGACCACGGCGTTCCTACGTGCCAACGGGGTCGACGCGCTACCCTACCATGCGGGACTTCCGGGTGAAGAACGGATCCACAACCAGGAGGCGTTCCGCACCGACCGCACGGACGTCATCGTGGCTACGGTCGCGTTCGGGATGGGCATCGACAAGCCGGACGTGCGCTTCGTCATCCACCGGGACATGCCGAAAGACATCGAGTCGTGGTATCAGGAGATGGGAAGGGCGGGCCGCGACGGTCTGGAGAGCGACTGCGTGCTCTTCTACTCATGGGCGGACGTGAAGCTGCACGAACGGTTCCTGAGCGACATCGAGGATGCCGCGCTGCGCCGCGACCGGCACCGGTCGACCGTCGACCTCTACCGCATGCTCGAGGCGAACGTCTGCCGACACCGGGCGATCCTCGAGCACTTCGACGAGGAAATGCCGTCGTGTACCGCTTCGTGTGACGTGTGCACGGGCGAGACCGTCGCCGACACGGCGCAAGCCGCGATGGCCGAGCAGGGAGAGCCGGTGTCGAGCGCCGGCCGTTCGGCGCGGAGTCGACCGTCGAGGGGAGCTCGAGGGGGCCCTTCTGCACGACCGGACATGGCGCTCTCCGAAGGCGATGCGTCCCTCTTCGAGAGGCTGAGGGAGCTACGCCGTGCGCTCGCCGAACGCCAGGGCGTGCCCGCCTACGTGGTCTTCAACGATCGAGCGCTGCGCGAGATGGCGGCACGGCGGCCACGCACCCCGGAGGAGCTGCTCCAGGTTCCGGGTGTCGGTGACGTGAAGCTCGAGCGCTACGGAGCCGCCTTCCTGGAAGAGATCGCGCGCGGTTAGCGGTCGGCCAGCCCGTGGGAGCTACGTCAGGAAGCCGTGCGTTCGGCAGTCTTCCTGGACGCCAGGATACGCCCGAAGGGTACCCGGGCCGCGATCAGGATGCCGAGGCAAACGGCCAGGAGTATGGGAAGCCGGTAGTCCGACTTCACGAGCCAGAAGTAGTGGACGACTCCGAGCCCGGCGGCCACGTACACCAGCCGGTGCAGCTTCACCCACCGCTTGCCGAGCCGTCGGATCCACCCCCGCGTCGACGTCACGGCCAGGGGGATGAGCAGCACGAAGGCGGCCATCCCCACCGTGATGTAGGGTCGGTCGAGCACGTCGTCGACCATCCAGCCGAAGTTGAAGACCATGTCGAAGACGAACCAGATCGAGAAGTGGCAGACGGCGTAGAAGAAGGCGAAGAGCCCCATGGGACGCCGGAGGCGGATGACGGGGTTCCACCCGGTGATCCGGCGCACGGGGGTGACGGACAGCGTGAGCAACAGGAGCACGAGCGTCGTCATCCCCGTCGTGAGGGTCAGCGTCTCGATCGGATTCGGGCCCAGGCTCCCCTGTAGGAAGCCCGAAACCAGCCATGCGCCGGGCGCCAGGGCGCCGAGCCAGAGCAGGACCTTGAGCGCGCGTACCTTTCCCTTCGGACTCATCCCTCGTGCCGCTCCAAGCGGTGTTCCGTGACGGTCACGCTCCGTGACGGATCGGAAGCCGGAATCAGTACCAGCGGGTCAGGTCCATGCCGGCGTAGAGGTGCTCCACCTCGTCCGCGTACCCGTTGAACATGAGGGTCTCGTGGTTCTTGAAGAGCCCCGGGAGGCGGCGCTCACGAGCCTGACTCCAGCGTGGATGGTCCACGTTCGGGTTGACGTTGGCGTAAAACCCGTATTCGTGCGAGTTCTGCGCTTTCCAGGTGTTCAGCGGCATCTCTTCGACGAAGCGGATGCGGTCGATCGACTTGATGCCCTTGAACCCGTACTTCCACGGGACAATCAGGCGGAGCGGGGCCCCGTTCTGGTTGGGGATGTCGAGTCCGTACACACCGGTGACCATGAGGGTGAGCGGATGCATCGCCTCGTCCATGCGGAGGCCTTCCACGTACGGCCAGTCCAGCACGTTCGTGCGCTGCGCCGGCATCTCCGAAGGACGCATCACCGTCCGGAACTCGATGAACTTCGCGTTGCCTGTGGGCTCGACCCGCTTGATGAGGTCGGCCAGGGGGAAGCCTCTCCACGGGATCACCATCGACCACGCTTCCACGCAGCGGAGGCGGTAGACGCGGTCCTCCATGGTGTGGGGGGCGAGGAGGTCGTCGAGGTGGTAGTCGCCGGGCTTGTTGACGTGCCCTTCGATCCGGACCGTCCACGGGCGCGGACGGAAGTCACCCGAGTTCCTGTGCGGGTCCTTCTTGTCCGTGCCGAACTCGTAGAAGTTGTTGTACGTCGTGATCGCTTCGTACGAGTTGAGCTCCTCGTCGAGCTCCGAGGTCATGTTCCGGAAGCGCTCGGGGATCTCCTGCTCCTGCCGCGGACGGATCATGCCGCTCAACGCGTCCGGTTCCATCGCCAGTCCGGCCGCGCCCAAGGCGGCGGCCTTGATGAACTTCCGGCGGTTCACGTACACGTGCTCGGGGGTGATCTCCGAGGACGGGACTTTGGGTGGACGGCGGATGATCATGGCATAACTCCCGCGCGGCGCTTGAGTCGAGCGGTTGGAAGGGGCACGGTCGCGTTCACGGTATCAACACCCGTGACGGTTCGGGGTTCCCGACGGTGCCTCATGGCCCGGCGATCCCCCAACCCGGGAAGATCTCGAGCAGCCCCGACGAGATGAACTCCACGGCGATGGCTGCCAAAATGAGCCCCATGAACCGGGTCGCGACGTTGAGGCCGGTACGGCCGAGCGCCTTCGTGATCGGTCCCGCGACGAGCATCAGGCCCCAGGTGATGAGCGCCACGACGGCCGTGCCGAGCAGGACGAGCCCGTGGTTGAGGAGTTCGTCCGTGCGGCCCGCGACGATGATCATGAGACTGATCGCGCCGGGACCGGCGAGCAGGGGCATGGCCAGCGGGACCACCGCGATGCTGTCACGCTCGCTCGCTTCCATCGCTTCTTCGCGGGTCTGTTTCGCGCGGCTCACGGTCGCTTGCAGCATGGACCACGCCATGCCGAAGATCAGGATTCCTCCGGCCACGCGGAGGGACGCCACGCTGATGGAGAAGAACTGGAGAACGGCCTCGCCCGCCAGATACGACGTGGTCAGGATCAGGAAGACGGCGATCGAGGCCCGACGGCTGATCTTCCGACGGTCGAAGCGGGAAGCCCCTTGCGTGAAACCGACGAAGGTCGGAATCACCGCCAACGGGTTCACCACGGAGAAGAGGGAAACGAAGAACAGGACGAGGTCGCGCAACGGGCTCGGAGCGGGAGGATCGGGGCCGCTCCAGTATGCGCGTTGACGCCCGAGGCGTCGAGCCCAAGCTTCCCGCTTCCCGCGCAGACGGATCGGGCGCCGCCCCCGTGGGGCTACCACGGGCTGCTAACGGAATCTCACCACGGGCTGCCAAGGAGTTGAAGCCACCTCGTGAAATCCTTCATACGGTGGTTGCTCCCCGGTGGCGCGGTCGTCGCAGTCACCGGCTGGCTCCTCGTTACGTTCCCCACCGGAAGCGAGGATCTCGTCCCCACCATCACGCGGCGCTACGCGCCCCTCGTCTACGTTCTTTCCGGGGGGCTGGCGGTCCTGTTCCACCGCAGCCGGGTGCTCTCGCTCGTCGTGGCCGCCGCCGTCGTGCACGGGGCACTTCGGATCGAGGTCGTCGAATCCGACGCGATCGCGTCGCTCGGGATCGGGCTCGTGATTCTGGCGGCGCTCGCCGCTGTCCTGCGGGATCGCGGAGTGACGTCGCCGGGCGGGCTCGCCCAGCTCACGGGCCTCGGAGCGCTGGCCGCCACGTGGGTAGCTCTGGCACGGTTCCGAACGGCACGGCTCCAGGACTGGCTCCTCGCCGGCTCGTCCGGTCCGTGGATCGAGCGGGTCACCGGAGTCTCGGTCGGGGCCGTGGTGGCGATGGGGATCGCTGCCCTCGCGTTGGCCTGGGCCGTGTACCGGCGGGGTGGACCCGTGGAGCGGGGCGCGGTCTGGGCGCTCCTCCTGTTGCTCCCGACCACGGGGCCCGTCACGGAACCCGGCGCGGTCGCTCTGCTGTGGTCGGGGGCCGTGTTGACCTTCGGGCTCGGCGTGCTCGAGACGTCCTACGCCATGGCGTACCGGGACGAGCTCACGGGGCTACCCGCCCGGCGCTCGCTTCTGCGGGACCTCGACGGACTCAAGGGGACCTACACGCTGGCCATGGTCGACGTGGATCACTTCAAGAGGTTCAACGACCGTCACGGACACGATGTCGGAGACCAGGTATTGCGCCTCGTCGCGAGTCGGCTCGCCCGCGCCCCGGGGGGCGGCAAGGCCTACCGGTACGGCGGTGAAGAGTTCACGCTCCTCTACCGCGGCCTTTCGCGGGACGCGGCCGCGCCCCACCTGGACGCGGTGCGCGCCTCGGTGGCGGCGGCGCGCTTCTCGCTCCGGGGGTGGACCCGCCCGGCGACCGAGAAGGCCGGCAAGAAGCGCCGAGGCGCGGCCAAGGGCTCGCGCCCCCTCTCGGTGACGGTGAGCATCGGCATGGCGGACTCCAAGGCTTCTTCCGGCGTGACGCCGGAGGCGGTGCTCGGGAAAGCGGACAAGGCGCTCTACCGGGCGAAGCGGGCGGGACGGAACCGGGTGGCCCGCTGAGCGCCGGGTCGGCTGCTTTCGGAAGCGCGCGGGGGGGCGTATGTTGACGAGCGTGACCCCCGGAGGGAGGAAGGTCAGATGCGTATCTCCGACGTTTTGCGGTCGAAGGGCTCCGACGTCGTCTCCGTCGGCCCCGACTGCACGGTCCTCGAAGTCGTTCGGACCCTCATCGAGCACAACATCGGCGCGACGGTCGTGGTGGGGGGCGGCCAGCTCGTGGGCATCCTTTCGGAGCGGGACATCCTGCGCCTGGTCGCGGGGGATCCCGAGGCGCTGGCCGACACGCCCACCTGGACCGTTATGACGCGATCGGTCGTGACCACCCATCCGGACGCGAATCTCGACGAGGTTATGCACCTGATGACGGACCACAAGGTACGTCACCTCCCGGTCGTGGCCCGGGGACGTCTCGCGGGAATCGTTTCCATTGGCGACGTGGTGCACAATCTGCGCTCCGAGACCGAGGCGACCAACAGGCACCTGATGGCGTATATCTCCGGTAAGGGCTGAGGGCTCGCACTTCAGGGGAACGGTTCAGAGGGCGCCGAAGTGGCGGCACCCTTCCAGAACCCCTGCCGCGAACGGGGATTCGGCGAAGTACACGCGATCCAGGACATCCGCCGCGCGGGCTCCCTCTCGGACCTCGCGCTTCAGTGCGTCGGGAGCGTTGGCGACGACGATCGCGGGGTGGCCGCTGAGAAAGGCGTCGAAGTCGTTCCCGGAATCGCCGGCGTAGACGATCTCCTCCATGGCGTATCCGCCCTGTTCGCGCAGGTGCTCGAGGGCGACGTGCTTGGCCACGCCTCGCGGGAGCAGATCGAGGAGCATGCGTCCGGAGTGGGGGTCGTGGCTCCAGACGAGCTTCGGGGGGATCGGGAACGCCTCGAGGCGCCGCGCCACGGCCTCGCGCACCTCCTCGATCCGCTCCTCGTCGACGTAATAGCTGACCTTGAACTCCGCTTGCTTGCGGGCTTCCTGGAGCTCGAGGCCGGCGATGGTGCCGACCCCCGCGACGAGGTCATCGCGGTCGGCCCCGCCCAGCGCGGCCCGCATGCGGCGGCGGTAGTCCTCGTCGAGCACGTAGTCGGGCCCGTGCGGCCGGCGGACGTAGATGCTCGTGCCTACGTTGCATACCAAAACGCCGGGCATCGGGAGCCCGAGACGCTCCACGCCCCGGAGGGCGAGGGCGTGATCGCGCCCGGTCACGTACGCGAGGTCGAGGGGACGCGCCGCCAGCGCCTCCTGAAAGCTTCGGATCTCCTCGAGCCGCTCCGGGTCGGCGGTCGGAGGGATGAGCGTGCCGTCGAGGTCGGAGGCCAGCATGCGGGGCGTCGAGGTCAAGCTTCGGGCTCTTCGCTCGGGAGGTTCGGATACCGGGGTGGAATTTCCGGCCGAAGGGCCTACCATCATAACGAAACGCGGCCCTGCGGGTCGCGGCCATTGTAAGCCGGAGAATTCTAATCTCTCAACGAGCCAGCTTCGAGGGTGCGCGCTTGATCGGACCCCATCGGATCCCTCTCGCGCGTGGACGCCCGGCCGTGTTCGGCGAAGTCCTCTTCGACGAGTTCCCGGACGGCACGCGCGTGCTCGGCGGTGCGCCCTTCAACGTTGCGTGGCACCTTCGAGGCTTCGGAGCGGATCCGGCATTTTTGAGTGCGGTCGGCTTCGACAAGCCGGGCCACGACGTGCTCCAGCGCATGGAGGAATGGGGCCTGTCGAGGAAAGGGGTCCAGGTCCACGGGGAGCGGCGGACCGGGCGCGTGGACGTGGAGATCGCGGACGGTGAGAACTCCTATACCATCGAGCCCGGTCAGGCGTGGGATTTCATCAACGGTGACACCGCCCTCGAAGCCCTCCCCGAGGCGGTTCGATTCCTGTACCACGGAACGCTCGCCATGCGCTCGGAGACGAGCCGCGCGGCGCTCCAGCAGCTCCTGGACCGGGGCGTGTCGGCGCTGGTCGACATCAATCTACGCGAGCCGTGGTCGACTCCGGAGAACGTTCGGGCGGCCATGGAACGAGCCCGCTGGCTCAAGCTCAACGAGGTCGAGCTCGGTGAGGTGACCGGGAAGCCTACGGGCACCCTCGAGGAATGCGAGGCCGCCGCGCGTGATGTTGGCGACCGCTACGACATCCACCGCGTCGTCGTGACGCGGGGAAGCGAGGGGGCGATCTGCGTCACGAAGGACGGAGCGCTGGACGTTGGCGAGGACCCCGTCGTCACCGAGGTGGTCGACACCGTCGGAGCGGGAGACGCCTTCGGTGCCGTCCTGGGCATGGGCATCCTCGGCGGCTGGGGTGCCCGCGTCACGCTGGATCGCGCGACCCGCTTCGCTTCCGACATCTGCAGAATCCGCGGAGCGACGACCGGTGACCCGTCGCTGTACGAACGGCACCTGCGCGCGTGGAGCGAGAGTGGCGCGCCCGGGGACGACGAAGGAGAAGGTCGGCGCGGGCTCCATATCATGTCCCTGAGCGTGCACGGCCTGGTGCGCGGCAAAGACATCGAGCTCGGCCGGGATCCGGATACGGGCGGGCAGGTGTCTTACGTGGTCGACGAGGCTCGCGCTCTCGCGGCGCATCCGGATGTCGAGCGTGTCGAGGTCGTGACGCGGCAGATCTTCGACCGGCGCGTGGACCGGCAGTACGCGGTGCCCGAAGAACCGCTCTCCCACGGCGCACGCATCGTGCGGCTGCCCTTCGGTCCCAAACGGTATCTGCGCAAGGAATCCCTCTGGCCGCACCTCGACAGCCTGCTGGACGAGCTGATCCGGCACGTGCGGAGCACCGGCCGCATCCCCGATCTGATCCATGGCCACTACGCCGACGCGGGCTACGTGGGCTCGAGGCTCTCGCAGCTGCTCGGCGTGCCGTTCTTCTTCACGGGGCACTCCCTGGGGCGGGTCAAGCGTGCCCGGTTGTTGGCCGGCGGAAAGGACGCGGCCAAGCTCGACGAGCGGTACCACTTTCCCGAGCGCATCGAGGCCGAGGAACGGGCCCTGGAATCCGCGACGGTCGTGATCGCGAGCACGAACCAGGAAGTCCAAGACCAATACCAGCTCTACGACAATTACCATCCCGAGGGGATGCAAGTGATCCCTCCCGGCGTGGATCTCGAGCGCTACGCTCCCGCCGATCCCGACTGGAGGCCACCGCCCATCGCCGACGATCTGGAGCGGTTCCTGCGGGAGCCGGGCCGGCCGATGATCCTGGCCATAGCCCGCCCAGACGAGCGCAAGAACTTCGAGGGGCTGATCCGCGCGTACGGCAGGAGCGAGAAGCTGCGAAAGTGGGCGAACCTCGTGCTCATCGCCGGAAATCGCGAGGACATCCGTGAGCTCTCCAAGAACGCCCGCGCGGTCCTCACACGCATGCTCATCCTCATCGACCGCTACGATCTGTACGGCTCCGTGGCGTATCCCAAAGAGCACGGGTCCGCCGACGTGCCGGACATGTACCGGCTGGCCGCGCGGACGGGCGGCGTGTTCGTGAACCCCGCGTTCACCGAGCCGTTCGGCTTGACCCTTCTGGAGGCGGCCGCCACCGGCGTGCCGATCGTGGCCACGGATGACGGAGGGCCGAGGGACATCCTCTCGGCTTGCGAGAACGGGCTGCTGGTCGACGCGACCGAGCCGAGCGAGATCGCGCGGGGTCTCGAAGCGGCGTTGGCCGACCGGGACCGGTGGAGACGGTGGGCGGCTGGAGGGATCGAGAAGGTCCACGAGCACTTTTCGTGGTCGGCCCACGCGGAACGGTATTTGAAGCAGCTCCGCCAGGCCGTGAGCGGCGGCCGTCCGAGCGGGCGCCACGCGGGGGCGGGCCGCATGCCCGTGCTCGACCGGCTCGTGGTGACCGACATCGACAATACCCTCACGGGCGACGAGGACGGGCTGCGCCGCTTCATCGAGCGATTGGTGGACGCCGGACCGAGCATCGGGTTCGGGATCGCGACGGGCCGGACGTTGGACCAGGCGCTCCAGATGATCGACCGCCTCGGAGTCCCGGTTCCCGACGTGCTCATCACCGGGACCGGCACCCAGCTCCACTACGGGGACCGACTCATCCGAGACCGCTCGTGGGAGCGCCAGATCCATTATCGTTGGGAGCCGGGGCGGATCCGGAAGGTGCTTTCGAGCCTCGACGGTCTGCGGCTCGACGACGACGAGCACCAGACCCCGCATCGGATCCGTTACTGGTCCGATCCCGAGACCGGTCCAGCGGCTTCCGACGTGCGGAGGGCGCTGCGTAAGGAGGGGGTGCGGGCCACGACGATCCTCGACCACGACCGGTACCTCGACGTGATTCCGGTCCGTGCTTCGCCGGGCATGGCCATTCGCTTCCTCTGCTTCAAGTGGGATCTGCCGCCCGAACGTCTCCTCGTGGCCGGGGACTCCGGAAACGACGCCGATATGTTGACGGGCGACACCCTGGGGGTGGTCGTGGCCAACCACACCGAAGAGCTCGAGGAGCTGAAGGGCCACTACCGCGTGTACTTCGCGAGCCGACCCCATGCCCGCGGCATCCTCGAGGGCATCGAGCACTACGACTTCTTCGGAGCCATACGCCCCGACCCGGAGGAAGACGCGTGATCGAAGACCTGTCCGACCTCCTGGTTCGACATCGGGAGCCCATCTACTACTTCCTGCAGCGGGTGCGCGCCCTCGGCGAGCGCTTCCTGAGCGGCGTGGACTTGCACCATGCGTACTCGGATTTCCGCGAGACGGCGGTTGGAGCCCAGCTGGACGATCCCAACCTGGACCGGCTGATCGCCTGCACGCAGGAGGCGGTGGTGCGGGACTCCATGCTGTATCTGAGCGTTCGGGAGCGGGTCGCCCAGTGGCGATATCTGCAGGTGAACTCCGAAGAGATGCGGTGCGCCGAGATCTCGGTGTCGGAATACCTGGACGTGAAGGAACGCCTCGTGACCGGAGAGCGTGGCGAAGACCGCTTCGTGCTCGAGATCGACCTGGAGCCGTTCGAGCGCAAGTTCCCTCGTCTCAGCCGACCGAGATCGATCGGACGTGGGGTGGAGCACCTGAACCGCTACCTCTCGGGCCGGCTCTTCGAGGAACGGCGCACGAAAACCAGCAGGCCCGCACCGGGCATGCGTCCTCCGGAGCGGGAAGGCCTCGCCCGGCTGGTGGACTTCCTGCGCGTGCACTCCTTGGGCGACCAGCCGCTGATGTTGAACGGGACCATCGAGTCCACGGAGGACCTCAGGACGGCGCTCCGGAACGCCGTGGATCTCCTCGGAAAAGAAACCGGGGATGCGGAGCGCGCGCGGTGGGGGAAAGAGCTGCGACGGCTGGGCTTCGAGCCGGGGTGGGGACGGACCGCGGAGCGGGCGCGGGAAACCATGGAGCTCCTGCTCGACATCCTCGAAGCGCCGGACCCCCGGCATCTCCAGGATTTCCTGGCACGGGTGCCGATGATCACGTCGATCGCGATCGTTTCCCCGCACGGATACTTCGGCCAGGCGAACGTGCTCGGCAAGCCCGATACGGGTGGGCAGGTCGTCTATATCCTGGACCAGGTGCGAGCCCTGGAGGACGCGATGCGGGCCTCCTTGTACGAGCAAGGGCTCGACGTCGAACCCGAGATCGTCGTGTTGTCGCGACTCATCCCCGACGCCGGCGACACCACTTGCGATCTCCGGATGGAGCGGATCCTCGGTACCGAGAACGCACGGATTCTACGCGTGCCCTTCCGAACCCAGGAAGGAGATGTAGTGCGCCCTTGGGTCTCGCGCTTCCGCATCTGGCCCTATCTCGAGCGTTTCGCCGTCGACGCTGAGCGTGAGCTGCTCGCCGAGCTCGGCGGGCGCCCGGACATGATCATCGGGAACTACTCCGACGGTAATCTGGTCGCGACCGTCCTCTCCCACCGTCTGGACGTGACCCAGTGCAACATCGCCCACGCGCTCGAGAAGACGAAATACGAGAACTCGGACCTCTTCTGGACGGAGCACGAGGACGAGCACCACTTCGCCTGCCAGTTCACGGCCGACGTGATCTCGATGAACACCGCGGACTTCATCATCACGAGCACGTACCAGGAGATCGCGGGCACCAACGAGAGCGTGGGCCAGTACGAGAGCTATCAGTCGTTCACGATGCCGGGCCTGTACCGGGTCGTTTCGGGCATCGACTGTTTCGACCCCAAGTTCAACATCGTGTCGCCGGGCGCGAATCCCGAGGTCTTCTACCCGTACTGGGAAGGGAACCGTGACGAGTCGCCGCTCACGGAGGTGATCCGGACCGAGATCTTCGGGTCTCCCACGGGCCCGTCGCGGGGGACCTTCGAAGATCCCGACCGTCCCCTCCTGTTCGCCATGTCCCGGCTCGACGAGGTGAAGAACATGACGGGGCTGCTCGAGGCGTTCGGTCGCTCGGAGGCCCTGCGTGAGCGGGCGAACCTGCTCCTCGTCGGGGGGACGTTGGACGAGGAGCGGTCCTCGGACGCGGGCGAGCGGCGGCAGATCGCCCGGATGCACGCGCTCATGGACGAGCTCGGGCTCGACGGGTGCGTGCGCTGGCTCGAGATGGAAACGGACAAGAACCGCGTGGGTGAGTTCTACCGGGTCGTGGCCGATACGCGGGGCGCGTTCGTCCAGCCCGCGATGTTCGAAGGATTCGGGCTCACCGTCGTCGAGGCCATGAGCTCCGGGCTTCCCGTCTTCGCGACGTGCTTCGGGGGCCCCTCCGAGATCGTGGAGGACGGGGAGAGCGGATACCACCTCGACCCCACGCTCTGGGAACAGAGCACGGCACGCATGGCCGAGGTCCTCGCCACGTTCGCGGACGATCCGGACGAGTGGGATCGCATCTCCGTGAACGGGATCGAGCGGGTCCGGGAGCGGTACAATTGGCCGCTCTACGCCTCTCGTCTCCTCGAGCTGTCGCGTATCTACGGGTTCTGGAAGTACATCTCCTCGCTCGAGCGCGACGAGCCGAGGCGTTACCTGGAGATGTTCTACGGCCTGATGTACCGACCGCTGGCGAAACGGATCGAGCAGGAGGCTTGATTCCCGCTTGGAGCACGTGTCGGACAGCCGCTAATTTCACACAGCCGGGGCGGGCGCCGCCCGTTCCCGCGCCCGGTGACCCCGTAGCCTTCAAAGCTCGTACGTCATGATCCGTCTGACCTTTCTCGGAACAGCCGCCGCCCGGCCCACGGTGCGACGCAACGTCAGCGGCCTGGCCGTCCAGAGGGAGGGCGAGCTCTTCCTGTTCGACTGCGGAGAAGGCACGCAACGACAGATGATGCGGTACGGCACCGGCTTCGCCGTGGAGGCCATCTTCGTGACGCACATGCACGCGGACCACTTCCTCGGCATCACCGGGTTGCTACGGACCATGCAGCTCCAGGACCGCGTCGAGCCGCTCCGCATCATCGGGCCGCCGGGGGCGAGCGCCGTTCTCCGCACCGCCGTCACGCTCGGCAACGACCGCCCTCGCTTCCGCGTGGACATCGAAGAGTGTGCCGAAGGGGAAGCGTTCCGTGGGACCGGGTACTCCGTGCATGCCTTTCCCGTGGACCACGGTACCAAGGCGGTCGGGTGGGCCCTCGTGGAAGAGGATCGGCTCGGGCGCTTCGACGTCGAGCGTGCCCGGCTGTTGGGCGTGCCGGAGGGTCCGCTCTTCGGACGGTTGCACCGTGGTGAAGACGTGGAGGTGGACGGTCGGACGATCCGCGCGGCCGATCTCGTGGGAGAGCCGCGCCCGGGCCGCACGGTCGTGTACACCGGCGATACGCGCCCGTGTGACGCAACGCGGAGGAGCGCGACGGGAGCGGACGTTCTGGTGCACGAGGCGACGTTCGGAGAAGAGGAACGTGTCCGCGCGGGCCAGACGTATCACAGCACCGCCGCCGAGGCCGCCGCCGTGGCCCGTGACGCGGGGGCCCGACGGTTGTTCCTGACCCATCTCTCGGCGCGGTATTCGGACGATCCCCGCGACCTCGAGGCCGAGGCCAGGGCGGTGTTCGACCGGGCGCGCGTCGCGCGTGACGGACAGGTGGTGGAGGTGCCGTTCCGCTCCGAGACGTCGAAGGCCACCGTCGGATCCGAGTCGGCCGAGCCATGAGCGGATTCGTGCCCATGGAGGGGCGGGGGGCGCCAACCGATCCGGAGCATCCGCACCTCCTCGAGATCCGGCACGACCGGGAGGAGCTGCGGGCCCGTTGGGCGGTGCGCGCGGCCCAGTGGCGGGCGTGGGAGCTGGCTGAGGCCGTGTTCGGGGGCGTGGCGGACAGCTCGCTCCACGCGCCGCGATCCGCCGGGCCCGCGAGGGGGCTGCTCGTGCTCGAGGTCCCGTTCGTTGATCTCGACCGTCACCGGGAGCTGGAAGCTCGGTTCATGGCCGCCGCGGTGGCCGACCCCGTCCTCGCCCAGGTCCCCCTCGTGTACGTGTTCGGAGCGGCGGGTGTCTGAGATTCCCTTCCGAACCATGGCCGTGCTGGGCCTCGGCGTGATCGGTGGATCCCTGGCGCGCGCGGTTCGTGCGGCCGCTCCCGACGTGAAGGTCGTGGGGTGGTCGCCCGCACTCGGAGAGCGAGACCAGGCCCTGAGCGAACGGGCGGTCGTCGCGGCCCCGTCCGCTTGGGAAGATGCGGTCGAGGAGGCCGATCTGGTGGTGCTCGCCGTCCCGCTCGACGCCTGCCGCCGCATCCTGCCCGATCTCGACGGCCTCGCCCCTCCCGGCGCGACGATCATGGACGTCGCCAGCCTCAAGACGCCCATGTCACGGGCGGCCTCGGAGGCGGGACTGTCCCATCGATGGGTCGGGGCTCATCCGATGGCCGGGTCGGAGGGCTCGGGGTTCGCGCGCTCTTCGGCCGACCTCTTCCACGGTGCTCGCGTATGGCTGGTGGCCGCTCCGGAGGCCGAAGAGAGGGTGCCCGGCGTGCACGCGCTCTGGCGCTCCGTCGGCGGAGATCCCCGGACGATCGAAGCCGAGGAGCACGATCGGATCATGGGCCTGGTCAGCCATCTTCCTCAACTCGTCGCGAGCGCGTTGGCCGTCGGAATGTCCCGGCGGGACGTGGACCTGGACACCTTGGGACCCGGCGGTCGCGATATGACCCGCCTGGCCGCGAGTAACCCCGACATGTGGCTCGATCTCTTTCGGGACGTCCCGGCGGAGGTGCCGGATGCGTTGCGCACGCTGGCGGAGACGATGACCGAGGCGGCGTCGGCTCTGGAGCGGGGTGACCTCGCTGTGCTCGAGCGCCTCATGCGCGAGGGTGGAAGCTGGAGAAAGGGCGCGTGAGGGTCACGGTTCCCGGCGATAAGTCGCTGACGCAGCGGGCACTCATCCTGTCGGCGCTGGCTTCGGGGGAGAGCCGGCTCCGTGGGTTGCTCCACGGAGGGGACGCGGCCTCTACCCGGGACGCCCTGGCGCGCCTCGGTGCGGCGGTCCCCGCGATTCCCGGGAATGGAGGGGAGGTAGTGGTGCGAGGGGTCGGGTTGGGCGGGTTGCGAGATCCCGGTGGCGAGCTCGATTTGGGTAACAGTGGCACGGGTACGCGGCTCCTGCTCGGGGTCCTGGCCGGGACGGAGCTGCATGTCCACCTGACCGGAGACACCTCGCTCCGCACCCGTCCGATGCGCCGGGTCACGGAGCCGCTGCACGCGATGGGTGCGACCTTCACCTTTCACGAAATCGACGGCAAGCTGCCCCTGACCATTCGGGGGCGGCACCCCCTCGCCCCGATCGACTGGGAGAGTCCGGTGGCGAGTGCTCAGGTGAAGAGCGCGATCCTGCTGGCCGGCTTGACGGGTGGGGCGTTCGCGCTCGTCACCGAGCCGCGGAAGTCGCGGGACCACACCGAGCGGCTCTTTTCCGAGGTCGGAGTCGGGGTGATTTCCCATGCCGTCGAGGGTGGGTGGCGCGTGGAGCTTCGGGACCCACCGGAGAGGATCCGGCCGTTGGACTTCGAGGTGCCGGGTGACTTCTCGTCCGCCGCGTTCCTGCTCGCGTTCGCCGTGCTCGGGGGCGGGGCTCCGGACGGGCTGACCGTGGAGCGCGTCGGCCTCAACCCCACGAGGACCGCTTTCCTCGACGTGCTCGACCGTATGGGCGCGCGCCTCACCGTGGAAGCGGACCGGCATGACCCCGGTGCGGAGCCTCGCGGGTCCGTGACCGCATCCGGGAGTGCCCTCCGGGCGACGACCGTCGACGGGGAGGAGGTCCCCCGCCTCATCGACGAGCTGCCCTTGGTGGCGGCTCTGGGCGCGCGCGCGGCCGGCACGACGCGCATTCGTGGCGCGGCGGAGCTCCGGGCCAAGGAATCGGACCGGATCGTCACCATGGTGGAGAACCTGCGCGCCGTGGGCGCTCGGGCGGAGGAGCTCGAGGACGGACTCGAGGTCGAGGGAGCCGACGGGCCGCTGCGGGGAAAGGTGCGCACCGCCGGGGACCACCGGATCGCCATGGCGTTCGGGGTGCTCGGCGCTCTGCCGGGCAACGAGATCGAGATCGACGATCCAGGGGCGGCCGACGTGAGCTTCCCCGGCTTCTGGGCCGCGCTAGCGCGCTTGGGCGAGGGGGCCGCCGGTCCTCGAGCGGCAGGATCGCGTGACCGCCCGAACACGACGGTCGGGGAGGCGAACGACCCCGGTGGGCCGAGAGCCGACGGTGGGCCTCGGGAAGGCCCGATCGTGACGCTGGATGGGCCCGCGGGCTCGGGGAAGTCGAGCACGGCCCGCGCGGTCGCCGAGGCTCTGGGCTTCCGACATCTCGATTCGGGCGCGCTCTATCGAGCCCTCACCTACGCGCTCCTTCGGTCCGAGATTCCGACGGAGCAGTGGCACACGTTGTCGGAGTCGGATCTGGACGCTCTCGACGTGCGCGCGATCCCGACCGAAGAGGGGTTCGACGTTCGGGTCATGGGCCGCTCGGTTGTGGAGGAGCTCCGTACGCCGGAGGTCACGGAGCACGTGGCGATGCTGGCCGGTCTTCCCGCCGCGCGGGCGTCGCTCATCGAACTGCAACGGATGGCCGGGCGACGGGGTCGCCTCGTCGCGGACGGTCGGGATCTCGGGACCGTGGTCTTTCCGGACGCCGAGGTGAAGGTGTTTCTCGTGGCCGATCTCGAGGAGCGCGCACGCAGGCGGTTGGCCGAGACGGGAACGCGCGATCCGGACGAGCGGACGCTTCAGCTCCAGATGGAGCAGATCGCGGAGCGAGACCGTCACGATTCGGAACGCCGGCACGCGCCGCTGCGGGAGTCCGAAGACGCGCACAGGATCGATACCACGGGGCTCCCTTTCGACCGTCAGGTGAAGTCCGTCGTCGAGTTGGTCCGGCGGTTGACTGCCCAATGAGCGACGTCTAGCTTCTCAGGGCTAGGTTCTCCGGTGCCGCGTGTCCCGGTGTCGCCCGGCTTGTTCGCCGAAAGGCTGCTGAGTGCGCGGGATGTGTGCTCGGCGCCTTTCTTGTTTTTTCACCCGAGCCCGGCGCTCGTTTCCCCGAGCCCCGGCATACGAGGATCGCGCTCTCCGCGCGAGCCCGGAGTCACATGGCCGAGACGAAAAACCCCGTTCCGGAAACGGAATCCGAAGTTCCCGAGTCCGCAGTCGACGACGCGACCGAAGACCAGAGCCCGACCGACCCCCAAGAGGGCGAGGACACGGTCGTCGTCGACGCGATGACCGGTGAAGTTCGCACGCTGACGGATGATGAGATCGCCGCCGACAAGGCGGACCAGGAGCACGCCATGGAAGGTGTGCCCGAAGGTCATTCACCGGAGCTCTACCACGACCCTTACGGAGAGGAGCGCCTTTCGACCTCGAAGGAAGAGTTCGAAGCCCTCCTGTCCGAGTTCAGCGGCGACTTCGGTGGCATCCGTGAAGGCGAGATCGTCAACGCGACGGTCGTGCGGGTCACCGATGCCGCGGTCATCCTCGAGTTTGGCGGGAAGAGTGAAGGTGCCGTCGCGCTCGACGAGTTCAAGGAGCCTCCGGAAGTCGGCGACGAGGTCGAAGTTCTCCTCGAGAGCCTCGAGGACGACGACGGCGTGGTCGTGTTGTCCAAGAAGAAGGCCGACTTCCTCAGGGTCTGGGAGAAGATCCGGGAAGCGCACGACGCGGACCGCCCGGTCAAGGGCACCTTGGTCCGCAAGATCAAGGGTGGCGTGACCGTCGACCTCATGGGGGTGGATGCGTTCCTCCCCGGGTCGCAGATCGCGCTGCGACGGGTCCCGAACATCGAGGACCTGATCGGCGAGACCTATCGCTTCAAGATCATCAAGCTCAACAAGCGCCGCCGCAACATCGTCGTTTCGCGCCGCGTGATCCTCGAGGCGGAACGCGAGCAGAAGCGCGAGACGCTCGTGAAGGAGCTCCTGGTCGGCCAGGTGCGCGAAGGCGTGGTCAAGAACATCACGGACTTCGGTGCGTTCATCGATCTCGGTGGACTCGACGGCCTGCTCCACATCACCGATATGTCCTGGGGCCGCGTCGGGCATCCGTCCGAGGTCGTGGACATCGGCCAATCGGTCGACGTCAAGGTGCTCGACATCGACTGGAACCGAGAGCGGATCTCCCTGGGGCTCAAGCAGCTCCTTCCGTATCCTTGGACCGACATCGACAAGAAGTACCCCGTCGGCGCGCGTGTCCGCGGGAAGGTCGTCTCGATCACCAACTACGGCGCCTTCATCGAGCTCGAGAAGGGCGTCGAGGGTCTGGTCCACATCTCCGAGATGAGCTGGACCCGCAACGTTCGGCACCCGTCGAAGGTCGTGTCCATCGGAGACGACATCGAGGCGGTGGTCCTCAAGGTCGATCCGAACGACGAGAAGATCTCGCTCGGCATGAAGCAGATCGAGGAGGATCCGTGGCTGGCGTTGCCGGTGAAGTACCCGACCGGCACCACCCTCACGGGCACCGTCCGCAACCTGACGTCGTTCGGGGCGTTCGTGGAGATCGAGCCCGGAATCGATGGGCTCGTCCACGTCTCCGATATGAGCTGGACCCGCCGGGTCGAGCATCCCTCGGAGATCGTCCAGAAGGGGCAGGAGCTCGAGGTCATGGTCCTCGACGTCGATGCGGAGAACAAGCGGATCAGCCTGGGCATGAAGCAGCTCAGCGACGATCCGTGGCCTTCGATCTCGGAGCGGCTCGCTCCGGGGGTCGAGCTCGACGGCACGGTGGCGCGCGTCCAGGACAAGGGCGTCGTGGTGGATCTCGGAGACGACATCGAGGGATTCGTTCCCGCCTCGCACACGGGCATCGAGGATGCCGACCGGTTGGAGGAGTACTACGGCTCGGGTGACACCCTGTCCTTGCGGGTGATGGAGTCGGACGCCGTGAACCGCCGGATCGTGCTCGAGGTGACGGAAGTGCCCGAGCGGAAGTCGCAGGAGGAGATCGACGCCGCGCGGATCAAGGCCGCGGAGGAAGGTGGTGAGGGGGGCGAGGTGGCCGCTGCCGCCCCGAGCGAGACAAAGCCCGAGCCCGCGGCCGAGTCGGAGCCCGAAGCTGCGCCTGAACCGGAGGCGGAGACCGCATCGGCAGCGGAGGCCGAAGCCGCCCCTGAAACGGAGCCCGAGACCGAAGCCGAGGTGGAGCCGAAGCCCGCGGCCGAGGCCGAAGGCGAGAGCGATGGGACGGAAGAAGATGACGGTGAAGCAGCCGAGGACGACAAGGACTGACCAGGGTGAAGGACGTTCCTCTTCCGGCCCAACGATGCTGACGCGTCGTGCGAGCGCCCGGACGCATCCCGCGTTCGGGCGCTTCGTCTGGGTGCTCCTGCTCGCGTTGGGTGCGGGCTGCGCCACTCCCGATACGGCGGGCACCGGTGGCGACGAGCCCGCGCCGCGAGCACCCGAAGAGCCCGTCCTCGAGGCAGGGCCGATCGGGAACGCGCGGCAGGCCGAGGCGGCCGAGCTGTATCGCGACGCGGAAGCCGCGTACGAGGCCGGACGAGCCGAGGAGGCGCTTCGGCTGACCACGCGGGTCGTCGAGGAGTTTCCCGCTTCCGCGGTATCGGGACGCGCGCTCGGGTTACAAGCGCGGGCGGCGCTCGGCGCGGGGGAGGAGGAGACGGCCGAGGCGGCCGCGGCGCGTTATCTGAGCTTCGTGGGTCCGGACCACCCGCGTACGACGGAGATGCGGTTGCTGCGCGCGGAAGCGCTGTCCGGACGCCCGGAAGAGGTGCTCGGTGCGCTTGCCGACGTGGCAGCGAGCGCCGCGCCGGCGGAGCGTGAGCGAGCCGTGGCGTTAGGCCGTGAGGCGGCTGTGAATGCCGCCCCCGAGGCGCTCGAGACCGTGCTGGCCGAAGCACCCGCGGATGCGCCGATCGTGCCCGTGCTCGAGGCACGACTCGCCGCGCTGAGCCTGAGGTCCGGCGATGACGTGCGGGCCTCCGAGCTCGCGCGCGCGGCGCTCGACCACGGAGCCGCGGGAGACGACGCGGCTCTGGCCGAAGCCGTGCTCGACGGGCGTGTGCCCGACGGGTACTTCACGGTCCGCAGGCTGGAGCTCGCGGCGATTTTGCCGCTGGAAGGGGCTCCGGCGCTCGCGGAGTTCTCCGGCCTCGTGCTCGAGGGCATCGAGGTCGCGGCGGCCACGGCGCTCGGCCCGGACTTCGAGGTCGAGCTGGAGGTGCACGACGACGCCGGAGATCCCGAGCGCACCGCGGCGCTGGTCGAGGAGCTGGAGCAGGAGGGTGTGAGCGGCGTCGTGGGCTTCCTCGAGGAGGCCGCCCTCGATATCGCGGCCGGCGCGCGGGACGGTAACTTGCCCCTGATCTCTCCGACGGCGCGGTCCACGTCGTTCCGTGGCTCCGGCGTGTACACGCTCGAAGGCGTGGATTCGGTCGGATTGCACGATCTGGCCGTGCACGCCGCATCACGAGGGTTCCAGCGCATGGCGTTCGTCGAGTCGACCTCGGCGCTGTCGGAGGAAGAAGGCGACGTGTTCGAGCGGGAGGCCGCGCGGTTCGGCATCCGCACCGTGGGACGCTTCTCGTACACGGATGGCGCGACCTTCTTCGAGCAGCAGATCCTGGCGGCCCGGGACTCCCTGCGGGCCGCGGAGATCGAGGCGCTCGGGCTCACCGAGGACGACACCCTCCACGTGGAAGAGCTCGAGCCCGTCGCGGTCTTCGTTCCGGTGCCCGCCGAAGACGTGGAGTTGATCGCGCCGCAGCTCACCCACTTCGGGCTGGACACGCTCGGCATCGAGGTCCTGGGGACATCCGGATGGACCGATTCCGGAACGCTCCGGCGCGTGGACCCGCGGCATACGAATGGAGTGGTCGCTACGGCACCGATCGGCTCCGGGACCGACGCACCCGGCTATCGCCGCTTCGAGGAGGCCTACGAGGAGCATTTCCAACGCTCGCTCGTGAGCTCGGTTCCCGCGGCCGGCTACGACGCCGCGTTGTTGCTTCTGGAGGCGTTCAGGCGGGGAGCGACGGGTCCGTCGGACATGCTCGACGCCCTGGAGGGCGTGGAGGAGATCGAGGGGGCGACCGGGGTCTTCTCGGTCGTAGACGGCCGGGTGGTGCGCCGTACACATGTGGTACGCATACGAGATCGAACGTTGACTCCCATCCCATAGGCTGATGTCGATTCAAGACAAGCTGGACAGGTTGCAGGAGCTGCGCGTGGCTGCCGAAGAAGGCGGCGGCCCCGAGCGTGTCGAGGCGCAGCACGAGCGCGGGAAGCTCTCCGCGCGCGAGCGGCTGGATCTGCTCCTGGACGAGGGCTCGTTCGTGGAGCTCGATCGGTTCGTCACCCACCGGTCCACCGACTTCGGCCTGGAGGACCGCAAGGTCCTCGGCGATGGCGTGGTCACGGGGTACGGCACGATCCACGGCCGGCTGGTCTACGTCTTCAGCCAGGACTTCACGGTCTTCGGTGGCTCGCTCTCCGAAGCCCATGCCGAAAAGATCGTGAAGGTGCAGGACATGGCGCTGAAGAACGGCGCGCCCCTCATCGGCCTGAACGATTCGGGCGGTGCCCGCATCCAGGAAGGCGTGGTGAGCCTCGGAGGGTACGCCGACATCTTCCTACGCAACACGCTCGCGTCCGGCGTCATCCCCCAGATCAGCCTGATTCTCGGGCCGTGCGCGGGGGGGGCGGTCTATTCGCCGGCGATCACGGACTTCGTCTACATGGTCCGGGGCACGAGCTACATGTTCGTGACCGGTCCGAACGTGGTGAAGACCGTCACCCACGAAGACATCGACATGGAAGGGTTGGGGGGCGCCGACGTGCACGCCTCGACGTCGGGCGTGGCGCACTTCGCCACGGACTCCGAGCCCGAGTGCATCGCCGCGGCGCGGGACCTGGTGCGGTTCATCCCGCAGAACAACCGGGAGCTCCCGCCGCCCGGCGACGAAGACGATCCGCACGACCGCCAGGACGAGCGGCTCCTCGACCTCGTGCCGGACAATCCGAACCGACCCTACGACATGCGGGAAGTCATCCGGCACGTCGTCGACCACGGCGAGTTCTACGAGGTGCACGAGGACTACGCGGGCAACATTCTGGTGGGCTTCGCGCACCTGGGCGGCCAGTCGGTCGGGATCGTCGCGAACCAGCCGGCGGTTCTCGCCGGCGTCCTCGACATCGATTCGTCCGACAAAGGGGCGCGCTTCGTCCGCTTCTGCGACTCCTTCAACATCCCGATTCTCGTCCTGGAGGACGTGCCGGGGTTCCTGCCCGGCGTGGCCCAGGAGCACGGGGGCATCATCCGCCACGGCGCGAAGCTCCTCTACGCCTTCGCCGAGGCCACGGTGCCCAAGGTGACCGTCATCACCCGCAAGGCGTACGGCGGGGCCTACGACGTCATGAACTCGAAGCACATCCGGGGCGACGTGAACCTCGCGTGGCCGCAAGCCGAGATCGCCGTCATGGGGCCGAAGGGCGCGGTGGAGGTGCTCTTCCGGAAGGAGATCGCCAACGCCGAGGATCCCGAGGCCGCGACGGAGGAGCGGATCGAGGAGTACCGGGAGAAGTTCGCGCACCCCTACGTGGCCGCCGCGCGTGGCTACGTCGACGACGTGATCGATCCGCGGGAGACCCGTCCGCGCCTCATCTCCGCCCTCGACATGCTGCGCAACAAGCGCGACGAGAATCCGCCCAGGAAGCACGGCAACATCCCGCTCTGACACCGTGGGGTGGCCCGCCCCGCGCATCTCGAGCGCGCCGCGGCCGTTCCCGGGCAACCGTTCCACGTCCGCTCGCGTCGTAGAGGTGAACACACTTCTACACGGGAGCGATACGATGACGATGGGTCGGGTGATGGGCGTCGTGCTCGCGGGCCTGCTCGCGATGGTCCAGGCGACGGCGAGCGCGCAGGACCGGGAAGCCGAATGCAGGTGCGTGGACGCGGACGGGAACGAGCTCGAGGACTGTGTGTGCGTGCGAACGCCCCGCTTCGAGCAGATGGTGACCGGGCCGTGGGGTCCGGGGCACGAGGGGCCGCGGCTCGGGATCTCGGTCGACGTCTCCGAGACCGAGGGGGTGCCCGAGGGCGCTCGGGTCTCCGGCGTCCTCGAGGACGGACCGGCCGCCCGGGCGGGCCTGCGGGAAGGCGACGTCGTGACCCGGCTGGACGGACGGTCCCTGACCGAGCCGCTCGAGGACGAGCGTGAGCGCGCGCTCGACCCGGGTCGCTCCCTCCCGGCGCAACGCCTGCTCGCCCTGGCCCGTGACGTGGAGCCGGGCGACTCGGTGACGCTCACCTACCGCCGGCAAGGGGAGGCCCGCACGGCCACGCTCGAAGCCGAGAACCTCACCGGTTGGGGGCGGCTCGCCGGACCCATGGCTCCGGAGTGGGACGCGGAAGCCTTCGGTGAGCGGATGCGCGCGCTCTCGGACCGGATGCGGGATCTGCACGGACGCATCGACGTGCGCCCGCCGGACGGGCCGCACGCGCCAGGGCCCGGTGCCGTGCGCGTGCCGCCCGGCGAATACCGGTTCCGCTTCGACGGACCGGGAAGCGAAGGCGTGTCCCGGCTCCGGCTCGGTCCGGGGGGACGCTCGGGCCTCGAGCTGGTGGCCGTCAACCCCGATCTCGGCGCGTATTTCGGGACGGACCGGGGCGTGTTGGTCGCCGCCGAGCACGGCGAGAACGGGCTCGGGCTCGAGGTGGGAGACGTGATCCTCGAGATCGCCGGGCGCGCCGTGGACGACCCCGCGCGGGTGAGGGACATCCTGTCGACCTATGAAGACGGAGAAGCCGTCACGTTCCGGATTCGCCGCGACGGGAGCGAGATGAACGTGTCGGGCCGGGTCGGCGGCTGACGTCCCGATCACCGTTCAGATTTTCGGTACGGACTGCTAAACTTCGGGCCTCGAAACCCCGGGGTCGCCCGGGCCCGTTCCTCCGCAGTCCGAGGGTGTGCAAGCGTGATCCGGTCGCTACTCGTCGCCAACCGTGGAGAGATCGCGGTTCGCATCATCCGGGCCGCCCGCGAGCGCGGGATCCGTACGGTCGCCGTGTACTCCGAAGCGGACCGGATGGCCCCGCACGCGTTGGCGGCGGATGAAGCGTATCTGATCGGCCCCGCGCCGTCGGCCGAGAGCTACCTCAAGGTGGATCGCCTGATCGAGGTGGCCCGCGAGGCCGGCGCCGAAGCGATTCATCCGGGCTACGGCTTCCTCGCCGAGCGCGCCGGGTTCGCCCAGGCCGTGGAAGACGCCGGTCTGGTCTTCGTCGGCCCGACGTCGGAGACCATCTCGGCCATGGGCGACAAGACCGAGGCGCGCCGGCGCATGACCGAGGCCGGGGTCCCCATCGTGCCCGGCCTCACCGAAGCGGTGGCCGACACGGACGCCGCCGTCGAAGCGGCCGAGGAGATCGGCTACCCGGTGTTGCTGAAGGCGGCGGCGGGCGGGGGAGGCAAGGGGATGCGCGTCGTGGCGGAGCCCGACGAGCTGCCGCGTGCGTTCGACGCGGCACAGCGGGAGGCGCTCGCGGCCTTCGGCGACGATTCGGTGTACCTCGAGCGGTACCTCGACCGTCCTCGCCACATCGAGATCCAGGTGCTCGGCGATACGCACGGGAACGTGATGCACCTCGCGGAGCGGGAGTGCTCGATCCAGCGTCGGCACCAGAAGCTCGTCGAGGAGGCCCCCTCTCCGGTGCTCAGCCCCGACGAGCGCGCGGCGATGGGCGAGGCGGCGGTGCGCGCGGCCCAGGCGGTGTCGTACCGCGGGGCGGGCACGATCGAGTTCCTCTACCAGGACGGTGAGTTCTTCTTCCTCGAGATGAACACCCGCATCCAGGTCGAGCATCCGGTCACGGAGCTGGTCACCGGCATCGATCTCGTCGACTGGCAGCTCCGCGTGGCCTCGGGGGAGGCGCTCCCGTTCGGCCAGGAGGACCTCACGCTGACGGGTCACGCCATCGAGTGCCGGATCACTTCGGAAGACCCGGAGCACGGCTTCCTCCCGTCGACGGGAACCATCACGCACCTCTCGCTCCCCAGCGGCCCCGGCGTGCGCTGGGACGGCGGAGTGCTCGAAGGCTCGGAGGTGACGCTCCACTACGATCCGCTGCTCGCGAAGCTGATCGTGCACGGAAGCGACCGTGACCATGCGATCGAACGGATGAAGCGGGCGCTCGAGGAGCTGGTCATCGTCGGGGTGGACAGCTGCACCGGCTTCCATCGCCGCGTCATGGCCGAGCCGGAGTTCCGGGCGGGCGATCTGTCGATCCGGTATCTGGAGGAGCATCCGGAGGTGGTCGAGCCGGAGCGCTCGGACGACGTGCTGACGGCCGCGGCCGTGGGCGCCGCGCTGCTCGAGCACGAGGATCGCCAGCGGCACCGCACGCCGCGCGTCGGGACGGCCGCCGGAACGGAGATGTCCGCGTGGCGGAAGGCCGGAGCGCCATGGGCTCGTTGAGCACGGCCGCCCCGGAAAAGGGCACCGTCGCCGAGGTCGACGTCCACGGGATCTCGTCCCGGGGGGCCGGCGTCGGGCGGCTCGAGGACGGACGTGCCGTGTTCGTTCCGAGGACGGCACCGGGTGACCGGGTTCGGCTCCGGCTGACGCGCGTGAAGCCGCGGTGGGCGGAAGGGACCTTGCTCGAGGTGCTCGAGCCCTCGCCGGACCGCCGCGAGCCTCTGTGCACCCGGTACGACGTGTGTGGGGGATGTCAGCTCCAGCACCTCCCCGAAGACGTGCAACGTGCCTGGAAGCGGAGCATGGTGGTCGAAGCGTTCGACCGCATCGGCGGGCTCGGGCGCGTGGACGTGCCCGAGGTCGTCGCCTCGCCCGAGCCGGTGCGCTACCGGAACCGCATGTCGTTCACCCTCCGGCGCCTCCGTGGGGGACGGGTGGTGGCCGGGCTGCACGGCCTGGAGCGCCCCGGGCACGTCGTCGAGATCCACGACGAGTGCGTCCTTCCGGAGGAGCCGATCGAACGCGCTTGGATACAGCTCCGGCAGCGTTGGGGTCCCGGTGCCCGGGCGTTGCCGGACGGTGGGCGCTTGCGGCTGACCCTCCGGGTGCGCGACGACGGCGGCGTGGGGCTGATCGTCTCCGGGGGCGACGCGTCGTGGCGGCCCGCGACCCTCATGGACGCCGTGCCCGAGCTGTCCTCCGTCGTTCACGAGCCGGACGAAGGGTCGCCCTCGCCGGGCTTCGAGCAGGTCAACAGCGGAGCGGCGGAGCTTTTGCGTGCGCACGTGATGGAAGAAGCGGGGGAGGCCGCGACGGTGGTCGACGCGTATTGCGGCGTGGGTCCGTACGGGCGCGCCCTCGCCGCGCGCGGTGCCGACGTGATCGGGATCGAGATGGATCCCGAGGCCGTGGAGAGGGCCGAGGTCGATGCCCCGGCCGGCTTTCGCGTACGGACGGGCAAGGTCGAGCGCGTCCTGCCGGAGTTGTCCGCGCCCGACGCGCTGATCCTCAATCCGCCCCGAACGGGTGTGGATGACGCGGTCGTCGAGACGGTTCTGGACACTCGCCCTCGGAGGCTCGTCTACGTGAGCTGCGATCCTGCCACCCTGGCGCGCGACCTCTCCGGCCTCGCGTCCGCCTACGAGGTCGCGCGGGTGCGGTGCTTCGACCTTTTTCCGCAGACGGCCCACGTCGAGACGGTCGTCACGATGAACCTGAGCAGGGGTGGCTGAATGCTGTACCATGTGACGGTGGGGGGGCGGACCTTCGAGGTCGAGTTCGGAGCCGACGGCATCGAGGTGGACGGCCGGCAAGTCGACGCGGAGCTCGCCGCCCTCGGTGGAACGCCCGTGCGGGGGCTCCGGCTGGACGGCGCTTCGTACCGTGTCGTCGCCCACCCGGAAGGGCGGGGCGGGTGGCGCCTGAACGTGAGTGGCCACCCCATCGAGGCCGAGGTCGTCGACGAGCGCACGCGCGCGATCCGCGAGCTCACGGGCGCCATCGGTGCCGCCTCGGGGCCCAAGCCCGTCACGGCGCCGATGCCCGGCTTGGTGGTGCAGGTCGAGGTCACGGAAGGCGACGAGGTGCAACCGGGCCAGGGCGTCGTCATCGTGGAAGCCATGAAGATGGAGAACGAGCTCAAGGCCGAGGTGCCCTGCGTCGTGGGCACGGTCCACGTGGCGGCCGGCGACACGGTCGAGAAGGGCCAGGTGCTGGTCGACTTTCTGTCTCCCGACGCCGAGGACGAGTGAACGGCATGAGTGAGGACGAGCAGTACCGGACGGACAGCGGCATCCCGGTCGAGCCGGTCTACGGACCCGCGGAGCACGGCCCGACCGGCGAGCCGGGCGCCCATCCGTACACCCGCGGCATCTACCCGGACATGTACCGGGGACGCGTCTGGACCATGCGGCAGTACGCGGGCTTCGGCACGGCGGAGGAGACCAACGAGCGGTTCCGCTACCTGCTCGATCGGGGGCAGACCGGGCTGTCGGTGGCCTTCGACCTCCCGACGCAGATGGGCTTCGACTCCGACGCGTCGATGGCCTCCGGCGAAGTCGGACGCGTCGGCGTGGCGATCGATTCCATCGAGGACATGCGGCGCCTCTTCCACGGCATCCGTCTCGACGAGGTGTCGACGTCGATGACGATCAACGCGACGGCCGGTATTCTGCTGGCGTTCTATGTCGCGCTCGGAGACGAGCAGGGCGTGCCGCGGGAGAAGCTCGCCGGCACGCTCCAGAACGACGTGCTCAAGGAGTACATCGCCAGGGGCACCTACATCTACCCGGTCGAGCAGAGCCTCCGGCTGGTCTCGGACATCATGGCCTTCTGCTCCACCGAGGTCCCGAAGTGGAATACGATCTCGATCTCGGGATACCACATCCGTGAAGCGGGCTCGACCGCCCCGCAGGAGATCGCGTTCACCTTCGCCAACGGCATCGAATACGTGGAGCGGGCGCTCGCCTCCGGGCTCGACCTCGAGGCGTTCGCGCCGCGCCTCTCCTTCTTCTTCGCGGCCCACAACGACCTCTTCGAGGAAGTGGCCAAGTTCCGGGCGGCCCGCCGGCTGTGGGCCGACATCATGCGGGAGCGCTTCGGCGGCTCGGACCGGGCCTGCCGGCTGCGCTTCCATACGCAAACCGGTGGCTCCACGCTCACGGCGCAGCAGCCCCTGAACAACGTCGTGCGCGTCACCGTCCAGGCGCTGGCCGCCACGCTGGGAGGCACCCAGTCGCTCCACACGAACGGATACGACGAGGCGCTCGCGCTCCCCACGACCGAATCCGCCACGCTGGCGCTCCGCACGCAGCAGATCCTGGCCTCCGAATCCGGGATCGTGCGCACGGCGGATCCGCTCGGTGGGTCGCACTTCATCGAGTCTCTGACGGACGAGGTCGAGCGCCGCGCCCGGGAGTATCTGGAGCGCATCGACGAGCTCGGAGGCGCCGCGCGCGCGATCGAGTTCATGAAGGACGAGATCCACCGTGCGGCCTACCAGTTCCAGCAGGAGGTGGAGTCCGGGCGGCGGAAGATCGTCGGCCTCAACCACCACGCGGAGGAAGGCCAGCCGGAGGCCCGCATCGAACAGCCCGACTACTCGGCTCTCGAGCAGGGGCAACGCGAGCGTCTCGCGGCTTTGAAGGGCCGTCGGGACGCCTCGACCGTGCGCGACGCGCTCGAGCGCGTTCGTTCCGTCGCCCGGACCGACGAGAACCTCATGCCCCCGATCATCGCTGCCGTCCGGGCCCACGTGACCCTCGGCGAGATCAGTGACGCGTTGCGTGACGTCTGGGGAAGCTACGACGCCTGAAGCGGGTAGAGGCGTAGCTTCGGCCCGCCCGCTTACTGGATTACCGGCGTGGGCCTGTAGCGGTCGGTGGCCGAGCCGTTCCCGAGCTCACCGGCCCGCCCCGTTCCCCAGCAGTAGACCGTCCCGTCCGTCGTCAACGCACAAGTATGCGTCCCGGCGGCGTGCGAGGCTTCGATGGCCGTGAAGGTTCCGTCCACCGGCACGGCCGTCGGGGACAGGACGTTGGCAGCGTAGGCGGACTCGCCCAGGCCGAGCCAGGGACCGTTCGCGCCCCAGCACATGGCCTCCGAGGCGTTGCTGATCCCGCAGGTATAGCCGGAGCCCGCGTCGACCGCGACGAGGTCGGGGCCGACGGTCAGCCTCGGCGTCGTCGAGGATGTCATATCGCCCGTCCCGAGCTGGCCGCCGTTGTTGGCTCCCCAGCAGAACACGATGTCCTCGCCCGGAAACGTGCCGCACGTCTGCGTGACGCCGGCCGTGATGGTCTCGAACACGACCGCCCCCCCGGAGTCGTCCACCGTGACCGGGGAGGTCGCGGTGGTATGACTGCCGTCGCCCAATTGGCCCGCGTCATTGTGGCCCCAGCAGTACGCGGTGCCGTCGGTGTCCACCGCACAGCTGTGCAGGTCGCCCCCGGCGACGGCCTGGAATCCCCCGCCGATCGTCTGGCGTGGGCTGACCTGCGACGCCTCGAACGTGCCGGGCTGGCCGAGCTGACCCGTGCTGTTGGAGCCCCAGCAGTACACGCCGTCGCTGTTGAGGCCGCAGGTATGGTCGGTTCCGGCGGACACCCGGGTCATGGCGGGGCCGTCCACGGCCGTGGGGACGGCCCGGTCCTCTCGGTCTCCGACGCCGAGCTGGCCGAACTCGTTCCACCCCCAGCAGTACGGGGTCTGGACGGTGAGAGCCCGGAGGGTCGCGCAGGTGTGCGACCGGCCGGCCGTGACGGTCCCGAAGTTGAGATTCGCCTCGACGCGCACGGGCACGGCCGTGGCGTCGACCGAGGAGGTCCCGAGCTGACCGGAGTCGTTGTCGCCCCAGCAGTAGATCTCGCCGCCTTGGGTGACGGCACAGGTATGGGATCCACCGACGGCCACATCGGTGAAGGTCAGATTCACGGAGAACGGGGTGCTCTCCGCGGACTCCAGGCCCGACGCGCTCGCCAGCATCGTGTAGCCGTCGTACGGCCGATCGACGCGCAGGGCGTCGAAGACGGCGACGCCGTCGGTGGTCGCCGCCGTCAACGTGCCGCCGAGGCCGGGATCGGGGCCCGAAGAGGGGCTCTGGCCCAGGCCGATGGTGACGTCGACATCCGCGGACGGCACCCGATTCCCGAAGGTGTCCCGGACCACCACCTCTACCGCCGGCTCCATCAACTCGTGGCCCTCCACGGCATCCGGCTGAACCCGGAACGCGAGCCCGTGCGCTGCGGCCGGTGTGATCTCGAGCGGCCCTCCTGTCGCGCTGGCCATATTGTCATCGTTGTCGACCGCGGTGGTAAGGGCGTGCTCGCCGGCCTCGGTCACGGACAGGTCGTCGAAGGTGGCGATCCCGTTCTCGGCGGTCACGGCCGTGGTGCCGGAGAGCGCGGTGGTGTCCGCGTCCTCGAGACGAACGGACACCGTCGGGCTCGCCGTCGGAACCAGGTTGCCGAAGTCGTCCTCCACCCGCACTTCCGCCGGCGCCAGGACCTCGCCGGCGGTCCCCGTGGAGGGCAGGGCGCCGAAGCGCAGCGCGGCGGCCTCGGCCGGCTCGATGTCGAACGGTGCGCTCGTGGCCGTGTCCGTGCCGGCCACGGCCCGGAGCGTGTGGGTCCCGACCCGGTCCACCGAGAGGCCACTGAACGAGGCCACGCCGGCGGTGGCCCCTACGGTCCGGGTGCCTTCGAGCGTCGCCGGCGTCTGGGCGTTGGCGAGCCCCAGGGTGACGGCGAGCTCCAGGTCCTCCACTCGGTTCCCGGCGGTATCCACCACCTCCACCTGGACCGCCGGGTCGATGGCCTCGCCGGCCACGGCGTCGGAGGGGGCGACCATGAACCGGAGCCCCCCGACCGTCCGGTCGACGGTGACATCGGCGAGCCCGGGCACGTCCTGGACGGTGGCGGTGATGACGGCCTCGCCGCTCCCCCGGGCGGTGACCAGCCCGCTCGGGCTCACGGTGGCCACCGCGTGGTTCTCCGACTGCCACACGACGTCGGCCCCCGCTAGCTCGTTGCCGTTCTCGTCCTGTCCTTCCGCGCTCAAGCGGGCGGTGTCCCCGACGGTGGTGAGGACCGCGCTGGTCGGGGTCACCTGCACGCTCGAAGCGAGCTGGGCTACCGCCAGGTCCGCCGTGCCCTCGGCATCCGCCGCGGAGGCCGTGATCACCGCGGCGCCGTTGCCCACGGCCGTTGCCGTCCCATTCCCGTCGACGACGACGACGTTCGGGGCCGAGGACCGCCACGAGATGCCCGCGTCGGACACGATTTCGCCGGCTTGGTCCCGGGCCACGGCGGTCAGCGTCACCGTATCGTCGAGCGCGAAGAGCGTGTCCGCTCCGGGCTGGACCTCCACGGCCGCGACCTGCTCACCGCCGGGCGGCGTCGGCTCGCTAGGTGAGCTGTCGCCGCAGGCGGACGCAAGGGTCACGAGGAGACCGGCCGACAGGATCGACGGGAAAGGTCGGCCGATGGTGCGGAGGTGCGGAAAGGAACTCATGGGGCCTCGCGGATCGAGTAGCACTCCACGCCGCCGGGCCACGTGTCCGGCACACAGCCCGGCCACTCCAACCCTGTCACGACTACGGCTTCATGCTGCGGAGCGCAACCCGGAGCCTCGCGCGGGAACGGGGCGAACGTATGGGGTCCGTGATCTCGTCGCTCGTGCGTGAAGCCCTGCGGCGTCCCGAATCCGTTCAGCACGACCTGGACGTTCCGGCTGCTCGACGTCAACGTGCTCGTGGCCCAACCACATCCATCATGCCCGCGCTCTCGACTGGTTCCGTACCGTCCACGGGCAGGGGTGGGCGACCTGACCCCTGACCGAGTCGGGGTTCGTGCGCGTATCCAGCAACACTCGTGCGATTCCCGACGCGCGAAGCCCGCAGGAGGCGATCACGTTGCTGCGTCGTCTGCGAGCCATCAACGGCCACACCTTCTGGACGGACGAGGTGTCCGCCGCCACCGAGAGGCCCGGTCCGTTCGGTCGCGTGGTCGGCTATCGGAAGTTATGGGACATGTGCCTTTGGGATGAGGAAGCGGGGAGCCTGGCCGACCGTCCCGGTGTAGATTGAGAGACACGGAGGTGGTCGAGATGCAGACGAATCCAGAACTCTTGAGCCAAGATCCCGAAATTCTTGGCGGCACAACGGTATTCTCCGGGACGCGGGTCCCGGTTCAGAACCTGATCGATTATCTGGCCTCCGGGCAGACGCTCGATGAGTTTCTGGAGGACTTTCCGTCCGTTTCCCGAGAGCAGGCCATGAGCGTGCTCAGGCTCGCCCAGGAAGCTTTGGTTGCGGGTGCGAGTCCTCCGGCGTGCGGCTGCATCATTTGATGTCTTCCTCACCGCTGACCAGAACCTCCAGTACCAGCAAAGTCTGAAGGATCATGAGATTCGGGTCGTCGTGCTGGCCGCTGTCACGAACCGAGTGATTGATCTCGTGCCTCTCTTGGACGAGGCCGTGGCAGCGTCCGAAAGATTGCAGCCGGGTGAGGTCCTGATCATCCGTGGAGAACGACGTTAGTTGGGACCGTTCTTGTTGGGTCGCGCGGCGGCACACGTCCCATAACAAATATGGTTCCGGGTCCGCTCCCTGCGGTCGCTCCCTCTACATGGCCCGAAGGTGTTGTGGCCCGGAAGCGGGGTCCAGCGTATTCTCGATCAGGCCCGCGCGGACCGGCCGGTGGTGGCCACGTCGGAAACATCTGAAGGTTATGACGTGGCTATCGATAGGGTTTGGTTGGCCCTGACGGGCTCTGGATAGAGAATTCCCGTATGGTTGACTTCGACTCCGATCGCTTGGCACAGATCTGCCGAGAACACGGCGTGTCTCGTCTCACGACCTCTTTGATGACGCGGGCTCACGGACCAACATCCGGAGCTTCCCTGGAGAAAGGTGACCGGTCTCAGGCACAAGATCGTGCATGATTAATTCGCCGTGGATCTCGAAGTCGTGTGGGATACAGCGACCCTGGACGCGCCCGCGATACGATCAATCGTCGAATATTGGCGCTGTCCCTCGACCGGGGCGGTAGGCTGGCCACGTTCGACCAAGCGATCGCATCGCTCGTGCCCGGGGATGAAGACGTGGTGGAGCTGATCCCCTGATGAAGCCCCGGGGTCAGAGGACCTTGCCGGGGTTCATGAGCCCTTTCGGGTCGAGCGCGGCTTTGATGGCGCGCATCGTCGCCAGCGATTCGGGATCCTTGAAGCGGGCGAGCTCGCCCTTCTTCAGCTTTCCGACCCCGTGCTCGGCGCTGAAGCTGCCGCCGAGCTCCGCGGCGAGGTCGTGCAGGCACTCCGACAGCGCCCGACCGTGCTCGCGCTTGAAGGCTTCGGGGTCCTCACCCGCCGGCGCCAGCAGGTTGTAGTGCAGGTTGCCGTCGCCGATGTGACCGTAGATGGAGTACCGGCATCGAGCGATGTCGGCCAGTCGGTCCGACGCGGCCGCCAGGTACTCGGGGATCCGGTCGATGGGCACCGAGATATCGTGCTTCACCGAACCACCCTCGTGCTTCTCGGACTCGGGAATGGTCTCGCGCAGCTGCCATAGCTGGCCGCGCTGCTGACTCGATTCGGCGATCACGCCGTCGAGGATCTCACCTTCCTCCATGCCGCTCATCAGGATCGCCTCGCTCACCTCGCGGAGCTGCTCCTCGCTCTGGCCGGAGGAGAGCTCGAGCAGGACGTAGTGCTCGTGAGGGTCGTCCAACGGATCCGTGAGGCTGTCACTGTACCCGAGGGCCAGCTCCAGAGACGGCCGAATGACGTACTCGAAGGAGGTGACGCTGTCGCCGCTCTCCCGCCGGGCCCGGCCGAGAAGCCGGCAGGCCGCGGCGGCGTCGGCCACGGCCAGCCATGCGGTCTGGCGAGCGTTCGGCTGCGGGAAGAGCTTGAGCGTCGCCGCCGTGATGATGCCGAGGGTTCCTTCGGCGCCGCAGAACAACGACTTCAGGTCGTATCCCGTGCTGTCCTTCCTCAGCCCCGAAAGCCCGTGGATGACGCGGCCGTCGGGCAGCACGACTTCCACGCCCAAACACAGCTCCCGGGCGGTGCCGTAGCGGAGCACCGCCAGCCCGCCCGCGTTCGTGGCCAGCGCGCCTCCGATCTCGGCGCTCCCCTCCGAGGCCATGCTGAGGGGGAACAGGAGGTCTTTCTCGGCCGCCGCCTCCTGGGCATGGGCGAGCACCACGCCCGCCTCCGCGGTCATCGTGAAGCCGACCGGGTCGATGCCGCGCACGGCGTTCATCCGGGACAGCGAAAGGAGGACCTGGCCCTCGGCATCGTCGGGCGTGGCGCCGCCGCAGTAGCCGGTGTTGCCGCCCTGGGGCACGATGCCCAGACCCGCCTCGTAGCAGATCGCCATGACTCGGGAGACTTCATCGGTGGTGCCGGGACGCACGATGAGCACGGCCTCACCCCGGTAGAGCTGTCGTTCGTCGACGAGGTAGCCCTCTCGGGCGTCGTCGTCGACCACGCCCTTCGGGCCGACGGTCGCGCGGATGCGGTCGAGTGCCTGCTGGTGGTCGGGGTGGCTCATGGATCGGTGGTCAGTAGAGAAGTCGGGTGCGGATGGTGCCGTCGATCCCCTTGAGCCGATCGACCAGACCCCAGGCGTCGTCGACTTCGGCATCCATCACCACGTAACCCACGCGGGGGGAGGTCTGTAGATACTGGGCGGCGACGTTGATGCCTTCTTCGGAGAAGATGTGGTTGATCTTCTCGAGGACGCCGGAGACGTTGCGGTGCACGTGGAGGATACGCCTGAACTCCTCGTTCTCCGGCAGGGACACCTGGGGGAAGTTGACGGCTTGGGTGGTGGAGCCGTTGTCCGAGTATTTGACGAGCTTGCCGGCGACTTCCAGCGCGATGTTCTTCTGGGCTTCCTGGGTGCTGCCCCCGATATGGGGCGTCAGGATCACGTTGTCGAACTCCGTGAGCGGCGAGACCAGGGGATCGCTGTTGGATTCCGGCTCTTCGGGAAAGACGTCCACGGCAGCGCCGGCCAGGTGGCCCGACTCCAGCGCCTCGGCCAGGGCGTCGATGTCGACCACGCTCCCCCGGGAGGCGTTGACGAAGTAGGTGCCGGCGCGCATGGTCGCGAGCTCCGCGGGGCCGATCATCATCCGGGTCGCGGGCGTCTCGGGTACGTGCAGCGTCACGACATCGGCCTCTTCCAGCAGGTCCGACAGGTGGTCACGGACCGAGGCGTTGCCCAGGGGTAGCTTGTTCTCGACGTCGTGGTAGATGACCTCCATGCCGAGCGCCTCGGCCAACACGCCGAGCTGGCTGCCGATGTGACCGTAGCCGACGATGCCGAGCTTCTTGCCGCGCATCTCGTAGGAGTGAGCCGCGGACTTGGTCCACTCGCCGCGGTGCGCGGCGGCGTTCTTGGCGGGAATGCCGCGAAGGAGGAACACCACCTCGGCCAGCACCAGCTCGGCCACGCTCCGGGTGTTGGAGAACGGCGCGTTGAAGACCGGCACACCCTTCAGCTCCGCCGCGTCGAGGTCCACCTGGTTCGTGCCGATACAGAAGCAGCCGACCGCCGTGAGCTTCTCCGCCGCATCCAACACGTCGGCCGTGAGCTGCGTGCGCGAGCGGATGCCCACGAAGTGGGCGTCGGCGATCGCCTTCTCGAGCTCGTCGGGGGTCAGCGATCCCGCGTGCGACTCGACATTGGTGTAGCCGGCCTCGCGCAACGCCTCCCGGGCCGCCGGATGTATGCCTTCCAGCAAGAGGAATTTGATGCGGTCCTTCGATAGCGAAAGTCGGCTCACGGGGCGCTCGGGGTGCGGCTAGAGAGATGGGGCGAGACTCGAAGCATAAGCCGTGGCGACCGGTGGTCAATGAAGCCGGCTCGACCGGGCCGTCCGGCATGCCTCAGAACCGCACCCGTAAGCTGAACGTCAGCGTCGTCGGCGCCGGCACGCGCTCGGACGTCCCGACGCCGTCGTCGTTGGCGCCCTCGTTGCCCGGGATCTCGACGTCCCACCAGGGCACGTCCTCGTACCAGGTGAGGGCGTGCGCGAGGCTGACGGTGAGGAGCGCCTCGGTGACTCGGTCGGGGAACGCGAAGCCGACGGGGACGGTGGCGGACACGCTGCGCAGCTTGAAGTAGTCGGCGTCGAACCAGTAGTCGTTGGCGGCCTCTGCACGTGTCCGCCCCGGTACTCGCCGCGGGCGGAGAAGACGATGACCCCGGGACGCGCGCGGTGTAGGGACGGGATGGCGAAGCGGGTCGGGAGCTGGGAGCCGAGCGGGAGGCGGGGGTCGCCGTCCGCGTCGGTCCGGTAGCGGTCCGGGCCAGTGGCGAGCCCGAAGCGATCACTCGTAGCATACGAGCATCGCTGAGCCGGCCGCAAGCGTCCCACGTGTGCACCGAAGACTGGAGCCGCTGCCGCTTCCCGAACCGTTATACATTGCCGTCGCGGCGGCGTGATACCATTTTCAACCCATGAGATCTACCATTGATGGTGCGGGGCGGGTGGTCATTCCGAAAGCTCTCCGCCAGCGACTTGGCCTACGTGGCGGCGAGCTCCTCGACATCCGCGAGCGCGATGGCAGGATCGAGATCGAACCCGCGGCCACTCCGATGTCCCTGGTCGAGGGAAGCGGTGGCAGCGCCGCGGTTCCGGACGAGGAGCTTCCTCCCCTCACCGACGAGATCGTGCGGGAGACCCTGGAGCGTACGCGGCGGTGATCGCTGTCGATACCAGCGTCGTGGTGGCGCTGTTCGCGAGTTGGCACGAGGCTCACGAGTCGGCTCGGGAGGCGGTGCCGGGGGAAGCGCATCTTCCGGCCCACGTCCTCCTGGAGAGCTACTCGGTTCTTACGCGCCTTCCTCCGCCGCACCGTGCCCCGGCCGCGGTAGTGGAAGCGTTCCTGGGCGACCGATTCGAGCCGGAGCTCCTGATCCTTCCCGGAAGCGACTACCGCTCACTGCTGAGGTCTTCCCTCGGTCGCGGCATCTCCGGGGGAAGCGTGTACGACGCCCTCATCGGGGCCACGGCCAAGCGAGCCGGGGCCGTGCTCCTCACCCGTGACGGCCGAGCGGTGTCGACGTACGAGGCGGTGGGAGTGGATTTCCGAATCCTCGGATGAGGTGACGGCCGGGAGCGGGCTCCCGTGATGCGTCGTTCACCACGAGTTCATGTCCCGCCGTCTCGATGATCGTGCCGTAGTGGCGTGGGCGCTACGTCCCAAGCGAGCGGCACCGCTCCCTCACGCCCCTCACTTGACCGCCCAAGCGACCCCGCCTAGCTTGGGCCGCAGATGAGAATTGGTTTCAATCTCATCTAATAAGAATCATTCCGGATAACCTTGCTCAGCGCGAGCGGCACCGCGCCTCGACGCATTCGCTCCGAAAAGGGAATCGCCCATGGCCCTCCGGCACGCACGCCATCTGATCCTGATCGGGATGGCGGCTTTCGTCCTCCCCGGCTGCGAGGACGACCCGATCCTCCCGCCGCAAGAGCGTGAGCCCGAAGACGAGGGAAGCTACGGGGTGATGATGTTCGATCTCGAGGTTTCGGGAACGGAGGCGACCCCCGCGGATTCGAGCCGGACGCACGAGGTCCGCTCGCGCCACCAGAACCCCAGGATCTTTTGATCATGCGATACCTCGTTCGACTCTGGCTGCTTCTCCTGATCTCTCCGGCCGGCCTCGTCGCTCAAGCTCAGCCGGGATCCGGGGGCGAGATCACCGGTCAGGCGGTGGACGCGGACACGGGCATGCCCGTGTCGGGAGCGTCCGTGAGCGTGGAGTCCGGCGGGCGCGTCCTGGGGTCGACGATCACGGACCCGACCGGGCGTTACGTGGTGGCGGATCTTCCGGCCGGCGAAGAGGTGCGTGTCGTCTTCGAGCTCCTCGGGTACGGCCGGACGAGCGAGGCGGTCGTGGTTCGCGCCGACGCGGCCACCTCCCTCGACGTCGTACTCGAGCCCAGAGCCATCTCTCTCGCCCCTCTCCGGATCCTCGCCGACGCCTCGGCGGCATCGGAGGGAATGCCCGGCACGGCGACCCACATCTCCGCCCCTGCGGTGGATCTGCTCCAACCCATCGGGACGCAGGAGCTCCTCCAGTACGTGCCCGGCGTGCACGGATTCGCTGATGACGGGATGGGGAACTCCCGCCTGAGCATCGGCATTCGCGGCCTCAATCCGCGCCGGAGCTCCAGGGTCCTCATCCTGGAAGACGGGATCCCGATCCAGCCGGCTCCCTACATGTACCCGAACATGTACTACAACCCCCCCGCGGAGCGGATCGACCGGGTCGAGGTCCTCAAGGGAAGCGGCGCCATCCGATACGGCCCGCAGACGATGGGCGGCGTGGTGAACTACCTGACGAGCCGCCCCGGTGGATCCGATAGGGCGGTGGCGAGTCTCACCGCCGGAAACAACGGCTACGCGAGTCTCATGGCGGACCTGCCGCTGGGCGGTAGCCGCACCTTTCGCCCGGAGCTTCAACTCCTCTACAAGCGGGGCGACGGCTTTCGCCAGAACAACGCCTTCGAGCAGGCCAACGGCACCTTCAAGGCCCAGCTCCTGCGAAGCGACGACCGGGTAGCCTACCTCAAGGCGAACGTCAACTACGAGAACTCCAACGCCACGTACACCGGGCTCACCGAGTACTCGTTCCGCAGCAACCCGAGGTTCAACCCCAAGGAGCACGACAACTTCCGGGTCTTCCGCTCGTCGCTGGACCTCATCATGAACGAGCAGGAGAGCTCCCGCCTCCAACACGACACCCGGCTCTACCTCAGCTTCTTCGACCGCCGCTGGTGGCGGGAAGACGACGTCTTCGTCCGTGCTTCCGACTACCAGGAGGGCGAGATCCGGCCGGTCCCTCCCTATCAGCCGGGGGACCTGGTGCGCGTCGGCGGGGGCCGGCAGAACCTCGGGATCCTGCGGACCTTCTACGTGGGAGGCATCGAGCGGAGCTACGAGGTCGGGCACACGCTCTTCGGCGGGGAAGCGACCCTCGACTTCGGAGCCCGGGTGCATTTCGAGCGGTTCATCGACGACAAGAAGCGGGGCGACGCTCCGGACGCTCGCGAGGGGATCTACTATACCGGGGATCCGGAGGAGCCGGAGACGGTGGACATCGTTGGTCAGAGCCACCACTACGAGACGACCGCGCTCGCGCTCCACGCCTCGGAACAGGTCCGCTTCGGGAACCTATCCGTGCGGCCGGGCGTCCGGTTCGAGCTCTTCGAGCAGCAGCAGGTGGATCGGCTCAGCGGCTCACTCTACCAGGACCGGACCACCGTCGTGCTCCTCCCGGGGCTCGGAGTCAACTACAGGCTGGGAGACCATGAGCTCTTCGGGGGCGTGCACCGGGGATTCACGCCGCCCTCCAGCGGCACGCTCCGCGTGGTGAACTTCGGCGACGACGTGCCGGAGGGCGGGCTGGACCTGGACGCGGAGAAGAGCTGGAACGCGGAGCTCGGGGTCCGGTCCAACCTTCCCTGGCTCTCCCTGGAGGCTTCCGGCTTTCACGTGACCGTCGAGAACCTGGTCGCGGCCGGCCGCGGCACGGCCTTCAAGAACCTGGGCCGAGTCCGGAATCGGGGTGCGGAGCTCGGAGCCACCCTCGCGGCGTCCGAGCTGAGCCCGGTGCTGCCGGACCTGAACGTGAGCTACACCTACCTGGACACCGAAGTCCTGAAGGGTGTCGTCAGCTCCGCCGTGCGCGCAGGGGGCGCCGAGGTGGACATCGCGGGCAACGAGCTCACGTACGCACCGCGACACACCGTGACGGCGGGACTCTCCCGAACCTTCCCGTGGGGCCTCTCCTTGAGAACGGACGTCCAGTACGTGGACGAGGTCTTCACGGACTTCGAGAACGTTACGGAGACGTACAACCGCGGCGACACGGGTCCTGTGCCCGCCTACCACATCTTCAACACCGCGGCCCGATACGCCGTGAACGACCGGGTCACTCTCTCGGTCACCGCCAAGAACCTGCTCGACGCGGTCTACATCGGTTCACGGCTCCACTCGAACCCCGGGCAGCCGCAGGCGAACCTGAGCTCGGGCATCCTTCCCGGCCCCCGTAGACAGATCAACGTGGGGTTGGACATCGCGTTCTGAGGCTTAAGGCCGCAGAAGCAACATCATCTTACATGAGGAGACGGATACAATGCAGAGAAGCGCTCGTAGGACCTTCATGACGGGGATCGCCTTGGCGGCCGTCGGCCTCGCCGGGTGTGACGACGACTTGAACCCGGTGGGACCCGACGATCCGAACGACCCGAACGATCCGGGCTCCGAGCCCATCGCGGTTCCGGACGCCTACGCCTTCGACAGCCGCTTCGTCGACGGCGAGATTAGCGTCGCCTATCCCGGTCAGACGGTGCGCAACCTGCTCACGCAGGACCTGAGGATCATGATCGACAACCTCGCGACCGAGGACGCCAGCCCCGTCTCCGTCCAGGACTTGCTGGACCGCTACGACTACCGGGACGAGCTCGACCTGGAGACGCTTACGGGCATCGACGGCGCGGAGGCGCTCGAGGCCGCATACTCGGCCATCGCCACGGACAAGAACCTCTCGGGGAAGATCTCCGACGCGACGGTCATCGGGTTCGGCAGCCCGGCGGACGAGCTGATCCGCGACTGGTTCCAGCTCATCGCGGAGAACTCCGAGGACCCGGATAAGCTCGGCACGCCGGCGGTCTACACCACCGACGACGGTCTGCACATGAGTCAGATGGTGGAGAAGCTCCTCATGGGGGCCGTGGTTTACTACCAGGGCACCGGCGTCTATCTGACGGACGACGTGCTCCTGGGGGCCGACAATACGGAGGCCGAAGAGGGCAAGCCGTACTCCTCCATGGAGCACAAGTGGGATGAATCCTTCGGGTACTTCGGCGCCGCGCGTGACTTCAAGGAGTACAGCGACGCGGACCTCGCCGGTGAGAGCTCGGACTTCACCTCCGACTCGAACAGCGACGGTTTCATCGACTTCCGGTCCGAGTACAACTTCGGCTGGGCCCGCTACGCGGGGAAGCGCGACAGCGGCGGTAGCGACGTCGATTTCACGGACGAGATCTTCCAGGCGTACCTCAACGGGCGCACGGCCATCGTGAACGAGGCCACCACGCAAGAGGTCACCGCCGAACGGCAGGTGGTGGCCGAAGGATGGGAGAAGCTGGTCGCGGCCAACGTCGTGCACTATCTGAACGACTCCCTCGAGGACGTGGAAGAGCTGACCGAGGACGAGGTCGCCGACAAGAGCAACGACAGCTACAACGCGCACTGGGCCGAAGCGCGGTCCTTCGTCGTGGCGCTCCAGTACAACCCGTTCAAGCTCGTTTCCGACACCGAGCTGGAGGATTTGGCGGGTCTTCTCGGTACCGCGCCGACGTACGCGGTCCCCGGCTCGGAGGCGCACGATCAGCTGGTGGCGGATCTGAACGCGGCGAAGGACATCGTGCAGGACGTGTACGGGTTCTCGGACGCCAACATGGCGGCCTGGTAGCCGCCGAACCAACGGATGTATCTCCAGTCCACGGCCGTAGCGTGGAGGGAGGGGCCGCTCGAGGCCTCTTCCTCCGCGTCGCGGTGGGGCGGCCGCGCCGCCGGGATCGCGCTGGGGTTCCTTCTGCTCTGCGTGGTCAGCAGGGTCGCGACCACGGTCTACACCATCGAGGATCCGGACAGCCTGCGCTTCGCCCTGAGCCTCCGGGAGTACAGCATCCCGGACCTGCAGCCGCACTTCCCCGGCTACCCGGTGTTCGCGTTCCTGGGAAAGCTGCTCTATCTGGGCACCGGGAGCTTCGCGGCCTCGTTCTCCCTCCTCGGGGCCGTGGCCGTTTTCGGGATCGTCTTCTACCTGCTGCGGATCCTGGAGCTGGAGCTCGATTCCCTCCGGGGCGGTCTCGTGGCCGCGAGCGTCTTCTTCAACCCCCTCGTCTGGCTCATGAGCAACCGGTACATGCCGGACCTGCTCGGGGTGGCGCTCGCGCTGGGAGCCTTCTATCACCTGATGGTGGACGAGGGGCGTCACGGGCGGGCCATCGGCCTGTTCGGCACGGGGTTGCTGGCGGGGCTCCGGCTCTCCTATCTCCCCTTCCTGCTTCCCCCCGTCGTGGCCGCTCTGGTCAAAGACCCCAGGCAGCTCCGAGCCGTGGGTTGGGGGCTGGCGGGCGTGATCGTCTGGCTCGTGCCCTTGCTCGTCCTGACCGGCCCCGCGGAGCTGATGAACGCGGCCGTACGTCAAACCCAGGGACATTTCGCGGACTTCGGCGGAACCATCATGACCGAGCCCGATACGGCGAGCCGGTCTCTCCGGTTGGTGGAGTCGATCTGGGCGGACGGTCTCGGTGGGTACTGGTGGGGACGACACCCCGTGACGCTGCTCGTCTCCGCGGGTGTGGTCGCACTCCTGCCGGTGGGGCTGAGGGCCGGCCGAAGGGTCGTTTCGGGAAGAATGATGGGGGTGATGGCGGCGAGCTGGGGGACGTACCTGATCTGGATCGCCCTGTACCAGAACGTCATCCACAAGAGCCGCCACGTCCTACCGCTCCTGCCCTTCGTGCTGCTGCCGTTGGCTCTGGGCGCGGCTCGGGTCGTGGAGGGATGGGGCCGGAGCGCGCGCGCGGCTTTGGTGGCGGTGGGGCTGGCCTACGTGACGGTCACCGGCGTGCTGGTGATCCAGCACCGCGAGCCCACCGCCATCGCCCAGGTCGTGGAGTACCTGCGGGAGCAGGAGCAGGCCGGAGGAGCGGAGGTCCACGTCTTCTCGATCCCGCTGGCGAATTTCTACTTTTCCGCCCAAGGCGTCTCCGGGACCTTTCTTTCGGCGGAGGACCCGACGGACGTGGAGGCGCTCGAGGAGCTCGTGGACGGGGGTGGGCCCGCGCGCCTCGTCAGCGTGGGAGGTGCGGTGCCGTTCGGGGGGCTCGAGCCTTCGGACCACACGACCTTCTACCACAACCCCTACGTGAACCGGATGTGGCCGGAGGTGGAGGTCTACGAGTATGTCGTCGAGCCGTGATGCCCCGGCCGGGGCGAGACCGGCGCCACTGCGTCGTCCTCGGCTCAGCGTGTTGGGTGGAGGGCCCGCGGGGCTCGCCACGGCCCACCACGCCGGCCGAGTCGGCCTTCCGTTCACCCTCTACGAGGCGAACGGCCGGGTCGGCGGCAACTGCCGCACGCTGCGGCTCGGGGAGTTCCTCTTCGACACGGGCGCCCACCGGTTGCACGACAAGGATCCGGCGGTGACCGCCCTGGTCCGGCGCCTGCTCGGGGACGACCTCCTGGGCGTGGACGCGCCGAGTCAGATCTTCTGGAAGGGACGGTTCCTCGACTTTCCCCTCGCTCCGGTGGATCTCGCGTCCAAGCTCCCGTGGCGCATGCTCGCCCGGATCGCCGCGGAGAACGCGGGCCGACGCCTCGCCACCGGTGGGCTGCACGGGACCCCGCGGCCCGAAAGCTTCCGGGATCTCGCGGTGCGGAGCTACGGACGAACCCTGGCCGAGACGTTCCTCCTGGGGTACTCGGAGAAGCTGTGGGGCGAGCGGACGGAGCGGCTTTCCCCCGGGATCGCCGGCGGACGGCTCGAAGGGCTGGACCTACGGTCCTTCCTCCGCGAAGCCGTGCTCGGGCGCGGCGGCGACAGCCGCCATCTGGACGGCTCGTTCTACTACCCCAGGCACGGGATCGGAATGATCTTCGACCGGCTCGCGGAGGAGATCGGCCACCACCACATCCGTCTCGACAGCCGCATCACACGCATCCGGCACGACGGCCGGCGCATCCGGAGCTTCACGGTGGACGGGGCGGGCGAGGTGGAGGCGGACCTCGTGGTGAGCACGCTGCCGCTCACCCTCGTGCTGCGGCTGCTCGACCCGGCCCCGCCGCCTGAGCTCCTCCACGTGGCCGGGTCCATGCGCTACCGGCACCTCCGCCTCGGCGTCTTCTGCCTCGACCGACCGCACCTGACCCGGAATGCCTCCCTGTATTTTCCGGAGGCGGATCGCCCCTACACACGCATCTACGAGTCGAAGAACCGGAGCGCGGACATGGCTCCGGAGGACCGGACCGCCATCGTGGTCGAACTCCCCTGCGGGCCGGAGGATGCCGCCTGGAGCATGGAGGAGGGGAAGCTGGAGCGGATGCTGGTCGAAGATCTCGAGGAAACGGGCCTCTTTCGGGAGAAGGACGTGCTCCGGTTCCGGAGCTACCGGGCACCATTCGCCTACCCGATCCTCGAGGTGGGTTTCGAAGAGCGCGCCGAGCAGATCCTGGACTACCTCCACGGCTTCGAGAACCTTCGCCTCGCCGGGCGGAGCGCGCGCTTCGGCTATACGCACATCCACGACATGTTCCGGATGGGCCGGGACGTGGTGGAGGAGTTGGTTGAATCCGTTTCGCCCAAGGCCGCTCCCATCCAGGCCGCGGTGAACCAGCACGGGCTGCCGGGCAAGTCCGTTCAGCTCGTCGCCGGCGAAGCCGTCCGAACCCTAGGCGCCTCACGGCGTAACCATTAACTTTCGCGGCTATTTCCACCGTCCCTTTTCGCTCGAAACGCCTGTCGCGACGACGATGCCCACATACGAGTATCGGTGCCCGGACGGGCACCGCTTCGAGGTTTTCCAGAAGATGTCCGACGACCCCACCGCGGCGTGCCCAGAGTGCGGTGCGGCGGCGGAGCGTCTGATCTCCGGCGGGGCCGGCTTCCTCTTCCGGGGGGAGGGCTTCTATATCACGGACTACCGCTCGGACGAGTACCGCGAGAAGGCGTCCAAGGAGGCGCCGGCCGCGGAAGGTGGTGGCACCGAAAGCGGGGGCAAGGGTGAAGGCGGCGGCAAGGGAGACGGAGCCTCGTCCGGGGGGGACACCGGTGGGGGTGACTCGGGTGGAGGAGATGGGGGCGGCGGCGAGAAGAAGGGCGAATCGAGCGCGTCGTCGACGAAGCCGGACTCCTGATCGTGGCCGAGGACGCGATCCGCAGCGCACTCCGCTCCGTCATCTCCGACCTCGGCGCCGAGCCGGAGGAGATCCAACTCGAGCGGCCCCGTGACCCGTCGCACGGCGACTTGGCGAGCAACGTGGCGATGACCCTGGCCGGGCGCTTGCGCAAGGCGCCCAGGGAGATCGCTCAGGACATCGCGGACCGTCTGGATCTCGGCGCGGCCGGGGTCGAGGCCGTCGAGGTGGCGGGGCCGGGGTTCCTGAACTTCCGGTTGTCGTCGGGCACGGTCGCCTCGGTGATCGAGACCATTCTCGAGGCGGACGACGCCTACGGGCGGTCGGACAGCGGGGGCGGGGAGGCGGCCATGGTGGAGTTCGTCTCCGCCAACCCGACCGGTCCGCTCCACCTGGGCCACGGCCGGCAGGCGGCGCTCGGCGACGCGATCGCATCGCTCCTGGAGTGGACCGGACACGCGGTGCACCGGGAGTTCTACTACAACGACAGCGGCCGCCAGATGGAGCTCCTCGCGAGCAGCGTCCGGGCCCGTTACAGGGAGCTGCTGGGCCGGGCGGAGCCCGTGCCCGAGGGCGGATACCAGGGCGCCTACGTTCGCGACATCGCGCAGGCGTTCGTCGACGAAGTGGGCGAGCGCTACCTCGACGACGACTCGGACGAAGCCCTGGACGTGGTTCGTCACTTCGCGGTCGCGATGCTGCGGGACGAGCAGGACCGGGATCTGCACGATTTCCGCGTCCACTTCGACGAGTACTTTCTGGAATCCTCCCTCTACGACCGGGGCCTGGTCGACCAGACCGTCTCCCAGCTGCGCGAGACCGGGCTGGTGTACGAGCACGAGGGCGCGACGTGGCTGCGCACGACCGAGTTCGGCGACCAGAAGGACCGCGTCATGATCCGCGGCAACGGCATGCCGACCTACTTCCTGCCGGACGTGGCGTATCACCTGAACAAGTGGGAGCGCGCCTTTCACAAGGTCGTCAACGTGCAGGGGGCGGACCATCACGGGACCGTCGCGCGGGTCCGGAGCGGCCTCCAGGCCCTGGGGCTGCCCGAGGGCTATCCCGAGTACGTGCTCCACCAGATGGTGCGGGTCGAGCGTGAGGGCAGGGAGGTCAAGTTCTCGAAGCGGGCGGGCTCGTATACGACGCTCAGGGAGCTCTTCGAGGAGGTCGGCGTGGACGTGACCCGCTACTTCTTCCAGATGCGCAAGCCGGACGCGCACCTCCTGTTCGACCTGGACGTGGCGCTCGATCAGTCCGACAAGAACCCGGTCTACAAGATCCAGTACGCGCACGCCCGCATGTGCTCGATCTTCGCGCGCGCCGACCTCGAACCGGAGACCGTGACGGCGGCGGACCTCGACCTCGACGTGCTCCGGGCCGACACGGAGCGGGAGCTCCTCAAGCGGCTCGGGGAGTTCCCCGAGGCCGTGGCGCGCGCGGCCGAGCACGCCCAGCCGCACGTGCTCTGCGACTACCTCGAAGAGACGGCCGGGACGGCCAACTCCTGGTACCATGCGGGCAATCCCACGAGAAATCCGGAGCTGGCCGTGCTCGTCGACGATCCGGCCTTGCGCGGCGCCCGGTTGGCGCTGGCACGAGCCGTGCAAATCGTGCTCCGGAACGGCCTGACCGTGCTGGGCATCGAGGCCCCGACCCGTATGATCCGTGACGCCCCGGAGGAGCGAGACCGATGACCGACCGCCTGAGCTACCGTGACGCGGGAGTCGACCTCGACGCGGCGGAGCGCACCAAGGACCGCCTGAAGGAGCTCGTCGCCTCGACGCGCGACCGGTTCACCCTCTCCGAGATGGGCGCCTTCGGCGGGCTCTACCGCGTGCCGGACGACGTCGCCGAGCCCGTGCTGGTGTCGAGCGCCGACGGGGTGGGGACGAAGCTGAAGATCGCGTTCCGCGCGGGGCGTCACGACACGGTGGGGCAGTGTCTCGTGAACCACTGCGTCAACGACATCCTGGTCCAGGGCGCCAAGCCGCTCTTCTTCCTCGATTACCTCGCCACGGGAGAGATGGACGAGGCGGTCGTGCACGACGTCGTCCACGGCGTCGCCCTGGCGTGCAAGGAGAACGGCTGCGCTCTGCTCGGCGGGGAGACGGCCCAGATGCCGGATTTCTACGCCGAGCAGGAGTACGACCTGGCGGGCTTCATCGTCGGCATCGTGCCGCACGGGCGCATTCTCGACGGCTCGGAGATCCGGGAAGGAGACGTCCTGGTGGGGCTCGAGTCCAACGGACTCCATACGAACGGGTTCACGCTCGCCCGCCGCATCGTCTTCGAGGTGATGGGCCTCGGGGTGAGTGACGACTTCCCGGGCACCGGGCGGTCGGTCGCCGAAGAGCTGCTCCGGGTGCACCGGAGCTACCTCCCGCTCCTCCGGCCGCTCCTCGAGGCGGGCCGGATCCGGGGGCTCGCGCACGTGACGGGCGGCGGCATCCCGGGCAACCTTCCGCGCGTGCTCCCCGACGGCTTGGGCGCGGAGGTGCGCACGGGCTCATGGACGGTGCCCACCGTCTTCCGCACGCTCCAGGAGGCGGGAAACGTCGCGCGCGAGGAGATGGACCGGGTGTTCAACATGGGCGTGGGCATGGTCGTCGTGACCCGCCCGAACGACGCGGGGGCCGTGATCGCAGCCGCGGAGGCGGCGGACGTCGGCGCGGCCGAGATCGGCTCGGTCGTGCCCGGATCGGGAGTGCGCTACCAATGACCTTGGGCCGGTGCGGCGCGAGCCGGTTGATGTCGGCCTGTGCGGTCTGTCTCGCCCTTCTCATGGCCGAAGCCGTGAGCGCCCAAACGCCCGGACAGCTCCGCGGCCGATGCGTGGAGCTCGGGGGGAATCTGAACCGGTGCACCGACGTCGCCGTCGGCGCCCGGACGCTCACGGGCGAGGGGAGCCTGCTCGTGGGATGGGGCTCGGAGATCGCGGGATCCTCGTCCACGCTCGGGCGCAGGATCGGGAATCAGCCGCGGTTCACCGCCGCGTTCCGCGCCGGGGGGATGTCGGTGGGAATGCCCGACATCTTCGATCAGGGTCCGGGACGGGCTCCGGAAGTCTCGTTCATGGTGCCGTCGCTGAATCTCGCGGTCGCGGCGGGGATCCTGGACGGCTTCTCGCCGCTCGCGACCGTCGGCGGGGTGTTCTCCCTGGACGTGTTCGGCTCGGCCGGGCTCGTCATGCCTCCGTCCTCCCAGGGCTTTCAGGGGAACGTGACGGGCGCATCGGTCGGAGTCCGGGTGGGCCTGCTTCGCGAGTCGTTCACGCTGCCCGGTGTGAGCGTGTCGGTCGCGCGGCGGTTCGTCGGCTCTTTCGAGATGGGGGACCCCTCGCTCGGTGATCCCGCCAGGCTCGAGGTGGATCCGGCCGTGACCTCGCTCCGGGCGACCGTGGGCAAGGACCTCTTCGGGCTCGGCGTGCTCGCGGGCGTCGGGTGGGAGGACGCCGCCGCGGACGCCGTGCTGGAAGTGCCCGGCGCGGGGGGTGAATCCGTGCGCGTCTCGTCGTCGGTCGACGCCGAAAGGAAGCTGTACTTCGTGGGAGCGGCGCTGAACTTTCTGCTCCTCCAGCTCTCGGTCGAAGGGGGATGGGCGGACGGATACGCGCCGGTGCCCGGGGGGGCTGGGTCGACGTTCGACCCGGAGGAAGGGACCCCGTTCGGCTCGCTCTCGCTCCGGTTCACGCCATGAGCCGGCCCTCGATGCCGTGAGCGCGACCACCTCACCGGAAGACCTCGATTACCTGGAGCGTGCCCGCCACCTCGCCCACGAGGGTTGGGGTCGGGTACAACCGAACCCCCTGGTCGGCTGCGTGCTGGTGCGGGACGGCCGGGTCGTGGGCGAAGGCTTCCACGCCCGCTTCGGAGGGCCCCACGCCGAGATCGTGGCGCTCGAGGCCGCGGGGAGCGCGGCGGAGGGAGCCACCGCCTACGTCACGCTCGAGCCCTGCAACCACCAGGGGAAGACGCCGCCGTGCTCGCGGGCGCTGATCCGGGCCGGCATCGCCCGGCTCGTCTATGGCGCTTCCGACCCGGGCCACGTCTCCCGTGGGGGGGCGGCCACGCTCCGAGCGGCGGGGGTGGAGGTCGTCGGGCCGCTGTGGTCGGAGCGGGAGGGGCGGAGGGAGAACCCGGCGTTCTTCCACACGGCACGGCACGAAACCCCGTTCGTGGCGTTGAAGCTCGCGATGTCGCTCGACGCCCGCATCGCCGCCGCGCCCGGCACCCGCACGCGGATCACGGGTCCGGAGGCGGAGCGTGAGGTGCACCGGCTCCGGTCGGGGTTCGACGCGGTGATGGTCGGCGCCGGCACCCTCCGGGCCGACGATCCCCGGCTCACGGTCCGACTGGCTCCGAGGGGCGCGCGGCCGACCCGTCGGGTGATTCTCGACCCGGGTGCTTCGGTTCCGGACGACGCCGCGGTGCTCGATTCCGACGACCCGGAGGCGCCGGTCCACCTGTTCACCGGGGAAGGGGTCGATGCGCGTCGGATCGAGCGGCTCGAAGACCGGGGCATCGAAGTGCATCCGGTCGAGGAAGATGCCCACGGGCTCGACCTCGGGCGGGTGACCGGGGTGCTCTGGGACCTCGGCGTCCGCTCGGTGCTGTGTGAGGGAGGGAGGAAGCTCGCCGGTCGCCTGCTCGCGGAGGGGCGGGTGCAGCGTCTCTATCTCTTCGTCGCGCCCCTCACTCTGGGGGGCGGTGGCCTGCCGGCGTTCACGGACGACGCGGACCGGCTGGATTGGAGCGGTTTCGAGCCGGGCCCCGATCCCGCGATCTTCGGTCGTGACACCTTGCTCACCTTCGACCGGACAGAGCCCTGATGTTCACCGGTATCGTCGAGCGCGTCGGGGAGATTCGCGCGGTGGAGGACCGGGACGGCACCCGGCGCTTCACGATCGCGTGCGGGGATCTCGCCGCGGATCTCTCCCCGGGAGATTCGGTCGCGGTCGACGGCGCCTGCTTCACCGTCTCGGCTCTGGGCGAGGACAGCTTCGACGTCGACGTCATCGGAACGAGTCTGGAGCGGACCGTGGCGGCCGGGTACCGGGAAGGGGTTCATGTGAACCTCGAGCAGGCCCTGCAGATGACTGGACGCATCGACGGCCATCTCGTTCAGGGTCACGTGGATGGCCTGGGTTACCTCAGGGACGTTGTAAAAGAAGGCGCGTTCTGGCGCATGCGCTTCGAGCTGCCCGACGACGTCGCCGTCCTCACGGTCGAACGGGGCTCGATCGCGCTGAGCGGGGTAAGCCTTACCGTGGCCGAGATGCCCGGCGCGTCCACCTGCACGGTCGGGCTGATCCCGTACACTTACGAGCACACCAACCTGCACACCCTCGAGTCCGGTGATCCGGTGAACGTCGAGGGGGACCTGATCGGAAAATACGTGGGTAAGATTTTGGCCGCACGAGGGGAGGGCCCGACCGAATGAGCTCCGAAGAAAGATTCGACACCGTCGAGGAAGCGCTCGACGAGCTTCGCCGCGGTGGCATGGTGATCGTGGCCGACGACGAAGATCGTGAGAACGAGGGGGACCTCGTGATGGCGGCAGCCGCGGTCACCCCCGACCACGTGAACTTCATGGCCAAGCACGCGCGCGGGCTCATCTGCGTGGCGCTCACGTCCGAGCGCGCCGACGAGCTCGACCTGCCGCTCATGACGGATCGGAACACCGACCCTCAGGGCACGGCGTTCACCGTCTCGGTCGACGCGCACGTGAAGTTCGGCGTCACGACCGGAATCAGCGCCCATGATCGGGCCAAGACCATCGAGGTTCTCACGGATCCCGAGAGCCGGCCGGAGGATCTGCGGAGGCCGGGACACATCTTTCCGCTTCGGGCGAAGTCGGGCGGTGTGTTGCGGAGGGTCGGGCAAACGGAAGCCTCGGTGGATCTCGCCGAGCTCGCCGGGTTCGCGCCCGCCGGTGTGATCTGCGAGATCCTCAACACCGACGGGACGATGGCCCGACGCCCGGAGCTGCACGAGTTCGCCGCCGAGCACGGGCTGAAATTCGTCACCGTGGCGCAGCTCGTCGCCTACCGGCTCACCAAGACCCGGTTGGTGACTCGCGTGGCCGAGGCGGAGCTTCCGACCCGTTACGGAGACTTCCGGGTGATCGCGTACCGGAGCGAGCTCGACGGAGGGGAGCACCTCGCCCTGGTGAAGGGAGAGCTGGAGGGCAAGGAGGACGTCATGGTCCGCATGCACTCCGAGTGCATGACGGGCGACGTGTTCGGCTCCTTGCGTTGCGACTGCGGCGAACAGCTCCACGCGGCGCTCGAGCGCATCGCGCAGGAAGAGGAGGGAGCGGTCGTGTACTTGCGGCAGGAGGGACGGGGCATCGGGCTCGGGAACAAGCTCAAGGCCTACCACCTTCAGGACGGCGGGCTCGACACGGTCGAGGCGAACGAGCGGCTGGGGTTCAAGCCCGATCTTCGCGACTACGGAATCGGAGCGCAGATCCTCCTGGACCTGGGCGTTCACTCCCTCCGGCTCCTCACCAACAATCCGCGCAAGATCGTGGGTCTGGACGGCTACGACCTGGAGATCACCGGTCGGGAGTCGCTCCGCGTCGAGCCCGGGGTGCACAACGAGCGGTATCTCGAAACCAAACGTTCCAAGCTCGGGCACCTGATATGAGCTCCGGAGGATCCGCGGTGGACGCGTACCGTGGCACGCTCGACGCGACGGGCCTGCGTATCGCCGTCGTCGTGTCTCGCTTCAACGCCGAGGTGACGGACCGCTTGTTGGCCGGAGCCAGAGCGGCGCTCGAGGAGTTCGGGGCCGATCCCGACCTCGTCGATGTCTTCGCCGTGCCGGGCGCGTGGGAGTTGCCCCAGGCGGCCGCCCGCGTCGTCGCGGCGGGCGGGCACGACGCCGTCATCACCCTCGGGTGCGTCATCCGCGGCGAGACGCCACACTTCCACTACGTGTGCAGTCACGCGTCCCACGGCCTCGGGTCGGTGGCCGTCCAGTCGGAGGTCCCGGTGGTGTTCGGAGTGTTGACGACCGACGACCTCGATCAGGCGTTGGCGCGCGCGGGCGACGGGGCGGACAACAAGGGATTCGAAGCCGCCACGACCGCGGTCGAGATGGTCCGTGTCTTCACGCGGATGGCCGCACGATGAGCGGCGTGGTGGGGCTCGACCGGAGTCAGCGCTTGGACCGGATCCGTGCCCGCATGTGGGCGTTGCAGGTGCACTACCGCTGGGAGAGCGGCGGTCGTGAGGGCACGCTGCGTGACGCCCTGATGGACACGATGGCGACCCGGCGCGTCTCACCCCGCCGGGTGCCGCAGGTGCGCAACCTCATGTCCACGCTGGACGAGCACGGGCAGGAGATCGACGAAGCGCTCCAGCGGGCGCTCCAGAACTGGCGATTGGACCGGTTGGCCGCGATGGACCGGGCGATTCTCCGGATCGGCGCCGCGGAGCTCCTCTACGACGACGAGATTCCCCCCAAGGTCAGCATCCAGGAGGCGATCCGCCTCGCGGAGGCGTACGGGGGGGACGAGTCGCCGCGGTTCGTCAACGGCGTCCTCGACGCCCTCTACAAGCAGCTTCCGGAGCGAGACGAGGGAGATCGAAAGCCGGACGAAGCGTGAGGGGGGCACGCGCCCGTTGCGCATTCTCGTCGTGAACTGGCTGGACCGCGAGAATCCGCGGGCGGGTGGAGCGGAGATCCACTTGCACGAGACGTTCGGACGTCTCGCGTCCCGGGGGCATGCGGTGACCGCTCTCGTGTCCGGATGGCCCGGGTGTGCCACCAGGACCGAGCTGGACGGCCTCGACGTGCACCGGACCGGAACGCGTCTGAGTTTCTCCGTGGCCGCTCCGCGCTACTTCCGTCGCGAGCTTCGTCAGCGGGCGTTCGACGTGGTCGTCGAGGACCTGAACAAGGTGCCTGTCTTCACGCCCTGGTGGGGCGCGGGCGTCCCGACGGCTTTGCTCGTCCACCATCTGTTCGGCGCCACGGCGTTCGAGGCCGCGTCCGCGCCGGTGGCGCTGGCGACCGTCCTTCTGGAGTCCGCGGTGCCACGGGCCTATCGCGACGTTCCGGTGATCGCCGTCTCGGACGGGACTCGCGACGACCTGGTGGGTCGGGGACTCGATGAATCCCGGATCACGGTCGTGCACAACGGGATCGACCTCGAGCGGTTCGAGCCGGCCTCCCCGGAGGAGCGCTTCGAAGAGCCCACGTTGGTTTTCGTCGGGCGCCTCAACCGCTACAAGCGCCTGGACCTCGTCCTCCGGGCCGTGCGGGCCATGGCCGACCGTGGCCTGCGGGCTCGGCTGCTGGTGGCGGGCGCCGGAGACGAGCGGAATGTCCTCGAACGCCTCGCCGAACGGCTCGGAATATCCGAGCGGGTCACGTTTCTCGGATTCGTGTCGGAAGAGCGCAAGGTCGACATCCTCCGGAAGTCTCGGGTCCACGTGCTGACGTCCGCCAAGGAAGGATGGGGGATCACGAACATCGAGGCGGCGGCGTGCGGAACGCCCACCGTCGCGAGTGACGCTCCCGGGCTCCGCGAGTCGGTGGTTGCGGGGCGAACCGGCGTTCTCGTGCCCCATGGCGACGTGGACGCGCTCACCTCGGCGTTGATCAGCCTCACGACAGAGGACGACCGCTGGTCCCGCATGTCGGAAGAGGCCCGGGCGTTCGCAAACGGCTTTTCCTGGGAGGCGACCGCGGACGGCGTGGAGCGGGTGCTCGAGCGGGTGGTCGCTCCGACCGTGGCCGGCTAACTTCCGAAGGGTATGGTAGCTTCATCATTCGAGATGAGGAGATGCCTTGAGAATCCAGATGGCCACACGTCACTGCGACGTGCCGGACGACGTCCTCGAGCGGGCCCGCGAGCAGGTGGCTTCGCTCTCCAAGTTCCATCCTCGAGCCACCTCGGCCGATGTCGTGTTCGAGGAGGAGAGAGTCAGTCGCAAGGTCGAGGTGATCGTGCATGCCGACGGCGCGCCCCCTGTGGTCGGCCACGGAGAGGCCGACGAGTTCAGGGCGGCCGTGGACCAGGTGGTCAGTCGCGTGGGCCGGATGCTGCGTGAGCAGCGCAAGAAGGAGCGGGAGCACCAGGCTCCGCCGCTTCAGGACCGGGTCACCGGGGACTGACGGAACGTGATGGAGGAGTCTGAAGGCGCCGAATCCAAGCGTATCTCCGTTCGGGAAGTCCTGGACGTCAAGCGCGACACGCTGGGACTCGAGGTCATGAACGACGGGGTGCCCCTCGACGGCACCACCGACGACGCGGACATCACCTCGCCCGGCCTCGCGCTGGCCGGCCACATGGCACGGGTGCCGTCGGGACGGCTTTGGGTGTTCGGCGAGACCGAGATGACCTACATGGCGACCCTCGACCGGACGGAAGCGAGGGAGCGGCTCGAGGCGTTCTTCTCGTTCGGGATGCCCGCGGTCTTCGTGACCAAGGGCCAGGACATTCCCACGTATTTCCTCGAGTGTGCCAGCGCTCGCGAGATTCCGGTTCTTCGCTCTTCGGCGACGACGCGCGAGTTCTACCACCGCATCAAGCCGTTCCTCGAGATGGTTCTCGCGCCGACCACGGCGCTCCACGGATCGATGGCGGACGTGTACGGGGTGGGTTTGCTCTTCATCGGCGAGAGCGGGATCGGGAAGAGCGAATGCGTGCTGGATCTCGTGGAACGGGGACACAGGCTCGTCGCCGACGATCTCATCCTCGTGCGGCGGACCGGCAACGACGTCCTGATGGGGCGCGGCCACGAGCTGCAACGCCACCACATGGAGATCCGGGGGGTGGGGATCATCGACGTCTCGGCGCTCTTCGGCGTGACCGCGATCCGTCAGCAGAAGCGGATCGAAGTCGTCGTCCAGCTCGAGACGTGGGACCAAGACGGCCGCTATACGCGTACCGGTCTGGACGTGGAAACCCACGAGATCCTCGGGGTGGAGATTCCGAAGGTGACCGTGCCTCTGAACCCCGGAAAGAACATCACGGTGATCTCGGAGGTCGTGGCCATGAACCATCTGCTGACCTATTCGGGCATCCACTCCGCGGACTCGTTCGACAAGCGGCTGCGGCAGTACCTGGAGCAGGACTATGAGTGACCCGGTGGCGCGCACCGGGGTCGTGCTCGCGCACGGCACCATGGCCGTCGGACTGGTCGACGCGGTTCGGCATATCGCCGGCTCGGCGGCGGATGCGCTCGTGCCCCTTTCCAATGAGGGCCTGTCACCCGAAGACGTTCAGGCCCGGATCGAGGAGGCTGCCGGTGAGGGTGCCGCGATCGTGTTCGTGGACTTGCAAGCCGGGAGTTGCTGCACGGCGGCGCTCGCGTCGTGCCGCGCATGCGCCGATCGCATCGTGGTGACCGGGGTGAACCTGCCCATGCTTCTCGATTTCGTGTTCAATCGAGGGCTTCCGTTCGAGGAGCTCGAGCAGCGGCTCGTCGATAGAGGCCGGAGCGCGATTCGGCCGGTGTCGGCCGACCGCACGCCCGCGGGGTGAGCGGTGTCCATCGTCCTCTTGCGGGTCGACGAGCGTCTCATCCATGGGCAGGTGGTCATCGGATGGGGCCACGAGCTGCGTCCGGATCGGTACGTGGTGGTGGATGACACGCTTGCCGAGAGCGAGTGGGAGCAGGGTCTGTACCGGCTGGGCGCGGGCGGCACGGACGTGGTCTTCCTCACCGCGTCGGAGGCGGCGGCCGCGCTCGCGGAGTACGGCGACGACGCGTCCCGCACGGTCATTCTGACCCGCGACGTGGCCACCATGCGGCGGCTCGCCGAAGGGGCGGCCCTGAAGGGGCGGACCGTCAACGTCGGTGGCCTCCACCACGGACCGGGGAGAAAGAAGGTCCTCACCTACATCCACCTCACACCGTCCGAAGCCGAAGACGTGCGGCGTCTGGTCGATGAGGGGGTGCGCGTGCAAGCGCGCGACCTGCCCGACGCGCCCAAGGTCGACTTGGCGGCGGAGCTGGGATTCAAGTAAGGGGGGAGCATGAGCATGCTCGGATTGACCGCGTTGGGGGGCCTGTTGGGTCTCGACGGCACGTCCGTCGGACAGTTCATGATCTCACGCCCGCTCGTGGCCGGCGTGCTTGCCGGGGCCTTGGTCGGGGACCCTCTGCTCGGCGGCCTGATCGGCGCGGTTTTCGAGGTGTACTTGCTGGTGTCGTTTCCCACGGGGGGCTCGCGCTTCCCGGAGGGCGCCACCGCGACGGTGGTGGCAGTGGGCTCGAGCGCGGGGCTCGGCGCCGAGGGGGGCGGTGCGCTCGCGCTCGCGATCGCCGTGGGCCTCGCCTGGGGGCACGTCGGAGGCCTCTCCATTTCGTGGCTCCGGCAGGTGAACGGCCACATCGTGTCTCGGCAGGGTCGGCACGGTGGCCGGTCACCGTCACGCGTGACGGCGCTGCAGGTGGGCGCCATCGCCCTCGACTTCGCACGAGCGGCATTGGTCGTGGGCACGGGCCTGGTGGTCGGCCGCGCCGCGTTGACGGCGTTCGCTCCGGCCTGGCCGCTCGACATGCGCGGCTCGGTCGGGTTGGTGCTGGTGGGAGCTTCCGTCTCGCTGGGGATCTTGCTCCGGGACTTCGGCGGCTTCCGGAAGAACCGCATCGGCTTCGTGATCGGCATCGCGCTGGGCCTGGTCGGAGCGAGGTTCCTGTGAAGGGGTTTCTCTGGCTTCGGGCCCTCGTGGCCACCTTCCTGCGGTCTTTGCTGATCCAGGGATCCTGGAACTACCAGACCATGATCGGCACGGGCTTCGGGTTCTCCATGCTCCCCGGGTTGCGTCGCCTCTTCCGGGACCGTCCGGAAGAGATGGAGGCAGCCGTCGAGCGGCATCTCGAGCACTTCAACGCCCATCCGTACCTGGCCAGCGTGGCGCTCGGCGCGTCTCTTCGCCTCGAGGCCGAAGGAGACACGCCGGAGACGGTGCGCCGGTTCAAGACGGCCGTCCGGGGCCCGCTCGGCAGCCTCGGCGACGCGTTGGTGTGGGCGACCTGGCTTCCACTGGTCTCGATGTCGTCCGTGGCCCTCTACTGGCTGGGGCTGCCCGGCCCCTGGGCGGCACTCTGCTTCGTCGTGATGTACAATACGGGGCACGTGGGCCTCCGCCTCTGGGGATTCCACATCGGGCTCGACGCGGGCCGGAACGTGGCCGTACGACTGGCCGGCATGCGTCTGACGGAATGGACGGCGCGACTGAGGTCGTGGGGGGTGGTGGTGTTGGGCGTTCTCGGTGGGGCGCTCCTCGGGGGGAGCGGGGGACTGGGCGACGCCGGCGTACTCTGGACCGCCCTGGCGGCGTTAGGATTCGTCGTGGGTCTTCTGGTGGGACACCAGGTGTGGCGGCCCGCGGCCACCGTGGTCGTGGTGGTGATCGGCGTCTTGGCAATATGGGGGACCGTGGGATGAGCGAGCCTGATCGCGTCGAGTGCGAGGTCGAGATCGTGAACCGGGCCGGGATGCACGCGCGTCCCGCCGCGGAGTTCGTGAAGGTCGCCGGTCGCTTCCGCTCCGAGATTACGTTGATGAAGGAGGATTTGTCCGTGAACGGGAAGAGCATCATGGGCGTGCTCATGTTGGCTGCCGGGCAGGGGAGCCGGCTCAAGGTGTCGGCCCAGGGCGAGGATGCCGAGGATGCCGTGCGAGCGCTGAAGGAGCTCGTGAACAGCGGCTTCGACGAGGTCGAGGCGTAGACGCATGTCGAAGACGCTCGACGGCTCTCCGGGCTCGGAGGGAATCGCGGAAGGAACGGTCTTCCTCCTCGATTGGGGTGTTCCGGTCGTCCCGCACGCAACCGTGCCCGAGGAGGGTGTCGCCGCCGAGATCGAGCGGTTTCACGAGGCGCGCACGTGGGCCATGGAGCGGCTCAAGGAGATGCAGCGGGCCACGGAAGAGCGGCTGGGCCCGATCGAAGCCCGCATCTTCGAGCCGCAGATCCTCATGCTGGAGGATGTCGAGGTCGTCGACGGGACCATCCGCTACATCCGGGAGAACCGCCTGACGGCCCAGCGAGCGTTCGAGTGGCGAATGCTCGAGCTCCAGGCGATGTGGAGCCGGACCCGAAACCCGATGGTGCTCGACCGGATGAACGACCTCGAGGACCTCATGATTCGGGTCCTGCGACGGCTGCTCGGCCACCACGATCCGTCGGACATCCCCACCGAAGGCGACGGCGTGATCGTCGTCGCGTCCAACCTCACCCCGAGCGTCGCGGTGCACCTCGATCCGGAGCACGTGCGGGGCATCGCCACGGATCACGGCACGCGAACCGCCCACTGGGTGATTCTGGCACGGTCGCTCGGCATCCCTTCCGTGGTGGGGCTGGGCACGATCTCCAGGGACGCCTGCGACGGCCAGCCGGCGGTGCTCGACGGCCGGATCGGGCGCGTCGTGCTCGATCCCACGCCGGAGGAGCACGCGCGGTTCCGCGACCGTCAGCGAAAGCTCTCCGACTGGGAAGAGGAAATGGCCGTCATCGCGTCTCTCGAGGCGGTGACGAAGGATGGGCAGTACGTGGAGCTCCGGGCGAATCTCGACCTGCCGTCGGAAGCCGCCCAGGCCGCGGCACACGGCGCGGTCGGTGTGGGCCTTTTCCGCACGGAGTTTCTGGTCGTCGGGCGACGGGCCATGCCGGGGGAAGAGGAGCAGTACGAGGCGTATCGTGCAGTGGCGGAAGCCTTCCCGAAGGGAGCCGTCTACATCCGCACCTTCGACGTCGGCGGCGACAAGTTTCCGATGTTTCTCAGCATGCCGGCGGAGGAGAATCCGTTCCTCGGGTGGAGGGCGATCCGCGTCAGCTTGGACGAACCGGAGCTCTTCCGCACCCAACTGCGCGCGCTGCTTCGGGCCACGGCGCACGGCGACGTGCGCATGATGCTTCCCCTGGTGAACTCCGTCGAAGAGGTCAGTAGGGTACGGGCCCTGCTCGAGGAGGAGGAAGAAGCGCTCGACGACCGGGGCATCCCGTACAACTCGGGGTACAAGCTCGGCGTGATGATCGAGACGCCGGCGGCCGCGCTCGACGCCGTGGAGCTCGCCCGGCACTGCGACTTCTTTTCGATCGGCACGAACGATCTGGTCCAGTATACGCTGGCCGTGGATCGCACCAACACGCGGGTCGGCAACCTCTACAACCCGTTCCACCCTTCGGTGGTGCGTCTCCTCCATCAGGTGGCCCGCGTGAGCCGGGCCGCCGGGATCGAGGTGAGCGTCTGTGGCGAGATGGCGTCGAATCCGCTCGGAGCGTTCCTCCTGCTCGGTCTCGACATCACCACTCTGTCGATCGCGTGGCCGTCGTTGCCGGAGATCAAGAAGTTCGTCCGCGACATCCGGATCGAGGATGCGCGCACCGCGGCACGTAAGGCTGTGGCCGCTCCGACCAGTAAGGACGTGACCGATTGCCTGGTCGACGGAATCGGCGATTCGGTCGATCTGAAGGTCTTCGCCGGACGGTGGAGCTTGTCGGTACCCGACTGATTGCATAGGGTACAAGACTCGTCATTCGTAGAACCTCAGCCGATTCCCAGGAAGATATCCCTGTGAAAAATCTCTTTACGTCCGAGTCGGTGACCGAAGGTCACCCCGACAAGATCTCCGACCAAATCTCCGATGCAATCCTCGACCACCTCCTCGCCAAGGACCCGAATTCGCGGGTCGCGTGCGAGACGATGGTCACGACCGGCATGGCCCTCGTAGCGGGCGAGATCTCGACCGACTGCTACGTGCACCTGCCCGACGTCATTCGTGGCACGCTGCAGCGCATCGGCTACACCAACTCTGAGCACGGCATCGACGCGATGACGTGTGCGGTGCTGACGAACATCGACCAGCAGTCTCCCGACATCGCTCAGGGCGTGGATCCGGGCGGCGCGGGCGACCAGGGGATGATGTTCGGGTACGCGAGCGATGAGACCGACGAGTTGATGCCGGCCAGCATCCACTACGCGCATCGCATCACCCAGCGGCTCGCCGAGGTGCGCCATGAAGGCGAGCTTCCCTGGGTGCGCCCGGACGGGAAGTCGCAGGTCACGATGGAGTTCGACGGCGACGAGCCGGTGCGCGTGCACACCGTGGTCGTCAGCACGCAGCACGACCCCGACGTGCGTGACCGCACGATCCGGGACGGGATCCTCGAGAAGGTCATCAAGCCGGTGCTGCCGAAGAAGCTCTTCGATCCCGAAGACTGTGTCCTCCACATCAACCCCACCGGCCGCTTCGTGATCGGTGGGCCTCACGGTGACGCCGGGCTCACGGGCCGCAAGATCATCGTCGACACCTATGGTGGCGTCGGTCGTCACGGTGGTGGCGCCTTCTCCGGCAAGGACGCGACGAAGGTCGACCGTTCGGCGGCGTACGCTGCGCGGTGGGCCGCGAAGAACGTGGTCGCGGCCGGACTGGCGCAGCGCTGCGAGATCCAGCTCGCCTATGCCATCGGCGTGGCGGAGCCGGTCTCGGTTCGGGTGCTGACCTTCGGCACCAGCGAGATTCCCGAGGAGAAGATCGCGGAAGCCGTCGACGAGGTGTTCGACTTCCGGCCGAACAAGATCATCGAGACGCTCGGTCTCACGAACGCGATCTTCACGCCCTCGGCCGCGTATGGTCACTTCGGGCGCAAGCCGGAAAAGAGGATTCCGTCGGCCGGTGGCGACAAGCCGGTTCAGTTCTTCCCCTGGGAGCTGACGAACCGGGTCGACGACCTGAAGACCGCGGTCGGCGGCTGATCCGTCGAGCGCGAGCGGGAATCCGAAGCACCGTCCGGGTCACAGAACCCGGGCGGTGCTTCGGAGTATTGGGGGGTGAGTGGGGCCGTACGGCCCCGAATTCCATGACTCCGGTGCGGAGGTTCCCGCGTCGTGTTGGTAGAGGTCAAGGTTCAGAGTTTGGCGCTCGACCGCTCCTCGAACACTCCCGTAGTGATCTTGGAGGAGTCGGAGGGCGAGCGCGTGCTCCCCATCTGGATCGGCCCGGGTGAGGCGAGCGCGATCGCGATGCAGCTCGCGGACATGGAGTTTGCCCGGCCGCTGACGCATGACCTGCTCTGCTCGGTGTTGCGAGGCCTCGGGGGCACACTCGAGAAGGTGATCATCACGCGGGTCGAGAAGAGCACCTACTACGCCGAGTTGATCGTACATCGCGACGGCGAGGTCTTCTCGCTGGATGCGCGTCCGTCGGATTCGATCGCGGTGGCGCTTCGGGTCGATGCCCGGATCTTCGCCGAGGGCGACCTGCTCGAGAACGCGTCCATCGAGGTCGCCGACGAGGAGTCGGTCGTGGACCTTCCGTTCGAGGTCCAGGAGCCGGTGGTCGAGGAGCCCGAATCCATGGGGCCGGACGAGCTCAAGGAACATCTACGGAAGCTGAATCCGGAGGATTTCGGCCGCTTCACTCCTTAGATGGCCCAGGCCGAACGCCCCGTCCGATCTTCTTCATCCCTCACGACTTCCGCCCTTTCGGGGCGCCATCGGAGCACCGCCGTGCGCTCGATCCGGTCTCTCCACGCCCTCGTCGCGACCGCGGCGCTCGCCTTCCTCGCAAGCGCGTCCGACGGTCATGCGCAAGAACCCGAGCAGCCTCTGTTGCGCGGCGAAGTGTTGGTCGGCGACGCGCCTCTCGACACGGGGACCGTCGTCCTGCACCAGGTCACCGACATCGAGCAAGGGGAGATCGATTCCGTCGGGGTCTCAGAAGAGGGAAGCTTCTCGTTCCGGCTTCCTTCGCCACCGGACCGCGCGGCGGAGCGCTTCTATTTCGCTTCGGTACGGCACGCCGGGATCCTTTATTTCGGGTCGGCGCTCGCGACGACCACCCAGCTCGACTCCATCTACCGCATTCAGGCGTACGATACCGCCATGGTCGCGGAAGGAGGCGCCGACATCCCCCTCCAGGCGCGCAACATCTTCTTCGAGCCGAACGGTGAGGAGTGGCGGGTGACCGACATCTTCCAGCTCCGCAACGACGGGGACCGGACCCTCATCGCACCGGAGGGGGGAGCGGTGTGGCGCTATCCGCTTCCCGAGGGCGCACGGGACTTCAGCTCGGGGCAGGGCGAGTTCGCCATCGACGGCACGCTGTTCCGGGACGGCGTCGTCTCGGTTCGGGCCGCGATCTCCCCGGGCGAGCGTGTTTTCGTGTTCCGCTACGCCGTCGACGACCCGTTCGGTCCCGTGCCCACACCGGGCAATACCGAAGCGTTCGACCTCCTCGTTCGGGAGCCTTCGCCCCGGGTCGGCGTGGAAGGGCTCGAGCTGCAGGGCCGGGTCGAGCTGGAGCAGGGATCCACGTACCGGCGGTACTCGGGGATCGACGTCGGTCCGGGCCGGGTCTCCGTCATCGAGACGGAGCAGGAAGGGGAGATTCCGATGGAGTGGGTCACGGTCCTGGTGGGACTCGCTTTGGCGGTCGCGGCGCTCTTCGTGCTGAAGGGCCGTCAGGCGCCCGCTGCCGCGGGCGTGGGCGGGAGCCCCTCTGCCGGGTCGGTGGGGGCGGCCGGGGCCAACCGTCAGGCCGTCCTCGTGGAGATCGCCCGGCTCGACGAAGCCTTCGAGTCGAACGCCTCGCCGACCGACGAGGAGCGTGCCGCGTACGAGGCCCGAAGGGCCGAGCTACTCCGACAGCTGGAGGCGGTTTCCTGACGTGGCGCCCGTCAGCACTCGAGCCGTGCTCCTGCGGGGCTATGACTACGGGGACACCAGCCGCATCTTGCGGTTCTACACGCTGGACCACGGGCTCTTGAGCGTCGTGGCCCGGGGCGTGCGCGGCCGGAGTGGCAAGGGAGGGTCCGCGGTGAGCAGCTTCTCCTCGGGCGACTTGGTGGCCTATGTGAAGCCGTACGGCGACCTCCACACCATGAAGGACTTCTCGAGCGAGCGAGCCAGACCGCGGATTCCTCTCCACGTGCTGCGGTTCGCCGGGGCGGCCTGCTTGGTCGAGTTGGTGCTCTCGCACGCCGAGCAGGAACCGCAACCGATGCTTTTCGAGCGGTTGAACGAGGAGCTCGACCGCCTCGACGCCGCGGTGGCTTCCGAGTTGCCGCCGGCGATTCTGTCGGCGCTGTGGCGGGTGACGAGCGTGTTCGGCTTCGAGCCGGAGCTGACGGCGTGCGTGCACTGCGGGCGGTCCCTGGGCGACGATGAGGTCGGTCGGTTCGACTTCGAAGCCGGGGGGCTGCGCTGTGAGGCATGCGGGCATGGGCCCACGGGTCCGCGCCTCGGGCCTATCGCCCGTGGCCAGGTCCGGGCGCTTCTCGAGGGAAGCCCGCCGGGCGCGCTCACGCACCCGCGACGCCATCTCGCGCTGATCTCGGACTTCGTAGCGCACCACGTGGCACAGAAGCCGCTGAAGGCCCTCCGGTTCCTCGCGGACCGACTTCCTCCGGACGCGGACGAGCCTTCGTGAGCACGCATCCGTTCATCCTCGGAACCGCCGGGCACATCGATCACGGGAAGACCGCGCTCGTGCGCGCGCTGACCGGTGTCGACACCGATCGCCTGAAGGAGGAGCAAGCCCGCGGGATCACGATCGAGCTGGGGTTCGCGGAGTTGAGTCGCGACGATCTCCCGCGCTTCGGGGTGGTCGACGTGCCGGGGCACGAGGCTTTCGTGCGTTCGATGCTCGCGGGAGCGGCCGGGATGGACGTGGTGCTGCTCGTGGTCGCCGCGGACGAGGGCGTGATGCCGCAGACGCGAGAGCACCTCGGGATCGTGCGGCTCTTGGGCGTGCCCGAAGTGGTCGTGGCGTACACCAAGCGGGACCTGGTCGACGCGGAGTGGATGGAGCTGGTCGAAGCCGACGTCGACGATCTGCTCGCGGGTACACCGTACGGGGACGCGCCTCGGGTGCCCACCTCGGCGGTGGACGGAACCGGAGTGGAAGAGCTCGTGCACGCGTTGGCCGAAGCCGCCTCGAAGGTTCCCGCGCGGGACGAGGTCGACCTGGCGCGCCTGCCGCTCGATCGGGTATTCACGATCCAGGGCACGGGGACCGTGGTCACCGGCACTCTCTGGAGCGGATCCCTGCGGACCGGCGACCGCGTTCGTATCCTGCCTCGGGACCTCGAGGCCCGGGTGCGGAGCTTGCAGGTCCACGGGCGCGGCGCCGACGTGGCCCGGGCCGGGGAGCGAACGGCCGTGGCGCTCGCCGGGAGCGGCGCCGACCGTGACGTGGTCGACAGGGGGGCCACGTTGGTCGCGTCCCCGGCGTGGTCGACCAGCCACATGCTTACCGTACGGATTCAGGTGCTCTCGGACTCGGACTGGAGCATCCAGCACAATCAGCGGGTGCATGTCCACCACGGCACGGCCCAGGTCCAGGCTCGGTGCGTGCTGCTCGACGAAGTCGAGATGTTGGCGTCCGGCGACGTGGGTTGGGTGCAGCTCCGACTCGAGGAGCCGCTCGTGGTGCGCGGCAGAGACCGGCTCGTGTTGCGGTCCTATTCGCCCGTGACGACCATCGCCGGGGGGATCGTCGCCGAGACGCACCCACCGAAGCGCAACCGTTTGGACGAGAGCGTCCGTGCCCGACTCGCCCGCGTGCTGGACGGGGGTGACGGCGAGACCTTGGTCGCGCTGCTCGAGCTGAGCGGGTGGATGGGGCTCGAGATCGCTGCGCTGCCGGTGCGCACGGGGATTTCGGCGGCCGGCGCCGAGCGGCTCCTGGCCGAGCCGGTGGCCGCCGACATCGAGGTGAGGCGGAGTGGAGAGCGGGTCTTCGCCCCGGAGATCTGGGGGCGGGCGCGCGGCCTGCTGGTCGACGCGGTGACGAACGAACATGCCCGGGATCCCGTGCGGCGTGCCATTCCTCTGGCGCATGTCCGTTCGGCGCTCCCTTCGTGGGCGCCCTCCGGCCTGGCGGACGCCGTCATACGAGAGCTCGTGCAGGATCAGGCGCTGGTTTCGGAGGACGGCGGTGTGCGCGATCCCGCGCACGAGCCCCGTCTCACGACGGATCAGGAGGAGGCGTCGAAGCGGTTGACGGAAGTCCTCCTGGCCGGCGGATTGGCCCCCCCGTTCGTGGACGAGCTACCCGAGCCGCTCGCCGGCCGGCCGGACCTCTGGTCGCTCCTCTACTGGCTCGAGGAGCGCGGGGTGGTCGAGCAGGTCGCCGACGACCTCTATGTGGGACGGGATCACCTTCGGGCGGCCGAGGAACGTGTGCGTGCGTCGCTGGGGGGGCGTGTCGGGTTGGGGCCCGCCGACTTCAGGGATGCCCTCGACGTCACGCGCAAACACCTCATCCCCCTTCTGAACTACCTCGACACGCGAGGGGTCACGCTACGGCGCGAGGACGGTCGGTCCGTGCCTTCGGACTGACCTCCTCGGGCGGGCCGCTCGGGCCTTGCACGGACCCGGGCAACCTCCGAGGGCCCGTCGGTGTCTCAAGAGGAAGCAGGTTGCTTGACCCGCGCTCCTGCCGGAGCGTACTATGGATGAGAGGTGGCGTGTAACGCCGTCGAGGGTTCACCGAATGGAGCGCGATTGACGCTTAGCTACCGCACAGCAGTTGTGCCGAGGTCCTGATGAGACGCACCATCGGCGTCTTGTCCGTCCTCCTTCTCTCGATCGTCGGCCCCCAGGCTCTCGCGGCGCAGGACAGAGCCAGGGAAGCGGCGCCCGAGCGGGCGAACGGATTCCAACTGGAACAAAACTATCCGAACCCGTTCAACCCGGAGACGACCATTCCCTTCACGTTGGGGGAAGAGTTGTTCGTCGACGGGCGTCCTGTCGTCGTGTCCATCAGGATCTTCAACGTGCTCCAACAGCTCGTCGCCCACCCCGTGGCGCTCGGGCATCCGTCGGGAGAAGGACAGGAAGTCCGTCAGCTCGAATACACGATGCCCGGCGACTACGAAGCATATTGGGACGGCTACGACCTCTCCGGCCGGCAGGTCGCTTCGGGTATCTACTTCATGCAGCTCACGGTCAACGGCCGCAGCGCGACGCGGAAGATGTACGTCTTGAAGTAGATACCCTACCGGGCCGGGGCGGACGCCTCTCGCTCACCCCAGAATGTAGATGAAGCGTCCACAGGTCTCGCAGCTCTGAAGCGTCGCATTCGGGTCCTGCTCGCCCGCGGTGGCCGTGGGGATCGACACGAAGCAACCGAAGCACGTGCCGCCGATCACCGGCACCACCGCTCGATCCACCCGTCCCGAAATCGTCCTGAACCGTTGCCGGATCCTGGGCTCGAGCTCTTCGAGGAGCTCATCGGCCTTCTGGCGTAACGTCGACGCGGCCTCCTCCGGATTCACCCCGAAGTGGGCCCGTTCCAGGTCGCCCAACTCATCCCCTTCGAGTTCGCGAGCCTTGGAGGTCAGGTCCTGGATCTCCAGCATGGCCACGAGTTGTGCGTTCATCGGGACCTCTCTTCGAGTAGCTGGAGAAACTCTTCCGGGCTCTCCAGCCCGAGCAGGAGGTCGGGCACCTCGGGATCCTTCGCGAACTGTGCGATCTTACCCAACACGGGAAGGTATTGGTTGGACACTTCGAGCGGGGGCGCGACGATCAGGAAGAAGTTGTATACCGGCGAGCCGTCGATCGCGTTGAAGTCGATACCGCCGGGCTTGCGACCGTAGGCGAGGCGCAGGCGGTTCGCGACCAGGGAGCGGCAGTGCGGGATCGCGATGCCCTTGCCGATGCCCGTCGAGCCCAGGTTCTCGCGGCGCTTCACCGTCTTGAAAAGGATGGCCTCGGATTTTTCGTCGAGGTCGAGGAGGGAGATCAACTCTTTCAGGAGATCGTCTTTGGTCTCCGCTTCGAGTTGGAGCTTCACGGCGTCGGCCGTGAACAGCTCTGTGAGCTGCATATATGTCCTCCGAACTACAGGTCGGATGTTCGTTGGATGATCGTTACGAGAATAGGGGATCGCGCGCAGCGCGTCGATCCCCGGGCTTCACCAGTGCCGCGAGCGCGGGTAGCTTCGAGCATGCCCTTCGACATGTTCGAGTTGCTCCGGAGCGAGCGTACGCCGTTGTATCTCGCGCCCCAGGCCGGGGTGAGCGAGTCACCGTTCCGCCGGCTTTGCCGGCGGTTCGGCGCGGACGTCGTCGTGACCGAATTCGTGAGCGCCGCCGGCCTCGTGATGGGCTCCCGGCGGTCGCGGGAGTACCTGCGCTTCGACGACGACGAGCGGCCGATCGGTGTCCAGATCTTCGGCGCGGATCCGGCCATGATGGCGGATGCGGCCGCGCTGGTCGCCGACGCGTACCGCCCCGACTACGTCGACATCAACTTCGGATGCCCGGTCAAGAAGGTCGTGAAGCGCAACGGCGGCTCGGGGTGCCTGCGCGACCTGGACCTCGTGGACCGCATCGTGCGCGCCGTGGACGACGCGACCGACCTTCCCACCACCGTGAAGATCCGCTCGGGCTTCGACGAGCCGACCCGGGATCCGGTCGGGATCGCGCTCCGCTGCCAGGACGCGGGCGCCCGGGCGCTTTGCCTCCATCCGCGCACGCGGTCGGAGATGTACTCCGGTGAGGCACGGTGGTCCGAGATTCGCGACGTCGTGGAGGCGCTCGATATTCCCGTCATCGGCAACGGGGACATCGTCGAGGGTGCCGATGCCCTCCGCATGCGGGAGGAGACGGGGTGCGCGGGCATCATGATCGCCCGCGGCTCACACGGGGATCCATGGACGTTTGCTCAAGCCCGGGCCGCCCTCGACGGGCGACCCGTGCCTCCCGACCCGGACGTCGAGGAACGCTTCGAGATCTGCCTGGAGCACGCGCGCAACGCCATCGCGTTCGAGCACGATCCGGACCGGGCCATCATCGACTTCCGGAAGCATCTCGGGTGGTACACGAAGGGGCTTCCCGACGGGCGGAAGCTCCGGAGCGAGCTCTTCCAGACGGAGTCGCTCGAGGAGGTCGAGAGGATCCTCGAGGCATATCTCGACCGGCACCGGACGGCCGTTCCGGCATAGCCGACGGATCCCGCCGACCGTTCATCGGGCTCGGATCTCCTCCCGACTATGGACCATTGAGGGTGCCTCCGTGTAGTATGTAGTCGAAGGTAACGAAGGTGCTGTTTGAAAGAGCCTTCACAGCGCGGCGAGCTCGCTCGTCCGCGCGACACGGGGGCGACACGGCTTCGACGTGTTTGGTGAAGGTGGAGTTGCGTGCCGAGGTCCTGATCCTCGTAAATACTCGGGAAATTCAATAGCTGCCAACAACAACATGGCGCTGGCCGCGTAAGTAACCCTTACGTAGCCCGTCTCCTGGATCGCCCGCCCGAGGCGTTCCTTGAGGCGACGATAAGTCGGGCTGGTCTTCCGGTTGTGCCGCCGAGCCGGTAGACGAGATTCAAGGTGGCTGGTCGCGGATCGAGTTGATCGCTGGCTCGCCGTGACGAGATTTTTCAGCGTTCTACGCACGTAGAGGCTCTACTGAATTCATTCGCGGACGCGGGTTCGACTCCCGCCGCCTCCATGGGCCCTATCGGTCAGATCCGGTAGGGCCCTTTTCGTTTGTCCCATGGAGGCAGCGGGAGGCGAACCCACGGGGGCGCGTAGCGCCCCGAACGCGGCGTTTGAACCGAGCGGCCAAGCGGGTGTTCGCCGCATGGCCCGGTACGGTTTCCCCGCGAGACCTGCAAGGATCGGCGCAAAGCGCCGACCGCAGCGGACGCCCGCCGCCTCCATGCCCTCACGACCTCCCGGTCGTGGAGGCTTTTGTGTGGTATCCCGGCCGCGGCCCTGCAGCTCGACCGCAGAATTTCGTATCGTTCGAATACCTTGGAGGGGTGGCAGAGCGGTTCATTGCACCGGTCTTGAAAACCGGCGGGCGCAAGCCCACGTGGGTTCGAATCCCACCCCCTCCGTTTCGACCGACCTTTTTGGTCGGTAGAGGCTTATTTGCTTCCTCGCCTGACTGTCGAACCCACGGCGATCTCCAGAGGAGAGCGCGAAGTGGGTTCGAGCCGAGCGGCCCGAGCGGGCTGTCCCGCGGAGCGGGCCCGCCAAGGGGGTCCGCGAGCCGAGCGAGGACGCGCCGCAGGCGCGCCCGGAGCTCCGATCCCACCCCTCCGCTTGGAAGTAACCGACAGGAGTCTACGAGCTCGCCGGGTCGGTGCATCGTGGCGTCGAACCGCACGGCGATCTCCGGCAGGCGAGCGCCGAGTGGGTTCGAGCCGAGCGGCCCAGCGGGGTGTCCCGCGCAGCGGGCCCGGCGAGGGGGTCCGCGAGCCGAGCGAGGACGCGCCGCAGGCGCGCCCGGAGCTCATCCCACCCCCTCCGTTGGAAGTACCGACAGGGTCCTACGAGCTGCCGGGTCGAGTCATCGTGGCGTCGAACCCACGGCGATCTCCGCAGGAGAGCGCGAAGTGGGTTCGAGCCGAGCGGCCCGAGCGGGTGTCCCGCGGAGCGGGCCGGCCAAGGGGGTCCGCGAGCCGAGCGAGGACGCGCCGCAGGCGCGCCCGGAGCTCCATCCCACCCCCTCCGTTGAAAGTACCGGCAGGATCCTACGAGCTGCCGGGTCGAGTCATCGTGGCGTCGAACCCACGGCGATCTCCGGAGGAGAGCGCAAAGTGGGTTTGAGCCGAGCGGCCCGAGCGGGTGACCCGCGCCAGCGGGCCGTCTTCGGAAACGGCCGCAAGGGCCCGTCACGGCTGTTTTATGGTGCCCGTCCGCTGTAGGGCGAGTCGGGTAAGGAGGGGACCCGCGAGCTCGAACAGCACGGTCGCGGCCACGACGACGTTCAAGACCGTCGTCCCGGCTTCCGGGAACCGTAGGCTCGCGGCCAGCGCGAGCCCCAGTGCCACTCCGGCCTGGGGCAGCAGAGCCAGGCCGAGCCACCGAGCGATGACACCGTCGATCGATGCCCAGCGTGCGCCCAGCGCGGCCCCCAGAAGCTTCCCGGCGATGCGGAGGATCACATAGCCCGCGGCCAGCCAACCCACGGACTCCAGGACTCGGACCTCCAGTGAGGCCCCCGCCAATACGAAGAAGACCACGAGAAACGGCCACTCGATCCTCTCGATCTCGTGGAAGGCTCGCTCGTGGTGGTGGGCGAGGTTGGCCAGGCTCGCGCCCATGACGATGGCCGTGAGGATGGGCGGCACATCGAGCCAACCGGCGAGGCCTGCGCATAGAAGAACCAGCCCGAGCGCCTCCTCCAGCGTCGCCTCGCCCGGCCGTATCCGGCCCGTGAGACGGGAAGCGGGGAGACCGATGGCGAGACCCAGGAGGATGGAGCCCGCGATCTCGCGTATGCCCTCGACGAGGGCATCGGCATGGGTACCGTCCCCCGTCAAGATTCCCGAACCGGCGACCAGCACGGTGAAGAGAACGATGCCCATGATGTCGTCCACGGCAACGACCCCCTTGAGGACATCCACAAAACGGCCGCGAGCTCCCGACTCTTTCACCACCGCCAGGGTGGCGGCGGGAGCGGTGGCGGTGGCGATCCCCCCCAGGGGAAGCGCGATCTCGGGCGGGACGCCGACGACGAGGAGACCTCCTCCCACCATCGCTGCCGTGATTACCGACTGCATGATGGCGATGCGGAAGACCACCGCTTCCAGCTCCTGCACATGCTTCCTCGTGAACTCGCTGCCCAGGAGGAAGCCGATCATCACGAGGGCAATGTCCGCCGTCACCGTGAACCAGGTCTCCTGACCTGGCGGGAGGAGGTCGAAGCCGGTGGGGCCGGCGAGGACGCCCAGCAGCATGAGGACGGTCACGCGGGGTAGGGGGGTCCGGCTCGCCAGAGCATCCGCCACGAGTCCCAGAAGGAGCACAGCTCCTATGGTGAGGGTCATGACGGAGACTTCGCTCATGCGACCCGGATTCGGACGTCCGCCACCCGATAACCCCGTCCCGGCTCGAGTGCGAACACCGGATTCAGGTCCATCTCCTCGATCTCCGGAACCGCCTCCACCAGCCGCGATATCCGCTGAAGAGCGTCCTCGAGAGCCGGCACGTCCGCGGACGGGTGGCCACGGTAGCCTTCGAGCAGGCGGAAGCCACGGATGTCCCGCACCATTTCGGCGGTATCGAGGTCGGTGAGGGGGGCGACCCGGAACGATACGTCCCGCAGAATCTCCACGTGGATCCCTCCCAGTCCAAACGCCAGGATATGTCCGAAGAGGCGGTCGGCCCGCGCGCCGATCATGATCTCGGCGGTGCCCGCCAGCATGGGCTGAACGAGGGCGCCCTCCATGTGTGTCCCCTGTCCCTCCGCCTTCAACCTCTCCTGCATCTCCTGGAACGCGCTGCGTACGGCTTCGGCATCCTCCAGCCTCAACCGCACACCACCCACTTCCGTCTTATGGACCAGGCGGGTGGATGCCAGCTTGAGAGCCACGGGGTACCCTACCGCGTCGGCGAGGGCGACGGCCTCGCCCGCGGTGCCGGCGACCCCACCGGGTGTCGTGGTGACGCCGGCGGCTTCCAACACGGCCCGGGCCTCCCCGGCTCCGAGCCACCCCGACCCGCGCTCTTCCATCGCCTGCCGGCAGATGTCCCGTGCGTCCTCCAGCGCCTGATCCCCGAAAGCTACATACTGGCCGTCGGGCGTGGCTCGCCACTCCGCGTAGCGCGTGACCTTCCCCAACGTCGCCCCGATCTCCTCGGGAAAGAGGAATGCGGGGACCACTTCGCCCTCCGACGACGTCAGCGCGTGCGACCTCGGACCGGTTCCCACGATGGACGCCAGCACCGGTTTGCCGTCTCCGCCCCGGCGACGGCCCTCATCCAGCCCTTCGCAGACGGCTCCGGCCATCGCCTCGGCCGAGTGGACACCCACCGGCGTGTGGAGGATGACGAGAGCGTCGATCCCGTTGTCCGCCAAAAGCACCGATATGGCCCTGCGATACTCCTCCGGCCCGGCCGCCGCGATCATATCGACGGGATTCCGGACGCTGGCCTCGGGGGGCAGGAAGCGACGCAGCGCCTCCTTCACCTCGTCGCTCAGCTCGGGGACCTCCAGGCCGGCGGCTTGAAGCGCGTCGACGCAAAGGATGGCCGGACCTCCCGCGTTCGTGAGCACCGCGACGCGCCGCCCCCGAGGAAGCGGTTGGTGGACCAGCGTCCTCGCGACGTGGAACATCTCCTGCAGGGTGTCGGCGCGGATAATGCCCGCCTGGCGCACCAGGGCCTCGACGGCCGTGTCCGGGGACGTGAGGGCCGCGGTGTGAGACGAAGCGGCGCGCCTGCCCGCTTCCGATCGTCCGGACTTGACCACGACGATGGGCTTCCGTCGCCCGAGCCGCCGGGCGAGGCGGGCGAAGCGTCGTGGATCGCCGAAGGACTCCAGGTAGTAGAGGATGACGTCCGTGCCGTCGTCCGTCTCCCAGTACTCCAGCAGGTCGTTTCCGGAGACGTCCGCGCGGTTTCCGATGCTCACGAACGTGGACATGCCCAGACCGATCTCCCGGGCCAGGGCGATGACGGCCACGCCGAGCGCGCCGCTCTGAGAGCAGAACGCCACTCGTCCCGGCGGGGGTAAGTCGGGGGCAAAGGAGGCGTTCAGGCGCACCTCCGCATCCGTTCGCATGACGCCCAGGCAGTTGGGACCGACGAGGCGCATCCCGTGCGACCTGGCCTGGGCCACGAGGGATGCCTGGCGTTCCTTCCCCTCGGCTCCCACCTCGGCGTATCCGGCGGTGACGACCACGAGAGCTCGGACCCCGGCCTCGGCACAGTCCTCCACGACGTCGGACACCCGAGTCGCGGGAACCGTGACGACGGCAAGGTCCACCGGACGGCCGACGGATGAGAGGGAGGGATGCGCCGGGACGCCGCCGATGGCGTCCGCACTGGGGTTCACGGGATAGATGGGCCCCTGGAATCCCGCGCGGAGGAGTGCCGTGACGACACGGTGGCCCACGGCCTCGGGATCCCTGGACGCGCCCATCACGGCCACTGACCGCGGGAAGAAGAGAGGACGCAGTGTTTCCGGGTCGGCGATGGCGTCTTCACCTTCCGCGCGGGTGCAATGCGCACAGCGGGTAAGAGAATCTGAAATCCGAACGTTGTCCGGCCGCGAGCGCTCTCGTGTTCCGGGGACGAAGGTAGGGCGGGCCTCGTGACCCGGGCAACCACGACGGGAGCAGGCGCCCTCCCAGGGTGAGGGAGCGCCTCCGCCCGTGTCGGGCTTCCGCTCCACGTCGACCCCACCGAGCTGCAAGTCGCGGGAACGTGCACCCACGATCGAGGGCTTGCCCTCGTCGCCGTCGCGCCACATTGGTGAAGGTCCGCGTGCAGCGTTCCTGCTCTGGTCCGCCGGATCCGGGCAACGGCGACAGGAGGATCCCATGCCAGTGTGTGAAGTGTGCGGAAACGACTATTACGGAGCGTTCGAAGTCCGGACGGCCGGTCAAACCCACGTTTTCGACAGCTTCGAGTGCGCCATCCACAAGCTCGCGCCCGTGTGCGAGCACTGTGGATGCAAGATCGTGGGCCATGGGGTAGAATCGGACGGGCGGTTCTTCTGCTGTGCGCACTGCGCGAAGGCGGAGGGCGTCGGCACCATCGTGGACAACGCCTGAGGGGCCCCTGCCCGAAGACGGTGGTTACGTCGTTGCGCTCCCGATGAAGATCGAGGGGGGAGCGGGGCTAACCCCCGAAGGCGATCACGAGCAGGCCCAGACCGATCACGGACATGGCGACCGCGACCATTCGCCCCATGGTCCGACGCACGACGTCGAGACGCTGAGGATCGACACGTAGCTTCAAGCCCGTCGCCGCGATAAACGGGTGAAACCAGTTGTAGACACCGAATGCAAGGAAGAAGATTCCGAGCCCGGCCAGGGCGATGAAGTGCTCACTCATCTCGTTTGACCTCCTTTCTGCTTCATGGTGGCCCACCTCCGGCGCGAAATCCAGCCGAGGGCCTCTCGGCTGCGGCGTCGTCGAGCTCGCTGATCGGGACGCTGGCAGGGCTGAAGGCGCCGCTCGCCTGGAAGGTGGCGGCGCGGGGATGGCACCGGTACTTTGCGCCCGCGCCGGTCCTCGTCGGCGCGCACGCACCCGATTCAACGGAGTGAGCGAAGATGCGCCTGACCCGATCGATCCTTCTTGCGCTACCCATGGTGGCCATGACCGGGTGCGCGACGCCCGAGCCCGAATATCCCACCGAGCTCGACATGACCACATGGTCGGTCGTCGGGGTCGATCCGGAGTCGGGCGATGTCGGAGTCGCCGTGGCGTCGTGCGTGGAAACCTTCGGCGACGGTGTAGCGGCGCTCGTCCCGGGAATGGGGGCGGCCGCGACCCAGGCCGGCTTCGACATCGACAACAGGAACCGGGTGTTCGAGGCGATTCAGGAGGGGCTGACGGCCGAAGAGGTGATTCGCCGAGTGACGGATCCCGAGTGGGACGACGAGCTCGATCGCCGGCAGTACGGAGTCGTTACCATGCACGATGGCTTCGTGCGTGTCGCGGGTTACACGACGCCGACGCGGCAGGGGATCACGCTCGGGGACGATGGAACTCCCCGGTTCGCGGGGGTGATGGCGGACGAGAGCCGGGGCGTGAGCGCTCAGGGGAACACGCTCGCGAGCGCCGAGGTCGTTCAGGCGCCGCTGGATGCCTACCGATGGGAGGACCCGGCGGGCTTCAACACCCTCCCGGATCGGCTCATGCGCGCCCTCGAAGCGGGCTCCGACGCGGGTGGGGACGTGCGCTGCAACCAGGGGAACGTGCGGCAGACCACCTCGATGGCGGCGATCCTCGTCGCCCGTGGAGGAGACGAGCCCTACGCGGCCGAAAACATCGGAATGACGGACGCGGGCACCGCCGACGCACCCTGGCTCGCGCTTTCGGTGCAGACGGAGCGTCTCGCGGAGAATCCACTACTGGAGCTGCGCCGTCAGTACGACGAGTGGCGGCGGACGGTGGACGGCGGGTCGGGGCGCTGACGTCGGGGAGGATCTCCTCGCCCTTCGAACATGGCGGGCTCGAGGATGATCTCCGAGCTGTTGGCAGTGCTCCGTCCTCCCGAACCGCGGATGTCGCCGTCAGCTCTGTACGATCGTCAGGCGGAAATCGTAGTTCCTACACCCGCGTGAGTTCAGCGTGAAGGCGCGACCGAAGGGGTTCAGCCGCACCGCTGTTCCGAAGGGCCTGTAGCCGAGCCGGCGAACGGACTTGATGGACGGCGCGTTCTGAGCCTCGACGTAACTGATCAGGCCGGAGTAGCCACGCTGGATAGCCTCCTTCAAGCCCTGGCCCATACAGTATCCGTGGAGGTGCTGCCCACGGAATTCCGGGGGTGTGAAGCCATTGTACATGTACGCGTAAGCCCCGGAGTGCTCGATGGTCGCGTCCGGCCCTACCGGTACTGCGGCTGAAGAGTACCATCCGTATGTCACGACAGTGTCTTCGTCCGTCATGTAGTGGCACCAGTCGCCTCGCCGAACCGCGTCGTCCAGGAACGCCTCGTCGACGAGATCCGTAGCCCCTGGACGTGTGGCGAACTCCGCTGCCGTCGCGCGGTGGCTTTCATATCTCGGGTGATCTTGAAGGTACTCGGGATCGATATCCTCCATGACCAACGTCATGCATCGCAGGACCTTGAACCCGATGAGCCGGTCCATGGAAGTACACCACAGCTCGAACGCCCATGGGCGTATACCGTGCCTTTCGATGTGCCTTCGGTGCTGGACTAGGTTCATCGATTCGACGCAGGGCTGGGACAGACGGGGAGGGTTCCTACGAGCCAACCGACCGGACGGCGGATGAGTTCCTCCCACCCTTTTCGGATGGGACGCACGGGACCGTCCTACCTTGACAGCTCGAGCCGCCGCTTGCCCACGGTGTCCAGGCCGGGTTCGTCGTCCACGTACAGGACGCGCTCGCCGGAGCCCTGAAGCGGGGCGGTGACCTCATCGGGCGCGCTTCATATCATCGCAAGGATCGAGCCGACCTCACGAGATGCCCCCGATCGAGAGGTGGAGGTGCCACCGGCGGATTTCACGCGCGGGCACGTCGGCGACGGGAAGCTCGTCGACCAACGCTTGTCCGACCGCAGCGGGATCTCGTAGGTCGAGGAGGGACGGGTTCAGCTTGTAGCCGACATCGAGCTGCACGAGGCCCACGGGCGTCCCGAGAGAGATGCCGAGGCCGGTGCCCAACCGCACCTCATCTCCGAGCTGGTCCGGAATGAGCGGCTGATCCGTGGGAAGGAAGCGCTCGTCCGGGGTCCAGACCCGTCCGGCGTCGAGGAAGGTGTGAAGTCCGTGCGGCCGCCCGAAGAACGGGAGCGGAATTTCCACCTGGAGCGACCCGGTCCACCGCGCGAGACCCCCGAGCGGAACGTAGCGCGCCGACGAGACCGTGCCTTCGTCGCTCATCAGCATGTCCGGCGCCTTCGGACCCAAGAGATCGGTGCCCCATCCGCGCACATCTTGTGATCCCCCCGCCGTGAGCACCGCGTCCCGTAGCTTGAAGTAGGTCTCCAGCCGGTTGGAGCCATCGGGCGCCGGCACGGAGCCACCGAAGGGCCGTACCGTGCCGCCCCCGACCCGGCCCCGCAGCGAGAGGCCTGCTCCGACGGGCAGGAGTGCCGTGGCTTCGGCGACGAGCTTGCCGTACTCGACGGTGGAGAGGCCGCCCGGCCCCGCGAGCTCGGTGCTCGTGAACACGCTCCAGTCGGGCCGAGCCGATGCCTCTGCGCCGGGCCCGGACGCCCGGGCCCATCGGCCGGTCGCGCTGAAGCTGCTCGTACGACGGTCCAGATCGAGGGTGTCCAGCGCGGTTAGCAGGCTCACCAGGTCGGTGTCCTGACCCAGGACGACGCCGGCACCGGCGCGGATGACCTTGCGTGACGTGAGTGAGTAGCGGAGGGTGACGTGTCGGCGCGAGCCCATACGATACAGGGCCGATGTCTCCATCCCGAACTGCACCGACTCGTCGCGGAGATCGTCCCGGTACTCCACGAAGGGTCGTGCGACGCCCTCCACCCGGTGGTGGAAGAGCCAGGGCTGACGGAGAGATACCGAAAACCCGTAGCGTCGCGCGGCGGTTGCTTCGGGGGCCAGCAACCCGGTTCGCGCAAGGGTGGAGATCTCCAGCGTGCGAGCGCCGCCGGTGAAGTTCCGGTGGCTCCAGGACACGTCCGCGGAGACGCCGGACCCCATGCTCCAACCGGTTCGGCCGGAGAGGAGGTGGAGTGCGCCTTCCGTGACCCGGAGCCGCACGTCGACGTGGTCGGGGCGTGTGCTGTCGGGCTCGGTTCCGGTAACGGCGACGCGCACCATGTCCAAGCCGAAGAGCTCGCTCTGGCCTTCCGCGAGGCGCGCACGGGAGAACCAATCTCCCTCGGCCAAGGGGACCTCTCGCCGAAGCACGTGTGGCTCGAGCCTCCGGTTCCCGCTGACGGTCACGCTTCCCACCCGCATCCGGGTTCCGGGATCGACCGTGAGGGTGAGCCGCATTCCGTCCCCGCTCTTCACGCGGTCGGTGGGCTCCGTTTCGAGCGAAGCCGTGGGGTACGGGTAGCCGCGATCCCGAAGCCAGTTGACCACCCGGTCGCGCAGCCGCGCACGGAGCCCGGAGCTCAGCCGCTGTCCCCGTTCGGCCGCCAACTCCGTTTCGAACGTTCCCCAGGCTTGGCGCAGCTCTGCGGGCAACGCTTCGGTCAGACCCGCTCCCGCCGGTCGGCTGACGATCACGGTGTCGAGGACGACGGGGCGGCCCTCCCGAATCACGTAGGTGACGTCGACCGCGTTCGTCGTCGTATCGAGTACGGCGTCGTACGTCACCGAGACGTCGGGAAAGCCCTGGTCCCGATAGAATCGTTCGAGTCGAACGAGGTCGCGGAGAAGCGACGGCGGATCGAAAAGGAGCTTCGACGGCGAGGGAATCAAGGGAAGCTTTCCCAGGAGAGACCGGGTTCCGTACAGCGGACCGGGCCCCCTGAGCGCGAGCTCTCGCCGGAGCGCGGCGCGCTCGACCGAGCGGGTGTCGTCGAAACGGAAGTCGACGGCCGCGACCTCGGTTTCCGGCCCGACGAGAAACAACGGGGCCTGGGCGGCGACGCTCCCCGGAGCCGCCGGGAGTGCGACGAGGCCGCATACGGTCGCGACGGCGGCGTGGACCGCGGCGCGCACGGCGGATCGGCGCTCAGTCATAGGCGAGTCTCGACCGGACGTAGAACTCCACGCCGCGCCGTCCGCCGGCACGGAGGTTGAGCAGGAGCCACCGGACCGCCTGGAGCTCCAACTCGACCTCCGTCGTCGGTGCGCGTTGAGTCGCGTCTTCCGAGGAGGACTGGAGCGAGATGGGCTGGCGTACGCCGAGGTACAGATCGGGCGACAGGTACCGTCCGGCGAGTAACGTGACGCCGTCTAGACCGTCGGTCGTGATCTCGACCACGTCGAGCCCCACCTGTTCCCGGGCGTACGCTTCCACCGCGCCGCTGAGCTGTCCGAGGGCCAGGGCCCCGCCCGTGTCCCTGAGCGATCCGTCGCCCCCTCCGCTCAGCGATTGGCTGGCCGGCCGTCCGGTGACGAGGTAGGCGACCATGTCGGAGGGCTCGAGCGGCGGTGTGGAAGACAGCTCGAGGCTCAGGTCGTCGGGCGTGCCCGAAACCTGGAGCGCCAGGACGACCTCCGGCTCACCGGCGTTGTCACGGGACGGGACGCCGTATTCGGCCCGCACCTCGACCGCCGTGGCGGTCGGCGGACCCTGAAAGGTGAGACGCCCTTCGGTGATCGAGAACCGCCGTCCGAACTGCTCCACCCAGCTCCGGTCGGGGACCGCCTCGACGCTTCCCACGAGCTGGAGTGAATCCCCGGGTTCCTTCTGGACCGACATCTCCCCGTCGAACTGCAGCGCCAGCTCGGGGTTGGCCCGTTGCCGGACCCACGACGCCCGTCCCAGGCGCACGTCGAGATCCAGGGTGATGGATTCCATGAGGGGAGAGCGTTCCGTGCGGCCCGAGGGGCGTTCGTAGCCGAAGACCCGCGCGAGCTCTTCCCACTGCTCGGGCGTCAACGTGACGGGGTCCACCATCGACTCGCTGATGAGATCACCCAGGTAGAGGTCCGCACGCTCTACCTCGACGAGACCCGAGATTCGGGGCGCGTCGCCGGCGCCCTCGATGTCGACATCGCCCGAGACCGTGGCGTGGATCGCGGACGAGCGCATGACCACGAATCGGTCGGCCGTGAGCGCGAGCGCGTACTCCGGTCGGTCGATCCGCTCCACGGTGATGCGCCCGGAGGTTCGGAGCGTACCGTCTTCCGAGCGGACCCGGGCCGAATCGATGGCGATTTCCGTGCCGCGGAACGTCAGGTGCGCCCGAGCCTCCCGGTACCGCACTCCGAGGTCGGGCATGCTGACGGCCCCGTTCTCGAGAGCGAGCCGGCCGCTGAAGACCGGATCGTCGGGGGTGCCGTCGACTTCGGCGGTGCCGTCGAGCCGACCTTCCAGGTCCTCGGCGCCCGATGCGGTCGTGAACGGCTCGAGCCAACCCAACGGAAACGAATTGGCCGCGAGGGTTCCGCTCATCGCGCCGTCTCCGACGAGGCCTTCGGCCGGCGCGGCGAACGTGAGGTCGAACGGGACGGACGCCCGTGCTCGAAGCTCCGGCCCCTCGTCCAGGCTTACCGAGCCTTCCAGGTCGGCCCTGCCCTCGCGGTATCCGAGCGACAGGGCGAGGTCCGCAGGGGAGACGCCGCCGGGCTCGAGGCGGCTTTCGACGTGCCCGTCGAGCACCGGGTCCTCGGCCGTGCCCCCGACGTCGAGCGAGCCCGTGAACCGCCCGCCCAGGTCGGGATACCCGAGGAGGTCGGACACGGTCGCGATATCGAACGACCGGGCGCTGGCCTGGAGGTCGAGCGGGCCGGCGTCGGTGATGCCGCCACGGAGGCGTAGCTCCTGGCCGTCCGCGGCGAACCGGAGGGAGTCCACGGCGAAGCCGTCCCGTACGGTGACGCGGGTCGGATGGGTGAGGCTCCATCGGTCTTCGTCCGCGCGGAACGACATGCGCTCCAGGAGCACCGAGGAAGGTGCCGAAAGCTGCTCCAACCGGGCGCTCAACTCCGCGTCCCGGCGGCCGTCGACGACCGCGGAGGCCGTGAGCGCCAGCTCGTCTTCCGGCTCTACGACGGCGGACACCTCGATCCGTTCCACCGGGGCGGTGGGAAGGCGCAGCCGGTCCACGACGACACGTCCTTCACCCTGCACCCACCCTTCGCCGGCGGTGTGTCGACCGGTGCCGTCGAGCTCCACGCCCTGTACCCTGATGTCGTTGGCGAGGAGAGCCGAGAGGTGTCCTTCACCGTCGAGCGTGAGGTCGTCCAGAGCTCCCCGAGCCGTGACTTCGAGACGTGCTTCGCCGACGGCCAGGATGCCCGGACTCGCGCCCGCTCCGAGCAGGTCGGCCCGGGTGAGCTCGCCGGACATGTGGAGCGTTCCGCTCCGCCCTTCCCGAGCGGACAGGGGTAACTCGCCTCCGGCTACGAGCGACGCACCTGGCAGGCTCAGGGCCAGCGTGTCGATGCGCGCGACGCCCTCCCGCAGGCCGGCCCGCAACACCCCTCGATCGACCGTGCGGCCCGTCCACCGTGCAGAGTCCACCTCGACCCAGAGCTCGGCGTCGGCGGTGTCCGGGTGGAGACCGCTGCCCTCGAGCCCGAATCGAGCGAGGGCGCTCAGGTCCGTGTCCGTGTCGGAGGCCCGGCGGTCGAGGGATCCCTGCATGGAGTAGGTCGGCGCGGCGCCACCGACGTCGGCTTCGCCGTCAACCAGAAGCACGGTTTCCAGCCCTTCCGCGCGCGCTTCGGTGCGAATGCGTCCCGAGTCGAGGGAGAGCGCGATGCTCGCCGTGTCGATGACGGTGCTGTCCACGCTCGAGGTCGAGAGGGCGAAGAGCCCGCTGCCCACCGCCTCTGCGAGCGTCGCGCCGGCGACCTCGCCCGACGCCGCTCCGGTCAGCCGGGTCGGTGGCACGCTCCCCGCCGTCAAGGCTCCGAGATCCAGGTCCCGGAAGCGAAGATCGGACAAGGTCACCGTTCGTTCGCTTTCCAGATCCGGCGCGGGAGCGTCCATCCGCCCACGCGCGTCCACGCGCATGTCTCCGGCTTCCAGCGTGAGGGTCAGCTCTGTCGCCGACGGGTCCATCCGAACGTCTGCCGTGCCCCGGTCCAACACCGCATCGCCGATGTCCGACGGTCCCAGGAGGAGGGCCAACGCCCCGCGCCACCCGTCGCCCACGCGCTCGACTCGGCCCTGTCCGGTGCCCGCCAAACGGGTGGGCGGGACGGGTGAGTCTTCCGCGACGCCGCCGAGCGCGCGCACGTTCAGATGAGACCACGAGAGCGAGTCCAGCGCGGCTTCCCGCACGCCCGTCTCGTTCCACCGGATTCGCCCCCCGGCGGCGACGAGGGCGGAGTCGGGCAGGGCGGCGCTCAGGCGGAGCGACACGTCCTCGCCACGGGCCTCGACCGACGCCCGGGCTGTATCCACCGTCCACGGACCGTACGAGGCATGCAGAATCCGGAGGTCGCCGGATGCCTGGAGCGGTGCCGTCCCCGGCATGGATCCGGAAAGCTCCGCGCGGATTCGGCTGGGCACGGTGTCGCCCACGAGCCGGGCCACGTCGATGTCGTGCAGGTGGGCCTGGACGGACCGGACGCTCCGGTCCGGGAGGCTGCCTTCGACCTCCAGTTCCGCGCGTCCTCCGCCCGCGTCCAATTCCATCCGGGCCGACGCGTCTCCACGCTGAAGCTCGGCCGTGAGCGTCCCCGGGCCCACACGTGTGCTTGCGTCGGAGGCCCCGAGCCGGGCCCGCAGCGAGTCGAGCTCCACCCTCAAGACGCCGTCCAGGGAGTCCGGAGCGAACCCCCGGCCCTCCGCCGCGAAGCGACCGTCCGCGGAGACCACGGGAAAGCCGGTAGGGATGTCGGCTTCGTCCATGTCCGCGCGCGGGGCCGGGTCGGACCCCCGGTAGGCCAACGCCCCGTCCAGCGTCCATTCCGGGTCGTCTCCGAGCGTGAGCGCCACGCCCCCTTCGGTGCTCAGGCCCGCTCCGGATGCGGCCCAACGCCCGCGCCAGGGGGCGCCGGCCGAGTCCGCCCGTGCCTCGACGGACGCTCGCCCCGACGACGATCCGTCGTCTCCCTCGATCCGCGCCTCCACGCCAACCGATCCGTGCATCGCCCCGATATCTTCCCTGGACAGCCGGCGGAGCTCGGACTCGGCCGTGCCGTCGAAGACGAACGCTGCCGAGGTGAGCCCCCACGCTTGCAGATCGAGGGACGTGACCCGCGCCGCCACGGTGGCGTCCGGAGCTGCCCGTGGGCCCCAGAGCCTTCCTTCGAGCGCCACCCGCCCCGGCACGTTCGCATCGCCGCTGAACTGGGCCTGGAGCGTGTCGGCGGTCGTCCGCAGGGTGCCTTCACCCCGGACACGGAGCGAATCCGGGATCGCCGCCGGAAGGAAGGGGGCCACGTCCTGGAGGTGCAGGGGGGCGATCGCGAGCCCCAGGTCGAGACCCTCGGGGGCCGTGCCGGTCAGCGTCAGCGGAACGCTGCCGGCGGCGCGAACGTCGCTCTCCGGGGAACGGAGCGAGAGCTCGTCGATCCGGACCCGATCGGTCTCGAGGACGGCGGCCAACCCTACGTGTCCCCATCCGGCCGGACGCTCGGGCGGACGGAACGACGCAGTGAGGGTGTCCAGGGACCCTCCGAGCCGTTCGGGTCCGAGGGCGAGATCCCGAAGGCGGAGCCTCCCGTCCGTGAGCCTCCAGGGCTCGGCCGTGTCCGGTGAGGTGAGTGCGAGCTCGGTCACGTCGACCGCCACGCGATCCACGCGCACGGTCCACTGGGAAGCGGCCGCGTCCTCCGCCGGAGCCTCGTCGTCACCGCCCAAGGGTAGGTCCGCCGAGGCGGACCACCCGACGACCCGGACGGACGAGAGCGACAGCTGTCGCCGGAGCAGCGGCAGGAGCCGATATCGGGCCGAGAGCGTGTCCACCGAGGTCGTCCACGCGACCGTGTCTCCCGAACGAGCCGTGACCTCCACCCCCGTCAGGTCCAGCCCACCCAGCCAGCTTCCCGTCGCCCCCGTCACGCGGATGCGGAGCGCGTCCGACGACGCGAGCTCGGCGCCCTTTCGCGCGACGGCACCCGAGACGGCGTCGATCTGCAAAGCGACGAGCAGCGCTCCCACGAGCGTGGCGAGCGTGACGGCGAGTCCGGCTGCCACCACGACTGCCCGCCGCAGCCACGAGGGCCGCGCGGTTACCTCGGAATCGCCTTCTGCGGGTGCGTGCATGGTGGGGTGACAGTGGCCGTGGCCTGGAGGAGTCCGGGACGCGGGAGCGCAGCACCGTGACGAACCTTCAAGCTCTAGGGGTTCCCGTCGTAGGGGAAGGCCGGGGGGTCGGGAACTTCGATCCCCTCTTGCCTGTTGCGTGTTCGACGGGCCACCCTGTCCCGTTTCGAATTTTCCTACGTTCGATACTCCGAGGAGATCCAGATCGATGCGAAACACGAACGGCTTCACCGTCCTGGCGTTCGCCGCTGTCGTCCTTTCGGGGTGCTGGGGCCTCGCGGACGGCTCCGACCGAGGCAGCCAGCCCGCGGAAGTCGCACAGCGCATGGGCTCGACCGAGCTCCGGGTGGTCTATAGCCGCCCGATGGCCCGAGGGCGGGAGCTGTTCGGCGAGCTCGTCCCTTACGATTCGATCTGGAATCCGGGCGCGGACGACGCGACGCGTATCGAGATCAGCGAGGACGTGCTCATCGAGGGCGAGCCTTTGCCTGCCGGCGAGTACAGCATCTGGGCGATCCCGAGGCCCGATGACTGGACCCTGATCTTCAGCAACGCGCACGACGTATTCCACATCCCCTATCCGGAGGGACAAGACGCGCTCCGGCTCGAAGTGGAACCGCAGGAAGCCGCGGATCACATGGAGAGCCTGTCGTTCGATTTTCCCATGGCCGATCAGGACTCGGCGCGCATCCGGTTCCACTGGGGCGACGTGATGATCCCGCTACGGATCCGGCCGGCGGGGTAAACGGTCGCGCTCAGGCGTCATCGCCGATCTCGGCGAGATCGATTCGGAACAGCCTTGCCGCCGTCTTCCAGAGGATTCCCTCCATCGCGTGCTCCGGAAACCCGAGCCCGTCGAACAGCCTCCGGTACATGCCCATGTCGGCCAGGGGCCAGTCGGTGCCGTACATCAGCTTCGGACCGGGATCGCCCATGTAAGCCACCATCCGTTGTACGCCGTCGGCCAGGAACCGCATGTAGGCGTCCCCGGGATCCACGAGCGTGAGGCCCGAGACATCAGCGTAGACGTTCTCGTTCTTGTACAGGACCTGTGCCGCATCGAGGAACCAGGGGTTCCCGAGGTGACAGATCACGAACCGGACGTCGGGGAAATCCACGGCCACGTCGTCCACGAGGAGAGGGTGCGCCATTCGGACCTTGGCTTCCCTGGCGAAGGTGTCCCCACAGTGGATCATGACCGGCACGTCGTGCTTGGCTGCGATCCTGAAGACGGCCTCGAGCGAGGGGTCGTTGATGGGATACCGGTCGTATCCGGGGTAGAGCTTGATGCCTTTGACGAGGCCGTCCCGGATCCGCTCCTCCATGAGGTAGAGGTCCGTCCGGTTTTCGCTTCGCCAGCGTAGCCCCTCGACGATGGTCGTGCGTCGGTCCTCGGCGAGGATCTCGAGCAGATCCTCCACCGCCGGCCTCGAAACATTGACGAGGTAAGACGTCAAGACCACCGCGTGATCGATGTCGTGCGCCTCCATCTCCCTGAAGAGCATGTCGACGTTTTCACGTGTGGGCCTGGGATGTTTACCCTCTTCGGTGTAGTAGTTGTTTAGATGCACATGGCAATCGATCAACATGGCATGGGAGCCTTGGATGTCTGGATCAGGGACCGGGGAAGACAAGCTACGGTTGGAGGACTTCGAGCAGAAGATACGGGTCCGTCCGATCGAGCGAGGCGACTACGAGGAGCTCGTAGCGCTGCAGCGTCGGTGCTTCCCCGGCATAAATGATCTATGGGAGCGGGACGAGATCGAGAGCCAGCTCGATGTCTTCCCGGAAGGACAGATCTGCGTCGAGCTGGATGGGCGGATCGTCGGGTCGGCGAGTTCCCTGATCGTCGACTACGACCGCTACGAAGATTGGCACGATTGGGAGCGGATCTCGGACTCCGGCTACATCCGGACGCACGAGCCGGACGGCGACACGCTCTACGGCATCGAGATCATGGTGGATCCGGAGTACCGGGGCATGCACCTCGCCCAGCGGCTCTACGATGCCCGGAAGGACCTGTGCCGAAGGCTGAACCTGGCCCGGATCGTGATTGGTGGCCGGATTCCGGGCTACGGGGACCAACCCGAAGACATGACCGCGCGCGAGTACGTGGAGAAGGTCACGGAACGCGGGCTCTACGACCCGGTGCTCACCACGCAGGTGGCGAACGGGTTCGTGCTGCGCGCGCTCGTCCCGAACTACTATCCCCTGGATGAGGCCTCGCGTGGGTACGCGACGCACCTCGAGTGGACGAACCTCGACTATGTGCCGGAGCGGCAGCGGAGTTGGCACCGCGTGATGCCGGTGCGGCTCTGCGCCGTCCAGTATCAGATGCGGCCGATCGAGAGTTGGGAGGCGTTTTGCCGGCAGTGCGCCTATTTCCTGGATGCAGCGGCCGACCAGGGGTCGGACTTCGTCCTCTTCCCCGAGCTCGTCACGACCCAGTTGCTCGGACTCGAGCCGGATGGGCAGCCGGCCGATGCGGTGCGCGGGGTCGCCCGCAGAACACCAGACTACCTGGAGTTCTTCACCCGCGCGGCCGTGAAGTACAACGTGAACATCATCGGGGGCTCGCAGTTCACGCTGCAGGGCGACCACCTGTACAACATCGCGTACCTGTTCCGGCGGGACGGCACCATCGAGCAGCAGACGAAGCTGCACGTCACCCCGGACGAGCGGCGGTGGTGGGGCTTGGAGGGCGGGGACGACCTCGCCGTGTTCGATACGGATCACGGCAAGGTCGGGATCCTGATCTCGTATGATGTTGTCTTTCCCGAGCTGGCCCGGGTGGCCGCGGCGCGGGGGGCCGAGATCATCTTCGTGCCCTTCGCCGCCAACGACCGTTCCGCGTACCTGCGCACACGGTACGCCGCGATGTCGCGGGCGGTCGAGAACAACGTGTTCGTCGCGATCGCGGGCTGCACGGGCAACCTGCCGTTCGTGGACAACGCCGACGTGCACTACGCGCAGTCGGCCATCTTCACGCCGCTCGATTTCTCCTTCGCACGGGATGGCATCGCTGCCGAATCCACGCCGAACGTCGAGACCCTGGTGATCGCGGATTTGGATCTCGAGCTCCTCAGGCGTCACCGCTATTCCGGGACCGTGCAACCCTGGACGGACCGGCGCGCCGACCTCTTCTCGATCCGGTGGGCGTGGGGAGGTGGGGTGGAAGAGGGTCCCGTTTGAAGAGGGGCGGAGGCGTTTTCCGGCTTTCCGCGGAAGGGAACGAACGGACGTCGCGTGCGTAGACTGCCGGAACCTTCCTGATCGTGTCTCGCATCCTTCGAGCCCCGTGCGCGTCAAGCTCCTCTACTTGGCAATCATCCTCCCGATCGTGATCGCGGCCGACTTGGCCACGAAGAGTTGGGCCTTGAGGACGCTCGCCTTCGAGCGCGGAGAGCTGTTCGGCGGGCTCGTTCCGCTCACGCTCGCGTTCAACAAGGGAGCGGCGTTCGGCATCAGCGTGGGTGACGATTCCCGGTGGCTTTTCGTGCCGGTGACCTTCATCGCGTTGGGGCTCCTCGGGATGCTCTACAAGCAGGCGGACCGGCGCGACTACCTCCGGATCGGGGCGATCTCTCTCGTCGTGTCCGGAGCGCTCGGCAACCTCTACGACCGGCTGCGCTGGGACCGGGGCGTGGTGGACTTCATCGGCCCCATCGATCTCGGCTTCTGGTACTTTCCGATTTTCAACGTGGCGGACATCGCGATCTCGTGCGGTGCCGTCATGCTCGCGATCTCGTTCTGGCTCGAAGAGCGCCATGAGGCGGCGGTAGAGCAGGACGCGGCGGATCGGGGTGGGCACGCGGTCGAGGCCGCCGAGGTCAGGGACGTGGAGGACGTGGTTCCGGAGCGGTGACGCTCAGCCCACTCCCGTCGAGGCTCCCGTACTCTCGTGCGGTAGAAAGAGCAGGTACTCGATGCGCCGTCCGCGCATGCGGGTCACGCGCAGCCGGCCCGATCCCACGTCGATCTCGTCCCCCACCGACGGAATCCGGTTGAGCCGGCCGAAGACGAGCCCGCCCACGGTATCGAAGTCCTCGTCTTCCTCCGTCGTGAGTCCGAGGCGGTCGGCGCCTTCCCGCAACGAGGTGCCACCCCAGACTCTGAGGCGTCCGCCCGCCAGGAGCTGGAAGTTCACCGGCTCATCCACCTCGTGCTCGTCCTGGATCTCGCCCACGATCTCCTCGATGAGGTCCTCGAGGGTCACGAGGCCGGCCGTGCCCCCGAACTCGTCGAGCACGATGGCCATCTTCGTCCGCTGTTGGCGCATCTCCGGGATCAGGTTCTCCACCGGCTTCGACGCCGGAGCGAAGGGGAGCGGCCGCATGACCATGTCGAGCTCCTCGACTCCGTCGCGATCCGCCCGCCACACGTCACGGGCGATCACGATGCCGATCACGTGGTCGAGGTTGTCTTCGAAGACGGGGAGGCGCATGTGCCCGGTCTCGAGCATGGTGTCGCGGGCCTCTTGGACCGTCGAGGTCGACGGGATGGCGACGACGTCGGTGCGCGGGGTCATGACCTCGCCGATCGACACCTCGTCGAGCCGGATCACGCTGGAAACGACCCGCCACTCGTCCTCGTCGAGGGCCCCTTCACGCCGACCGATCTCGGCCAGGACCTGAAGCTCCGCGCGGCTGACCGTCGGGTGATCGCCCCTGGGGGTCATCAACCTGGAGAGCCAGCCCAGCGGAATGAGCACCGGCTTCATGACGAGAATCATGACCTTCAGAACGTTAACCGATGGGATGGTCAACTGCTTCCAGAACGTGGCCCCCAGGGTCTTGGGCACGATCTCCGAAAAGAGGAGCACCGCGAGGGTGAGGGCCGCCGAGAACGCGGTGACCCACGCCTGCCCGAAGACCTGGGCCGCCACCGCGCCGCCCATCGCGGCTCCCATGGAGTGCGCGATGGTGTTGAGCGTGAGGATCGCCGCGATGGGCTCGTCGATGTTCTTCTGGGCCCAGGCGAGCCACTCGCCCGCGGGGTGACCGCGCTCGCGCAGGAGGGCCGTGTGCGAGTGCGAGACCGAGAGGAACACCGCCTCGAGGACGGAGCACATGAAGGAGGTCGACAGCGCGACCCCGAGGATCCATGCGAGTGTAATCATGGTGTCGCAGCGGGAAGCTGGCTCGGCTGCCCCCCTGCGGTGTCATGCCTCCGTCGGCGCGTCCGGACGTGTTGGGTAACGCGCCAAGATACCAGGAGCGGGGCGCGAGGTCGACCGAACGGCCACTGCCGTGGGCGCCCTGGCGGGGCCGCGTACGAGCCACGAAGTTCACACGGACCTTCAGTTGAAGGCAACCGACACGATCCCGAGGCCGGAAAAGGCCCGAATCTCCAGCGATCATCGATGCTCAAACATCTGTTTCCAACCGCTTCTCTCCTCGCAGTCGTAGCTTGCTCGGGCGGGGGGACATCCACGCCTGTCGGATCGGCGCCCGCTCCTCCCGACGGAGCACGGACGTACTACGCGTACGTGGGAGCCGAGTCGGCGGACCTGATCCACAGGATCCGGCTCGGGCCGGACGGGATGAGCGTCGAGCAGACCACGCCGGTGGGCGAGATCCCGGTCGAGACCGAGGGGCCGCACGGATTGGGGGTATCGGGAGACGGACGCCACCTGTACATGACGACCGCGCACGGCGTCCCGGACGGAAAGCTCTGGAAGTTCGAAGCCGGCGTGGATACGCTCGTGGCGGCCCCGATCCTCCTGGGTAACTTCCCCGCCACGCTCGATCTGACGCCCGATGGGCTCTACGCGTTCGTGGTCAACTTCAACCTCCACGGCGAGCACGTACCGTCGACGGTGTCGGTCGTCTACACGCCGGACCTCGTCGAGGTGGAGCAGGTTCCCACCTGTACGATGCCGCACGGTATGCGCTTGTCGCCGGACGGCGCCCACGCCTACTCGATGTGCATGATGGACGATCAGCTCGTGGAGATCGACACGCGGAGCTTCGAGGTGACCCGGCGCTTCTCCGTGCGCCAGGGCGAGGAGGCCGCGCTCGAGGACTACCCCGAGCCGGAGGTGCATACGGGCGCGTTGGGCATGCGCTCCGGAGCGGACGCCATGAGTGGCATGGATGCCGAGCATGGGGCGAGCGAGCCTACCTGCTCGCCCACCTGGGCCGAGCCCTCGCCGGATGGCCGCCGTGTTTTCGTGGCGTGCAACGGGAGTGACGAGATCCTCGTGATCGACCGGGAGGAGTGGGTGCTCGAACGCAGGATTCCCACCGGAGCCGGGCCATACAACCTGGACGTGACGCCGGACGGCCGGATCCTCGTGGCGTCACTCAAGACGGCCGGGCAGGTGGAGTTCTTCGATGCCGAGACGGGGCGGAGCTTGGCCGTGGCGCCCTCGACCACCACAGTGACGCACGGTGTCGCCGTGACACCCGACTCGCGCTACGCGTTCGTCAGCGTCGAAGGCAAGGGAGCCGAACCCGGAAAGGTCGACGTCTTCGACCTCCGATCCTTCGAGCGGATCGACTCCGTCGAGGTGGGACAGCAAGCCGGCGGGATCGTGTTCTGGAAGATGGAGCCCGCCGGCTCCTGAGCCCACGGGCTGCTAAGCGCGGCCGCGCCTCACGAGATCGGGCGCGTGGGTGGCTGGAGCTTGACGGCCCAGAGCCCCGAGTTGAAGTCGCTGAAGAAGACGTGCCCTTTGTGGGGCTGCGCGCCCCAGACGTTGGGCTGATTGACCAGGAATCCCCGCGGGTCGAAGGGCTTGAACACCGCGATCTCTCGCCCCTGGGTCGCGAGGTTGCCCTTGAGCTCGCCGGACACGTCGACCATGCGCAGCCCCCCCTCATAGTAGGCCTGATACAGCACGTCGTCTTCGATCCACATGTTGTGCGTGCCCGCTTCCGGGATCTCGTAGCGTGCCACGTCCCGCGGGTTCTCGGGATCGGTGAAGTCGATGATGTGCACGTAGCCGCTGGTCGGAGACTGCACTCCGCCGGTGCCGGTCGCCGGGTCATACGGCGCATTGCCCCCGAATCCTTCGAACGCCGCCCCTTCGCGCGTGAGAATCTCGTCGCCCAGGAAGAGGTAGAAGCGTCCCGTGGATTCCTGATGGTACGGGAAGGCCGCGTGCGTGCGTCCGACCGGGTAGGGCACGTTCGTGACGAACACCGGGTTGTCGATCGATCCGCCCCAGCGTCCGTTGCCGACGTCGACCACGACCACCCCGTTCTCCCACTCCGAGGAGTACGCGACGCCGTCGTGGACCCAGACGTCGTGGATACGGCTGTCGGGGTGGTTGTACTCGCTGACGAACCGCGGCTCGTAGGGGTCGCTCACGTCGATGATGACGTACTTGTCTCCCCCGGCGAGCGCGAAGAGGTGCTCGTCCGTCGCGAACATGTTGTGCACGCCCCCGGTCACCCCGTTCCCGTCGAACGTCGACGCGATGGTCGGATGGGCCGGATCGGCCATGTCGAGGATGACGACACCGTTGCGGCGATCTGAAGCGCCCTCCCGCGAGAGCGCGGCGTACCGCCCGTTCGGTGCGACTTTCACGTCGTTCACCGTGCGTGCGTCGACCTGCAGGGAATCGGTCTTCACCGGCACCGTCGGGTCGGTCACGTCCCAGACGTAGGCCCACCCGTCACCGCCCCACGTGCCCGTGAGCGCGTAATCGCGACCGTCGAGTCCCTCGAATACCCACAGGTCGGACGTGTGGACGTCACTGACCCGTCCCTGGCCCTGGAACTCGACCTCCCGGACGACGTCCCGCGGCGTCACTCGGACGGAGCGCCGGGCCGAGAGCGGCCCCGAGACCGCCAATACCGTGTACCGCCCGGGCACTTCGGCCACGAAGGTGCCGTCCTCCACGATCGCCGAGGCGCCCGGCGCCTGGATCGAATCGTCGGGTTCGAACGTGTAGGCCCAGGTGACCGGCAGATCCTCGACGGGACCACCGTTCTCCGCTCGTCCGCGTACGTCGAAGCGGATCACGTCACCGGAGCGCGCCGTCTCGGCTCCCCCTTCGATGCGGAGATCCGTGGCGGGGAAGGGCTCTACGTCGTAGCGGACCCGTTCCGTGACGCCCTCGACGGCCGCGGAGATCGTGACCGAGCCGGCGGCGTGGGCGGTCACGGCGCCGAACGCGTCCACGGTCGCCACGGCCGGATCGGAGCTGGACCAGTCGACCTCGGGGTCCGGCCGACGCGTGTCGTCCGCGTGGTACGCTTCGATCCGGTGGTTCACGGTCGTGCCGTCGTAAAGCACCGTCGCTCCTGCCTGGACGACCAATCGGTCGATATCCGGCCACTCCACCTCCACGGGGATTTCCAGGGGGGGCGCTGAACCGTCGATCTCGGCCCGCGGCACGACCGTGGCGACCACGGCATGGGAGCCGACCCGCCGTCCGTGCACGTATCCGTCCCGCAACTCGAGCGTCGTCCGGGGTGCGGTGAGACGGACCGGGACGTCGCGCGTACGTCCCTCCGCGTCGACCACCGAGACCAGGAGTCGCGCGGAATCACCGACCGCCAAGTCGATCCTGTCGGGGTCGGAGACGATTTGGAGCTCGCGCTCCTGGCCGGCCACCGGGCCGGCCAGGAGGACGCCCACCAGGAGAAGGAGGCACGAAGCGCAGGTCTTCATGAGCCCTGATCCAGCGGCCGCACGAGCACCTCGCTCACCGAGACGTGCTCGGGCGAAGTCACCGCGAACAGGAGCGTACGGGCGACGTCCTCGGGCTGTAGCGTGCGACGTCCCTTCCACATCTCGTCCCACTTCTCCCTGATCTCCGGATCGGAGGATTCGTCGAGGATCTCTGTGGAGACGAAACCCGGCTGGATGTCGGTCACCCGGATGCCGTGCTTGGCACCGAGCTCGAGGTGCATGCCCCACGAGAGCGAGCGGATCGCGAACTTCGTGGCCGAGTAGACCGTGCCGCCCGGGAAGGGACGGCGACCGGCGAGCGACCCGACGTTGACCACGTGGCCACCGCCTTGCTCGAGCATCGTAGGCAGCATGGTCGAGATGCAGTGGAGCACGCCTTTGATGTTGACGTCGACCATCCGGGTCCAGTCTTCGATCCGGACGTCGGTGATCGGAGCCAGGGGCATCAGGCCGGCGTTGTTCACCAGGATGTCGATGCGTCCGAACTCGGCCACCACCGCGTCGGCCAGGCTCTGCACGTCCTCGAGCACCGCCACGTCCGCCGGGTAGGGGAGCGCGGTGCCGCCCTCGTCGCGGATCCGGGTCGCGAGGGCGTCCAGCCGCTCTTTGCGGCGGGCCGTGACGACGACGGATGCTCCCGCACGCGCCAGTGCCAGCGCCGAAGCCTCACCGATGCCGGCGGAGGCTCCGGTCACGACCGCGACCCGGCCGTCCAGATTCTCGTTGGTGTTCGGATGGTTGTTCCGTGCGCTGTCCGTGGTGTCCGTCATGAGGCTGTGGTCATCCTTCGTCTTTGGTTCGAAGTTCTTGGGAATGCCGTGCTCGTGGCCCCTAGCTGGTCCCGGGGATCCCGGCCTGCGCGAGGAGGATGAGCATGGCTCGCTGAATACCGAGCGGGCCGTCTTCGTTCACGAACCACTCGTCGAGCGAGTGAGCGCCGCCACCCACGCCTCCACCCCCGATGGTCATGGCGGGGATGCCCATCGAGATCGGCGTGTTCGCGTCCGTGGAGCTCCGCCCGAGGCGGGGCTCGGCGCCGATATGACGGGTGACGGCGATCGCGCGCTGAACGAATGGGTCGTCCTCGGGGATCTCGCCCGACGGGCGGTCCCCGATCATGTCCAGCTCGAGTGTGAGCGGCTCGCCCTCGCGGCGGGTCGTGTTCATCTCCTCGAGCGCCCGGTTCATGGCGCGCTGGAAGACCGCGTCGATGCGGTCCAGGCTCGCCGGGCTCTCGGACCGCATGTCCACCTCCATCCATCCCTCGAACGGAATGGAGTTCACCGACGTACCCCCCCCGATACGGCCGACGTTGTAGCTCGTGCGTGGCCCTTCCTGGGTGACGGCGTCGGCCGCCACGTCGAAGTGGTGGATGGCGCGGCCGAGGGCGTGCTGGGGGTTGGCGAGACCGAACGCCCCCCAGGAGTGTCCGCCGGGCCCGCGAAAGGTCACCCGGTACCTGTGGGAGCCGAGCGCCTGATGCGTGATCCCCGCATGGCCCGTGCCGTCGATGGAGATGAAGGCGTCGATGCGCGGGCCGCCTTCCCGGAACAGGTGCTTCACGCCGCGGAGGTCGCCGAGGCCTTCTTCGCCGACCGTGCCCACGAAGAGAACGTCCGCGGAGGTCGTGACCTCGGCCTCGTTCATGGCACGGAGCATCGCGAGCAGCGCCGCGAGGCCTCTGGTGTCGTCCGCGACGCCCGGGGCGTGCAGCGTGTCTCCACGCTCTTCGATGCTGACGTCCGTTCCCTCGGGGAACACCGTATCGAGGTGACCGGTGATCGCGATGACCTCGTCGCCTCCCGAGCCGCGACGCAGGCCGATGACGTTCCCCTCGGCGTCAACCCAGGTCGAGTCGACGCCGGCTTCCTCGAGCATCTCGCGAAAGCGTGCTCCCCGCTCCGTCTCCATGAACGGCGGGGCGGGAATCTGCGTCAGCTCGCGGAGGTCGCGCATCGTGGCCGCGTCTTCGGCCTCGATGATCTCCATTGCGCGCTGCACCGCCCCGTGTGCGGTGAGGGCCGCGATTTCCGCTTCGTAGTCGGGCGTCTGTGCCACGGCCGGGGCGACACCGACGGTGAACGCCAGGGCCACGGCGAGGGCGTTGATCGGGGGGCGAGGGCTCATGTTTGTCGTCTCCATACGCTCACGTGGTGGTTCCTCCGCTCGGGGCGGAATCAGCACGGTAGCGAGAGGCCGCTCGCGGCACCACCCGGCGGTTGATTTTGCCCGTGCTTTTCCCGAAGGTTGAACGCCGTGGACCCCCCGACTCGCGGGGACACCCTTCCTGGAGCCGCTCTTGCCTTGAAGCGTTCATCGTTCGCGCTTCCCGTTCCGACGTTCATCCGCCGTTGGCTCAGCGGCTTCGGCCGTGCCTCCGGGGTCACACTCGACCATGCGGGTGGGCTCGGGGTGCTGTCGTGGGGTGTCATGTCGGCCATCGTCCGGGGCAAAGTCCGGTGGAAGGACGTGATCCGCCACATGTACATCATGGGGATCCAGAGCCTTCCCATCGTGTTCGTGACGGCCGCGCTGTCCGGTATCGTGACGAGCCAGCAGGGCGGATATCAGCTCGCGTCGACATCGCCGGCGTACCTCTTGGGCACGCTGGTGGTACAGAGCGTCGTGCTGGAGCTCGGTCCGCTGCTCACGGCGATCGTGCTCGTCGGCCGGATCGGTGCCCGTATCACCGCGGAGCTCGGGACCATGGTCGTCTCGGAGCAGATCGAGGCGCTCGAGGCGCTCGGGCGCGACCCCGTTGCGATCCTCGGTGCTCCAAGGGTCATCGCGGGGGTCGTCACGATGCCGCTTTTGGTGGGATTCGCCGACGTGATCGGCATTGGGGCGGGCATGGTCGCCGCCAACCTCAGCACCGGGCTGGGCACCGAGGCGTTCCTCTACGGGGCCCGGCTCTTCTGGCACTCCTGGGACCTCTTTTACGGGTTCTGCAAGGCCGTCGTGTTCGGTCTGCTCATCCCTTTGATCTCGGTCCACATGGGCTTGCGCACCAAAGGAGGAGCCGCCGGAGTCGGGCTCACGACGACCCAGGCCGTGATGTTCATGATCCTGGCGTTGTTGATTCTCGACGCCATGTTCCCCCCGCTTCTCCTCCAGTAGGCCCTCCCCGTGATCCGCTATATCAACGTTCACAAGGCCTTCGATGAGCCCGTGCTCGAGGGGATCGACCTCACGGTCGATGCGGGGGAGATGTTCGCGTTGTTCGGACCGAGCGGGACCGGGAAGAGCGTGCTCCTCAAGACGACCCTCTCGCTCATCGTGCCCGATCGGGGAGACGTGATGGTCGACGGGATCTCGGTATATCAGGGGGGGCGTGAAGCACTCGGCAAGGTGCGCCGTCGGGTCGGGTACGTGTTCCAATACGCGGCGCTGTTCGATTCGCTCAGCGTGTACGAGAACGTCGCGATGGGGATCCCCGAGAGGGAGCTCGTCGAAGCTTCCCAGCTCGAGGTCGCGCGCAGGGTCTGGGAGGCGATCGAGACGGTCAACCTCGAGCCCGCCCAGGTCCTGTCCAAGATCCCCATGGAGCTGTCCGGTGGAATGAAGAAGCGCGTCGGGATCGCGCGGGCGATCGTCGGCCGGCCGAAAGTGCTGCTCTGGGACGAGCCCACGACCGGTCTCGACCCGGTCAACACTGCCGCGGTGGAGCGGCTCATCACGAGGCTGTCCAACGAGCTCGACGTCACCTCGCTCCTCGTCACCCACGACGTGGAGGGAGGGCTTCTCATGTGCGATCGTGTGGCCATGTTGGACGGCGGGCACCTGCGCTTCTGCGGGACGCCGACGGAATTCAGGAACTCGCCGGACTCACGGGTCCGGGCCTTCGTGGATCGGGCCGCCGCGAATGCCGAGCTCGACAAGGGAATCGAGGCCGTATGACTGAGAGACGACAGAGAGAAAACGGGCGGAGCGTGACCGACGAGGAGCTGAGGGAGGCGGTGCCCCGAGAGTCCGGCGCGAGCAATGCCAGGGTGGGCGTGTTCGTCCTCCTCGGCCTCATCTCGTTCGTCATCGTGCTCTTCTGGATGACCGATCCGGCCACCTTCCGCGGTCGGTACAAGGTCGTCACGACCGTGGAGAACGCCGGGGGCGTTCGGGCCGGTGATCCCATCCAGATGTACGGCATCAACCTGGGGCGGGTGCACGACTTCGAGCTCACCGAGCCGGGGCGCGTGCATATCACCATGGAGATCGAGGGCCGGTGGGAGATCCCGGCCGATTCCCGTACCAGCTTCGGGGCATCCGGAGTGTTCGGGGGGCGCACCCTCGTTATCGAGCCCGGTGAGTCTTCGCAGATGCTCCAGCCCTGGGACACCATTCCCGGCGAGTCGGCGAGCGGCGAGGGTCTGCTGGGCTCCGTGGACGACCTCAGCGGTCAGGCCGGGACGGTCATGGACCGGATCATGACCCTTCTGGATCAGGAGACGGTGGGCTCGGTGCAGGGGAGCGCCCGAGAGCTCGAGGGGCTCCTCGCCGAGCTTTCCGCGATCGCGGACGAGCAGCGTGGAGGACTCCGTGAGCTCACGCAGAGCTTGAGGCGTTCGGCGGCCGGGCTGGAGGACGCGACCGCCGCCGGACCCGAGGTGGCACGGGCTATAGCGAGGGCCGATTCCGCCATGGCGGCGCTCGAATCGACGAGCCGCACGCTCGACGAGGCCGCGGGATCTCTGAGGGAGATGCTCGGACGTGTAGAGCGGGGCGAGGGAACGCTCGGACGGCTCTCGACCGACGAGGAGCTCTACGTGAACATGAACGCGGCTGCTGAGAACCTCAACGCGCTTCTCACCGAACTCCAGGAAAACCCGCGCAAGTACTTCAGCCTGTCGATCTTCTGAGCCGTCGAGGGTCTCGCTCGACGTGTCCTACCAGCCCGGTGCGATCTGGAAGCCCCAGTGCCAACCCTTGTCGGGGCGCTGCCACGGGTACGCATAGTACGCTTCCAGAATCAGGAAGCCGAGAATGTTGCTGCGGGCCGAGACGCCGGTGGACATGACCGGGATCCGATCCGTCGACGAGCGCGAGAACTCGAGGTTGAACTCATCGTTCGAGTTCCACGCCAGGCCCGCGTCCGCGAACGCCACGAGCTCGGTCGGCAGGAAGGGGAAGTTGATGATGCCGTACTCTTCGACCCCTATGAACGGGACGCGGAGCTCGAGGTTCGCGACACCGATGCGCTGGCCTCGGAGACGGTTCAGGGTCGGGCAGGTGTTTTCCGCAGTGGAGCTGGCTTCACATTCGGAGCTTTGGAAGCTCTCCCACGCGTATCCCCGGACGAGTGTCTCGTGGCCGAGGAAGAGGGGGTTCAGAATTCCGAATCCGTCCTGGGATGGCCCTTCGGGTTCGAGCCCGTACCGTCCGTAGTGCATCCCCCGCACACCGATGGTCAGGTTGCGATTCGGAGCGAAGTAGCGTCGCCAGTCGGCGATCAAGGTCGTGAAGTCGACATCACCCAGCGTCTGCTGTGCCTCGAGACGGTAACGGCCTCCGCGCACCGGCGATACGAACCCGAAGAAGGCGTTGTCCCCGACGAGCGCTGCTGACGCTTCGGCCATGTTCAGCGGGTCCGGCGCCTGATCGTTACGGTCCTCACGCTCGAAATGGATCACCCGATTGAACTGATCGACATAGAATTTGTCGACCTGGACATCGTAGCTGTAACGGGTCGCCCCGAGGCCGAATTCGACCCTTCGGGTCGACGAGAAGGGATAGGAGAGCTGGCCCGTGATCGAGGTGTTGAAGATCCGGAACTGGGTTTGGCCGATGTAGGGACCGAGCTCGTCCTCGTTGAACTCGTAGAAGCCCAGCCTGTAGGGGATGCGTCCGCCGCCCACGCCCCAGTTCCAGCGGTCCGAGAGGTCGGTATAGAAGGCTTGTCCCCCAATGTCTTTGAACGTGCCCTGAGCCTGAATCTGGACCCCGAGCACCCGATTGCCGAGCATGTCACTGAAGTAGGCCGAGGCTCCGCCGCTCGCGTAGTTTCCGAAGTTGTCCGTGCCCACGCCGATCGAGGGTTGTCCCACGTAATCGAGCGACAGACTCGAGTCGTAGTCTTCGGCTTCCTCGGAGGCGTCGAAGGTGCCGGACGGGTACAGGCCCGTGTCGGCGTCCGCGAGGTAGGTCTCGATGCGGCTGAACCGATCGGGATTCACCGGCGGAAGGCGGCGGCCCGGGAAATCGACGTTTTCGTCGACCGAAGCGACGACGGTCCCCTCGTCCATCGACCGGGTGTAGACATGGAACTCCATCTCGTCGAATACGGTGTAGGCCGCGAGTCCCGAGCGCGCCACCGACATGGCGGGCGAGGCGTACGTGTGCCCGCTGACGCCCGTGGCGAGGTTGGTGATTCTTCTGACGTCGCCGTTCTGCAGGTCGAGCGCGTAGATGTCGCTCACGCCGTCCCGATCCGAGATGAAATAGAGCTCGGAGCCGTCCGCCGAATACTGCGGGTTGATGTGCTTGACGTTTCCGAAGACCGGGATGGCCGTGACCTCACGGGTGCCCACGTCGATGGTCGCGAGTTGGAACGCGCTGTAGGTGAGCTCTTCGAAATCGGTCTCGGGGCCACGGTCGGTGGTGAAGACGATATTCTGGCCGTCCGGAGACCAGGACGGCTGGAGGTCGGCGTACTTGTCCTGAGTGAGGCGTTCGGTCGTGCCGGTTTCCAGGTCGAAGACGAAGAGGTCGCTGATCCCGTCCACCATCCCCGAGAAGGCGATGTACCGGCCGTCCGGGGACCAAGACGGATTGGTGAGCGAACCGATGTTCATCCCCGGGTCGATCCTCCGCTCGATGGAGCCGCTTTCGGCATCCACGATCACGATGCGGTTGTCCCCGCCGGCCGTCACGGAATACGCGAAGAACCGTGAATCGGGCGACCAAGTCCCGGACGAGTCGATGTACCGGAGCGCTTCGATGTGCGGGTCGGAGTTCGCGCTCGACAGCTTGCGCACGATCTCGCCGGTCTCGGCGTTCGCCAGGAAGAGATCGACAGAGAAGAGATCCTTCTCCGAGAGGAAGGCGACGAACCGGCCGTCCGGGCTGATCGACGGCGAGATGTTCACACTCCCGGATCCGGTGCTCGGGGCCAGGATCAGATTACCCTGCTCGGAGGGCGCCTCACGGCCCTCGATCACCGGCATGTAGTCCTCCTCGACCTGTTTCTTCCACCGTGCGGACAGCGTATCGGCGGTCTGGCCGATTACCTGGCGGACGGCGCTCTGGAAGCCGCCACGGAGGGAGCGGCGGTAGATCTGGATGACGGCGTCGTCACCGTAGGTCCCGCCGATGTACGCCCACAGCGCCTGGCCGAAGCGGTACGGGAAGAAGCGCGAGTCGTTCGTCATCTGCTGAATGGTCGGGAACTCGTCACGACGGATCGCGTCCCGCATCCACATCGCCGTGAGGGGATCCGTCCGGCCTACCGACAGGTACTCGGCCATGCCTTCCACGAGCCAAAGGGGAAGGCCGCTGAGGCTCTGGAGGCCGCCGCCCCTGCGAGACTGTGCGATGTTGTACTGGAAGGCGTGGACGAGCTCGTGGCCCAGCACGTGGTCCGTGTCCCAGTAGGAACCGGTGAGTGGCATGATCACCCGGTTCTTCAGGGATTCCGTGACGCCTCCGGTTCCCCCGCCTATGTTCCCGCGGAGCGTGTTCGTCTGCTGGAAGTCGGGATGATTCCGGTAGAGGATCAGCGGCTTGGATTTCTCGAACTCGTGCTGGAACGTCCGGGCGTACCGCTCGTACCAGCGCTCGGCCATGCGGGCCGCGTCCTCGATGGGCTCGGGGTCGTCGCCGTAGAAATAGAGGTCGAAGTGATCGAGTTCGAGGGTTCGGAAATCGAAATCCTCGAACTGGACCTTGTTCCGCCCGAAATACTGTCCGGAGGCTTCCCCGGGGAGCGCCACCGTCACGCTCGACGCCAGAATGAATGCCGCCAGAAGTCGCGTCGTGCCGCTGCTGGTGAAACGCATGGTCACCACCTGATGTTCTCGTTGAGTTCCGGTCGACCGGCATGCTCACTACACGAACGTAGGACGAGTGAGCGAGAAAGACTTGCACATTCACGAAGCCGTTCAGCGCGCTCAGCGGTTCCCGTCGGCGTCGCGTCCCGACCGCCGTCCCGTTTGACCGGGGTGGGGACCTGTACCGAGATTCTCCGGGCCTGCGCGTCTCGGCGCAAGCCGGAAGCCCGTCGCCGGCGATCGGGCTTCCTCGGACCCTCGGTGGATCGGCCCATGAACACAGCTTCCGTTCGGATTTCCCTGACGTTGGCGGCACTCATCGCGGTCGCCTGTGCCCCTGATACCCCGGACTCGCCATTTGTGTCTACCGAGGTCCTGGACACTCCAGCGGGTGTGGGGAGCGGGGAGCCGTTCCTGGCGTCCGGTGACGACCGGGTCTTCTTGAGCTGGCTCGAAGAAGTGGCGGACGGTGCGCACGAGCTCCGCTTCGCGGCGTTCACGGGCGACGGTTGGGGCGAAGTCCGAACGGTACAGCGCAGCGACCGCTTCTTCGTGAACTGGGCCGACTTCCCGTCGATCACTCCAACTCGGGACGGGACCCTCTGGGCGCACTGGCTCGAGCGGGGTGAGACCGGCGGGTACGATTATTCCGTCCGCGTCGTGCATTCGGACGACGACGGCGGCACGTGGTCCGATGCGTGGACTCCTCACGAGGACGGAACGCCGACGGAGCACGGGTTCGTGTCGGTCTTGTCGCTCGAGGACCGGGTCGGGTTGGCATGGCTCGACGGTCGTAAGTACGTCGAAGGCCCGGACGGCGCTCCGGCGACGCAGGAGATGACCCTTCGTTACCGCACGATGGGCACGGACGGCGAAGCGGGTCCCGAGACGCTCGTCGATCCCCGGGTCTGTGACTGTTGCCAGACCGATGCCGCCATGACCGACGACGGCCCGGTGATCGTATATAGGGACCGGACCGACGCCGAGATTCGTGACATCTACGTCACGCGACGCCTCGACGACGGTTGGTCGACGGGCGTCGCCGTGCATGACGACGGATGGAAGATCGGTGGTTGCCCGGTGAACGGTCCGGCGGTGGCGGCGCGGAGCAGCCGTGTCGCGGTGGCTTGGTTCACCGCGCCCGACGACATCCCTCGCGTCAAGGTGGCGTTCTCGTCGAGCTCGGGGGCCGATTTCGACGCGCCGGTGGTCGTGGACGACGGGAACCCCGTGGGCCGGGTGGATGTTCTCCTCCTGGACGAGGACCGGGCGTTGGTGAGCTGGCTCGAACAGACGGGTGAAGAGGCCGGGGCCCTGCGTCTCCGCGAGGTGCGTGCGGACGGAACCGCGGGACCGAGCGAGACCGTCACGGAGTCGTCGGTCGCGCGGGCGAGCGGCTTTCCACGCATGGCCCGGGCGGCGGACGGTGCGGTGCTGGTCACCTGGACCGACGTTCAGGGCGAGCGCTCACAGGTCCGCGTGTCCAAGCTCGAGTTGGAGGAATCCCCACGATGAACACACCGATGACGACACGGCGAACGGCAAAGTGGGCAAGGGGTGTCCTGGTGGCCGCGTGCCTGGGGGTGGCAGGAGGCTGTGCGTCCCAGGAACGGGAAAGGGGCGCGCCGCGGGTGGGGGAGCCCGCCCGTCCATACGAAGCTGCTACCCTGGCCGGGGATACGGTGTCGCTCGAGTCACTCCGCGGCGACGTGGTCCTGCTCAACCTATGGGCCACGTGGTGCACGCCGTGCCGCGAAGAGACCCCTTACCTGCAGGAGATCTACGAGGAGCGTCGCGACGAGGGGTTCGAGATCGTCGGGGTGTCGATGGACACGCGGAACCAGACCGATGCGGTGCGGATGTTCGTGGACGAGTACGAGGTGGGCTACACGATCCTCCACGACCCCGCGATGCGCGCAATGGACATCTACCAGGCGCTCGGGCTGCCGGCGACTTTCCTCATCGACCGGGAGGGGACGCTGCGCTGGCTGCGCTTCGGTCCGATCCCCGAGGGCGATCCCGAGTTTCTCGCGGCCCTGGACGCGGTGCTGTGAGCGGTCGAGGCGTCCGGCGTCGCGCGGTCTCGAGCCATGTTCACCGCGCTTCCGGGTAGTGGCCGTCCCTGACCCCGACCGCGTCGAGACGCCGGTCGGATACGTCGACCTGGTTCGGGCCCGGAGCAATGCCCGGGCCGTTGCCGACTACGGTGCGGAGCACGGGCTCGCATGGCGGCCCCATATCAAGACGCACAAGTCGTTGGAGCTCGCGCGCCTGGAGCTCGACGCCGGAGCGCACGGTCTTACCGTTGCGACGCCGCGCGAAGCGGAGGTGATGGCGAGCCTCACCGACGACTTGCTCTTGGCTTACCCTCCGGTCGGAGAGGAAAAGCTCGAGCGGGTCGTGCGCCTCGCCCTGCGAGCGGACTTGAAGGTCGTGCTCGATTCCGAGGCGGTGCTCCGTCCCCTGTCGGCCGCGGCCGCGGCCGCCGGAGCGCGGGTCGGCGTGCTCGTCGAGGTGGACGTGGGCCTGGGTCGGGTGGGGGTCGGGACCGCCGCGGAGGTGCTGGCGTTGGCGCGGCGAGCGGCGACTCTTCCGGGAGTGGCGTTCCGCGGTGTCGCGTTCTATCCGGGGCACATTCGAGGCCCGCGCGCCGATCAGGGTGAGGCGCTCGCACGCGTCTCGGCCCTGGTGACGCAGATCGTGGAGACGTTGCGCGAAGCCGATCTGGCCCCGGAGATCGTGAGCGGGGGCTCCACCCCGACGCTGTGGCGCAGCCACGAGATCGCGGGGCTCACGGAGATCCGCTCCGGCTCGTGCATCTTTTTCGACCGCGAAGGCCTCGCGGTCGGAGTCGCTTCGGCCGATGACCTGGCCTATACCGTGTTGACGACGGTCGTGAGCACCTCGGTCCCGGGCCGGGCGATCGTGGACGCGGGCTCGAAGGCGCTCGCCAAGGAAGAACGGGGTGGCGACGAAGGGTACGGCATCGTGCTCGAGCACCCCGAGGTCTCCGTGCGGGGCCTGTCCGAAGAGCACGGCATCCTGGGCGTGGCGGAATCCACGTGGACGCCGGAAGTCGGAGAGCGGATCCGAATCGTGCCGAACCACGTGTGCGTCTCGGTCAATCTCCAGGACCGGCTGTTGGGAACAGAGGAAGGACGGCACCGTTGGGTTTCCCTGGAGGCAAGGGGGCGGGGGCCATGGAACGGCTGACCGAGGAGCGCGTCGACGAGCTCCTCGCGGCCGCTGGGAGGGCGCGGGTCCTCGTCGTCGGGGACCTGATGCTCGATCGGTACATCGCGGGCGCCGTGGAGCGGGTCTCGCCCGAGGCCCCCGTTCCGGTCGTGAAGGTCGAGCGGGAGTCGTCCGCCGTCGGGGGGGCCGGAAACGTGGCCGCCAACGTGGCCGCGCTCGACGCTTCTTGTCACGTGGTGGGCGTCGCGGGGCGGGATGAAGCCGGCGAGGCGATGCGTGCCGCGTTGGAGAGGCTCGGCGTGCGGACGGAAGGCTTGGTCCGCACCGATGCGCGGCCCACCACGGTCAAGACCCGTGTCCTGGCACGGCGGCAGCAGGTGGTCCGCTTCGACCATGAGGTCGACGTGGACGCGAACGGATCGCTCGCCGAGACGCTGGCCGACACCGTCGAGGCGCTCGCATTGCGGAGCGACGTCCTCGTGTTGGAAGACTACAACAAGGGAGTTCTCGTCCCGCCGGTGGTCGCGCGGGCGCTCGAGGTGGCCGCCGAGCGCGGACTCCCTTCGGTGGTCGACCCCAAGCGTCGCAACTTCTTCGCGTACGGCGGGGCGACGGTCTTCAAGCCGAACGCGAAGGAGCTCGAGGACGCGCTCGGTGCGTTCATCCATCCGGGGGATGCGGAGTGGATGGAAGCGACCCGGCGAAACCTGGGAGCGCGACACCTCCTGCTCACGCTCGGGGAGGAGGGAATGGCCCTCCAGACCGAAGGCGGAGAGCTGGTACGGGTGCCGACGGTCGCCCGGGGGGTATACGACGTCTCCGGCGCGGGAGATACCGTGACGGCCGTCGTCGCGGTCATGCTTGCCGCGGGTGCGAGCGTCGAAGAGGCGGCTATGCTCGCGAACCACGCCGCGGCGATCGAAGTCGGTAAGCCAGGCGTCGCCACGGTTTCCCCCGACGAGCTCAGGGCTCAGGTTCGTGCGTTCCACGCCGAGCGTTGACTCGAAGAATCATCAGAACCTCGACGACCCGAATCAGGAGTGACCGCGATGCCGAACCTCGACCCCGTCCAAACCGACGCCGCGCCGGCGGCCATCGGCGCCTACTCCCAAGCGATCGTCACGGACGATTGGGTATTCTGCTCCGGGCAGATTCCGCTCGACCCGGTGACCGGAGAGATCGAGCGCGGTTCCATCGCGGACCAGACGGACCTCGTGCTTCGGAACCTCCGGGCCGTGTTGGAGGCGGCCGGTGCCTCGCTCGAGTCCGTCGTGAAGACTACCGTGTTCCTGGCCGACATGGGCGACTTCGCCGAGATGAACGAGGTCTACGGGAGGCACTTCAGCAAGCACCAGCCGGCCCGCGCGGCCTTCGAGGTCGGGGCGCTCCCCAAGGGTTGTGGCGTCGAGATCGAGTGCGTGGCGCGCCTGGCCGATTGACCGCCCGTTCAGGCGGGGTCTTGGCTGACGCGGGGGGCTCCCCTATCGTCCGAGCCCGTGTGCTCCGGAGCGTACCCCGAACGGACGCGGGCTGGACCAGCTATCCGGTGGCGGCAGGCTTCCGCCACGGGTCGCGAAGAGGGAGCGGAGGGGGACTGGTGTCCTCGGCGGTCTTCAAAACCGTGCGGCCCGGCTAATACCCGGGTGGGTGGGTTCGATTCCCACACGTTCCCGCCAGCCAGCTGCGCTCGCTCTCCGACGGCTCGGCCCTGGCGCGGCGCCGTCTCGGACGGGGCGCTCCATTTCACTCGGTGGTCACGGACCGCGAACGGGCACCCGCGCGGCCAGCTCGACCCCGCCTGCGGGCCCGGGTAGCACGCCCACCTCGATCGGCTCGGGGAAGGCGGAGAGGTGCGCCGAGACGTACGCGTCGGCACCGCCCAGGAGGACGAGGAAGATGCCGAGCGCCAACCAGTCCTCCTGTTGGGACTCGCGGGCGGAGACCAGCCCCCGCACATCGGCCAGTCTGGGATCCTCCTCGAGCCTCTGTTGGATCACGGCGGGGTCGCTCACCCCTTCGGCGTCCAGCGCCCGCCGCAGGACCGTTTCCCTCCGTGCTGCCCGCTCACGAGCCTCGGACAGGCGGAGCCGCGTGCGCACGAGCGCGTAGATCGTTCCCGACTGGGCCGCGACGTAGAAGGCGCCCCTCCCGTAGGAGCCGATGGCCGCGTGTCCCCATCCGGGGACGGCGAGGGACCGCAGCAGGGCTCCTCCGGGGCTCGGCATGGCACGGGGCGCTTCTTCGAGGACCACGTCCGGCGTAGGGGCTCGCGGCGGCTGTTCCGGTACGTTCTGGCTCGCGATCCGACCGGGGACCGCCGTTCCCAACACCAGCGCCACCACCACGGGCAGCGCGGATGCCGGTCGCCGGCAAGCGGTGTCGCGGGTGCGGTCGATCATGTGGGTGTTCCCTTCCACTCGTGCAGCACCGGTGCGTGGCCTTCTTCGAGGACGAGGTAGGTGCGGCGGTAGACCCAGTCGCCCGCGTTCACGTACCACCGCCCCGGGAAAACCTCGCGCGCGCTCGGTACGTGGGCGTGCCCCAGGACGACGAGGTCGAGCTCCGGCTCACGTTCGAGCTTGTCGACGGCCCACGCCTCGAGGGCTCGGGCCCGGTCGCTCTGTCTGGCGGTCGGCTCGGTCCAACGGTGCTCGGTTCGGGACGCCCGGCCCGCGAGTCGGTCGCCCAGCGCCGGCGGGAGAAGCCAGAAGCCCCACCGGACCAACGCTCCGCGCAGGAGCGGCTTGAGCAATCGGTAGCCCACGTCCCCGCGCCCCAGGCCGTCGCCGTGTGCGAGAAAGGTCCGGTGCCCGGCGAGATTCCGCGTCACCGGATGCCGGAGGAACTCGACGCCGATTTCCTCGGTCAGGTAACGTCCACCCCACCAGTCGTGGTTTCCTCCCATCAGGGTGATCGGGATGCCTTGGTCGACCGTTTCGCGCAGCGCGGCGAGGATTTCGTCGTAGCCCCGGGTCGGACCCGTGCGGTACTCGAACCAGAAGTCGAACAGGTCGCCGTTCAGCACGATCTGCGAGGCTTCACCGCGGGCGTGCTCGAGCCAGGCCATGAAGGACCGCTCCTGGGCGGACGACGTGGCACCGAGGTGGACGTCGGAGGCGAGGTAGACCGGATGGGAAAGAGTCACGCATGCGAAGGTAGGCAAGAACCGGGAGCCGTTGGAAGACCCGGGTCCGCTGTCGGGCGGGGATTCGCTAGCTTAGCCGTCATGAATCCTGTTCGTTTTGTGCCACCCCGAGCGGCGCGCGGCATGGTGGCGGCCGTCGTATGCATCGTGGCGGCGGGCTGCGGTCCTCGGCGCGCCGCGGTCGTGGCGCCGGTCGCGGACCCGGGAGCGGAGGCCGAAGCGCTGGAGGCCAGCACCCGGCTCGAGGAGCCGCTCCAGGTGATCTTCGAGTGGCGGGCGAACGACCGCGGCGTGCGCGCGGACGGCCGTGGCGTCGCCCGTGTCGAGCCGCCGGATCGGGCTCGTCTCGACCTGTTCCTCGCGAACGGTGAAACCGTGCTCCGGGCCGCGCTGGTGGCGGGGGAGGTTCGCATGCCTCCCGGCGCTCCCGACGACTTTCTGCCGCCGCCGGACCTCATGTGGGGGGCGCTCGGCGTCGTGCGGCCCGGACCCGAGGCTCGGTTGGCCGGCGGGGATCGGCTCGAAGGAGGCGCGGTGCGGCTCCGGTACGCCTACCCGAACGGGACGGAGCTCCACTACCAGACCCGCGATGGTGTCTTGACCCGAGTGGAACTCCTCGAGCGAGGCCGGGTCGTCGAGGAAGTGGCTCTGTCGTTCTCGGATTCGGGGCGATATCCCACCGGGGCGACCTACCGTCATCACACCGATTTTCGGGAGCTTCAGCTCACCCGAGAGTCCGTGGAAGCGGTCGAGCCGTTTCCCGAGGCAATCTGGCACCCGACGGGCTGACCCATCCATGTACCGCTCTCCTTGCAAACCCGACTTGGCCCCGCGAGGCGGGTTGCGGCTTCGGTCGAGGATCCGGGGTGTGATCATGCCGGCAGCGGCCGCGCTCCTCGCCGTCGTCCCGACCGCGTGCAACTATTCCTTCCAGGCCGGATCGTTTCCGCCACCGCACGTACGGACTATCGCGATCGAGCCGTTCGAGAACGAAACGGATCGGTTCGAAGTGGCCGGCGAGCTGTACGACGAGTTGGTCCGGAGCCTCCCCGGGGCCCTCGGCGTGAACACCGCCGGCCTGAACGTGGCCGACGCGGTCGTGCGTGGTTCGGTGACCCGATACGACGTCCAGGCGCCGAACTACCGGGCGGGGGCGGGCGGGGCGGCGGCGGAGGTGCTTCAGCGCGAGGTCCGCATCGCGATCCGGGTCGAGATCGTCGACCGGGTCGAGAACGTGATCCTGTGGGAGTCCGGCAGCGAAACGGCTCAGGGGCTGTTCGCCGAGGGCGCTCCCGAAGAAGAGGGGCGAAGAGAGGCGATCGATCAGCTCGTGCAGGCGATTGTGGACGGAGCACAATCGAACTGGTAGATTCCGCGCGCATTTTCCGCCTGCAGGGGCGCGTGCGCCCATCGGCCTGAACGTTTCAGCAGGGAGTCAAACTTGCTCCGATCGCTCGGATTGGGCGCGATACTGTACGGTTTCTGGCTGCTTCTCTCGGGGCACTATACGCCGCTGCTCCTCGGGCTCGGAGCCGCGTCGTGCATTCTCGTCGTCTATATCGCTCGTCGCATGGACGTGGTCGACGAAGAAGGGCTCCCACTGCAGGTGGGGGCTCGGTTCCTGGTGTACCTGCCGTGGCTCCTGAAGGAAGTCTTCTTGTCGAACGTCGCCATGGCGCGGACGGTCCTCGATCCGCGACTGCCCATCCGACCGAAGCTCCAGCGCTATCCCCTTCCTCTCGAGACCGACCTCGGGCGGGTGATCTTCGGAAACTCGGTGACGCTCACGCCGGGCACGGTGACGACGGCGATCGACGGCGGTACCATCGAGATCCACGTGCTCTCCGGCGAGGATCCCGATACGACGGGCGGCAGGATGTCACGTCGCGTGTCGTGGGTCGAGGGCCGGTGATGTTTTTCGTCGCGGCGCTCGGAGTCCTGGTGAGCATGTCGTTGGCGCTCGTGCGCGCCGTGATCGGCCCGACCGTCTACGACCGCGTGCTCGGCGTGAACATCTTCGGTACCAAGATGGTGCTCTTGATCGGGGTCCTCGGTTTCCTCACGGAGCGGCCGGAGTTCCTCGACCTCTCTCTCGTCTACGCGCTCATCAACTTCATCGGGACGCTCGCGGTCCTGAAGTTCTTCGAGTTTCGAGACCTCGGACACGGCGCCGAGCCACTCGGAAGCGGAGGCGAGTGATGGAAGCCGTGCTCGACCTGCTGAGCTGGATATTCATCGTGGGCGGCCTCTTTTTCATGATCGTGGGGACCATCGGGATTCTCCGCATGCCGGACGTCTTGAGCCGCCTGCATCCCGCCGGGATGACCGACACCATGGGCGCGGGCCTGCTCATTCTGGGCATGTGCCTCCAAACGACCGACTGGATGGTGCTCGTCCGTCTTCTATTCGTGTACGGCTTCCTGCTCTTCACCGCCCCCATTGCCTCGCACGCCCTCGCACGCGCGGTAGTAACCGCCAGCCGAAGAGCAGATACGGCCGGTGAAGGGACGGGTGCATCATGATCACGGTCGTCGACATCACGCTCCTGATCATGCTGGCCGTCACGGCCGTGGCCGTGGTGCGCGTCCGTAACCTGTTCGGCGCCACCATGCTCATGGCCATCTACAGTGTCCTCACGGCGGGACTGTTCGTGACCATGGACGCCATGGACGTGGCCTTCACGGAAGCCGCGGTCGGTGCCGGGATCTCGACCATTCTCATGCTGGGCACGTTGGCGCTGGTCGGAAGCGAAGAGGCGGCACCGAGGCACCGGCCGATCGTGCCGCTGTTCGTCACCGTCGTCACGGGCGCGATCCTCATCTACGGGTCGCTCGACATGCCCGCGTTCGGGAACCCGGACAACCCGGCGCATCAGCACGTCGCTCCCTACTACCTCGAGGAGTCGTACGACGAGGTCGGGATCCCCAATATCGTGACCGTCGTGCTCGGCTCCTATCGCGGGTTCGACACGATGGGCGAGGTCGCCGTGGTCTTCACCGCGTTGGTCGGGGTGCTCCTCATCCTCGCGCGCGGGCGGTCCGACCAGCACCGTACGGTGGACCTCCATCCCAGCGCGTTCGAGGCCGACACGGGGACGCCGGCCTCGCGAGAAGAGCTGGATGCCGAAGGCCGGGAAGGAGAGACGGACCATGGATGACCGCGTCATCGTGCGGATCTGCTCGAAGATCCTGACCCCGTTCATCATGATCTTCGCGCTCTACGTCCAGTTCCATGGCGACTACAGCCCGGGAGGGGGCTTTCAGGCGGGCGTCATCTTCGCCGCCGCCTTCATCCTCTACGCGCTGGTCTATGGGTTGGCGAGGGCGCTGCGGGTGCTGCCGCCCGTGGTCCCCTACATCTGCGGGGCGCTCGGCCTCTTCATCTTCGCGGGGACGGGCTTCGTCACGATGGCGCTGGGCGGCAACTACCTCGACTACGACGTGCTCGCCCACGACCCGTCCCACGGACAGCACTACGGCATCCTCGCCATCGAGTTCGGTGTGCTCGTCACCGTCTTCGGTGTGATGGTGGGCCTGTTCTACGCTTTCGCCGGCCGAAGGAGGAGCTGATGGAGGCGCTCGGACTCTTCAACTACTGGGCGGTCGTCATCCTCATGATGCTGGGTTTTTACACCCTCATCGCCCGCGGCAATCTGGTGAAGAAGCTCATCGGTCTGAACATCTTCCAGACCTCGGTCTTCATCATGTATATAAGCATGGGGAAAGTGACCGGCGGCACCGCGCCCATCCTGATCGACGGGGAAGGTTCGGTGGTCTACTCGAACCCCCTTCCACACGTGCTCATTCTCACGGCGATCGTCGTGGGCGTCGCGACGCTGGCGGTGGGGCTCAGTCTGGTCGTGCGCATCAAAGAGGCCTACGGAACGATCGAGGAAGACGTGATTCAGGACGCCGACAAGTGATCGAACATCTTCCGGTTCTCCTGGTCGCGATCCCCCTGATCGCGGCTCCCATCGCAGCCCTGCTGAATCACGGCGGAATCGCATGGGGCCTTGCGCTGGCGTCGGCGTTCTGGGCGCTCTTCGCGGCGATCGGGCTCGTGTCGCAGGTCGGCGAGGGACAGGTCCTCAGCTACGAGTTGGGCGGGTGGGCCGCGCCGTACGGCATCGAGTACCGCATCGACGCGGTGAACGCCTTCGTCGCTTTGATCGTCGCGGCGATCGGGTCCGTGACGACGATCTACGCGCGCCGAAGCGTGGCCCGCGAGGTGGAGAAAGAACGGCTCCCGCTTTTCTACGCGGCCTGGATCCTGAGCATGACCGGCTTGCTCGGGATCACGGTGACCGGCGACGTCTTCAACGTCTTCGTCTTCCTGGAGATCTCGTCGCTGTCAGCCTACGCGTTGATCGCCATGGGCCAGGACCGCCGCGCGCTCGTCTCGGCTTACCAGTACCTCATCATGGGATCGGTGGGCGCGACGTTCATCGTCATCGGCATCGGGATGATGTACGCCATGACGGGCACGCTGAACATGGCGGATCTGGCCGAGCGCCTCCCGCCGGTGATGGACCAGCGCACGATTCCCGTCGCGTTCGCCTTCTTGGCGGTCGGATTCAGCCTGAAGCTGGCGCTCTTTCCGTTGCACTTGTGGCTGCCCAACGCGTATGCGTTCGCGCCCTCGGCCGTGACGGCCCTGCTCGCGTCGACCGCCACGAAGGTCGCCGTCTACATGATGCTCCGGTTCTTCTTCACCGTTTTCGGAGCGGCGTTCGCGTTCGACCAGATGCAGGTCGATCTGGTGTTCTTGCCGCTCGCGCTGGTCGCGATCTTCAGCATGTCGTTGGTCGCCATCTTCCAGATGAACGTGAAGCGGATGCTCGCGTACTCCTCCGTCGCGCAGATCGGCTACATCATCCTGGGTGTGAGCATGGCGTCCGTGACCGGGCTGACGGCGGCGATCGTGCATCTGTTCAACCACGCGCTCATCAAGGGTGCGCTGTTCATGGCGCTCGGCGGCGTGTTCTACCGGATCGGCTCCGTGCACATCGAGGCGATGCGCGGTCTCGGACGGAAGATGCCGTGGACCATGGCCTCGTTCGTGCTCGCCGGCCTCAGCCTCATCGGCGTACCGCTCACGGTCGGATTCATCAGCAAGTGGTACCTGATCTCGGGCGCGCTGGAGCTCGGCTGGTGGCCGGTGGCGGTGCTGGTGCTCATCACGTCGCTGCTCGCCGTGGTCTACATCTGGCGCGTCGTCGAGGCGGCTTACTTCAAGACGTTCGCGGGCGACGATGAGCCCGTGCAGGAAGCGCCGCTAGGCCTTCTGCTTTCGACCTGGGGGCTGGTTCTGGCCAACTTCTACTTCGGCATCGACGCGACGTTCACGACCGGGATCGCCGGACAGGCGGCGCGCATGCTGCTCGGGGGAGGCACTCCGTGAGCGCGGAGATCCTGATGCTTCTCGCGCTGGCGGTTCCGATGCTCGGGGCCTTCGGCATCGCATTCACCGGGGACTACCCGAACCTCCGTGAAACGGTGACCCTCGTCACGTCGGGCGTGCTCCTGCTCATCGTCGGCTCGCTCGTGCCCGAGCTCCTCGGAGGCGGGCGGCCGCAGGTGACCCTGATCGAGATGGTGCCGGGCATCTCGCTCATGCTCGAAGTCGAGCCGCTAGGGATGATCTTCGCGGGGGTCGCCGCCCTCCTGTGGCCGATCAACTCGCTCTATTCGATCGGGTACATGCGGGGCAACCACGAGAAGAAGCAGACGCGGTTCTACGTGTGCTTCGCGGTAGCCATCGGCAGCGCGATGGGCGTCGCCTTCGCGGGCAACCTCGTGACGCTGTTCGTCTTCTACGAGATGCTCACGCTCTCGACCTATCCTCTCGTGACGCACAAGGGCACCGAGAGCTCGATGAAGGCGGGGCGTGTCTACCTCGGGATCCTCATCTCGACGTCGATCGGTCTCTTCTTGCTCGGGATCCTCTTGACCCACGCCCTCACCGGCTCGGTCGACTTCGAGCAGGGCGGGATTCTCGAAGGGCACGTCGAAGGGCCGCTCGTCGGGTTGCTCCTGGCGCTCTTCATGTTCGGCATCGGGAAGGCCGCCATCATGCCGGTCCACCGATGGCTCCCCGCCGCGATGGTCGCTCCGACGCCCGTGTCCGCGCTCCTGCACGCCGTGGCGGTCGTGAAGGCCGGGGTCTTCAGCGTCGTCAAGATCGTCGTGTACGTCTTCGGTATCGACTTTCTCGCGGGCCAGGGCGGGACCGGCTGGCTGGTATACGCGTCGGGCTTCACCGTGCTCGCGGCTTCGATCGTCGCGCTCCGGATCCTCATGCAGCAGGGCAATCTGAAGCGCATGCTCGCCTATTCGACCGTGAGCCAGCTCAGCTACGTCGTGCTCGCCGCCGCACTCTTCGCACCCATGGCGGCGGCCGGGGCTGCGCTCCATATCGTCGCGCACGCATTCGGAAAGATCACGTTGTTCTTCGCGGCGGGCTCGATCCACACGGCGGCACACAAGGACGACATCCGGCAGCTTCGGGGGGTCGGCCGCCGGATGCCGTGGACCATGGGCGCCTTCACGATCGGGGCGTTGTCGATGATCGGCCTCCCGCCCGCGGGTGGCTTCATCAGCAAGTGGTACATGATGCTCGGAGCCTTCCAGGCGGAGCATATGGTCGCGGTGGGGATCCTGGTCGCGTCGACCTTGCTCAACGGCGCTTACTTCGTGCCCATCATCTACATGGCGTTCTTCCAACGGGAAGAAGCCGCGGAGCCGGCGTACGTCGGAGGTGGCGACGACCACCACGTGGACCACGACCACGGTGAAGCGCCGCTGCCCATCGTGATCGCGCTGACGGCGACCGCGGCGCTCACCGTACTTCTGTTCCTGTTCCCCGGAGTGCCCCTTGCGCTGGCCCAAGCCCTCGTCGGAGGTGCTCCATGAGCGATGCACGGCGCATGACTGAGCCCGGACACCCGCCGAAGAAGGCCCCCGACGAGCCCGAGCATTGGCTCGTGAAGCCCTCCACGAGCCGCACGCTGTGGATCGTCTTCATCGTGCTGACGGTGCTGGTGGCCGCCGCGGATCTCGTCGTGGAGCACTACCGGCACTTCGTGGTCGGCGGAACGTTCGGCTTCTACGTCTGGTTCGGCTTGGGGTCGACCGTGCTTCTGTTCGGGCTGGCGAAGGTAGTGGGCGGAGTGCTGCAGCGGCCGGAAACGTACTATGCGGGCTCCGGAAGCAGCGGGACGGCGGGGGCCCCGGACACGAGCGGTGCGTCGGATGCGGGCGTCGGGGGAGGTGAGCGATGACCGTGTCGTTCCCGCCCGGACTCATCCTCATCGCCGGTGCGTTGCTGATTCCCGCCGTTCGCGGGACCGCGCGCAACGCGGTCGTCATGGCTCTTCCGCTACTCACGTTGGCGGCGGTCTGGATGATCCCGGAAGGCCACTCGGTCGCCATGCCGTTCCTCGACTACGAGCTCCTGCCGGTCCACTGGACCCGTACCGGACGGGTCTTCGCCACCGTCTTCGCCATCACCGCGTTCGTGGGCGGCATCTACGCGATGGGCCAGGCCCGTGCGCTCGAGCTCGCCGCCGCGTTCGCCTACGCGGGGAGCGCCGTGGGGGTCACCCTCGCGGGCGACCTGGTGACGATGCTGGTGTTCTGGGAGCTGATGGCGGTCGGTTCGACGGTCGTGCTCTGGGCCTCGGATCAGCCGGGGGCGTACGCGGCGAGCATGCGGTATTTGCTCGTCCACCTGTTCGGCGGCGTCGTGCTCATGTTCGGAGTGGTCGCGCACATCGGGGCGACCGGGTCGGTCGCCTTCGAGCCCATGCGCCCCGACAATCTCGCCACCGCGATGATCCTCGTCGGCTTCCTCGTCAACGCGGGGGCTCCGCCCCTTTCGGCCTGGATCGCGGACGCATACCCGGAGGCGAGTCCGAGCGGCATGGTGTTCCTGTCGGCGTTCACCACCAAGACGGCGGTGTTCGCGCTCCTGATGGGATTCCCGGGCACGCAGATCCTCATCTGGATCGGCCTCTACATGGCCCTCTACGGCATCGTGTACGCCGTGCTCGAAAACGATGTACGGCGGATTCTCGCGTACTCGATCGTGAACCAGGTCGGGTTCATGGTCACGGCGATCGGGGTCGGCTCGGAGCTGGCGTTGAACGGGGCGGTCGCCCACGCGTTCGGACACATCGTCTACAAGGCCCTGTTGCTCATGTCCGCCGGGAGCGTGCTCTACATGACCGGCAAGCGGAAAGCCACGGAGCTCGGGGGACTGTTCCGCACCATGCCGCAGACAGCGATCGCGGGCATCATCGGTGCGCTCTCGATCTCGGCGTTTCCGTTCACCTCGGGGTTCATCTCGAAGCTGATGATCAAGGACGCGACCGCCGATGCTCACCTGGCCGTCGCCTGGTTCGTTCTGGCCGCGGCTTCGGCGGCGGCGCCACTCTATGTCGGGCTGAAGTTCCCGTGGGTCACGTTCTTCCAGAAGGATTCGGGGCTCAGGCCTTCCGAGCCTCCTCGAACGATGCTGTGGCCCATGTGGATCTTCTCGGTCCTCTGCGTGGGTATCGGGGTGGTGCCGGGGCTGCTCTACGGCATCCTACCGTATCCGGTGGACTACCATCCCTACTCGGCCAGCCACGTCTTGGGACAGCTACAGTTGCTGTTCCTGGGTGCGCTGGCATTCTTCCTTCTGCTTCCGGCGATGAAGTGGCGGCCCACGATCTCTTTGGATTGGGATTGGTTTTACCGCCGCTTCGGAACGGCCGCCGCACGTGAGCTCGCGTTGCTGGTCGGCACGGCGCGCAACCGTTTCACGGGAGCGGTCGTGCAGCAGGTCCGGAGTGTCATCGCGCGGCTTTCCCGGATCCACGGCCCGCTCGGTCCCCTTGCGCGTTCCTGGCCGACCGGCAGCATGGTGCTATGGGTAGCCATTCTTCTGCTGGCGAGTCTGGTCGTGTATCTGTGAGGACGAGGCGCCTCCACGGTTGCCGGGATCGGGCTCGGTGAGGGCCCGGTTGGCGGCTCCCGCCTCGCTCCGCCCGGAAGCCGATCGTGTCGTCGCTTGGCTCGCCGGGCGCGACTTCCCCGTCGAGCGCGTCCCGCCGGACGAAGTGGCCGAGCTGAGCTTGGAGAGTGGGGAAGGGTTCGATGAGCCTCCCCCTCCGGAGCGAGCCGTGCTTTTGGCCCGGCCCGAGCCACGCGATGCGCTCGTGGGTCGCGAAGGGCGTTCGGCGATGCTGGATGAGCTCCCCGAAGGCGTGGAGGTCGCGCTGGCCGGACCGCTGCGCAGGGAGATGCTCGGGGTTCACCGTCCGGATTTGCGCGCAGTAGCGCCGGGGGAGGGAGGCTCGGTCGTGGATGCGTTACGAGACGGGCCGATTCACGCATGGATCGCGCCGGTGTCCGAAGTGCGCGCGGTGGGCCTGACCCGCCAGACCGCCGAGATCCTCGAGCCGACGTCCTGGGCCACCGCGGTCGGCCGGAGCACCCTGGTGCTGCACATCGAGCGTGCTCCGGCCCCGCTCCGGGCGCGGGTCGCACCGTTGGACGACGAAGCCGTTCGCGCCGCGCTTTCCGCCGAGCTCGCGGTGCTTCGCGTGCTGGGCGTCGATGCCGGCGCGCCGGTGGGTGTTCTGGCACGCCCCCACGGTCCGCTCTTGCGGGTGCGGGCGTTGGTGCCCGCCGCCGAGGGGCGCCGTCTGGTGCGGGCCGAGGTCTCGGGATGGCTCACCGAAGCCGAGGCTGCGGGCCGGCTCGCTGGTGAGCAGCTTCTGGCCCGGGGGGCCGCCGAGCTCCTTTCCACGGTGGCACGAACGTGAGAGAACCCGAGAAGAAGGTGCTGACCCGCGGCGAGCTCGTCGTCCGGCACGGTCGTCCGCGTGACAGGCGGGTCGTGTTCACGAACGGCTGCTTCGACATTTTGCACCCGGGGCACGTGACCTACTTGGCCCGGGCTCGAGCCCTCGGCGACGCGCTCGTGGTCGGCGTGAACACGGACGCGTCCGTCCGGCGGCTCGAGAAGGCGTCGGGGCGGCCGGTCGTGGACGAGAAGGCTCGGGCGTTGGTCGTGGCCGCGCTCGAATCGGTGGACGCGGTGTGCCTGTTCGACGAGGATACACCCGCGGCGCTCATCGAGGCGCTTCTGCCCGACGTCTTGGTGAAGGGCGGCGACTATGCGCCGGAGCAGGTGGTCGGGCGCGAAACCGTGGAAGCGGCCGGGGGCCGAGTGGAGCTGATTCCGTTCGTGGAGGGATACTCCACTACTGACTTGCTCAGGCGAATTCGAGAGGAACATGATGCGTGATGGTCGTGACGAACGACGAGCGGACGAGCCGCGTCCCGTTTCCATCGAGGTCGGTGGGGCGCCCTACGCGGAAGGCTCGTGCGTCATCGCCACCGGAGACACCCGCGTGCTTTGCACCGCTTCGGTGGTTGCCGGAGTGCCCGCGTGGCGGGAAGCGAGCGGGGCGGGGTGGGTGACGGCCGAGTACGCCATGCTTCCCCGCGCCACGCATACGCGCACGGGGCGGGAGCGGAGCGGTCCGCGCGGACGGACCCAGGAGATCCAGCGGCTCATCGGGCGCTCGCTAAGGTCGGGCACCGACATGGAGGCGATGGGGCCGTATACGGTGACCGTGGACTGCGACGTGCTCCAGGCGGACGGCGGCACCCGGACCGCGTCGGTGACCGGTGCCTGCGTGGCGCTCGCATTGGCCGGACGGTGGATGGTCGCGGAGGGCCTGGTCGACCGGAATCCCGTCCGGGAGCGGGTCGCCGCCGTGAGCGTCGGCATCGTGGACGGCACGCCCTGTCTCGACCTCGACTACCGGCAGGATGTGCGTGCTCAGGTGGACATGAATGTCGTCGGCACGGAGTCCGGCGGCCTCGTCGAGGTGCAAGGCACCGCCGAGGGGGACCCGTTTCGCCGCGAGGAGCTCGATGCGCTGATCGATCTCGCGACGTCCGGGATCCGGGTGCTGCTCGGGGCTCAGGCCGACGCGCTCCGCACCGCATGACGTTCGCGCAGCCGAAGGAGGCGCCCGTGGAAAAGCTCCTGGTCGCGACACGCAGCACTGGGAAGATGCGCGAGATCCGGCGGATCCTGGGATCCGTCGGCGGCTTGAGCGTCCTCTCGCTCGACGAAGCCGGAATCGAGCCGTCCCCCGAGGAGGAGGACCTCGAGCCCTACGATACGTTCGAGGAAAACGCTCGGTCCAAAGCGCGGTACTTCGCCGCGAAGGCGGGGCTTCCCACGGTGGCGGACGACTCCGGGATCGTGGTCGATGCCCTCGACGGGGCGCCGGGTGTTCGGAGCAAGCGTTTCGCGCCGGCCGCCGAAGCCGGAGCATTGGGACAGGACGAAGCCAACAACCGACACCTCGTCGCACGTCTGGAAGGAGTCGCTCCGGAACGGCGCACGGCGCGTTACGTCTGCGTGGCGGTGCTCGTGGACGGCTCCGGCCACGAGCTCGTGACGCGAGGGGAGGCGGAGGGACGGATCGTGGACCAGCCACGCGGCAGCGGCGGGTTCGGATACGATCCGCATGTGCTGGTCCCCGAGCTCGATCGCACCTACGCCGAGCTCAGCCCCGAGGAGAAGGATGCGCGCAGCCACCGTGGGGCGGCGTTCCGCGAGCTCGCGCGCGGCCTGCAGTCCGAGCGGAGAGACCTCTCGTGAGCGCGGACGCTCGCTTTCTCGCCGATGAGGTCGGTCCCACGGAGGACGGTACCCACCTCCGGATCGTCTGGCAGGATGGAGCGGTCACCGAATACGCGCCCAGAGATCTGCGGCTCAAGTGCCCCTGTGCCGGATGCGTCGACGAGATGACCGGTGAGCGCATGCTGGTGCCCGACATGATCGATCCCGGAGTTTATCCGACCGAGATCCACTACGTGGGCCGGTACGCACTCCAGTTTCACTGGAGCGACGGGCACAGCACCGGGATCTACCCGTTCGAATACTTGCGGCGCCTCGCGGAGCCGGATGTCGACGAGGGTGGATGACCCTTCCGGTCAGCCGAGGAGCATCCGGAGGAGCGCGAAGGCGAGGAAATAGAGCACGAGCAGGAGCGCCCGACGGCTCGTGAGCGTCGTGGCCCGTCGCTCCCAGCCCCACAGGACCACGGCGGGGATGGCGAGAGCCGGAAGATCCACGCGTAGCGTGAGGACCTCGACGTGCAGTGGCGAGACGAGTCCGGCCAATCCGAGCGGGAGCAACAGCCCGACGGTTCCGGTCGCCAACACCGACGCCGGGGAGAGTGCGACACGACCCCGAGTGGCGGCACTCAAGGCGAAGATCAACTCCGGCAGGCTCGTGCCCGTGCCCAGCAGGAGCAGGCCGATCACCAACGGGCTCACCGCCCACACGTCGGCCAACGCGAGGACGTCCGGGACGATCCACCAGGCGGCTCCGGCCAAGATCACGCCGCCCAGCGCCACGAGGAAGGCGTCCGGGAGGAGAGGTGTGCCGGACGCCGTGCCGCGGACGCGGTTCACCCCTCCGCGGGTACGCATGGTCTGAAGAGCTGCCCAGGCCGCGAGGAGGAGCGCCCCGTCCAGACGGCCCAGCGAGCCGTCACTGCTCAGGACCCATACCGCCGCGATGGTGGTCACGAGCACGGGCGCGCGCGTCTCGTGGGGCGCCGCTCTCGCCTCGGCCGTGCCCGTGAGCCGCGCGAGCCCGAGCACGAGCGTGGCCCGAGCCAGGACGCTCCCCAGGACCGTGCCGATGATGAGCCCGGAGAGGGGACCCATGGGCGTCGCTGAAGCGAGCGCGGCGGCCGTGACGCCGACCTCCGGGAGCGCCGTGCCTACGCCGAGCACGGTCAGCCCGACGACGACCTCCCACGCCGTATCTCGCCCGCTCATCCTCGAGGCGCCCCGGAGCGCTACGGCGGTACCCACCCAGAGCGCGGCCAGTCCGAGCAGGACCGGAAGGAGCGGCAACACGGAGCGCGTCACGCCGCCCTGTTCAGTCCCGGATCGACCAGCTCGACATGCGAAGCACGGGAGCAACGGTGACGTGAATCACGTTGCCTCGATTCGCGGGGATGCGCTCGCTTACGTAGTCGTTCCGGTCCCGAGAGCCGATCGCGTGAATTCGCACCCGGTAGGACGCGGCTCCGGCCGACATGGAAGCCGGCATCTCCAGCCGTGCCGAGCCCTGACCCGTGACGCTACCCACGCGTTGCCATCCACTTCCCTCCGACACATGGACGGTCACGTCGGCGTAGTTCTGGTTACTCACGTTCAGCACGATGGGCTGGGCCGTAGCCGCCTGCCCTCGAAAGTTGGGTACCTCGAGCGTCGCGCAGCCGAGGGTGGCGCCGAGAGAGAACGCTCCGACCAACGCGAGAGAGCGATGACGCGGGCGCCAACGGGTGGATGCGGACATGTGGGCTGCCTGTGAAATAGCGGGCGACGTGCGACGAGAATACCCCGATCGGACTGGCATTGTGCCCCGACGTGCGCGACCGCGACCCTCAGCACCCGCGCGGGGTAGGCAACGAAAGCACACCCCTCGAGCCACGGAGTCCGACCCCATGCGTCATGGCGCCACGTCCAGGATGGGTGACGCCGTACACCGGCCGGGCGGAGAGAACCGCCGGGAGAGCGGGGCGTGAGACCGGTCGCGGGAGCGTCCGCCCTGGTCGGGGTCCTGGTTCTTTCCGGCGGTCTGGCCGGCGCCCTCCACTCGGTGAGCCCAGAGGGTTTCAGCGGCGTTGGAGCCGCGCCGGCCACGGCACGCTCGGGATCGCCCTCCGAGCCGAGCGTCGTGCCGTACCAGGCCACCGCGCCCGCGTGGACGTGCGGACCGGGACCACAGCGGCTCTCCGACATGGAGGTGACGGAGGAAGGCTACCGGAAAGCGTCTCGAGGCGACGCCAGCCGACCTCATCAGTTCTACCTCGCGCGAGCCATGTACTCGGGCACCCGTGGCGGAGGATTCGGCTTCCGTCGCCGTGGCGGGGACTACCTCGGGGACCGGGGCCCCGCCTGGTCCATCGACTATCCCAACGCCGATCGGGTCATGACGCGGGTCGCCACCCGGCTCTCGAACCTCGACGCGTGCGAGTGGGAGATGCCCATCTCCCTGGCCGATCCCGATCTCCGCAAGTACCCGTTCCTGTATAGCCTCGAATGGGGCTACGCGGACCTGACCGAAGCCGAAGTCGCCGGTCTCCGGGACTATCTGCTCGCCGGTGGCTTCCTCATGCTCGACGACTTCTGGGGGAGTCGGGAGTGGCGGAGCTTCCGCGAGCAGATGCGCCGGGTGCTACCCGACCACGCGATCGTCGATGTGCCCAGGGATCACGCGATCTTCCGCTCGTACTACGAGCTCGACGAGGAGATCCTGCAAGTTCCCAACGTGGGAAGCGGCCGTGCCGTCGCCATGGGCGTGCCCGGGGCTACGACCTCCGAGCAGGACGGCCACGAGGCTCACCTGCGCGGGATCTTCGACGAGAACGGCCGCTTGATCGTGGCGATCAACTGGAACACCGACCTCGGAGATGCGTTGGAGTGGGCCGAGTCCCCGCGCTACCCGCTCGAGTATTCGACCTTCGCATCGCGGCTCTTTCTCAACCTCATCGTCTACGCGATGGCCTATTGAGGTGCCCATGACCCAAGAGAACCTGCTCGACGAAGCTCTCGAAGCGTGGCGCTATGCGCGCACCAGCCTCATTGCGGAGGCGGAGGGCGTGCCGGACGACGGCTACGGATTCCGGCCACACCCGCAGTCTCGAACGTTGGCGGAGCTTCTCGTGCACGTCGCCGAGTCGGGCTGCATGATGGCCGGGGAGCTCTCGCGTGCGGACGGCGATTTCACCCGAAAGCCCTTCGAAGAGCTCGTGGCCGAGCACACCGAGGGTCTGGTGCGGGAGGGCTCGCCGGCGGAGATCAGGGCCGAGCTCGAGCGTACGCTCAACGACGGTATGGAGCGACTGCGCGCGGCGGGCGAAGCGCAGCTGCTCCGTCCCATTCGACAGTTCGACGGGATCGAGGCGAGCCGCCTTTCATGGATGTACCACGGAATCGCGCACGAGGAATACCACCGCGGACAGGTCGCGCTCTATGCCAGGCTTCAGGGCCTCGTACCCGTGCTGACTCGCGCGATTCACGGCTCCGACGCTCGGTAGCCGAGGCGCGTCCCTCTCGGTGCCAGGGCCCGCGGGACGGCCGGCATGGTCCGCTTTGGGACCCGCCGGCTCGCCCCGCCAGGATGGCGATGTGATCCGCCATCCTATCGCTTCGGAGCGATAGCGGCGCGGGGCCCTACCGGACGTCGATCTTGCGGGCCTTCATGTCCACCTGCTTGGGCATTCCGAACGAAGCCCGGCGTCTACTCGCCGAAGCAGGAGGCGTGCCGCTATTCGCGAATCGACCAACTCGACATGCGGAGCACGGAGGCGACCGTGAGCTCGATCACGTTTCCGGGGTTGGCCGGGATACGGTCGCTCACGTAATCGCTCGCGTCGGACATCCCGATCGCATGGACGCGGAACTGGTAGTGACCCGCCGGAGATGTCAGGGCCGAGGGGACCTCGAAGCTCGACGAGGTGTTGCCGGTCACGTTGCCGAGCCGTCGCCATTGGCCGTTCCGGGATACATGCACCCTCACGTCGGAGAAGTGCTGATTCTGAACGCGCACCACGATAGGGGGAGCGTCGGCTGGCCGGCCCTCGAAGTCCGGCGTCGAGCGATCGGCGCATCCCAAGCCGATGCCCAGACCGGCGGCCAGCACCGCGATGGCGCGCGTTCCGACCCAGCCCCGATCCGTCCGCGAGATTCGAACCTGCATGTAGAGCTCCTCATCGTGGGGTGCGGGGCAACGTGACGGCCGTCGCTCGGCAGCGCATGCCCTGTGCCGCGGATAAGCGCCGCTCGAGAGCGCGGACGCCACCAATCCGGAGACACGATGACCGGGGAAAGGGACAGAATGCCCCACCCGGTCGCTCGGCTCACTTCTCGCGCCGTGCGTCCCTCCTCCTGAACGCCTACCTCTCGCCTCGCTGCGTGGCCCAGAGCGTCCGTGGAGATCACATGTGCCCGGCTTCCGTGCGTGCGTTGCGGTATTCCTGAAGCGCCCGGACGTAGTTGGCTCGCTCGAAGGCGGTGGGGTCCGCGACGCGTTCCTGACTCATCGCTCCCTTCATCTGTTCCACCGACTCGTACCCGGTTTGCTCCATCCATTCCACGAGCTCCCGGACAAGGGTTCGGGCGTGCTCCGGCCCGTGACGAAGGAGGCTCGACGTGGTCATCACCGCATCCGCTCCGGCCAGTAGGTACTTCATCACCTCTCGGCCCCGCTCGACTCCGGTCGTGGCCGCCAGGTCCACTGAAATCCGCCCCTTGAGCACCCCGATCCACAGGAGCGGCAGCCGGATCTCCGAGGCGCTGCTCAACTCCAGGTCCGGGCTGACCGCCAGGTTGTCCAGGTCGAAGTCGGGCTGGTAGAACCGGTTGAACAGGACCAGCGCGTCCGCGCCCGCGGCCGTGAGTCGCCGGGCCATGTCACCCGTGGCGGAGAAGTACGGACCGAGCTTCACCGCCAAGGGAATCGAGACCGTCGTCTTGACGCGGTGCACGATCTCTTCGTAACGGGCTTCCACGTCCCGACCACTCTCGTCGAGATCCGCGGGGATGTGGAAGATGTTCAGCTCCAGGGCCGACGCGCCGGCTTCCTCGATGAGGCCGGCGTACTCGATCCATCCCGAAGGCGTGACTCCGTTCAAGCTCCCGATCACGGGTATGGAAACCGCTTCGCGGGCTCGACGGATCAGCTCGAGGTACTCCTGTGGGCCGACCTGGTAGTCGTCGACCTCCGGGAAGTAGGAGAGCGCCTCACCGAAGCTCTCGGTCCCCACACGGGTCAGATGTTCGTATGCGGCGGCCTCATGCCGGATCTGTTCTTCGAAGAGCGAGAAGAGGACCACGGCGGAGGCGCCTCCGTCCTCCAGCGCGCGGATCCCCTCCAGCTTTTGCGACAACGGCGAGGCCGAGGCCACCACCGGGTGCTCCAGCTCGAGACCCAGATACCGCGTCTTCAACTCCATGCGACCTCCTCCCCGACTCGCGCGTGGCCGTTCATCCGTGGATTCCAGTGGACAGCTCTTCATAGAGCTGCCAACGCCTCGTGACCCCTTCCTGCGCCTCCCGCATGAGCGCTTCGGCTTCGTCGGGGGCCGTCTGACGCAGGAGCCGATATCTCAACTCCTGCTCCGTGAACTCGGCGAGGGGGCGGCTCGGTCGGACCGAATCGAGCAGGAACGGGCTCTCGCCGGTGCCCTTGCGTGCCGGGTTGTACCGCATCAGGGGCCAGTACCCGGTGTCCACGGCCCGCTGCTGCTGCTCGAGCCCCAGCCGCAGGTCGTAGCCGTGGGCGATGCAAGGGCTGTACGCGAGGATGAGGGAAGGCCCGGGGTAGGTCTCCGCCTCGCGGAACGCCTGCAGGGTCTGTTGCGGGTTGTCCCCGAAGGCCACGCGGGCCACGTAGACGTTCTGGTAGGAGGAGGCTTGAAGGAAGAGGTCCTTCTTTCCGAGCCGTTTTCCACCGTACGCGAACTTCGCGACGGCTCCGAGCGGCGTGGCCTTCGAGGCCTGTCCTCCGGTGTTCGAATAGACCTCGGTGTCGAGGACGAGCACGTTGACGTCCATCCCCTGAGCCAGAACGTGGTCCAGGCCTCCGGCTCCGATGTCGTAAGCCCACCCGTCCCCGCCCACGATCCAGACGCTCCGCCGCACGAGGTGGTCGGCGACGGAGGCCAAACGACCGGCTCGTGGGTCGTCGGGCATGTCACGCAGCGCGGCTCGGAGCTCCGAGACCCGCTTCCGCTGCTCGACGATCTGCGGCTCGGTGGACTGGGGTGCCTCCAGGATCGTCGACGCCAGCTCCGGGTCCGGGAGGTTCGGCGCCACGGCTCCAAGGAGCCGTCGGGCCTCGTTCAGGAGCCGGTCCGCGGCCATCCGCATCCCCAACCCGAACTCCGCGTTGTCCTCGAAAAGCGAGTTGGACCACGCCGGACCCCGTCCTTCGGCATTGGCCGCCCACGGAGTGGTGGGAAGGTTCCCGCCGTAGATCGAGGAGCATCCCGTGGCGTTGGCCACCAGCGCACGGTCCCCGAAGAGCTGGGACAAGAGCTTGAGGTAAGGAGTCTCTCCGCAGCCCGCGCACGCGCCCGAGAACTCGAAGAGGGGCTCCAGGAACTGGGCGCCCCGGACCGTGCCGAAGTCCACCGACGACCGGTCGTTCCAGGGAAGCGTCTCGAAGAAACGCTCGTTACGGCGCTCCCGGTCCAAGAGGCCCGCCTTCTCGGTCATGTTGATCGCCTTCCGCCGGGGCTTCGTGAGGTCCACGGCCGGGCAGGCTTCGACGCAGAGCCCGCATCCCGTACAGTCCTCCACGTGCACGTGGAGCGTGTATCGGGTGTCGGGAAACCCGCGGGTGCCGATGGGCGCGGAGGGAAAGTCCTCGGGAGCCCCTTCCAGCTCGGATTCCGGATAGGCCTTGGCCCGGATGACCCCGTGAGGGCAGACGAAGGCACAGTTCCCGCACTGGATGCAGATCTCCGGTTCCCACTCCGCCACCTCGTCCGAGACGTTGCGCTTCTCCCAACGGGTCGTACCCACCGGGAAGCTTCCGTCGGGCGTGAACGCGCTCACCGGCAGGTGGTCTCCTCGGCCCTCCAGCATGACCGCCGTCACTTCTCGGACAAATGTCGGGGCTTCGGGCGGCACCAATGGCAGCCGGGTTCGCGACGTCGTGACGCGGTCGGGAACCGCCACTTCGTGCAGCCGCTCCAGAGTGCCCTCCACCGCGTCGATGTTCTTGCGGACGACCTCTTCTCCCTTCTTCCCGTAGGTCTCTCGGATGGAGCCCTTGATGCGCTCCAGCGCGTCGTCTCGGGGAATGACGTGTGAGATCGCGAAGAAGCACGTCTGCATCACCGTGTTGATGCGTGCCCCGAGCCCCGTTTCCTTCGCGACCGCGGCGGCGTCCACCACCCAGAACGACAGCTCTTTCTCCAGGATCGTCTCCTGCACCGATCGAGGCAGGTGGTCCCAGACCTCGTCCGGCCCCCAGGGGCTGTTCAGGAGAAAGGTCCCGCCGGCCTTCGCGTGCGCCAGCACGTCCATGGTCTCCAGGAAATGGAACTGGTGGCATCCGATGAAATGGGCGGAGCGGACCAAGTACGGAGCTCGGATCGGTGAGGAGCCGAACCGGACGTGGGAGACCGTACGGGAACCGGACTTCTTGGAGTCGTAGACGAAGTATCCCTGTGGGTGGATGTCGGGATCCTGCCCGAGGATCTCGATCGTGTTCTTGTTCGCGCCGACCGTCCCGTCGGCCCCGAGTCCGTAGAAGACGGCTCGGAAGACGTCGTCGTCCTCGATCTCGAACGTGGGGTCCCAGGGGACGTCCGAGCCGGAGACATCGTCGTGGATGCCCACCGTGAAGCCGTGTCGCGGGCGATCCTCCTTCAGCGCGTCCAACACGCCCTTCACCATGCCGGGCGTGAACTCCTTCGACGAAAGCCCGTACCGCCCACCGACCACGGTCGGGACTTCCGCGCGGGGAAGCGTGCCTTCGGCCGAGGCTCGGTCGAGCGTGGCCACCACGTCGAGGTAGAGGGGCTCCCCCGAAGCTCCGGGCTCCTTCGTCCGGTCCAACACGGCCATCTTGCCGACGCTCGGTGGGAGGACTTCGAGGAGGTGCGGCATCGAGAACGGTCGAAACAGGCGGACCTGGATCACACCGACGCGCTCGCCCGCGGCCGCGAGATGTTCGACCGTCTCTTTCGCGGTCTCTCCGCCCGAGCCCATCACGACCACCACACGCTCCGCCTCCGGGTGTCCGAAGTAGTCGAAGGGGCGGTATCGGCGGCCGGTCAGCTCCGCGAAGCGAGCCATGGCTCCGGACACGAGCTCCGGAGCCCTCGCGTGAAACGGATTCGACGCTTCCCGCGCCTGGAAGAAGACATCGGGATTCTGAGCCGAGCCCCGCAGCACGGGGCGCTCGGGGTTCAACGCGCGGGCCCGATGGTCGAGCAGAAGGTTCTCGACCACCATCGCCCGGAGCTCTTCGTCGGAGAGCGGGTCGATCCGGGTCACTTCGTGTGACGTTCGGAATCCGTCGAAGAAGTGGACGAAGGGGATCCTGCTCTCGAGGGTCGCGGCGTGGGCGATGGCGGCCAGGTCCTGGGCCTCCTGCACGGATGCCGACGCGAGGAAGGCGAACCCCGTGCCACGCGTCGCCATCACGTCGGAATGATCCCCGAAGATGGAGAGGGCGTGCGTGGCCACCGACCGCGCCGCCACGTGAAAGACCGCGGGCGTCAGCTCACCGGCGATCTTGAACATGTTGGGGATCATCAGAAGGAGGCCCTGGGACGCCGTGAACGTGCTGGTGAGCGCGCCTCCCTGCAGCGCTCCGTGCACCGCCCCGGCGGCACCCCCCTCGCTCTGCATCTCCACCACCCGGGGTGTCGTGCCCCAGAGGTTCGCACGCCCTTCCGCCGTCCACTGGTCCGCGAGCTCCGCCATCGGAGAGCTCGGCGTGATGGGGTAGATGGCACAGACTTCGCTCATCCGGTACGCCACCTCGGCGCAGGCCCGGTTTCCGTCCACGATCGCGGTCACGGCGTCGGCTCCTCTCGTGCGTCGTCTTCCGGCTCCGGGATCATGTCGATCGCGGCGCACGGGCATTGCTGATAGCAGATCGCGCACCCGGTGCATAGGTCGTAGTCGAAGGCGTAGCGCTTGCCGGGCCCCAGCTTGATGATGGCGTCCTCCGGACACGCGGCGTAGCAGCCGTCACACTCGAAGCAGTTTCCGCACGACAGGCACCGCTTCGCTTCGCGCACCGCATCGGCTTCGGCGAGAGGGCCCACGACCTCTCGGAACGAAGTGGTGCGCTCCCGGCTCTCGAGTGTCGGCTGCGGCCGACGGTGCGCGTCGGTGTAGAACCACAGGTTCAGCTTCTCGAACGAAGCCAGCTCGGGGGAGGGGTCATGCTCGAAGCTTTCGCCCCGAAGCCACGCGTTCATGTGGTGGGCGGCCTCCTTCCCGTGCCCCACCGCCACCGTGACCATGCGCTTCGCCGGGACCATGTCACCGCCCGCGAACACGCCCGGCGCGCCCGTCATGAAATCGGGTCCGACCACGACCGTGCCGTCCGATGCCCGCTCGATCTCCGGGAAGGTGTCGAGGAACGAGGTGTCCGTCTCCTGTCCGAGGGCCAGGATCAAATCATCGGCTTCCAACGATTCCACCGCCCCGGTCGGACGTGGACGTCCTTCCTCGTCCAGCTCCATGACCTCGACCTGAAATTCGCGTCCTTCCACGGACTTGATGGTGCGGAGCCAATGTACCTTGACCCCCTCCGCGAGCGCGTCCTCCATCTCTTCATCGTGGGCGGGCGCGTGCTCCCGGTCCCGTCGGTAGATGATCAGCGGCTCGTGACCCATTCGGAGAGCCGTGCGTGCGGCGTCCACGGCGGTGTTGCCACCCCCGTAGATCGCCACCGTGCGTCCCAGGCGTGGAGGGGCGCCGCCCTCTACATCCCGGAGATAGTCCAGCGCATCGAGCATCTGTCCGGCGTCACGCGCAGGGATCTCCGTCCGGCGAGAGAGATGGGCTCCCACGGCCACGAAGGCCGCGTCGAAACCACCCTCCTCCTTTTCCCGGGCCAGGTCCTCCACCTTGTGGTTCAGCGTGATCTCCACGCCCATCGCCTCGATGGTGCCGATCTCCGCGGCGAGGACGTCGCGAGGCAGGCGGTAGGCCGGGATGCCGAAGTGCATCATCCCTCCGGCCCGGGGGCCGGCGTCGCGGATCTCCACCTCGTGCCCCGCCAGCCGGAGGTGGTATGCGGCCGAGAGTCCCGCGGGCCCGGCGCCCACGATCAGGACCCGCTTCCCCGACGCTGGGGCCTCCACCGGCACGGACCACCCTTCCTCGATCGCCCTGTCTCCCAGGAACCGCTCCACGGCGTGGATGCTCACGGCACCGTCGAGCTTCTCCCGGTTGCAGTCCGTCTCACACGGGTGGTAGCAGACCCGGCCGTGGAGGGCGGGGAAAGGATTGTCCCGCATGATGGTGCGCCACGCTTCCTCGAAGCGTCCGGCCTCGGTATGCGCGAGCCACTCCTGGATATGCTCGCCCGCGGGGCAGGCATTGTCGCAGGGCGGAAGCAGATCCACGAACAGGGGGCGCTCCCGACGGACGGGACCGGTCCCCCGTTCCCGGCTCAGGTCCGGTGAGCGTGCGAGCCCTTCGGAAGAAGAACGTGAGGACATGAATCCTGCCTCCCGGGAAGGAAGATGTACGGACTTCGAATGTGCGGGAGGGCCCGGGGCAGGTTAGAAGCCGGTCGCCGTGACAGCAAGTCGGCGTGGTCGGCTCACGCCCGGCGGCACGCACCCACGCTTACGGCTCCAGGCTCGCCGTGTACGCCACGATGTCGACCACGTCTCGCACCGTGAGGTCGGCCACGGCCGCGTCCATCAGGTCGGACCAGGTGCCCGCTCGGTTTCCCGCCTTCAAGTCGTAGAGCTGGCGCACCATGTAGCTCGGTGAGCGTCCCGCCAGCGCGGGCACGGGTCCCAGACCACGGAGGTCCTCGCCGTGGCAGACGGTGCACGCGACCGTGCGTCCGTCCGCGCCACCCGTCCGGACCAGCGTCTCTCCCCGCGCCACTGCACCTTCCGGCACATAGGCGATGAAGCCCGATGCGTCGTCCCGCAGCTTCGTGCGCTCCAGGCTCTCCGGGATCTCCACGACCCGGTTTCCGATCGGCTCCCTGCCTTCGCCTTCGACCACTTCGTGGATCCAGCCCGCGAAGCGGGTCACGGGGACGGAGTCGGTCTCGACGACGCGGATCCAGGGCTTGAAGTCGATCGACGAGAAGTACTCGGCCGCGACACGCGCCTCCTCGTCGGTCGCGGCGGCCCCGATGGACATCATCAGGGACGGCGGACCCATGCGCGGCTCTCCGGTTCGGCGCAGGCCGTTCCGATAGTCCTTCATCTGCTGGACGAGGTATTCGTACGGCTGTCCCGCCAGCCCCGCGTTCTCGGGCTTGCCCTGGCCGTTGGGGAGGTGACAGTACGCGCAAGCGAGCACGTCGCTCTCGTCTCCGCCCCGCGCGACCACCTCGGGCATGGGCGGATGCCCGTCCGGGTGCCAGTCCGGAGGGCCGTTGTCGAGGTTGATGTCGCCGCGGCGGAGCTCGAGTTCCGAGCCCGGGACGCTCACGATCTCGTCCGGATCCGCGGGCTCCGCGTCGTCGGGCGCCGGGTCGTTGAGCACGAACGCCCACGGAAGCACCTCGTTCGCGCGGTCGGCGGGCTCGAGAGGATCGGAAGGTGGGGCGGCAGGCTCGACGTCGCAGGCCCCGACAGCCAATCCCGCGAGCACCATCCGCAGGTTCGTGCCGACCCTCACATCGCGCTCCTGCTCGAGTGTGCATGAGCTCCCACGCCGCCGCGAACCGTCGTCGAGGGGCGCCGAGCGTCGTCGCCGCAGAATACGGCGGTCGACCCTCGAGCGCGAGCGTCGGTCCGGAAGCTCTGTTTCACGGGCCCGGTCCGTCCGTACCTTGAAAAGGCGTGTGGCCGCCGATCCTTCACCGAGCGTCTTGCACGGAGGGCCTTTCCGATGAGCAGGGACAAATCGAAGCCGACCCACGTCCTCGCGGCCGGGGGCGTAGTGTGGCGCGGGACGCGCACCTCGCCGAGAATCGCCGTCCTCCACCGCGCGCGCTACGAAGACCGGGACGGCGGGCAAGGAGATTGGACGCTTCCGAAGGGGAAGCTCGAGCCGGGGGAGCGTCTCGTCGAAGCGGCTCGGCGCGAGGTCCTCGAGGAGACCGGATGCAGCGCGACGGTGACCGGGCCCGCCTGCTTCTCGGAGTACTCGGTCGACGGCGTGCCGAAGGTGACCGTCTTCTTTCCCATGGCGTTCGAGGGAGAGGAGGGAACGCCGGACGCGACGGAGGTACGATCCGTGCATTGGCTTTCCCCGGAGGACGCGTTGCGGCGGTTGACCTACGACGGGGAGCGGGCCGTCCTCCGGCAGTTGCTCCCGTCCACCAAGGGGGGTGAGGCATGACCCGGGACGAGGAAGGTGCGCGCGCCACGCACGAAGACCATGCGGTGACGAGCAGTGTCGACGATCTCCGGCGTGCGCGGCTCGAAGCGGCTTTGGCCGAGGTCGATCGGATGGTCGAGTATCAGGAGTCCTCGGCGCCTCCGGAGGGGCCCGGCGCCGCGCTACGGATGGCGCGGAACAGCTTGGCGACCGCGCGGGACGCCGCCGAGCACGGAAAGGACCAGGTGGCCTGGGCGCACTGTCATCAGGCATCCCGATTCGTGCTGCAGACCCTGCCGCCCGCCAGCCGGGAGGCGCACCGGAAGGCGCTCCGCTGGGAAGCCGAGGAGAAGCTCTCGAACTGGCGCCGTGGGGCCATCCTCGACCTTCTCGACACGGAAGGAGAGGTCGACCCCGAGAACCTGGCGCTGGCGCAGTTCCTGCTCGACCAGCACTTCGCCAACGTCTACTTCAAGTTGAACGCGGCCGCCGTCCAGTTCTCGGCCCTCCGGTGGATCGTGATTCCCGCCGTGCTGGTGCTCGTGGCCGTATCGTTCTTTCTGGACCCCGTGGCCTCACCGTCGATCCTCCATCACCCCGAGACGCTGGCGGTGATCGTCCTGGCCGGGGGGACCGGAGCCCTGTTGAGCAACATCCTGAGCCAGGTGGGGGTCGGTGGGCGGATTCCCGAGTTCCTGGGCTCGGCTTCGGGGTGGACCGTGCGCCCGTTCATCGGCGCGCTGAGCGCCGTCATCGTCGTCACCGTCCTGCAGAGCGGCTTGCTCCCCCTCGAGGCCGACACGGAGCTGTCGCTCTACGCCTGGGCCGTGGTGGCGGGCTCGTCGGATCAGCTCGTGAACGTGGTGATGCGGCGCGTCGAGGAGGCGGCGAAGCGATAGCGCGCCGGGGTCGGTTGGTCGCCAACGACGGGCGGCATAGCTTTCGGGTCATGCGCCTATTCGGATCCGTCCCGGCCGCGCTCGGCTGCCTCGCCTTACTCCTCGCTACGCTGCCTTCTCCGGGCGCGGCGCAGGAAGAGCTCTGCTCGGGCGTCGGCGACGTGCTCGAAGACGAGATGGCGATGGTCGTGGCGGTCCGGTCCGACACCGTGGCCGACTGGCGAACCGGCGAGGTGCGGGGGGGTTGCCGACTCACGGCGGCCGGGGGAGCGAAGAGCACGCAAGCCGTGGTGGACCAGCTCCGCGAGGCCCTCGAGGCGAGGGGGTGGAGCCCCTTCATGGAGCCGACCGTCAGCGCCCACGGCAGCACCCTGGCGTACCGGCATCGCGGTGTGGAGTGCATGTTGGGGGTATTCCCCGCCGGCGCCACCGAGAATCCGTGGGAAGAGGGCTTGCAGGAGCAGGTCACGCCGGCGGTGGGCGAGGAGCGCTACACGGTGACGGCGGCCTGCGTGCGGTAGAGGCGTTGAGCCCGACCCCTACGGCGCGTCCACGACCGGATTCCGCAGCGTGCCGATGCCCTCGATGGTGCACTGGCCGACGTCACCGTCCTGTAGGTAGACGGGTGGCGTCCGGCCTTCGCCCACGCCGCCCGGGGTGCCCGTGCCGACCAGGTCACCGGGCCCGAGCGTGACGATGTGCGAGGCGAACGACACCAGGTCGCGCACCGTGTGCACCATGAGGCTCGTGTTGGCGTCCTGCATGAGCTCGCCGTTCAGCGTGTAGCGGACGTCGAGGTCCTGCGGATCGCCGATGAACGGGGCCGGGACCACGAACGGTCCGCTCGGGCCGAACGAGTCGTGGCTCTTGCCCATGAACCAGTCCGACCCGTAGCGGCCGTCCGCGCGCTCCTGTCGGTCGGAGACGTCCACGATCGCCATGTAGCCGAAGACGTGGTCGAGCGCGTCGTCCACGGAGATGCGCTTGGCGGTGCGGCCCACGACCGCCACCAGCTCGCACTCGAAATCGATGTTCGGGCGTCCCGGCGGGAGCACGATCGGATCGCCGTTCGCCGAGAGTGCGGTCTTCAGCTTCGGGAAGAGGTAGGGATTCGGCCGGTTGTCGTCGGGGTCGCGGTCCCAGATGCCCGGCAACCCGACTCGCACGCTGTCGTCGATCTCGTCGGTCGTTCCCGCGGTTCGGCCCACCGCCGCCATCTCCTCCGCGTGCTCGACGTAGTTGCGGGCCGCCATCAGGAGGACGTCGGGGTCGCTGAGCGGCGGGAGCGTGGTCAGGCGGTCGAGCGGGAACACGTACGCCGGCGGGTTCTGGCGCGCCGTGGCCGCCAAGCTCGCGATCCGGTTCGCCCAGGACTCGTCCCACTGCTCGATCAGCCCGGCGAGGGTTTCCGGCGCGTCGGCTTCGGCCCGGGAGAGATCCACCACGACCGCATCGTCGATCACGACGCCCACGAAGCTCCGTTGGTCCTCGGCGAACATGCCGAGCTTGTAGGGGGCGCCGGCTTGTGCTTGCGCGGTTCCGGGTAGGATAAGGAGCGCTGCGAGCGAGGCGAGGAACGCAATAGTCTTGGGACGCATGATCATCGTGTTCGGGGCATCGTCGGGTGAGATGGATAGGGTGGCCGCCTGCCCGGCGTTTTGCAACTGGGTTTGGCCAGAAACCACGTCACGAGGGCTAGCCAGCGGTTGAGCTCTCGAGTCGCGTCGGAGTAGGGGATCGTCACGTGGACCGGTGGGACGGCCCTTGGGTCGGTGCTCTCCGTCGTCTGGCCCATTCGGAGGACGAGGCGGGCGTCGGCGCCGCCCGGACGGGGTCTGACGTGAGCGCCCGGTCACTCCCCCCGCACGGCGCCCTGAGTGAGCACGAGCGTCGCGGTGTCCGCCTCCAATCGGGCGAGGCCCCCGACGGGCAGCGTGCAGTTGTGCTCGGTGTGGCCGAAGGGAAGGTCGGCGACCGCCGGGATGCCGAGGTGCTCCGCGAGCTCCCGAAGAACCTCGGCCACGGGATGGGTGTCGCCTTCGGGATCCTCCGTGAAGCGTCCCAACGCCAACCCGAGGACGCCGTCGAGGAGCCCGGAGCCGCGGAGCTGGAGGAGCATGCGGTCCACCCGGTACGCCGGCTCGGCGACGTCCTCCAGAAAAAGGATGCAGCCCCGGGCGTCGAGGGCGTGGCGCGTGCCGCACATGGAGGCCAGGAGGGCCAGGTTGCCCCCGACCAGGGGGGCTTCGACCCGTCCGGGCTCCAGCGTGCGCGCAGGAGGATCGCCGTCCCGCGACACGAGCGGCCCCGGCGCGTCGGCCGAGAAGAGCACGCGCTGGAATGCCTCTTCGGTCTCCGGAGGAAAATCGCCGCCGGGGTGGGGGCCGTGGAAGGAGACGACGCCCAGGGCGGCGTGGCGCACGTGGATGGAGGTGTTGTCGCTGAAGCCGATGAACGGAATGGGGTCGGTCCGCTGCCGTTCGAGGTCCAGGGCGTCGAGGATCCGGAGCGTGCCGTAGCCACCGCGTAGCGCCCAGACGCCGTCGATCGCGGGGTCGTCGAAGGCGGCCTGGAGATCGGCGAGGCGCTCTGCGTCGGTGCCGGCCAGATAGCGGTGGCGGGCCCGCGCCGCGGGAAACACCACCGGCTCGATCCCCAGCGCACGGCAGCGGTCCTGTGAGGCCTCCACGCGCTCGGGGTCCACCGGGCCCGCGGGAGCCACCAGGGCGATGCGCGTGCCCGGCCGGAGGGCCCGGGGCGGGACGCTGGGCGAGCGCGTCGCTTCGGAGGGTGGAATCATGATAGGATTATCACCGACCCGCGGCGCCCGCGCGAGGAGGGGCCGCCGCGAGCACCACGAGAACGCCCCAGGCGCTCCCGAGCCCTCGAGGCTCCGGACTCGAGACCCCGGAGAGGATGCACGCACGTTGAGCGAAGAACCCGTGAGCCCGTCGTCCGGCTTCGAGCACTGGCCCGTCCGCTGGCCCTTTCCCTTCGGCGGCGCGGCCGTGGAGGCGGAGCGGGGCATGGTGGCGACCACCGACCGTTACGCGAGCCGGGTGGGCGTGGACGTGCTCGAGGAGGGTGGTAACGCGGTGGACGCCGCCGTGGCCGTGTCGTTCGCGCTGGCGGTCGTGAACCCGGAGGCCGGCAACGTGGGCGGGAGCGGGTTCATGCTCGTGCGCACCGGCGGCGGTGCGACGGCCGCGCTGGACTTTCGGAGCGTCGCGCCGTCGGGCGCCACGCCGGACATGTTTCTCGATGCGGACGGTGCCGTGACGGACGCATCCGAGCTCGGTCACCTGGCGGTGGCCGTGCCGGGCTCGGTGCGGGGGCTGTGGGACGCCCACGTCCGCTTCGGCTCGATGGCGTGGGCGCGGCTGGTCGAGCCGGCGGTGGCGCTGGCGCGGGGCTTCGTGGTACGGCGCCGGCTGGTGCGGTCGTACGAGCCGCACATCGTGGCCGCGCTCCGCCGGTTTCCCGCCAGCGCCGACGTCTTCCTTCCTGGTGGCGCCGTGCCGTGTGAGGGCGACGAGCTCCGGCAGCCGGACCTCGTCCGGACGCTGGAGCGCATCCGCGACGCGGGCCCCGACGGCTTCTACCGTGGGGAGACCGCCGACCTGCTGGTCGACGAGATGCGGCGCGGCGGCGGCCTCCTGACGCACGAGGATCTGGCGTCGTACACTTCCGTGTGGCGGGAGCCCCTCCGGTTCCGGTACCGCGGGCACACGATCGTCTCCATGCCCCCCTCGTCGTCGGGCGGCGTGACTCTGGCCGCGATGGCGCAGATCCTCTCCGGGTGGACGCTGGGTGACCTCGCCTGGCACGGAGCACGGCACGTGCACCTGCTGGCCGAGGCGTGGAAGCGGGCCTATGCGGACCGCAACCACTACCTCGCCGATCCGGACTACACGGAGATCCCCCTCGAGACGCTGATCTCCGCCGAGTACGGGGCCTGGCGGGCTGCGTCGCTCTCCCCCGAGGCGGCGACGGCCGCGAAGGAAGTCACCCCCGGCGTGGAGGGCTTCCGGGCGCGGAGGGAGGGTAGCCACACCACGCACGTCTCCATCGTCGACGGCGAGGGCGGAGCCGTCTCGCTCACCACGACGCTCAACACGTGGTACGGGAGCAAGGTCGTGGCGGAGGGCACGGGCGTGCTCCTGAACAACGACATGGACGACTTCACCGCCAAGCCCGGGGTGCCGAACCACTTCGGCCTGGTCCAGAGCGAGGCCAACGCCGTGGCGCCCGGCAAACGCATGCTGTCCACGATGACGCCCACGCTGGTCCTGGACGAGGGTGGGCGGCTCGTCATGGTCGTCGGGAACCCGGGGGGCGCGACCATCATGACCACGATCTTCCAGGTGATCTCCAACGTGGCCGACCACGGGATGAGCCTGGCCGACGCGGTCGCGGCGCCGCGCGTGCATCATCAGCACCTTCCGGACCGGATCCACGTCGAGCCGGGCGGGCTCCCCGCCGGCGTGGTGGAGGAGCTGCGCGCCCTGGGGCACGAGGTGGTGGAGCGCGATGAGATGTCCGGCGACGTGCAGGCGGTGTGGGTACGGGCGGACGGCACGCTCGAGGGCGCGGCGGATCCGCGGCGGGGCGGGGTGGCGCTCGGACGATAGTCCGCCACCGGGGGAGGCCCCTTCAACGCTGTTCCGCGGACGCCAGGCGCTCGAGGAGCTTCTCGTGGATCCCCCCGAACGCTCCGTTCGACATGACGAGGAGCACGTCCCCGGCGCTGGCCTCGGACGCCACCGCGCGCACGATGTCGCCGACCTCCGGAATGTAGGCGGCCTCCACGCCGTCCGACCGGAGCCCCTCCACCAGCGCCCGCGGATCCATTCCGGTGCGCGCGTCGTAGCGCTCGGGGTGGTAGAGCCCCGCGAGGACGACGCGGTCGGCGGTCCCGAGCGCCCCACGGAAGGCGTCTTCGAACTCCTTGCGTTGGGCCGTATAGCTGCGGGGCTCGAAGACGGCCACGATCCGGCTGTCCGCGAACCGCTGGCGCGCGGCCGCCACGCTCTCGCGGACCGACGTGGGATGGTGGGCGAAGTCGTCGATGACGGTCACGCCTCCGACCTCCCCGCGGATCTCCATCCGGCGCCGCACCGGCTCGAAGGTGGCGAGACCCTCCCGGATCCCCTCCCACGACGCGCCCACGGCGCGGGCCGCGGCCATGGCGGCGAGGCAGTTCCGCACGTTGAAGGCGCCGGTGAGGGGGGTCCGGAAGCGCCCCACCTCGTGGCCGTCGTGGACGAGCGTGAAGGTGGCGCCCTCCGAGGTGTACTCGATCTCGCGGGCCCGCCAGCCGGGATGCGGGTGCCGGAGCCTCCTTCGTCGAGCCCGAACGATTCCACCGGCGCCCAGGACCGGCCGGCGAGCGCGCGCTCGGTCTCGCCCTCCCACCCGATGACCAGCGTCCCCGTGCGGGGCACGAGGTTCACGAAGCGCTCGAAGGCGAAGCGGTAGGCGATCTCGTCGCGGTAGATGTCGGCGTGGTCGAACTCCACGTTCGTCACCACCGCCGTCCGGGGCAGGTAGTGCCACATCTTCGGCCCCTTGTCGAAGTAGGCCGTGTCGTACTCGTCCGCCTCCATCACGAACAGATCCGATCCGGTGAGCCGGAACGACGTGCCGAAGCTCTCCACCACGCCGCCCACCAGGAACGACGGCTCGAGCCCGGAGCGCTCCAGCAGGTGCGCGAGGAGCGACGCGGTCGTCGTCTTGCCGTGGGTGCCCGCGACGGCGAGGACGTGCTTGCCCTGGAGGAACTCGTCCTTGAGGACCACCGCGGCCGAGGTGTAGCGGAGCCCCCGGTCCAGCACGGCCTCGAGCTCCGGGTTGCCGCGGCTGATGGCGTTGCCGACGACGACCACGTCCGGCTCCGGCTCCAGGTTCGACGGGTCGAAGCCGTGGGCGTAGTCGATGCCGAGCGCGTCGAGCATCGTGGACATGGGGGGATAGACGCCCTCGTCCGAGCCGGTGACGGCATGCCCTTTCTCGCGGAGCAGGCCCGCCAGGGAGCCCATGGCGGTGCCCGCGATACCGATCAGGTGGAAGTGCATGGAGCGGGCGCTCATCCGAACAACAGCCGCACGCTCCACACCGCGAAGAGCATGGCGGCGATGTCGGCGGTCAGCCCCGCCGGCACCGCGTGGCGGGTGCGCCGGATGTTCACGGCCCCGAAGTACACGGCCACCACGTAGAAGGTGGTCTCCGTCGAGCCGAACATGACGGCGGCCATCTTCACGAGGATCGAATCCTCCCCGTAGGTCGCGATCATCTCGGCCACGACGCCCGCCGAGCCCGAGCCCGAGAGGGGGCGGATGATGGCCATGGGCAGGACCTCGGCGGGAAAGCCGACCAGCGCGAGCGCCGGCCGCAGCGCCTCGACCATGAACTCCATCGCGCCGCTGGCCCTGAACATGCCGATGGCGAAGAGGATCGCGACGAGGTACGGGATGATGCGGACCGCGACGCTGAATCCTTCCTTCGCCCCCTCCACGAACGCCTCGTAGACCGGCACTCGCTTGTAGAGCCCGTAGAGCGGGAAGCCCACCAGCATGAGCGGGATGACGAAGTACGAGAGCAGGCCGATGGTCTGACGGATGGTCTCCATGATCGCCTCCTCAGTCCGTGCCGCCGGCCGCGGACGGGGTCGTGCCCGCGTCCGAACGGTCGTGGGGATCCGAGGCGCGGCTGCCCGGCATCCGGCCGTAGAGGCGGGCCGCCGTGACGGCCACGACGAGCGACAGGCCCGTGGTGAGGATGATGGCGAAGATCAACTGATTGATCTGGAGGCCCATGAGCGCCAGCAGGAGGACGGGCGGCACGAGCTGCACGCTGGCGGTGTTCATGGCGAGGAGCATGACCATCGAGTTCGTGGCCGTGTCCTCGCTGGGGTTCAGCTCCTGGAGCTCCTCCATGGCCTTGATTCCGAAGGGCGTGGCCGCGTTGCCCAGCCCGAAGATGTTGGCCGTGAGGTTGAGGGCGATCATGCCCAGCGCGGGGTGATCCGGGGGGATGTCCGGGAAGAGCGGGCGCAGGACGGGCCGCACGAGGCGCACCAGGGAATGGATGATGCCCGATTCCTCGGCGATCTTCAGGAGTCCCAGGAAGAGCGCCAGGACGCCGATGAGACCCAGGGCGATCTCGGCGGCCGTCGTGGCGAACTCCAGCGCGGCCTCGGCGATGGCGTTCATCTTCACGAAGCGGACCGGCTCGAAGCGAACGGACGCCTCCACCGCGGGCGGCGCGTCCGCCGGCTCCCCGGTCGCCGCCTCCGCCGCCGCCGGCTCGAAGTCGGTCAGGGTGCCCTGGAGCTCGCCTTCCTGTGAGCTCGACACCTCCCGGATGGTGGCCAGCGGCTCGGGGAGCTCGGCCTCGGCCTCGAAGCGGAGCTGCCTCCCCTCGCGGGTTTGGAGGAGCTGGCCGCGATAGGCATCCGCCGGAGCGCCGTCGGTGCCGTAGAAGTCCCTGTACTCGTCCGGCTCGACGCGGATCTCCACCGGGACGGTCCGCGCCGCCGGGTCGTAGTCTTCGGGAAGGAGGAGCTCGACCGGGAGGGCCTGGCCGTTCCGGTACGTGTCGCGGGTGAGGTCGCCCACGTCGAACCACAGGGCGAAGACGACGCTGGCGATGATCAGCCCGGACCAGATGTAGTTGAGCATCGAGGTGGGGGCCGGGGTGGGGCAGGAGCCGTGACGGCTAGTAACTATTCACGCCCGGGCCGGTCCCGCAAGGCGTCGCCGCCAAGGCGCTCCGTGGGGATCCAGAACGCTACGGCGCCGGTGTGAGCTCCTCGGTCTGCACGGTGGTCAGCATGCCGGCGATCCACTCCACGGGGTTGAAGCTCGCCGGCGGGCTCCCGTCGGGATCCCAGAGATCGACGTCGCTGATCGTCGACGGATCCGTGGAGGTGGTGAGCGTGGGGTCGGGTGCCCGGATCCGCTCGGCGGCGAGCCGGCCGAAGCCGCCCCGGGAAGAGAGGTCCCGGACCGCCCGCACGATCTGCACGGGGTCGTCGGGGACGCCCCCGAGCTCGACCCCGAGGCGTCCGGCCAGCAACCGCCTCCGGAAGCTGGTCACGGCCGCGGGCCGGCCGTCCCGGACGCGCTCGTCGAATGCGGCGACCGCGTACGACGAGTCGAAGCTCAGGCCCCTCCGCCATAGGTGGGTCGAGCCGGTGAAGGCGTAGGCGTCGTCGACCACGACGGAGGTGGATGCGATGCGCAGGGAGCGTCCGGGGCCCGCCGCCGGAGAGAAGGTGGCCACGCGTTCCTCCAGCGTCGGGACGGCCGTTCCGGTGGAGCCTTCCTGAAGTGCTGACAGAGCCTCGTTCATGATGGCGTCCCGTACCCTCTGAAGCGGTGCCGGAGCACCGTCGAGCAACCATACGGGCGCACAGATCACGAGGTGGAGCGCTCGATTGTCCTTCATCCGCTGGACCAGTGTGGACCAGAGGTCGAGCCTGTCGTCGCCGTCGTCGAACGCGCGGGCGTCGAAGGCGGGAGTCTCGATGTAGACGATGTCCTGGGCCCTGCCGAGGGCGGCCTGGAGGGACGTGGCGCCCTCGCGCGCTCCCCGCGTCGCGGCCAGGAAGCGACGGTCGAGCGCGCGCACGATGCTGTCCACCGCTGCGGTGGTGTCGTCCAGCTCCGAGGGGAGCGTGCCGATCTTGTCCTCGATCCAGGCCTGGACGCTCGTCCACGCGTCTCCCAGCGGGTAGGGGTCGAAGCCGGCGATGCTCGCGTCCGCCAGCACGCCGAGCCCGACCTCGCCCTCCACCCCCGCGGCCACCGTTCGGAGGCCGGCGATCCAGAGGGCGTCGCCGTCCACGTCGGACGGTTCCGGCACGGGCGTGGCCGCTCGGGCGACGAGGTCCAACGTGCTCTCGCTCGTGCGATCCCGGGCGTACTCGGCGAGCAGGCGGGCTGCCGGCCCGCGCACCCTCACCCCGGTCCCGTGCGTGTCCGGCGCGGCGGGAGCATTCGGATTGCCGTGGCGGTGATGCAGGAAGTCATGGTAGCGCGAAAGAGCGGGCACGGCGCCGACGGCCCCCCGGCCCTCGGCATCGCCCACATTGGACGCCACGGACTCGAGACGCTCCATGGAGGGCAGGGGGAAGCCGGACTCCCACGCCGAGCTGTCCCTCCGATCCGTCGCATGGACGGTGGCGGGGGCGAGGTCCTCGGCGGCGTCGCCCCTGGGACTCGACTGGAAGGCCGGCTCGACGAGGCGCACGCGGTCTTCGGGTTCGAGCACGCCCCCGAGCGCGGCTACGCGGGCCGCCGTGGGCAGCGTCGAGGCATCCACCAATGTCGGCGGCGATGTCAGGGCGACGAGGGACGATCCGGAGGGCACGGAGTCGTCGGGGAGCGGAAGGCTCGCGTGGGAGACGCCCGTCTCACACACGACGACCGCCGAGCCGAGGTCGAGCCCGCTGGTCGTGCCGGATCGGGGCGTGCCGTCCGACTCGGTGAGCGCCGCGGGGTCACCTCCGACGGGGGCCGGCCGGTCGAAGCGCACGTCGGCGAAGTGCCGTGCGCCCCGGTCGGTGACCACCATGACGTCCATGCCCATGGGCGTGGACGGATCCACGGCTCCGTCGGGCAGTCGCGTGACCAGGCGCACCGTCCCGTCGTCGGCGACGCGGCCGGCGCCCCCGTCCATCTTGAAGTGCTCCGCCCGCTCCCGGTCGAAGCCCTGCGTCCAGACCCTCACCCAGGCGCCTTCCAGAGATGCGTCGAGCGTCGAGGTAACCAGCGCCTTCTGATCGACGACCGTCCCACCGTCGTCCACGCCTCCGCCCTGCAGCGGCTCTACGGTGAAGTCGGGGGCGGCCGTCGGAGGATCCTCGTCCGGAAGCGCGGGCGTGATCGGGCCCCATCCGGCCTCGAGCACGCCGGTGGCCAGGTCCGTCGCTTCCGGCCCCTCGAAGACCTCCCGAAACCCCGCGATGACCTCCTCGTGCGTGTCGAGTAGGGCGTCCGTCCGCTCGGCCCGTGCGACGGATACACGCGTGGACGTCCTGGCCTGATCCTCGGCGCGCCGCTCGTCCGCGGCCGTGGGGGTGGAGCCCGGCGCGGGCGTACGGCGCTGGCCGGTCAGGGCGAGCTCTACGGAGAGGGCGGCGACCCTCGCGAAGTCGCGACGGAGGATCGGGTCCACCGTGCCCGTGGGCCATACGGAGACCGTCTCCCCGAACACGCCGTCGGGCAGGAGCGCCATGCGCGGCACCGGTAGATCGTCGGGGTCATCGGTGGGTGGGTCGGTAAAGGACAGCGTCGCCGCCTCGTCCTCGGCTCCCCGGCGACGGACGGTGCCGGTTCCGTCGAGGTTGGCGCCGTCGATGCGGGCCAGAGTCGGCTCCAGCGGAGCGCCGCCCTGGGGATCCACGAGGTGCAGGACGAGCTCGTCCGCATCCGTGGCGATCGGGGCCGTCCGCTGGTCTCCCGTTTCCAGCCCTTCCGCCCAGAGGCCGTCGAAGCCGTTGTCGGCGTGTGTGGCCAGGAAGAGCCACCAGCAGGCCACCGCTCCGGGGTCCAGGGCCCGGCCGCGGTGGTCGAATGCCCAGAGCTTCACGTCCGTGCTGGTCGGGAAGTGGAGCAGCTGCTCGAAGGCGCCGATGAGCTTCCCGGTTCGCTTCAGGTCCCCCATGGGCTTGGGGCCGTTGCCGAGCGGCGCCGTCCCCGTCAGCCCGACGTGCGCCACGTTCTCCGCGGTCGAGCTACCCGGGAGGCCGAAGGTCGCCGGCAGGAGCGACTCGAGCATCGTCCACGACGGGGACGCCGTCATGATCTCCAGGGCGAACGTGCGAACGCGGGGTCGCGTGCGGCCTTCGCCCGCGGCGTCGTCGCCGGCGAGGGTCGGAAGCACACGCATCAGCCGATCGATGCGCGCCTCCACCTCGGGGAGCAAGCGGAACTCGGCGACCAGGTGACCGTCGTCGAAGGCCGGCTCGCCCGCGCCGTCGCGCAAGCCCGCCAAGCGCCGAGGTCGGTCGGGCGTCGCGATGCGGAAGGAGAGCAGCCCGCCCGCCGGAGGGAGCCAGGCCACACCGCCGTCGAGCGTGAGCGGCACGGCGAGGCGGTCGTCGGCGACCGGCAACTCGACGGTGTCGGAGGAGAACCAGGGCCCGATCTGCGGCGTCTGGATCCCGAGGGTGGATGGATCGGGGGTCAGCGTGTGCATCGGGGTTCCTCAGGGAAGGCTGACGGGGGACGAGACCGGCCCACGGCGGCCGAGTGGGTCCAGGGTCACCACCCTGTACTCGAGGTCCTCCGCGGGGTCGGCGCCTTCGAGCGTCTCCGTCCAGGTGAACGAGTCCCCGGGTCCGCTTCGGCCACCCGCGGCGGGGTCCGCGTCCGCGGCCAGCTGGCCCACGACCTTTTCGCGACCGTCCTGCCGCCGCAGGATCTCGAAGCGGAAGCCGCCGATCCCGCCGGGCAGGAGCGGCTCCGGGTGCTCCCAGGTAAGGGTGACCACGGGGTCGGGTGGAGGGCTGGCGGCGGCAGCGAGCCCCGTCACGGGGCCGGGTCGTGGCCCGACGAGAAGGGTCGAGGTCGCGTCGCTGGGCGGGCTCCATTCGCCCGGGAGGGAGCTGCCGGGCTCGTTCGGCGCCTGGACCTCGACCCGCCAGAAGTAGTTGCTGAAGGGACGCAGAATCCGGCCGGGCTCGTGGTTGTACGCTCCGGTGTCGACCAGGTCCACGGTCACGATTCCGTCAGGCCCCGGCTCGGAGGGGGTCACGTCCGTCTCGAGCGCCACGGGCATCCGCAGCGCGTCTCCGCCCCCACGAGAGCTCCGGCGGAGCCGGACCCGCGAGACGGGCTGCGCGCCGCGGACCACCCGGACGCGAAGGAGGACTTCCTGCTCTCCCACGGTCACGTCGTCGGGGATGCGGTCGCGCGGGACGACCTCGATCATCGGCCGGGGCGGCGGCCCGCTGTTGGGGACGGCCCGCGGGACGAGCGGGGAGCCGGCGAACTCCGACTCCACGTTCGTCTCGCTGACGGCCACCACGCGATAGAACGCCAGTGAGCGGAGCGACGCGGAGAGGTCGTGCTGGAAGCGCATGTCTCCCGAGCCCACGAGCAGGTCGCCCGTGAGGTTCTCGAACCAGTCCCGCCGGAACTGCTCCGGGCGCCCCGGCGCGGTGAAGGCCGCGGCGCGCTCGGCCGGTCCCCCGGCCGCCGCCAGATCGTCGAGGAACGCTTGGGCCGTGGACGCGTCGGAGCCGGAACCCGCCGCGACCGACTCCATCCGCTCGACCAGCCGCGTTTCGTCGCTGAAGTAGACGCGGAAGCCGTGCTGCGTGGACGAGGCCGTCCAACCGATGCGCGCGAGCGCGCGCCCGGTCGCGTCGGGCCGGGCGGTGTACGTGAGCGTCGGGTCGATGGTCACGGGCTCCGGAGGGCGCGGATCGACCAGGTCGAGCTCTCGAGGCTCCGTCGGCTCGGAGAGGCCGCCATCGGCGTCGATCCACCGGGCGGTCATGGTGGCCGTCGCGATCTCCGTCCGGGCCAGGAACGCCGCCGTTCCGCCGGAGCCCGTCGGGACCGGAATCTCCACTTCGAGATGGGGCCCGGGCGCCGAGGGAACGGGCTCTTCGACCGCGAACGACTCCGTCGTGGCACCGGCCACGGTGCCTTCGATGCGGATCCGGTCCAGGGGGTGCGAGCCGGGCGCGAGGTCCGTCGCCGGAGGTACGGGCACACGGACGCTCAGGCGCCCCCAGAGCGGGTCGTCGTGCATCGGGTCCGGCGTCTCGGCCATCTCGTATCGAGGCTGGATCACCGGGATGGGGGGCGCGGGCGGCTCCTTGGGGCCGATGGTCCGCGCACGCCAGGCGCTCCAACGACCGAACCAGTCGGCCTGAGCCGCGTGGTACTCCGTGGCGTCCGGGTGGGCTTCCCGGTCGCTGATCGAGCCCTGATCGGCGGAATCCGCGCTGCCGGGGAGCGCGGCGTGGAGGCTCATGGCGCGCTCCTCGCCGGTGCCGGGATCGACCAGGACGGTGCGGTTCAGCCGCTCCCGGGTCCCGTCGTGCTCCCGCGCCACGGCGAGACAGGCGCCGGGCACGAGGTCGCGAACGGGCATCTGGACGTGACGGCGGTAGCTTCCCGGCGTGCCCGGCATCCAGACGCCCATGGGATCCGCGTCCGGCGCACCCTCGGGCGCTACCGGAGGCTCGAGAACCGGGGCGGTCGGCGCGTCCGGTGGCACGCCGATCGTCGCGACCGCGGGCACCTCCAGGTCGAATACGGGGGTGCCGTCCGGAGATCTGCGGGGGATGTCGAAGGGCACCGAGCCGTCGGGCGGCTGGGAGGACGACACGATTCCCGCCGAAGCGGCCGGAAAGAAGGCGAGCTTCCGCCATAGCGACAGGGCGTTCCAGTCGACGGACCAGAACCCCCGGATGGTGTAGATCACGATGCTCCCCACCGGCGCCGTGTCGTCCTCGTCCCGGTCCATGAAGCCGAGCCAGCGGGCCACTCCGGGATCGAGCGCGGACAGGAGCACCGTCCCCAACGCGGGATAACGGGCGGCGGCGACCTGGTCCGACTCGCTCTGGTCCAGCTCCTGATCGATCCCGAGCTCCAGAGGAGCTGCCGAGGTGTCGTTCACCAGCGCTTCGAGGCTGGGCTCGAGATCCTCGCTGAGCCGGGTCACCCGCCGTTCCTCCGCGCCGACGGTGGCGGCCGGAGCGCTCGCGGCGTTGGCCGTCTCCGGCCGGTCGTGGAGCCCGTATCGCCGCGGCGCGCCTCGCCGCACCCGCTCCAGCGCCTGGTCGCGGGCGTCGGACGGAGCGAGGTGCCGAGGCCCCGAGGAGACCGGCATCGGCAGCACCCGCCAGAGGGCTCGCTTGGTCCGGGTCCGTCCCCACTCCAGCCAACGCGCCCCTTGGACCCGTCCGGTGCCGCTCACCACCACGCCCGAGAGCGACGACGCGCTCAGCACGTAGGGCGCCTCGGTCCGCGAGCCGAGGAACGACATGCCCTGAATCGATTCCAGGAACGCGTCGACCTTGAGCCCGGGACGGAAGACGAAGTCGGGGAGGCGGCGTACGAGGTCGAGGATGTCTCTCCGGAGCCGGATCGGGCCCGACACGGCGTCGAGGTCGACCCGGTCGATGGTGCGGCGGATGTCGGCGTCGAGATTCCGGGTAAGCCCCCCGGGATTTCTCGCCCGGTCGGACGGGGATTCGGCCGCGACTTCGATCCAGATGCAGCGGCGCGTCTGGCTCACGGGCAGGTGCCCGGTTACCGGGTTGTCGGGCGTCACGTCGAAGGGGGGCGTGAGCGTGCGTCCGGCACTGTCCGTCCACCGGATCTCCGTCTGCATGGCCTCGTTCGCCTCGCCGGGATGGAGGCGGTGCTTGTAGACGAGCAGTGGACGGAGCGGAAGCCCCAGCACGGGCGCGGTGGCCAGGCGGAAGTGGGCCCCCGGTTGGAGGTGAGGATCTCCGGCGCCGTCCAGGGCGTGTGCGCCCATGGCCCAGCTGGGCGGCAGCGGCTTCATACCGACTCCTTGATCACGATGTAGGGAAGCGTCGTCAGCGTGCGCGCGCCTTCCAGCACCGCGCCGCGATCCCTGAACCGGACGACGAGGGGCAGCGTCCCGTCCGGGTGGCTGAGGGCCGCCGGCGACGTCGGCGCGAGGAGCACGCGGGTGCCGGCCTCGTTGCGGTGCCGGACCTCGAATGTGGTCCCACCGACTTGGGCTTCGACCACCTCGAGGCGTGGGTCCGGCTCCGAGCCCGTGTCTGCGGTGGAGACGACCTCCTCGAGGCGTGGGGCACGGAAGAGCGATTCGTCCGCGTCCAGGAGAATGCCGGCGAGCCGCCAGCCCCCGTCGTCGATCCACAGCAGCACCGTCCGGGGCGTGTCCGGAAGCGGGAACGGGTCGAGGCCCATCGCGGCCAGGCATTCGTCCAGCGCCACATCGTCGGGCTCCCCGGTGCCGGGCGTGGCCCGTCCCGTGACCAATGCTTCGGTCGGCGGCGGCGCGTACGGAGCCCCCGGATCGCTCAGGCCGAGCGCCTCGACGAGCTCGGGGGCGGCCCCGTACCGGGACGTCCGGAAGTGGGTGCGCGAGATGTGGACTCCCGGCTCGTCGTCGCCCGCGCCGAGCGGAACCGCGGTGAGCTCGAGGTCGTACTCGGCCCGTGGGTCCAGCTCCGCCGATACGGCTGCCGTCCCGCCCGAAACGGGCGGCTCGACGCACTCGGACTCGTCGGCCGCGACCGCGACCCGGATGTCGCCCTCGTTCCGCATCCAGACCGGTAGCGGCTCCCAGGTCCACGCGGAGGGGACCGACAGGTCGGTGAGGGGTCCGGTGCCCGGGTCCGGCGGCTTCGGATCGGTCCGCTTCACGGTCAGGCGCATCTCGTAGCCGTACCGCTCGAGGAGCGTCCGCACCCATTCCACGTCGAAGTGGACCAGGAGGAGATCGTCCAGGAAGTGCGTGAACCGATCCGACACGGGGTCGAATCCGCGCAGATACCGCACGAGCCCCCGGGGCTCGAACGTGTCCTGCGCGTCGAAGGTCATCAGGTCCGCTTCGGGAATCGGCGCCTCGGGCGCTGTCCGGAAGCCGAAGCGCTGGCTCGTCGAGCCGAAGGTGACGCCGTCGGGCCAGTCGGCTTCCGCGGCGTCGAAGTCCGCGGCATCGATCTCGGGCGGCAGGTCGCGTCCTTCCTCCCCTTGCCAGATGGCGTACGAGTAGTCGATCCGGACGGCGTATTCCGTGTCGGCGTCGAGGAGCGCGACGCGGTCCTCCTCGTCGCCCTCGGCCGCGTCGTTCCAGGCGTCCTGCCCGTCCTCGCGCGCGTCCTCGTCCGCGTCGTGGGCGTCCTGGGCGTCGGCGCTGATGCCGCACACGCTGACCAGGGAGAGCTCCAGCGAAGGGAAGGGGAGCACGGTGAAGCTTCGATAGCGGTGCTCCGGATCCGGGGCCGTATAACGCATATAGACACAGGCGCGCGCGTCGCCCACCGCCACGTCGAGGACGTCCGCCTCCCATTCGTCGCGGGTCGGATCCTCGGGGTCGTCGTTGCGGTCGCCGAAGACCCGCGGCAGCAGGGGACGCGTGACCCGACGTGCATAGGTCGCCGGCTCCGTCAGGTGTGCCACGATCCGCTCGGCGATGGCCTTCCGATCGGCGACCTGTCGGAAGCGGTAGCAGACCTCCTGGAGCATGCCCGTGCCGAAACCGCCCGTGACGACCACCCGGGTGATTCCCGGGGACTCGACGGAGATCGTGGTCGCCGCATTGGGGGTCGTCGGGCCCGTGACCTGGTCCAGGCGCTGGCCGTCCGCGTCGAACGCGATCGCGTGGATGGGACCGTGTTCCTGATAGGCCACGGTCAGGCTCACACGGTCACAGACCTCGGGGAGGGCGACGTCGAGCCCCTTCGAGGTGAAGCGGAGCTCGCTCCGGCCGTCCGGCGCTCCCGCCGGAAGGGAGTCGGTCGTCCGCAGGTGCCCGCCGCGGTCGGTGAAGACCACGTCCTCGTGGGTGATGGAGGGTCCGAGGCTCCGGTGCGGCTGGAGCCGGTCGAAGTCGACGCACCGCTCGACGGTGCGCTCGAGCTCCGGAACATCGATGCACATGGCCAGCACGAGGTCCGGATCGACCACCGAGGGCCGGAAGGTCCCGGTCATTCCCAGGGAGCCGGCGATGGCGCCGCCCCGGGTCAGGTACGGGAAGCGGAAGGCTTCCGTCAGCGCGGGCGGGACACCTGGAAGCGACAGCGACCCCGGAAGCGGTTGGAGCGAGCCGGGGACGAATCCCATTCCGACCACGTCCGCCAGGGCGACGACCGCCTCGAGGTCGAGGCCGCCGAATCCCTCCCGGCCATCCACGAAGAAGTAGGACGGATACGGAAGCGTCCCGCCGGCCGCGCTCGCGAACTCGACCCGGTCCACGTCCTGGCGCACACCGTCCTGGCCGAGCGTGCAGTGGCGCGAGGGCTCCGGCGCGGGCTCGCAGAGGTTGCGGACCGCGTCGGCGGGATCCGCCTCGATTCCCTCACCGCCGTTCGTGAGCGGACGGCGCCAGGGGCTCGGGTCCCAGTGGAGCAGGGCCAGGTCCCAGCCCTCGTGGTCGGAGGACGGCGTGTCGCCTGACTCGGGCACGCTCGCCCGGAACGCCGGCTGCCACCACACGGACGGCCAGCCCGAGACGTCGACGGCCGTCCCGTCGGCCAGCTCCAGGACCACCGCGTCCAGGCGGAACCGGAACTTCAGCTTGGACGTGCCGGACCAGTCCTCCCCCGGGAACCCGCCCGAGGGCGCGGGCTCGAAGCCGCCCGGAGGCAGGTTCGGCATCACCCGGTGGGAGAAGTGGATCGTGGGCGCGACGTCGGGCCACGCCAGAGACTCCGGTAGGACGGCGTCACCCGCCGTGACATCGCTCGCCTGGGCGATGACGCGGACGAACTTGTCGGTGAGGGTGACTCCGGTCACCAGCGGATCGGGATCGGGCGGAGGCGCGTCTCCGGCGGTGTCCCCGGGCAGCTTGAACTCGACGCAGCCTTTGATGGAGAAAAAGAAGAACGAGACTTTGCCGCAGAACTCCCCGGTCAGCGACCAGTCCGTGTCGCCGTTCTGATGCACGATCCGGAGCGTGATCTCTCCGCTGATGGAGAGGCCCACGACCACGAGCCAGAGCTCGCCCGACACGAAGATGGAGCCCACCACCGTCATGGGGCGCGTGCCCATGCCGACCAGGACGCCGGCCGAGACCGTCAGGTAGATCGGTCCGCCGCCCCACTTGAACTCCCACCCTGCGCCGAACCCGATGGAGAACCCGTGGAAGTCCAGGTCGTCGCGGCCGCCCAGATCCAGGAGCTGCTTCTCCTCGACCATGAAGAACGACCAGGTCTTCAGATCGAGGATGTCCGGCAGCACGGTCATGGTGACCGGACTGCCGGCGCGCCCGCCCGCCCCGTCGGAGCCGATGCGGAGGTAGGCCGCGTCCCCGGTCGACTGGAAGGGGAAGTAGGCCCCGATGGGGATCGTGACCCTCAGCACCTTCTCGATCTCGAGCTCGCCGGTCACGGCGATCGCCAAGCCGGCCGAGTCGAACGCCACGATCCCGATCAGCTCGAAGCTGACCTCCGATCCGCCGGAGGCGTCGTTGTCCTCCTTGGGGGTGAGGCTCGGCTTGTTCAGGAACTTCGCCTCGATGGAGAAGACCACCGAGACGTCCGGGAATTCGACCGTGACCATGCCGGTCGCGTTGAACGTGAACCCCGTGTCCGGCATGGTGCCGACGATCGCGCCGAGCCCGATGGCGTACTGGCCGACGCTGGGCTCGTACTTCTCGAGGACCGGCTTGGCGAACCATCCGAGCTCGCGCTCCACCGGGTCCTCGGCGAGCCCGGTGAGGTCTCGGGTGCCGTTGGATACGAACCGCCCCTTGAACCCGTAGAGTCCGAAGCCCGTGCCGGCGAGCGGGAGAGCCGTGGCGAAGCGGACGCCGGCCTCGAGCTGGGTCATGGGCCCCTCGAGCTTGAGCGCCGCCACGGCCTGGATCTCGGCGGGGATGATCGTGAGGTCGATCATGGCCGCGAGGTCGCCGCCGTCCCCGATCTGGAGCTGGCCGCCGCCCTTGATGGCGCCCGGCACGTCGACCTTGGCCGCCAGGCCTCGCAGGTCCACGGTCACCCCGTCCGAGGGCTCGACCGTGATGCGCACGGTCGCGGAGCTGATCTCCACGACGCCCAGGTCCAGCGCGAAGTCCAGGTCCGTCTCGACCCAGACCGAGCCGGAGCCCAGCCGTACGGCGCTGACGCCGAGAAGCTCGCCCAAGGGACCGTCGATCTCCCAGGTGCCGGGGTCGACGATCTCGAACGACGCGTCCTCGTAGACGATGTCGAGGTTCTCGTACCACTCCTTCTCGGGGTCGTTCGTGTACTCGATTCCGACGCCCTTGTAGCTGAACTTCGCCGGCTTGCGCGTCGTGACGCCGAGCGCGTCGGTCTCGACGTTCAGCTCGACCGTGTAGTCGATGACCACGCGGCTCACGCTTCCTTCGGCGTCGTCGATGTCCCGCTGGCGGTGCTTGATCTCGAGCTTCTGGACGGTCGCCTTGCCGTCCTTGACGATGTCGGTGGCGAGCACCCCGGCCACGGCCGCCAACAGCGCGCCGATGCGGACGGCCGAGCTCCCGGGCTCCGCCGCGTCCACGCCCGCCAGGAGCGCTGGCCCGAGTCCGAGCGCCAGCGCCACGACCTCGTCGGCGTCCGAGTCGGCGTCCGGAGAGACGATGTGGAAGATCCCCTTCTCGTCGCCCGGCGTGTCCAGCGCCGCGGTGAACTCCGTCTGCCCGCTCCGCGGGTCGTAGGCGAAGCGACCGAGGAACCGCCAGATCTCGGCGTTGGCGTCGTCGCTGACCGGTTGCGGCTGCACGTCGCCCATGCCGTCGGGGAGCGCGCGGGACTCCCGCTGCCAGTCGAGCGTCATCTCCACGAGCACGGGGATCCAGTCGCGCTTGTCGACGATGGTGGGGCTGTCCCACTTGGCGCGGAGCTGCAGCCGGTAGCCCAGGTCCACGTCGCGCGGGGCGGGCTCCTCGGACGTCGTGCGGTCCGGTCCCGGAACCAGCGCGCGGCGGCGGGCGGGATCCCGGGATTCGTCGTCGGACGGCGGAACGACGGTGGTGTCCGTGGCGGGCCGGATGGCGTAGACGTCCACGCACCTCGCTTCCAGCCGGGCCGAGCGGTCGTCCCGGGTCGGACCCCAGCCCGAGCCGGTGCTCGTGTCGGAGTCCGGATAGTCGTCGTGGATCCGCCATTCGATGGCCGCACGGTCGCTCAGCCCGGGCCGGCCCGCCGGGATGTCCGGGGTGCCGGAGGGGAGGGACGCGCTCTCCTGCTCCCCGCGGTGGTAGATCCGCGAGGGATCGATGGCCGTGAGCTCCGATCCGGAGGACGGCGACGTGAGCAGGTCGAACACGGCCTGCGCCCGGTCGGCACCGAGGTCCACGTTGAGCTGCTGCGGCCCGAGGTCGTCGCAGCGGCCGATGACCACGAAATCCGTGTCGGACGGGAAGCTCTCCGCCCACCGGAGAAGGTCGGAGGGGACGAAGGGGGAGACGGCGTCGCCGGACGCGATGCCCACCGGGTCCCGGGGACCCGTGCCGGTCGGGCCGTGGTCGGGGTAGGGCTCCAGGGGCCCGAACGGGTCCCAGCCCGGGTCCGTCCGTACCGGTGAGATCCGGCGCCACTCGCCGGCGAACTGATCCACCTCGAAGACCATGAAGATCCGGACGGCCTGGACGGGAGGTTCCTCCTCCGCCGGGTTCGCCGCGTCCGGGTCGTCGCCGCTGCCGATGTCGAGGGCGGCCTCGGCGAGGACGCCCTCCGGGACGGTGAGCGTCCCTCCGCTCACGGACGCCTGATCCCCGCTTGCAGCCGTCCGCTCGCCCGACTCGTGGTAGGTCGCCAGATGGTGCGACGCTTCGACGCCGGTGACCCCGACGGCGCCTTCGGTGCCTCCGTCGACCTCACGCGGTCCCCCCTCGGAGCCCACGATCAGCCGCCCTTCCTCGATCCCCTCGATCTCGAGCCGCCGCGTGCGGTCCTCCTCGTCGTGCAGCACCAGCACGTGCAGGCCCGGGCGGAACGAGGTGGCCGGCGTGAACGAGTCCCCGGTCACCGACAGCGAGACGCCGTCGTGCTCCAGGTCCCATCGCAGCTGCTCCCTTCGCTCCGGTGTGAGGCTCGGGTCCGAGACGACGGTGAACTCCAGGCCCGCCAACGCTTCCGTGGATCCCGAGAGGTGGACCACGTTGTCCCACGTGTTCCCGTCCTGCGTGACCTGGATCCTGGGCGCGTGCTGCGGTTCCGGGACCTCCTTCCGGAAGACGAACGTGATCTGCGGGCCGAACACCGTCTCCCCGGCCTCGTTCGTGGCGACTCGGCGGAATGTGAGCGAGCTCCGCTCGTTGCCCGGCGTCACCGTGAACCAGTCGGTGCCCTGCGCGGTGACGTTGCGCGCGCCCGGATAGGACCAGACCGCGTCCGCCCCCGAATCGAGGACGGCCCGTACCCGTGCGCGCTCCTCCGTCGAGGAGTGGAGCACGACCGTCCGGGTCAGGCCGGCCCCGGGGTCGGAGGGATGATGGATGGTTCCGTCTTCGAGCTCCTGGAAGAACTGGATGGTCTCGCCCGACGAGAGCGGATTGCCCAGCTCCAGGTAGGCATCGAATTGCACGCCGCCCGGGTCGGTGAGTCCGTACAGCACGTCCTTGACCCCGAACGAGACGTCCCCGAACAGCGGCAGGTTATGCGGCAGGTACAGAGACGCTTCGGCCAGCGACACGCCCTTCCAGGCGGCGTCGTGGCCCCGGGCCTCGATCTCGGGCGGCGTGTAGCTGCCGGTCGCGTCCCAGACGACCCGACCGATGCTCATGCCGAAGCCGCTCTCGTGGAACAGCATGTGGGGCGGGTTCAGCCCCAGCTCCAGCACCGCTCCGATGGGCTCCTCGGGATCGAGGGGGTCGGCCGGGGCGATGAGGTCCAGCGCGGTTCCGCTGTCGTCGTGCGTGATGCGGAGAACGCCGCTTCCCGTGATCTGCACCCAGTCGCGGGACCGGTCGGCGACGAGATGCTGGGGTTGAGCAGGGGCGCTCGGGACCCGTGTCGCCGGCGTCGGACCGGGGACGGGAACGACGATGCGTCCCACGTAGACGTCCAGGATCCAGCGGTCGGGGGCCCCCTCCATGTCCCCGGGATCCGTGCCCACGGGCTCCACGCGGGGCCACGAGAGCTGGAAGCGAACGCCGGCGTTGAGGCCCGGAAGCCGGAGCGGGAGGTTGGCGGGCAGCTCGAGTCCCGCATCGGTGGCGCCCTGGAGCACGCCACCATGGGTGAACCAACCCTCGTTGGCGAGCGGGGCGTGCTCCACGACGCTCAGCAGCTCGAGGAAGCGCCCAATGTCGCCGGGGATGATGCCCTGAGCGCCCGCCGGGAGCTCGGGGATCAGGTCGAGGAGCGTGATGCCGCGTAGCACCGTCATGACCGGCCCCGGGCGGATTCGGAGGCGTCCGACAGCGCGTCGATGTCGGCCGAGCGCCAGGTCCCGTCTTCTGCGCGGCTCGCCTCCCATACGTGGCCGCGCTCGTCGAGCCAGCCCACATGGAGGTTCCGCCCGGCTACCCAGAGGCAGGGATCGGAGCCGCCTCCGGGCGTGGCGGGAATCTTGCGGAGGGGCTCATGTCGCCAGGTGCCGTCGCCGTCCCGGAGGACGAGGTGAATGCCACCGTCCGCCGATCGGAACCCCAGGGCGACGGACTTCCAGGCGGGTATCGTCACGCCGTCGATGTCGCCGACCGGTCGAGGCAGCGTCGGCAGCTTCGGGCGCTCCACCCGCCATCGTCCGCGGGACGGAAGGAGGAGCACCAGACCGTCGGGGGCCCGGTAGGCCAGAGCCGGCAGGCGACCGGTGGGGTCGGCGAGCGCGAGGGGCCCGCCGGCGACCGGCGGCAAGCTTCCCGCCGCGCGGATCCCGGACACCTTCCAGGACCCGGAACGGGTTTCGCTGGCCATCATGGGCGTGCCGTCCGCGCCGGCCCAGGCGGCCCACAACAGCCCCTCGTTGTCGCGCTCGCCCGCGGGAAGAGCTGCCAGGGCGACCTGCTCGACTTCGCGGCCCGCTTCGCCGACCTCCATCCGCTTCCACCGTCGTCCCCTGGAGACCGCGACGTGGACGCCCCCGCCTTCGGCGCCGTAGGCCAAGGCCCACCGCTTCCGGGCCGCGTCGGCCAGGAGGGTCGGCGCTCCGACCGCGCCGTCCTGATCCACGACCGTCGCCGGTACCCAGGACCCACCCCCGGTCCGCTCGGCGGACCGAATGCGTCCCGCCGCGTCGCGCCAAGCGATGAGGTGCTGTTTTCCGAGGGCGCCCCCCGAGATGCGACCGACCGGGAACGCATCCGGCTCGAGGGAGAGGGTTTCGTGCTCGGCCGCGCCCGCCCCGCGCAGGTACACCGAGATCGAGCCGTCCTCCGAAGGGACGACCAGATGGGAGCCACCCCGCCGCCCCCGGCTCCAACCCGTCGGTCGGCCCTCCGCTCGTGGGGTGACCCTCACCGTTCCCCGCATGACGAACGACACCCGAGCGCCACGTTCGCCGTGGAGGCGCGTGCGGAACCCTCGAGCCTCCGGTTCGGCGAGCTCCGCTGGGGTCCAGAACGCGAACCCGGAGCCGATGACCGCGCCGCCTTCCCGGGTCAGCTCGGGCAGGGTCACGGGCTGGTCGAGCCGGAGGCCGTGAAAGCGTCGCGGCAGGTCGGGTGTGGGCGAAGGGTCCGGGAGAGGCACCGGCCGGCCGATGCGGGGCGGAACGCGTATTCCGAGCCGCTCGTTCCGCCGGAGCCCCGGAGGCATTCGGCCGACGATGCGTCCGAGGTCGGGCCGGATCGGGGTCCCGCGTCCCCCGCGGGTTCTTCCGGGGCGGTCGCCCGTACGCGGCCCGCGTCCGAACCCCGGATCGTCCGGTGGTGCGCCGCCGCCGTCCTCGGGGATCGCTCCGAGCTCGTTCGGTCGGTAGCCGGAGACCAGGGGCGGGCGGACGTAGGCCCTTTCGGCCTCGTAGTCCGGATCGGCGACCAGCCCCGACAGGATCGAGAATCCCAGCGCGCGCTCGCGGTCCATGTCCGCGGTCTGCCCGCGGAGGGTCGCGAGCACCGGCCCCTGAGCCAACCGGTCGAGGGGGCCGGACTCGGGGGTCGGGACGGATCCCCGTTCCAGATCTTCCAGGGAGAGGGCACCTTCCGGCGGATCGAGCCCGGCCGACGGGTCCATTCCCATCCCACCGCCCGCGAACGCGGACAGCAGGCTCCCCAGCCCCAGCGATCCGCCGAGGTGTCGGGCGAGGGTCAGGCGGAGGCCCGCGACCAGCTCGTCCACGGCGTCGCGAGCCTCCTCGGACGGCCGATCTCCTCGCTCCAGGACCGCGGCCACGCCCACGAGGGCGGTCTCGCTTCGCAGGACTTCGGTCCGGAGGTCGAACGACCAGAGGGCCAGAGGCGGGGTCGAACGCCGAGCGCCCCGATTCGGCGACCGTGCCGCGACCGTGACCGGGGGATGGGCATGCAGCACGCCCTCTTCCTCGGGACGCCCCGACAGGAGGCCGGCCAACGCGGTGTCGTCCACGGCGAAGAAGACGGGCCAGAGCCAGGGTCTGCCGTCCCGCGAGGAGCTTCGGCCGACGACGTCGTCGATACGGACGGTCACACGCACAGGAGCCTCCTGTTCACGAGATAGCAGGGCGGAAGCCGCACCGACACAGACCCGACGAGGTGGATCGAGAAGGGGGCGCTCATGCAGAATCAAGCTGAAGTGCGCACCGGCTGGAGAGGGCTCTCTCCTACGCGGCCACCTGCTTCGGAGACGAAGGAGGGCGAGCCGGTGTTCCCGTGAACATGCCCAGCGGTGAACGCGCGGGCAAGGTGCGCCTCGGCCATCGAAACTACGCCGATGGCGCTGTACCCGGCCTGTACCCGGGACCAGTCCACCACCTCGTGTCCAACCAATCGTAATCCGGATATAGTGGAGGCATGGATGAAGATATTCTGATCGTGACATGAAACGCCTCGTCATCTGCTGCGACGGGACCTGGAACCGGGCGGACCAGCAGAAGGACGGAACACTCTGCCCGACGAACGTGGTCAAGCTGGCGTACCGCGTCGCCAAGCGTGACCCGGACGGAGTGGCGCAGATCGTCTTCTACGATCAGGGCGTCGGCACCGGTAACGTGCTGGATCGCTTCACCGGCGGGGCGTTCGGTGGGGGGCTGAGCGACAACATCTTCGACGCCTATCGCTTCCTCCTCGCGAACTACGAGCCGGGCGACGAGATCTACCTCTTCGGGTTCAGCAGGGGGGCCTACACCGCTCGGAGCTTGGGCGGAATGATCCGGAAGTGCGGGATTCTCGACCGCAAGCACGTCGGCATGTACGTCGACGCCCTCGAGCTGTACCAGGATTCCGGCACCCACCCGGACGACGACCAGCCCACCAGCTTCCGTGCGAGCTACTCGTGCTGCGGCTCCGAGTCGATCCCGATCCGCTGCATCGGCGTCTGGGACACCGTGGGGGCGCTGGGCATCCCCCTCACCGGTCTCCGCGCGCTCACGCGGAGGAATCGGGATTTCCACGATTGCGAGCTCAGTGGCACCGTGGAGTACGCCTTCCACGCACTCGCCATCGACGAGCGCCGTGGCCCGTTCGAGCCGACGCTCTGGATCGAGAAGCCGAAGCCCGGCCAGCTCGTGTCCCAGACCTGGTTCCCCGGCGTGCACAGCGACGTCGGGGGCGGATACCTGGACGACGGCTTGTCGGACATCACGCTCCAGTGGATGATGGACAACGCGGAGCTGGCGGGTCTCCACTTCGACTCGGACGTCGTCGCGGCGCGGCCGTTGGAGGGAGAGCCGACAGCGCAGGCCCACAATTCCAGGGTAGGGTGGTACCGGCTGGCGCCCCGCCACGAGCGTCCCATTCGCCCCGACCGATCGCAGACGCTGCATCCTTCGGCCATACGACGGTGGGACGAGGATCCGTCGTATCGGCCGTCCAATCTCCGGGGTTACTTCCGGGCGGTGGGGGATTCGAGGGGCCGGTGACGGCGGTGACACGCCATGCGTGCCGACATCGCTCGCGGACCGTAGTTTGCAGGTCCGGGTTTGCGTGCGGACCCGGCTGTGCCACGCCGAAGGGAGTACCGAGATGCGTTATCCGCCCGCCCCACCGGTCGCCGCCCTCCTCGCCGCCGTCCTCCTGGCTCCCGCAGCGGTCGAGGCTCAGGAGTACTACGCCGACGTCCGTCCCGTTCTGGCGAAGGAGTGCATGGGATGCCATTCCGAGGACGGTATCGCCTGGTCGATGGAGGATCCCGAGGAGACCTTCGAGGAGCGGCGCCGCATCGCCGGGGCGGTGACCGTCCGGCAGATGCCCCCATGGCTCGCGGAGCCGGGCCATCAGGAGTACGTCGGCGACATGTCGCTGGACGAAGAGGTCGTCGGCATGGTTGCGGCGTGGCGCGACGCCGGATATCCGAAGGGCGAGCCGCGGCCGGATCCGGAGGTCGAGCCCGCCAACGCTCCGCCGACGTTCCGCGCGGACCTGTCGACGGACGTGCTCGGCGACACGCCGTACCTGCCCGATCAGTCGATGGACGACGACTACCGCTGCTTCGTCACCGAGTGGACCGCCGAGGATCGGGGATACGTGACGGGATTCCGAACCGTGCCCGGCAACGAGAACGTGGCCCATCACACGGTGGTGTACGCGGTGGACCCCGAGATGGTCGAGCGCTTCCGGGAGCTCGAGGACGAGGAGGAGGGCCAAGGCTATCAGTGCTTCGGCGGCGCTCTCCCCGACCGGCTGAGTGAACGGGCCGAACGGGAGGCGTACGAGGCCCGGTATCCCGACGGGGTCCGTGAGCTGAGCCGGGCGTCCTGGTGGCTCGCTCACTGGGCGCCGGGCATGGACGGCCACACCTTCCCCGAGGGCACGGGGATCAGGATGGAGCCCGGCGCGGCCCTGGTCGTGCAGATGCACTACTACAGCGTCGAAGCGCCCGGCGAGGCGGACCGCGACACCCGCCTCGACTTCCAGTTCGAGGCCGAGGTGGAGAAGCCCGCTTTCCACCTTCCCCAGACACACGGGCCGTGGTTGAACAGCGGGCGCAACGGGACGATGGTGATTCCGCCGGAGGAGCAGGCCACATACGAGGTCAGCGACGAGCTGTCCTCCCTCGTCGGCTACGCGTCGCGCATCACCGACGTGGATGAGGCCCGGATCGAGGGCTTCGAGATCCACTCCGCCAACTTGCACATGCACGCCTTCGGTCACTCGGGCGTCATCAGCCTCACCGACGCCGACGGGCGCTACCAGACCCTTCTGTCCGTGCCCGAGTGGGACCTGCACTGGCAGCGCGACTTCACCTTCGTCGAGCCCAAGGTCTTCTCCCGGGAGAAGATGGACGGCGCCGAGCTCCGGGTCCGGTGCACCTATGAGAACCCCACCGACGAGGTCGTCTACGGTGGCTACGGATCGTACGACGAGATGTGCTTCAACTTCTCCTACATCGCCCTGCAGGTGGGGGAGCAGGCCACGGACGGGGCGGGCCACTGACCGGGAGCTGATCGCCGATGTGCGGCCGGTACGCGCTAGCGGTGTCGGAGGAAGACCTCGTCGAGGTGTTCGACCTCCCGGGTCTCACCTTCGAGCACCACCCTCGCTACAACATCGCCCCCGGCCAGCTCGCGCCCGTGGTCGCCGAAGACGACCGGGGCCGCCGGATGGGGCTGCTCGAGTGGGGGTTCCTGCCCGCTTGGAAGGACGAGCCGACCGGGGCCTTCATCAACGCGCGCGCCGAGTCCGTCGCCCGGAAGCGCTCGTTCCGCGAGGCGTTCGCCCGCCGTCGATGCCTCGTTCCGGCCAACGGCTTCTACGAGTGGAAGGCACGGGACGGGAGGAAGATTCCGCACTGGATCCACCCGGCTGCGGGAGGGCTCGTCTCGTTCGCGGGCATCTGGGAGTCATGGCAGAGGCCCGGAGCCGAGCCCCGGCACACCTTCGCCATCCTGACCACCGACGCCAACGCCGAGGTGGCCCCGATCCACGATCGCATGCCCGTGGTGGTGGCGCCCGGGGACCGCGACCGGTGGCTCGACCGGTCGACCCCGACCGGCCGACTTGGCGACCTCCTCGTCCCCGCCGCGGACGGCTCGTTCGAGGTGCGTGAGGTGAGCCCGCGGGTGAACCGCCCGGACGACGACGATGCGGGTCTCATCGAGCCGAGGTGAGGGAAGGAAGTCATGGGGCTTCGCGGATCGAGAAGCATGCCACGCCGCCGGGCCGCGTTGTCCCGCGCCCGGATCGGACGCTCCAACATGGGCACCCGTGAAGCTTCATGCTCCGGAGCGCAACCCGGAGGAGAGGCCCTGGATGCGCCACCCGTATCCTCGCCATCGTGGCCCTCATTGGCTACACTGTCGTGGCCATCCGCACTTCAGGCACCAGGAGCGTAGTCTTTGGATTTCAAGAAGGCCACCGACCGGGCGACCGGCGCCCGCGTCGCGCTCGCCGACATTGCGAAGGCGGCGGGGGTTCCGCAGCCAGTCCCTCCGGCGCGCCCGCCTGGACCCTGAGTCCGCGTCCTATCGCGCACCGCCGGAGGGTTGGGAGAAGGCGCTCGCCAAGCTGACGCAGAAGCGCGCGACCGATCTCATCCGACTCGCGGAGGAGTTGCGCAGGGCGCGGGAGAGGTAGGAACGCCCGGTGGCTGCGGGCTAGCCCATCGGCCTGGTCGTCGGGGAGGTTCGGGCGGGGGGAGGGGCACGACTGAGTTGCTGCGTCAGGTGCTTTGGCCCGCTTTACGCCGGTACGTCGAAGGGCCTGTGGCTGATCCTGACAGCATCGCTGATGCGACGGCAAAACACGCGTAATGAACGATAGCATCCCGGACGCTTACATCGAGCGTTTACTGCCACACCCCATATCCTTTGTCACCACCGGTTTGATCTTGGACAAAAGCAACGGTTGAGAATTGGACACTCTCGTAGAGCGCGGCATCTGGGCGTGAGCTGGGGGTTGGTCAAGGAGATCGTGAAGACCGCACTGCAGCGACGCTTCGGTCGACCCCGGCTCCGGGACCTGAAGCGGATCGCCATCGATGAGATCAGTATCGAGGGAGGCCACCGCGATCTGACGATCGTGCTCGACCTCGAGTGCGGCGCCGTGGTCTTCGACCGCTTCCACCTCGTCAAGCTCATGAACGACAAGTTCTCTGATCTGCGTAGGGCACTGCAGCGTTAAGCCGAAGCCGAGGCCCAAGCGGTCCTCAAAGGCACCCGGTGGCTGATGCTCAAGAACCCCGAGCGGTTGGATGAGGACCGCGACGAAGGGCGACCGACTCCAGGCGGCTCTGGCGCTCAATGCCCCGCTCGCTGCCGCCTACTACCTCGAGGAAGAACTCCGTGAGCTCTGGACGTAGCCGAACAAGGACACGGCCCGGCGGTTCCTCATAGGCTGGATCGAGCGAGCTCGAAGGCATCAACACCAAGATCCAGCTCCTCAAACGCCGGTCCTACGGCTACCGAGACCAGGTCTTCTTCAAGCTCCGCAGCTATGCTCTCAACCAAACTCGCCTCGAACTCGTCGGATGAGGCTCAGGGACGCAAACATCCGAGGAACCTGAACTTTCTATCCGTTCGAGTTCGACGTCAGAGTCGGGCGTTCCGCAGCAGGTATCGAGATTGATTTCGCTCATCGGCGAATGGCGATATAGTGTAGCCGCGAGATTGTCAACACGGGACGCGGCCAGGACGTTCACCCAGACCCCCGGCCCCGGCCCCGGCCTCGGACGGCAAGGCGGCTCGGTGTTGGCAAACGCGAAGATCCATGTCAAGCTGAGGCAGTGGAACTTCTTCGCGCCCGGTCCACGCTCGCATCGTTCCTGCCTCTATCAGAAGGGTGTTCAAGAAGTGGGGTGGGGCTCGAACGAGGGTCTTGCGAATATCGCACGAGGAAGAGTGACGAATGCGATGTTGTAATATCGGGGAGGAGCTATGACGCTGCCGCTGCCGCGCCCGGCGGCGGTCCCGGGGCCCAGCCCGACCCACGCCTTACGGCGCGGGTGCCCCCCGTCGTTGGCACTCCTAGACGTAGCTCATGGCTATGCCTTCGTCGTGCCGCCTAGCATCTGGGGCTGTGGCGCTCCCGGGGCACCCGTGCGCAGCACGGGGCCGGCCCGCCCCACTTCTTCAACACCCTTATAGGTCATTATGTCGACCGCTTCTTTTTCCGGCTCCCTCCTCACGCTCCCGCCGCCACAGTACCACGCCTCCATCTGTGCCGCGGGCGAGGATGGGGAGACCGGATGCCGCCGCTGCGTGGAGAGCTGTCCCTACCTCGCCATGCGGCCGTTGGCGACCCCGGAAGGCACGGTGATCCACATCGATGGCGGACTCTGCCAGAGGTGCGGCGCCTGCACGGGGGTCTGCCCCACCGGTGCCCTGGAACGAGCTTTCCTCCCCGACGACGAGCTCATAGGCCTCCTCGAAGAGGCTGTCACCGAGGCCCCGACGGCTCCGCTGTTGGTCCTGGCGGGGACAGAGCACGATGCCGCCCTGGGCGCTTTTGTCCCGCCGTCCGGGCCCGTGGCACGGGTGACCATCCCCAGCCTCCTCATCCTGAACGAGAACCATTTTCTCCATGCGGCGCGCCTGGGTGTGGCAGGCATCGCCGTGGTGGGTGGGCCCCTCAGTCACCACGGATCCCCCGCTCTGATCGAGGATGCCCTCGGCCTCTCCGAGGCCCTCGGAGGACCGCCCACCCGTTATGTGGAGGCCCGGGCCGCCGCGCAGATCGCGATAGAGCTTACGGCGTTCGCCGACTCCCTGCCCATACGGAACCCTCCACCCGAGCCAGCCCTCGCTCCCCGAGGCCGGCGAAGGGAGCAGCTCGCGGCGCTCGTCCAGGGATCGACTGTCCCTTCAGCTCCTGTGCCCGAGGCCGCGTTCGGGCGGGTAAGCATCCAGGCCGACGGGTGCACCCTCTGTGGTGCGTGCTCCCGGAGTTGCCCGACCGATGCCCTGTCCTTCCACCCCGCTCAGGGAAGCCTCACCTTCGAGCCCATCGCTTGCGTGGGGTGCGGGTTATGCGAGGCGGCATGCCCGGAGCAGGTCCTGACCCTGACCCCGGGCCTCCCGGTCGGCGTCGATCTCCTGGCCCCGCAGACGCTGGTGGAAGACACGGTGGCAGCGTGCGTGAGCTGCGGGGCGCCACACCTTCCCGAACGGCTTCTGCGGTCGGTGCGCAACCTCCTCGACGGACGTAGCGATCTCCCGGCCGAAGTCGCACAGATCGACCGTTGCCCGGCCTGCCGTACCATCGGCGTGGTAGAGCCCGAGCCCGTGAGCGCTCCACAGGTGGCGAGGCCCGCGGAATCAGGGTGCGGCTGTTCCTCGGAGACATGCTGTTCCTCGCAACCCGCACAAACCACCCCCGCCGAGCCCGGCGTAGGCCGGCGTTCGTTTTTGCAGGGCATCGGCACCGCGCTGAGTGCCCTCGCTACCCTGGCCGCGGGTGGAGCCCCGGCGCAGACTCCCGGGGGCCCGGCGGCGGCTCCAAAGGCCAGACGCCTGGGCATGGTCATCGATCTCGAGAAATGCATCGGATGCCATGCCTGCACCGTGGCCTGCAAGGCCGAGAACGACGTACCGCTCGGCGTGTTCCGTGACTGGGTCGAGGAGCATCTCCTGGGAGAGTTTCCCGATGCACGTCCCTACTTCCTTCCAAAGCTGTGCAATCAGTGTGACGATCCCGGGTGCCTGCGAGCATGCCCCACCGGAGCCATCTTCCGCCGGGGCGACGGAATCATCGATCTGGAACCGGATATCTGCATCGGATGCCGGGCCTGCAATCAGGCTTGCCCGTACGGCATCACCTTCATGAATCCGGCCCGGGGAACAGCGGACAAGTGCAACTTCTGCGCCCACCGGATCGACGAGGGGTTGAATCCCGCCTGCGTGGACGTCTGCCCCTCGCAGTGCCGCATCTTCGGGGACCTGAACGATGACGAGAGCCCCGTATCGCAGTACCTCCGCGACCGCTCGACGCAGGTGCTGCGGCGCGATCTGGGACTCGGCCCGAACGTTCACTACGTCGGCCTGCCCGCCGAGCTCAACCGCTGATCACCATGGACTACCTCGTCTTCGATCCGAACTACGTACTCCCCAACGAGCACGTCCGGTGGGGGCTCATCGTGGTCACGTACATGTTCCTCTCCGGTGTGGGCGCCGGAAGCCTCATCATCGGCGTTCTGCCCTGGCTGCGCGGGGTGTTCGACCGTCCAGCCCTTCGGGAGGTGCGCCGCCTGGCGGTCGTCTCGGCAGCCGCATGCTTCACGGTGATCCCCCTGGCCGTCATCGCGGACCTGGGTCAGCCACTGAGGATGTGGCGGGTGCTCTTCGCCCCGCATCTCCCGTCAGCCATGCCGTATGGAAGCGTGACCCTCATCGTGCTCACGGCCCTCGTCTTCGGGGTCCTGTGGCTGGTCCACCGCCCGTATCTGGCTGAAGCCGCGGGACATCGGGAGGACTGGCTGGGGCGCCTCTACGGGCTGGCCGCAAGGGGCTACACGCCCGAGCGCTCGTTCTGGCTGGACCGGCGCGAAGTGCGGTTCTGGGTGGCGTTGGCCGCGGTGGCCGCGGCCGTGCTCTTCGTGTTCTACACGGGCTTCCTCCTCAGCACCATGCGCTCCTTCGGCCTCTGGTACACACCCCTGCTCGGGGTCTTCTTCGGGGTTGCAGCCCTGGCGTCGGGCTTCGCATGGATGTCGGTCTTGACCGGCCTCTCGGCCGTCCTGCGAGAGGAGCGGGATCTGACCCGGCTGCTGGCGGGAAGCGGAGCGGCGTTTTTGGCCGTGCACCTCTCACTCCGGCTCTGGGACCTCGCCCACGCGGCTTACGTGGAGAACTTCATCTGGCCCGCGGTGCGCACGCTCCACTTCGACCTCTTCGCGGGCACGTATGTGGGTGGGGAGCTCCTGGTGGGAGGGGCAGTGGCCCTGGCCCTGCTGGGTGCGGCCGCCGTAAGGGGAAGTGGGGCGCTCGGGGCGGCCGGCGGCCTTCTGGCTCTGTTCGGGCTGTTCATGAGCCGATGGAACCTCATCATCGGCGGGCAGAGCATCTCTCGCACGGGTGAGGGATTCATTTTCGAGCCGCTCCATTGGCTGGGCCGCGAAGGCGTGTTCGCCGCCACCGGCCTCGTCCTCTGGGCTTTTGTGGTGGGATTTCTCCTCTGGTACGCCCTTCCCTGGCCGCGACGCGGAACGGGCACCCAGAAACCGGACACCCCCGAGGAAGCGGCCGACGCGGGCTTCGACCGCCGCCGTGTGGTGGGACTCGCCGCCGGAGCCGGACTGGCCGCCGTGTCCGGATACGCGACCCTGGGGGCCGTTCTTCGCCCCTTCTACCGGAAACGGGTACCCGGCCCCACACCACCTCAGGCCGACGCGGTGGTGCACAGCATCTGTCTGTCGTGTGACGCTCGATGCGGAAACCGGGCGGTGATCCGGGACGGGCGGATCCGGAACCTTTTCGGAAACCCGTACCACCCTGCCTCCACGATGAACAACCCCATTGCCTACGAGACACCGATGGACGCGTCGCTGCGCACCAGCGGAAGTCTATGCCTGAAAGGGGTTTCCGGACTTCAGTACCTCTACGATCCGTACCGCATTCGTCGCCCGCTCAAGCGCACCGGACCCCGGGGCTCCGGGCAATTCAAGCCCATTTCATGGAGTCAGCTGTTGGACGAGGTGGTGGAGGGCGGGCGCCTGTTCGAGGAGGCCGGAGAGGACAGGGAGGTGGAAGGGCTGCGCGCCGTCCGCAACTTCGATCCCATCGATCCCACCCAACCCGAGCTCGGGCCGCAAGCCTATGGCCTCGTCTGGAACACGGGACGCGGACAGCCGGGGCGACAGAACTTCATCGAGCGCTTCATGGGGGCGTTCGGCTCCGCCAACTACGTGAGCCATACCGACCTCTGCCAGATGAACTGGTACGTCGCGAACTACCTCCTCACAGGGCGATACCGGGAAGGCGAGACGCGCCCGTCGAGCCAACTCTTTGGAGACATCAACCACAGTAGCTACATGCTGTTCTTCGGGGTGAACCTGGGGGGCGGATGGAAGCCGGGAGTGAACACGTCGGCGCCCATCCTCGCGAACCGGCACGCGAACAAGGAGTGCAAGCTCGTCCTCATCGACCCCTACGTGCCCCACGGGCGGCACTACGCGCACGAGTGGGTGCCCATCCAGCCGGGCGCGGACGCCGCCCTGGCGCTCGGGATGATCCGTTGGATTCTGGAGAACGATCGGTTCGACCGGGACTACATCAGCCGGCCCGGCCGTGCGGCCGCCGACGCCGCCGGACACCCCACCTGGACGAACGGCACCCACCTGGTGGTCGTCGAGGAGGGCCATCCCGACTTCCACCGGATGCTTCGGCGCGAGGGAGAGCCCATGGTGATGACGTCTGCCGGCGCCGTCCCGTTCAACAGCACCCAGGCCGCCGAGCTCTTCGTGGACACCACGGTGGACGGGGTGCGGGTGAAGAGCGCCTGGCAGATCCTCCGCGACGACGCGTTCTCGCGCTCTCTCGAGGGCTGGGCCGAGGTCTGCGGCATCCCCTCCGGCACCATCGCGCGGCTGGCCAGGGAGTTCACGAGCCACGGGCGCACGGCCACCGCCTCGTGCTACCGGGGCGCCACCATGCACAGCAATGGCGTCTACAGCGGCCTGGCCATCCAGATGTTGAACGCGCTCATCGGAAATTACGGGTGGAAGGGGGGCGTCATCACCAGGGCCAGCGCCCCCGCCTGGCAGAGTGGCCTGTTCAACCTGAGCCAGGTGGCGGAAGCGCCCACCACGGAGGGCGTCCACGTCTCGCGCATCGGAGCCCGAAGCACGGTTCGGTATGAGGACAGCACGGAGTACCGGAGGAAGGCCGAAGCGGGTGAAGACCCCTATCCCGCCCAGCGGCCCTGGTACCCCCTCACCCATGCCGGGATCACCACCGAGGCGGCGGCGGCCTTCTCCACAGGGTACCCGTACCGTCCGAAGGTTCTCATCAACTACTACATCAACTCCATCAAGAGCATTCCGGGAGGCAACCGGTACATCGAGACCCTGACGGACCCGGAGAAGGTTCCGCTCTTCATCTCCATCGACACCACCGTGAGCGAGACCAGCATCTACTCGGACTACATCGTGCCCGACGCGATGTACCTGGACGGTCAGTACGGGTTCATGCAGCAGATGGTGGGCGCCTGTCCCGCGCCTCATATCGGGATACGGACACCCGCGGTGGAGCCCCTGACGGACCGGACACCAGACGGACGCCCCATGCTGCTCGAGACCTTCCTCATCGATGTGGCCGAGCGCCTGGACATGCCGGGGTACGGCCCCGAAGCCATTCCCGGACCGGACGGGCAGCGGGTTCCGCTGCAGAAGGTGGAGGACTACTACGTGCGGGCTCTGGCGAATCTGGCGGTGAATACGAACGTTGCGGAAGCGTCGCCGGAAGAGGTGGCCTACGTCGAACGGAGTTATCCCGTGGCCGCGCACCGGGACCTGCTGACACCCGGCCTATGGCGCCAGGTGTGCACCCTCCTGGCGAGGGGTGGATACTTCGAGCCTCCCGAGAACGCTTGGGACGAACAGGGGCGCTTCAAAGCCGGGATGGGTATGACGGACACGGTGGGCATCCAGATCTGGCACGAGGTTCTGGCCACGACCCGCCAGCCCGGTACGGGCCGGATGAACCATGGAGGTGCCACCTACCTTCCGGCGGTGGACGGTCGCGGCCGACGCATCGAAGACGAGGATGCCGACTATCCCTTCCGGATCGTCACCTTCCGGTTGGCCACGCGCACCAAGGCGCGCACCGCCTACGACTATTGGGCCGGAGAGATCCACCCGCTGAACTTCATCGAAGTGAACCCCCTCGACGCGGCCGAGCTGGGCATCGAGGATGGAGACCGGGTGCGCATCTCCTCACCCAGCGGCTCCTCCGAGGGATTCGCCCGTCGAACTCCGCGTTGCCGCAGGGGGGTCATTGCGGGCACCCATCACTTCAAGCACACGCAACAGGGCAACAGCCGCCTCCAGATCCAGGACGCGGCATCGGTCATGACCGGCGGCTCCTTCGTGAGTCCCATCCTCCACGGCATGAGCAGCCCCGTGGCGGAGGGCGACACCGTGCGCCCCGATCCGCGTCGCTTCAGCCGGGGGTTCAGCGTGAACGACGCCATGCGCCGAAACGACGAAGAGCTCGCGGGCATGCCCCTCGTCGATCCCGCCGGAGGGGCGACGGTCTTCCTGGACACCCGGGTGCGGATCGAGAAGGTGACGTAGGGCTGCACCACCGCCGTCGGGGGTGGTGGGCGCAGGTCAAGAGTAACCCGTCGACGCCTGGCAGTCTCCACGCTCTTGGTGCTCGGCGCGTGTTCCGACGACGTGTCTGGCCCGGCCCCCGTCTTTGAACCGCCTCGCCTGTTCGAAACCGTCGGCGGCGTTGAAGAGATGAGTGCCCGACTGCCGCGGCTTGCACAGGCCTTTGCGGTGGCTCTCGGGCAAGACCCCGACCTGCGGGAACGAGTGCGCCGCGCGATAGAAGAGTCCATGTATCCCGAAGGCCAAGTCTACTTCCAAGACTTGTTCGCCGATGCGGGGTCCGGCTGGCCTGCCCGAGATCGTCCGCGTTGTGCGGTCTGAACAGCTTACGGCTCCTGCGTCCGATGAGCGCGAGGGCGTCGAGGAGGACACGGATGCGCCAGACGACGCCTGGGAGACGCGTCTCCTCGAGATTGTTCGGGCCATGGATCCGACTGCCTTCGAACGACTCTGCCAGCGGGTCCTTCGCGAGTCGGGATTCATCGAGGTCGAAGTGACCAAGCGGTCAGGAGACGGTGGTATCGATGGACACGGCCTCATCCGGATCGGTGGCCTCATCAGTTTTCCCGTCCTGTTCCAGAGCAAGCGGTACGCCGGAACCATCGGGCCCGATGTCGTTCGGGACTTCCGAGGGGCCATGATGGGAAGGGCAGATAAGGGTCTGATCATCGCCACCAGCGCGTTCACGCGGGAGGCTCGCAGAGAAGCCACGAGGGATGGTGCCCCACCCATCGACTTGATCGACGGCGAGCTCCTCGTTCATAAGCTCAAGGACTTGGGTCTCGGCGTGCAGGTTCAGACCCGAACCGTGGAGGACGTCGAAATCGACGAAGGTTGGTTCGATCATGTTTGAACTGGCTGGACTACGGTTGTCTATCACCGAAAAGACTCCGGGGCAGGGCTCCGCGGCCGGTATCAAGCCGGCGAGGCCGTTAAGTCTACCTCGGTCCAGACGGAGAAGAGCGCACCCCAGTGGAGTCTCCGACAATGCCGGGGCGTCCGCCCTGGCTCCGCCGGTGGGGCGTCCTCCCCGGGCAGGGGGCGCGGCTTGAACGGAACCGTGGGCAGGAGGAGCAGGTCCACCGACTCCAGGGCGCGGTCGTACGCGGCCCGTAGCCTGCTGACCCGATTCGCCCCCAGCGCGTACATCCGGTAGCCATGCCGAGATCGAAGGACCTCGTGGTAGATCAGCAAGAGCTTGACCGTTGGGGGTAGGTCGTCCCTCCGGTCTCGCCAGTGGGCTTGGGCCTCCAGGAACCCGGGCACGTGCAGCCCGTTGGCACCCACCCCATGGCCGTCCATGGTGAACACGTTTTCGGCGACCGCGGAAAGGCGCCCCAGCGTATGGAGCCGGGGTCGGTGCAGCGGGACCAGAACCTCCTCGACGTTGGCGCCGAGGGCACGGAAGCGATCACACGCTGCCATCACACGCTCATCCACCTCGGGCTCCGAAAGGCCCGTGTGGCCGAACCCTTCTTCGAGCACGCCGATCCGCAGCCCGGAGACGCCCCGGCCCAGTGCCTCCCGGTACGGCTGGACGCTGGCGCCTCCCTGGCGTGGATCGATTCCGTCGGGCCCGGCGAGCACTTCGAGGAACAAGGCATTGTCCCCGACCGAGGCCGTCATGGGGCCGGTGTGGTCGATAGCGGGATAAAAGCTGAGGATTCCGGTGTCCGGGACCAAGCCGTGGGTCGGCTTCATCCCGTACACGCCGCAGGCGGCGGACGGCATGCCGGATGGAGCCGCCTTGGTCGCATCCGATGGCCATGTCGACGGCTCCCGAGGCGACGAGTGCGGCGCTCCCGGACGACGAACCTCCCGCCGAATACCCGCGCCGGTGAGGATTGTGGACCGGCCCGGGATCGCTCGTGTGGCTGCCGCCGGACAGACAGTACGCTTCGCATACCGACTTGCCCGTGATGCGCCCGCCGGCGTCCAGGATGCGCTCGACGATGGTCGCATCCACGTCCGGCACGTATCCCTCCAGGATCGACGTGCCGTTCATCATCGGAACGTCCGCGATCATGACGTTGTCCTTGATCGCCACCGTCCGGCTCGCCAGGGGGCCTTCGGACGCTCCCTCGATCTCGGTCCGCACGTACCAGGCACCCAGCGGGTTCTCTTCATCGGTGGGGATGAGCTCGACCGCTCGGGATATCTCAGCCCGGGGAGGACCGCCTCGGCATCCAGGGCCTCGGCGCCCTGTAGAAAGCTGGTCAGGACGAATTGGTAGGACTCCACCTCCTGGGCGCTCATCTGGAAGCCCATATGAGCCACGATCTGCTCGAGTTCTGCCGCGGTGGGCGGTGTGAACCCCTCGCCCATGTCCACGCCGCCCGAATCCGCGGGCGCACAGCTTTCGAGGACGGGAGAGATCCCAGAAGGGCGGCGCCAGCACCGGCCCCGCGAACGAACTTCCTACGCGTCAGATCCGACATGGATAGACCCCTGGCAAGGGCGGCAGAAAACCGTCTCCGTATCTATGGTGACGCCGTACCGAAGGACGGCGACTCGCCCCGTGCGTAGGGTCTTGCCAGGCGTGGCTCGAAGAGCTTCCCAAAGCCACAGTGCCGGTTCCGTGAGTCGTTGTCAAACGGGCCTCGCAGGGCCGATCGCCGTCGCGCGGCTGGCGTTGCACAGCTATCGGTCAGTGGCTCACTGTGTCAACCCCAACGCGGTTTGCCGCTGATCGAATGGGATTGGTGTGGAAGCCGCGTGAAGAGCGGACCATGCTCATTCTCGCCTGCTTTCCCACCGTCCTCCTGCTCCCTGTGGCGCGGAAGGACCGAGCGACGTAACGTCAATGTCGGAGAAGGCGGCCCCAGATAGGGCCGGAGCGACGTTGCCCTACCGGGTCTCGGACTCCAACACCGAAGTCCATGGCTCCGTCGCTTGAACCCGCTCGGCGCGGGCAGCAAGTGGACCTTGCCGGCCAGTTCCTGGAGGCTCTGATGTACGGATCGCAATCGATCGGCTGGCGGGCAGTTCTCGTCCTCCTCACGGTCGTGCTACTCGTCCCGACTCGCCGCCCAGCAGTCGATCGAGGGACGCATCGTCGGGCATGTCCTCCCGGAGGACGTCACGGTCGTCGAGGTCGGCGACGTTCCGGGCCACACGGTCACCATGGTGCAGGTGAGGGGGCTCGCGTTCCTGGACGACGGGCAGGTTGCCGAGCTTTCCGCGAGCGAGACGCTGGACCACGTAAATGGTGAGGGAACCTATCGCGGCTACGAGATTCTGACGTTCGAAGACGGCTCGACCATCGTGAGTCGTTTCGAGGGCGAGGATACGCTCAGCGAAGACGGTAGGCTTGCCGTCTTCGAGGGAGAATTCGAGTACATTGACGGGTCAGGGCGTTTCGAGGGGATCGATGGAGAGGGCACGCACACGGGCCGGAACCACATGGCCTCTGGAGTGGGCTTCTACTTGGACTTCCAGGGCACCTACACCCTTTCGCCCGACTGACCGGAGGGCAGGCGTGCTCGTAGCCGCCCGGCTCTCAGGCGCAGGTGCCTCGCCGTGGAGCGGTTGTGGGGGGCTGCAAGGTCGACCTAGTGGCGACGGTGGACTTGAGATCACTCGATTTCCGTACGGAGGATGCGAGGGGCCGATATTCAGGCATGAGCGGCCGTCCGATAGCTTTACGCGGGTCGGTCGAATCAGAGTTAGGGAGCGCAGCTACCCTCGTCCGTTTCGACCAGGAGTCTGATGCTCCAATTCGAGTGGGACCCGGCCAAAGCCGAGTCGAACCGGAGGAAGCATGGCATCGACTTCGAGGAGGCGGCGACGGCGTTCGGCGATCCGCTCTCCTTGACGATCCCCGATCCAGAGCATTCTGTGAGAGAAGAGCGATTCATCCTCGTCGGTGTATCGTACCGGAACCGACTCGTTGTCGTGGCGCACTCCGAGGACGGTGAGACGATTCGAATCATCAGCGCCCGCTCGGCCACAGCCGCCGAGCGCAATGCCTATGAGCAAGAGTGAAGGCCCGGACGAGATGCGCGAAGAGTATGATTTCACAGATGCGGTCCGTGGCAAGTATGCGGAGCGGTTTGCCCAAGGAAGCAATGTCATCGTACTCGCGCCCGATGTAGCCGAAGTATTCAAGGACGGCGATGCTGTTAATGAAGCGTTGCGGCTCCTGGCCGATTCCGTCCGGGAAGGGAAGCGAGCCTCCTAGCTACTCGTGTGAACAGGAAACAAGATCGGGGCCGCGCCGTACCAACTCCGTCGGGTGTTCGCGGCGACGGTCCGGGTAAGTTCTCCAACGCCTTCTACTCGTGGCGGGTGCGCGGTGATACACAGCTGACGGAGCGCTGCTCGAAACGTTGCAGACGTATCCGTACGGTCGGTGGGGACAGATCGATGGCGGACCCAACTCGACGTGGGTCTGTCCGTGGTGCGGACCGGTCGCCGTGATGGATGAAGGAGTATCCGCGGCCGGACCGCACCGACGAACATCGTTGGCTACGATGGACTCGGTTTCCGGGAAGGTCAGAGTGCTCGGGTTCGATTCGAGATGGTCCGCGGGCAGGTCCAGGCCAGGGTCGGCCTCTATCCCGGCGCCGGTGATCGACAACAGGGCGGGCTGCCCATCCAACATCGAAGAGGGCGAGGAACTGTGCCGAGAACTGTCTCGGGATGCTGACCGGAAATGGCATGGACGCCCGAGGACCGGTAGACGTATCGTGAACCCCCGACTCGTTGTGGAGATTGGCATCCTGGGCCTGAATTCAACAACTTGGTTGTGATCATCCCCAGTGGGGTCCGCGGGCTCCCTGGCCTCCCTCGGGTTGCGACCCGGGGGATTTTTTTGTCCAGACCGGTTCATGCACCGTTATTCCCGCTACGGACGTCGGCCCTCTCTTCGGCCGGCATGGCCGCAGAGCTACCCCCACCGGCCTTGCCTGCGCCTCCCGATCGAGTTGACCCGAAGGCTCCGAGAGACGAATGTTGCTCGCGTCGGTCAGCCTGCAGGCTGGGCGGTGCAGGGCGCCTTCGGATCCGTGCTCAGCGGGTCCCGAAGAGCCCTGTCCTCGTCGGTCGGTACGGTGACCGGCGAATGAGGTTTGCAACAGTTTTTGACACAGTTTGCAAAATCACCTCATATAGCGAAAATGCTAAGTGGTTGTCACAGGGGGGTTTCGGGGGCGTGGCGCAGTCCGGTAGCGCACCTGCTTTGGGAGCAGGGGGTCCCCGGTTCGAATCCGGGCGCCCCGACTAGGTAAGCCGCGCATGCGGCCAGTTACGGTGTTGCGACCGGATCTCTCATCCGGGCGCCCCGACTAGGCAAGCCGCGAATGCGGCCAGAATGATGTTGCGGACCGGATGAGAACCGGAGGTTCGAGCCGAGGCGCCGAGCGGGTAGCCCCGCGGCAGCGGGCCAGTCGGTATTCGCCGAGACGAGCGAGGATCGCCGGGAGGCGACCGGAGCTCCATCCGGGCGCCCCGATTGAAGTGCCGCGAATGCGGCCCCATCGGCGACATCCCCAGAACGCGAGCTCACGCAACTCCCGCTGCCTTGGGTGAGCCTGGAGCGGTTCAGCGGCGCCGACCGCACCGGAGCCGGAAGCCCTCCCCATGATTGGGTCTCCGAGCCCTCGTGGCGCTGCTCGACGAGTGGCCCACGAAGGTGCAGCTACGAGTGTTGGTGGCCGTAGCACTCACGTGCTATATTCCTACCGAATCTTCACCGCCGTCTTCAAGGACTCGGAGCCATGCAGAGAAAAGTCACCCTGCGGAAAATGGGCGGCTCGGTGGGCGCCACACTACCGAAAGACATCGCTGAGTCCCTACATGTCCAGGAAGGCGACGAGCTCTTCGTCATCGAAACGGACCAAGGTGTCCTCCTCACACCCTACGATCCGGAATTCCAGGAGGCTATGGCCGCCTACGAGCGTACGGCCAACAAATACCGCAATGCCTTGCGCGAACTCGCCAAGTGACATCATCCGCCGAGGAACCAATCTGGGTCCCGCGTGCCGCGGTCGAGGCAGCGCACGCCGACCAGATTCGGACCCACGGCGGTCAACTCGGGCTTAGAGATGAAGGCCTGTTGGACTCTGCACTCGCTCGCCCCCAACATCGATGGCGGTACGAATCCGATTCCGACTTCGCTGTATTCGCGGCCTCCTACGGGTTCGGACTCATCAAGAATCATCCGTTCGTGGACGGGAACAAGCGGATCGGATTCCTCACCGCGAACATGTTCCTGATCCTCAACGGGCATCAGATCGAAGCCCCTGAACCCCAAGTTGTCGACATCGTTCTACGAGTAGCTGATGGGTCACTCAGCGAGAGCGAATTCGCGACCTGGATCCGATCTGTTCTCGTCACGCTGGACCTGTAGCGTTCACTCCAGCGACGCTGGGGTCACTCAACGCGAACAGTCTCCGGTGAAGCCGGGGCGGTTCAATTCGGGGTCAGGCTCGCTTGCTGAAAAAATTCCTCAAAGGTCGCCTTCTCTTCGATCTGTTTCAGAAGTGCCTGTTCGCTGTAACCCGTCAGCCAGGAGATCACCTGATGTAATTCGTCCTTGGTTCGGCCCTTCTTCTCGACCTTGGTGAGATAGTGAGGATACACCGAAGCGAACGTCATCTTGCGAATTCGTTCATCGTGGTTGTTCGCTTTGCTCATGTTCCCTCTACTCCTTGATCATTGATCCGCGGGTTGTTCCTTGGCACGACTGTCACACGGAAGGGTGCGCCGCCTTTTTCACGCCTGCCAATCAGCGCCATCCATCAGGGGCCGATCCACGACTTTCGAGGATATCTCGGCCGAGCTTGCGATGCGGAAAAATCGCTCGTGGCGTCTCCTCCACCCACAGCTTCAGGAGCTCGAGATTGCTGAAGACGCCCAGCTCCAACACCTGCATGGCCTGGTCTACGCCTACCGAGCCGTAGGCATCACTTCCCAGCGCCAACCTCACCCCTCGGTCGTTCAGGAGACTCAAGTTCCATCGAAAGGTCTCCCGCGCGCGCTCGACCGTCTCCGCGTCGCCGAATTCATCGAGGCTTCCCAACGTCGTGACCACTACGACTCCGCTTTCGGCGGCTCTCTCCGCATCCTCCTCGGTCAACCGAAAGAGCTCCGCGCTTGGGAACCGGTTCTCTTCATCGCCCCGGAAGCCGGGTAGGTGATTGATTTCGTCTACCGCGGCGTCCAACGCATGCCGAAAATCCTGAGCCGTCTCCACGTGCGTGGATACCCGCAGCCCGGCCGCGTGAGCACGCAAGGCCCCTTCGCCGTCGGCTTCCGACCAGATGCCGCGGTCGACGTTACGCCGGTACACGAGGCTCGGGTGCCCCCGGGACCGGTGAAGCCTCCCAGAGCGAACGACGCGTCGATACTCGTTGGTCGGTTCACCGCTTCCCGGATCTCGAGCACGCTCCTCGGCAGCACGTTCGGGTTCTTCACGTAGTAGATGCCGCTCGCCAGGTAGCGTTGGATCAGGTCCGCCAAGCGATCGGAGCTCTCGACGTTGTGGTTGTGAGCTTCCCCGTAGGGAGGGACGACCCACCGCCCAGCGAGATCGATCACGGAATCCACTCGAGCGGGGCGAGTCGTCGTGAGGGTCCCATATTGACTGAAGAACGTCCGCTCGACGAATTCGACGCCGTCAAACCAGCGTCCGTTTCGACACCTCCTGCTTCACCCCGACCGGGGGGGCATGTAGCGCATGACGTTCCTGGAGTTTCCGAACTTCCGGGCGTGACGGGGCTCGTGCAAGCGGGGGCATGTCGATCCCGGGCGTGCCGGCGCGGTCGGTGGCGAATGCGATCCACCGGTGGGGCCGGGACCATGGCAGGCGAGGCGCCCGCTCCGGTCGTAGGCGGGTGCGAGACATACGGACAGGCCCGTGGGGAGCCTGCTAGCCCGCGTGCCCCGGCCGGTGTTAGAGTGCGTCGTGGTGCACGAGCTCTGCCACCTGCAGGTTCGGGATCACTCGCCGAAGTTCTGGGAGCTGGTCAGGCGGGTGATGCCGGATTACGAGGGGCGAAAGGAGTGGTTGGAGGGCCACGAGGTGCGGGTAGGGTGAGCAGTCCCTTCGGAGTCGAGGTAGACGGGGGTCGTAGTCAGCACCGACGATTGTGCCGCAATCCACATTTATTTCAGAGGAGCAGCCCATGACAAACGACCAGTCAAACAACCAGCCAGAAGCCAGCGAATCGCGCAACGAATTCATCGAAGGAATGAAAAAAGGTCTCGACGATCTCGACCGCAAGATCGAGGATCTGAAGAAAGAAGGCGACAAGCTCGAAGGTGAGGCCAAGAAGGAATACGAGAATCGGCTGAATGATCTTCGCGAAAAGCGGCGTGAGGCCAAGCGCAAGATGGACGAAGTCCAGGCCGCCGGCGAAGGGAAGTGGCAGCGGTTCAAGGACGAGGCCGAGCACGCCTGGGAAGCGCTGAGCCATTCCTTCAACTATTTCCGGTCGCACTTCAAGTAGTGAGCGTCTCGGGAGGTGATCACGGCTGGTGCCTATACCGGTCGTGGCCTGGAGACCGCTTATATGGACCCCTCCCGTTTTGCAAGACTTCGATTTTCCATCGGGATACGACTGCGCGCTCATATGCGGCTCTTGATTCGGGGACGGATAGGAAGTTCAAAGGGCCTTTCGCGGCGGGAGGCGAGTTAAGACGGGGCAGGGGGTGACGAGGGAGGGCGGCGGAGGAGCCGCGAGAGCTGAAGGGTGTTGAAGAAGTGGGGTGGGCCGCTGATCCGTCGCCATGAAGAACTCAGAGAATCAGAAAAAGCGAGGAAGGTCCATGAGGACCCGTATTCCGTTGCTGGTGATGACCGGATCGCTGGCGCTCATGTCAGCATGCGGCCCCGGAGACGAGACCGATTCCCGCGATGCCGGCGTCGAGCTGCGGGACGGTCACGTGGTGGAGCTCCCGGATTCCCTCTCCTTCACCACGGCGGATCGGAACGGGGACGGCGTCATCGGTCAGGTGGAGCTCCGGGTGTGGATGGAGGACCGATCCGCCTTCGCGCCCGATGCGCCTGAGACCGATCTGGCGGCGGCCCTGGACACCGCCGGGCCGTCACCGCAGACGGTCTGGAGGGAAGATCTGGATCTGACCCTGAGCGAGACCGAGTGGCTGAACGGCGGGCGCTACCTCTACACGAGAGCCGCCGAGCCCGGCCTCTTCGCAGAATGGGACACGGATGGCGACCTCCGGCTCGATCCCCTGGAGGCCCTGGCGGGTCTCGACGTCCGGGGCGAAAACGAGCCCATGGAAACGGGCTCCATCACCACCCGCGAGCAGCTCGCAGAGGTGCTCTTCCGCTTGTGGGACATCGACGGCAACGGAACGCTGGAGTCCGACGAGTACCGGGGAGGGATCGCCATCTGGTGGATGTGAGCTCGGGTACCGGGCAGCGTTAACCGCTCCGCTGAGCGTCGCCCATCGTCTCCCAGACTCTGGTATAGGTCTTCTGCCTGACGTGATCCTCTTGCGGGACCGCGTTGTCGAAGTCGAAGACTCGAGCTCGCGAGTGCGGTCCGCTACCGCTTCGGCCACTTCAGCCCGAGGGATGGCCACCCGGAAGCGATAGTCGGCATCGGGTGTCTCCTCGATTGCTCGAGGCCTGCGGCCGGGAAGGCCGTGCGCGTCCTCGAGGCGGTGGGCATCGTGCGGCCGCTCGATGAGCGGAAGAAGAACCGGCCCGTGGTGTTCGAGGACTATCTCGCACACCTGCGTCAGGGGACCGAGCTGAGCCCGTGACGACGACCCTAACCCCCCGCCACCAGCTCATACGACCGCAACCGCGCCGCCGGGTCGTGCACGATGGTCATGACCATGACCTCGTCCGCATCGACCGCGCGGGCGCGCTGCTCGATCTCTTCGCGGACCCGGTCGGGCGTGCCGCGGATGAGCAGCCCAGCCATGGGACCGCCCATCCGGGCGTCCGGCGTCCAGCCGGCGGCCCGGGCCTCCGCGGGGCTCGGAATGGGCCCGGTCTCGCCTCTCCCGATCCGCTCGAAGTGGACCTCGATGGACGAGGCCAGCTCACGCGCTTCCTCGTCGGTCTCGGCGCATACGACCGAGAGGGCCAGGATCACCTTCGGCTCCGGAAACGCCGGCGAGGGCACGAACGCTTCACGGTAGACGTCGATGGCCGGGGCGGGCGGGGTCGCGCTGAAGTGCGCCGCGAACGCGTAGCCGGCCCCGATCTGTCCCGCCATGCGGGCGCTGCCGCCGCTCGATCCGAGCATCCAGAGGGGAGGCAGCTCGATGCCGCCGGGCGCGACCGCGATCCGGCCGAAGGGGTGATCGTCCGGGAAGTCCCCGTGGGCGAAGGCCAGGAGCTCCGCCATGAGTTCGCCCACCTGCTGGCCGGGGACGGACCGGAGCGCCCGGGCCGTGAGCGGGTCCGTGCCCGGCGCGCGCCCGATGCCGAGGTCGATCCGGCCCGGATGAAGGGCCTCCAGCGTGCGGTAGCGCTCCACGACCTGGAGCGGCACGTGGTTCGGGAGCATCACACCGCCCGCGCCGACCCGGATCCGCTCCGTCCTCGGAGCGATGTGCGCGATCAGGAGCTCGGGGGAGGTCGCGGCGATCCCGCCCATCCCGTGATGCTCGGCGTACCAGATACGGGTGTATCCCAGCCGGTCCGCGAGCTGGGCGAGCGCGCCCGCGCCGGTGAGCGTGTCGGCCGCCCGGGAGCCGGACGAGACGGGAAGGACATCGAGCACGGAGAGGTTCATGGGCGGGCATACTCCGCGCGTGGGTGGGGGGTCCCCGTGCGGTCAGGCGAGCCACGGCGGCCCTCCCCGACACCCGGCGCATGTTGGCCACGCGTGGCATCGAGGAGGGCATCAGGGAATCGCCGTCTACCTCACCGAGTCCAGTACTCCATGGGCGGATCGGGCCGATCGACGAAGCACTGCCGGGTAAAGCCGTAGAACTGGATGATGTCACGGCCTGCCTGGGCGGCCTCTAACTCGTCGAAGACGAGCAGGGCGCTTTCGCCGTCGACGAGCCGCCACTGTTCCCCGAACTCCTCGATTTCGACGTTCTCCGGGTCGCGGTCGAGGCAGTCCTTGTCGAGCGAGGCGTCGTCACTGGCCGTCGGCGGTGTCCCATCGATGAGCCAGTACTTCATGGGGGCGTCGGGACGATTGACGAAGCAATGTTCCGTGAAGCCATAGGACTGGATGATGTCACGCCCGTCCTGGGCGGCCTCGAACTCGTCGAAGAGGAGCAGGGCGCTGTCGCCGTCGACGATCCGCCACCGTTCACCGAACTCCTCGATCTCGACGTTCTCGGGGTCGAGGTCGAGGCAGTCTTCGTCGAGCGGGTCGCTGAACGGTGAGCCCCACGCCAGCTCGAAGTCGGCCGTGATGGTCTCGGAGAACGCCAGGGAGTCGAGCCCCGTTCCGAGCTTCTCCTTTACGACTTCCACTCGAACCTCGTCGGGCTCGTCGGTGATTTCGAAGGTCGCTTCGTACGCTCCACTCGCGTCGGTGGCGACCTCGAAGAGTTGCTCGTCCGTGTCCAGTCGGACGCCGGAGACCGTGGCGTCATTCACTCCTTCATCGGTACCGCGCTCCGTGACCATGCCTTCGACCGTCACGTCGGTCGCCGGATCGGGGTCCGGATCGGGGTCCGGCCCGGTCGGGTCGGAATCGTCGGCGCCACAGGCTTGGACCAGGAAGAGGGCAGCGAGCGCGGGTGCGAGAGCCATGAACCGTACGGCTCTGCGGACCATAAAACATCTCCAGTGCTAGGGGTGTTCTGAGCCAGACGGCCGTGAAGATGGACGGTCCTGAGGTGTGACACCAGGGCCCGTGCGGTCGGTTGAGGACGGCGCGGCGGATCGGGGTTGCGTTCCCGCACACCGGTGTGTCGATTTGCACGCGACTATGCCACGTCGAAACCGGTCCGAAGGAGACACTATGCTTCGCTCGCTCCCCGCGCTCCTCCTCGCGATGCTCGCAGTGTCCGCTTGTAGCGGAGAAACCGGTCCGACCGGGCCCCAGGGGCCCGAAGGACCTCGGGGACCCGAGGGTCCGGAAGGACCGCAGGGACCTCCGGGAACCGCGAACGTCATGTACTCGGACTGGTTCCAACCCGAGTCCTGGGAGAGTTCCGAGGAGTTCGGAAGAACGGTGTTCAGCCACGAGGAGCCCGTACCCGAGATCACCCAGGACATTCTGGACACCGGTGTCGTCCTGGTCTATGGCAAGCTCAACGGCTACACCACCTCGATCTGGCCGACCGATCAGGTGTCCCAGCTTCCCATCACGGTCCAGTATGAGCAGGCTGGGCCACAGATCGACGTGTGGAGCGCGAACCTGCGTCCCGAAACCCTGGAGATCACCCTCACGAACAACACGGACGACTACGGGAGCGTCAACCTGCAGCACGAGTTCCGCTATGTGATCGTCCCGGGCGGCGCTACGGTGGCCGGGGAGGCGGCGGGCGCCGTCCACGCCGATCTGTCCTACGAGGAGATGCGTGAGCTCTACGACGTGCCGGAGGACGGAAGCTCGATGCCGTAGGACGGGCTTCAAGGTCCGCGTCTAACGCGCGCTGGTCACGCCGCCTTGCGCGTCCGCCCCCCGCGCCGGAGTCTGCACCCGTCGCGGCACTTCGCTCGCCGTGACGTCCCCCGGATCCGGAGGCATGCCATGCTCGGCGGTCGAGACGTGCTCGTGGTTGCGTCGCTCTTCGTGCTCGCCGGGCTGGCGGGTCTCGCTTCGTGCTCCCTGGAGGACGCGGAGGATGCGGTGCGAGCCGACGCCTCCGCCGGCGAGGTCCCGTTGTTCGAGGTGGATCCGCTCTGGCCCAAGCCACTCCCCAACGGCTGGATCCTGGGTTCGGCGGTCGGGGTCTCGGTCGATGCGCGAGACCACGTGTGGATCGTCCACCGGACCGACACCTTCGACCCACGGACGGAGACCACGGGCCTGGGCGATCCGCCCGTGGCGTCCTGCTGCACGGCGGCCCCTCCCATCCTCGAGTTCGCTCCCGACGGGACCCTGGTGGGATGGTGGGGCGGTCCGGACGAGGCCTACGATTGGCCCCAGTCCAACCACGGGATCACCGTCGACCACATGGACAACGTCTGGATCGGCGGAAACGGCGTCGAGGACTCCCACATCCTGAAGTTCGCTCGGGACGGCACCTTCCTCATGCAGATCGGGGAGCCGCACATGCGCACGGGAAGCCACGATCCCGAGAATTTCTGGCGTGTCGCGAAGCTCTCGATCGATCCCCGGACCAACGAGGTGTACGTCGCGGACGGCTACGGCAACAAGCGCGTGGCGGTGCTCGACGGGGACACCGGGGAGATGCTCCGGTACTGGGGCGCCTACGGCAACCCGCCCGACGACGCGCCGCTCCCGCCCTACGACCCCTCGGACCCTCCGGCCGAGCAGTTCCGGAGCCCCCTTCACTGTGCGGAGCTGTCCCGAGACGGGCTCGTCTACGCGTGCGACCGCGCGAGCGACCGCATCCAGGTCTTCCGCACGGACGGGACCTTCGTGCGTGAAGTCTTCATCGAGCCGCAGACGCTCGGGTCCGGCTCGGTCTGGGACATCGCCTTCTCTCCGGATCCCGAGCAGCGCTTCCTGTACTTGGCCGACGGACTCAACCGGAAGATCCACGTCATCGAGCGCGAAACCATGACCGTGCTGACGAAGTTCGGAGACGGTGGGCGCCAGCCGGGGCAATTCTACGGCGTGCACAGCATCGCCACCGACTCCCGGGGCAACATCTACACGACGGAAACCTGGGAGGGGAAGCGTCTGCAGAAGTTCGTGTTCCGTGGCTACGGGGAGGCGCCCGAGGACCAGGGCGTGGTCTGGCCCCGGCCCGGAGGGTGAGCGTCACCGGGCGCTCGTCACGCGCCGGGCGCACGGGTGTCACGTCGCGGCCGATTCTCGCTCGGCGATCGTCTTGACGCCGAACAGCCAGGCCCCACCGATCACCAGGAGGCCGGCGAGCGCGAGCATCCGAAGGCGGCCGATGGGCTCGAGGGTCCCTCCCTCGAACACCACGTCGTCCTCGACGCCGAAGTAGACGTGGCCGTACGAGCGGGATGTTCCCGCCTGCAGGGGCTGCACGGCGAAGTGGCGCTCGACGCCGTCCAGGTCGACGCCACGCGCCAGATAGGGATCGCCCGATGCACTGGTCGGCACGGGGAACGACGCCGGCACGGTCGCTCCGACGGTGTCCGGGCCGACCTGACGGGCCGGGACCCTCACCATCACGGTGCCGGAGCGATCGACCACCGTGAACGTGGCGGCCTGCGGCATCCCCAACTCGTAGGCGCGGTTCGCCAACTCGTCCAGATCGAAGTAGAGGGCGAGCACCCCCGTCGCTTCCGACGAGCCGGCGGCCTCGATGGGATACGCCAAGCCGACGACCGGCTTACCCGTGATCCGGCCCATCACGAAGTTCCCGATCGTGAACTGACGGTTGGCCAGGGCGCCTCGATGGTAGTAGCGGTCGTTCACGAAGAGGTCCCCGTACCCGGCCAGGGATCCGCACGATACGAATCCGTCCACGTCGATGAACTGGATGCCGGTGTAGTAGGTGAGGTGCCCCATCACGGACGAAAGCACCTGGTCGCATCGGGGCTGGCGGGGGCTCTCGAACTCGGACATCTCGCTCAGCGCGCCGAGGAGCATCTCGCTCTGGGCGAGCGTGCGGTTGTACATGAGACCGATGCGGCCGACCTGATGCAGGAGCTCGGCTTCCTGGTGCGCCCGGTGGACGGCTCGCAGCGAGTGCTCCGCGTACCAATAGAGCCCGACGAACGGAAGGAGGGCGAGGAAAACGACGACGGACAACCGCGCCTGGTTCGACACGTGCACCTCCCTGCACGAGTGCGGCCGGCACCTGACCAGATACCGGACTCGGAGGCCCGTGTCGAGCGCGGGAGGGGTCGACCTCCCCAATGTCGAGCGCCGCCACGGCGGCCTCAGCCTTCAAGTCATCCTAGCCGGCGGCTCGCCCCCCTGCAAGAGACCGGTCCGCCACGCCCTCGAGGCCCGGCAGCGCGGCCACGACCACGATCGGCCGGCTCGTCACGACGGGGTCGCGTCCCGACAGCTCGAGACGTAGGTGCAGGGTGTACTCCCCCGGCTCCAGCTCGGGCAGCTCGAGCTCGATGGACCGGAAGACCGATTGGACCCGGTCCTCGGGACCGGTCTCGTCGAAGGTGATGTCGATGTTGCGCTCCGGCTCGATCACGCCGAGGAACGCCCCCACGCGCTCCAGAAAACCCGGGCGCCCGCCACTGAACCCGATCGTGACCCGTACGGGCTCGCGCACGGCGAGCCCGTAGACCTCCCAGATCACGGGGAACCGCTCCCCGGCGCGCACGCGGATGCCGGGCCGCACGTTCGGGATCGCTTCGGCGAGCGACTCGGGCAGGGGCGCGTCCTCGCGGAGGAGCATCAGGTCGGACACGCCGACCAGCCCCGGCGCGAGCGGCTGTTGGGCCACGCCCTGACGCGCTCGCCAAGCCCGACGTCGCTCGGGGTTCACCACCTCGAGGCTGCTCACGTACCGGCCGGGCTCGGCCTGCATGGCCAGGACGCCCTCGGGGTCGTCGCCCTGGACGTACACCATCTCCCCTCCGTCCTCCGGCACCAGGAAGAGCGCGGCTCCCGCGGGCTCCTCGGCGGCGCCGGCCGCCTCCCACGCGGGAACGGCGCGTCCGGACGGGCCCTCGACGGTCGGCCGGTAGGCGCCGACCACGAGCATCTCGTCGCCCCGCCGGAAGCGCCCGACCTGGGTCTCGAGCCCCCGGATGTCGGGGGCGTAGGGTGGAGCGTACCAGGTGCGGGCCTCCCGGGGCGCGGTGATCCAGCTCTCGGGCGGAATGTCCGACGGCGAGGCCAGAAACGTCTCGGGAAAAAGGTACCCGCGGCTCATGGGGTGGTGGTGTCCGACCACCCGCCGCGTGTCCTGGACTGGGCTGGACGCGCGCGCGGGATCGTGCGTCCGGCTGTATCCGGTGTTCCGCCCGTACCGGACCAGCGACTCCTCGAGGTCGTCGTCCCACTCGAGGTCCTGGGGGTGCGCGGCGTCCCTTCGGTTCTCGGCCACCACGAGGCGCGCGTAGTGGTCGGTGAGTCGGTCGTTGCCCTCGAACAGGAAGAGCGGGTCGGAGAGACGCCAGAGGAGCTCCCACTGCCGCTCGCGCTCCGCGAGCGGAGCGTCGCGGAAGGCCTCCACGCCGTCGGAGGTGAAGACGTAACGGGGGGTCGTCCACTCCTCGCGGACCGGCCCCGGCATGGCGGCGAGCGCCTCCCGGAATGCCCGCTCCGACTCGATGTAGCGGGTCCAGACGTGGTAGACGTAGCCGAGCAGGGCGGAGCACCACCACGTCTCCGCGATCCCGCACTCGATCGCCACGCGCTCGGCTTCGCCCATGTCGCGGTTTTCCACCAGGTAGTGCACGCGTTGGCCGAGCACCCACGGGTCGGCGACGCGGTCGGAAGCGTCCGCGAGCGCACGGATGAGCTCCACCCGTGCCTGCCGGACCTCCCGGAGCTCACCGGGGATGTCCGCCTCGTCGTCCCCGCCGAACCAGATGCAGATGCGACCGATGCGCTCGTCGCAACTGGCCGCGGTGCGATCGACCTCCACGGGGATCCGGCTCTCGCGGAAGCGCTCGAAGTCCTCCTGCATCTCGCGCATCTCGTCCACGATCTCCGCGGAGTCGGCGGGGCTCGTCTGCGCCGCGCCGGCGGCGGGAAGCAGGAGCAGCGCCAGCAGCGGCCCACCGAAGATGGCCTGGAGCGTCCGGAGGCGGTGGGGTGGTCGCATGTGTGCTCCGTGCTGTGGTGGGCCAATGAAGCCGGTCGGGTCCGAACCCCGATACCCCTGAGACGTCCGGGTGGCTCACGCCTGCACAGTCCGGCCCCGGGGGCCGCTGGCCCGCGGGGCGGGGAGCCGCCACGTTGTCCGCGTGGTCCGCGCGGCGATCGGCCCACCCCTTTCCCGGTCGCGTCCGGCTCGACGAGCCCCAAGATGAGGTGTCATCCATGGAGATTCTGGCAGGTATCGCGCTCGGGTTCGCCGGCGTGGGCCTCGTCTTTCTGGTGCTCGGCGCCCGAGCGGTCCGGAGGCGCCGGTGGATGGGGAGCTTGGCACAGTCGGGCGGAGGCGTGCTGTTCCTGGCGCTGGGCGCCCTCGCGGCCACGTTGGGAGTGGCCACGCAGGGGTACCGGGGCCTCACGCAGGAGGAACTGGCCGTCACGGTCACCACCGTGCCCACGGGACCCCGCGAGTTCCAAGCGTTCCTGGAGTTTCCGGACGGCCGTGACACGACGCTTCACGTCCGGGGCGACCAGGTGTTGGTCGATGCGCATATCCTGAAATGGCACTACCTGGGCAACGTGCTGGGGCATCACACCCAGTACGAGCTCGACCGGCTGACGGGGCGGTACGTGGACGTCGAGGACGAGCGTGCGATGCCGAGAACCGTGCACTCATTGAAGACGGAAAAGCCGGTCGACCTGTTCGATTTGGCCCGACGCCACACCTGGCTGCGCTTTCTGCTCGATGCCGAATACGGCTCCGCCACGTATATCGATGTCGCGAGTCCCGCGCGCTTCGAAGTTCGCGTCTCGACCACGGGCCTCCTGGTGCGGAAGATCCAGCTCCGATAGGCTTGGGGCGGCCGCATCCGTGAGCTGCGCTGGGACCTTTCGGCCTCGAATGCGATATTAACGGCCGTGGCGGCCGTGTCGTCCCCGCGCTCGTCATCCCTTCGATCCTCCAATCAGGAGAAGCCGTATCGACAACCCGAGAGTGAACGAGAACATCCGAATCAGCCCCGTGCGCCTGGTCGGCAAGGACGGGGAACAGGTCGGCGTCGTGTCGCTGGACGCCGCGAAGGAGCGGGCCGCGGAGGAAGAGCTCGACCTGGTCGAAGTCGCGGCGAACGCGAGGCCTCCCGTGGTCCGGCTGATGGATTGGGGGAAGGAGCGCTACGAGCGACAGAAGAAGCAGCGGGAAGCTCGGAAGAAGCAACACACCGTCGAGCTCAAGGAGATCCAGCTCCGCCCGCGGACGGACGACCACGACTTCGAGGTGAAGAGCAAGCGGGCGCGCCGCTTTCTCGAAGAAGGAAACGCCGTGCGCGTCGTGCTCCGCTTCCGGGGCCGCGAGCTCCGTCAGGCCGATGTCGGTGTGGAGACCCTCGACCGCATGCTCGAGAGCCTGTCGGACGTGGGGCGCATCGAGCAGCGTTCGAAAGCGATCGAGGGGCGGCGGCTCGTCGCGCTCATGGAACCGACTTCGGGCGCCTGAAGACGGCCGGGACCCGGACCCCATAATCCCTCCGGGACGGTTCCCACTCGAGTAGCTCGGACCCACATCGACGGGAGCGTCCGCATGACCCGCCATATCTGCATTCACGGTCACTTCTACCAACCGCCACGGGAGAACCCGTGGCTCGAGACCGTGGAGCGGCAGGATTCGGCGCATCCCCACCACGACTGGAACCAGCGGGTCACGGCCGAGTGTTATGCGCCGAACGCTGCGTCTCGGCTCTTCGACGAGGACTCGAGGATCACCGACATCGTGAGCAACTACAGCCGGATGTCGTTCAATTTCGGCCCTACGTTGCTGTCGTGGATGGAGGAAAACACGCGATTCACCTACGGGGCGATCCTGGAGGCCGACCGGGCGAGCCGGGAGCGGTTCGACGGGCACGGATCCGCCATGGCGCAGGCGTACGGGCACATGATCATGCCTCTGGCCAGCCCCCGGGACAAACGCACGCAGGTCCGTTGGGGGATCAAGGACTTCCAGAAGCGGTTCGAGCGGGATCCGGAGGGCATGTGGCTTCCCGAGACCGCCGTGGATCTGGACACGTTGGAAGCACTGGCGGAGCACGGGATCGCGTTCACCGTGCTCGCCCCTCGACAGGCGGCGGCTGTCCGTCCGTTGAACGGCGACGACGCGACCGCGCACGAGGGCGAGGACGCCGAGGGCGCGGGGGACGCCTCCTGGCAAGACGTGTCCGGAGGCCACGTGGATCCGTCGCGTCCGTACCTGGTGAACCTCCCGTCCGGACGCACGATCGCGGTGTTCTTCTACGACGGGCCCATCTCCCGCGCCGTGGCCTTCGAGGAGCTGGCGAGAAACGGTGAGCGGCTGGCGGAGCGTCTCCTGGGGATCCACGGCGAGGACGCGGACGAGCCGCGCCTGGTACACATCGCGACGGACGGGGAGACGTTCGGCCATCACCATGTCTACGGAGAGCTGGCGCTGTCCTACGCGCTCGCGAAGCTGGAGGAAGAGGAAGGGGTCGAAGTCACCAACTATGCCCATTTCCTCGAGCGCCATGCCCCGCGATGGGAGGCGAAGATCATCGAGGGCTCCTCGTGGAGCTGTGTGCACGGGGTCGAGCGTTGGCGTAGCGATTGCGGGTGCAGCACGGGCGCACCGGCGAGCTGGAACCAGGCTTGGAGGGCGCCTCTCCGGAAGGCGTTGGACGGGCTGCGTGAAGAGCTCGACCCACGCTTCGAGGAAGCCGCGGGGGAGCTTCTCGCGGATCCGTGGGATGCCCGGGACCAGTATATCCGGGTGGTTCTGGACCGCAGCCCGGGGAATGTGGAGTCGTTCCTGTCCGAGCATGCGGCGGGCGAGCTCGGCGATGCCGAGAAGGTCCGGGCGCTCAAGCTTCTCGAGCTTCAGCGACACGCCATGCTCATGTACACGAGCTGTGGCTGGTTCTTCGCCGATATCTCCGGCATCGAGACCGTGCAGGTCCTGCGCTACGCGGGGAGGGTGATCCAACTCGCCGAAGATCTGTTCGGAGAGTCCGTGGAAAGCGGCTTCCTCTCGGAGCTGGAGCACGCGCGCAGCAACATTCAGGCGAAACAGAACGGGCGGGTCCTGTACGAGAAGGAGGTTCGACCGGAACGGGTCGACCTTCCCGAGGTGGCGGCCCACTACGTGCTTCGCTCGCTCTTCAAGAGCTACGAAGGAGACGAGGCCGAGGTCCATTGTTACCGGGTGAGCGACCGAGACGAGAGCACCGCGGAAGCCGACCGGTCTCGCGTGCTGGCGGGTTGGGCGCACTTCCGGTCGGTGGTGACGCACGAGTCGGCCCACCTCTCGTATGCAGCCGTGTATACGGGTGATCACCACGTGATCGGGGGTGTTCGTGGCTTCCAGGGCACCCGGAGCGCCCGGGCCGCGCGGCAGCAGCTCGAGGAGGCCTTCGAGCGGGGTGAGCTCGCGAAGATGGTCCGGGTGCTGGACCAGGAGTATCATGTATCGATCGATTCGCTCCGGGCCCTCTTCCCGGACGAGCAAGAAGAGGTGCTCGAGCAGATCATGGAGTCCTCGGTGCGAGAGGCGGAGGTCGTGCTCGAGGACCTGTACGAAAAGTCCGCCTCGCTCATGCGCTTCGCGGCGGAGCTGGGCGTGCCGCCGCCCGGTGTCTTTCAGACCGCGGCGCGGTCCGTGCTCAACAGACGTATGGATGCGACCCTCAGGCGCGATCCGCCCGACCTCGACCACATGGCGGCCTTGTGCGCCGAGGTCGAGGAGCGCGGCGTGCACCTCGAGCACGACGAGCTCCACCACGCGGTCGGCAAGGCTCTGGCGAGATTGGCGGATCACATGGCCGAGGAACCCGATCAGCTCGAGAGGCTCGAGAACCTCAAGCGGGGTGTCGAGTTGATGGGAAGCCTGGACTTCAAAGCCGATCTCTGGGGAGCTCAGAACACCTTCTTCCGGGTGCTCCGGAACGGCTATGGCGCGCGCGTCGCCGCGGCCGAGGAGGGTGATGCCCAGGCGCGACGATGGATCGATCTGTTCCGGCAGACCGGCGAGATGCTGTCGGTGGCCGTGACGTGAGCCGAAGCGCTCCGTCCTCCGCTGCCGGGAGCTACCGGATTCAGGTGGCCGCGACGGGCGGGTTCGCGGGCGTTCAAGCCCTGACGACGTACCTTCGGGACCTGGGCGTGTCCACGCTGTATCTGTCTCCCGTCTTCCAGTCGAGGAGCGGGAGCGGGCACGGGTACGACGTGGTGGATCCGGGACGCATCGATGCCGGGCTCGGAGGCTTGGAAGGCCTGGAGCGGCTCGGCTCCGCGTGCCGCGCGTCGCGGATGTCCTTGATTCTGGATATCGTGCCGAACCACATGGCGCTCAGCCACGAGAACGGACGCTGGTGGAGCGTGTTGGAAGACGGGCCTGCTTCCGGCTACGGCGCCTTCTTCGACGTGGATTGGGATCAACACGAGCCGCCGACGCGCGGGAAGGTCATCCTGCCGATCCTCGGACGGCGCTACCACCGGGTCCTGGAAGCGGGAGAGCTCGAGGTGGTCCGGGGCCCGAGCGGATACCTGCTGCGGTACTATGACCACGTGTTGCCGCTCGACGTGTCGGCCCATCCCGTGCTGTCGCGTCCCGGCGGCACGAGTGACGAGGAGGCGGAGGCGGCCGTCGCGTCGCTGAACCGGGCCGGAACCGACCCGGAGGGCCGTGCTGCGCTCGACCGCATGCTCGTCGCCCAACCCTACTGGCTCGTCCATTGGCGGACCGCTCCGGAGGAGGTGAACTACCGGCGCTTCTTCGACATCGCCCACCTCGTCGCCCTGCGGATGGAGCGGAGCGAGGTCTTCCGGGACTGGCACGCCTTCCTGGCCGAATTGCTGGAACGCCTTCCCATCGGCGGGCTGCGCGTGGACCACGTCGACGGCCTGGCCGATCCCGAGGGATACCTGGCACGCTTGCGCGAGCTCGTGGAGCGTGCCGGTCGTGGAGAGGGGGAGGTCGCGCTCCTGGTCGAGAAGATCCTGGCTCCGGAAGAGAGCCTTCCCGAGTCGTGGGAGGCTGACGGGACCACGGGCTACGACTTCATCGCAGCCGCGGACGGTGTCCTGGTCGGTGCGGATGGGGCGGCGCGGCTCCGAGAGCGCTATCGCTCGTTCACCGGGTCCGCCGCCGAATTCCACGAAGAGGCCCGAAGGAACAAGCGTAAGGCCATCCGGATGCATTTCCGCCGGGACCTCGAACGGCTCGTGGACCTCGCGCTTCCGCTGGTGCATGGGCACGTATGGGGCCGCGACCTGGCGCGGTCGGAAGTCGAGGCTGCGCTCACCGAGGTCACGGTACAGCTTCGGGGCTACCGCACCTACGTGAATGGACCACCCGCGACGGCGCGGGAGGTGGCCCCGATGCGCGAGGCCGTCGATCGAGCGCGGAGACGTCGGAGAGACCTGCCGGCGGGGGCGTTCGCCGTCCTCAGGAGCCTGTTCGCACTCGAGGCGGGGGGAAGCGCGAACGTCGAGCTCGTGGAGCGTTGGCAGCAGCTCACGAGCGCCGTGATGGCGAAAGGTCTCGAGGACACCACCTTCTACACGTACAACGTCCTCACGTCGTCGAACGAGGTAGGGGCCGACCCCGGCGTGCCGGCGAGAGGCGTGTCCGCGTTCCACGACGTCCTCGCGTTCCGTGGCGGCCGGTGGCCCCGGACCCTCAACACCACGTCGACCCATGACACGAAGAGGAGCGAGGACATGCGTGCGCGCATCCATGTCCTCGCGGAGCTGGCGGACGAATGGGGTGAGCGGGTGGAGCAGTGGCATGCGTGGAACGACGACCTTCGTGAGCGAGTGGGTCGCAGGCTCGTGCCCACACCGAACGAAGAGTGGTTTCTCTACCAGACGCTCATCGGGGTGTGGCCGTTCGAAGGGGGCGTGACGCCCGAACTCGAGGAGCGGCTCGCGACCTTCCTCCGGAAGGCCGCGCGGGAAGCCAAGGTTCACACCGACTGGTACGATCCGCGTCCCCGCCACGAAGAGGCGCTCATCGGCTTCATGCGCCGGATCTTGGATCCCGGCCGCGACCATCCGTTCCTGGACGACTTCGTGGAGTTCCAGACCAGGACCGCGTTCCACGGCGCGTTGAACTCGCTGAGCCGGCTGCTCGTCAAGCTCGCCGCACCGGGGGTCCCGGACTTCTTCCAGGGAGAAGAGCTCTGGCGTCTCCGCATGGTCGATCCGGACAACCGCGGGCCGGTCGACTGGGAGCGTCGCCGCGCGCTCCTCGAGGAGCTCCGCTCTCGCACGAGCGGGAGCGGGGAGCCGGACCGCGTCGCGGACGAACACCTTCGCGAGATGCTCGACGGTTGGACCGACGGACGGGTCAAGCTCCTGCTGACATGGCGGGGGCTCCGCTTCCGGGGCCTGCACGATACCCTCTTCCGTGACGGGGGCTACCGACCCGTGAACGTTTCGGGCCACGCCGCCGACCATGTGATCGCGTTCCTCCGGCACCTCGGTGGAGCGTGGGTGTTGGCGGTGGCTCCTCGGCTTCCGGCCGGCCTGACCGCGCCCGGGCGCTTCCCTTTGGGCGAGGAGATCTGGCGGGACACGACGCTCGAGCTTCCGGAGGACGCGCCTCGGGCTTGGCGAGACGCGATCACGGGTCGCGCGGTGGCGATGCCGGAATCCGAGGGCCATCTCCCGCTCGCTCGCGCGCTCTCACGCTTTCCGGTCGCGCTCCTTCACGGCCGGTCCGACGAGGCGTCGTCCCGGAGCGCGGCCAACGCCTCGAGGAACCGACGCACCGCGTCCGGATCCGACAAGGAGTAGTCGGCGACGGTGTCCCGGTCGTCTTCCCCCTCCACGACGATTCCGATGCCGCGGTCCGCGAGAGCACGAAACGCGTCCTCGTCCGTGAGGTCGTCGCCGATGTACAGGGGGATATGCCCGTCAGCGTCGGCTCCGAGCACGTCGAGCACCCACAGGAGCGCCTTGCCCTTGTCCCACTCCATGCCCGGCCGCAACTCGTGGACCTTCTTTCCGGAGGTCTTGCGCAGGCTCGGCTCCTCCCGGGCGGTGCGGTCCACCGCCGCCGCCACCAGCGGTTCCTGTTCCGGGTCTTCGAGCCTTCGATAGTGGACGGCGACCGCGAAGCCCTTGCGCTCGACCCATGTGCCCCGGATATCCTCCAATCGGCGCTCCAACCGCTCGGCGCTCCGTGCCAGAGCCGGCAGGTACTCTTCGCCCTTGTGGTGCAGGGTACCGTCCGGGTCGCGGATCTCGAATCCGTGACTGCCGACGTAGTGGATACGCTCGACCCCGACCATCTCGCGTACCTCGTCGAGGGTTCGGCCGCTGATGATCGCTACGGAGCAACGCGTCTTCAGATGATCGATGGCGTCGCGGGTCCCGGGTGGCAGGGTCGCTTTCGCGGGATCGTCCACGATCGGTGTGAGCGTGCCGTCGTAGTCGAGGAAGACCACCGGCGTCCTCCCGGCCATCCGCTCGGCGATCTCGTCCTGACGCGCGAGCGCGGACGGGAGACTTCGAATTGAAGAGGAGGGGCTCATGTCGCGGTATCTTTTCCATCCGGAGGCGAGATGTCTGGTGCTTCTTCCGATCAAGGTAGCAATGACGCTGCGGCCTCGCGCGTCATGACCGTCCGACTGGACGGGATCGACGCGCTGATCTTCGACCTCGACGGGGTGCTGACGGAAACGGCGGGGCTCCACTTTCGGGCGTGGAAGCGCCTGTTCGAGGACGACCTCGGTGAGCCGTTCACCGAGGAGCACTACCGGCGATACGTGGACGGAAAGTCGCGTTTGGACGGGCTGGAGAGCTTCCTCGGATCCCGGGGCGTCGCACGTCCCAGGGGAAGCGAGGACGACACGGCCGGATCGGATACGTCGTGGGGCCTCGGAAAGCTGAAGGATCGGTACTACCACGCGCTTCTCGACACCGAGGGCGTGGCCCCCTTCCCGGATGCCGAGGCTCTGCTGCGCCGGGCGAGCGCGGTCGGGCTCCGCATCGGCATGGTGTCATCCAGCCGGAACGCGACGGACGTGCTCGACGCCGCGGGACTCGCTCCGTTCTTCGACACCTCCGTCGATGGTCGTGCCCTCCAGACGGTGCCGCTCGAAGGCAAGCCGGCGCCCGATCTCTTTCTGGAGACCGCCCGTCGGTTGGACGTGGAGCCCGACCGCGCCGCGGTCTTCGAGGATGCGCGCTCGGGCGTGGAGGCGGGTCGTCGGGGCGGGTTCCGTTACGTCGTCGGTGTAGCGCGGGACCCCGACGGTGGCGAAGATCTCGAAGATGCCGGGGCCGACATCGTCGTCCACCGCCTCGATGAAGTCACCTTCGACCGCGAGAGCTTGGAGGATGCATGAGCACAGCGCGTAATTGGACGTTCGTCTACGAGGGGTTCGAGCCGGAGGACGAAAAGCACCGTGAAGCGCTGTGCACGTTGGGCAACGGGTACTTCTCGACCCGGGGAGCGCTTCCGGGCGCCCATGCCGACGAGGTCCACTACCCGGGCACGTACCGGGCCGGGCTCTACGACCGGCAGACGACGACGATCGAAGGGACCGCGGTGGAGAACGAGAGCCTCGTCAACTTGCCGAACTGGCTGTGGCTGACGCTCGGGATCGAGGACGGCGACGCGCTCGATCCGCGGTCGATGGCGGTGCTGGAGTACACCCAGACGTTGGATCTGCGACAAGGGATCCTGACGCGGAACATGCTCCTCCGTGACGGCGAGGGCCGGGAGAGCCGGCTCACGGAAAGGCGGCTCGTGAGCATGGCCTCCCCGCATCTGGCTGCGCTCGAGCTGACCGTCACGCCGGTCAACTGGTCGGGAGAGCTCGAGATCCGCTCGGGGCTCGACGGGCGTGTCGAGAACAGCTTGGTCGCGCGCTACCGCGACCTCGAATCCCGGCATCTGGAGCCGGTGCTCACGGAGCAGGTGGACCCCGAGACCGTCATGCTCGTGGCCCGCACCATCCAGTCTCGAATCTCCATCGCCGAAGCGGCGCGCACGCAGTGCTTCGAGGGCGAGCGCCGACTCGACGGGGAGCGTTCGCTCGAGCAGGAAGACGACCGGATCGCCGAGCGAGCGGTCGTCGACGTACGGGAGGGCGTCGCCTACAGGGTGGAGAAGGTCGCGAGCCTCTTCACCTCGCAGGACCGCGCGATCTCCGAGAGCGCATACGAGGCCCCCCGCTTCCTGGTGGGAGTCGGAGGCTTCGAAGAGATCCTCGCCGCCCACGTGCTGGCGTGGAAGCACGTCTGGGAGCGGTGCGAGATCGAGGTGGAGGGTCGTGAAGGCACCACCCGGGTGGTGCGTCTCTACACGTTCCACCTTCTGCAGACGGTGTCGACGCATACCACGGAGATGGACGTGGGCGTGCCGGCGCGGGGGTGGACCGGCGAGGCGTACCGGGGGCACGTGTTCTGGGACGAGCTCTTCATCTTCCCGACCCTCGTCTTCCGGTTCCCGGAAGCGACCCGGGCCCTGCTGATGTACCGTCACAGGCGTCTCCCCGAGGCCCGCCGGGCCGCCCGGGAAGCTGGATACCGGGGGGCTATGTTTCCGTGGCAGAGCGGGAGCAACGGAGAGGAAGAGACGCAGCGCTTGCACCTCAACCCGAGCTCGGGGCGATGGCACCCGGACAACAGCCGCCGGCAGCGCCACGTCAACGCGGCGATTCCGTACAACGTTTGGCTGTACCATCAGGCGACCGGTGACCGGGAGTTCTTCGACACGTACGGGGCGGAGCTCATCCTCGAGACGGCGCGGTTCTGGGCGAGCATCGCCGAGTACGACGCGACCCGGGACCGGTACGGGATCCACGGCGTCCTGGGCCCGGACGAGTTTCACGACGGATACCCGGACGCCGACGAGCCCGGACTGAGCAACAATGCCTACACGAACGTCATGGCGGTGTGGACGCTTTGTCGGGGGCTGGATGCGCTCGAAGCTCTTCCGGAACAGCGCCGCCACGAGCTCCAGGAGGAGATGTCCCTCGATCGCGCGGAGCTCGACCGGTGGGCGGAGATCAGCAAGAGGATGTTCGTCCCTTTTCACGACGACGGCATCATCAGCCAGTTCGAGGGGTGGGAAGAGCTCGAAGAGCTCGACTGGGCGCATTATCGGAAGGAGTACGGGGACATCCATCGCCTCGATCGGATCCTGAAGGCGGAAGGCGACACTCCGAACCGCTACAAGGCCTGCAAGCAGGCCGACGCGCTCATGCTCCTCTTTCTGCTCTCGGCCGGGGAGCTGGTGGCCCTTTTCGACCGGCTCGGTTACGCGTGGGACCCCGAGGTGATTCCGAAGATGGTGGAGCACTACCTCCACCGGACCTCACACGGCTCCACCCTCAGCGCCGTGGTGCACTCCTGGGTTCTGGCGCGCAGGGACCGGGAGGGCTCGTGGCGGTTCTTCCATCGGGCGGTGGAGAGCGACGTGCATGACGTCCAGGGGGGAACGACGCCGGAAGGGATCCACCTGGGAGCGATGGCCGGCACCGTGGATTTGTTGCAGCGTGGCTACGCGGGGCTGGAGCTTCGCGGGGATGTGCTCCACGTGAACCCTAGCCTCCCGGCGGAGCTGACGTGCGTGGCGCTCAAGCTGGAGTACCGGAACGTCTGGATGAAGATCGACGTGACCCGCGAGCGGCTCACCGTCACCGGCCTCCCCGGTCATGACGGGAGTGTCGAGGTGGCTTGCGGGGATCAGCGGGGCGTTCTCGGGCCGGGAGCCACTTTGGAATTCGACCTCTGACGGAGCTGCTGGCGGTCGGGCTCAGAAGGCGTCTTCCCACCGCTTCGAGAGCCGCTGGGCGCAGTTGATGATCCCCGCCATCGAATAGGTCTGGGGGAAGTTGCCCCACAGCTCTCCGGTGCGCGGATCGATGTGCTCGGCCATGAGCCCGAGGCTGTTCCGCCGTTCCAGCAAGCCTTCGAACATCTCCCTCGCTTCGTCTTCGCGCCCGACCGCGGCGAGGGCGTCGACCAGCCAGAACGCGCACAACAGGAACGCGTTCTCCGGCTCCCCGAAATCGTCCGCCTCCGTGTAGCGATACACGAATCCGTCCTTGACCAGCTCCCGTTCGACGGCGGCCAGCGTTCCGAGCATCTTGGGATGCTCGGGCGGCAGAAACCCCAGCTCGAACATGAGCAAGAGGCTCGCGTCGAGCGTCTCCCCGTTGAACGTGGCGGTGAAGCTTTGCTTCTCTTCGGACCACGCTTCCCGGGCCAGGGTCTCGTGCATCCGGTCGGCCTCGGCGCGCCAGTGCCGGGCGCGTTCCGCATCGCCGATGTGGTGCGCGATCCGCGCCAGCCGGTCGCAGGCGGCCCAGCACATCAGGCTGGAGGAGGTGTGCACGCGGGCACTTCCCCTCAGCTCCCAGATTCCGGCGTCCGGTTGACCGAACGTTTCCACCGCGAGGCGCCCTGCGTGCTCGAGCCGCGGAAGCAGCGCGTCGGTGTGCGTGCTCAGGATCCGGGTGTCGAACACGAGCTGCGAGAGGGCCAGGACCACGCCCCCGTAGATGTCGTGCTGGACCTGTCGGTAGGCGGCGTTTCCGACCCGAACGGGCCCCATGCCACGGAAGCCCGGAAGGGTCGAGACGTCGCGCTCGTCCAGGTTGGCTTCCCAGTTGATCCCGTAAACGGGCTGCAATCCCCGGTCCGCTCCGTTGCGGATCCCCGCGAGCACGTTCGTGATGAACCCGAGGAGCTCCTCCATGGCCGCCGTGGCGCTCAGGCGGTTGAGCGCTCGGACGACGAAGTAGCCGTCGCGCAGCCAACAGTAACGGTAGTCCCAGTTCCGGCTGGTCCCGGCGGCCTCCGGAATGGACGTGGTCGGCGCCGCGATGATGGCGCCGGTGTCCTCGAAGACCGAAAGCTTCAGGGTGATCGCCGCCCGAATGACGGCGTCTTGCCATTCGAACGGAATGGACAACGTACGCACGCTCGCGTGCCAGTGGTCCGTGGTCTCGTGCAGGTATCTCTGCGCGACTTCCAGGGGAGCGTCCGGGAGAGGACGGTCCTCGCCGAGCACCATCGCGACCTCGTGGGTCAGGACGAAGGGACGCTCCTCGATCAGCGCCGTGATCGGCGCGTTCGTCGTCATGCGTAGGATGCCGCCGGGCGATCCGAGAAACCGGATGTGGTTGGATCCGTGCGTCGTCTCGCAGCGGTCGGCGCCGTAGTTGCTCATGGGGCGCGTTCGGATGCGGACGCGGGGATCGCCCGCGAGCGGCCGTACCAAGCGCACGACCGTGTTGGGGCGAAAGGTCCGCCGGTAGTGCTTGAACCGCGGGCAAAAGTCGAGAATCTCCAGCTCGGCCCCACTGCGGCTCCGCTGCACCGTGCGGAGAATCGCCGTGTTCGGAAGGTAGCTCTGCTCGCTCGCCTCGAGATCGTCGAGCTCGATGCCGAAGGTGCCGTCAGGCTCGGGGTGGTCGGGGTCACCTCGGAGCAGGCTGCAGAACACGGGGTCGCCGTCGAACCTGGGATTGCAGAACCACACGAGCGCGCCTTGCGCGTTCAGCAGGCCGGTGACCGTTCCGTTTCCGATGAGACCGAGTTCGAGACCGGACACCGTGTTGGGCTCCCTCCAGGAGGATTGACGCTTGCCGCATCCGGTCGACGCGAGACGTCGACCCGGCACGGAGTTAAGATCAAGGTAAGGCATAATGGGAACGTGCCCATATGGCACCCGGCGGCGAGCCCGGTCGAGGTGCTCGTGTGCCCGTTTGGAGACAGGGAGACGCCATGAACATCCTCGCGGCCGACATCGGGGGAACCAACGCTCGGTTCGCGTGCTTCGAGCTCCGCGACCACGAGTTGCGCTCGAAGACGCAGAGGACCTATGCGAGCGGCGAGATGGCATCGGTCGAGGAAGCCCTGGGACGATTCCTCGGTGTGATCGACGAGGGCATCGACCGGGCCGCGCTCGCCGTGGCGGGACCGGTGTTCGACGGGGCGGGGCGGCTCACCAATCTCGGATGGCGGGTGTGTGAGAGCGACCTGGCGGAGTGGGTCGGAACGGACGACGTGCGGGTGATGAACGATTTCGCCGCGCTCGCCCACGTGGTTCCGTTTCTGGGCGGCGACGACGTGACCGTCGTCCAAGCGGGAGCGAACCACGCTTCGGGTGTGGCCGCGGTGTTGGGAGCCGGCACGGGCCTCGGCCAGGCTTTGGTCTTTCCGCGCGCTTCGGGGTCCGGAGTGACGGTACACCCGACCGAAGGGGGACATGCCGGCTTCGCCCCGCGGACCGAGGGAGAGTGGGCGCTACGGAGTTTCCTGGCCGAGCGCCATGGTAGTCACGTGTCCTGGGAGCGGGTCCTCTCTGGGGCCGGGCTTCGGGCGGCGTACGACTATGTGATCGGGCCGGGGAATCTCACGGAGGATCCGACGACCCGTGCGGCGATGAGGAACTCGGATCCGGCGGCCGTGATCGTGGAGCGGGCGCTCGCGGATGCGGATCCCGCATGCGTATGGGCATTGGACAGCTTCGCGGCTCTCTTCGGCGCCCGGGCGGGAGACGTGGCGCTTTCGGTGGGCGCGACGGCCGGTGTATACCTCGCGGGAGGCGTCACCTTTCGGATCCGCGAAAAGCTGAAGGAGGGGGCCTTCCTCGACGCGTTTCTCGGCAAGGGACGGATGGCGGAGTGGCTCCGGCGCGTGCCCGTGAAGGTGATCACGAGAGACGACGCGGGCATGTTGGGAGCGGTCGTGGCGACGACGGGGAGTGACGTCCTCCGGCTGCCCCCACGGGCGAATGCGGGGTGAGCGTCGTGCCCGGGCTCTACCGCCTCCGCCGATCTCGTCCTCGTGGCAGCCCGACCGATACCCCGACCCGGAAGGTCCAGAAATTCGTCTCGCTCCGGCGCGGGTTGAGGACCACCGACCCGTCGGGCAGGTCCTCGATATCGCCCTTCCGCAGGTACTCCGCTTCACCGGATCGTCTCGCGCCCGTAATATTGAGGAAGCCTACGTCGGCGCGGAGACTCACGATCTGCCGATCGTCGAGCGTGTAGCGGCCGAACAGGCCGACCCCGAATCCGGTGCCCACGTTCTCCGCGAACTCTCCGACCGGCGTGGCGATGAGGATTTCACCGCCGACGTATCCTCGCACGGCTTCGTCTTTTTGTTGGGCGGCGGCCGGTGAGGAGGCGTCGGGTCTGGCCCATCGTCGTCACGCTGTGGACCGCTAATACGTGCGCGCGCTGCCAAATGTGTCGGCGGGGAGGTGAGCGTTGGAGCCGTGCACGGGCGGATCGGCGCCGTGGTCGTCGGCCTCTACCCGCCCAGCGCCTCCACGCCCGCTTCCGCGACCTGCTCGTCCTGCTGAGACGTGACCCCGCTCACGCCCACCGCGCCGATCACCTCGCCGCCGACCGTGATCGGCACGCCGCCCTGGAGCGGAAGAATGCCGTCGACCGCCGCCAGCGCGGTCCGTCCGGAAGAGATCGCGTCTTCGAGCGCCTTGGTCGGCCGCTTCAGGCGGGCCGCGGTCCGGGCCTTGTCGATGGCGATGTCGATGCTCGCCGCCTGGGTGCCGTCGAGCTTTTGAAAAAGGATCAACTCGCCGGCCGCGTCCACGATGGCGATCGCCACGGGCCAGTCGTTCCGGTTCGCCTCCGCTTCCGCCGCGGCCATCATGGTGCGGGCCGCGTCGAGGCTCACCACCTGCTTGTCGAGAAGCTGACCGTCAGCTCCTGGCGCGGTCAGTAACAGCATCGCGGCGGCGAAAACGGTGGGGCGGAGAAGTCGGGTCATGACGGGGCTCGTGTGTTTGGGTGGGTCATGGAGGGCGCGGGACGGTTGGCTGCGCTGGCTCGTCCGTCGGCCGGGCGGGCATTCTAGGGCGCGAAAGAGAGATCCGGTAGGGAGGAGGGACAGCGGATGTCCCCTCGTAACCCGAGAGGACGCACGTTCGGCTATCCCTCGCAATCCAGGCGGAGTCGAGAAGCACCCGTGACCGCCAGCAGGCTGAGCCTCGTTTTGCGCAGTCTTGCGGCGGGCACCTTCGGGTGTTACCGATGCCGAGCCGGTCGAGGGCCGCTCATCGGCGCGGCCGGTACAACACGGACCGTTTCGCGGAGGCTCCCCATGGATGCTCGCAGGTTCGCCGGGACCGGGCTGCTCGTCGCCCTCGGATCCCTCGTCTTTCTTCCGCCCGCTCTCTCCGCCCAGCAGGCCACGATCACGGGTGAGGTCGTCGAGAGCGGCACGCGGACCCCCATCGCCGGTGCACAGGTGTCCGTCGTGGGCACGGGTATAGGTGGGCTCACCAACAATTCCGGACGGTACCTGCTGACCGGAGTCGCTCCGGGTGAGGTGACCGTCCAGGTGCAGAGCATCGGGTACAGCTCGCAGGAGCGCGTCCTCACCGTGGCTGCCGACGAGACGGCGGAGGTGAACTTCCAGCTCCGTACGGAGGCGCTCGGACTCGACGAGCTGGTCGTCACGGGGACCGCAGGCGGCCAGCAGCGCCGTGCCATCGGCAACGTAGTCGGAAACATCGACGGCTCCGTAGCCGAGGTCGCACCGATCGACAACATCTCCAATCTGCTGCGAGGTCGCGAGTCGGGCGTGGTCGTGAACCAGGGGAACGGCTCGCCCGGCACGGCGTCCGTGGTGCGGATCCGGGGCCAGTCGAGCATGTCCGGGGACAACCAGCCTCTGCTGTACGTCGACGGCGTGCGGGTGAATAACCGCATGTCCACGCCTCAGGGCGGATCGTCCGCCGGTGCGGTATCCCGCATCGACGACTTCAGCCCCGACGAGATCGAGAGCGTGGAGGTGATCAAAGGGCCGGCGGCGGCGACGTTGTACGGGACGGAAGCCTCCAACGGCGTCATTCACATCATCACCAAGCGAGGCTCCTTCGATCAACCGGCCGAGTGGACGCTCTCCACGCGCCAGGGTGCGAACTGGCTCCACGATCCGGCGGGTAAGGTCCCGATCAACTGGGGGATCAACCCCAGCACCGGAGAGCCCGAAGGCCTGAACCTCGTGGAGCGCGAGAAAGAGCGGGGCAACGACATCTTCAGCTATGGTCGGATCCAAGACTACTCGCTCAGCGTGAGCGGTGGCTCGGAGACCATGCGGTATTTCGTGTCCGGCTCCGGCCAGAGCGAGGATGGAGCCACTCCGGACAGCTGGCAGAAGCGGTACAATGCCAGGGCCAATGTGAGCGCACAGCCCGCTGAGGTGATTTCGATCGAAGCCAGCACGGGCTTCTCGCTGAACGAGGTCCGGGTGCCGGGTCGCGGGGCTGGTCAGAGCGCGCTCCGCTCTCTGTTCCTGGGCTCTCCGGAGCACCTCGACACACCGCGCCGCGGGTTCTGGATCGCGCCCCCCGAGGCTTTCTACGAGCGTTCGCAGTTCGTTCAGGACGCGACGCGCATGACGACGAGCCTGACTTTCCGGTACGACCCCACCGATTGGTTCAATCATCGGCTCACGTTCGGCTTGGACCTTACCGACCAGAAGAACACGGCCTTTACGCCGCACCTGAGCCCGTCCGCGGCGCAGTTCTGGTCGGAGCAGGTGGCGCGCGGATCGAGGAATGTGCGGCAGGAGTCCGTGCAACAGAGCTCGTTCGACTATGCGGCGAGCGTGAGCCGCGACCTTTCGGAGCGGGTGTCCTCGACGACGTCCGCGGGGCTACAGGTGAACACGAAGCGCGTGGAGCTCACTCAGGCGATCGGTGAAGGGTTCCCCGCGCCGGGAGTGGAGTCCGTGGGAGGCGCGGCGACCACCTTCGGATCGGACGACGTGGTCGAAAACAACACGGTCGGACTCTATGTCCAGGAGCAGCTGGGTTGGGAGAACCGCATCTTCCTGACGGCGGCGGTGCGGGCCGACGACAACAGCGCGTTCGGAGAGGAGTTTTCGCTGGTCTACTATCCCAAGGTGAGCGGTTCCTGGGTCATCAGCGAGGAAGACTTCTGGGGGCTCGATTTCGTAAGCTCGCTCCGGCTCCGTGCGGCGTATGGAGAATCCGGCCAGCAGCCGGACGTGTTCGACGCCATCCGTAGCTTCAGCCCGCGCGCTCAGCCTGACGGCTCACCCGCGGTATTTCCGGACGCTCCAGGAAACCCTGATCTGGGGCCGGAGCAGAGTCGGGAGATCGAGGCCGGATTCGACGCGACGATGTTCGGAGACCGTGTCTCGCTCGATCTGACGTTCTACGATCAGGTAACCCGTGACGCCATCGTGTCCCGCAACGTCGCACCGTCGGACGGATTCTTCGAAGACCAGTTCGTGAACATCGGTCGGCTGTCGAATCGGGGCGTGGAGGTGTCGTTGGACGCACGCACGCTCGATCTCCCTACGTTCGATTGGGACCTCGGTGTCAACGTCGGCACCAACCGTAACCGGATCGAAGATCTCGGACTCGAGAGCTTCCTCGAGCTCGGCTGGACGACACGTCACCAGGAGGGCTATCCGGCAGCTTCGCTCTTTGCGCCGAGGGTGGTGTCCGCCGAGGTCACCCCCGCCGGGGACCCGGTGAACATCCTGTGCGATGACGGGCAAGGCGGGAGCATGGACTGTGGCGACGCGCCCTGGCTGTACGCGGGTCATCCCGACCCGAGCGTGGAAGGATCCGTGTCGTCGACGTTCACCTTCGGCGACCGCATCCAGCTCGGTATGCTCGCTGACTTCAAGCTCGGTCAGACGAACTATTCGACACAGATGTGGTGGCGCTACGCCGCTCTCGGGATCGCCGAAGAGCTGTGGCATCCCGAGACCGCCGACCCCCGTATCCTCGGCGCGGCGGAGCTGGGTCGATCCGGCGAGTTCCAGCTCTGGACTCCGGCGTCGGGCTACATGCGCTTCCGGGAAGTCTCGTTGAGCGCTCCCCTTCCGACGAATTGGGCCGAGCGCATCGGCGCGCGGGCGGCTCGAGTGAGTCTTGCCGCTCGGAACCTCGGCATGATCTGGACGGAGTATTTCCCTTATCCGGCCCAGGATCCGGAGTCGCGGGCGCCGGCGAATCAGCTCGGAGGGAACCGGGAGCCGGAAGATACCGACGCGACGCCGCCACTGACATCGCTCGCGCTCACGTTCCGCATCACATTCTGAGGGGGCCACGAGTCATGGATCAGAACCGTATCGACGACCTGAAGCGCCGATCGAAGAACGCGCGGCCCCGCGGATTCTCCCGCTCGCCGTTGGCGGTGGGAGTGGCACTCCTGAGCCTCGGGGCGCTGGCCGGTTGCGACGCCCTGGATCAACTCCTGGAGGTAGAGGCACCCTCGCGGGTGATCGCTCGTGACATGGAGGACCCGGCCGCCGCACAACTCCTCGTGGAGAGCGTGGGCAACGAGTTTCGCTGTGCGTTCACGCATTACGTGAACGTCAGTGGCCTCGTGGGATGGGAGCTCCGGTCGGTGCAGAATGGAGGCACCCAGGTGTTCTATGACGGTCGCACATGGACGACCGGTGGGTACGGCTCCGGGTCGTACGCCGGCGCCGACTGCGAGAGCGGGAACGCCGCACTCTACCTCCCCCTGTCGCGGAGCCGTTGGTTCGCCGACGAGATGTTGGGCCGATTGGACGAGTGGGGCGAAGCTCAAGTGCCGAACAAGACCGAGCTCGAGGCACGGGCCGCGGCCTGGGCGGGATATAGCTACCTGCTCATGGGCGAATCGATGTGCAGCGTGGCGTTCGACAACGGACCCGAGCAGAGCGTGGAAGACGCCTTGGGGTTGGCGATCGACCGCTTCCAACGGGCGATGGCCGCCGCGGAGTCGAGCGGCCAGAGCGATTTCCTCAACCTCGCACGGATCGGGACGGGTCGCGCCCTGCTGAACCTGGGTCAGGTGGCGGATGCGGGGAATGCCGTTGCCGACGTTCCGGAGGACTTCACCTTCGAGCTCGAGTACTCCGCCTTGAACGACGCTACGCACAACCGGCAGTACCGCAGCAATCAGCGTGATGAGAACGTCGGGATCGGGGAGCGTTACCTGGATATGACCTTCGACGGAGTTCCGGACCCGCGGGTGCCCGTGACCGACGAGGGGCGGACCGTGGCGGGCTATGGCGTTCCACTCTGGACGACGAGCAAGTATAGCAGCCTCGACGCTCCCGTAAGGCTTGCCGGCTGGCCGGAAGCTGCGCTTATCATGGCGGAAGCGGCCCTTGCGGATAACCGGCCGGAAGACGCCGTGTCGCTCATCAACGAGCTGCACGATCGCGCGGATCTCCCCGATTTCGAGAGCTCGGACGAAGAAGAGATCATGGACCAGATCGTCTATGAGCGGCGGGCGGAGCTCTTTCTGGAGAGCCATCACCTGATGGATATGAAGCGCTACGACCTTCCGCTTCATCCGGCGCCGGGCGAGCCGTTTCCGTTCGGTGGGCTGTACGGCTCCTCCACGTGCTTCCCGCTTCCGGATACGGAACGCTTCAACAACCCGAACCTCTCGTAAGGATTCTCCCCCCTCCAGCCCATGGCTGTAAGAAGGAAGGCTCGGAGCGGTGGAAGGAGTGATGGAATCGGAACCCGACGGGACCGGGAGGGTCCTGGCGCATCTGAATTTCGAAGCAGGTGTCGGCGGCCTCGCGGCCCGACTCCGTCATAGGAAAGAGGAGCGAGTATGAGGCGCTGGACACGTTCGGCATGGTTGATGGCTGCACTCGCGCTGAGCGCGTGCGATACGAACGCTCAAGACGTCCACCGCTCGGCGGCGCACGACTTCCGTGCGGTCACCGTGGTGGACGGCCTGGAGGTGCCCTGGTCGATGGCGTTCCTCCCGGGCGGCGACATGCTCGTCACGGAGCGTCCGGGGCGCCTGCGGATCGTGCGGGATGGGCGCTTGCTTCCGGACCCCGTTCCAGGAGTCCCGGAGGTTCATGCCCAGGGGCAGGGGGGCTTGCTCGACGTCACGCTCCATCCCGACTTCGAGTCCAACCGCCTCGTCTATCTGTCCTACTCGAAGCCGCTCGCGTCCGGCTCCACGACCGCGGTCATCCGAGGACGCTTCGAGGACGATCAGCTCAGTGAGGTGGAGGAGATCTTCGAAGCGGAGTCGTCGGGTCGCGGGCACTACGGATCTCGCCTCGTGTTCGACGACGATGGCTATCTGTACATCACCGTCGGAGACCGGCAGGTCTCGCCGAGCGGCGACCTCGAGGCGCATCCCGCACAGGACCTCTCCAACCATCACGGCGTGACGCTGCGGCTGCACGACGACGGGAGCGTTCCGGATGACAATCCGTTCGTCGACCAGGCAGGGGCTCTCCCCGACATCTACAGCTACGGACATCGCAACGCACAGGGCCTCGCGATCCATCCGGAGACGGGCGACATCTGGCTCAACGAGCACGGGCCCCAGGGCGGGGACGAGGTCAACATCGTGCGTGCGGGGGCGAACTACGGTTGGCCCGTGATCGGGTACGGGGTGAATTACGGCTCGGGCTCGGCGATCCACGAGGGCACGCACCGGGAAGGGATGGAGCAGCCGGTGCACGTGTGGGTCCCGTCGATCGGGGTTTCCGGCCTCACCTTCTATACCGGAGACCGCTTCCCGCGTTGGCAGGGAGATGCGTTCGCCGGCGGCCTGAGTGGTGGGTATCTCGCGCGCCTCGATTTGGATGGGACCGAGATCGTGCGGGAGGAAGTGCTTCTACCGGATATCGGGCGGGTCCGCGCTGTACGGGAGGGCCCCGATGGATACCTATACGTCGCGGTCGAGGGGGAGGACGGGGCGCGAACCCCCATCCTCCGACTGGAGCCGGCCGACACCAGGAACTGACGGGCAAGGCGTCACGCCCTTGACGTAGGCGGGGCGCCCCCGTACATCGAACGCGAGTGAGGCGCGCGCGTTCGGCTGCAAGCTGTGATCCGCTGATCAAGAGCGCTTTGCGCTGTCCTGAACGCCCCGTCCTCGAACGGTTCGATCGATTCGAGCGTCCGAAGTTGGACGGGCCAACCAAGGAGACGTCCGCATGCTGAGACGAGGTCCGCTCGTGGTCATCAGCGTGGGCTTGGTGGGGGCCGTTCTCTCCGTGCCCGAATCCGGGAACGCGCAGGAAGGGCAGGGGGCCGTGGAGGGCATCCCGGTCACGAGCGAGCTGGTGGTGCGCAACTGTAGCCGATGTCATCAGCAGGACGACGACGGACGGATGAGCCGGATCTCCTACCTTCGGAAGACGCCCGAAGGCTGGAGCCAGTCGATCCGGCGGATGGTGTCCCTCAACGACGTGAGCGTCGATCCCGAGGACGCTCGAGAGATCGTACGCTACCTCGCCAACCGGCACGGCCTCGCGCCCGAGGAGCTGCGTCCGGCCTTCTGGGAAGTGGAGCGGCGGCATTTGACGGAGCGTCCGGAGATGTCCGAAGTGGTCCGCCGGACCTGTACCGCCTGTCATACTCTCGGGCGGATCGCGACGCAGCGTCGCACCCCGGAGGAGTGGGAGCTCGTCACCGAGACGCATCGGGGGCTCTATCCCCTCATCGACCGCCAGCGCTTTCGCCGGGGTTCCGTTCCCGAAGAAGAAGGAGATTTCGAGTTTCCGGTGGACGCCGCGGTGGCGCGTCTCGCGGAGCAGTACCCGCTCGAAACGAGGGCTTGGAGCGACTGGTCCCGAAACATGCGGCCCGCTCGGATCGAGGGGCGTTGGGCCGTACGGGGGCGTGAGGTCGGCCGAGGCCCCCTCTACGGCACGGTGACCGTCTCCGCCGACGGGCCCGCGCGTGAGGACTTCACCACCTCGGCCCGCTATCTCTACCCCGCGGAAGACCGGACCGTCGAGCGTTCCGGCGAGGCGACCGTCTACACCGGTTACCAGTGGCGCGGAAGCTCGAACGGAACGGGTGGTGAGCATACCGAGCTCCGCGAGGTGATGTTCGTCGAGCGGGACTGGAACGAGATGTATGGACGGTGGTTCACCGGTGCCTACGAGGAGATCGGCGTCGATGTCGAGATGGTGCGAATCGGCTCGGCTCCGGTCGTGCTCGGAGCGTATCCGGAGAAGGCCGTGACCGGTGCGGAGGAACGGATCCGCATTTTCGGAGCCAACCTGCCAGAGTCTCTGGGCGCGCAAGATGTCGATCTCGGGGCCGGCGTGGAGATCCTCGGAGTGGACGAGGTCGCGTCGGATCGAGCCACTCTTCGCATCCGGGTCGAGGAGGGTGCGCCTGCGGGCGCGCGTGATGTCGTGATCGCCGGAGCCCGGGCGGATCGCGCCCTCGTGGTCTACGAAGCGGTCGACTACATCCGCGTCGAGCCCCATCCGGCCATCGCCCGGACGGGAGGGGGCAACTTCGCTCCCGGATATGCGCGGTTCGAGGCCGTTGGCTTCGCCGTCGGTCCGGACGGCGAGCGCGACACGGACGACGACATCCGGATTGGCGTCGTGGACGCGAGCTGGAGCCTGGTCGAATACCCGCGCACCTGGGACGACGATGACGTGGACTTCGTCGGCGAGATCGACCAGGACGGCCGTTTCACCCCGGCGGTGGACGGTCCCAATCCGGAACGCAGCGGCCTCAGAAACAACATCGGGGAGGTGTGGGTCCGGGCCGAGCACCGAAGGGAGGGCGCTCCCATGTCGGAAGCGCCCCTGCGTGCGCGCGGCTTCCTGGTCGTCTCACCGCCCAGCTACATCGAATGGGAGCCGCGCGCCGAAGTCGTGAACACCATCCAGGAGGGAGGGAACCGATGAGCGCTCGACTGGCCCCCAGAGAATACCACGCCTTCGAGGCCGAGGGGCTGCGCTTCCTCTACCTGGTGCCGAGCGCGGCGGTGTTCTGTGCCGATGACGCCGCCTCGGCCGTGCTCGATCGGCTCGAAGACGTGGGACCGGACACCGTCGAAGGGCTGGAGTCCGGCCTTTCCGACACGCTTCCGCCCGCCGAAGTCCGCGCCGCCGTCGTCGACCTCTACGAGGTCCGTGCCATCGGGCCCGAGGACGCGGGACCCGAGCCCATGCCGGTCGAGGCGCCGCCGGACGGAATCCCGCTCAAGACGATGGTCCTGAACGTCACGAGCAAGTGCAACCTCGGGTGCACGTACTGCTACGAGTACGGTGACGACAAGCTGGTGGAAGCGGGCACCATGCCGCGGTTCATGGACGAGGAAACGGCCCGCCAGAGCGTGGACTTCATGCTCGCGGAGGCCGGAGTGGGCGAGCGGTGTCATCTGACCTTCTTCGGAGGGGAGACGCTGCTGAACTTCAAGCTCCTGCAGTCCACGCTCGCTTATGCCCGTGAGCGGGCGGAGGCAGAGGGTAAGAGGGTCGACTTCAGCCTCACGACGAACGGAACGCTCCTCAAACCGGACGTCATCGAATGGCTCGCCGAGAACGAGGTCGGCGTCACGGTCTCGATCGACGGGCCACGCGAGGTGCAGGACGAGCTGCGCGTCTTCAACAACGGAAAGGGAAGTTACGACGAGGTCGTCCCGCGCGTCCGTGAGCTCCTCCAGCGGCACACGTCGCGACCGGTCGGAGCCCGCGTGACGCTCACCAAGCAGAACCTCGACGTGATCGGGGCGTTCCGGCACCTGACCGAAGACATCGGGTTCTGGGAGGTTGGCTTCGCCCCCGTGACGACCGCCGAAGGTCGTGACTACGCGATCGAGGGCGAGGCGCTCGACCGGATGCTCGAACAGTTCGAGGAGCTGGCCTGGGAGTGGCTCGAATATGCCGTTCAAGGGCGTCACCACGGGTTCTCGAACGTGAGCGAGTCCATCGAGGAGATCCACAAGGGATTCAGCAAGTCCCACCCGTGTGGTGCGGGGGTCGGCATGCTCGGGGTCTCGACCGACGGGAATCTCGGCCTATGCCACCGGTTCGCGGGATCGGAAGAGCATCGTTTCGGGAGTGTCACCGATGGCGTGGATCGGGAGAAGCAGGTGCAGTTCCTTGAGGAGCACCACGTCGCGTACAAGCCCGATTGCCACACCTGCTGGGCACGGCCTCTCTGTGCGGGCGGGTGTTATCACGAGGCGCACACTCGGTACGGAACGACGAAGGCGCCCAATCTTCACTACTGTGAGTGGATTCGTTCGTGGACGGACATCTGTCTGCGCGTCTACGGGGCGCTAGCGGTGCGCAACCCGGGATTCCTGAACCACTTCGAGCACTGAGGCGACGGGACATGAGGCGTATCAAGGCGGTCAACCAAAAGGCGGCGCGCGTCGAGCGCTACGTCGAGGGTGAGCGGCGGAGCGCCGCCGCGGCTTCCGAGGGTGAGCACCCGGACGGAACGGGGGCGGCCTCGGCCGAAGACGAGCTCGACGTGGTGGGATTGGAAAGCTCGGGGCCCGACGGTCCTCAGATTCCCTTCGGGTGCACCCTGATCTTCTCTCCGGGGTGGGAGACCGACTCCGGGGGTGGGACCGCCGGTCTCTGTCAGCCCGTCGAGCGAGACCTCTTCGACTGCCACCTGGGCTGTTTCTGGCCCGCGCAGGTTCCCGATCAGCTCAACAACGCGGGCGACTGGACCAGCAAGTGCGCGGCGGCCCAGAAAGACTGGCGGAAGCTGGATCTGGTGTTCCCGTGACCGCCGTGACGCGCTGGAAACGCCTCCTCGCGCCGGGTCGGTACCCGACCGTCCGAGAGACGGTGCTGGTGCTCGTCGCGCTCGCTGCCGCGGCGATCCCCACCGTCTCGGAAGCCCAGGTCCGGAGCGGTGGCGACGGCCTGATCTATGTGGCGACGTACGAGCGGTCCATCCACGTGCTGCGTGAATCGGACCTGACCCTGGTGGACAAGATCGCCACGACCTCGGGCATCCCCGGCACCCTCACGCCGACTGCCGACGGGCGGCGGATCATCGCCCAGATGATCGACTACGAGCACGTGGAGGTGATCGATCTCGAGACGCGGGAGAGCGTCGATGCATTCACGCTCAGTGAGCGGAATTCGAGGATCCGGATCCGCGGCATGGCGGTCCACCCGAACGGCAGGCATGCCGTGCTCATGACCCGGCGCTACGAGAAGCTGCGGGATCGGTGGGAGATCGGGGAGATGGAGTTGGTGCTCTACGACATGGACGAGCACCGGGTCGTGCAGGACGTCCCGTGGCCCGACGGCGAGCCCCAGGAGGGCGCCAGCTTCGCTTATTCGCCCGACGGCGAGGCGCTCTACTTCTTCATGGACGACGTTCGGATCTACGACACCGACACGTACGAGCCCACGGACCGCTGGGAATACGGGGACGCCCTCGATCAGGGTCTCGGTGACTTCGAATTCGGATTCCCCACCACTCCTCGTGAGGTAGAGGGCTGGCATACCGGGATGTTCCGCATCGACGAGGAAGTGCAGGACCGCGAGCTCCTGGGAGTCGCGCGCGCCAATCCCGGCTCGAGGGATATCGACTTCTTCCTGCTGGGGCCGTCGGAAACCGGACCGACGTCCCGCGTCAGCTTCGCCCTCGCTCCGGACCGTGATCACGCGTACGGGCTCCACCAGGAGCTCGAGAACTATCAGATGTGGGCGATCGACATGGAGGCGGGAACCGCCCGGCACGTTGAGTTCGACGGGCGGCCGCGCATGGAGCTCGAGGTCAGCTCCAATGGAGAGCTCCTCTATCTTTATAATGCGGGGAACACGATCGACGTCTTTGATGCCGATTCACTCGAGCACATTCGGACGGTGGAGCTGGACGCCGACACGCTCGGCCGGCTCTGGGTGTTGCCGTCCCGATGATCCGCGGCGGTGCTCGCGGTCCGTCGTCGCCGGGGTCTCGGGTTAGTCCAGAGCTCGACGAACCTTCGACGCGATCCGCGTAGCGACCCCTTTTCGGTCGGGCATCTGACGGAGCGCGCGGCGAAGATCGCGAATGTGGTGGGGCTCCAATTCGAGCCGGAGCGCTCGAAGCCCGCTGTCGATGCTCGAGGTCCGCGTGGCTCCCGGAATCGGAACGATGGCCGGATCGAGGTCGAACAGCCACGCGAGCGCGAGCTCCTGGGGGGTCACGCGGAGGCTTTCGGCTAGAGCGGCGAGCGGCCCGACGTCGCCCAACGAGCCCGCTCTCTCTCGACCCCCGAGGGGGGCGTATGCCATGAACAGGATGCCTTGGGCGGCACAGCGAGCGACCACGGGAGGCTTTCGAAGCCCCGCGTCCCACACCGAGAGCCGGTTCTGCACGGATGCGATGGGGGTGAGCGCGCTGGCCGTGTCCATCTGCTTCAGTGAGACGTTCGAGAGGCCGATGAGCCCGATCTTTCCTTCGTCACGCAGCTGCACGAGGGCGCCCACGCTCTCCTCGAACGGAACGTCAGGGTCGGGAGTGTGGAGTTGATACAGCGGGATGCGGTCGACTCCGAGCGCCTCGAGGCTCGCGTGGCACGCTTGGCGGAGGTGCTCGGGCCTGCCGTTGATCGCCCACTCGCCTCCGGGGCGTGTGCGCCCGCCTTTCGTCGCGACGATCGGTACCGCTTCCTCGAGCCCGGCCGCGGGGTCCATGTCCATCTCGCGAAGGGCGTCGGCGATCAACCGTTCGTTGTGTCCGGTCTCACGGTCGTCCCGTGCGTAGCTGTCGGCCGTGTCGATGAGCTCCACGCCGGACTCGACCGCGTGCCGGATCAACGCGCGGGCCTCGGCCGGATCGGGCCGAACCGAGATCGAGAGTGGCATCCCCCCGAGTCCGAGGCGCTGCAACGATTTCGCCGCGCCTGGGAGCGGGGTCGAGGTCGGCCAGCGGGGCACGGGGTCCTCCTTGTTGCGGGGATCGTACACGAACGTCCTGAGTAGGAAGGTCGCCCGAGCCGGAGATCCGGTGAACCGGCTCCCACATACTGCAACACCAACACCATGGAGTCGAGGTCCAAGTGATCCGCCCTGTTCTGGTAGGTTCGTTCTTCCGTTCCGAGTGGCACCGAGACGGTCCACCCTTCCGCTCCCGTCGCGGAGGGAGCCTCGAGTACGCGCTCGTCTCGAGCGTGTTGCTCATGATCGTCGGGGCGTGCGGCCCGGAAGAGGGCGACCTGCCGACACTCGAAGAGCTCGGGGTGCGCGAGACCGAACCTTCGGTGCCCGTGTGTGAGACACTCGATGCCGAAGATCCCTCTTCGGCCGGAGCGCTGCGTGTGGACACCCTGGGGACCGGGCTGTCCGTGCCTTGGGATCTCGTGTTTTTGCCGGACGGACGTGCTTTGTTCACGGAGCGCCCCGGACGCATTCGGATGGTCCGGGCCGACGGTACGATCGACTCGGAACCCTGGGCCGAGCTGAACGTCTACGCCCAGGAGGAGGTCGGACTCATGGGCATCGACGCCAGAACGAACGAAGCGGGGGCGTTGGAGGTGTACGTGGCGGCGACGCACAGGAGCATCCCGTCGAACGCCGTGTCTCGAGGGCTGCTTGGCGCCTGGCGTCGGCTACAACGTATGTTCGATTCGGAACGTGGGCACCCGACCACGCTGCGCGTGCTTCGCCTGACTGAAGTTGATGGCCGAGCGGGAGATCCGGAGGTGATCGTCGATGGGTTGCCCGCTTTCATGTTGCATGGCGGTGGCAGCCTCCGCTTCGGTCCCGACGGATTGCTATACGTCAGTAACGGAGATGCCACCGAGCCGTGGACGGCCCATGCCCCGGAATCGCTTCGAGGAAAGATCCTCCGCTACCGTCCGGACGGCCGTCCGGACGGTGTGGACGGGCAGAGCTCGTCCCCCGTCTTCGCCTCGGGAATCCGCCACGTCCAAGGGATGGCGTGGGAAGCGGAGACGGGGCAGATGTTCGCCATTGATCACGGACCGTCGGGGATGGTGCAGGAGGGCTATCGCGGAAATCGCGACGAGTTGAACGCCCTCGAGGCGGGCGACCACCTGGGATGGCCGATCACGACCGGGACCACCGAAGGAGGGCCCTTCGTGTCGGCTCTGGTGACCTGGGTGCCGGCGATCGCGCCCGCGGGCCTCGCCCTTTACCCGGATGACGGCTCATCGTGGGGTGGAAGCGCTTTGGTGACGGGGCTCCGCGGAGAGACTTTGCGCCGGCTCGACCTCGAGCGGGACGGAAGAGGCCAATGGCGCGTCGGGTGCGAGGAGGTCGTCTTCGAGCAGGATTTCGGGCGGCTTCGTTTGGTTCGCGTCGCCCCCGACGGGGGCCTTTGGCTCGGTACGAGCAACACGGACGGGCGTGGTGTCCCGCGCGATGGAGACGATCTCCTCCTGCGGGTTTATCCGCCCGACTCCGCCGTCTCCACGACTTCGTACCGGTAACCCGTCGCGCGTATGCCGACCGTGAGCTCGAGTGGGTGACTCTCGTCGGCCGGCGGCACCTGAACCGACGTCTCGGCGTAGGCCCGGCCTGCGTCTCCGGAGCCTTCTCCGAAGAAGGTGAAGCGGAGGCGTAGGGCACTTCCGGGCTCGCCGGCGTTGCCGACCACCCGGCCTTCCAGCCGGGTCGCCGAGGATGCCGGTTGCAGGACGAGTCCCTCCAGGTGAACGGGGGCGGTATCGACCTCTTCGAGCCGCTGGAGGGCGCCCTGTTCGTCACCGGATTCGAGGCGCGCGCGGGCCGCGATCATTCCGGCTCCTTCTCCGAGGGGGTCGAGCTGAACGAGTTGGTCGGTCACGGCAACGAGCGTCTCCCACCGCTCCGAGGCGAGGAGGGCGTTCGCGTAGTTGAACCAAGCGTCGCGAGCGTCCGGACGTGCTTCGGTGAGGAGCCGGAACGCCTCCGCCGCCCGTTTCGGAAAGCCCGCTCGAAAGAGGGTGACCCCCAGATTGTGGAGGTCCGTGCCGTCCAGACGGTCGTCGGCGAGGAGCTCGTCGTAAATGGCTCGGGCTTCCTCCCGCAGCTCCTGGCCCACCAGAGCGTCGGCGAGCGCCTGGCGAGCTCGGGGGTCCTCGGGGTTCCGGGCCACCTTCTGCCGTAGCAGCGGCTCGGCCTCGGCGTATCGGTCGCTCAGTAGGAGTGCTTCCGAGAGGCGCTCCTCCGTTTCGATGCGGGTGGCGGCACGACGCGATCTCGCTTCGTCGCTCAGGTGCCTCGTCGCGGGCACCCGTTGCAGGCCCTCGAGGAGGTCTCGATAGACCTCCGCTGCCTCGTTCAGACGACCTTGTTGGGTGAGGAGCATGCCCAGGTTACGGTGAGCTTCGGGGCGGAGGTTGTACATCAGGGTGGCGTCGCGCCACGCGCGGATCGCGGCGGAATCCCGTCTTTCCGCGTACGCATCCGACCCCTCGTTGAAGGCGTCCGCCCATGCGGCGAGGCGCTCGGGCTCGATGTCGAGCTCGTACGCGGGGTAGATGCGTTGCGCCGTCTTCCACAGGGAGTCGGCGGCCTCGTACGCACCGAGACGTGCATGGGCCACGCCCGCGAGAAAGTGATGGATCGGGTTCCCGGGATCGGCCTCGACGCCCTCCAGGGCTCGGCGTAGCGCGCGCTCCGGCTCGTCGGAGCGGAGATAAAGCGCCGCGGTCTGTGAGTACTGTGTCTCGGAAGGAGGGGTGCCGGGCTCGTAGACGATACCCGTGGGGGACACCACGGGACCGGCGGGCCCGGAGGCCCCTCCGGCACATCCGGTCAGGACGGCCGTGGCCAAGAGAGCGCTCGCGCGCTTCACCATGTCAGCCAAAAGATGGCCGCGACGGGGGTGTGCCTTCCCCGGTCCCTCGCGGGCCGGAACGCCACCACGTCACGGAAGAGCTCGAGGGCCGAGGCGTCCAGGCTCCCGTTTCCACTCGATCGGTTGATCTCGGCCCACTCGACCGATCCTCGCTCGTCCACCCAGAGCGAGATGCTCAAGGAGCCTCCGTCTTCGGTGCCCGCATCGTTCTGTTCGAAGCGAGCCCGGAGGAAGCTGCCCACTTCGTCAGGGTTACGCAGCACCAGCCAGCTGGAGGGAGAGAACAGCACGAGCTCCGGGCGGAGCGCGGACAACTCCTCGAGCCGCAGCGCTTCCTCGTCGGAGAGGCGCTGATATTCGAGATCCTCGGTCCCACGACGGATGCGTAGCCCCTCGGATTCCTCGCCGTCCGAGGGCTCCTCCGCAGCGGACGCGGAATCGGTCGGGGCGGGGTTCTCGCGGGCCGGCGCCGGGTCGGTCATCCGGGGCTGCAGGGAAGCCACGCGTCGTAGCCCGACCCTTCCGTCTCCACGCCGGCCGGCGGCGGCTCGCTCCGCGCTTTCGTCGAAGTCCGACGGATCCGGACGGTCGGCTTCGCCGTCGGCCCCCTTCTCGTCCTCGTCCTCTTGGTCGGCCACCGCCATGGCAAGGGGCACCAGGGATCGCGGTGCGTTCGGTGGCGGGAGCGCGCCGAGGCTCACGACCTCCATGTGGCCCGACCCCACCGCCGTCCCGCCGGCGAGCTCCGGAATACTCAACGCAGGCCAGCCGGCGAGGATCGCCGCGTGCATCAGGACGGACGCCGCGAGAGAACGGTGCATGACGCTACTCCGGTCCGCTTTCAATCGGTCGTTCGCGGACCGGACCCGAACGAGCGGATCTTCACCTGGATACGTAGGCTCGCGCATACAGCACCTCACCCCGACGAATGTGTTCAGCGTAGGTCGGCGGTGATCGCTTCGCAAGCGTCATCGAGGGCGGGCTTGCTTCGGTCGGGCCCGGCGCGCAGAGTGAGCCTATGAATGATCGTGCTGCTCCGTTCGCGAGCGCCCTGTGCGTGTTGGCCTTCATGGCCTGGCTGGTGATCGCGAGCGGATCCGAGAGGTCGGAGCAGGCTGCTCTCCCGGCTGATGCGCGCGATCCGGAGGGAACGGCGCTTCCGGGACCGTGTGCGCGACCTCTGAGCTGGCATGTGGCCGACGTGGATCCCAGGTTCGACATCGACCGTGGGGCGGTGGAAGTAGCCGCCCGTGAGGCGGCGGCGGTATGGATGGACGCGGCGGGGAAGCCGGTATTTCGAGCCGAAGCGGGGTCGGGGATCCCGATCCGGTTGATCTATGACGCCCGCCAGGCGCGAACCGAGGAACGTCGGCTACACGAAGATCGAATCAGAGCCGAGGACAGCGTTCTGACCCGCGCCGCTGCAGCGCTGGCGCGCTCCCGGGACGAGTACGAACGAGCGAGGGAACGCTACCGGGCCGAGCGGTCAGCGGTCGAGGCGATCGTCTCCACCCACAATGCCGTGGTGCGACGGTGGAACGATGCCGATGGGGTTCCGCCCGACAGCGCCCAAGCCCTCGTTCAGCGGGAGCGCCGTGTCCTGCGCCGCCGGGATGCGCTCGATTCCGTTGCGCGCGGACTCGAAGCCGAGCGGGCGGCCCTGCTGGAGCGTGAGCGCACGCTGTCCGCTCGCCGGTCCGCCCGCAATGCGGAAGCGGCGCGCCTCCGGGAAGCATTCCCACTCCGGTCCGTGGAGGCGGGTAGTTACACGGAAGGGATGGGTGGGGTCGTGGGAAGCGCCGGAAGTCGGCACCGGGAGATCCGGATCTTCCGGTTCGAGGACATCGACGAGCTGACTCACGTGCTCGCCCACGAGCTGGGCCATGCCCTCGGACTCGGACATCTCGAGGAGCCCGGTGCGGTGATGAGTCCGAAGCGAAATGGGGATGGTGGAGGCCCTAGCCTCCATCCGGCGGATCGCGAGGCGTTCATGGCCCGGTGCGGGTCGACGACCTCGACGGTCGAAGGTGAGCCCGGGGCAGACCAGGACCCTTCGCGTTGAGCCCGGCCCCGCGCTCTGATAGCTTTCCGGATCGCCGGCGCCTCGTGCCGGCACGAGGCGCCTGTAGCTCAGCTGGATAGAGCATCGGCCTTCTAAGCCGAGGGTCGCAGGTTCGAGTCCTGCCAGGCGCGTGGATCAGCACGGGTGGCCCCCGGTGCCGCGAGGTGACGGGGGCCGGCCGAATCCGTCTTTGTGCGTTCGGCGATGCCTGGGCCTTGCGTCATTCCCTGTCCGCGACATGACCTCACCCTACCGAAACCCCACGAAGCGCCTCCCTGCGGAGGTGGTTAGCGACGATGGGAGCCGGCTCGCCGGCGACCTTCACCTGCATCCGAACACCCTGGCACCGGGCGGATACGAATCCGCCCTCGCCATGGTCAATAATGACGAACGATTCTTCCCCGTTTCCGCGAAGGACGGGACCGTCGCTTTGATCGGGAAGCGACGCACGGTGTCCGTGTCCTATTCCGCTCCGGAAGGAACGACGGCGGGCGACGACCCGGAAGGGGAAGTCGAACCGGATCGCGTACCGTTGGAGGTGCTCTTGTCGGATGGGACGAAGCTGACGGGATGGGCCCTGGTGGATCTGCCCAAGGAATACCCCCGCGCGTTGGATTTTCTCAATGGTTCCGGCACCTTCGTACGCATTCGCGACGAAGCTCGGGTTCACCTGGTGAATCGTGCCCACATCCGCACGGCCCACCCTCTCGATTGAGTCATGAAATCACTCGATAAGTTCATCGCCGTGCTGTCCGAGCGGAATGCGGACGCTCTGCTCGTGCTACCCAACCGCCGGGTGCAACTCCAGTCCGGTGAGCGCACGGACGCGCTTACGCGGCAGCCCGTCACCTCGGCCCAGATCGACAAGATCTTGGGCGACTCCGTTCCGGAGGCCCTTCAGGGTGAAGTGGCACGGGGCGAGGAGGTCACGTTTCCCTACCGATCTCCGGCCGGGCCGATGAGCGTCACGATCGAGCCCGGGAGCGAAGGACTGTCCGTCATCCTCCGTCCGGCCAGATCGGGATCCGGGACGGTGGCCGGCGCGATCGAGCCGGAGCGTGGATCGGACGTGGCCCGGGCCGTCCCGGAGTCGTCCGCGGCGGTGACGTCCGGGCCTTCCGACACATCCAGAGTGGACGGGTTGCTTCGCGGCTTGGTCGATTCGGGGGGCTCGGACCTCCATATGCGTGTCGGGCAGCCCCCGATCTTACGTCGCGAAGGGGGGCTGAAGCGGGAGGAGGTCGAACCCCTCCAGGGCGAGGATATCGAGTCCATGCTCCACTCCATCATGGGGGAGCGCGACCGGGAGACGCTCCGGGAATCGTGGGACGCGGATTTCGCCTACGAGATCCCAGGCGTCGCCCGCTTCAGGGTGAATGCGGCGATGGACCGAAACGGCCCCATGGCCGTGTTCCGGGTCATCCCCAGCGAGATCCCGACCTGTGAAGAGGTGGCGGTTCCCCAGCCCGTTCAGGATCTCTGTTCGTTGAGCAAGGGGCTCGTCGTGGTGACCGGCCCGACGGGTTCCGGGAAATCCACGACCCTCGCGGCGATGGTCGACAAGATGAATCGTGAGCGTGAGGACCACGTTCTCACGATCGAGGACCCGATCGAGTTCGTGCACCAGAGCCGAAAGTGCCTGGTGACACACCGACAGGTCGGCGAGCACACGAAGTCGTTCAAGAGCGGATTGCGGGCCGCCCTGCGCGAGGACCCGGACATCATCCTTATCGGGGAGCTCCGGGACCTCGAGACCGTGGCGATCGCCATCGAGACGGCCGAGACTGGCCACCTCGTCTTCGGCACGCTGCACACGACGACGGCCGCGTCTACGGTGGAGCGTATCATCGACCAATTCCCCGGGGATCAGCAGTCGCAGATCCGCGTCATGCTCTCGGAGTCCCTGAAGGGGGTGGTGGCCCAGACCCTACTCCGGCGCAAAGGGGGAGGGC
>JAXHMG010000003.1:0-1260000 GCA_034521595.1 Gemmatimonadota bacterium | reverse complement strand
GCGGAAGTGACAGGATCGTCGGGTGGTGGAATCCGATGTAAGGTGGTAGGCAATGGGTAGTAGGCAAATCCGCTACTTTCAGCCGAGCGCCGATGCCGAAGGGGACCTCGGTCCCCGCCAAGGATCCGTAATCATGCCGCCAAGAAAAGCCCCGCAGGGAAGTTCACATTGTGACCGTACCGTAAACGGACACACGTAGGCGAGGCGAGAAGCCTAAGGTGCTCGAGTGATTTCTGGAGAAGGAACTCGGCAAACTGTCCCCGTAACTTCGGGAAAAGGGGAGCCCGTGGTAGGTGAACTCCAATGCGGAGGAAGCCGACGCGGGCCGCAGAGAATCGGCCCAGGCGACTGTTTAGCAAAAACATAGGTGTCTGCAAAGTCGCAGAGACGACGTATAGGCACTGACGCCTGCCCGGTGCCGGAAGGTTAAAGGGAGAAGTTAGGGTTCGCCCGAAGCTTTGAACTGAAGCCCCGGTAAACGGCGGCCGTAACTATAACGGTCCTAAGGTAGCGAAATTCCTTGTCGGGTAAGTTCCGACCTGCACGAATGGCGTAACGATCTGGGCGCTGTCTCCTCCAGAAGCTCGGCGAAATTGGAGTATCGGTGAGGATACCGATTACCCGCGACAGGACAAAAAGACCCCGTGCACCTTTACTACAACTTGCCATTGGGTCTCGATACCATATGTGTAGCATAGGTGGGAGGCTTTGAAACGATGCCGCTAGGTGTCGTGGAGCCATCCGTGAAATACCACCCTTGTGATGTTGGGATTCTAACCCAGGAGAGTGAACCCTCTCCGGGGACCGTGGCAGGTGGGTAGTTTGACTGGGGCGGTCGCCTCCCAAAGAGTAACGGAGGCGCGCAAAGGTTCCCTCAGTGCGGTCGGCAATCGCACGAAGAGCGTAAACGTAGAAGGGAGCTTGACTGCAAGATCGACGGATCGAGCAGGTACGAAAGTAGGCGTTAGTGATCCGGCGGTTCCGAATGGAAGGGCCGTCGCTCAACGGATAAAAGGTACGCCGGGGATAACAGGCTTATCGCCCCCGAGAGTTCATATCGACGGGGCGGTTTGGCACCTCGATGTCGGCTTATCGCATCCTGGGGCTGGAGAAGGTCCCAAGGGTCGGGCTGTTCGCCCGTTAAAGCGGTACATGAGCTGGGTTCAGAACGTCGTGAGACAGTTCGGTCTGTATCCGTCGTGGGCGTTGGAGTGTTGAGGAAAGCCTTCCCTAGTACGAGAGGACCGGGAAGGACCGACCGCTAGTGTACCGGTTGTCCCGCCAGGGGCACCGCCGGGTAGCTACGTCGGGCAGGGATAACCGCTGAAAGCATCTAAGTGGGAAGCCCCTTCCAAGATGAACGCTCCCAGGGTCTTCGGACCCTCTTAAGGGCCGTACGAGACGAGTACGTTGATAGGCGGTAGGTGGAAGCGTGGCAACACGCGGAGCCGAGCCGTACTAATCGCCCGTGAGGCTTGACTAGCTTCTCCTCCCGCCTGCCTTTTCACCACCGGCCGCACCTCGCACAGAGGTGGGCGGCCGTCATGGCAAGGCTCTCACACTCTCGACTTCTTGTAATACAGCGGTGCCGTGTTGAACGGCCCGCCGAGATTTGTCGGTGACCATTGCGTAGAGGCCACACCCGTTCCCATTCCGAACACGGCCGTTAAGCTCTACAGCGCGGATGGTACTGCCGGGGCCGCCCGGTGGGAGAGTACGTCGTCGCCGGCTTCTTATCGAACGGCCCGTCTGGTTCAGCCAGGCGGGCCGTTTTTTTTGTGTGGTGCGGCTCCGGCGGTCGGGCGGTGCCGAGATCGAGTGCGGTGCAAGGCGGTCGAGCACGGAGGCCGAGACGTAGCAGCGCTACGTCGCAGGCCGGCGCGCGGAGACCAACGCCGCACCGTGCCGATGTCGGTGCCGCGTCTGAAGGGCCGCCCGGTGGGAGAGTACGTTGATCGCCGGCTTCTTATCGAACGGCCCGTCTGGTTCAGCCAGGCGGGCCGTTTTTGTGTGGTGCGGCTGCGGCGCTGCTGGAATGGGGCAGAGACGTGTTGTGTCTCACGAGCCCCGGAACAGGTTTAGCTCGCCGAGCTTCGAAGCGTCGACGGCCCGTTCCGCGCCCACCGCGAGCAGGTCGTGGTCGCCGCCCCATTCCGGTTCGACGCCCGAGAGCCGGAGGGCGATCTCGTGCGACGGGAAGAGGCGGAAGCCCGCGTCCTCGAGGAGCTTCTGGCAACGGTCGTAGAGCTCTCGAGTGTGAACGGATATGAGGAGGAAGACATCGGGCCGGAGGAGCGTGCGACCGCCTTGGAGCGCGTCGAGCTCGCGGCCCTCGATGTCCATCTTGATAGCGGTGGGACGTGGCAGCCCGTACTCGTGAAGGAGGCGGTCCACGGGCCGTAGTGGAACGTCCTCGTCACCCGTGCCCACCTCGTACGCCAGGGAGTCACCCTGCCCACCGAATTTCACCGTGCGGGAGTCCGCTCCAACCGCAGCCCGGACGATCTGGACGTTGTTCGCGTGGTTCCAGCGGAGATGCCGTTCGAGAAACCACAGGTTCGTCGTAGCCGGCTCTACCGCGATGACGGTGCCCGCCGGACCCACCAGCCTGGACGCGGCCAGGCTCATGAACCCTTTGTGAGCGCCGAGATCCAGGAAGCATTCACCGGGCTGAAGCAGAGCTTCCAGGACTTCGACGCGAGCCCGGCCGAAGCGACCGGAGCCGTAGCCCCGCCCCGTGGTCACGAGGCTCCACCTTCGCCCGCGGTTGACCCCTGATCGCACCCGGACCGGGACATGCCGGAAGAGTCGTTGGCCGAGGGTGCGCAGAGCGTATGGAAGCTGCATGATCGGCTCCTGGGGCGAATGAGAGGGCATGCCCGGCGCCCCCCCCCGCGTCGGAAGGGTGGTGGCCCCGTCACGAAAGGGAAGGTAACTTCTCGTGCCTTCCTCCCGTCACCAACCCGACCCGGAATTGCCGACCGAGTGACCGATCACGCGCCGTCCACCCGTGCCGGATACGTCACGCTCGTGGGACGTCCGAACGCGGGCAAATCGACGTTGATGAACAGCTTCATCGGCGAGCACCTCTCGATCGTCACGCCCAAGGCGCAGACCACGTGGGAACGCGTCACGGGAATCGTGACGACGGACTCGGCCCAGATGGTGTTTCTGGATACACCAGGGCTGTTGGAGGTGCGCGATCTGCTTCAGCGATCCATGCACGGCGCGGCGCTCTCGGCTCTGGCGGAGGCGGATGTCGTCCTGCTCGTCATCGATGGGCGGTACGAGCCGTCCTCTTCGGACGACGCGCGTCTCCGTGCCGCTCTTTCCGACAGCGCGGCACCGCTGCACGTGGCGCTGAACAAGGCGGATGAAGCTTCACCCGGGCCGCTGCAAGCATGGAAAGCGTGGGCGCACGGGCTGCGCCCCGATGCTACCGTGCACGAGGTGTCCGCGCTCGAGGGGCGTGGCGTGGACGCCCTCCTGGGGCGAATCGAGTCGGATCTTCCGCAGAGCCCGTATCTCTACCCGGAAGACGACATCGCCTCCCAACCGGTTCGGTTTTTTGTACAAGAGCTAGTACGCGAGACGGTGTTCGAACTCTACCACGAGGAGATTCCCTATTCTGTCGTCTGCCGGGTCGGGGAATTCCGTGAAGCGCAGGACCCCGTGTACATCCAGATGAATTTGCACGTGGAGCGGCGGTCCCAGAAGGGAATCGTGATCGGGAAGGGCGGCGCCGCGATCCGTGAGCTGGGCGCGAGGTCGAGAGAGAAGATCGAGCACTTTCTCGGCAGGAGTGTGTATCTCGACCTGTGGGTGAAGCCGCTCAAGGCGTGGCGTAAAGACCGCTATACCCTGGGAACGCTCGGCTTTCAGGTCCCTGAGGAGGACGATTCATGAGGTTCGAGCAGAGGGCCCGCGGCGGCACGCGGGCCATGCTGATGCTGCTTGCGGTCGCCTCGGTGACCGGGGGGCCTCTGGCGGCCCAAGGGGCGGATCGATCGGAAAGCACGGGATCGGAGGGCGCGCTCTTCCTCCTGCTGCCGGTGGGGGCCAGGGCCGTCTCGCTGGGACGGGTCGTGACGGCACTCGAGAGCGCTGAGGCGGGATTCTGGAACCCTGCCGGCCTGGCGGGCGTCGATGAAAGCCAAGTCGTGCTCTTCCGCGGCGACCACGTGGCCGGCACGGCCACGGCGTTCTCTGGAGTGTGGGCGAATCCGGAGTCGGGCACGCTCGGTGCGTCGTACTCTCTGCTCGATGCGGGCGAGATCGATCAGCGGGACGAAAACGGGAATTTCACCGGGACCATCACCATCCGAAACCATCTGGCGGTGCTTTCGGGGGCGACGCGGCTCGTCGAGAAGCTCAATGCGGGGCTGAGCTTCAAGCTCGTACAGTTTCGCCTGTCGTGCCGTGGGATTTGTCCCGACGCGGGCACGGCGGCCACGACGTGGGCCGTGGACGCGGGGATCCAGACTCGCGTGGCCGAGCGTCTGCGGCTCGGAGCCATGGTCGCGCATGTCGGGCCCCGGCTCCAGGTCGAGAACGCCGAGCAGGCCGATCCTCTTCCGGCACGGGCGCGCATCGCCGCGGCATACGACATCGTGGGGGCGGTGACCGATCACGAGGCCCTGTCCGGATGGATCGGAGTGGAGCTCCAGGACCGGCTGCGGGACCCCGGCTCGTTGTCCGTATACTTCGGATCCGAGGTCAAGGCGGGCCAGGCGGATGCCATCTCCTTGAGGGCTGGACACGTCGTGTCCGAGCTCGGGCAGGAGGAGGGCACACGGGTGGGGTTGGGCCTCAGATTCGAGCGCTTCGACCTTTCGATCGCCAAGTCGCTCGCCGTATCGAATTTGACGGGCGAAACCGAGCCGGTCCACGTGACGTTCTCCATCGCGCTTTGATTTCGCTCCTCCGGGCGTCCATGTCCAACGTGCTCCTGAGCGCGGGGCTCGTCGGAATTGGCCTGTGGGTCGGGAGCCCCGCCCGAGTCCTGGCCCAGGACGGAGCGGTCGACGTGACCTCGGCCGCGCTGTTTCCTGCGTCCCGGACGAGATTCCCTGATCCTCGGACGATGCTGACGGGGGGCCCGGAGTCGTGGTCGACGCGGCATCCGGGGGTGCCACCCACCCTGTCGTTGATCGTTCCCGGGACGGGACAGCTCGCGATGGCGCGGCGCCGCGGGTGGGCGTACCTGGCGGGCGAGGTGGTGGGATGGGTGCTCTACGTGAACCAACGCCGTTCCGGGGCCGGCTTCCGTGACCGATACCGCGATCTGGCTTGGGAGGCGGCGCGCGTGGCCGAGGGTCCCCGTGTCGACGGTGACTTCGAGTACTATGAACGGATGACCCAATGGAGGTCCTCGGGAGGCTTCGACCGAAATCCCGGCACACCAGGGATTCAGCCGGAGACCGATCCCTCGACCTTCAACGGGGCCATATGGGATCGTGCGCGTGCACTGTTCGGTGTCTCCGGAAACGGAGCGAATCCGAGTGATCCATCCTACAGGGCGGCACTCGACTATTATGCGGATCGGGCATACGACGAGTCGTTTCTATGGGATTGGACCGGCCAGGGCGAGCTGCGCGAGCGCTACGCGGCCTTCATCGAAGAAAGCGACGACCGCTTTCGGAACGCGACCGTGATCTTGGGTGCGCTGATGGCGAACCACCTCGTTTCCGCCGTCGACGCGCTGATCACGACACGCGGAATCTCGGTCGAGCTCGCGCCGGAAGCCACCCGTCGTGATTCCTGGGAGCTCCGAATGCGTTGGGAGTGGAGACCATGACGAAAAAGGACGTGAAGGAGCTGAGGGGCGACGTGCTCCATGCGCTGGGCCAGATCGGCCGGCCCGCGAAGCCCAAGGAATTGGCCAAGCGGTTGGGGGTTCCCACCCATCAATATCGGGATTTCAAGCGGCTGCTGTCTTCCCTCGAGCGAGCGGGAAAGGTCATCCGCACCCGTGGGAATCGCTATGCGGTGCCGTCGAGCATGGACGTGGTGCCCGGCACGCTGTCCCTGACGCGGCGAGGCGACGGATTCGTGCGGCCCGCGGAGGGAGGGGAGGACGTGTTCGTGCCGGCGGCATGGCTCGACACCGCCATGGACGGAGACCGCGTCGCCGCACGCGTCGAGCGACATCCGAAGGGTCGGAACCGGGAAGGTCGGGTCATTCGCGTCCTCGAACGGGCGCGTGATTCCGTCGTCGGAACGCTGCATCGGGGCAAGAAGGTCACTTACGTGACCCCACTCGACGTCCGGCTGAACCGGGACATCCTGGTCGCCCCCGAGGAAGACGGCGGTGCCGCCGAGGGGGACGTCGTCGTGGCGCGGATTTTGACGTACGGCGAGGGACGTGTGGGACCGACCGGTGCGGTGGACCGAGTCCTGGGACCCTTGTCGGACCCGGGGGTGGACGTGCTCGCGGTGGCGTACGGGTTCGGCGTCTCGCTGGAGTTCGAGCAGCCGGTACTGGACGCGGCGGCTGCGGCGTCTCGCGACGGGTTGAAGGACCCTGGACCCCAGCGGATCGACCGCACCGGCCTGCTCACCTTCACGATCGATCCGGCGGACGCCAAGGATCATGACGATGCGCTATCCGTCACACGGACGGAGGACGGGCTGGCCGAGGTAGGCGTGCACATCGCTGACGTCTCCCACTTCGTGAAGCGGGGCTCCACGGTGGACGCGGAGGCGTTCGAGCGGGGCACGAGCGTCTACCTCGTCGACCGGACGATCCCCATGCTCCCTCCGGTGTTGTCCAACGAAGTGTGCTCCCTGAACCCCGGTGAGGACCGCTTCGCCGTCTCGCTCTACATGACCCTGTCCTCCGACGGGCAGGTGCAGCGGCACCGGTACGAGCGCACCATCATCCGGTGCCGGCACGCGCTCTCGTACGAGGACGCGCAGGAGGTTCTCGGAGCCGACGGCTCCGTCGATCCGGAGGTGGACGCGTCCCTCCGCCTGCTCGACGAGCTCGCGGGCGCGGTGCGAACCCGTCGCACGAAGCGGGGGGCCCTGGATCTGGACCTTCCCGAGGCGAAGGTCATCCTCGACGACGAAGGGGTTCCCACCGATATCAAGATGCGGGAGCGCACGGCCAGCCACCGGCTCGTCGAGGACTTCATGATCCTCGCCAACGAAGTCGTGGCCAACGACATGGAAGCAAAGGCGGCGCCGGCGCTCTTTCGGGTTCACGAGCCGCCGAGCAGCGAGAAGGTCGAGGATCTCGGGGAGCTCGTCGGTCGATTCGGTCTATCCGTGCCCAAGCGCAGGACGATCGAGCCGCGGGATGCCCAGAAGCTGCTGGAGGCGGCGCGTGGGCGTCCCGAGGAGATGCTCGTGTCGACCGCGGTGCTCCGTTCGCTGATGAAGGCCAGGTACGACCCCGAGAACCTGGGTCACTTCGGACTCGCCTCGACCGCGTACCTGCACTTCACGTCGCCGATCCGGCGCTATCCCGATCTGGTGGTTCACCGAGCGGTAGCCGATCAGTTCCTCGGGGGAGCATCCGCCGCCATGGATCCGGATGCTCTCGAGTCGACCGCCGAACGGGCCAGCGAGCGTGAGCGTGCCGCGGAGGAGGCGGAGCGAGCCTCGGTAGCGATGAAGAAGGTGGAGTTCATGGAGCGCCATCTGGGCGACAGGCTCCCGGGCCGCATCTCGGGGGTCACCTCGTTCGGGTTCTTCGTCACGCTCGAAGCATACTTCGTCGACGGGCTGGTGCACGTGAGCGCGCTGTCCGATGATTACTATCGCTTCGACGAGGGAGCCTACGCCCTGGTGGGTGAGCGGAAGGGGCGTCGCTATCGGCTTGGCGACAGGCTGGAAGTCCAGGTCTCGCGCGTCGACAAGGAAGCGCGCCAGATCGACTTCATCCCGATCCGGAGCCTGCCTCGGAGCGATTGACACCGCCCTCCGCGGCAAGGTAACCTCGTCCTCCGTTGATCGCTTCCGTGAGGATTCATGGCGTCCGACAATACGATCCTGCACTACGGACCCCGCCGCACGGGTCCCTCCGAGCTCGTGCGCAGCTTCGCGCGGGATCACGGACTCGATATCATGCCCGTGGGAGACCAAGCGCAGCTCCGTGCCGTGCTGAACCGGACCTACCCGGCGTGTGTCGTGTTCGAAGACGGTGCCGGCGACTTCGAGATCATTGATATCGCGCGGAGCATCAAGGACGATCCGTTCACCGGTATCGTCCCGGTGATCGTCCTCCTGGACGAGAGCTCGGACGATCGCTCCTCGGAGCTTCTCGAGGCGGGGGTGGATGAAGTCGTGCGCCACGGTCTTTCGGAGCGCGAGAAACGGCTTCGCTTGGAGCAGGTCATCCGTCGTGCCGACCGGGACGTGTCCGTTCATCCCACGACGCGCCTGCCCGGTACGAACCATATCGCGCGGGATATGCAGGGCCGTCTGGAAGTGGGCGAGGAGTTCGCGGTCTGCTACGCGGACCTCGACCATTTCAAGGAGTTCAACGACCGCTACGGGTATGCGAACGGAGACCGGGTGATTCGACTCCTCTCCAAGATGCTCCGGGACGTGGTGCGGGGGCTCGCGCCGGGAGGCTTCGTCGGACACATCGGCGGCGACGACTTCATCTTCAACCTCCGGTTGGAGCACCTGGAAGGGACGTGTGACGAGGTGATCCGGGTGTTCGACGAGCTCATCCCTTACCAGTACACGGAGGATGATCGCCGCGCCGGCTACTTCCTCGGCAAGGACCGCCGGGGGAACATCCACCGCATTCCGCTCATGGCGCTTTCGATCGGCGTCGTCACCAACCAATTTCAGCGGTTCGAGCATACGGGACAGATCAGTGAGCTGGCGGCCGAAATGAAGACGTACGCCAAATCCCTGCCTGGTTCGAAGTACGTGGTCGACCGTCGCCACCAGACGCCGACCTTACGGACGGCTTCGGCCGAGGATCCGGACGCTTTGAGCGGGCCCGATCTACGCGACGGCATGAACCGACCGACTCCTTAGCCACCCAGCAATACATACCATCATGGTCATCACCGTATCCTGTCCGGCCTGCGCCACGTCGTTCCCCGTCGATCCCGACAAGATTCCGGAGGCCGGCGTGAAGGCCCGATGCAGCGAGTGTGGGCACGTATTCCGGGTGGAGAAGCCCGACGCGGCCGCCGGCTCGGAGTCCACGCCCGAGCAGCCGTTCCACGCCCCGGACCAGCCCGACCCGGAAGCCTTCGGGACGCCCGTCTCCGACCCGGAGCCCGATCCGGAGCCCGCGCCGGCCACCGACGAATGGGCGGTCGAGCGGGATCCATTCGCGGGAGTCCCCGATGCCGGGATGGGTGAAGCGCCCTCGGTGGACCAGCCGGCTCCGGATCACGAGACGACTTCGGCTGACGAAGCACGTCCATACGGGGATCCGTGGCCGGAGTCCACGCTCGATGCGGAGGCGCCGGCCCCACGGGAAGAGGACCCCACGCCTGCCGAAGACGCCATGCCGGACTGGGCCACCGGTGGGGATCTGCCGGGACTGGAGGGGGATGTCCCCGATACTGGGACCCCCGGTCCGGAGACCGACGCCGACTCCGATCAGCCGGATGCGCCACTGGATGCGTTCGGAGATCTCTCGGGCACGGTGCGCCCGGAGGACGAGGCGGCCACCACCCCGCCGCCGGACGACGCTGCCGAGCCCGCTCCCGAAGGCCATGCTCCGCCGTCCTCCGAACCCGACGGCAAACCGGTCCAGGGCTTCACGTTCGGCAAGCGGGATCCGATGGACAAAGCCCGGCGTCTGGCGCGCGTTCTGGTTTCGGACATGGTCATGTACAACGCCCAGCGCCACCAGGAGGCTTTGGCTCGGGGTACATTGGCCGAGGACTTCGAGGAAGAGATCGAGAAATCCTGGAAGGAGTTCGTGGATCAGGTCGGGGCCGAGATCGCGGAGGGCGAAGGGCACCGCTTCTGGACGCAGGCGCTCAACGAGATCCTCGCGAAGGGGCAACAGTTGTTCTGAGGCGCCGATCGCCGTTGAAAGAGCCACCGAGCACGGGTATATTCCCGCGCCCGGGACCTAGCAGGAGGGCCGTCCGATCCGGGCGGCCCTTCATGCGTTCGTCCCTTCCGCACTCCGAGCCTCGAGATCGTCCCGACCATGGACAAAGACCAAGAGCAGCGCTTGGCGGTGGTCCGCCAGAAGGTCCACGACCTCAGGGGGTATCTTTGACCTGGACTCACGCGAAGGACGCCTGACCACTCTGGAAGAGCGGATGGCGCAGCCGGGATTCTGGGACGATCCGGAAGCCGCCCGGGAAACCATCGACGAGTCGAACCGCATCAAGGCATGGATCGATCCCTGGAATGACTTGTCCGCCAAGGTGAAGGAGCTCGACGCCATCGCGGAGCTGTTGTCGGACGACGCCGACGACGAGCTGCAGAGTGAGCTCGAAAGAGGGTTGGACTCGGTCGAGCGGGCCATCGAGACGTTGGAAGTGCGGACGATGCTCCAGGGAGAGGAGGATCACCGGGATGCGATCGTGACGATCCACCCGGGCGCCGGCGGGCTGGAGTCCCAGGATTGGGCGGAGATGCTGATGCGGATGTACACGCGTTGGGCCGAGCGTCACGACTACGAAGTCGAGGTGCTCGACCTGCAACACGCCGAGGAGGCCGGCATACGGAGCGCCACGCTCGAGATCCACGGCGAGAGCGCCTACGGCTATCTGAAGGCCGAGGGCGGAGTCCACCGCTTGGTCCGTATCTCACCGTTCGACGCCCAGTCTCGCCGGCACACCTCCTTCGCGAGTGTTTTCGTCTATCCGTTGGTGGAAGACGAAATCGAGATCGAGATCGACGATAGTGACCTCCGCGTGGACACGTACCGGGCATCCGGCGCCGGCGGACAGCACATCAACAAGACCGACTCGGCCGTCCGCCTGACGCACGGGCCCACGGGGATCGTGGTCTCGTGTCAGCAGGAGCGCTCGCAACACAAGAACCGCGCGACCGCGATGAAGATGCTCCGTGCCGCGCTATATCAGCGGGCCCTCGACGAGAAGGAGCGCACGAGGGCCGAGCGTGAAGCCACGAAGACCGAGATCGGTTGGGGCAATCAGATCCGCTCGTACGTGTTCCAACCGTACACCATGGTGAACGATCACCGGACCGAGCTGAAGGACAGCGACGTCGACTCCGTCATGGACGGAGAGCTCGACCCGTTCATCGAAGCGTACCTCAAGAAGATCGGTTCGGCCTCCGCCGCTTGAGCGTGGACGCGTTCCGCACGCCCGCGCTCCGTCCCGAACCGAATGCCCCTGAACATCGGCCGAGAACGACAAACTGCATGGAAGATCTGAACCAGGTGCTCCGCGTTCGGCGTGAGAAGCTGCAGACGCTACGGGAAGCGGGGATCGATCCGTTTGCTTATGCCTTCGATCCGACACACACGTCGAGCGAAGCGATCCGGGAGTTCGAGACGGCCGAAGCGGACGGAGCTCTCGACGAGAACGGAGACGGAGCTCGAGCGCGCGTCGGCGGCCGCATCGTGAGCTGGCGGGGGCATGGCAAGAGCGCGTTCGCCCATCTGGAAGACGGTGCAGGCCGGGTGCAGGTCTATCTGCGGAAGGACGTGTTGGGCGAGGAGGCGTTCGCGCACCTCGACCTTCTCGACCTGGGCGATTGGTTGGGCGTCGAGGGACCGACGTTCCGTACCCGGACTGGTGAAGTCACGGTCAGGGCCGATCGGTGGACGCTCCTGACCAAGTCCCTCCGCCCCCTTCCGTTCGGAAAGGTCGAGACCGATCCGGAGACCGGTGAGCGCGTCACGCACTCGAGCTTCGCGGACCAGGAAGCGCGCTATCGTCAGCGGTACGCCGACCTGGCCGTGCACCCCGATGTCCGGGAGCGTTTCCGGATACGTGCCCGCACCGTCACGGCGCTGCGGAGGTTCCTCGACAGCGAAGGCTTTCTCGAGGTCGAGACTCCGGTCCTTCAGCCTCTGTACGGGGGCGCCTCCGCCAAGCCGTTCGTGACGCACCATGAGGCCCTCGATCAGCGGATGTATCTACGCATCGCCGACGAGTTGTACCTCAAGCGGCTGATCGTCGGAGGACTCGACCGCGTGTACGAGATCTCCAAGGACTTTCGCAACGAGGGCCTCTCCCGCGTGCACAACCCCGAGTTCACGATGCTCGAGTGGTATCAGGCGTTCACGGACTACCACGACCAGATGGATCTGGTCGAGCGCATGGTGCGCTACGTTCTCGACGAGGTGTTCGAAGCACGAACGCTGACGTTCCAGGGACACGAGATCTCGTTCGAGCCACCGTTCCGGAAGCTGAAGCTCATCGACGCCCTCTCCGATGCGCTGGGGATCGACGTGCACGAAGCCGATGCGGCGGTCCTGCGCGCCCATGCCGAAGAGCTCCGAATCCCGGATCTGGACGGGGCGGGCCGTGGCAAGCTCATCGACAAGCTGTTCGGAGAGTTGGTCGAGCCCAATCTGATTCAGCCGACGTTCGTGATGGACCATCCACGGGAGCTCAGCCCGCTGGCGAAAGCACACCGCGACGACGGGCGCCTGACGGAGCGGTTCGAGCTGTATGTCGGGGGATCGGAGGTGTTCAACGCATTCTCCGAGCTCAACGATCCCATCGACCAACAAGCACGCTTCGAAGCTCAAACCGCGCTGCTCGATGCCGGAGACGAGGAGGCCCACCGGGTGGACGAAGACTACATTCGGGCTCTCGAATACGGCATGCCGCCGACCGGCGGGGTCGGGATGGGGGTGGACCGGTTCGTGATGATCCTCACGGACCAGGCCTCGATCCGGGACGTGATCCTCTTCCCGACCCTTCGGAGCGAGGAGTGAAGGTAGCCACGCGGAGCACGGGCGGATGAAGCGGCTACACTGGTACATCGCGGGTCACTATCTCCGGTCCGGCCGGGGCCGCGGCCTCCTCTCACTCATAACGTGGATCGCGTTGGGAGGGGTCACCGTCGGCGTCACCGCGCTCGTCGTCGTGATCGCCGTGATGACCGGAATGCAGGAGGACCTCCGGGACAAGATCCTCGAGTCGAGTCCGCACGTGATCGTGCTCCAGCAGGGCACGACCCTCCGACTCGACGATTGGTCGACCCAGATCGATACCATCCTCACCCACCCGGACGTGATCGGGGCCGCTCCGTTCGCGCTCTCGCAAGTCTCGGTGGTGCGACGGACCGAGTCGGGATCCTACTCCCAGCCGGCGCTGCTCTACGGTGTGTCGATCGATACGGCGCGGGTAGCGCCGACCGAGATGGAGCGTCGCATCATGGAGGGCGCTCTCGACCTGGAGCCGACCGATTCCGAATTACCTCCGCTCCTGATGGGAAGTGGCCTCGCGGACCGGATGCAGGTTTTCGAAGGGGACCGACTCGTGATCGTCGCGCTCGAAAACCTCCGGCAGGACCCTTTCGGGGGACTCACGCCGACGCTGCGCGAGTTCGAGGTGACGGGGACCTTCACGACGGGCATGTATGATTACGACACCCGCAACATTTACACGACGTTCGAGGCTGCGCGTGACCTTTTGGGTATCCCCGAAGGCACCGCGGGCGGGATCGGGGTGCGCACGCGGAATCCGGAGGAGGCCGGCGAGGTGGCGGCGGAGCTTGGCGATCGCCTGGGATATCCGTACTACGTGGAGTCGTGGATGACGAGGAACCGGGCCCTCTTCAGCGCCCTCCGACTCGAAAAGCTGGCGATGGGCCTCATTCTGTTCCTCATCGTGCTGGTGGCCGCGTTCAACATCGTCAGCACTCTGGTGATGGTCGTGGCGGACCGCACGCGGGAGATCGGAATCCTGAAGGCCATGGGGATGACACGCGCCGGAATCCTGCGCGTGTTCGTGCTCCAGGGCGCGTGGATCGGGATCGTGGGCACCGGCGTCGGGACCATGTTGGGTGTCCTGATCTCGTGGCTCCTCGGACGCTACGAGATCATTCGCATTCCTCCGGACGTGTACTTCGTGGATCACCTCCCGGTTTCGCTTCGGGTGACGGACGTGCTGCTCATCGTCGGCGCCAGCGTCCTCGTGGCTTTCCTGGCGACCATCTATCCGGCATTGCAGGCTTCTCGCCTCGAGCCCGTGGACGCGATCCGCCATGAGTGAGCGCTTCGCTCCGATCACCGGCCTGCCGGAGGAGGAGTCTTCCACGCCACCTCCTCCCCTCGAAGCCGAAGGCCTGCGCAAGACCTTCATCGGCGGGGACGGGAGCACCCTCGAGATTCTCGATGGCGTGGACATGCGCGTGACGGCCGGCGAGGCCGTGGCGATCACGGGGGCGAGTGGTGCGGGCAAATCCACGTTGCTGCACATCCTGGGGGCCCTGGACCGGCCGACGGCGGGCCGGGTGAAGCTCGGTGGCCGTGACGTCTCCGAGCTCGGCGACGAGGCGCTCGCGGAGGTGCGGAACCGTCACGTGGGCTTCGTATTCCAGTTCCATCACCTGCTGAGAGAGTTCACGGCCCTGGAGAACGTGATGATGCCGGCGCTCGTGGGATCCTCGGACCAGGCATCGGCGAAGGCGCGCGCCAAGGAGCTGCTCGCCGAGGTTGGATTGGAGCATCGTGAACAGCACCAGCCCCGGCAGCTGTCCGGTGGTGAGCAACAACGCGTGGCGGTGGCGCGCGCGCTCGTCAACCGACCGTTGGTGCTGCTCGCGGACGAGCCCTCGGGAAACCTGGACATGCGCACGAGCGATCGGTTGCACGGACTGCTCTTCGAGCTCAGGGAACGACGGAACCTTTCGCTCGTCGTGGTGACCCACAACGGAGATTTGGCCGGGATGGCGGACCGGATCCTGGACCTCGAAGGAGGTCGGCTCCATCCGACCACTTCGGTGTAGCGTAGCCCATGAGCGCCAAGACTATCGTGGCGGCCACGGGCTTCCGGGCACGCGAGAGAGCAATCGGTGGAGGGTTCCATGTCTGACATGGTCTGTAGCAATTGCGGCGCGACGGATGCCGTCGTCCACCTCACGCAGATCGTCGACAACGAGATGTCGACGTTCCATTTGTGCGAGAAATGCGCTGCGGAAAAGGGTCTCGAAAGCACTCCCGAACCCGTCAGCGTGCCCCTCACCGACTTTCTGGCCCAGATGGGTCAGGACGAGGTGGAAGAGCCGGAGTCGGACGAACACGAATGCTCCTTTTGCGGCCTGACCTTCCAGCAGTTCCGAGACTCCGGCCGGCTCGGCTGTCCGCACTGCTACGAGACGTTCGCACCGGCTCTACGACGGCTGTTGCGGCGGGTGCACGGTGGGACCCAACACGTCGGAAAGGTCTATCTGCCGCCCGATCCCAGCGCGTCCGAGATGGAGAAGCGACTCGAAGGGCTGCGCCGGAGCCTGCATCGCGCGATCGAATCCGAGGACTTCGAGCGCGCCGCGGAGCTCCGTGACCAGATCCGCTCGCTCGAACCCGCGTGATGGAAGAGTTCTCGACGATCCCGGATTACGGCCTGAGCTGGCTGGAAGCGAGCGGGGACCACGCGGACGTGGTCCTTTCCACTCGCGTCCGGCTGGCGCGGAATCTCCAGGGTCATGCCTTCGGGCCCCGGGCTCGGGTGAACGATCGTGAAGCCGTGCTAAAGCGCTTCAGCGGGTGCATGGCGCGTTGCGACTCGCTACGGGGTGGAACGCTCCTGGAAATCCCGAAGGCAGACCTGCGCACCCGGAAGATCCTGCTCGAGCGCAGGTTGGTCTCCAGGGAGCTCGTGGGGGACGAAGGAGAGTCACCCATGGAAGGGGCGGCCGTTCATCTCTCGGGCGGGGATCCGCTCAGCGTGATGGTGAACGAGGAAGACCACCTGCGGACGCAGAGCCTGATGTCCGGGCTGCGGATCGAAGAGGCTTGGCGCATGGTGGACCGCCTCGACGAAGAGCTCGGCAGAGAGTTGCCGTTCGCCTACCACAACGAGTTCGGATTCCTCACGAGCTGCCCGACGAACGTCGGCACGGGTTTGCGGGCCTCGGTGTTCATGCATCTCCCCGGCTTGGTTCTCACCAAGGAAATCGGAAAGGTGCTGCAAGGGCTCGGGCAGGTGGGGCTGACGTTCCGCGGCCTCTACGGAGAGGGCTCCGAAGTGGTGGGCAACTTCTTCCAGGTCTCGAACCAGACCACTCTCGGCAAGACCGAGGAGGATCTCGTCGACCACCTGGACAAGGTCGTGCGACAGGTGATCCAGTACGAGATGCACGCGCGCCAGGTTCTCATGCGAGATGCCCTCGGCGTCACGGAGGACAAGATCTGGCGGGCGTACGGACTCCTTCGCTACGCGCGGTCGCTCTCGTTCGAAGAGCTCATGAACTTGTTGTCCGGTGTGCGGTTGGGCGTGGGCCTGAAACTACTCCCGGGGCTCCGTGTATACACGCTCAACAAGATGATGATCTTCACACAGTCGGCGCACCTGGAGCAGGCCGCCGGCCGTGAGTTACCTCCGACGGAGAGCGATGCGCACCGGGCGGCCTACGTCCGGCGCGTTCTGGCTACCGAAGGTTGCGTTTCCGCGGACGATTCCGAGTCCGACGGTGACGACTCCCCTGACCGGTCCTGACGGATGAACTACAACTTCACCGACCGAGTGCGAAAAGTGTTGGCGATGGCGCGCGAGGAGGCCATTCGCCTGCAGCACGACTATGTCGGCACGGAGCACATCCTCCTCGGCCTCATCCGCGAAGGCGAAGGGGTCGCCGCCGCGGTTCTCACCAACCTCAGCGTGGATCTCGACCAAATCCACGAACGGGTCGAAGAGTCGGTCCGGAAAGGCAAGGCGACGATTGCCCTCGGGGAGCTTCCGTACACGAGTCGGGCGAAGAAAGTGCTCGAGTTCGCCATGGCGGAAGCCCGCGATTTCAATCACTCCTACGTCGGCACCGAGCACCTCTTGCTCGGGCTGTTGCGGGAGGAGAAAGGCATCGCCGCGCAGGTGCTCAACTCCCTCGGAGTGACGCTGGAAGAGGGGCGCGCGGAGACGCTCAAGGTGTTGGGCTCCGATGTGAACCCGTCCGAGCCCGCCGGTATCGGAGCAGGCGGGCAGGCTCCCGAGGGTCAGAAATCGGGTGAGAAGAAATCCAAGACCCCGGCGCTCGACCACTTCTGCCGCGACCTCACCGAGCTCGCTATACAGGAGAAGCTCGATCCGACGGTCGGTCGCGCCTCGGAAATCGAGCGGGTCGTAGAGATTCTCTGCCGCCGGAAGAAGAACAACCCGGTCCTGATCGGAGAGCCGGGGGTCGGCAAGACGGCGATCGTGGAGGGCTTGGCTCAGCTCATCGCGTCGGGCGAGGTGACCGACGCGCTCAAGGATTACCGTGTTCTTGCACTCGACATGGCCGCGGTGATCGCCGGCACCAAGTACCGCGGGCAGTTCGAGGAACGCCTCAAGGCGGTCATGAACGAGATCCAGCAGAGCGAGACGGTCATCCTCTTCATCGACGAGCTGCACACGCTCGTCGGAGCGGGAGCGGCCGAGGGCGCGATCGATGCGTCCAATATGCTCAAGCCCGCGCTCGCCCGGGGCGAGCTCCAGTGCATCGGAGCGTCCACGCTGAACGAGTACCGGAAGTACATCGAGAAAGACGGCGCCCTCGAGCGCCGGTTTCAGCCGGTCATCGTCGATCCGCCGGCCGTGGACGAGACCGTGGCGATCCTCAAGGGCTTGCGAGGCCATTACGAAGACCATCACCGCGTCATCATTCCGGACGCGGCGTTGGAGCACGCGGCCAAGCTTTCGGACCGCTACATCACGGATCGGTTCCTGCCGGACAAGGCCATCGACGTCATCGACGAGGCGGGAGCTCGTGCGCGGATCGCGAGCCAGGTGCCGCCGCCCGAGGTCGAAGAGCTGAAGGAAGAGCTCTCGGAGATCGCGAAGCGCAAGGAGGCCGCGATCGGGGACCAGGACTTCGAGCGGGCGGCGGAGCTTCGGGACGAGGAGCGCGAGCTGGGTCAGTCGATCCGCGAGCAGCAGACCGTTTGGGAGGAAGAGCGGAAGAAATTCCGTCCCGAGATCTCGAACGAGGAGATCGGCTTCATCGTCAGTCGGTGGACTGGAATCCCGGTCACACGCATCCGTAAGACCGAGTCCGATCGACTCGTGAACATGGAGGAAGAGCTCCACAAGCGGGTCGTCGGGCAGGATGACGCGATCCAGGCGATCAGTCGGGCGATCCGGAGGAGCCGTGCCGGCCTCAAGAACCCACAACGGCCTATCGGCTCGTTCATCTTCTCCGGCCCGACCGGGGTCGGAAAGACCGAGTTGGCTCGTGCGCTCGCGGAGTTCCTCTTCGCCGACAAGGAAGCGCTCGTGCGCGTGGACATGAGCGAATACATGGAGAAGTTCTCCGTGTCGAGGCTCATCGGCGCGCCTCCCGGATACGTCGGGTACGAGGATTCGGGTGCGCTCACCAAGGCAGTCCGGCGTAGGCCGTACTCCGTGGTGCTCCTCGACGAGATCGAGAAGGCTCATCCGGATGTGTTCAACATCTTGCTTCAAGTCCTCGACGAAGGGCACCTCACCGACAACTACGGGCGGGTGATCGACTTCAAGAACACCGTCCTGATCATGACGTCGAACCTCGGTGCCCGGGATATCTCCAAGGGGGGAGGCGTGGGCTTCCAGTCGGGCGAGGTCACGTCGAGCTACGACGTGATGAAGGACAAGGTCACCCAGGAGATCGAGCGTGCGTTCAATCCCGAGTTCCTGAACCGGATCGACGACACGATCGTCTTCCATCCGCTCACGAGAGAGCAGCTCGGACAGATCGTGCATATCCTCGTGGAGGACGTGCGGGTACGACTCGGCGAAGAAGGCATCACCCTTCGGCTCACCGAGCCGGCGATCAACTTCCTCGTGGAGGAAGGCTACAACGAGAAGTTTGGCGCACGTCCGTTGAGGCGTGCCATCCAGCGTTACCTCGAGGATCCACTCTCCGAGAAGATTCTCCAGTCCGAGTTCAGCGAAGGGGACGAGGTCGAGGTGAGCGTGGATCCCGACGAAGACCGACTCATCCTGCAGGCGCAATCGGCGACAAAAACGTGAGTTCGAAGACAGACCGAAGGATCGGGCGACCGAGGAAGGTCGGCGCATTTGCGACGACCTTCCTCGTCGTTTTGACTGTGTGGGCCCCCTCCGGTACGGCCGCCCAGCAAGGGCCTGGAGCGACGACCGTCGATTCCGTAGTGGTGGAGGGGAACCGTCGGGTGGAGGCCCGGGCCATCACCGCGCTCTTCGGTGTCCAGGAAGGGCAAAGCATCACCTACCGGGACATCCAGCGCGGGATCAAGGCCCTGGTGGAGACCGGACAGTTCCGGGATGTGGTCGTGCGCGCGCGAGGGTCGGACGCGACGGCGCCGGTGACGCTCGTGGTCGAGGTCGAAGAGCAGGACGTGGTCCGTTCGATCGTCATGAACGGACTGGAGAGTGTCTCGGCCGGCCAAGTTCGGGATACCACGGGCTTGCGGACCGGGGCGCCTCTCGACCGTCAACGTATCCTCGACGCGAAGGCGTTCATTCGAAGCGAGCTCTCGGAGCGCGGAATCCCCTTCGCTCAGATCGAGGATCGGGTCGAGCCGGTTGCGGGCGGGCCCGGAGAGGTCGACATCATCTTCGACGTGACCGAGGGTCATCGCGTGACCGTGGCCGACGTACGCTTCGAGGGCAACGAGCGTCTCTCGGACGGCGAGTTGACCGGAGCGATGTCGACGCGTCCGGAAGGGTTCTGGTGGTTCCGGTCCGGTCAGTATGACGAGGTCGAGCTCCAAACGGACCTCGAGGAACGACTGCCTAGTCTGTACCGGTCGCGGGGATTCCTGGATTTTCAGGTGCTTTCGGACACGCTCGTCGTGGATCCGGAGACAGGTAAGGCCCGTCTCGAAGTCATGATCGAGGAGGGTCCGCAGTACCATCTGGGATCGTTCGAGGTGGACGGGAACTCCCGCTTCGCGACCGAGGAGATCCGGAGCTTCTTCCGCTCCGAGGAGGGGGGGGTGTTCCAGAGCCTCGGCATCGGAGGAGGCGACGGCAACCTGACCGGTGAGGTCTTCGACGCCGAAGAGTTCAACGCGGCCATGCAACAGCTCATGGAAGCGTACAGGAACGAGGGCTACCTCTACGTCGAGGTCAACCCGGTGCTCCAGCGCAACCCGGCCGGCGAGGACGGCGTCGCCACCGTCGACGCGAGCTGGGAGATCAGAGAGGGTGAGCCGGCCATCGTGAACCGTGTCGGCATCACCGGGAACGAGTACACCTACGAGTGGGTGATCCGGAACCAGCTCTCGATCCTGCCCGGTGACGTCTACAGCCAGGATCGGCTGATCCGGAGCTATCAGAGTATCTCGTCCCTGGGCTTCTTCGAGGAGCCGTTGCCGTTCCCGGATATCCAGCCGCTCGAGAACGGCGACGTGGATATCATGTTCAACGTGCAGGAAAAGCAGACGGGGTCGGTCAATTTCGGTACGTCGGTCGGGGGAGGTGTGGGGCTCTCCGGGTTCATCGGGTACGAGCAGCCCAATCTCTTCGGCCAGGCCAAATCGGGCAGCTTACGTTGGGATTTCGGGCGCTACTTGAACAGCTTCGAGATGAGCTATTCGGATCCGGCGCTCTTCCAGAGTCGGGTTTCCGGATCGCTTTCGCTGTTCAACTCGCGTGACCGATTCTTCCAGTTTTCGACGGGCCGGCGGCGGCGGATCGGGACCAACGTGAGCATCGGTTTCCCGTGGCCCGACTCCAGGGACTCCCGCGTGTCCGTCGGCTACGGGATCTCCCGGACGAAGTACGAGCTGTTCAGCGACGTGGACGACACGTCCCTGTTCGGGCTGCCGCCCGGCGTCCAGAGCCAGCTCACGCTGGGAGTGACCCGGCAGACGCTCGACCACCCGCTGTTTCCCACGGTGGGGTCGAGACAGAACGTCAACGTCGAGCTGAATGGTGGCGTGCTCGGGGGCGACGGCGACTTCACGCGGATTCTGGCCGACGGAACGTGGTGGGTCCCCGCGGGTCGCATCGGCGGAGATCAGACACCGAACAGCGGGATCCGCCTGGCGCTCGGGCTCACCCTCCGGGGTGGGGCCGTCCTGGGCAATGCGGACGCCTTCCCGTTCGACCGCTTCTGGATGGGAGGCGTTCAGTTCGGCGAGAATCTGCGCGGATATCCGGAAACCGCCATCACGCCGGTGGGCTACGTTCCCGAGGGCGCCCGGGGGGTGCAGGATATCGAGCGCCTGGGTAACGCGTTCTTCAGCCTCACGGCGGAGTACGCGGTCCGACTGAGCGGGCAGGTCGGTCTGGGGGCGTTCTTCGATGCCGGTAACGTGTGGAGGAGTCCGGGCGAGATCGATCCGACACGGATGTTCCGCGGCGCGGGCTTCGGGATGCAGATCGTCACCCCGTTCGGCCCGATCGGACTCGATTATGCGTATGGCTTCGACCGAGCCACGCCGTCGGGAGCGCCGGATCCGGGGTGGCAGTTCCACTTCCGCATGGGCCCCGGATTCTAGAGATTGGCGGGCTGCATGCCCGCTGCGCTCGGGTCGTGGGAACCCGGGAACATGCTGGTCACTAGGGATTACGAACCACGAAACAGGGTCGGCCGTGCGCGTACACGCATCCGCCATCGGCGGACCACGGTCGGCTGCAGCCTACAAGAGGGAGTAAACACAATGCGACGCATCCCGTTCGCGCTCATGGCGCTGGCTTTCCTGCTCGTCTCAGGGACCGCCGAGGCGCAGACGCTCAGGATCGCGTACCTCAACTCGCAAGAAGTCATGAACGAGGCTCCCGGGGCTCAGGAGGCCCAGGCTCAGTTCGACCGTGAGATGCAGGGGTACCAGCAGGAGATCCAACAGCTGGAAGAGGAGATCCGGGGCATGGAGCAGCAGTATCAGCAACAGCAGCTGACGCTCTCTCCGGAGGCCAGGAAGAATCGCGAGCAGCAGATCCAGGCCAAGATGCAAGAGTACCAACAGCGTGGGAACCAATTGCAGGAGATAGCCGCGCAGCGCCGCGCGGAGTTGGTGCAGCCGGTGATGGATCAGATTACCCAGATCATCGAGCAGATCCGCGAGGAACGCGGCTATGACCTGATCCTGGACGTGGCGGCCGGCTCCGTGGTCGCGGCCGATCCCGCGCTCGATGTGACCGACGACGTCATCGAGCGTCTCGCTGCGCGGAACGAGGAGAGCCCCGGCGGAAGCGACCGATAACGGTTAGCGGTCGCGACGGGAAGCGAGTGAACGCCGGAGGGCCCGGGACGCAACATGCGCCTGGGCCCTTCGTATGTCCCGGACCGGCCCGGGAGACGTGCCGGTTAACGGGCAGGCGACGGGAAACGTCCGCTTCTGGGGAGGGGGCATGAATGACGCAGCGCGATGAGGAGCATGCCGTGCCAGCCGGATTGACGCTCGAACAAGTGGCGCGCTTGGTCGGTGGACGGGTTGAGGGCGATCCCGATATTCGCGTTCACGCCCTGCGGCCGATCGATCAGGCCGGCCCCGGCGAGCTCGGTTTGCTGGCGAGCAAACGGTACGTACGGTACGCCCCCGAGAGCACCGCGGGCGCCGTCTTGGTGTCGGAGGAGCTCGCCCCGTCCGTACCTCCGTCCATGGCGAGCGTCGTCGTGACGAGCGCGCATGAAGCGCTCCCGTCATTGATCGCCCGCCTCCATCCGCCACCGCCGGCCCGTCGTTCGGGAGTCCATCCGACCGCGGTGATCGGACATGGAGTGAGGTTGGGGCAGAATGTCACCATCGAGGCTTACGTGGTGCTCGATGACGGCGCGGTCGTGGGCGACGGAACCTGGATTGGTGCGCACAGCGTCGTGGGATCCAACGTGGATATCGGCGAGCAGTGTCACATTTATCCCCACGTGGTCGTATATCCCGGTACGAGGGTCGGCGCCCGTGTGCGGGTGCATGCGGGGGCGCGTCTGGGTGCGGACGGATTCGGCTACACCCAGGTCGAAGGAGCCCACCGTAAGATCCCCCAGGTCGGAGGTTGCGTGATCGAGGACGATGTCGAGATCGGCGCGAATACGACGATCGATCGCGGATCCATCGGGGACACCGTGCTCGGACACGGCGTCAAGGTGGACAACCTCGTCCAAATCGCGCATAACGTTCGCATCGGGCCTCATACCCTGGTCGCCGCGCTCGTCGGCGTGGCCGGATCCACCCGAATCGGCACGGGCGTTTGGATGGGCGGACAAGCCGGCGCGATCGGGCATCTCGATATCGGAGATGGTGCCCGCATCGCCGTGGCGACCAAGGTGCTCCGGGACGTGCCCTCGGGGGAGACCGTCTCGGGACATCCGGCCCGACCCCACCGCGAGGACCTGCGGCGTCAAGCCCACCTGACCCGTATTCCGAAGCTCCTCGACCGCCTCGACGCCCTGGAGGAGGAAGTACGGCAGTTGCGCGTCGAACGCTCCGACGGGGACGGGAGCCAGGGGCGCGAAGACGCAGCCGAAGACGTAGCCGAAGGGGCGGGCGAAGGGTGACGCCGGGATCCCCGATAGTCCGGCTGCGGATACCCTACTACGGCACTCCGATTCCGTTAACTTTCTCGATGGACTCCCACGGTCCCGGGCGAGTTGTTCGCCGGACCACGCCTTCGGCCGAATTCGCATGAGCGCTGCCCGTCAACGTACTGTCGCCCGCTCCGTTACTCTCGAGGGGTGCGGCGTGCACTCCGGAGCTTCCGCTCGCCTCACGTTCAGCCCGGCGGACCCCGACACCGGCGTCCGTTTTCGACGGACCGACCTGGAAGGGGCACCCGTGGTGCCCGCCGACCTCGACCATGTCCTGGATACCGATCTCGGGACGACCCTGGCGGCCGGCGAGGCGAAGGTCCACACGGTGGAACACGTCATGGCGAGCGTGGGAGCGCTCGGCATAACCAACCTCCTCATCGACCTCGATGGGCCGGAAGCGCCGATCCGTGACGGATCGTTTCGCGACTATATGCAGGCGCTCCGTGATGCCGGAGAAACCGAGCAGGGCCCGTCCGTCCCAAGGCTCGAGGTTTCCGGGCCGCTGACGGTCGAAGGGACGGAAGGGCAGTCGTACGTGGCGCTTCCGAATGACGGGTTGGAGATCTCGGCGACCATCGACTTCGACCATGCGGTGATCGGGCGCCAATACGGGGCCTTCCACATCGGTCCGGACGGGTTCGGCGCGGAGCTGGCTCCCGCGCGCACCTTCGGGTTCATGGCCGATGCGGAAGCACTACGCGCCCGAGGGCTCGCTCGTGGCTCATCGCTCGAGAACTCGGTGGTCCTCGACGACGCCGGTGTCATGAACGAAGGGGGGCTGCGGTTCCCGGACGAGTTCCTCCGGCACAAGGTCGGCGACATGGTGGGAGATCTCGCGTTGCTCGGTGCCCGCCTCGACGCCCGAATCGTCGCGGAGCGACCCAGCCATTCGGGGAACGTTGCGCTCGCCCGGCGGATTCGGGATCACGCGCGGAGGAGTGGACGGGACCCGATCGTGGACGTGGCAAGGATCATGCAGTGCTTGCCCCACCGATATCCGATGCTCCTGGTCGACAGGATCACGGACTACGAGGAGGGGAAGCGGATCGTCGGGATCAAGAACGTCACCATCAACGAGCCGTTCTTCCAAGGGCACTATCCGGGACACCCGGTCATGCCGGGTGTCCTCATCGTCGAGGCGATGGCCCAGGTCGGTGGGCTCCTCCTGATGGAAGATGTCGAGGACCGGGACAGCAAGGTCGTCTACTTCATGACCATGGACAACGTGAAGTGGCGGAAGCCTGTCGTTCCCGGGGACACTCTGGTCTTCGAGCTGGAGATTCTCCAGCACCGGAGAAATACCTGCAAGATGAAAGGGCTGGGATTCGTCGACGAGCAAATCGTCGCCGAGGCCGAGTTCATGGCAAGGATCGTAGACAAATGAGCAATACGACGGTCGGTGCACGATCGGGCACGCGAATTCATTCCACCGCGTTGGTGGACCCCGAAGCGGAGCTGGGCGAGGGGGTCGTCGTCGGACCCTGGGCCATGGTCGGTCCCCGGGTGCGCATCGGAGACGGGACCGAGCTCGGTCCTCGCGTGACCATCGAGAGGGATACCGTGATCGGTGAGGACTGCCAGGTTCAGAACGGAGCCGTGTTGGGGACCGACCCTCAGGACTTGAAATTCCAGGGTGAGCGGACCCTTCTGGAGGTCGGCGACCGAACGGTCATCCGGGAATTCGCGACGCTCAACCGAGGCACGTCCGCCTCCGGTCGCACGGTAGTGGGGAGCGACTGTCTCCTGATGGCTTATTCGCACGTGGCCCATGACTGTGAGCTCGGCAATCACGTGGTCCTGGCCAACTCCGTGAACATGGCCGGCCATGTCCTCCTCGAGGATTGGGTGGTCGTCGGTGGTTTGACGCCCATCCACCAGTACGTGCGGGTCGGCGCTCACGCATTCGTGGGTGGGGGCTCGCGGGTATCCCAGGACGTCGCGCCATACTGCCGTGCGGCGGGTAACCCGCCGCGGTTGTTCGGGCTCAACTCGGTGGGGCTCGAACGGCGCGGGTTCTCCGACGAAGTCCGGAAGGCGCTCAAGCGAACGTACAGGATCCTGTTCCAGTCGAGCCTCGGGCTACGGGACGCCCTCCGGAAGGCCGAGGAGGAAGTCGATTCGATTCCCGAAGTGCGCCACTTGCTTTCGTTCATCCGGGCTAGCGAGCGCGGCATCACGATCTGAAGCGACAGGGACGACCGTTGTCCGCTACCCACCCACGCATCGGGGTCGCAGGGGTCGGCTCGCTCGGCTATCACCATGCCCGGATCATCTCCTCCCTGGAGGGGGTGAACGCCGCGGGGGTGTTCGACGTGCGGATGGACCGGGGCGAGGAGGTCGCCGAGGCCTTCGGCATCCCCTGCTTCCCGTCTCTGGAAGCTCTTCTCGACGTATCGGACGGCTTGGTCGTGGCCGTTCCTACGTCCGAGCACGAGGCCGTGGCGCGTGCCGGGCTCGAACGGGGAGTGCACGTGCTCGTGGAAAAGCCGCTGGCGGGCACGTTGGAGTCTGCCGACCGGATCCTCGCGGCCGCGGAACGGGGCGGCGCGGTGGTGCAGGTGGGCCATGTCGAGCGCTTCAACTCGGCGCTGGTGCGTGCGTGGGAGCACTTGGACCGGCCACTCTTCATCGAGTCGCACCGCATGGCTCCGTTCTCCGCCCGGAGCACGGACGTCGCGGTGGTGCTCGACCTCATGATCCATGACGTGGATCTGGTCATGCGCATCGTGGGTAAGCCCATCCTGGAGGTCGCGGCCGTCGGGGTCCCCGTCCTTTCCGAGAATGTGGACATCGCCAACGCCCGCCTGACGTTCGAGGGGGGTGGCGTGGCGAATCTCACCGCGAGTCGGGTCTCCCTGGAACGGATGCGAAAGCTCAGGATTTTCCAGCGTTCGGGGTACATGAGTCTCGATCTGGCCCAGGGCTCGGGGGAGTTTTTGCGTCTGCGGGACGAGCTGCCGGGGCTCAGCGGAGAACGTCCGGGGTCCGGCATCCGAGCGGAAAATCTCGGGGACATCGTGGAGCGGATCTCGCTCGTCGGGAACGGCGGGGAGCCGTTGGCTCGCGAGCTCGAGAGCTTCCGGGATGCCATAACGAACGGTCGCATACCCTCCGTGTCGGGCCACGAGGGACGCGAAGCCCTCGCGGTGACCCTGGTCATTCAGGAGAGGATCGAAGCTCATGTCATTGATGCGCGTACGCCGTAGGCGGAAGAAGGAGTGGGTCGACGCCCGTAAGGGGATGTCCGCAGGTCGGTTGGGCGCTCTCCTCCTCATTACCGTGCTCGTCATCTGGTACCTGGGCTGGCGCTTCTGAGCGACCCCTCCACGGGATGGCCGAGCATCGCGCTCCTGGCTGGTGAGCCCTCCGGAGACCACCACGGCGCGGCGTTGGCACGCTCCCTCCGGCATCGCTTTCCCGATGCGCGCTTGTCCGGGCTCGGCGGGCCGCTCATGCGGGCCGAGGGAGTGCAACTGCTCGCCGGCCTCGACGACCTGGCGGTGATGGGGTTCGCCGAGGTGGTTCGCCGCCTGGGCTTTTTCCGGCGGCTCGAGCGGGAGCTGAAGGAGCACCTCCACGAGGCTGGAGTCGATCTGGTCATTCCGATCGACTACCCGGGGTTCAACATGCGGGCGTCGCGGTCCGCCCACGAGTTGGGCATCCCGGTCCTGTACTATATCGCGCCCCAAGTTTGGGCCTGGCGTGCCGGTCGCGCCCGTGCGCTGGCCGAAACCACCCGGCACGTCGCGGTCATCCTTCCGTTCGAGGTCCCGATGCTCCAACAGGCCGGCGCGCGTGCGACGTTCGTCGGGCACCCGCTGCTGGAGCGCCCGGACGACGTGGAGGACGAGCCCTCCTTCAGGCGACGGTGGGGGCTGGAAAATGAGCCGATCCTGGCGCTTTTGCCCGGCTCCCGCGCCCAGGAAGTGGAACGCCACCTGGACGCCTTCGTGGGAGCTGCGGAGATGCTGAAGTCCCGAGGCGTGGAGGTTCGTCCCGCGATAGCCCGGAGTTCGAGCCTATCACCCTCGTTGTACGATGGGGTCCCTTATCCGTTGGTGGACGACGCGCGTGGCCTGCTCCGACACTCGTCCGCGGGGATCGTGAAATCGGGGACGTCCACGCTGGAGGCCGCGCTCGAGGGCACTCCGTTTGTAGTGGCCTACCGGACCAGCAAGATCACCTGGGCGATCGCTCGGAGGGTGATCCGGGTCGATCACATCGCGCTGGCGAATCTGGTCGCCGGCGCACGGGTCGTTCCTGAGCTCTTGCAGGACGACGTGACGCCCGGGGCGCTCGCGAACGCCGTCGCGCCCCTGCTCGACCACCGAGATCCCGCGCGACGAAGACAGCTCGAAGGGCTCGCCGGGGTTCGCGAGGCGTTGGGTGAGCCCGGAGCATCGGACCGGGTTGCGGCCCTGGCGGAGAGATTGCTCGTGGGGCCGGCGTGAGCGATCTGAAATACGAGGCGGCGGGGTTGGTGGGGGCCCGAGTCCTCGGAGCGCTCTTCCTGACGACGACCGTGCGGCGATCCGGTGTCGAGCACTACGAGCGTTTCCGCTCCACGGACCGTCCGGTGGTTTTCGTGACGTGGCATGGACAACTGCTCCCGCTCGTCCACGTCCATCGGCGTCAAGGCATCGTGGTGTTGGTGAGCGAGCACGGGGACGGGGAATACATCACTCGTGTGATGGAGCGGCTCGGTTTCTCGACCGTGCGGGGGTCGAGCACGCGGGGCGGCACGAAAGGCCTCAGGGGATTGTTGCGCGCGGCGAAGGCTGGACACGACCTGGCGCTGACCCCGGACGGCCCACGTGGACCGGCCGGGGTCTTCAAGCCCGGCGCGCTCGCGGTTGCCCGACTCACCGGGGCGCCGGTGATACCTATCGCCATGGGGGCGTCGTCTGCGTGGCGGGTCGGTAGCTGGGACGGATTTCTCGTGCCGAAGCCTGGTTCCAGGATCTCCATCGAATACCTGCCGCCGCGGTTCGTACCCCGAGATGCCGCACGAGGTGACCTGGAGCGGATCGCGGAGGAGATCGGTCGTGCGTTGAACGAATGCACCGCGCGCCTGAGCCCGGCGGGCCGGGAGCCCTCCGAAGAGCGTGGCTCGTGAAGTGGTTGCGTGCCGTGGTCGAGCGGTCGTGGCGGGACAGGTCGGGGTGGGACACCGCCATGGTGAAATGTGTCACCGTGCCGCTTTCCTGGGTCTGGGCGGGAGCCATGGCTGTTCGCAACTACCTACACGATCGACGAACGGGCGTGTCGGTCCCTGGAGTGTCCGTGGTGGGGATCGGCAACCTCGCGGTCGGAGGGACCGGCAAGACACCGCTGACCGCATGGATCGCGCGTCGATTCGTCGCAAGGGGCCACGAGTGCGCGGTTCTCACGAGCGGCTACGGGAACGACGAGCTCCTGCTGCACCAGCGCTGGAATCCACGCGTGGCGGTGTACGGTGAGCGAGATCGGATCGCCGGGGTCCGTCGCGCACGCGCCGGCGGAGCCGGCGTCGTGGTCCTGGATGACGGGTTCCAGCACAGAGCGCTCGCCCGGGATCTCGACCTCGTCCTTCTGGCCGTCGAGCAACGGTTCCCGGGTCGGATCTTGCCTCGCGGTCCCTATCGCGAGCCCGCGACCCAACTCCGGCGGGCCGACGCCGTCGTGCTGACCCGCCGCATCGCCGATCGCTCGGAGGCGGAGCACTTCGCCGCGCGTGTCGAGGCCGTGGCACCGGGGGTGGTGGTGGGGTGTCTGGCGCTCGCTCCCGGGCGGTGGCTCGACCTCGCGGGTCAGGAAGCGGTAGCACCCGAAGGACCGATCCTGGCGGTGACGGGCATCGCGCGTCCGCATACGTTCCTTGCCGACGTGGGCGTCGCCCTGCCCGAGGGAACCGATGTCCGTCTTTGTGAATTCCCGGATCATCACGAGTACACGAGCGAGGATGTGGAGCGCGTGGCCGCGATCGCGGACGAAGACGGGCGAACAATCGTGATGACCGAGAAGGACGCGGTGAAGCTCGTCGGGTGGGGGCGCATTCCGACCTCGGCGCGCGTGCTGACGTCGCAGCTGAGCTGGGATTGGGGCGCCGATCGCGTGGAGGACCTGCTGGACCGTGTCGTGGGAGACGGAGGGGGTTCGTGAACGTCCGAATCGTCCTGGTCGGAAGAGTGCGGGGTGTCCTGGCGTCACCCGTGCGAGAGTTCGAGGCACGGGCCGGCCGCTATTGGAAGCTCGACGTGGTGGAAGTCGACGAAGGCGTGAAAGGGGGCCGTGCCGACCCCGACCGGGTTCGCGAAACGGAAGGGGAGCGCATCCTCGCTCGGCTACCGGAAGGGGCCGATGTCGTCGCGCTCACCCGTGAGGGCAAGGGCATGACCTCGTCGGGCTTGAGTCGATACCTTCGGCGTCTCGCGCTCGACGCACGCCCCGGCGTGGCGTTCGTGATCGGTGGCGCGTTCGGTCTGTCTCCGGCCGTCCTCTCACGCGCGAGTCGTCGGCTTTCGCTGTCACCCATGACTTTGCCACACGACATGGCGAGACTGTTGCTCGCCGAACAGCTCTATCGGGCCGGCACCATCGCGCGCGGAGAGCCCTATCACAAAGGCTGATCGCATGCAGAAGAGCACCATCGTGGAGAACGTTCCGGACCTCGAGATCTCCGTCCGTCGGCCGGACGGGGCCGACCTCGTTCGAGATTATGTCGGGGGAGAGGGGGCGGCCGCCGCTTTTCTCGGAACGGGATTCGAGCGCCTCTCCACGTTCGAGGAGAAGGCCGAGGAAGTGGCGAAGCGGTTCGACCGCGATGCGCGCGCGCGCGCCGCGGAAGCGATGACCTCGCCGGAGGGAGCCGATCCCGAGCGCCTGAACCGGTTCGTGGAGGAAGGCGGCTTCGTCGTGACGACCGGCCAACAACCGGGCCTTTTCGGCGGTCCACTGTACGGTGTGCACAAGGCGCTTACCACGGTTCGACTGGCGGAGACGTTGGAGGCGCGGCTCGGCTGTCCGGTCCTGCCGGTGTTCTGGATCGCTTCCGACGACCACGATTGGGCCGAGGCGAACCATGTCGACATCGTCGGCACGGACAACGAGCTGCATCGGATCGAGCTCGAGGATCCCGACCCGAGCGTCTCGCCACCGCTTCATCGGATTCAGCTCGGAGCGTCCGTGCGGGAGCGGTTGGACGCATTCGTCGACCGTCTTCCGGACACGGAGTTCACACCCGAGCTCGTCGAGCTGCTTCGGGGCCACTTCACCCCCGAGTCGACGATGCCCGAGGCGTATGGCGATACGCTGCGGGACTTGCTCGGCCGTTTCGGACTCTATTTAACCGACGCGGCGCATCCCGTCGTGAAGCGCGCATCGGGACCCCTTCTGCTTGACGAGCTGGAACGGGCCGGCGAACTCGAGACGATTCTCTCGGACACGGCGGACGGGCTGCAAGAAGCCGGGTACGCCTTGCAGGTGCCGATCCTGGAGCATGGGGTGAATCTCTTCATCGAGGGCCCCGCCGGCCGGGAGCGCCTCTACCGGGACGACGGCGCCTACAGGATGCGGACGTCGGGGACGTCGATCACCGCCGACGAGATCCGCACCCGGTTCGAGCAAGATCCCAAGGTGCTCAGCCCGAACGTCCTGCTCCGCCCCGTGGTCGAAAGTCACGTTTTTCCGACGCTCGCCTACGTCGGTGGCCCGGGGGAGATGGCCTATCTCGGCCAGCTCGGAGCGTATTTCGAGGCCCATGGCATCCGGATGCCCGTGGTGTTTCCCAGGTGGTCGGCGACGACCGTCGAGACGAAGGTACGGAAGGTGCTCGACAAGTTCGACCTCGACATCGAGCAGCTCCGCCGACCATTCCACGACTTGGTCGGAGACATCGCCCGCGAGGAGATGCCCGAGGACGTGCGAGCCGCGTTGGGGAAGCTGAGGGGTGAGATCGCGCGTGGCGTGTCTGATCTCCAGGACGCCACCCGGCCGCTCGATCCGACTCTGAAGGGACCCGTGCAGCACGTGCGGAGCCAGTCGTTCGCCGCTCTCGACGACGTCGAGCGGAAGATCACCCAGGCGGTCAAGCGCGAATCCGAGATTACCCTCACGCAGCTCGAGAAGGCGCGGGTCCATCTGTATCCGCACGGACAGCCCGCGGAACGCGTCCATAACCCTTTCTATTATCTGGCGAGATACGGTCCTGGGTATCTCGACGCGCTTCACGACCGGTTCGGGGTCGAGCTGTCATGAGTGGAGACGGGCCGCGGTGGGGACGACCCGAAGGTCCGTGTCAGTTGTCTTCGGTCGTCCGCATCGTCAACTTCGGCGCATGTTTCTCCAGCTGATCCTGGTTCTCGTCGTCTTGATCCCGCTCCTGGCCATCGTGCTCGATTCCCAAGTCGGGCGTGCCCTGGCGTCCCGACTCGAGGGCCGGGACGTCCCACGCGGTTCGCACGTCGACACCGACCGTCTCGCGTACCTCGAAGGTGAGGTCGAGCGCCTCGCGGCCGAGGTCGAGCGCCTGGACGAGGAGAGCCGGTTTCTCCAGCAACTCCTCGATGACCGGGACCGCGGAGACGAGCGGAAGCTCTCGCCAGGTGACGACGGAGCGTAGGGAGGGGCGGGGCACCGCGTCGACGGAAGGGCGTGGGGCGAACAGGGTCGCGGGCGGCATCTTCGTCAGTCGCGTCCTCGGGCTCGTCCGGGACCGGGCGTTCGCGTACTACTTCGGATCGAGCGACTTCGCCGACGCGTGGCGGGCCGCGTTACGGACTCCGAACGTGGTGCAAAACCTCCTCGGAGAAGGCACGCTGTCCGCTTCGCTCGTTCCGGTTTATTCGGAGATGGTCGAGCAGGGGAGGGAGGCTGAAGCCGGCCGATTCGCCGGTGCCGCGCTGGGGATTCTGACCGTCGTGGCCGCGAGCGCGGTCTTGGTCGGCTGGACGCTCGCCCCGGCGATCGTCTCCCTGTTCTTCCCGACGTGGGATCCGGCGAAGCAAACGCTCACGACCACGCTCGTTCGTATCCTCTTCCCGATGACCGGGATCCTCGTGCTTTCCGCGTGGGCGCTGGGCATTCTCAACAGCCATCGGAGGTTCTTCGTTTCCTACGTGGCTCCAGCGTTCTGGAACGTCGCGATGATCACGGCAATGGTGGGAGGTGCCGTCGCGTTCGGGCTCGAAGGCGAGGATCTGGTCGTGGCGTTGGCGTGGGGGGCGTTGGCCGGCGGAGGTCTCCAACTCGGGTGGCAGGTGCCCTTCCTCTTCCGGCACCTGAAGGGATTCGTGCCGTCGGTCCGTTGGAGCGTGAAGGGCGTGCCGGAAGCAGTTCGGAATTTCGTGCCGGTGGTTGCCGCGCGCGGAGTGGTGAATGTGAGCGGGTGGATCGACCTGATCCTGGCGGGTCGTCTGACGGGGGGCGCCGTGGCCGTCCTCGGATACGCGCAGACGTTCTACATGCTCCCGATCTCTTTATTCGGCATGAGCATCGCGGCGTCGGAGCTTCCCGAGCTCTCTCGAATGCGGGGAGAGGCGCAACGGGTCGTGGCGGACCGTGTTTCGTCCGCGCTCGTCCGTGTCTCGTATTTCCTGGTGCCGTCCGTCGTCCTCTACGTGACGATGGGGGACGTCGTCGTCGCCGCGCTCTATCAGACCGGAGCCTTCGGTGCGCCCGAAACCCTCGTGACCTGGGCCGTGCTCGCGGGGTATGCACTGGGGCTGCCGGCGTCGGCGGGCTCGAGGCTCTTGTCCTCCGCGTTCTATGCGCTCCGGGACGCCAGGACGCCGGCGCGCATCGCGTACGTGCGCGTTCTGGTCTCGACCGTAACGGGAGTGGTCCTGATGATTCCCCTCGATCGGCTGGGCTTCGAGAGCCTCCGGCTGGGCGCCGCCGGGCTCGCGCTGGGCGCGAGCGTCGGGGCCTGGCTGGAATACGTTCTCTTGCGCCGTTCGCTCGGAGCACGCGTGGGGACGCATGGCCCGGGCACGGGTCCCGTGGTCGGCTTCGCTTTCGCCGCCGCGATCGCAGCGGCCGTGGCCGCGGCGCTCCAGGGATGGGTCGGGGGCTGGCATCCCGTTCTCGCCGCCGCTGCCACCCTGGTCCCGGCCGGACTGGCGTACATGGCCATCGTCTGGGCCGTCGAAGGTCGGCATCCCGGATCGAACGGAGCGCGGGGGTAGGAGATGTCGATCGAGCGAGAAGAGCTCGCCCGTCTTTCCGAGAAGCCTGGCGTGTACCTGTTCAAGGACGCACGCGGGCGAGTGCTGTACGTCGGGAAGGCCAAGTCGCTCCGCGCTCGGGTCCGGAGCTACTTCCAGCGGTCCACCGACCTCAGCGCCAAAAACCGCGAGCTCGTGAAGTCCGTGGACGGACTCGACACGATCGTCGTGGGGTCGGAGCCCGAAGCGCTCATTCTGGAAGCGAACCTGATCAAGGAGCACCGGCCGCGGTTCAACATCCTCCTGCGGGACGACAAGCGGTACCCCTACATCAAGGTGACCGTTCAGGAGCCCTTTCCCAGGGTGTACGTGACCCGGAAGGTCGTGAACGACGGCGGCCGTTACTTCGGCCCGTTCACCTCCGTGGGCCCGATGCGAGAGGCGCTCGAGGTGATCAAGCGTCTCCACACGGTGCGGTCGTGTCGGTACGACCTACCGCGCGAGGCCCCCGATCGTCCTTGCCTGGACTATCACATCGGACGGTGCAAGGCGCCCTGCGTGGGCCTTCAGTCCGAAGACGAGTACCGCGCGATGATCGACGAGATCGTGCGCATTCTCGAGGGGGACACCGAAGAGCTCCGGGAAGAGGTCGAAGGGCGCATGCGGGAAGCGTCCCACAACCTGGAGTTCGAGCAGGCGGCCAAGCTGCGAGACGTCCTGAGCGGCCTCGATACGATCGCTCGGGAACAGCTCGTGCAGCGTGAGCGTGGAGGGGACCTCGACGTGGTCGGGCTCGCTCGGGACGGTGCGCTCGGCGCCGGCGCTGTTCTGCGTATCCGAGGAGGGATGCTCCTGGGGAGGGAGGACCAACGGTTCGGAGACGTGGAAGCCGACGCCGACGAGGATCTCTTGGGGTCGTTGCTGTCCCGGTACTATCTGAGCCGAGGGACGGCGGCCCTGGTCGACTTGCCCAAGGAGATCCTCTTGCCCGCGGAGTTTCCGGATCGGGCGGTTCTGGAAGAAGCGCTCTCCGAAGCCGCGGGGCGGGGCGTTCGAGTTCGTGTGCCTCTCCGTGGGGAAAAGCTCCGACTCGTCGAGCTCGCGGCCCACAACGCGCGTCAGCTCCTCGAAGACCGGGTGACGGCGCTCGCCTATGCGGCGGATCGCGCGGATGACGCGTTGTTCAGCCTCCAGGACGAGCTGGATCTGAAGGTCGTCCCCCGGTTGATGGTGTGTTTCGACGTCTCGCACATTCAGGGCACGGAAACGGTGGCGAGCGCCGTCGTGTTCGAGAACGGTGAGCCCAAGCGTGCCAGGTATCGACACATGCGCATCCGGGGTGCGTGGGGAAACGATGACGTGCGCTCCATGCACGAGGCCGTCAGCCGGTATTTCTCACGGTGCCTCGACCGTGAGGAGCCCATCCCGGACCTCGTGGTGATCGACGGAGGCAAGGGCCAGCTCAACGCGGCCACGGAGGCCCTACGGGAACTCGGCATGTCGGAGGTCGCCGCCGTGGCCCTGGCCAAGCGGGAGGAGGAAGTGCACCTGCCCGGGCGTACCGATCCCGTGAGGTTGCACCGCAGGGACCGGGCGCTGCACGTGCTGCAGCGGCTCCGTGACGAAGCCCATCGCTTCGCGGTCCGGTACAACCGGAAGCTACGGACCAAGCGTACGCTCAGGAGCGATCTCGCGGAGATCCCGGGTGTAGGACCGAAGCGGCAAGCGGAGCTCCTGAGACGGTTCGGCTCCGTGCGGGGTGTGCGGGAGGCGAGTCGTGAAGAAGTCGCTCGCGTTCCCGGGGTGTCGGAAGCGCTGGCTTCTCGGATTCTGACCTACCTGGGATCGTGAGCCGGCAAGCTCCTTGCATCCCTTCGAGGATGAGACGGCCGGGTCGCGTACCCTTGGCGCCGCGCGAGCGGCGTTCTAAGTTATCCGGTCTTGCCCCCTGAAACACGACCCAATGGAGGTTCCAAGGATGAAGATCCGCTATGGACTCGTCCTGGCAGCAGCGTTCGGATTCGGTCTCACCGGCTGTGCGTCCGGTGGTGGCGGCGGCGGCGGTGGTGGCAATGGCCCCACGGGCCTCGCGGCAGCGATGTCCGAGCTCTCCGGCGAAGAGGGTGTGCCGCCTAGCGAGACGGAGAACACCAACCAGGCCCAAGATCTTCTCGAGTCAGCAGAGGACGCGGAGGGATCGGAGGCCGAGCGGCTGTACCAGAACGCCTTGAACGCGGCCCAGGCCGAGATCGACGCGGATCCGGAGAACCCACTCGGGCACCGCCTCGCCGCGCTCGCGCATCTCGGGCTCGAGAACTATCAGCAGGCAGGCGAGCATTTCGACCGTGCGGGCGAGCTGTATCCTCTCTACGAGATGGAGGACGTCCAGCTTCGCGAAGAGATGTGGATCGAGCTCTACAACCAGGGCATGCCGCTGATCAATGAGGGTAACTACGAAGCGGCAGCCGAAGTCTTCGAGGACGCGAACGCCGTCTATCCCCACCGGCCCGAGGCCTTCATCACCCTTGGCCAGCTCTACGGACAGATGCGCCGCCACGAAGACGCGCTGGAGAACCTGGAGCGTGGCGTCGAGATCGTCGAAGACGCGGATCCCGAGGAGCTCGGTGAAGAGACGATGGCGGCTTGGCAGGACCTCACGTCCAACGTGCCGCTTCTGCGTGCGCAGATCCTTTCCGACGCCGGCCGGTTCGAAGAGGCCGCCGAGATCTTCGCACGACTCCGGGAGGAGAATCCGTCCGACGTTTCCATCGCCATGAACCTCGCAGCGACCCGGCTCCAGACGGGTGACGAGGCTGCGGCGTTCGCGATTTACGACGAGATGCTCGAGGACCCGGCTCTCGATCTCGGCCCGGTGCAGTACTATCAGGTCGGTGTCGGTTTCTACCAGGGGAGCGCCTACGAGCGAGCCACGGAATCCTTCGAAGAGGCCGTGAGCGCCAACCCGATGGACCGTGACGGACTCGAGATGTGGACGCGCTCATTGCAGTTGGATTCGGCCTACACCGAGATTCCCCCGGTCGCGGAGCGTTGGGCGGAGCTCGATCCGAACAGCCAGGCCGCTCTGCTGATCCATGCGCAGGCGTTGAACCAGCAGGGTGACGGTGCGGCAGCCGGACAGCTCGTCGAGCAGATCGATCAGCTCGAGGTGACGGTGGGCGAGCTGCAAATGCTCCGGTTCAACCAGGGTGGAGCCAGAGTGACGGGAACGGTCGCCAATCAGCAGCTGGAGGCGGGCACTCAGGTGACGCTGACCTTTACCTTCTACACCACCGCCGGGGACCCGATGGGTACGGTTACGGAAACGATCAGCGTCGGCGAGCCCGAGATGAGTGAGCTCTTCGAAGTCGAGTTCCAGTCGACGGAACAAGTCGGGGGGTACGGATACGAGCTGTCCGTGGGCTGAGCGTCGGACGCCACGATAGGCGACGACGGCGTGAGTGGACGGGCGGCCCGGTGGAGCCGGGCCGCCTACGCCACTAGATTGTCGCCACTAGCGGGAGTAGCTCAGTTGGTAGAGCATCAGCTTCCCAAGCTGAGGGTCGCCGGTTCGAGCCCGGTCTCCCGCTCTGACGTCGAGACGAAGGGCGCGGTGACACCGAAGACGGTGTCACCGCGCCCTTTTTACGACCCAGCGATACGGTTTCGTATCGGACTCTAAACGATTCGGCGAAGAAGCGTGTCTTCACTGATAGGCAGGCAGATCGGACCTCGGCCGGTATCGGTCGTTCTTGCGAAGGGGTACCGGTTCGGCCTACACTTCGGATGCTCCGAAAACCCTTCAGGAAGTCGAGCTAGATGAAGACATTCGCCGTCAGTTCGGTCGTGCTGGGCGCGTCTCTCGTGGTATGGGGAACTACCACGATGTCGGGCGACGTTCAACGCGACTCCGATGCCCCCGAAGTTTCCGTCGCCGAAGCCGGCGCCGCGGACCTTTCGTCGGAGGACCTGAACGAGGTCGTCCAATCGTCGTGTGTCCGCTGCCACAGCGAGCGGCGCATGACCGGGAATCTGTCACTGGAAGACTTCGACGTGGCCGGGGCTCACGAGCAGGCCGAGATCGCCGAGCGCATGATCCGGAAGCTCCGAGCGGGCATGATGCCTCCTCCGGGGGCCCGGACGCCCGCCGGAGACACGTTGACCACGCTGGTGGAGACTATCGAGTCCGTGGTCGACGAAGCGGCCGCGCGGAATCCGACTCCGGGGCGCCGCACCTTCCAGCGCCTCAATCAGCCCGAGTACGAGCGGGCCATCGAGTCGTTGCTCGGCCTGGAAGTCGATGCGAGCAACTGGTTGCCCAGTGACCAGATCAGCGCTGGCTTCGACAATATCGCGGACGTGCAGGCCATCTCCCCGATGCTGCTCGAATCCTACATGAACGCCGCGGCCGACATCAGCCGGATGGCGGTGGGCAATCGAGACGCGGGCGAGGTGGAGCAAGCGTACAAGAATTCCGAGTACATCTCGCAGCATCCCTGGGATCGCGTCGAGGGAGCCCCGTACGGGACTCGCGGCGGAATGGTCGTCGAACACGCCTTCCCGGCGGACGGGGAGTACTATTTTCAGGTGACGTTCGCGTCGGGTGACAACTCTCCCTTCGAGGATCTCGACATTTCGATCGATGGCGAACGGGTCGCGAAGCTGGCGTACACCAGCATCGGACGCGGCGCGGACGGTCGTGGTGCTCTACCTCAGAGGACCGAGCCCGTGTTCGTGCGAGCCGGACAGCACAAGGTCTCGGCCGCCTTCATCCGCGCCACCGAAGGGCCGTACGAAGACCTGATGCGGCCGCATGACTGGTCCATGGCCGGTGGTGGTGCCGGCGGTGCCGGAATCACCACGCTGCCGCACCTTCGTGACCTGGTCATCGTCGGACCTATGAACGTGACCGGTGTATCCGAGACGGACACGCGCCAGCGCATCTTCACCTGCCGTCCGGTGACGGCGGAAGAGGAGCGCCCGTGTGCCCGAAGCATCATCGAACGGCTCGCGAGCGACGCCTATCGGCGTCCCGTCCAAGACGATGAGATCGCCAGCTTGATGCGCTTCTACGAGGAAGGCTCGCAGAAGGGTGGCTTCGAGCGGGGCGTCCGGGACGCCTTGGAGGCGATCCTCTCGAGCCCGTTCTTCACGCTGCGGCTCGAGCGCGCTCCGGAAGACGTCGATTCGGGCGAGGTCTACGAGCTCAACGATATGGACCTCGCGTCGAGGCTCTCGTTCTTCCTTTGGGGCCGTCCCCCGGACGACGAACTGCGGGAGGTCGCTCGGTCCGGTGACCTGTCCGATATGGACGAGTTGGAGCGGCAGGCACGCCGGATGCTCGGCGATCCGAGGGGCGACGCGTTGGCCAAGCGATTCGCGGCTCAGTGGCTCCGCCTCCAGGATCTATACAAGGTCAGGCCGGACCCCAATTTCTACCCGAATTTCGACGAGAACCTCGCGGATGCGATGCACCGCGAGACGGAGATGTTGTTCAACCATCTGGTGGACGAGAACGAGGACGCGCTCGACCTGTTCACCGCGGACTATACCTTCGTGAATGAACGACTCGCGGCGCACTACGGCTTTCCGGGTGTAGCCGGCGACGATTTCCAGATGGTACAGTACCCCGAGGAGTCGGGGCGGAGCGGTGTGCTGGGACACGGCAGCATCCTGGTGTTGACTTCGCTCGCCAACCGTACGTCGCCCGTTCTGCGCGGAAAGTGGGTCATGGAGGTCCTCATGGGCACTCCGCCGCCACCGCCACCACCGAACGTGCCGACGCTCGACGAGTCGTCCGACGAGGCCGACGAGGGCCGAGTGCTGACGACCCGTGAGCGGATGGAGCAGCATCGGGCGAATCCGACCTGCAACTCCTGCCACAGCCTCATCGATCCGATCGGGCTGGCGCTGGACAACTTCGATGTGACCGGCAAGTGGAGGCTTCGCGAGAACGGCACCGCCCTGGACACGCGGGGTGATTTCTACGACGGCACTCCGATCAACTCACCCACGGATCTGACGGATGCTCTCCTCCAGCGTCCGCTTCCGTTGGTGAGGACGTTCACGGAAAACTTGATGGCCTACGCCATCGGTCGCCGGATGGAGTATTACGACAACCCCACGATTCGAAAGATCGTGAGGGAAGCGGAGGAAGACGGTGAGTATCCGGTCGCGTCGCTGGTCATGGGCGTGATCAAGAGCGATGCGTTCCGTCTCAAGCAGGCATCCACAGTGACCGCGGAAGCCGGTCAATAAGCGTCCCTAGCGCACTCAGTTGAGGAGAATCGACATCATGGAATTCATCACTGGAAGCCACCTCGATCGCAGAACCTTCCTCCAGGGAATGGGCGCCTCGGTGGCCTTGCCGTTCCTCGACGCGATGGTGCCAGCGGGCCGGCTCCGCGGTGAAAAAGGGGCGGCCGCGGCGGCCGCCGAGCGAGTCCCGTTCGTGGCGATCGAAGAAGTGCACGGACTGGCGGGTTGTAACAGTTGGGCCGAGACCCAGTATCTCTGGGCGCCTGAAACCACCGGGCGCGACTTCGAGATCATCCCGGATAGCGCCCTTGCTTCACTGCGTCCCTATCAGGACTACTTGACGCTCATCAGCAACACCGACGTGCGGATGGCGGAAGCGTTCGCTCCTCCGGAGATCGGGGGGGACCATTTCCGTTCCAGTGCGGTGTTCCTGACGCAGTCCCACCCGAAGCAAACTCAGGGCTCGGACCTGTTCGTCGGTACGTCGATCGACCAGATCTACGCCCAGCGGTTCGGTCAGGACACGCCGCTTCCGTCGATGCAGTTCTGCATCGAGCAGCTCGACGCGGCCGGTGGATGTACGTACAACTACTCGTGCTCCTACACGGACGCGGTCAGTTGGGCCTCTCCGAGCGAGCCCCTGCCCATGATCCGCGACCCGCGTGTCGCCTTCGACATGCTCTTCGGTGCAGGAACCTCTCCGGAAGATCGCGCGGAGCGCCGCGCCACTCGCCAAAGCATCCTCGACTGGATCGCCGGCGAGGTCTCGTCGTTCCAACGTCAGCTCGGCGCGGAAGACCGCGTCCGCATGGACAAGTACCTCACGGACGTCCGTGAGCTCGAGCGGCGAATCCAGATGATCGAAGCACAGAATAGCTCGGGGAACGAGCGAGGCATGCCCGAAGCGCCAGCGGGCGTGCCGGACTCCTTCACCGAGCACATGCAGGTCATGTTCGACCTTCAGGTCCTCGCGCTGCAGTCCGACATGACGCGAGTCATCTCCTTCAAGACCGGACGTGACGCGGACAATCGGGTGTTCCCGGAGAGTGGCTCCGACCGCCCGTTCCACCCGGCTTCGCACCACGGTGGCCGGGAAGAGGCGATCCTGGAGTTCAACAAGATCTGCCAGTTCCGCGTCGGACAGCTTCCGTACTTCATCGAAAAGCTCAAGAACACGGAAGACGGGGACGGGAACCTGCTCGACAAATCCGTCGTGATGTGGGGCTCCCCGATGTCGGACGCGAACATCCATAACCACCGGCGTTGCCCGCTGTTCTTCGCGGGTCACGGTGGTGGCATCCTCGATGGCAACTTGCACCTCCGGGCCGGTGATGGAACGCCGATGGCGAATGCCATGCTCAGCCTGATGCACCGGATGGGGATGGACGACATGCAGAGCTTCGGTGACAGCACGGGTGAATTGCCGCTCAGCATGCCTCGCGGAGTGGCTGAGCGCATTTGAGCGAAGCTCTTCGAATGAGCCATGGGCTGGGTCCGACCGCCGAAGCGCGGCCGGGCCCAGCGCGCACCAACATGACCGGGAATGGAGGAAGAATGAGAGTCGGCCTACGCCACACTATCGCGAGCGCGTTGTGCTTCGCGGTGCTCCTGGGGGCGGGACCGCCCGAATCGCCCGTCGCCGACGCTGCGATGAGGGGCGATGTAGAAACCGTAGTGTCTTTGCTCCAGAGCGGGGCCGACGTCAACGCGTCTCAGGGTGACGGGATGACGGCCATGCACTGGGCGGCCGAGCGGGACGACGTGGAAATGGCCGAGGTGCTCCGCGCTGCCGGAGCGGCTTTGAATGCCACCACCCGCATCGGAGGCTATGTTCCGTTGCACGTGGCGGCCCGCGAGGGAAATGAGGCCATGGTGCGCTGGCTCCTCGACGCTGGTGCCGACGTAGCCCGGAAAACGACCGAGACGGAGGCCGATGCGCTCCACATGGCCTCCACGGCCGGCGACGTTGCGGTGGTCGAGGCACTGTTGGATGCGGGAGCGGATCCGAACGCGGTGGAGGGCCACTGGGAGCAGACTCCGTTGGTCTTCGCTGCGGCGGAAAACCGCGTGGAAGTCATCCGGCTGCTGCTTTCCCGTGGCGCCGATCCGAACGTGACGACCTACGTGCGCGACCTCGTCGAGTGGAACGAGTACATGGAAGCGGCCGAAGATCGCCGCGATGCCGTGTTGGCCGCCTTCACGAGCGACGGGGCGCGTGAGCCTTCGCCGAGAGAGATTCAGGCCGCGGTGAAGGCGGGTCGGGAAGTTTTCGAGGAAGAGCTGCCGGAGGAGGAAGAAGAAGAAGAGGACGATTATCGTCGTCGAGGACCACCGTCCATCACGGCGAAGGGCGGGCTGTCCCCGCTCCTGCACGCGGCGCGTCAGGGACACCAGGAGGCGGCGCTCGCGCTTCTCGAAGGTGGGGCGGACCCGAACCTTCTGAGCCCGGCCGACGGAACGAGCCCGCTCCTCATGTCGGTGCTCAACGGCCAGTTCGATTTGGCGATGCTCTTCCTCGAGCACGGGGCGGATCCGAACGCGGCTTCAACGCTGAACGGTGTCGCGCCGTTGTGGTCGACCATCAACAACAAGTGGCAGCCTCGTACCCGCTATCCTCAGCCGCAGCAGCGGGAGCGTCAAAGCTCGAGCTATCTGGACGTCATGGAAGCCTTGTTGGAGGCTGGGGCCGATCCGAACCATCGGATCGACATGCACCCGTGGTACATGGTCTATACGGGGTGTGGAAACCGAAACTGCGGCTTGATCGATACGGACGGCTCTACCCCGTTCCTCCGGGCCGCCTACGCTACCGATGTCAACGCGATGCGCCTGTTGAGGGAATATGGCGCCGACCCGTCCATTGCCACGCGTGCTCCGGAGCCCCGGGAGCGACGTACCGCAGAGGAATTCCTCGAGCAAGACAACGTGAAGGAGTTGCAGAGCGAGGACTTCGAGACGTTGTCCGACTCGGCCAAGTTCTCGATCCTCCGCTCGGTTCGCGACGACTTTCCGGACGAGATTCGCTACCGGTTCGACGAAGAGATCTTCGCCATGAGTTCGCCCGACGTGCTTCAGCAGCAGCTCCTGGATGCCGTCGAAGAGGCCGGGGAAGTGCTCGAGAATCAGCTCGACCCATCAGGGCTGCCTCCCGTGGAAGAAGGGGAGCCGGCAGTCTATCCGATCCATGCCGCTTCCGGTGTCGGGTACGGTGAAGGCTTCGCCGGGAACGCGCACCGCCACACGCCCAACGGATGGATGCCCGCCGTCAAGTATCTGGTTGAAGAAGTGGGTGTGGACATCAACGCCCGTGATCACAACGGATACAACGCGGTGCACCACGCGGCCGCACGTGGTGACAACGAGATGATCCTGTACCTCGTCGAACACGGAGCGGACATCATGGCAGTGAGCCGCCGCGGGCAGACCACCGTGGATATGGCCAACGGCCCCGTGCAGCGAGTTTCTCCGTTCCCGGCCACGGTAGAGCTGTTGGAGAGTCTCGGCGCGATCAACAACCACAACTGCTTGACGTGCTGAAGCTTTGCGTATGACGAGCAGGCAGCCGGCGAGTGGTGTTCGGATGACCCGCCGGAGTTAGCACCGACCACGGGCTGCTAGGGCCGCATGGGTCGCAGGAAGAAGCCCCCGTAATCTTGGGATTGCGGGGGCTTCTTCACGGGACGGTGCATGCTTTAGTGGCGGAAGGCCCCTACTCGTCTGATGCGGCTCCGATCCAGCCCCCGCGCCCTCGGGGGCCGCGGACGTAGAGGTACTCTCCGAAGCGTCCCAGGACCGAAACCGGGTCGCCAGGGGCCAACGTTGCCATCACGGGAGCGTCCTCGCGCGGCCTCATGCGCACGGTGCGGAATACGGCCGAGGCGTCCTCAGCGACCGGCTGCTCTACGGTCTCCGTCAGGCGAGCCGCGACGTAACCCTGTGCTCCATCCGGCAATTGGACGCGGAAATAGTCACCGGCTCCGCCGAGCACCCGCAGCGGTGTGTACTGCTCGAGCTCGCCGAGAATCTCGGCACGAAGGCTCGGAGCCGACCGCAGGTGAATTCCGTCGGACTCCACGCGCACCCAGGATCCCAACCGGTCGAGGTCGCCGGTCATCTCCGGCATCACCTCCGGGGGCGGGTCGAGAAAAGGGAAGGGATCCACGGGACCTTCCCCGCGACGGTACAGCCCGAAATGGAGATGAGGCGGGGTCGTGCGGGCGTTTCCGGTGTTTCCGACAAACCCGACCGTGTCCCCCGATGCTACTCGTTGCCCGTCGCTCACGTGCTGGCTGTCCAGGTGAGCGTAGTAGAGGTTCGCGTTCCGCGCGGGGTCCCTCAACCAAACCACTTTTCCACCGAGGTTGGTGACTTCCACTCGACGCACCCTGCCTTCGGCGGCGGCGAGGACCGGAGTGCCTCGCGGCGCGAAAATATCCACGCCGTTATGGGATCGCCTCCCACCCTCTCTCGGCACTCCGAAGCGACTCTGGACAGCACGGACCCCGTGGCCGTCCACCGGGAACGTCAGCTGTGCTTCAAGCCGTAGCGTGACCGTATATTGCCCCCCGCGCAGGAGCTCCGGTTGCAGGCGTAGGACGAACTCGCCGCCACGCCACGGTTCGTGCGTGATGGCACCGGGGATCGAATCGGTCGAAATAAGGGGGCGAGCCGGGTCCTCTTCGTCCGCGGCCACCCGGAACAAATCGACGAAAACACGGGTGCCCTCCTCGGTGTCGAGGCTCACTTCCGCCGTGAGCCTCCTTCCACGGGGAATCTCCACCAGGTATCCCATCGCGTCCGGGTCGTCGGGCGAGATGAAACCGCGTTCCTCGTACGGCAGTGAAATGGACAACGGCTCATCGACCGCCCGCGCGCCAGCTTCGCTCCACTCCCGTGCGAGTGCCGTCTCGGCGAGACCCGCCTGGTCCAGGGAAGCTTGATAGCGTTCGTGAGGCGTGAGGTCCCTGAACTGGTCCTGGACTTGCTCGACCTGCTCGCAGGCGGAGAAGAATCCCGTAACCGCGAGCACGGTCAGGGCACCACGGAGATGCGTCTTCGTCGTATTCATGGGGGGCAATCTCGACCGGCTTGAGCTGGCGACGCTGTGCCAGTAGAAGGCAATTCCGACGAAAATGTTCCCAACCGGAAAGCTGAGATAGCCCTCAGGGATCGGTCAATACAGGTCGGTCGTCCCGAATTGAAGGCCGCCCCGGGGGCCGTTAGCTTTAACATCTATCTTTTTTCCCCGAAGATCCAGGCGCCCAATTGGTTCGCATCGCCGAGATCGAAACCGGTAGCATCGCCGAAGAGTTGAATCTCGAGATCGGCACGCGCGTGGTCCGTATCAACGGAGCGCGCGTCCGCGACGGCATCGACCTCACCTTTCTTCTCGCGGACACGGACATCGAGTTGGAGACCGTGAGTCCCGACGGCGAGGAGGTCGTGTACGACATCGAGCGTGATCCCGGAACACCGGTGGGCATTCAACCGGCGCCGGACACGATCCGGGAATGCGCCAACAAGTGCGTGTTCTGCTTCATCGACGGCAATCCGGAAGGCGCCCGCGACACGCTGTGGCTGCGGGACGACGACTTTCGCCTGTCGTTCACCTACGGGAGTTATGTCACGCTGACGAACTTGGGTCCGAAGGGACTCCAGCGACTGGTGGATCAACGGCTCTCGCCCCTCTACGTGAGCGTGCACGCCACGGAGCCCGAGGTGCGTCGGCGGCTCGTGGTGAACGAACGGGCCGGCATGATCATGGAGCACCTGAACGAGCTCATCGAGGGCGGACTCGAGGTGCACACGCAGGTGGTTCTTTGCCCCGAGTGGAACGACGGGGAGCATCTAGACCGCACCATCGAGGACCTGTGGGGGCTCGGTCCGGCCGTGCGCTCCCTGTCGGTCGTTCCCGTCGGGCTCACGAAATACAACATCGACCGTCCGGTGCGCCCTCTCGACCCCCGCGAGGCCGGCAGGGCGATCGCGCAGGTCGACCGTGCGCGCGAGCGGGCCCTCCGCGAGCGGGGCGAAGGTTGGTGTTACGCCGCCGACGAGATGTATCTCATCGCGGGAGCCACCATCCCCGACCGTTCGTACTACGGTGAGGGAGCGCTGCACGAGAACGGCGTCGGCGCGGTCCGCCACTTCGTGGACGAGTTCGACGGCAAGGCCGATCGGTTGCCGCGCCTGGAGGGGCGCCGCCTTCGTCTGGTCACGGGCCGCTCGATGGCCCCCTTCCTACGTGCGCGCGCCGCCCGCCTGGCAAAGGTCACGGGGGCCGAAGTGGATATCCTGGAAGTCGTCAACCAATATTTCGGTGAGACGGTCACCATCGCCGGACTCCTCGGTGGCCGGGATATCCTGTCGGCTCTGGGGGAGGCGAGGGCGGAAGATCTCGTCGTTCTCCCGGCTGAAACCTTGAACGGCGAAGAGCGTTTCATCGACGATCTGTCGCTCGGGTCCTTCATGGACCGACTTCAGGGCGTGGAGGTTCGTACCGGACACGATCTCGTCGACGCTCTGGTGGGCGCGTGACGGCTCGCCTACCCGTCGTGGCCGTCGTGGGGCGGCCGAACGTGGGCAAGTCCACCTTCTTCAACCGGGTTCTCGGCCGGCGCAAGGCGATCGTGGACGATCGGCCCGGGGTGACGCGTGACCGGAACTTCGCCCGGGCTGATTGGGCGGGACGCCACTTCTTCGTCGTCGACACCGGCGGGGTGATCGAAGGCAGCGACGATCAGATGGATCGTGCGATCCGCGGACAGGCCCACGCGGCCATTGAAGAAGCGGACGCCATTCTGTTCCTCGTCGACGGAAAGGAAGGGGTGCACGCTCTGGACGAGCATCTGGCGGACGTGTTGCGGAAGGCGGACAAGCCGGTTCTGCTCGTCGTCAACAAGATGGACAACCTGCCGGACGATCCCTCTTATTTGGATTTCTGGGCTCTGGGAATGGGTGATCCGTTGCCCGTAAGCGCCATCTCCGGAAGGGGATCGGGCGACATGCTGGACCGACTCCTCGAGGCGCTGCCGGGCGCGCCGGACGCCTCGCTCGTGCCCGAAGAGATTCGCGTCGCGGTCGTGGGCAAGCCCAACGTGGGTAAGTCGAGCTTCGTGAACCGACTCCTCGCGCAGGACCGCGTCGTGGTCTCGGAAGGGGCGGGGACCACGCGGGATCCCGTGGACACACCCCTGCAGTACCACGGCCGCTCGCTCGTGTTGGTCGATACGGCGGGACTCCGCCGGCAATCCCGGGTGAGCGACAGCGTCGAGTATTACAGTGCGCTCAGGACCGAACGGGTCGTCCTCGACTCCGACGTCTGCGTGGTTCTGCTCGACGCGAGCGAGGAGGAGATGCACGCCCAGGACATCCGGATCGTCCAAATGGCCTGGGACGCCGGAAAAGGAGTGATCCTCCTGGCGAACAAGTGGGATCTCGTCGACAAGGACACGATGACGGCCACGGCGTGGATGCAACGAGCGCGCGCACGCGTCCCTTTTCTCAACTGGGCTCCCACCGTGTTCGTGTCGGCTCTGACCGGCCAACGGGTCCGAAAATGCCTCGACCTGATCCTTCAGGTGCAGGACGAACGGTACTCCCGAGTGCCCACCCACGAGGTCAACGAAGTGCTGCAGCAGCTGGTGCGGCGCCAGCCGCCTCCGCATCATCGGGGACATCGGGTGAAGCTCCGGTACGGGACCCAGGTCTCCGTGGCGCCTCCCACCTTCGCTCTGTTCGCGAACTTCCCGAAGGCCGTCCCGGCCCACTACCAGCGCTATCTGCAGAACGGATTCAGGGAAGCCTGGACGTTCATGGGCTCCCCGATCCGTCTGAAGATGCGTAGCAGCAAGGACGCTCCGTGATCCCGGGTTTCCTGGCCCTGTCGTACGTCGTGGGTGCGATCCCCACCAGCTTCTGGGTGGGCAAGTTGTTTCACGGAATCGACTTGCGTCTGGAAGGGTCGGGCAACCTCGGCGCCACGAACGTCTACCGGGTGTTGGGCTGGCGATCGGCCGTCCCTGTCGTGCTCCTGGACGTGGCCAAGGGCTGGATCCCGGTGGGGGTGCTCGCCGGCGTTGCGGGGGCGAGCTTCGGATGGACGTTGGCGTTCGGGGCCGCGGCCATACTCGGACACGTCTTCAGCTTCTGGGTCGGCTTCAAGGGAGGGAAGGGGGTCGCGACGAGTGGTGGGGTCTTCCTGGGACTTGCGCCCTGGGCCGTCCTCGGAGCGTTCGTCATCTGGTGTGCCCTGACCGTGTCGACGGGGTACGTGTCGCTCGGCTCGATCGCCTCCGCGGTCGCCCTGCCGGTTCTGATCGCCCTGACGCCGCATCGGGGTGGCTGGGCTTTGACGGTCTTCGCGGTGGTCCTGGGGGCGTTCGTGGTGTGGGCTCATCGCGCCAACGTGGTCCGACTCCTGCGCGGCGAGGAAAACCGTATCGGGCGCGGTAGGAATCGGGAGGTGGACGAAACGGCTTCGGAGGGGAGTTCGGAGTGAGCGTCGAACCGGTGAACGTCGCCGTCATGGGTGCCGGCTCCTGGGGTACCGCGCTGGGTGTGTTACTCGCGCGTAAGGGCCACGTGGTGACCCTGTGGTCTCACGATCCGGACGTGGCCCGGGGGATCACGGCTGAGCGGCGCACCCCGTACCTTCCGGACGTGGTCGTGCCGGAAACCGTCCACGTTTCGACCGATCCCGAACACGCGGTGGCCGGTGCCGCCCTCGTCGTATCCGTATCACCGTCCCAGTTCGTGCGTGACGTCATGACGCGAGCCGCACCGGCCATCTCGGAGGACGCCACCCTCGTCAGCGCTTCGAAGGGAATCGAGCTCGGCACGCTCCGGCGCATGGACGAGGTGTTGACCGAAATCCTTCCGGCGCCCCTCATGGACCGGTTCACCGTGCTCTCGGGGCCGAGCTTCGCGGGGGAGGTCGCTCGGGAGATGCCGACAGCGGTGGTCGTGGCTGGCCGCTCGGAGGAAGCCGCGGTGACGGTGCAGCACGCGTTTCAGACACCCTACTTCCGGGTCTACACGAATACCGACGTCGTCGGTGTGGAGCTCGGCGGCGCGGTCAAGAACGTCATTGCGCTGGCGGCCGGGGTCGCGGCCGGTCTCGGGTTCGGGCACAATACGAGCGCGGCCCTGATGACTCGAGGGCTCGCGGAGATCACTCGCCTCGGGCTCGCCATGGGCGCGCGGCGCGAAACCTTCTCCGGGCTCGCGGGCATGGGCGACCTGGTGCTCACTTGCACGGGGTCGTTGAGCCGGAACCGTACCGTGGGGTATCGTTTGGGCCGGGGAGAGCGGCTGGAGGACATCCTTCAGGACATGAGCTCGGTCGCCGAGGGCGTGCGAACGTCGGAGGCGGTCTTCGCTCTGGCCCGGCGCCATGGTGTGGAGATGCCTATCACCGAGGAGGTGTACGCGATCGTCCACGACGGCCGTGACCCGGCGGCGGCCCTTTCCGCTCTCATGCACAGAGATCCGAAGCCGGAGGACTGGTCGTGAACCATGAGCCCATCGCGCGCAAGGTCTACTACTCGATCGGCGAGGTCTGCGATCTGAGCGGCCTCAAGCCGCACGTGCTCCGTTACTGGGAATCTCAGTTCGACGTCCTCAATCCGACGAAGAACCGTGCGGGCAACCGCGTCTACCGGGCGAAGGATATCGAGCTCGTGCTTCTGGTGAAGCACCTTCTGTACGAAGAGAAGTACACCATCGAAGGGGCCAAGCAACGCCTCACGGAGTTGCGTCGAGAGGGAGCGCTCGAGGAAGGGGGCACGGAGGTTCTGGGCCCGGAGTTCCTCGCGCGCATGAAGGAGGAGCTCGAGGCCCTCCGCGATATTCTCACGCCCGACGCTTCGCGCGCCGGAGACTGAAGGAACCCCCTTTCTTCGGACCGGTACCCCGTGCCCATGAACATTCTCTGTACCAACGACGACGGGTACCTGGCGACGGGTATCCGAGTGCTCGCCTCCGCTGCCCGCTCGCTGGGTTCCGTGACCGTCGTGGCCCCCGACCGGGAGCAGAGCGCGACGAGCCACTCGCTCACCCTCCACCATCCCCTGCGTGCCCGGCGTAGCGCGGACGGAGCGTGGGTCGTGGACGGCACCCCCACCGATTGCGTGATTCTCGGGGTGAACGAGCTTCTCGACGGCAGGCCGGGTATCTGCGTATCCGGCGTGAACCACGGCCCGAACATGGGTGAGGACGTCCTCTATTCGGGGACGGTCGCGGCCGCCATGGAAGCCACCGTCATCGGCATTCCGTCGGTCGCGGTCTCGTACTGCGGCGATCGCTACGAGGAGCTCGAAGGCTGGGAGGGCGTGGTCGGGGCGATCCTCGAGGGCATCCTCAGGGACCGGCCGTTTCCCGAGGATACGCTCTTCAACGTGAACCTTCCGGCGGTGGCACCGGACGAGGTCAAGGGCATTCGCGTCACGTCGCTCGGTCGGCGGAGGTATTCCGAGAGCATCACGAGGGCACTCGACCCACAGGGGAAGGAGTATTTCTGGATCGGAGGGGGGGAGGCGCAGTGGCGGGGCGCAGAAGATTCCGATTTCCAGGCAGTCGAGGACGGCTACGTTTCCGTGACGCCGCTTCACCTCGATCTCACCAACTATCGATTGCTCGAGGAGGTTCGGTCATGGGACATGAGCCTCTAGACGAGAACCGTTTCGTCGGATATCGGCGGAAGCTCATCGAAGAGATCCGGGAGCGGGGCATCGACGACCTCGAGCTTCTCGAGATCTTCGATCGGGTCCCACGCCACCTCTTCCTTCCGGAAGGGGTCTGGCCACGGGCGTACGAGGATGTCCCCGTTCCGATCGGCTTCGGCCAGACGGCCTCGCAGCCGTCGCTTCAGGCGTACTACCTTTCGTTGCTCGAGCCCGATTCGGATGACAAGGTGCTCGAGGTCGGGACGGGGAGCGGCTACCTCACCGCGCTTCTGGCCTGTGCCGCGGACCGGGTCTACTCGGTGGAACGGGTACGCGACCTTTCCCGGCGCGCACGCCGCGCGCTCGACCAGCTCGAGCTCAAGAACGTCGCGCTTCTCGTGGGCGACGGAACGATCGGTTGGCGCAAATACCAACCGTTCGACCTGATCGTCGTCTCCGCCGCGTCCCCTTCGGTGCCGTCGACGCTCGTGGACCAACTCTCGGAAGGCGGAAGGATGTTGATTCCCGTGGGATCCCGTGAATCGCAGGAGCTGGTGCTGGTGCGCAAGCATGGCTCAAGCGTCACCGAGGAAGTCGTGCGGGGGCAATGCACCTTCGTGCCGTTGCTCGGCCGCTTCGCCTGGAAGAGCGAGGCAGGGGAGTGACCGGCCGGCCGCACTGGGTGCGGCGCCTCTACGACTGGGTCCTGCATTGGGCCGAGACCCCGTACGGGCCGCCGGCGCTCTTCGTGCTCGCCCTCGCGGAATCGTCGTTTTTTCCCATTCCGCCGGATCCGCTCCTCATCGCGCTCTGCATGGGCGCGGCGGGGAAATCGCTCCGGTTCGCCGCGACGGCGACCCTCGCGTCGGTCGTCGGGGGCATCATCGGCTACGGGTTGGGCGCGGGATTGTGGCACGTCGCGGAAGGGTGGTTCCATGCCTACGTGCCCGGCGTGACGCCCGAAGCGTTCGCGCAGGTCCAAACTCTGTACGACCAGTACGACTTCTGGGCCATTTTTCTCGCGGGCCTGACACCCATTCCGTACAAGGTTTTCACGCTCTCGGCGGGTGTTTTCGCGGTCAACTTCCCGATCTTCGTGATCGCATCGGTGCTCAGCCGGGGGCTCCGCTTCTTCGTGCTGGCCGCGCTCATCTACAGGTTCGGACCGCCCATCGCACGCTTCATCGATCGGTACTTCGACGCCTTGGCCTGGGCTTTCGGAATCCTGCTGGTGGCCGGCTTCGTGGTGATCGAGTTCGTGTTGTGACCCGGCGGTCGGGTGCGAACGGCAGTGCGCCCCGGGGACCGGAGGGTCCGGGAACGCTTTGGCCAGCTCGACGCCCGGCCCGTATATTGCAGCTATCCCGGCGCGCACCCGTCGTTCTCCCGGACCTTCCACGGAGCCATCAACGATGAGCGAGGACAGGAACCCGACCCGGCTACCGCCGCCCGCCTTCCCTCCGGGAGAACGACGACAACACGCCGCCGGCGCCCCCGAGCGTGACGGATCGCGACCCGCCGATGGCCGAGGGGCGCCGGGTCCCGACAGCTCGAACGATGAGGCGTGGAGCTCGCCCGAGAGACCGGGGCGCTCCTCGGACGGGAGCTTTCATCTGATCTCACCGGACGAGCCCCTGCCGACGCGGAGGCAGGCGGTGGAGAAGGGCACGGTCACGGGCATCGGAGACGACCCTCACCTCCAAGCGGAGGAGCTGGCTTCGGGGGGCGATCCATATGTGATCGAGCTCAGCAACGCAGTATCGAAGCTGGCCGAAGCACTACGGCATCGAGGAGAGGCCGGGCTCAAGGCCACCCCCGACATGACTCGCTTCGAGGCGACACTCCGCGCCTATTGCGTGGGATACCTGGCCGGCCGCCGAGCGGAAGAGCATGCCGAGTAGCGGGCGCGACCCGATATGGCCCGGTCCCTAGAGGCCGGCGAGGCTCGACGTTAGGTTGCTTCCCGGACCGTGTGGTGTTCTCGCGCACGGCTCCACCGCCCTCGTAGCTCAGGTGGATAGAGCGACTGCCTCCTAAGCAGTAGGTCCCGCGTTCGAGTCGCGGCGAGGGCACTTGAAGGCGAATCTTCGAAGGGAGCACGGCATTGCTGAAGCTCATCGCGTGGCTGGTCGGGTTGCTGCTCGCCCTGGTGACGATGAACCTCAGCGCGTACCTGTTCCTGACGGTGGCCTACTTCGGTGCCAAGGCCGTCCGGAAGGTAGCGCGTGACAAGCTCAAGGCTACGGTGGACGATCTGACGGGACGGGGGTCGAAGCTTCCTCCGAAGGATTCCTGATTCGGACGCTGAGGAGCGGCGCACCCGTCCGTCCTCCATACCTATCTGGAGACCTGTCATGCCCTATGTGAGCCGTGAAGCGCGCGATCGTCTAAACAGCGGTGAAGCGCCTCGAAATGCCGGTGAGCTCAACTATGCCGTGACTCGGCTGGTCGACGCGTATCTGACGACCGTGGCGGGGACGGACGAGCGGCTCCGATATGCCCATCTCAACGAAGCGATCGGCGTTCTCGAGTGCGCGAAGCTGGAGCTTTACCGGCGCGTTGCCGCGCCTTACGAGGACGTGAAGATCGCTGAGAACGGGGACGTATACACGGTCCGATAGACGCAACGCTGTGCTACCACTGCGCCACGTTGAACAGCTTGCTGTACTTGACGACGAACGAGCGGCGCAGGGGCGTGTCACGGGCGAGCGTGTCGAACCCGTTCGCCTGGTTGAACACCACGAACAGGCCGGATCCGGCGTCGTCCAGCCATCCCAGGCGCACATTGGTCGACCACACGTCCGCCCGATCCGTGTATTGTGTGAGCGACTGGATGCTGAGCTCGGGGGTGATGAAGTACGAAAGGCGTAGGCCGAGCACGTTGGTTTCGAACGACCCCTGATCGAGGTCGACATCGTTGCGGTCGAGCCGGATCGAGCTGCTGAACGCCGAGCTCGGGCGCACCGTGACCGTGGCATAGGGGTTGATCCGGCTCCCGGAGAGGAAGGCACCCGCGTTGACCCCGCCATTGAACGAGAAGATCGAGCTCTCGTCCGTGTAGAAGACCCACCCGGCTTCCCAACCGTCGTACGTGCCTTCGGGAACCACAACACCCGGAGAGATCTCGAAGGGCTCCTCAATGCCTTCCTTCACCCAGTTGAAGGCGGGATGGAGCTCCATCCCGTCCTGCCACTCGAAGTGCGTGTCGACGTGGAGCCGGGCGGATTGGACGAAGTCGGTGCCGATGTTGCGGTACTCGAAGTACGAGGCGTGCGGTCGGATCTCCCGGATTCCCAGGAACTGCTCGGGGCGGATGTAGGTCATCGCGAATGCTTGGCCGTACCGGTATCCGTCCCGCGGGAGGAAGCCGAGCTCGGGATTGAAGTCCTCACCGACCTCGCGGTAGCTGAGCGTGGCCCGAAACGATCGCGTCGTGTACCCGCCCTGCGCATCGAACGCGTGGTCCCGCCCGTCCAGGCCCGGGGTCTCGGTCCGGGCCAGAAACGAGCTGAGCGAGATGGATTCGCCCAAGCCGACCTGACCGTCCAGCGCATACGTGTGATTCCAGTCGTTCGTCACGTCCGAAGCCCGCCGCATGAACGCGCCACCGATGCGGGACCGGTTCGGGAGCTCTCGCGCCAAACGCATGACGGAGTATTGGTTTTGCGGCTGGATGCCGTCCAGCTCGTCCGTGACGATGTGGAGGAGTCCGACGTTGAGGCCGGCGGCGCGCCCGGAGAGTCGCCCTCCACCGAGGATCGGAACCGGACCTTGGTCGGAGATGCCGATGTTGCGGCTGAAGAAGAGCTCCGCACCGCCCGAGCCCACCGAGAATCGTCCGGCGTTCTCGAGGAAGAACGGACGTTTCTCCGGGAACGAAATGTCGAACCGGCTCAGATTGGTCTGGACCTCGTCCACTTCGACCTGGGCGAAATCCGTGTTCACGGTCAGATCGAGGGTGAGCCCCTGTGTTACCTGGACTTTGGCGTCCCCGCCGACCTCGGTCGCATGGTCGAAAGATTCGGCACCGGCCTGGTAGTCGCGATCTGCACGCTGCAGGGCGTATGGTGTGACCTGGACGAGGCGTTGGACGGGGGGCTCCAATCCCTCGAGCGCACCGGCAGAGGTCAAGCGGTACTGGTCGAACTCCCGAGGCACGGGCGACCAGAACGACTGTTCGTTCAGGCGACGGACACGACGAACGATGTTCAGGCCCCAGACCTGCTCGGGACCCGAGGCATAGCGGAGGGTCGAGAAGGGGATGCGGAACTCAGCGTACCAGCCGTCGGCGTCGCGGGAGGTCGCGACGTCCCAGCTCGAATCCCAGTTGAGGTTGAACCCACCCCCGGAGCCGCTCTGTTGACGTCGTGTTCCGCCCCCGAACCCGCCGCCGCCCTGGCCGGAGTTCGCGACCTGGCCGTCGTATTCGATGCCGGCCGGGTTCGTCCCGAATACGAAGGCGTTCTGCTCGTCACGGAAGGTGTCGAGAATGAGGACGATGGCATCACTCTGCTCGAGGTTGTAGTCCCGGACCCGCTCGCCCGCCGTGATCTCCAGAGGCGCCGAGTCGAAGAGCCATGCGCCCACGTAGAGCGCGTCCTCGTCCTGGAGGATGCGGACTTCCGTTCGCTCGGTCGCCGGATCGCCGTCTCGCGGAACCCGCTGGGTGAAGTCCGTGAGCGGTGGGGCGTCTTGCCATATGGGCTCATCGGGCATCCCGTCGACGACGGGGGCCTCGCCCACCGGAACCACGAGTCCCGTCTGCTGCTGGGCGGATGTCGGGGCAACAACGGACAGAAGCGCGAGCGCGGCGAGAGCGAGTGGAGCGAACGATCGTTGGTCGGGCATCGATTACCGGAGAGACGGGACACGGACGCAATTCATCAAATACAAGGACAAGTATAGGCCGGGAGGCCGTGCATCGGTACCGCGTGCTGATCAGCGCAGAAGGTCGGGCAGGGTGGCTCCGGCCTCGCCCATGAGCGAGACCTCCGCGAAGGGCGAGAGGGCCGTGGGCTCGAGGTTGACCTCGATGACCGGCCGGCCCGCGCGCAACGTGGCTCTGGGAATCGACGCGGCCGGGTGTACGAGGGCGCTGGTGCCGACCACGAGGCAGACATCCGACGCGGCCGCAGCCTCGAACGCGCTCTCGAGTGCGGCCGTGGGAAGCACCTCTCCGAACCAGACGACATCGGGGCGGAGGAGCCCGCCGCAGGAATCGCAACGCGGAATCGTCACGCTCGAGCGGTCCGTTTCGTTCGGGCCGCTCGGACTCCCGGCGTCTTCCGCGTCGTAGGAATGTAAAACGGCGTCGGACTGACGGTTACAGTCGAAGCACCGGTCCCTTAGCAAGGATCCGTGGAGCTCCCATGGATAGGCCGGCTCGGGGGCGCGACCGTCCGCTTCGGCGACCGCGGCGCGGTGGTGGAGCCCGTCCACGTTTTGCGTGACGAGGGTGACGGCCTCGTGCTCGAGCGCGAAGCGCGCGAGAGCGAGGTGGCCGTCGTTGGGCTCGCACGCAGCCACGATGGACCGACGCCACGCGTACCACGACCAGACGAGCTCCGGGTCGCGCCGAAAGGCCTCCGGGGTGGCGAGCTCCTCCGGTCGATGGGAGCGCCAGAGTCCCGCTTCGCCCCGGAAGGTCGGAATGCCGGACTCGGCAGAGATTCCGGCACCGGTCAGGACCGTCACCCGGTGCGCGGCGGAGAGCAGAGACCGTGCGCGCGCGACGAGCGGCTCACTCATGCGCGGAAGGCCGCCCAAGCGAAGAGGATCCATCCCAGGAGAAACGCGAGGCCGCCGAGCGGAGTGACGGCCCCGAGCCAGCGCTGTCCGGTGAGCACGAGCAGGTAGAGACTCCCCGAGAACACCAGCACCCCGACGACGAACGACCAGCCGGCCACTGTCAGCGACGTGGCAGCGGGCCACCGCGCGGCAGCCCAGGCCACGGCGAGGAGCGCCAAAGCGTGGTACATGTGGTAGCGGACCCCGGTCTCGAAGGTCGCGAGGTCGTCGGCGCCGAGGCTCGCCCGGAGGGCGTGTGCTCCGAACGCGCCCAAGGCAACCGCGAGGCCGGCCAAAGTGGCGCCGAGACCCAGAAAGATCCGATCCATCGTGACTCCTTGAAAGGTGTGGGCTCGGAGGAAAAGGTCGCCTGTCCCGCGGACTCGTGCCACCGGGTCGGGGACCGCGGACAGGTCGTCTCGTTGACCGGCTTCGGCGTCGCACCTAGCTTTTCTGCCGCTTCACCAGGTGTGGTGTGGCGTCTTGCCTCCAACCCCAGTGGAATCCTTTCATATGGCCAAGCGTCGACCCGGCCAGGACCGGACCAAGGAAGGCCAGGGCGAACCGGACGACCTCTTCATCGCCCGTGTGCTCGAGCTTGGCCGATGGGCCCAGGCGAACCAGCAGGTGATGACCATCCTCGGGGTGCTCCTCGTGATCGCGATCGCCGGGGTCGTCTACTACGGCAGCTATCGCCGGTCACTGAACGAACAGGCCGCGCAGCAACTCGAGACGATTCACCAGTCGATCGGGATCGAGGACCGGCAGGGCGCGCGCGACCAGCTGATCACCTTCATGGAGCAGTACGGTGGGACGGCCTACGAGGGAGAAGCCCGTCTGTTGCTGGGCGAGCTGTACCTCGAAGGCGGTGACGCCGAGCAGGCTCTGGCCGTCCTCGAGCCTCTGGGGGGCGGGCCGCGTGAGCCCATCGAGCTTCAGGGTGCCATGCTCTTGGCCAAGGCCTACGAGCAGAACGAGCGGTGGTCCGAAGCCGAGGAGACGTATCTGACGATCGCGGACCGCTCCGAGCTATCGTTCCAGGTGGAGGAAGCTCTGGCGAGCGCCGCGCGGATCCGTGCTCAGGAGGATGACCCCGAAGGCGCGATCGATCTCTACGAGCGGGCGCTTTCGGGGATGGACGAGGACGACCCCCGGCGCGGCCTCTTCGAGATGCGGATCGCCGAGCTCGAGGTTCGCCAAGGGACCTGATCGCAGGACCTATTCCATCTCAGTCTCAGTTCGATTTCGGCCTCCTGGTTCGCATAATACATATTATGTTGCATTGAGGCGGGCGCACTCAGGGTGCTGTGCGGGCTTGCTGCCTCGACCTCGTCAAAAACGTCGTCCATCCCCATCCCTCTCACCCGCCGCGGTCCTCCTCTGCCATGGCTCGATGGCCCGGACCCTTACAGCGGCCGTGCCGGAGCCGACCATTCCGAGCTTCCTGGCCGCGGCGTACGAAACGTCGATGATCCGTTCGTCCGGGTCGTGAAACGGTCCCCGGTCATTGACCCGGACCACCGCTTTCCGCCCGTTGTTGAGGTTCGTGACCTCCACGTACGACGGAAGCGGCAACGTCCGGTGCGCGGCCGTCATGAGGTTCATGTCGTACGGCTCTCCGCTACTGGTCGGCCGGCCTTGGAACGCTTCGCCGTACCAGGACGCGACGCCCCGTTCGTCATATCCGTACGAGCTGTCGAGCACCCGGTATACACGTCCCCGTTGCTCGTATTGTGCCATGTTTCCCGACGCACTGGGCGGCTCGGCGCGAGGAACCGCGTCCGCGATCTCGTCGGGCGCGGGTGGTGGTGAGACCAGCTCCGGCGAGCCGACCATGGTGCAGCCGCCCACGGCCAGGAGGACGGCGGCGCTCCCACCGATATCCCGCAGAGCTCGGCGCGGAATCACTGGTCCACCTCTCGATAGACCCCGCGAACCCAGCTTCGTTGGTGATCTGGAGTCATCGATGCCAACATACTGCTAACAAACCGGTTATCGTCTGTGACCTCACGCAGGATCGAGATCTCTGCGGGCGGAGATGGTACGGCCGCGTCCGGGGCGTCCAGTTCGATCTCGAGCAGGTGCAGGCCTTCGAGAGCCCCGAGGAACCGGTCGAGCTCCCATGGTCCGAGTCGGTGGCGGACCTTCTCGATGATCCGGTCTTCGGCCGCCTCGAACAGGGCCTCGGCCATGTCGGGGGCGACCACGGCTTCGACTTCCTCACGGCGAATTCCGGAGCCGCGCTTGCACGTGAGCACGAACCCGCGTTCCTCGCCGGAGCGGATGCGCACGGTCTTGGGACCGGCGACCACGTATCCTTGTCGCAGGTGACGCCCTTCACCGAATCCGCTCCACGCCTCGGGTGGAACCCGTACGAGATAGCGTCGCTCGATCTCCCAGCTCACGTTCTCACACCACCGTGTCCAGAGCCGTGTTTGCGCATCCTCACGGGCTCCCCTGGTTCGGATGATCCGTCCGGGTCGCTTCAGACGTCCGTGGTTTCCGGCCCAGGATCGCGATGCGGCGTCTCAATATTGGAACCCATCGTTGCAATACCCGTTCCGCCCGTCGGAGGATGGGGACGTGTGATTCGGCGTAGTAGGCCTTCTCGATCTCGAATCCGGCTTCTTGCAGGAGGGATCGCATCCGGTCCATCGACTTGTAGTCCACGTGCGTGATGTCCGGCTTCAGAATGATCCCGCGGTTCTTGAGTACTTCGAGGATGTGTCCCCGGTGGGGCGTCCAAACGCTGAAGCGACCTCCGGGGGTAAGGAGCCGGTATGCTTCACGCACGACGCGCTCGGAGTCCTCGGGATACAGGTGCTCGAACAGATCGGCTGCCAGCACGAGGTCGTAGGAATCCGGGTTCAGCCCCGTCTCTCCTCCGTCGGCACGGAGGAATGAGAGTCGCTCTCTTTGCCCGGGAGGAAGCGCCGCGCGGCGGGCCTCACAGAAGTCGATCGAGCGTCGGCTGAAGTCCACACCGATGACCTGACAGCCGCGCGCGGCGAGGGCGAAGGAGAACGTGCCCCATCCGCAGCCGAGGTCGACGATCCGGTCGCCTGGCTGGGGGGCGTGAATCTCGAGAACCTTCTCGACCCGGTATCGCTGGAATCGACTGTCGACGTCGACGATATGGCGTGCATCCCTTCCGTCGAAGTAGTCGCTGGAGTCGTAGTATTCCCGGCCGATGCGTCGAGGATCGCTCATCTCAGAGCCGTCCCGTCAATGCCTGGATTCGGAGCCACCAGACCCGCCAGATCGCCTCCCGGACGATCTTCTTCGACATTTTGGATTCCCCATAGTCTCGCTCCGTGAAGAGGATCGGGAACTCGACTAGCGAGAACCCTTTGCGGTACGCCCTGTATTTGAGCTCGATCTGGAATGCGTATCCGTTGGACCGCACCCGTGAGAGGTCCACTTCCTCGAGGACTGCGCGTCGCCAGCACATGAATCCGCCGGTGGCGTCCCGTACGGGCATGCCGGTGATGATCCGGGCGTACCACGACCCGAAGTAGGAGACCAGGAGTCGGGTCATGGGCCAGTTGGAGACCGTCACGCGGCCATCCACGTATCGGGATCCGATCACGACGTCGTGGGTCGAGGCGAGGTCGATCATTCGCGGCAGCGCGTCGGGAGGGTGGGATATATCGGCGTCCGTCTCGAACAGCAGGGCGTATCCCCGGTCGAGACCCCACCGGAAGCCGGCCAGATAGGCGGGGCCGAGGCCTTCCTTCCCGGGCCGGTGCAGCACGTGCACACGCGGGTCCTGCGCGGCGAGGTCTTCGGCGAGCGCGCCGGTGCCGTCCGGGGAGGCGTCATCCACGACCAGGAGATCGATTCGTTCGTCCTGCTCCAGGATCTTCGGAGCCTTCCGTGGCAGGCTTTCGATCTCGTTGTACGTCGGCACGATGACCAGGAAGCGTCCTTCACTCGTCACGCTCGGGCCTCCCCGTTCTTCCGATCATCCAGAGCACGGCAGCCGGGACGACTTCCACCAGCGTCGTCCACAGGCGGGCGACGATGGCGATCATGCCGGCGGCTCCACCTCCGAACTGGGGTGTCAGGAAGGCGATGAGGAAACCCTCCCGAGGCCCCAGGCCCGCGGGCGCGAAAACCATGACGTACCCGAGCACGTAGGCGGCCGCGAACGACGAGCCGACCGCCACGGGGGATCCTCGGAGGCCGAAGCTCATGGTCAGGAGCCAGAACGCGGCGGCATAAATGAGCCAGTTGAGCAGGTACAGCGCGAGCCAACGGAGGACCTGAGCCCTTGGAAGCGCCCGCGGTTCCTCGGTCCGGGCGAGCCGGAACCAGGCGCCCAGGACGGTTGCGTACACGCGGGGGATGGAAGCGAGGAGAAGGAGTCCGAGCAGCACCACCAGAGCCACCGTGCCCCAGGTCGCGTATGGTGGAGGACCGCCGATGAAGGTGATCGTGCCCAGCAGCCCGGCGGCGATGAGCGCGACGCCCTGCCCCGCTACCGCCGCGGCCGTGGCGGTAGCCACGGGCACTCCGGCGTTCCGGGACAGCGCGGCGAGGCCTGCGATCTGCCACACCTTGCCGGGCACGTACCGTCCCAGGTTGGCGACCATGAAGATCGAGATTGCGCGATGGGTCGACAACGAAGGACCGCCCAGGTCCCGCACTACGCGCCCCCAGATGCCGGCCGAGGTGAAGTATCCCAGTGCGAGCACCACGACGGAAGCGACGAATGGCCCGGGATGAGGTCGCCATGTCCGGGTTTCGAGGGCGCGCAGCTCTTCGACCCCCAATCCGACGCGCGATACGATGAACCAGGTCACGAGGCCCGTGAGGAGCCATTGCCCGGCGCGCAGCCCCCACCGCTTCAGGACCCGCCGCCCGGTCGCCACCGCCGTCCCACGGTGCTCACGGCGAGCGCGAGTAAGAGCCCGGCGGTGAGGATGGCGCTGAGCCAGGCGCTCCACGAAACGAGCGAGGAGCGGTAGGTCATCTCCACGGTGGAGCTTCCTTCGGGGACGGGCACGGCTCGCAAGGTATGGTAGGCCCGGAGGACGGGCGCTTCGGTCCCGTTCACGACGGCTTGCCAGGCCGGAAACCAGTTGTCCGCTACGACCAGCAGCGCCGGGGCGTCGGATTCGACTTCGAGGCGCAGAGTATTGGGATTCCGCTCAACCCAGCGGACCTCGCCCCGTACCGGCGCGCCGGGTAGGTCGACGGGCGGGGGGGCCGGCAGAACCACCTCGCCCTCGGGGTCGAATGCGTCGGACAGCATGTACGGCACGGCTTCGCCGTCCTCTTTCACCACCGCCGAGCCCACCAGTCGCGCGCGCGGGAGGCCCACGTCCGTCAACATGGTTTCGTAGGGGCGCCCGTCCGAGAGCGTCGTGCGCGAGAGGACCGGACCGTCCACGGACTGCCCGATCTCATAGTCCGGCCAAAGTAGATAACGCACGTTCAGAATGCGGCGGATGTTCGGGTTCAGCAGGTTCTCCGGGAACGAAGATCCCACCATTCCGATCAACTCACGATAGCGAGCCAGGTCATTCGGATGGTGTCCAGCCGCTAACTCGATGCCGTGGAGAGCCGGCAAGACGTCTTGGCCGGAACGTCGGAGCGAGAGAAGGCGGTACGGCTCGTCGCTCTCCCGTTCCCGCTCCAACACCGCTTGGACGTTCCGATCGGGTGCGGACCACTCGTGGAAGTCGAGCGTCTCGATGAAGACGTGGTCGATCCTGAGCGCATCGACGGCAGCGAGCGTCACGAGCCCGACCAGGAGGACTCGAGGTCCCCAGCGGCCGGCCCGGCTACCCCACGCCAATCCGAAGACGGCCCCGGCGAGAAGGAACGCGAGCCACGCGCCGCTCGTCATCGACGGAAGCAGACCGCGCATGGTTTCCAAGTTCCGGGGTTGGATCCCGGGGTAGATCGTGGACGTCCACACCGTGGTGAAGCTGCCCGAGCTGATGAGGAGCGCGAGGAGAGCGACCGCCCCGGCCGCACCACCCAGAACCTTGAGCATGGGGCGCCATCCGGGATCCTCGGGGTCCCGTGACAAGCGCAGGAGCCGGTCCAGCCCCAGCGCGGCCAGCGTCACGACCGCGAATCCGAAGAGGAAGACGGCTTGTGACGGGGCACGAAAGAGCCGGATTCCAGGCACGATCTCGTAGAAGATGCGCCACACGGGTGTGTTCGCGCCCAATGCGAAGAGAAGCGCGAGGAGGCCGAGCCCCGCGAAGAACCCTCGGAGCCGAGGCCGGGCACCGCCGACGAACGACGCGGCCGCGAGGAGCAGGACGACGAGACCCGCGTATTCGTGGTTGTCCTTGAACGGATTGCGGCCCCAATATCCGTTTTCGGCCCATGCAGCTCCACCGGCGTTGTTCCCCGCGAACTCCGGCACGACCAGGGAGAGTGCTTCCTCCGGGTGGATGGACCATGAGCTCGACCAGTCCACTCCGGTCTCGCCGGCGGCCGCGCGGGTGGTCTGGACGCGCCGGGAATGCTCCGTCACGTAGTCCGCGGCGGGAAGGAGCTGTACACCACCCACTCCGGCGCCCACCACGGCCGCCCCCAGGAACAGCCCGAAGCGGGCCGTGGCGGGGCGGAACGATCGCGCTCGGCCGGACGCGGCCTCCCCATTCCCGTCCGACTTCTGGTCCCGCCAAAGCTGAACCGTCCGGAAGATCGCGAACAGGCCCACACCCCCGAAGAGAAAGTAGGCCATCTGGAAGTGCGTCGTCAGGATGATCAATCCCACGACCAGTGCCGTGGCGGCGAAGGTTCTCAGGCCCGGATTCCGGAAATGACGCTCCACCGCCCAGAACAGGAGCGGCGCGAGCGCCGTCACGAAGATCTTTCCGTCATGTCCGGGGTGGACCAGGCTCACGAAGAACGGGGCGAGCATGTAGGCGGTTCCGGCGAAGAGCGCGGCGCCACGCGAAGCTCCGATGGCCCGAACCCAGCCGAACATGAAGAAGCCCGCCGCGCCGACGTGGAGCACCAGCTTCCATCCCAGAGCCCGGTAGGGTTCCAGTGCCAGAAGCAGGGCGAGCGAGGGTGGGTACAGGGAATCGCCACCGGAAAGCGCTTCCAGGAAGGGCGTGCCGCCGAGGATCTCGGGGGCCCATCCAGGTATGGCTCCAAGCTCCTTCAGGGCTTCGGCGTAGAATGCCCTCGCGACGTACCCGAGACCGAGCGTATCGCTTCCGAAGAGCATCCGGTCGCTGAAGATGAACTCGCGGAACGCGAAGACGGCGAGACCCGAGAAAAGGATGACGGGAACCCAGAGCGGAACGCCCCCCTGCCCTCCGGAGGCTGGAGCGGCGGCCTCGGCAGCGTTCGACCTTCCACCGTCCGCTGCCTTCTTCTTGCCGGGCTTCCCCCGCGTGCGACGTCCTCTCCGACCTTCAGCCACGAATGTCTCCTCTGCTTTCGCTTCGGGCGATCACGTCCTCGTAGACCTGCAGGTGTCGGTCCACCAACCGCTCGTTGCTCCACCGCTCCACGACGCGTCCTCGAGCCGTTCGTCCCAGGGACCTAAGCTGTCCTCCTTCGAGGAGATCCACCACCGTCCGAGCGAGGCTGTCCGGGTCACCGGGCTCGAAGAGGGAGCCCACCGCGCTATCGACGATTTCGGGGAGGCCACCCACTCGGGAGGCCGCGACGGGAACCTCACACGCCATCGCTTCCAGCGCGGCGACGGATGTCGCTTCCATGAGGGACGGAAAGACCGCCAGGTCACCACTGGACAGAAGTCCCGGCATCTCGTCGTGTCGATGGGAGCCCACGAAAACCACCCGGTCGGCGACGCCGAGCTCGTGAGCGAGCGCTTCCAGGCGGCTGCGCTCCGGGCCGTCCCCGATGAGGACGGCTTCGACGTCCACCCGCTCGACGATGGCCGGCATGGCTCTGACCAGGTACTCCACCCCGTTCTTCGGGAAGAGCCGGCGCGGCACGAGCAGTCGCCGGCGTCCCGCGGCCGGTGTCCGAAGCGTCGCGTCGGTCCGGCGGAACAGCTCCGTATCGACGCCGTTGGTCAACGCCTCGGTCGAGCTTCCGGGTGAGATCGAACGGACCACATCGGCGATCTCTTCGCTGGCGGCGAGGTTGTGGTCGGCCGCGTCGATGAAGCGCCGGAAGACGGGTCGCCAGAACGGGCTTTCCGCACGGCGGAGAAAATGGCTCGTGTGGTACGTCGTCACGAACGGCACCTTCCCGAGGGCCCGGCGAGCCACCATGCACGGAAGCACGGCGGCGATGTCCTGCGCATGCAGCACGTGCGCGGCGCGGGCCAGCGTGCCGAAGCGTGGCATGGATCCGAGCGCGTGAAGGGCCCAGCCCGGGGTGTTGCGGGCCGGAAGCGGCGTCCTCCAGACGTGCACGTTCGCGACGTTCTCACGCTCCGGGAGCTCGGGTCGGGACTTGGAGGTGACCACGTCGACCCGGTGGCCACGGGCCGCCAGTCCCTTGCACAGGTGGAACACGTGGCTCTCGAGCCCTCCTACTTCCGGGGGGAAGTAGACGCTGTGCATGAGGATGTTCACGGTGTCCAGTCGGTCGTCGTCCGCGGACGGCCCGTGAGCTCGGCGGCGACGATGTCGGCGATCCGTGCTGCCGCGTGTCCGTCTCCATATGGTTGACGCACACCCGTCCCCTCGCGTTCGCGTTGCCCACGCAGCAGGCTCCGGCTGCGCGAGAGGATGAGGCTTCGGTCGGTTCCGACGATCTCCGCGGCTCCGGCTTCCACGCCCTCCGGCCGTTCGGTACGGTCGCGGAGCACGAGCACGGGGGCTCCGAACGTCGGGGCCTCTTCCTGGATGCCCCCGGAATCCGTGAGGACGAGGTCGGCCCGCTGTAGGGCCGCCACGAGGTCGAAGTAGTCGAGCGGTGGCGTCAAGGCGATGCGGGGATGGCCCGAGAGAAGCTCTCGTGCCGGCGCGGACACGTTCGGGTTCGGGTGCACGGGGTAGACGATACGGGCGTTGGCCGCCAGGTCGGCGAGTGCCCGCACGGCCTGAAAGACGCCGCGGATCGGCTCGCCGAACGACTCCCGCCGGTGCACGGTGAGCAGGATGAGCTGAGCGGTCGGATCGTCCACGACCGTCTTCAGGTCCGGGTCGCTCACGGGACGGCGCTGGGCCGCCGCCGCTTGGAGGGCGTCGACCACGGTGTTGCCGGTGACGAAGACGCGCTCGGCCGGCACGTCTTCGGCCAGGAGGGCGTCCCGGGCCCGAGAGGTCGGTGCGAAGTAGAGATCGGCGACCACGTCCGTCAGGCGCCGGAACATCTCTTCGGGAAAAGGCTTGGTCCGGTCCCGCCCGCTCCGGAGACCGGCTTCGACATGGCCGACGCGGACGTGCTCGAAGAACCCGACGAGCGACGCGGTGAACACCGTCGCCGTATCGCCCTGAACGAGCAGGAGGTCGGGCTCGTACGACCGCACGACCTCGCGCAATCCGTCCAACACGCCGTGCACGACGTCATACAGGCTCTGGTCCGGCTTCATGATTTCGAGATCATAGTCGGGCACCGTTCCGAACGCGCGTAGGGCCTGGTCCACCAGGTCTCCGTGTTGCCCCGTGAGCGCCACGCGCACGTCGACGTCCGACTCGTTCCCGAGTGCGTTCACGACCGGGGCCATCTTGATGGCTTCGGGGCGCGTGCCCACGACGACGAGGACCTTCGCCCGGGAGGACGGCGTCACCGGTCCTGCCTGCGAATGGCCTCGAGCTCGTCGCGCACCTGAGCCACCTGCTCGGAGACGAGACCGAAGCCGACCAGCACGAACCCGACCGTCTCCAGCAGCATGACGAGGTAGAGAAGCGGCCGGTACCCCATCGGCGGAATGTACGGTTCGAATCCGAGCATGGGATGAACGAAGCGGAGATAGGTCGTGACGACGGCGACCACGATGCCGAGGACCGCGAGCGCGAGGCCCGTGCCACCGAACAACAGGAGCGGCTTCCTGGAGAACAGAAGGAGAAACCAGACCGAGACCAGGTCGAAGATGCCGACGAGAATCCGGAGTGGGCTCTGGAACTTCGACGTTCCCGCTCGCCTCGGATGGAGATCGATGTCGATCTCGGTAATGGAGGCCCCGCGCGCGTGCGCGAGGACAACGAAAAAACGGTGCCAATCGTGACGAAGCTGGATGCCCTCGAGGATGTCCCGCCGGAATCCCTTCATCGAGTTGAGGTCGGATACCGGTACCCGGAAGATCCTGCGGGACAGGCGGTTGTAGATCGACGAGACCGCTCTCTTGTCGTAATGGCCGACTTTGCGCCCCGTCACGATGTCCCACCCTTCCTCGAGCTTCTTCAGGAACCGGGGAATCTCGTCCGGGAGATGCTGAAGGTCGGCGTCGAAGAGGACCAGGTAGCTGCGGTCGGTCGCGGCCGAGGCCGTCTGTAACGCTTCCGTCTTTCCCAGATTCGTTCCATGCCGGAGAACCCGGAAGCCGTCCCAACCGGCACCTTCCCGTTCGGCGATCGACGCCGTGCCGTCCGTCGAGCCGTCGTCCACGAACAGGACCTCTCCCTCGAGCCCGCAGCGGTCGAACGTCTCTCGCAGCTCGCGGATGAGGTCCCCTACGACCGGGGCTTCGTTGAACGCCGGCACGACGACGGCGAAGTCGCGACGCATCGCTTGGCCGAGTTCAGACACGCTTTCTCATACGGGCCGGCATGATCCCGAGCTGGTCTCGGTATTTCGCCACGGTTCGGCGGGCGATCTTCACGCCCTCGTTCTTGAGCCGGGTCACGATCGCTTGGTCCGTGAGGGGCTTCTTCGGGTCTTCCTCCATCACCATGCCCTTGATCATGTCCTTCACGCCGCGCGCCGAGATGTCGTCGCCGCTCATCGTGGAGAGCCCGCTCGAGAAGAAGTACTTGAGCGGGTACACGCCGCGTGGGGTCTGAACGAACTTCTTGTTCGTCACACGAGAGACGGTCGATTCGTGCATCTCGATGTAGTCGGCGACCTCTCGTAGGGTGAGCGGCCGCAGATGCTGGACGCCGCGCTCGAAGAAGTCGCGCTGCCGGTCCACGATGAAGTTCATCACCTTCAGCATGGTTTGGCGCCGCTGCTCGATGGCCTGGATCATCCAGTTGGCCGAGTTGAGCTTGGACGCGATGAAGTCTTTGCTCTCGCCGGTGAACTTGCTCTTGTCCCGAGCCACGTCCCGGTAGGACTGTGAGATGCGCAACCGGGGCAAGCTCGTGTCGTTGGCGAAGACCATGTAGTCCCCGTCGATCTTCTCCACGATCAGGTCGGGGATGACGTATTCGTCGGGGTCGGGAGAGTACTTGAGACCGGGCTTGGGATCCAAAGAGCTGATCCGGTCGGCCGCGTTCTGGACCTCCATCGCCGTCAGGTCCAGCTCCTTCGCGATGTCATTCCACCGGTGGTTGACGAGTGCGTCGAAATAATGCTCCACGATCGTGCGCGCGAGAGATTCCTCGGGATCGTCGGCCTCCCGGAGTTGGAGCAGAATGCACTCCTGGATGTCCCGTGCACCTACGCCGGGCGGATCCATCCCCTGGACGACCTCGAGCATGTGCTCGGCTTCTTCGACCTCGTAAGGTCGAAACATCTCCTCGATTTCCCGGAGCTCGAGTGCGCGCTCTTCTTCGTCTTCGATCTCCCGGGCCTTGGCCACGGCCACCGGCCGCACGTCGTCGAGCCATTCATTGGCGCCACGCACGACTTCATCGAGCGACGATACGAACATGCCCGTTTCGTCGGTGTTCCCGATGATCTCCTCTCCCATCCGGAGGTCGCGCTCGGACAGCGGAAGCATGCGGAGCTGCTCGTCGAGGTAGTCTTGGAGGTCCGGCGTCTCGACGGGCGTGGGCTCGATGTACTCCTTGTGCTCGTATTGCGCCTTGCGGCCACCCACGTCGAAGCCGTCGAGCAGGATCTCCTCCCAGTCGACCTCGTCGTCCCCGAGCGGGTCGTCCGTCGTATCTTCCTTGAGCTCGACCTCCTGCTCGATATCTCCTTCGCTCATCTCGAGGAAGGGGTTCTCCGTCAGCTCCTGCTTCAAGTGCTGTTGGAGGTCGAGCAGCGGCATGTAGAGCAACTCCATCGCCTGGTACAGGCGAGGGTTGATCCGCATCTCCTGCTTGAGCTGCGTGCTCTGGTACAGCTTCGTATTGAGTTGGCTCATCGGGACGGACCCGTTTCGCTCACGGTGACGGGGGGACGCTCGTACCGTCCACGCATGCGTGCGGTGAGCGCGGGGCCGAGATAGATCTGCGCGACTTCGTCGTTCCAGACCAGCTCGGACACGTTTCCGCTCACGTGGATGCGCCCCTCGTACATGATGTACGCCCGGTCGACGATATCCAGGGTCTGCTCGACGTTGTGGTCGGAGATGATGACGCCGATCCCCCGCTCTCGAAGGCCACGCACGATCTCCTGGATGTCGTTGACCGCGATGGGGTCGATGCCGGCGAACGGCTCGTCGAGGAGCATGAACTTGGGGCGTTGCACCAACGCGCGGGTGATCTCGAGCCGGCGACGCTCACCGCCGGAGAGGGCGTACGCCTTGTTCTTGCGGAGGCCCTCGAGGCCGAGCTCGCGGAGAAGCCCCTCCAGCCTCCGCCGCTCTTCCTCGCGCGGCAGACCGAGGGTCTGCAAGATGGCCAGCACGTTTTCTTCGACGGTGAGCTTCCGGAAGACCGACGGTTCCTGTGCGAGATACCCGATGCCTTTCCGGGCGCGAAGGTACATAGGGGTTCGCGTGAGCGTCTCGCCGTCCAACGTGACCGATCCGGCATCCGGCGGGATCAGGCCGACCATGATATAAAAGGTCGTGGTCTTCCCCGCCCCGTTCGGCCCCAGCAGACCGACGGTCTCCGCCTGTGACACTTCGATGTCGACGTCGTCCACGACGTTGCGCCGCTGGTACGTCTTCGTCAGGTGGTGTCCGGCCAGCCGGCTGTGATCCCCCGCCTGCGACACGCTCATGGTTCCGGATCCGGATCTCGGGGGAGGGGCTCGAGGTGGACCCCGACCGTCTGGCCCTCGACTTCCATCCGTTCGACTTCGTCGTCCCGCATGACGATCGTGATCCGGTCTCCGACGACGTAGTGCACCGCGGGAGGATCCACGCCCGCCTCGGCGCTCGCGTCCGAAGGCGTCAAGCGGTAGAGGCTACGCGCCGACACCGAGGCGATGATGCGGTCCACCCGGGTGCGGCGTTCCCCGTCGACCTCACTCGTCGTATCCGGAACGAACGTCACGACGATCGTGTCGCCTTCCAGCCAGTCGGTTCGGGCAACCTCCGGGAGCTGCTCGGTGGTCAGCGAATCCCTCGCGGTAGAGACGCTGCGTGCACGGCCGGCGGCGAACAATCGCTCGAGCGTTTCGCCCGGAGCGAGGATCTCGAGCGAATCCGCCGTGATCTCGAGATCATCCGAGACGGCGCGCGGCCGACCGGGACCGGAGTCGATCGAGTCTCCCTCGGGCGGACCGCTGCTGACCGTATCCTCCTTCACGGGCGGGAGGGCCACGAGACGCTCCAAGCGGTCCTGTCTCGCGAAGAGGAAGATACGCTCCGCGGTGAGCTCGAGGTCCTCGCCGGTGAGCACGGCGTTCCGGCTCGCACGGATCTCGCGGTGCGCGGGCTCCGGCGTGAGCAGCTCGATGCTCGCGCCCCGGAGGTCGTAGTCGGGCGCGTCGACACGTGCGCTCCCCCGGAGCACGAGACGGTTCTCGGCCTCCTCGTACTCGAGGGTGTCCGAGAAGGCGAGGATCGAGTCGGACACGAGCTCGACCGAGCCTATGGATCGCAGGTAGCCGCCCCCCCGCGAGAGAATCTCGTCACCCGTGACCACGTACACGCGCCGGGTATCGTCCTCCGTGGAGGGTTCCAAGGAGGGGAAGTCCGGCGCGACGAGCTCGGTGTCCCGCTCCGCCGAGCTTCCCGCGTCGACCACCGTGGCCGTGGGCCTCGGCTCGTTCTGGCGCGCGGTGACCGTCATCGACTCTTCGCGCCGGAAGGACGTTTCCCGGAAGTAGACGAGTGAGCCGTGCTCGATCACGGAGCCTTCGTCGCGGTCCTCCACCCGGAGCTCACCCTCGGCCTGGAGCCGACCGACTTCCGAGAAATAACGCGCTTCGGCCGCACGGAGCGTGCGCGCGGGATCCTCGTATCGGACCGATCCGATCAGGTGGGCCATGTCGGACGACGTGAACGCGACCGCGGAGTCGGCCCATATCTGTATGCCGTCCTCACAGACGAGGTGCGGGCGCGTCACGTAGAAGATCGCGTCGCCTCCCGTGAGCGTGACCTGCCGGAGCACGTCGTTGCCCTCGGGCCCGAATTCACACCCTTCCTGGGCCGTCCCGGCGCTCGGTGTCGCGAGGGTGAGCAGGCACAGCAACAGCAGCGAGAGTGAGTGCCCGACGGCCTCCGCGGCTCTTCGCCGCGCCCACTCAAGGCGCTTCACGGCCACCACCTCGGATGTTCTCGATGCGGACATCTTCGAATTCGAGATCGGACTCGAAGGCGGATCCCCGTGTGACCGTTCCGTCCGCGAGCGTCTGGGTCGTCGTGGAATCGCTCCAGATCCGCTCGCGGTAGGCGTCGTAGTGGAGCTCCTCCGTTCGGATCTCCCGATCGTCGCCGTGGATGACGAGGAGCACGTCGCCGCGCGCGATCATGATGTCGCGGTTCTGGTCCCAGTCGCCCGTGCGTCCGGTCACCGTGGCACGGGGCCGGCCGTTGTCATCGTGGAAAACGATCGTCATGCCGCGCAGGTCCACATGCGCCGAGTCCACGTACATGTATGCCGTGTCCGCCTCCACGTGACCCTCTCGGACACCTTCCACGGTGAGGTAGCTCGACATGCCGTAGATGACGTTGTCGGCCTCCAGGTTCAGGATCTCGCTGTCCGCCACCGGAGCCTCGGTGGTGTCCGTGCATGCCGACAGGACGAGCGCCAACGAGAGCATCGGTGCTCCCAACAGCCGCACCGGGCTAGCGAGACGGGCGACGTGTCCGGCGATCATACCGCCCCCGAACGCATCAGATCGTGAAGGTGCACGACGCCCACCAAATCATGCCCGTCGGTAACGACCGGAAGAGCCATGATCCCGTGGTCTTCCATCCGGCGGATCGCGACCGCGCCCAGCTCGTCGGGAGCGGCGGTCTTGGGCGTGCGCGTCATGACCTGCGCGACGCTGCGTTGCAGGAAGGTGTCATCGCGTTCCATGAGCCGTGTGAGGTCACCGGTCGTGACGATTCCGACGAGGCGGTGGTCGCCGTCGACGATCGGCACCGTGCCCCGCATCTCGGCGAGGGGAACGATCGCGTCACGCATCGTCGCGTCGTCCGGGAGCCAGGGATAGCCTACCCCGATCATGATATCGGAGACCCGCACGGTGAGCTTGAGGCCCAGGGCTCCGCCGGGATGGAGCGCGGCGAAGTCGTCCGACTCGAAACCCTTCAACTGCAGCACGACCATGGCCAACGCGTCGCCCATGGCGAGGGCAGCCGTGGTCGAGGACGTGGGGGTGAGATCCATGGGGCACGCTTCCCGATCCACCGCACAATCCAGAACGACGTCGGCGTTGCGTGCCAGGTCGCCGTCCGCATCGCCGGTCAGCCCGATGATGGGGGTGCCCAGGCGTCCGAGATATCCGATGAGCCCACCGATCTCCGAGCCTCGCCCCGATCGGGAGACGAGGATCGCCACGTCACCGCTCCCCACGATCCCGAGGTCACCGTGCAGCGCTTCCACCGCGTGCATGAACGTGGCCGGAGTGCCGGTTGACGTGAGCGTTCCCGCGATCTTGCGCGCGATGTGTCCACTCTTGCCGATTCCGCTCAGAACGACTCGGCCCGGCGCTTCCGCGACCATGCGGCATGCGTCGACGAACCTCGTGCCCAGGCGGGGCGCGAGCGCTCGCACGGCCTCGGCCTCCGTGAGGAGGACCCGGCGTCCTTCGTCCACGAGAGAAGCGTCGCTCCTCATCGTCAGCGCTTCCGGTCCGCGACATAGGTCGCGATCACGTCGCCGAGGCACCCGCGCGCTTCCAGGAGTGCGTCGCAGAACTCGCGGACGGCTCCGTGCCCGCCGCGCCGCTCCGCTCGCCAGTGGGCGATGCTCGAGACCGGCGCGGTGGCGTTGGCGACGGCGGCCCGCAGCCCGACCTGTTCGTACACCGCCAGGTCGGGTATGTCGTCCGCTACCATGGCCAACTCGTTCCACTCGAGCCCCTTGCGCTCCATGAGATCTCGTACGGCGCCGAGCTTGAACGCGCCCGGCTCCTGGTGGCACTCCTCGATACCCAACTCCCGGGCCCGAATGGTCGTGGCCGCCGAGACCCGTCCCGAAACCCAGGCCACTTCGATCCCCGCCCACTCGAGCATCTTCATGCCGATGCCGTCATGGATGTCAAACCGCTTGAGCTCGATGGGGTCATCGTGTTGTGACGCACCGAGGTAGACGCCCGCGTCCGTGAGCACGCCGTCCACGTCGAAGATCACGAGTCGGATGGCGGCGGCGCGGTCGACGGGGACCGGATTGACGTTCATCGGGGGCTCCGGACCGGCTTCGAAAGCGCCGCCCGCAATCGGGTCACTGCTTCGAGCAGCGGCTCCACCCGTTCCAGCGGAAGCATGTTCGACCCGTCGGACGGTGCTCGCTCCGGCGTGGGATGGGTTTCGAGAAAGAGGCCTCCGCAGCCCGCGGCCACCGCGGCACGGACGAGCGCGGGAATGTGAACCGGGTCACCGCCGCTCGACCCTTGGACTTCACCGGGCCGTTGCACGGAGTGAGTGCCGTCGAAGATGGGCGTGGCACCCGTGCTCGCCGCGATACGGGCGAACGACCGCATGTCGACGACCAGGTTCCCGTATCCGAAGAAGGTGCCCCGTTCCGTGACTGCGACCGAGGAGGCCCCTGCCCTCCTGAGCTTATCGACGGCACCGGCCATCTCCTCCGGCGCCATCCACTGTCCTTTCTTCACGTTGACGGGCTTACCCGTTGCGCCCGCCGCGAGAAGCAAGTCGGTCTGACGACAGAGGAAGGCGGGAATCTGGAGCACGTCCACGACCTCGGCCGCCCGCTCGGCATGCGCGGGTTCGTGGATGTCGGTGAGGACCCGAACGCCGGTCTCGGCTTTCACGGTGGCGAGTCGATCGAGACCGTCCTCCATTCCGGGTCCTCGCGGCGACTCGAGCTTCGACCGATTCGCTTTGTCGAAGGATGCCTTGAACAGCACGGGAAGGCCGAATCGCCGCCCCCAACCTACGACGGCCCTGGCGACCGTGAGGTTCAGCGCATCGTCCTCGAGCACGCACGGTCCGGCGATGAGCGGAAAGGACGTGAAGGCTGTGCGGTCGGCCTCAGACACCCGCTGGCTCCACGTTCTGCACGCCCGACCGTTTCCGGTGATTCCGGGTCGCCGCTTCCACGAACGACGCGAAAAGCGGATGGGGTCGCGTGGGCCTGCTCTTCAACTCGGGGTGGAACTGTCCCGCGATGAACCATGGATGCTCGGAGATCTCGATCATCTCGACGAGGCCACCGTCCGGAGACGTGCCGCTGATGGTGAGGCCGTGCTCCGTGAGCAGGTCTCGGTAGTGGTTGTTGACCTCGAAGCGGTGGCGATGGCGCTCCGAGATCTCGACGGCTCCGTAGATCTCCCGCGCGCGGCTACCCTCGGCGAGGACGCACGGATATGCGCCGAGTCTCATGGTCCCGCCCTTCGTCGTCACCTGCAGCTGCGAGTCGAGCAGGCAGATCACCGCATCCGACACATCCTGCGAGAACTCGGAGGAGTGGGACTCGTACAGCCCGCAGACGTTGCGAGCGAATTCGATGACCGCGCACTGGAGCCCCAGACATATCCCGAAGAAGGGGAGCTCGTGCTCGCGGGCCCAGCGGATGGCCTCGAGCATTCCTTCCACGCCCCGCGGACCGAAGCCTCCCGGTATGAGCAAGCCGTCATACTGCGAGAGGGTCGTGGCGATGTCCGTGTCCTGCCCGAGCTTTTCGGAGGAGAGCCATTCCGTCCTCACCTTCACGTCGTTCGCGATGGCTCCGTGGATCAGAGCTTCCTGGATGGACTTGTAGGAGTCCACGAGCTCGGTGTACTTACCGACCACGGCGATCCGCGCTTCGCCGGAGCTGGGCTGTTTGATGGTCCGCACCATCCGCTTCCACTCGGTGAGGTCCGGTTGCGGCATGTCGAGGCCCAGCCGTTCGAGGATGACGTCGTCGAGCCTCTGCTCCTTGAGGCTGAGCGGCACCTCATAGATGGATTCGAGGTCGCGCGCTTCGATGACGCCGTCGGACTCCACGTTCGTGAAGAGGGCGACCTTGCGACGCAGATCCTCGCTGAGCGGATGCTCGGTTCGGCAGATCAAGACGTGCGGCTGAATTCCGATCTCCATGAGCTCACGCACGGAATGCTGCGTGGGCTTGGTCTTCAGCTCACCCGCGGCCGCGATGTAGGGAATCAAGGTGAGATGGACGAAGATGGCGTTCTGCTTGCCCACGTCCACGCGGAACTGCCGGATCGCCTCCAGGAACGGGAGCGACTCTATGTCGCCGACCGTACCGCCGATCTCGGTGATCACCACGTCGTTCTCCGGGGCGAGTCGTCGGATCGCCGCCTTGATCTCGTCGGTGATGTGGGGGATGACCTGAACCGTGGAGCCGAGATAGTCTCCACGGCGCTCCTTGGAGATCACGGTCTGGTAGATGCGTCCCGTCGTGATGTTGTTCGCCTGGGACAAGGACTGGTCGATGAACCGCTCATAGTGACCGAGGTCGAGGTCGGTCTCTGCGCCGTCGTCGGTGACGAACACCTCACCGTGCTGGAAGGGTGAAAGCGTTCCGGGGTCGATGTTGATGTACGGGTCGAACTTCTGCAGCGTGACGCGCAGTCCGCGTTCCTTGAGTAGCCGACCGATCGACGCCGCCGCGATGCCCTTGCCCAGCGAGGACACCACGCCACCCGTCACGAAAATGTATTTGGTCGGCCGCGCTTGCGTTTCGGTCATGGTTTCCGTCATGCGAAGGTGGAGGTCCCTTGCCTGTTCAGGTGCCGTTCGAGCCGGACGACATCGTCAGGAGTATCGACGCCGGGGGCGGCGCGCTCGACGACCGCGACGCCGATCCGGATTCCGTATTCCAACGCCCGGAGTTGCTCCAGACGCTCGATCCGCTCCAGGGGCGAAGGTTCGGCCGCGACCCAGCCTTCCAGCGCTTCCCTGGTGTAGCTGTAGATGCCCACGTGGCGAAAAAACGGCTCCCGTGCAAGCCGTGGCGGATCCGGCGCGCCGTCCCGCGCGTGGGGAACCGGCGCGCGCGAAAAATAGAGGGCTCGTCCGTCACGGGCCCTGACCACTTTCACGACCGCGGGATCCCGATAGGCGTGAGGTTCGCCGATCGTGGTCGCACAGGTACCCACGTCCCAACCGTCGGCAATCACCAAGGAGACGGCCGCCGAAATAGTCTCCTCGTCGATCAACGGCTCGTCGCCCTGAACGTTGACGATGTGGGTGAAACTCCGGTACTCGGGACGAGCCGCGACTTCGGCCACCCGGTCGGTGCCGGACTCGTGCGAGGGCGACGTGAGGACGACGGCGGCGCCAATGCGCCGACAAGCGTCCACGATCCGCTCCGAGTCCGTGGCGACGACGAGGTCGTCGAATACCCTCATCGTGGCGACGCGTCGCCACACCCAATCGATGAGCGGGCGGCCGAGGATCGGATACAGTGGCTTCTCCGGAAGCCGGGTGGACGCGAGGCGAGCCGGAACCACCCCCAGAACTCGACCACTCACGAGACATCCCGGTTAACGGAGGCGCGCGCGGGGTATGCAAAATTCACGCCAAGAAAGCTACCGGGTTCCAGGGGGGAGGGTCAACCCGATGAATCGGCCCGACTCGGGCCGCATCACGTCAGAGCTCCAGGAAGTTCGAGAGGAGCTGCCCACCGTGCGCGCTGAAGAGGGACTCGGGATGGAACTGGACCCCCCAGAGTGGAAGCTCCTGGTGCCGCATGGCTTGAATTTCGCCTTCGTCGGCCTCGTCGGTGCTCCAGGCCATCGGTAGCAGGACATCCGGAAGGTGTGACGCGTCGGTGACGAGCGAGTGGTAGCGGGCCACGTTCACGGATTCGGGCAAGCCCCGGAACAACCCTTCTCCCGTATGCCGGATCGGCCCCGTCTTTCCGTGCATCGTGCGATGGGCCCGTATCGTGCGACCCCCGAAAGCCTCGCCGAGGCACTGATGCCCCAGACATACTCCGAGCACCGGCGTCCCTTCCCCGCCCAGCCGCCGAATCACGTCCACACTCACTCCGGCCGTCGCAGGAGTCCCGGGGCCCGGCGAGACGACGATGGCTCGCGGCGCGAGCGCGGCGATCTCGGCGACGCTCCGGTCGTCGTTGCGCAGCACCATCGGATCCTCGCCGAGCTGTCCCAGGAGCTGCACGAGGTTGAAGGTGAACGAATCATAGTTGTCGATGACGAGCAACATCTCAGTAGTCCACGGGTCTGAGGTAGAACGCCCCGATGGCGGTCGACGAGAGGACCGCCACCGTGGGAAGCTCTCGCTTCCAGTGCGTGGCGTTCAGCCGCTTCCAGACGAGGTCGACCGCCTCCGGATCGAACCCGATCTCCGCGAGATCCTGCCGTCGATGGCCCTGCAAGAGCGCATGCAGAATCGGGTCGGCCGCATGATACGAGATCCCGAGCTCGTCTTCATCGTCGACGCCCTGGACCAGGTCCGCGGTGGCCGGCTTGTCGACGATCACGTCCGGGATCTCCAGGTGACGCGCCAACGCCCATACCTGGGTCTTGAAGAGGTCGCCGATCGGATTGATGGGGGGCGAGTCGTCCGCGTGCCATGTGAAGTATCCGAGCAATCGTTCGCTTTTGTTCCCGGTGCCGAGCGGGAGCGCATCGAGCTTGGCGGATTGATCGAAGAGGACGACGGCGCGCATCCGCGCCATGAGATTCCCCTTGCGGGTCGGTGTGATGTCGGGCTCGTGCTGGGCCACGTACCGATCGATCGGATCGGAAATGTCGATCGTGCGCGTCTGCGCCCCGGTGGCATCCAGCGCCAGGGAAGCGTGGTCCAGGCTGTCCTGACTCGAGGTCCGGTATGGCAACCGGAGCCCGTACACATTTTCGGGACCCAGCGCCTCGCAGGCCAGAAACAGGGAGACCGCGGAGTCGACACCGCCCGAGACGCCGACGACGACGCGTTCGAAGCCACGCCGCCGCCTGACCTCCTCTCGGATGAACTCGACGAGGGTCTCGCGCACCAACGGGAGGTCGAGGTCCAGCGAAGAAACGTACTCCACCGGCGCTCGCCCGGGGCCCACTCGTGCGCCCATACGTCCGTTGAGCGGAGGATCGGATGGCTGGAGGGGCTCGGTTGCACCGTGTCGCTGCTCCGCCCGTGCGTGCGCACGCTGCAGGGAACGCTCGAGCCTGGGGAGCATCTTCTCGAGGTCGGACAACAGAGGAGTCGCGGCACGTGCCCGTTGGATCGCACCCGCATCCATGTGGGTGATCGTGACCCCTTCGTCGTAGAGCGGTCCGCGGCCGAGGACCTCACCTCCGGGATCGACCGCGACGGATCCGCCCGGAAACACTTTGCCTCCTTCCGACCCCGCGAGCTGGGCGACCGCCACGAACAGGCCGTGCTCCATCGCCATCGCGGGGGCGAGTTGATCCCACCGGGCGAGATTCCCCGGGCGGCCTTCCCGCTCCGGAGCGAATCCCCTGGACGGTGAGGCGCTGGGGACGAGAATCAGCTCCGCGCCCCCGACGGCGAGAATGGTCCCCGGCAGCGAGTGCCACGCGTCTTCGCAGATCAACAAGCCGAACCGTCCGAAGCGGGTGTCGAATGCTTCGACGCCCGCTCCCGCTTCCACGAACCGTCCCTCGTCGAACACGCCGTAGGTGGGCAAGAACATCTTCCGGTGCACGTGTCGCACGTCCCAGCCTTCCGGAGTCGGCTCCAGGTATGCGGCGCTATTGTAGGTCCGTCGGTTCCAGCGCTCGTAGAAGCCAACCGCGAGGTCGGGTGCGTCAGCCGGGGGCTGGCCCAGACCTTCCCGAAGCTCGTCGACCGTGAGGGCCGCTTCGGCGACCCCACCTTCGAGGAAATACCCACTGAGACATGCCTCGGGACACAGGAGGACATCCACGTCTCTCGCCTCGGCGTGCCCCGAGACGAGCGTCCGAATGTGTTCCAGGTTGGCGGGAACGTCCCCCTTCACGGGCTTCACCTGGGCGAGGCCGACGCTCAGGGGGGCGGAGGAATGACCTTGGTGCATGGGGTGGTGCGTCTCGGTGGAAACGGTCACGTGGCGCCGGGCCTCCGGCACGGGCATGTTGCGAGCAACGACGGAAAGGTATCTGTTTGGCGCAAGGGTTGCAGTGCATCCGCCAAACCGCTCGACAGGGCGGAACGAGCAGGTCCCTCGAGGGGTTAGATGACTCCGGAGTGAACCGTAAGACGTAAGGGTACCTCATGAAGATCCGAACTTCCTCGACACTCGCGCTTCTCCTCGCCGTGGGCACGGCCGGGCTATCCGCCCAGCAGTCCGACTCGTCTCAGGCGTCCGGACCGGCCGTCCTCACCGACGCGATCGACGCGATCTCGTCCATGCACATGGAGGAGTTCGACGATTCGCTGCTCTGGGAAGGCGCGATCGACGGCTTGATCGCCGCGCTCGACGACCCCTACGCGGAGATCTTCACGCCCGAGGAGGCGGACGAGTGGGAAGAGGCCACCACCGGTAACTACTCCGGCATCGGCCTCCAGATCACGCTGCTGAACGAGGCGGTGACCGTCACTGGAGTGTTCCGGGGCTTTCCCGCCAGCGAGATGGGTATCCAGGTCGGCGACGTGATCGTTGGCGTAAACGGGCACGACGCCTCGGACTGGAGCACCGGCATGACGGCCGATTCGATCCGCGGGCCGGAGGGAACCGAGGTGCACGTCGATGTGCTCCGAAAAGGATACGACGAACCCTTCTCGTTCGACATCACGCGGGAAGAGGTGCACATGCCCGCCGTCAGCTACGGCGTGCTCGAAGGCGGGATCGGGTACGTCGGAATGGATAGGGTCGCGCGAAATGCCGCGCAGGAGATGAACGAAGCCCTGCACGAGCTCGGTGACCAGCGGGGCTTGATCATCGATCTCCGCCGCAACCCGGGCGGCTTCCTCGATGAATCACTCATGCTCGCGGACCTCTTCCTCGAGCCCGGGTCGACATTGGCCAGCACGGTGCAGAGGAACCCCGGCAGCCCGGCGGACGATCCGGAAACCGACTCCTTCACCGACCGTTGGCCTCAGCTCGTGCCCGACCTGCCGATCATCATCTTGGTGGACGAGTACACGGCCTCGGGGGCCGAGATTCTGGCCGGCGCGCTCCAGGACTACGACCGTGCGCTGGTTCTGGGGCAGCGAACGTTCGGAAAGGGAGTCGTGCAGACGGTGATGCCGCTTCCCCACGGGAGGCGCCTGCGGTTCACGACCGGATCGTGGCTGACCCCGCTCGGGCGCTCGCTCCAGCGGGAGCGCGACAACGAGATGAGGCCGCTCGAAGAGGATGTCGACACCCTCCGCCGTGTGACCACGCCGGAGGGACGAACGCTGGTGGACGGCGGCGGCATATTTCCCGATCTCCCCCTGGCCGACGACACGCTGAAAACCGCGGAGCAGGCCTTCCTCCAGAAGGCGGTCGACGACGAGTTTCCGCTCAACCAGCGGATCGTCGAATATGCCTTGGACGTCGCGACCCAGCGGCTCGACTCGGGTGATCCACCACGGGTCACGGATTCCGAGACGGAGGCGTTCCGGGAGTCGCTGGTCGAGGAAGGACTGGATCCGGAGTTACTCGAGGATCCCGACGTTCAAAGCTACCTCGATTGGCGCGTGCGGGTGGCCGTTGCTCAGCGGATGGACGATCTCGGGGCCGAGGCGGATCTGCGTCGAGAACGCGATCCCGTGCTCCAGGAGGCGGTGAGGCTTCTGACCGCGGCGAGCACCCAGGCGGAGCTGTTCTCGGTCGTGGACGAGGAGCGGGAGGCCGAAACCGCACACGGAGCGCAGTCCCGGTCGCACTGAACGGTCGCTGAAGAAGCTCGCGCGATATCGGCACGGCCAACCCCCGCGCGCCCTGGGACGCCGGATACGCGTCGGGGCAGGAGCATGCAGCTCACCGCCGCGGGTGGAATCTCCGGTGCATGTCCCGTAGATATTGCCGGTCCACGTGAGTGTAGATTTCCGTGGTCGAGATGTCGACGTGCCCGAGGAGCTCCTGCACTGCGGCCAGGTCGGCACCACCCTCCACCAGGTGGGTCGCGAAGGTGTGTCTCAGGGTATGCGGTGAGATGTCGCGCCGGAGGCCGGCACGTCGAGCGGCGTGCCGAACCACTCTCCAGACCGACTCTCGGCGGAGGGGACGCCCCCGTGCGCTCAGAAAGACCTTGCCCAACCCCATGCCCCGGTCGAGCGTCGGGCGGACGTCGGTGAGGTAACGACGGAGCGCGGTAAGCGCGGGTGTGCCGACGGGGACGAGCCGTTCCTTGGAGCCTTTCCCGTACACCGTGGCGAAACCCTCGTCGAGATCGACCAGGGTGAGCGGCAGTTCCGTAAGCTCCGAGACTCGGACGCCCGTCGCATAGAGGAACTCCAGGATAGCTCGATCGCGCCAGTGGAGCGGGTGGCCGGGGTCGGGCGCTTCGAGAAGCCGCCCGACCTCTTCCACGGTGAGATGATCGGGCAACTTCCGCTCGACTCTCGGTGCCGCCAGGTGCTCGGTCGGGTCGGCGGCAATGTAGCCTTCCGCCAACAGAAAGCTGAAATACGTGCGGGCGGCCGAACGGGCCCGACGAACCGACGTGGCGGCGAGACCGTCTTCACGGAGGGCATAGATCCATGTCCGGACATGCTTCGGCGAGACGTCTTCCGGTCGCGTGACGCCTTCGGACACGAGGTGCGCGAAGAGCTTTCGCAGGTCGCGCTGGTATCCTTCCACCGTGCGGGCGGACAGTCCCCGCTCGAACGCGAGGTAGTCCCGAAACTGCTCGGCGCGAAACGCCCGGTCTCGCTCACTCATGCGGGGGATGGCGGGACTTCCACCACCACAGCGCCACACCGGCTCCGATCACGAGCGCGGCAAGACCGAGAACGCTGTTCAGCCGATCGAGGAGCGCAGCGAGCAAGGAGAGATTCCTTCCCGCGAACGCACCCAGCCAAACCAATCCCCCGTACCAGAGCGCGGACGCCACCGACAGGGGAATCGCGACCGGGAGGAAACCGTGGTGCGTCACGCCGGCGAAGACGGGGACGATGGCTCTGAGGCCCGGAAGAAAGCGGGTGAAGAAGATGGCCAGCACGCCCCAGCGCGCGTAGAAGACCTCCATTCGCTCCATCTGGTGGGGCGCGAGCAACCGGCTGCCCCACCCCGTCTCGAAGAATCCGCGGCCGTGTTTGTGTCCCATCCGGTACATGAAGAGGGCCGAGCCGACGTTCGCGATCCAGGTAGAGACGAAGATGACGCGGGCGTCCAGCGTTCCGACGACGGTAAGAAGGCCACCGAGGGCGACGAACGTATCGGCCGGTATGGCGGGCACGACATTCTCCAACGCCGCCCCCGTCGCGAGCAGTGCGTAGGTCACGCCTCGCGGAATTCCCAGCATCCACTGGAGGAACTCGTTCATCGACCGCTCCGGGTCCGGATGCGACGGCGTCCGTGGAAATCACCGACCTCGGTCGGGTCCCTCCCGGCCGATCAGGGCGACCGCGTGGACGGCGACCCCTTCGCCACGCCCGATCCACCCCATCCCCTCATTCGTCTTGCCCTTCACCGATACCACACCCGGGACGACACCCATGGCTTCAGCCAAGCGTCGGCACATCGCCGCGGAGTGAGGGCCGATCCGTGGCTGTTCACAGATCACCGTGACGTCCACGTTGACAACCTGAAATCCGCCCGCCCGTACGACCTCCGCGGCCCGGGCCAGCAGCTCGATGGAGTCCGCGTCCTTCCACCGTTCGTCGTCCGGCGGAAAATACGAGCCGATGTCACCGGCTCCGCCGGCGCCAAGGATCGCGTCGGTCACGGCGTGCGCGACCGCGTCCCCGTCCGAATGGCCCGTGAGTCCCGGCTCGTCCGGTATCGTGACGCCTCCGATGACGAGCGGACGGTCCGGATCGAAGCGGTGGGAATCGTATCCGACACCTACCCTCGTGACCGTCATGCGGCGGTGGTGGCCGGTAGAATATGCTCCCCGAAGCCCGTTCCGCCGCGGTTGCCACCTGCCGGAGCGTCGGAATCTCCGGATCCGATCGGGATCAGGCCCACCGGCGGAGCGCCAAGCATGCGTTGTGCCCTCCGAAACCGAACGAGTTCGACAGGACGAGTCCGACCGATCGTTCGATCACTCCGCCGTGTGCGTACTCGAGGTCACAGGCGGGGTCGGGTCCCTGGTAGTTGATCGTGGGCGGGATCTTCGCGGTGCGGCAGGTCATGATCGAGGCGATCGCTTCGAGCGCCCCGGCAGCTCCGAGAAGATGCCCGGTCGCGCCTTTCGTCGATCCGACCACGATGTCACGGGCGCGGGCGCCGAGGACCTCCTTGATGGCGTGCGTCTCGATCGCGTCGGCCATGGTCGACGTTCCGTGCGCGTTGACGTAATCGACTTCGTCGGCCGACGCTCCGGAGTCCGTCAGCGCCATGCTCATGGCGGCCTGTGCCCCCTCACCTTCGGGAGGCGGTGAGGTGATGTGGTGCGCGTCTCCGGACAAGCCGTAGCCCGCGACTTCGCCCAGGATCTCTGCGCCACGCTTCTGAGCGTGCTCGAGCGACTCGAGGATCAGGGCCCCCGCCCCTTCCCCCATGACGAAGCCGTCGCGGTCCGCCGAAAACGGGCGACTGGCGGTTTCGGGCTCGTCGTTACGGGTCGACATCGCCTTCATCGCCGAAAACCCGGCGAAGGTCATGGGCGTGATCGTTGCTTCGGCACCGCCTGCGACCATGATGTCGGCATCCCCGTAGCGGATGTGGCGCGCCGCGTCGCCGATCGCGTGGGCGGAAGAAGCGCATGCCGACACGGTCGCGTAATTCGGTCCTCGTAGGCCCCACCGGATCGAGATGAGCCCGGCGGAGATGTCCGGGATGAACATCGGGATGAAGAACGGGCTGACCCGGTTGGGTCCCTGCTCGAGGAGCTTCTTGTGTTGCTCCTCGAACGTAGCGATGCCCCCGATGCCGCTGCCGAAAACGACGCCGACCCGGGTGGCGTCGATCGACTCAGGGAGGGCGCTCAGCCCTGCGGCCTCTAGAGCTTCGCCCGACGCCGCGATCGCGAACTGTGAAACGCGGTCGTGGCGCCGGGCCTCGCGCTTGTCCATGTAATCCAGCGGGTCGAAGTCGTGCACCTCGCAGGCGATCCGACACGCGAAGTCCTCCGTCGCGTCCCAGTGTGTGACGGGGCCACCCCCACTCACGCCGTTCACGAGGCTGTGCCACATCGATGGCACATCGTTGCCCACCGGCGAGACCACGCCCATGCCGGTGACCACGACCCGTCGAGGACCCGCGTCCTGTCTCTTGCCCATCGTCATCCCGTTCAGGTATGGCGCTTGGCGTTAGCCGTCGGTGTTCTTCTTGAGGTAGTCGATCGCGTGTCCGACCGTCCTCATCTGCTCCGCGTCTTCGTCCGGAATGTCCACCCCGAACTCCTCCTCGAACGCCATCACGAGCTCGACCGTGTCGAGCGAGTCCGCCCCGAGGTCTTCGACAAAGGATGCGTCGTTGGTGACCTTCTCGGGCTCGACACCCAGCTCGTTGACGATGATCTCGCGGACCCGGGCCTCGGTGGGCTCACTCATGTCTCCTCCTGGTAAGTAAGTATGAAGATGCTGCAGTTCGTGTAAGGTACCACTCTCCTACATGACCATGCCGCCGTCGACGGTCAGAATCTGGCCGGTAATGTAGCGCGCTCCAGGACCTACGAGAAACCGCGCTACCTCGGCGACGTCCTCGGGCTCCCCGAGGCTTCCCATCGGGATGGACGAGCGCAGGTTCTCCACCTGTGTGTCGCTGAGCTCGTCCGTCATGTCCGTGCGGATGAACCCCGGTGCGAGTGCGTTGCAGCGGATGCCCCGGGACGCGAGCTCCTTCGCAACGCTCTTGGTCAACGCGCCCAGGCCGGCCTTGGATGCGGCATAGTTCGCCTGACCGGCATTGCCCGTGAGCCCCACGATGGACGTGATGTTCAAGATCACACCGCTCCGGCGCTTCATCATTCCTCGCGCGACCGCACGCATGAAGAGGAACGGACCCTTGAGATTGGCCGCGATGACGTCGTCGAACTCCTCGTCCTTCATCCGGAGGAGGATGTTGTCTCGGGTGACGCCCGCGTTGTTGATCAAGATGTCCACGGGTCCGAGATCTTCCTCGATGCGCGCCAGCGTGTTCTTGACCTGGTCGGACACGCTGACATCACAGGCGTATCCCGCGTGGCCGTCCCCCGGCAGGTCGGTCGCGGCTGATTGGGCCCGCTCCCCGTTCCGTCCGAGGACCGCGACCGTGGCGCCCCCGTCGGCCATGGCCTTCGCGATCGCGAGACCGATGCCGCGCGACCCTCCGGTCACGAGCGCAACCTTCCCTTCGAGCTCCCTATCGCTCACTGCATCTCCTCCAGCCGGGCGATGTCTTCGGGCTCGCCGATGCTCACCGACGGCAGCCCCTTGGCGTTCCGACGATTGAGGCCCGACAGGACTTTGCCCGGGCCCAGCTCCATGAAACGGTCGATCCCGTCTTCGATCATCGTGCGGATCGATCCGCTCCACCGTACCGGTGCCGTCAGCTGGCGGATCAACATGTCGCGCGCCGCCGCGCCCGATGCAACGGGCTCCGCCGTCACGTTCGACACGACGGGCACCTCCGGGTCCCGAAACTCGACCCCTTCGAGGTGGGCCCGTAATCCGGCGGCGGCGGGCTCCATGAGAGGTGAGTGGAATGCGCCCGAGACGTTGAGCACCACCACCTTCTTCGCTCCCGCCTCCGGGGCGATCTCTGCGAGCTGGTGCACTCCCGCGACGTCCCCGCTGACGACGACCTGACCGGGTGCGTTGAAATTGGCCGGGACGCACACGCCGGCGTCCACCCGATCACAGACTTCCGTGATGGTGGCGTCGTCGAGCCCCAGCACGGCGGCCATCGTCCCCGGACGCTCGAGCCCCGCGTCGTGCATCAACTCGCCCCGGAGCCGAACGGCCCGGAGCGCATCTTCGAACTCGAGCGTTCCCGCGGCCACGTGAGCGCTGAACTCTCCGAGCGAGTGTCCTGCCGCGGCCGAGACGGTCCCCAGTCGGTCGCGAACGACCCGTAGCACGGCCACCGAGTGTGCGAGGAGCGCGGGCTGCGCGTTCTTCGTCGCGGTGAGCTCGTCCTCCGGTCCATGCGCCATCAGGGCGGAGAGCTCGACCCCCAGGATCTCGTCGGCTTCTCTCAGGACGTCGGCTGCGAGCGGCTCGGCTTCAACGAGCGCGCGGGCCATGCCGACGGTCTGGGATCCCTGTCCGGGGAAGATGAGCGCTAGGGACATAACGAATGTGGCATGAGAGGCGGGAGACGAGTGCGAAGGGATTCAGAAGAGGAGCCGGGTCACCAGCGCATGGTCAACGCACCCCAGGTCAGACCGGCTCCGAACGCGACCGCGAGCACATAGTCGCCTTCCTGGATGCGACCCTCTTCCCGAGCCTCGTCGAGCGCCACGGGGAGCGATGCCGAGCTCATGTTGCCGTACCGGTCGACGTTGAGGTAGACGCGCTCCATCGGGATTCCGGCATACTTTGCCGTCGATTGGATGATCCGGATATTGGCCTGGTGTGGCACGAGCAGCGCGATGTCATCGGAGGTCAGGCCCGCCTGTTGGAGCGCGGCGTCACACCCTTCGGCCATCGAGCGAACGGCGTTCTTGAAGATCTCCCGGCCTTCCATGCGCATCAGGTGACGGCGGCCTGCGACCACCTCCTCGGACATCGGCTCCATGGCTCCGCCGGCCGGCCGATAGAGAAGTTCCGCGAGGTTACCGTCGGAGCGGAGGTGACTCGAAAGGATGCCTCGCCTCCCATCGCTGCGTCGTAGCACGGCGGACGCCGAGCCATCTCCGAAGAGCACGGCCGTGGATCGATCCTCCCAGTCAAGGATGGCGCTCATCTTCTCGGTCGATACGACCAGGGCGACGTCACCCCGTCCCGCGGTGAGGTAGCCTTCCGACATGCTGAGGCCGTATAGAAAGCCCGTGCACGCGGCGCTCAGGTCGAAAGCGACGGCATTCGAGCACCCCAGGATGGCCTGCACGTCGCAGGCCGTGGAGGGGAGCAGACGGTCGGGTGTGGCGGTGGAGACGATCAAGATGTCGACCTCACCCGGCTCGACACCGGCCTCTTCCATGGCTTTGCGCGCCGATATCGAGCCCATCTCCGCGGCGGTCATCTCACGAGGTGCGACACGCCGCTCGCGGATGCCCGTCCTGGTTCGAATCCATTCGTCCGAAGTGTCCAGCGTCCGCGCGAGCTCGTCGTTGGTGACGACGTGGTCCGGGAGGAACCGACCCGTGCCGGAGATCTCGACCAGCGGGCTGGGCTTCTTCATGGGGCTACTCCTTCCCCGCCCTCGTCGGCCACGGAGAGGTTGTGGGCAGTGTGTCGCACCATCTCGGAACGGACGGCCCGTGCCGCCACCGCCAAAGCGTTCCGTATCGCCTTCGGTGGCGAACCACCGTGACAGATGATCGACACTCCGCCCACGCCCAGCAACGGTGCACCGCCGTATTCCGCGTAGTCGAGCACACGGAACACGTGCTCGAGGTCTCGCCCCGCCTCGCCCAGCACTGCGATCTCGTCCTTGAGCAGCCCGACGATGAACGCGGCAACCGACTCGTAGAACTTGAGGAGCACGTTCCCGACGAATCCGTCACAGACAACGACGTCGGAGACTCCCCGAATGATGTCACGACCTTCGACGTTTCCGACGAAGTTCAGGCCTGACCCCTCGCTGAGGAGGCGGTGCGTCTCCACCGTCAGCTCGTCCCCTTTTCCCGGTTCCTCGCCGATGTTCAGCAAACCGATGCGAGGCTTCTCCCGGCCCATCAGGTCCTGAACGTACGTATGGCCCAGGTGGGCGAATTGAACGAGGTGCTGGGGCTTGCAGTCCACGTTCGCACCGGCGTCCAACAAGAGGCAGGGAGCGTCCGATGTCGGCAGGATGGTCCCGATGGCCGGGCGTGCTACCCCGGGTAGCGGTCGCAAGATGAAGAGCGAGGCCGCCATGACCGCGCCGGTCGACCCGGCGCTGACGAAGGCGTCGGCTTCTCCTTCGTCCTGGAGCCTAAGACCCACGGCGATCGAGGAGTCGGGCTTCTTACGAAGCACTGATGCCGCCGGATCCGTCGTGGTCACGCGGTCCGGTGCGTGACGGATGTGTAGACGCGACGGCCGCCGACCGTGGCGGCTGAGCTCCTCCTCGATCACGGCTTGATCCCCGACGAGGACGATCTCTACGTCACCCTCGGAGGTCCGCAGTGCTTCGAGGGCTCCGGCAACCTCCGCTCGAGGAGCGTCGTCGGTCCCCATTGCGTCGAGTGCGATTCGCACGGGTCGGTTCCGGTTTAGCGAGTACGGACGGGTGGCGCCGTTCCAACGTCCGGCGCCGAGGGTCGAATGGCTCGCGGCCGAGTGGTAGCCGCCCTCGGGTCCGGGCGCGCCGGGTCACCCCTCGTCACGGCTGGATGCGTCGTTGCTCAGTCGATCTCGACGTCGAGGACGGCCGTATCGCGGTAGTGTCCGCAACTCGGACAGACTCGATGCGGGAGCTTCGGGTCGGAGCACTGCGGGCATGTATGGATTGCGACTGCCTTCGCCTTGTAGTGCGTACGACGCTTCCGCTTCCGCTGCTTGGACGTGCGCTTCTTGGGAACGGCCATAACTTGTGTTCACTTCTCCTTGAGCTTCCGAAGTGGCTCCCATCGTGGGTCCAGCTCCCGGCCCGAGCAGGTGCAGGCACCTTCGTTGAGGTCGGCGCCGCACCCCGGGCATAAGCCTTGACACCCCGGATCACAAACGACGTAAGGCTCGACCGCGAGAAAAACTTCCTCGCGGACCGCGCCACTCAGATCCAACTCCGAGTCGGTCGGCTGAATCACGTGGGCTTCGCCCCGCTCTTCTTCCTCCTCCTCGAATTCGTGCTCGTCGACGAAGACCAGGGTGAGATCTTCATCGAACGTATGCTCCAAAGGTTCGAGACAGCGACGGCACTCCTGCGCCAACTCCCCATGGACGTGTCCACGAGCGAAAATCTCTCCGCTGCCTGCCACGGTTACCTGGAAGTTGGCATGCACGGACGAGGCCCACGGTGGCGACATGCCCACCCACATGGGGTCGTCCGGTGGGATGTGGGCATCGATCGCGACCGTGCCTTCCCGCTTCAGCCGACCCAGTGAAACCTCAAGCATAGTCCTGAAAACTAGCTCGTGCAGTGCAAATGTCTACCTCCCCGCGTGGCTCTCACTGGCGTTGGCCAATGCGATCCGCTCGGCATCCGAGAAAAAGAATCCGATCTCCTTTCGTGCGTTCTCCGTCGAGTCCGAGGCGTGAATCGCATTACGCCCTTTCGACTCCGCGTAGAGCTCGCGAACAGTTCCCGGAGCCGCCTCGGCCGGATCGGTGGCACCGATGGTTTCCCGGAGCTTCGGCACGGCATCTTCAGCTTCGAGCACCACCGGAATGACGGGGCCCGACGTCATGAACTCGACCAACTCGTCGTAGAACGGACGACCTTCGTGAACCGCGTAGAACGCGCGTGCTTGGTCCCGATCGAGCCGGCCCAACCTCATGGCTCGTACGGAGAATCCGGCGCCCTCGAGATGTGCCAGGATCTTCCCGGCCTTACCCGAAGAAACGGCGTCCGGTTTGATGATCGCAAGCGTCTGACTCATTGTTCTCCTTCAACTCGTGGCTTGTCGGCGTCGGCTTCCTTGGGCTTTCCCCAGAGCGACTCGAGGAGTGAGTCTCTCGTGAGGAAGCCGACGAGGGTCCCGTCTCGCACGACCGGAAGCTGCTCCACGTCGCGATTCGCCATCATCTGGGCCGCTTCCGTCAGGAGTTGCTCCTCGGCGACGCAGAGGACGGTCCTCGTCATTACGTCGCGCGCGGCCAGCGTTCCGGGCTCGGCGGTCGCGTTCTCGGTCCCGCGCTTACCCCTTCTCTTCAGAAGCGTGTGCAACACGTCCCCGGTGGTGATGATGCCAAGGACTTCGTAGTCCTCACCGACAACCGGAATTGCGTGCAGCTGGCGACGAATCATGAGGTCGAGCACTTCGTCGAACGGCGTGTCCGGATAGATCCGGTACCGTATCGCCGAGAGTGCGTGCTCGACGCGAAGTTCTTCATCCATAGCTGTCATCCGGTGCTGCCGGACCCGCGGTCCGACAGCACCGGTCCCTGATGGGAATGCTGTGTCAGGCCAACCCCTTCTGTATCAGCCCGACGATGTCCTTCGGACGTTTGGCAACCTCGATCCCGTTGTCTTCGAAGGCCTTCATCTTTTCCTCGGCCGTGCCGGCCGCACCGCTGACGATCGCTCCGGCATGCCCCATCGTGCGTCCGGGAGGTGCCGTCTGTCCCGCGATGAAGCCCACGACGGGCTTGGAAAGATGCTCGCTCACGTACTCGGCGGCATCCTGCTCGTCCGTGCCCCCGATCTCGCCGATCATGACGATCGCCTGCGTTTCCGGATCGGCTTCGAAGGCTTCGAGGCAGTCGATGAATGTCGTCCCGATCAGCGGGTCCCCACCGATTCCTACGCAGGACGTTTGGCCGAGGCCCACCTCCGTGAGTTGAAACACGGCCTCGTAGGTCAGCGTTCCGGAGCGCGACACCACACCGACCGGGCCTTCCGTCACGATCTGCCCCGGCAGGATTCCGACCTTGGAGCGGCCCGGCGAGATCACGCCGGGGCAGTTGGGCCCGAGGATGCGCACGCCACGGTCACGCGCGAACGCGTGCGCCCGGGCCATGTCGAGCACCGGGACGCCTTCCGTGATCGCCACGACGAGGTCCACGCCGCTGTCCACGGCCTCCATGACGGCGCTGGCCGCGAACGCCGGGGGCACGTAGATGACCGAGGTGTTCGCGCCGGTCGCTTCCACTGCTTCGTCCATGCAGTCGAAGATCGGAACGTGCCGGCCGTTCGGCCCGTCGAAGCTCTGGCCGCCTTTACCGGGCGTGACGCCGGCCACGACCTGCGTCCCGTACTCGAGCATCTGAGTCGTATGGAACGATCCGTCCCGCCCCGTGATGCCCTGGACGATGAGCTTGGTATCGGAGTCGATGAAAATGGACATGGGTTACGCCTCCCCTGCCAGCTCGACCGCCTTCTCGACGACCGCGTCCATGGACGTGAACGCGGAGAAGCCGGCGTCGGCGAGGATCTTGAGTGCGAGTTCTTCGTTCGTGCCCGTCAGCCGGATCACGATCGGGATGTCGATGTCGATCCGCTTCGTGGCTTCGACGATTCCGTTCGCGACGTCGTCGCACCGGGTGATGCCACCGAAGATGTTGAAGAGGATGGCTTTCACGCTCGGATCGGAAGTGATGATCTCGAGCGCCGCCACGACCTTGTCCGGATTCGACGATCCTCCGATATCGAGGAAGTTGGCCGGTTCCCCGCCGTAATACTTCACCAGATCCATCGTCGCCATGGCGAGGCCGGCGCCGTTCACGCAGCAACCGACGTTGCCGTCCAGCTTCACGTAGGAAAGTCCGGAATCTCGCGCCTTGGTTTCCGAGGGCGGCTCCGCCGAGGTATCCCGCATCTCCGCGACCTCGGGGCGGCGGAAGAGCTCGTTCTCGTCGATGCTGACCTTCGCATCGATTGCCTTGACCTCTCCGGCGGGCGTCGTGATGAGCGGATTGATCTCCGCCAGGGAAGCACCGGAGTCGACGAACGCGTCGTAGAGCTGGGAGACGATCTTGCTGGCCTGTTTCATCAGGCTCGGGTCGTCGTACAGGGTATTGGCCAGCCAGAGCGCCTGGTGCGGCAGGATCCCGTAGCGCGGGTCGATGGGGAACGTCCGGATCGCGTCGGGATTCGTATGCGCCACCTCTTCGATGTCGACGCCGCCTTCCGCGGATACCATGAACGTCGCGGCCTGCGCCTTACGATCGACAAGGACGCCGAGGTACGCTTCGGTGTCGATGTCTTCTGCGGGCGTGACGAGGACCTTCTCGACGGTGAGGCCGTTGATCTCCATCCCGAGAATATTCTCGGCGTGCTCGCGAGCCTCCGCCGCGGTCTTGGCCAACTTCACTCCGCCGGCCTTGCCGCGCCCACCGGAGTGGACCTGGCCTTTGACGACGACCATCCCACCATACTTCTTCGCGATGGTTTCGGCGTCCGCGGGAGACGTGGCGATCTCGCCCGGAGGTACCGGAATGCCGGCCGCCCTGAAGAGCTCCTTCGCCTGATACTCGTGGATGTTCATACGCTCTCGGATACCTGGATCGAAGAGGTGGCCCGGAGGACCCGTGGCGGGCCGGCCGAACCGGGAAAAAGTCGGTAGAAGCTACCAGGGGCTTCCGCGTCGATCAACGGCGGAAGGCTACGGTGCGTCGTCGCGGAGGTCCCGGAGAAACGTGCGGAGCTCCTCCCATGTGGTGCCGAAGCCCTCCCAGTCCCCCGCGCGCAGCCGGTCTTCGGCACGCTCGAGAAGGCTCAATGCTTCGTCGGGCCACGTTTCCGTCTCGCCCGTTTCGGGTAACATGGTTTCCACCGGCATGGCACCCTCGAGCTCGAGTGCCTGTGTCTCCTCGCCGGTCAAGAGCGCGAGAGCCTCGTCGAGCTGCTCGGTCATCACGATGTCTACGCCGTCACTCACCAGGAACCGTCTGAGCTCCGGGATCGCTTCGGATTCCGCCGCGAGGAAGACGGGCTCCATGTAGAGCATGCGTCCGTTCACCGGAAGGAGGTGAAGGTGTCCCGTCCACACCTGGCTCCCACCACTCCGCCAGAGTGAGAACTGCTGCGAGATTCCCGGATCCTGCTCCACGAGCGCCTCGATCTGGCGCGGCCCCGGAACCTGGTCGGCCACGGGCACGTCGAGCAGGTCCAGCTCGGGTACGCCGTTCTCGTTCGTGCGACCGGCAAGCATCCCGGTGAGGTTCGGCCGCCCGGTCGGGACGAACACGGTGGTCAGGTTGAAGCGTGGGACGCTGTCACCGGGGAACGTGTACAGCCCGTATTCGGGCCCGTAACGCACGGGGGTAGTGCTCTCGGACTGCTCTTGAGCCGCCACCCATACGTCCTGCTGGCCGTGGAAGTCCGCCGCCGTCTCCTGGTGGTACTGCAGGAGCACGTTCGCCTGCAGGTTCAGGAGGGAACGTGGATACCGGATATGGCGCCGGAGCGCGTCGGGCATCTCGTCCACGGGCTCGAAGAGCTCGGGGAACACTTCCGCGTATGCTTCGATCAACGGGTCCTCGACGGGCACGCGGTGGAACCGTATGGCCCCGGTGACTGCGTCGACGGTCACCTTCACGGAATTCCGGACGTAGTTGACCGGCGATCCGAAGACGCCGAAGTCGTGCACGCTCGAGAGCGGAAACGCCCGGGTTCCTGTGAATCCTTCCAAGACCCAGACGATTCGTCCGTCGGCCAGGACCGGATAGGGCGCTTCCGGGAATCTCAAGAAGGGCGCGATCGCTTGGGCGCGCTCTCGTACCTGCCGACGGTACACCAGACGCGTTTCAGGTGGGAGGTCGGAGGCGAAGAACAGGTTCGCATCCTGAAAGCGCCATGCGAGCACGGCGGTCCGGATCCGCGAACCCAGTTGGATGCCCTCGGGAAAATCGACTCCGGGAACCCGTGCCCCGAGGGGGCCGGGGGCCTCCTCACCCCCGGTGGGATCGAGGAGGGCGTAGAGTTGTGGTGTGGAGCCGAAATACACCTCGGGCCGGTTCATCTGCAGATCCGGGAAGCGCTCCGCGCCCGCGGTGCGCTCCGGCGGCAGGCCGGAGATCAGCATTTCCGGCCGTCCTTGCTGGGATCGGGAGGCGGCTCTACTCACGACGGCGCCCATGCCGCGGATAAAGAGGTCCCGGAGGTGCAGATTCTGCCAGTTCGGGTCCTGGATGCCGGACGGATCGATCTCGCGCACCGACACCGCCATGACCTCCCTTCCCTCTTCCCCTTGGTAGCGGTCGATCGTGAGCTCCGGGAAGTCGTAGTAGGGAAATCGCGCCTCGAGCGACCGATACGTCTGGAGGAGCGCGTTGCTGTTCCAGACGGGGAGCCCCGTGAATCCCTCCATGGCGCGATCCACCCGGACCGGGCTTTCCGGGGCATATCCGAACGACCGGCGTCCCATCTCGTGAAGGCCGAAGCCCATGCGCGTGAAGCGAAGGTTGTGCTCGATGTACGGGGTTTCCCGGGCCAGCTCGTTCGGCTCGACCTGAAAGCGCTGGACGATTCCAGGGTATACCTGGGTGATGAGCAACCCACCCAGGACCACCGAAAGAAGAGAAACCGCCGCCGGCAAGATCCGGTTCTTCCATGTACCCCAGAGCACGCCCACGGCGGCGGCCAGGCATATGACGACCAGGGTTTGCTGCGCGGGGAGCAGAGCCTGGACGTCGGCGTACCCGACGATGCCCTGCACGGCCGAGTTGCCGTCCCAGAGGAGGAGCGAGCGACCGAGCCAGACGCGAAGCGCCACGAGCAAGAGGAAGACGGCGACCAGCACCCCGAGGTGGCGTCGGGCCAGATCCTGGATGTCGACCCGACCCCGCACCCATCGGAGCGCGCCCGTGGTGGCGTACGCGGCGCTGGCGAGGGTGAAGACCAGGAACGTCACCACCAAGGCGAAGGTGACCGCGCTCGCCCACACGGGGAGTTGGAACACGTAGAAGCTCAGATCCCGTCCCAGCACGGGATCCGCCATTCCCCAGGAGCCAGCCCCCAGCATGGCCGCGATTTGCAGTCCGAGGTTCGACGGCACCGCGGCGCCGAACCAAAGGCCCAGAAGGCCGGCTGCGCCGAGGCTGGCCGCGGATACGTACACGCTCGGAAGCTGTTCCGAGATTTCGATGTTCCCGAACTTGCGGCGGATCTGGATTCCACCCAGGCTCACCGCGGCGATCTTCAGGTTCAGGAAGACGACGCCGGCCACGGCGAGCCCCGCGACCAGGCGCGTCCCCCAGCTCCAGAGAACGCGACGCCAAAACACGGAGCTGAACCCGGCACTCTGCTGCCAGAGGACCTCCACGTAGGCCGCCGCGAGGACCCTGCCGAAGATCAGCACGAGCCCAGCGAGAATCAGGAGCGCGATTGCCAACCGGCCGCCCTTGAGGGTGCCCAGGAGGTTCCGCAGGGTTGTCACGTCAGCGCTCCTCGATCACGACTGCGTGGGGGTGACCCGAGTGGTCCAGTGGTGCTGCACGGCGTCGTGTGGAAGGACCGCTCACGATCATGCGTCTCGCTTGCGGGCTCGCCCCGGCGTACCCTGCTCACGGCGGACATTGGATTGCTGCAACGGGCTCTCACGATGGTAGCGAGACTCCCTGGGTTTCCAACCACGTTCCGACTTCCTTCCGGATCTCGTCGAGGCGTTCCCGAGTCTTGGCTTCGAAGCGTGCGACGATGACCGCCTGGGTGTTCGAGGTGCGGAGCAAGGCCCACCCGTCTCCGAACAGAACGCGAGCGCCGTCCACGTCGATAACGTCGTGGGAAGCCTTGAAGTGCGTGACCGCTTCTTCGACGATGCGCCACTTGTCCTCTTCGGTGACGTCGATCCGGATCTCGGCCGTCGAGACGTACTCGGGGAACTCGGCGACCTGCTCGGCGATGGTACGCTCCGAGCGGGCGATCAGATCCACGAGCCGACAGGCGTCGTAGAGTGCGTCATCGAAGCCGAGATAGTCGTCCGCGATCATGATGTGCCCGGACAGCTCGCCCGCGAGACGCGCACCGGTTTCTTTCATCTTACGCTTGATGAGCGAGTGCCCCGTCTTCCACATGATCGGTTCGCCACCGGCGGCCTCGAAGACCTCCGGGAGAACCTGAGAGCACTTCACGTCGAAGACGAGCTTCTGACCCGGCCCGCGCTTCTCGAGCAGATCCAGACCGTACAGGAGCAAGAGCACGTCGCCCCGGACGATCCGCCCTTCCCCGTCGACCACGCCGATCCGGTCCCCGTCTCCATCGAACGCCACTCCGACCTCGAGATCGTTCTCGCGGACGACCCGAATCAGGTCGGCCAGGTTGGCGTCGACCGTCGGATCGGGGTGGTGGTTGGGAAACGAAGGGTCCGAGTCACAGAAGAGCGGCGTGACCTCGGCGCCCAACTCCGTGAGCAACCGCTCGGCCACGAGGGATGCGGTGCCGTTCCCGCAGTCGACGCCGATCCGCACGGGACGCGCCAGCTCGAAGCGTCCGACGACGTCTTCGACGTATCGGTCGAGCACGTCGACGCGCCGGTAACCGCCTTCCCCGGATGCCAGAACGTTCCGCTCGATCCGGTCCCGGAGGCCCGTGATGGCATCTCCGTAGAGGGCCTGGGCCTGCACGGTCATCTTGATGCCGTTCCACTCGGGCGGGTTGTGCGATCCCGTGATCTGGATGCCCGCGTGCGCCTCGAAGACCTGCTCGGCCCAATAGAGCACGGGAGTCGGAACAGTGCCTACGTCGAGCACGTCGGCGCCGGCGGCTCGGAGACCGCGGATCGTCCCCGCGGCGAGGTCCGGTGAAGAGTGTCGGTTGTCGTATCCGAGCGCTACCGACGGCGTTTCGATTCCGGTCGCGTCACGGACGTGGGAGCCGAAAGCCCGCCCGACGGCTTCGGCGATGTCGGCGTCGAGGTCCTCTCCGACGATCCCTCGGATGTCGTACTGTCTGAAGATGTGCGCTAGCATGGTACTCCAATCGCCTCGAGAAACGGGTCTCGCCCGGCCGAAGGAGCGATCCCGATGCGGTCGTCCCTCAGAGCCCGAAGCCCAACATGGTGGTCCCGAAGCTTCCGAGCCCCACGACGCTCGCCCGGGCGAACTCGAGCATGGCTCCCGGGAAGAGTCCAGTGTAGAGGATCAGCGCGACACTCGCCACGAGGGCCAAGTGCATCGGCAGGGGGATGGTCACCAAGGCGTGCTGATCGTCGTCGGTGGACGGCTTCATCCACATGAACCACGCGACCCGCAGGTAATACCAATACGACGCCAAGGTCGTGAGAACCAAGATGACCGCGAGCGTCCAAAGCTGAGCGTCCGCAGCGCCCTGCAGGAGGTAGATCTTGCCGATGAAGCCACCGGTGCCCGGAAAACCGGCCAGCGAGAGCAGGAAGATCGTGAGAAAGACACCGAGCACCGGTTGGGCCCAGCCGAATCCGGCGTAGTCTTCGAACTGCTGCCGGTCCTCGGAATGGTGGGATACCCCGATAACGACGGCGAAGGCCCCGATGTTCATGAGGGTGTAGACGAGGAGGTAGAACAGGAGAGCCGCTGCAGCCGTCTCGTTCGCCGCGGTGACGGCCACCAGGAGATACCCGGCGTGCGCGATGCTCGAGTAGGCGAGCATGCGTTTTATGTTCGATTGCACGAGCGCGATGAGGTTCGCCACGATCATCGTGACGGCGGCGAGCCACCAGACGATGTTGCCCCAGGAGTCGTACACCCCTTCGAAGGCGACCAGGAAGATGCGCATGAAGGCCACGAACGCGGCGGCCTTCACCGCGGCGGCCATGAACGCCGTCACCGGAGCCGGAGCCCCTTCGTACACGTCGGGCGTCCACATGTGGAAGGGCACGGCGGAGACTTTGAAGCCGAAGCCGACGAGCAGCATGACGATGCCGACGGTGAGGAGCGTCGGCGAAAAGGTTTCATCGACGATCGCCGTCGCCACCGCAGCGATGTTCGTGCTCCCGGCGGCCCCGTACACCAGGGCGATGCCGTACAGCAGGAACCCGGTGGCGAAGGCTCCGAGGAGGAAGTACTTCAGGCCCGCTTCGGCCGACTTCGGGTCGCGCCGGTTGAAGGCGGTCAGGGCGTAGACGGCGATGGACATGACCTCGAGGCCGAGAAAGACGACGATCAGGTCGCGCGCGGCGGCCATGAACATCATTCCGGCCGTGGCGAACAGGATCAAGGCGTAGAACTCGCCGGCCTGGAGCTTCTGGCGGTAGACGTAACCTAGCGAGATGAGGATGGACAGAGCGGCGCCCAGGAGGAACACCCAGTTGGCGAACAGCCGAAAGCCATCGACCGCGATCATGGACGTGTCGCCGACCTCGGTGACCCCGTACAGCCAGCCGTTCACGCCCGCCGCGACGAGGAGTCCGACCAGGGCGATCCACCCCAGGTCGTTGCCCGGCGCGAACGCGACGTCCCCCCCTTCGGACCGAGCAGCGCGGCTGTGCTTCCCGGAGACACCGGCGATGAGCACGGCCATTCCCGCGATGCAGAGCACGATCTCGGGGAGAAGTGCCCACCAATAGTGGAGCGATGTGCTGAAGTCGAGAGTCATCGTTGCGTTCTCTATTGGCCGGAGATGACGGTCTCGTCATCGGATTCTTGGGAGAGCGCGGGCGTAGCCTGCTCCACTCGTTCGACGACGGCACGAACACTGGGCTCCATTCGCTCGAGCAGTGGCGTCGGATAGCAGCCGATGACGATCATCAGCGCCACGAGGGGGGAGAGGATGGCGATTTCCCGCCCCGAAAGGTCCTGAACCTCCCGATTTTCTGGCTTGTCGAGCTTGTTGAAGAAGATTTTCTGGACCATCGGCAGCATGTAGTAGGCCGCGAAGATCACCCCGAGGGTCGCCACGATGGCGATCGTCGGATGCGTCTCGAACGTCCCCAGAAGCGCCAGAAATTCACCCACGAAGCCACTCGTGCCCGGCAGCCCGATCGAAGCCAGGGCGGTGATCACGAAGGCGGTCGCGAGCCAGGGGGCGACACGTCCCAGACCTCCGAAGTCCGCGATAGCGCGGGTGTGTCGCCGTTCGTACAACATGCCGAGGAGCAGGAACAGCGCCCCGGTGCTGATGCCGTGGGAAATCATGACGACCAGGCCGCCCTGGATTCCGTTCACGGTCAGCGCGAAGACCCCGAGCACGACGAAGCCCATGTGCGCGACGGAGGTGTACGCCACGAGCTTCTTGGCATCCGGTTGGACGGCCGCAACCCAGGCCGTGTACAGGATGCCGATCACCCCGAGGACCAACATGACCATGACCACCGTCGGATGCTTTGCGGCGGCCGGAAACAGGGGGAGCAGGAAACGCAGGAACCCGTACGTTCCCATCTTCAGGAGGACTGCGGCCAGGATCACCGAGCCGGGCGTGGGCGCTTCGACGTGCGCGTCGGGTAGCCAGGTGTGCAACGGGAAGACCGGCACCTTCACGCTGAATGCGAGCGCAAACGCGGTGAACAGCCAAAGCTGTTCGGTGCCCGTGAGTGGCACTTGCAGGAGATCCGCGTACGCGAAGGTCGGCACACCGAGGAACATCTTCGCCTTGAAGACGAGATAAAGGATGCCGACGAGCATCAGGAGGGACCCGAACGCCGTGTACAGGAAGAACTTGATGGCAGCGTAGATTCGCCGCTCCCCACCCCAGATCCCGACGATGAAGTACATCGGGACGAGCGTGAGCTCGAAGAACACGTAGAAGAGGAGCAGGTCGGTCGCCACGAACACCCCGATCACGCCCGCTTCGAGCAACAGCATGAGGGCGTAGAAAGCTCGTTGCCGGTCCTTGATGTAATTGAAGGACCCGAGGATGGCGATCGAGGTGCTGAACGTCGTCAGCATGACCATGAACAGGCTGATCCCGTCCACGCCGAGCGCGTAGCTCACGCCCCAGCTGTCGATCCACGGAGTGACGGTCTCCATCTGCATGCCGCCGTAGCCGGGCTCGAACGTCCACCAGAGCCCGAGGCTGAGCAAGAAGACACCCAGGGACCACCAGAACGCCACGGTCTTGGCGCGCTCCTCTTCCGTCCAGAGCACCAAGCCCATGCCGAGCACGGGGAGCCAGATGAGCGCGTGGAGCGCCCAGTTCGCGTAACCGATCGTTTCGAGCATGCCTGTCATTAGAACATCGAGACGCCGAGGATGACCAGGACGCCGACGGTTAAGATGAATGCGTAGGTGTTCACCGATCCGGTCTGGAACATGCTCACGCCCCAGCCCACCCCGCGGGCGAACCATCCGACCGCGTTCACGATCCCGTCGATGATGACGGCATCGATCACCTTCCAGCAGAATCGGGAGGCCCTGACCACGGGCTGGACGATGAAGCGGTCGTAGAACTCGTCCACGTACCACTTGTTGTAGAGAAGCTTCCCGAATCCGGTCGGCTCGACGTCGTCACGCGCAGTGGCGACCGGACGTCCGCCTATCACCCGTGCCGAGATCAGGACCACGACGAGCGCGAGCGTGGTCGCGATCAGCGCCCAGGCGAGCTCGCCGCCGCCGAACGGAGCGGAATGCGCCACCTCGCCGAGGTGGGTTTCCTGGATGTGGTGAGCCTGGGCGGTCACGGGCTCCAGCCAGTGATGCAACCACTCACCCATGGGGAGTGCTCCGAAACCTCCCAGGAACGACGTACGGATCGCTTCGGGGACGTTGATCCAGCCGCCGAAGATGGAGAGGGCGGCGAGGATGACCAAGGGTACCCACATGACCGGGGGCGATTCGTGGAGATGCTTCTCTTCCTCGGAACCGGTTCGATTCGACCCGTGGAAGGTCAGCACCATCATGCGGGTCATGTAGAAGGCGGTCAGCACGGCCGCCACGAGCGCGATGATCCAGTACACGGTGTAGAGGCCGGGGAACGGAGCGTTTTCCGCGCCACCGAAAGCGCCCGTATACCAGATGATCTCGTCCTTCGAGAAGAAGCCCGCGAATGGCCAGATGCCGGCGATCGCGAGGGTCGCGATCCACATGGTGATCCACGTGATGGGCATGTAACGCTTCATGCCACCCATGTTACGCATGTCCTGGGCGTCTTCGTGGTTGTGCGTGGCGTGATACGCGTGGTGCATCGCGTGGATCACGGCTCCGGACCCGAGGAAGAGAAGCGCCTTGAAGAAGGCGTGCGTCATGAGGTGGAATACGCCGGCCGCGTACGCCCCTACCCCGACGCCCACGAACATGTAGCCGAGCTGGGAGACCGTGGAGTAGGCGAGGACCTTCTTGATGTCGTTCTGCTTCAGGGCGATCGTCGCGGCGAAGAGTGCCGTGAGGACGCCGATCCCGGCCACCGTCGCGCTGCCGACCGGTGAGAGCGCGAAGAGCACGGAGGAGCGAGCCACGAGGTAGACGCCGGCCGTGACCATCGTGGCGGCGTGGATGAGCGCCGAGACCGGAGTCGGGCCGGCCATCGCGTCGGGGAGCCAAACGTAGAGGGGAATCTGTGCGCTCTTCCCGGTCGCACCCAGGAGGAAGAGCAAGGTCACGGCGGTCACCAAGCCACCGCCGTACACGAGGCTCGACTCCGCGTTCGCGAAGATCGACGTGAAGTCCAGTGTGCCGAACGTCGTGAACAGGAAGAACATCGCGACGATGAAGCCGACGTCCCCGATCCGGTTCACGATGAAGGCCTTCTTCCCCGCGTCGGACTTTTCCCGGTCTCCGAACCAGAACCCGATCAGGAGGTAGGAGGAGAGCCCCACCCCTTCCCACCCGACGAACATCACCGGGTAGCTCGACCCCATGACGAGGACCAGCATGAAGAAGACGAACATATTGAGGTACGCGAAGTACCGGGGATAGCCCGGATCGTCCTTCATGTAGCCCACGCTGAACACGTGGATGAGGAAGCCGACGCCCGTGACGACCAGCATCATGATCATCGAAAGCTGATCGAGCTGGAGCGCCGCGTTCACCGTGAACGTTCCGGTGGCCACCCACGTCCAGTATTCCACCACGACCGGGGCGCTCAGCTCGGTTCCGAGCATGCCGAAGAAGTTGATCAGCGTGATCAGGAACGCGAGGAGCATCACCCCCGGGCCGATGAGCGTCGGGAGGGTATGCGTGCTCGGGCGTCCTTCCTCTCCACCGAGCTCGAGCTCTCCGCCCCCTCGTACCGCATCGGCCGAGGCCCGCGCGTGCTTGAGCGCGAGAAAACCGTTCAGGGCGAATCCGAGAAGCGGAAGGAGCACGACCAAGCCGGGGAAGAACGGCTCGAACTGTGCCGAACCCGCCTGAATGCTCTCGCTCGGGGCCAGAAGTGCTGCTAGGGAAGCGTGCATGCCGCTACCACTTGAGCAGGTTGAAGTTATTCACGTTCACGGTCTCGTAGTGCCTGAAGATCGAGATGATGATCGCGAGTCCGACCGCGGCTTCCGCGGCGGCGACGGTCATCACGAAGAAAACGAATACCTGTCCCTCGATCCCGACGACGCGGGAAAAGGCCACGAACGCGAGGTTCACCGCGTTGAGCTGCAGCTCGATGGCGAGGAACATGATGATGGCGTTCCGCCGCACGAGGACGCCGAAGGTGCCGATCACGAAGAGGATCGCGCTCAGGACCAGGGCCTCATTGATCATCAGTCAACCTTCCTCTTGGCCAGAACGATCGCGCCCACGATCGCAACGAGAAGGAGAATCCCCGTGATCTCGAAGGGGACGACGTAGGTCGTGTACAGCGGCTCGGCGATGGCACCGACGACCCCGTGCTCCGCGATGGCGGCATCGATGGCTGCTCCCCCCTCTCCGGACGTGGGTGTTCCGGGGCCACTGAGCTGACGCGACAGCAGACCCGCCATGAGCCCGATGACGGCGAACGATGCCACACCGAAGGCACCGCCTCTAAGGTCTTGCACGTAGTCGTGTCCGAGGTTCAGAAGCATGATGACGAAGAGGAAGAGCACCATGATCGCGCCGGCGTACACGATGACCTGGATCGCCGCGAGAAAGTGCGCTTCGAGCAGCACGAACGTGCCGGCCAGGCTCGCCAGTGTCGTGACCATGAACAGGAGGCTCCCGACCGGGCTCTTGGCGAGCACGACCCCGAGCGCCCCGCCGATGGCCACTGCGGAGAAGACGTAAAACAGAATGTCCATCATCGAGCGGCTTGCGGGTGGACGGAAGGTGTCCGCACGGCCCCGAGCTCGGAGCGGCGCGCGGTCTTCATCTGGAGCTCAGTCACTCCGACCTCGGGTCGGCCGGATCCCAAAGCAAGGTGACGGGATGCTCCTGCTCCATGAGGCGGTCGAGGTCGTAGACGAAGCGGTCGCGCGTGTACTCCGCGTTCTCGAAGTGCTGGCCGACGTGGATCGCCTCGACGGGACAGACTTCCTGGCACATCCCGCAGAAGATGCAGCGGAACTCGTCGATCTCGTAGACGATGGGATAACGGTTCCCCTGGTCGTCCTCACCCCCGACCAATCGGATGCAGTTTGCGGGGCACACGGTCGGGCACAGGCCGCAAGCGACGCACTTGGGTCGCCCGTCCGCGTGCACCTCCATGCGGTGCGTACCGCGCCACCGGGGGCTGAGGTCGGTCTGCTCCTCGGGGTACTGTTGGGTGACCTTGTTCGGGTTCACCAGGTGCTTGAAAGTGAGTGCCATCCCGCTGAGCGCCGCCCGGAGATATGACGTCGTCTCCGGCTCCGGGCGCTCCATGACCCGTACTGATATCGCCATTCTCTATTCTCCCGCCGCAGTGGGCTGAGAAACGTGCTTGACCTTGATCTCCCTGCGCTGGCCGGGGTGGGCCGCCGCACCCGTGATGGTGCGGCCGCGGTCGAGGAAGTAGATGAACCCGGCGGTTCCCACGGCACTCACCGCGGTGAGCGCCATCCCGTACCCGAAGCCCCAGGCCATGCCGATCTCGTCCAGGAACAGGATGGTTCCGGCGATGACCATGATGTAGGCCAAGGCTGTGGGGAGCATGACCTTCCATCCCAGCGACATCACCTGGTCGTACCGGAAGCGTGGAAGTGACCAGCGGACCCAGATGTAGACCAGCAGGAAGAATCCGGTCTTGACCGCGAAAGCCCCGAAAGTGAGCAGCGTCTTCCACCAGGTGGGTTCGGCCAGGATGACGCTGCCGTCCGCTGCGAAGCCCGAGATGAGCTGACCCTGATGCCAAAAGGCGTCGTCTCCGTTCCAGAAGGGGATGTCCCACCCCCCGAGGAACAGCGTGGCCATCAGCGCCGATGCCGTGACCATGTGACCGTATTCGGAGATCATGAACGCCGAGAACTTCATGGAGGAGTACTCGGTGTGATACCCGGTCACCAGCTCGGACTCGGCCTCCGGCATGTCGAATGGGAGCCGGTTCGTCTCGGCGAACGCGGAGACCACGAACAGGATGAACGCCAGCGAAAGCGGCAACGCGAACCAAACGCCCAGTTGCTGTTGCTGCGCGACCACCTCGGTGAGGGTGACGTTTCCGGCGACCATCAAGACCGTGATGATCGAGAGGCCCAGGGCTACCTCGTAGCTCACCATCTGGGCCGACGCCCGGAGCCCTCCGAGGAAAGCGTACTTGTTGTTCGACGACCAGCCTCCGAGCACCACTCCGTATACGGCGAGCGAGCTGAAGGCGAGGACGTAGAGGATGCCGATCGGGAGGTCCGCGATGATCATGTCCACCACCCCTGCGGACGTCGGGAGCGGCGCCGCGATCGGGATCACGGCGAAGGTCACGAGCGACGGGACGAGCACCATCATCGGTGCGAGGACGAAGAACATCCGCGACGCGGTGGCCGGAAGCGTTTCTTCCTTCAGGATGTTCTTGATCCCGTCCGCGATGGGCTGCAGGAGTCCGAAGGGACCGACTCGGTTGGGTCCGCGGCGGTCCTGGATGAACGCCGAGACACGGCGCTCCGCCAGTGTCATGTACGCGACCAGAATCATGACGAGGGTGAAGATGCCCATGACTTTGAGCCACGTCGCGATGCCGGCCCAGGTCCCGGAAATCGGTTGCAGGGACTCCATCAGGCGCCCTCACCGGTGATAGCCACGGTCTCGTTCACGATCGCCCCGCGGGTACCCAGGTCGTCGTAGCCGAGGCCTTCGAACGCAGGAATGCGGCTCCCGAACGACTGGAACGCTTCGGCGGCGGTTCGCACGGCCGCCGCGGTGTCTCCGAGCTCGGCGGCCAACGCCCCCAAGACGAGCCAAGGCGGACGAGCCATGCCGGGCGCGACCATGCCGGCCCAGAAGCGCTGCACACGACCCTCATGGTTCGTGAACGTGCCCTCCTGCTCCGCGAAGGTCGTCACGGGAAGCACGAAGTCGGCTCCATTTGCAGCAGGCGGCGCGTGCTGCCCGAGGTAGACGAAGAGCGAGGCGTCCTTCGCGAAGTCCTCCGGCTGGTCGTCGAGTGGATCCCCGAGGACGACCACCACACCGTCGTGCGTCGCGACGTCGTCGAGGCCACCCGTGGCCTCGTCCGACCCGACCCGGCGGGCTCCGTGTAGCTCCGCGCCGGTCGCGTTCGGCGTGAGGTCACGCCGCCTCGCGAGAGATGGGAAGCCCTTCAGGACGACCTCGTCTTCGGCCCTCCTGCCGCGATAGACGACCTCGGCGCCTCCCAGGGCGTCGAGGAATGCCTTCAGGGCGCCCAGATCCTCGTTGGATGCATGTGGGGAAGCCACCGCCTTCACCGTCGGTGAGCCGAGGCCGCGCACACGGTCCAACAGTGTTCCGAGCGCGTCCTTCCAGCCGGCGGCCTGGGCTGTGTCCCCACGGCGAACGAGCGGCGCTTCGATACGCCCGCCGGCGTTCATCCATTCGTAGTCCATGCGTCCGTAGTCACACATCCACCAGCCGTTGACGTCCAGGTTTTCCCGCGGCTTGAGGCGCTGCACGAGGTTGTCACGGGTGTGGAGCTCGATGTTGCACCCCTGCGAGCATCCCGGACAGATCGAGGGCGTGTGGTCGAGATCCCAGGCGCGGGCCTTGTGGAGGAAGTCCTTCGAAACGAGCGCGCCCACCGGGCACACGTCCACGATGTTGCCGTGCCAGTACGTGCCTTCGAGCCCCTCGTCGAAGAACGTGTCGATGACCGACCGGCTGCCCCGCTCCACCACCGTCAGGCGGGAATCCTGCTCGACTTCGTTCATGAAGCGGACGCACCGCGTGCACATGACGCAGCGGTCCCCGTAGAAAAGCACGTCGCCGCCGAAATCGTCGCGTCCGAACACCCGCTTCGGCTCCCGACTCCGCCCGTGCTTCGGTCCCTCCTCGTGCGTGTAGTCCTGGAGGTGGCACTCCCCGGACATGTCGCAGATCGGGCAGTCGAGCGGATGGTTCACGAGGTAGAACTCGAGCACCGCTCGACGATGTCCGAGCGCTTCTTCGGACTGCGTACGCACGACCTGCCCGTCCGTCGCCGTGGTTATGCACGACGGCATCGGCTTCGGCGCACCTTCGACCTCCACGAGGCAGAGGCGGCACATGGCCGGAGAGGACATGCCCGGATGGTAGCAATAATGCGGGACTTCCGTTCCGATCTGCTTGGCGGCCTCGAGGATCGTCGTTCCCTTCGGAACCGAAAGCTCGCGCCCGTCGATCGTCAGTGTCACCATCTCAGCCATCAAGCTGCTCCTACCCGCTCGCCCCGACGGATCAGGGCCAGGTATTCGTCTCTGAATTTCCGGATCGAAGATTGCACCGGAGCCGCGACCGAGTCGGACAGCACGCAGATCGTGGTTCCGACCATCTCCTGTGTCGCGCTCATGAGGGTGTCGAGGTCCTCTTCGGTGCCTCGACCTTCTTCGATTCGACGCATCATCTTCGCCGTCCAGGCGGACCCCTCCCGGCACGGCGTGCACTGCCCACAGGATTCGTGGGCGTAGAAATCCACCATGCGTCGGGCCTGCTTGACCATGTCCGTCGTCTCATCCATCACGATGACCGACGCACAGCCCAGCATGGTGCCGACTTCGACGCACCCGTCGTAGTCCAGGGCGCATGCCCGAGCCTCCTCGGCATTGAGGATGGGCACCGAGGAACCTCCGGGGATGACCGCCTTGAGGGCATTCCCGTCACGGACGCCGCCACAGACATCGTCGATGAGCTCGGCGAGTGGGAAGCCGAGGGGTAGCTCGTAGTTCCCCGGCTTGTTCACGTGCCCGCTGACGCAGAAGAGCTTCGTGCCCGGGGCCTTCTCCGTGCCGTGTTCCTTGTACCAGTCGGGGCCGTTCGTCACGATGTGCGGCACCGCGCAAAGCGTCTCGACGTTGTTGATGGTCGAGGGCATCCCGAAGACGCCGACCTGGGCCGGGAACGGAGGCTTGACGCGTGGTTGTCCGCGGCGGCCCTCGAGCGAGTTCATCAGCCCGGTCTCTTCACCGCAGATGTAGGCTCCGGCGCCGGCGTGCACGGTAACGTCGATCGTCTTGCCCGACCCGAGGATGTCCTCTCCGGCGTAACCCTTCGCGTAAGCGTCCTCGACCGCCTTGGCGAGAACCTGCGTCGCCTCGAAAAACTCCCCGCGGCAATAGATGTAGACGTGCTCCGCGCCCATCGCGTGCGCACCGATCAGACATCCTTCGATGAGCTGATGCGGATCCCAGCGGATGAGCTCCCGGTCTTTGAACGTGCCGGGCTCGGACTCGTCGGCGTTGCAGATCAGGTAGTGCGGCTTGTTTTTTTCCTTCGGCATGAAGGACCACTTCACGCCGGTGGGGAAGCCCGCGCCCCCGCGTCCACGGAGCCCCGACTCCTTGACGATGTCCACGACCTCGCCCGGTTCCAGGCCGAGCGCCTTCTTCAACGCTCCGTAGCCGCCGCGGTCCACGTACGTGTCGATGCGACGTTGCTCGGGATCACCGAAACCGGTGCTGATGATACGGACCTCACGGTCCGAAACGTAGGGATAGGCCATGTCAGCTCGTGCCCCGACTCTTGAGGTGCTCGAGAATCTTCGGCACCTCGTCGGGGGTGACGTTCTCGAAGTACTCGGAGTTGATCTGCACGCAGGTCGGGAACCCGCAGCCGGCGAGGCACTCGGCCTCGATCACCGTGAAGTTCCCGTCTTCCGACGTCTCGCCGAGCTCCGTGTCCGTGTCGGAGAGGAAGGCGCTGAGGACGTCGTCGGCACCGCACAGGTTGCACGAGATGTTGGTGCACACCTGGACCAGGTAGCGTCCCACCGGGCGCTTGTTGTACATCGTGTAGAACGTCGCGACCCCGCGCACGTACGCCGGCGCGAGGTCGAGCAGCTCGGCGACGCGGTCCATGGACTCCGGGCTCACGTATCCCCTCAGCTCTTGGGCGAGGTTGAGGGTGGGCAAGAGCGCGGCGCGCTTGGTCGGATACCGCGAGAGGATCTTCTCGAACCGCTCCTGATACTCGCCCTCGAAGAGCGTCGCCTCCGGATTCTTCTCCGGCAGCATGTAGGGCATCGTCGGCGCTCCGGATGCGTGCCCCGCGTGCTTCGGGCGTTCTCCGACGAAGTCCCTACCTCTCACCTCGTCTTCACTGAGCTCGAACTCCCCCGTGTTGCCGGCCCACCCCGGGTTCTTGAATGGCACGTCGCTCATCGGTCGATCTCTCCGAGGACGATGTCGAGGCTCGCATTGATCATGATCAGGTCGGCCACCATATGCCCTTCGGCCAGCTTGGAGATCACGGAGAGGTTCACGAAAGACGGGGGGCGGATGCGCCACCGGACCGGCTTGGTGTCGCCTTCTTCCGCGACCACGTACATCCCGAGCTCGCCCTTCGACCCTTCGACGGCGTAGTAGCAGTCTCCTTCGGGTGCGGGGATGCCCTCGGTGATCAGCTTGAAGTGATGGATCATGCTCTCCATGTCCGACATGCAGTCGGTTTTGGAGGGCAAGGAAACGTTGGGGTCCTGCACGTTGATGGGACCGCCCGGCAGTCGCTCGAGCGCTTGATGGAGAATGCGCACGCTCTGGCGCATCTCCTCCATTCGACAAAGGTACCGATCGTAGCAGTCTCCGTGCTCGCCGACCGGGACCTCGAAGTCGTACGTCTCGTAGTCGTAGTACGGGCGGTCCTTGCGGACGTCGTAGTCGACTCCCGCGGCTCTCAAGTTCGGCCCGGTGAACCCGTAGTTGAGCGCGTCCTCCGCACTGATGGCTCCGACACCCTGGGTGCGACCGATGTGGATCTGGTTGCGCGTGAGGAGGCTGTCGATCTCGGCGAGCGTGTCCGGGAAGGTGCTCAGGAAGGACCGGAGCTGCTCGGTCCATCCCTCGGGCAGGTCGGCCATCATGCCGCCCACGCGCGTGGCCGACGTGGTGATCCGCGCTCCGGTGAGGCTCTCGTGAAGCTGGTAGATCTTCTCCCGCTCCTGGAAGGCGTACAGGAACGGCGTGAAGGCACCCACGTCGATCGCCGTCGTTCCGAGCCAGAGGAGGTGGCCGAAGATCCGGTCCAACTCCATCAGGATCACGCGGACGACCTTGCACCGCTCGGTCACCTCGATGCCCATGAGCTTCTCGACCGACATCATGTAGGCGCAGTTGTAGATCAACGGCGCCAGGTAGTCCATGCGGTCGGTGAGCGTCACGATCTGGTTCCACGTCCGGTACTCACCCAGCTTCTCGAACGAGGAGTGGAGGTAGCCGATGTCGGGCATCACCCGCGTGACCGTCTCCCCATCGAGCTCACAGACGAGCCGGAGCACCCCGTGCGTGGCCGGGTGCTGGGGCCCGATGTTGATGAGCATCTCCTCGGTGTTGAAATCCGGCTCGGCGACATCGAACGGCGTCAGCGGGCTCTGGACCGGACGCCCGTCCACGCCCATCTCCGGGTTCCTGCCGACGGGGACCTCCACCGTCTTCTGGCTCATTGCTCGCCTCCCGTGTTCTCGGGATCCTGGAGCTCGGTCCGATCCGCCGCTCGGGCCTCCTGCGGCTCCCGGCCCTCGGCCAGCGTGTCCTCGAGGTAGTAACGCTCGAGGTCCTGGTTCAGGGCCCTGCGCGTCTGCTCGGCTCGAGAGTACCGGCCCCGGAGCGGGAAGTCCTTCCGCAACGGATACCCCTCGTCATAGTCGTAGGGCATGAGGATGCGTCGGTGGTCCGGGTGCCCCTTGAAGGTCACGCCGAACATGTCGTAGACCTCGCGCTCCAACCAATCGGCGGTCTGCCAGAGCGGCGCGACCGAGTCGATCTCGAGGTGGTCGACCGCCAGCGGCGCGCGCACGCGCAGAGCCTGCTTGTGCCGGATGGAGAACATTTGGTACACCACCTCTACCGGACGCCCGTTGCCGTAGTCGATGGCCGTGACGTCCGACATCATCGTGTACGCCTGGGCCGGATCCTCCTTGAGCCACCGAAGGATCTCGAAATTTCGGGTCGGATCGATCCAGACCACGTGTTGATCTCCCGCCGAGGTGCGCTGCCCGATGATCGCGTCACCGAAAGCTTCACCCAGGGCGACGATCGTGGGATGGTCGCTCTCGGCTGCCGGGAACCGTGGAGGCGCCTGCCGAACTTCGTCCGACGGGCGAGGACCGTCTTCGAGCGCGTCGAATGCGCTCGGGATATCGTCAGTCATAGATCGGGTTGGGGCGGGTGGTGCCGGAGGGCGTTTCTCCGCGTGGGACCGCCCCGGTCGAGAGCCGCTCCTGGCGCGTGGAGTTACCGAACGGACCGGTCAGGGCCGCGATCTCTCCGTCGTCCGCCCTGGGCTGCGCGACCCGCAGGGGATCCTCTGCCCGATGCTCGAAGTGCGTGGCGAGCGACTCTTCCCGAATCTTCTCCTGGATCATCATCAGGCCGTAGATCAAGCCTTCGGGGCGCGGCGGACAACCCGGGATGTAGACGTCGACCGGGACGACGGTGTCGATTCCCTGCACCATCGAGTATACGTCGAAAACGCCCCCGGAGCTGGCACACGCGCCCATGGACACGCACCACTTGGGCTGCGGCATCTGGTCCCAGATCCGCCGGAGCACCGGGGCGAGCTTGTACGGCACGCGCCCGGCACAGATCAGCACGTCCGCCTGCCGGGGGCTGAACGCCATGCGCTCCATCCCGAACCGCGCAACATCGAACTTCGAAGCCGCAGACGCCATCATCTCGATGGCGCAGCACGCCGTTCCGAACGGCATGGGCCACAAGGAGTTGAGGCGCCCCCAGTTCACGATCGCGTCGATCTTGCTGGTCAGGAACGTGGGGCTTCCCTCACCGAACATGCCACCGGACGTCGGCGTGGGGCCGACCCCGGGGAGCTTTTCTTTCAGTCCCATTCGAGACCTCCCTTCTTCCATTCATAGAGCAGGCCGACCGCAAGCACGATGACGAAGAGGGTCACCGCCATGAAGGCGCTCCAACCCAGCTCCCGCATCTGGACGGCCCAGGGGATCAGGAAAATCGTCTCCAGATCGAAGACGATGAAGCTGATCGCCACCATGTAGAATTTTACAGAGAAGCGGGCCCGCGTGGTCCCGAGCGGGGTCATGCCGGACTCGTACGGCATCAGCTTCTGCGGCGTGTCGCGGCGCGGATTCAGGATGTGCGAAGTGACGACCATCCCGATGGCGTTCAGCACCGATACGCTGAACAGAAGAAGGAGGGGGAGGTAATCTCCCGACATGGGGTCGCGTGGGTTTGTGAAATTGTTCACGAAGCCGTGTGACGGGTTGGAAGGTACCGGCCTTCGCGTCGCAGTGTCAACCGCGGTCGGGGCGGGTTTTCATGCCCTTGTCCGGGGTTTGCCCCACCTTCGACATCCGGGGTATCTTGGGCGGTTCGTGCCGGCACCGGAGCCCGCATTCAGGCGTGCTCCGACCGACCCTACATTCGTCGTACCCCCGCGGAGTGACCTCACCCGATGCCGATCAAGAGTGACAAGTGGATCCGTCGCATGTGCGAGGAGCATGGGATGATCGAGCCCTTCGAGTCGGGACAGGTGCGCGAGGGCGTGATCTCCTATGGACTTTCGTCCTACGGCTACGACATCCGAGTCGCGCCCGAGTTCAAAGTCTTCACCAACGTCCACAACGCCATCGTGGATCCCAAGCATTTCGACGATCGGTCCTTCGTGGACATTCACGAGTCGGCGTGCATCATTCCGCCGAACTCGTTCGCGCTGGCCCGGACGGAGGAGTATTTCCGGATCCCGAGGGACGTCCTCGTCGTGTGTGTCGGGAAGTCGACCTACGCCCGGTGTGGCCTCATCGTGAACGTCACCCCACTCGAGCCCACGTGGGAGGGCCACCTGACGCTCGAGATCTCCAACACGACTCCGCTGCCCGCCAAGGTCTACGGTGGCGAGGGCATCGCGCAGCTGCTCTTCTTCGAGGGGGACGAGGAGCCGGAGATCGCCTATATGGACCGGAAGGGAAAGTACATGAAGCAGTCGGGTGTGACGCTTCCCAAGATGTGACGCGCTATTGAACGGGCTCGGCGAGAAGGAGCGCGAAGGCGCCGTCCGGATCCTCCCGCCAGCGATCGACGCGCAGCCCCACAGCCTCGAAGAGCGCGTCCACGGAGTTCCGATCGTGCTTGCAGCTGATCTCCGTGCGAATCGACTCGCCTTCCGCGAAGGACACCGTTTCGCCCCCGATGGTCACTTCCTGCGGACTCCGCGCCACCAGGTGGAGCTCCATGCGGTGTTCATCGGGCTCGTAGAACGCCCGGTATTCGAACGCTTCGAGGTCGAAATCGGCGCCGAGCTCGCGGTTCAAGACGCGTAGGACGTTCAGGCTGAATGCCGCCGTGACGCCGAGGGCGTCGTCGTATGCGCGCTCGAGGCGCTCGACGGACTTGCCGGGCCCGGGACGCAGGTCCACGCCCATCAGGAAGCGGTCACCGGGACGCAGGTGCCGACGCACACGCCGGAGCAGCAGGCTTGCCTCGGAGGGGGCGAAGTTTCCGATCGTGCTGCCGAGAAGCGCGATCCAAGCGGGCTCCGGAAGATCGTGGGGAAGCTCGAAAGGCGTCGAGATGTCGGCGACCGCGGGCTCGATCCGAAAACCTTCGTACTCCTCGCGGAGCTGATTCGAGGCTTCGCGCAGGAACTCGCCGCTCACGTCGACGGGTACGTACAGGTTCCCCGAGGCAGCTTCCTGCATCGCGGTCAGGACGACGCGGGACTTGTCGGCATTCCCCGCGCCCAGCTCCACGAAGGCTCGAGGGCGAAGCTCATCGACCCAGGCCGTGGCCCACTGCTTCAACAGTGCCCGTTCGGTCCGGGTCGGATAGTATTCGTCGAGTTGCGTGATCCGCTCGAAGAGCTCCGACCCGACCTCGTCGTAAAGGTATTTCGGCGAGAGCTGCTTCTGATCACGACGCAGCCCTTCGAGGACGTCGCGCAACATGAGCTGATGTCGGGTAGGATCCTGGGCGTCGGGAGCCGCAGCACCCATCGATGCGTCGGAAGTCATGAGCGTACCTGAATCGAGACGGAATGGGGTAAAGCGCGTCGCCGCGGCTCTCACGGCTGAACGGGGAGCTCGGTCAGTGGATGGAGCCGGTATGCGGGGCAGTATGCGGGATGGATGGACGGCGACCGAGCAAGTAAGCTAGAAAGGGCGCCGCCGAAGGACCAACCTCCATCCACGACGCCGATCCGTCCGCGGTTCCGCGACGACTCTCCGCTTCCCGGAAGGACCGAGCATGAGCGATACCGACGAAGCGCCTCCGGCCACGGTGGTGCTCGAAGCACGCGCGGTCACGAAGCGGTTCGGCTCCGTGACGGCCCTCGATGGCGCTTCGCTCAGCGTGACGGAAGGTGAGGCCGTTGCCCTGGTGGGCGAGAGCGGGTCCGGCAAGACTACCCTGCTCCGCTGTTTCAACCGGATGGTCGAGCCCGAAGCCGGCGCGATCGAGGTGGCGGGAGATCCGGTCGGGGAGCGCGATGCGGTTCACCTCCGGCGCGCGCTCGGCTACGTGCAACAGGACGGGGGCCTCCTGCCCCACTGGAGCGTCCTCCGCAATGTCGCCCTCGTGCCCTGGTTGCAGGGGCGCTCGAACGCGGACGACCTGGCTCGAGGCCAGCTCGAGCTCGTCGGGCTTCCCGCCTCGGAGTTCGGTGCGCGTTACCCCCGGGAGCTCTCGGGAGGACAGCGCCAGCGCGCGGCGCTCGCTCGCGCTCTGGCCGCCACCCCCGAGGTGCTCCTCCTGGACGAACCGTTCGGCGCCCTGGACGCGCTCACTCGGGCGGACGTCCAGGAGATGTTCGCGGAGCTCCGGCGACGTCTCGGCGTCACCGTGCTCTTGGTGACGCACGACCTTCACGAAGCCTTCCACCTCGCGGACCGTATCGCCGTCATGCGTGCGGGACGCATCGAGCAGTTCGACACGCCGGAGGTCCTGTTGGCGGATGCTCGAACTCCGTATGTGGCGAAGCTTCTCGAGCGGGCGCGGCTGACATGAAGCGTCCCGCCCCGATCCGGCACGTGCTCTGGTGGGGAGTCGCCGCGGCCGCGACCGTCCTTCCGGCCTCGGCCCAGCAGTCTCCGACCGACAGCGAAGCCCGGCGGCCGATCGTCGTGGCCACCAAGCCGTTCGCCGAATCCTACCTGCTCGGCGAGATGTTCGCCCAGCTCCTCGAGGCGCGCGGATACCCGGTCGACCGACGCCCCGGCCTCGGGGCGACCGAGATCGCGTTCGCGGCTCTGCGGCGAGGGGAGATCGACGTCTACCCCGAGTATACGGGCACCGGGCTTCTCGCCATCCTCGACGAGACACCGCCTTCATCCGGCGCGGAGGCGTACCGAAGGGTCGCGCGGGCGTTTCGGGACCGGTGGGGCATCCGTTGGCTCCCGCCCCTTGGATTCGAGAACACGTACGCCGTGTCGGTGCGTCCCGCGACAGCCGATTCGTTGGATCTGGAGACCCTGTCCGATCTGGCGCGCGCCGCTCCCGAGCTCACCGGCGGCCTGAGCCCGGACTTCATCGGTCGGGCGGACGGGCTCGAGGGTCTGCGCGAGGCGTATGGAATCGAGCTCCGCGAAGTGCGTCCGTTGCTTCAGGCCGTGAAGTACGAGGCCCTCGCGAACGCCGAGGTCGACGTCATCGACGGTTATTCGACCGACGGACGAATCGCCCGCTACGGATTCGTCATTCTCGAGGACGACCGGGAATTCTTCCCACCCTACGACGCCGCCGCCCTCGTCGGAGCCGAGCTCGCGTCGGAGCATGCCGGCGCGGTAGCCGCGCTCGTCGAGCTCTCCGGCCAGTTGGATGCCGGGATGATGCGGAGCTTCAACCGCCGCATCGAGGTGGAGGGCGAGCCCGTCGCTCGTGTCGCCTCCGACGCGCTGGAGTCCGTCGGACTGGCCGATGACGGAGCCCCGGCGGTGGGACAGGAGAGCACATCGGACGCACGCGCGTCCTTCATCGCGTACATGTGGGCACGACGGGCACAGATGGTCGCCGAGACACGCCGACACCTCCTTCTCGTCGCAGTCTCGATGTTGGCGGGCTTCGCGATCGCGGTCCCGCTGGGCCTCCTGCTCGAGCGATGGCGAGGTTGGGCGGAAACCACGATCCGGGGTGTCGGCATGCTGCAGACCATCCCGAGCATCGCGCTCCTGGCCTTCATGATTCCGTTGCTCGGCATCGGCGTGGTGCCGGCGGTCACCGCGTTGTTCTTGTATTCTCTGTTCCCCATGGTACGCAACACCTTTACCGGCGTGCGGGATGCCGACGCCGCCGCGGTGGCCTCCGCACGGGCCCTCGGCATGACCGAGCGGCAGCTCCTGCGTTACGTCCGGCTTCCCCTCGCTGCACCGGTCATCATGGCAGGCGTCCGAACCGCCGCCGTGATCAACGTGGGTACAGCAACTCTGGCGGCGTTCATCGGCGCCGGGGGGCTCGGCGATCCGATCGTGGCGGGCCTGGCCCTGTCGGACACCTGGATGATCCTCGCCGGTGCCGTGCCCGCCGCGTTGATGGCACTCATCGTCGACGGGGGACTCGGCTTCGTCGAGCGCAGCGTCGCACCAGCCGGCCTCAAGGGCTCCACGTGATCCCGAGCGGCTCGGGGCCGCGCCATCCGCCGGAACGGAGTCGGCCGCGGGCTGTCACAGGAGAAGGCTGAGAAGCCCCAGGACCAGAACGAGGAGGGTGTGCGTCACGATCCTGCCCCGAGCGAGGCGAAGGTCACGATCCAGCATCCGATCCAGCATCCGAGCCATCCAGGAGCGAAGGCGAGCCTGGGATGGGCGGATCTTCCGCACCCAGGTCCCGGTACGACCGCCCCATCGCGCGACCGGGAGCGCCCCGATGCCGCGGAGCATCCCCTCCACCGGCACCAGGAGGTCACCGGGCGGAATCCGAACGCGCCGCAACCCACCGAGAACCCTCGGCCACCGCCCCACGACCCCGGCCAGCGCGATACCCGTCAGTAGCGGCCCCGCAGCGGCCGGCCAGTCGCTCAGGGCAGCGGGAAGGCTGAGCTCCGAGGCGCCCGGCACGATCCGGGCAAGCCACCAGGGTCCGCTCAGGCCGATGAACAAGAGAACTCCCCAGGGGATGATCAGGCCCGCCGAGCTCCATGGCGAGGGGGTCGCGGAGGCCGGGGAGTCGACGCCGTGGGCAGGCTTCTCCCGAACGCGGATGCGGCCGGCCAATAGGACCAGGAACCGGGCCATCAACACGGTCGTCCCCACGCCGGCGAGAATGAGCACCGGGCCGAGAACGGGGTTCAGGGTCGGAGCGAGCGCGTAGAGGGCATCCTTCAAGGTTCCCTTGGATAGCGCACCGGTCGTGAACGGAGCGCCACTGAGCGCGAGCGCGGGCAGCGCGGTAGCCGCCAGGATCCACCCCTTCCTCCGGACGATCCCGCCACGCTGTTCCAGTGGCACACGCTCCGCGACACCGACGGAGAGAAACAGCGCCCCCTTCGCCACCCCGTGGTGTAGCGCGTAGATCACCACCGCCAGGAGCGCGAGCTCATGGCCCTCAGTGGTCCCGAGCGCGAGGCCCACCCCGACCGCCATGAAGCCCATCTGACTCACGCTCGAGTAGGCGAGTACAGTCTTGGCGTCGTCCTGGCCGAGTCCAGCGAGCACCCCGTAGAGGGTGCTCAACGCACCGAGAACGACGACTCCGGTTGCCACGGCGGAAAGCGAGGTTTCGACCGGGAGAATCCGGATCCAGGCAAGTAATCCGGCCTTGATCATCGCCCCGCTCAGCAGAGCGCTCGCTGCCGTGGGAGCGACCGGATGTGCCAGGGGCAGCCAGAGGTGCAGCGGCACGAGGCCGGCCTTGATCCCGAATCCCCCGAGCACCAGGCCGGCCACCCAACCCGCGTGACCCGACCCGGCGAGCTGTGCCCAGGCATGCTCGAGGTCGCCACCGAACTGCGGGACGCCCGCCGAAGCCCATCCCAGCAGGAAGAGCGAGGCCAACACGGCCACCTCCCCCGCGACCGCCAGGACGATGTACACCCGTCCGGCGCGAAACGCGGCCTCGTCACGGCGATGGACCACCAGACCGTAGGCGGCGAACGTCATCCACGCGAAAAACAGGTAGAACGATAGGACATCGGCCGCGACGACCAGACCCAGGTTCCCGGCCATGGTCAACACGAAGAAGCCGAAGAAACGCTCCCTTCGGGGGTCCCGCCGGTGATAGCTACGAGCGTACGCTCCGGCGAGCAGCCAGAGGAGAGCGGTGAGGAACAGAAAGGCTCGGCCCATCTCGTCCACTTCCAACCGGAGGCCTGCCATGACGCCGGACGTCGACCAGGACGTCCCCTCCAGGTGTGGGAACAACGAAAGAAGGACGGCCGGCGCCGCCGCCCACGGGGCGAGCGACACGAGGGAGCGCCGGATGCTCTCGAACATCCAGAGGGCCGCCAGAGCGGCGGGGCACGCGGGGATCAGGAACAGCAGGAGATCGGGAATGCCCATGCTTCAGAGCCCTACCCCTTCCACGATGAGTGTCGTCCAGCCGAGCGGACTCCAGGGCGCGCTCGCGAACAATCCCGCGCCCAGAGTCACCGCCGCGGTCGAGATGGCCGGCACCAACAGCTTCCAGTCCGCCTCCAACCAGCGTCCCCGCCCCACGTCGTCCCACCGAACGTCTCGATCACGGAACCATGCGGCATGGAGGATCGGGAGGAAGTACGCCGCGTTCAGGACGCTGCTCGCCAGAAGCACGGGGACCGCCCAACCCGCTCCACTCTCGAGCGCCCCCACACCCAGGTACCACTTGCTCGAGAATCCGGCCATCGGTGGAAGTCCGATCATCCCGAGCGCGGCCACGCTGAAGGCGAGCATCGTCCAGGGCATACGCCGGCCCACTCCGGCCATCTCGCTGACCTTCTTGACGTGAAGCACCTCTGCAAGGAGTCCTGCGCAAAAGAAGAGCGTGATCTTCATGACCCCCTGATGCACGAGGTGGACGATCCCTCCAATCTGGGCCGTGGGAGCCAGAAGGGACGCTCCGAGTGCGATGTACGACAGCTGGCTGACCGTGCTGAAGGCGAGCCGTCGCTTCAGGTCGTCCTGGTACAATGCGCGCAAGGAGCCATAGATGATCGTCACCGCGGCCAGCCCGGCGACGAGCTGGGCAAGACCGAGCGATGTGGCCACGTCGATGCCGAATACCGAATGCAGCAGCCGGAGCAGGCCGAACGCGCCGGCTTTGACGACCGCCACCGCGTGTAAGAGCGCGGTCACCGGCGCCGGGGCAACCATGGCTGCCGGAAGCCATCCGTGGACCGGGAAAAACGCGATCTTCACCCCTACCCCGGCGAGCATCGACAGGAACACGAGTCTGTGCGTCCCCGGGGCGTCGGCGACGACATCGGGGTCGAGGAGCCCGCCTGCCTGGAAGTCGACCGATCCGGCGAGCGCGTAGACGCCCACGGCCCCGACCAACAGCAGGACACCGGCCGTCGCCGTGTAGATGAGATAGGTCCGTCCCGCGCGGATGGCTTCCGGCGTGCCGCGGTGGACGACGAGCGGATAGGTCGTCCAGGTCAGCGCTTCGTAAAAGAGGACGAACGTGAACAGGTCCCCGGCCATGGCCAGACCGGTCGTGGCCGTGACACAGAGACTGAAGAACGAGAAGAAGCGGGTTCGGTTCGGTGATCCCTCGAGGTAACCGATCGCGTAGATGGTGGTGGCGAGCCAGAGACCGGCTGAAAGGGTGACGAAGAGAAGCGCGAGGGGATCCCCCACCAAGGTCAGCTCGAAATCGGGCAGCACCCGGAAGCTCCATTCGTACCGTGCCCCGAGGGCCACACCCCAGAGCATCAGGCCCACGAACACGACCTTCAGGAGCGCCCCGGCGAGGTTCAACGTCGTACGAGCCCGGTGCTGATCTTCCCGAAGGAACATGATGCCCACGCCGGGAACGAACGAGCTCAGCACCACCAGCAAGGGGAGCGCCGACCATCCGGCGGCCGTTCCAGCGAGGTCCTCGATCACCCCCATGGACCGGTCGCTCCGACCAGCAGCATGTCGAGGATTTCCACGGCGCGGACGCCCAGGAGGACGGCCATGAGGGCCAGCACGGCCGGCATCCACTCCATGCGTCGCGGCACGGGACGAAAGCCCGACGGGCCTTCCGTGGCATCGAAGGCACGGCGGGCCACCAGGAGGACATAGGCGAGGGTCAGGAGCCCGCCCAGAGCGATGACGATTCCCCAACCCCAACGGCCACTCGTGAACGCAGCGTCCAAGAGGAGCCACTTGGCCAGGAATCCCCCGGACGGGGGAACGCCCGCGAGACTGAGACCGGCGAGCCCGAACGCGAGGAACGACATGGGCAGGCGGCGCGCCACGCCGGCGATGGATTCGATCGCGTCGTCGGAGACGGCATGGGTCATGTTTCCGGCCGCGAGAAACATCGCGGCCTTCGCGAGGCCGTGGGAGAGCGCGTGATAGATCCCGCCATTCCATGCATCGACGCTTGCCGCCCGGACGGCACCGGTCGCCTCCTGGGCGTAAGGGACGAGGAGCGGAAACATGACGAAGAGGTATCCCAGCTGGGCGACGGTGGAATAGGCGATGAGGCGCTTCAAGCTCCGTTGACGGATCGCGAGCACCGAGCCCCAGATTATGGCAGCGGCCCCGAGAAGACCCATGAGCACGGAAGCCTGTTCAGCAGTCGAGGCAGGGACCGTCAGACCGTATACGTCCACCCAGAGTCGCACGATGATGTAGAACGACCCTTTCACGACGAGTGCCGAAAGGAGAGCGCTCGCCGGCGCGGGCGCCGCGGAATGAGCGGGCGGGAGCCATGCGTGGAGAGGGAAAAGCGCCGTCTTCGCGGCGAGTCCCACGGTCATGATCGCCAGCGCCGTGGCTCCGGGCGCCCCGGTGGGAGCTTGCGCCGCGATTTGTTCGAGCGAAAGGGTGCCGTGCTCCAGATAGAGGACCGTGACGCCGAGCAGGAACAGCATCGAGCCCGAGAGCGATACGAGGAGGTACCGCATCCCGGCCTCGGTAGCCTTCGCCGTAACGGCGAGGGTCACGAGAGCCGCGGCCGAGAGCCCGACGATCTCGAGCATCACATACAGGTTGAAAAGGTCTCCGGAGAGGAAGACTCCGTTCAGCCCCGTCCAGGCGAAGAGCGTCAAGGGAGCGAAGTAGCGGGCTCCTCTCGCTCCTGACGGGTTCCGCACCCAGCCAGGAGCCACATCCTGGAAGTAGGCGCTCGCGTAGACGCTCACCGCCGTGCCGAGCACGGCCGTGAGCGCCAGGAAGACCATAGACAGTCCATCCGCCTGAAGCTCGATGCCGAGCGGACGCCCCCACCCTCCGATCAGGTGCCGGACGACGCCTTCCGCCCGGACCTCTGCCCAGAGTCCCACGGTTCCCACGAGCGAGCCGGCCGCTCCGAGACCGAGGCCGGCCAGAATGAACAGGCGGCCCGGAGCGAGACTCAACATCGCGCCGACGAGCGGGCTCACGAGCGCGACGGTGGTCCAGAGCTCCGCTCCCGTCACGTCGATCCGTCCGCCGGAGGATCTTGGGCACGAGCCCGGCGCGGCAAGGGCCCCTCGTCGCTCGCCGGGATGTCTTCCGACAGAAAGGGATAGCCGGTGCGGATGACGACTCGCAAAGCCATTCCCAGCGCTACCGCCGTGACGGCGGCGGTGACGACGATCCCGGTGAGAATCATGGCTTGGGGGACCGGATCGGCTCCTTCCCCGGGCAGCCGGGGCGAAGCTGCCGACAGGACCAGGAAGATCCCACTTCCCATGAAGTTGATGCCGAGCACCTTCCAGAACAGATGACTTCGTCCCAGCGTGCCGACCAGGCCGGCCATGAAGACGGCCGCGCCTGCTGCGAGATAGGGGAGCTCGTGCGTCATCCGTCCTCTCCGGGGCGTCGGGTCCGCGAAGAGTCCCAGCGGAGCTTTCGTCCGAGAGGATCCCCCGTCGGATCCACGCGGTCGAAACGTGGATCCGCCTCGGGAGCTGCCGGGACGTCCAGGAAGAGCTCTACGAGGATCACGGCGACGGACAGTGCAAGCGTTCCCTCGACCGCGAGAGTGATCGCGTAGTCCCACCCTTCGGGGTAGGTCAGCAACGAGCCGGTCCAGGGCATGAACACCACGCCGACGCCGATGAAGAGGGCGAGCCCCATGAGGCCGAGCACCCGTATGACCGGGGCTCCGAACGCGCCGGGCCTTATCACGCCACTCGCGGCCAGGAGGACCCCGATCCCGGCGAGAAGCGCCCCGCCCTGGAACGCGCCCCCGGCAGCATGCGTCCCGGCCCACACGAGGTACACGGCGGTGACGCCCGCGACCGGTACGACCAGGCTCGTGAGTCCTTCCAGCACGGGGTCTCCGCGTGGCCCCGGCGTCTGGTGGAACGGCGTATGCTCCCGATCGAGTGACCATACCGTCACGGTCGCGAGGACCAGCACGGCGACCTCGAACAGGGTGTCATACGCTCGGAAGCTCAAAAGCACCGCGGTGACGGGGTTCGAGAGGCCGGTGCGTGGGAGGGACGTGTTCACCGCTTCGGCGAGGACCGCTTCCCTGGCGGGGATCCCGACCAGGACTCCGACGAAGGCAGCGGCCAGGAACGCAGCCGTGCCCACGGAGATCGCACGGAGGCGTAGGGATCGCACACCGGGTTCGTCGTCGATCAGGTAGGCGTGTGGCAAGTCGGAGTCGGCCGAGGCTCGGGCCAGCCGCTGAAAGGCGTTCAAGAACAAGGCGCCCGTGACACCAGCCCCCAGCGCCGCTTCGGCAAGAGCCACGTCCGGTGCTCCGAGTCGCACCCAGGCGAGGGAGAGGGTCAAGCCGAACGCGATGAACAGCACCACGGCCTCGAAAAGATCTCTGGTCAGCATGGCCCTGGTGACCAACACTACGAGGAGAAGCGCAAACCCGCCGTCCAGAGCCCACGTGAGCCCGGTCAACGACTTCTCCGCCTTCCCTTCAAGGGCTCGACCCCTCCGTGGAGGGCCGATCTCGCCAGTAGATGGCACACCGTGGCGGCCGTGACGAGAACCAGGAACCAGACGAGAAGAAGCTGGGAACGAGCTGCCCACCCCGGCGTCTGGAGCATCAACCCGACGACGAGCATCCCCATTCCCAGATTATCGGCCTTTGTGAGGGCGTGTAACCGACAGTAGAAGTCCGGGAAGCGCAGCAGTCCCACCGTTCCGGCCAGAAAAAAGAAAGCGGCCCCCAGGAGGAGGATGCCCGAGAGAACGGTGGTCACGTGTCTTCGGAGTCCGAACGCTCGTTCATCCAACCTCGCTTCACGAATGTCACCGAGATGACGGCGGCAAGAAGCGCGAAGACGAGCGCCACGTCCCGCAGCACCGGAGCATCTGTCGCCGTCGCCAGAACCAGGAGCGTGGCGACTCCATGAGTCCCGAAAAGCTGAGCCGCCACCATTCGGTCACCGCGGGTCGGTCCGCGGGCGACCCTGACGAGGCCGAGGGCCAGGCTGAGGAGCAAGAGCAAGGCGATCCCGTACAGAAACGCGATCACGGGCCTTCCGCTCCGAACAGGTGAGCTACTCGGGCTTCCAGGGTCCTCACCCTAGCCTCGGCGTCGCTCCCTGTCACGAGGACGTGCACGATGAGGACGTGCCCTCGGAGGTCCGCGGCGATCGTACCGGGGAGGAGGCTCAAGGCGTTGCTCACGAACACACGCGCCGACTGGGAGGACAATGAAAGGTGATGCGTGATCAGGTCCGGCGAGAGTGGCAGCGCCGGTGTCAGGGCCCGCCGGCTCACATCCCAGCCACCGCTCACCGACTGGGCGAGGAAGTAGAGCCCGAAGCGTGGAAGTCGGAGCGGATGAAGGCCTATGCGGCGAAGCCGGCCGGCATACAACCGAAGCGCCATTCCCGTGGTGACCGCTAGAACGCCGGCGGCCCACGCACTCCAACTCGGCTCCAAGATGAGCCAGGCCAGCGTGAGCAAGCCGATCCATACAAGAATGTGGCGGGCCATCATCACCGGGCTTCCGGCCGCCTCCTCGCGATTGGTGGAGCCCCGGAAAGTCGGGGTTCGCGGCTCATCCGTTGGGTGGCGTGCGCACCAATACGGCCGTAACCAACAGAACCAACTGGGCGACGACGAGCTCGAGCGTCGCTCCCCGATACAGGGTATCAGCTCCGGATGGACGGGCCAGCCGTGGCGTGAGGCGCTTCCAATTGAGCCAACCCAGCCCGAGAACCAGTCCGACCGCCGTCAGCTTGATCAGGAGTGTTCGTCCGTAGGGCTCCGAAAGCAAGGCGGAGAGGCGCGGTAAGTGAATCCAGGATGCGGCGGTCCCCGTGACCACGAGCGTGCCGACCCCCGCGATGGCCAGCGTGGAGAACGCCGGGATCAGCGCGGGCAGCACGCGCGGTCCGGTGTCGTCACGGCGCCGCATGGTCGTGTCGAGGAACAACACTCCGGCCAGCCCGCCAATCCACGCACCCGCTGCCCAAACATGGAGCACGTCCAACCCGAGAGTGAGGGCGCGCCCGACGCCTTCTCCGGCGCTCGCGTGGCCCGTCAGAGCTGGGAAAGCTCCGAGCGCGAGAACCATGGCGGTCACGAGGGCCCAGCCCCACGCGGGGTGCCGGCGAGCGAGCCGAAACGCCGGACCGACCGCGACGCCCAAAGCGCCGAAGAAGATGAACGTACGGCCCCAACTCGTCCCGGTTAGCAAGAGGTGGGCGTCCTCGGTCCACGGTACGAACGGATCCCGGAACTCGAGAAGTTGGCGCGTGAAGACCAGGAGAAACGCGAGAGGCACGAATAGCGCGACGTAGCTGCCGAATCGCGCTGCTCCCTCGACCAACGCCTTTCCGGTATCGGACGGATACCCTTTCAGGTGGATCCACGGCAGGACCGCCCAACGGAGCGCGACCGCCCCAATCGAGCCCAGAATCGCCGCGAAGAGGACCCAGCCCGTGATCGCGTCCAGGACGGGACCGGGTCCGATCTCCTCTATCGGGCCCCCACCGTGAAGCCGAAGTCCCCCCGGACGGTGTGCCCGTCCTGGCCGATGCCTCGCCACGCCACCGTATACTCACCGGGCGCGACCGACGCGGACGGGGCGATACTGAACATCGTGCCGTCTTCCGCGTCCTGGTTCGGCTCGGTGGAGTCCACGAGATCACCGCGCGGGTCGATGAGCCGTATGGAGATCGAGTTGTCCTGGGGAACCTCGGTGAACCACAGCGTGATCTCCGAAGGCGCGGGCACCGTGGCGCCGGCTTCGGGGACCGACCGACTGAGGTCGAAATGCAGGGTGGCGGACGGCACGGCTGCCACCAACGCCGCGAGGAGCGCGCAGGACAGTGCGGTCTTCACCTTCTTGCTCATCGCTCAGGTCCTCGAGATTCGACGGTACATTCAGGAGGGATCGACGGATTCATACCACGGGGACGTCGTCGGGTTGCAGGGCGCGCATCGCCTTGATCCCGCACACCGGCCCCAGCGCCAAGATCGCGAACGCCGGCCCCCATCCCCAAGCAGTGGCCAACGTGCTGGTAAGCTGGATGGAAACGCCGGTGAGCGCAAAGCCCGCCATCGTCTGGAGCATGAGCGCGGTGCCCACCGAATCGGGTGGCGCACGCTCCGTCACGACCGCGCTGAACTGCGCGGAATCCGCCACGATCGTGAATCCCCATACGAGCGTGACCCCGAGCACGAGCCATGGCGGGGCCGCGAGCAACCAGCCGGCGGTGAGCGCACAGCCACCGCTCACCGCCATCGACCCGATCGTGACACGCGCCCGCCCCACACGGTCGGCCCAGCGTCCGGCCAAGACGGCCCCTACCCCCCCGATGGCGATGACGCTGAACGTCGCCAGAGGTGCATGGAGGTCCGCCCGGGCCGAGCCCCGGAGTCCGAAATAGTCGGTGAAGAAGAGCCCGATCAGCGACCACATGGCGTAGAGCTCCCACATGTGACCGAGATACCCTCCCGTCGCCAACATCGTCGGACGGTGGCGCAGGATCCGTCCCACGCGCCGCCACTCGAACGCGCGTCGCGGAAAGTCGTGAGGGCCGTCCCGGTAGGCCAGGCCGACCATCGCGGCCGAGAGGAGCCCGGCCCAGGAGGCACCCGCGATGACGAACCCGGCATCCGGACCTCCGAAGGCCTTCATCAGATACGGCATCGCCTTCCCGACGGTCAGAGCGCCCACGATCGTGCCGATCGCCAGGCCTCTTTCGGCACGGAACCAGGTGGCCATCATCTTCATGCCCGGCGGGTAGACGCCCGCCAGGAAAAAGCCGGTGAAGAACCGGGCCGCCAGCGCGACCGGATAGTCCGACGCGACCAGAAGGACGGCATTCGCGGTCGCGGCGAGCAGCGCGGACAGGGCGAAGTACGCGCGCGATGACAGAACGTCCGCGAGGTTCATGAACGCGGCCGACGCGGTTCCGGCGACGAAGCCCACCTGCACGACGGTGGTGAGCCACCCGACCTGCGGCGTCGTGAGCGCCCACCGTGCTCGGAGCTCCGGAGCTACGGCCGTCGCGGTCAGCCACGCGGAGAGTGAGAGCAGCACCGCCCCCGCGACCAAGCCGAGCTGAAACCAACGCTCCCGGACTCGGTCCGACGACTCGGTACTCATCTCGTTCCGTGGGTCATGAGGAGGCTCATTGTCGCACGAAGCGATACAGGAGGCGGATGAGCCGGTACGCTGCATCCGCGTTCCGAGCGCCGTACCCCACCGTGAAGCCGTCGACCTTCCTCATGCCCGGGATGGACTGAAGGATTCCGACATGCGTGGTTGAGGCGAACCGCATCCGCATGCGTACCGGAGGCGCCTGTCCCTGAACGGGTGCCGCGAGCGACGCCCAAGTGGACAGGAAGAGGACGGCAAGCGCGACGGGCCAGCGTTCGGAGTTGAGCATGGACGGGTCTCCGCGGCATCGTGGAAGGGCGACGGCGCGCCCGGCCCACCCGGAGTGTGTGGCCCGAGCGCGTGGGTGGATACCGAGTGCATGCGCCGACACTACGGCACCGGACGCTTCCCTGCCAAGGGGGGAAGCGGTTGCCTAGAGCCACGCGGTGCAACATCGTTGGCTCCCCGCTGCGTCGCGCCCATCCGCGGCGCTCCACTTCGACGCATGGTTCCTTCATGACCGACCCGATTCAGAGAACCGCACGGCGCACCGAAGCGCTGGGAGGATCCGTGATCCGCGACATGACGGAGGTCGCGGACCGGCACGGCGCCATCAATCTGGCCCAGGGCATGCCCGACTTTCCCGCCCCCGAGCCACTCAAGGAGGCGGCCTGCGCCGCGATCCGGGGCGACCTCAACCAGTACGCGGTCACGAGCGGGGCCCCGAGCCTCCGCGCCGTGCTCGCGGAGAAATACCGGGAGTGGTATGGGCTCGACTTCCACCCCGAGCGGGAGATCACCGTCACGTGCGGGGCCACCGAGGCCATGGCGTGCGTGATGCTGGGGCTCCTCGACCCGGACGACGAGGTCATCGTGTTCGAGCCCTTTTACGAGAACTACGGTCCGGACGCCATGCTGGCCCAGGCGAAGCCCGTGTACCTGTGTCTCGACCCTCCCGACTACACGATCGACCCGGAGGCGCTGGCCGCGCTCGTGACGCCCCGCACCCGAGCCATCGTGGTGAACTCACCCAACAATCCGACGGGCCGTGTGTTCGGGCGGGAGGAGCTTCAGGTCATCGCGGACCTGTGCGTGGAGCACGACATCCTCGCCATCACCGACGAGATCTACGAGCACATCGTCTACGAAGGCGAGCACGTTCCGCTCGCGACCCTGCCGGGCATGGCCGACCGGACCGTCACGATCAGCGGGATGTCCAAGACGTACAGCGTGACGGGCTGGCGGATCGGAACGATCGTGGCCCCGGAGGTTCTCTCGGACGGGATCCAGAAGATTCACGACTTCGTGACCGTGGGCACGGCCGCGCCGCTCCAGGAAGCGGGCGCAGTGGGCATCCGACAACTGGGCCCGAGCTATTACAGGGAGCTCATCGAGGAATACCGGCCCAGGCGGGACATCATGCTCTCGGGGCTGCGGGACGCCGGCTTCCAGTGCGCGCTGCCCCAGGGGGCCTATTACGTGATGGCCGACTTCAGCGCGCTGAGCGACGAGGACGACTTCACCTTCGCCGAGCGGCTGGTCCGTGAGGCCGGGGTCGCCACGGTCCCGGGCTCGAGCTTCTACCACACCGAGGGGGCGGGACGCTCGCTGGTCCGATTCGTCTTTTGCAAGCGCGAGGAGACGCTCCACGAAGTGGGTGAGCGTCTACGAGACTTCGCGAAGAAGGGGTAACGGATCGTGCAGGCCATTCACGGCAGGGCAGTTCTTTTCGGGTACGAGCCTGTCGCGGTCGTAGCCGAGATCGAGCCACGCCCTCGGTCGTGGCGCCTCTCGGGAGCGGCCCGCTCGCTCGGCATCGGGGTGCTCCTCGCCCCGATCGTGGCCGTCGTGCCCCCGCATGCGCCTTGGGCGATCGGAGCGCTCGCGGTGGGTGCCGTACTGGGCCGTAGGCGGTGGATCGAGACCCACACGCTGATGGCCGTCGAGGGTGCGTGCCCGAAGTGCGGAGGCCCGCTGACCGTGAAGCCCCAGCGTCTCCGCAGGCCCCACCCCCTCGAATGCGAAGCGTGCCACCACACCAGCGCGCTCGAGCTACCGGCGGAGGCGCTCTAGTCCTCGGCCTCCCGCAGGACCGGTAGCGGAGGCCGGGAGAGAAGCGAGCGGGAGCCGCTGAGCCCCACGAGGACGGTCAACAACGAAACGGAGCCCCAGACCAAGGCGAGCGTCCCGAGGTCGGGTCGATACGGCATGTCGAAGACGCCGGGTAACAGAAGGGCCGCCGCACCGACGGCGAGGAGTAACCCGCTGAAGGTCGCGAGCGTACCCAGGGCCGCGTATTCGGTGAAGAGCACAAGGATGACTTGCGCCCTCCTCGCCCCGAGCGTCCGCAGAAGGGCGCCCTCACGAATACGCTGGAAGCGGGACGTGGCCATGGCTCCGACGAGAACCACGGCACCGGCGGCGGCCGCGAACGCGCCTAGAAAGCCGAGGCCCCGTCTCACGGACCCGAGCACCGACTCCACCGCCTCCTGCACTCGCGAGATGTCGAGCGCCGAGACGTTGGGAAAGGTGCGCACCAGCGCCTGTTGAACCTCGAGGCGCTGACCCTCGTCGGGGATGCGCACGAGCATCAGCGCCGTCTGAGGAGCTTCGTCGAGACTGCCGGGCTCGAGCACGGCGAAGAAGTTCGGCTCGAGTCGATCCCAGTCCACGCGGCGCACGCTGCTGACGACCGAAGGCACCTCCACGCCGGACACGTTCCACGTGATCGTATCCCCGAGCCGCACCCGCAGGCTTTCCGCGATATCTTCCTCGAGGGACAGCCGGGACAGATCTCCGGGGTCCACCCTCGTCCCGTCGTCGGATCCGGCGGTTCCGTCCCACCAACGCCCGGAGATCAGCTCTTCGGCGCGGCCCAGCTCGGCACGGTACGTATTGCGATATTCTCGCCGCAGGGCCCAGCCCTCGGGCCTCCGCTCCGACGGCACGGTGTCGTCCCGAAGCTCCTCGGGCGTCCGGCCGTTGATCGCGGCGATGCGCGACGAGACCAGAGGAAAGACATCGGCCTCGCCCCGCGCCGGCTCGGGCAGCAGCGCACGGATGTCCTCGGTTTGATCGCGTTGGATGTCGAAGAGCAGAAGGTTGGGACGTCCGTCCTGGAGGGAAACGCTCAGGTCTCGCCGCACCGTTCCCTCGACTTCCAGGAGCAAGCCGATCACGAAGGTGCCGACGCCGAGCGCCAGCATGACCGAGACGGTCTGGTTGCGGGGACGGAACAGATTGGAGATGCCCTGGCGGACCGGATACGGTGCCCTACTCGGCACGAAGCGGCGCGTTAGGAAGGTGAGGACGCGAGCCGTAGCCCAGAGGGCCGTCACCACCGCGGCGAGCCCGAAGGCGAAGGCGATGCCCACTTCCCTATCGGGAGCCTCGAGCACGCACAGGGCTGTAATGCTCGCGGCCAACGCCAGGTAGACGATGCCGCGCCAGACGCGAGAGCCCCGCCGGGATTCCACGTCGGCCCGGAGGGCCTGTAAGGGGGTCACATCTCGTACCGAGAGCAGCGGAAGCAGCGCGAACACCAACGCGACCCACATCCCGATCCCGAGCCCGGCGACCGCTGATACCGACGAGATCCTCGGAGACACCGGCACCGGAAGGACCCCCGCGAGCAGACCGGGAAGGAGGAGCTGGATGCCGACCCCTACCGCGACCCCCGCCCCGGCGCCGAACGCGCCGAGCGCCCCGGCTTGCAACAGGTATACGAGGAAGGTCGTGCGCTGCGTGGCGCCCAGGCATCGCATGACCGCGATCGAAGCGCGCTTTTCTCGCACGTATACGTGAATGGCGCTGGCGACGCCGATCCCGCCCAACAGCAGTGCGCCGAGCCCGACGAGCCCGAGAAAGCGCGCCAAGAAGCGCACACCGTTGGAGAGACTCCGTGCCTGTTGCTCGGCGAGAGTGAAGCGGAGCCGGCCCTGTGAGAAGACCTCGTCGTACCGGTCATCGAAAGCGCTTCGCTCGGAGCGTTCCGGTAGCTCGAAGTAGAGCTCGTACCGTGCGAGGCTCCCGAATCCGAGCAGGTCGGCCTCTTCCAGGGTACCGTGGGAGAGGTGGATGCGCGGACCCAGGGCGGTCTGAAATCCGAGGTCCGTGGGGAGGTCGTCGACGGTCCCCGCGATCTCGAGCCGCTCTCGGCCGACCTCGATGGTGTCGCCGACCGCGGCCTGGAGCTGGACGAGCACCGCCGGATCGACCAACACCCGACCCGCCTCGAGGTGCGCGCCCCACCTGCCGTCCGGCACCGTTCGAACGGTGCCGTAGAACGGATATCCGGGGTCGAGAGCCCGTACCTGCATCAGTCGGACAATGCCCGAGGTCGGCGCCATCACCATGGAGCTGGTCGTCGTGACCCGGGCTACGGAGCGGTCGGACGCTTCGAGGGAATCGACGATGGCCCGCACCGTATCGGACCACGGTCGGTCGCCGCGCAGCCGGGCGTTGGCCCCCATGAGCACCTCGGACTGCTCCTCGAGCGATCGCTCGACGTCGGCCCGGAAGGAGTGGATGGCCACGAGCGAGGCGACGCCCAGCGTGATGGAAACCATGTACGGGCCCACCCGCCGGAACGAATGCCGCCCCTCCCGCACCGCCAGCCGCACGGCGCTCCGCACCCATCGGCCGTTCATGTCTCGATGTCGCTTTCGGTGGCGTGGCTCGAGGCCGCCCGTTCCCCTCCGGCCCCGTGCGCCCGGCGCCAACCCGGGCGATCCGACGCGACCCGGCCCCCGGAAAGCGTCACGACCCGATGGGCTCGCTCCGCGAGCGCGGTGTCGTGGGTCACGAGCACCAGCGTCGTGCGCTCCTCCTCGTTGAGTTCCTCGAGCATCTCGATGATCGTTCCTCCGGTGCGCTCATCGAGATTCCCCGTGGGTTCGTCGGCGAAGAGGATGTCCGGTCGGTTCGCGAACGCCCGTGCGAGCGCCACCCGCTGCTGCTCACCACCGGACAGCTGCGCCGGGTAGTGGTCGGCGCGGTCCGAGAGGCCGACGCGATCGAGGAGCTCCGCAGCGCGCGCTCGGGCCCCCCGGAACGAACCTTGTAGCTCCAACGGGACCATGACGTTCTCGACGGCCGTCATGGTGGGCAGCAGATGAAACGTCTGGAAGACGAATCCGACCCGGTGTGCACGAAACTCCGCCCTACCGTCTTCGGTAAGAGCGGAGAGGTCTTGCCCGTCGATGAGGACACGGCCGCCCGACGGGGCATCGAGCCCGGCCATCAGCCCGAGCAGGGTGGTCTTGCCGCTCCCGGACGGTCCCACGACCGCCACGACGGACTCGCGCTCGATGGCGAGGTCCAGCGAATCCAGCACACGGAGCGGCCGACCCCCGCTCTCGTACGTCTTCTCCAGTCCTTCCGCCACGATCAACATGCGACTCCTCGGCTCCGTGTCGTTACTCCTCACGCTCGCAGCGTGCAACCCTGGCTCGGAGGCTCCCCCCTCGGCAGCCGACCAGGGCGCGTCCGCTCCCGATTCGCAGGCCGGGGACGGCTCCCGAGCGCCGAGTCGGACGATCGACGCTCTCTCGGAAGACACGCTCCCCGTGGTCGTGTTCTTCGGTACGAGCCTGACGTCGGGGATGGGCCTTCAGAGCGAGGACGATACCTACGTGGCGCATCTGACGGAACTCGCGGCCGACGCGGGGGTGCCCTTCACCGCAGTGAACGCGGGCGTCTCGGGTGAGACGAGCGCGGGCGGTGTCCGGCGGATCGACTGGGTTCTTCAAGAGCCGCTCGACATCCTCGTCCTCGAGCTCGGGGCCAATGACGGCCTGCGCGGCCTCCCGGTCGCCGAGCTCCGCGACAACCTCTTGACCATCATCCGCCGCACGAAAGAGCGCTACCCGGCCGCGAAGATCGTGGTCCTGGGCATGGAGGCCCCCCCGAACCTGGGCCGGCGATACGTGACGTCATTCCGCGAGGTGTTCCGGGACGTCGCCACACGGGAAGACACCTACTTCGTGCCCTTTTTCCTGGACGGAGTCGCAGGCGTCCGCGAGCTCAACGCAGCCGATGGCATCCACCCGACCGAAACAGGACACCGACGTATGGCCGAGAACATTCTTCCGGAGCTGACGGCCGCTCTCGAGGCCGCCTCCCACGGCACCGACGGAGAGCCAGTGGCCGCCGAAGGAGGGGACGGCAATCGATGACCGGCTCACCGTTCAGCCTCGGCACCAAGATCCTCGGCGGTGCGGCCACCCTCCTCATCGGCCTTCTCGTGCTGGGCTTCCTCCTTCCTTCGGACTGGGAAGCCGGAGCGTCGAAGCTCGTCGCGGACGCCTCTCCGCGCGACGTCTATTCGTTGCTGGACACGCCCGAAGGATGGCGTTCGTGGACGGCATGGCCGGACTCGGGGCTCGAGCGCTCGGGGCCCGAGCGGGGACCTGGTGCGAGCATGTCGTGGGACGACCCGGACCTCGGAGAGGGGCTCTTCCGAATCGTCGAAGTCACGCCGCCCGAGCGTGTCACCTACGAAGTGGAAGTCGGTCGTACCATGCGAACCACGGGCACCCTCAGCCTCGCGCCGGATGGTGAGGGCGTTCGGATCTCGTGGCGAGAGACGGGCACCCTCGGGCCCAACCCGCTCATGGGCTACTGGGCCCTCTTCATGGATCGGGCCCAGACGGCCGAGCTCGAACGGAGTCTCGACCGTTTGGACGATGTCGTCAGCGGCTCCGGGCGTAGTCGATGAGCTCGCGGTTCGACTGTGTCTTACGCATCGCGCCCAGGAGCTCGAGCATCGCGTCCGTGTGATTCATGCCGGCAAGCTGGCGGCGCATCGCGTGCGAAATGCGGAGGGCGCCCTCGTCCATCAAGAGCTCCTCCTTCCGCGTAGCCGACTGGGATAGGTCGATCGCCGGGTAGATCCGCTTGTCGGCGAGCTCCCGGGACAACACGAGCTCGCTGTTCCCCGTTCCCTTGAACTCTTCGAAGATCACCTGGTCCATACGGGACCCCGTGTCGACCAACGCGGTCGCGATGATCGTCAGCGATCCCCCGCCCTGGGTATCGGAGATCTTCCGGGCGCTGCCGAGGAAGCGCTTCGGCTTCTCGAGCGAGTTCGCGTCGAGACCTCCGGACAGCGTCTTCCCGCTCCCGTTCTCGACGGAGTTGTAGGCCCGAGCCATGCGGGTGATCGAATCGAGGATGACGACGACGTCTTCGCCCTGCTCAACCCTGCGACGCGCCCGCTCCAGCGTCATCTCGGTCACCTGTACGTGACGCTCGGCGGGTCGATCGAACGTGGACGCGATCACCTCGCCGAAGCCGCACTGCTCCATCTCGGTGACCTCCTCGGGACGCTCGTCCACGAGCAGGAACATGAGGTGGCACTCCGGATTGTTCGTGACGATCCCTTCGGCCACCGCCTGCATGACCATGGTCTTACCCGCCTTGGCCGGGGCCACGATCATAGCCCGCTGACCCTTTCCGAAGGGGCAGAACAGGTCGATGACCCGATTGGTGTAATCGGGCTCCCCGAGGATGGTCCGACCGCATTCGAGTACGAGTTGCTCGTCGGGGTGGACGGCTCCGAGACGCTCGAACTCGGGCCGATTCTTCGCCTGATCGGGCGGATGGTCGTTGACCATCGCCAAATAGGCGAGTGGGGCGCTCTTGCCCGGCCTCGGCGGCTTGCCGATGATGCCCATCAGCTCGTCGCCCGCGCGGAGCCCGAACTTCTGGATGATGCGCGACGCCACGTAGATGTCGTCGTCACCGGGCGTGTATCCGGCCTCGCGGCGGCGAATGAAGCCCGATCCGCTCCCGAGGATCTCCAACAGCCCCAGGGGACGGGACTGCGCCATCAGCTCCTCGGGATCGTCCGGTAGGTCGATCGAGTTGTCGCCGTCGTTGCGGTTGTTGTCTTGATCTTGGTTGCGGCGGTTCTTGCCGCGGCCCCGACGACGGCGATTGCCACGCCGGGATTTCTTGGAACCGCCACCCTGCTGCTTGTTCGGCGAGTCGGACACTGTTTCAAACCGGTTGCCGGATGCGACCTCGGCGCGGCGTCGCTCGCGCTCATGCATCCGTCAGGAGGTAATCCGCGCGCCAAGAGGGCGCGGCACGGGCCCATCCGGCTGGCCAGGGGGCCGAGACCGGTGCCGACGTGCTTCAAGTCGGCTGGACGGGTAGTAATCTTTCACGAATCTGCTCGTGGATCAAGTACGGACTTTCGGGCGGGACGCCGGAGCGGTAGCGAGCCGCTGTCCAAGCCTCGCCGGTAGGGCGCGTCGGAAGCCGGGCTGGCGCGAGGCTTCCTTCTCGAGGATGGGTGTCCTTCACCGGGACACTCGCCGTCCACGAGGATGGACACTTCCCGTCGGGACGGGACCGGAACATCGTCAACCACGGGCGCTTCGCTGCTCTCGGGCCGTGGCATGACCCATGCACGCATGAAGGATGGATTCATCGCAAGGAGGACACCGTGGGTATCCTGACACGCTCGTTCGCACTCTTGGTGGCGGTCACAGCCTTCGCGCCGATCGCCTCGGCGTCGCAGACCCACCTGTCGGTCACGTTGGAGACGGGCCCTCTCTTCACCGGCGTCGGGTTCAGCACGGCCTCGTATCACGACGCCGGCTCGGTGTTCCTGAGCGCATCACTCGGGACCTACTACGGCACCCGATATCGCAGCCGTTCCTCCGCCTACGACTACGGGCACCGGACACCCGCGCCCCGAAACTATGTGACCGTGCGGGCGAGCTGCTGGGACTCCTACTGGGAAAGCTACTGGGATCCCTTCGGGGGCTGGTACGTCGAGTGTCTCTCGTTTCGCGCGAAGCGGTGGCGACACGGCTGGGCAGGGTATTCCGTCTACCGTGCTCCACGTCACCTCTACGTGAGCAGACCCTACGTGGTCGCACGGGCACCGTACTGGGCGTACGACCCGTGGACCTCCTACTGGAGCGGCTACCAGGACGGCTATGTCGACGGCCGGTGGTCCCGCCGGTACGCACCCCGCCCCGTAAGGACCGTGTACGCCTACGGAGGACGCCGCGGCGTGGCTTCCTATCGACCTTCCCCGCTCGCCGGCTCGTTCACCCGGTATAAGGAGTCGCCCGCATCCAGGGCCGGGTCCCGAACGGCCGTCCGGCGGGCCGGCGCGGCCTCGGCCGCGCCGAGCGGCACGCGTATCGCCCAGGACCGGTCGACGGCCACCGGACGGCCGTCCGGCCGGATCGCCGCACCGTCGCGTTTCGATAACGCCCGCGTTCGATCCGCATCGGGATCCGGCGCGCGAGCGGACGCCGGGCCCGCGGCCCGGTCGACTCCGTCGAATCGAGCTCGGGCACGCCCCTCCGGCAGGGTCGTACGTCCGGAAGCGACCGAGCGTGGCTCGGCGAGCCGGGCGTCGGAGGCGCGTCCCGCGGCACGCGCGACTCCGTCGACCCGTGAACGCCCGTCAGCTCGCGTCGCTCCACGGTCGGAGGAACGTCCCTCGACACGCGCCACGCCCCGTGCTCCGAGCCGTCCATCGGCTCGAGTCGCCCCGAGCCAGGGCCGGCGTCCGTCCGATCGCGCCGCGCCATCTTCTTCGTCCGGTGGCGATCGACGGCCCACGGTGGCTCCTCGGGGGAACGGGCGCGCTCCCGCGGCACGGGCCACACCCCGTGACGGGCGTCCTCGGGCCAACGTTCGCTCGGAGCCCCGTTCGACCCCCAGTACCCGATCGAGACCGTCCACACGGTCGGCGCCCGAGTCCCGCCGGGCCGTGCCGTCACGCCCCTCCCGAGGTTCCGCGCCTTCCGGCGCCGTTCGCTCGGACCGGGGCGAACGCCCGAGCGTGTCACGACGGTCAGCCCCGTCCCGGGCTGAGCCACGGCGGGATCCATCCGCCGGGTCCCGCCCCTCGTCGCGGAGTTCCGGTGCGCGTTCGACTCCGTCTGCGGGATCGAGGCCGTCGTCACGGAGTCCCGAGGCACGTTCGACTCCGTCCCGTGGCTCTTCCAGGGGAAGCGCGCCCTCCAGGAGACCCTCGAGCCGGCGGCCGGGCGGACCGGGGTCGCTCTGACCCCCGACGCCACGGAGCACGTGTCGTTCGAGGCCCGATCGGCCAACCGCTTTGACGCCGGTCGGGCCTCACGACATGTTCCATAAACCACCGCGTGGGTCGACCATGCATGCGCCCTCAGCCCCCAACGCCGGGAGACGTCGAACCGATGTTCGTGAAGAGGTCCGGAGAACGCCGTAGCCATCAGGATCGCCGTGTGAACGGAGAGCGGAGATCGCAGGGCGAGCGCCGTCGTGGCCCGCTCGGCGCACGCGGAGACCGTCGCCTCCGGCCCGACCGTAGGCGCGGAGAGCGCCGGACCACCCCTGATCGGCGACGGAAGGCGACGGACTGACGCACCGTTCCACACGCAGGCCGTCGATCGGACTCAGCCTTTCCTTCACATCAACCGCAACGCCCTCAACACACCCCAGACCAGCACGGATCCCACCGTGGTGGCCGCCGCGATCATCGTGACGGGTTGATCGGCGAAGAGCCGGCGAACGAGGGTGTCGTCCTCGGAGAAGATCCGCCGCACGCTGTCCATTACGAGAACGCCCACGACGAAGCCCGGCAGCACGATCCAGAGGATGCTCATGGGCGCCTCGCGCGGCCGGCGGGCGTGCAGGCGACCGGTGGAACGGCGCGGCTCATCAGAAGACGTTGACTTCGTGCGGGAGATTCGCGCCGAACCGGGCGTGGCCGAACGCGGAGACATCCAGGGTGCGGCTGGCGCCGTCGGCCACGATCTCCGAGACCGCCAACCCGGTGGCGGGGGCGTGCATGATGCCGTGGCCCGAAAAACCACACGCGTCGATCCATGTCGGCGCGTGCGGATGCGCTTCGATGATCGGGCTGTGGTCGGGAGACATCTCGTAGTAGCCCCACCAACTGCTCTTCCGATCCACGCCGAGGTCCTCCCACCAGGGGAACCGCGTCACGCCCGTGAGGAGGACGTGCTCCATCCAGGACCAATCCATCCCTTCCTCGAAGCCGATCTCCTGGTCCAAGCGATCCTTTCCGAAGAGGACCCTGTCTCCTTCGGAGCGAACATAGACCCCCGTGGCCAGATCGACGGTGAGAGGATACGTGCGCTCGTCGTCGATCGGCGCGCTCAGGAAGATCTGGATCTTCTTCGGACCCACCGGCACATCCAGCCCCGCGAGCGAAGCGACCTCTCCGGACCAAGCTCCCGCCGCGTTCACGACGTAGTCCGCGTGCACGCGCCCCTTCGCGGACACGATCTCCCATCCACCCGACGGCGACCTGGTGACCGCCGTGACCGGGTCACCGAACCGGAACTCCGCTCCTTCCCGCTTTGCCATCGTGACGAAAGCCTGCGTCGCCATGTGTGGATCGATGACCCCGTCCCACGGCCCACGCGTCGCGCCGGCCAAGCCCTCCGTGTCGAAGGGGAGGAAGCGCAGAGCCTCCTCCGGTGAGAACACGTCGACGGGCGCCCCTAGCGAGCGCTGCAGCTCGACGGATTCGAGGTGCTGGTCCCACCGCTCCTCCGGGGCGAGAAGCAAGTAGCCGATCGGGCGATATCCGATGTCCATGCCGAAACGGGTCTCGAAGCTCCGATAGAACGGCAGGGAGTGCATGGACAGCCGAATGTTCGGCGCCGTGGTGAACTGGACGCGCACGCCGGCGGCGCTCTTCCCCGTCGAGCCCATCGCGGGCGCGGCCTCCGTCTCCAACGCCACGACCCGAAGGCCGCGCGATGCCAGGTGCCAGGCGCAGGAAGCGCCGACGATCCCCGCACCGACGACCACGACATCGACCGTATCCGTGCTCACCTCGATCCTCGTTCGCTCAGTGCATGTCTCCGCTAAGACCCAACCTAGGGCGAGCCGTCGCCGGCGTCAGCCCCGAAGCGCCACCCGCGTCCGCCCCGGCGTGATTGCGTCACGCGAGCTTCCGAGTCATCGTCACGCCTCCCGACGACGTGCCTTCGCTTCCGAGAGAGATGATGTCGACCGCCACCACACCGCATGATCCCGACGGGCTGCTCGAGTATTCGGTCGTCTATACCGACCGGGCGCTCAACCACATGTCCGTCACATTCCAGGACGTCATGCGCGACATTTCCGGGACGCTACGGGACGTATACGCCGCGAGCGCCGTCGCCGTGGTGCCCGGGAGCGGAACGTTCGGAATGGAGGCGGTCGCCCGACAGCTCGCGACCGGCCGCCGCTGTCTCGTGATTCGAAACGGCTGGTTTAGCTACCGGTGGTCGCAGATCCTCGACGTGGGGTCGATCCCCGAAACCCATACCGTGCTGAAGGCAAGACCGACGGGACCCGGCTCCGAAGCTCCTTTCGCGCCGCCGCCGCTGGACGACGTGGTGAGCCGCATCCGAGAGGAGCGTCCCGCCGTGGTGTTCGCGCCTCACGTGGAGACCTCGTCCGGAATGATGCTGCCGGATGCGTACCTGAGTGCGGTCGCGGAGGCGGTCCACGAAGTGGGGGGCCTCTTCGTGCTCGACTGCATCGCCTCGGGGACGGTTTGGGTCGACATGACGGCACTCGGGGTCGACGTGCTCGTCAGCGCGCCTCAGAAGGGATGGAGTGCGCCTCCGAGCTCGGCCCTGGTCATGCTGGGAGATCGTGCGCTCGAGCGCATGACCGCCACTGAGAGCACCAGCTTCGCCTGTGATCTGAAGCGGTGGCATCAGATCATGCGTGCATACGAAGAGGGGGGGCACGCGTATCACGCGACCATGCCGACGGATGCCCTGCGTGCGTTCCGGGACGCGATGCGGGAAACCGTGGGGCTCGGGTTGGACGTCGCCCGAAACCGACAGCTCGAGCTCGGCCGCAGGGTTCGGTCGCTACTCGAAGCGCGTGGGTACAAGAGCGTGGCGGCCAAAGACTTCCAAGCTCCGGGCGTAGTCGTGAGTTACACTGATGATCCCGCGATTCAGAGCGGCCGCGCGTTCGCCGAACAGGGGATGCAGATCGCGGCAGGTGTGCCCTTGAAGTGCGACGAGCCCGACGATTTCAGCACCTTCCGGCTCGGGCTCTTCGGGCTCGACAAGCTCACGGACGTCGACGGCGCTGTCACCGCACTCGAGCACGTTCTCGATCGCCTCGGCTGAACGGGCTCACGGCACCCGACCCCAAACGCACTTGAGGTAGGCGCCCTCGGGAAACGAGACGGGGTGATCAGGCGGATGCCCGGTCTGCTCGAGGTCCTGTAGCGGGCGTCCGGCGGTTTCCGCCACACCGGTGACGGCGTCGTGGAACTCGCCCGCCCCTATTCGGGACGAGCAAGAGGCTTGCACGAGGAGCCCACCGGGACGCGTGAGCGGCAGGGCGAGGCCCGTCAACGTGCGGTACGCTCCGAGGGCCTTGTCCCGATGTCGCTTGGCCCGCGCGAACGACGGTGGGTCCACGACGACCACATCGAAACGCTCTCCGGACCGCGCCAACTTCGACATCACCTCGAAAGCATCCCCTTCCACGGTCTCGTGCCGGCAGGCCGAGACCTGCGGGTCACCCCGGTTGAGGTCGAAATGCCGTCGGGCCTGGGCTAGCACGGCCTCCGCTCGGTCGACGCTCACGACCTCCGCCGCCCCGCCCCGGGCGGCATGCAGCGAGAAGCCCCCCGTATAGCTGAAGACGTTGAGGATCCGTGCTCCGGCAGCGTGCCGCCCGAGGCGGCATCGGTTCGCGCGCTGGTCGAGGTAGAAGCCCGTCTTGTGCCCTTCGAACGGGTGTGCCTCGAATCGCAGCCCCGCTTCGAGAAACGGCACGCCTCCCTGCGGAGACGTGCCGAGCAAGACGCTCCCGTGCGCCGCCTCCGGAGGACAAAGGTCGCTCTCCCCCACGCGGTTCGAGGCGAGCAGGAGGATGCGCTCGGGCGCGAGCACGTCACGGAGGGCCGGGACGATTTCGCGGAGCCTCGGGAGCCAGGCGACCGTGAAGACCTCGATGACCAACGTCCGCTCATAGAGGTCGACCACGAGTCCGGGCATCCCGTCGTTCTCCCCGTTCAGAACGCGGAACGCCGTCGTGTCCCGTGACGCGACCTCGCTCCGGCGTCCGAGCGCCGTCTCGATGCGGTGTCGAAACAGCTCGGGACCGATCTCGGCCGGCTCGCCGTGCACGAGCATACGCGCCCGGATCGGGTTCTCCGGATCGTGGAGGCCGGCCGCGAGGAATCGGTTCTTCCGGTCGAACACCACCACCACGTCCCCTGCACCCGCCGAAGCGCTCATGGAGGTGATGCTGTCCTCGAAGAGCCACGGATGCCCGTCCTTGAGGGCTCGCTCCGCGACGGGGTGCACACGCACCGCCACTGGCCGCTCAGCGGGCCATGGGAAGGAGTCCAGGTCCAGGTCGAGGTGGAGGGAAGAGGATAGCACGCGTGAGCCCTAGCGGGGGCGGACGAAAGGAGTTAGGCGGGTCGAAAGCGTGGCCGCGTCATGCGTCCGCTGCATCCCTCAGTTCCTCAGCGAGCTTCTGGAGCTCTCCACCGCGGCGCTCGAGCACATCGGCGAGCCTTCGCAGTTTCTCCGGATTCGGTTTGCGGATCCCGTTGGCCCACGCGTAGACACTCGCGCTCGAAACGCGGGCCTCGATGGCCAATTTCGCTACGCTGAACGGAGCCGCTTTAACGGCTCGTCGCACCAGCTTCGCAGTCCGGTTCTGGGTCACATCCGGCAGCCCTGTCCGAGAGGCTTGTTCGCTAGATCATCGCGGAGATCCGAGCCGGCTCCGGCGTTCGCAGCCCTCGCCAACCCGAGCTTCGTATGGATGACGTAACCTAGCGCTCTTCCTCGGCATCCGTCACGGGCTGCAGGAATAACACTGCAGCAACCTGCGTTCAGACCTCCGCCGATGGGCTTCTGTGCCCCGACGCTGCCTCCGGAAGGTGGGGAATCCTTCAGAGGGCGCCGCCCGGATGGAGCTGCGGGCGCCTTGCGGCGCTCCTCGCTCGTCTCGGCGAGTTCCGTCTCGGGCCGCTTCGCGGTACACCGTCCAGGCGCCTCGGCTCGAACCTGGGGTTCGACTCCGGGCGGCGCCATGACCTGTCTGAAGCGCAGAAGCTTGCTGGCCTCCCACACTGTTCAGCACGCAAGACCTTTCTAGAGGCGCCGCCCGGATGGAGCTGCGGGCGCCTTCGGCGCTCCTCGCTCGTCTCGGCGAATCCCGGTTCGGGCCGCTTCGCGGGACACCACATGGGCGCCTCGGCTCGAACCTGGGGTTCGACTCCGGGCGGCGCCCGACCGTGGCAGAACGTGGAAGCCTGCTGACCTCGCAGACCGTTCCGTTCGCAAGCCCTTTCCAGGAGAGGCGCCGCCCGGATTCGAACCGGGGATAAAGGATTTGCAGTCCTCTGCCTTACCACTTGGCCACGGCGCCAAAGACGAAGGGAGCGGACAGCGCTGGCTGCCGCCCCCTTCGCCCACAGAGCGGGAAACCGGACTCGAACCGGCGACCCCAACCTTGGCAAGGTTGTGCTCTACCAACTGAGCTATTCCCGCAATGTTCACAGCGGACATGAACCTAGAATAAGCCTCCGGTCTGGTCAACGACCAGATGGGCCCGTCGAGGCGGAAACCAGCGGTCGTTGGGCTCTGGCGATCCGGACCGTACCAGCCATCTTCCTCGGGGCTTATCTTCCTCGATGTCTTGCGAGCCACCGACGACCTCTTCGGACCGTGGAGTCCGGCCGATTCCCATCTTTCGACCCGAGCCAGCTGTCCCGAGACGAGCCAAGGTGGTCCGAGGGAGCGTTTCCGCCTTCGCGCGCGTGATGGTGGGCACCGTTCTGTTGCTCACGGCCTTCGCGGCAACGGGCAGCGCACAGGTCATCGACGACCGACTCGCTCCGGCCGGCACCCTCCGCCTCTCCGCCTGGCCGAGCTTCACCGCGTGGGACCAGCGCTTTGGGGCGAGCGGCGAGGCGGACCGGGTCTCGCTGGGTCAGCCACTCACCTCCGACAGGGCCCTCGAGCTCTTCCCGGGCGCGTCCACGCTGACGGAAGGGTTGAGGGAGCTCTCCGGGGCTCCGGACTACCAGCCCACCATGGGTGGTGTCGAGGGACGCGTCTCTCACGACGTGACCGAAATCGACCTGGGGATCGACTACGGGATCACCGAATGGTGGACGGTCGGCGCGTCCGTGCCTCGTGTGAAGACCCGCACCGCCGTGGACTTGGTCTTCCTGCCGGATACCGTCGCGGGTGACCTGGGGATCTCGCCGTACCTCACCGCACGGAACGACGTGGACATGTTTCTCGGAGGCCTGAGGGCGGCGACCACGGCCGCGTGGAGTCGTGCGGACGGACTCTGCGAGAGTGGCGATCCGGCGTGCGAGGACGCGACGGCCCTCGCGCAGCGCACCGGTCGCTTCGACCAGACCCTGTCGACCGTGTTCCATGCCACTCCCTTCTTCCCACTCGAGGGGTCGTCGATCGCTACCGAGCTCGCGGACCGGATCACCGCGCTCGACTCGGACTTGAGGGACGCTGGACTCGACGGGCTCCCGGGCCCGCTGGTGCTGTCGAACGCCCGCGCGACCGAGGCCGACCTCGAGACGCTTCCGGCCCAGTTCGACCGTCTCGGCTACGCCGAGCCGCTCCGTACGCGAACGAGCCTTTGGACGTGGGGGGACGTGGAGCTCAAAACCTCGTTCGGAGTCCTCACTCTGGGGCGCCCGTTGGCCGCCCGGCCCGGATTTTCGTTGGAGGTCCAAGCGGGAGCCTTGTTGCGCTTGGGAACCGGGCGGACGCCCGATCCGGACGTGCCCCTGGACCTGGGGTCGGGCGACGGTCAGCGGGACATCGAAGGGCGTCTGGCGGCACGGGCTCGATTCGGCTCCCGCTTTTCCTTCGACGGTGGCGTGCTCTATGGGACCCAGAACCAACGGACGCTCGAGCGAAGGGGCGTGGTCGAGGGCTCGGCGCTCGCCCCGGCCGCATCCAGCGTAGCCCTGGTGTGGGATCCGGGCTCGTACTGGGCCGTGGAGGCGGAGCCGGCACTGAGGCTCGCCGACGCGCTGACGGTGGGAGGCGTATACCGGTATTTCTCGCGTGGAGCTGATGCGTTCTCAGCGGTGGCGGATTCGCCGTCCGGTACCGATGACCGTTCCTGGACTCTCCCGTCGGGGGATCCCGCGAGGCGACACCAGATGGGCCTGACCCTCGTCTACGACACCGCGACCCCGACCGGAGCCGAAGGCTCTCGTCCCCTCAGGCTGCGGCTTCGGTGGTTGCACGCCGTAGCGGGCCACGGAGCGGACATGCCCGTGACGAACCGCATCGAAGCCGGCGCGGAGATTTATGCCCCGCTCTGGCCCGATCACTGAGATCGTGCCCTCCCACACCTCCACCGCCTCCCGGGCTCAGCGCGCCAGCAGCTCCTTCGCGTGCTCGCGGGAGGTCTTCGAGCCGGGATCTCCACCGAGCATCCTCGCGATCTCGGCGACGCGGTCTTCTCCGTCCAGCGGTCGCACCGAGGTGGCGGTGATGGTCTGATCTCCGCTCGTGGTCTTTTCGACAAGGAGGTGCTGGGCCGCCTTCGACGCCACTTGGGCGAGGTGCGTGACCACGAAGACCTGGTGTCGACTCCCGACCTCCTGGAGCTTGCTCCCCACCGCGGATCCCACCGAACCGCCGATGCCGGCGTCGATCTCGTCGAAGACCAGGACGGGCACGTGATCGACATCCGCGAGGGTGGCCTTCAGGGCCAACATCACGCGTGAGAGCTCGCCCCCGCTGGCGACCCGGGCGAGCGCCATGGGGGCGAAGCCCGGGTTCGGAGAGACCAGGAACTCCACGCCCTCGCCCCCACCGGCGGACGGCTGCTCGTATGGGCTCAGGCTCACGTCGAAGGTGGCGTCCTTCAGCCCGAGCGCGGGGAGCTCGTCGGTGATGCGTGCACTCAACCGTCGGGCTGCATCGCGGCGCTTCTCGCTCAGCGCCGCGGCTGCCTCCGTCAAGCGTGCTTCGGCCTCCTCGATCCGACGTCCCAGCTCGGACAGATCGTGATCCGCCGCGTCGAGCTCCTCGAGCTCCTCACGGACTCTCTGCGCGGTCGCGAGGACGTCGGCGAGCTCCGGCCCGTACTTGCGCTTCAACCGTAACACCCGGTCGAGGCGCTGTCGCGCTTCCTCGAGCCGACCGGGATCGTGATCGACCGACGAAGCGTAATCACCGAGAGCTCGCCCGACTTCCGCTGCCAGGTGGTATGCTTCGTCGAGCGCATCCGCATGCTGCGCCAACTCGGGATCGAAGCGAGCGAGGTCCCGGATGGTGTGTCGGACCTCGGCTATCCGGTCCGATACCGCGTCGTCCCCGGCATACAACGTCTGGCTCGCGGCGTCGGCACCCCGCACCAGCTCTTCGGCGTGCTCGTGGCGGGCGACCTCGGCTTCGAGCTCTTCGTCTTCGCCCGGGCTGAGGGCCGCGTCGTCGATCTCCTGGAGTTGGAAACGCAGGAAATCGGCGCGACTCTCCACATCCCGGCGGCGGTCCTCCCGCGCCTCGAGCTCACCGCGCAGCTCCTGGAGCTCGCGGTAGAGGGTCTCCACCTGCTCCGCGTCGCCCTCGGCACCGGCGAAGGCATCGAGGATGTCACGCTGCTCGCGCGGCCTGAGGAGGGTCTGGTGCTCGTGCTGTCCGTGCAGATCCACCAGGGCGCTTCCGAGCTCTCCGACGACGCTGGCGGTCGCCGGAGATCCGTTGACCCACGCGCGGTTCCTGCCTTCGGAGGCGACCTCACGACGGAGGATGAGCACGTCGTCTTCGGCCCGGAAGCCGAGGGCGTCCAGGCGCTCGGCCACGGCCGGAAGCTCCGCCACCTCGAACACCGCTTCGACCGTCGCGCGAGCCGCGCCCGTGCGCACCACCGAGGAGGAGGCGCGCTCTCCGAGGAGCAGCGAGAGCGCTCCGACAATGATCGACTTCCCCGCCCCGGTCTCCCCGGTCAGGACATTCAGCCCTGGAGCGAGCGAAAGCGTGAGGTCATCGACGACCGCGTAGTCGCGGATGCGTAATTCCGATAGCATGACCGCTCAACCTAGGGCGAAGGAAACGGAGCATACAATGGCGGGATGCGTCGTCGTAGCCCGTGCGCGGCGGCATCTCAGGCCCGTTCCGGAGGGCGCGCGGCCCAGTTCAGCTTGTGGCGGAGCGTGTTGAGGAACGACTGCGACTTGAAGCGTACGAGAGGAACCGGAGAGCGCTCCCGCCCGACGACCACCGTCTCGTTCGTGTCGAGCTCCCGGACCACCTGCCCGTCGACGGTGAGTTGGTGCCCGACGTGCGCGCCGAGTAGGCTCACGCGGACGTCGCGCTGGGCGGGGACCACGAACGGACGGACCGCCAAGGAGTGCGGGCAGATCGGCGTGATCACGATGCACTCGACGTCGGGAGCGACGATGGGTCCGCCCGCGGACATCGAGTAAGCCGTTGACCCCGTCGGCGTGGCCACGATCACGCCGTCGGCCGAGAAGCTTCCGGCTTCCTCGAACACCCCGGAGTGCCCGATCTCGATGTTGAGCGGCGTGACCCGGGCCGCCCCGCGTGTGTGGACGACGATGTCGTTGAGGGCGTGGAACGGCGGAACGTCTTGTCCCGCGCCCGAAGGTACGGATCCCCCGCTCCGCCCGTCTTCGACCATCGTTCGCAACGTGAAGCGGAAGTCGAGGTACGCGTTTCCCTCCAACGTCCGTTCGAGGCCCCATTCGAGGTCGGTGGAGGGTAGCGACGTGAGAAAGCCCAGCCGCCCCAGATTGATGCCCAGCACGGGGATCCCGGTGCCGCTGACGGAGCGTGCCGCCCGGAGGAGCGTGCCGTCACCTCCCAAGGCCACGACTAGGTCGATGCCGTTCCCGGCCAGAGCCCGAGCACGGTCGTCGACGGGGGTCGACTCCACCGGGACGCTCTCTTCCGAGCCGGCCTCGAAGGCGATGCTGACGTCGTGCTCCGCACAGAAACGGTGGAGCCGTGCGAGAATCGCGTCCACGTCGGGGCTCTCGGAGCGGAGCACGACTCCGATGCGGCGGACCGGACCGTCCAACCGCGCGCGTCCGGAAGCGGTCACCCGCTCCCCGCGGCCACACTCTCCCGGAGCGCCCGGCGCGCGGCAGCGGCCACGCCCGCCGCGTCGAGCCCGATCTCCGCGAGCAGCTCTTCCCGCCCCCCGTGCTGGACGAACTGGTCCGGGATTCCCAGCGTCACGACCTTCGGGCGGTTCTCGAGGTCCAACGCGTCGATCTCCCGACTCATGTACGCGCCGAACCCGTTGGTGACCTGCCCTTCTTCGACCGTGACGACCAGGGCGTGACTCCGCACCATCTCCTCGAAGACCTCACGGTCGTACGGCTTCAGGAACCGACAGTTCACCACCGTGGCCCCGATCCCTTCGGACGCGAGTTGCGCCGCCGCGTCCTCGGAGGTAGACACCATGGTTCCGGTGGCCAGGAATACGACGTCCCCGCCGTTCTGCAGGATCTCCCACGTGAACGGCTCGATCGGGGGGATCTCGGAGAGGTGTGGGACCTCACGGGGAACCGTGTCCCGGGGCCATCGCACGGACCAAGGCCCGTCGCGCTGCTCGGTTCCCAGCCTGAGGAGTGCGAGCATCTCCGCGCCGTCCTTGGGCGCCGTAACGGTCATGCCGGGAATGCCCAACATGTATACGATATCGAGCGTCCCATGGTGCGTCGGGCCATCCGCGCCCGCGATGCCCCCTCGGTCCATCCCGAATACCACGGGGAGGCTCTGGAGCGCTACGTCGTGCACGATGCTGTCGAACGCCCGCTGCAGGAACGTCGAGTAGATCGCGACGATGGGCTTCACCCCCTGTGTCGTCAGACCGGCCGCGAACGTCACGCCGTGTCCCTCGGCGATGCCGACGTCGAAGTATCGGTCGGGGTGCGCCTCCTGGAACATGTCGGTGGAGGTTCCGTCGGGCATGGCGGCGGTGATGGCGCACACGCGGGGATCCGCGTCCGCGAGCTGGATGAGGCCCTTGCCGAACACTTTCTGATATCTGGGGAGCCCGCCGGAGACTTTGCTGCCCTTTCCCGTCACCTTGTCGAAGGGACCGGCCGCATGCCACGTCCAAGGGTCGTCTTCCGCCTGGGTGAATCCCCGCCCCTTCTGCGTGAGGGCGTGGACCAGAATGGGTCCCCGCATGCCCTGGACGCGCCGGAATGTGTCGACGAGCTGCTGAACGTCGTGCCCGTCCACCGGACCGACGTACCGGAAGCCGAGCTCCTCGAAGATCATGCCCGGAGTGAGGATGTGCATGACGCTCTCCTCCAACCGCCCGGCCACCTCTTCGACGACGTCGCCGACGGTGGAGGGAGCCCGGTGGAGGATCTCCTTGACCAGGTTGCGTGCCTTGTTGTACGCGGGATTCGTGACCATCCCGGTCAGGTATTTGTTCATCGCGCCCACGGCCGGCGCGATCGACATGTCGTTGTCGTTCAGCACGACCACGAAGTCCCGATCCGTATGGCCGGCGTTGTTGAGCGCCTCGTAGGCGAGCCCACATCCCATGGCACCGTCCCCGATCACCGCCACCACGTCGAAATCCTGTCCGCTGAGGTCGCGCCCCACGGCCATGCCCCACGCCGCCGAGATGGAGGTCGAAGCATGGCCGGCCCCGAACGCGTCGTACTCCGACTCGTCCCGCCGGCAGAACGGCGCGAGCCCGTCCTTGGTGCGAATGGTCGGCAACCGCTCGTTCCGGCCGGTCAGGATCTTGTGAATGTAGGCCTGATGGCCGGTATCCCACACGAGCTGGTCCCGAGGGGTGTCGTAGACGTAGTGCAGGGCCACGGTGAGCTCCGCCACGCCCAGGCTCGCGCCGAAGTGTCCACCCTTCTGGGACACTACGTCGATATGTCGATCCCGCACGGCCTGCACGACCGCTTCGAGCTCGCTGCGGTCCAAGGTTCTCAGATCCCGGGGATATCGGATGCGATCCAAAAGGGACATCGCATCACTCCTTCGTTGCGTCGTGGTCGGTCTCGGACTCGAAAGATACCGTCCCATCGCCGAGCGCACAGGGCGTCCGGACCATTGTACGAGGACCGGGCGTTCTCGGACCCGGCCGGTTCCGTCGAATCCTCAGTGCTTGCGGCTCACCACGTAGTGTGCCAACGCGGTCAACGCGGGTGCGTCGATTCGGGCTTGCCGGAGCGCCTCGAGCGCCTCCGCCACCAGGTCGTCGGCCCGCCGGCGTGCCGCTTCGAGTCCGTAGAGCGATACGTACGTGGACTTGTCCAGGACGATGTCGCTCGGATTCTTTCCGAGCACCTCCGAGGACGTCGTTACGTCGAGCACGTCGTCGGTGATCTGGAAGGCCAGGCCGATGGCCCTACCGTACTCTTCGAGCCGGGACGTGACGAACGGTTCCGCTTCCGCGGCGAGGGAGCCCATGACCAGCGCGGCGGTCAGGAGCGCTCCCGTCTTGTGCCTGTGCAGACGATCGAGCGCGGCGGCATCCAGTGCCTCACCCTCGGCCAGAAGGTCGAGCCACTGCCCCCCGACCATCCCGCCCGCACCGGAGGCTTCGAGCAGCGTGTGGGTGACGCGGGAAGCGGCACCCTGTGAGCAACCGAGCGCGCGGGCCGCTCGGATGGCCTGGAGCGCGGCCCCGGGAATCAGAACCGCGCCCGACACCATGGCCGTGTCCTCACCATGCTCCCGGTGGGTCGTGGACACGCCCCGGCGCAGCTCCGCGTCGTCCATGCAGGGGAGGTCGTCGTGCACGAGCGAGTATGCGTGGATCAGCTCCAGGGAAACGGCGAGGTCGTAGAGGGGGTCGGCGGCGGCCGCTCCACCGCACGCCCGGTAAGCCGTCGCGCACAGGATGGGGCGCAGCCTCTTACCACCGGTCGTCACCGCGTGGCGTACCCCCGAGGCGATCTCGGTCGGGAGCGACGGCTCGATCCGTTCGATGGCTCGCTCGATAGCCCGTTCGACTTGCGGGATCTCGGTATCGAGGTAAGAGGCCAGATCGAAGGCTTCGACGTTCGTCACGACTCCTCGAGCTCCATGGGTTCCGTGCGGTCGGCGGACAGCAGCTCTTCCACGCGCAGCTCGGTGTCCGCGAGGATGCGTTCGGCGCGGCGCACGTGGCCGATGCCTTCCTCGAACAGCTTCAACGCCTCCTCGAGCGCCACGTCGTCGGACTCCATCCGCGCCAGAATCTGCTCGAGCCGGTGGATACGGCCTTCGAGCCCCATCTCTTCCTCGCGCGCTTCCTCCCCCGCGCCGTTCTCCTCACTCATCTTCCCTCCTTGCGATGATCCCGTTCGCCGTAGCTTCGACTCTTCCGTCGTCGAGCCTCAACACGAAGTCGGTCCCGGGCGAGAAGTCGTCGACGGAGCGCATCACGCTTCCGTCCGGACGGGTGGCGACTGCGTAGCCTCGCCGCAGCGTCGCGAGCGGGGAGAGCGCCTCCAGTCTCGCCGCCGCGCCGGTGAGCGCTCGCTTACGCTTGTCCACCAGGCTTCGCATCGCGCGTTCCAACCGACTCGTGGACAGATCGACCGACTGCCGCGCCGGTGCCATGCGTCGCTCGATCGCACGTCCCAGGCGGAGGAGTCGGTCGTCGATCCTCTCTCGCCTGCGCGTCGTCATCCCACGCAGCGCATGTGCCAGCCGGCTCGGGGTTTGACGGAGGTTCGCCAACACGACTTCGGCGTCGGGAACGACGGCTTCGGCGCCGGCCGACGGTGTGGGAGCTCGCACGTCGGCGACGAGGTCGCAGATGGACACATCGACTTCGTGACCCACGGCCGAGACGACGGGGACCGGACAGTCGGCCACCGCCCGAGCCACGGGCTCTTCGTTGAACGCCCACAGATCTTCGATGGAGCCGCCGCCCCTGGACACGATGATCACGTCGCAGTGACCGCTGCGGACGAGCGTCCTCAGGGCTTCGGCCACGTCCTCGGACGCACCTTCTCCCTGGACCCGCGTTCCGCTCACCACGACCCGGGTCCATGGCGCACGGCGTCGCAGCACGGACACGATATCGCGGATCGCGGCGCCGGTGGGTGACGTCACCACCCCGACGCACTCCGGGAAGGCGGGCAGACGGCGCTTCCGCGCCGGGTCGAGGAGACCCTCGGCCTCCAGGCGTCCTCGCAGCTTCTCGAACGCCAGGCGCCACAGGCCTTCCGTGCCCTCGGCCTCCAAGCGTCGGACGACGAGCTGATACTCTCCTCTGGCCTCGTAGAGCGTGAGCTGTCCGAGCGCCCGCACCTTCATCCCTTCGTCCGGATCGGTCGGAAGAGCCGCAGCTTCCCGCTGGAACATCACGGCGCGCAGCTGCGCCTTGTCGTCCTTCAGTGTGAAGTACCGGTGACCGGCCCTCGAGCGGGTCCAACTCCCGATCTCGCCGCCGATCCAGAGCGGCTCGACATTGTCTTCGAGGAGGCCACGCACGGCCCGGTTCACCTGCGATACGGACCAGACCCGAGGCTCCCGTGCCTCGGGGGAGGTGGGTGCTTCAACCTTCGGTGGCGGCTCGTCCGCCGCCGAGGTGGGCTCGGGATCCTCGACACCGTCGAAGAGATCCAGGCTCAGGTCGTCCGACACGGCTCGCTCAGTCCCGGGTGCTCGCCGCACGAGCGGCGGATTCGACCGTGTTGGAGAGCAACATCGTGATGGTCATCGGGCCGACGCCCCCGGGCACGGGCGAAATCGCGCTCGCGACCTCCTTGACCTCGTCGAAGCGCACGTCACCGCAGACACGGTACCCCTTCTCGGCAGTCGGGTCGTCGACCCGGTTCGTCCCGACGTCGATGACCACGGCGCCCGGACGGACCATCTCCGCCGTCACCATCTCGGGCCGGCCCATCGCCACCACGAGAATGTCCGCGCGCTTCGTCTCGGTCGCGAGGTCGGGTGTGCGGGAATGACAGACGGTCACCGTCGCGTTTCCGCCCGGCGCCTTCCGCAGCAGGAGCGACGCGAGCGGCCGTCCGACGATATTGGAGCGGCCCAGGATCACGACATGCTTGCCGGCCGGATCGTGCCCGCTGCGCATCAGCATCTCCACGATGCCGGCGGGCGTGCACGGAGAAAAGAACACTCCCGAATCCGTTGCGAGGCGTCCCACGCTCATCGGATGAAAGCCGTCCACGTCCTTCCGCGGATCGATGGTTTCGATGACCTCCGCTTCGTCGATGTGCTCCGGAAGTGGGAGCTGCACGAGGATTCCGTGGATGGCGGGATCGGCGTTCAGCCCTTCGACGAGTCCCAGCAACTCTTCCTGGGAGGTGTCCGCCGGTAGCGTGTGCTGTCGGGAGTGAATTCCCATCTCCCCGGCGACGCGATTCTTCATTCGCACGTACATCTGCGAGGCCGGGTCATCCCCGACGAGGACCGTGGCCAGCCCCGGCGTCACGTCTTCGTCGGCGGTGAGCGTGGCCACGCGGTCCTTCAACTCCGCGCGGATGACCTTCGCGATCTCGGTACCGGAAATGATCTCAGCGCTCATTCGCCTACAGCCCGTGTTTGGAGTCGACGCGCCTGTCTCCGGGCGCACGCGGAACAATGTCGCCACGCTAACGGGCGAAGTCGACCGCCCGCGTCTCGCGCACCACGACGACCTTGATCTGTCCCGGGTATTGAAGCTCACTCTCGATGCGACGGGCCACGGATTCCGAGATCTGAGCGATATCTCCGTCACTGACCTCACCGGGCTCGACCATCACGCGTAACTCTCGTCCGGCCTGGATCGCGAAGCAGCGCTCCACCCCCGGCTGCTCCGTCGCGAGCTCCTCGAGCTTCTCGAGTCGCTTCACGTACCCTTCGAACATCTCTCGGCGGGCGCCCGGCCTCGAGCCGCTGATCGCGTCAGCCGCCGTCACGAGGAAGGTTTCGGCGAAGAAATGGGGTTCCTCGTCGTGGTGTGCCTTGATCGCGTTGAGGACGAGGTCGGTCTCGCCATGCTTCTTGCACAGCCGGTAGCCCAACTCGACGTGCGTGCCTTCGTGCTCGTGAGTCATCCCCTTGCCGACGTCGTGGAGGATGGCCGCTCTCTTCGCGCCCTGGACGTCGAGTCCCATCTCAGCCGCCATGTTCGCGGCCAGGAGCGCGACTTCCCGCGCGTGTTGGAGCTGGTTCTGTCCGTACGAGGTCCGGAAGCGAAGCCTTCCGAGGGTCTTCACGATCTCCGGGTGCACGTTGTGCACGCCCAGCTCGTACAGCACCTCTTCGGCCGCTTCCAGCATGGAGGCTTCGACCTCCTCGGTCGCTTTCTCGACCGTCTCCTCGATCCGCCCGGGATGGATCCGCCCGTCTTCCACGAGACGCTCCAGGGCGATGCGGGCGACCTCCCTCCGCACGGGGTCGAACGCCGAGAGCACGACCGCCTCGGGCGTGTCGTCGATGATGACATCGACCCCGGTCTCGTGCTCGAAGGCCCGGATGTTTCTTCCTTCCCTTCCGATGATCCGACCCTTCATCTCGTCGGAGGGGAGTTGAACCACCGAAACGGTGGTTTCGGCGGTCAGGTCCGCCGCCATTCGCTGGATCGCCAGCGCCACGATCTTGCGTGCCTCGCGATCCGCTTCACGTTGGGCCTTCTCCTTGATCTCACGGATCGAGTTGGCCGCATCCGCCTTGGCCGCTTCCGTGAGATCTTCCACGAGCTCGGCCCGGGCTTCCGCCTCGGTCAGCCCCGCCACGTGCTCGAGCCGGGCCTTTGCCTCCCGCTCACGCTCTTCGAGATCCGTGCCCTTCGTGGCCAGCTCCTTCTCCCGGGACGCGACGTCTTCGAGGCGCTCCTCGAGCTGCGCTTCCCGGCTAGCTAGCCGTTCCAGCTGGCGCTCGAGCGAATCGGCTCGCTCTTCGGCGCGGCGTTCCGCGCGCTCGACTTCCTCACGTCGGCGGGCTTCTTCCTGCTCCCAGGCTTCCCGCATTCGGACGCCGGCTTCGCGGCCTTCGAGCTCTCCGGCTTTGCGCGCTTTCTCCGCTTCCTCTCGGGCTTGTGCCAGGATGCGGGAGGCTTCGTCCTGTCCGCGGCTCTTCTCGAGCTCGCGCGCGCTACGCTCACGGCTTCGCGTCACCACGAAACCGACGAGCACGCCCAGAACGATCCCTGCCGCCGCCGCCATAATCAGGGGCGGGGTGATCATGTATCGACTCCTGAATCGACCCGCCGAAACGGATCGAAGGTGATCGACTGAAGGAGGTCCCGATCCGCCAAAACGACGGGCCGAACCATCCCAGATAACGATGTGACAATAGGTTCCCGGTGATCACCGGCGCAAGCCGGGCTCAAGAACCGTCCCCGTCATGCTCGGGCGGAGCCTCGTCGCGAATGAGCTCCGTGAGGTGTCGGGTCCGACGCACGACGTCGCCTCGGAGGCGCTCGAGCTCTTCCTGGGCCTGGAAACACTCGTCCGCGATGGACAACGCGGCCAGGATCGCGGCTTTGTGCCCTTCGATGAGCCCCGCTTGCCGACGGATCTCGTGGATGCGCTCATCCACGTGCTTGGCGCATTTCCTCGTATACGCGGGCTCCGCGCTGGCCCGGATCGTGTGCTCCTCACCCGCGATGCGCACCGTTACCGATCGCTTTTCCTCGCTCATCTCTGATCCTCCAGAAAGCGGATCCTGGCGAGGAGCCGCTCGACGGCCGCACGCCCCCGATCGAGACGCTCGCGAAGATCCGCGTTCTCGTCGTCGAGGTGACCGAGTCGGGTCAGGAGGTCCGATGCGCCCTTCGCATCGCCCGTGAACCGGCCGACGAGCTGTTGCAGTTGCGCGGAGCGCGTTTCAGCGGCTTCCACGCGTTCCTGCAGATCGCGCAACCGCTCGACCGCATCCGCAACGGCCCGTTCGAGATCCTCCAGCGCCGCCTCTTCGGGTCGTTCCTCTCTATCCCCTGGACCGTACACCGAACTCCTCCCCCAGGCCGTCGAGAAGGCGTTCCACCACACGGTCCACCTCTTCGTCCTTCAGCGTTCGCTCGGGATCCCTGAAGCGCAAGCGGAAGGCGATCGAACGCGTCCCCTCCGGCACACCGGTCCCTTCGTAGAGGTCGAACACCAGCACGTCTTCGAGCTGGGTGCCACCGTCTCGCCGCAAGGTGTCGAGGACCGTTCCGGCGGGGACGCCGTCCGGAACGAGGAGCGCCAGATCCCGCTCGACCGCTGGATGCTGCGGCAGAGGGACGTGGGTGGGAACGGGCGCGCTCTCCGGCACGTCGGGCAGCGTCAACTCGAAGCCCCAGACGTCACCGGCCCAGGCAGGCGCGTCCACCAGATCGTCCCGTACCTTCCCGGCCCGACCCACGACGCTTCCGTCGCTATCGTGCACGACGAACCCGGAGTCCGGCTCGAACGCGGCCGCCCCTCCGTTCTCGTTCTGGGCGACGCGGACCGCGGACCTTCCCCGGTAGGCCTGAGTGGCCACCTCCTCGACCAGCGATTTCAGGTCCCAGACGTCTACCGACTCGGAGGGATAAGACCAGTGCACGGGGCGACGCCTTCCGGTGAGCACCATCGCCAGGTTGGGCCGCTCGAGCGGGGGCGCGCCGGACTCGGCCTTACGGAACGAGGTCCCGAATTCGAAGAGCCTGACGTCTCGGTTTCCCCGCGCGAGGTTGTACTCCACTCTTCGGAGCAGCGACGGGAGGAGCGTGCGTCGCATGAAGGGCTCGGTCGTGGCCAGAGGATTCGCCACCTCGACTTCGCCTTCACCTTCCGGAACGAAGGCGGGTGTCTGCGCTTCGAAGAGTCCTCTGGCGGCGAGCTTTCCGCGCAACTCGTCCTCGAGTCGAAACAGGGGATGGTCGGGGACCGTTCCGGGTCGGTAAGGACCCAGCTCGGACGGAAACGCGTCGTACCCGTGGCTTCGCGCCACTTCTTCGATCAGATCCACTTCGCGGTGCACGTCGTGGCTACGAAACCCCGGTATGCGAAAATGCAGGGTTCCGTTCGTCTCGTGCTCGAGCACGAAGCCGAGTGGCTCGAGGAGGCGGCCGACCTCGTCCCCGGTGAACGGCACACCGAGGAGGCGTTCGACCCGTGAGAGACGGAGGGGCACGACATCGGCTTCGTACGTCGGGCTTCCGCAATCGAGCACCGGACCGTCGACCGTGCCTCCCGCGATGGCCGCGATGAGACTCGCGCAGCGCGCCAGCGCCCGCTCCAGGCCCTCGGGGTCGATGCCTCGCTCGAACCGGTACGAAGCGTCCGTGGACATTCCGAGCGCGCGCCGCGTCGCGCGAATCGACTTGGGGTCGAACCAGGCGCACTCCAGAAAGAGGTCCGTGGTCGCTTCGTCGACCTCCGAATCCAGGCCGCCCATCACCCCGGCGATGGCGACCGGATGCTCCGCGTCACAAATCATCAACATGTCGGCGCTCAACGCACGCCGTTCGCCGTCCAGAGTGGTGACGTGGACTTCGTCGGATTCGGGCTGCCGCACGACGACCTCGGAGCCCGAGAGCTTCCCGAGATCGAAGGCGTGCAAGGGCTGTCCCAACTCCAGCATGACGTAGTTGGTCGCGTCCACCACGTTGTTGATCGGCCGGGCGCCGGTGCCCCGCAAGCGACGCTGGAGCCAGGCCGGTGACGGTCCGACCGTGACGTTCCGAACGATCGCCCCTAGATACCTGGGACAGAGCGCCGGCTCTCGAACCTCCACGGCCACCCCGGCGCCTTCGACCCGCGACGCGTCCCGACGGTATTCGAGCTCCAGGACCTCGACACCCGGCAACTCCGGAAGCACGACGCGTCCTTCGCCGGCGGGCGCCAGCTCGCGCGCCAAGCCCAGATGGGACAACAGGTCTCCACGGTTCGCGGTGACCTCCACGTCGAGCGTCGTGTCGTCGAGACCGAGCGCCTCCACAAAGGAGGCGCCCGGTTCGAAGTCGCCCGCGAGCTCCATGATGCCCTGGTGGTCGGCCCCCAGCCCCAACTCCTTGGCGGAACACAGCATACCCTGGGACACCTCACCCCGAATCTTGGCCTTCTTGATGCGGAAGTCGCCCGGGAGCACGGCTCCGACCGGCGCGAACGGGTACCGTGCGCCGACCTTCACGTTCGGCGCGCCGCACACCACCTGAACCGCTCCGTCACCTCCGTCGACCGTGCACAGCGTGAGCCGGTCCGCGTTCGGGTGCGGGTCCGATTCCAGAACCTCGCCCACGACAACGTCCTCGAGCGACGCCCCGGGGGCGTGCGTGTCCTCTACGGGGGCCCCGCGGAGCGCGAGGTGCTCCGATACCGCCTCCGCATCGAGGTCGAGCCCGGGGACGAGCTCGAGGAGCCAGCGATAAGAAGCATTCATGAGGCGAACTGGGAAAGGAAGCGGACGTCGTTCTCGAAGAAGGTTCGAAGATCGCTCACGCCGTGCTTGAGCATCGCGATGCGTCCCGGTCCCATCCCGAACGCCCAGCCGGTGTAGCGCTCCGGGTCGTGCCCCGCGTTCTCGATAACGGCCGGATCGACCATTCCCGCGCCCATGATCTCCAACCAGTCCGTCTCTTCCCTCGTTCCGTCCGGTCGGGTGACGAAGCGTTTGACGTCCACCTCGGCGCTGGGCTCGGTGAATGGAAAGAAAGACGGGCGGAAACGAACGCGTGTGTCCGAGCCCCAGTAGCGTCGCGCGAACTCGGCCAGCGTCGCCTTGAAATCCACGAAGGTGACCCCCTCGTCGATCACGAGCCCCTCGATCTGCATGAACGCGGGAGTGTGTGTGGCGTCGTAGGTATCGCGCCGATAGACCCAGCCGGGAGCCAATACGCGGACGGGCGGGTCGTGCCGCTCCATCGTGCGCATCTGCACGGGCGAGGTATGGCTGCGCAGGAGGACGGAGTCCGCGAGGTACAGCGTGTCCTGCTCGTCGGCGGCCGGATGGTCGAGCGGGGTGTTCAGCGCCTCGAAGTTGTACCACTCGGTGTCCGCCTCGGGCCCGCGGGCTCGACTGAAGCCGAGCCCCCGGAAGATCTCCCAGATCTCGTCCACCGCCTGCGTGATGGGGTGGAGCCCGCCACGCCACGGGTCGCGGGCCGGAAGGCTCCGGTCCCCGTACGTATGGTCCTCGACCCCGCTCACCTCGGCTTCTCGTCGATCGAGCGCCCGCGCGAGCTCGTCCTTCACCCGATTGGCTTCCTGGCCAACCGCCGGCCGCTCCTCCGGAGGCATGCTACCCAGACCCCTCAGGATCTGGGATACGCGTCCTTCCTTGCGGCCGAGATAGTCCACACGAACTGCCTCGAGTGCTTCCGCGTCGTTCGCGCTCGCGATCCGCTCCAGAGCCTCCCGCTCGAGGGTGCGCAAAGCGTTGGTCAGGTCAGGCTGATTCATCATCTCCGCAAGTGACGGGGGTAGGCCCTTCCGGGGCGGTCCGTAAGCTATCAAGCGCACGACGGGATGCAATCCGAGCGACTCGCGCCGCTCATCCCACCCGCCGGGAACGGGTTCCCCTGCCCCCGGATGCAGGAAGGGCCCCGCGGCTCGATGCCGCGAGGCCCCTACCAGGTGTGGACCCTCGGATCGGAACGTCCGGCTTATCCGGCCTTCTGGTCGAGCCCTTCCTTCGCGCGAACGACCAGCGTTTCGAACGCTTCGGGATTACGCACCGCGACATCCGCGAGCGCCTTCCGGTCCAACTCGATTCCGGCGTGCTTCAGGCCGTTTATGAAGCGCGAATAGGAGAGGTCGTGCTCCCGCGCGGCCGCGTTGATGCGCGCGATCCAGAGCCTCCGGAACGTCCGCTTCTTCTTCTTGCGATCCCGATAGGCGTGTTGCCAACCGCGCTCGACGGCGTCTTTCGCCGTCCGATAGAGATTCTTACGGCCGCCGAAGTAACCCTTCGCAGCCTTGAAGATCTTCTTCTTCTTTCTGTTCCGCGCTACGGCGGAGGTCGCTCTCGGCATGGGGACTCCTCCTCAGGCGCCGTAGGGTAGGATTCGCTTCAGCTTCTTCGCGTCGGAGGAGGCCACCAGATCGGACCGCCGAAGGCGGCGCTTCCGCTTCCGCGTCTTCTTGGTCAGGATATGGCTCTTGTTCGCGCGCATGCGCTTGAGCTTACCCGTGCCCGTCTTCTTGACGCGCTTGGCCGCACCTCGGTGCGTCTTCATCTTCGGCATTCAGTCTCTCCGTTGTTCCTTTGGGCCGAGCCCGCAGGACCCGGTTCTCTACTTGGTGTCGAGGGGAGCGGCGACCATGGACATCACCCGCCCTTCCATATTCGGCTGGGACTCGACCTTGCCCACGTCCTTCAGGTCTTCCATCACCTGGGACAAGATCTCCACGCCCAGCTCGGGGTGTGTGACCTGACGTCCCCGGAACATCATGGTCAGCTTGACCTTGTTTCCCTCTTCGAGGAAACGACGCGCGTGTCGGAGCTTGAACTCGTAGTCGTGGTCCTCGATGCCCGGTCGGAATTTCACTTCCTTGACCTGGATCGTATGCTGTTTTTTCCGCGCTTCCTTGGCAGCCCGCTGGGCTTCGTACTTGTACTTGCCGTAGTCCATCATCTTGACCACGGGCGGACGGGCATCTGCCGCTACTTCGACCAGATCCATTCCCCGTTTGGTAGCGCGCTCACGCGCCTCGTCGAGGGAGACGATGCCGATCTGCTCACCATCGTCCTGAATCAACCGGACCGGGCTGATCCGGATCTGCTCGTTCACGCGGACTCGCTTGTCGTTGATTTCCCCTAACCCTCCGATGGTGTCCTGTGTCGGGCGTCACCATGACACCTGATCACGAACGACAAAAAAGACCCGAGCTCTCGGAACCCGGGTCGCACTAGCCGTTCCGGGTCCGCCCTGAGGCACACCCGATGAAAGCGCGACCCCCGAGTCGGCTCCGTGGAGCCCGAGGGTGAGGACGGCGGCCGAGCCGACCTGCTTGCTGATTTTCTCCTCGGAGAAGATGGGCGATGCGCTCATCCCGGTCAACGGCACGCTCCGTCGTTCTCCGGGAGCTCCGGGGACCGCCCTCGGTCACTCGAGCGCCCTCGACCGGACCTCCTCGGTCACTCGCTCCACGAAGTCCGCCCGCGCGATAATGTCTTGTTTCTTCCCCGCTCCCCGACGCCGGACCGCCACCGTGTCATTCGCGGCTTCGCGTTCACCCACGACCGCCATGTAGGGGATCTTCAGCTTCTCCGCCTCCCGAATCCGGTAGTTGAGCGTATCTCTCGGGGCCATCCGGGCTCGCACGCCGGCGTGCTCGAGTTGGGTGACGAGGTCCCGTGCGCTGTCGACCCACTGCTCCGAGATCGGCAGCACCCGAACCTGCTCGGGGCTGAGCCACGTCGGGAACGCTCCCGCGTAGTGTTCGATGAGGATCGCGATGAACCGTTCGAACGAGCCGAAAATCGCGCGGTGGATGATGACCGGTCGGTGCTCGGTGTTGTCCTCACCCACGTACGTGAGGTCGAAGCGATCCGGGTTTGCGTAATCCAGCTGAATGGTACCCAGCTGCCATTCGCGTCCGATCGCGTCCACGACGTCGAAGTCGATCTTCGGGCCGTAGAACGCGCCGTCTCCCTCCTTCAAGTCGTAGGGGCGGCCGAGCGCGTCGAGGGCATCCCGAAGCGCGCGCTCCGAACGATCCCACATGGCATCGTCTCCGATGCGCTCTTCCGGTCGGGTGGCGAACTTCGTCCTGTACTCGAGGCCGAGCGTACGGTAGAAGTAGTCGATGAGCTCGACGAGACGGCGGACCTCGTCCACGATCTGGTCTTCCGTGAGGAAGATGTGGGCGTCGTCCTGTTGGAACTGGCGCACGCGCGTGAGACCGCTGAGCGCGCCCGTGACCTCGTTTCGGTGGAGCACGTCCTGGGTGGCGAACCGGACCGGCAACTCTCGGTAAGACCGCCGACGCGCCTGGTAGAGGAGGTAGTGGGAGGGACAGTTCATGGGCTTGAGGGAGAGGTCGTGCTCCCCGGATTCCTTATCCAGAACCATGAACATGTTCTCGCGGTACTTCCCCCAGTGACCGGACTGCTCCCAGAGCGATTTGTTGTACAGGAGCGGGGTCTTGACCTGCTGATAGCCATTCTCGCGCAAAACACCCGACATCCACTCGCTCAACACCTGGAACACCGTCGTCCCGCGATCCGTCCAGAAGGGCGCGCCCGGCGCCCAGGGATGGAAGAGGAACAGATCCAGGTCCTTTCCGACCCGTCGATGGTCACGCTTTCGCGCCTCTTCCCGCCGTTCGATGTACTCGTCGAGGTCCTGCTGCTTCGGGAAGGCCGTACCGTAAATGCGTTGCAGCATCTGGCGGCGCTCGTCCCCACGCCAATAGGCGCCCGCGCCCGAGAGCAGCTTGAAGTGCTCGAGGCGGCCGGTGCTCGGCACGTGGGGTCCCTTGCACAGGTCCATGAAGGGACCGTTCTCGTAGACGGTGATGACCTCGTCGTCGTCGAACTCCTCGAGCCGTTCGAGCTTGAGAGGGTCGTCCGAGAACAGCTCGCGCGCTTCTTCCTTGGTAACGTGCTTGCGCTCGAACGGCTGGTCGGCCTCGGTGACCTCCTCCATCTTCTGCTCGAAGATCTCGAGGTCTTCGGGAGTGAAGGGCTCGGGCACGTCGAAATCGTAGTAGAATCCCTCGTCGATGGCCGGACCGAATCCGATGCCGGCGCCCGGACGCAGCTCGCGCACCGCCGTGGCGAGCACGTGCGCGGCGGAATGGCGCAACACCGGAAGGGCCTCGGGATCCTTCTCCGTCAGGATCCTTACTTCGGCGTCACCTTCGATGGGTTCCATGAGGCCGACCGTGCGACCGTTCACGACCGCGGCGAGCGCGGCGCGGGCCAGCCCCGGTCCGATAGCAGCCGCGACATCCCCGGCCGTGGATCCTTCCGGAAGCTCGAGAACATCGCCGTTCGGAAGGGTGATGCGGATGTGTTCGCTCGACATGGCTCGTGGGTCCTGAGAGTTCCACCGACTGACATCAAAAAACGCGGCGCCCGGAATCCATCGGGGCCGCGCCTCGCGTCGGGTGCCGACTCGCTTTGGAGAAGCTGGCCCCACCGGGCCGAAGGGTCAATGGCCGGAATCGCGGGCCGTGCGCCGCCAGAGCCACCATCCTCCCAACGGGAGGGCCACGATCCAGATCACCGCGAAGGTGCGACGCACCGCCTGGGGCGACCCGAAGACACGGAACACCGCATCGGCCGCCACCAACACGACCACGGCCACGGCGATGTACGCCAGCATGCGCAGGAGACGATCCGCGGAAACATAGCGGCTGGGTGGCATCGAGCATCCTCCAGCACGGGCGGTCAGGGAAACGCGAGGGCGAACGGGTTCGACGTCCGCCACGGGATCCCGGGATCGGAGGCGTCGCCCCCGCTTTCACCCTCGGGGACGAGCCGGGATTGGAACCAATACAATCGATAGACACCTTCAACGTCCTCGAACACGAAGCTCGGAGAGACGTTCGATTCGGGCGGGGCCCCCACGACCTCGAGCGTGTCGGTGAGGCGGGCTCCCCTCTCGATCACCACGGGCTCACTCGCGCACTCCCGCATCAGCGGGCGCCAAGCATCAACCCAGCGGCCCTCGCGTCGCACCTGGAGCAACGGACGTATGTCACCGTCGCAATTCTCGAGATGGACGTCCGCGCCCGTGTCGTTCCGGAACGTGTAGACGACCTGCGTGGAGTAGCCGATGTCGTGCCGCTCGATCCGGTATCGGAGCTCCGACGTTTGGAGGAGCGGATCGGGATCTCGGGCCACCTCGGGCACCGGCTCGCACGCGACCGTCCCCAACAGCGCGAGGAGGATCGCCGCGCGTCCCGTCCCGACGCTCCGACAAGCGCCGCAGGGATGTCCCCTGTAATCCGACGACCCCTTCACGGTCGCTCGGAAGCCTCCGACAACATGTCGCCGAGCCAGTGGCCCGCACGTTGCACTTTCGCTTTCACGTAGGGGAGATTGTGGCGATTCAACGTTCCGTGGAGGGGCATTCGGTCGAGCACCTTCACTCCCGCGCTCTCGAGTGCTCTCAGCTTTTCCGGGTTGTTCGTGAGCAGTTGGACACGCTCGATCCCGAGGTGCCTCAGCATATCGACGGCCGCGTCGTAGCTCCGCTCGTCCGGCCCGAATCCGAGGGCGCAATCCGCGTCCACGGTATCGAGCCCACCTTCCTGGAGAGCGTACGCCCGGAGCTTGTTCCCCAGCCCGATGCCCCGGCCCTCCTGTTGCAGGTACAGCAACACACCCCCGCCTCGCTCCCGAAAATGGCGTAGGCTTCCGTGGAGCTGCTCACCGCAGTCGCATTTCAAGCTTCCGAAGAGATCGCCCGTGAGGCACGCGGAATGGAGCCGCACCGGAAGAGGATCCGGCCATCGCTCCCGGGAGCCGATCAGGATGGCGACGTGCTCCAGGAAGCCGTGTTCCTCCCGAAACAGGATGAATTCCGCGTCTTCGGTGTCTTGCAGGGGCACCGCCGCCGCGCTCACTCGCGTGACCGAGAGCCGCGGCGTGGCGAAGGCCGCTCGTATGCGACTCGCGTGCGCTCGCAATACCTGCCCGGAGGCCAGCCGCTGCCCGAGACCGGTGGGTACGTCGGGTGGCACGGTGGCGCTCACCACGGCAGGTAGCAGGTGCCCCAACCGTGCCAAGGAGAGGCTGACCTCCTCGGCGTCGGTCAGCGGGCGTGAGGCGAGCTTGACCGACGGCATCGGCCGCGGTGTGCTGCTCAGGCGGAGGATTTCGGACGGCCCCATGCGCTGGGGTAGCTCGAGTGCCAACGGAGCGGATCCTGCCTCGATCCCCATCGCGCGAGCGCGGTACGGCGTGATGAGAAGGTGAAGCGGGCCCGCACTATATTCGCGAAGCATCGCCAGAACTCCATCGTCGATCCCTTCCGCCGACGCGACGAGGAGATCGACGCCCGCGGTGCCGTCGGGACCCTGCGCGCTCTCGACGTAAACCGCTCTGTGCCGCCTCAGCTCGAAGAGACTCCGCTCGGCTTCGTGCATATTGTTCACGGCACCTTCCTGCCCATCGGCGGCTCCGGGCGGACCGGATCGTGAGCGCCGGCCGTCGTCACGACCGGAAGCAACAACGCCGTGCCGAGGGTCCGAGGTCCATCGTACCGTCGGCACGGCGACCAGCAACCCGGCGAAGATCGGGGAAAGCCAGGCGAAGAACAACGGGCTCAGGAAAAGCGTGTAGGCGCCCCAGGCCACCCCCACCGCGGTCACCCAGCCGACCCGCCGGGTCGCTTCGGACCAGGAAACGATCCGACCGTCCCGCAGCTGGCTCCCCCAGGCCACGGACCGCCCAGCCACGATGCTGGTGACACACCAAGCGTGGACGAGCATCATGATCGGCGCCACCAGGACGGCGAACGCGGCTTCCGACGAGGCACGAACGGCCAACCTTCCTCTGTTGGCGAACGGGATCCGGTCCCGGAAGGCGAGACCGACTCCCAACATCTTCGGAATGAACAAGAGTCCTGCGGTAATCCCGAGAAGCGAGGGGACCGGTCGGCCCGCCGCCCCCGGACCCGGCGTGGGGCTATCGAGGACCACGATGCCCCCGATTCCCTGCCACTCCGCCACGTAGATCGTGCTGGCGAGGAGAAGGAGGAGCCAGAGCAACGAGGACACGTAACCCATGGCCCCCAGCAAGAAGTGGAGGCGGCTGAGGGGATGGAGGCCCGCGAGGCCCATCAGCCTGAGGTGTTGGAGGCTCCCCTGAGCCCAACGGCGGTCACGGCGCGCGAAGTCGAGCAGGTTGCTCGGCACGTCCTCCCAGCTTCCCTTCACGTCCGGGAGGAGGTACGCGCTCCAGCCGGCACGACGCAGGAGCGCGGCTTCCACGAAGTCGTGGGAGAGGATCTCACCACCGAGCGGGGGCGACCCGGGAAGGACGGGCAGACGACCGTGCCGCCGAAACGGATCCATGCGCACGATCGCGTTGTGCCCCCAGTAATTCGCTGCGTCCCCCTGCCAGAAGCTCTGTCCGGTGGCCAGCATCGGGCCGTAGAGGGTCGACGCGAACTCCACGAATCGGCCGAAGCGGGTTTCCTGGCGCCGAGGAAGCGGGACCGTCTGGAGGAGGCCCACGCTCGGATCCGCTTCCATGCCCCGGACGAGGTGGACGAGCGTATCCCCCCGCATCACGGAGTCCGCGTCCAAGACCACGAAATACGCGTAGTCGTCCCCGCATCGCTCGCAGAACTCGGCGATGTTGCCCGCCTTGCGCCCTTGGTTCGACGAGCGACGTCGATAGTGAAGGCCGGATGAGCCACCGTACTCTTCCCGGAGCTCGCTCCACTCCCGCTCCTCGACGTCGATCAATCCGGGGTCGTCGGCATCGCTCAAAAGGTGCACGTCGAACACACCCGCCATGCCCGTTTCCTCCAGCGAATCCAACATCCAGCGGATCCGCTCGACCACGGCGCTCACGTCCTCGTTCCGGCTGGGAACGACCAGCGCGGTGCGCGTGGTGATCGGCACATCGGCGAGGGTACGCGCCCGCGATCCCATCGGCCGTAGCGTAAGCGGGTCCCGATTCCACGCCTGGAGGACGAACCCCAGGATCGCGTTCCAGAAGGCAATGGAGATCCAGCCGAACGTCGGCGCGAAAAGGACCAGGATCGCCACCTCGAGCAGCGTGGTTCCGCCCGCGCCCACGATGCTCGCCATCATGGATACGCCGTAGACGGTCGTTCCGGCGACGAGAAAGGCGAAGAGGGTGCGACGGAGCCCGAGGCCCGGCGCATCGAAGATCGATGCGCTCGAGACTGGAGGTGGTGTGGTCTGGGAGGGTGCGCTCAAGCTCAGTTCATGTCTCGAGGATACCAAACATAGCTCCAAGTCTCGCTCACCGAGCGGTCATCGAGGAGCAGACGCAGACGCATGTCCGCCGGCTCGTCGCCGTCGGGGATCAAGGTGAAGGTCACCCGCCGCCCCGTGTTACCCGGCAAGGGCTGTACCGTGACCCCCTCCGCGCTCCCCCTGAGCAGCGAGAGATCCGGTCGTACATCGTCCTCCTCCCCGAGGTCCGTGAGGACACCGCCCACGAAATCCACCACGAAACGCCGGTGGCCCGGAGGGGAAGGCTCGCCTTCCCCCGGCAGGGCGTCCCGTCCCACCGCCGTGCGCTCCACGTGCGCGAGATCGAGCTCCGGCGGACGAGCGTCATGGGTGCTCAACCGATACGCGTACCTACGCTCCTCGCCCGCGGCGAGCGGTCGGTCCGGCACCCAGTAGGCAGCGATGTTGTCGTTGAACTCGGAGGGCGTGGGGATCTCCATGAGCTCCACCCCTCCGGTGCCCCAGTCCCCATCGATCACTTCCACCCAGTAGCTCGGACGGCGGTCGTACCGGGCTTCCAGATCCAAGTAGTCCTCGAAGTCCCGCGCGCGCTGGAACAGGCCGAACCCCGACGGATCTTCGTCCCGGAGGGACGTCACGTGGAAACCGGGCCCGTTCGAAAGTGGCCTCCAGATCCACTCCCCGCGGCCCGTGAGCATCTGCAGGCCGTCGGAATCGTGCACACGGGGGCGGAAGTCGTCGTGCCGGGGACCGTGCCCGGGCGCGTGCAGGAACATGCTACTCAAGGGAGCCACGCCGAGCTTGGAGACGTCGCGCCTCCCGAACAGGTGAGCGTCGACCATGAGCTCCGTCGAGGCACCGGGCCGAAGCTCGAACCGATAGGCCCCCACGACCGACGGCCCGTCGAGGAGAGCGTGGACCGTCAAGGTTCGGGATCCGTCCTCGGGCCGCGTGATCCAGAACGCCTTGAAATCCGGGAACTCCTCGGGCCCGTCCGTGGCGGGATCGATGGCCAGGCCGCGCGCGGAGAGCCCGTATTGGTGTCCCGCGCCGAGGATCCGGAAGTACGAGGCGCCGAGGAACGCCGCGACCTCGTCGCTCCGTTCGGGCGCGTTGAGCGGGTAGTGAACGCGGAACCCGGCGAACGCCGGGACCGAGCCGCTCGGCAGGTCACCGACCTCCGACGCGGCTCCCTCGAACGAGAAGAGCGCGGGATCGTAGCGTTGCTCCCGTATGGAGTCACCTTCGACGAAGTGGATGGACACGGGTGTGTCGTAGGCACCGCCGAGGTGGAAGAGTTGAACTTCGAACATGCCTTCGTCACGCCAGACGGAAGCGGCGGGCCGGAAGCGGATGGAGCGGTACCCGTCGAAGTCCAACTCCGCGAGCCTGTCCGGAACGTTCCAGGACGGTGCCACGTACGCCCTTTCGGAGAGGGCACGGGCGTGGCGCGCCAGATCCTCGGTCAACGTTTCGGGGCGCGGTTGCCAGACCGTCTCGGCCGGGCTCGCGGTGTCCGGTGGGGGCGTGTGCTCGCCCGGGTTGGTTCCGGGTACCAGTGACGGTAGAGTGGGACCGGTCGTGAACCACCAGACGAGCAGCACGAGCGCGAGGAAAGCGGCAAGCAGGCGAAATGACATGATTCCCTTCAGCTCCGTGGACCGGCACATCCGAACATGACATCCGATCCGGCAACCGACACCGGGATGCGCTCGGTCGCAAAGGCGCTCGCGTCGTGGCCCTCAACGGCCCCCGGAAGGTGGTTGAGCCTCATCCTGGCCTTCGTCCTTGTCAATGGGATCCTCCTGGCGCCCCAATGGGCCGCTCCGGGGATGGTCCCCTTCCACTGGGTGGCCGGGGAAGCCGTCGTTCTCACGCTCGTCTTCGCGGCCCTGCCGCGGCGGCCGTGGTCCGTGGCCCTGGCGCTCCTCGCGGCTTTGATCGTCGTGGCCATGGGATTGGTCGGACTCGGAGATGCGTCCGCCCGCATGAGCCTTTCGCGCCCGCTCAACATCTACTTGGATATCCGCCTGCTCAGCGCCGTGTCCGACCTACTGACGGGCACCATGGGCCCGGCGATGGCCACGGTCGTTCGCACGGCCGCGATCCTCCTGCCATTGGCGGTCGTGGCCCTCCTCGGACACCTTCTGGCGCCCCCGCGCCGGGTGCGTCCCGTCCTGAGGTCCTACCGGAGCATGGGCCTCACGGTCCTCGTGGCGTCCGGCATCCTCGTCGGCATGCGGGCGGACGAGGGGTGGAGCCGGGCTCTCGGCTTCCCGGGGGCCCGTCTCGCCGCCGAGCAGGCACGCTTCGCCGCAGGCCTCCTGGAAGAGCGCGACGCGTTCGCGGCCGAGCTCGCGGCACGTCCCGCCGATCTCTCCGGCACGCCCGGACTCCTCGGACGGCTGGGGGGACGGGACGTGCTTCTCGCGTTCGTCGAGTCGTACGGCATGACCGCGCTGGAAGATCCGCGCTACGCTCCGACGATCCGCCCCCGTTTGAAGGAGATGGGATCGCGCCTCGAGGCCGCGGGCCTCCACCTCGCGACCGGACGACTGGTCGCACCGAGCCAGGGCGGACAGTCCTGGTTGGGGCATGGTTCGATGCTCAGCGGCCTCTGGCTCCACAATCAGATGCGGTACGATCTCCTCCTGGCCAGCACACGCCCGACCCTCATCGATGACTTCGAAGCCGCCGGATACAGGACGGCCGCGGTCATGCCCGCGATCACCCTCGCCTGGCCCGAAGGGTTCCAGTTCGGATACGACGCCATCTACACCTTCGAGGATATGGGCTACCGAGGCCCGCCACTGAACTGGGTGACGATGCCGGATCAGTACACTTGGTCCTTCGTCGAGCGCTCCGTCCGCCGCGCGACCCCTGAAGAACGGCCGCTCTTCGCGGAGATCGGTCTGATCAGCAGCCACGCGCCGTGGACTCCCATCCTACCGGTTCTCGAGGCCTGGAACGAGATCGGTGACGGGTCCGTGTTCGAGGAGTGGCGGGAGGCCGGAGAGCGTCCTGAAGAGCTCTGGCGCGACACCGAACGGGTTCGTGAGCACTATGCGTTGTCCATCGACTATGCCGTCCATACGGCGGCCAGCTACGCGGAGCGCTTCATCGGCTCGGACGCGCTGCTGATCCTTCTCGGAGACCATCAACCCGCCCCGCTCATCACCGGAGAGGACGCGCCGAGAACCGTTCCCGTCCACGTGATCACCGGTGCGCGAGAGCTTCTCGATCCTTTCCTGCAGTGGGGCTTCGAGACCGGACCGTTCCCGGATGTGGACGGAGAGCCGAAAGGGATGGACCGGTTCCGCACCTGGTTCATCCGGGCATTCAGCGAGGAGCGGTCGAGCCGTGCGGCGGGCACCGGTGGATGAGCTCCTCGGGCTGCTGCGCTCGTTCGCGGTCTACTGGCGGCCCGGACGCCAACGGGGCCTGCGCTCCCTCTACGCGCCGTTCGTGGAGCCCGGAAGCCTGGTTTTCGACGTCGGCGCGCACTTGGGGGATCGGACGGTGGCCTTCGCCTCCCTCGGCGCGCGGGTGGTCGCTCTCGAGCCGCAACCCGGTGTCGCACGGTGGCTCCGCCGCATCGCCGGCCGAAAGAAGGGAGTCGTCGTGCTCGAAGAAGCGGTAGGTGCGGAGGTGGGGACCGCTTCGCTGGCCGTGAGCCGACGCACGCCGACGGTCTCCACGCTCTCATCCGGCTGGCGGAGGAGGATGATGGAGCGCAACCTGGGTTTCGACGGCGTGCGGTGGGAGGACGAAGTGGCGGTCCCCCTGACCACTCTCGACGCCCTAGTGGCCCGCTTCGGCCTTCCGACCTTTTGCAAGCTGGACATCGAAGGGCACGAAGCGGAGGCGTTGGCCGGACTCACCCACCCGATCGCCGGGATTTCCTTCGAGTTCGTTCAGGGGGGGCTGGACATCGCCCGTGCCTGTGTGGATCACCTGGACGCGCTGGGACCGTACCGGTTCAACGCGGTCGCCCGTGAGGAGCGACGGTTCCGCTTTCGACCCTGGCTGGGAGCGGTGGAGCTGCGCGCCTGGCTCGACGCCGGAGCGGACGGCCTAGCCTTCGGAGACGTCTACGCAAAAATCGATACAGGGACGCACGAAGCCCCCTTCCCTTCAGAGGAGCGCTGATGCCCGACGAGCCGACCCCCTCCACGTGGCGGTGGGAAGAGCAGAGCGCCCCGGAGCTGTCCGCTCTGGCGGCACGGGACCCGGTCGCGGTGCTCCCGCTTGGAGCGATCGAGCAGCACGGGCCGCACCTACCGGTCTCCACCGACCTCGTCATCGCCCGTGGACTCGCCAGCCGAGCGCTCGAAGCCGTTCCCGACGACGTACCGGTCGTGCTGCTGCCCGAGCTCTCGAGCGGCGCCAGCCTCGAGCACGACCGGTTCGCCGGCACCCTGTCCCTCGCCGCGGACACGCTCGCGGAGATCCTCCTACAGCAAGGAGCGGCACTGGCCCGCCAGGGATTCCGCAGGCTGGTTCTCTTCAACACGCACGGCGGGAACGCCCACGTCGTCGACGACGTGGGTCTGCGCCTTCGGACGGAGCACGGCCTCCTGGTGGTGAAGGCCCATTCGTTCCGCTTCCCCCGTCCGACCTCGACGGAGCTTCCCGACGAGGAATGGGTGCACGGGCTACACGGCGGGGCCGTCGAGACCTCCATGCTCCTGCACCTCCGTCCCGACCTCGTCCGGGCCGAGCACATCGCCCGGTTCTCCACGCTCGGAGAGGAGTTGGCGAGCACCTTGCGGTGGGTGAGCCCGGAGGGCGTGGCTCCCTTCTCGTGGCTGGCGGGAGACCTGAACCCGCACGGGGTGACGGGTGACGCCCGCCTGGCGACGGAGGCGATCGGTGCCGAGCTGGTCGAGCACTATGCCGCGGTCCTCGCGACGATCGTCCGGGAAACCTGGGCGTTCCCGGTGGATCGCTTGGAGGACGCTCCATGAGCGTGCGGATCACCGCCACGGGCGCTTGGGACCTCTTGCGCGCCGCGGCGAACGCGGTCGCATCCGTCTCCGCCGAAAGCTCCGGTCAGGCCACTACAGTGACCGTCGACGGCGCGTCGTTGACGGTGGAGCCCACCGGAGCATGGACGACGTCCGCGCCATCCGACCCCGAGGCGACCCACCTCTTGGACCTGTTCGCCCCCATCGCGGCGGCTCCGGGGATCGTGGTCGGTCAGGTCGGCCAGAGCCTCGACGGTCGGATCGCCACCGAGTCCGGGGATTCGCACTATGTCACGGGGCCGGGGGATATCGAGAGGCTGCATCGCCTCCGAGCGCTCGTGGATGCCGTCGTGGTGGGCGCGGGCACGGCCGTGTCCGACGATCCGAGGTTGACGACCCGTCGGGCGCCCGGCGAGAACCCACTGCGCGTCGTGCTCGACCCGGCCGGCCGCGTCGAGCCGAGCGGACACCTGTTCCGCGACGGAGCGGCTCCGACCCTGTGGGTCCGACACGGCGTGCCTGAAAGTCCCACGCCGGATCACGTCGAGATCATGGCTCCCCGAGAGCCGGACCCGGGCGTCATCGCTCCTTCCTGGCTCCTCGAGATGCTCGAGGCACGCGGGTGCCGGCGCGTGCTAGTGGAAGGGGGCGGCGTCACGGTTTCCCACTTCCTCGCCGCCCGAGCGCTCGACCGGCTACACGTGACCGTGGCCCCGATGGTGATCGGGTCGGGTCGGCCGAGCCTCTCGTTGGCGCCCGTCGCCACCCTGGCCGACGCGCTCCGTCCGGCCTGCCGTCACTTCACGCTCGGCGACGACGTGCTCTTCGACCTGGATCTCCGGCGCGTGTCGGGCTCGCGCGGCGCGGCGTAACGCCCGCCCAGCGCGAGCACCGCGGCTCCCGGGGCCGTCCCGACGAGGACGAGGAGGCCATACACCACCGAGATGGCCACACCGTCCGCCACGCTCAGCCCCACGACGCCCCACAGACTCGCGGCGGCCGCCTCGCGCACGCCCCACCCCGCGACCGACAGGGGGAGAAGCATCGCCAGCAGGACGGGAGGGACCAGCGGTGCCAGCACGGCGAACGGAGTGTCGATGCCCACCGCCCACGCGGCGCAGACGTAGGTCAACACGTAGGAGATGACGATGAGGGCCGAGGTGCCGAGCTGAACCCCCCACGCTTCACGAGAGAACACGGCCGTGCGAGCGTCACGGGCGAGCTGCCCCAGGGGGGACGTGGCTCGCCTGCTCCACTCGAGCATCCGAGCTCCCACGGCGAAGGCCACGAGCCCCACGGCTATCGTGCCGACCCAAAGGCCCAGTCGATTCACCCGCGCGGCCACGATGCCGGCTGACAGGAACGCCAGCAGGAAGATGACGAGCTGGCCGGCGGCTCGCTCCAGGATCACGGACCGGACGGCGGGGCCGGCCGAGCTGTTCCCGCTTCGAGATCGTCCCGCATGCCGCCACGCCCGATTCGCGTCACCGAGCACACCGCCGGGGAGCACCTGATTGAGGAATATCGCCAGGTAGTATTCCGTGAGCGCCGTGCGGAACGGAAGGTCGATTCCCAGACGAGCTCCCGTGTATCGCCAGCGCCAGGCCGACACCACCGTCTGCACGACTCCCAGGGCGACGGCTGCGACGACCCATCCGGGCTCCAGCGTCCGTAGGCGGGCGACGATGGCCTCGAGGTCGACCAGGTAGCCCAGGGCCGCCAGCAAGACAGGGCCCGCCAGCATCCGCAACCATCCGGTCATATCCCGCTCGTCGTGGGAGACGCCGACCCCGGGAGAGCGAGGACATCGAGGTGCCCGACGGTGAGTACCCAACGCCCTTCGCGGATGCGCGCGCGACTTCGCTCCACCCAGCGTCGGGTGCGGTGGCCGGCCGCAGGACGCTCCTCGAGGGCCGCCCCCGCCCATCCGTCGAGCAACGCCATGGCGAGTTCCTGGTCTTCCACGCCGAGGTGCCACGGGCTCGGAACGAGCCACGTACGGTATCCGGCCGCTTCGAAGAGGTCATGGGCCTCCAGGGCCGCGCGAGGCCCGAGAGCGGGCCCCAGTCCTTTGTCACGGGTCTGGTGGGCGTTGATCAGGCCGCGAATGAACGCATCGTCCGCGCGGTCGCGATTCGCGTCGGGACGGGTGGACGCATCGCGACCCTGCGCGGACGTGGGCGCCCATGCGATGGTGCCGTCGTAGATCGTGGTGAACAGCGCGCCGCACTCACGTTCCGCACAAGCTTGCACCACCCGACGAAGCCACGCTTCGGACACGAGGTCCAACAACGCCGCGCCGGTCACGAAATCGACATCGCGCAACGCCCGGATGCCCTCGTCCGCCAGATCTCCCCGCACGCGCTCCGCACCGCTCGCTTCAGGGGGCAGCGCCGCATCCTCGAGAAGGTCCGGATCGTGGTCTACGAGCACCCAGCTCTGAGGTGAAGGAAGCCGAGGCGCGAGATAACGGACGTTGGAGCCCGCACCGGATCCGAGGTCCACGATCCGGGACCACCCCCTCTGCCGCCAGGTGTGGACGAGCGGCGGGAGCAGCTCAGGAGCGCGAGAGCGATGGTCCACTGCCTCTCGCAGCGCGAGCCAGCTTCCCTCGAACGCGCTTCCCTCCGGTAGCGACCCGTCGTCCGCGTCCCGCGAATCCTCGCTGCTCACGTGGTCCTGGACCCCGAGTTGGCGGAGACACGACGGAACCCCGGGTCGAGCCTCGCGAGCGTGTCGACCGCTCCTTCGAACGCGACCACGGCTTGCGCCCAGTCCGGGAGCGTGCCCGCCGCCCGGATCGCGCCCGCCTTCAGTCGCCGCAGCATCTCGCCATCCTCGGCCAGGACCGACCGCAGAGCACGCCCGAGCGCGCTCGCGTCGCCAGGGGGCACGAGCACTCCGGCGTCTTCGGGTACGGTGAACGGGATGGCGCCTCCGGTCGTGCTGACCACGGGCAGCCCGCGCGCGAGGGCCTCGGTCAGGGCCATGCCGTAGCCCTCGTAGTGGGAGGCGAGCACGAAGAGCGTGCTCCGCCGATAGAGCTCATCCAGGGCTTCGGGCCCCAACTCGCCCACGAACGAGACGCGGCCCGCGAGACCGTTGTCCTCGACGTGGTCTCTGACTCTTCGAGCATGATCCGGCGCCAGGCGCCCGCTTCCCGCCAACACACAGCTCCACTCCAAGTCCCGAATCCTCGCGAGCGCGTCCACCAACGTCCGGTGTCCCTTGCGCGGGGTGATCGACGCCACGCACACGAGCTGCGCGGGCTTGCCCGCTCCCGGACCGCTCGCCGTCGCTCCGGGCTCGGTTCCGGGCACCGCGACCCGAATGCGGTCCGGGGGCACCTCGTACTCCTCGAGTCGTCGCGCGGTGAAGCTGCTGGTGACCACGACCCCTCGGCACGCCGCGAGGGCGCTGCGCTCGGAATCCTGCAGACGCGCGGCCGCGGAAGCGGGCAAGCCCGTTTCGTCGGCCAGCGGGTGGTGGACCAACGCCACGGTTCTCAGTCGCTCCCGGTGCGTGGCGAGCACCTCCGGAAGCCCGCCTCCGGCCAGCCCATCCACGATCACGACGCTTTCCGAAGGCACGCTCTCGAGGGTGTCCGCGAGGCTCCTGCGTGCCGTCCCGTCCGCCTCCGGGAACGCCCCTTCGAGCTCGTGCACCCTGACCGAACGCCCGCGATCCCGAAGGCCCCGGATCATCCGCGCGTCGTAGACATATCCGCCGGTCCGCTGATCGAGCGATCCCGGTACGACGAAGTGGAGGTCGTTCCGGCTCAAACGGCGTCCTCGAAGCTGGCCCAGGCGACGTGAGACTCGTGTAGCGTCACGCACACGCGCTCCACCCCCTTGCCACCGTCCCCGAGCCGACCGCTACGGAGCCCGTCCGCCATGCGGTCGAACACCTCGCGGGCGAGGAACTCGGTCGTGGTGTTCCGTCCCTCGAAGCGCTCGATCTCGTCGAGATTCCGGTAGTCGAGCTCGGCCAGGATCTCCCGCAGGACGTCCCGGGCCCGGCCGATGTCCACGACCAGCCCGTGGGCGTCGAGCGCCTGGCGACGAAAGGTGGCGTCCACGACGTACGTGGCGCCGTGCAGGCCCTGGGCGGGACCGAACACCTCTCCCTGGAAGCTGTGCGCGATCATGAAGTGGTCACGAACGGTGAGACTGTACACGTGGGTTGCTCGCAGGTTGGAGATCAGGGGTGGAGCCGGGCTATCGCGACTCGCGCTCCACGTCGTGGTACCGGATCCGGTGGCACAGTGTGCCACTTCCTTCGGCGGCCAGCGTCGCCATCACTCCGGGGAGGTCCTCGAACGGGCTCTCCCCGCTGATGAGGAGATCCAAAGCGGGATCGTCCAGAAGTGCCACCGCCGTCGCCAAGCGCCGGCGGTGCGTCCACCGCGCGGCTCGATCCGGTGGGATCCGGCCCACCTGGCTGCTCCTGAGCGTCAGGCGCCGGGAGTGGAATGCCTCGCCGAGTGGAAGCGGCACGGTTCGGGACCCGTACCAGCTCGCCTCGACGATCCGAGCTTCGACGCCGGCCGAGCCCAGCGCCGTGCGAAGACCGTCCGGCGCGCCGCTGGCGTGGATCACGACGTCGGCCGCCGGCTCTTCCCGAGTCACCTCCGTGGTAAAGCGCGCGCCGAACGCCCTCGCGATCTCCGCACGCGCCGGATTCGGATCCACCAGGAGGAGCTCGACCCCGGGCACCCGTGCCGCCAGCCACGTGACGAGCAGGCCGACCACGCCGCCGCCGAGCACGATGACCCGGTCCCCCACGCTCAGGCCCGCGTCCCACACCACGTTGATCGCGGTCTCCATGTTGGCCGCCAACACCCCGCGGCCCTCCGGAACCCCGTCGGGAAGCAGGGTGAGCGCCGTCACGGGGACGACATACCGATCCTGGTGCGGAAACAGACAGAAAACGGAGCGGCCCAGAAGGCTTTCGTGCTCGCCCGGTGTGTCCACCACCCTGCCCACGCTGCCGTACCCGTACTTCACGGGGCCCGGGAAATCCCCTTCTTGAAACGGCGCGCGCATTTCCTGGTATTGTGAGACGGGCACTTCGCCCCGAAAGACCAGCGCTTCGGTGCCGCGGCTGACTCCCGAGTAGGAAGCTTCGACCAGGACCTCGTCCTCGCCCCGCGGGGGAACCGTCTCTTCCACGATGTCGCCACGGCCGGGCGCGCGGACCCAGAACGCGCGGGTGCGTATCGGTTCGCTCATCTCGACCTCACCTCCTTCCGCCGGACACGCCGTTGACACTCCCCCACCGGAACCTCACCGATTCGCCGGAGGGCGACACAGCGTCCGCCGCACCGCCCCACCGGGCGCCGGTCCGCTGGCGTGCGGCGGGCGACCTCCTCGTAGCCTTCGCCGCGCTGCTCGGGATCGGGACCGTGACGCGGAGCGCGCTGGGATTGCCGGCGGCGTACTCCGTCGTCCTGGTCGGGGGATACGGGGTGCTCGCGACCCTCTTGATCGCGTTCCTCCCCGTCCACCTACCCCGCCCTGGCATCGGATGGGCGAACCGGGTCACCCTCTTCCGGGCCACGCTCACCCTACCGGTCGCCGCGCTGGTCCTGGTACCCGGCATGGTGGAAGGCCCCGCGGCATGGTGGGTGATCGGTCTCGGTGCCGCTGCCTCGGTTCTGGACGGGGTCGACGGTTGGCTCGCCCGCGTCACCGATACCCACACCCCATTCGGCGCCCGCTTCGACATGGAGCTCGACGCGTTCTTGATCCTCGCCTTGTCGGCGCTTGTTTGGACGAGCACCCCGATCGGGCCGTGGGTGCTCGGGATCGGTCTCATCCGGTACGCCTTCGTCCTGGCCGGACGCCTCCTGCCCCACCTCGAGGCTCCCCTTCCCCCGAGCGTCCGTCGCAAGGCCGTCTGCGTCATCCAGACCGTCGCGCTCCTCGTGGCGCTCGGCCCGCCCGTGCCCACGGTCTTGGCCGTCACCTCGGCGGCCTTGGCCCTCGCCGCCCTCGTGTATTCCTTCACCGTCGATCTGCGTTGGCTTCATCGCCACCGGCCGTCGCGCCGACCGACTCGAGACCCCACCACAGGCCGACATGGATCGGGATGAAGAGCATCGCTTCCAGCCAGTTTAGCTGTGATCCGAGCGGCGTCACCGAGAGCACGACTTCCAGCACGGACGCTCCGACCAGGAAGAGCGCCGTGCCGCGCGCCAGGCGGGGGACGCGGTCGCGAACGAGGCTCAGCGGAATCAGCGGCACGAGCAGCAGAGCGACCGGATTGAGGAAGAACAGGTTCTCGTTCCAGGCCATGAAGGCGTGGTCGGTGAACAGCACCAACACGAGGATGGTTCCCGCCGTGCCGGCGAGGAACGCCCACAGCGTGCCGACGACCCCGAAGGCGGCAGCGCCACGCCGGGAGCCAACCCCGGCCCGTCGACCGAGGTGAGCCAGCCCGCCGCCGAGGAAGAGCCCGAGCATCAGGTACCAGGCTCCCCAGGCCGGCGGCTCGTCCGGCGCCTCGGCCACGCGCGCCTTCACCACCACCTCTTCGTCCTTCACCAGGGGCCGGAGCTCGCCCCCTCCGTGATCGATCCGCACCTCGCGCACCGCGTCGCGTAACGTCATCGGAATGAACATCTCGGCCCACCGCGTGATGGGCCGGTCGCCCGGGCTCCCGAGAAGAAGGTCCATCCCGGTGAAGAGCACGGGGTCGGGCCGGGTCAGACGCCGCGTGTGGTAACGGTAGGACGTTCCCGTCGGCTCCTCGCCGAATTGTTCGAACAGCGCTCCGCCGAGCACTCGGTCGAGGAGATCCCGCACACGGGTCGAGCAGTTGTCGAGGAAGTAGTCGTAGCGATACTCCCGATTCTCCGGGAGAGCGTTGCGCTCCGCGAAGTCTCGCAACGCCCGCTTCTGTTCCGGGGTGAGATCGAGCTCCTGGGCCACGATCTCTCGCCCGGCGCTGCGGTACATCTCCAACATCGGCTCGGAAGCGAACGGAGCCATCATGTAGAGCATCTGTCCACGCAGGAACCGCGGAACGAAATCTTCCTGCTCGAAGTCGAAGATGCCCCAGTTGTACGACGCGTCGTACCCGGTGCGCGTGTCGACGACACGCAGTGCGTTGTGGCCGAACCGCTCCCAGATCGCGGTGCCCGGACCGATGGTGATCAGCCAGACACGGAGCTCGGGCGTGGGCTCCTGAGCCTCGACAACCGAACCGTGCGACCCTGCAAGGAAGAGCGAGAGCACCGCCACGGCCCGCGCCGCCGAACGCCACGGGATGCTTCCGAGCCTGCGCACACCGCCTCCGAGCGTCACGGACCGGCCCGCGGCGCTGGTCCGTGTTCCGTCGCGGGAGCAGGCAACGTCATACCGGGGCGGCCGCCATCATGCGCTGCGCCGCGGCCACGATGTCGGCCTTTTGGAGCAGCACCGTGTCGGCGGCCGGCCCGAGCGGAATGAACGAGTCCGGTGCCCGCACCGAGCGGAGCGTCCCAGCGTACCCGCTCTCCGCGAGGTCGGCGACGACCGCTTCGGCGATGCCGCCTCCGGTGCGTCGGCACTCGTCGACCACGAGCACCCCCTGCGCGTCCGCCGCGGCCCGGCGTATGGCGTCGAACGGCAGAGGATTGAGCCAACGAACGTCCAGCACCCTGGCGTCGAGGCCGTGCTCCCTCGCCAGCTCCGCCCGCGCTCGTAAGCTCATGTGGAGCCCGTTCGCGTAGGAGATGATGAGCAATGGCCCCTCGCCGTACACCTCCACCTCTCCGGGCAGGAGGGCTTCGCCGGGCTTCGGATAGGGGAAGAGCCACCCCTCGTCACCCTCCTCCAGTAGATCCTTCTGGTGGTACAGGGCGATCGGCTCGAGGAAAGCCACGACCCGGCCGCACTCTCTCGCGAGCGCCAGACAACCGCGGAGCATCCGCACGGCATCGTCCCCGCGGCTCGGCACCGCGAGAACCAATCCGGGAATGTCGCGCAGCCCTCCGATGGAGTGGTCGTTGTGGAAATGCCCCCCGAACCCCTTCTGGTAGGCCAATCCCGCGATGCGAACGACCATGGGATTGCTGAACTGACCGCTGCTGAAGAACTGCAGCGAGGCCGCTTCCCCACGGAGCTGGTCGACCGCGTTGTGCACGTATGCCAGATACTGGATCTCCGGCACCGGCAGGAGTCCGAGGAGCCCCGCCCCCTGCGCCAGTCCCAGGATCGACGTTTCGTCCAGGTGCGTGTCGATCACCCGCGCCTGGCCGAATCGCTTCTGGAGCCCGGCGGTCACGTAGTATACCCCACCCTTTCGGCCCACGTCCTCACCGAAGACGAACATCTCGGGCCGCTTCAGCATCTCGTCGGCCATCGCCGAGCTGAGATGGGCGGCCATCGTTCTCTTCACCGGCGCGGTCACGTCCTCCGGTAGCTCGTCTCCCCAGAGCTCGCGGCGTGCCTCCTCCGGGACCCCGAGCTCGGCCGACCGCCGTACACGCGCCTCGTCATACGGCGCGAGCGTGGCCATCACGCGCTCCGCGGAATCCAGATGACGCCGGCTCGAAGCCTCCTCACCGGCCGCGCGGAGCCGCTTCCGCACGGCGTCGACCTTGGCCCGCAGCTCCTCGGGCGTCGCGACCCCGAGCTCGATGAGGCGTGCGGCGTTTCGAAGAATGGGATCCCGAGCTTCGGTTTCTTCGATCTCTGCGCGTGAGCGATACGCCGCCTCGATGTCGCTTCCGGCGTGCCCCCATAACCGCACCGTCACGAGACGCAGGAAGGTCGGAGCACGAGAGGTGCGACAGACGTCGACCGCATGCTCCACCGCGTCCCATACGTCGTCGATCTCGCCATCGGCCTCGAGGTAACGGAGGTGGGCTTGTCCGTCGAAGCTTTCCCGAATCCAGCGACGCGGCGTATCGGTGCTGATCCCGAGCCCGTTGTCTTCGCACACGAAGAGCATCGGAAGCGGATTGCCGCGCCGGTTCGCGTAACGCGCGGCCTGGATTCCCGTCAACGCGGTGGCGTGGTTCGCTGAGGCGTCGCCGAACGTGCAACAGACGATCGAATCCTCCGGTATGCCCGGGTCGACCCCCATCCGCTTCGAGCGACCCAGAGCGAACGCCGTTCCGACCGCCTTGGGCACGTGCGATGCGATCGTGCTGGTCTGCGGAGGGACCCAGAGCGCCCTGCTCCCCCACACCTTGTGCCGCCCCTCCGAGATGGGGTCGTCCTCCTTGGCGCACACCGACAGCATGGTGTCGAACGCCATGTCGAGATCCGGGAGCTTTCGCCCCCGCGCCATCATCAAGCCACCCGACCGGTAGTGCAGGAAGCAAGGGTCCGTGGTCCTGAGGTGGGTGCCGACGACCGCGTTCTGTTCGTGGCCGGCGGACGAGATCGTGTAATAGCTCCGGCCCGATGCCTTGAGCCTACGCGCTTCCACGTCGGCCATTCGGCTCAGCAGCTGGTCCTCGAACAAAGCGAGCGCCTGACGGGCCGTCAGGCTGGACCCTGCGCGTACCGGGTCCGCGGGGGCCAGCTTCCTGGAACTCCCCGAAGCGGATTCGAGGAAGCGGTCGAGGTTCTCTTCGACGACCTGTACGCGGTCCGGCCTCACCGTCCATCCCTCCCCGACAAGCGTCGCGTCGCGCGCTCACCCGCGGCGCGGATGGCGCTGGCCACGCCCATGGCGTAGGCCTCCGTGAACCAACGCCCGGCCTCGGATTCGTACTCCGCGGTCACGCGTCGAATGAGCTGGTCGGGAGCGGGCGCGTAGCCGTGCATCAGCCGGATGACGCTCGCGCCATGGCTGTTCACCCGGGCCATCTCCAGCTCTTCTCCCGAGAGCGGCTCGAATGTCGGGGCGTCGGGTCTGAACGCGCGGCGCACCCTGAACGCGGCCTCACGCAGCGCTTCCTGCATGAGAACGAAAAACTCGCCTTCACCTCGGGCTTCCACCCAATCAGAGATCAGGTGGACACGCTCTTCCGACGGAAGCTCGTCCGTCATCTCGTTCGAGTACTCTTCGAGGGTCTGCGCCGGCTCGTACTCTTCTCCGATCCGCCGCACCGCGGCCGTCGCCCCATCCTCCATCCACTCCAAGGCGCTCGCAGCCAGCTCCGGCGTACCCTCCTGGCTCATGTACGCCACGACGTCCGCATACAGCGAATCGTACGCGAACGCGTCCACCACAGCGGGCACCAAGCGTTCGAGCTCCGAGTCGGAGGGATCGCCCATCATGATCGCGACCCGGCGCGTGAACGCGCGCGAGCGAGCCGCCAGGACTCCTTCGACGTCCCGGAGCTCCAGCAGCCGCTCGATATCCTCTCGCAGGGCATCCTCTTCCGCCCTGGGCTCCGGCGTGGGAAGCGTGCTTCCACCTCCGCAGGCGCTCAGCGCGACGACCGCGGCCAGCAGGCACCCCAGATTCCATCTTTTCATGATGTGCGCATCCGTCGGGAATGGCGTGACGAGTCCCGAGAACCTTACCCAAGGGACCGTAAATACGACAGTCCGTGGCGGGCGCTTCGCGTAGCCGGATCGAAGAGCGGCCCGAACCGGTCTACAGGCCCGGGGGGTGAGGCGCCAGCCAAAGCCACTCCTGGTCTTCAGCCGAGCGTTCGAACGCTACCCGAACGCGATCGGAAGCGCTCAACCCCGCGACGGCCGGAATCGCTCGAGCCGTGCGCTCCTCCGCCGGGATGCGGCGCACGCTGTGCGTGGGCTCGAATCGTTCCAGAATCTGGGCCGTGACCCCGGGCGCCAGGAACTCGTGCATCTCGACCAAGATCTCGCACTTCGCGAGCTCGGGAACCGCGACCGGGTCGAGCAGGTGCCGCTCGCCACCCTCGATATCGATCAGCAGGGGGGAAGCCGGCCATTCCGCCAGGCACGTGGACAATGCTCCGGGGGTGCAGTCTCCGTGAATCTCGAGCCGATCTGCCACTCCATTGAGCTCCGCGAGCTCCCGCATCAAGGTTCGCCCTTCCTCGTTCCTCTCGAACGCGCTCACCCTCATCCTCCGCGTTCGTGTAAGCAGACCGACGGCGTAATACCCTTCCGCGGCACCCACATTGATCACGCAGGGCGGGTCGGCCGCGATGACCCGCCGGACGAATTCCCGGGTTTCCTGCTCGTAGGTGCCCAGGAGCTTCGGACCGAGCTGACTGTACTCGGTACGGGTGTACGTCATCCCGGCAAACGGGCCACCCTGCACCACGCCACCGGTTTCCCGCCAGAGTCTGTCCGTCGCAGCCACCAAGCGCCGTCGCCAGAGATCCCCGCGGTACGTCCGCAGGGAATCCGGTACGACGCGACGGAGGACCGGTCGAATGCGTTTTGGAATGCGCATGCACCTATGCAGGATCCGGGTTTCCATTTCGTCAAGCTCTTTTTTAGGGAAGCGGACGGACATCATGCCGGAATCGGAGCGTCAGCTCGATGGGATCGTGACCACGGCCGACGGAGGCTTCCTCGTGTCGAGCTGGGGTGAGCAGTCCGTCATCCGCGTCGACGGCGAAGGAACGCTCTCGCAGACCGTGACGGGCGTGGAAGCCCCCGCCGATATCGAGCTGGACCGCATGCGAAACCGCCTGCTCATTCCGCTGTTCAACGACAACGAGGTACGGATCGTGCCGCTGGGGTGAAGCTTCCTACCCTATGGACGTGTGCGGCCGGCGGGGCCGGGGGCACGCGCTCCCTCGGCGCTGCGCCCACGGCGGGGGTCGTCGTAGCGCTGCGTTCGTCGTGTTCTGCAGGGGGCGTTGGCTGGGGCTGCCCGGGGGAGGCGCGGTGGTCGTGTCGACCGGGTAGGCCCGGGCGTTCTTCGGCGCTGGCTTCGCTTCTCCGGGAGCGCGTGCCCCCGGCCCCTCCAAAACGCCCGTGGTTCCGCCACTCCCCGGCGGTGCAGGCGCACCATTGCGTGGTTCCCTGGAAAGTCAATCCCGCACGGGTCGGATCTGGCGTTCATCTGGTCTTCACGATGCCGAGCGCGGAACCCACGAGCCCACCTCCCCCCGCTCCCGAAAGCGCATAGCTGCCATAGAACAGCATCGGATGTTCGATAACTGCGTTGCTCGGATCGTTGATCACATACCGGGCGGCTGCGAGTCCGACACCAGCTCCGCCTGCGGCGCCGATCAACGAGTAGAACCACCACCGTCGCTCCGAATCGTCCGTCACTGCCACACTGAACGGTTGTATCGACGTGGATGGACTCCGATTCAGCGACCGCTCGCTTGGCGGGATTCGGAACGATCCTCGTCGCCCTTCACTGGTCCGCCGATGCTGATGACGCTTCTGGGGATCGAGGGTCCGCCCCGGAGTCGAAGGCCGCCGCGCCGCAGACCTCCAATCCACCGTACGACGGTCGTCTCGCGTTCACGCGCGTACGGTATCGAGGCGTGCGGGGTGGATTCGGTCGAGCAGCATGGGCACACGACTACCCGGCCGCCGATCACAACATGCAGGCCATGCTGGACGAGTTCACGGCCGTCCGGGCCCACCGGGTGGGGAGCAACGTTCTCCACCTGGAGGATCGCTAAACCTTCCGCAACCCCATCCTCTTATTACGTCCAGTGGAATCCTGAAGATTCACCCGTCAGGTTATTGTGGGCTTCTTCCCGACAGCTGAAGTTCTCCGTGCGTCGTTTGCTCGTGGTCATCATGCTCGTGGTGTTTCACACCTCCGTCTTGGAGGTGGGCGTGGGCTTGGCCCGGGACGGCGCCGTCCACCACGAGACCACAGCGACGGCAGTCAGCCACACCACCCATGGGCAGGATCAGCCGGGTGAACACGGCCACGAGACGGGTGAGCCCGACGGTACGGAGGACCAAGGTCCCGATCACCGACACGGGACCTCCACCGATCACTGCACCCACGTTCACGGTCCAGGGCTCCCGCCCGCCGCGCTGGCGGCCTTGGGTGTGATCGAGGTGGGCTCGTCCGTCCACACCGCCGTCTCCACACCGTCCAACTACGTTCCGGTGCTGTTCACCCACCCTCCCCGAGCTTGACGCTCCGTCCGCGCCTACCGGCTTGATCGTCCCCGATCTGCCGCCGCGGACCCTCTGACTTCCCCGATCCACATCCACTTCTGAGCGGACGGGCGTCCACACTGGACGTCCGTGGTCCGTAGCCGCCCCCTCGTTCCGGGTGGGCGGCGCGTGCCCTCCGCTCCGGGTAAGGAGCGTCCCTATGCACCGAGCGCATTTGCTCGGGATCCTCCTCTCCGTCGTCTCCGGTCTCATCCCCATGGTGGGATGGGCCCAGGAGCCGACGGGGGGAGCCCCGACCACAGACACGGTCACCCTCACCCTCCAGGATGCCGAGCGCCTGGCCCTGGAGCGGAACCTCCTACTCGGCGTAGCCCGCCGGGAAGAAGACATCGCCCTGGGCGAGCGCCGACAGGCGGGCGTCTACCGGTTCAACCCCGAAGTCGAGTTCGAGGCCGAGCGCCTCGACGTCCCCGGCGGGCAGAGCCCTCTGGACCGCTACGAAGCCGTGGTGACCCAGGAGCTGGAATGGGCAGGCCAATGGGGGCTCCGCAAGGACGCCGCCAACCACGACCTGCGGCAGGCTCGCGCCTCCGTGCAGAACGCGGAGCGCCGTACTCTCCTCGACGTACGCGAAGCCTTCCATGAGGCGGCCGCGGCCCAGCGGAAGGTGGCGGTCGCAGAAGAGATGGCCGAGCTGAACGAGCGCCTCCGTAACGCCGTGACGACACAGCGCGCCGAGGGAGAGGGCGAGCGCACTAGAGGCCAATCTGGCCCAGATCGAGCATGGCCGGGCGCGGAGCCGGGTGCAGACGGCTCGACGGGGGCTGACATCGGCGTTTCTCTCCTTGAAGCGGGTCTTGGGGCTGGATCTCGAGGGCACGCGTCGCGCTGGAGCTGGCCGACCCGAGCGGCCCGGCACATCCGGAGCCGGTACCCGCGCTTCCCGACCCCGGAAGGCTGGAGGCGGACTCGCTGACGCGAGTGGCCCTGTCGCGCCGGCCCGACCTCCTGGCAGCGGAAGCCGCCACCGACGAGGCACGGGCCCGGGAGCGGCTCGCTCGTCGGGAGGCCATCCCCAACCTGCACCTCCTGGTCCCCGTTCAGCAGGGCGGGCCCGGGGCCGATTTAGATATCGGGATCGGATTGGGGCTCTCCGGTACCCTCGTGGAACCGGAACCAGGGAACGACCGACGCCCGGGAGGCGGCACTGGCCCAGAGCGAGGATCTGCGAGCGGACGTCGCGCTCCGGGTGCGAACGGAGGTGAGCGACGCTCTCCAGGCCTACACCTCCGCCACGAAGGAAGCTCGCGAGTTGGAGGCTTCGGTGCTCGCCCCTGCCCGCGAGAACCGGGGTCTTCTGGAGGAATCCTACCGCGCTGGGAAGATCGACCTGCCCTCACTCCTCCTTCTCCGCGATCAGCTCCTGGACGCCGTGCTGGCGTACTGGGACGCCTGGCTGGCCCGCCGTCAAGCGTGGGCCCGGCTCCGCGCGGCGCTGGGCGATCCTGCCCCGGACCCGGGAGAGACGCCATGACCCCGTCGACCACGACCCACGCCACCACTGTCCACTCCCGAAGCGGCCTCCGGGCCGGGGAGAACACGATGAAGAACGCTACCACCATCCGACGACGCATCTCGATGAGCCCACTCCGACTCGGTCCACTCCTCCTCCTTCCCCTTCTCTCCGCGTGTGGAGTGCAGGGCGCGACCGAGGGCGTGGCCGACGAGCGCGAAGAGAGCCCCGGGGCCGTTGGATCTCCTCAGGAAGCCGATCCCCGGCAGACCGTCGGAGAGGAGGACCATCAGGAAGGCGAAGCCGCTGAAGGTGAGGACCATCTCGGGGAAATCCACCTGGGCACCGAGCAGGCCGAGTCCTTCGGGGTGCGCGTCGAGGCCCTTCAGGCGGGAAGCGCTCGCTCCACCCTCTCGCGCCCGGTGACCCTTCTCCTGAACCCGGACCGCAAGGCGCTCGTCGGCCCTCGGCTCGAGGCCAAGGTAGTGCGCGTCACGGCCGACTTGGGCGACCGGGTGCGGGCCGGGGACACGCTGGCCATCCTGAGCAGCGTGGAGCTGGGCCGGGCCAAGTCGGGGTTCCTCACCGCCCGAGCCCGGTTCCACACCGCCGAGACCACCTACCGCCGAGAGCAGACACTCTACGAGCGAGAGATCTCCAGCGAGGCCGAGCTCCTGGAGGCCGAGGCACGATTCCGGGAGGGCCGCGCCGAACTGAACGCGGCCCGGGAGGCACTCCGCCTCTACGGCCTGACCCTGGAGGAGATCGAGGGCGTGGAGGCGGGGAGCCAGGTACCCCTCGTACTTTCCCCTCCGGAGCCCCGTCGCTGGGCGGGTACAGCACCGTGATCTCTCCCCCGGCCAGACAGTGGGCCCCGACGAAACCCCGATCCACGTGGCCGGAGTGGAGGAGCTCTGGGCCATGGTGGAGGCCTTCTCGCGGGACGCGCCCCTTCTGGAGACGGGCTCCACGGTGAACGTCCAAGTGCGAGGCATCCCGGACCGGACCTTCCGCGGCACCCTCGACTGGGTCTCCTACGAGCTGGAGCCAGCCACCCGCACGCTCCGCGCCCGGGCCGTTATCGACAACCCCGAAGGGTCGCTCCGAGCCGGGATGTTCGGGACAGCGCGCCTCGACCTGCCCACGGAGAATACGCTACGCCATGGTCCCGGTGGACGCCGTCCAGACCCCTCGAGGACGGGAGCGTGGTGTTCGTCCCGCAGACGAGCCCGGAGCGTTCCGTCCGGTGCCGGTGCGCCTGGGAGAAGAGTCCCAGGAGGGATGGGTAGAGATCGTTTCGGGACTGGAGCCCGGTGACCGGGCCGTAGTAGCCGGGGCCTTCGACCTCATGTCGGCGGCTACCGCAGCCACGCGCAGCGCCTCCCACGGACACTGAGGGCAAAGGCCATGATCGACCGCATCATCACGACGGCGCTGGAGAAGCGCGCCCTGGTTCTTCTCGCATTCGCCGGGCTGGTCACCCTCGGGCTCTGGGCCTGGGACCGGACCCCTGTGGACTCCTTCCCCGACGTCTCGCCCACCCTAGTCCAGGTCTTCACCGTGAGCCCGGGACTCTCTCCCGTGGACGTGGAGACCCAGATCAGCTACCCGGTAGAGATCGCTATGTACGGGCTCCCGGGGATCGAACGGGTTCAGAGCACCTCCATTTTCGGCCTATCCCGGGTCAATATCTACTTCGAGGACGGGACCGACATCTACTTCGCCCGGCGCCTGGTCATGGAGCGACTCCAGGGGGCCCGTGAGGAGATCCCGCCGGGGCTGGGCGAGCCAGGCCTCGGACCCATCACCACAGGGCTGGGCAACGTCCTCATGTACGAGGTGCGCAACCGGGAGGGGGCGAACCATTCCCTCACCGAGCTGCGCACTGCCCAGGACTGGATCGTCAAGCCCATGCTCCGGACGGTCCCGGGCGTCACCGGGGTCCTCTCCATCGGCGGCTTCGTCCGCCAGTACCAGATCGAGGTGAACGCCGAAGAGGTCTTGGCCCGGGACCTCACCCTCCTGGACGTGCGGGAGGCCGTGGGCGCCGACAACCAGAACGTGGGCGCTTCCTTCCTGGAGCGCGGCGGCGAGGAGTATATCGTGCGGGGCTACGGCTGGTTCAGCCCCGGCGAGGAGGGTCTCGACGACATACGGCGGGTGGTGGTCGGACGAGCACGAGGGGCCCCGGTCTACGTCGAGGACGTGGCTGAGGTCGCCTTCGGTTCCGAGATCCGCCGGGGTACGCTCCTGGCAGACGGCGAGGAAGCCGTGGGGGGCTTCATCCTCAAGCTCATCTACACCAACACCCAGGATCTCCTGACCGCTGTGGAGGAGCGGCTGGACGCCATCAACCAGGCTCTGCCCGCCGGGATGGAGGCGGCCCCGTTCATCCTCCAGGGGGACCTGGTGGATAATGCCATCGGCACGGTGACGGGATCGCTGGCCTTCGGAGCCGCTCTGGTGCTCCTGGTGCTCTACTTCTTCATGGGCGACGTGCGCTCCACCCTCGTTCTCGTCTCCACGATCCCCATTGCCTTTCTCCTCGCCTTCATCGGAATGACGCTCACCGGTCTCTCGGCCAACCTCATGACGCTGGGGGCGCTGGCCATCTCCATCGGGATGATCGGGGACGGGAGCACCGTGGTTCTGGAAAACGCCTACCGACTCCTGGAGGAACGAGGGGAGGACGGCACCTCAGTCCGCCGCATCGTCGACGAGGCGGCGCGGGAGGTGGGACGTCCGGTCCTCTTCGCCACCAGCATCATCATCATCGTCTTCCTCCCCTATTCAGCCTGGAAGGGGTGGAGGGGAAGATGTTCGAGCCGATGGCCTTCACCATCACCTTCGCTCTGGTGGCGGCCATCCTCCTGGCGCTCACCTACACGCCGGTGGTCACCAGCTACTTCAGCCGCTCGTGCGGGAAGGACGAAGAGCCGCGCCTCCCGCGTTGGTTCAAGGCCCGGTTCCGAGCCCGTGGCGGAGTGGGCCGTCAGGCGGCCGCGCACGGGTGGTGGGCACCGTTGTAGTCCTCTTCGTGGCCAGCCTGGCCCTCTTTCCCCCTCCTGGGCACCGAGTTCGTGCCCACCCTCCGGGAAGGGACGTTCGCGGTTCGCGCCGTCCTTCCACCCGGAGCGAACCTTCCAGCACCGTCGACTACGCCTCGCGGATCGAGGACGTGCTCTCGGACTTCGACGAGGTGGAGAGCGTCTACGCCCGGGTCGGCCGGGCCGAGGTCGGGGGCGACCCGGAGCCGGTGAACGTCGTCTTCAACGTGGTGAATCTCCGTCCCCTGGACGACTGGGACGGCGATTTGGACTACGAGGAGCTCCAGACGGCCATGGCCCAGCGGCTGCAGGAGACCCTTCCCGGCGTCAGCGCCAACTTCTCCCAACCCATCCAGCTCCGCACCGACGAGCTTCTGAGCGGCGTGCGCGCCCAGGTCGTGGTGAGCATCTACGGGGAGGATCTGGACGCCATGGCCGCCACGGCCGAGCAGGTCCAGGCCATCGCCGAGTCGGTGGAGGGAGCCGTCGACGTGCGTGCGGAGCAACAGGGCGGCAAGCCGCAGGTCGTCATCCGCCCCGATCGCCGGGAGCTCTCCCGCCTGGGTGTCCCGGTCGCGCGCTTCCTGAGCACGGTGGAGACTGGAGTCGGAGGCGCCACGGTAGGCCAGGTCTTCGAGGGCATCCGACGCTTCGACGTCTTCCTCCGCCTGAACGAAGAGCATCGGGCCCGAGTGGAGCAAGTGCGCCAGCTCCCCATCCGCACCGCGGGTGGAGCCCTCGTTCCCCTATCCCAAGTGGCCGACGTGGAGACCTTCGTGGGGCCGAAGCAGATCTCCCGGAACCAGGCGAGCCGCCGGACCTACGTGCAGCTCAACGTCCGGGGGCGCGACATGGGCTCCGTGGTGGACGAGATCCGGGCCCGCGTCGCCGAGGAGGTGGACCTGCCGCCGGGCTTCTTCGTGGAGTACGGAGGCCAGTTCGAGAACCAGGAGCGGGCCATGGCACGCCTCTATGTGGTGGTGCCCATCACCCTGGCCCTCATCTTCTTCATGCTCTTCTCCACCTACGGGAGCCTGCGCTACGCCTCCCTCATCTTTCTCAACGTTCCCTTCGCCGCTACCGGCGGAATTTTGGCCCTCTTCGCCATGGGCCTCTACCTCTCGGTCCCGGCGGCGGTGGGCTTCATCGCCGTCTTCGGCGTGGCCGTGCTGAACGGGGTGGTGCTGGTGACCTACATCAACCAGCTCCGGGAGCGCGGCACGCCCATGGAGGAGGCGGTCGTGCGGGGCGCCGAGCTCCGGCTCCGGCCCGTCCTCATGACGGCGCTCACGACGTCCCTGGGGCTCCTCCCGCTCCTCCTCACCAACGACATCGGCTCCAACGTCCAGCGCCCCCTGGCCACCGTGGTCATCGGCGGGCTGGTGACGTCGACGCTCCTGACCCTCGTCGTGCTCCCCAGCATCTATCCGTGGTTCGCCGAGCCCGAGCTGGAGGAGGTGGAGCTGTGAGCCGGCTGCCCTCATCTTCGACCCGTGACGACCAGGAGAAACCGACCATGAAGGAGATCAAGGCGTTCATTCGACCTCACATGCTGGACACCGTAGTGGATGCCCTTGAAGGGCTTCCCCACATCCCGGGGCTCACCGTCTCGGAAGTCCGGGGATGGGGACACGTGAAGGGAGCGGCCGTGACCCGTCTCACAGAGCGGATGAAGCTGGAAATGGTGGTGCCCGACGACCGGGTAGAGGAGGTTGTGAGCCTCCTCTACCGGACCGCCAGCACCGGACATCCCGGTGACGGAGGCATCTTCGTCTCCGCCGTGGAGCGGTCCGTGCGCATCGGGGAGAACCATGGCGCATGACCATGCAGGACACCGACCCCATGAGGGGGCCGGACCGGAGCGCAGCATCGGCCGCCTGAAGTGGACGCTGGGTCTGGTCATCGTCTACATGGCAGCGGAGGTGGTGGGCGGAGTTCTCACCAACTCCCTGGCCCTCCTGGCCGACGCCGGCCACATGCTCTCCGACGCCGGCTCCCTATCCCTCACCCTCTTCGCCATGTGGGTGGCCCAACGGCCACCCACCCCCGAGCGCACCTTCGGCTACTACCGTGCCGAAATCCTGGCGGCGCTCCTCCACGGCGTGACGCTGGTGGCCGTGGCGGTCTACATCTTCGTGGAGGCGTGGGGGCGCCTCCAGGATCCTCCGGAAGTTCTGGGACCCCTCATGATGGGCGTCGCCATGGGCGGCCTGTTGGTGAACGGCATCGGGCTCTGGCTCCTCCGGGAGGGGCGGAATGAGAGCCTCAACATGGAGGGCGCCTGGCTTCACGTGCTGGCCGACACCCTGGGGAGCCTGGGGGCCATCGTAGCTGGAGGCGTCATCTGGTGGACCGGGTGGCGCCTGGCTGATCCCCTGGCATCAATCCTCATCGGCTTCCTGGTCTTGGGCTCGTCCTGGCACCTTCTTCGGCAAGCAGTGGCCGTTCTCCTGGAGGGTGCACCGGAGCATCTCGACGTCGAGGATGTCCGCAGCGCCCTCTGCGCGGTGGAGGGCGTCGCGGGAGTCCACGACCTCCACGTCTGGAGCGTCACTTCGGGCATGGTTTCCCTTTCGGTCCATGTAGAGCCGGAGAAGGACCGACACCCCGGTCCGCTGCTCGCCGACCTCCAGCGGATGCTGCGGAAACGCTTCGGCATCCGTCACTGCACGATCCAGATCGAGCCGACAGGGTCACCGGAGGAGGAACCCGCTTGGTGAGCCGAAATCGCACACCACCCAGCCCAAGCGGTGCGGCCGCGGGCTCTCCCGGAGAAGCGAAGCCCGCGCCCACGAACGCCCGGGCCCACCCGGTCGACCCGACCACCACGCCTCCCCCGGGCAGCCCCACCCGACGCCCCCTGCAGAACACGACGAACGCCGCGCTACGACGCCCCCCGCCGTCGGCGCAGCGCCGAGAAATCGCACACCACCCAGCCCAAGCGGTGCGGCCGCGGGCTCTCCCGGAGAAGCGAAGCCCGCGCCCACGAACGCCCGGGCCCACCGGGTCCGCAGCCCGACCACCGCGCCTCCCCCGGGCAGCCCCACCCGACGCCCCGAGCAGAACACGACGAACGCAGCGCTACGACACCCCCCGCCGTTGGCGCAGCGCCGAGGGAGAGCCCGCGGCCGCACCGCCCCACCAAGGCAATAAAAAACGAGCCCGGCCGCCGAAGCGACCGAGCCCGTTTCTCCCTGCGGAGGATGGAGCGGCTCTAGTACATTCCGCCCATTCCACCACCCGGCATGCCCCCGGGTCCACCGCCCCCGGCGGGCTCTTCCTCGGGGATGTCCACGACCACGGCTTCCGTGGTGAGGAGCAGCCCGGCGATCGACCCCGCGTTCTGCAGAGCCGTGCGCACGACCTTGGTCGGGTCGATCACGCCGGCCTTGACCAAGTCCTCGTACTTCTCGTCCTGGGCGTTGTACCCGAACGAGCCTTCGCTCTCGCGGACCTTGGCCACGACGATGCTGCCCTCGACGCCGGCGTTCTCGACGATCTGGCGGATCGGGTGCTCGAGCGCGCGGCGGAGGATCTGAATCCCGACGTTCTCGTCCTCGCGCTCGACGGTGAAGCCATCGAGGGCGCTCTGGGCGCGCAACAGCGCGACACCACCACCGGGCACGATGCCCTCTTCGACCGCGGCACGGGTCGCGTGCAGCGCGTCCTCGACCAGAGCCTTACGCTCCTTCATCTCGGACTCGGTCGCAGCTCCCACGTGGATGACCGCCACACCGCCGGCGAGCTTCGCGAGCCGCTCCTGGAGCTTCTCACGATCGTAGTCCGACGTGCTGTTCTCGATCTGGTTACGGAGCTCGTCGACACGCCCCTTGATCCTGTCGGCCTCACCGGCGCCGTCGATGATCGTCGTGTTGTCCTTGTCGATCACCGCACGCTTCGCCTCACCGAGGTCGGACAGCACCGCGTTCTCGAGCTTGAAGCCGACGTCCTCGGAGATCACCTGACCACCGGTGAGGACGGCGATGTCCTGGAGCATCTGCTTCCGACGGTCGCCGAAGCCCGGCGCCTTGACGGCCGCTACCTTCAGCGTGCCGCGGAGCTTGTTGACCACCAACGTGGCCAGGGCTTCGCCTTCGACCTCTTCGCACACGATCAGGAGCGGGCGGCCCGACTGGGCGACCTTCTCGAGGACCGGAAGGAGATCCTTCATGGCGCTGATCTTCTTGTCGTAGATCAGGATCATGGGATCTTCCAGATCCACTTCCATGCGCTCCGAATCGGTCACGAAGTACGGAGAGAGGTAGCCGCGGTCGAACTGCATGCCTTCGACCGTCTCGAGGGTCGTCTCGAGACCGCGCGCTTCCTCGACGGTGATGACGCCGTCCTTCCCGACCTTGTCCATCGCGTCCGCGATCAGCTCGCCGATCTCCGGCGTGTTGTTCGCGGAGATGGAACCGACCTGGGCGATCTCCTTCTTGCCCTTCGTCGGCGTGGAGAGCTTCTTCAGCTCCTCCACAGCCTGCTCCACGGCCTTGTCGATGCCGCGGCGGATGCCCATCGGGTTGGTCCCGGCGGTGACGTTCTTCAGGCCTTCCCCGAAGATCGCCTGGGCGAGCACCGTCGCCGTGGTGGTGCCGTCACCCGCGATGTCGGAGGTCTTCGTCGCGACCTCCTTGACCATCTGGGCGCCCATGTTCTCGATCGGGTCTTCGAGCTCGATCTCCTTCGCCACCGACACACCGTCCTTCGTGACGGTCGGTGCACCGAACTGCCGATCCAGGACCACGTTCCGCCCCTTGGGGCCGAGGGTCACCTTCACGGCGCGAGCGAGCTGGTCCACGCCCGACTGGAGGCGCGCACGCGCCTCGACGTCGAACTCTAGCTGTTTAGCTGCCATGAGTCGTATCTCCTATTCGTCGATTGCGCTTACGAAACGATCGCGAGGACGTCTGCTTCGCGAAGAATCAGGTAGTCCTCGCCGTCCAACGTCACGTCGGCGCCCGCGTACTTTCCGTACAGCACGTGGTCGCCCACCTTGACGTCCGGCTCCAGCCGGGTGCCGTCCTCCGACAGCCGACCGGGACCGACCGCGATGACCTCACCCCGTGAGGGCTTCTCCTTCGCGGTGTCGGGAATGTAGATGCCGCCGCGCATTTCCTCGCCTTCCTGGGCGGGAAGCACGACGATTCGGTCTGCCAGCGGCTTGACCTCGGGTGCGCTCTTGCCTTTACCCATCAGGCCTCCTCCTGCGTGCTAGGGCCGTGTCCATGGGAATCATCCCTACGGTATTAGCACTCACACGATGTGAGTGCTAACGTCTCGGGTAATGTCGTGCATCCCTCCGTGGTGTCAACCGGGTCCCACGGTCGGAAGGAAGGGGCTCAGCGTCGTCCGGTCAACGCGTCCATGCGGGCTACTCCGTCCAGCCCGACAATGGCGTGCACTACTTCGTCCGAGAGCCGCGCGGGGAACCAGTGTCCCAGACCCTCGAGGGTCTCGAACGACGCACGAGCCTCACGATAGGCGCGCTCGAGCACGGCGCGGGCGGCGTCCCTGAACGTGGACTCCACGGCCCCGGGTTCCAGTGCTCCGGATTCCCACGCACGGGCCAACGCCCGCCGCTCGGCTTCCGATCCCCGGTGATGGATCTGGGCCACGAGAAGATTGTGGCTCCGCCGCCCGATATCGAATTCGAAGTCCGTCAAGTCGTCGACGATCTGGAAAGCCGTCCCGAGCCGAGCGACCGCATCTTCGGCCGTTCGAGTTTCCTCCGCCGTACCGTCCTCGAGCACCTCCGGGGCGGCGAACGCCAGAGCGAACAGCGCACCACCCCGTACGCGGTGGACCGACTCCACCATGACCTCCGGATCCGGGATCTCGTCCACCCCACCCTCCTCCGATCCTTCGAGCGTCCCGATCTTCGCCATGCGGTCGAGGAGGCCGCGCTGGACCGCCACGGCGTCGTCCCGATCGATCACACCCGCCATCTCACCCCGATCCAAAGCTCGGCGTTGCAGGCGTTCGAAGGCCATGAGCTGGAGAATGGACATGAACCGGGCGCCGGCATGCCGACGCAGCGGGAGCAAGCGCTTCTCCTGGTCGTCGAAGATGTTGTCGGCCGCGGTGATCGTCCCCTTGATACAGAAATTGAGCTCGGTGTAGAGGCGAAGGCGGTCTTCGGGGACCCGGAGAGCCCGGAAGATCGACCGGAAGAGGATCAGGAAGAAGTATTCTTGTAGAAAGTGCAGCCCGGCGGGCGTCTCGATCTCGTCCGCGGACGGCACGTGTGGTGCTTCTTCACGATACGCCTCGCCCAGCACCTCCTCGAGGTCGCCATGCACGATCCGGACAGCTTCGGCCTGCGCTTCCATATCGGGGGCCAGCCGGGTCCAAACGCCTTGGTCGTCGAGGAGTCGAACCGCCTCGCGGGATCGGAATACGGGAGAGAGCGTCATGCGTCGCGTCGATGGTCGCTGAGGGATGCTCTGAATAAGACCGCCGGGAATGTAGCCCTCTTCACCCGGACGAGGACAGGTCGCCGCGCAGGTGCGCCCCGGCCATGGCCAATCCGTATAACGTCAGAAACGGCTCGATTTCGTCCACGGTGTCCAGGTGTGCTCCAATCGAGGCCGCGAGCCCTCCCGTGGCGGTCACGTGGATGCCTTCCTCGTCCCATTCGGCCTTGACCCGCCGCACGATGCCGTCGATCCCGTCCACGGCCTGGTAGAACACGCCGCTCTCGATGCACGCTTCGGTTCGCCGTCCGATCACGCGCTCGGGTGGGCGCAGCTCGACACGTGGAAGCTTGGCCGTGCGGGACGCGAGCCAATCGAGGCCGGCTGGGAGTCCGGGGGCGATGACACCCCCGAGGAATACCCCGTCGGCCGTGATGCAATCGAACGTGGTCGCGGTGCCGAGATCGACCACGATGGTATCCCGATGGTAGAGCTCGCGCGCGGCCAAAGTGTTCACGATCCGATCGGCCCCGACCGTCAGCGGCTCATCGACGTCCAATCGGATCGGAAGATGTGACGAAGGGCCGATCTCGTACACCTCCCCATCCACGATGCGGTCGAGCGTCTGGACCCACATCTGGTTGACCGAAGGGACCACGGAGCCGACCACGCCATTGCGGATGCCCGTCTCGTCGACTCCGTCCCCCGCGAGAAACGCCCGTATGAGCGCACGCATCTCGTCCGCGGTCCGCGGTACGCTCGAGCTCACGCGCCAATGGGCCAGGAGCTCGGTGGTCCCGGATACGAGACCGACCACCGTTTCCGTGTTCCCTACATCGACGACCAGTTGCACTGCGTTCTCCCTTCACGGACCCGAGGTCCGTTCGGTGATGGCTCAGGAAGCCGGCCGCACGTGACCGGAGCGCACCTGTACCCGGGTGCCGTCCTCCCGCTCCATGAGGAGGGCACCGTCTTCGGCGATTTCCACGGCGCGTCCGTGTCCGTGCTGCGCGCTCACCACGACCCTTCCCTCCAGGGCGTCCCGCTGGGAGAGAGCGAGCCGTTCCTCCGCGCTCAGCTTCGGCCCGGCCACGGCCATCCTCCGCCGAAGCTCCGCGAGCAGCGCGCCGGCCAGGGCCGGCCGGTCGGCGTGCCCCCTCCGCTCCACGTTCAGCGACGTCGCCCGATCGGCCAGCTCCGGTGGGAAGCCCCCCGGCGGCTCGTGGGTATTGATTCCGAGGCCGGCGACCACGTGGACGCCCACCCCTTCGCACAGGATTCCACCCACCTTCCGGTCGCGCACGGTGAGGTCGTTCGGCCATTCGATGCGGGGCCGGATCTCCGGGTGAACGCGCTCGATCGCCTCCGCGGCCGCCAATCCCACCAAGAGCGGAAGATGCGGTGCGGGTGTGGCTGGAAGGAGGACGGAGATCCAGAGGCCGGATCCGGCCGCCGAATGCCAGGGCGCCCCGGTCCTCCCCCTGCCCGCGGTCTGCTCGTCCGCGATGACGGTGGCATACGGGCCCCAACCTTCCTCGGAGAGCGTGCGGGCACGATCGTTGGTCGAGGTCAACCGGCCGTGCACCTCGAGTCGCGGGAGGTTCCACAGGTCCGCCCAAAAGGGGACCGCCTGCCCTTCCCACACCGTCAGAAGGTCACCGCTCACGTCACGCCAGCCGCAGGTAGACGAGAAAGGCCGCACCCACGGCCCAACAGTAGGGTGCGAAGAAGTGGAACGACTCCCGGGCGAGAAGCGCGACGAAGGTACGGATCGCGAGAACGCCGGTCAGCGCGGCGGCGGTGGCTCCGGCGAGGAGCGGAATCACGGCGAAGCCGACCCCTCCTCCGAGGTCGGGAATCTGGAGCACGGCCGCCCCGGCGATGGCGGGAACGGCCATGAGAAACGAGAAAGCCGCCGCTTCCCGCGAATGGATCCCCAGCCAAAGAGCGGCGACGACCGTGGCGCCGGAACGCGAGATCCCGGGAACCAGCGCGCACGCCTGCGCCAGTCCGATCAGAAAGGCCGCGAACCAGCCCGGCCACTCGTGAACGGCCCTTCCCAGCGCCTTTCGGGTCGTCCAGAGAAACGCGCCCGTCACGAGTAGGGCGATGCCCGGCGTCGAGGGGCTGTCGAAGAGCCCTTCGATGATCTCCTTTCCGAATACCCCCAGCAATCCGGCCGGAATCGTGGCGACCACGATCAACAGCACGTACCGGATGGCGTCCGGATCCCGCTCCACGATCCCTCCGGCGAGCGTGCTTACCCGCTGGCGGTACACCAGGAGGATCGAGAGGAGGGTGGCCACGTGCACGGCGACCTCGAAGAGCACACCCGGGACCTCGATGCCCAGGAGGACCTGCGTGATCACGAGGTGGCCCGAGCTGGATACCGGCAGAAACTCGGTGGCCCCCTGGACCACGCCCAGGACCAGTGCCTCCCAGGTGTTCAACGCGCACCTCCTTCCACGACCCGGCGGTACAGGGCCTCGTACCGACTCGCCACCGTATCCGCCGTGAAACGCTCAACCGCCCGTGCTCGGGCGGCTGCCGCGATCTCGGCATGGTGCGCTTCATCCGTGAGGAGGCGCACGCCGGCGTCCGCCATCGCGTCCACCGCACCCACGGGGAGCAGGTAGCCGCTCACGCCGTGCTCGATCACCTCGGGCAGCCCACCGGCATCCGAAGCGACCACGGGAGCTCCGGAGGCCATGGCTTCCAACGCCGCGAGCCCGAAGGACTCGGTTTCGGACGGAAGCAGGAAGAGATCGGCACAGGGGAGCAACTCGTCCACGGAAGCGTGCTTGCCGAGGAAGGTCACATGGTCGCGAACGTCCAGCTCGTCCGCTCGTCGCACCGCCCGGGGCCGCTCCGGACCGTCCCCGACGAACACGAGCCGGGCCGGGATCCGTCCCCGAATCCGAGCGAAAATCTCGACCACGTCCTCGACGCGCTTCACCGTGCGGAAATTCGACACGTGCATGACGATCGGCTCACCCCCGGGCGCCAAGCTGGCACGGTAACAGGGCTCCTTTCCGGGTCGGAAGAGCTCCGTATCCACGAAGTTCGGGATGACCTCCAGCCGTTCCTCCGGCACCGCGAAATCCCGGACGGTCTCGCGCTTCAGGTATTCGGAGACCGTCGTGAGACCGTCGGACTGGAGGATCGAGAACTGGGTGATGGCCTGGAAGGAGGGGTGGAGCCCCACGAGGGTGATGTCGGTGCCGTGTAGGGTCGTGACGATCTTGAGGTCGTGCTCGTCCTTGAGCATCTCCCGGGCCAGAAACGCCGACGCCGCGTGGGGAATCGCGTAGTGCATGTGCACGAGATCCAACTGGTACTTCCGCGCCGCGTCGTGCAGGGCCACTGCCAGAGCCAAGGAGTATGGCGGATGCTCGAACAGCGGGTAGTTGGCCATCTCGACTTCGTGGAAGTACACGCGCTCGCGGTACCCTACGAGGCGGAACGGTTGGTCGTAGGTGACGAAGTGGATCTCGTGGCCACGCTCGGCGAGCAGAAGACCCAACTCGGTCGCCACGGCGCCCGAGCCCCCGTAGGTCGGATAGCAGGTGATCCCGATCTTCATGCCGTACCTCCGGCCGTGGATCCCCGTTCTCGTGCGTCTCGCCACGCCGAGAGCACGTAGTCGACGCGCTCCGCCAGGGGCGCCGTCCCGTCCACCTCGACCGCATGCGCGGGCAGTTGGTGCCGGAACCACGTCATCTGTCGACGCGCGAACCGCCGCGTCGCGGCTCGGATTGCTTCTCCCGCTTCATCCAACGTCATCTCCCCGTTCAAGTATGCCACGATCTCCCGGTATCCGGTGGCGCTCATCCCCGGGTCGTCAGCCGTGTACCCTGCTTCGAGAAGGCCACGCACCTCCTCCACGAGCCCGCGCTCCAACATCCGGGCGACCCGCGCATCGATACGCCGATCGAGCTCGGGGCGGGGCACGTGCGGCACGACGATCACGCCCTCGACGGGATCGCCTTCCCGTGGCGCGGACCGGTGCCACCAGGACAGCGGGCGCCCCGTCAGCAGGGCCACTTCCAGCGTCCGAGTCATGCGTTGCGTCCCGCCTTCCACCGCCACGGGCGCCCGGTCAGGGTCGAGAATCCGGACCCATGATTCCAGCCGCTCGCTGGCTTGTTCACGGAGGAAGGCCCGGAGACGGGTGCGTCGCGCCGGGTCGAGGTCCGGTTCATCGAAGATCGGGTCGATCAACGCCTTCAGGAAGAAACCCGTGCCCCCGACGAGCACCGGAAGCCGCCCCCGGGCCTCGATGGCCTCGATCCAGTGCCGGGCCTCCCGCGCGAAGCGTCCGGCGGAGTACCGTTCCGACGGATCGACGAGGTCGAGCCCGTGGTGCGGGATCGCGGCGCGCACGTCGGGCGCGACCTTGTCCGTGCCGATGTCCATGCCGCGGTAGACCTGCCGGGAATCCACCGAAACGACCTCGAGATCGAGTCGGTCCGCCAGAGCCGTCGACAGCTCCGTCTTTCCCGAAGCGGTCGGCCCGACGACGGCCAGAAACCGCGGGCGAAGGCCGTCCGCGGGCTGCGTCACGTCCGACCGAACTTGCGTGAGAGCTCCGCTGCGGACAGGCGGACGACGGTCGGACGTCCGTGCACGTCGTGTTGGGGCATGCGAGTCGCGAAGAGCTGGTCGAACAGCTCCTGCATCTCGTCCTCGCTCAGGCGCTGTCCGGCCTTGATCGCGCTCTTGCAGGCGAACGTCATGGCGATGCGCTCATGTTGATTTCTCGCCGAGCGCACGAGCTCGGAGCCGTGCGTCAGCTCGTCGACCATCTCTCGAAACGCGCGCTCCGCGTCGAAATAGCGATGCGGGTTGGGCACCGCATGCACGATCACCGTATCGCCACCGAATCCCTCGACCTCGAAGCCCGCCCGCTCGAGGAGCCCCCGGAGGTCCTCGACGCACTGGAGCTCGGGAGCGGTCAGCTTGAGCGTGAGCGGAAAGAGAAGGCGCTGCCCTTCTTGCCCCCCCCGCTCGTATGCGTCCAGCAGGCGCTCGAAGAGGACGCGCTCGTGCGCCGCGTGCTGATCGACGATGACGACGCCGTCCCGGGTCTCGGCGAACACGTACGTGTCGAGCACCTGCCAGAGGCGTGGGCGGGCGCCGCTCCGCGGATCGGGTGCAGCCGTGCCGGGCGCGTGCTCGTCCGAAGCGTCCGAGGACCGCTCCTCCGTGGGACCGGTCGTGAAGAGCGCGATCTGCTGCTCGGTGCCTCGGCGCTCTCGCTCCGGGCGGGCTTCCCGACCGCGTGGCTCGTGGACTCGGAGGGCCGGGACAGCCGAGGCTTGCTCGAATCGTGCGCCGCTCTCGTCCCCTTCCATCGCCGACCGCACCGCGCCTTCGACGAGCGCTTCGACCCGAGCGGAGTCGCGAAAACGAACCTCGGCCTTCGCCGGATGGACGTTCACGTCCACTTCCCCGTCGGGTACCGTCAGGTAGAGGAACGTCCAGGGGCGAAGACCTTCTGCGATCGTCGTGCGGTAGCCCCGGAGCGCTGCATTCCCGAGCTCGGAGGCGCGGAACGGTCGCCCGTTCACGGCCAGAAAGCTGCGCCGCACACCCGGCTTGGCGGCGTCCGGCCGTTGAACCAATCCCCGGATCTCGAATCCGCCTTCCTCCCCGTAGATGCCGATCAGGGTCGCGGCCGCCTCCGAGCCCCAGACCTGGGCGATCCGCCCTCCGGCGTCGGACGTTCCTTCGAGCTCCAGAAGGACACGCTCATCCGACGTCAGGACGAAGGTCACGTGCGGGTTCGCGAGCGCCAGTTGCGTCACCGCGTCACTCACGGCACGCGTCTCCGCCGACACCGCCTTCAGAAACTTGGCGCGCGCGGGTGCGTTGAAGAACAGGTTGTCGACCTCGACCGTGGTACCGGACCGACGTGCCAGGTCGGAAACATGGTTGATCTGCCCACTCGCGCTCGTCACCCGCGTACCGACCTCGTCCTCATCCGTGCGGGTCTCCAGCGTCAGACGGCTCACGGCGGAGATCGACGGAAGCGCTTCGCCGCGGAAGCCGAACGTGCGCACACCCCGCAGATCTTCCGCATGCTCGATCTTGCTGGTCGCATGGCGATCGAAGCACAGCAACGCGTCCTCGCGTCCCATCCCGACGCCGTCGTCCGTGACGCGGATCTTTCGCTTCCCGCCCCGTTCGACCGCGATCTCCACGCGGCCCGCTCGCGCATCCACGGCGTTTTCGACCAACTCCTTGACCACGGACGCCGGCCGCTCCACCACTTCGCCGGCGGCGATCTGGTTCGCCACGGCGTCGGGCAGGATCCGAATGCGGCGGGTCATGCCTCGGACCCGGGCTCTCCCCGGCCGACCTCCTCGGCCTCCGGGAGGCCGTAGAACCGGCAGCCGTTCCGCCAGGTCACCTCCGCCAGCTCGGCCTGCCCCCAACCCAAACGCTCACTCACGGCGCGCGCCACGTGCGGGAGGTGTGCCGGCTCGTTGCGCCGACCTCGGAGCGGTACCGGCGAGAGGTAGGGAGCGTCCGTTTCGATCAGGAGCCGGTCGACCGGAACCTCGCGCAGGAGGTCGGCCGCGGCGAAGCTCTTGAAGGAGGCGATACCCGAAAACGACACATACCAGTCGGCACGCATCGCCTCCTCGAAGGCGCGCTCTCCACCGGTGAAGCAATGCAGCACGCCGCGAGTCCTCGCGGGCATGTCCCGGAGCGCCGCGGCCACGTCCCGGTCGGCCTCGCGAGCGTGCACGACCACGGGAAGATCGAGGTCGGCCGCGAGCGCCAAGTGTCCGGCGAACAGCCTCCGTTGAACCGGGCGGGGCGCGTTGTCGTAGTGATAGTCCAACCCCGTCTCACCGACGGCCACCACGACCTCGTTCTCCCCGGCGAGCTCTCGAACACGACTCACTGCGTCCGGAGCCGCTTCACCCGCTTCGTGAGGGTGCACCCCCGCCGTGCACCATAGCCCCGGACGCGAATCGGCCAGGGCCACGGCGTCCGCCGCGTCGGCCACGGTGGACGCAATGGTCACCATCCGGTCCACCCCCGCCTCGGAGGCCCTGTCGAACACGGCCTCCCGATCGTCCTGGAAAGCGGCGTCGGTCAGGTGGCAGTGGGTGTCGAAGTAGCCAGTCACACCGTCGCGGGCTGAGGACGCTTCTTCTTCTTGTCGGTCCCCAGCGTCCCCATTCCCCAGCGCTGCTGGATCTCGATGAGCGCCGGCGAAGCCACGAACACCGAGGAGTAGGTTCCGATGGCCACCCCGAGGATCAGCACCACGGTGAAGTCACGGATGACGGCCCCCCCGAGGACGAGCAGGCAGAAGAGCACCGCCAACGTCGTGCCCGACGTGAGGACCGTGCGCGGGAGTGTCTCGTTGATCGACTGGTTGACAAGATCGATCGGCTCGCGCTTCCGAGCCCCCTTCATCTTCATGTTCTCGCGGATGCGGTCGAACACGACGATCGTGTCGTTCAGGGAATAACCGACGATCGTGAGCAGCGCGGCCACCGTGGTGAGCGAGATCTCCACGCGGAAGAGCGCCAAGAACCCGAGCGTCACCATGATATCGTGGAGCGTGGCGATCACCGCGGCCACCCCGAAGCGCAGCTCGAAACGGATCGCCAGGTAAAGCAACGTCGCCACGAAGGAGAACAGGATGGCGAAGGCCGCCTTCTGCTGCAGCTCCTCCCCGACTTGCGCACCGACCAACTCGGTTCGCACGACCTCGAACGGCTCGTTCGGCATCTCCTGCCGGACCTGCGCCTCGATGCGGTCCGCCACTTCCGTGATGGACGCATCCTCGGCGACCGGTGCGCGGATCACGAACTCGTTGTCACTGCCGAAGCGTGTGATCGGCGGGGCTTCCACACCTCCCAGAGCCGCCCGGAGGTCGGCGGCCGTGACGTCCCCGTCGAACCGTAGCTGCACGAGCGACCCACCCGTGAAGTCGACGCCGTACTGCTGCCAGCTTCCCAAGGTGGCCACGTTCGTCACCATGCCCGCGATTCCCGCGACCAGGATCACGCCCGAGATGATATAGGCCTTCTTGCGCGCTTCGATGAAGCGGAAGGCGGCGGCGGCAAAGATTCTCATGAATATCTCGTCAGATGCTGATCGGATCCGACGCCTTCTTGCCGGACAGATAGATCAGGAAGAGGGTCCGCGTCACGTACAGCGCGGAGAAGAACGACGCCACGATACCGATGGAGAGCGTAACCGCGAACCCTCGCACCGGGCCGGTCCCGAACTGGAACAGGATGAGGGCGGTGATGAGCGTGGTGATGTTGGCGTCCACGATGGCCGAGAGCGCGTGACCGAAGCCCTCGTCGACGGCCGTGCGCGTGGCCCGGCCGGCCGTCAATTCCTCCCGGATCCGCTCGAAGATGAGGACGTTCGCGTCCACCGCCATGCCGATGGAGAGGATGAGCCCCGCGATCCCCGGCAAGGTCAGCGTGGCCCCGAGCCCGGCCAACCCACCGAGCACCAGCACGACGTACACGGCGAGCGCCCCGACGGCGAGGATCCCGGCCATCCGGTAATAAACCATCATGATGCCGATCACGGCGAGGATCCCGATGATTCCCGCCATCTGGCCCTGGTTGACGGAATCCTGGCCGAGCGAAGGACCGACGGTGCGCTCCTCGATGATGTTCACCTGGGCGGGAAGCGCGCCGGCGCGGAGCACCAGCGCGAGGTCCCGGGCTTGCTCCATCGGCGTGTTCGCGCCCATGTCGATCTGGCCACGGGCCCCGATGCGGTCCCGAATGACCGGCGCGCTCATGACCTCGCCGTCGAGCACGATGGCGAGGTAGTCCCCGACGTGCGCGCCGCTGAACTGCTGGAACTGCCGTCCTCCGGCGCGTGACAGCTCGAACTGAACCTGGGACTGGTTGAACTGCTGGTCGCGCCCCGCCGTGGCGTCTTCGAGCTCCGCGCCCGTCAGGAACGGCTCTTCCTCGAGAACGAAGAGTCGCCGATAGCTACGCGCCCCACGGGAGATGATGTCGGATCCCCAGTGAAGCGTCTGGTCCCGTGGCAGCGCACGCTGCACTTCGGGGAGTGACAGGAAGTAGTCTACGATTTCCCTGTCCTCGGACGCGACGAGGAACGTCCCTTCCGTGTCCCCGAAGCTGAGGAGCGATGAGAACGGTCGGAGGGCCTCCTCTTCCGAAAGCTCGTCCGACTCCTGAGCGGAGTCCGGCTGGGCGGTCGTGTCCGCGACCTGCCCGGTATCGGCTTCCGACGCCGTGTCACCTCCGAACAGGAGCTGTTCGACGTCCGGACCCTCCTGGCTGACGTCGCGCCCCATCGCTCGGATCGAATCGACGCCGAGCGCCGTCACGATCGATCGGTCGATACGTGGAAGCGCCTGCTCGAGCTCACCGGTGGGCACCACCAGCTTGAACTCGAGGTACGCGTTGCGGCGCACGATATCCTTCGCGCGCTCTTCGTCGCTGAGACCGGCCAGCTCGACGATCAGCCGGTCTCCACCGACCTTCTGGATCAGTGGCTCCTCCACGCCCAGCTCGTCGATCCGGGTGCGGATGATCCGGTCGATCCGGTCGATCATGTCGGACTTGGCTTCGTCCGTCATGGTGCCCTCGGGGTCGTCGACCTCGAGCACGAGGTGCATCCCCCCCTGCAGATCGAGCCCGAGCTTGAGCCCCCTGGCGTAGAGTTGCCATCCGGCGACCCCAATGATGAGGAGGATGGCGATGATCCGACCCCTGACCGTCTTGAACATGAGTAGCGTGGGTTCGACGAGGAAGCAGGCCCCTTGGGGCCTGTGGGCGAAGGTGGCTCACCCGAGGATCACAGCGCGTAAAGCTGCCCCGCACGGGAGACCGTGTCAATCACGCGTGCCACCGGTCCGAGAGTGGATGGGAACGCGTTCCGCGGTCATAGTCCACGATCGAGGACGGGGTTCCGTCCGGCGGGAGCGGGATCGGGCTCAGAATCCCATCTGAAACATGACCTTGAAGCTGCTCGCATCCTCGCTGTCCCGTCCGCCCCACCAGAGATCGTAGTTGACAGCGATCCTGTTCGCCGGCCCGAAGTACACGGCGACCCCCGGGGTGAGCAGTGTCCCGCCGGGCGGTGTGAGTGGCTGCTGGCCGATGCCCACGTCGGCATGGCTGAGGCGCAGGAGCGGCTCGAGCATCACGCCCCGCCCCTCCGACGGCTCGGTGCGGTATGCGATCCAGGCGTGTCCCCCGTGGAAGTTTGCGTCCGCGACCTGATCGGCATCGCCGAACGCCACCTCGGCGAGCGCGTGCCAACCGGGTGTGAAGCTTCCGTATTCCAGGTCGATCTCGAACGCGTGGCCACGCTCGAGCTCGGGGCCGGCACCGACGACGAAATGCCGGCTGCTCCACGCCGTGCCGATCCAGAGATCCTCCGCCGTCCGCCCACGCACCCGGGCCACGTACTGGTAGCTGGAATTAGCACCGACCTGTCCGTGGAGCGGTCCGCGGAACACGCCTGCGGTGACGTCGACGTCCTCACTCGGAGCCCCCAACAATACGAGCCCGACGTCGCGATCGCTGTAATCGAGGCTGTTGAGGACCGCGTACTCGTCCCACGCCGCGAGACCACGCACCCGGAGCCCCCGTTCCACCGGCAAGATCCGTTTGGAGCTCGTTTGCTCGAGGAGCCCGAAGGGCCGGTAGGTGCTCCCCGCCCGGAGAGCGAGGGTGGGCGACACCTCCATCTCCACGTACGCGTCCTTCAGACTCACCCCCCCGTTCCCGAACTCCGGCTGAATCGCGCCGCTGATCCCGTTGGGGAGCTGCACACCGAGCTCGACACGCGCCCGCCGAATGAGCAATCGGGACGCGGGCTCGCCGTCGACGGACGTGGTGTTCAGCTGTGTGTGCAACCGCCCTCCGAGCTCGAGCTCGAGGGCGTCGGTGGTGACCGTGACCGGGTCGGACACGTTTTGTCCGTCCACGCAGGAAGGGGCCGTGACGGCGGCGAGCATGCAGAGGAATAGAGTCCGGTGAGTCACGTTCGCCTTGGGGGTGGAAGCCCGCAGGAAGCGAGGTCGGGCCGATTGTCACGAAACGGTCACGTTCCCGCAAGGTCCTTTTCCGAATGGCGGCGGCTCCCCCTTCGAGGGCCATGCGCCTCCACGCTGCCGCTCAGATCGCCCGTCGCATGACGGCCTCCACGCGCGCGAGAAACCGTTCGGCATCCACCGACTTGTCGACGTAGTCGTCCGCACCCGCGTTGAGAAGCTCGGCTTCCAGCTTGTCGCTTCCCGTGCCGGTTCGAATCAGCACCGGTAGTGCCGCCGTCTCCACGGACCCTCGAATCTGATCGAGTACCTGGCGGCCATCCATCCCGGGCATGGCGAGATCGAGCACCACGAGCCGGAAATTCTGGTCGTCCTTCAGGATATCCAAGGCCTTATACCCGTCTTCCGCATCGTAGACCTCATAGCCTTCGTTCTCGAACAGCGTGCGCATCAGCAGTCGCGCCTGTTCGTCGTCGTCCACCAACAGGATGCGCGCTGGTCCGGAGTCCGCCTCGTCCGGCGTGTCTTCGATCTGCTGACCCAACACGCGTTCGATCTCGACCAGGGTGGTCCGCGACTGGGTCACCCACTCGAGCCCCACCTCGTGCAGGGTGCGCATGCCGCCCTGAACGGCGATCCGCTGGAGCGTCGACCACCCTTTTCGTTGCTCGATCGCCTGCTGCACCCGAGGCCCCACCACGAGCACCTCGTTGACCGGAAGACGTCCGCGATAACCCGTGAACCCGCACTCGGGGCAGCCCACGGCCCGCACCACGGGCTCGATGCCGTGCCGCTCGGTCAAGCGCTGTTCGTCGGGCGTGAGCTGACCCCGCACGGGCTCCGCGCACGCCGGGCATACCCGGCGTATCAGCCTCTGCGCCACGGAGCCGCGAAGCGTCTGCGAGATCGTGCTGAACTGGAGCCCGAGATCGGCGAGGCGCGCGACCGTGCTCACCGCGTCGTTGGCGTGCACGGTGGTGAGCACCAAGTGACCGGTCATGGCCGCTTGGGCCGCCGTCACGGCGGTCTCCTTGTCCCGGATCTCACCGACGAGGATCACGTCCGGATCCTGGCGCAGCATCGCCCGCAGCGCACCCGCGAACGTCATGCCCTGCTTGGTCTGGACCTGCGTCTGCGTCACGCCCGCGAGCTCGTATTCGATCGGGTCCTCGACGGTCATGATATTGACTTTTCCGTCGGCGAGCTCGCGCAACCCACCGTAGAGCGTGGTCGTCTTACCGGATCCGGTCGGACCTGTCACGACCAGGATCCCGTCTCGGTACGCGAGGAGTTCACGGAAGCGCTCGAGCTCCTTCTTCGGTAGGTCGAGGTCGTCGAGGGAGAGCGAGGCGCTGGAGTCGAGCACCCGGATGACGCACTTCTCCGCGCCGCCGGCCGGAATGGTCGACACCCGCAGGTCGTACGCGCGACCTCGCACCTGGACCCGGGCTTTCCCGTCCTGCGGGCGGAGGCGGTCCGCGATATCGAGCTTGGAAAGCACCTTGATCCGCGAGATCACGCGGTTCAGCGCGGCCATCGGAAGGTCCATGTGCTTGCGCAGCACGCCGTCGACCCGATACCGGACCGCGCCCATCCTTCGACCCGGCTCGATGTGCACGTCGCTGGCCCCCTGCCCGATGCCGTCGCGGATGATCAGGTTGGTCAGCTTGACCACGGGCGTGGCCGTGACGTCGTCCTGGCTGATGGACTCCGGGCCCAGCTCTTCCACCAGCCGGACCGCATCCTCGCTCACGTCATCCCCGAGCCCGCCGAGCAGAGCGTCCACGGCCTGCTCGGGTGAGAAACGTTGGTCGAGGGCGTCCTGAATCACGCTGGGGGAGGCGACCTCGAAGAGCGGGGTCCTGCCCGTGCTGAAGCCGAGCGCGCGCTCGGCTTCGACGTCCGTGGGATCGCAGGTCGCGACGACGAGGTGCCGATCGTCGTCGACGATCGGGTAGACATGGTGCTTCCGCGCCATCGTTTCCGGGATCAACAGCGCGGCATTGGGATCGGCACGATCGAGCTTGGCCACGTTCAACCGGAAATACTCCGCCACCAACTCGGCCAACGCCCCGTCGCTCAGGCCATAGGCACGGGCGACATCTCCCCACGCTTCCGAAGCCCGACTGCTCGCGGGTATCTCGGGACGCTCGTGGTCGCCGTAGCCGGCGCGCTCCGCGATCCGCACGAGCCAGTGTACCGCAGTGACGTTGGATCGATCCTGGTTCTTGGTCTCCGCGCCCCGTTCGCTCATCGTCCCCTCAGAGCGGCTGCTCGCTTCTCGTGCTTCTCGCGATACATCGCGCTGTCCGCCTCGGCGACGAGGTCTTCGAGCCGGACGCCGGGCTCGTCTTCCTGCCGCGCCATGCCGATGCTCACGGCCAGCTGATACGGATCGGGGCTGGTCTGATTGAACTCCGCGACGCTTTCCCGCAACCGCTCGACCAGGGATTCCGAGCTCTCGTCGGAAGCTTCCAGGGCGAGCACGCCGAACTCGTCCCCCCCCAACCGTGCGATGATGTCGGACTTGCGGAACGTCGCACGCAGGATGTCGGCGACCTTCGCCAGAGCCCGGTCGCCCACGTGGTGACCGAGCGAGTCGTTGATGGTCTTGAACCGGTCGAGGTCGACGTACACCATGCTCACTCCGCGCCCGGACCGTCGAGCCAGCTTGAGATACTGCTCACCCAAGTCGGTGAATCCGCGCCGGTTGTAGAGCCCCGTCAAGTCGTCGATCAGCGAGAGACTGCGGAGCGCGGAAAAGAGCCTGTGACGCTCCACCGCGTGTCGAAGCGACCGCACCAGCAGGGAAGTCGTGATCTCGTGCTTGACCAAATAATCCTGAGCCCCGGCCTGGACGGTGGCCGTCGCCGCAGCCTCGTCCGGTTCGTCCGTGAGCACTACGATGGGCACGTCGGGACTGAATGCGTACGCTCGGTCGAAGGTGACCATCCCTTCGCTGTCGGGGAGGTCGAGGGACAACAGGATGGCGTCGAACCCGCCGCGCGTAAGGCGCGCCAGCGCCTGGCTCAACTCCCCCACCCACTCGAGCGTCACCGCCGCCGTATCCGACTCGGCGACCTCGGACGCGAGATGGTCGTGGTATTCCTGGTCCGACTCGACCACTAACACTTTGATGGGCCGCTGCAGCAACGGAGATCGTCCCCCCGGAAGGCTTTGCACGAGCCGACATCTGCGGATGCCACCGCGGAAGGTAACCCGGCACCGCCCGCGGTGTCACGGCGAGCCATCCGGAGCCGACCTCACTCGGCCACTCACGGACCGCGACTCGGATACCGATGTACGTGCCGGAGCGACCGGCGAGGCGAGCGTGGTGGTCGGAGCTCCTCAGGCTTCCGGATCCACGGGGAGCGTGAGACGTGCGCGAGCACCAGGACGTTCCCCTCGCTCTTCGAGCACCAGCGTACCCCCGTGTGCCTCGACGATCTGGCGGGCGAGGACCAGCCCGATGCCCGAGCCACCGGGCTTCGTGGTATAGAACGGCACGAACAGGTTCCCCGTGTCGGGTAGCCCCGGACCTTCGTCGTCCACGAGCACGTGTAGCGTTCCGCTCCGGTGCGTCCAACCGATCGAGACCGGGCCGTCCGCCCCACTCTCTAGCGTCGCATCCACGGCGTTGTGCACGAGGTTGATGAGCGCCTGCTCGAGCTGGTCCGAATCGGCCTGAATCGTCAACTCGGGACCCGAGCCCACTTCCACGGCCCGCCGCATCTCCAAATCGGCGACCCGGCGAATCAGCTCGGCCACGTCGACGGGGGCGAACTCCGGATGCGGGAGCCGGGCCAGGCGCGCGTAGGAAGCCATGAAGCGCCCGAGCGACTCCGCCCGGCCCGAGATGATCGACAGCCCGCGCTCCACATCCTCACCGACGTCGTCGGGGAGCTCACGGCGGGCGAGCATGGTTCGCAGGCTCCCCGAGACCGATTTGATCGGCGTGAGCGAGTTGTTGATCTCGTGGGAGAGGACCCGAATGATCCGCTTCCAGGCCTGCCGTTCCTCCTCACGCAACGCGCGACTCAAATCCGACAGGGCGACGAGCTGAAGGCGGGATCCTTCCTGGCGCACGACGCTTCTCCTGAGCTCCCAACGGCCGGTGCCCCCCGGGAACGCTACCTCCAACGTCCGCGGTGCCACCCCCTCCAGCGTCTCGTCCAAGCGGACCTCCTCGGCGGACCTGCCGATCAACCGTTCGGCCGGCTGGCCCAGGAGCCGCTCGCCCGCGCGGTTCACGATTCGGAGCGTGCCTCCCGGATCGAAGGCGAAGACGGCCACGTCGATCTCCTCCAAGACCTTCCGAAGCGTCTCCGTGGCTTCGACCGCCCCCAGTCGCTGGTCTCTGAGGGTCTCTTCGAGCGCGTTCAGCTCGTGGAAGACGAGTGAGAGCGGATCCGTGGCGTCCACCACGCGAGCGCGGATGGAGAAATCGCCCTCCCGCAAGGCGGCCAGCATGTTCGCGAGCGTTCCCAAGGGCCGGACGACATGCTCGCGGAGCAGCAGTGTGAGGAGCGCCCACCCACCGACGACCACGGCCGTGAGGAACCACTGCAGGAGCGTCGCGTGATCCCCTGCCCACAGAAGAACCAGGGCCACGGCGACCCCGGGGGCTCCGGCGAGCAGCGAGAGAACGACGATCCGGGTATCGTGCCCGAGTCGCCGCCAGATGCCGCTCACGGTCGGGAGCGCGCCGAACGTGTCATCGACCGGGGCCGCACGAGATCTACCACGGGCTGCTACGCCGGCTCGATATCGTGGCGCTGCAACCGGCGGTAGAGCGCGCTCCGGCTCAGCCCGAGCGCTTCCGCGGTCCGGCTGACGTTCCCCGCGTGACGCTGGAGCGCCTTTTCGATGAGGAGTCGCTCCGCCTCTTCCAGCGTCAGCTCGTCCATGGGCGTGGCTCCGTCCCCCTTCCGCCTTAATCCCAAGTCCGACATCTCGATACGAGACCCACGAGCCATGAGGACCGAGCGCTCGACCGAATGTTGGAGCTCGCGCACGTTGCCCGGCCATGCATGTGCGAGGAGCGCCTCCTCGGCCGCTCTGGAAAAGCCTTCGATGTCGCGCCCGTACCGTGCCACCTGCTTTCCGAGGAAGTGCCGGGCCAGCGGGAGGATGTCCTCTCTTCGGTCCCGCAGCGGCGGGAGCCGCACTTCGACGGTGTTCAGCCGGTAGAGGAGGTCCTCACGAAACTCTCCCCGCTCGACCGCCTCCCCCGGGTTGGCGTTGGTCGCGGAGAGCACGCGTACGTCCACGCTCCGCACTTTCGACGACCCCACCCGCTGGATCTCGCCCGTCTCGAGCACTCGGAGAAGCTTCGCCTGTTGCTGCAGCGGCACGTTCGCGATCTCGTCCAGAAAGAGCGTGCCTTCGTCGGCCAGCTCGAAGCAGCCGACGCGGTCTCCTTTCGCATCGGTGAAGGCGCCCCGCACGTGGCCGAACAGCTCACTCTCGAAGACCCCTTCGCTGAACCCGCCCGCGTTCACGGTGATCAGCGCGTTCCGGGCACGATCGGAGACCGCGTGAAGCCAGCGGGCGATGACCTCTTTGCCCGTTCCGTGCTCTCCAACGACCAGGACGTTCGCGTCCGACGGGCCCACGCGGTCGATCACCTCGAGGACCGGCTGCATGGCCTCGGAGGTCGCGATGAGCTCCGGCGCACCTTCTCCCTTCAACCGAAGATTCTCGCCTTCCAGGAGCTGGCTACGCCGCAGCGCCCGGCCCAGCTCGACCTGGGTCCGGAGCGTAGTGAGCAGCCGCTCGTTGTCCCACGGCTTCTCGATATAGTCGCGCGCGCCCCGACGCATCGCTTCGACGGCACCTTCGACGCTCCCCCACGCGGTCATCACGACGACCGGCACGGTGGCATCGAGCTCTCGAATCGACGTGACGAGGTCGAGCCCCTCGCGCCCGGACGTGGTATCGCGGGTGTAGTTCAGGTCGATGAGGACGAGGTCGAAGTCACCGGACTCGACGGCCTCGACCACTCCGGCGGGTGAGGTCGCGCTTCGCACCTCGAACCCTTCTGCCTCGAGCAGCATGTGCAGAGCCTCGAGGACGTCCTGCTGATCGTCCGCGACGAGAATGCGGGGCTTTTCCGGCATCACGATTCGTCCACGATCCATCCGTCTCGGAGCTCGATGATCCGGCTCCCGTACGCCGCGTACTCTTCGTTGTGCGTCACCTGAACGACGGTGGTGCCACTCCGGTTCAGCTCGGTGAGCAGATCCATGATCATGCGGCCCTGGCTGGAATGTAGGCTGCCGGTCGGCTCGTCGGCCAGAATCACCGAGGGCTCCGCGACGACCGCGCGCGCCACCGCGACGAGCTGCTGCTGGCCGCCCGAGAGCTGACTCGGGTACAGGTCCTTCTTCCCCACGATCTGGAACCGGTCCAGCGCGTCGGCGACGATCGCCTGGCGTTCCTTCCGTTTCACGTTCCGGTACGAGAGCGGAATCTCCAGGTTCTCGTACACCGTCAGGTCGTCGAGGAGATGGTATTGCTGGAACACGAAGCCCACATAGGCCTTACCGAGCTCGCTCCGAGCCCGTGGGCGCATCGCGTGCACCGGCTCGCCGAAGAGGTAGTACTCGCCGCCCCAGTCTCCGTCGAGCATCCCCATGATGGAGAGCAAGGTGGACTTTCCGGCGCCCGACGGCCCCATGACGGTGACGAACTCCCCCGTCTCGATATCGGCCGAGATGCGCCGCAGCACGAACGTTTCACCGGCCCCGGTCCTGTACGACTTCTCGACGTTCTTCAGCCTGATCATGCGTATCTCGTGGCGCGCGCGTTTGACCGAGTCGCCGCTCGGAGGTGCCTCAACCTACGGCTCCCGAGCATGCCGCGTCAGGTCTCCCCCGACGCGTATGTCCTCAAGCTTTCGGCGTGGGCTCTCCCGGGCCGTGATGGAGATCGAATCCGGCTTCCTCGAGCTCCTGGGCCCGCCGAACGTCGTCCTCACTGACGATCTGGCCGTCGAAGAGATGCACGGCGCGGTCGGCGACCTCGGCGTAGCGCGGATCGTGCGTCACCATGCAGATCGTGGCGCCCTCGTCGTGCAGCTCGTGCATGAGCTCCATCACGGCGTTTCCGTTCTTCGAATCCAGGTTTCCCGTCGGCTCGTCCGCGAGCAGGATCAACGGCTTGCCCACGATCGCCCGAGCCACCGCCACGCGCTGCTGCTGGCCGCCACTGAGCTGACTCGGGTAGTGCGTCATCCGGTGCGCCATGCCCACGCGCTCCAGCGCCGCCTGTACCCGCTCCTTCCGCTCCGAGCCCGGCATCCCCCGGTACGTCAGCGGCAGCTCCACGTTCTCCTGAACCGTGAGGTCCCCGATCAGGTTGAACGCCTGGAAGATGAACCCGATCGCCTGGTTCCGGATCTTCGCACGCTGGCTCGCCGTCAGGTTCTCCACCGGCGTGTCGTCGAGCAGGTACCGCCCACTCGTCGGGCTGTCCAACAACCCCAGAATCGACAACAACGTCGTCTTCCCACACCCCGACGGCCCCGCGATCGACACGAACTCCCCCGTTTCGATCGAGAGGTTGATGTTCGAGAGCGCGTGGGTCTCCACCTCTTCGGTGTAGAACACCTTGCTCATCTCTCCCAGCTCGATCAACGCATGCTCTTTCGTCATCTCGTCCCCTCCCATCGGTGTCACGCCACTCGGAGCCGTGCCGCGCCCACGGCGGTGACGTCTGTTGGATCGTTCAGTTGCCGATCCGCACGCGGTCGAAATCGTCCCATCGAGACATGTCGGAAAGGATCACCACGTCGCCCTCGCTCAGCCCCTCCCGCACTTCGATATCGTTGACGGAGCTGGCCCCGAGTTGAACCGACACCCGCTCCGCGTACTCGCCGTCTTCAGTGACGCGAAAGAGGCTGACCCGTGAGTTCGCCTGCCCGAAGGTGGGACGCCCCACGAAGGTCACGTCGTCCAACCGTTCGATGATCACGTTGCCGTCGACGCTCTGATCCGGCCGGGCGGAGCTCGGAAGCTCGTCCGGGAGCGCGACGTCGATCGTCACCGTCCCGTTCCGCACCGCCGGATCGATCCGGACCACCCGGCCTTCGATGGTGTCGCTGCGGGTATCGATGAGCGCCCGCTGGCCGATCACGATGTCCTGCGCCTGCGTCTGGGTGATCCGCACCTCCGCCTTGAGGCGGCCCGGCACCACGACCAGGGACAGCGTCTGACCCGACTGCACCCACTGCCCTTCCTGGATCGGGATGTCCAACGGAGCCAGAACCCCGGTGACCGGGACCGTCACCTCCATCGACTCGAGGCGGTCTCGGTTGAACCGGACCATCTCCTCGAGACGCTGGATCTGCTCCTGCTGGGCGAGAACCTGCACGGAGGCCGTGGACTCCATGACCTCGAGCCGGTCCTCCTCGAGTTCGAGCCGCAACTCGAGCTCCTCCATGGACTCGCGGGACCGTTCGAGCACTGCCCGGGCCACGAGGTCGGGATTCTCGTCGAAGAGGCGCTGGTTCGTCTCGTAGGTGCGCTTCGCGTCGAGGTACTGGGTGCGGACCGTCGCCACCGTGCCCCGCTGCGTGAGCTCGCCCGTCTGAAGGTTGGTCCGGAGCTGGGCGAGCTGCGCACGGGCCTGCGAGAGCTGCTGTTGGGCTTGCAGCAACTGCATGTCCACGTCCGGATTGCTCATGCGCATGATCACGGTACCAGCCTCGACCTCGGTGCCCGGAAGGGCATGGATCTCCTCGATGCGGCCCGGTGTGACGGCCGTGATGAGCCTCCGCTGCTCGGGCACCAGTGTTCCCGGGCCCCGGACCTGGCGAATCAGGGTTCCGAACTCGACCGTATCCTGCCAAACCACATTCCCGTCCACGGTGGGCGCCGCGGTGGGAAGGAGCCGGGGCACGAAGATCGTCAGTCCGAGACCTGCGATCGCGACCAGGCTCCACAGGATCTTCTTTCGCTTCTTCTGTGGCTTGGTGTCCCTGATGATATCCACGGTTTCTCCGTCGTCACCTCACTCCCGCGGAAGCCGCCGTCCGACGGCAGCTTCCAACGAGACGAGGCTGAAATGGAAGTCGTACAACGCGTTGAGATACGCCTGATCGGCGGTCGTCACGGTCGTCTGCGCGTCCAGCAACTCGAGTAGATTCGCGGCTCCGAGGGCGTAGCGGCGCTGTTGGAGCTGAAGCTGTTCTTCGGCGAGCGCGCGGTTCCGTTCCTCGGTCTCCAGCACCCGATACGCGGACTCCAGGTCGTCGGCGGCGCTCGTCACGGCCGTGCGCAAGCGAAGCTCCTCGGCGCGTCGGTCGTGCTCCGCGTCTTCGGCGTCCACTCTTGCCTGAGCGACTTGTCGCTGTCTGGAAAAGCCGGTAAACACCGGGATCGACACATTCAGTCGCAACTCGAAGGGCAGCTCGGTGAAGTCGAAGGGAAACACGTCATTGGATGCGATCACCTCATGCCGCATCTCTTCGGTCATGACGTGCTCCGAACAATCGCGGGGATATCCCGGAAGTGGGGACGAGAGGCCCGAGCTGACCGCATTTTCGAACTCGCATTCCTCACGCCGGCTCTGTATCCGATCCTCCGCCGATTCGAGCAAGAAGTCCTCGTTCAAGGCCTGTAGCGTGTTTCCCCTGAATCCGGTCGAGACCCTGACGGTGGGGAGATACTGACTGGTCGCGGTCTGCCGGGCCGCGGCGCGGCGAGCGCTTTCCTGAGCTCGGAAGGCATCGAGCGACGGGTGCCCGCTCACCGCCGAGGCCACGAGCTCCTCGACGTCGTAGGTCGGCTCGAACACCTCGAAGTCATCGACAAGCCGCACATCCGGATCGAGTCCGACGCCGATCTGCTCGGCCAGCAAGAGCTTGGCCTGGCGCAAGTCCCGCTGGGCCTGGATGAGTCCGACCTCCGCGCGCCCGAGATCCACCTCGGCCTGAGTCCCCTCGGTACCCGCGGCGTCCCCGGAGAACACGCGGCTTTCGACGATCCGACGATTTTGGCGTGCTCGATCGAGTTGCCGCTGAGCGACCTCCACCTGGTCACGTGCCCGGAGGGCGGCCATGTACTGGAGCGCGACCCGGCTTTGGAGGTCGAACTCCGCGGCGTCTACCCGAGCCTCGGTCGCTCGGCGAGTCGAACGGGCGTTCGACACACCGAAGATCGTGTTCCCGCTCAGGGTCCACGTGAGCCCCAGGTTATATGAGGACGAGTACCAGTCCGTGCCCTGTGCCCCGAAATCCAGCGTGCCGATGCGCTGAGTCCCCGCCTTGGTGTACGCGGCCGACCCGCTGGCGTCGACTCTCGGCAGGAACGCCCCGTAAGCCTCCCGCTCTCGCCAGCTCGCTACGTCACGGTCGTTCTCGGTGCTGAGAAACGTCGGGTTGTTCGCCCGAGCGAGCTCGATCGCGTCCTCGAGCGTGAGGTGTTCGGCACGCGTCTGGGCCGTGACCCCCGATACGAGGACGAGAAGGCAGCAACCGAGGGCGAGCCCCCCGTTGAGGATCCGTGTTCCACCCATCGTCGCACCACCCCGATTCATCGACATTTTTCCAAGAGTCCGCCGTCATTTCCGAGACCGCTGAACTCCCTCGAGGGCCCGACCGGAGTCGGCAGGTTGATCACCGACATCCACACCACCACCCGTGCATCCCCTCCGGCCGAGCCGATCTCGCTGGGAACGTCCTCCTTCCTATGAAAGGGACGTGCCACACCCTACGGAACGACGGAAAGCCCGGTTTCAGGCGGGGAGCAACGGAGAGCCGGTGCGATACGCGGAGCCGTGAGCGTCCGGTTCCGAGACGCGCCGTCCCGGAACCGGACACCACTGGCAGGGTGGTGCAGAAGCGGAGGTGTCGGGGGCGCTACGGCGAAGACGCTTCGGGGGGCTCCACCGCGAGGCGATGGTAGTAGATCTGACCCTGGTGCCAACCGAGATGCCACGTGAGGTGCACGAGGTATCCGTGGGGTGTCAGCTCCCGGTACGCTTCCGGCACCTCGACCGCGATGCGGCCGTTGCGGAGCGTCTCGTCCGGGACGGCCGCCAAGACCCGCAGAACCGTGTCCCGGGCCTCGGCCAGGCGCTCGAGAAGCACGGTCCGGGGCACATCACGATCGTGAAACTCCGCCGAACGATCACGCACGTAACCCGTGTCACCGAGTCCGGCGCCCACGTAATGTCGGAGATTGCCCGCGAGATGTAGCGCGAGGGTTCCCGGGGCATTTCGCTGCGCACCCTCGGTGACCCAAAGGTTCCGTTCGTCCCGGTACGCCGAGATCTCCTCTGCGACACGGTCGAGCTCTCGCGCGATGACGTGTGCCAGATCCGAAGCCATGGTGCTCACGGTCGCGTCCTCCCCTCCGACAAGGCTGGTGATACCGCATATTCCGTCCCGAACCTAGGCGCGCCTACACCGGCACGCCATCCGCTTCGGTACCCCTGCGTGGCGTGGCCGGCTATAGTAGGATCTTCGATCGTAGGAATTCCGGGGGCGACCCGAGTCCATGTACGCCCCGTACCCTTCGCTACGGCACGACTCCGTGCCGGACGAGGAAGCCGATTTGCAGACACCCGTCGACGCGAACGCGCTCGACGCGCTCGAAGCCCGCCTCGGGCCGGAACGCATACTGCGCCGGGTCACCCTCGCCCCCTACACCACCTTCCGCATCGGAGGACCCGCGGACCTGTTCGTTCAGGCGCACACACCCGCGGAGCTCGTGGAAGCCGTGACGGCCGCTCGAGCATCGGGCGTGCCGTATTTCGTGCTCGGCGCGGGCGCGAACATCCTCGTCGGGGACCGGGGGTTCCGCGGTCTCGTCATCCGGTGCGACATCGACGGTGTGGACATCCTCGAAGACGAGCGGATTGTCGTGGGCGCCGGCGTCCGGACGTATCCCACGCTCACCGATCTCACGGTCAGCCGAGGCCTGGCCGGGCTCCATCACTTCGTGGGCATCCCGAGCACGGTCGGCGGCGCGCTGTGGCAGAACCTCCACTTTCTCTCTCCGGCCCCGGAACGCGAGCGGACGGTCTTCATCGAAGAGATCTTGGAGTCGGCGGAGATCTTCACCGAAGAGGGCGAGCACCGCACGGTCGACGTCGACTATTTCCGGTTCGGATACGACGAGAGCATCCTGCACCACCGGGACGACCTGGTGCTCTCGGCCACCTTCCAGCTCGAGCGTGCGTCCGTCGAGGATCTCCGCCGCGTCGTTCGCGAGAACCTCGAGTGGCGGGATGCGCGGCACCCCGACCTCTGGCTCTATCCATGCGCCGGCTCCGTCTTCAAGAAGATCGAAGGGGTCGGCGCGGGCCGACTCATCGACGAATGCGGCCTGAAGGGTCACGTCCGAGGGGCGGCCGGAATCTTTCACAAGCACGCCAACATCATCGTGAACTTCGGTGGAGCCACGGCCGACGACGTGCGGGCGTTGATCGATCTCGCACAGGAAACGGTCCACCGACGTCTCGGCTACGAGCTCGAGCCGGAGATCACGTTCGTGGGGTCCTTTTGACCGACTAACCGACGTGGAGTCCGCTCACTCCGAGCTCGGCTTCGTCAGCCCGGCGAGCGCCCTCGCGTCGATATCGTGCCCACCCTCGTAACGCACGGTCCGTAGGTCGAGCCCGGCGGCCTCCACACGCTCGGCCTCCTCGACCGCCAGCTTCTTCGAGCGAAGAGCGTGGTCCTCCCGCCCCCGAACGAGTACCGTCTCGACCGCCGCCCAACGCTCTCGAGCTACCTGGAAATCCAGGTCCGGCGGGAGAAAATCCCCCCACAAGACGATACGGTCGGGCTGGACGTTCCCGCGCACGGTCCACCGACAGGCAGTGGCCACGCCCTGCGAAAATCCGAGCACGGTCAGCCGCCGGTGCCTCCCGAGCACGCGGTCGGCCAACAGGTCGAGATACCGGACGTAATCGGCGATCTCGTCGTCCCGCGCTTCGCGCGTCATCCAGGTGGCGCCAACGATCGAGCCCGGCCCGTGACGACCGGACTCGCTTTCCGCGTAGAAACGCGAGAGCGCTTCGGGCGCGACGATATACCGGCTGCCGTCGTCGACCGGCTCGAATCGGCGCAGGAAGCGGCGTGCCAACTGTCCGTACCCGTGGAGCACGATCCACACGTCCGGAGCCGAGTCCGGACCGAGTGTCAGATACCGGGCCGTTTTCGGGACCTCCATCCGGTGCTCCGTCCCCGTCGCCCGGCCCGAAGACCCCGCTGCCCGGCTCACGGCGTCACGGTTTCGGTGAAGGAAAACTCCAACTCGCTCAGCGGAGGCAAATCACGATCCCGGTCGGAGAGGATCGGGTCGGCAAGAGGCCACTCGATGCCAACGTCGGGGTCGTCCCACCGGAAGCCCCGGTTCAGATCCGCCCGATGCTCCGCAGTGACCTTGTAGGTCACATGCGCCGTCTCGCTGAGCACCATGTAGCCGTGCGCGAACCCGGGTGGAATCCACAGAAGCGCGCCGTCCTCCGCATCCACCGTTCGCCCCACCCACTCTCCGTAAGTCGCGCGATCGGCCCGGAGATCCACCGCCACGTCGAAGATTCGCCCCTGCGCCGCGCCCACCAGCTTCCCTTGCGCGGCCGGCGGAAGCTGGAAGTGCATCCCGCGCAACACCCCGCGTACCGAACGAACCAGGTTGTCCTGGGCGAAATCGACATCGATGCCGGCCGCCGCGAAGGCGCTCCGTCGATACGTTTCCCTCAACCAGCCACGACGATCGTCGTGGCGTGTCGGACGCACCAATACCACATCGGGGATCTCCAGAGGATCGAACGTGAAGGACATGATCCGGTGGGTAGCGGGGACAGTGGAGGAGCGCACAACCTCGTCCTGCCCCAACCCCACGGCAACCCGTGAAAGGCGCCTCCCGGGGCGGCAGCAGGGATTCGCTCGCCGGGCTCGAAAGGGCCACGGGTCATGAGCCGCGATCCGGAACCTCGTCGATCGCGAGCCGCCGGAGAGCGCGACCGAACCGGGTGCGCACCCGCGCGACCAGAAGCAGCGCGACGGCACCGATTCCGATCGCCAATCCCCACCAGACGCCCGGTGCTCCCCACTCGAGGCCGAAGCCGAGCCACCCGCTGATCGGCAGGCCGATCAGCCAAAACCCGACGAGCGTCAGCACCAGGGGAACGCGCGTGTCCGCGATGCCGCGCAGCGCGCCGGAGGACACGACCTGAAGCCCGTCGAAGACCTGGAAGACCCCCGCGATCGGGAGAAGGATCGCCGCGGCGCGGATCACCTCCGGGTCGTCACTGAAGCCCCGTGCGAGGGTCTCCGGAAAGGCGAGGAGCAACACCGCCGTGACGACCATGAATCCGGTACCGATCATCCCCCCGGCGCCCGCCGCCCGTCGCGCGGCCGGTGGATCCGCCCGCCCGACCGCCTGACCCACCATCACGCTGGTGGCCTGCGCGACGCCCAACGGAACCATGAAGGTCAAGGCGGCAAACTGGAGCGCGACCTGATGGCTCGCCACCGCGACCGTTCCCAACCACCCCATGAGGAGGCCCGTCGCACCGAACACTCCGAATTCGAGAAGCTGTTGCCCGCCGATCGGCACACCCACGCTCAGCACCCGTCTCAGCGGACCGGCCGTGAACGCATCTCGGCGGAGGGGCCGTAGCGCCGACCGGAGCAACGGCCAGCTGAACCGCAGGAGGACCAGCGCCATGAACCATCGGCTCAGGCTCGTCGCCCAGGATGAGCCGACGGCGCCCATCGGCGGCATGCCGAGGTTTCCGAACACCAGGACCCAGTTGGCGCCGGCGTTGAACACGTTCGCGACGACGACCGAGACCAGAATCGGACGAACGTGACCCATCGCTTGCAAGCTCTGACGCACCACGACGAACGCGTAAAACGGGAACACCCCGGGGACGAGTGCGTGCGCGTAACCGTGGGCGACCGGCACCACCTCCGCCGGCTGGCGGGCGAAAGCCAGAACAGGGCCCGCGGGCAGGAGCAGGACGGTCGCCAAAACGGTGAGGCCGCCCGCGATGACGAGCCCGCGCTGCACGGAACGCGCGACCGCGATCTCGTCGTTGGCGCCCACGGCCTGGGACACCACGGGGTCGAGCGCGAAGAGGACGCCCATTCCGAACACCGCGACCCCGAAGAAGTACAGATTTCCGATGGCGACCGCGGCCAGGTCGGTCGCCGACACCCGTCCCACCATCACGGTGTCCACCGCTCCCATGGCCATCATTCCGACTTGGATCACCGCCACGGGAAACGCCAACCGGAAGAGTGCGGTGAGATCGTCCGGGGCGGGACGAAACGCCCGGACGGGGGCGGCGCGCAGGGGATGGTCGGGTGTGCTCATCCGGACACGATCGTCGAGTCGGGCGCCGGTTGGAAGACCCGGAGACGCCGTTCATCCCGACATGTTGCCCACGACCGGGATACCGGCGAAGATGGGGCCTTCTTCGCTCACCACGGGAGTTTTCGGCTTGCCCCATTCCTCCGACGCCCCCGGACCTCGCCTCCTGCGCCTGTGGCAGCGCCTTTCACCACTTCCGGGCGGGGCGTGGCTGTTCAGCCGCGCCCTCGGCGTGATGGTCCCGTACAGCGGCACGGTCGGCGCGCTTGTCGAAGCGCTCGAGCCCGGACATGCACGTCTACGGATCCGTGACCGGCGCCGGGTCCGCAATCACCTCCACTCCGTACACGCCATCGCCATCGCGAATGTCGGCGAGCTCGCCTCCGGCCTGGCGGTTCTGACCGGGCTACCGCCCACCGTCCGTGGCATCGTCACGGGTTTGGACGTGCGTTATCTGAAGAAGGCGCGAGGTGGGCTGCGGGCCGAAGCGCACGTCCACGTGCCGACGGTGACGGAGCCGCTCGAGCACACGGTCACGGCGGAGGTGTTCGATGCCGAAGGCGACGCCGTCGCCACGGTGACGGCCCGTTGGCGCCTGAGTCCAGCTCAGTCCGACCCCTCTCCGAGCTCCGGGTAGCGCCACGCCAACGTCGCGGCGACCGCAGCCCCCACGACCAGACCCCCGCGCGCCAGCCGGTCGAAGAGCGGCGGGAGGAACAACACGCGTTGCACCGTATCGAGCAGGGGCAAGATGAGAAGCACGCCCAACCCGTAGGCCACCAGCACCATCCCGACGCGCACGAGCGCCGAGCCTCTCGTCATCGGGGCTGAAGCCCCGCCAGGAACGCCGATACCGCCGCGAGAAGGTCGTCCGGAGCTTCGATGTACGGGAAATGTCCGGACGCCAGAACCTCGAGACGCCCGGCCGGGAGCTGGTCGGCCAGCTCGGCAGACATCTCGATCGGGGGTGCGTCGTCCTCGCCGTGAACCACGAGGGTGGGCGTTTCGATTTCCTCCAGCCAGTCCCACGGCTCTTCACGGCGAACCTCGCCGCCGAGGAGCTCCGCGATCTCCTGCCCGTTCCTGGCCGTCGCGTCCATCAGCTCCAGATCGAGCTCCTCGACACGGTCCGGATCCCGCATCGCGGCTCGGAACGCCACTTGGAACACCTGCTCCAGCGTGGCCGGGTCGTGAGCCGCGAACCCTTCCGACGTGGTGAGGGTCGCCAGCTCGGCGGAATCGGATTCCGTGCGCGCCGCGGCCCGTCGACGGGATGTCTCGGCGCTGAAGCGGTCTCCGGGCTCCACGGGATTCATCAAGACGAGCGAGCGCAGCCGGTCGGGATAGGCTCGAGCGTAGGCCAACCCGATGATGGACCCGAACGAATGGGTCAGCACGTGGATGCGCTCGTGGCCCAACGCTTGCCGAAGCGCTTCGATGTCCCCGACGAACGCCTCCAGGGTCACGGTCTCGGGGCCCACGTCGGTCGTCGAGCGGCCAGTGCCGCGCTGATCATAGTAGATCAGCGTATTCCGGGTCGCCAGAATGTCCAGCCCCGGACGGAGGTACCGATGATCCAGTCCCGGTCCTCCGTGCACCACGATCATGGGCTCCCCGGAGCCGCGAACCTCGTAGAACAGGCGCGCGTCGTCGAGCGTCAAAAGGCCCTGGCGCGCGTTCTGACCGCTGGCGGGAGACGGCCACGTCAGCCCCACCACCATCAGCAGCGCCGTCGCCGCCCGGATGCTTCCCGAGAATCTCACCTGGGCCGTCGTCCTGTTCCACCGAGTTACGTTGCGTTAGAGCCTCGGAAAGAATAGAACACGCGCGCGCATTTCGGTGAAGGGACGAGACCGGGTTCCGGTACGGGCCGGTGGATCACGACTCGGTCACTTCCTCCGACAGTGCCGACCGCACCAACCGTCCGGCGTACCGGGAGAAGAGACCATGGAGCTCCGGATCGTAGTCCCGTGCCGCGGTCGCGAGCGTGCGTACCGCCCTTCGCACGAGCTGGCTCTGTGGTGCTCCAAGGCCCCGATGACGAATGGCCTCGTCCACCGCCATGCGAAGATTCCCCATGAGCAAGCGCTGGCGCGCTTCTGTCTCCCCCTCGGAGAGCCGACGAGCCAGCGTGGCCTCGGCTTTCTCGTCGAGCACCGGCTCCTGGCTCGCCAATGTGACCAACTCGTCCAGGCTCGCCCCGTTCAGATCACTCGTCGTGGCATCGTTCATGGACCTGACGTTCGAAACGAAGCCCCGCCGAGGCAACCCCGGGCTCGACGATGTTACCGTTTCGTCTCAACCGGGACGACCCACGGCCCGTGCGAAGAGTCCGGGATGGCGCTCAGCCCGGCTCCGGGGCAGGATCCAGACCGCCCCCTCGACCTCCACCACGCTCCAGCCGTGCCCCGGCCGGCTCGGGCTCCTCGACCCACGGCCCCTCCACCGGGGCCTCGACCTCATCTCCGCGATCCGCTGCGCCCACGCCCTCGGAAGCGGCTTCCTCGTCGCCTCCGGACACGTAGTGCCGCTTGAAGAACGAAGCGAAGTCGTCCACCAACGAATACATCACGGGAACCAGGACGAGCGTGAGGAAGGTGGCGAACAACACCCCGGCGATGATGGCCACCGCCATCGGTCCCCACCACGCGGCCTGCTCTCCACCCCAGAAGAGCTCGGGCGTGAGTGAGCCATAGAGGCCGAAAAAGTCGAAGTTCAGGCCGATCGCGAGGGGGATGAGACCCAACGCGGTCGTGATCGCGGTGAGGACCACCGGACGGAAACGTGTCTTGCCCCCCTCCACCAGAGCCTCCCTCCGGTTCATGCCGTCTCTGGTGCGTAGCACGTCGATGTAGTCGATCAAGATGATCGCGTTGTTCACGACGATGCCGGCCAGGGAAATGATGCCGACGCCGGTGTTGATGATGCCGAATGGCATCCGGAAGAGCATGAGACCGAGGAGCACCCCGACCGTGGACATCAGCACCGATGTGAGGATGATCACCGGCTTGACCACCGAGTTGAACTGGCTGATCAGGATGAACGCGATCAACATCAGAGCCGTGAGAAACGCCCCCCCGAGGAAGGCCTGAGCCTCGGCCTGGTCCTCCGACTGCCCGGTGTAGCGGAGCGTATAGCCCGGGGGCAGCTCGGACTCCTCGAAATCGGACAGCACCGACCGGACCTCGCCCAGGACCGCGTTGGAGTTGAATCCCGCAGCGACGTCGGAGGTGATCGTGGCCATGCGTTCCTGGTCCTTCCGCCGGATCGACCCGTAGCCGTCCTGTACGCTCCAATCAGCCACTTGCACCAGCGGGACCTGGATCCCTCCTTCGGCCATGACGGTGAGGTCGCGGAGGGATTCGAGGTCCTGCCGATACTCGGGCGCGAGCCTGACGATGATGTCGTATTCGTCGTTGCCGGTGCGGTACTGGGCCGCCTCGATACCGTTGATGGCTCCACGCACGGCGTTACCGACCGCCGCCGTGCTCAGGTCGTACAGCGCGGCCCGCTCCCGGTCGACCTGGATCGAGAGCTCGGCTCGGGCCTCGTCGAGGTCGCTCTCGAGCCCCACCAGCTTCGGGTACACGTCCGAGTCCTCGAGCACGGTCAACACCCGGTCCGACAACACCTTAAGGTTTCCGGGATCCTCTCCCACGATCTCCACGCTCACCGGCGCGCCCTGGGCGGGGCCCTCCTGCGGCTTGTCCACCGTGATCGTAGCCCCCGCGATGTCGTCGCCGAGCGATGCCTGAAGGTCGGCGAGAACGTCGAACGCATCCACTTCGCGGTCCTGGAAATCGACGAGCGATACGGTCACGCGCCCGCCCTCCGGCCCATCCGGTCCCCCGGCCATGAAGTTGCCGCCACCGCCGCCACCGCTCCCCGTCACCGCGACGACGGATTCCCAGTCCCGGCTGCCCGGAAAGCCTTCGAGTGAGGACTCGATACGTTGGACGATCTGATCGGTGACGGCGGCGCGGGTTCCTACCGGAGCCTCGATATCCACGATGAGCTGCGCCGGCGGCATGGACTCGGGAAAGTATTCGATCCCGGCATTGAACCGGCCGAACGCCATCACCGTGACGGCGAAGAGAACGAAGGTGCCCCCCAACATCGCGGCGCGATGCCGCAGCGCCCAGCGCAGGGAGGGCTCGTAGAGGCCATCGACCGCATAGGGGAGCGTCCTGTCCTGGAAGGTCCGCGCGAACCGCCCCAGCAGAAATTTGTGGAGCGCCCACAGGAACCCGGCGGTCAGGGCGATGAGCACCGCCGTCAACGGGTTCGCGCCCGCGATCCCCAGGAGGAGGACCACGCCCCCTCCGACGAGCGTCCACCGCATCGCGGGCGTCATCGGCTGCCGCGGTGTCCCTTCGAGCTTCATGAACATCGCGCACAGGGTCGGCACGATGACCAGCGCTACGAAGAGTGAGCTCGTCAACGTGATGATCAGCGTGGTCGGCAGATAGCCCATGAACGAGCCGACTTCGCCGGGCCAGAAGAGCAGCGGGGTGAAGGCCGCCAGCGTGGTGGCCGTCGCGGCGATGATCGGCCATGCGACTTCGCCGGTCGCTTTCTTCGCCGCCTCCACACGATCCCAGCCTTCCTCGAGGAATCGGTAGATGTTCTCGACGACGACGATCGCGTTGTCGACGAGCATGCCGAGGGCCAGGATCAGGCTGAAGAGCACGACCATGTTCATCGAGATGCCCATCGCGTTCAGCACGATGAACGAAAGGAACATGGACGAGGGAATCGAGATGGCCACGAAGACGGAGTTCCCGAGCCCCAGGAAGAACAAGAGAACGGCGATGATCAGGATGAGGCCCGAGAGGATGTTGTTCTCGAGGCTCGAGACCATCTGCTCGATCTGCTCGGTCTGATCGGAAGTGATCTCGACCGCCGTCGTCGGCGGAAAGAGCGGATCCATCTCGTCGATGACCGCGTTGACCTCGGCCGCGGTCTCGATGATGTTCGCCCCAGCCCGCTTGACGACATCGAGCGTGACCACGGCGTTTCCGTTCATCCGTGCGTAGGTCTCACGCTCGGCGAACCCGAAATCCACCTGGGCGATATCGCGCAGGTACACGGGACGGCCGTCGGCCATCGACACGACGATGTCCTCGATGTGTGACGGGTCGGTGAACTCCCCGTCCACCCTGAGAAGGTACTTCGACGACCCCACGTCGATGGAGCCGCCCGGCACGTTGACGTTCTCGTCCCGGATGGCGTCCACCAGGTCGGCGAGAGCCACCCCGTAGAATTGCAGCCGTACGAGGTCGACGTCCACCTGCACTTCGCGCTCGAGCCCCCCGCGCAGGTCCGCGCGCAGAACCGCCGGAATCTGCTCGATGCGGTCCTGCAGCTCTTCCCCGATCTCCTTGAGGCGGACCAGCCCGTACTCGCCGGACAGGTTCACCTGCATGATCGGGACTTCGGAGAAGTTGAACTCGACGATGCTGGGGTCCTCTACATCGCTCGGCAGGTCGGGCTTCGCGAGGTCCACCTTCTCACGGACCTTCTGCAGCGCCTCGTCGAGGTCGATATCGGTCCCGAACTCGGCCGTGATGCTGGAGTACCCTTCGACCGAGGTCGACGTGAGCTCGTCGATCTCGCCGATCGTGCTGAGATCCTCTTCGATGACCCGGGTGACCTGACTCTCCATGTCGGCCGGTGATACGCCCGGATACTGGGTGTTCACCACGATCATCGGGATGGGGAGCTCCGGGAACGACTCCTTCGGCGTCGCCCGGTACGCCAGGGCCCCCATGACCACGACGATGACGAGGAGCACGACCACGCTGGTCTTGTGCTCGATCGCGAACCTCGTGGGCGCGAACTCCTTGAACCGCGCCAGGGCGCCCCGCGTGGGCGTCCCGTTGCCCCCACCCGTGCTTCGTGGATCAGCCATGGACATCATCCATCCTTTGCGCGCCAAACCGCGTCGCGTTCATCGTCCGTCTCTCCCGTAGCCGCTCAAGGGCCAACCACGTTGATCCGGTCGCCGCCGGCGACCGATCGCTGCCCAACCACGATCAGGCGGTCGCCGGGCTCGAGCCCCGATTCGACGACGACCCGGTTGTTCTGGCTGGGGCCGAGCTCGACCTGGCGAGTGCGAGCTCTCGGTCCATCGCCGTCCGCTTCCTCGGCGACGAAGAGCACGTATCCGTCCTCGACCCGCACCAAGGCATCCTGTGGCACGACGACGACGTCCGAGAACGAGCGACGCTGCACGACCACGTTCGCCACCATCTCGGGCTTCACGACGCGCCGTGGATTCTCCATCACGATCTCGATCGGAAAGGTCCGGTTCCGCGGATCCACGCTCGAGCCCACGAACTCGATCGTCGCCGGGAACTGCTCCCCCGGAAGGACGTCGAAGCGCACGGTGGCATTGCTGCCAGGGCTCACATCGGGAGCGTACCGCTCGGGAACGCCTGCTTCGACTTTCACGGTCGACAGGGCGACCACCCGGCCGACGGCCTGACCCGGGCTCACCATCGAACCCACCTCGACCGAGCGTTCGTCGAAGATGCCGTCGAACGGAGCCCGCACCGTGGTCCGCTCGAGCCGCCGCTCCAACCCGGCCAGGTTCGCGGCCGACTGCTCGGCGGAGAACTTGGCTTCCAGGTACGCGATCTCCGAGCCGACGCCGTCCTCCTCCCAGAGCCGCTTCCTGCGCTCCCACGTCTGGGCCGCGAGCTCGGCCTGTGCCCGCGCCTGATCCACCTGGGCCCTGAGCACCCCGTCGTCGATCTTGAGTAGGGGCTGCCCTTCACTGACGAAGGCCCCCTTCTCGGCCAGGATCGCCCGGATCACCCCGCTCTCCTCGGCGGACACCGTCACGTCCTGGTTCGCCTGCGCGACTCCGGTCACGCGGATCTCCTCGACGAAGTCCTCCAAGGCGACCTCTTCGACCTCGACGTTGATCACGCGCGTAAACGAGGCTTCGCCGGTCTCCTGAGCGCCATCCGCCTGCGCGTCGCTCCCACAGCCCGCGGCGGCCCCGACCACGAGGGCCCCGGCGAGGAAACGCAACCCGAACCCTTTCATGGCAGTCGCCCCCCTGATCGTGATATGGTCCATCGTCATCGCTCCGAGCCCCCCATGACCGCCGCGTCGGCCCCCACATCCACCAGCGGGACCTGCCCCGTGGCCTGATCGAGCTCGGCTCGCGCGACGAGGTAGTCGTAGACCGCCTCCGCGTAGTTGAACTCACTCTGGCGAAGCGCGACCTCCGCGTCCGTCAACTCGAGCTGGCTCCCGATGCCCTCCCGGTACTGGGCGCTCGCGATCTCGAAGCCCTCCCGCGCCTGCCGCACGGCCAGACGTTGTCCGGTGGCGCGCAGGTAGGCCTCCTCGGCTCGCTCGACGAGCGTGCGCACCTCCGAGCGGGCCTGGTCGGTCGCGAACTCCGTCTCCGTTTCCGCCTGCTGCAGCGACGCCCGCCGCTGGTCGACGCGTGCGTCCCGGGAGAAGCCCTCAAACAGGGGCACGCTCACCCTGATCCCAATGTTCCTCGAATAGGCGCGTTGCCCCCCGTCCCTGGCCGAAGAAGCTCGGGCTGCCGTTGTTCTGGGCGTTGATGACGTAGTTCCCGAACAACGTGATCCGCGGCAGATACTCGGCCTGCTCGAGGCGCATCTCGGTCTTGCGCAACGACTGCGTGAGCTCGAGCTGCCGGAGGTCGGAGCGGAGCTCCTGGGCGAGCGAGACCGCTTCGTCGACCTCGGGCTCCCCATCGGGCTCGCCGAACCCGACGAAGGACAGGATCTCCCGGTTGGCGGAATCGTTCGCCGACGGGTCCTCCAGATCCATGCTCGCGAGCTCGCCCGTGACGGCGAGATCGGCGTCGGTCGGAAGGTCGAGCTCCAGAGCCAACTGGCGGCGCGCTTGCTCCACCGCGTTCCGGGCCCGACGGAGGTTCGGCTCGAGGTTGGCCAGCTCGACCTCGAGGCGGAGCACGTCGTAGTCCGAAACGATTCCGGCCTCGTTCAACGATCGCGTTTCCTTGAGCGACTGACGGACCCGGCGCACGGAGTTCTCCATGAGGCGTGCCTGCTCCTGCGCGAGCAGGAGGCCGTAGTAGGAAGAGCGCACCCGGGTCACGACCGTCTGGACCCGGCCCCGCACGACCTCTTCCTGGAGGTCACGGAAGCGCGCCGCCGCACCGACCCCGAGAAACGCGCCCGCGGCGAAGATCGGTTGCTCGAGGGCGATGGTCGACTGCCACGTGTTGTCGGCCCCGAATTGCACGGGGACGAAGTCGTCCGGCCCCGCGTCGGGGTCACCGAAGATCGCGGCCGGAAGGAAGTTCACCGCCGGCGACAGGTTGCGAGTATAGCTCGCGTTGAAGTCGACCGAGGGATAGACGTTGCTCCACGCTTCGGACACCTGTTCGTTGGCTTCCTCCAGCCCCAGCTCGGCGGTGCGCACGTCCCTGCTCTGGTCGAGAGCCGTTCGCACGGCGTCTTCGAGGCCGAGCACGCGCGTCTCCTGCGCATCCACTCCCAAAGGAGCGCCTGTCAGGAGGAGCGCGATCAGAACCCCCGACGACCGGCTCGTTGTCATCCGCATCCCATCCTCCGAATATGCTCGTCAGCCCGCCGTGGCCGCTTCGGCATCGAAGCGTTGAGCGAGCTCTCGTCGGTACGCATCCGTCGCGATGCCCATCATGATCCGCGCTCCCGAGGCACGGTACAGCTCGCGGAATTCGTCTTCGTTCATCTGGAAATGCCCGTTCTGGTACAGCTTGATCAGGCCGTGCGCATGCGCCCACAGCGTGAGCCCCACGTCCACGGGATCCGCGGGCGCCAACAGCTCGGCATCCATGCACTCCCGCAGTCGATCCACCCAGAACTGGTGGATCGCGCATCCTTGTGCCTCGATGTCGTCGGGCAGGGTTTCCTGTCCGATCTGGTCGGGCGCGATGAAGACCATCTGGTACCACCGGGGCTGCTGCAGGGCGAACTCCAGATACCCCTCACCGGCCCGCGTCAGGCGCTCCTCGGGCGTGCGGCCTTCGAGCGCCCGGTACAGGTAGGCGGTAAACGCCCGGTGCGCCTCGCGCACCACATCCGCCAGTACGGCCTCGCGGCTCTCGAAGTGCCGGTAGAGCGCCGGAGCCGTCACGCCGACCGCGCGCGCGAGCTTCCTCATGGAAAAGCCGTCGAGCCCTTCGGCCAGGTAGAGGTCGCAAGCGTGGGCCAGGATATTGCTGCGTTGGTCGGACATAGTGAACACTGTAAACAAGGACTGACAGGACGTCAATATACAAGGGCGATGAGCCGGTAACGCTGTTTAGTGCAGAATGGTGCGAAGTACCGTCGAGGCTCACCGGTAGGGGGGATCGTCCACGTAGACCTCGAGCCGGACGGCCCCGGGAGCGTCCAGAGCGCGCACGAGATCCGCCCGCACGAACCCGTCGACCAACGCCACCCCGATCCCGACGGAGCGCAGCGGGCTCGCTTCGGACCAGGCGTCGCACGCTCCCGCCCACGCGCCATCCCAAAACGCCACGACCGCTCCGGGTGCCACCGTACGCTCGAGCTCGACGCGGGCCCGCGCGTGGCAGGGCCCGACACGGACGCGGGAAGGATATCCGCGCAACGTAGACGGACCGCCCACGGCGAAGCTCCGCTGGAGCGGCACTTCCTCACTCGCCCCTCCTCCCCCCGCCGCGAACGCGACCCGCATCCCTCCGGGAATCGGAAGCACCAAGCGGCCGAGGACGGCCGCCCGCACATGCCTCAGGTCGCCCAACGCCGCGGCGGCGACCGTCCGGACCCCGCCCCGCACGCTCCGGCGATCCCGGCCCCACCAGGGCGTCCACGCGACGGTGAGCGCGTGCTCCCAGCCTTCCTCGGCCGCCACATTGGGCCGGAACGCCCACCCGTCCCCGTGCCACAGGCGCGCCAACGACGCACGGGTCTCCGCGCTCACGGAGGCGTGGCGCTCCGAGTGGATCGCGACTCCGTAGGTCGGGTGCTCCGTGGGCGGCGGCTCCCAAGCGAACCGGACACCCGTGCGGCGGTAGTAGTCGCCGGCATCGCGCCCGGCGAGGGCGCTCGTCAGCGAGTTCAGGGGCCCGAAGTGCCTCGCTCCCTGCTCGGTCGTGGACAACTCGTCGTAGAAGGCCACGGAGAGCGCGCGCCGCAACGACGGGCGCTCGATGGCGAGACGGAAGCTCGGGGTGCGGTCGGCCGTGCCCAGCCGCACGGTCGTCGTCACCGGAAGGCCGCGCCCGAAGGCATAGGGGCGCACGCCCGCCCGGACGCCCACCGAAAGCCCTTCGACACGGTTGTAGCGCAGGAGGTCCGGGCGCTCCGGCCCCCACCGAAGCCACCACGCGGTCGAGCGCGCCGTCAGGGTGTCCGGGCGCGGGCCGGCTTCCGCACCTTCGTATCCGGACTGAGCGAACGCCGGCCCGACCGCCATCCAGATGGCCACGGCGCCGACGAGCGCGCCCACACCGAGCGGGCGCATCGCTACCCCTCGCCCCGCTTGCTCGCCATGGACCTCCCTTCGCGACGACCCGTCCAGTGGTCGGCCCGACCGCTCACAACGATCCACCGCACCCCCGTTTCGATTAGCTTTCATCCATCATGGCAACCGTCCATCCCTTGAGAAAGCCCACCCCGTCCCCTGAGACGGCGGATCCTTCCGTGCCGACGGTCTCGGACGTGTTCAGGCCTTCCCGCTGGGCGCCCGGACCGCACCTGCAGACCTTGGCCGCCCGGATGCTGCGGTCCGGCAACGGGCTGGTGTACAGGCGCGAACGGCTGTCCACGGCGGACGGTGACTTCCTCGACCTCGACTGGGGCCCCGACCCCGGTCCCGACGCGCCGATCGTGCTGGTCATGCACGGGCTCGAAGGGTGTTCGAAGAGTGGGTACGTACGGAACGTCTGCGCGGAGCTCGCAGCGAAGGGTTTGTGGCCGGCGGCCCTCAACTTCCGCGGCTGCAGCGGCGAGCCGAACAGCTCGGATCGCTTCTACCACTCGGGGGCCACCGAAGACCCCGTCGCAGTGCTCTCCCGACTCCGCGACCGCCATCCGGATCGACGGTTGGCCGCCGTCGGCTTCTCCCTCGGCGGCAACATCCTGCTGAAGCTCATGGGTGAGCGGGAGGACGGTGGACGGGCTCTCCTCGACGCGGCCGTGGCGATGTCCGTGCCCTACGATCTGTCGGCTGGCTCCGCACTCCTCGAACAAAGCGCGATGGGGCGGGCGTACACGGAGTACTTCCTCCATTCGCTCAAGAACAAGGTGCGCGCCAAGGCAGGACGGCTCGCTCACCGGGTGGACCTCGACGCCGTCTACGCCGCTCCGACCCTGCGCCGCTTCGACGACCTGATCACGGCGCCGCTTCACGGCTTCGAAGACGCCGAGCACTACTACGCCCATTCGAGCAGCAACCGATACCTGGAGAGCGTGCGGGTTCCCACGCTCCTGCTGCACGCCGTGGATGATCCCTTCCTACCGGCGGCCGCCATACCTCGCGAGGAAGCCGCCCGAACCCCCCACATCGAGTTGCAGCTCGAGCCAACCGGCGGGCACGTGGGCTTCCTCGCCGGAAGCCCATGGCGACCGCGGTTCTGGGGCGACGAGCGGATCGCGGAGTTCCTCGCCCTGCGGATGCGAAGCTGAGAGGCGCCGGCGGGCGCGACCGCTACTGCAGCTGGGCGCTGAAGAAGGCCCGTCCGTGCCACGTATCCGCGGCCCGGCCCTCGAGCCCACCCTGTCGAAGCTGGGCGATCGTCGTCAGGGTCGTGTCGAACACTCTCACGTCCGGGCCGATCCGGCCGTTCTTCGCGAGTGACCGGAACTCGGGGCGGGACACCTGCCGGATCTCGCCGTCGTCCCGATAGCGGACCGGGGCGTGGTCCGTGAGGGTGATGCCGAATCGTTCGGCCAGCTCCTCCAGCCCGTTCACCAAGGCGTCGATCGAGCATCCGGAGGGCGAAGCCGCATCGACATCGACGCCGACTACGAGAAAACGGTCGTCACGGAGCTCTCGCGACGCCTTCAGCGGACGACCGTGCGCCGCCCACGTCTCCAGAAACGCATCGACCTCGTTCAACAACTGCTCTCGCTCGGACCCGGATAGAGAGCGCGAGGCGGGAAAGACCCAGAGTCGGCCATGGTCGGGAAGTGTCTCGAACGGTACGCGTGCCATCGTCAACCTGCCTGTTCGGCGGAGTCCGGAGCCACGACGGACTCCGGAGGGGGCATCTTGTCCAGGAGTACGGCTACCCACCTGAGGTCCTTCGTGTTCTCCAACCAGATCTTGACCACGACGGTGAGCGGCACCGAAAGGAGCGCACCGAGGGGCCCCCACGCCCATCCCCAGAACAGCAGCGACAGGATCACGACCAGCGTGGAGAGGCCCAGACGGCGCCCCATGAGCGTGGGTTCCAAGATGTTGCCGAAGAGCGTGTTCACGACCACGTAGCCGACGGCCACGCCCACCGCGTGACCGACCGTCCCCACCAGGATGAGGCTCAGGAAGAGCGCGGGCAGGGCGGCCAGAATGGAGCCCACGGTGGGCACGTAGTTGAGCACGAACGCGATCAGCCCCAGCAGGATGGGGAAATCGAGACCCATGAGGTGAGCCCATGTCCCGAGGATCAAGCCGGTCGCGATGGAGATCACCGTCTTGATCCCCAGGTAGGTCTGAATCTCGCCCACGACCTTCTGGAGTCGGTCCTCGTTCTTCTTGCCGGGTCCCGCGACATGCCGGAACTTTTCCGGAAAGACCATCGCCTCGCTCAGCATGAACGCCATGATGAGGAAGACGAGAAAGGTCATCGAAACGAACTGGGCGACCCGGCCCACGGCACCGCGGGCAAAGTCGATGATCGCCAGTGGGTCGACGAGGTCCGTCGTCAGGTACTGTGACACCGCGAAATCGGTGCGCGACTCGATCGCGCTGAACCATGTGACCTGGAGCTCCTGGAACTGCCTGATGTAACGGGGCAGCTGAGCCTGGAGCTCGGAGACCGACTGGCTCACCATGAGGATGAGCAGCCCGATCACCCCGACGTCCAGAAGCACCGTGAGCGTGATGGCCACCGCGCCCGGGACGTGACGCTGGCGCAGCCACAGCATGACCGGCAAGCTCAGCACGGTCAGGAACAGAGCCAACGCCGACGGGAGGAGGATGGCGGCCGCGAAGCGCATCCCGTAGACGACGACCACGAGACACGCCAACATGAACAGGAGGTTCGCCCCCGGGTTCTGGTCGGACCGGTCGTAGATCATCCGCGGCTCGTCGAGACGTGAGAAGTGCCGCCGGAACACTACCTAGATCCCGACGGGAGTTCCATACCACCGGAGGCCACCTTTCCGGACCGCCGTCGCTGAAAGCACCGGTCGGGCCGACCGCCGCGAGGAGTCCAGCATGACCGACGAAGGCACCGTCGAGCCCGTCCCGATCCCCGATTCCGACGACGCCCTGCTCGCCGAATGCCGTGTCGAGACCTTCGTGGCCGGGGGACCGGGCGGTCAGCACCAGAACCGCACCGAGTCGGCCGTCCGCCTCGTCCACGACCCCACCGGCATCCGGGTCGTCGCCCGCGAGGAGCGGAGCCAGCACCGCAATCGCGCCCGCGCCCTCGAGCGCCTTCGGGAAGCCTTGGAGGAGCACAACCGGCGTCCGGAGCCCCGGAGGGAGACCCGCGTTCCGAAGCGGGAACGCAGGAAGCGCAAGGACCAGAAGCGCCGGCGCGGCCGGATCAAAAAGCTCCGTCGCCAGCAGGACCCGGAGGGGTCGAGCTTGCGGGATGGTCCTCGGTTCATCGAGGTGGTGCGCCGGAAGTTCCCACATTGCCCCGTGGTCGCATGTGGGGACTTCCGGCAACCCGAACTGATACGGAAACTGGGACACGACCCAGACAGGTACCCTCAGCCACCTTCGCTCGACCATGTCGCAGGTCCTGGCACGATGTCGCAGGACCAGCTTAGTTGTGCGATAGAGCGACTGCCTATCGAGCGATGTAGGCCTATAACCTCGCCGACCGCCTCCGCCGAGCTCGCGGCTGCCCTGCCGTCCGACGCGTCCTCCGTGACGCTCACGCGGGCAGACCTCCTGGGCCACGCTCCTCGAGGGTCCGTCTGTGGACGTGCAGCCCTCCATGACGCGGGACATGAGTGTGGAGCAGGTCGCCGAGGAGGTTCAGCGGTCACCGTCGACCATCCGGCGGTGGCCAATCGCCGGCGAGCTCCGCGGCTACAAGCTCCAGGGGCGTGACTGGAGGCTTCCCCGCCCCGCCCTGCGGGAGTCTCTGGCGCATCAGGGCTCAACGGCGGACGATCCGGACCACGACGCTGAAGTCGACAGCTCGGCCTGGCGCCACCTCCGACGGAACGGAGTATGAGTGCGGAAGAGGAAGAAGGATCACCCGCCAACGCCGCGTGGCCGGAATACGCAGAGTTAAGAAGATCGGCTGGATCCAGCAGACCCCATGTGTGTGCTGACAGCCGGGATGGAACGACCATGAGAGGGTCGCGAATCCGTCTCTATCGGATCGCATTCCCGACAAGTCCCCTCGGGGAACATGTAGTTATCCGTCATGTGCCTCGAAGTACCTTGAGGGCCGGAGGGCTCGAACCACTCGGCAGGGAGCTGCCACGTGCATGAGTGTGCGACTTTCTACAGGAGCTGAGATGCCGTACGCGCTCAAGCGGCCGGGCGAGACGAACAGACGTATGGCCTTACTGGGTCTGCCGCACGTCGCCCCGCTGGAGGATCTCCTAGCCGACCTACGGAACCAGCTTGGGCCCGACCACGATACGCCGCACTTTGACCCTTGCGATGGTGGGATTGCCGCCGAAGCTCTGTTCCTTCTTGAAGCGCCAGGCGGAAAAGCGGTGGAATCAGGCTTTGTGTCACGGGACAACCCTGACCCCTCGGCACGCAACATGTCCATGCCGTCGGACGAGGCCGGGATCGCTCGTAACCAGAGCATTATCTGGAATGTGGTCCCCTGGTACGTGGGGACCGGGACCAAGATACGACCGGATAACGCGGCGGATCTACGAATTCGGCAGCCCCACGGCTCGCACGCCCTGATCGGACTCTGCTCCCCGAACCTCAGAGCCGCGACCCGATCTGGGGCGGAAGGCGCAACGGGTGTCGAGGCGCAGGTCCGCGCACTTTCGACGGCGGCCGTCCCCAAGCCAGCACCATCCCGAGCAGCCTGCTCCCTGAACCGCCGACCCGATCGACGAGATGAGGTGCTGAACGTCTTTCGTCGAGCCGCCCAGATCCTCAGTGACGGGCGGCAACCAGTATAAGGTCCTGACCATAAGGGTCAGCAGGATCGGGAGGGTGCCAGATGCAGTGTACGGCACACGCCGTATAACAAGAATGTTTCCGGCTCCGCTCACTTCGTTCGCTCCGACCTACATGGCCTCGAGCGTGTCGGACATCGTAGGCTGACAGCTGAACTCCGTAGGTCTCAGGAAAGATGAGCGCTTCTGCGGTGGCCACGTCGGAAACATCTGAACGTTATAGGACATGTGTTTTCGGGTCGGATTCCGCGTGCCTACGCCCGGCGCTGATAAGTGGAACCGTGGGATCGGTGCCAACGAGCGACACGTGTGCGTTATATGATGGACCCGCGTACACCCGCCGGACCGCTACGCGGTCGGCGAATACGATTTAGGCAGCCTTGGGTTCAATGAGCTACGTTATCAATCTGGAACACACTGCGAGATGAGAGGTGTGCATGGTCCTGATCCGCTGTCCTGCCTGTTCCAAGGAAATCTCCGCTGAAGCGAAGTCTTGCCCGGGATGCGGTCACCCGATCCGGCGGAAATCAATCACTTGGGCACGCACGAAGCGCATCGGAGCTGCGACGCTGGCCATCGTATTGGTGGTCGTGCAAGTTGCGGTCCAATCGGCGCAAGGCCTGCTCGGGATTTTACTGCTTGCGCTCGGTCTTGTCGCGGTCGCCGTCATCATCGTCACAGTTGTTGCAGCGGCTGCGCGGATCCCGCCCATCGCGGAGAAACGATGGGCTTGAGCAATCACCCGCTCGCCCCGGCGATCGTGTTCCTTGCTGATGGTGCGTCTGCATTGGGTTTGGGACTCGGTCTAGGCGCGTCTTTTTGGATCATTCTACGGCGTCGCTTCGCATGGGGTTCACAGCACATCCCGCTTCAGCCGAGGCTTCGTCGATGGCGTCGTAAACAACGACACTATGCATGCCTCGCCATCATGAAGGTCAGACGCCACGTTAGGGATCGCAATGAACCAGGCCGCCGGAGACTCCAGACGATGCTCGCCAGCGGGACCGAACCGCTCCGGGTTCACCGGAGACTGTTTACGTTGAGTGACCCCAGCGACGCTGGAGTCTCGAAACTACTGTAGCGCCGCTCTTCGAACTCGGCCGGTGGGACGTGGCCGATGGGTCCGAGCAGTCGGTGGTGATTGTACCACCAGACCCATTGGAGCGTCGCGAACTCGACGTCCTCGACGTTCCTCCAGGGCCCCTCCCTGCGGATGACCTCGGTTTTGAAGAGGCCGATGACCGATCTCGGCCAGGGCGTTGTCGTAGCAGTCGCCCCGGCTGCCGACCGGAGGCTCGATGCCGGCCTCGGCGAGCCGCTCGGTGTAGCGAATGCTGAAGGTATTGGCCGCCGCGGTCGCTAGTGGTGGATCGAGCCGCGTCGGTCCGGCGTCGTCCGCCGCTCCCAGAGCGCCTGCTCCAGGGCGTCGAGCGCCAGGTCCGTCCGCGGCGATCTGGATGCGCTCCAGCCGACGATGCGGCGGCTGAACGCATCGATCACGAAGGCCACGTAGACGAAGCCGCGCCAGGTCGCCACATAGGTGAGATCCGAGACCCAGAGCTCGGTTCGGCCGGCTGCCGTGAAGTTGCGCTCCACCAGGTCCAGCGGGCGATCGGCCATCTCGCCGGCGACCGTCGTGCCTTGAACCGCCGGCCGCCGGACCGCGCCCTGCCAGCCCCATGCTCCGCGCATGAGGCGCTCGACCGTGCAGCGCGCCACCGTGATGTCCTCCCGGTTCAGCTGCCGCCAGACCTTCTCGGCTCCGTAGACCTGGAGGTTCTCATCCCACACCCGCTGGATCTCGGGCCGCAGCGCCGCGTCCCGCTGCGGCACGGGCCGAGCGCAAGGCTCGGATCGCGCTCCCGGGCCTTGTGCCCGTAGTAGGTCGACGGAGCGATCGGCAGCACCGCGCAGATCGGCTCGACTCCGTACGTCCTCGCGGTGGTCGTCGATGAACGCCACCATCACTTCGCGTCGGCGGTCGAGCTCCGCCTGGGCGAAATACGCCGACGCCTTGCGCAAGATCTCGTTCGCCCGCTTCAGCTCACGGTTCTCCTGCTCGAGCGCCTTGAGCCGCTCACGCTCGTCCGTCGTCGAGTCCCTGGCCGCCGGCCTGTGTCCCGCTCGGCTCGGCGCACCCATCGCCGCAGCGTCTCCGCCGTGCAGCCGAACTTCTCCGCGATCGACTCGATCGCCGCCCACTGCGAGCTCGTACTCCGTCCTCGTGCTCCGAGACCATCCGCGACGGCTCGCTCCCGCACCTCCGGTGCGTACTTCTTCGGCTTGTTCATGACCCCATCCTCTCAAGGACTGGAGCCTCCGACAATCCCGGGCGGTTCAAGGTTCCGGACGGCGAATACGCCTTCTTCGTACGCTCCGACGTAGTGGAACGAATTGACAGCTACTCCCTCACCGATGAAGCCATACTCGTCCCCGGGGAAGGCCTGCATCGGAGAGATCTTCCATTACGTCAGTGGTCGGTTCGATGTACATCAGAGGGTCTATGCAATCACCCAAATGTCGCCGGGGGTGTCGACCAGGTTCGTCCATTCCTTCATGGCGATCAGATTCGGCGCTTGGGCGATGCAGAACACGGTCAAGGCAACGGTCGATTCGCTTCGTCTCCCCACGTTCCAGGCTTTCCGAGTAGCCCTGCCGCCGACGGAGGAGGAACAGGTTGCCATCGCCACCGTCCTCTCCGACATGGACGCGGAAATTGCCGCGCTGGAGCGCCGCCGTGACAAGATCCGCGCCATCAAGCAGGGCATGATGCAGCAGCTACTCACGGGCCGCATCCGGTTGGTCGAACCCGCAGACTCCGAAACGGGAGACGGGTCGCGACCTTCGTCCCACCTCCATTCGGATCTTCCTCGCAGACGGCTCTCCGGACGGGATCCGCCTTGTCGACAAGTCCAACTGGGTCGGGCGAGCCGTGGTGGCGAGTCGTTCACAGCTGGGTCGCGCGTTAGAGCGGGAGGAGATGGGCAGGCCAGGCGTATACCTGCTCCTTGGGCCGGGCGACGGCGGTAGCGACCGCCTCTACGTCGGTGAGGCCGATGTGCTGCGCGAACGGATGCAAACAACACGCGAGCCGCAAGGACTTCTGGAACCCGTTTCGTCGCCTTCACCAGCACCGACGAGAGCCTCAACAAGGCCGTCGTACGTTTCCTGGAAGCAAGGCTGCTCGCCCTGGCGATGATCCGCAAACCAGTGGGAGCTCGACAACGGCAGCGTGCCGGAGAGCCACCCCTGTCCGAGGCTGACCGGGCCGACGCCGAGTGGTTCCTGGCGGAGATGCTCGTCATCTACCCTCTGCTAGGCGTGGATGCCTTCGAGGCAGCGGCCACCGACGAGCCTGCCTCGGTAGCCGACGGGGTGCTATATCTCTCGGAAAGGGGAAGTGAGGCGAGAGGGCGCGAAGTTGGCGGATGGCTTCGTTGTGCTTCAGGGGTCGAAGGGCCGTGCCTCCGAGACGAAAATCGGTCCATGACTATCATTCGCGACCTCCGCCGACAACTCGCGGGACCGCGCGGTGCTCGTGGAAGAGGGTGTCCATCTCGTGTTCACCCAGGACTTCCGGCTTCGCGTCACCGTCCACTGGCGGCCGGAGTCCTCGTTGGCGGCGCCGCAAACGGCAGGAACGCGTGGAAGGATGCACACGGCGTCACCCTGAAGCAGCTCCAGAATGCGCGCGCGGAGGCGGGGGTATGAGCAACGTCGGTCAACGCGAAGCCCTCACCCAGAAGCGAGTGATCGACTTCTTCCGGGATGCCCTCGGCTACGATCACCTCGGGTATTGGAAGGACCGCGAGGGCAGTGGAAACGTCGAGAAGGCCCTTCTGACGGACTGGCTCAGACGGGCAAGGCCACGGCGACAAGATCATCGGCAAAGTGCTGTTCGCACTGGCCAAGGCCGCCGGACTGTCGGGCAGCAAGACGCTTACGACGCCAACCGCGAGGTCTACGGCCTCCTGCGCTACGGCGTGAAGGTTCGGCCTGATGTCGGCGAGCAGACCGAGACGGTGTGGCTGATCGACTGGGAGGACCCCGACAACAACGACTTCGCTGTCGCCGAGGAAGTGACCGTCGCCGGCGAGCATACCAAACGCCCTGACGTCGTGCTCTATGTGAACGGCGTCGCGCTCGGCGTGCTGGAGCTGAAGCGGTCGACCGTGTCCGTGAGCGAAGGGATCCGCCAGAACCTCGACAGCCAGAAGAAGACCTTCATCCGGCCCTTCTACGCGACGGTGCAGCTGGTGATGGCGGGGAACGACACCGAGGGGCTGCGCTACGGCGTCATCGAGACACCGGAGAAGTACTGGCTCCGCTGGAAGGAAGCCGAGGTCGATCCGGAGGCCGGGGACAATCCGCTACTTCGGGAGTTGGGCCAGCTCTGCCGCAAGGAGCGGCTGCTCGAGATCATCCACGACTTCATGGTCTTCGATGCCGGCATCAAGAAGACCTGCCGTCACAACCAGTACTTCGGGGTGCGGGCCGCTCAGACGCATGCGCTTCAGCGGGAGGGCGGCATCCTCTGGCACACCCAGGGGAGCGGCAAGAGCCTGATCATGGTGTGGCTGCGCAAAGTGGATCCGAGAGCACGTGCCGGACAGCCGGGTGCTGATCATCACCGACCGCACCGAGCTGGACGACCAGATCGAGAAGGTCTTCAAGGGCGTCAGCGAGGAGATCTACCGCACGACGAGCGGCGCCGACCTCGCACAGGTGCTGAACGCCAGCGAGGAATGGCTGATTTGCTCGCTGATCCACAAGTTCGGCGCCTCAGAGGAAGGTGACGTTGCCGCCTTCCTCGACGACATCAAGAAGCACGTCCCCAGGGACTTCCGCGCCCAAGGGCGAGCTCTTCGTCTTCGTCGATGAGTGCCACCGGACTCAGTCCGGTAAGCTGCATGAGGCAATGAAGGCTTTACTGCCCGATGCGACGCTGATGGGCTTCACCGGCACGCCGCTGCTCAAGAGTGACAAACGGCGCAGCATCGAGACGTTCGGCCCCTACATCCACACCTACAAGTACGACGAGGCGGTGCACGACGGTGTGGTGCTGGATCTTCGCGTACGAAGCTCGCGACATCGACCAGCGCATCACCTCGCAGGAGAAGGTCGATCGGTGGTTCGAGCTGAAGACCAAGGGACTCACGGACATCGCCAAGGCCCAGCTCAAGCAACGCTGGGGCACCATGAAAAAGGTGCTATCGGCGCGTGATCGGCTGGAAACCATCGTCGCGGACATCATGATGGACATGGCGACGCGCGACCGGCTCAAGAGCGGTCACGGCAACGCGATTCTCGTGTCGGGCAGCATTTACTCGGCCTGCCGCTTCTTCGAGATGTTCCAGCAGACCGGATCTCGCCGGGCAAGTGCGCGATCGTCACCTCTGTACCAGCCGTCGCCGGCCGACATCAAGGGCGAGAGATACCGGAGAGGGGTTGACTGAAAAGCTTCACCAGTACGACATCTACCGGAAGATGCTCGCGGCCCACTTCGATGAGCCGGAAAGCAAGGCCATGTACAAGGTCGAGCAGTTCGAGGAGGAGGTGAAGAAGCGCTTCGTCGAGCAGCCCGGCCAGATGAAGCTCCTGATCGTGGTCGACAAACTCCTCACCGGGTTCGACGCGCTGCCGGCCACCTACCTCTACATCGACAAGCAGATGCAGGACCACGGCCTGTTCCAGGCCATCTGCCGCGTCAACCGGCTCGACGGCGAGGACAAGGAGTACGGCTATATCGTCGACTACAAGGACCTGTTCCGGTCGCTCGAGCAGTCCATCAAGGACTACACCGGCGAGGCCTTCGGCGGGTACGACCAAGAGGATGTGGCGGGACTGCTCAAAGGATCGGCTCGAAGCAGGGCCACGAGCGGCTGGAGGAGGCGCGCGAGGCGGTGAAGGCGCTGTGCGAGCCCGTGGAGCCGCCGCGAGACACGTCGGCCCACTTGCGCTACTTCTGCGCCGCCGAGAGCGGAAACGGCGAACAACTGAAGAACAACGAGCCCAAGCGCATCGCACTCTATAAGCTGGTTGGGCGCGTACGTGCGGGCCTATGCGAATCTCGCGAACGAGATGGGCCAGGCGGGCTATTCCGATGCAGAGGCGGAGGCGGTCAGGGGGGAGGTCACCCACTACGAAAAGGTCCGCGAGGAGGTGAAGCTCGCCAGCGGCGACTACATCGACATGAAGATGTACGAGCCGGCCATGCGTCACCTGCTCGACACTTACATCCGCGCAGAGGACAGCGAAAAGCTCTCAGCCTTCGACGACCTGACACTTGTCGAACTGATCGTCGAGCGTGGCGAAGCAGGCGGTCTGGATGCCCTGCCGCAGACGCTGCGCCGAGCGACCGGGAGGCGATGGCAGAGACGATCGAGAACAACGTCCGCCGCCTGATCATCGACGAGATGGCCGTCAACCCGAAGTACTACGAGCACATGTCGGATGCTGCTGGACGCACTCATCACACAACGCCGCCAAGAAGCGCTGGACTACAAGGCGTACCTGGCTGGGATTGTGGACCTGACGTGGAAGGTGAGTCAACCACACACCGGCTCCACCTACCCAGCCGAAATCGAGACACCTCCACTCCGCGCCCTCTACGACAATCTCGATGGAGCTCGGCGCCCGATACGGCCTGCGAGAGCCGTCGCCCCGAGGCGTGCCGCAGCGAGACGGCCATCGCCATCGATCGGGCCATCCGCCAGGTCAAGAAGGCAGACTGGCGCGGAAACCGGTTCAAGGAGCGCGAAGTTCGCAATGCGATCAAGGCCGAGGTCGGAGGAGACGACATCCTGGCAGAGGCCCTGTTCGAGATCGTGAAGGCCCAACGTGAGTACTGAACGTCACGAGATCGAGGTCGGCGGCATCGCTGTTGACGTCGTGCGCAAGCAGATCAAGAACCTCCATGTGGGGTGTCTACCCGCCGGCTGGCCGCGTGAGGTGTCGCCGCTCCTTCCACCTGGACGATGATGCCGTCCGTCTGGCGATCTGTGACGCGCCTGGCTTGGATCCGGCGTCGTCGCAAGGAGTTTCGAGGGCCAGGAGAGGCAATCGAGGCGCGAGCTCGTGACGGGAGAAAGCCACTACTTCCGGGGCCGGCGGTATCGACTGGACGTCGTGGAGCATGATGGCCCACCCTCGGTGCGCCTCGTCGGGAAGACCCGGATGGAGCTGCTGGTCCGCAGGGGCTCGGATCGGGAGAAGAGGGATGCCGTCCTCGAGTGTTGGTACCGTTCACAGGTTCGCGATGCCGCTGCAGATCTGCTGGAAACATGGGAGGCGAGGGTCCGTGTCAAGGCGAGCGACCTACGGGTCCGGCGGATGAAGACCCGGTGGAACCTGCAACGCGGAAGTGGGCCGCATCTGGCTCAACACGGAGCTGGCTGAGAAACCTCCGAAATGCCTCGAATACATCCTCGTCCACGATGACACTGTCTCGAACGACACCGTACCGAGCGGTTCAAAGCGTTGATGGAACTCGGTTCTGCCCAACTGGCGCTTTCATCGGGACGAGCGAACCGAGCTCCGCTCGCACATGAAGACTGGGACTTCTGGAGGCGGGGATCGGAGTCAAAGCGGCCACATTTGGCACGGCTTGTCCGTAATCCCTCTAGTTGCAACGCGGCTCACCTGCTATGGAGCAGGCGGTTAGAGCGCTCCTCGTACTGATTGTTGGAGTGCGCAGTTGCGGATAATTGCCTTACCGTGTCGCTTACCGATAGTTATGTGAAATCGCTTGGCCGATCTGGTAGCCACACCTTAGGCAAAGGAAGGCGCGGAAGTGGCACAGACTTCACCGATCCTCCGCTTCGCCCTGGAAATCCTGCAGCATGGGCTTGAGAACTACGCCAGTGACACGCCGCGCCACCGTAAGGTGGCCGTTCTGCATCTTGCTCAGGCAGTGGAGTTGGCGATCAAGGCCGCTCTGATAGAACGCAACGTCCCGATCTACGAGAAGAACGGCAGCCGCACTATTAACACCCACGAAGCCCTCACGAGCCTGGCCAAGCTATGGAGCCTCGACCGAGCTGGATTTTCACGCGCGGGTCGAACTGCTGGTCGATGAGCGGAACGCCATCCAACACCGCTACGGGAATGTGGATGACGTCAGTCTGGACTATCACATGGAAACCGCGTTCGACGCACTCGGTCAGATTCTCGAGACGGAGTTCGACACCGACCTAAATGGCTGGATCACCGACACGGTTAGTCGGGAAGTTTGGACAAAGGTGCGATTCGTTACGCCGCCCGCACCCGCTCAGTCGGACGAGCCCAGCGGCGCGGTCAGCCCCGAACGAAGCGCTGTGCTGGATTTCGTTGACGGGTTCGCTCGTTTCGAGCGCGGCATTCGAGCCTTGATGGCCGCGTTCTTGGATGAAGGTCAACGGTTTACTGGGTCGACTCTCGATTTTTCCATGAAGGCGTTGTCCAACGCACCTGAGCCTGACCAAGCACTCATAGCTGCCCTGCCGGATGTCTACCGGCTCCGGAATAGATCAGTACATGGAGATGCCGAGCCGTCCTCAGAAGAAGTGAAGCAGGCATTGGCGGTCTCGATGGCACCGTGAAGGCCTCTCTCGAACTGCCGCTCGATGTTCAAAGGCGAGCAGTGCGAGCGAGTATGCGAGGCCTTCGGGAACTTATTTGCCGACCCGCACTGAAGAGGCACAGGAGGAGTTCCATGTAGAGATGCCGCCGCCAGAGGATGAGGAAGCCTCGTAGCGGGCTTCGCTGAATGCCAGAGCGCGGAGGCACGCACGAAATCGCCTGTGCCTTATCGGTGAGAGACGCCTGGGCGCTATGCGGTGGCCGTTCTATCTTGACATAGACCCTCGTGGCAGTCTATGCTACCATAGACCCACATGGGAGGTTTCGAAGGATGGACTTCATCGAGGCGACGGACCGGCTCACGGAATGTCCGAAGCATCAAGACCTCGCTGAGGCACTCGGGATGACGTCCGTGCAGTCGGTGCGGCAGGCACGGATGAGCAGTTCGGCCGCCAACTATCGCGCCTCCTCCCCGAGGGGTGGGAAACTGGTCTTGCCCGACTGGTTCGAAGCCGGATCGCGGACCTGCACCAACTGGCCGAGGAGCTAGAAACGCACGCGGAAGCTGTAGCGACCAAACGCCCCGCCAGGGGCGCCACCGCCATCGGCGGTCCTCGTAGGCTACCTCGACGGGGCGATCCAAATACTGCGGGACACCGAGCCGACGAGGGACAACCGGTCGGAGTTCCAGCGTGCTCTGGAGGCCTTGGATCGACTCCTGCGAGGGGTACGAAACTTCGACCGAAATGCGTTCCCGTCCGGCTTTAGCAATCGCGTGCTGAACGCCCGGTGGGAACTAAGTGCTGGTGAGGTAGAGGCAGCCCGACGTCTGTTGGAAACCCTGCGGCGGGATTGGGAACGGTACTGGTCGTAGCCTACGTGTCGGTTGCCTGACCATTCGTGATCGCGACTTCACATAACAAAGTGTTGCCGGCTCCGCGGCCGCTTCGCGTCCGCTCCGACCTACATGGCCCGAGGCTTTCGTGGCGCGGAAGCGGAGTGGCGCCTACTCTCGGGCGGTCAACTCTGAGCGCTCCGGTGGTGGGCCACGTCGGTAACACAAGAACGTTATCTGACATCGCGTGAGCGGTGTGCCTTCCCGTATACGTGATCCCGGATACCGTCTTCAAGTTCGTCCATACCGTCGTTCAGGAGCTATCCGGACTCGCGGCACCGGCTGAAGGGGAAGTGGTCCTCGTGGATCAGGACGGTCTGTGGGCATGCATCACTCCGGACCCTGATCCCCATTGCGCCGATGCTGACTTGAGCGTGGCAGTAGGCAACATGCTGCTCCGCGCGCTGAGTGGAGGCGGACCGGAAGGGACGCCGGAAGAGCGCCTTGAGCAGGAGGTCGAGATCGCTCGATCTCATCGCCAAGACCTTGGCCGGGCCAGGGCCTACCTAGTCGTACGGCGAATCGGGGAGGTGGCCGACTTTCCCGATTCGGAGCGAGAGCGTCAGATCGGGGAGGTTGTTGTCCGGCTGAACGGAGCCTCTGGGGCCGATATAGGTGGTGATACCAAACGATCCACGGCAGCTATTATGCTCGCGGTATCGGTGGAGTCCGAGCACTCGGCTACCCTGAAGCCGTACACAACAGCTCTATGGTACGATCGCGGCGATGGAAGAAGGTTTTCGCCAAACAGATGGGGGGCTCAGCGACCGCTACCGGACTGGAAGTCATTTCCTACGACACTGAAGGACGATGTCCTGAAGACCTTCATGGATCTTGACGTACTCCGGAAGCTCGATCCAGTCTTCAATCTCTTCCTAGCGTCGCTGGAGAACTCATCCGACCGACTCCGGTCATTTCAGAGCGGGATGGGCAGCCTTGGAAATGTTCACCAACAAGGTGTTTGGATACGACGAGAAGCGGTTCTTCGAGGCGCTTCGACGTGAGGTCCCTGCTGAGGCGCACGGCCATTACATCAGTCGAGTTCAGGATGTCATGAAGGACAAGTATCGGCTCACGGAGAAGTTCGCCGATCGCCTCCAGCCTGGCACCAGAGCAGGCGGACGCAGACCTAGAGACGTTTGCTGAGGCCAAGAAGAACCGGGACGACGTTTTTCATGGCCAAGATGCTCCCGAGGAGATCTACCAGTCGGACCAGTCCAGAGCCTCTCGAAGAGGTACCTTCACCTCCATGCTCAATCCCTTCGAGAGGGGCGATAGCAGTCGCAGGTGGGTGTCGGACATCAGGGGTGTGTGCGACGTGTGATGACAAGAATGTTTCCGGTTCCGCGGGCTTCGCCCGCTCCACCTACATGGCCTCGAGCGCCTTGGGTCCGTAGACTGGGTGCAGTGAACTTGGCTTCCGCTTCTGTTCGCATGTAAGCAGCTCGGCGGTGGCCACGTCGGAAACATCTGAACGTCATGGCGACATGCGTCCTCGGGGGCGCGACCCTCAGAAGCTCATGTTCGGCACCAGAGCCACTACGGTGCCACGGTTGACATCGCCACGTTAGAGCCCAGAGACGCCGTTCAGTCCGGGGCCGAGCCGCACTGAACTTGGCAGCTGGCGCTGAGGGTCCACACGCTCCGATCCAAGAACCCGCTGGCGCTGCTGTACAGGCCCAGCAGATGGCTCAGGAACTCGAAACTTTCCACATCCGGCATTGTATTCCGAAGGAACTGCTCAAAAGCCGAGCCCCTCGAAATCGAACGTTGTCATGTGACGAGGACGAGATCAGGAGTCTATCCAAGAGGCTCAAGCGCCTAAGTGAGCCTACTTCCGCGGATGCTTTGGAAGGGGAAGTTGTAAACCAGGACCTCTTTGAGGTCGCACCGTTTCCACCAATTTCGCCGATTTGATCGTAGTTGATCCTCCCTACAACATCACAAAGAACCCAACGGGCGTTTGTTCAAGCAGAAACAAAAGGACGAATATCGGTCGTGGTTTGGGTCCGTTCTCGACGTTCTGATTCCCGCGCTGAAACCGCAGGGCACGGTTGGTGTGCTCCGACTGGAGGACATCAATGCTCATAGCGCCGATTCTGGAGGACAAGTTGGTCGTGAATCGGATCACGTGGGAGCGAGAGAAGAGGCCGGGGAGCGAAGTCCAACTGGAAGAGGACACTAGAGGATATCTGGTTCTGCACCGCGTCCAATGCCTACTACTTCAACATTAATACCATAAAGGTGAAGCGCCGGGTGATCGCTCCGTACCGGGATGAGGCCGGACATCCCAAAGACTGGGACGAAAGTGAAGACGGGAATTTCCGTCTTACGCACCCATCGAATATCTGGAGCGACATTACGGTTCCTTTTTGGTCGATGCCGGACCGGACCATCCGACTAGGAAGCCGGAGAAGCTCCTCGCCAAGCTGATCCTCGCCAGCACGGATCGAAGTGGTTTTGTATTTGGATCCCCGGTCTTGGGGAGCGGCACGATGGCGGTAGTGTCCAAGAAACTGGGCCGCAAGTTCCTAGGCGTTGAGCAGGTGGCGGAATATTGCTGCTGGGCTCTCAAACGCTTGGACACGGCTTCGCTCAACCCGTCTATCCAAGGCTATGCGGATGGAGTCTTCTGGGAGCGGAACAGCCGCAAGGGCCAAGAGCGAGGGATGGAGGTGGCGGCACGGTCGATTCCGAAGGCGACCTCAAGCTCGTCAAATGAGCAAGCTCAATCAGCTCTTAGAAGTGATCGCTGGCCACCATGGGATCAACGACAAGGCGCGACTGGCGAGTATAGTCACGGCCCAGTTTGGCCTAACGAAAGACCGCTCAGTGTTCTACTGCGAGGATTTCGCCATAAGGTTCAGTTCCGCCGCAGAGAAGCGCTTCTCAAATACGGTCCTGTCCCTCTCCAATCTCGAGAGGTCAACGTCTTCCCGTTTCTGGTCTGTCTCGTGACACCTTCTGAGAATTTCGTCCTTCTTGCGAACACCACTTCTTCTCCGAAAAATCAGTCATAGTTCGCGTGACTACCGGTAGATAATATCAAGGGCAGCTTCAACGGCTCGGATATCCTGACGGAATTCCAGGGCATCCAAAATGTCCCGGCCAACATTGAGCGCCTCTTCAATATCCATGCATCTGTGGGATTCGATGACAACCTCGTTCGGCTTGTCGAGGCGACGAACAACATTTCGCCGACTGGTCACAAATATGTCGTAAATGACCTCGCCAGGCGTTCGATCGTGGCGGCTCCTGAACAGGGCGGTCCGGTTTGTGAAATCGCAACACGCCGTGACTCTGAAGCAGAGCCTTGATAAAGAGTTGATCGGTTCCGCAACGAAATCGTGCTTACAGCCTTAATGAGAAAAGTAAACGTGCGCGGCAAGGTAATGAATACCTGATCGCTGGGGAAGACGACACGTTGCGACAGGAGATCATACAGGCACTTCAGTCCCATGGGGCGAGCCAGGGCATCCCTGCATTCAAGACTGAGAACACGCTGGGGACTATCGGAGGGCGTTCGACGGTTTCCTGACTGGAGACGGACGTGAAGACCAAGATCGTGGTCCTGACTGCAACCCTAAGGCTTACAACTTAGACAAGGCCCTGGAGTTTCTTTCGCACGAAAAGTCAGTATTCATGTTCTACTTCGTGGGCGTGGACCCAACGCATTGTAGATACAGCGCTAGTTTCGATGTTTCAGACCGACCTCCTGAACTCAACGATCCTCTTGAAGCATTGGGCCGGCCGCGGTCATCGTGTTTCCCAGTTCGAGGGGAAGGCGATAGGGAGTTGATCACCGACCCGCACCGACATCACTGTATCCGCGGCGGAGGGGTTCTTCCGAACGAATCCTCGCGCTCTCATCGCAGTACGAGGGCGGCGCGCGCCCAGGCCCGGCACGAACCGACGGGTGCAACAGTTGCGCAGGGTTGTCACAGATGGGGTGATCGACGTCGACATACGACACATAACAATCAGTTGCCGGCTTCGTTCGGTACGCTCACTACGACGATCATGCCTCGTGTTCGCGAGCCACGACCGCAACTTTGAACGTTAGGCGGCATTGAGCCTTCAGGTAGGAGGGTCCAGACTGGTGAGCGGGCGTCCTAGATAACAAGGGGAGAAGGAACGTTACGCTACGGCCTAGCGGGGCGGAGGACCTCTTCAAGAAATTGAAGCGGGATCTGGCTGCTCTGGACGACGAGGTGACGTCTGATGGGGCCTTCAACTTCGTGGTTACGGATACCGCCTGCGGGAGTGGATCGAACGGGATGATACCTGTGACTTCCCTCCGGATCGCCTTCGTGAGTTGGTAGCATCAGATTCTCGGGCATGCCGGACCTAGCGAACGCATCGAAGCACTTCGAGCTCGATCCTGTTCGGCGTGGGACGCCTGGTGCGGTCTCCACGTCGGCCCAGCAAGGCTGTGGGCCGAGGGCATTACGGCAAGGGTGCTTTTGGCATAGGCGAAGTGCAGATCGGCATCCACCTCGCGGATGGGCGCGTCGTGCATATCCTAGATCTCACGAGTGGCCTCGTCGCGCTCTACGCCGCCGGGTTCGAAGAGAAGGAGGGAAATGCCTGATGCCGTGTTTGGCATCGATCACGCGGAGATCGATGTTCCATGCCCGAAGTGTGGTTTCCTTAACCCGGCGATGATCGTGAAATCCGGACTCGAACCTAGTCATCTGCCGCCGAATGTAAGCGGAACCTTCAACTCGACGATCACATGAACAGCGCCCGCAAAGCTGAGCGCAAGTAGTCGTGCGGTCGATGAACTCAGTACCACCTTCGCTCGTTCGGCGAGATCGAGTTCTGGATATGAATAGCGACGTCTTGCAGGCACTTCGATACGGTTTGCAGAAGCGAGTGCGTCGGCTTAACTCGACCCGCTCCGAGGCCACTACGTCTTAGGGCTCAGGCAGTATTGGCGTTCGAGCCACTCATTACTCTGGGGTGTTTTGGATGACCTTCGTCTAGAAGTGCCAGATGCCAACCAGCGGATTGAGCCGCTCCTTGACGGCCGGGGGGTTCTTCGAGCCGACCACGGAGGAAGAGCATGCTTCGCTCGCCCTCGCTCTCATCGAACACCAGTCTGTCCGACGAGGGAGGTCTCCAGTGTACTCAGTCTCCTACCGGCTCGGTCGGGTAGACGGGACACACGTGTCGGGTTGGGGTGAGCAATTCACACGAGCTCTCGACCGAGCCACTCTACGAGTACATCGACGAGAAGCTGGACACCGGGCGGGCGGTGCTCGGCCTCCTTCTTCGCTACAAGCACCGCTGCGAGTGGTTCTCCAGGTCGAGACTTTTTGAGACGTGGCAGTCAGCGGAGAAGCGGGGCGAGAAGGTGCTGGCCTTAGATATGTACCAATATCTCTTCGATCAGGGGCTCGACTTTGCGATCGAACCGGCTTCTGCGTCCGGCGAGGCGGATCTGGTCGAAGCGCAGACCGGAGAGGAACGACTGATTGCGGACGCCAAGATCTTCGATCCGGACTCAGGCAAGGACGTCCCCTACCTCGCAAGAGGGGTCAATCAGCTCTACATCTACTCCCAGGACTACAACTGAACCCGTCGGATATCTGGTGGTCTTCAAGACGTCCGAGGCAGATCTCGGGCTTGCCGTGAGCGATACGGTTTCGGGTCTTCCCGTGCTTTCGCACAACAACAAGTCTCTCTTCATCCTGGTCATCGACATCTTCCCGCATTCCACCACGGCATCGCAGCGCGGTCGATTGGAGGTGAGAGAGATTACTGAAACCGACCTCTTGGAACTGGTGACCTGATCGCGATCGCTCTGGCCGAACACGGCCCAACGCCGCCTAACGAGCATGTTTCCCGCTCGGCTCACTTCGTCCGGTTCGACCTACGTAACCTCAGACATGCCGCCTAGGTCAGTGAGGGATGCGGAATGACCCGTGTGCTAGTTCGTCGGGACTCTCATGAGGAAGGGCTCGTCGCCGTTCCCCGCCTCGTTGCGATTCTCGAACGGATCCGACCAGATAATTTCCTTGAACTCCCGCCAGCAGCTCTCGGCGACTTCCTAGACGGCACCCGCAGCAACCTCAGATCGATCGCCATAAGGCGCTACCGAGAAACCGAAAAGGTGCCGATTGTTCCGGTAGACCTGCCCCAGCCGGACGAAGGGTTCTTTCGAGCAAAACGCTTCTTAGTTCAGAAGATTGAACGCACCAGCCGCAAGTACTGCCGCTTGATCGACGAGAACGCGTCGTGGATCGAGAGATCCGGATTCGCCTATCTGAATAGCGAACGGTCCAGTCAGGCTTGGTCCGGAGTCCAAAAGTCCGGACACGGTCGAATGGCTCGCCGGTCGCAAAGCCGTTGACCATCGTCGCGTCATGGATTGCGGTCCCTGGACGACCATGAATGAACGTCGTGAAGAAGCGATGCTACAGGGAATCGATGACTATTCCCGGCATCGACATTTCACGGTAGGCGTCTTCTTGATCGGGGCAGCGCATAGACGCTCTATCCTCAGCAAGGCACAGGAGAGAGCCGGAGAAGATGTGCCTCGGTAAACGGGGACCTCTCCGAGTTCTTCGGTGCATAGTCAAACTTATAAGAAGCCGTTCCGGATTTCGAGCGCCCGGCGTAGCCGCTGACCGGGACTCACTTGGCCCGCGTAGACCGGTCATGGTTTTCGCTCAGTTTCTGGCCCGCCAGTCCGTGAGTCGCCTCAGGCGCCGCGGATCCGCACCTGCCTGTGAGGCAAGTGCAGTACAACCTCAAATGCCCCCACGGGAGCAGTCGGTCTCGGCGTTTCTCAATCGCCAGTACGATCCCCTGTCTCGACGGTATCGGCTGAATAATGCGTTTGCTGCTGTCGCGGACAGGGTAGATGGGTCCGCAGCGCTCGCCTTGCAGCTTGCGCTGTGAGTCGACCATGTTGGGCGTGCGGCGGAAGCGCGAGACGTTGTGACGTTCGGTTCTGAACGTGCGGGAATCCTGAACGGGAACGTCGGAGGCGTGGGAGCCCTTGTTTGAAGCGGATGAACTAGCGCGACTCCGGGCGGTCCGCCGCGCTGCGGCCGAGATATCCTGGAGTCGACCATCATTCGGTCTGGAGGCGATGTCGGCGTCTCCATATCCGCGCGTTCCGGAAGTCAGCTATCGGTTTCCCGGAGGGGTCACGATAGCGAGCGCTTGCATTTCCTTCATGATCGCACTCCGTCGGACGTATGCTAGCGGAGATGCAACAAGAGCGCGCTTTTTCTGACCGCGCTCAACATCTTAGCCAAGTCCTGCGAGGACCGTCGCCCTCACCTCTCACGCTTACGCGCCAGTTATCTAGACGTGCTGAGGAGCAAAGACGTCGAGCTCGATGGGCTGACCCACGCAGACGTCTTCGAAGCTTGGCTCTACGGCTCGGTATTTCACGACGACAACCCCGAGCTGCGCCAGCAATGGAGCGCTTCGTCTCGAACTCCTTGCTGTTGAGCACAGTGGCAAACATGCTAGTTGAGACGACCGCTGTTCAGCTGGCGCATCACGTTCTTGCGTTGGACGACGTCATTGCGGAAGTGCTTGAGGAGGATCCACCTTCAGTCGAGCCCATGGAGGATTCGGCTTCTCATCAACCGGACGACGCCGAAGCGTTCGTTTCGGTCCAGGTGATACGCCACGGATCGGGAAGCACCCGCCGAGTTGAGTTCATCAATACTGGCAACGCAGAAGCGACGAATGTTGATCTTCAGGAGCTCATTCCATTGAACGGTGGTCATGAGAAGATCTTGGTCGGGGACGAACGAGAAAGGAAGTTCCCGGCTCCGAAGCTGCGTCCGGGTGAATCAGTCTCCGTCTTGGCGGCCCCCACAATGGGTTCGCCGACTGAGTTCGAGGTAGTTGTCAGTTGGGACGACCCTTCGGGGCAGCGAAGAGTTGAGGACTTTCGGATCGACCTCTTCTCCGTGTAGGAGCTGCGCCTGGAGGGAAGAGCCAGCAGCGGTAGTGGTGGCCCAGAACCTCACATAACAAGCCTGAACGTTCTTCACCCTTCACCTCGCAATCCGTCTGAGCAGACATGGACATCACGGGCAAGACAGTTTGGCAGCAAGCAGCAGGTGATACAGACCGAAACTATGCCCGCCTATGCCTAAGGTGGGATGTCATTCTCAATGGACCCGGGTCTGCCGGCCCTTGGCCAGGGTGCGAAGATGACCTCCGCCGGGCCGGCCGCTCAGCGCGGAAGCTCACGGACCTTCGACGCTTCTGCGACGAGATGAAGAGTGGCGAAATTGTGGTTCTGCGCACGGGAACTGCTCGTGTCCTCGGGGTGGGTGAGGTCGTCGGTGAATATCTCTGGAGCGACGAATTCGGCGATGTTGATGGTTGGGATCTACAACACGTTCGGCGAGTGCGCTGGTTGTGAGCGGAGAACGGCGCTAGGGAATTTGAAACCTACGCCATGAAGCTCGGTGATACCCCAAGAGCTGGACAGCCCGGCGGTAGAGAAGTGGCTTGAGGAACTCGAGGTCCCGCAGCACGCGTGGGAACGGGAACTCGTCGACCTGCCTGTCGACGGTGACGGGCATCGAGACCGGCATTGATGCTATTTCCGAGTTCCTCTTGACCGAGGTGTAGCCATTCGTCTATCAATTCCTCGTGAGCCAGATAGGTGAGTTGATGCGGATCGCGAAATGATTACGACGCTGAGCCGGCCGTGGAGCATGAAACCGTTGCTTATCTGGTGACGCCACTTCTCCGGGCGCTCGGGTGGACACCCCAGCGGATGGCAGTGGAGTGGAACCGGGTCGATGTCGCGTTGTTCGATAGGCTCCCTCGCTCCGACGGTTCCCTCCGCGTCGTCGTCGAGGCAAAAAAGATGGGCAACTCCTGTTTGTCCGCTCTCTCCAGCACAAGCATACGCAGAGGACCGTCCAGACTGCGATCGGCTCATCGTAACTGATGGCGTGCGCTGAGTATGTGCGCCCCTGAAAGGGGCTTTGAGCTACATGCGTATCTAAATCTCCGCCGTCTCAGGTCCGGATATCCAGTGTACGATTGCGGAGGGGCTGAAGATGCGCTACTGACGATGGCTCCTGAATGGGACCGGAGGAAAGTGGGCACTGATTGAATGAATGCGGGATTTTGCGCCACTGCAGGGAGTCGATGGGACTGCCAGTGAGCCACACGGCGGATGACATCGTTGAGAAGGACCCGGTCAATGGTGAGCACGGATCTTGGGGCGCAACGGTGTTCGTCGGCCCCTTTTTCGATTTTCTTCAACGCAGCCGACGCCATCCTCATGGACTGGAGCCCTCCGACAATCCCGGCGGTGGCGCAGGTCTGCGATGGGCTGCCGCATCCCGGCGTCCGAACGGGTCGTTCATACTCAGCCAGGACCCGACCCGCGGCCTCAAGGTCCCGTCCGAGAAGAACCCTAAGAGGGAATGGCTCGATGACGCCGAGTTCGAGGCCATGGTCGAGGCGGGAGACCAGGTCCATCCCTTCATAGTTCGCTACTGGTGATCGCCGGCGGAGCCGGTCGTCGCATCGGGGCCATCGTCGCCCTCAGGTATTCGGAGCTGGCTCCCCAATGGCAAGCTACGGCGCTCTTCGCTGGAGGGCCGAGAGCGACAAGCTCGGGCGGGAGTGGGTGGCGCCGGTCACGCCGCGGTTGCGTGCGGAGCTTCAGCGCATGATGCGACAGCGACCGGGGATCGGTGACGCCCCGATGTTCCCCGCCCCCGCGAGCGAGGGCTCGATCGACGTCTGCCTGGCGACGAAGTGGTGGAAGCGGACCGAGAAGGCGGCGGGCGTGCCGCGACGGAAGGGCCAGGGGTGGCACTGCCTCCGGAGCATCGCCGCCGCCCGCAACGACCTGCCCTTGCGCGACGTCGCTCACCTCGGCGGCTGGAAAGGGCGCGCACGTGCTGGCAAACATCTACCAGCAGCCCGACATCGATACGATGGAGCAGGTAGCCACCGGGGTTCAAGAGTCCGCCTACCGCCCGACCCGGAGGGGGATTGAGGAGGTCTGCCAGTGGGCCCGGCAGGACTTGAACCTGCGACCTACCGATTATGAGTCGGCTGCTCTGACCAACTGAGCTACGGGCCCGAAGGACCGAAAAGATAGCGACCTCCTTCCACGACACCACGGGGCGCCTACGAAACACGCGCGATCGCGCTACTTTCCGACGGGTCGTACGCCGATGCGGTGCCTTTTTTCTCAAACGGGAGACCCCTCGCAGTGAGAGTGGTCATCGTGGGCGCGGGAGAGGTGGGATTTCATCTCGCCCAGCGCCTCTCCGAGGAAGATCATGACGTGGTCCTGATCGAGACCGATCCGGACCGCGCGGAGTTCGCGCAGCAACAGCTCGACGTGCTCACCATCGTCGGCAACGGTGCGTCGATGTCGGTCCTCGAGGAGGCGGAGGTGCGGAACGCGCGCGTCATCATGGCGGTGACCAGTCGCGACGAAGTCAACCTCATCTCCTGCCTGACGGCGAGAAAGCTCGGGGTCGAGTACACCGTCGCGAGGATCTCGAACCCGGAGTACTACAACCGTTCTTCGGTGCTTTCGCGCGAACAGATGGGCATCGACCTGATGGTCAACCCGGAACGGGAGTGCGCCTGGGAGACGTATCAGCTCCTCCAGAGCTCCGCCGCCACCGATGTCGCGCACTTCGCGGAAGGAAGGCTTCAGCTCATCGGGCTCAAAGTGCTCGAAGGCGCGCCGATCGCGGGGCGCACGCTTCTCACCCTCGGCGAGGAGCTCGAGGACCGTCACTACGTCACCGCCGCGATCGTGCGCGACGGGGTCACGGAAGTGCCCGGCCCGAACTCGACCGTCGAGGTTGGCGATCAGATCTACTTGATCGCTCCCACCGACGAGGTGAAGGACATCCCGCCCCTCGCGGGCCACCCACGGTTCGCGCTCCGTCGCGTGATGATCGCGGGAGGGAGCACCGAAGGACTCTACCTGGCGAAGGTCCTGGAACAGCACGGGATCGAGTGTACGATCCTCGACCGGGAGCGACGCCGCTGCGTGGAGATGGCCGAAGAGCTCCCGCGCTCGCTCGTGCTGAACGCGGACGCCACCGACCTCGAGCTCCTGGAGATGGAAGGGGTGAGCGGCATCGACGGGTTCGTGGCGGCGACGGGAAACGACGAGACCAACCTGCTCTCGAGCCTGCTGGCCAAGTCGATCGGCGCCCGGAAGGTGGTGAGCCTGATCGACAAGTTCGAGTACCTCGGGATCGTTCCACGGGTCGGTATCGACGCGAGCGTCTCACCACGGGTCTCGACGGTCAACGCGATCCTCCGCTACGTGCGCCGCGGGCGGGTCATCACGGTCGCGAGCCTGGCCGGCATCGAAGCCGAGGCCATCGAGTTTCAGGTCGAGGAGGGCGCGCCCATCGCGGGCAAGGCCCTGCGCGACGTGGGCTTCCCCAAGGACGCAGTCGTGGGCGCGATCCTTCGCGGGGACGAGATCATCGTCCCGCGCGGCGACGACCGCATCCTCGTGGATGACGACGTCATCGTCTTCGCGCTCCCTGCAGCGATCCACGACGTCGAACAGATGTTTTCCTGATGTCACTCCGCAAAGTCGCGAACGTCGTCGGGCTCCTGCAGGTCTTCGTGGCGCTCTTCATGGCATCGGCGGCGGGCGTCGCCGCCATTTACGGAGAGGCCGAGTCCGCCCTGGCGATCCTCGCGGCCGCCGCGATCACCTTCACCGTCGGCGGTGCGGTCTACAAGACGACCACGTTCGAGGGCGACGTCACGACCCGGGAAGGCTTCGCCATCGTGACCCTCGCGTGGGCGGCGACCGCCATCTTCGGGGCCCTGCCCTACCTCCTCACCGGCACCCTGGGTTCGCCGGTCGCCGCCGTCTTCGAAGCGATGTCCGGCTTCACCACGACGGGCGCCACCGTGTTTTCCGAGATCGAAGGGCTGTCCCACGGCATGCTCTTCTGGAGGTCGCTCACGCACTGGCTCGGGGGCATGGGGATCATCGTGTTGGTGATCGCGATCCTGCCCTACCTCGGCGTCGGTGGCATGCAGCTCTTCCAGGCCGAGGTCCCCGGACCGACGCCCGAGCGGCTGCGGCCCCGGATCACGCAGACCGCCAAGCTCCTGTGGCTGGTGTACGTCGGCCTGACGCTGGTCCAGACGCTCCTCTACGTGGCGGGCGGAGTCGGATGGTTCGACGCCGTCAACCACAGCTTCTCGACGCTCGCGACAGGGGGATTCAGCACCAGGGACGCGTCGCTCGCGGCCTTCGAATCCCCCTACATCCACTGGGTCACGATCGCGTTCATGTACCTGGCCGGGGTGAATTTCGCGCTCCACTTCAAAGCCGCCACCGGCCGGCCGATGTACGTCCGCGATCAGGAATGGCGCTTCTTCACCCTCCTTCTCCTCGGCGCGGCCGCCGTCATAGCCGCGCTGAACCTGACCGCGGGGAGCTACGACGCGATCGAGCCGGCCATCCGACACGGCCTCTTCCAGAGCGCCGCGATCATCACCACCACGGGGTTCGTGAGCGCCGACTACGAGTCATGGGTGCCCGGCGCGCAGATGGTCCTCTTCACCCTCTTCTTCGTCGGTGGCATGGCGGGATCGACCGGGGGAGGCATCAAGGCGGTCCGGGTGCTGCTCCTGCTCAAGCACACGCTCAACGAGATCCGGAAGACGCTCCACCCGCGAGCGATCCTCGTCGCGCGCATCGGCCGAAAGCCTATCAAGGAAGACGTGCTCGCCCATGTGATCGGATTCGTCGTGCTCTACCTGCTGCTCTGTCTGTCCGGCGCGCTCGTGATGGGCCTGCTGGGGATGGATCCGCTCACGGCGATCGGCGCGAGCATCGCCACGGTGGGCAACGTCGGCCCCGGGTTCGGCGCCGTGGGTGCCACGGACAACTACGGCTGGATGTCGGAGCCCGCGCTCGCGATTCTCTCGTTCCTCATGCTGGTCGGCCGCCTGGAGATCTACACCGTTCTGGTGCTGTTCCACCGCGAGACGTGGAAGGCGCGCCGGTCGTACCACTAGCAGGCGGCGGCAGAAGTCCGGCGGGCCGCGTCACCGGTCCGCTCGCCCTTTCCCGCGCGACCGGCGGGGCCGAGCCCGGACCTTTCGGAGCCCGTCGAGCTCCCGAGGCGTCAACGAGCGCCACTCTCCTCGCGGTAGCTCGTCGAGCCTGACGGGCCCGAAGCGGAGCCGCTTCAACCGGAGCACGCCATGGCCGACTTCGCTCATCATCCTCCGCACCTCGCGCTTCCGTCCTTCGGTGAGCACGAGCCTGAGGTGGGAGACGGTCGGTCCCGCGTCGAGCACCCGAACCCGGCGAGCCCGCGCCGTCCCGTCCTCGAGCCGGACCCCGGAGGTGAGTCGGCGCACCACCCCCGCATCCACGACCCCGGCCGCCTCCACCCAGTACTCTCGCTCCACCTCGCCGCTCGGGTGCTGAACGCGGTTGGCCAGGTCTCCGTCGTTGGTCATGAGCAGGAGGCCTTCGGCGTCCCGATCGAGCCGCCCGACGTAGTTGAGGCTCGCCAGCGCTTCGGGAAGCACGTCGTAGACCGTGGTGCCGCCATGCGGGTCGGAGCGTGTCGTGAGCACGCCCGGTGGCTTGTGAAACGCCACCCAACGCTTCGCCTCTTGCGTGACGCGCTCCCCGTCGAGCTCCACGGCGTCGCGGTCCGCGTCGACTCGGGTGCCGAGCTCCGTGACCACCTCGCCGTTGACTCGTACCCGCCCCTCCTGCATGAGGCGCTCGGCTTCGCGGCGAGACGCCTTGCCCGCCCGAGAGAGAAACTTCTGGATGCGCATCCCGTCGCTCACGAGCGGCTGCCCTCCGGCGCGGTAGCGCCTCCGTCCTTCTCGGCGTCGCTCGTCTCGTCTTCCGCTCCCTCGACCTCGTCCTCCACGCCCAGCGCGGGGCGGTCGCGGAGCACCACGGGCAACTCCTCCGGTCGCGGCAGGTCCTCCAACGAGCGGAAGCCGAAGTGTTCGAGGAAGTGCCCGGTCGTGCCGTACAGAAGGGGCCGTCCCAGGCTCTCGGCGCGCCCCACGACCTCGATCAGGCGCCGTTCCTGGAGCGTGCGGATGACCCCCGACGCGCCCACCCCGCGGATGTACTCCACCTCGAGCCGGCCGATGGGCTGCCGGTACGCGATGATGGCCAGCGTTTCCAACGCCGGCCCCGAGAGGCGTGACGGTCGGGGTACGTTGTCGAACCGCTCGAGGTAGGTCGAGAACTCGGGACGGGTGAGGATCTGGTAGCCTTCGGCCAGCTCCACGATCTCGAACGCCCGTTGGGCGTCATCGTACTCCGCGTTCAGAGCTTCGATCGCCGCTTCCACCGCGTCCTCATCCAGGGTTTCGTCCGCCCGCGTGATCTCGTCCGCGGTGAGCGGCGCGTCGGAGGCGAACAGGACTGCTTCGACGATCTGATGCGGATTCACGGGTGAGCTCCTTCGGCCTCGGGGTCGTCGGGGGCCTCGACCGGCTCGGACTCGTCGTCCGTCCCTTCACGGCGGTAGAGCCAGAGGTCGGCGAACGGCCGCGTCTGTCTCAGAATGAGCAAGCGGCGGCGGCCCAGCTCGAGGCCGGCGAGCAGCGTCATCACCCCGTGCATGCGCTCCCCGAAGCCCGACACCAGCCCGGAAAACTCCACACGGGGGCTCTCCTTGAGCGCATCGAGGATGAGGACCGACTTCTCTTCCATCGAAACCGTTCGCGGTGTCACGCGGTGCGTGCGCTCGTTCGCGTGCGGAAGCTCCACGCCCAGGGCGGCTTCGTACACCTCCTCCCACGTCGTCTCCAACGGGGACTGCACCTCCGGCTTCTTCGGCCGCACCGGGACGTACCCCTTCGCGAACCGGCGGCCCCGCTCGGCCTCCGCGACCCGCATGCGGTGCGTCACCTCACGGATCTGCTCGTATTCCAGGAGACGGCGCACGAGCTCGGCACGAGGGTCTTCTTCCTCCTCCTCGGCGGGCCGCGGCAACAGCATCTGGGCCTTGATGCGCACCAGCGTCGCCGCCATCTCGAGGAACTCGCCCGCCCCGTCCAGGTCGTCGACGGCCAGCTCTTGGATGGCGACGAGAAACTGATCGGTGATCCGCGCGATCGGGATGTCGAGGATGTCGATATCCTGCGTGCGGATCAAATGCAGCAGGAGATCGAGCGGCCCCTGGAACCGCTCGATGTCGACGAGAAAGAAGCCTCCGCGCTCGGGCGCGCCTTCGCCGACGGTCAGATCCACAGGCGGATGAAGCTGTCGGCCAGCCCTCGGAAGAAGAAAACGGGCCAGAGGACGATGCGGAACAGCCCGGGGATCAGGAAGAGCAGACCGATGAGGATCAGCAGCCCGTAGCGTCCGAGCTCCCGGTACCGGTAACGAAGCCCCTCCGGCAGCATGTGGAAGACCACGTGCGATCCGTCGAGGGGCGGAATGGGCAAGAGGTTGAAGAAGGCGAGGAGCAGGTTGATCAGGATCCCGTACTCCATGGCCCGCAGCCACACGTCTCCCACGGTCCCTAGCGGGCCCACCCAACCCTCGGCGACGAGCAGGGCGACCGCGCCGAGCGTGGCGAGCACCACGAGCCCCAGGTTCGACACGATCCCGGCCATCGAGACCCGCACGTCACCCCATACGGGATCGCGGTAGCGAGACGGGTCGACCGGCACGGGCTTGGCCCATCCGAACAGGATGCCCGTGCCCGAGACGTACAACAGAAACGGCACCAGGACGGATCCGAAGGGATCGAGGTGGGGAATCGGGTTCAAGGTGATGCGGCCAAGGCGCTCCGCCAGGTCGTCCCCCTCCCTGCGCGCCTGCCAGGCGTGCGCCACTTCGTGGACGACGATCGAGAAGAGGAGCACGACGATGAGCACGAGTGCGTCCATACGGGTGTCAGCGAGTCTCTCGAAGGGGTGGAAAAGAGGCGGTTGATCGCATTGCCGGTCGGATCTAGCTTACGTGGCTCACAAGTTGTCGAAAAACCGGTCCACGAGCGACCCATGCCGAACATCAAGAGCGCGAAGAAGCGCATGAATCTCAGTGCCCGCGCCCGGACCAAGAACCGGGCCGAGCGCGCACGTGTGCGCACTGCGGTCAAGAGGGTGCGTGAATCCACTTCCCAAGAGGAAGCCACGACGCTCCTCCGTGAGGCTTTCGCCCTGCTCGACCGCGCCGCCACACGTCGGTTGGTGCATCCGAATCGGGTCGCGCGCATCAAGAGCAGCCTCACCCGGCACGTGAACACGCTGTAATCCCGATCGACTCCGGGAGCGCTTGAACGCTCCCCGCTTCGTCAAAGAGCCGAAGACCCGGGCCACCGAACGGCGGCCCGGGTCTTTCGTGTGTGCGAGAGTCAGCGCGACCAGACGGTGCGCCCGTCGACGATGGTCCGCACGGCACGCCCCCGCAGCTCCCAGTCCACGAAGGGCGTGTTCCGGCTCTTGGACACGAACCGGGCGGGCTCGACCGTCCACGTGGCCTCGGGATCGAACACGGTCACGTCGGCCGGATGACCCGGCTCCAAGGTCCCTCCCGGTAGCTCGAACGCGCGCGCCGGCGCGCAGCTCATCCGCTCCACCATTGTGCTCAGGTCGATGACGCCCTCCGCCACGACCTCGGTGAGCACGACCCCGAGCGCCGTTTCGAGCCCGACGATCCCGTTCGGGGCGTCGGAGAACGCGGCCTCCTTCTCGTCGTAGTGGTGGGGCGCGTGGTCGGTGGCGATCGTGTCCAGCGTCCCGTCGGCGAGTCCCGCCCGGACCGCGGCCCGGTCCTCTTCGCTCCGCAGGGGCGGGTTCATCTTCGCCTCCGTCCGGTAGCCTTCGACGGCTTCGTGGGTCAGGACCAGGTGGTGGGGCGAAGCTTCCGCCGTGACCCGCACGCCGCGGGCCTTCGCTTGACGGATGGACTCGACGCCGAAGCGGGTGGAGACGTGCTGGAGGTGGATGTGGCCTCCGGTCAGCTCCGCCACGAGCAGGTCCCGCACGATGTGGACGTCCTCGGAGGCGTTCGGCTTCCCCACGAGCCCGAGCCTGGTCGACACGAGCCCTTCGTTCATGTGTCCGTCACGTGAGAGGCCGATGTCTTCCGGATGATCCGCGACCGGGATGTCGAAGGCCCGCGCGTATTCGAGCGCCATGCGCATGAGCCCCGAGTCCATGACCGGGCTTCCGTCGTCGGTGATCGCAACCGCTCCCGCCTGCACCATCTCGCCGACGAGCGCGAGGCGCTCACCCGCGCGTCCGACCGAGATGCAGCCGACCGGGTAGACCCGGGCCTTGCCGGCCCGCCGTCCTTCCGCGGCCACGAAGCCCACGCCCGCCGGGTCATCGATCGGAGGATCCGTGTTGGGCATGGCACAGACGGCCGTGAACCCTCCCGCGGCAGCGGCCGCGGCACCGGAGGCGATCGTCTCCTTGTGCTCTTCGCCCGGCTCACGCAGGTGCACATGCACGTCGATCAGACCCGGGGTGACGACCAGGCCGGTACAGTCCACCACCTCCGCGTCCTCCGGGGCGGTGGTGTCCGCCTCGACGGAGACGACCTTCCCGCTCTCGAGGAGCACGTCCCTCACGCCGTCGAGCTCCTGGCTGGGGTCGACGACCCGTCCTCCCCGCAACAACGTCTTCCCGCTCATGCTTCGTCTCCCTGCTTGGCGGCTTCCGCCTTGTCCGGACGGCCACCCGCGAGCAGGTAGAGGACCGCCATGCGCACGGCCACGCCGTTGGTGACCTGGTGCAGAATCACGGAATGCGGCCCGTCGGCGACGTCGGAGTCGATTTCGACTCCGCGGTTCATCGGCCCCGGGTGGAGCACCAAGACGTCACGCTTCGCCGCGTCGAGCCGCGCGCTCGAGACGCCCCACAGCCGGTTGTACTCACGCAGGCTCGGCACGTAGCCGCTCTTCATGCGCTCGAGCTGCAGCCGGAGCACGTTGAGCGCGTCGGCCCATTCGATGGCCTCCTCGATCCGCGTGAAGACCTCCACCCCCAGCTCCGACGGGGCGACGGGCAGGAGCGTGGGAGGGCCACACACCGCGACCTCGGCGCCGAGCTTCTGGAGTCCGTAGATGTTCGAGCGCGCCACCCTAGAGTGCAGGATGTCGCCCACGATGCAGACCTTCAATCCGTCGAGCGGGCCGAGATGGTCCCGAATCGTCAACAGGTCGAGGAGCGCCTGGGTCGGATGCTCGTGCTGGCCATCCCCCGCGTTGACGACGTTCGAAGGGATGCGGTCGGCGAGGAACCGGGCCGCTCCCGAGGCGCCGTGCCGCATCACGACCATGTCGATGCTCATGGCCTCGAGGTTGCGGGCCGTGTCGACGAGCGTTTCGCCCTTCGCCACCGAGGATCCGGTCTCCGAGATGTTCACCGTGTCGGCGCTCAACCGCTTCTCGGCGAACTCGAAGGAGATCCGCGTCCGCGTCGAAGCCTCGAAGAAGAGGTTCACGATGGTCTTGCCACGGAGCACCGGCACCTTCTTGATCCGCCGCTCGGAGATCTCCTTGAAGGGCTCGGCCGTATCCAGAATGCCCAGGATGTCCTCACGGGAAAGATCCTCGAGGCCGATCAGATCCTTTCCGAGAGAGACGCTGAGCCGGCTCACCGGTCACCCGCCTCCGGATCCACCAGATACACGCCGACACCGTCGTCGAGCTCGGGCACCATCACCTCCACGCGTTGGTGAGGCAGCACCTGAAACGCCCGGCCGACGATGTCGGGCTGGATCGGGAGCTCCCGTCCCCCGCGGTCCACGAGGACGCAGAAGAGCACACGCCGGGGCCGACCCCAGTCGTTCAGCTCGTTGAGCGCGGCCCTGCCGGTCCGGCCCGTGAAGGCCACGTCGTCGACGATGACCACGGTGCGGTCGTCGATGCCGTCCGGCGGGAGCTCCGAACCTCCCACGACGGGTCGGGGCCCGATCTCGGCCAGGTCGTCGCGGTAGAGGGTGATGTCGATGGAGCCCGTGGCGGGCGACGCTTCCTCGGCCGCCTCGATCTCGCCGCGGAGCCACTCGGCGATGTGCGTGCCGCGGCGGTGGATGCCCATGAGCACGAGGTGATCCGTTCCGCCGCTCCGCTCCACGATCTCCCGGGCCATGCGGGCGATCGCTCGCCGCACGTCGGACTCGTCCATCAGGGGGGTGCGCTGTTCGTCGGGCATGGGCTCGGTCGGGGACGGGAGCGAAGCGGCGGAAAGTTCGGGCTTCCTCGCGTCGGGGTCAACGATGGTCGCGCCGGGGTTGTCACCGCCCCACGGGGCGCCCCATGATAGCGCGGTTCCCAGCCCCCGAGCTTCGTTCGGTCCTCCTTACCCACGACGGTCCATGCCCATGCGCTTGCTCCGGCCGTGCTCGCGTTCCGCCTTCCTCGGCGCACTCCTCACCCTACTCGGACTCCTCGGACCCGCCGAGCTCTCGGCACAGAGGGTTACCGACGTGCCGGACGTGGTGCTCGGCGGGGTGCCGTTCACCGTCGCCGTCGAGCTGGACGGCGAGGCCGCCTACGTGGTGCGCGACCGGGCGGGGGGCGTCTTGGCCGAGGGCACCGCATCCGGAGACACCGCGATCGAGGACCTGGTCGTCACGAGCGGGGACCTGCTTCCCCTCACGATCTCCCTCGGGGGAGCGAGCCTCGAGATCGATCCGACGTACACGCCCGCGTGGTTCTCGGTGATCCCCCCGCTCATCGCGATCGGGCTGGCGCTCCTGCTCCGGGAAGCCGTGGCCGCGTTGTTCGTCGGGGTCTGGATCGGCGCCTGGGCCATCGCGGGCTTCAATCCGATCACCGGCACGTGGCGGGTCATCGACCGCTTCGTCGTACCCACGCTGGGCGACCTGGACGGCGGGCACCCTCAGATCGTGGTCTTCTCGCTCCTGCTGGGCGGGATGGTCGGGATCATCTCCCGAAACGGGGGCACGCTGGGGATCGTGGCGGCGGCGACGCCGTTCGCGCGCACCCGGCGACGCGGCAAGATCGCCACCTGGCTCGCGGGGATGACCATCTTCTTCGACGACTACGCCAACACCCTCATCGTGGGCAACACCATGCGGGCGATCACGGATCGCCTGAAGATCTCCCGCGAGAAGCTGGCCTATCTGGTGGACTCGACGGCCGCCCCCCTCGCAGCCATCGTCCCGCTCTCGACCTGGGTGGGCTACGAGATCAGCCTGATCGCGGACGGTCTCCGCATCGCGGCGGAGCAGAATCCGGCCGCCGCCGAGGCGCTCCTGGCCGCCAACCCGTTTTCCGTCTTCATCGAGACCATTCCGTACCGTTTCTATCCGCTTCTGGCCCTCTACTTCGCGGCGCTCACCGCCTTCTCCCGCCTCGACTTCGGCACCATGGCCGCCGCGGAAAAGCGCGCGGCGTCCGGCGGAGGCCTCTACCGCCCCGGCGCCCAGCTCGCGGCGGCCACGGAGTCCGAAAGCATGCAGGCCAAGGAGGGCGTCGAGGCGCGCTGGTGGAACGCCGGCATCCCGGTGCTGACGGTCATCGTGGTCGTGCTCTGGGGGCTCTACGCCACCGGACGGGCGAGCGCCGGGCCCGACGCGCCTCTACGCGACGTTTTCGGCGCCGCCGATCCGTTCGCCACCCTGCTCTGGGGCTCGCTCGCGGGCTGCGTCGTGGCCATCCTGCTTTCGGCCGGCCAGAAGATCCTCACCATCGGCGAAGGCGTCGACGCGATGGTGGGCGGCATGCGCGCCATGATGACCGCCATGATCATTCTGGTGCTCGCCTGGTCGCTGGGGCTGGTCACCGAGGAGCTGGGCACCTCCCAGTACCTCGCCCAGCTCCTGAACGAGCGGCTCCCGCTCGCGCTCGTGCCGGTGACCGTCTTCGCGACGGCGGCCGCCATGTCGTTCGCCACCGGCACCTCCTGGGGCACCATGGCGATTCTTCTTCCCCTGGTGATCCCCCTCACCGTGGCGCTCGGGGGCTACCAGGAGGGCTTCGGGGAGACGGCGGCGTACTCGATCCTGCTCGGATCGATCAGCTCGGTGCTCGCGGGGGCGATCTTCGGCGATCACTGCTCGCCGATCTCGGACACCACGGTCCTTTCGTCGATGGCTTCGGGGTGTGACCACATCGACCACGTCCGCACGCAGCTCCCCTACGCCCTGCTCGTCGGTGTGGTGGGCATGCTGCTCGGGGACATCGGTACGGCGTACGGTCTCCCGATCTGGGTGGCGCTCGGAGGGGGCGCCGTGCTGCTCTTCGTCTTCCTGAGGCTGGCCGGAAGCCGCGTGGAGGACGAGACGTAGTGCTTTAAGGCCCGGACCCGCGGAAGCGTTCCCGGCCGATCCGCTCCAGAAACGGGGTGTCGTCCTCCATCCCGGTCGAGACCGCCCAGTCGTAGGAGAACAGGACGATCCCGCCGGCGTCCCTCGCGCGCGCGAGGTCGATCTTGTCGAGCGTGCCCTGCAGCCCGTTGAGGTACGCGCCGATCCCCGCCCACGCGCGCTCGCGGGCGCCGGCCGCGCGCCGCACCTCGGTGACCTGCCGCTCGAAGCGCGCGTCGTCGGTCGTGTAGGCCATGGGCACCGCGATGTCGAGGATTCCCTCGGCGAGCCAGCCCTTCCAATCCTGAAAGCGGTGATGGTACGCGTCCTCGGCATTCGCGATCACCGCCGCCGACACGACCACTTCCGGCCGTCGTGCCTTCACGTCACGGTAGATCCGGCGCACGAGCCCGGTCACCTGAGCCCGCCTGAACTCCGCCCACGCGTCGGGGCGGGCATCGACGAACGCCAACGCTTCCCGTGCCGACGTGAAGCCCGCACCCGCGCTTCGCCCGACCCCGTTCCCGAGCCCTTCACGCTCCGCGACCCACGTTCGGAACCGCTCCAACGCGCCACGCGAGTAATCGAACGCTCCCGAGGGAAACCGGACATAGTCGAAGTGGATGCCGTCCACGTCATAGCGCTCGAGGAGCTCCATCCAGACGGCATGGACCCGGGCGTGGACCTCGGGATGTGAGGGGCTCGTGTAGATCCCCTCGACCGTGTTCCGGTTTCGGTCGGCGTAGCGCCGGAGGGCCTCGACGTACCGGGGGTCGTTCGGCGCCAGCGTGTAGAGCTCCTCGGCGAGGGCTCTGGGCACCGCCAGCCAGTCGGGTCTCGCGTTCAGGATGTGATCCGGGCTCCGGGGTGGCGAGGCCGGCCCCCAGACCAGATGGGTGTTCACCCAGGCGTGCACCGCGAGCCCGCGCCGATGTCCTTCCTCGATGGCGAGAGCCAGCGGATCGAACCCCTCCGGCTCGGTGATGGTTTCCGCCCGGGGCTCGAGCGAGGAGCGGTAAAAGGCGTCCGCGCGCCCCCGCACCTGCACCACCACGGTGTTGAAGCCCGCGGACGCGGCGCGGTCCACCATGGTCCGGACCTCCGCCTCGCTCGTCATCGTCGACCGCACCACCCAGAGGGCGCGCACCTCCTCGAACGTCCGGACCGGCTGCAGGCCGGTGAACGTCGGCTCCGGCGCCCGATCCCGGGCCGGGCCCTCATCGGCGACGGCCGGAGCCTCGGCGGCGGGACCCTCGGGCCGCTCGTCGGGATCGCCTCCGGCCGACGGGGTGGCGATCGGGACGGGCGCGCCCACGACCGTGCACCCGGTGGCGAGGGCCGCGGCGCACAGGGGCAACAGACCGCGAAGTCTCATCGGCGAGCTCGAAAGAACGACTGCAGCATAAGGGAGGACTCCTCCGACAAGACGCCGGCGTGCACGTCACACCAGTGGTTCAAGCGACGGTCCTGCAACAGGTTGCCGAGCGATCCGGCCATACCCGCCTTCGGATCGGGGGCCGCGTACACGACCCGGGGGACCCGTCCCAACACGATAGCTCCGGCGCACATGGCGCACGGCTCGAGCGTAACATACAACGTGGCACGCAGGATCCTCCAGTCTCCCTGCTTCCGTCCGGCGGCACGCAAGGCCACCACCTCCGCGTGGGCGGTGGGATCCGTGTCGCGCACCGTCCGGTTCTGCCCCTCAGCCAGGATCGCTCCGTCCCGAACCAACACGGCACCGACCGGCACTTCCCCTTCGGCGGCGGCCGCGCGGGCGAGGGCGAGGGCGTGGCGCATCCAGCCCTCGTCGGCGGCGGACCCCCCTGCACCGGACCGCCCGTCCGGTACCGGCTCATCCACCGGATCCCCGGGGATCAGTGCCGCGTGGGCGCGGGCAGGACGCTCTCGTCCATCCTGCGATAGAAGCCGGCCACACGGCCGAGAAGCTCGAGCTGCTCCGGGTCGTCGACCCCCACCCGCTCACTCTCGGAACCGAGCGACTCGAGCACGACGCCGCGGCCGTTACGACGCAGACGGTGGAAAACGGTTCCCGCACCGGTCCGAGCCAGCACCACCGCGCCGTCCTCGACCAAGGTCGCCGTCACGGGCGAGACGAGCACGAGGTCCCCTTCCTCGACACCGAGCAGGGCCAGGTCGGCGCCGCTGGCGCGCAGGAAGAACGAGCCTTCGGTCCCCCCGAGCCGGCGATCGATCGACATCCGTTCCAGCCCGCTCGCTTCCGCCGCCGTGGCCGGATCGTCCGGCATCTCGCTGAAGCACGGCACGGACACCGTTTCCGTGCTCAAGTCCACCCCGAGGATCCTGACCCCTCGGGACCGGGACGAGTCCCGCTCCAGGTACCCTTTCTCGGCCAACACGTGAAGATGCTCCGAGACGGTCTTGGTGCTCTTGATCCCGAACCGGCGCCCGATCTCGCGGATCGAGGGCTGATAGGTGTTCGCTCGGAGGTACTGGACCATGAAGTCCAGGATCTTCCGCTCGATATCGGTGAGGGATTCGGCCTGGGGCGCTGTTGCCGGACTCAGGCCTGTGGAGGTGGGCTCGGAGCGTGCCAAGTTCGACCCTTGGGGGGGATTGTCGGGGACCCGCCTTCGTGAGGCGAGCTATCCTAATGTGGCCTCTTCGACGGCGTCAAGAAAGCACTTTTTTCACAAGCTGCGCACGTGGTCGATGCCCCGGTCGATCCGGGACAGCACGTGCTCGCGGCCGAGCGCCGCCAGAACGTCGAAGATCCCCGGGCTGGAAGCTTGGCCCATGAGCGCGACGCGCAGTGGGTGGATCACCTTGCCCGCCCCCACGCCGAGCGCCTCCGCGACACCTCGGACCGCCGGCTCGACCGTCTCCGCCGTCCACGGCTCCACGGCCTCGAGAGCTTCCCGTAACCGTGCGAGCACGTCGAGGGTCATGGCCGGATCTTTGGCCCAGTGCTTGGAGACGGCCTGCTCGTCGTAGACGACCGGTTCGCGCACGAACGGAATCGTCTGCCGCGCCATCTCTTCGAGGGTGCGCGAGCGCGGAATGAGGAGCGCCACGACCGCGGCCATCAGCTCGTCGTCGCCCAACAGCTCCGCGTCGAGGCCCTCTTCCTCCGCAAGGCGGGCCCGGACCTCGTCCGCGAGCACCTCCGGCGGCGCCGCGGCCAGATGCTTCCCGTTCAGCCAGGAGAGCTTCTCGGCGTCGAAGATCCCGCTCTTCTTGAGGATGCGCTCCACGGAGAACGCTTCGACGAGCTCTTCCTTGGTCATGAACTCGCGGTCGTCCCCCGGGCTCCACCCGAGAAGCGCCAGGAAGTTGAGCATCGCATCGGGCAGGATCCCCTCGTGGGCGTAATCGCCCACGGCGGTGGCTCCGTGCCGCTTCGAGAGCCGCTTGCCGTCCGGCCCCAGGATGAGCGGCACGTGCCCGAACCTCGGCTCGGACATCCCCAGCGCACGGTACAGCAGAACCTGCTTGGGCGTGTTCGAGAGGTGGTCGTCTCCACGGATCACGTGCGTGATGCCCATGGCGGCGTCGTCCGAGACCACGGCCAGGTTGTAGACCGGGCTCCCGTCGCTCCGGAGGATGACCAGGTCGTCGATGTCGTCGTTGCCGAAGCGGACCTCGCCGTGCACCATGTCGTCGATGCGGGTCTCGCCGTCGGGCACCCGGAAGCGGACGGCGTGCGGCTCGCCGGCTTCCGCCCGCCGCTCCGCCTCGGCCGCGCCCAACGCCTCGGCCTTCTCCCGCGCCACGCGGCTCGGATACATGTCGCGGCTCTTGGCCTCCTCGCGCACTTCGTCGGGATCGGAGAAGTCCCGGTACGCTTTCCCCTCCTCGAGCAACCGGAGCGCGTCCTTCCGGTGGCGCTCGACCCCCTCGCTCTGGAAGAAGGGGCCTTCGTCCCAGTCCAGCCCGAGCCACTCCAGACCGTCGAGGATGGCCCGGACGTGCTCCTCCTTCGAGCGATCCCGGTCGGTGTCCTCGATGCGGAGCACGAAGGCGCCGCCCTCCTTGCGGGCGAGAAGCCAGTTGAAGATCGCCGTGCGCGCGCCGCCCACGTGCAGGTACCCGGTCGGCGACGGCGCGAAGCGGAGTCTCATCATGATGGGGATTCGTCCAGTCGTTCGGTGAGAAGGGCCCGGGTTCGGCGGGGATCGGCCGCGCCCTGCGTGGCCTCCATCACCTGGCCGATGAAGAGCCCGAGTAGGTTTTTGTTTCCGGCCCGGTACTCGGCGACCTTCTCGGGCCATTCCGCGATCACCCGGTCGACGATCGGCTCGAGTGTCTCGGCATCGCTCAGCTTGGTGAGCCCCATCTCCTCGATGAGGGCCTCCGGCGCGCCGCCCTGCTCGACCATCCGAGCCAGAACGTCCTTCGCCGCCCGGCGCGAGACGCGACCGCCGTCGACCAGGGCCGCCAGCCGGCCGAGGGCTTCTCCCTCGAACGGAAGGCTCTCCGGGGTGTCCTCCTCGAGCAACCCGCGGAGCTCGGTCACGATCCACCCCGCCACGTCCGCCGTGTCGTCGTGCTCGGCGAGCGCCGCCTCGAAGAAGCGCACGGCCGCGTGGGAGCCCGTGAGCACGTCCGCCTGCTCCGGAGCGAGGCCGAGCTCCGAGCGGTAGCGCTCGAAGTGAGCCGCGAGCTCCGGATCCTCGGCACGGAGCTGGGCGCGCCGCTCGCTGATGCGCGGCTTCGAGCCCGGCTGCGGCTCCGAAGCGTCCCGGGCCGCACGCCCGTGCGTCTGCGCACGCTTCTCCTCACGGCCGGAGGGCTTCCGGCCCCAGGACGACTTGAGCGGGACGACGCGGTTGAAGACGAGCTCGTCCCCCCGTCCGTCGACCGGATCCCGCCAGAAGTAACCGGTGCGCTCGAACTGATAGCGGGTGTCCGGCGCGTCGGAGGTGACCGACGGCTCCACGCGGGCGCCCCGCAGGACCTTCAGGGACTCGGGGTCCACCAGCGCGAGCAGGTCGTCCTCGTCCGGCTCTTCTTCGGGGACCGCGACGTCGTCGTCCGGCTCGAGGTTCGCCGCACGAAAGAGGGGACCGTAGAGCCGGACCTCGGCCTCGAGGGCGTGCCTCGCGGACACCCAGTGGATCGCACCCTTCACCTTGCCGCCCTCGGTCGACCCGCCCTCGATCGTGGCCGGGTCGTGACTGCAGCGGAGCTCGACGATCCGCCCCTCGTCATCCTTGATCACCTCATCGCACCGGATCACGCATGCGTGGCGGAGACGGACTTTCCCCCCGGGCACGAGCCTCCGGAAGCCCTTCGGAGGGTCCTCGGCGAAGTCCTCCCGCTCGATCAATACCTCGCGACAGAAGGGTACGTCGCGGCTCCCTTCCCTGGCCACATCCGGCGGAAAGTACGGCGCGTCCAGGACATCGACGCGATCCTCCGGAAAGTCCGTGATCACGACGCGGACCGGGTCGAGCACCGCCATGACCCGGGGCGCGACGGTGTTCAAGGTCTCCCGGACCGCGAACGCGAACTTGTCGCCGTCCACGATGGAGCTCGTTCGCGCGACCCCGATCATGTCGCAAAAGAAGCGAACGGCTTCGGGAGGCACGCCCCTCCGCCGGATGCCGGCCACGGTCGACAGCCGCGGATCATCCCACCCCGACACCACGCCCGCGGCCACGAGAGGAGCGATGCGGCGCTTCGACAGCACGGCGTGCTCGAGCTCGAGGCGGGCGAACTCGTACTGGTGCGGTCGGGGCTCCTCGAAGCCGACGTTCTCCAGCACCCAATCGTAGAGCTCGCGGTTATTCGCGAACTCGAGGGTGCAGAGCGAATGCGTGATGCCCTCGAAGGCGTCCTCGAGGCAGTGCGCGTAGTCGTAGAGCGGGTAGATGCACCATGCGTCGCCGCGCCGGTAGTGGCTCGCGTGGCGGATGCGGTACAGCACCGGATCGCGCAGGAGCATGTTCGGCGAGGCCATGTCGATCTTGGCCCGGAGCACGTGCGCACCGTCGCCGTACTCTCCCGCGCGCATGCGCCGGAACATGTCGAGGTTGACGTCGACCGTGCGCTCGCGGTAGGGGCTCTCGACCCCCGGCTCCGTCACCGTCCCGCGGCCCTCGCGGATGGCCTCGTTCGGCTGAGAATCCACGTACGCGAGTCCCTTCCGGATCAGGACTTCGGCGCACTCGTACATCCGCTCGAAGTAGTCCGACGCGAAGTAGAGATGCTCCCCCCAGTCGAAGCCCAGCCATCGGACGTCGTCCTGGAACTGCCGGACGAAGTGCTCGTTCTCCTTCTCCGGATTCGTGTCGTCGAAGCGGAGGTGGCACCGCCCTCCGAACTCCTCGGCGATCCCGAAGTTGAGACACACGGATTTCGCGTGTCCGATGTGCATGTACCCGTTCGGCTCCGGAGGAAACCGGGTGACGACCGTGTCGTACGTGCCGTCCGCCAGATCCTCCCGCACGATCTGGCGGATGAAGTCGGTCCCTCCGGAAGCTACGTCCTTGGTCTCGTCCATAGCCGGGAAAGGTAGCACATGGCCTGGACGGAGTGGAGCGTGTTTCTTCCCGCTCAGCCCCCGCCGCCGGGTGGCCGGGGCTCGGCCCTTCGGCGCGGTGGGTCGTCCCGGTCCGTGTCCGCGTCGCCACCGGACCGCCGGTCCGGCGCGGCCTGCGGCCGGTCCTGGCCGCTGCTTCCGCTTCTCGGCGTCGCCGAGCGCCCTTCGTCACCCGACGGGCGGGTGTAGCCCCTGCCCCGGATGATCCGTCCGCGCGGCTCGGGCTCGCGTCGCTCGATGATCACCGTGCCGGGACGGTATCGCCACGCGTCCGAATACCCGTAGCCGTAGCCCGAGCGAGCGCCGTAGAAGTAGGGGCCCACGGGAACGTACCCGAATCCGTATCCGAGCCCCCGCATCCTGAACGGCACGCGCGGCCCGTACCGGACGGGGCGCCTTGCGCCCGAGGCCCGCGCTCCATCGCGAGCGCGACTCGCGCGGTCGGCCGCGCCTTCGGCGTCGACGGAGAACCGCTCCGGGAAGGACTTCGCGACCACAACGTCGATGACCGATTCGGGGACCCCGGCGTCGGCGAGGCCTTCGAGGTCCTCGGCCGTGGGGGAGAACCCTTCTCGGCGACTGGCCAACCACCCCTCAACCGCTTCGGCATCGACCCGTTCGGCCGCCTCTTCGACCTCGACGAACCCCACGCCGCGATGGCCGACGAACCGAGCGGTCCGCGCGGCCGTCTCCATCCCGAAGCCCGGGGCGTCCACCCCCTCGGCCGCGGCGCGGTCGACACCCACCAGCCGGTAACGCTGCACCCAGGAGGTCTGCTCCCCGTCCACCTCGAGCGCCCGCACGTCGACCCATTCGGTCGGCGAGACGAGGGCGAGCACCCCCGTCCCCGACTGCTCGATCCCGTCGCACGTGTACGCGGTCTCGGTGAAGGCACGGCGTCCGTCGTCGGAGAAGGACACCGCCTCCCAACCTTCGCACCCTTCGGCGCGGATCTCACGCGGCTCGCCGTCGCCCACCAGAAGGTCGCTGGTGCGGACCGCCCCGTCCTGGATCGTGAACATCTCCACGCCCTCACCGGCCGGGCGCACGCACAGAAGCCCGGCTTCGTCCTCGCGGTCGCCCGCCGTCGGCTCCCAGCAGCCGACGAACGCGGTCCAGCGCGGGTCGTCGAGTCCCGCCTCCCGTTCGGCGGTCGGTACGTCCTGGGCGGTCGCGCCCATGGGGAGGACCAGGGCGGTGCCCATCAGCGTCGCGAGCGCGCCCACCGATGTCGCGTGCCCACGCTTCGGCGTCCCGAGTGGTCTGCTTCCTTCGCCCCTCGCCATGTCGTCCTCCATCGTAGATGTCACCTCAGAACCGAACGCCGAGGCCGAGCGTGACCTGGACACCCGAGAGGTCCACGGGCTCGAACTCGTTATACAACGACCGGTCCAATCCGTCCCTGGCCCACATGTACCGCACCTTCGTGCTCAGATACAGCGCCTTGGCCAGATGGACGTCCGCACCGGCGAACCCGTGCGCGGTGAACGCCGTGCCGACCTGCTCGATTCGATCCGTGAAGATCTCGAGCGTCTCCTCGACGACGAAGTCCCCGTCCTGGGCAAAGCGGTAGCGCATGAAGCCCAAGCCTCCGCCGAGGAACGGGGTCACGCGGGCCGGAATCCACACGAACCGGCCGATCGTGCGGCCGCGATCCGTGAGGTAGTACTTCCCGCTCACCGTCACAGGCGTGCGGGCGAGCTCCACGACCTGCCAGATGGGCCGGCCGTCCTCGAGGTAGGCGTCCCACTCGGCCCGCGTCGTGGACCACGCATGGCCCACGTCGAGGGCCACGTCCCAACGCTCCGAGACCCACACGGCGAGCTCGCCGCCCACGTAGGGCGCGTGGAAATCGTCGCGTCCGAGCCTCAGATCGGTGGTCGTCTGGTCGAACAGGTCGCTGTTCGCACTCGGGACGGCGTACCCCCCGTGGAAGGCCACCGAGACCTTGGGGTGCTGGAACACGAAGCCCTGACCACCCATCTGGGCGGTCGCGGACGCCGGCCCCAGCGCCAGCACGGAGGCCCCGACCACTACCGCGGCGGACGCGATCCGCACGCCTCGAATCAGATCGTTCATACCTATGATACCTCGGGCGCGCTCGCGGGGGTCCATGCCCCACCGCGCGCGCCGACGGGGATCCCCGGCATCACGGGCGCGCCCGCGGGACGGAGGCGTTCGAGCAGCCGGTACACCGCCGGCGTGATCGTCAGCACGAAGATCGTCGATGAGAGCAGCCCGCCGATCAGGACGAGCGCGAGCGCGTCCCAGATGTTCGACCCGGCCGCGTTCCCGAAGACCACCAGCGGCAAGAGCCCGAGCACGGTGGTGATGGTGGTCATCAGGATGGGCCGGACCCGTTCGACCGTCCCCCGCACGATCGCGTCCTCCAACGAGAGCTCCGGTGCCTCGGCACGCACCCGGTTCACGTGGTCGACGAGGAGGATCGCGTTGTTGACGACCACCCCCAACATCATGATGACGCCGATGTAGGCTTCACGCGTGAAAGACGCACCGGTATAGAAGAAGATCAGATAGACCCCGATCAGCGCCATCGGCACGGTGAGGATCACCGAGAAGGGGCGCAGGAGCGACTCGAAGAGCGCGGCCGTCACCATATAGACGAGAAGGAGCGCCACGGCGAGCACCATCCAGATCTGCTCCCGGTCCTCCTGGCTCACGAACCAGTTGTTCTGGCCCGCCTGGACCGTGTAGCCCGGCGGCACGTCCGTCCCGCCGATCACCGCTTCGTGGACGACGTCCCCCAGCCGCGTCGGCCCCCGGAACTCGTAGGCGACCGTGCGCTCGTACTGCTGGTTCTCCCTGCGGATCTGGGCGAGCACCTCCCGTTGCTGGACCCGGATCACGTCGCCGAGCCGGATGCGCCGTCCGGAAGGGGTGGGGATCAGCGTCTCCCGCAGCGCCACGACGTCGAGATCCTGATTGCGCTCGAGCTTGACCTGGATCTGGACCTCGTCGCCGCCGAGCTTCAGGTAGCTCAGGCGCGAGTTGCCGGCCACCGCCGCGCCGATCCCGTCCACGAGCTCCTCCACCGTGAGGGCGTGCTGCGCGAGCCGGTCCCGGTCGACCTCGAGCGTGAACTCCGAGGCCCGGTCCCGCACGAAGCGGTTGGACGACGCGTTGGTATCGACCTCCACCACGCGGCTCAGCCGCGTGAGCCGGGTGCCGATGTCCTCGGCGATGTCCCGCACGCGCTCGTAGTTGTAGCCGAGCACCTGGATGCCGTAGTTCGGCGGGCTTCCCCCCCCGCCGTAGAACGAGGGCCCGTACCCGTACACGCGCACGTCCGCGCCGGTGAAGGTGTGGCTGAACGCGACCATCTGCTCCTTGATCACGACCGGAACCGAGGTGCTCTCGAGCGAGTCCGGAAAGGTGATCTCCATGGACGCCTGGTTGGGCCGGATCTGCGCGCTGTAGCGCTCGACCTCGGGCATCGCGCCCACCCGTTCCTCGAAGTACCGGACGAGCTGGTCGGTGCGTTCGAGGTTCGATCCCCTCGGGAGCTCGATGTTCACGCTGATGTAGGTCTCGGCGCCCCAACCCCCGCCCCACATCGCCCAACGGCTCACGTACCGGTCGAAGAGGTGGTACGAGCCGGCGAAAGCGGCGAGCGTGACGACGATGGCCGGCACGGGGTGACGCACCGTGAAGCCGACCACGTCCGCGTAGAAGCGGGCGTAGAACGGCGGGCGCGAAGCGGTTTCGTCGGGCTCCGGGTCCCCCGATGGGCTCGCCCCGGACGAGGTCCCGCCGTCCGGGCCGCCCCCGAGGATGCGGGCGGCGAGCGCGGGGATGAACGTGAACGCGACGAGGAGGGAGGCTCCGAGCGTGAGCGCCACGACGATCGCGAGCGGCACGTAGAAGACCCGGACCTCGCCCTGGAGGTACACGAACGGCACGAAGACGATGAGGGTGGTCGCGGTCGACGCGAAGATCGGAAGGACGACCTCGCGCGCCCCCCGGTCGGCCGCGTCGGCCGCGGACGCACCGCGCTGCTTCCGCCGATAGATGTTCTCGAGCACGACGATCGCGTTGTCCACGATCAAGCCGAACCCCATCGCCAGGCCCATGAGTGTGAGCAGGTTGAGGGTGAGCCCGCCGAAGTAGATCAGGTTCAGGGCGATGAGCACGCTGAACGCGATGGTCGCGAAGACGAGACCGGCGGAGCGGAACGAGCGCAGGAACGCGAGGAGGACGAGGAAGATGACGAGGGCGCTGACGAGCGCGCGCGTGCGCAGGTCGGAGAGCTGGCCACGGATGTCCTCGCTCTCGTCGAACTCCAGGACGTAGTCGGCCCCGAAGGGCGCGAGCGGCTCGAGCTCGGCCATCCGGGCCTTCACGGCATCGGCGACCGCCACCGTGTTGACCCCGACCGACTTGAAGATCCGGAATCCGACGGCGGGGCGGCCCTGGACGCGTGAGAGGCGTCGGGCGTCCTCGTACGTGTCGTGCACCGTCGCCACGTCCGAGATGCGCACCGGCGTCCCACCGGCCACGCCGAGCACCGCGCCCCGTATGTCCTCCGGGTTCTGTGGCCGGTTCGCGATCGTGAGGGTGCGCTCGGAGTCCCCTTCCCGCACCACGCCGGCCTCCCGCACAAGGTCGAGGTCGAGGATGGCCTGGCGCACCGCGGCGGCGTCGAGGTCGAGGGCCGCGATCGCTTCCTCGTCGAGCCGGATCTCGAGACGCCGCTCCCGGCCCCCGAACACGCTCACGAGGGCGACCCCGTCGACCTGCCCGAGCTCGGGGGCCACGACGTCGTCGAGATGCTGGCGGAGCGCCTCGAGCGTATAGGGCCCGGTGAACGTGTACTGGAGGAACGGGCGGCTCTGCTCCTCGAACTCCTCGGGCACGTACTGCTCGACCTGGACCGGGTCCGCTCCGGCAGGCAGCGACTCCTCGAGGGTCGCGAGGCGCTCCGAGAGGTCGAGCCGCGCGAAGTCCATGTCGATGTCCCGCTCGAACTCGACCTGGATCTCGGCCATGCCCCTCCCGTCCTGCTCCGAGGAGGTCGACACGATGCGCTCGACGCCCCGGACCTGTTGGATCGCGCCTTCGAGGGGCGCGGTGAGGAACGCCTCCAGCGTCTCGGGCGAAGCCCCCGGCCAACTCGCCGTCACGGTGAGCTGCGGGAGCTCCGTGTCCGGAAGGATCTCGATCGGGACGTTGCGCCACGCCGCGATGCCGAGGAGCGCCACGGCCCCGTAGAGCATGGTGATCGCGACCGGGCGGCGCAGGCTCTGCCGGATCATGGCGACGCTCCGGGCGCCTTCACGCCCAGGCGGAGCCGCTCGATGGTCTGGTAGACGACCGGCACGACGATCAGCGTGAGCGCGGTCGCCACCAGGAGCCCGCCGATGACGGCCACCGCGAGCGGTGCGCGCAGGTCGGCGCCCCGACCGATCCCGAGCGCCATCGGAACCAGCCCCAGCACGGTCGTGGCCGTCGTCATGACGATGGGCCGCAGCCGGACCCGTCCCGCCTCGACGATCGCGTGCCGGAGCGCCTCGCCCCGCTCCCGACCCTGGCGGATGAAGTCGACCTTCACGATGGCGTCGTTCACGACGATACCGACCAGGATGACGATGCCGATCAGGCTCATCGTGTTGAGTCCCTCACCGGCCAGGAGGAGCGCCAGGATGGCTCCGACGAGCGCGAGCGGCACCGCGATCAGGATGGTGAGCGGGTGCACGAACGACTCGAACTGGGCCGCGAGGATCATGTAGACCAGCAGGAGCGCGAGCCCGAACGCGAAAGCCAGATCCAGGAAGGAGCGCCGCATCTCCTCGTTCTCGCCTCCGACCTCCCACCGGACGTCGCTCGACGCCGGAAGGGACGCGAGCGAAGCCTCGACCTCCTGGACGGCCGCGTCGAGGCCGCCTCGGAGCACGTCCGCGTAGACCGGCACCACCCGCGCCTGGTCCTCCCGCCGGACCTCGGACGGCGAGAGGGTCTCCTGCACCCGGATGAGCTGGCGGATCGGCACGCCCTCGACCCGCAGCGCGTCGAGCGTCTCGCGCGAGTAACGGAGGTCCTCCGGGTAGCGGACCACCACGTCGATCTTCCGGTCGAAATCCACGAATTCCGTGGCCACGGTGCCGCGCATGGCCCGATCGATCTGGTCCGCCACGGCCCGCGGCTCGATCCCGTAGCTCGCGCACGCGGCCCGGTCGATCTCGATCTGGAGCTGGGGCTGACCCCGCTCGGTGCCCACGCGCACGTTGCCCAGCGCCGGCACGCCTTCGAGCAGGCCGGCGATCTCGTCGGCCCGCGCGAACGCGAGATCGAGGTCCTCGCTCCGCACCCGCACGGCGACGTCCGCCTCGCCACCCCCCAACATCGCCCCGAGCGCGGTGGCCTGACCGGTCTCGATCGTGAGGGCGCCTTCCGGGAAGCGCGCCTCGAGATCCCGCAACCGCTCCACGGCCGCCTCGGTGTCGCCGCCCGCCCTCACGCGCACCTGGATGGTCGCGGTGTGGAGCCCCACCGCGCGCGCACCGGTGGCGTAGGCGCGCGCGTCGCGGCCCACCCGGCTGAACACCGCGTCGACGTCCGGGTCCTCGAGCGCCGCCTCCTCGATGCCGGCCGCCTCCTCGGACGTGGCCTCGAGCGACGTCCCTTCCTCGAGCTCGAGCCGCACGGTGAACGCACCCTGATCGACGTGCGGCAGCAGATCCCGGGGCAGCATGAACCCGACCGCGACGGTGAGGGCGAGCGCGCCCGCCGAGATCCCCAGGACACGCCCCGGGCGGTCGAGCGCCGACTCCAGGACACCGTGGTAGACGGCGGCGAACCGGTCGAACCCCCGGTCGAACGCGCGGAGGAGCGGCCCGAACAAGCGACCGAGCGCCCCCGCGATCCCCGCCGCCCAGAAGGCCACGAGCTCGCGCCCCAGGCGGCCGAGCCAGCCGAGCAGGCGCGCGGGCGCGCGCCCCACCCCCCGCACGACCCGACCCATCCGGGCCAGGCGCCCGACCGGGGCCGCCTCGCCCGCGGCCCCGGACGCCTCCTCCTCGCCCGCTTCACCCTCACGTCCCCGAGCCGCGGCCACGCCCCCGAACCGGGCGGCGAGCGAGGGAAGCAACGTCAGCGCCACGAGGAGCGACGCGAGCAGCGAGAACGCCACCGCGAGCGAGAGGTCCTCGAAGAGCTCGCCCGCGACCCCTTCCACGTAGATGATCGGGCCGAACACCGAGATGGTGGTGAGGGTCGAAGCGGTGATCGCCGCCTGCACCTCCTCGGCGCCCGCGGCGGCGGCTTCGACGGCGTCCCGTCCCAGCTCCTCGCCGTGCCGGAAGATGTTCTCGAGCACGATGATCGAGTTGTCGACCAACATGCCGACACCGAGCGCGAGCCCACCGAGGCTCATGATGTTCAGGCTGACGCCCGCGGCGTCCATGAGCGCGAAGGTCGCGACGACCGAGATCGGGATGGCGAGCGCGATGGCGAACGGATACCGGGAGTCGCGCAGGAAGAGGAAGAGCACGAGGAACGCGAGCACGCCTCCGAGCACGAGCGCCTGCACCACGTTCGAGATGGAGGCGGCGATGAACTCCGCCTGGTCGCCCGCCACGTCGACCTCGAAATCGGGGTACTCCGTGGCGAGCTGCCCGATGACCGCTTCGACGCGCTCGGCCACCCCGACCGTGTTGGCCCCCGACTCCTTGAAGACGAGCACGCCCACCGACTCCGTGCCCCCGTAGCGCGCGATCGCCTCCCGCTCGGCGAACCCGTCGATCACCCGGGCGATGTCGCGGAGGCGCACGACCTGGTAGCCCGAAGCCCGACCCTCGCCGCCCGCGCCGCCACCGGCCTCGTCCCGTCCATCGCCCGACTCCGTCCCCCCTCCCCCGACCGCCCGGCGGGCGACCACCACGTCGCCGATCTCCTCGACGGTCCGGAACTCGCCGAGCGTGCGGAGCGGGTATCGGTAGCGCCCCTGCAGAATCGTCCCGCCCGGCGCGGAGACGTTGGCCCGGTCGAGCGCGGTGGCGATCTCCTCGAGCGTGACCCCGTAGGCGTCGACCGCATCCGGATTCACCTCGACCTGGATCTCGCGGTCGAGCCCTCCCGCGACCGACGCCTGGGCGACGCCGTCGAGCTGCTCGAGGCGGCGGCGGAAGACGGTCTCCGCAAACTCCTTGGTCGCCCAGAGGTCGTCCCCGCCCACGACAGAGAGCGTCATCACCGGCTCGGACTCGGGGTCGACGCGCAGGATCACGGGCCGCGTGGCGCTCTGGGGTAACGCGCCGCGCGTGTTGTCCATGCGCTCGCGCACGTTGAGCATGGCGAAGTCCATGTCCGTGCCCCACGCGAACCGGAGCGTCACCAGGCTCACGCCGTAGCGCGAGCTGGACGTGACCTTCTCCACGCCCGGCACCGCCGCCGCGGCCGCCTCCACCCGCTCGGTGACGAGGCGCTCGACCTCGGCCGGCGCGACCTCCGGGTAGAGCGTATAGACCACCAACCGCGGGTAGCTCACGTCCGGCAGGAGGTCGATCGGCAGCCGCACGTACGAGATCGCGCCGAGCAGGACGATCGCGAGGAAGAGCATCCAGACCGCGACCGGCCTCCGCGTCGACACGCCCGGGATGGACACCTTCAGCGCCCTCCGCCGGGCCCTACCGCCCCGGACCCGGTCCCGTCACCAGGCGGCCGCACCGACTCACCCACGGCCTCCTCGAGGTCGAGCAGCGCGTCGACGAAGGCGTACCGGGCGGTGATCACCTGCCGGCGCGTCTCCGCCTCCTGCTCGAAGCTGGCCTGCAGGTCCTCGAAGGAGCGCGTGCCGAGGCGGTACTCCTCGCGGGCGAGCCTGAGCGCCTCCTCCGCGATCTCGTGCGACCGCTCGGCGAGGCGGAGCGACCGCCATTCGTTGTTCAGCTCCAGGTGCGCCCCCCGCACGGCCTCCTCCACGTCCAGACGCGCCTCCCGGTCGGCCTCCCGCTCGTTGTCGCGCTCGACCGCGGCCTGCGCCGCCGACCTGCGGTTCTCGAAGAAGTTGTTGAAGGCCGGAAGCGAAAGCTGCACGAAGAACCGGCGTTCGAGGCCCTCGTCGAACGAGAAGTCGAAGAGCGCGTCCTGGTTCGGGCGCTGGGCGCGCCGGTAGAGGTTGAAGCCCATCGAGACCTCGGGCCACCACACGTTCCGTTGCTCCGAGACCGCGAGCTCGGCGCTTCGCACGTCGACTCGGGAGCGGCGGAGCGACGGGTTGGCGTCGAGTGCGCGACGGACCAGGGCGTCCGGATCGAGCGCCGCCGGATCGAAGATGGGCAGCGGCTCGTCCGCGAGGGCGAGCTCGGTCGGACCGTCGGTGCCCAGGCTCGTGCGGAGCGCGAGAAGGGCCCGGCGGTGCGCCGCCCGCTGGCGTTGGAGCGCGAGGGCCTGCTGCTCCACCGCGAGCTCGGCGTTCAGCACGTCCACGCGGGTCCGCATGGCGAGGGAGAAGAGCCGCTCCGCGACCTCCAGGTCGACCTCGCGGGCCGCGACCAGCTCCTCTTCGGCGCCCGTGAGCGCGCGCTGCTCCAGCGCGTCCATGTACAGACGCCGCACCTCCATCTGGAGCTCGCTCAGCGCCACCTCCCGGCTGAGGGACCGGCCACGGTTCACCAGGGTCTGCCTCCGGTGCGCGTCGAACAGCGAGGGGCCCTGGAACGCCCACGTGACGTTGAGCGATTGATTGGTGTTGGAGAAGTAGACCCAGTCCGCGCTCGGATTCTCGATCGGGTTCCCGAAGTTGTCGGTCGCGCGACGCTGCAGATTGCCCGTGTATCCCGTGCTGAAGAGCGAGAGGCTCACTTCGGGCACGATCTCGCCGAGCCAGGTGGTGCGGGACTCGACGCCGTTCAGCGTCACGGCGTTCCGTGCCTGCCGGAAGCCGGGGTTGCCGCCCTCCGCCATCCGCATCGCCTCGTCGAGCGAGAGCCGGAGCGTGTCGGCCTGGAACGCGTGCACGGGCACGGCCAGCGCGAGCAAGACGGCCGTCCCGGCCGTCCCGACGAGCAGCCGGAGCCCCCACCGCGCCTCACGCACCCGGACGCCCTCCCTCGGCCTGGACGTCCTCGACCAGGCGGACCGGTGTGTCGTGCGCCAGGTAGTGGTGCCCGTCCACCAGCACGACCTCGCCCGGCTCCACGAAGTCCTGCTCGGGCCCCTCGCGAAGCAGCTCCACATGGGTGTCGTTCTCCCGCCCCGTGTTCACGTAGCGCCACTTCGCGAGCCCCACGTCCCCGCTGTCGTCATAGACGAAGAGCATCGTGCGGCGGCGCCCTTCACCGCGCTCGAGGATCGCCGAGCGGGGCACCATCACCCGGTCCGGCAGCGCTTCGGCGTCGAGCGAGACCTCGGCGTACATGCCCGGCTTGATGCGCCCCTCCGGGTTGGGAAGGTGCACCGTCACCCGCCCCGTGCGGCTCTCCGGGTCCACCACCGGGTTGATGGTCTCGATGCGGCCCGTGAACCGCTCGCCCGGATAGGCCGCGAACGTGACCTGGGCGCTCCGACCTTCCGAGAGGAAGGCGAGCTCGGACTCGAGGACCTGGACCTCCACCTTGATCGGATCGAGCTCCACCACCGTGCCGAGCTCGGTGCCCGGGGTCACGTACTGCCCTTCCACCACGCGAAGGTTGGCCACGCGCCCGGCGAACGGAGCGGTAACCCGCGTCCGCTCCAACTCCAGCTCGGCCCGGCGAAGCTCCACCTCCCGTTGGTCGAGGCCGCTCCGGGAGCGAGCCACCCGCCGCCGCTCCGCTCGCACCTCGGGATCCTCGATCTCGTCCTCGAAGAGGACCATCTCCTGGAAGTCCGCCTCGGCCGTCAGCAGATCGGCTCTGGCCTGGTCCACCTGGAGCGCGTACTCGGTGGAATCGACCACGGTGAGCACCGCACCGCGCGTCACCGGATCGTTCTCCCGCACCGGCACGTCCTCGACCCAGCCCTCCACCTGGGCCGTCACCGTCGCCCGACGGAACGCCTCCGCCTGCCCGGCCGCCGTCACGCGGATCCAGAGGGTGTCGCGGATCGCCTCGGCGCCCGTCACCGGCTGCGGCACGTCGGTCGAGAACTGTGACGCGCCCGCCACGGCGCCCGTCACCTCCTCGGCGCCCTCCACGACGCTCCCCGCGGTGTCCGATTCCTCCCCGGGCTCGGCGTCCTGAAGCCGCCACAGCACACCGGCCCCCAACGTCCCCAGAATGAGGAGCACGGTGACCAGGCTCAGGGTCCGTCTCGAAAAGCTCATCGCGTGGCCTCGTAGGTGAGCGGGCGGCGACCGGACCGCCCGATGTCCGCGACATTAGTGTGACGCGTGAGGTGGGTCAAAACGTTGGGTGGCGGGGGTGGGCGCCGGAATGGGGCGATGGGAACGGAACCGCTCTCCAGAGCGCTTCGAACGCCTCGAGCGACCTTCCGAGGTGGGGCTCAGCCATGCTCCGGGCGAACGTCTGCCCGGTGACCTTCTTCGAGATCCGGTCGAGCGTCGATTCGTGAACGCCGAGCTCCATCGCGATTCGCAGTCTGTTCCGCTCGGTGCTGTCGGAACAATCGGACCTACAGGCTTCCGGCACGGGGGGGACCCCCGCCCGCTGTGCGCGCACTGAGCGGAACACCGGCGTCGAACGTTCACCTCATTCGGCGCGAATCGGCGCACTTGGGTCCGTACGAGTAGCGGAGACGGCTGGAAGAGCCGTCGCCAGAAGTACAACCAGAAGCATGATCCCAGCGGCCCCCAAAACGGATATGGGGTCGGCGGGGCCGACGCCGAAGAGCACCGCTCGGATGAGCCGGCTACTCATAAACGTCAAGCCCAGCCCGACCCCTGCTCCCACCGCCCCGAGCGCGAGGGCTCGCCGCAGCACGCTCGCGAGAATCCGACGACGCCCCGCTCCGAGCGCCATTCGAATCCCGAACTCGCGCCTCCGCACCGTTACCGAATAGGCAACGATCGTGTAGATGCCGACAACGCTGAGGCCGACGGCGAAGACCGAGAGCAGACCGACGAGGCGTAGGAGTGTCCGTTGCTCCGCAAGCTGCCGATCCAAACGTTCAGTCATGGACACCGGGCCCTCTACCGGCACTCGCGGCTCGACGAAACCCACAGCGAAGCGCACCTCATCGCCGATCTGCTCCGGCGGAAAGGGCGAGCGGACCAGGATCTTGATCGGATCTCCTCGGCCGGATAAGAGCGGTAGGTAGATCTTCGGCTCAGCGTCGTCACGCACATCAAAGCCTCGGACATCATTCACGACTCCCACGATCGTCGGGGTGAAGCTGCCGCTGGACGTTTGGAGCGCGAAGGTGCGGCCGACGGCTGGAGCGTCTCCAAAGAGCGTTCGAGCGACACGGTGCCCGATAACGGCGACTTCGGGCTCCAGCTCTCCCGATATCACTTCCTCTCGCTGGAAGGCACGCCCCTCGATGACGGGGATTCGCAGCACGTCGAAGAAGTTCTCAGCAATCCAATCGACGTGAACCATCTCCCTTGCACCCTCCTCCCCCGTCGGCCCGATGCTGTAACGGGTAACGACGTCGGAGAACGGAGGGTGGACCGAGCCGGTGGCGGCGGCCACACTCGGGAGGGCCGTCACACGCTCGAGCGCTTGGCGGTGCAGATCGACCACCTCGTCCCGGTCGTATCCTTGAGGAGCTGGATCGAATACATACTGGTGCAGCCCCCGCGCCTCGAAGCCTATGTCGACGCTGCTGAGATGGGCCATGGACCGAGCCAGGAGGAGCGCGGATGCAAGGATAGCAATCGAGGCCGAGAGTTGCAGGACCGTGAGGCCACTCTTGAGGAGCCATCCTCCTGAAGTGACGGTTTGGGCCGTCCCCTTGAGCTGCTCACCAACCTTAACTTTGGTCGCCGCGACTCCTGGGATCGTGCCGAAGATCACCGTAGTGGCCACACTGAGCGCGACTGCGAAGAGGACCGCGCTACCATGGAGGGGCACCTCCTCAAGGGATCCCGTGAAGAGGAAGCCGGATGTCCAGAGCAGTCGATTGAGGTAGAGCGCGAGGGCCACGCCAACCCCCGCGGCCGGTAAGGCCAACATCAGACTTTCGGATAGCGACTGGAGCAGCATGTGCCCTCTGGACGCTCCCAGGGCTCGACGAACGGCGACCTCACCCCGGCGATGGATCCCTCGCAGCACCAGGAGATTGGCCACGTTTGCGCATGCGATGATGAGAATGAATAGTACCATCCCCGACAGTCGATAGAGGGATGTGCTTAACGCCTCGCGCGTCTGTGCGTCCGCACCCAGGCCCCGGATGGCACGTGGCCGATACTCTTCGTGGATCCCGTTCTCGTCGGGATATGCCTGGATGAGGCGGAGCATCCCCGACTGCAGTTGCTCCTGTGCCTCCTCCAAACCGGCCCCCGGCGCCAGCCGTCCGACCATGAGGCTGAAGAACCGTGCGCCTCGGTTCCCCAAGTGCAGGTCCGACGACGGCGGGAAGCGGCGGAGTGCAGGATAGGCCGCTGCGCCGAGCCACAGATCCACGGGAGTGAGGCGGTCGGTACCGTGGAATCCCGGCGGCGCCACACCAACAATCGTGAACTGCAGCCCGTTGACGTGGATCGTTTCCCCGAGGGCACCGGCTTGACCGTCGAAAAGCGATGTCGAGAGGCCGTATCCGATAACAGCGGCCCGTGGGGCTACCGTCCCTTCGGCCTCGTCCCTCCTCAAGAGACGCCCGAAGTGCGCCTCCACTCCGAGAGTCTTGAAGTAATCCCCGGTGACAATTTCCGTGGGGATGCTCCTCGCACTCCCTCTAGTGCCTGTAGAAACCTGCAGAATCGTCGCGATAGAGCCGGCCCCACGTGAGATCGCGGGCGCCGAAGCCACCAGGTCCTGGAGGTTCAGAAGGCTGAACGTGGTGGAATTTCCCGTCTCCGTCTCCAGAGACACCCGTACAAGGCGATCGGGATCCTCGACACCGGAGACCGGCCTGAGGAGGACCCAATGGGCGACAGAATAGACGGAAACGCTGGCGCCGATGCCGGCCCCGAGGGTGAGGACGGCGAGCAACGCGAATCCCGGACGCCGCCGAAGCGTTACGGCGGCGTGACGCATCTCACGGAAGAGCGGTGGGGGCGACCGCGATAGTCCATTTCTGCCCGAGGGGACCCTGAGGAACGCTACTACCGACCCGATCGTCTGTGCCCAGTACCATCTGTTCGCCGCTCTGGCGCCCCGTTCGGGGAGGACGGTCTCGAGATACTCCTCCTCTAGGTCGCCCGCGATAACATCCCGATGCGGTCTCGGGATTAGCCGCAAGAGTGCCCTGGGCAGAAGCGGTGGCCGGGGAGTCATGTGCTGCCCCCGGCAGGAGCGTCGGCCAGCGCATTCAGGTCATCGAGCACCCCTTCGGCCATGCGGCGGACGTTCCCGTAGGTCGACTGGAGCGCACGGGCTCCTTCAGGCTCGACTCGATAGTACTTCCTCGGACGGCCACGCCGGCTCGGCGGCGCCTCTGCCTGGTAAGAGGTGACGTAGCCGCGGCTATGGAGCCGATCCAAGCCGGTGTAGACCCGCACCGGCGGCGATGTCTTTTCCGGTCTGCCGCGCGATCTCCTGCCGGATCCGCACACCGTACGCCTCCTTCCCCAACCGGAGCACCGCGAAAAGCAGCAACTGCTCAAACTCTCCGAGCCCCCTGCTCATCGTCTCTCCACAGCCACAATCAGTGCAGTATCACCTTTTAGAGAATGTCGCAGCAACCTCGGGCCAGCTACCGCCTTTCGTACACTGTAATCTGCGGAAATGGTATCTCCTGCAGAGTAACAATCCGGGAGTGACTCGCAGCTGTCACCCGGGGGATATCGGACGGCAGAGGTGTCAGCGTTCCCGTCTCTGAATCGACTAACCAAGAGCGCATACCAACCACCACTGTTGGATCCTCCGCTCTTCGTCTGCCAACCTGCAGCAAGAGCCCGTCTCCCGTAGAAGTGAGGCCCTCGACTCGGTCGTATGCTGATACACCATCTGGCAGACCAACCTCCACGGCTCCACCGTCGAGTTGCCGATATACTAGCTCCATGTAGTCAGGAATCTCCTCCTCCCACCTCAGCTTCCCACTTACGAGATCCCACCCTCTGATGACACCGTCGGCACTCGTCGCATGCACCAAGACCCCATCCGCACAATCAAAGTCACCCTCTCCCTTTTGATTGCGCATGGCTCCTGATTCGCTCTCCTGCCAGACCCCCAGGGATCCGATGACAGTGCCGTTCAACTCGACGATGTGAAAAGGTCGTCGCGATTCCCCTATGCTCTCGCCCAATACCAACCTGTCGTCCAGAAGGCATCCGGGCTTCATTGGGAGAAACGGAAGCCGCACTTCTCGGTTCATGTTCAAATCGTTGTCGTACTCAGTAAACTTACCCGTGCGATCGATAGCGATCACTCGATCCCCTTCAGATAATACGGCCCCGATAGCCGTATATTCACCTGGCCCGGCGCCTGCCCTGCCTACGGTCTTCACGTGCCGACCACCGGCATCGAAGAGGCGAAGGTCTCCCGCCCAGGAATCCGCGACTATGATTGAGCCACTCTCCGGGACTGCCACGGCTGCTATCTTGCCGAGAACTTGATCGTCATCACCCTCAAGCACACCGATTGAGAATTCCGCTTCCCCAAGCCACCCTTCCGCGTCGCGGCCTGATTGCGATGACTGCGAAGCATTTGCTACTGTTTCTCCGGATCCCGGTTCGCATCCTCCACCGGCGAGTATAAAGAGGACAAGGGCTAGGCCGACGAGCGCCGGGCGGAGCGACAAATCGTGTGACTTTCGCATGTTCCTCAATTTCTGATACGGAGCGTCTCTCGACGAACGGTCCGATGGGTACCAAGAGCCACGTCGTTGGCCCATGTAAACCACACCGGCGCCCACGTCTTTTCCGGTCTGCCACGCGAGCTCCAACTGCTCAACTCTCGTATCCATCGTGGCTCCACGGCCAAAATAAAACTGCAGTGCAGTTCTTATCACAGTACGGGCAGCGGTGGGGGATGCGCAACCCTTTTCTTGCGGGACATCGCCGACTCTCACGGACCTGGGGTAGTAGAGTGGGCCGGGGGTCCTCTTTGGCGGCGGCGGAGGGCGCAAGTTGGGACAGCCAAAGAGCGGCTACTGTCACCACCGGCTTGATCCCGTCCGCAAGCAGCGGGACGAGGGCGCCCTGCACGCACTTGGCCGCCGTCGGGGCCACAAGCGGGGCCACCCGTCCGAGAGCGAGGCCGAGAAGCTCCGGAAGCGGGCCGAGCCCGAACTCAAGAAGGCGCGCAAGGTCACCGAGGTTCAGGGAAACGTCACATCCTCGGCACCCGTGACCGGTTGGGGCACGTCGGTCGAGAACGGGCTCGGCCCCGGGGCCGAGCCGGTGACGTCAGATGCGGGCGGCGACCGGACCGCCCGATATCCGCGACATTAGTGTGACGCGTGAGGTGGGTCAAAACGTTGGGTGGCGGGGATGGGTGCCGGAATGGGGCGATGGGAACGGAACCGCTCTCCAGAGCGCTTCGAACGCCTCGAGCGACCTTCCGAGGTGGGGCTCAGCCATGCTCCGGGCGAACGTCCGCCCGGTGACCTTCTTCGAGATCCGGTCGAGCGTCGATTCGTGAATACCGAGCTCCATCGCGATTCGCAGTCTGTTCCGCTCGGTGGTCCAGGCCGGATCGAACAGGCAGGCGGCACGCAACCAGAGCACCCAATGGATCACGGACTTGACCGGCCAGTGCCCGAAATCCTTTCGCCAATCCGTCCGAAGCTTCGTCTCGCTCGCGTGCACCACCTCCCGCGCCAACACCTGCACCTGCGTCACGGCCGGTTGTCGCAAGTCGCACATCCTTCGGATGGCGACGCCGGTGGTCAGGTGGAAAGACCCGGCCCCCTCGAGCATCCGCTCCAAACAGCCGCGCGGGCTGTATTCCGCCAACCGTCCGACACGGCGGTTGAAGTCCCCCCAACTCATCCGGCCACCACACGACGTCGTCGGGGTGCGCTCGCACGATTTCCCGCGCCACCGGACCCTGGAGGGGAGCGAGACAAACGAACCGAGTGGCCGGGTGCCGGAGGCGGAGGGTGCGGAACCAAGCTCGGAATCCGGGCTCGGCGTCATCGACGACCACCAAAGCGAGGGGCACCTCGGTCAAGACCGCCTCGAATTCCGCTCGATCCGCGTATCGCCTGTACGGCGACTCCAGGAGCCGGTCCATTCCGGTCCGGGGCCGTTCCAAGAGGACCGGGACATAGTGCTCCTTCGAGAACCCAGGCCGGGATCCCTCAATCCGGACAGCGCTAGACGGGTCGCCCATGATCCACAACGCCTCCTGCCCCAAGGGCTGGATCGCCCCAGAAAGCACCCTACGCGCCTTGGAGGAGGTTCGCAAGTTCGGGACAGCAGCGTATCGGCGGTGTTCTCGATCGGCGTCGAGGACGTGCGTGTCACGTTCTGGTGAAATTGCTCGCGATTCGGTGAAAATGCCCTCCCGTAGGTCCTTCGGTCGGTGCACTTATCCGGCATAGAGCCGAAAAGGAGGTGGAGGTGGAGTCTGAGGTTTGGCTCGTTAGGGCGGGAGGTTTGCGATGCGTGGGCGCAATCTTCAGGAGTACATCCGGAGACAAATTACACGTCGGCTTGGCAGTAGGTCTTGGACATGGCTAGCCGACGAGGCGGGCGTTCCTCGAACGACATTGGTGTCCCAGATGTCCAGGTCAAAACTCAGCGTGGAAGTGCTCGTCGGAGTGTCAGAGGCATTGAATACCGATATCAGGGAACTACTCCCACCTCCCCCCGATGGACTTGGCCCCTCCTCGCCGAGATCCATCGATGCTATAGCACGCATCTCAGAGTACCTGCAGGTGCTCGAAAGGGAGCTTGAAGACGCCTGAGCCTCCGATGGGGCGGACCGTCGAAAATATGTCATTCCGTCGGGCTTACGACGACGTCTTGTAGGAGCGGTTTCAGCCCCTCAATGTGGGTCCCATACCCAGGCAGCGATTCTCGGAGGTTGGTCGATGTATCGAACACGTTCCGGACTGACGGCAGTCTTCTGTTGCCTCGGCCTTGCATCACTCGCGATCGAGAAGCCCACAGTCTCTCGCTCGCCGGAGCTTGTTATCGAACGCGTCGCGGAACTCCGGGACGGGTCAGAATCCATTCTGGCACGACCATGGGAGGTCGTTGAGCGGTTAGATAGTTCGTTCTGGGTGGTCGACTTCTCGGACCGCAACATCAAGGTGTATTCGCACGGTGGTCACCGTTTGAGGACAATCGGCTCCGCTGGACGCGGCCCCGGACAGTTTGGCACGGTCCTTTCTGTCTTCCCAATGGAGCGCGGCGTTGGAGCGTATGACTTCCTCGACTCACAGCTTGTTCTTCTAGACAACCTCGGATCCGAGATATCGCGCACTTCCCTGGTCCAGGATCGCCGTGCACGCCAGCCCATCGCGATTAGATATTTGGGCCCCGATCGGCTCCTTGCTGTCTATCAGTCGGCCACAGATGGAGCGGGGCTCCTCGAGGTCATCGATTTCCAGGGTTCCGTGGAGGCGTCCTTCATGGCCCTCTCCGAGTGGTATCGGACCAATCCCGCCATCGAGAGCGCCGAGCGCATCCTCGCAGACGCCTTCGACGGATGCATCTTCGCCGCATCGACCTTTTCGGATAGCCTGCGGGCTTTTGACTACGAGGGCCGTCAGCTAGCGGCGGGAGTTTGGGACCCTTCCGAACGATGGCCTGACGTCCCCAACCGGCAGTCGACTCTCGCCGAGGACCGCCCCCACGTTCGAAGTGTTGTAGCGCTCCCAGGCTGCCGCGCCTTGGTTCAAGTGCGGACGGCAGAGATGGGTAACCAAGAGTCGGTGCGGTGGAACCCCCTTGAGGGGGGGGAAATTGCACTCTTCGCTCCAGCGCCGCCTAACCTACTTCATCGCATCGCATCGATTCGCCTCGCGGACGCCGGTCTGTTGGGGCGCGACCGTGAGGGACGCGGATTGGTGCTTCGGAATCCGTCCGACGCCCACGATCCGTTCGTGCTTCTCCGTATCCTCGACACTGGGAGCTGAGGCCATGAGGAAAATGCTTGCTGTTGCGCTGTGTGGGTTGGTCACGGGCTTCGGGGGGCGCATCGCGGTGCAGGCCCTTCCGGGCACCGTTACTGAGGACCCTCTTTTTGAAGATTTTTCGGGTCAGCTCCCCGATGCCTTACCAGCCAGGGAGGCCAGTGAGCAGGTGGTGCTCATCGTAAGTGGAGTGGACGTTCTCTCATGCGAAGATCTCGGACGCCAGGTCCGAGACCTCATCCGCACCCAGGTAGAACCTGCCGGGTTGGAACTGACCGTGTGGAGATACGATGACGCCTCCGGGGACGTCGAGCGGTTCATTAGGGAGGAGAGGCTGCGCGTTGGCGACGTACAGCCAGTGAACCCCGAAAAAGTTCTTGGGACAACGCCGACCACACCGGCCGTTGTGATGCTCGATGGTGCGGGTCGATACGCGGGCGTGTCCTACCTCAACAGGACGAGCCTTGTCCGTACAACCTCGTTCGTCGATCTGCTCGACATAAGCGCCTTTCTCTCAGAGTCACAATGAGTGGTCCGTTACGAGGAGGGAGTCTCTCCACGATGCCTCCCCGCTCGTTGCTCACACCCTAGAAAAGTGAGGTCAAAATGAAGCAGTTCGCCTCCGTTCGAGCGATCGGCCTTTTTCTCTTCATGGCCGCATCTGGCTATTTCCTCGCCGGATCTCCGTTGGTGGCCAGTCCCAGTGCAAGCGTCTGCCAATGCTATAATTTCAGTTGCACTGGCTGCTGCGAGCTTTGTGGTAGCCAAGACTGCACGGGTTTCTATTGCTGCTCTTTCGGCCACTGCCCCGAATGAATCTGACAAGCCCATTTAGGTCCTCACTCCGCTCACCTCGTTCGCTCCGACCAACATGGCATCGAGCGTGCGGGAATCGTATCCTGACAGGTGCATTCCGAAGGCCCAGGAAACATGAGCGTGTATGCTGTGGCCACGTCAGAAACATCTGAACATCAACTGACATCGCAGGCTTCTGGCCCTATCGGGACGAGCGGGCGAATTGAACGAACTCGAGGCAACATGGCGGATCGGGACCTACATGCCGACGCTGGATGGATCGCGCTGCTGATGCTGCTGACCGCCATGGGCTGTGATGGGGCTCCCACCCTTGACCGTCCCGAGGTCACAGTCTCCGATTCGGCGGGCCTGCAGCTGGTGGAGATTCCACCGCTGAAGGAGTTTTCGCTGCCAGAGCTCTCAGCCAGACGGCTGTTCAGTACTCGGGATGTTGACGGGCGAGAGGTTGAGCTCTTTGAGGTGCTGGACGGGTTGTTCCTACCCGACGGGTCGCTGGTGCTGGCCAACACCGGATCGCAAGAGTTGATCCATTTGGGCAGCGAAGGGACTTCCTCACGCCGCATCGGTCGTCGGGGCCAGGGCCCCGGAGAGTTCGAACGGTTGACCAAGCTCCTCCCGGCCGCGGATGGCGGCTTCACAGCTTGGGATTATAACCGTTTTTCAAGGTATAGCCCGGACGCGGAGTTCATGGAGGTCGTGCGGCTGGGCTACGAGAACCCAGTGGTTTCTCTCGTACCTCTCATGGTTTCCGATAGCGGTCGAGTTGCCGCGGTGCTCGGAGAGCAGCGCTATTTCCAGAGCAGTGGTGAACGGAGGGACACGGTACCTCTTTTGACGTGGGACGCCGACGGCAACGGACCGGATACGGTCGGTGTCTGGAAAGGCCTGGAGCGCGCTTTCGGTAGCCTGGAGAGGAGCACCGCCTTCCTGGTTCCGATCGGTTTCGCAAGAACGGTCTTCCACGCATCCGGAGGGGAGCGAGTCGCTATAGGCTCCACTGACTCTTTGGATGTCATGGTCTACGACTCCGATATGGCCCCGCTGCGTCGCATCGTAGCTCCGGGCCGAAACGGAGAGGTCGGTAGAAGTGAGGAATCGGCATGGGAGAAGAGGAGATCGTCCATGGTTCCTCTGGACGACGAGGGGATCCGGAAGGTTTGGAACGAGGCGCCCATACACGAGACCCTACCGGGCTTCGAAGGCCTCCAGGTTGATCCCGATGGCTCGCTATGGATCGGAGAGGCCACTATCCCGGGAGAAGCACTTCGAAGATGGGTCATATTCTCTCCGGACGGCATCCCAGAAGCGGAGTTGAAGGTGCCGACCGAGCAGTTCGGCTATCTGCCAGGGCGGACAGAACTACTTGCTGTGGGGCGGGATCGGATCGCTCTGCTCAGGCGCACTCGCCTAGACGAAGAGTATGTCGAGGTATGGGAGGTCGGTGCCCAGAATTAACGAACGACCGAAGCAAGACTGCGGACGGATGGCGGAACCCATCCACGTCGATGAGACAGAAGGGGATCTGGTATTAGTGAGCATTCTCCTCGGTGGTGGAAATATGCTCGAACTCGTGGCTCGCATGACAACGCTTTTGACGCGAGCAACGCTGCTGACCGTACTTCTCTCCACGGCACCCCTTTCAGCTCAGACCGCCGAGGACCGTCTCGCGACGGTCGATGCGAGCATCGTGGTCGGAGAGCGACAGGGTGATGAAACCGAGATCATCGGGCTCGTCGAGGACGGCTACGTGGGCGAGGAGGTCTTCGCTTTGGTGGATTCCCGGATGCAGCGGCTCCGACTCTATGACTTCCAAGGGAATCTCCTCCATGGCACAGGGGGATCCGGACGCGGGCCGGGCGAATTCTACGTGCTCGCCGCGGTGACCCTGCTCGAGGGGGACAGGCCACTGGTCTTCGACCAGGGGAATCGGCGATTGTCGCTCTATTCCAACGACCTCTCGCTCGTCGAAGAGTTCAGCGTCCCCGGCCTATTCTCGGATTTCTGCTCGATGGACGGCCGGGTGTTCCTTCAGGGCATCCACGAAGGGATGACGATCCACGAGCTTTCGCTGGAAACGGGTGAGCTCGTTCAGTCGTTCGGAGACCTCCCGGAGCTGGACCTCAGGGCCTCCCCTGGACTCGTCGAATCGGCGCTACAGAGCCGCTCCGATGCCGCACTCGTCTGCGACGCCGAAAACGCTCAGGTCATCGAGGTGCACCGCAGCACTCCCCGGGTCACCGCCTTCACTGTGGACGGGAGAGAGCGGTGGACGACCGAGTTGGACGACTACCGGGAAGTCGGGTTTCAGGTCACGGACAGGGGTGGGTTGGCGATCGTGCCGGACCCGGAGACGGAGAGTCAGCACTTCTTGGCCGCGACGTCCCCTTTCGATGACAATCTGCTCGTGGTCCAACACGCCGTGCTCGACTTCGAGAACCGCGAGATCGACGAGGGAGACCTTACGACTTGGGTGCTGGACCGCGAGTCCGGGACGATCATTGAACGAAACCAAGACATGCCTCGCCTCCTCCATGCGGCTTCCGGAACACGGTTGTTCGGCTCGAATCTTCCTTGGCCGCAGGTTCGCCTCGTCCGGTCGACACCGGAGAAGCATCAACAGTGAGAGACAATGCCATCCGAGGTTCGTGTTTCACCGGAGGTCGGCGGGTAGTCTCCACAGTTCCACCGTCGGCACGTCGAACTCATCGAGTGACCGCATGATAGCATAGTCGCCGTCGAAGCCGAGTAGCTCGCGCCGACCAGGCAGGCGAACGATGCCGCGAAACCGTCCGTCGGCACCGAGAACCCACCAGTCGGGCGAGTGATGCTGGGCCGGCGCATGCACCTGGGCCCACACTGCTCCCCACCCCGTGACCCGCACCCGCTGGATCGCCGGTTGCATGGGGGGTTGGATGTCCGGCGAGAAAAGCACTTCCGCCATGAAGGGGTGCCCGCTCTCCGACGCTTCCACCCTGGCCTCATCCTCGAGTCGCGCGAGCTCCCGTAGATCGAACGGCCGATCCGCAGCCGGATACCGGTAGCTGGCGACCCACCCCGAATCGGGATCGATGATATGCACCGCGTGGGAAGAACCCGGGGACATGTATAGCCGACCGTTCGCGTGCGAAAGCGTCGTGTACGGCCCGAACGGGGCAACCCACCATCGGCTCCCCTCGACGATCCAGTCTCTGGCTGGAGCACGAAAGAGGGTCTCCACCCCCGACGTCGCGAGATTGGCAAGGCGGAGCCTTCCGGGCGTGACCCATCGCTCCGCGTCGCCCGAGCTCGAGACAGGGGCCTGCTCACTCTCGACATACTCCCAGACGAGCACTCGATCCGCATCCACCATCCAAGCGTAGGAGACATGCTGCTTCCCTGGGAAATCCGGAGCCTGTAGCGAGACAAGGCGGCGAATCGTCCCATCCGGGGCGAACTGAGTGATCCGCCGAAGAGATCGATCGAAGACGTGAATGTTGCCGTCGGCCACGGTCATGGAGACTGCAGCTCGGAACTCTCCCGGGCCCTGGCCGGGACCGCCGACCGTATCTTCCGGCTCCCCGGCTTCGGAGAACAGGAACACCCGCTCCTCCTGGCTATCCAGGACCGCGACCCGATTTCCAACGACGGCCGCGTCGCGCACGCGGGAGAGAGCCGCCGAAGACCGGTCTCCCGGAAAGGCGGCCGCCGGCTGTTCCTCGAGGATCCGCACAGTATCCCACTCGAGACGGTGGGTCGTGACGATTCTCACGCCGGCCGAATCCACCATGGACATCGCGGCTCCCACCGGCCCGTCGGGTGCCACACAGGAGGTGAGAAGCATGGAAGCGGAAGCCAAGATCACGCCGCCCATCCGTGTCGCGGTCCAGCTCATTTGTCCCACCATGACGAAGTCTGAGAAGAACGTCCACGCCATGGCGGCGATGCTACACGAGCGATCGAGAGCGGCCCTCACCGGCAACCGGCATCGACACGATACCGGTGGATATACGGCACATCGAACTCACCCAAGGTCGTGCCCCAGAGCTCGTCGCGCGTAGCGTGGAGCACGTTCAGCCGGGGATACCAGGGAGCGCGAGCCGAGCGTCCCTCGCGGATGAGCACGGTGCCCTCGAGCTCGCCGGTGGGACCGTACACCTCCCAGCGATCCACCAGATCGGGGATGTCCAGTTCCCGAAGCATCCAGATCGTGCCGTCGTCCCCCGCCACGATGTCCCGCACCGGGGGATGATGCTCGGGAAACGTGATGGATTCCCGCGCGGCCCGGCGGTCCCGCTCGCGGGCGGCTTCGTCCCGCGGGGGGAAAGGGGACGTGCGGGAGTCGTCATCGTAGTCGCCGGCTTGATTGCTCGCGAATCGTTCGGTCAACCAGGTCCGGTCCCGGTCGGTCACGGGCCTGGGCTCGTACTGGATCGTGCGCTCCATGAGCGTGTCTCCCGAGAGATCGATCTGCAGGAGGTCGAAGCTCGCGGGACGGACCTCGTCGCGGATCTCGCCGATCATGAAGATCGACGAGCCGTCGATGCTCGGCGTGAACCGTGCGAAGCCCTTCCATGAGCCGTTCAGCGGATGCTCGGCGTAGCCGATGCCTCTTCTACTGCCGTGATCGATCCCGACGGACATCTGCTGCCGAGCGAGAGCGATGGTGTCGACGGTATCGACGATACGGCCGGAAGCCGAAACTCGAAGCACCGGTAGCCTCTCCGCACCGAAGAAGTCCTCCATGCTGCCCCCACCGGCCGTCATCGCACATCGTCGGGCCAGAAACGTGCCGTCGGCGAGCGGTCGTCTCGGAATGAGCCGCGAGCCCTCGTGTGGACGGGGGATCCTGAACTCGACCTGGCGCGGGTCCGTGCCGTCCGGCGGAAAGAAGTGGGTCGTGGCGCGATCCGTGGCCCACAGGGTGTCCTGCCTCCAACCGAGGGAGACCGCACTGAGGTCGAATTCCCCCGGTCCACTGCCGGCACGGCCGATCGTGTGGCTTGGGCGACCGTCCGGTGTAAACACGGTGATGTGGGGCACGAACTGCTCCGCGACGTAGAGCATTCCGTCCGGTCCGATGTCCAAGTCGAGGACACCCGAGAGCGCGTCATCCCCGTCGATGGAGCCTACGCGGAGCGTCTCCTCAAGCGTCCACTCGCACTGGTCCTGCGCTCCGGCGTGGGTCGCGGTCCCGGCGACGGCGGCGGCGGTGGCCAGGATGAGCGCTGAGGTTGGCCTGTTGGTCATTGCGATCCGACCTCCTCTCTCGGGGAGCGACTAAGCCGAGTCTTCGGCAGCCGCACGCGTTCCGCAACCCTTGCCGACCGCTCGGTCGCGATCTACGGTCGCACGAGCACGACGCCCCGCGATGGAAGGAGCGGAGACGCATGGCCATGGCTTTCCGCACTGCTCGAGTCAGAACGTCCATCATGGCTTTGGCCATGTGTTGTTCGCTGGGCTGCGAAGCCGCCCGGGATGGCGCTACAGGGAATCCTTCGAACTCGGACCCCAGCTGCCCGGAATGCCGCATTCGCTTCGAGACTGTAGCGGCGCTCGGCGCATCTACGGATCCCGCGTCGGTGAGTCCTGATGCCATTCAAGATGGCTGCGCGGTCACGAAGGTCGCGAGCGGGGAGTACTGGATGGCCGCGCCCGTTGGTGGAGGACAGATCCTTGTCTATGGCGCCGAAGGAGGTCCGGCAATCCGAGTGATCGGGCGTCAAGGCCAAGGACCTCGAGAGTTCGGTCGCAGACTTCGCATTCATCCAGGAAGCGGTAGCGTCGGTGCCTACGTGCTCGACCACTCCAACAGCCGCATCGTATTGCTGGAGGATGGGTCGGGGGCGCCCGTTCGTACTGTTCCCCTGAATTTCAGGGTGGGACGATGGGCGGTCCTCGACGATAGCCTGATGGCCCTGAGTCGGCGTCCAAGCGGGAATTCCGGCGAGCCCCTCTTCTCCATCCTGAGCCTTCACGACGGAGACGTGATCGAATCCATCGGGCAGACGCGACCGGAACTCGCCGAGCTCGATCACTGGGTGTTGTCGAAGGGCCGAGATGGCGGCTTCTGGGCGGCGAGCATCTGGGATTACCGGTTCCACCGATGGACGAGTGACACGGGGCTCGTGGCCACGCCCGACGACTTCGGACCGTGGTTCGAAGATTATGGCGAGTGGGACGAAGAGACTTATGTAACGCAGCCCCCGCCGATGACCGTGCAACACGTGTGGGAGAGCCGGTCCGGCCTGCTGTGGGTGTACTCCGCGGTCCCTGACGACGATTGGAGGGCGGAGCCCGAAGGCGGTCCGACGCCGGAATGGACCCGTGCCACGTTCGACACCGTCGTGGAGGTGATCGACATCGCGAGCAGCACCCTGGTCACGAGGAGCCGGCACGACAACTGGCTGGCACCGGTATGCGGAAGTGAGTCGATGTACACCGTCACGGAAACCGAGAACGGCGATACGCGCATGGAGGTCATCAGCGTTCGTCTCGAAGACACGCAGACCGCAAAGCCGCCGGATGTTTAGGACCGCGATCACGACGTGAGACTCGATACCCGACACGCGCCCCACCTGGCATTCCCCGTGGTGGTCCTATGCGTGTGTGCTCCGGACCTGCCGGCGCAGCAGCCACCGGAGAGCGGCGGTGCGTTGGTTGGTGTCGTGCGCGACGAGCTAACGGAGCTTCCGGTCTCGAACGCCTCGGTCCTGGTGGAGGGCACGGACCTCCGTGGGCTCACCGACGACGCGGGGGCGTTCTCGATCGACGGCGCGCCCGACGGGCCCCAGTTGCTCCGGATCAGCCGGTTCGGGTACGACGACCTGGTGGTGCCCGTGCGCGTCGGAGACGAACCCGAGCGGCTCGAGCTCTACCTGCAGCCTCGTCCCCTCCTTCTCGAGGGCATGGAGGTGACGGGCCGCTCCGAGAGCGTGCTGGCCGGGGCGGTGGTCGACGCGAGAACCGGCGAAGGTCTGCCGTGGGCCCTGCTCCGCCTGGGCGACCGACGGCCGCAGTCGGCGGACGGTCGAGGAAGCTTCCGGATCGACGACGCTTCGCCCGGCTCCCACCTCCTCCTGGTGGAGCGACTGGGCTACGAGAGCATCTACGTGCCGGTGACCCTCGGCGGAGACGTGGAGCCGCTCGTCGTGGAGCTCGAGCCGGACCCGATCATGCTCGAAGGCATCGAGGTCATGGTCAGCAGGTTCGAGCAGCGCCGGAACGCCTACGGCTTCGGGCCGGTGCGGGCGTTCGACGAGGGTCGCCTCCGTCGCTCCGGCGCTACGGACGTCGTGCAGTTCCTCAGGAACCACGGGTCGGTCCCGTTCACCCCGTGCGAGGGGCGCTCCGCGAGCGCCGACTGCTATCCGGTCGCGGGCGAGCGCCGTCCAGCCCAGAGTTCTCATCGACGAGATGCCGGTCCCGTGTGGCCTATCCATGTTGGCGACCTATGCGCCGGAGGAGGTCCACCTGGTCGAGATCTACGACGGCGGCGAGCAGATCCGCGTCTATACCCGAGCGTACATGGAGCGAACCGGCCGCAGGCCGCAGGCGCTCATTCCCGCGAACCTCGTCCCGCCACCGATCGGGTCGTGTTGACGGTGGCCGGGCGACTCGACTATGCTGTAGTGTAACATTAGTGGCACCACCTGAGGGGGGAAGAAGGAAGCATGACGACACTGACCAGCAGGACCAGGGCTCAGGGCGCCTCCGTTGTGACGACGCTGCCCGCCGAGGTCGTGCGGCGGCTCGGCATCCCGGCCGGCCAGGAGCTGAGCTGGATCGAGGATGGGCTAGGCGGGTTCCGTGTGGTGCCGCACACGCCCGAGCTCACGGAGGCGACGGAGGCACATGAAGCGATCATGTCCGAGTACGATGGCGTGTTTCGTGAACTGGCCAAGTGAGCGAGCGGGGATAGGCGAAGAACCGCGATGGCTCACCGAGCCCATGCTGTTGGCCAGCCACGCCCAGCAGATCGAGCGGTTCGGAGGAGCGCACGGGGTCCTCGACGGCACGGTGATCGGGTCCGCTCTGGCGCGGCCCAGGCACCGGTGGGCCTCCGACCCGGACGCTGATCTCGCGGACTTCGCGGCGGCGTACCTCGTGGGATTCACCCGCACGCAGGGCTTCAACGACGGCAACAAGCGCACCGGCCTCGCGTGCGCCCTCGTATTCCTCGACTTGAACGGTCGGGCGTTGCACGTGCCGGGAAAGGAGCTCTACGCGCTCGTCATGCAGGTGGCGACCGGCCGAGCGGATGATTCCGTCGTCGCACCCTACCTGCGGGACCGGGCCCGGCTGGAGGTGCCTGCGGCCGGCTCATCCCGTACTTGAGACGTCCTGCCGCAGGATCGGCTTGATGCGCTTCAAGGCATCCTTCGCGTCTCGTTGCGCATGGAACAACTCCCACCGAAGCTGGTGGTTCATCCAGAATCCCGGTGTCGTGCCAAATACCTTCGACAGCCTCAGCGCCGTATCCGGCGTGATGCCTCGTCGGCCATTCACCAAGCTGTTGATTCGCTGGAACGGAATCTCCATCCGTTCCGCCAACTCGGTCTGCGTGATCTCCAGCGGCTCCAAGAACTCCCGGAGCAACATCTGTCCGGGATGACTCGGAGCTCTATGGGTAGGGACCCTGACCATATTCCTGCTCCTCCCCTACGAATGGTAGTCTGTGATCTCCGCGTCCCGCACTACTCCCGCATCGCCAGCGCAGGATCCACGCGCGTGGCCCGCGCGGCCGGCACGTAGGAGGCCAGCAGTGAGACCGCGGTGAGCAGGAGCGCCACGGCGATGAACGTCGAGGCGTCCGTCGCCGCGACGCCGTAGAGGAGGCCCTCCAGCACGCGGGTGGCCGCCAGGGCAACCGCCGAGCCGACCACGACGCCGGCGACAACGAGCGCGAGCCCGCCGACGAGGACCTGCCGCACGATGTCGACCCGCCCGGCGCCGAACGCCAGTCGAATGGCCCACTCCCGGCTGCGCTGCGCGACGAGGTAGGAGATCACGCCGTAGATGCCGGTGACCGCGAGCAGGACCGCGACGAGCGCGAACGCCCCGAGCAGCACGAGGCTGAACCGGCGCTGCGCCAGGGAGGAGGAAAAGATGTCCTCGAGGGTGCGGACCTGCACCGGAACGTCCGGCGCGACGTCGCGTACGGCCGCCTGCACGGCCGGTCCCAGACGCTCCACGTCGGCGCCCACGAGCACCAGGGAGAACGTCCCCCGCAGGCTAGCCGGCCTCTGGAGCGCGTTGCCGTAGAACGTCGGGTTCGGCTCCGCGTCGAGCCCGTCGTCGCGCGTGTCCCCGACGACGCCGACGACGGTGTAGGGCCGGATGTCGCCGTCCATGTTTCCGTACTGGATGATCTTGCCGATCGCGTCCTCCCCCGGCCAGCGGCTCTCGGCGAGCGACTCGCTGACGACGGCGGCGTGGGGCGCGCCCGGCTCGTCCCGCGCGTCGAAGAGCCTTCCGCGGACGAGCGGAATGTCCATCGCCCGGAAGTAGCCCGTCGAGGCGATGCGGTACTCCGCGTTCCCCAGGCGCGCGGGATCCTCTTGGGCGAGACGAATGAAGCCCTCGATGTCGGTCACCTCGTCGGGTCGCTCGAGGACGAGGAACCCGCCGTTGGACCCTCGGCCGCTGAGGGGAAACGCGTTTGTGATGCCCACCTCCGAGACCCCGGGCAGGCCACGGAGGCGCTCGACCAGGACGTCGCGCACGCGCGCCACGCCGCGCGCGTCCTCGCCGACCGCGTCGGGATCGAAGCTGCGCGAGCTCGGCACGTAGGCGTCGATCACGAGCGCGCCCGACGTGCGGTAGCCGGGATCGACCGCGGACAGCCTCAGGAAGCTCTGCGCCAGCAGGCCCGCGCCCACCAGCAGCACGAGCGTCATGGCCACCTGGAGCGACGTGAGAAGGCTGCGGACCCGCCGCGTCCGAGCACCTCCAGCGCGGCTACGCCCGGACTCGGCGAGCACGGCATGGACCTCGTCGTCGGCGGTACGCGACGAGGTGAGCAGCCCCAGGACCGCCGCCGTGAAGAACGAGACGCCGAGGGCGAAGGCGAGCACGGGGAGATTGACGCCCACCTCGTCGGCCCGCGGCAGTTGGCCCGGCTCGAGCGCGAGCAGCGCGTCGACGCCGAGGGTGGCCAGGACGAGCCCGAGCGCGCCGCCGGCCAGGGAGAGGACGAGCGCCTCGATGAGGAACTGGCCGGCGAGCCTCCCCCGGCCCGCCCCCACCGCCTGCCGCACGGCGACCTCGGTGCGGCGGGCCGCGCCGCGCGCGAGGAGGAGGTTCGTGACGTTCGCGCACGCCACGACCAACAGGAAACCGGCGGCACCGAGCAGGATCAGGAGCATCGGGCGCACGCTGCCGACCATCTGCTCGAGGAGCGGCGCCGCGACCACGGCGACCATGTCCGTGTCGTCGCCGTACTGCTGCTCGAGCTCGGCCGCGATCGCGCTCAGCTCGGTGCGGGCGGCCTCCAACGTCACCCCGGGCGCCAGGCGTCCCACGACCTGCCAGTTGTGCCCGGTGCGGGACTCGCCGACCTGCGGATCGCGCGGCGTCCACACACCCGCACCGCGCGGGAAGGCGGTGCCGTCCGGCGCGACGCCGACCACCGTGTAGACCTGGCCTCCACTCCGGATGGGCGTAGCGCCGAGGTTCGGATCCGCCCCGAGCCGGCTGCGCCAGAACGACTCGGCCACCACGGCGACCGGCGCCCCCGTCGCGAATTCCTCGGACGTGATGCGGCGGCCGAGGACCGGCTCGACCCGAAAGACGTCGAAGAACGCTTCGGACACGAACCCCACCGAGACGCGCGAGACCTGCCCCCCGACCGAGACGGGCGTCGAGGCCACCCCGTAGGACGCCACGGCCTCGAAGCTGCGGCTCCGGTCCCGCACGTCCCGGAAGTTCAGCGTGGAAAAGGAGGAGCGGCCTCCTTCGACCCCCTCCCAGAGGCGCACCAGACGCTCGGGTTCGTCAAAGGGTAGCGGACGCAGCAGCACCGCCTCGACGACGCTGAAGAGGGCGGTCGCCCCCCCGATGCCGAGGCCGAGCGTGAGGATCGTCACCGTGGCGAAGCCCGGGCTCTTGCGCAGCGTGCGCCCCGCGAAGCGGAGGTCCTGCCCGAGCCGGTCCGTCCATCCCGCGCCCGCCCCGGGCGCCGTCACGGTCGGACGAACGCGCTCGCGGAGCCCCGAGACCAGCATGTCCGCCGCCGTACGGGTCATGAAGCCCGCGAGCCGGAGGAGCCCGAGCGCCCGGTGCTCCTCCCAGCGCGCAGCGAACGTCTCGCGCATGCCGGCGCCGTACCGCGCCCGGAACTCCGCCGGAAAGGCGCGGAGCAACAGCCCGAACACGAACCCGCTCACGCGGCTCACGGGGATCCTCCCGCCAGCAGCTTCCGCTCGCGCGCGAGCCGCAGAACGCTCTCCAGGCGCCGCGACTCGTCACGGAGCGCTTGCCGTCCGGCGGGCGTGAGGCGGTAGTACTGGCGGGGGTGTCCGCGATGCTCCGTCGGCGCCTCGCTGGGCGCGGGCGCTTCCTCCACCCAGCCGGCCGAGGAAAGGCGCGCGAGGATCCGGTACAGCGATCCGATGCCCGGCGAGACCGCCCCGCCGGAGTCCGCCTCCACGGCCTTCATGATCGCGTAGCCGTAGAGATCACGCTCGGCCAGCACCATGAGGACGTGGTAGTCCGTGGCGCTCAGTGGAGCCGCAGGCTCCCGTTCCCTTCCCTCGCTCATCCGCCCCTCCCTCGATTACTCGCAGTCCACATACATGCACAGTACATGTATGGAGAGAGCGTGGCAAGATGGTGATTCGGTGGGGGCCAGGCGCCCACTGCGGCCCCGTCGACCGTGACCGATGGCGCGCCCCGGCGAGCGCGGCTCTGAGCGTTCTCCGCGCCTCGGGCGACGTGCGCGACGCTCTCGGCCGATCAGGTCGCCACGCCGGGCGCGCTCGACCGGGTCGGTGCGTTCGGGTCGAGGGCAGCTCGGGCGGTCTCCACGCTCGATCCGCTGCGCGCACCGGCCAGTCCGGTCGAGCGCTCGCGACCGGCTGGTGCGTCGGCGGAGCTGTTCGCCAGCGGGACGGCGAGTCTTGCAATCTGAATTTCCAATATTCATCTCGCAAAGCGGAGATCGAGGGGAAGCCGCCTCTGAGCGTCCGTTCCCTGGGACGAGCGCTGCCCGTGCACCGAGCGCACCCACTCGGCGCGGGGAGCGCTGTTCGAGACCTTCGTGCTGTCGGAGATGCTCAAGGCCTACCATCACAAGGGCGAGGAGCCCGATCTGTACTTCTGGAGGGATTCGTCGGGCCACGAGCTGGACGCGCTGGTGGATCTCGGGGAAAGCCAGATCCCCGTGGAGGTGAAGTCCGGCGAGACCGTCGGCGGCGACTTCTTCGACCCGTTGCGCTACTGGCGCCGCCTGGTCGCGAACGAGTCCGCTCCCGGTGCCCTGGTCTACGGCGGCGCACACTCGTTCATGCGCGACGGGTTCACCGTCTACGCGTGGTCGGACCTCTGACGACCAGGAATCGCGAGAGAGGTCCTGCGTTTGTGAGGCTGGCGCCCCGCTCAGGGGACCGCAGACCGCACCCGGGAGTAGCACCGGCCACCATGACCGATTCGAGCGCCCCGCCCCCGCCCGTTCCCGACGTCACGCCCAGCCCGCCGCCCCTCACCTGGCGGGCCGTGCTCAGGCTCCTCGGCCGCCTGCCCCAGGGCGCGCTGAGCCGTGGTCTCGGCAACCTCGCCGACGCGCCCATCCCCCGCCCCTTCCGTACCGCGGTCCTGACCGCGTTCGCGAAGGCGGTCGGGATCGATCCGGCGGAAGCCGAGCGGCCGATCCGCGACTACGGGTCGGTGAACGAGTTCTTCGTGCGCCGCCTCCGTCCCGGTGCTCGCACCTGGCCGGCCGAGCCCGGGCTCGCGAGCCCGGTGGACGGGATCGTGGGACAGGTCGGACGCATCGACGGCGGCCGGCTGATCCAGGCCAAGGGGCTCGACTACGCGGCGGCGGATCTGTTGGGCGAGGCGGAGGAAGCCGATCGATTCGAAGGCGGCTCCTTCATCACCCTCTACCTCTCCCCCAGGCACTACCACCGCATCCACGCCCCGGTCGACGGCACGATCTCCCTCGCCCGGTACGTGCCCGGAGCGCTCCTTCCGGTGAACGAACCGGCCGTCCGGCATCTGCGGGACCTCTTCGCCCGCAACGAGCGGCTCCTCGCGCACATCGACGGGCCGCTCGGACGCCTCGCGCTCGTGGCGGTGGGAGCCTACAACGTCGGACGCATCAGCGCCGCGTTCGACCCTGCCTGGAGCGGGACCGGCGGCATGTCGCGCCGACCTTGGGTCACCAACCGCACCGAAGACCTGCCCCGTGAACGGCGCTACGACGATCCGATCCCCGTGGGTCGAGGCGACGAGATCATGGCGTTCCACCTCGGCAGCACCGTGGTGCTCCTGACCGAGCCTTCGGCGGGCCTCGTCCTGGAGGAGCGGTGCGCGCCGGGCACGGAAGTGCGGCTGGGCGCCCTGCTGGCGCGACCGCCCGGGGGAGCGTGAGAGCAGACATATCGCCGGGCGGGCTTCGCCTTCGCTTCCTTGACTGCGTCGCGCATGTTGGCCTACACTTGTAGGACAACATGGGATATTGGCATCGGAGGGGATCATGGCGACGAAGAACGAGGCGCTGGAAGTGTCGGCAAGCGATCTGAAGAACTCCTGGCACGAGTTCCTGGAGCGGGTCTCTCAGGCACGCCAAGAGGTCGTGGTGACTCGTTACGGCCACCCTATCGCCAAGTTGAGCCCGTACGAAGGGCCGACGGGGAGCGGCGGCGGGATCTTCGGTAGCTTGGCCGGGTCCGTGACGGTCCACGGCGACCTCATCGCGCCGGTCGGCGAGGTCTGGGACGCCGATGCCTGATCGGCCCGGCTCCCCCACGGTCCTCGACACTCATGTCTGGATATGGGTGGTCGAAGGTGATCGGACGGCGCTTTCGGCACCCGCGATCGAAGCCATCGAGCGGGCGGCCCAAGAAGGGATGCTACGGGTCAGCGCCATTTCGGTGTGGGAGGTGGCCATGCTCGAAGCGAAGGGGCGGATCAGCCTCTCCCGCCCTCTGGACGACTGGGTCCACGCAGCGCTGCATGTTCCCGGAGTCCGTCTCTTGCCCCTGAGCCCGGAGATCGCGATCGGAAGCACGCGCCTTCCCGGGGCGCCGCATGGGGATCCCGCCGATCGCATCCTCATGGCGAGCGCGCGGCATCTCGGAGGCCAGCTCGCGACCTGCGACCGGGACATCCTCGACTACTCGGCGGCCGGTCACCTCAAAGTCTTGGATTGCCTTCCGTGAACACGCGAGGCGGGGTCGAAGTCTCCCGTGCCCGACTTCACAACCGAGGTCCGCGGAGCGCTCCTAGAAGACTCCTCCCACAGTGATCGCCAACGCTCCCAGATACTCGGCTTCGTGCGTGGTCCGACGCGTCACATCGAACATCCGGACGTACCGATCCTTCTCGTAGGCGGACACGCGCCGCCCCGTCAATTCCCACCCGATCTCCAGGTGTTCCGCCAGAGCCCACGCTTGCCCGACACCCAAGCCCACGAACAGCGCATCTTCAGGGACGTCGCCCATGGTGTACCGATGCACTCCGCTCGACGCCGTGACATGCGTCCAGGGCCGCTCTCGGATCGTGAGCCGCAACCCGCCACCAAGCAAGAAGCCCTCCGGTGTCCGCGGCTCGATTGGTCTTGGTGTTGACTCGAGGGGTCCCGGAAAAATCCTGGGACCGGGCTGGCCCCATCCTTCCAACATCAGGACCCCGTCCACACGGGCCGTCAAAGAGACCGAGGCGCTGAACCCCAGCCTCAACATCCAGGGATTCGCGAACCAGGGACTAGCGCCCACGAAGGCTCCGATTCTGACCGCCCGGTCAAGGTTCTGCGCGTCCTGCGCCGCACCGGCGGACGGAAAGGCGCAGACAAGGGCCGCGATGGCAAGCACGACTTTGCCGACACCCCGATCGCCACGCGGCCATCGACGTTTCCTGGAAACCGGTTCATTCCAGGGCATGTATGGCGTCATCGTCACTCCCTCTCGGCGACCGAGTGCCATCGGCGGCCGTCCTAAAGCTGTGCGCGCCGGGCGCAACCGAGGTCCGCGGAGCGCTCCTAGAAGACTCCTCCCACAGTGATCGCCAGCGCTCCCAGATACTCGGCTTCGTGCGTGGTCCGACGCGTCACATCGAACATCCGGACGTACCGATCCTTCTCGTAGGCCGACACGCGCCGCCCCGTCAATTCCCACCCGATCTCCAGGTGTTCCGCCAGAGCCCACGCTTGCCCGACGCCCAAGCCAAAGAACAGCGCATCTTCGTCGACTTCGCCCCCCGTGTACCGATGCACTCCGCTCGACGCCGTCACATGCGTCCAGGGGCGCTCTCGAATCGTGAGCTGCAACCCGCCACCCAACAACCAACCGCCCGGCGCCCGCGGTGCGATTGGCCTTGGAGTTGAGTCAAGCGGTCCCGGAGGCTGCGCGCGGTAGGGATTGCCCCATCCCTCCAACATCCCCACCGCGTTCAGACCGGCCGTCAAAGAGACTGAAGCGTCGAGCCCGAGCTTGAGGAACCAGGGACTCCCTCCAACGGAGGCGCGGATTCCAACCGCATGCTCAACGCTCTGCGCGTCCTGCGCCGCGCCGGCGAGCGGAAAGGCGCAGGCAAGGGCCGCGATGGCAAGCACCCTGCAAAGCATCATCATCCCCCCTCGTCGACCCCGTGCCACCGGGGGCCGCCCTAGAGGGGACAGGATTCGGATGACGAATCGACCGTCAGGGAGATCTGAGCATCGTCCGTCTCAAGATTGGCGTCCGTCACCTGTAGGTAGAGGGTGCCACTTTGCGTTACGGTGAAGCTGATCGACGATCCGGTGCCGCTGGCCAATCCAGACCACTGATAGCTATAGGGCGGCGTCCCACCTGAAGCATGTGCATCATATGTGCAGTAGGTCCACATCGCCGCGGTGGTTGGCCCGGTGATGCTGGCGTGGGGCTGGAGGGCAGCAGTCGTCACTCCAATGTCGCCGACGAAGTCCGCATCAATCCCACCCATCGGAGCGAACAAGGCCTGCGCGTGTTCGCATTCGAGGATGCAGCCTTCGTTGCCGAAATTGAGCCCGGTTATGTACACGCCATTGCCCTGCGGCGAAATAATGAAGACAGGTGAACCGCTATCGCCCCCCCAAGAGTGAAATTCCGCCCTGTACCCACACACCACGAAAATGTCGTTCTCGTTGCCCAAATAGTCGTCGCCCTTCCCGCGCGGGTGGTACGTCGCGCACGTCTGGTTCACGTCACCGTAGCGCCAGCCCCCAGTGTAGCCCACGACATTGACTTCTTGCCCGCTGGACGGGTACGAATCCTTCCCGAAGACCTCGAATGTCGGATCGCTTGAATCGATCGTGGTCGAGCCCTTGTTGTCGTCGGTCGCTCGGGAGAGCGTGCGAGCGATCTTACCCAGCCCGATGCTGTCCTCATCGACCGACAGGAGGATGGCTGCAGCGTCGCTATAGCGGCAGAGGTCGTCGCTGACTGCGGAGCAATCCCAGCCATCAGGGTCTTCATGCTCGCTGCCCACTTCACCGCTAGCCAAGCCAAACGGAGCATCCTGATAGAACGACGGAGTGTAGCGGCCCCGATCTTCTCGACGAGATCGGTGGCTTGATCATGCCTTCTTGCGAGACGGCGCCGGGATCTTCGGTAGCTTCGCCGGGTCGGTGACGGACACCCGGCATCGCCTCTCGGAGGACTGACATGGGATGGATCAAGGAAACGCTCGGCCTGCTCGCTGAAACGGTCCGCGCCGCGGCAGACGACCGGATCATGGAGCGAGGCGCGGCGCTCTCGTACTACGTCATGCTCTCCGTCGGTCCGCTTCTTGTGCTCCTCCTGCCGCCGCTTCAGCTCGTGCTCGCCGAAGGCACCGCGCATACCACCATCGTGAACAACCTGGAACGGTTTCTCGGCCCCGGCGCCGCCGAGACGGTGGAAGCCGTCCTCGCTCGTGCAGCGCCGCCGGATCTGTTCGGGCCGACCGCCGTGTTCGCACTGTTCGCGCTCCTGTTCGGCGCCACGGCGGCCTTCGCCAACATCGAGGGGGCGCTGAACGCGATCTGGGCCGTGCCACGGCAAGCCGAAGGGTTCCGGGCGCAGGTGGCCGGCTTCTTCCGCAGGCGCCTCAAGGCCTTTCTGATGATCATCCTGACGGGGTTTCTCCTGGCGCTCTCGTTCCTCGTCACGTCGGTGACGAGCGTGCTCTCGGCCTTCTTGCAGGACAGGGTCCCCTTCGGGCTCCACCTCATCCAGATCCTGGACATAGCGGTCTCGATCGCGGTGATCGGCCTGCTGTTCGCCGCCCTCTTCCGTACGCTCCCCTCCGTCGACATCGAGTGGTCCACCGTCTGGGTCGGCGCCTTCGGAACGGCCGTCCTGTTCGTGGCCGGGAAGGTGCTGATCGCCGCGCTGATCGCGAGGGCGTCCTGGACGTCGTATTACGGACCGGGCGCGTCCGTGGTCGCCTTGCTGGCCTGGATCTACTTCTCCGCGCAGATCTTCTACCTCGGCGCGGAGTTCACGCAGGTCTGGTCTCGGAGGCGGGGCGGCGCGGCGGCGGCCATGGCTCAGTCGAGGCCGCGAGGAGTGACCGAAGTCGACGATCGCCCCGCTCAGAAGGTCGGCATAAAGGCCGTCGCAGATCCGCTCGCGGCCCTCCCACTCCTCGAAGGTGGCGAACGGATCCTCAGCCTCCTCCCGCCCGCTCCCGGGCCTCCGCTACCAACCGGTCCGCGCGCTCGTCCGCCTCCTGCTCGATCCGGCTCGCGCGCTCCTCGGCTTCCCGGCGGATGCGCTCCGCCACGGGCTCGGCCGCCCGCCTCGTGAGCGGGTTCGTGGCCTGGGCGAGCACCTCTTCCGCCCGTCGCTCGCCTTCGGCCCGCACGCGGTCCGCCAGCCGGCGCGCCTCGGCCCGGATGGTCTCGGCACGTTCCTCCGCCTCCGCGACGAGGCTGTCCGCCCGGGCTCGGGCCCGCCGGCGGGCCTCCGCTTCGGCCTCGTCGATGCGGGCTTGGGCCTCCTCGACCTGGCGGTCCACCGCGGCGCCCGCCGCCTGGCCGGCCATCTGCCGCACGGAGGCGGCGGTCTCGCCGAGCCCCAGGTCCAACGCGGGGTCCGAGACGGTGCCCGCGACGCGCACGCCGACCTGAACCGTCTCGGCTTCACCGACATTGAAGCCGGCCCGCCCCGCCCGGCTCGCGAGGTCCTGCACAACCCGCTGGCCCGCGGCGCCCAACATTCCGCTCGGGACGGCGAGCCCGAGTCGGTAATCCAGCGATTGGTCGATCCCGTTCGATCCGTCCACGGTCATCGTGAGACCGGCCACGCTCACGTCGAACGGTTGGACGTGCAGGCGCCCGTCCCGGATCTCGACGGTCGAGCGCACGGCATTGAACGTGGGATGGGCGAGCTCGGAGACCCGGAGCGCCTGGGACAGCCGCTCCAGCAGCGGGAAGTCCTCGATCTCGATCCGCGAGGTCAGGAGCGAGCCCGCGCCGTCGAGAGCGTCGAGAACCGGGGCCATGTCCTGTGTCAGGACCCCGCTGAGGTCGAGGTCGGCGGAGAAGGTCCCGCGCGCGTAACGGGCCACGGGCGCGAGCGAGCGCACGGTGACGAAGGCTTCCGAGGCCCCGGCGATGTCGAGGCTGTCGAGGGCCAGAGCGAGACCGAAAGTGGGCGCGGACGGATCGGTGGTCTCGTAGTGGCCGCTCACGCCGATGCGGCCACCGAGCGTCCCGAAGGTGAAGTCGTCGAGGGTCAGGCGCTGGTCGCTCACACGCATGCTGCCGCGCGCGTCCGACATCTCGAGCGCCCCGTACGTGAGTCGCTCGACCGTGCCGTCCAGGGTGAGGTCGAGAATGGCCGGCACGGCGATCGCTTCGAGCTCGTCGTCCGACTTCCACTCGTCGAGGACGAACCGGCGGCTCGAGAACGAGCCCGTCCCGCGCAGGGGCTCGTCCCGCATCGCGAACCCGAGGAGGTTGTCGATTCGGGCTGTCGCCGCGAGGTCGCTGCTTCCGAGGCGCGCCTGGAAGGAGCGGAGCGTGGCCTGCTCCGACGCGAGGTCGAGGGTCGCTTCCTCCACGGTCACGGGCTGGCGGAGCTCGGGGGAGTCGAGGGTGACGTCGCGGGCGGAGACGGTCCCGCTCGCGGCCACCCGGTCGTAGCGCGCGCTGTCGACGTCGGACATCCGGGCCCGCACGGTGGCGTCGGCGGTCACGACGCCCTCCATCCCTTCGAGGCTCTCCGCCTTGACCGTCCGGGAGAGCGCGGCCAGGTCGAGCGTGCCCCGCACCGTCGCGTCGACGTCCGGGTCGGAGACGGGCGTCCGCACGGTAGCCACGGCGTCCAGCGGTTGGCCACCCACCTCGATATGGAAACGGCTCAGGTCCACCACGGTGCTGTCCACATGGCCGCCGGGGTTGCTGATCGAGAGCTCGGCCGAGATCGCCCGAGCCCGTTCGGGGAGATCCGGATACCGAAACGCGCCGTCCTCCACCGTCGCGTGGAGCGCGAACGCCGGGAAAGCGTCCTCCCCGTAGTCGCCCTCGACGTCGCCGCTCACCGAGAAGCGCCCGGAGGTCTCGAGCGACGCGAAGTCCGCGGCGTAGAGCGCCGGGACGAGGGAGAGCATCTGCCGGAAGTCGGTCTCCGGGGCCTCGAAGCTCAGCGCGAGCGCGAGGCGGTCATCGACCCGCGCCACCTCGCCGGCGAACCGGAGGAGGAGGTCGTTGAGCCGGAGCTCGTTGTCCTCGAGCGCGATGCGGCCCTCGGCGAGGTCCACGTCGAGGTCCGCGTCGAAATCGACCGTGACCCCGGCGAGATACGGTACGCCCCCGAACTCGACCGTGGCCCGCTCGGCCCGGGTGCGGGAGCTCGCCACCAACCGCTCGCGCGAGAAGTCGCCGCTCAGCGTATGTCCGAGCCCGTCGAGCGACACGAACAGCCCGGAGCGGGCGTCGTCGAACGTCACGCTTCCGTCCAGGACCTCGAGCTCGTCGAGCGCCACCGCCACCGCACGTCCCGGCGCGTCATCCGCGGGTCCAGCCGGGGCCTCGGCGTCGTCGGTGAAGATGTCCCAGCTCGCAGCCCCGTCCTCCGTGACCTGGAGCCGGAGCGTCGGCACCTCGAGGCGGACGGAGCGCACGACGAGCGGCCCTCGGTCCCGGAGGCTCCGGATCACGCTCCCCGCGTCGAGCGCGATGCGCGCCCGGTCCAACGACGCCAGCGTATCCCCGGTGAAGGGGTCCGTGCCCACGACACGCAGGTCACGCAGACCGAGCGTGAGGTTCGGGAAGGTCCGGATGAGGGTGAGCTCCACCCCGCTCCAGGAGACGTCGGCGTCCACGGCGCGATCGATGGCCTCCTCGACGCGCTCCGCGATCCGGTCCTTGAAGAGGACGGGTAGAGACAGCAGGAGGAGCAGGACGAGGACGAAGATCCCGCCCCCGATCACGAACGGCTTCTTGCGTAGGGTCATGACGCAGATACACCCCGATGCATGCGAGGATCGCTCAGGGGGGCGCCGTCGGCGGTCCGCGCTTCATCCGGCGGAGCGCCCACGAGGGTCCGCCCTCGACACCCCCGATGTCAGGGATCCGTGACGTACACCTCCGCCTCGGCACGCGCGGCGATCCGGACCAGTAGATGGTCTCGCAGCGCGTGCACCGACTGGGGCGTGATCGAGCCGACCCGCCCCGCCACGCGCAGCTCCTCGGAGATGTCCCGGTTGAGCCCGCGATCCAGCCATTCCGCGAGCCACTCGGTCGCGCTTGAAGGGCCCCAAGTCCACCCGGAGGGAGCCGGCTCGGTCATCGACGCCTCCTCGGAGTGGTTGCGGTCCGTCGGCCCATACCCCCATGGCGCGCGGGCCTCGGCGGCGGCAAGGTATACGAACACCCATCCACGATAACACGGGCGACCCATGCGATTCATCCCCGGAGCGAGCCGACCCCCGAAAGAGGCCGACCCGACCCACTTCGTGCTGCCCGCCTTCACCCAGGCCCTGATCGGCCGGGAGGACGACCTGCCGGTACGCATCTACCGCGTGGGCTTCGAACCCGGCGCCCGCATGGGTTGGCACCGCCACGACGCAGAGCAGATCCTCATCGGGCTCGCCGGTTCGTGCGTGGTCGTGAACCGCGAGGGCGAACGGATCCTGTTGGAGGCCGGCGACGTGGTCGTGGTGGAGCCCGACGAGGACCACTGGCACGGCGCACCGTCCGGGGCCAAGGGTGAGCACCTCGCGATCAACCTCGGGGACGAGACGACCTGGCTGGAGTGAGGGCCGGCTTCGGCAGGTGCCTCGCGAAGCCACGCCCCAGCCCACGCCGCTTGACCTCGGCGAGCCTCCGCGTGTGTTTTCCGGCTTCCGCGCTTCATCTGCGCCCGTCCCATCCGCACGTCCCCGTCCTCCGCGACCCCTGCGCCCGTGAGCATCCTCCTTTCCACCGTCGCCCCGGTCTTCGGGATCATGGCGCTCGGCTTCGCCGCCGCCCGGTTCCGCGTGCTGGACGAGTCGAGCATCCGCGGGCTCGTGCTCTTCGTCTTCAACTTCGCGATCCCCATCCTGCTCTTCGGAAGCCTCGCGGATCTCGACTTCCCCGAAGACGTGGCCTGGGGCTTCCTGGTCGCCTTCTACGTCGGAAGCGCGGCTGCGTACGGGCTGAGCATGGCGCTCGGACGCTTCCTTTTCGGGCGGGATCTGGCGGAACAGGCCATCTTCGGCATGTCGGGAGCGTTCGCCAACCTCGTGCTGCTCGGCGTGCCGGTCATCCTCACGGCGTTCGGCCCGGAGGCGTCCCTCCCGATGTTCGTCATCATCGGATTCCACTCGATCACCTTCATGCCGCTCACGGTCGCGCTGATCCACGCAGGGCGCGGTGACCGGGTGTCATGGTCCGCGCAGCTCGCCGAAGTGGGCGGTGCGGTGCTCCGCAACCCGATCGTCATCGGGCTACTCGCGGGGTTCGCCGTGAACCTGACCGGGCTCGCGCTCCCTTCGGGCATCGACACGATCGTCGAGATGATGGGCTCGGCCGCGATCCCCACGGCGCTCTTCGCCATGGGCGCGTCGCTCGTCGCCACGCCGGCCCGCGGCGACCACGTCCCCGCGCTCCTTCTCACGGTCGTGAAGCTCCTCGTCCATCCCCTTCTCGTGTGGGTTCTGGCCGTGCCGCTCCTCGGACTCGAGGGGCTCTGGGTCTCGGTCGCGGTCATGCTCGCGGCCATGCCGACCGCGGTGAACACCTACCTCTTCGGGGAGCGGTACCACGCCGCGGCCGGCGTCGCGGCGCGGACGGTCCTGCTCTCGTCGCTCTTCGCCGTGGTGACCATCTCGGTGCTGTTGGTGCTGCTGGGGGCGTAGGCGGAGATCGAGCGGCGCATCCACGTGGCGCATCCGCGTCCCGACCCGTAATCTGCCGCTGTGTATCCGCCCATTGCATTCCCGACCGTCTCGAGGGAGTCCGCCATGCTCGCGAGAGCTTTCCGCCAAGACCCCAACCCATCGTGGCTCGTGGCCGGCACCATGTGCGCCCTGGCCCTCGTCCCCTCGCTCGCGTCCGCGCAGGGCACCCGCTTCCTGCGCGAGCCGGACGTGAGCGCCGAGCGGATCGCGTTCGTGCACGCCAACGACATCTGGACGGTCGGGCGGGAGGGCGGCGACGCGCTCCGGATCACGAGCTCGGAAGGGGCCGAGACCGGTCCGCACTTCAGCCCCGACGGCGACTGGATCGCGTTCACGGGCGAGTACGGGGGCAACGCCGATGTTTACGTGGTGTCGGCGGCGGGCGGGCAGCCCGAGCGGCTCACGTGGCATCCGGGTGAAGACGCGGTGCAGGGCTGGACGCCGGACGGGAGGGTGCTCTTCCGGTCGGGCCGCGAAGGGGTGCCGACGCGTCAGTGGAAGCTCTACAGCGTCGGGAGGGAGGGCGGTCTGCCCGAGCCCCTCGAGCTCCCGCAGGCCTACGAAGGGGAGATGAGCGCGGACGGCGCCCACATCGCCTATCAGGAGATCGGCCTGTGGGACCCGGAGTGGCGGAACTACCGGGGCGGACAGGCGCAACCGGTGGCCGTGGTCTCGACCGACACGTGGGCGCGGACGACCGCGCCCTGGGAGGGCGAGCGGCACCTCGCGCCGGTGTGGCTGGACGGGCGGGTCTATTACATGTCGGAGCGGGACTGGGCGGCCAACGTCTGGTCGTTCGATCCCGAGACGGGCGAGGAGCGGCAGCTCACCCGTCACGCGGACTTCGACGTGAAGAGCCTCGGCGCGGGGGACGGAGTCGTGGTCTACGAGCAGGCCGGGTACCTGCACGAGCTCGACCCCGCGACCGGGACCACCCGTCAGCTCGAGATTCGGGCCGCGCGGGACCAGAGCTGGGCACGGCCGCGGTGGGAAGACGTGCCGCCCACCCAGCTCCGGGACGCGCGTCTCTCGCCCACCGGAGCCCGGGCGCTCTTCGAGTGGCGCGGCGAGGTGTTTACGGTACCGGCCGAGGAGGGGTCCTGGCGGAACCTGACGCGCTCGCCCGGCGTCGCCGATCGCCATCCGGTCTGGTCTCCCGACGGTGAGCGCGTCGCCTGGTTCAACGACGAGGACGGGGAGTACGGGCTCGTCGTCGCCAACCAGGACGGCTCGGAGCCGCGCCGCATCCCGCTCGAGGATCCTTCGTATTACTTCGTCCCCGAGTGGTCGCCCGACGGCTCCAAGCTCGCGTTCACCGACACGCACTACCGCGTCCTCGTGCTGGACGTGGCGTCCGGCGAGCTCACCCACGTCGACACCGACGGCTACGCGCACCCCGAGCGCACGATGAACCCCGTATGGTCTCCGGACTCCCGGTGGATCGCGTACGCGCGCCGGCTCGACACCCAGCTCCGCGCCATCGTCGTGCACGACACCGAGACCGGCGATACCCGCCGGATGACCGACGGGATGGCCGACGCCATCGATCCGGTCTGGGACGAAGACGGGGAATACCTCTATTTCCTGGCATCGACCGACTACGGGTTGAACACCGGGTTGGCTCGACATGAGCTCGTACGACCGACCGGTCACCCGTGCCCTCTACGTGACCCTCCTGAACGAAGACGTCGCGTCCCCGTTCCTGCCCCGGAGCGACGAGGAGGGCCGTGAGGACGCCGCCGGAGACACGGCGGAACCCGAAGACGACACGACGGACGCACCGCCCCCGGACGTCGAGATCGACTTCGACGGCATTGCCCGCCGCATCGTCGACGCCCCCGGCCTGCCGGTCGAGGACTACGGCGGGCTGGAGCCCGGTCCGGCCGGCAGCGTCTTCGTGCTGGAGTCGACCGACGGCCCCGGGTCCACCCTCCACCGCTACGTGCTCGAGGACCGCGAGGCCGAGGAGTTCGCGACCGAGATCGGCATTACCGCCGTCTCTCACGACCGGAGCCGGGTCCTGCTCCGGAGCGGCGACACCTGGCGCATCGTGGGCACGGACGCCCCGCCGTCGGACGAGGAGGGCCGGATCGCGCTCGACGACATGAGGGTCCGCGTCGAGCCCGAAGCGGAGTGGGGGCAGATGCTCCGCGACGGATGGCGGTTCATGCGCGACTTCCTGTACGTCGACAACCAGCACGGCGCGCCGTGGGACGACGTGTGGGACTGGTACTCGGCGTGGCTCCCGGACGTGGAGCATCGCTCGGACTTCAACCACCTGCTCGACATGATGTCGGGCGAGATCGCGGTCGGGCACTCCTACGTGCGGGGCGGCGACTACCCCGAGCTCGACGACCCGGCGACCGGCCTGCTCGGCGTCGATCTCGAGGAAGACGACGGGTTCTACCGGATCACCCGCATCTACACGGGGGAGGACTGGACGCCCGGCCTGGACGGGCCGCTGTCCCTCCCCGGGCTCGGAGTCGAGGAGGGCGATTGGCTCCTCGCCATCGACGGGCGGGAGCTCACCGCGCCGACCAACCCCTTCCGGCTGCTCGAAGGCACGGAGGGCCGGACGATCACCGTCACGGTCGGACCGACGACGTCCATGGCCGACGCGAGAACCCTCGACGTGGAGCCCATCGGCAGCGAGGGCGGGCTCCGTCGGTGGGCATGGGTCGCCGAGAACCAGCGCAGGGTCGACGAGATGAGCGACGGCCGCCTGGCCTACGTGTGGCTCCCCAACACCGGCCAGGGCGGCTACGACTATTTCAACCGGATGTATTTCGCCCAGCAGGACCGGGAGGGGGCCGTGATCGACGAGCGCAACAACGGAGGGGGCTCGGCCGCCGACTACATCGTCGATGTGCTCGACCGTGAGCTCACCGGCTACTTCAACTCCCGCGCCGGCGACCGGAAGCCCTGGACCCAGCCCATGGCGGGCCTCTGGGGACCGAAGGTCATGGTCATCAACGAGCGGGCCGGCTCCGGCGGCGACCTCCTCCCCTACCTGTTCCGCTTCAAGGAGGTCGGCCCGCTCGTCGGCACCACCACCTGGGGCGGTCTCGTCGGCACGTGGGACACGCCACCCCTCATCGACGGCGGCGGCTTCGTGGCGCCGCGGGGCGGGTTCTTCGATGTCGACGGGGAATGGGCGGTCGAGGGCACCGGTGTGGCGCCGGACATCGCGGTACGCAACGATCCCGCTCCGGTGATCGCCGGCGGCGATCCCCAGCTCGAGCGGGCCGTGGAGGAAGCGCTCCGGCTCCTCGAGACGGAAGGCGTGACGCTGGAGGACGAGCCGGCGCCGCCGGTGCGGTACCGGCGGCCCGGCGGGGGTTGAGACCGGGAGGCGGGGGCGATGCCCGGGTGGGTCGGCTAGCGGCCGCCCCTGCCCCCCGTCTCCTCGGAAAGCTCCCGGTACTGCTCGAGCCCGGCGAGCACCTTGAACTCGACGACCATCTTGCCGATCTCGGGCGTGGCGAGCGTCGGATCGCCGGTCACCCCGGCGTCCGGATCGCCACCTCCCGGCATGCGCAGGTCGTTGCGCACGCCGGCGGGAAACACGTACATGACCGCCGAGGTGTCGGTGATCCCCGCATGGCTGCCGATCGTCTCCATGTCGTAGCCGTACTCGGCCTGGACCCACACGCGGGAGTACTGCTGGCCCATCCGGTAGTAGTCGGTGAGCGCGAAGGCCTGCGTCGCGCTCCCTTCCCACTCCTCGTTCAGCCGGTCCGCGACGGCCTGCATGCCGCGCTGGTTACCCCCGCTGTCGCCGATGAAGAGCACGTGGGTGAACCCGTGCGTGGCGAGGCTCCGAGCCGCGGCCTCGAGCAACCGGTCGTAGCTCGGCGACGGAAGAGAAATCACCCCCGGCTTGTCCCCGAAGGACGGCGAGTCGTAGTCGCCTTCCGGCACCCAGGCCACCGTCGGTGCGACCAACGCATTGCCGAGCCGACGCGCCATCAGCCCCGCCGCGTGGGTGATGATGTAGTTGTGCTTGCCCATCACCATGTGCGGACCGTTCTGCTCGGTGCCGCCGACCGGAACGATCGCGACGGTCTTGCCCGCATCCATCGCGTCCCGGATCTCGGTCCAGGTCATCTGCTCGATGAAGGGATCGCCCAGGCTCTCGGCGTCCGGAGCTTGTGCCTGGGCATCGACGCCCATCGACAGCGCGGCGAGCGCGGCGAACAGTGGAACGGCGCGGAAGTGGGAGGCCGCCCTTCGGACCGCGTGCTTCGGATCGCTGCTCATTCTGACTCCTCTCCTATCGGTCCGAGAGGCTGGCCCGGATCTCGGCCAGCGCGTTGTCGATCTTGATGTCGAGGATGCGGCGCCCGATCTCCGGGGAGGCGAGCGTCGGGTTCCCGCTCGAGCCCGACCCTTCGAATCCGCCCCGGTCGGCGAGCTCGTCCTCGCGGATGTGCCGTTCGTTCACGAACCACATCTGTGAGGTGTCCGTGATGCCCGCGTGCCCGCCGATCTCCTCGGCCGGAATGCCGAGCTCCTCGGTGATGTAGCGCCGCGCGTCGTCTCCGGACTTCCCGTAGTAGTCCTCGATGAAGTGGGCACGAGCCCCCGTCCCCGCCCACTCCTCGTTGAGCGTCTCGACGGCCGTGGCCATGCCGCTCTGGTTCCCACCCGAATCACCGAGGAAGACGATGTCCCGGAAGCCCGACGCCTCGTGGCTCCGGCCCGTGTGCAGAAGGAGATCGACGAACCATTCCTCGGGCATGGTGATCGTGCCGGGCATCCGCATGTGGCCCGTCGGCTCGTCGCCCCAATCGCCCTCGGGCACGTAGGTGATGATCGGCGAGACCAGGGCGTTGCCGAGCGCCCGCGCGATCTTGTCGGTCGTGTACTCGAGCACGTACTTGTGCTCGCCCATGACCATGTGGGGCCCTTTCTGCTCGGTCCCGGCCGTCGCGACGATCACCGTCGTGGCCCCGTCGTCGATCCGGTCCTGGATCTCGACCCACGTGAGGGCCTCGAGAAAGACGGTGCTCGGGGGCGACTGGGCGCGAGCGCCCGGTGGCAGGGTCAGCAGCGCGGTAGCCGCCAGCGCGGCGGCCAGAGATCGGGCACCGAGCACCTTCATCTTCAGCTCCTGGGACATGGCTCATGGGCACGGGGATCATGTTCCGGCCCGTGGAACGAACGACTGTGGAGACGGGACCGGCTGAGTCGCTCCAACGTGCCGGTCGTGGACCCGGTCTGCAAGCCGGGAGCACCCTCATCGTGCGCACGAGGGTGTCGACCGGCTTGCGCTAGCCCGGACCGACCATCTCCAGCAGCACCAGCGGAATCACGAGCGCCAGCCATCCCAGGATCGCCGTGCCCAGCGCCTTGAGGGTGGAGATGTCCAGGGCTTCCCGGATGGCCACGAGACCGGCGGCCAGAGTCCACACCCCGACGACGAACGTGAGGAGCCCCGCGAGCGGGAGGAAGGCGAGAACCATCAACACCCCCGGTGCCTGGGCGAAACCGAGCGCGCGGAGCAACTCCCCCCACGTGGCCGTGCCCCCGAACACCTTGTCACCGATCAGGTAGGTGACGCCGGCCCAGATCAACCAACCGACGAGCGAGACCACCGCGGCCCCCACGGCGGAGCCGATCCCGACGTCCACCGCCCCGATCGCCTTGGCGAGGGCCACGATGACGACCACGCCCGCGGCCTGCCCGGTGAGGGTCGTATCGTGCTCGACCTCGGTGAATGTCGCGACATCCAGCCGGGCCGCTCCCAGCATCCTGTCCAACATCGTACGATGCGGCGTTTCGCTCATGGACGTGCTCCTTGGCATGAAAGAAGAACGGAGCATGACCGCGTGCCGTCGGGTGGCGCAACCTCCGACACGAGAAAGGCATCCGGCATGCTCCCACGCCACCGCCCGGAACGACCCGACCGGTGGCCTCCTTCGCATCATGAACTCACGCGCTTATTGTTTCTCCGTCGGATTCGCCGTGCGTATCACCTGACGTGCCCCAACCCGACCGATCGCGTGGCCCGAAGCGCCCCTGTCGGCACCATGGCCCGAGGCCACGCCCTCAACTGAATCCTCGAGTCCTGGAGATTCCATGGACTGGAAAAAACAGCTCGATTTCAGCCCCGCCGTCGTCTTTCCCGCGCTCACCGTCATCGGAATCTTTCTCGGATTCGGGATTTTCGCGCCCGGCAGCACCGGCGCGGCCTTCGACTCCATTCAGTCCGGGATCGTCGCGAATTTCGGTTGGCTGTACGTGGGGTCGGTCGCCGTGTTTCTCGCGTTCTCGGTGTACCTGCTCTTCAGCTCGGTGGGCAGCGTCCGCCTCGGGCCCGACGACTCCGAGCCCGAATTCTCCTACCCCTCCTGGTTCGCCATGCTGTTCAGCGCGGGGATGGGCATCGGGCTGGTGTTCTTCTCGGTCGCCGAGCCGATCTACCACCTGACCGATCCGCCGATCGAGGAAGCGGGCACCACGGCGGCGGCCGACGGACGCCATGCGGCTCACGTTCTTCCACTGGGGACTGCACGCCTGGGGAATCTACATCGTCGTGGGCCTGTCGCTCGCGTATTTTTCCTTCCGCAAAGGGCTTCCCCTCTCGATCCGCTCGGCGTTCTACCCGGTGCTCGGTGACCGCATTCACGGGCCGATGGGACACACCATCGACGTGCTCGCCATCTTCGGAACCCTCTTCGGCGTGGCGACCTCGCTCGGCCTCGGGGTCATGCAGGTCAACGCGGGGCTCGACTACCTGCTCGGCACCGGAATCACGACCCCGATCCAAGTCGGGTTGATCGCCGGGATCACCCTCATCGCGACCGCCTCGGTGGTGTTGGGGCTCGACAAGGGGATCCGCAGGCTGTCCAACTTCAACATGGCCGTGGCCGGCGTCCTGCTCGCCTTCGTGTTCCTCGCCGGACCCACGGTGTTCATCCTCAAGGCCTGGATGGAGAACACGGGCAACTACGTGCAGTCGCTAGTGGCCACGACCTTCTGGCTCGACACGTGGGGCGACGGGGTGTGGCAGGGGAACTGGACCCTCTTTTACTGGGGATGGTGGATCGCATGGTCTCCCTTCGTGGGCATGTTCATCGCACGGATCTCCCGTGGACGCACGATTCGGGAGTTCGTCGCGGGTGTATTGTTCATGCCCGCCGCGGTCGGGACCTTCTGGCTCACGACGTTCGGCAACACCGCCCTCCGCAGAGAGCTGGTCGGAGAAGGTGGACTCGCCGGCCTCGGGACCGAAGAGATGTTGTTCGCCCTGCTCCAGGGTCTCCCCCTGGCGAGTCTCACATCCGTGCTCGGGATGACGGTGATCATCGCCTTCTTCGTGACGTCCTCGGACTCGGGCTCACTGGTGATCGATATGCTCGCCTCGGGTGGGCACCCCGATCCTCCGGTCGCGCAGCGGGTGTTCTGGGCCCTTCTCGAAGGTGTGGTGGCGGCCGTGCTACTCCTGACCGGGGGGCTCATGGCGCTCCAGACCGCGGCCATCGCCACCGGCCTGCCGTTCGCCGTGGTCGTGTTGGGCATGTGCTACTCTCTCTTCAAGGCGTTGCGAGACGAACAACCGGCGCCGACGCACATACGGAAGATCTATCCCGCGGAACGTCGGGAGGGGACGGGAGGTCCCCAGGGACCACGACGGACGAAGAGCCCAGCGACAGGCTCGTCACCGAAATCGGAAACTAGAGGAGACCGACATGGCGGACTGGAAAGCCGAACTCGACGAGCTCCTCGAGCTTGCCGACAAGCAGTTTCCCCCGGACGAGCACGAGCCCCTGGGCATCCACGACTACCTCCAGAGCGTGGTGGTCCCGGCGTTCGAGGAGCTCGCGGCCGAGTTTCAGCGGCGCGGACGGGACGTTCAGATCGACCAGGGCGACCACGACGCGTGGATCATGATCACGAAGGACGGCCACGAGGAGTTCTTCTACCAGGTGGAAGCGAAGCCGTACGGTGCGTCGAAGTACGCCTTTCCGCTCGTGCCCTTGAGTGATCCGCACGGCAAGGAATACCGTGCCGAAGCGCACGTCCGGGACCGGTCCCTCGAGCAGGACGTCACGAACGCGACGAAGGACGATCTGATCACGTCGTTCCTGCGCGAGTACCGCCGGCATCTCGAGTGGCACAAATGACGGAACGGCCCTAACGTCCCCGGACGCGGGCAGGGGCGGCCCGGTTGGTGACGCTTCCGTCCCCCAACTGACCGCTCTGGTTGAGGCCCCAGCAGTAGTCCACACCGTCGACCGTGGTGCCGCAGGTTACTCCGCCCCCGGCCTGGATACGCTCGAAGGTGAGCCCTCCCAGCACGGGGGTGGGTGAGCGGGCCGGCGCCGTGTTTCCCGTGCCCAACTGTCCGTGCAAATTCTGGCCCCAGCAATGGGCCGTCCCGTCGGCCAGGAGTGCGCACGTGTGGGCAGCCCCCGCCGCGATGTCCACCACATCGTCGGGGAGCTCCGACACGGGCGTGGGATTCACGCGGGAGTCCGTGGTCCCGTCTCCGAGCTGCCCCGCCCGGTTGTCGCCCCAGCAGAGGACCTGGCCTCCGCTCACCGCACAGGTGTGGGCGTTCCCGGCCGCGAGGGCGTCGACGGAGCCGATGACGCGCCCGGGCTCCAAGCCGTCCAGGCGGGAGCCGTCGCCCAACTGTCCCTCCCGGTTGAGCCCCCAGCAGAAGGCTTCCCTCTGAGCCGTGATGCCGCAGGTGTGGTTCCATCCCGAGACGAGGGTCGTGAAGCGCGTGTCCCCCGCCACGAGCGCCGGGATCGTACGGTCGTCCCTCGAGCCGTCCCCGAGCTGACCGCCCAGGTTCTGCCCCCAACAGGCAGCCCGTCCCTCGGAGGTCAAGCCGCACGTGTGGGCGACCCCGGCAGCCAGGGTGCTGAAGCGGAACTCGGTGTCCACACGTACCGGTGACGCACGATCGGAACGGCTCCCGTCTCCGAGCTGGCCGGCCTCGTTCGCGCCCCAACAGCGGGCGATGCCGTCCGCGTCGAGGGCGCATGCGTGGAAGAGCCCGGAGCTGACCGCGCGGGCGCCGCTCACCCCGCCGTCGATCCCCTGCCCCCGATCGTTCGCGCCGCGACACGTGACCGACCCGTTCGTGATCGCGCACACGTTCGAGCCTCCCACCGACCGGTCCCGGGGCGTGACGACCACGGACTCGGAGGGTGCATTCGGGGCCGCTTCCTCGAGGGCGGCCTCGGAGTCGGGAACGGGAGGCCCGCCAGCCTCGGGGGTCGGCGTCGCGGTCGCGACCGCCTGCGCGGTGGCCGTGAACGTGACCGGCTCGGGCAGCGCCGGAGAAGTGGCCGAGAGCGTTTGGTCGCCCGCTTCCCCACCCAACCGCCAGATGGCCGAAGCGCGACCGAGGGAATCCGTGCGGGCCCGGGAGGGCGCTGCCATGCCCCCACCGGAAGCCACCTCGAAGCGCACCTCGACGCCCGGAACCGGGTTCCCCTCCGGATCCTGGACCTGGACGGCCAGACGCTCGGGAAGGAGGCCCCCGGCATCCGCCTCCTGCGCATCTCCTGCGACCGCGGCCATCGCCGCCGGCTCTCCGCCCTGGGTCGCGACCGTGAACCATCGAGGCACGACGTCGGCTCCGTCGAGCGTGGCACGGACCCGGGCCTCGCCCGCACCCGACGGCATCGTCAGAGAAGTACGCGCGATGCCCATCCGGTCGGTCCAGACTTCGCCGGCGGTGAGCGTACCCACGCCGCCATCGACCTCGAAGCGGACCCGGACGTCCGGGAGCGGTCCCCCGTCTTCATCCCGAGCGCTCACCGCCAGCTCGACCGTCGAGCCCGGTGCCACCGTCGTGTCCGGGGGCCCGAGTATGCCCAGAGACGGGCGGCTCCCCGCTTCCGAGGACGCGGATCCGGAGGGCGCGGGATCCACCGCCGCGGCCGACGTGTCCGTCGCCCCTTCCTCCTCGAGGGCACGCACCCCGAAGTAGCCCGCACCCGCGATCGCTACGGCCACGACGATCCAGATTCCCACGCGCACCGGCCGTTTGGAGCGCGGGCCGCCTCCCTTCCCTTCTTTCTCGTACTCATCCTCGTCACCGTACGTGAGGAGCGGAGGCGGCACGTTGTCGAGCGGACGCTCCTGCCCGAACCGGTCCCGGGGTCCTTCAGTCATCGGGGCGGAGCGTCAGTTGAGCGCCCGGTGGTGCTTCACCGGGTAGCGGTCGGTCAGCGAGCAGCAGTTCGGAGTTGGAGGGGGCCGGCGATGGGCTGGTCCTTGGGGCGGAGGTGCGGTTGCGTGCTCCAGGAGACGCCGTGCTTTGGAGTTGGGCGGTTTCGAGGTCGGCCGGATCCTGCACCGTGACTTCGACCTCCGCGCTAACTCCGTCCGAACGTGGAGTCGGCGTCAGCGACGGTTCGGGTCGACCTCGAACGGTCACGGCGACGGGCATGTCCGCCTCGGCTTCCCCGTCGTCGATCGCGGCCACGATCGACGGTAGTCCGGTGTATCCCAGTCGTCCGGCGTGAACGTCAAGATGGTGTCGTTCTCCTCGCCGCCGAGGTCGATTTCAGCTGTGTCAGGGTTGGAGACGGTCACGATGACACTGTCCGTGGGTTCGGCGGTGAGGGCTACGGTAAAGAAATCGTTTTCCCCTTCCGTCACCGTCAGCGCCTCCGGATCCACCACGAACCCGGCGCTGTCGTTGTCCTGCGTCGTCACCTCCACCGTGTCATCCGCCAGATCCACGAACGCCGCGTCCGAGCCGTCCGCTACCGACACCGTCACCGGCGTCGTCTGAGCCCCGTCGATGAGATCGTCGTCCTCGCCCGTCACCACCACCGTCTTCTCCTGGTCCCACTCCGCCGGCTCGAACGTCAGCGTCGTCGAGTCCACCGTCGCCTCGATCGTGTCCCCACTCGCCACATCGAACACCACGCTCGAGTCAGGCTCCGCTTCCAACACCACCGTGAACGAGCCCGTCGTACTATCCTCGCTCACCGTCAGCGCCTCCGGATCCACCACGAACCCGGCGCTGTCGTTGTCCTGCGTCGTCACCTCCACCGTGTCATCCGCCAGATCCACGAACGCCCCGTCCGAGCCGTCCGCTACCGACACCGTCACCGGCGTCGTCTGAGCCCCGTCGATGAGATCGTCGTCCTCACCCGTCACCACCACCGTCTTCTCCTGGTCCCACTCCGCCGGCTCGAACGTCAGCGTCGTCGAGTCCACCGTCGCCTCGATCGTGTCCCCACTCGCCACATCGAACACCACGCTCGAGTCAGGCTCCGCGTCCAACACCACCGTGAACGAGCCCGTCGTACTATCCTCGCTCACCGTCAGCGCCTCCGGATCCACCACGAACCCGGCGCTGTCGTTGTCCTCCGTCGTCACCTCCACCGTGTCATCCGCCAGATCCACGAACGCCCCGTCCGAGCCATCCGCAACCGACACCGTCACCGGCGTCGTCTGAGCCCCGTCGATGAGATCGTCGTCCTCGCCCGTCACCACCACCGTCTTCTCCTGGTCCCACTCCGCCGGCTCGAACGTCAGCGTCGTCGAGTCCACCGTCGCCTCGATCGTGTCCCCACTCGCCACATCGAACACCACGCTCGAGTCAGGCTCCGCGTCCAACACCACCGTGAACGAGCCCGTCGTACTATCCTCGCTCACCGTCAGCGCCTCCGGATCCACCACGAACCCGCGCGCTGTCGTTGTCCTCCGTCGTCACCTCCACCGTGTCATCCGCCAGATCCACGAACGCCGCGTCCGAGCCATCCGCAACCGACACCGTCACCGGCGTCGTCTGAGCCCCGTCAATGAGATCGTCGTCCTCGCCCGTCACCACCACCGTCTTCTCCTGGTCCCACTCCGCCGGCTCGAACGTCAGCGTCGTCGAGTCCACCGTCGCCTCGCCCGTGTCCCCACTCGCCACATCGAACACCACGCTCGAGTCAGGCTCCGCGTCCAACACCACCGTGAACGAGCCCGTCGTACTATCCTCGCTCACCGTCAGCGCCTCCGGATCCACCACGTAACCCGGCGCTGTCGTTGTCGCTAACCGTCGTCACCTCCACCGGTCATCGGACTCAGATCCCTCAAACGCCGCGATCCGAGCTCGTCCGCGTCGACCAGGACAACGTCACCGGCAGCTCCTTGAGCCCCGTCGACCGAGATCGTCGTCCTCAGCCCGTCACCACCACCGTCTTCTCCATGTTCCAGCTTCGCCGGCTCGAACGTCAGCGCTGAGCTGCTCCGTCGACTGGGTGTTACATCGCCGCTTCGGGCTACATCGAGCACCACCGCTGAGTCCGGCTTGCGCATCCAACACCACCGTGAACGAGCCCGTCAGTAGCTACCTTCGCTCGACGGTCAGCGCAGCTACCGGATCGGCGCAACCCCGGCGCTATCGTTGTCCGTCGTCGTCACGCTCCACCGGTCATGGCCGGCCAGATCCATCGAACGCAGCGTCCGACTGCCATCCGCAACCGACACCGTCACCTGGCGTCGTCTGAGCTCCGTCAATCCAGATCGTCGTCGTCGCCGGTCACCACCACCGTCTTCTCCGTGTCCCATTTCGCCGGCGTCGAACGTGAGCGTCGTCAGGGTCCACCGTCGCCTCGCCGGTGTACCCACTCGTCACATTCGAACACCACGCTGTCGAGTCCGGCTCCGCGTCCAACACCACCGTGAACGAGCCCGTCGCTGCTATCCTCGCTCACCGTCAGCGCCTGGCCGTGATCCACCAGCGTGAACCCGGCCGCTGTCGTCGTCCTCGTCGTCACGCTCCACCGTGTCATCCGCCAGATCCCCGTGAACGCCCCGTCCGAGCCATCGCGTCAACCGACACCGTCACCGGCGTCGTCTGAGCCCCGTCGATGAGATCGTCGTCCACGCCCGTCACCACCACCGTCTGCGGCTGGTCCCAGTCTGCCGCCGGCTCGAACGTCAGCGTCGCCGGGTTCGCCGTCGCCTCGATCGTGTCCCCGCTCGCCACCATCGAACACCACGCTCGACGTCAGGCTCCGCGTCCAGCACCACCGTGAACGAGCCCGTCGTACGTCGTCCTCGCTCACCGTCAGCGCTCTCCGGATCCACCAGCGAACCCGGCGCTGTCGTTGTCCGTGCGTCGTCACCTCCGCCGTGTCATCCGCCAGATCCACGAACGCCGCGTCCGAGCCATCCGCAACCGACACCGTCACCGTGCGTCGTCGAGCCCCGTCGATGAGATCGTCGTCCTCGCCCGTCACCACCACCGTCTTCTCCTGGTCCCACTCCGCCGGCTCGAACGTCAGCGTCGTCGAGTCCACCGTCGCCTCGACCGTGTCCCCACTCGCCACATCGAACACCACGTCTCGAGTCAGGCTCCGCGTCCAACACCACCGTGAACGAGTCCCGTCGTACCATCCTCGCTCACCGTCAGCGCTCGCCGTGATCCGCCAGCGTGAACCCGGCGCTGTCGTCGTCCTCGTCGTCACCGTCCACCGTGCTCATCCGCCAGATCCACGAACGCCCCGTCCGAGCCGTCCGCAACCGACACCGTCACCGGCGTCGTCGAGCCCCATCGATGAGATCGTCGTCCTCGCCCGTCACCATCCACCGTCTTCTCCGGTCCCAGTCCGCCGGCGTCGAACGTCAGCGTCGTCGGGTCCACCGTCGCCTCGCCCGTGTCCCCACTCGCCACGTCGAACACCACGTCCTCGAGTCAGGCTCCGCGTCCAACACCACCGTGAACGAGCCCGTCGTACGTCATCCTCGCTCACCGTCAGCGCTCTCCGGATCCACCACGAACCCGGCGCTGTCGTTGTCCGTCGACCGTGACGTCCACCGTGTGGTCCTCAGACCGCGATAAGCCGCGTCCGAGCTCATCGTCCACCGACCACCGTGAACGACGGCGCCGTCTGCATCCCCGTCGACCGAGGTCGTCGTCACGCACCCGTCACCGTCACCGTCTGCTCGATGTGTCCCAGTTGTCCGGCTGTGAACGTCAGCGTCGTCGGGTTCACCGTCGCCACGCGCCGCGTCCTCGACTCGCAACGTCGAGCACCACTGCTCGAGTCCGGCTGCGCGTCCAGCACCACCGTGAACGTCGGCCGTCGTGCTTCGGCTTCGGACTCGACCGTCAGTCGCACTCCGGCGTCCACCGCGAACCCGGCACTGATCGTCGTCGGCCGTGGTCACCACGACCGTCTACCGTCAGCGGACTCACCGAGATCAGCGCGATCCGACGCATCCGTCATCGACCGCGAGCATCGATCGTGTGCCTGGTTGCCGTCGATCCACGTCGTCGTCCACGCCGCGGTCACCGTCACCGTCTGCGGCGTGTCCCAGTCAGCCGGCTGTGAACGTCAGCGTCGTCCGGATCGGCCGTCGCCTCGCCGCGTGTCGCCGCTCGGTTGATCGTCGACAACTACCTGAGCTCGTCGGCTCGCGCGGTCGAGGCTCACCGTGAAGCTGTCGCTCGACCTGCCTCGCTCGGACTCAGCCGTCACCTACCGCCAGCGCTGCACGACGGCCAAGCCCGCCACGTCGTCGTCCGTCGTCGTCGACCGCTCGCCGTCTGGTCTGGCTAGCCGGCTCGTACACCGCATCGTCCGACTGCCCCGGCGTCATCGACCAGACCGTCACGTCCGTCGCCTCGTGGCCTCATGTCGATCACGTCGTCGTCGCTCGCCGGTCAGCGTCACCGGCTGCGGTATCGTCCCAATCGTCCGGACGTGAACGTCAACGAAGCCGGGCTCACCGTCGCCTCACCCGTGTCCCCGCTCGTCACCGTCAGCACCACGTCCGACGTCAGGCTGTGCGTCCAGCACCACCGTGAACGCGTCCGTCGTCGCCGTCCTTCGCTCACGGTCAGCCCCGTCGTGTCCGCCAGCGTGAATCCGGCCACGTCGTCGTCGTCGGTCGTCGTCACGCTCGCCGTCTGATCCGCCAGCCCCGTGAACGCATCGTCCGAGCTCGCGTCGACCGACACCGTCAGCGTCGTCTCTTGTTCCCCGTCGACGAGATCGTCATCCACGCCCGTCAGGTCCACCGTCTGCGGCGTGATCCCAGTCCGTCGACGTAAACGTCAGCGTCGCCGGGTCCACCGTCGCCTCACCGGTGTCCCCGCTCGTCACGTTCAGCACCACGCTGTCGACCGGCTCCGCATCCAGCACCACCGTGAACGCGTCCGTCGTCGTCGTCCGTCCTCGCTCACCGTCAGGCTCGCCGTGTCCGCCAGCGTGAACCCGGCCGCATCGTCGTCCGTCGTCGTCACGCTCGCCGTCTGATCCGCCAGCCCCGTGAACGCATCGTCCGAGCTCGCGTCGACCGACACCGTCACCGTCGTCTCCTGATCCCCGTCGACAACGCCGTCGTCCACGCCCGTCAGGTCCACCGTCTGCGGCGTGTCCCAGTCACCGGACGTGAACGTCAGCGTGGCCGGGTCCACCGTCGCCTCACCCGTGTCGCCGCTCGTCACGTTCAGCACCACGTCGTCGACCGGCTCCGCGTCCAGCACCACCGTGAACGCGTCCGTCGTCGTCCCGTCCTCGCTCACCGTCAGGCTCGCCGTGTCCGCCAGCGTGAACCCGGCCACGTCGTCGTCGGTCGTCGTCACCGTCGCCGTCTGATCCGCCAGGCCCGTGAACGCTCCGTCCGAGCCGTCGGCTGACCGACACCGTGATCGGCGTCGTCCTGATCCCCATCTACAACGCCGTCGTCCACGCCCGTCAGCGTCCACCGTCTGCGGCGTGTCCCAGTCACCGGACGTGAACGTCAACGAGGCCGGGTCCACCGTCGCCTCGCCCACGTCCCCGCTCGTCACGTTCAGCACCACGCTGTCGACCGGCTCCGCGTCCAGCACCACTGTGAACGCGTCCGTCGTCGTCGTCCCGTCCTCGCTCACCGTCAGGCTCGCCGTGTCCGCCAGCGTGAACCCGGCCGCGTCGTCGTCCTCGGCCGTCACCTCGACCGTCTGGTCCTCGAGCCCGTCGTAGTCGTCGTCCGAGGCGTCCGGGTCCACGGCAACCGTGAGCGTCGCGGTCTGATCCCCGTCGTCGACGTCGTCGTCCGCGCCCGTGAGCGTCACCGCCTGCTCGGTGTCCCAGTTGTCCGACGTGAACGTCAACTCGGCAGGGCTCACCGTCGCCACCGACGCGTCGTCGATCGCGAACGTGAGCACCACATCCGAGGCCGGCTGCGTGTTCAGGACCACCGTCACGTCGGTCGTGCCTTCAGCCTCGGACACCGACGCCGTCCCCCCCGACGTCACCGTGAAGCCGGACTGATCGTCGTCCGAGGTCGTCACCGTGACGACCGACGGCTCGACATCCTCGAAATCGGGATCGGACCCTGCCGCGTCGACGGCGACGGTCACCTCAGTCTCCTGATTGCCGTCGGCTTCGTCGTCGTCCACGCCCGTCACCGTCACCGTCTGCGGCGTGTCCCAGTCCGCCGGTGCGAACGTCAGCGTCGCCGGATCGACCGTCGCCTCACCGGTGTCTCCGCTCGTCACCTCCACGACCACGTCGGTCGCGGGCTCGGCCGTGAGCGCCACCGTGAACTCGTCGCTGGTCCCGGCCTCCGACACGGCCGTACCGCCGCTGCTCTCCACGACGTCCAAGCCCGCCACGTCGTCGTCCGTCGTCGTGACCGCCACCGCCTCGTCGGCAGCCGACTCGTACTCCGACGCCGACGCCCCGACGTCGACCGAGACCGTCACGTCCGTCACCACGTCCCCGTCGATCACGTCGTCGTCCTCGCCCGTCAGCGTGACCGGCTGCGACTCGTCCCAGTCCTCCGGCGTGAACGTCAACGTCGACGGGTTCACCGTCACCTCGCCCGTGTCCCCGCTCGTCACCTCGAGCACCACGTCCGCACTCGGCTCCGACGCCAGACGCACCGTGAACGCATCCGTCCCGCCGTCCTCCGAGACCACCGCGCTCCCCTGATCGTCCGTGACGACGATCCCCGCACCGTCGTCGTCGGTCGTCGTCACGGGCACCGTCTCATCGTCGAGGTCGTGGTAGTCCCCGTCGGATCGGTTCTCGTCCACGCTCAGGGTCATCGTGCTCGCCTGCGAGCCGTCCACGACCGAGTCGTCCTCCCCGGTCACCGTCACGATCTGCGCGACGTGCCAGCTCGTCGGGGTGAACGTCAGGGTGGTCGGGGAAGCGGTGGCTTCCCCGGGGTCCGATGCCGCCACCGTGAGCACTACATTCTCAGTGGGCCGCGCACGCAGCGAAACCTCGAGCGAGTCCGTGGTCCCCGACTCGCTGACGATGGTCGACCCGTCCGTTTCCACCACGTCGAAGCCCGGCGCGTCATCGTCGAGCGTGGTCACGGTCAGAGATCGATCGACGGCGGGGCGGTACGCGACGTCCGAGGATGCGGGATCGACCGAGACCGTCACGACCGTCTCCTGATCGCCGGCCGGCTCGTCGTCGTCCACCCCGGTCACGGTGACGGGCTGCGCGGTGTCCCAGTTCTCCGGCGTGAAGGTGAGCCGCTCGGGGCTCACCACCGCCTCCCCCTCATCCGCGCTGGACGTCGTCAGCACGACGTCCGAGTCGGGTTCCCGGTCGAGCACGACGTCGAAGCTTTCGGTGCCCTCGGCTTCGGCGACCCGCACTCCACCCTCGGGCGCCATCAGCGTGAAGCCGGTGAGCGACAGGGTCACGGGGACCTCCGCGGACCCATCCGGGGCGTCGGGCGAGGAGAGGGTGACCGTCGCCTCGTACGCACCGGCGGGGAAGCCCGTGGAGTCGGCCGTCAGCGTGAGCTCGGTGGGCGGCGTCTCGCCGGCGAGCTCCGCGTCCAGCCATCCGTCCGGGGAGCCCTCGGAGACGCTCACGGCCGCGCTCAGGCCGGTGAGCGAGCCTCCACCGAGGTTGGTCACGGCCACGGTCTCCGGCGCGGGCGCCGGGCCGTCCACGCCACCGTACATCGTGACGGAGGAGGGGTCCGCTCCGATGTCCGGAAGGGGGATCACCGTGAGGCTCGCCGTGCCCTCCGCCCCCTCGAAGCTCGCCGTGATCTCCGCTTCGCCCGGAGCGAGCGCGGTCGCGACGCCCGCGTCGTCGATGTCGACGATGTCTCCGTCGTCGCTCGTCGCCGACCAGCTCACGGCGGCGTTCTCGAGCTCCGCGCCGGTCTCGTCCACCACGGACGCCTCGAACTCCGCGGTCTCGCCCACCATGATCGTGCTCGAGGAGGGCGTCACGGACACCTCGGTGACCGTCACCCCGGTGATGCTCTCGGACGTGCACGCCTGGATGAGCACGAGTGTCGCACCGAACAGCACGGCGCAGAGGGCCGCGGCCCGCCGGAAGATCGCGAACATCAGCGGAACCTCCACCCGAACAGTGTGAGCTCGGTCCTACCCCGATGGACCGAAAGCGACGGCCCCACCAGCGTACCGCCCTCTTCCGCTCGGCTCGCCTGGTCCGGCAACGACGCTTCCACACGGCTCCGACGCCCGCGGGCCGAAAAGAACGCCTCGACGGCGCCCACCACGGCCACTCCGGCGGCGGCGGCCAAGGAGGCCGTGAAGTAAGGCCGGCTGGTCTCGCGGGATACCACTTGGTCCGGTGGGCAGCCCCCGCCAGGCTCGACGGTGCCGACGCAGCGCACTTCCTCTTCCTGGATCAGGAACCCGGCGGCCACCGCGCCCCCGGTCAGCGTCAGGACCGTGAGTCCGCCCAACGGCCGACCGCTGTAGAACTGCCCCATCCCCGGAGCCAGGACACCGAGCGCGAGCGCGGCGCCCGGACTCGGGACGTCCCGGAGGGCCTCGCTCTGCAACTGTCCGATGCGGCGCGAGACCGCGATGGCGTCCGGGGCTTCGGGCCGTAGGTCCAGGTACCGGGAGAACGCCCTCGAGGCGTCCGCGCTCCGCCCCGACCGGTCGAGCGCGACCGCGCGGTTGTAGACCGCCGCGGCCCAGTTCGGGGCTTCGTCCGTCGCCGCTTCGAAAGCGGAGAGCGCTTCGCCCAGCGCATCCCGCTCCACGGCTTCCAGGCCGGCTTCCATCTCGGCGATCGCGTCCTCGGGCAGGGCCGAATACTCGGCTTCCACGAGCGCCTGGAGTCGTTCCTCGGCATCCCGGGCTCCGCTACCGTCACCCGCCAATGCGATCGCACGGCAGTATTCGGTGAGGGCGTCGCTTCGCTCGCCCAAGTCCTCCAGAACACGCGCGCGCCGGTAGGCGAGGTCCGCGGACGCCGGATCGAGCTCCGTGGCCCGGTCCAGCATCGCCTGCGCCCGTGCGAGGTCACCCAGAATGACCGATTGAGCCGCGCTCGAGGCGAGCTGCGCCGCCTGGGTGCGCGCCTCGGCTCCCGCGACTTCCGGTTCATCGAACGCGGGGCATTCATACGGGGCCGCGCCCGGGTAGTCCCTCGAGAACGGCAGGTCCTGCGCCTGTAGCGGAAGAGCGCTCAGGAACCACAGTCCCGGGAGCGCCATCCACCACGAGAGGAGGTCTGGACGACCTCGGTCGAAGTTCCGGCGGAGCATCGATGGGGCCTTGGATGCAACCGGACCGCGCGGCGGCGGCGGACCCGGTCGGGGGGGATGCATGCTCCCATCAAGCTCGAAATCGGCACGAGCGGTGTCAAGCAAAGGGCTGCCGGCGTTGGACACAGGAAGAGCCCGGCCGTATGGTGGGGGCATGCGCAGGCCGCCCGCCGCCGCGACCCACGGAAGCTGCGTCGAGGCTGGGTGAGAATGACACAGACAAGCCCTTCATGAGGCCGCACTTAAGTTCTATGATATCGCCCTTTACACTAGATGCTCGAGCCCGAGATCCTCACTCCTCCGGCGTCTCGAGATGGCCGCAGCCATGGTCACGTCGAGACGCCTTTTCTACGACCTCCCGCCTCGCGGGGTTGCTCCTGAAGCTCGCGCTCGCGCTGCACCTCGCCGGCCCCCTCCCCGGCGCCGCCCAAACCGCCCCCGCGCCTTCGGATACCCTGGTCGTCGGCACCCGTGTCGTCCCTCCGTTCGTGATGGAGAGCGACGAGGGCTATACCGGCCTCACGGTACGGCTCTGGGACCACATCGCCGACCGTCTGGAGCTCGAGTACGTCTTCGAGGAGCGGAACCTCGATGGCCTGTTCGACGGTGTGGAAGACGGCACGCTATTCGCGTCGGCCTCGGCACTCACCGTGACGGCCGAGCGCGAGGAGCGCGTGGACTTCACCCACCCGTTCTTCACCACGGGCCTCGGAATCGCCGTGCCGCACCAACCCGCCGGGCTGCTCCAGGCAGTGGGGCGCCTGTTCTCGCTCGAGTTCCTCTGGGTGTTCGGGCTGCTCGGGAGCCTTCTCCTGTTCTGGGGCGCCCTGGTCTGGCTCTTCGAGCGGGTGGAGAACCCCGAGGAGTTCGGGGGCACGGCCGCTCAGGGAATCGGAAGCGGGTTCTGGTGGGCCGCCGTGACCATGGCGACCGTCGGGTACGGCGACAAGACGCCCCGGACGTTGGGCGGCCGGATCGTCGGGTTCATATGGATGTTCACCGCGATCGTCGTGATCTCCTTCTTCACGGCAGCCATCGCCTCGAGCCTCACCGTCACCCAGCTCGACAGCCGCGTGAGTGGGCGTGAGGACCTCCCCCAAGCCCGCGTGGGCGGTCTCGAAGGGGCCGCCGCCGTGAGCTACCTCGAGGCAGACGGCATCGCCGTCGCGTCGTACCCGTCCATCGAAGCGGGACTGGAAGCGCTCGCGGGCGGAACTCTCGACGCCTTCGTTCACGACGCGCCCATCCTCCGCTACTACAGCCGGAGCGAGTTCCAGGGGCGCACCAGGGTGCTCGCCGGCACCTTCGTCGAGCAGTACTACGGGATCGCACTCGCGCGGGACTCCGAGTACCGCGACCGGATCAACCCCGTCCTGTTGGAGTTCACGGCGAGCGAGGAATGGGCGCGACTCAAGCAACGCCTGCTCGGAGACGACTGACGCGCGCGACCGCCGTCTTCACGGCACGGTGTCCGGGGCCATGGGGAGCTCACCGCAACTCCTCCGAGGCCCTACCGGACGACCCGCGCCGCTCCGCGACGGTCCCCCGTTCGACGGCGAAGACCGAGGGCACGTCCGTGGCGGGCCCGTCGAGCCGGCGAGTGATCGCGATCGCCTCGAGATTCGCTAGCGTCACGGCCGCGGCGGCGACCTTCAGGGGCCAGGGCTCCCCCATGAGCAGGATGGCGACCGCCGCGATCAGGGCGAGCGGACCGGAGACCTTGGCGGACCACTGGTGGTAGGTGGGTAGGGATCCGAAGCGCGCCAGCGCATATCCGGCGGAGACGGCGTAGCTCACGCAAGCCGCGCCGATCCACGGCCACGCCCCGAGGAGCAGCGGACCCTGGAGCACGACCAGGGCACCCAACAGACTCCCGAACATCGTGCTGTCCGCCAGCGAGTCCATGCGGGCGCCGCCGGGTGACTCGGTTCCCTGGCGGCGCGCGATCGGACCGTCGACCCAGTCGGTTACCTGGAGGACGAGCAACAAGCCGACCACCACCCGACCCGATTCCGTCACCAGCGCCAGGAGGACCAGCGCTGGAGAGAGAACGAGCCTCAACCGGCTGAGAACGTTCGGCACGCTCATCCTCCCGGGCCGCCCCTCAGCCGGCCGGTGCTCACACCGGTTGCGCGACCTCCGAGCCGTACCGGCGGGCAACGTAGTCCTCGAGGATCCCCTTGAACTCTTCGACCAAGCCTTCGCCCTTGAGCGTCACGGTGTGCTCGCCGTCGACGTAGACCGGCGCCTTCGGCTCCTCGAAGGTGCCCGGAAGCGAGATCCCGATGTTGGCGTGCTTGGACTCGCCGGGGCCGTTCACCACGCACCCCATGACGGCGACCTCCATCTCCTCGACGCCGGGGTACTCCTTCCGCCACTCGGGCATGCGCTCCCGGATGTATCCGGTGATGTCCTCGGCCATTTCCTGGAAGAACGTGCTCGTGGTGCGCCCGCACCCGGGGCACGACGTCACCTGCGGCTCGAAGTGCCGGAGCCCGAGGGACTGGAGGATCTGCTGCGCGACACGCACCTCTTCGGCGCGGTCCCCGCCCGGCCGGGGCGTCAGCGAGACGCGGATCGTGTCGCCGATGCCTTCGAGCAAGAGGGGCGCGAGCGCCGCGGTCGTCGCGACGATGCCCTTGGCCCCGAGGCCGGCTTCGGTGAGGCCGAGGTGGAGCGGGTAGTCGCAGCGTGGCGCGAGCATCCGGTACACCGTGAGCAGATCGCCCACGGACGAGACCTTCGCCGAGAGCACGATGCGGTCGTGTCCGAGCCCCGTCTCCTCGGCGAGCGCGGCGGACCGGAGGGCGCTCTCGATCATGGCCTCGAGCAGGACCACCCGTGCTTCCTTCGGCTCGGCTCGCCCGGCGTTCTCGTCCATGAGCTCGGTGAGGAGGCGCTGGTCGAGGGAGCCCCAGTTCACGCCGATGCGGACCGGCTTGTCGTGGGCGACGGCCACCTCGATGATCCGCTGGAAGTTGGCGTCGCGATGCTTCGTCCCGACGTTCCCGGGGTTGATCCGCAGCTTGGCGAGCGCTTCCGCCGCGTCCGGATACTTCGTGAGCAGCAGATGCCCGTTGTAGTGGAAGTCGCCCACGATGGGCGTCCGGTACCCGTCGTCGCGGAGCTTCCGAGCGATCTCGGGCACGGCCCGGGCCGCCGCGTCGTGGTTCACCGTGACCCGTACGAGCTCGCTCCCGGCATCGGCGAGGAGCTTCACCTGGGCGACCGTCGACGCGACGTCCGCCGTGTCGGTGTTCGTCATGGACTGCACGACGATCGGGGCGGACCCGCCGACGGTGACGCCACCGACGTCGACCGGAACCGACCTTCTTCGCTCTGGGGAGATCAAACGCGCCTCGCTACGGTGACCATCGCTCGGACCTGAGGTGACGGCGCCCGCGTCCTGTGAAGGCCGCGGCGCCGACTCGAAATCTACCGGACGCGCGCGAGCCGACCAAGGCGCACGCCGGCAGGACGCCGCCCGCGTGAAGCCGAGCGGGACGGGAGGGTGATATACCCGTCGGCACCGTCGACCCGGGGTTGTGCCGGCCGTCCGAGCCTCGCGATGCTTGGGGGTCGATTCCGCAATCTCAGCTCAGAAACCGAGGACACAGACGTGACCGACCCGGCCATCAAGATCACCGTCTCCGCCCGTGGCTCCCTTCGCGTGGAAGGGGACGTACCCCTCTACGACCACGAAGGCAACAGCATCCCGACTCCGGAAGGGCGCCCCTACTCGCTCTGCCGCTGTGGCGATTCGTCGAACAAGCCGTTTTGTGACGGATCGCACAAGACGTGCGATTGGGATCCTTCGCTAGCGGCCACGCAGGGCTAGAAGAGCCAACGGATCGGGCGGGTGCTCCGCGGGGGCGCCCGCCCGACGGTGGGACGACCGGTGTCCTGGCGTGATGTCCGAACCCTCTTCGGACGGGAGATCCGCTCAGCGCTGCGCGAGCGGAGCGTCGTCGTCAACAGCATCCTCCTTCCGGTGCTGCTCTATCCGCTGCTGCTCTGGATCGAGATCAGCGCGCTGGTTTTCGTGACGGGCCTGTCGGAGCGTGCCCCGGCCCGTCTCGCGCTTATCGGTGCGACGCAGACCCATGCCGAGCTCTTCACCCTCGAGGACCCGGAGACCGCGGAGGGGCGGTTCGAGATCGCCACACGGACAGAGTCCCTGGACAGCTCGCTCGTGCAGCTCCAGGACGGGGATCTCGACGCGGTCCTGGTCTTCGAGGAGCCGTCGGAAGGGGCCGAGGCGCTGGAGGGCAACTTCGAGGTGGTCGTCCACTACGACCGCTCGACCGATCGCAGCCGCCGCGCCCGTGAACGGGTCGAGGCGCACCTGGACCGCTACCGGGACCAGCGGTTGTCCGACGAAGCGGTCGCCCTCGGCCTGGAACGCTCGGCGCTCGAGCCCTTCCGCATCGAGCGCCGCAACGTGTCGAGCGAGGAGGCGCTCGGCGCGACGGTCCTCGGCGTCATGATCCCCCTGTTCCTCGTGATCTCCGTGGCCCTCGGTTGCCTGGTGCCGGCCGTGGACACGACCGCGGGGGAGCGAGAACGCGGAACGTGGGAGACGGTGATGAGCACCCGGGCCTCGCGCTCCAGCATCGTGACGGCGAAATACCTGTATGTGGCGGCCTTCGGCACCGTCGCGGGCCTCCTGAACGTGGGGGCGATGTCGCTCTCCCTCGGCCCGGTCATGGGCTCGCTTCAGGGCATGGGAACCGATGGCCCCGACTTCGCGGTCAGCCTCACGCCCAGTGCCGTGCTCGTCATGGGGGCCGGGGCCGTTCTGCTCGCGCTGTTCTTCGCGGCGGCCATGATGCTCCTGGCCTCCTTCGCCCGGAGCTTCAAAGACGGCCAGGCGCTGGTCACCCCCGTCTTCTATCTCGCGCTCCTGCCCGTGATCCTCGGGCAACAGACCGACCGCACGCTCTCGGCCGGCATCGCCTTGGTCCCGGTGGCGAACATCGCCATGGCGGTGCGGGACGCGATCCACGGGATCTTCCTTTGGCCGCTTCTCGGCGTGACGGCCCTGGTGAGCTTCGCGTTGATCCTCGTCTGCCTCACCACCGCCCGATACGTGTTGCGGTTCGAGGACTACCTGCTCGGCACGCACGGGGGAAGCCTGTGGCGCTTCGTGCGGGACCGCGCCGGCCGGGGAGATCGCGAGCCGCCAACGCGACGAGACGTCACCGAGGGGGTCGGATGAAGGAGGACCGGACGGTCGAAGTCCGCGGGCTGGTCAAGACGTTCTGGGACCGTGGACGCGGTCGCATCCAGGCCGTCGACGGGATCGACTTCGTATGCGAGCCGGGCCAGGTGTTCGGCCTCCTGGGCGCGAACGGCGCCGGCAAGACGACCACGCTACGGGTGCTCGCGACCATCCTCGAGCCCACGGAGGGCTCGGCCACGGTGGACGGGCACGACGTCCGGCACGACCCCGAGGGGGTGCGTCGCAGCATCGGCTTCCACTCCGCGTCGACAGCGCTCTACCCCCGCCTGACGGCCCGGGAGACGCTCCGCTTCTTCGCACGGGTGAACGGCTATCCGGAAGCGCGCATCGAGGGGCGGGTCGATGCACTCCTCGACCGCTTCGGCATCAGAAGATACGCCGACGCGCGGGTCGACACGCTTTCGAGCGGGATGAAGCAGAAGGTGGCGATCGCGAGGACCGTGGCGCACGACCCGCCCGTGCTCGTGTTCGACGAGCCGTCCGTCGGCCTGGACGTGGTCAACGCGCTGGAGTTGCGCCGGATCGTGAGGGAGCTCCGGGACCTCGGCAAAGCGATCATCTTCTCGACCCACGTGATGCCCGAGGCCGAGCGGGTGTGCGACCGGATCGCGATCATGCACCGGGGCCGCATCCTCTCCGAGGGCACGCTGGAGGAACACCGCGCGCGGACGGGGCTCCACTACCTCGAGGACATCTTCGTCGCCGGCCTCGAAGGTGACGAGGAAGACGACCTCGGCGACCTGTCATGAGGCGCATCCGCCCGCTGCTCGCGCACGAGCTCCGCATGTTGGCGCGCGACACCCGCATGCTCCTCATCGCCTTCGTCCTGCCACTGGTGGTCTTCCCCGCCCTGATCCTCGTCATGCGAGCCGTGGAGCGAGGCGAGGCGGAGCGCATGGAGGAGACCGTGTTCACCTACGCGGTCTCGGGTGAGCGGGAAGACTGGACGCGTGCGCTCCTCCTCGCGGCGCTCGACGAGGCCGAAGCGGCGGCTACGGACTCCGCCGGGCCGAGGATGAGGTTCGAGGAGCGGCAGGTGGAGCAGCCGGACTCGCTGCTGGCGGCCGAACATCTGCACGTCGTGGTCGAAGGCTTCGGCGCTGCCGACGCCCCCGGCGTACGCCTCCACTACCGGGCAAGCAGCGACCTCTCCCGTGCCGCCGCCTCGGACCTGGCCGAGCGGCTCGAGCGGGTGCGGGGGGCCCGGCGGGACAGCGCCCTGGTGGCGGCCGGCCTTCCCGTGCCACCCGACCGGGTGGCGGAGGTCGTGCCGCGCAACATCGCGGGTGCGGAGCGGGAAGGCGGCGCGCTCCTGGGCCTGGCCCTGACCCCGTTCGTGCTCCTCCTGATGCTCACGGGGGGTTCCATCGCCGCGGTCGACACCCTGAGCGGCGAGAAGGAGCGCGGCACGCTCGAGACGCTTCTGACCACGGGTCTCGCCCGCGCAGACATCGTCCGGGCGAAAGTGCTCGCCATCGTCTTGCTCGGGCTGGTCCTCGTGGCCGTGAACACCGCCAACCTGCTCGTCTACCTGGGGCTCGGCGTGATCGAGCTCCCCGAGCACCTCGCGCTCTCGCTCACGGCCTTGGACACCCTCCTCGTGCTCCTGCTCCTGGCCCCCCTCACCGTGCTCGTCGCCAGCGCGCTCCTCCTCCTGTCCGGACGCGTGGACGGTTACAAGGAGTTCCAGATCGCGTTCTTTCCGGTCCTGCTGGTCTTCGTCGCGCTCTCCGTGGCCGGGATGCTCCCGGGCATGGAGCTCCGGTCCGCGATCGCTTTCGTGCCCGTGGCGGGCATCGGGGTCGCCGTGCGTGAGGTCGTCCTGAGCCAGCACGATTGGCCGTTCCTCCTGATCACGTGGTGCGCTACGGCCGGGGCCGGGTACGGGCTCACGAGGCTCACCGAGCGGAGCCTCTCCGCCGAGCGCCTCATCGGCGGTGGTGCGGTCGATCCGGCCGAGCTGCAGGGCGGTCCCGCGCTCTTTCCGAGACGGGTTCTCCGGTGGTTCGCCGTGATCTGGGCCCTCTTCTTCACCGTGTCCCTGTGGTTCGGAGAAGCTCTCGGCATCCGCGGGCAGGTGTTCGTCAATCTCGTCGTACTCTTCGGCGGCGGGACCGCGCTCATGATCCGGGTCTACCGCCTCGATCCCGTACGCGTGCTCTTCCTCCGCGCACCGCCTCCCGCAGCGTGGGTCGCGGTCCTGATCGGCGCTCCCGCCGCCTACCTGGCCGGCATCGGCCTCGCGGAGCTGATCGACGCCTACGTCTTCCCGGTGCCCGAGAGCGTGTTGGAAAGCTTCGGAAACGTCTTGCTCGGCGATTCCCTCCCGATGTGGCAGCTCCTGCTGTTTCTCGCCGTCCTGCCGGGCGTGTTCGAGGAGATCGCCTTCCGCGGCGTCCTCCTCCACGGCCTCTCGGCGCGGCTTCGCCCCGTGACGCTCTGTCTGGTCGTCGGTGCGCTGTTCGGGCTCTTCCACGTCGCGTTGTTCAGGATCGTGCCGACGGCTTTCCTGGGCGTGCTGCTCGCGGCGACCGTGCTCCTCACCGGCTCGGTGCTTCCGGCCATGCTCTGGCACGCGCTCAACAACGCGATCGCCCTGGTGCCGGCCCATCTCGGGTGGGTCGATGCGGACACGACCGCGCCGGGGTGGGCCTACGTTGCCGCGGTCGCGGGGCTCCTGCTGGCGTTCGGGATCCTCTACGCCACCAGGAGGCCTCCTCCGGGACTCGGACGTCCGCATCCGAGCGATCCGCGGGCGGCGGCCGCGATGTCGTGACGAGGCTATCCGGCCGCCACCAACCAGGTCACGTACGCGCCGTACCCGAGGAGCAGCCCCGCACCCTCGATCCGGGAGATCCGGGTCCCGGTGCCGGCCGCCACCGCCACCAGAACGGCCGACCCGACCATGACCCACAGCGTCGGCCAGGAAATGCCCTGCGGAGCCAGAGGTGAGATCGCCGCGGTGACCCCGAGGATCCCCAGGACGTTGAAGATGTTGCTGCCGAGCACGTTCCCGATCGCGATGTCCCCCTGGCCCCTTGCGGCCGCGACCAGGGACGTCACCAACTCGGGTAAGCTCGTGCCCACGGCGACGACGGTGAGCCCGACGACTGCCTCGGACAGCCCCGCGAGGCGAGCCGCCAGCACGGCCGCATCCAGGAACAGGCGCCCCCCGATCACCAGCCCCGCCAACCCGGCGACGACCAGGGCCACACTCACCACGGCGGTGTAGGCAGGCCCGTCGAGGGCGTCCGCGAATTCTTCCTTCACCGCGCGGGATTCCCGCCGCCCCTGCAGGAGCGTGAGGCCGGTGAACAACACCAACGCCACGACCAGCCCCGCCCCTTCGAAACGGGTGACCGAGGCGTCGGCGAGCACCACCACCAACACGAGCGACGCACCCACGACGAGCGGCGCGTCCACCCGCACGGTTCGCGCCACCACCGCCGCCGGCCCGACGAGCATGGCCAACCCCAGGATGAGCGTGACGTTGGCGATGTTCGAGCCGACGACGTTGCCGACCGCGATGTCCGGCACGCCGCCCAGGGCGGCATCCAGCGACACGACGAGCTCGGGTGTGCTCGTACCGAACGCGACGACCGTGAGACCCACGGCCAGCGGGGACAGCCCCAGCCTCAGCGCCAGCGCCGTGGCGCCGCGCACGAGGGCCTCGCCGCCCCCGAGGAGGAGGACCAGCCCAACCCCTCCCAGCAGCCAGGTCATCCAGGTCATTACGACGTGATGCTTATCGCTGGTCCCGGTGCACGTGGACCGTGAGCAGCATCACGCTTTCTTCCCGGGCGCGCACCTCGTGAGGCACCTTGGGATCGAGCACCAGGATCTGACCCTCGGCCAGATCGTGGACCTCGCCGCGCTCGGTCACCTCGATTCGGCCGCGATGCGTGTGGATGGTCACGAGACCCGGCGCGGAGTGTTCGGCCAGATACCCGTCCGCGTCGAACACGAACACGACGTGCGTGATGTGGTCGCGCTGAAACAGCGTCATCTGCCGATGGCCGTGGCGGACCGGATGGTCCTCGGTTCGAAGCTGCTTCGCGACCGCATCCAGATCGAACGCGTGGCTCGGGCCTTCGAAGCGCTTCAAAGGAGCCGTTCTCAGTCTATCATCCTGGAGATCTTGCTCGGGTCGCTCGCTCATGGGCATCCTCGGTGGCTCGGGGTTTCGATGGCACGGAGGCTTGAAAGTCACGAAGCGGGCAAAGGCAAGCAACCTCGCCTCGGCGCGCTCCCGCAGACCCTCTTCAACCGATAACTTGAAGCGCCGCGATCACTGATCGCGCATTCACGATGCCCCCTTCTCGAAGCGACGCTCCGGAGGATACATGCCAGGAAGGTTCGCATGGCTCGCACTCGGCCTTCTGCTACCGATCTTCACGGGCTGTGTGCGAAAGAGCACGCACGAGGTCGCGTTGGCCGACCTGGCCGAGGCCCGGACGGAAGGCGAAGAGCTCCGCGAGCGCATCGCCCGGCAGGAGGAGCGCGAAGCGGAGCTCGAGCGAGAGCTCGAGGAAGCGGAGGCTCGGTCGGACACGCTCCGGACGCGCATCCGGGAGCTCGAGCGCGAGGTACGCACGCTCGAAGCCCTCAGGGCCGAGGCCGTCGACGGCCTCAACACGAGCCGCCAGGAAGTGGAGCGCCTCCAGATCCTCCTGAACCAGCGAGGAAGTGAATACGAGCGGTTGCGAGAGCAGCTCGCCACGCTCCGTGCCATCGAAGAAGAGATCCGTGACCGCAACCGGATCTACGAGGAGGTCATCAGTCGCTTCCAGGCGCTCATCGACGGGGACCGTGTCTCAGTGGACATCGTGCGTGGGCGCATGGTCATCCAACTCCCGCAGGACATCCTCTTCGCGTCGGGCAGCGCCAACATCGGGGCGGAAGGCCGCCGCACCCTCCGGGAGATCGGTTCGGTGTTGTCGGAGCTCGACGAGCGGGAGTTCCAGGTCGAAGGTCACACGGACGACGTGCCGATCTCCACCGAGCGCTTCTCCTCGAACTGGGAGCTCTCGAGCGCGCGGGCGTTGTCCGTCGTCCGCCTTCTCATCGACGCGGGCGTGCCACCCGGAAACGTCTCCGGAGCGGGGTTCGGGGAATTCCACCCCGTCGCTTCCAACGAGAACGCGGAAGGCCGCCGGCTCAATCGCCGGATCGAGATCGTGATGCTTCCCAACCTGGACATCATCGCGGGCACCTCCCTTCCCGAGGGATGAGCCGATGTCGAGGTGGAGTAGGCGGTCTCGCGGGGGCGGGGCGACAGCGCGCCGGCCGCGTCACGCCCGCAGGTCCTGGTACTCGGGGGTGCGCTCGAGGAATTCGTCCACGAACCAGCACGACGTGGTGACTTCCAGATCATGAGCGCGCGCGTAGTCGAGCGCCTCGCGGACCAGCAGCACCCCGAAGCCGCCGCCACGGAACTCCGGTGCGACCCAGGTCCGGATCAGATGCATGATGTTGTCGTCCCTCATCCGGTACTGCACCATGGAGCGCGTGCCTTCGTGCTCGAGCACGAAGCGGGCATTTCGCTCATCGTGGGTGACGTTCATACGGGATCACGCGGTATCAGGAGGAGAGCATGAGAGTGTCCACGGGAATCTATCACGACGCGCGAAGCGTGACCCGCGCGGTCCGTGCGCTGTTGTCGGCGAGCGTTCCCGCGGACAGCATCCGGGTGGTCATCCGTGAACCCTCCGGTGCCGAGCGGGACGTGCCGGTCCGGGACGAGGCGGGCGTGCTGCGGGGCGCGCTCACGGGCGGCGTGATCGGCGCCGCGCTCGGCGCGGTGGGCATGGCGGTTCTGACCGTGAGCGTCTCCCTCTCGTCCGGCGACGGGCCGCTCGGCGCGGACCCGCTGGGTTCGGCGATCCGTGGTGCGCTCACCGCGGCGGCAGCGGGCGTCACCCTGGGGGCGCTCATCGGGATCGGCCGTTGGAAGGGGATGCCGAAACTCGACCGCGGAGCCCTCGAGCGCGGCTCCGCGGTCGTATCGGTCCACAGCGACGCGCTCGCCGACACCGCCGTGCGCGTCCTGTCGGAGACCGGCGGGGAGGAGGTGGAAACGACCGAGGCGGAATCGTGATCTGGTGAGGTGGCGCGGAGCGGGAGCGCTTCACACGCGGCCCACCAGAGGTCTGCCACGGGCTGTTGAGCCCTCTTTCTACACGTTGAACCTGAAGAGCATGATGTCGCCGTCCGACACGACGTAGCTCCGTCCTTCCGAGCGGAGCACGCCACGGTCGCGAGCCTCCTTCCACGAGCCGACCCGCTCGAACTCGTCGAAGTGGATCGTCTCGGCCCGGATGAAGCCCCGCTCGAAGTCCGAGTGGATCGTGCCGGCGGCCTCGGGAGCGGTGCTCCCGACACGAACGGTCCACGCCCGGGTCTCGTTCTCGCCGGTCGTGAAGAAGGTCAAGAGTCCCAGGAGATCGTACGCCGCGCGGATCAGCCGGTTCAGGCCGGTTTCCCGGAGCCCGAGATCGGCGAGGAAGAGCGCCCGCTCGTCCTCCTCGAGCTCGGCCAGCTCGGACTCGATCGCGCTGCAGATGGTCACGATCTCTTCCTGACCCGACGCGCCTTCCGTGCCCGCGGCCACCGTCTCGCGGAGCGTTCGGGTCCACTCGTTCTCACCCTCCGGCAGGTCGCGCTCGGACACGTTGGCCACGTAGAGCACGGGCTTCGAAGTGAGCAGCTGGAAACCCTTGAGGACCTGTCGCTCCTCGTCGGTCAGTGTGAGCCCCCGCAAGGGACGACCGGACGTCAGGGCCGCGTGCGCCTTCTCCAGCACGCCCTTCTCCCGGATCGCTTCTTTTTCGCCGGACTTCGCCTTCTTCTCCACGCGCTCGAGGCGACGCTCGACGGTGTCGAGGTCGGCCAGCGCGAGCTCGGTCTCCACGATCTCCCGGTCCCGCACCGGATCCACGTCCCCGAGGACGTGCGTCACGTCCGCGTGGTCGAAGCAGCGGAGGACGTGCACCACGGCGTCGATCTCGCGGATGTTGCCCAGGAACTTGTTGCCCAGGCCTTCGCCTTCCGACGCGCCCTCGACGAGCCCGGCGATGTCGACGAACTGGATGACGGTGGGGACCCGCTCTCGGGAGCCGGCCAGCTCGTGGATGCGATCGAGGCGCGCGTCGGGTACTTCGACCGTGCCGATGTTCGGATCCACGGTACAGAACGGGTAGTTCTCCGACGGTGCGCCTGCCGCCGTGAGCGCGTTGAAAAGGGACGACTTGCCCACGTTGGGCAGACCGACGATGCCGACCTTGAGCATTCGCGCGGGGAGGTGTGGAGACGACGGCCGACGGCCGAGGCGGCCGTCGCGGAACGTGAGAGGCTAGTGGCGGCCGCCGACTCGGTCAACGCGTCGCTCGGCTTCAGACATACGCCTCTCCGGTGAAGGTGACCCCTGAGGGACGGTTGTCACACGGTTGATGCGGAAGATCGATCACCGAGATCGGGACGACGGAGGGCGTTCGGCCGATTCCGTGCCGAGGAGGCGGTCGTCGAAGCTCTGGGCTTCCCGCAACCGCTCGACCTCCCCCGTGAGCTGCTCGACCTGTTCCGCGAGCTCCTCGATCCGCCGTTGTGCTTGCGGCTCGGGCAACGCACCGGACCCGCGAAGCTCTCGGGCGAGCGTCTCCACGAACGGCTTGCCCCCGTACCGGAGCGTCAGGATCGCGGTGAGGCCCGTCACGGGCACCAACACGAGCAGAATTCCGAAGATCGGCACCAGGAAGTCGAGACCCATAGGACAGGCTCCTCACGAGCAAAGGGTGGTCACAGACGACCCTACGCGCGGCGACGGCCGAAAGTTGCGCACTCCCCCGGCGGACCGCGCCCGACCTGCTGCGTGCTACTCGTCGGACGTGGCGCCTTCGTGGACATCGAGCTCCTCGTCGGAGAACAGCTCCGCCGCGCACTCCTCGCAGTACGCGTGGGTGAACTCCGCGTCGGTGTGCCGGGCCACGTAGCTCACGCAACGCTCCCAGAGCCCGTCGTCGTCTCGGATCCGGTGACAGCGAGCGCACACGGCGATCAACCCGCGCAGCGTTCGGATCTCCGCGAGGTGCCGTTCGAGCTGGCGGTTCTTCTCCGCGATCACGTAGCGCTGCGCCCACAGATCGCAGAACACCGACACCTTGCTCCGCAACACGTGCGGATCGACCGGCCGGAACAGGTAGTCGACGGCCCCGAGCTCGTACCCGACGAACACGTGATGAGGCTCCTGCTTGACCGCCGTGACGAACAGGATCGGGACGTGTTGGGTTCGGGGATTCGCACGAATGCGCTCGGCCACGTCGAAGCCGCTCAATCCGGGCAGATGGACGTCGAGCACGACCGCGGCGAACTCGTGGTCTTCGAGGGTCTCGAGCGCCTCCTCGCCGCTCTCCGCGGTCACCAAGCTGCGCCGGGGGTGCCGAAGGAGCGTCTCGATCTCCAGAAGGTTCTCCTGGACGTCGTCGACGATCAGCACTTCGACGGGCACATTCGATTCGTCCACGGCGCACCTTCCCTGTTGCCATTTACGGGGCTCGTCGCGTCCTACCGGATCGCGGCGACCGCTCCAACGGCCGTCCGGGGAAACGGCCGTCCTCAGCCGATATCCGGATATTTCCTCGGATTCGCCTCGTTCATGAGCGCGTACACCGCCGTGTAGACGTCCTCGACGCCCGGCTTGCTGAAGAAATCACCGTCCGCGCCGTACGCCGGTCGGTGCTCCTGAGCGGTCACCGTCGTCGGCGGCGCGTCCAGCCAGATGAAGCCTTCCTGCTCCTCCACCACCTTCTGCGTGATGTACGCGGATGCTCCGCCCGGCACGTCCTCGTCGAGCACCACGAGCCGGTTCGTCCTACGGAGCGACTCCACGATGCTGTGCTCGATGTCGAACGGCAGCAAAGTCTGCACGTCAATGATCTCGACCTCGATATCCGCCTCGGAAAGGAGGTCGGCCGCCGCCTGCGCGATCCGGCAGCACGCGCCGTACGTCACCAGCGTCACGTCCCGGCCCTCACGCAGAACCTCGGGATGACCCAACGGCAGGGCGAGCTCGTCGAGATTCTCCGGCAGCGACTCACGGAGCCTGTAGCCGTTGAGGACCTCGATAACGAGCGCCGGGTCGTCGCCCTTGAGGAGCGTGTTGTAGAACCCGGCGGCCCGGGTCATGTCCCGGGGCACCACCACGTGCATCCCTCGGAGGAGTCCGAGAAGCGCGGCCATGGGTGAGCCGGAGTGCCAGATGCCTTCCAACCGATGCCCGCGCGTCCGGATGATGGCCGGAGCCTTCTGCCCCCCGGCGGAGCGCCACTGCATCATCGCCAGATCATCGGAGAGGACCTGAATCGCGTACAGGATATAGTCCAAGTACTGGATCTCGGCGATCGGCCGGAGTCCACGCACGGCCAGCCCGACGGCCTGTCCGACGACCGTGGCTTCGCGAATGCCGGTGTCGCCGACACGCAGCTCCCCGTACTTCTCCTGCATGCCGGTGAGGCTGGCGTTCACGCCGCCGAGCTGACCCACGTCCTCGCCGAAGAAGAGAACCCGAGGATCCCGCTCGAGAATAGCGTCGAACGCCTTGTTGAGGAGCTCGAATCCCCGCACCTGCTCGGGCTCGTCTCCATAGACCGGCGGCACCGGTGTCACCCGCAGCGGCGACTCGTCCGACTCGCTCAGGAGGTACCGGGAGAACCGGGCGCGACCCTTCGAGAGCTCCTCCCGGTTCCACGCGGCGAGGCGCGGAGCGACCGGGTTGCCCTCCGTCCGCACCATCATCAACGCGGAGCGGCACGACTCGACGAGTTCCTTCCGACGCGGCGAATCCTGACTCCGCAGCTTGCTCGCCAGGCTCTGCAACTCGTCCGCGCGGCTCGAGTGGCCCGAGGCTTCCTCGATGAGGCCCGCGAGCTCCGCCGCTTCCTCCAGAGGCTCGGCCCGGTAGTTGTCCCAAGCTTCGTCCCGGTGCGCGAAGACCTCCTTGTCGAGCTCGGATTCGAGCACATCGAGGTCCGCTTCGCTCGCCACGCCCTCGGAGATCATCCATTCGCGCATCTTCTTGAGCGGGTCGAACTCCTTCTCCCACTCGAGGCGCTCCTTGGGCTTGTAGCGCTCGTGGCTACCGGACGTGGAGTGGCCCTGCGGCTGCGTCATCTCGATGACGTGCACGATCCCGGGAATCCGCCCGTTCCTGGCGTTGTCGGCCGCCCTCCGGTACACCGCGAGGAGCTTGGCGTAGTCCCATCCGCGAACCGTGTGGATATGATACCCTTCCGGGAGGTCGTCGCGCCGCCGGAACCCTTGGAGCAGCTCGGTGAGGTTACCCCCGAGCACCTGGAGCTCGTTCGGCACCGAGATCCCGTAACCGTCGTCCCAGATCGAGAGGATGACCGGGGCCTGCAGCACCCCGATCGCGTTCAGCGACTCCCAGAAAAGGCCTTCGGCGCAGCTCGCGTTCCCGATCGTGCCGAAGACCACCTCGTTGCCCTGGTTCGAGAAATCGGTCAGGTGGTGGAGCGATTCCAGCTCGCGGTACACACGGGAGGCATACCCCAGTCCGACCAGCCGCGGCATCTGCTCGCCCGTCGGGGAAACGTCGATCGAGGAGTTCGGACGCGCCATGTGGCTCGTCCAGCTCCCCTGCTCGTCGAGGAGCCGGCTTCCGAAGTGCCCCCCCATCGAGCGTCCCCCGCTCTGCGGATCAGCCTTATTGTCCGGATGGGCGTAGAGCTGCGCGAAGTACTCCGTCGGGGTCAACAACCCGAGCGCCATCATCAGGGTCTGGTCCCGGTAATAACCGGAGCGCCAATCTCCGGGCTCGAAGGCCCGCGCCATGGCGACCTGCGCGACCTCCTTGCCGTCTCCGAAGATCCCGAACTTGGCTCGGCCTGCGTGGACTTCCCGCCGGGCGACGAGGCTCATCTGACGGCTGAGGTAGGCGACGCGGTAATCCGACAGGATCTCGTCGCGGCTGAGCTCGGGTGCGACTGCGAGGTGGTCTTGTGGCGTCGACACGGGCATCGGGTTCGAGGAGCGAGAAGCTCGTGGCCGGTGGTTTGGCACCGACCCACGAGCGGGCGATAGCGAACAAAAAACTGGCTTCGATAACGCTCGCGGGCAATGTCATGGCGAGCCCGTCCCTCCGTGCCCGCTGCGTGCTTGCCTGGAGGAGAACAGGGAAGCACTATCGCCTCGCGCCCATCATGATCTCTCCCGACAGGAGGATTTCGTGACCGACACGACCCGTCGCGAGTTTCTTTCGAGCACGGCCGGTGCGCTAGTGGCAGCGGCCGGCTTGCCCGCCATTCGCCCGCAGCACCACTGGCGCGGGCACGCGCTCGACGCGCACGACGTGGTGGTCCGCGGCGGCCGGCTCCTCGATCCGGCCCAGGGCATCGACGCCGTACGGGACATCGGCATCACCCGAGGGCGCGTCACGGACATCGCAGAGCAGCTCTCCATCGACGACGTGAGCCACGTCGTCGACGCTCGTGGCAAGCTCGTGACCCCCGGCATGATCGACGTGCACACGCACGTTTATCCTGGTGTTCCCACGTTGGGCATCGACCCGGATCTGGTGGGGATCGCTCGGGGCGTCACCACGGTGGTCGACGCGGGCTCGGCCGGCGCGGTGAGCTTCCCGGGTTTCCGGGACTACGTCGCCCGCCCGGCGAGGACCCGCGTTTACGGGCTGGTCAACATGTCGCGCACCGGCATGACCGCGCCGAACGAACTCGCCTTGCTGGACTACGTCGACGTCGACGCCGTGGTCCGCACGATCGAGGAGAGTCCCGAGGTCGCGGTCGGCATCAAGGTGCGTATGCTCTCGGGGATCGAGGACAGGGCCGACATCGAGGTCATGCGCCGCACCCGGGAGGCAGCGGACCGGGCCGGAGTCCCCGTCACCGTCCATATCGGTGGACAGTCCTCGCCCCTTCCCCGGATCCTCGAGTTCTTGCGTCCGGGGGACGTCATCACGCACGCGTTCCGCCGAACCGGGAGCATCCTCGACGACGGGGGGCGGGTATATCCCGAGGTGCGGGAAGCCATCGAAAACGGAGTGTGGCTCGACATCGGCCACGGGCGGGGCAACCTCGACTTCGACGTCGCCGAGCGCATTCTGGACCAGGGCGTTCGCCCTCAGCTCATCTCGAGTGACGTGCACGACGGCAATGTGACGGGCCCCGTGTTCGACCTCCCCACGAACGTCTCGAAGTTCATGGCCCTCGGGATGTCGCTCGAAGAGTGCGTCGCCGCCTGCACGGACACCGCGGCCAAGGTGTTCGCCTACGGCGCCGAGCTCGGGACGCTCCGGCCCGGCGCCGCGGCCGACGTGTCGGTCTTCGAGGTAGTCGAGGGCGACTACACTTTCGTGGACGCGACGGGCAACACCAGGCCCGGGAGCCGCCGACTGGTGCCGTACGTGACGCTCAGGGACGGTCTCCCGTACGGGGTGGCACGAGGCTGACAAGGAGGCCGGGTCGAGCCGGAGCCGTCATGCTCGCCCCGCGACCCCGGTTCCCGTCGACCGGCGAAGCCCCCTCGGGGATGGGGCTCACGGCGCCGGCCGCGCCCGATACCGCTCGTAGAGCTCGCGATGCCGGTTGGCGGTGTCCACCCGACGGCCGAGGATGAAGACTTCCCGCACTCGGGTCCGAATCTCCAGCGGATCTCCGTCGGTGACGATCACGTTGCCGAGCTTGCCTTCCGACGGATCGCCCGCTGGTGGACAGCCCGGACGCTCGAGGCGACCGCGCACGCCTTCTCGGGCTGGTTGCTGATCCAGGTCCCAGTCCCCGATGTCAAGAGGGGCAACGGGCGGCCTCCGAGCCACCGGAGCCGCGCATGTGACCTTCGCTGGCCTCGTGGAGTGTGGAGTGTGAATTGCCGAGGCTCATGCACCAATGGGCCGAAGGTGGCCACAACCTCAGAACGCCCGATCCAATCGAAGGAGTCAACAATGCCTCGCCCAGTCTTAGGACTGCTCGCCCTCGCGCTCAGCCTGTCGGTAGTTGCGTGCGACGACGACACCACCACGGTCGGTGACCCCGGCACGGTGTCGCTCATGCTCACGGACGCGCCGGGTGACTTCACCCAGGCCCGCGTCACCATCGAGAGCGTCGAGCTCGTTGGCGATGGCGATCCGTTGGTGCTCCGTGACACTCCGTTCACGACGGACCTACTCACCCTCGCGAACGACGTAGCAACCCTCGTCGAGGATGAGACGGTTGAAGCCGGGACCTACACACAGCTCCGGTTCATCATCCCTGAAGCCTGCATCGGCGTCGAGCAGGAGGACGGCAGTGAGCAGGTCTACGCCTCCGACGGCTTCGACGAGTGCGGTACACCGGATGGAGGCCTTCAGCTTCCGAGCTTCGAGGAGACAGGCATCAAGGTGAACCTGCCCGGCGGCTCCATCCAGGTGGACGGAGACGCGCAGATCCTACTTCTGGACTTCGATGTGTCAGAGAGCTTCGGCCAGCAGGCCGGAGCGTCCGGTACGTGGGTGATGACACCAGTGATCAATGCCGAAGACATCAGCCTCACCGGGAGCATCATCGTGGAGCTGACCGCCGCGGACAGCGTCGATCTCACGACGGTCGAGGCCTCACTCTCGGACTTCGAGGCTCGGCTGGACACCGAGGCCGCGCCTCAGGCGTTCGAGGATCCCGACCAAGATGGCACGTTCACGGCCAGCTTCCTCTTCCTGCTACCGGATGAGGAGCGCGACGTCACGATCGCGCTGCAAGAAGAGGATTCCTTCGACTTCACGCTGAACCCCACCGCACCCCAGAGCGTATCGCTCTCCAGCGGTGCGGAGTCGACGATCTCCTTCGAGGTCACCTCGGTCTCGACTCCGTAAGCGGCCCGACAACCGACAGAGAAGTGTAGCGGGGATGCCCGAAAGGGCATCCCCGCTTGTCGTTCGGGGGCGCACGGCTTGCGAGCCGGCCCGAACGAGGCGATGCATCGAACAGCGAGCCCCCACCACGAACTTCATTGGAGGTCTGGATCATTCGCCCGATCAGAATCTTCCAAACCACCCTCTGCTGCACGATCGGTGCGCTTTGCGCCGGTCCCCTCACTGCGCAAGATGCCGACGAAGCTACTGCCATCCACATGCCGGAGGCGGGCACCGTCGCGGGCGTCTCCGTCGAGCCGGGGTGGAACTCGCTGTATGTCGAGCCCCAACCACTCCGAGTGGCGTGTGTACGTGAACGAAAGCGTCGAACGTTGGGGAATCCCCATCGATGACGACGTGCGCGCCCGGGACGTGGGATCCGGCACGGTTCCCGTCGCGGAATCCGACCGGGAGGTGGAGCTCTTGACGATGACGCTCGAGCGCTCCGGTGCGTCCGCCGCCGACCTCCACGTCGTGTGGGACCGGACCTCCGTTCGCATCCCCGTGGTGCTAGGCGCGGACCGCGCGGCGCGGGCGGGCCCGTGACGTCCATGAGCCCGGGCATGATCGCCCGCTCCATCGCGCTCTTCGTGGCCGCGGGACTCCTGGAGATCGGCGGAGGCTACCTCGTGTGGCTGTGGCTGCGGGACGGGCGCGCCGTCTGGTTGGGGGTCTTGGGCGGCTTCGTGCTCTTCTTTTACGGCGTCGTGCCGACGTTGCAACCCGCCCACTTCGGACGCGTCTACGCCGCGTACGGGGGCGTGTTCGTCGTCCTCTCCCTGCTCTGGGGCTGGACGGTGGACGGGCGAGCCCCCGACCGTGCGGACGTCGTCGGGGCACTCCTCTGTGTCGTGGGGGTGTCGATCATGATGTACTGGCCGCGGGGGCCGGTGGATTGAGGGGGTCCTTCGTTCCAGGGGCGCGATGCCACCGGCGAACGCGAGCGTGCACCATGAATACAGCGCGCGCCGGGCCCCGCCAGGGCGGCAGTCGCCGAAGAGCTCTTTGAGCTGGTCCTTCCTCGCACCGCATCTTCGACCGAAGCGAGCTGCGTGTCGGAGAGCGCACCGAGGAAGCCTTCGACGGTCTTCTTGCTTCGGTCCTCTACGCCCCAAACGAGACGGCCCGCCTCGAAGTCGAGCACGGTCGTCACGTAGCGATGGCCCTTGTGCACCTCTGATCTCGTCGATGGCCAGCAGCCGGATCGAGGAAGTCGCGGCTCTCAGCCCAGATCCCACAGGCGGGGCAGCGTACCTTCCGCTGCGGCACGGGGAACTCGATCCTCGCTCGAGCAAGGCTGAGATCTCGAACCCTGCGCATGTGGTAGGTGTGGACCGGCTCGACCGGCCGGCCACACCCCGAGCAGACGGGCAGCGCGGCAGGATCCGGCGTGAACGTAATCAGGCTCGGCTGGCCCGCTCCCACCTGTTTGACCACTTGCGTCAACGGAAAGACTCCCGCAAACGGGAAGTAGGGTGCTATGCTGAGAGTATACACCGTGTCCTCCCGGCCGAGCGGGGGGTGAGACTTCAGACACCTATCTCATGCTCACCTCGAAGGCCGGTGTCCATCCCCCTATAGATCCGCTGCAACGAATCCGACGAAGGACCTTTTGTCACCTACGAAGACGGAGCGCTCGCATGAAGGATTTAACGGAAATCCGGAAAGAGTTGATGGACCAGCATGCATCGCTGAAGCTTCTGGCCGCAAAGGTGCGCGAGCTGGCCGAGCGTCCGTCAGGTGCGGATGCGCGCGATCAACTTTCCGGACTTCTCCACGAGCTCGGGGACGGCATCGATGCCCACAATGCTCGTGAGGAGCACCTGCTCGGCGAAGTCCTGCCCACCCTCGACGCCTGGGGTTCCGAACGCCTGACCCGTATGGACAACCATCACCGTGAGGAGCATCGGGAGATCGCCGAGCAGATCCGGGCCGCTGGCGAGCTCCCGGAGTTTCCCGCGGCCGTGAACGCGGCCCTGCCCGCCATCGAGAAGCTCATGGCGCACATGCGTGAGGAAGAGAAGGAGTTCCTCGGCAGGGATCTACTGCGCGACGACGTCATCAACATCCATCAGTCCGACGGATGAGTGAACCGCCCCGGGTTCACCGGACACTGCGTTGGTTGAGTGACTCCAGCGGCGCCGGAGCCGCGGCATCGGCCAGGGCCGCCGCGACCGCACGAGCGATGGACGGGACGACGTACCGCTCTCGCACAGTACGCGGGGCAGGTCCGCCGAGGTCACGGGCGGAGATGGAATAGAGCAGAAGCCCCAGAACCACCACCAGGAGCAGGTCGAACGCGATGAGCATCTCCCGATCGACTGGAAGATCAGCGCCATGAACCCGGTCAGGACGCCGGCACCGAGCGCGATCAGGACGTAGTAGATGAACAGCTCGCCGGAAAACCGGATGAAGTCCATGCGGCCCTCCATCTCCCACCAGCGACTCGAGGCGTACGCGATACCCACCACGAGCCAGAGCGCGATCGGTAGGTGCAACGCCGTGAGCGCCTCGGTGGAGCCCCCCGGCGTGAGCGGATAAGCGTTGGCGAACACGGCCGCCGCGACGAACGCAGTCGCCAGCCAACGGAGCGTGCCGGCACCGGTCCGTCGCTTCCACGCGAAATAGCCGGTCAGCAGTGGAAGGACGAAAAAGCTCAGGTTCCGCGCGTAGAAACCGAAGTCCGTAGCCGGTCCGAATGTTCGCGGGCGAATTCTCGCGAGAGGGCGTCGAGGTCACCCATACGCTTGACCGCGACCAGGAACGCCTCATCGGTCGCAAGGCCGGCCTGGGCCAGACCCGCGATCTGCTCGCGCAAATGGTCCTCCAATTCCGCGACGTCGACGGAATCGATCGCCTGCCGGCGCCGAAGGTAGCTCCGCCATTGGTCGATCTGTTCCTCGAGTGATACGGCCGCACCCGGCGACGGCATGACTCAGGCTCCCTCGGGGAGCGGCGTGGCTGACGCCGGGTGGCTGTCCGGTACGGGGAGGGAGAGCGCCCGCCAGATGCCCCGTAGCGTCGCATCCACGGTCTGCCACTGCCTCTGTTCCTCGGCGAGCTGCGCCCGTCCTTGAGCCGTGATCCGGTAGTACTTGCGGCGGCGGCCCGTCTCCGCGACCTCCCACCGTGCCTCGATGTGTCCGAGCCGCTCGAGTCGGTGCAGCACGGGATAGAGCATCCCGTCCGTCCACTCCATCCGCCCTCCGGACAGCTCCCGCACTCGCTGGAGAATGGCGTAGCCGTAGCTGTCCTCCTCGGCCAGGATCGCCAGGACGATCGGAGTCGAGGAAGCGGCGATCAGGTCCTTGTTGATCTCCATGATCTCACCCGGGGCGAAGAGTGCACGAGCGCGAGTCCTAGGATACATAGCAGCATTATACATTATGGCGCTATGTATACCAAGCGTGGCGAATCCGTGAGGCGGGTCGTCCCCGAGGGAACACCGACCGGCCTCCATCGTGTTTACATTCATGAGTCGCCAAACATGCTCCCGCACACCGACGAGGGGTCAACCATGGCACATCTAGAAAACGGAGATCGCTTTCCAACGCTGACCGCCGATTCCACCACGGGCGGCCCTATGACCCTTCCCGACGACCTGGAGGGTCGCTGGGCTCTGGTCACCTTCTACCGAGGCCACTGGTGACGGCACTGCCACCGGCAGTTGGCCGGTCTGGCAGAGCACTCCGAAGCCTACGACGAGGCCGACGTCGCCATCGTCGCCATCTCGGCGGATGAGGAGGAGGGCGCGCGGCAGATGGAAACGGAGGAGGGCCTGACCTTCCCGGTGCTCTACGGCGTCGACGTCCACGAAATTCGGGACCACTTCGGGCTGTACATCGAGGAGGGAGCCAAGACCCACCTTCAGCCCGCTCAGTTCATCCTCGATCCTGAAGGTGTGGTGCGGCTCGCGAGCTACTCGAGCGGTCCGGTCGGCCGCTTGAGCGCGTCCGAAGCCCTCGAAACGGTCGAAGGCGCGAGGTGAGCAGGGGACGGCGTCGGCTACCCGCGCCGACTACCCTCGCGCTCAGCCTCGGGGGCAGCTCTGGCACCGGACGCTTCACCGCCCCTTGGTCCGATTCGTGGGCTCGGCGGCCATGGGGTCCTCCGGCCAGGGATGCTTCGGGTAGCGCCCTCGGAGGTCCTTCCGGACCTCGAAGTACGCCTCCCGCCAGAAGCTCTCCAGGTCACGCGTCACTTGAATGGGGCGTTGGGCCGGAGAGAGTAGCTTCATCGTGAGCGGGACCCGGCCACCCCCGATACGGGGCGTCTCCGTCATCCCGAAGACCTGCTGCAGCCGAACGGCGAGCGCCGGAGCCTTCGGATCGGAGTAGTCGATCGGCACGCGTGCGCCGCTGGGCACCTCCAGGTGCGTCGGGGCCCATTCGTCGAGCCGCGCCCGATCGGCCCAGTCGATGCCCGTCAGGAGCGCCTCGTCGAAATCGATCCGGGCGAGGTCCCCGAGTCGGCGGGAGGACTCGAGGCCGGCCAGGAACGGCAGGAGCCACTCCTCCAGGCCCGTGAGCAGGGCCTCGTCCGAGCGATCGGGCCAGCGCTCCGGGGCGAGCTCGTGGAGAAAGAGGAGGCGATCCCGTAGACGCTCGCTGTCCCGAGTCCATGGCAGGCTTCCGACCCCCTCCGACCGGATGCCGTCCAGGAGCGCCGCCAGCACCGCATCTCTCGGGGGATCCTTCAAGGGCGCCTCGCGCACGGTGATCGCGCCCAGGACCTCCCGGCGGTGGGCCTCCACGCGGCCCGCCTCTTCGCTCCAGGCTATGTCCTCGACCGTGCGCACGTGCTCCGCGAAGTATCGCTCGACGTCTTCCTGCTCGAGCGGGGCCGCGAGGAAGATCCGGGCGTCCGGCCCCCGGGCGTCCAGATCCGCCGCGACGATCCAGTCGGCGTCGCCGAGCCCCTGCTCTTCCGTGAGCCGTGCGCCCATTCCGTTCCGAAGCAGGAAGCGTCCGCGGCTCCCCTCCCTGCGCCGGCCGACCCGGTCGGGATAGGCGAACGCGAGCAGGAGCCCCACGTGCTCCACCTCGGCCGGGTCGCCGTCCCCTTCCCCCGTGCCGAGCGACCGCCGTAGGTGGCGTGCCTCGCGGAGGGCCCGATCGAGCGCTCCTTTGCGCACACGATGGCCGCGGGCACCGCTGGCATGGGCGCTCGTGCGAGCGCGGGCCCGTCGCATGGCCTCGACCCGGAGGCGGAGATCGGCGTCCGGCGGACGTTCCGGAGCGTCGAGGATGTCCCGGTCACCGAGCAGCGCGGCGAGGTCGCAGGCGATGCCTCCATGGCCCAGCTCCCTGCCCCGCACCAACATGTGCGCCAAGCGCGGGTGCACACTCATCCCGGCCAGTGCACGGCCGTGCGCCGTGACCACGTCGTCACCGTCGAGGGCGTCGAGCTCGCGCAGCAGCTCGCTGGCCTGCGCGAGCGAAGCCTCGGGGGGAGGCGTCATCCAGCGGAGCTCCTCCGGCCTGGCGCCCCATGCCGCGAGGTCCAGGGCGAGTGGCGCGAGATCGGCCTCCTCGATCTCGGGCCTGCGACTGGGCACCAGCCCCCGATCTTCCGCTTTCGTCCACAGCCGGTAGCAGACCCCCGGCGCGGTCCGGCCCGCGCGCCCGCGACGCTGATCCGCCGCGTCCCGTGTCACGGTCACGGTCGTGAGTCGTGTCATCCCGCTCCCCGGGTCGAAGCGCGGAACGCGCATCCGGCCGCTGTCGACCACCACCCGCACACCCTCGATAGTGAGGGACGTCTCGGCGATCGACGTCGCGAGCACGATCTTCCTGCGGCCTTCCGGGCTCGGGATGATGGCCCGGTCCTGCTCGGCCCTGGGGAGCGCCCCGAAGAGTGGGTAGAGGTCCACCCCGTCCGGCAGCCCGGCCTCCCGGAGCCGGTCGGCCGTCCGCCGGATCTCCCCCGCCCCCGGGAGGAAGACGAGGACGTCGCCCTCGTCCGTCTCCAGCGCGTCCAGAACCGCGCTCACCGTCGGGGGCTCGATCCACCCGTCCACGGGCCGGTCCCGCCACCGCGTTTCCACCGGATGGCTCCGGCCTTCGCTCCGTATGATCGGCGCATCGTCCAGGAGCTCCGCCACCGGCGTCGGGTCCAGCGTGGCGGACATCACCAGCAGTCGCAATTCGTTCCTCAGGAGCTGGCGAGACTGCAGCGAGAGGGCGAGCCCCAGGTCGGCGTGCAACGACCGCTCGTGGAACTCGTCGAAGATGACCAGCCCGATGTCTTCGAGCGCCGGATCGTCGAGTAGCATCCGGGTCAAGACGCCCTCGGTCACGACCTCGATGCGGGTCCCGGGCCCGACCTTCGTATCCATCCGCACCCGGTATCCCACGGTGCCGCCCACATCCTTCTCTCCCAGAAGAGACGCCATGCGCCGGGCCGCCGAGCGGGCGGCCAGCCGGCGAGGCTCCAGCACGATGATCTTGCCCGCCCCCAACCAATCCGCGTCCAGGACCGCCAGCGGCACGAGCGTGGTCTTCCCGGCGCCCGGCGGAGCGACGAGCACCGCGCCCCGGTGCTCCGAGAGCGCGCGTCCGACCTCGTCGAGGGCGGGGAGGACGGGGAGGTCGGGAAGCGAGGGGCGAGGGCGGTCAGGCATGCCCAATCCTACCGGCCGTGTGCGGGCGGTTCCAGGCGTGCACCTCGCCTCGTCTTTGCGCCGGCTCACATCTTACTCGTTGCCACGCGCCACACCGAGCGATGCGCATCGAGTGGGGACCCGTGGCGGGTGGGTGGGGTTCCTGGCGGTATGACGGACGAGGAGCGAACGAACGAGTCGAGATCGCGCGGTGCCTGGCGGACGTGGGTCGAGCGCGTCATCTGGGTCGGGGTGCTCGGGTTCGTGCTCTACCGGCTGGGTCCGCAGCTCGGAGCGCTCACGGGAGTGGCGCCCGATCTGGGGCGCGCGCCGGACTACACGGTCGTGACGCTCGACGGGGACACGATTCGGGCGGCGGAGCTGGAGGGGCGCGTGGTCGTCGTGAACTTCTGGGCGACATGGTGCGGGCCGTGTCGGCTGGAGATGCCGTCGCTGCAATCGTTACACGAAGACCGGGCCGACGACGGGGTGGTCGTGGTGGGGCTGTCGACGGACGCAGGATCCGAGCGTCCGATACGCGAATATGTCGATGAACGGGGGATCACCTTCCCGATCGCCCGTGCAACGGCTGAGCAAAGGCGGGCGTTCGGAGGGATCGCCGGGATCCCGACGACCTTCCTGATCGACCGGAATGGGGTCCTTCGCCACCGCGTCGTGGGATATTTCACACCTCCGGCGCTCAGAGCCGCGGTGGGCCGGCTCCTCGGCGAGAAACCCGACTCCGTCCCTTGAGTCACGCGCCCACCCCTCTAGGTTCAGGTGCGGTCGGACGGACCGCATACGCCTCATCACGCTACGGAGTCGCGAGTCGCCATGGATCTCAGGATCACGGGAACGGTGAAGCAGGTGCTCGAGGAGCAGTCGGGCGAGAGCAAGAAAGGTCCCTGGCGCAAGCAGGAGTTCATCCTCCAGACCGAGGGCAAATACCCGAAGGACGTATGCATCCTCCAGTGGGGTGACAACATCGAACAGTTCGCCGTGCAGGAGGGCGAGCGGCTCACCGCGCACGTCGATGTCCAGAGCCGGGAATTCAAAGGGCGATGGTATACGGACGTGAAGGCTTGGCGGATCGAGCGAGAAGGCGCGGCTCCGGACGGAGCCCAGGGGCAGCCCGAGCCGGCCGGCCCGTCGGCCAACTTCCCGGAGGAGCCGACCGACACGACCGACTACGACGACGACCTGCCGTTCTAGACACGGTCCGGCCGGCAGGCGTAAAGAGAGGGGTGGAACGGCACGGGTCCGTTCCACCCCTCCTTCTTTTCACGTCGGCGGTGCGTTCCAGCAACCGCCGGCTCACGAGTCAACCGGACGTCGTCGGCACCTCGGGGTTCGCGTCGCGCTCCGAGTCGGGAATATCGAAGCAGAACGACCGCGGGTTCTCGGTGAAGATCGGTGAGATCTCACTCCAGTCGGGCGTGTCGAGCTCGCCGGGCGTGCCGTTCTCCATCCAGCGGCGCTCGTCGCCGAGCCGGCGTCCTTCGAGCCAGAGCTCGATCGCGCGCTCCCGCTTGAGGAACGTCCACGCTTCCGTCTCGTCGGTCGCGTTCCACGCCTCGAGCGGCTGGTCATCATTGTCGCTCACGTTCCGCGTCCGCACCTCGTTGATGAGGTCCATGGCGTCGGTGTAGTCACCGGGTGCACCACCCTCGAGTATGGCCTCGGCACGGATCAGCAGCATCTCCCAGCCACTGGCGAGCCGCATGTCGTCGTCCCGGCTCGTGTACTTGAGCTGGTTCGTCCACGGAATCTGTCCGTACCCGGAGAGCGCCGCGTTCGCGAACGGCTCGTCGGGGTCGTCCGTCCACGGCGTGCGAGGATCGCCCGTGTTCGTGTAGTAGTCCTCGAAGAAGGTGTTCCAGATGGAGTAGGACCGGTAAGGGCGGTTCGCGTTGGCGAAGTAGAGCCAGTTGTGGTACGACGTGCTGCCGGTCTGATCCATCTCGAGCCAGAAAGCGAAATCGTCCGGTACTTGCTCGGCATCAGCCGCCGCGTCGCCCCATTCCCCAAGCCACACCCGGGCCGCGGCCCGGCCCGCGAGCGCGGGGAGGCGCTCCTCTTCATTCGCAGCATAGCTCAGCGCATCGGTGAAGTTCTCCACCGCGTTCTCGAAGTAGACGCTACCGGGCTGAATGCCGCTACCGTCGATCACGGCATCACACCAGTTCTCTCCGAGCGCCCGGTACGCGTATCCGGCCCAGAGGTGGGCCTGGTAGAGCATGTCGTCCGACGCCCCCACGTCGTTGAAGCGCTCGATCGCTTCCTCGGCGATGAACCGGGCCTGCTGCGCGTCGTCGAAATAACCGCCGTAGCTCCCGGGCTGCACATGCCCGCCCTGAGTCGACACGTCGTGTCCGCCCGCTCCGGTCTGTCCGCCCGGAAAGATCTCCCTCGATAGGAGCGCGGTCGTGTATGCGGTCCACGTCGTGAGCTCCGAGAGCCTGCGGATGGAGCCATTGACCAGTCCCGGCTGGGATTCCTCGTCCCCGAGGAACTCGTCCTGCACGGGGCCGGGGTTGGTCACGTCGCAGGCGCTCAGCAGCGCGATCGTGAAGATTGCGGTCGCGGCTCCCGTCAACCGCCGTACGGCGGCGGCAGCCCGTTCCTGTCGTTTCGTCATGTAGTTCATCTCTCGTCCCTCCTCAGAACGTGACGCGGAGGGCAATGCGGAAGGTCGCGGGCGCGGGAACGCGTTCGGTCTGGTTCCCGACCCCATCGTCGTTGGCGGCGGCGTTCCCGAGGACCTCCGGGTCGTACCACGGGATCTCACGGTACCAGTCCCACGCGTTATTCAGGGCGAGGGTTATGGTGGCGTTGCTGACCCGATCCGGAAACGCGAAGTCGACCGGGACCGTGGCACTCACGCTCCGCAGCTTGAAATAGTCGGCGTCGAACCAGTAGTCGTCCGCGGCGCCGGGCGTGCAACGCTCCCGCCACAGAGCCGGGGTATCTTCCTCGAGCTCGATCGAGTTGGCCGGATCGACGTAGTAGGGAAAGCACAGTGGTGAGCGTACCGACCGGCCGATGGAAATCTCGTTGATCTCCATGTAGTGTCCGCCCCGGTACTCGCCTCGCGCGGAGAGCGTGATGTTGCCCGGCATCCGGAAGGACATGTTCGGGGTCAGGAAGTGCGTCGGCAATCCGGGGCCGATGACCACGTTCTCGCCCCCGTTCTCGTACTCGAACTCGGCGATCTCGTCAGGGTTGGCGACTCGCCGGTCCCACATGACCGGAACCGGCTCCCCTTCGATGATCCGGCCGTTCAGGTCGCTGAACTCCTGGATACCACCGAGGTCGACGACTTCGGAGTTGTTGGTCGAGATGCCGAGGCCGACATCCCACCCCCAATCCGCCCCCTGGACGACCGCACCGTCGACTTGGAGCTCCATACCCTTGTTGCTGAGCTCACCGACGTTCTCGAGCTGACTCTGCGTGAAACCTTCCGACGGGATGCTCCCCACGCTCATGAGGGCGTCGGTCGTCGTCTGATCGTAATAGGTGAACTGTGCCGAGATCCGGTCCTGGAGCCAGGAGCCGTCGAAGCCGACCTCCCACTCCGCGGTCACTTCCGGCCCCAGGTCCGAGTTGCCCAGGTTCTCCGGCACGAAGGCCGGCTGGCCGGCGAAGCCCGCCGCCTCCCACGTCCGCACGGCATCGAACGCTCCGGGAGCGCGCCCGGACTGACCGTAAGCTGCCCGGAGCTTCACGGAGCCCATGCTCTCGGACCAGAAATCCGCGTCACTGATGACCCAGGTACCGCTCACCTTCGGATAGGTCTGCAACCCGAAGCCTTCACCGAACGCGCTGTTCCCATCGACGCGCACACCCGCAGTGACGAAGTACTGGTCGTTGATGTCGAAGACGTTCTGGAAGAAGAACCCGGCGTTCCAGATCTTCTGCCTCTCCTCGTTCGCGATCGTCTGCGCGGCAGAGCCGACCGTGGGTTCGGCGGCACCGGGAAAGTCCTCACCCCATGCCTGCACCTGACGCACCTCGTCTCCGATGGCCTGCCCGCCCCACGAGAAGTTGGACCGCACCGCGTCGGTCACGTCGAAGCTGTACGTTCCGACGTAGTCGAACGTGAGGATGCGCTTTTGCCACGTGTCGTTCATGAGGCCGCCCTGCGGGAACTGCGGATAACCGAAGTTCCGGAGGTTGCGCCCTTCCTGCGAGGAGAAGTCGTAACCGACCGTGAAACGGTTGGTCAGGTTGGACAGCGGAGAGTACGTCAGGGTGATGCCCGAACTCAAACGCTCGATCCGCTGCTGCAGGTCATAGTCCAGAACGATCGCGATATCCCGAGGGTCCTTACTCGCCAGGTAGTTCCGCTCCTGGCGGAATGCGTTGAGCGTCAACCCCTGCGCGTTGTTCCCCCCGGAGGTGTTCTGCTGCCACTGGTTGGTATATCCCGTGTTCCACTGGATCTGCAGCCCCTCGGTCGGGGTGACCGTGAAGTTGCCCCGGAAGTTGTACTTTTCCAGGTAGTCGTTCGGCATCACCCCGGTATCGTCCTGGTACTGGCCGGACATGAAGTACTGAAGGTCCTGACCGCCTCCGCGTACCGACAGGTTGTAGTTCTGCAGCCAGACGGAGCCGGGCCAGCTACACGCCCCCTCCGCGCTGCTGTTGTGATCTCCCCACCGGGAGTCGGGCTCCGTCACGCACGGCTCGGAGAGCTCACCACCCTCGTACCCGCCACCCCACCAGGGGTCGCGGAGGTAGTGCTCCATGTGGAGATACTGCACGCCGTTCGCTCCGAACTCCTTGACCCATCCCGTACCCTGCTGCATCTCGGCCGTCCATACGGGCGCGCCGCTCGAGCCTCTCTTGGTGAACACCTGGATGACGCCCGCGGATGCCTCGGTCCCGAACAGCGTCGTGGCCGCGGAGCCCTTGATGACCTCGATGCGCTCGATGTCGTTGGGGTTGATGTTGTCCAAGGGGCTCGCGGTTACCAACGCGCCACGACCGCCTGGAAAGTCCTGGCCGTCCACCGTGGGGAAGGCCCCATCCATCATGCGGACACCGTCGATGTAGATGATCGGCTGGTTCGTCATCGACACCGAGGAGTTGCCGCGGAGGCGGATCTGCTTGCCCTGCCCGAGCTCTCCGCTCCCTCCTGTGATCTCGATGCCTGGAGCCGAACCCTGGAGAAGGTCCGTCGTGCTGACGGGCCGATCCGGGATTTCCCCGACATTGATCTGGTTGATCGCGTTTCCGATCTCGCGTCGGCGCGACTGGCCTGCGGTCCCGGTCACGACGATCTCGTCGAGCCCCAAGGCCTCTTCCCCGAGGCTGAAGTCCGCGACCGCGGTCCCACCCGCGGTGACGTCCACCGTCTGGGTCGCCGCTCCGTAGCCGATACGCTCCGCTCGCACTTCGTAGCTTCCGGCGGGCACGTTCAGGATCAGGAATCGGCCGTTGGATCGGCTCAGGGTGCCCAACTCGGCGTCCACGATGAAGACCTGGACTTCCCCGAGCGGTGCGCCGGTGCTCGCGGCCGTCACGGTGCCGGTGACCTGACCGGTTTGGGCCTGGATGCTCACCGGACTCGCGAGGAGCGAAAGACCGGCTGCCACCAGGGCCACCACTCCCACTCGTCCGCGGGTGGAACGCCCTGTTCCACCGGGATCGTTCATGCTCCCATACGACGTGTTCGTACCCATACAGGCCTCCATCGTGGCATTAGCTCACTTCCGTCCCCCTCCAGGGGACGAAAGTCTGTCTCTTCCTAATACCACGCTGGATGGCGAAACGCAAATCGCGATGAACGTACCGGACGCGCCCAGGGCGACCGAGATTCGCGGTTGAAACGCGGATACGGGCGCCGCTGAAGCCGGCCGCCCGTATGCCTAGTGCCGGAACAACCTCCGTCCCGTGAACACCATCGCGATGCCGTGCTCGTTGGCGGCGTCGATGACTTCCTGGTCGCGCTTGGAGCCGCCGGGTTGGATGACGGCGCGCACCCCCGCCTCGGCCGCCGCGTCGACGCCGTCTCGGAAGGGGAAGAAGGCGTCGGAGGCGAGCACCGAGCCGGTCAGGTCGAGACCGGCGTCGGAAGCCTTGCGGACGGCGATCTTGGAGGAATCGACGCGGCTCATCTGACCGGCCCCGATTCCGAGAACCGCGCCGTCCCGGGCCAGCATGATGGCGTTCGACTTGACGCCGAAGATCGCGCCCCAGGCGAATGCGAGGTCGTCGTGCTCGCGGTCATCGGGAACGCGATCGGTGACGACCTGCCAGTCATGGTCCGCCAGCCCGAAGAACGGAGGCACTGGAGGGGTCTGCACGAGGAGGCCGCCGGACACCGAGCGGAAGACCCGTGGCACGGGGAGCGCGCCGTGCACGGCGAGGAACGCGACCTGCCCCAGCGCGTCCTCATCGCCCTCCCAGGCGGCGGACACCCACGATGGCACGGACCCTTCGAACTCCGGAAAGGTCAGGAGTCGGACGTTCTTCTTCTCGGTGAGCGTCGCCATGGCGGACTGGTCGTATCCGGGAGCGACGACACACTCCACGAACAGCTCCGACAGGAGCTCCGCCGTGGCCTGGTCGACTTCACGGTTCACGGCGATGACCGAGCCGAACGCGCTGACGGGATCCGTGGCCAGCGCTTTCCGGTAGGCGTCGGCGAGGTCGTCGGCCACCCCGAGCCCACAGGGGGTCGTGTGCTTGACGATGCACACCGCGGCCCGGGTCGAGAGCGCGAACGGAGCGAGGCTCAGGAGGGCACCGTCGAGGTCGAGCAGGTTGTTGTAGCTCAGCTCCTTGCCATGGTGCTGCTCGAGCGCGGAAATGCCCACACGGTGGCCGGCCGGTGCGTAGAACGCGGCTTCCTGGTCCGGGTTTTCCCCGTAGCGGAGCGTCTGCACGCGCTCGAAGGAGAAATCCAGCGTCTCGGGGGTGGGATCGAACTCGACTTCGGCCTCGGCCTCGAGGTAGTCCGCGACCGCGGCGTCGTACCCGCTCATGTGCCGGAAGACCTTGGCTGCGAGACGACGGCGCAGGTCCTCGGCCTCCGACGCGTCCTCCTCTGGAGCGTCGACGGCCTCGAGCACGTCGGCGTAGTCCTCCGGATCGACCACGACCCACACGTCACGGTGGCTCTTGGCCGCCGCGCGGATCATGGTCGGGCCGCCGATGTCGACGTTCTCCATGGCCCTCGGTACCGGCACGCCGCCCTCGGCCACGGTCTCCCGGAACGGGTAGAGGTTCACGGCGACGAGGTCGATGGTTCCGTAGCCGTGCGCCTCCAGCGCTTCGAGGTCGTCGGATCGGTCGCGGCGCGCCAGGAGGCCCGCATGGATGGCCGGATGGAGCGTCTTGACCCGGCCCTCCATCATCTCCGGGTGGCCGGTCACGTCGGTCACGCTCGTCACGTCGAGGCCGGCGTCGCGGAGCGCCTTGGCGGTCCCGCCGGTGGAGAGGAGCTCCCATCCACGCTCGGCGAGCGCCTTCGCGAAGTCCACGATGCCGTTCTTGTCGGATACGCTGATGAGCGCCCGCTTCATGACTTTTCTCTCTGTCGGAGGGGATTCAGGGGTCAGACGTCCGGGGAGTCGGTCAGCCGGAACGCCGCGCCGGATTCATCGAGCGGCCCGGGCGTGCGTCCGGCGCGCCACGCGGCCGCGAGGTGGTCCACCACCCTCGGATAGAGCGAGTGTTCCACCCGGAGCACGCGGGCGGCCACGTCCTCCGGTGTGTCGTCCGCTTTCACCGGCACCGGCCACTGGGCGATGATCCGGCCCCGGTCGTAGACTTCGTCGACGAGGTGCACGGTGGGCCCGGTCAGGCGCACGCCGGCCTGGAGCACCGCGCGATGCACGTGGATGCCGTACATTCCCTTGCCCCCGAACGACGGGAGAAGGGCCGGGTGCACGTTCACGATGCGGTCGGTATAGCGCTCCACGACCTCGGCGGGAACCAGCTTCATGTAACCCGCGAGGAGGACGAAGTCGATGTCGTGCTCCGCGAGCGCGGTGAGCATGCGGCCGGCCGGGTCTTCGGTCGCGCCGGAGGCGTGCGGAACCACCACGGTCGGCACGTCGGCGCGCCCGGCACGTCGTAAGGCACCGGCATCGGGGCGATCGGAGACCACCAACGCCACGCGCCAGGCCTCGGCCCCGTGATCCAGGAGTGACTGGAGGTTCGTGCCGCCGCCCGACGCGAAAACCGCTGCGCGAAGCGGCGGGCTCACGCCAGCTCGCCGCCGTAGTGCGGGATCAGGAACGGGTTCGTCGCGCGCTCGGCGCCGACGGTCGTCGGGGGACCATGGCCCGGATACATCGTGATTTCGTCCGGCAGGGAGAGGACTTCCTGACGGATCGAGGCCATCAGCGTCTTGAAGTCGCCGCCCGGAAGGTCGGTGCGGCCGATCGAGCCCTGGAAGACGACGTCTCCGGTGACGGCCAATCCGTCCTCGGGCGCCACGAGGATGACGTGACCGGGCGCGTGCCCGGGCGTGAACCGGATGTCGAAGCCGCACTGCCCGAACTCGAAGCGTCGGCCGGGAACGAGCTCGTCGGTGGGCTCGGGCTGCGGGTCCGCTCTTAGACCGAACATGGCGGCCTGCTGCGGCAACGACCGGTAGAGGTCGAAGTCGTCCGGATGCAGGTAGATCGGAACGTCCGGAGCGAAGCGGCGCACGAGGTGCACGCCTTCGACGTGGTCGAGGTGGGCGTGTGTGAGCACGATGGCCTCGAGGGTATGCCCTCGCTCTTCGAGGTCGGCCACCATACGGTCCGTGCCCCCGCCCGGATCGATCGCCACCGCGACATCGGACGCCTCGCAAATGGCGAGGTAGGCGTTCTGGCCGAAGTTTCCGCCGGTATAGGTCTGGATACGCACGTCTTGCCTACCGGCCCCGGGGCCGGCGCGTCAAACCGTGAACGAGCTTCCGCACCCGCAGCCACCGCTGGCGTTCGGGTTACGGAAAGAGAAGCCCTGGCCCATGAAGCTCGTCACGTAGTCGATCTCGACGCCGTCGAGGTATTGGGCGCTGAAGGGATCCACGAAGACCCGAACGCCTTGCACGTCGAGGACCTCGTCGTCGTCCTCGGGGGCTTCCTCGATATTCAGGCCGTACTGAAAGCCCGAGCAGCCTCCCGGCAACACGGCCACCCGCAGCCCGGTATCCCCTTCGACACCGTGCTCCTTGATGAACTCGTGCACCTTCTCGGAAGCGGTTTGCGTAAGTGTGAGCATGCGTGAACTGCTCTCTTTTGACCCGTACCGAAGGTCTCGAAGTGTTGGGGCCGTCGTTTCGGCCCTCTCGCTTCACTGGTACCCGCTCGTTGAAAACGGGTTTCAGGTGATCCTGCCAAAAGCTATCCGCGGCCCCGAAAAGGGTCAACGCCGTGAGCCCTCGTTGACGATCCAGCGCACGGCCGAAGCAAGATCGTGGACGACCACGACTCCAGGCGGAGCCTCGGTCTCCTGCTCGGCACCGTATCCGGTACGGACCAGCACGCCCCTTCCCCCGAGCGATCGGGCCGGAAGCACGTCGGTGAGCTTGTCGCCCACGTAGTACGAGCCGGCGAGGGAGAGGTTCGCTTCGGCCGCGGCGCGCCGGTACATGCCGGTCGCCGGCTTGCGGCAGTCGCAGGGACCGGTGTGGTCGGGGTGGTGCGGACAATAGCGCGTCGCCGCCGGAGGCACGCCCGCGTCTTCGAGCACGCTCTGGAGGCGATCCGCCACGGCTCGGTAGGCCGCTTCACTGTACAAGCCACGGGCGATCCCGGACTGGTTGGTCACGATCACGTAAGGCCAGCCCGCCTCCCGCAGGGCGTGGAGGGCCTCGATGGCGCCCGGCACGAGCTCGACGTCGTCGGGGTCGGCGAGATACGACCGTTCCCGGATCAACGTGCCGTCCCGGTCGAGGAACACGGCCGGCCGAGCGCTCGCGAGAGGCTTCACGAGCTCGAGGGCTCCGCGGCAACGGCCCGGATCCGGCGCACCAGGGTCTCGTCCTGACTCGGAAGCACGGTCCGGAGGTCCAGCACCAGGCGGTCGTCGACGATCCGTCCCACGACCGGTTCTCCCCCCACCCTCAGGCGTTCGGAGACGACCTGGGCCGAGCCTCGCACCCGGGGCACGACCGCCCATGACGGAAGCTCGACACCGGGATACGTGCCTCCCCCCACGGCACCGCGCACTTCCCGCACGTCGCATGCAACCCCTTCGCCTTCGAGGCGGCGCGCGATCTCGCCCGCTCGCTCCCGCAGATCGTCGGGATCGGCCGCCAGCATGACGAGCGTGGGAAGGGTTCGCAGCGCACGATCCGGGTCCCGGTACTGCCGGAGCGTGGCCTCGAGGGCCGCGAGGGTGGTCTTGTCGACCCTGACCGCACGGCACAGCGGGTTCTTTCGCATCCGCTCCACCAGCTCGGCGCGGCCGAGCACGAGCCCGGCCTGAGGGCCGCCCAGGAGCTTGTCGCCCGAGAAGACGACCAGATCGGCGCCGGCCTCCACCGCATCCACGGGACGCGGCTCGTGGGGGAGCCCCAACCGCGCCGGATCCACCATGAGGCCCGACCCGACATCATAGATCAGGGGCGTTCCGTGCTCCCCCGCGGCCTCGACGAGCGCCTCGAGGGACGCTTCTTCGGTGAAGCCCGTGATCCGGAAATTCGAGCGGTGCACCTTGAGGACCGCACGGAGCTCCTCACGAGCCAGCACCGCCCGGTAGTCGGCCAGGCGTGTGCGGTTGGTGCTCCCGACCTCCACGAGGCGCGCGCCCGAGCGCTCGAGGATCTCCGGAATCCGGAAGCCCCCTCCGATCTCCACGAGCTCGCCGCGGGACACGGCCACGCCCGCTCCCCGGCCCAGCGTGTTCAACGCGAGCAGAAGCGCCGCGGCGGCGTTGTTGACCACCAACGCGTCCTCCGCGCCGGTCAGCTCGGTCAACAGGGCAACACAGTGAACGTAACGAGAGCCCCTCGTCCCGGACTCCAGGTCGTACTCCAGGTTCGTGTACCCGTGCGCCGCCCTCGACATCGCCCGAACCGCCTCGTCGGCGAGGGGTGCGCGACCCAGGTTGGTATGCAACACGACCCCCGTCGCGTTCACGACCGGCCGCAACGAAGGCACGTCCGCGGCTTCGAGGCTCGCGCGCACCCGAGCGGCGTAGCGTGCCGGGTCGGCGACCCCCTCCGGCACCTCACCCCGAGCGATGGAGGCCCGCACCGTGGCGATGACCTCACGCGTCGCCCGCACGACACGGTCGTGGCCGTACTCTTCCACGAGCGCCACGAAGGTGGCCTCCAGCAGCAGCTTGTCGACCGACGGGATCGAGCTTCGCGGGTCGCTCATCGGCCTCCTCCCGACTCGGCGGTGCCGGGCCCCTCCCCTTCAGGTGGGACTTCCTCCTCTTCGGGCCCCGAGAACGTGACCTCCACCCCTCCTCCTCCGCCGCCCAATCCGTTCACGTTCGCGACCTCGCGCACCACGACCTCGTAGACGACCTCCTGCTCGAGCGGCTCGTCCAGCACGATCACGATGCGCCTCCCGGGCAGCGCCCTGCCCCGGGCCCGGGCAGCCGCGGCTCCCGGCGCGTCAGGCCCCTCGAGCTCCGGAGGCCCCCGCCTCTCGGGGACGGCCGGAGCGACCGGGTCGGTGGGCGTGTCGGTGAGCGTGTCGGTGAGGCTGTCCGGAGCAGGGACGCCGTCAGGACCCGTGACCGTGTCGGGCTCGGGAGCCGCGTCCGGGTCGTCCGGTCCCAACCGGTCGAGGGGCTCGGCGACGGGCAGGGGCTCGACCGCGTTGGCCCGAGCGATCGAGTCCACGCGGGCCAGGGAGTCGGATACCATCTCCACGTAGTCGCGGTAGGCTTCCTCGTGAAAGCGCCGGGCCGGAGTCGGGGCCGTTCCGTTCATGGGCGCCTCGAGCTCGATCTCGGCTTCGTCCAGCGACGCGCCGGGATCCAGGTAGTCGTCGAAGCGGAGCGCCAGAGTCACGGAATCGAGTGCCTCCGCCCCGAGCAGCACCGCCGCCGTGGTATCCGGCGTGAGGACGGGCACGTCGACGAACGCGGTGTCGGCCGGCTCGACCGTGACCTCGACCCGGCCCTGCAACTCGTTGGGCCCCGCCTCCCGGTCGCGATCCACGTCGTCGAACGCCCGCACCGTGTAGCTTCCTCCGGGCAGGTAGCGGAACGCATAGATCCCGTCTTGGCCCGAGACGGCCACGTGCGGGAGCGTGTCGGGTCCGACGGCGTGCAGCCTCAACCCGGACATCCCTTGACCAGTGATCCGGTCCCAGACCTCGCCGGCCACCGTGGTGGGCTCGGCTTCGGCACCGGTCGTGAAAACGAGCTCGAAGGGATCGCGGAGCGCGTTCCCGAACATGTCACGGACGACCGCGTGCAAGGTGATCCGGTATACGACGTTCGGGTGAAAGCCCCCTTCGACGTCGACGGAGAGGCTGCTTCTCCCGTGACTGACCCGGACTTCGCCCGTGGCGGGCGAGACCGTGACGGCCTCGTCCAACGCGCCGGCCCCCGCCTGCTCGCTGATGCGCTCGTTGAACTCGAAGCGAACCGGGCCTTCGAAGTCGGGCACGTCGTCGAAGGCCTCCGGCACCGTGGCGGTCACCACGGGCGGGCGGTTGTCCGGCGGCCCTCCGGGGGGCGCGCTCTGCCGGGCACAGCCGCTCGCTCCCGCCAACGCGACCGCGCCGGCGAGCACGGACCAGCGGCCGGCGACGGCCGGCCATCCCCGGCGCGCTCCACTCCCCATCGTCAGGACGCGCCCGCCTCCAGCCCCTCCAGCTTCTCGCGCAGCTTGCTCTCCTGCTCCTCGAGCTGGGCGGCCTTGTCCCGCTCCTTCTGCACGACCTCGGGGGGCGCGTTCGACGTGAACTTTTCGTTGGCCAGTCGGGCGCGCGTACCCTCGAGTTGCTTATCCAAGCGAGCGATCTCGTCCTGGAGCCGCTCGACCTCACGGGCGATGTCGATCACGCCCTCGAGGGGCACGAACAGCTCGGCGCCGTTTTCGAGCACGGCATGCCCCCCCACGCCCGACGCTCCCACGGAGTCGACCCGCTCCACGCGGGCGAGCCGCTCGAGCGCAGTGGCCTGGTTCTCGAGCGCGGGCGTGAAGCTCTCCGGCCCGCCGGTCACGTGCACCGTGATGCGCTGACCCTCGGGAATGCCGTACTCCTTTCGGAGCCGTCGGACCTCGACGACGAACGCGCGCACGTCGTCCATCCTGCCTTCCGCGTCAGCATCCTCGAAGCCGTCGGCACCGTCGGGCCACGGCGCGATGATGAGGTCGTCCGGACGCTCGAGCCCGTCCGGCCAGGGAAGCTTCGACCACAGCTCCGCCGTGACGAACGGCACGACCGGATGCAGGAGCCGCAGCGCACGGTCGAGCACGGTCACCAGCGTGGAGCGGGCCGCTTCGCGGCTCGCCGGATCGGCATCGGGTCCCAGCCGACCTTTGACGACTTCCAGGTACCAGTCGCAGACGTCGCCCCAGAAATAGTGGTACAGACTCTCCGCGGCGTCGTGAAGGCGGAACCGCTCGAGCGCCCGGGTCGCGCTGCGGCCGGCCCGGGTCGTGCGGGTCAGGATCCAGCGATCTTCGAGCCGGAGGTCACCCTCCACGTCCTCGAGGGGCCGCACGGGCTCCTCGCCGAGACTCATCAGGGCGAAGCGTCCGGCGTTCCAGATCTTGTTCGCGAAGTTTCGCCCGTTCGCGAACGCTCCTTCCACGTCCTCGTGGTCCAGGCTGATGTCCGTGCCGACCGCGCATTGGCTGACGATCGTGTAGCGCATCGCGTCCGCGCCGAACCGCTCCACGACGTCGAGCGGGTCGATTCCGTTGCCGAGCGATTTCGACATCTTGCGCCCGTGCGCGTCCCGGACCGTTCCGTGCAGGTAGATCTGGCTGAACGGCGCCTCCCCGTGGAACTCGTAGCCCATCATGACCATGCGCGCGACCCAGAAGAACAGGATCTCCGGCGCCGTGACCATGGCGTGGCCCGGATAGAAGGCCTCGAGGTCGTCGGTTTCCTCGGGCCACCCGAAGACCGAGAACGGCCAGAGCTGCGAGCTGAACCAGGTATCGAGAACGTCCGGGTCCTGTTCGAGCTCGGTGCTGCCGCACTGAGGACAGCGGTCCGGGTCCTCGCGGGCGACGATCACCTCGCCACAGGAGCAGTACCAGACGGGAATGCGGTGGCCCCACCAGAGCTGACGGGAGATGCACCAGTCCCGGATGTTCTCCATCCAGTGCTCGTAGACGCGCTTCCAGTGGGCCGGGGTAAACGAGATGCTTCCGTCCCTAGCCGCCGCCAGAGCCGGCTGGGCGAGCGGTTCCATGCGCACGAACCACTGATCCGAGAGCCTCGGCTCGACCACGGTGTCGCACCGATAGCACTGCGGGACCGAATAGGTGTGCTCCTCACGGTCGACCAGGAGCCCCGCTTCGTCGAGGGCGCCGAGGACACGCTCGCGGGCCTCGGACCGATCCAAGCCCCGGAACCGCTCGGGGACCTCCTCGTTCAAGGTCGCGTCCGGGTTCATGACGTCGAGGATCTCCAGGCCGGTACGGCCCGCGATCTCGAAGTCGTTGATGTCGTGCGCGGGGGTGACCTTGACCATCCCCGAGCCGAACGACGGGTCGACATGGACGTCCGCGACCACGGGAATGCGGCGACCCGTCAACGGGAGCTCGACCTCGGCCCCGACGAGGGCCCCATATCGCTCATCATCGGGATGTACGGCCACGCCCGTGTCGCCGAGCATGGTCTCGGGCCGGGTCGTCGAGACCGTCACGTACCAGCGGCCATCCTCGAAGCGACCGATGGCGCCCGGTCGGTCACTCTCGGCGCTCGCCCGGTGCGCGGCTTCCGCGGCCTCCTGGGCCTCGGGCGCCACAGGGTACCGGAAATGCCAGAGCGAGCCGACGCTCTCCGCACCTTCAGCCTCCTCGTTCGAGAGCGCGGTGAGGCAGCGCGGGCACCAGTTGATGATGTACTCGCCCCGGTAGATGAGGTCCTTCTCGTACAGGTGCACGAAGACCTCGCGAACCGCGCGGCTGAGCTCGGGATCGAGGGTGAAGCGGGTGCGTTCCCAGTCCAGCGAAGCCCCGATCGCCTTGAGCTGGTCCAGGATCACCCCGCCCGTCTCGTTGACGAAGCTCCAGACACGCTCCACGAACGCCTCCCGGCCGAGGTCCTCCCGGTGAAGCCCCTCGGCTGCGAGCTGACGCTCCACCACGTTCTGCGTGGCGATGCCCGCGTGGTCGGTGCCGGGCACCCAGAGCGCGGCGCGCCCCTGCATTCGGCGCCACCGGATGAGCACGTCCTGGACGGTGTTGTTCAGCCCGTGCCCCATGTGGAGCACCGCCGTGACGTTGGGCGGCGGGATGACGATGACGTACGGCTCTCGTCCCTCCTCCAGGACGGCGGACGCCGGCACGTGGAAATAGCCTCCCTCGAGCCAGGCACGGTAACGGGCGGGCTCGATGGCACCGGGATCGAGGCGGGGGGCGAGCTCGTGACTCACGGGCGTTCGCATGTGGAAGGGACGAGGCAGACAGACGTCACGGAACGTCAGAAGATGGCGAGCCCGGCGAAGCTTCGGAACCCGGCGACGGGCATCACCTCATCGCGAGTCCGGGCCGCCCCCCGTGGAGTCTCCGGCCGCGCGCTCGCGATCCCGCCGCTCGCGGATCGCTTCGGAGCGCGCCCGCCAGGAGTCCCGTATCTCCATTCTCCGGCCCTGGCGCTCGATCGCTTCCCACTGGTCGAGGCGTCGATTCACCTCGGCCCGCTCCGACGGCGTCACACCGAAGTCGAACGGAAGCGGCAGCGAGTAGTCGCCGAGGTGGATCCGCCCGTCGCTCACGCCCCAACGCCCGCCCTCGTCGTCGGTGAAGGTCCAGTCCGTGAGGGCGCGCTCCTCGTCCTCGGCGACGCGCACCGAATCGTACCACTCCTGGAGGCGGCCCGAGACCAACAGCTCCTCCCGCCGCGCGGGTGTGAGCTCACCGAGCACGCGGCTCAGCGGAGCCCAAAGCCGGGTATTCGTGAGATTCGGGCGCAGACGCTCGGCCGCGTTCGAAGGGGGCGGCGCGAGCTCCACCTCCACTCCTTCGTTCAGCGGGGGGAGATCGAAGCGCATGCCCGGCACCACCGGATCGGCCGCGTACTCGGGTTCCTCCGGTGGCTCGCCCGCCTCGCTGTCGTCGAGCTCGACCAACTGCATGAGCTCGACGCCTTGCGGCTCGCTCGTCTCCGGGTCGAGGGGGAACGAGACGGCCTCGGGCCTGAGGCGGTCGAAAAGAACCGGATAGATGGCGATGGCGATGAGGTGGAGCACCGCCGAAAAGCCGATGGCGGTCCACACGAGTCGGCGTGACCCGTGATCCGGACGCCGGGTGGCGGCGCTCCGGTCCGAGGAAGTATCGTCGCCGCCGGCCCGATCGATCATGTAGCCTGCTAACCCGCGCCGGAAATGCAGTTCCTCGGGCGGTTTTCGGGGGTCCGCCCCCTCAGAGCAGGGCTCCGAGCCGACGTCCCGCTTCCGCGAGGCGATCTTCGGAAGCGGTGAGAGCCGCCCGGAAGAATCCTTCACCACCCTTGCCGAGCGTGGCGCCCGGGAGCACCATCACGCCCTGCTCTTCAAGAGCTTGACGCGCGAACTCCTCGGACGAGCCGATCCCTTCGGGCAAGGGAACCCAGACGTACATCGTGGCCCGCGGGAGCGCTACGTCGAAGCCGGCGCGCCGAAGCGCCTCCACCAGCGCGTCCCTGCGGCGCTGAAACGTCGCCACGTTCCCCGGGACCCACGTGTCCCACGCATCGAGCGCGGCGGCGCCGGCGGCTTGGACGGCCAGAAACTGTCCGGTGTCGACGAACGTCTTCACGGTCTGGAGCGCCGCGATGAGCTCCGGCCGACCCACCGCCCAGCCCAGTCGCCATCCGGTCATGTTGTACGTCTTGGACAGCGAGTGGAACTCGAGCGCGACCTCCCCCGCCCCGTCGAATTCGAGCACGCTGGAGGGTCGGTAGCCATCGAAAGCGAGCTCCGAGTACGCATGGTCGTGCGCGAGAAGCGCGCCCCGTTCGCGGCAGAAGTCGATCGCTTCCCGGTAATACGCGTCCGGGGCCACCGCGGTCGTCGGGTTGTTCGGATAGTTCAGGTAGAGGATCCGGGTCCGTGCCGCGACGTCGTCCGGAACCTCCGACAGCGGTATGAGGAAGTCGTGCTCCGGTCGCAGGGGAACCAGGTGGGGCTCGCCCCCCGCCAGCGTCACGCCGCCCACGTACGGCGTATAGCCCGGATCCGGGATGATGCCCACCTCGCCCGGATCCATGAACGCGAAGGGCATGTGGGCGATCCCGTCCTTGGAGCCGATGAGCGGAAGCACTTCGGTCCACGGATCCACGTCCAGCCCGAACCGACGCTTCATCCAGCGGGACACGGCCTCCCTGAACTCGGGCAATCCGCGCTGGAACGGATAGCTGGAGTAGGTCGGGTCTTCAGACACCTCGCGGAGGCGTGACACCGCCGCCGGCGGCGGTGGGAGCCCCGAATCTCCCGCGCCCAGGTCGATCACGTCGACCCCTTCGCTCTCGAGCTGCGCCCGGGTCGCTTTCATCTGTGCCAGCGGGAAGGCGGGGAGCCTTCCGTAGCGGGCACTCGTGCGGATCATTGGTCCGCCTCGACCACCGGGTTGGATACGGTGCCCACGCCACCCACCTCGACCTCGACCCGGTCGCCGGGTTGGAGCGGGCCGATCCCGTCGGGCGTCCCGGTCGCGACGATGTCGCCGGGCTCGAGCGTCATCGCACGAGTGATATGGGCGAGGACGTCGGGCACCTTGAAGACCATGTCCCCGACTTCGCCTTGCTGGCGAACCTCCCCGTTGACCCGCGTGGTGACCGACAGCGCATCGAGGTCGACCTCGTCGACGGGCACCACGTCGCCCACGGGACAGAACGTGTCGAAGCCCTTGGCCCGGCTCCACTGATTGTCCGAAGCCTGGAGGTCGCGGGCCGTCACGTCGTTGAGCGGGAGGATGCCGCGTACGTAGCTCCAACCGTCCGCGGCATCGATCCGCGTCGCGCGCCGACCGATCACGACCGCGATCTCTCCCTCGTAGTCGACCCGACCGGCCCATTTCGGCATGACGATCTCTTCGCCGTCACCGATGAGCGCGGACGGCGCCTTGAGGAAGAGCAACGGCTCCTCGGGCACCTCGCCGCCCATCTCAGCGGCATGCTTGGCGTAGTTCTTTCCGACGCAGACGATCTTGGAAGGGCGGAGCTCGGTTTTAGCAGACATGGCGACCGGGGAAAACGGGGAGAAAGCCGGCGTCCGGGCGGCTCGGGGCCGTGGACCGTTACGGGCGGGGGGTGCGCGTGTGCAGCCAGGTCCCGATCAGGGCGCCCAGCGAGGCGATAGTGAGCAGGACTCCGATCACGGCCCACCAAAAGCCCAGGTCCGCGTGTCCTGCCTCCCATCCGTTGCTCGAATTCCGATAGGCGCCGAAGGCGATGCCGAGGTACACGACGCCAACGGCCATACCGAAGATGCGTGTCATGAGAAGCGTGTCGTTTGTGGGGTCCGTGGATGGCCGCCGAGCCCGTGGTGAGCATCCACCACGGCGCCCGGGACCCGGTCGGCTGAATTTAGGGCGCGACCCTTCCTCGACCAAGTGAAGTGCCGTAGAACGCCCCGATGCGGCGTTCCACGTCGTGCCACGCACCCTTCACGAGTGGGGCGGGCGGCAGGGAGGAGCGGAGATACCCGCCGTAGCGGCGGGTGACGAGTCGGTCGTCCAACACGATGACGACCCCCTTGTCCTCGTGACCGCGCACGAGCCGGCCGAAGCCCTGCTTGAGCCGCAGCGCCGCATGCGGCAGCATGAAGTCCCGAAACGAGTCCCCTCCAGCGGCCTCGACGGCCTCCATACGGGCGGCGGTGATGGGCTCGGTCGGCACCCGGAACGGCAGCTTGTGGATGACCAGCCCCCGCAAGGGCTCGCCGGGCACGTCCACACCTTCCCAGAAGGAGTTCGTGCCGAGGAGGATCCCGCGGCCGGCCGCCACGAACCGGTCGACGAGGTCGTGACGCTGACCTTCGCCCTGGACGAAAAGGGGCCAGCGCGCCTCGATGCCTCCCCGCCGGAGCGCATCCGACGTCCGACGCAACGCGGCGTGGGAGGTGAAGAGCACGAAGAGGCCGCCGTCGGTAATGGCGGCCAGCTCTCCCACGCGCAGCGCCGTCGGATCGTCCGGAGTGCGCTCGTTCCACGCGTTTCCGTGCTCATCCGGGGCCCCCTGGCCCGTCGGCACCACCAGGAGCGTGTGCCGCTCGAAGTCGAACGGCGAAGCGATCATCCGCTCGCGTACGGTCCCGACCTCGTTCGCCTCGTCCGACGTCGGGCGCACCTCGAGCCCGAGCCTCGCCTTCATGAAGTCGAAGGTCCCCCGAGTCGTCAGGCTCGCGCTGGTCAGAACCGTCGTCTCGGCGCGTGTGAAGAGCGACTCGCGGAGCAAGGCACCGAGCTCGACCGGCGCCGCAGCGAGGGCCAGATTCCGCCTTCGGCCGCGGCCGCGCGACTCCAACCAACGCACGTACCGCGCGGAATCGTCGTTCGGCACGAGGATGAGCCGGAGCCCGTGCACGGCGGCCGCGATCCGGCGCTCCACGGACCGCAGATCGAGCAGCCGGCCCTCGAGCCGTTCCGAGAGATCGTCCCGTAGCTCGAGGCGGGCACGGAGCTCGGCCACCTCCCGCTGAAGCGTGGTGAGCGCGCGAAGGGCCGCACGGAGTGGCTCGTCGACTTCCGCGTCTTCCGCGGGCTCTCCGATGCCCCGAGGACCGAGACGAACCACGCCGGCATCATCGGTGACGAGGCCCTCCAGGCGCTCGAGGAGTCCTTCGAGGGCCGATCGCGCCGTCGCCACCGAGGGGCGCACCCGGTTCTCCAGCCGCTCCCGGAGCTCGCCGCCGTCGGTTCCGCCCGTGAGGGCCTCGTGGACCGCGGTCAGGATCCCCCGCCCCCGCCGATCGAGGCGGGACAGGGTACGGTACATGCCACGTCGGGTCAGCTCGACGCCGAGATGCGACGTCGCCGAGTCCTCGACGTTGTGTGCCTCGTCGAGCACCACCCGCTTGTACGAGGGGAGGACGGCGGCCTGCGTGTAGTTCCCCGTCGCCCGCCGCACCGCGAGGTCGGTGAAGAGGAGGTGGTGGTTGACGACGAGGAGCTGAGCCGAAGCCGCCCGTCTCCGGGAACGCTGGTAGAAGCACTCCTGGAAGTGGGGACAGCGCGCCCGCAGGCACATGTCCGGATCACTGCGCACCTCCTCCCACACATCGTCGGACGGCACGAAGTCCAGATCGGAAAGGGATCCGTCGTCGCTCGTCTCCATCCACTCCAACAGCGCCTTCATCTCGCTCGAGCGATCGTCCTCGAACAGGCTCTCCTGTCCGTCGGCGGCCAGCAGCGCCCTTCGGATCGAAACGTAGTTGCCCCGACCCTTCACGAGCGCCCAGGAGACGTCTCCGACGAGCTTCTCCACCAGGGGAAGATCCTTCCCGACGAGCTGTTCCTGGAGGTTGATGGTGTTCGTGGAGAGGATCGTCCGCTCTCCGTTCTGCAGGGCCCACTTGGCCGCGGGCACCAGGTACGCCAGCGACTTGCCCGTGCCGGTCCCGGCTTCCACCAGGGTGACGCCCCCGTCGTTGTAGGATTCCGTCACGAGAGCGGCCATGCTCCGCTGGCCGGGGCGGTCTTCGTAGCCCCCCATCCCCTCCGCGAGAGGCCCGTGCGGACCGAGCGTCTCCTGTACTTTCTCGACGCTCAGCGGCCGCACGACCCGGGGCGTGGGCGGCTCGACCACCACGTAGAGGCCTTCCGCCCGGTTATCGACGATGGCCGTCCCCAATCCTTCCTCGTACAGGCGTCCGGCGACCCGCATGTCCGCCTCGGAGGGCTCGAGCACGCCCGAAGGATGGTTGTGCACCATCAGACCTCCCTCCGGCGCGTCGCGGGCAGCCACCAGCACCGCCTCGTGATTCCCGCGGGAGACGGCACGAGGATCGTGGACGGCCCGGTGCTCGTCGACCGTCGCGAGGAAGCACACCTCCCGCCCCCCCGCACGCTCGATCTCGTCCCTGATCCGCGCGATCGCCTCGGCCGAGAGCGTGAGGCGCTTCGAGGGCGGCGATGCCTTCTCCTGTGCGGCGTCCGGCTCGGGGTCTTCGAGTCCGTCGAGCCCCACCAGGAAGGTGTCGGCGCGCTCGCTCACTGTGTCTTCAGAGTCTGCTTCCTCGCCGCTGGGAAGAGCACGTTGTTGAGGATCAAGCGATATCCCGGCGAGTTCGGATGAAGCGAGAGATCGATGTGCGCGTCGCCGATCTGGTGCTCGGGATCCTCGGGGTCGTGTCCACCGAAGTACGTGAACGTTCCCTCGCCGAGATTTCCGTGCACGTACTTGGCCCACGGTCCTTCTTCGGCGAGCACGATCACCCCCGGTTTCAACCGGTCCTGGCGAAACGACGTGGTCAGGCCGTAGAAATCCGGCAGGATCGACTCGTGGCTCTGCGTCAGCATTGACGGAACCGGATCGAGCTTCGCGGAGAAGTCGAAGAGCGTGAATGCCCCGAGAGCTTCGCGCCAAGGCGTGTTCACCTGGTGGCCGTCGATGTCCGAGAACGCGTTGACGGTCGGAGCCACGTGCACTTCCGCATCGGTGAAGGCCATCGCCCGATCCCAGTCCATTCTGGCCGACGCATCCGGATCGGGCGGCGTCCCGTCGGCATAGGCGGCCGCGATGTCCACCGGCCCCGCGGCCAGCGCCAGCTCCAGGGTCTCGGTCGCGGAGCACATCGCGAACAGGAACCCCCCGTTCTCGACGTATGCTCGGATCCGCTCGGCGACGGCCTTCTTGAGCGCCGGCACGTTCGGATAACCGTGCTCCCCGGCCACCTCCTGGTTGCGGGCCACCTCGTCCTGTAGCCAGGGCGCGCCCGAATACGTCAGGTAGAACTTCGAGTACTGCCCGGTGAAGTCCTCGTGATGGAGGTGGATCCATTCGTAGCGGGAAAGGTCTTCGGTGAGGACCTCGGGATCCCAGATCGTCTCGTACTCGATGTCCGCGTACTCGAGCGCCATCGTCACCGCGTCGTCCCACGGAGACGAGTTCGGCGGGGTGTACACCGCGATTCGAGGCGCTCGCTCCAAGGGAATCGCCTCCATGTTGGACGATTCGATGGTCGACCGGATCCGTGACACGGCCGCGACGTCGACCTCCTCCAGGGTCACGCCCCGCAACGCCGCTTCCCGGCGCAGCTCCTCGTGGTCCGGAAACAGGAACGAGCCGCTCCTGTAGTTTAGCAGCCACTCCGCGCTCAGCTCCCGCTCGAGCGCCCAGTGGGTCAGGCCGTAGGCTTTCAGGTGATCACGTTGCTCTCGGTCCATGGGCACGAGTAGCGACTGGGCCGCCACGGCTCCCGGCATGGCCAGGAACAACAGGACGAGCACTACACGGAGCACGTTCGGGGTAGTCATGGCGCCCTCCGGATGCGGTCGAGCTCGGCGCGTGCGTTCGGGACGATGGCCCCGTTGGGCCGGGACGAGATGAGCTCCTCGAGGAGCGTGACCGCCCGGTCCACACCGCCTTCCCGCCCCGCGTAGTACCGGGCGAGCGCCAACGCGGCGGCCGACGTCGCCGGATGATCAGGATGTTCGTCCATCAACCGTTCGCGCACCGTCGCAGCACGGTCCGGATAGCCCGCATCTTCGACCATCCGGGCCCCATGGGCGAAGAGCGTGGCCCGTCCGTCCTCATCGAGACCGTCGGCCGCCTCCTCCAGGAGCCCGACCGCTTCGTCGATGCGTCCCGTGCGTGCTTCGGCAGCCGCCTGCCCGAGCACGGAGGCGGCCCGACTCGGAAGCCGCCCGAGGAGCCCCATGAGGCGGATCACCTCCGTGGCTTCTGAGGGAGGAAGCCCTTCGACGGCCTCCGACAGGACCGTCCGCCCTTCCTCGGTCCTACCCTCTCCGAGGAGAAGGTAGGCACGCTCCACCCTGCTCTCCGGGCCTCGGGCAGGCGCCAGCACGGACAGGGCCGCCTCCGCATCGCCTCGCGCCCGGAGGCTTCGGGCGACTCCGGCGGCCAATCCGTCCATCTCCGCCGCAGTCGGGTAGGCCTTCTCGAACTCCTCGAATGCACGGCGTAGTGCGTCGGCGTCCAGAACCGACATCCCCAACCGAAGCGCCCGAGCCGCGGCCGTCCGCCGTTCGGGCGACTCCTCCGGGTGGGACTGCGCGATGCGAGACTGGGCCTCGAATGCCGCGGTCGAGTCCCCAGTGGCCAACGCCACCTCCACCAAGCGCTGGTCGAAAGATCTACGCTCCGTCGGTATATCCGCGTCGGCAGCGAGCTCCCCGAACGCCCACACCGCTACGCCCCCGAGCGCCCGTTCCCGTGCCCGTTCCGCCACCTCGGTGAGGAAGCGGTTGCGCGCCCGTGTCCCCAGCTCATCAGCCACCTCGCGACCGAGCGCCAGCGCCTCGGCTTCCATGCCGAGCTCGAGAGCCATCAAAGCAGCGGCACGCCGGCGCGCAAAGATGGGCGATTCGGACAGCGAGCTCAGCACCGCCTGCACGGCGTCGTCCCGTGGGTCGGGGAGGCCTCGTAAGCGCCGCGCCACCGCTGCCACTCGAGCACCGTCGTCGCCCACCCCCCGTGTCCATTGCCGGATCGCCTCGTCCCGGTCACCCAGGCGGGCCGCCAGGTCACCGACCTCGAGCGCCAAGGCGTCGCCCTCCTCGACCTCGTCCTGGCCCTTTCGGAGCAGAGCGAGCGCCTCGGCCGGCCCGAAGGCGTTCTCGTACAGTTCCGCCAAAGAACGGTACGTCGCGGACGAAGGATCCTCGTCGATCCATGCGTCCGCCTCGCGCCTGACCGCATCGACGGAATCCACCTCGACCAGGACGCGCAGCTTCAGCGCCCGAACTTCGCCGGATGACGGGTTGCGCCCGAGATACTCCTCCAGAACGGGGATTATCTCCTCCGAGTCGTCCTGAGCGCGGAGCACCCGCTCGAGGGCGAACACGGCACCGGTGGCGTCCGGCGCCCGATCGAGCGCGCGGCGGAGCAAAGATTCGGCTCCGACGAGGTCACCGTTCGCTTCCAGAACCGCCGCCTCCCGCACGAGGCGGTTCGTCTCCCCTTCACCGCTCGCCTGTCCACCCGCCGGGGAGGGCGCGGCACCCAAGCACAGCACGACCACGAGTCCGGCGGCGATCGATCCCACGGTCCGACGCACCCTCACGACGCACCCCCGTCGTCGGGAGCCGATGGCACCCGATTCAGACGCTCGAAATAATCGAGAATCATACGGCGAACCGCCGAAGGCAGCTCCCGGAGCTGCTCGGCGCTCGGCATCCCGAACTCGAGGACCCCGAGCTGCCCATCTTCGAGCGGCATCACGGTCCCGCGCTCGAAACCGGTCGGCGCTTCCGACTCGCGCTGCTCCGAAACCTCGTCGCGTTCCAGTGACCGACCTGCATCGAGGAGTCGGTGGAACAGGCGTTCCTGCCTCTGCGCCGTCTCCGGATCGAGCCGACCTTCCGCCAGTGATTCGGCCACCTCCCGAGCCTCCCCGGCGAGTTGCTCCAGGTCACCCAACGCGCCCTCGGAAGCCGGCTGATCGGAGAGCTCACCGAGCTGATCCGAAACGGATTGCTGACCGTCGGACATCTCTTGGAGCTGCTCGGACAGCGCTTGCTCTCCCAGCTGCATGGGCATGATCTGGCCGGCCTGGTTCACCAGGTCGCCTTGCTGTTGGGCGAGCTCTTCCAGCGCCTGCTGCATCGCTTGCTGCCTTTCCTGCTCCGCACCCTCCTGCTGCCGACCCTGCTCTTCACCGGCCTGACCCATCTGCTCCGCGAACCGTAGAGCCATGAGCGCGAGCTCGTTGAGGTCCCCGACCACCCGTTCCGACGCGGCCACCGGTGATCCGTTCATGCTTCGTGGTCGCTCCATCGACGCGAGCGTGCGCTCGAACGACTCCATGATCCGTCCCATCTGCTCCGAGATCTCGCGCCCCCCGGGCACCTGACCGTCGGTGGCGACCCGGAGGTTGTCGGCCACGTTCTCCATGCCCTGCAGGAGCGTCCTCTCGTCGGAGCGCATGCCGCGCAATTCGTCCGGAGTCGCCCCCCTCATCTCCAGGCGGAGCCCCGTCTGACGGCGAGCGAGCGAAAGCGCGTCATCCGCGGTTCGCTCGAGCGCCCTGCGCATCCGTGTCAACTGCTCCATGGCCATGTCCTGTTGGGCCTGCCTCAGCTCGCGCCCCGCCTCGTCCAACCGCTCGGAGGCCCGCTCGGCCCGGCTGGAAGCCTCCTCAGCCCGCCCCTCGTCCGCATTCCGGCCGACCTCGCTCATCTCGGCTCTGGCCTGCTCGGCACGAGCGCCCGCTTCCCGCACCCCTTCGGCGGCGCCCTCTTCTCCGATCTCGCGCAGTCGCTCCTCCAGCCGGTCCAGCCGCGCGTCGAGCTCTTCGGCACGTTCCGCGAGCCCTTCCTGTTGCTCGGCCCTGAGCTCGGTAGTGCCGTCTTCCCTCATGGCGTCCGCGAGAGCCCGCTCCTGTCTGGCCAGGTCCTCCGCTTCGTTCCGACTCGCGCTGAAATCCTGCTCGACCGCGGCACGCCGGAACCGCTCGAGCGACTCCTCCAACCGCTCCCGGAACCGCTCCTGCTCCTCCGAGAGCTCCTGAAGCGAGCGCTCCGCCCCTCGCACGTCTCCCTGTTCGATGGCCTCGGAAAGACGCTCCGTGCGGGATTCCAGATCTTCGCCGGCGACCTGGTCCAACAGGTCCTGCAGCTCCCGCATCTGCCCACGCAGCTCCGGATCGGCCTGCCCCACCTCCTCCATCCGCCGCTCCATCGCCTCGAGGTCGGCGCCGAGCGAATCGACGGCCGCGGTCATCCGCTCTTGCTCTTCCACCGCCCGCCTCAGGCTTTCACGCTCGTCGAAATCCGTATCGGCGCCACTGCGCTGTCGCTGGCCGGTTGCTCGGGAAGCACCTGAGCCCAGCGTTCGTTCCCGGGCTTCCTGACGGTTCCCTTCCGCCTCGGCCTCCGCCGCTTCTCTGAGCTGTGAAAGCCGCTCGGCCGCGTCTCCGAAGGCCCGCTCCACGTCCCGGCGGAGCTCGCTCGCGGAAGGCATGCGGAGCACCCGTTCCCCGGTCTCGGCCCACTGGGCATCGGGGGCGTTGTCGGCCACACGCGCCGAGTAACGCACCTCGTCGCCCGGCATCAAGCCCCATGACGAGAAGTCGAGGACGGGGCGCGCAGTCGCGAACCGGGTCTCGCCCAGGTCGAAACGTTGCACGACCGGCTCCCGGTGTTCTCCCAGCGCAGTCACCCGGTGCGCCACCAACTCCAGCTCGGCCAACCCGTGGTCGTCTCCGGCCTCGATGGCCAAGCGTTGACTCAGGTCGCTCGACAGCACCGTGTCTCGGGCGGGAGATGTGATCTCGACGAACGGGACCTGGTCGGCCTGGACGACCAGCTCGATCGGCGGCGGAACGTCCGCCGGCGCCTCGCCCCCACTGTCCCGGAACAGCCACGTGTACCGGCCGCTCGTCTCGGGCGTCCACCTTCCGTCGAACTCTGCTGAGTCGATCGCGAGCTCCACCTCCGCCACACCCACGGAGTCCGTCAATGTCGCCGTGCTGAGGGGACGGTTCGCCCGCCCGTCGAACGCGATGCGTGTGCCCTCGGGAATTTGGAGCGGCGGTGCCGCGCCCCGGTATTCCTCCGCGGCCCGTCCGGTATGCGACGGAAAATCCAGCTCGATGCGCAAATCGCCCACGAAGAGCGGATCCACGGGCGTGATGACATACCGCTCCGAAGTCGTCCCCGCATCGCCATGGACGCGGTACTCCGTCGGCACGGCGACGCCGCGCAACTCGTAGTCGGCCCACCCACGATCGACCTCGACCGACTCGGAATGCGCGACGTCGCCCACGCCCTGCCACCGGAGCTCGACCTCCCGGCGTCCTTCGGCTCGCACCCGGATCGATACGTCTGCACCGCGCATCACTTCGGCGTGGCCGGGCTCGACCTGGAGTGGCGGGAGCGTCGGCCCCGACAAGACGCGCAACGGCGTCGCGAGCCCGCTCCACGCCTGGAGCGAGCGTGCGGGGGCGAGAGCCGTGAGGGCGACGAGCACCAAGGTGGCCCCAAAGAGCCCGCCCCACCCGCGCCGGATCCAGAGGTTCACGTCGCGTCCCAACGATCCGGACAGCTCGGAGGTCCCGAAGCTGCGGAGTCCCTCCTCGGCCCGCTCGGTGGCCCTCGCCGCCAACCGCGGCGAAACCCCTTCCGGCATCGCCCTGCCGAGCTCGAGAGTGCCACGCACTTCTCCGGCGGGCAGCGAGGCCGCCCGCTCGATCGCGTGGGCCAGGCGGTCCTCTCGCAGCCAACGGTCGACGACACGTCGAAATGCGTACGCCCCACCGAGGAGCCACAGGACGATCGCGACATCCAACACCAACGGGCCGACGCTCCCCGGCCGCCATCCTCCATCACCCGCCCACAACCACGCGACCGCCCAGACCGTCAGGACGCCGGAAGCAACCCAGATGCCCGCCGCGAGCACCGAGCGGCGGTACAGGTACCGCCTCACGGCTCCGACCCGCGCCTTAAGCGCGTCCGCCGGCCTGCTCACGAAGCCTCCTGGCCGAGAACATACACGAAGAGGTTCACACCCATGCGCAGGGCCTCCTCACGCACCTCAGCAGGATCGCCGTGCACGTCCGGGTCCTCCCACCCGTCACCCAGATCGGACTCGAACGAGTAAAAGACCACCAGCCGGCCTCCGTGAAAGATCCCGAGCGCCTGGGGCGGGGCTCCGTCGTGCTCGTGGATCTTGGGCAAGCCGTCCGGGAACTCGTAATAGGCACGGAAGACCGGATGGTCCGGCGGAATCTCGGTGAGCTCGGCATCGGGGAACAACGCGGCGACCTCGCGGCGGAACGACTCGTCCAGCCCGTAGTTGTCGTCCGCGTGCAAGAACCCTCCGGACGTCAGGTACGTGCGGAGGGCCGCGCGTTCCTGGGGCGTGAACCGCACCTCACCGTGGCCCGTCATGTAGAGGTAGGGGAAATCCGAAAGCGACGGATCGAGCGGCTCCACGTCGGCTTCACGACGGGCCGTGACGATGCCGGTCCGCTCACGAACGGCCGCCAGGAGATTGGGGAGCGACGACGGGTTCGCGTACCAATCCCCTCCACCTCCATACTGGAGGCGAGCGATCGTCAGCGAGTCACCGACCTGCGCGGCTCCCAGCCCCGGAGCTCCCAGGACCAACACCGCCACCAGCACTAGCAGCCCGTGGCAGAAGTCTGGTGGCCCGCGCACGAGGGTCTTGCGCGCCGCAGGCAAGGCGGCTTCTTGAAGGCGATGCCGTAGCATCGGCGAAAGGAGCCAACGCCGCATGCGGCCGCGGGCACCGACGCGATAGCGTTGGTCCCCTCGTGCCCTTCGGACCACCGCTGGCGCGGCGGTGCCCGGGGCGGCACGGCCCGACCCACGCCCTCCGGGCGCGGGTGCCCCCCGTCGTTGGAGCCCCTCGACGTAGCTACGGCTACGCCTTCGGGACTCCGCCATAGGATCGCGGGCCGTGCCGCTCCCGGGGCACCCGGGCGCAGCACGGGTCCGGGCCACCAGACTTCTGCCACGGGCTGCTAAGCTCGTCATTCCTGTTCGGGACCGTCCCCCGGCGCTTGCGCATCCGTCACGGAGTGCACGATACGGTACGCGTCGTTACGGCCCACCTCGAAGCGGCGCGCCAACTCGCGCGCCGCTCTCGACGGCCGCATCCCGCCATCGAGGAGCTCACGTGCCTGCTCGCGCACCCACTCCTCATCCAGGGGCGCGGGCTGCTCGGCCGGTACACCCTCGACCACCAACGTGACCTCTCCCTTCGGCGGTGTCTCTTCATAGTAGGCGACCGCTTCCCGGAGGGTTCCACGCAAGATCGTCTCGTGGACCTTGGTCAGCTCGCGCGCCACGGCAACGCGCCGGTCCGCGCCGCACGCCTCGAGGAGGTCGACGAGAAGCCGGGGTACCCGGACGGGGGACTCGAAGAGCACCACCGTTTCCGTGCTGCGCGCGATCCTACGAACGAGGTCGCGGCGCGCCGCCCCCTTCCGATCCGGAAACCCGAGGAACGTGAAGCGCTCCCCCGGCAAGCCGGACGCCGCCAACGCCGCCAAGACGGCGCTCGGCCCGGGGATGGGCACCACGTCGTGGCCGGCGGCGAGCACCGCCGTGACCACCCGCCCTCCGGGATCGGACACGATGGGAGTGCCGGCGTCGGAAACCAGGGCGAGATCTTCCCCACGGCTCATCCACTCGAGGATGCGCTCGATCCGCTCCCGCTCGTTGTGCTGGTGGAGCGAAACCAAAGGAGCCGTCGATCCGGCACGATCCGCCAGCACGCGGCTGCGCCGGGTATCCTCGGCGAGAATGCGCGAAACGGCCGTGAGGGTTTCGGCGGCCCGGGGCGTGAAGTCCCCGAGATTGCCGATCGGGGTGCTGACCAAGTAGAGCGTGGACACACCGGGTAAGATAGCGGGCGCCGCCCCGCTCGGAAAACGACGCGCCCGGGACGCCTCTCCATGTCGGGCATCCCGGGCGCGCGTCTTTCACGGCCATGGCGAGGGCCTGGCGCCGTTACAAGTGCTCCTTGATCTTCTCTTCGAGCTGCGGCCGCGGGACGGCCCCGACCACGCGGTCCACGAGCTCCCCGCCCTTGAAGAAGAGAACACTCGGGATGGAGGTCACGCGGAAGCGCGCCGTGGTGCTGGGATTCGAGTCGACATCGAGCTTTCCGACCCGCAAACCTTTATCCTGATACTCTCCGGCGAGCTCGCTGACGATGGGCGCCACCATACGACACGGGCCACACCACGTGGCCCAGAAGTCGACCATATGGAGGCCCTCGCCCTGCTCGATCTCCGAAACGAAGTTGTTGTCGGTGACTTCGAGAATCGCGTCACTCGTGGCCATCTGATTTCTCCTTTAGCTTGGATGGGCTCGTCGCCTCGCGATCGAGCCCAGGGCCCCGCACTCCAACCGCACAGGACTAATGGTGATGCAAAATCTACCAGCGACGCTGCCACTCGATCACGTGGCCGTCGCGGTTCCTTCCATCGAGGAACACCGTACCTACTATGAATCCTTGTCGAGGGAGACATGTTCCACCCCGACGACGATCGAGGGCCAGGGCGTCCGCGTGGCCTTCGTCGGGATGATGGAGCTCCTCGAACCGACGGGCCCCGATACCACTGTAGGCCGTTTCCTGGCGAAGCGCGGTCCCGGCCTGCATCACGTCGCCTACCGCACGACCGACATCGAGCGCGAGATGGAGCGTGCGCGCGACCAGGGCATGCGCCTCATCGACGAGTCGCCGCGCCCGGGTGCGCACGGCCTGGTGGCGTTCCTCCACCCCTCGAGCACCGGTGGCGTGCTCGTCGAATTGGTTCAGCGGGACTCCTGACGCCCGGAGGAGCGTCATGCGCCCTCCATGACCAACTCGAGATCGACCTCTTCGACGAACCACCGCCCATTACCACCGTTCACCACGACGAACGGGACGCCACGCACCACACGCTCCTCGTCCATGACCAGATCGACGAGCACGCGGCTGGTCGGATGCCGCCGCCCCGCGACCCGCTGCTGCCGGGTGACCGTGTAGTCCTGGTGTTCGAGGATCGAAGCGATCGCGTCCAGGCGTAGCTCGATTTCCTGGCGGCTCCGGCAGGCTTCCCCGCCGAACCAGGATCCGATCTTCTTGAACGCACATCCGATCGTGCTCCCCGTATCACCCAAAGGGCCATCCGCCGTACCGAACAGGCGCCCCATGGCTTCGAGGTCCCGGGTGTTCACCGCCTGCAGGAAGCGCTCGACGGAGAGCTGCGGCTCGACGGCCGTGGCCGGATTCACCCCACCCTGTGTCGAGGAACAGGCCGTGACCATCACGACCGCCCACAGCAGGAACCAGTTGCGCCCTGCGGTCATCGCGCGCTCTCCGTGCTCGGTGAATCACCCATCCGAATCTCGGGAAAAACCTTCCGTGTCGGAAGCCCGGAGAACCCCTTGACCAGAGCCGTCATTCGGCCGCCCCGACCGGATCGGGTTCCTCGGCCTCGGACCGCTCCCGGGTCGCGGACAGCGTCAGGCCGCTCCCCTGCTCGTCGAGGTCGGCCACGATCCGTGTTCCCTCCTCGATCTCCGCATCCAAGAGGAACAGGGCGAGCGGGTCCTGGAGTGAGCGCTGAATGGCTCGCTTCAGCGGTCGTGCGCCGAACACCGGGTCGTAGCCTGCTTCCGCGAGGTAGTCTCTCGCACGGTCCGTGATCTCGAGCTCCGCTCCGGCTTCGTGCGCGAGCGACACGACCCACTCGAGCTGAAGGTCGACGATCTTGCGTAGGTCCTCGGCGCTGAGCGGCCGGAACACGACGATGTCGTCGATCCGGTTCAGGAACTCCGGCCGGAAGTGATGGTGGAGTTGCTCCCTCACTTCGTGTTCGACGGCGTCCCAGTCGCCCTCCGGTCCGGCGGCCAGGATGTGCTGGCTCCCGATGTTGGACGTCATGATGATGACGACGTTGCGGAAGTCGACCGTTCGCCCGTGCGCGTCCGTCAGCCGCCCGTCGTCGAGGATCTGGAGCAGGACGTTGAACACATCCGAATGGGCCTTCTCGATCTCGTCGAAGAGGATGACCGCGTGGGGCCGGCGGCGCACGGCCTCGGTCAACTGACCGCCCTCCTCGAAGCCCACGTAGCCCGGAGGGGCGCCGATCAGACGTGCGACGGCGTGCTTTTCCATGTACTCCGACATGTCGATCCGGACCATGGCCCGCTCGTCGTCGAAGATGAACTCCGCGAGCGCGCGCGCCGTCTCCGTCTTACCCACTCCGGTCGGGCCGAGGAAGACGAACGAGCCCACCGGCCGATTCGGATCCTGAAGTCCGGCACGGGACCGGCGCACCGCGTTCGAGACCGCTGTGACCGCTTCCTGTTGCCCGACGACCCGGAGGCCGAGGTGGTCCTCGAGGTGGGTCAGACGCTGCCGCTCGGATTCGAGCAACCTGGAAACCGGAATGCCCGTCCACTCGGCGACCACCGCCGCGATGTCGTCGGCCTCCACCTCTTCACGGAGGAACTTCTGCTCCTCTTGGAGCTCGGCCAGCCGTGAGGAGAGCTCCTCGACCTTGGCTTCGGCCTCCGGAATCTCTCCGTAGTTGATCTCGGCGGCCCGGTTGAGGTCTCCCGTGCGCGTCGCCCGGTCGGCCTCCGAGCGCAGCTCGTCGACCCGGCTCCGGAGCGTTTGGATCTCGTCGATGACGTCCTTCTCCGACTGCCACCGCGCCTTCATGCTCTGACTCTTCTCGCGCAATTCCGCGAGCTCTTCCTCGATGGCGTCACGCCGCTCCGTCGCCGCGGCTCCGCTCTCCTTCTGCAGCGCCTGGCGCTCGATCTCGAGCTGAACGATACGACGCTCCACCTCGTCGATCTCCTGCGGCAGAGAGTCGATCTCGATGCGCAGGCGGCTCCCCGCCTCGTCGATGAGGTCGATCGCCTTATCCGGGAGGAAACGCCCCCCGATGTACCGGTCCGACAGCTTCGCCGCCGCGATCACCGCGTTGTCCGTGATGCGAACCCCGTGGTGCACCTCGTAGCGTTCTTTCAGCCCCCGGAGGATCGCCACCGCGTCCTCGACCGAAGGCGGCGCCACGAAGACCGGCTGGAAGCGGCGCTCCAGCGCCGGATCCTTCTCGACATGCTTCCGGTACTCGTCGAGCGTGGTCGCACCGACCACGTGGAGCTCCCCACGCGCGAGCGCGGGCTTCAGCATGTTCCCGGCATCGACCGCGCCCTCGGCGGCACCGGCCCCGACGATCGTGTGCATCTCGTCGATGAAGACCACGTAACGTCCCTCGGCTTCGGTGATCTCCTTGAGCACCGCCTTCATCCGCTCCTCGAACTCTCCCCGGTACTTGGCCCCTGCCAACATGGCCGAGATATCGAGCTGAACGAGCTTTTTGTTCGACAGCGACGTCGGGATGTCTCCTTCGACCATGCGCTGCGCGAGCCCTTCGGCGATCGCCGTCTTTCCGACACCGGGCTCTCCGATGAGAACCGGGTTGTTCTTCGTCCGACGGGCGAGGACCTTGATCACCCGGCGGATCTCCTCGTCCCGTCCGATCACCGGATCCAGCTTTCCGCGCCGGGCCTGTTCCGTCAGATCCCTCGAGTACCGCTCCAGCGCCTGGAAGCTCTCCTCGGGGGTCTGGTCGGTGACCCGGTGGGAGCCCCGCACGGCGTCGGTGGCGGCGCGGACCTCCGAGAGCGTCGCGCCGGCGTCACGAAGGATGCGCCCGGCATCGTCCTTTTCTCCGGTCAACCCGAGCAGGAGGTGCTCGGTTGATACGTACTCGTCCCCGAGCTCCCGAGCGACGTCCTGTGCCGCCTCGAGCGCGGCCCGGAGGTCCCTGGAGATCTGTGGCTCGGGCCCACCTTCGACCCGGGCCATGCGGTCGAGGGCCTCGACGGCACGCTCCCGCACCAACCCCACCGGCACTTCGAGCTTCTGGAGAATCGGAACGACGATGCCGTCTTCCTGCGCGAGCAGGGCCTGAAGGAGGTGGACTCCATGAACTTCGGCATTTCCGCGCTGTCGCGCCTCCGCGCTCGCTGCCTGGAGGGCTTCGGCGGATTTCACGGTCAGTTTGTCGGCATTCAGCATCGCTCGGTCTCTCGGCCTCGGGTTTCACCACTGCTGGCTGCCATTTCGGCAGCCGCGCATCGTTCGCACCCTATAAAGACTCAAGTTCCGGGCCAGAATGGATTTAGCCGTCCAACACCCTACGGAAGCGGTGCACCGACGACCCATTTGATGCGCGCGCCGCTCGAGAGCACCTCTTCGGGTGTCACACGGTTGAGGCGCGCGAGGTCCTCGAGCTCGACCGGGGAGGCATGCTCCGCCGCGTAGCGCATGAGCGACGTAGCCTCCGACAACGTGCGAATCTCGATGGTCCAGGGCTCCACCCCGAGAATCGCCGCGTCCGTGAGCGGCTGGAAGCTCGAGATCGTCGCCGCCACATTCTGTGCTTGCCCGCCCCAGGCCGACGCGTTCGGAGCATATCCCAGCAGACGGTAGGCAACGTCTTCATGCCTGATGAACGCCACCTCGCCACGGACGGTTCCTTCCTCCGTCGTCGCCTCGAACTCGGCCCGTGCCCGCTCGATCCCGCCGGTCCCGTCCTCCCGGACCGGACCGCTCGTGATGCCCTCCTGCGACAGGAACTCGCGCAGAGCTTCGGCGGGCGCGTTCGTGTCCTCCGCCACCTGGAGCGTGATCACGGCCTGCTCGGACGGCTCGATGGCGGCGACGACGGACCGCTGGTTGATGGTGCGCCACCCCTCCGGAAAGGTGAGGTCGAAGGCGAGCTCGGGATGTACGAACCGTGATCCTTTGAAATATCCCTGCCGCGGATCCTCACCGAACACCATGCCGTCGATCCGGTCCAGGTACGCGTCGCGCGCGACCGTGCCCGACCTATCGAGCCCCTCCTCGGCGATGCGTGCCCGAATGTTGTCGGCGCGGTTCTCGGGATACGGATGGGTGAGCTGCCACTCCGGAATCCGACCTTCCTCCTGTCCGCTCCCGCCGGCCTGAGCCAACATCTCGAATACCCCGATCATGGCCGTGGGATCGTACCCCACAAGGGAGACGTATCGAAGCCCCAGCTCGTCGGACTGCGTCTCGTCACCCCTGGAGTACCTGAGATTGATGAGCTGCATGCCGGCGCTGAGGAGCCCGCCGAGCTGGCGCACGTCCTCCGAAAGCACCATGCCGACCCCGAGGCCGATCTGCTGGAGCTGCTGGCGGCTCATCTGCGACACCGAGTGGCGGGCGGTGACGTGACCGATCTCGTGTCCGAGCACGCCGGCCAGCTCGGCTTCGGAGTCGAAGTGCGCCAGGATGCCACGGGTCACGTAGATGAAGCCCCCGGGGAGCGCGAACGCGTTGACGCCCGGCTCATCGACGACGTGGAACGTCCACGGCAGGTCGGGTCGTTCGGACACGGACGCGAGGCGGAGCCCCATATCCGAGACGTAGCTCTGGAGCGCCTCGTTCTCGACCAACCCCATTTGGGCGCGGATCTGGGGGTCGGCCTCCCGCCCCATCTCGATCTCGCCGGCTTCGCTCACCAGGGAGAGCTCGCGACGGCCAGTGGCCGGATTCACCGCGCACGCGGTCACGGCCAGCAGCGAGGCGAACAAGATCGGCTTCTGCAGCTTCATGGTTGTCTCACTTCTCGGCTTGGACGTGGCGCGTTCGCGTGTTCTAATTTGCATGGAAGTCGCCCTTGTCGCACGCACCCCTGCTGAGCACAGACCATGCCGATCCGCCTGTTTCTCATCGTCTGCGCCGCATGCGCCTTCGTCCTGGTCGGGTGGGCCTGTGGGAACGGCTCGGAACGGGCGTCGGGCGAGCTCACCCGTGAAGGCTTCATCGACGCCTACGTGGACCTGCGAGCCGCGGCACTTCGCGACGAGGACGGAGTGCTGACGGACAGCACCCGAAACGCGATCCTCGAGCGTCACGACGTCACGGAAGAGACGCTCTTGGACTACGTGGACGCCCGCGGCCGAGACCTCGACTTCATGCGCGATCTCTGGAACGAGATCGAGGTCCGCCTCGACTCGGTCCCGCCGGAGCCGGTCGAGCCGTCCCCCTGAGCGAGCCGGGCGAGCCTCTTCCGCGGCCCGTTTCGGCGGTGGTTACCACGCTGCTCGTGTCGCCGGTACGCGGCCGTGTACGCCGGATCGACTCCGGCCGCCGCTCAGTTCGGAATCTTGAATCCCAGCGCGAGCGCTTCCCGGTCTCCCAGGGTCGCCCCGAACCGGATCATCCACCCGGAGTTGAGCACGATGTCGGTTCCGAGATCGACGGCTCCCTGGAAGTCGACGTTGTCCCCCGGTCCGGAGACGAAGTCCAGCGCGACGTGCCCACCCCCGTAGGGGCTGAAGATGACGCCGGTGTCGGACTCACCGCTCCAGCCGACGATCAGCCCCAGCGGCACGCTCACGACCGTCTCGTTCCCGATACCCGCGCCCAGACCCGACCACCACACCACGTCCACGTCGGCGTCCTCGATGCCCCGGGCCAGGAATCCCGAAACGTCCACCCCACCGGCGACCGCGACGTCTTCCGGACCGCGCTCTTCCGTGACCGCGAATCGATAACCGAGGCCTAGGGCACCGGCGTCGTGCCGGTACGTGCCGAGGGCACCGAGGCGTTCCGCGTCGGCCCGCAGGAAGAAGAGGCTCAAGCCCGCGGGTGCGACGGGGCTGATGAACGAAGGGCTGTCCCACGCGATCTGGGCCGAGGCGGGCGTCGCGAGAACCAGCGCGAAGAGGGCGACGAGCAGTGAACGGACCACGGAACTCTCCTTGATGACGGTGGGTAGCGGCGGGCATCGTGCCGGCCCCGGACTTCTACCATGGAAGATGCAAATGACGTTCCACCGCGTGTACTCCGGGGCCCCGTGGGAGGCCCACGTCGGATACTGCCGCGCCCTCCGCGCCGGCAACCTCGTCTTCGTGACCGGAACGGCCGCGCTCGAGCCCGACGGCTCGGTGCACGCGCCTGGAGACGGTTATGCCCAGGCGGCGCGCTGCCTCCGGATCATCGCGGATGCGCTGGCGGAGCTCGACGCCGGCGCCGAGCACGTGGTACGCACTCGGATGTTCGTGACGGATATCAGTCGTTGGGAGGAGTTCGGCCGCGCTCATTCGGAGTTCTTCGGGGATTCCCGCCCCACCACCACCATGGTCGAGGTGAGCCGCCTGATCCATCCCGACATGCTCATCGAGATCGAGGCCGACGCGGTAACCTCTACTCCCACTCGATCGTAGCCGGGGGTTTCGAGCTGACGTCATAGGTGACCCGGTTCACGCCAGGAACTTCATTGATGATCCGAGTCGAGATCCTCGCGAGCACCTCGTGGGGGAACGGATACCAGTCGGCGGTCATCCCGTCACGGGAGGTGACGGCCCGAAGGGCCAACACGCTCTCGTAGGTGCGGGCGTCCCCCATGACACCCACCGAGTGGACGGGAAGCAGCACCGCGAATGCTTGCCAGATCTCGTCGTAGAGCCCAGCCTCGCGGATCTCCTCCAGATATATGGCGTCCGCCTCACGCAACATCGCGAGCCGCTCGGGCGTCACGTCCCCGAGGATCCGGATGGCGAGCCCCGGGCCGGGGAACGGATGGCGGCCGACGAAGTCCTCCGGCAGCCCGAGCTCGCGACCGACCTGACGGACCTCATCCTTGAAGAGCTCGCGCAGGGGCTCGACGAGTTCGAACGGCAACTCGTCCGGCAGTCCTCCGACGTTGTGATGGGTCTTGATGGTGACCGAAGGGCCACCCGCCGAAACGGATTCGATCACGTCCGGATACAGCGTGCCCTGCACCAGGAAGCTCGCGTCGGTCCCCTCCCGCTCGGCCGTCGCCTTGAACACCTCGATGAACCGGTTTCCGATGACCCGGCGCTTCTCCTCGGGATCGGAGGTACCCTCCAGGTCACCCAGAAAGGCTTCCGAGGCATCCTCGACGATCAAGCGCATGTCGTAGTGGTTCCGGAACATCCGCTCCACCTGCTCCCGCTCGTGTTTCCGCAGGAGGCCGTGATCCACGAAGATGCACGTGAGCCGATCTCCGATCGCCTGATGGACGAGCACGGCGGCGACGGAAGAGTCCACGCCACCCGACAAACCGCAAATCGCCTTGCGGTCGCCGATATGCGCGCGGATCCGCTCGACGGTGTCCTCGATGAACGCGCCGGCCGTCCAGGTCGGCCTACAGCCGGCGACTTCGAAGAGGAAGTTCGACAGGATCTCGTCGCCGCGATGCGTGTGCGCCACCTCCGGATGGAACTGTACCCCGTAGATGCCCCGTGACCGGTCGGCGAACGCCGCGACCGGCAGGCCCTTCGTGGAGGCGAGGGACTCGTACCCGGGAGGCGGCTCCAGCACGTGGTCACCGTGGGAGCACCACACCGTGGTCGACTCTCCTGTATCGAAGCCCTGGAACAGATCACGGGCGGCGGTCACGGCGAGCTCGGCCCGGCCGTACTCACGGCGTCCCTGCTCCACTTCAGCACCTTCGAGCCGGGCGATCAACTGCATCCCGTAACAGATCCCGAGCACGGGGAAGCCAGAATGCAGCAGATCCGCGTCGATTCCCGGGACGTCGTCGTCGTAAACGGAAGAGGGTCCGCCGCTCAGGATCACCGCCTTCGGACCCCATTCACGGATCCATGCGAGGGAGCGCGTCGGCGGATGAATCTCGCAATACACGTGCTCCTCCCGGATCCGCCGGGCGATGAGCTGCGTGAACTGTGACCCGAAATCGAGGATGAGGACCTTGTCGTGCTCGTGGCCCATCAGTAGGCCCTCGCCCAGACGACCTCGGACGTCGCGGCACGCTCGCCCGACACACACTTCTCGGGCGCCCGCTCCGACCGGAACTCCTCATCGGGCAGAACCCGGATCGTGGCTCCGGTCCGTTCCTTGACCGTCTCCTCGACCTCCGGATCGCCGCACCACCCCGTGTAGACGAACCCGGCTCCCTGCTCGAATGCCTCCTCGAGCTCGTCGAGGGAAGTCACGCCGCGCACGGATGCCGCGTCTCGGCGCGCGGCCGCACGTCCGAGGAGCTCGGCTTGGAAGGTCTCGAGCAGGTTCGGGAACTCCGCCACGGCCTCATTCTCCGGTACGAACGCTTTTCGCTTCCCGTCCTCGGGCACCACCCGTGGGGCGAGAGCGAGTTGGCCTTTCGCCAGATCCTTCGGTCCGATCTCGATGCGATAGGGCACGCCCTTGCGCTCCCATTCGTAGTACTTCGCGCCGGGCGACAGGTGCTCCCGAGCGTCCACTTTCACGCGCACGTCCGCATCACTCAGCCGCTTCCGCACCTCCTCGGTCTTCTCGAGCACGGGGCTCTCGTCGTCACCGCGCAGAATGGGAACGATGACGGCCTGTACCGGTGCCAGCCGGGGAGGAAGCACCAACCCCTCGTCGTCTCCGTGGGTCATCACCAGACCGCCGATCAATCGGGTCGAGACCCCCCAAGAGGTGTTCCACGCGTATTCCTCGTGTCCCGCTTCCGTCTGGAACCGGAGGTCGAACTGCTTCGAGAAGTTCTGACCCAGAAAGTGCGAGGTTCCGGCCTGCAGGGCCTTGTTATCCTGCATCAGGGCCTCGCAAGCGTAGGTCCGAACGGCCCCCGCGAACGTCTCGGTCGGAGACTTTAGTCCGGTCACGGGAGGCATGGCCATCCAGTCCTCCATGAAGGTGCGGTACACTCCCAACATGGTGAGCGTCTCCTCCTCGGCCTCCTCCGGTGTCGCGTGAGCGGTATGGCCCTCCTGCCAGAGGAATTCCGACGTCCTCAGGAAGAGCCGTGTGCGGAGCTCCCAGCGCATGACGTTCGCCCACTGGTTCAGCAAGATCGGCAGATCGCGGTAGCTCTGCACCCACTTGGCGTACATCGAATAGATGATGGTTTCGGAGGTCGGGCGGATGGCGTACGGCTCCTCCAGCTCCTTGCCACCGGCCTGCGTCACGACCGCGAGCTCCGGCGCGAAACCCTCCACGTGCTCTTTCTCGCGCTCGATGAAGCTCATCGGGATGAGGAGCGGGAAGTATGCGTTCTCGTGCCCGGTCTCCTTGAACATGTCGTCGAGCTGACGCTGCATCCGCTCCCAGATCCCGTAGCCCCACGGCCGGATGACCATGCTGCCTCGGACCGGAGAATGATCGGCGAGCTCGGCCCGCTGTACGAGCTCGTTGTACCACGAGGAGAAGTCCTCGGCCCTCGGGGTCAGCTTTTTGTGATCGGTCATGTGTCCTGGTCGCGTTCTTCGCGGAGTTGTTCGAGGCGGCGAGCACGGCGGCGCTCGTCGCGGCGGAGGATGGTGACGGCGATGGCTCCCGGCACTACGAAGAGAACCACGGAAGCCACGAGCCAGGCGGGTCGGAAGGCGACGCCAAGCGGGCCGGCGAGCAGGAAGGCGATCAACGCTCCCCCGATCGTGGCAAGGACGGCCGCCCCACCGAAGATCGCCCACTCGAGCATATCGAGCCGGCGGATGGCACGGGCGGTGATCTCACGGGTGACGCGCGCGGTCTCCTCTTCTGAACGACTCAATCCAACTCCTCGATACGAATCTCGCGCTCCGTTCCGTCGGAGAGGCGTCGGGCGGTCACGGCCCCGCGAGCCAGCTCGTCGGGTCCCACGATCAGGGCCTCGATGGCACCCTCCCGGCCGGCCGCCTTCAGTTGCTTGCCGACCCCCTGACCCCGCAGCGCATACGCCACGCTGTGACCGCGAGCACGAAGCCGCTGCGCGATCCCGAGCGCGTCGCGCCGCTCGTCGTCCGTGACGGACACGACGAAGTAGTCGATCCGCTTCGACGTATCGGGCCGCAGGCCGCGATCCGTGAGGAGCTCACCCAGGACGACGTCGCCCATGCCGAAGCCGACGGCCGGTAAAGACTCTCCACCCACGAGCTCCAAGAGACGATCATAGCGACCACCCCCGCAAATCGCGCGAAGCTGGCCCTTCCTGTCGAAGAGCTCGAAGACGATCCCCGTATAGTACGCGAGTCCCCGGACGATCTTCAGGTCTACCTGAACATAGTCGCCGAGGCCCATGAACCCGAGAAGCTCGACGTATTCCCTCAGGGGCTCCAGCTTCGCTCCTACGTCGTCGCGGCCACCGAACCGATCGGCCACCGCCTCCAGACCGAACTCGAGCGTCTCCAGAAGGTGGACCGCGGCCGCCTCGTCGAGACCGGCTTCCTCCTGCAGACGCGCGATGGTCCGATCATGGGGATCGCGCTCCACCTTGTCCACGATCTGAAACGCGGCACCGAGCGCTCCCTCCCGAACTCCCACCGCCTCCAAGACCGATGTGAGCAAACGCCGATCAGAGACGCGGGCCACGAAATCCGCGTGCGTCAGACCGAGGTCGCGCAGGCCGTCGATGCCTACGGCGAGAACCTCCGCGTCGGCAGCGACCCCGGCCTCTCCCACGATGTCGACATTCCACTGGAAGTGTTCCCTCAGACGTCCACGCTGCTGTCGTTCGTAGCGGAAGAGCTGCGGAATCGAAAACCATCGAATCGGCTTGCTCATGCCCCGGCTCCGGGCACCGAGGATCCGGGCCAACGAAGGCGTCATCTCGGGACGCAACGCGACATCCCGGCCTCCCTTGTCGGTGAACCCGTAGAGCTGCTCGACGATCTCGTCGCCACTCTTCTCCACGTAGAGGTCGAGCGGCTCGAGGGGTGGGCCGTCGTACTCGGAAAAGCCGTAACGCAAGGCCACGCGCCGCCACGACTCGAAGATCCGGTTACGGAACCCAAAGTCTTCGGGCGGAAAGTCGCGAAAGCCGGGTAGTCTCTGCAGGTCGGAAGCGGCCATAGGAAGGGCAATCTAGCGCGGTCATCGCCCGATTCAACCGCATCACACCACCGGCTGTCCCACGAAACAGTGGCGGCTGGTGTTATTCCGCGAACCGACGGAGTGGCTCGCGCTCCAGAAGCCGCATCGCACCGCCCACCGTGTGCACCGATCCCGTGACGACCACGGTGCCGCCATCCGCGGACGCCAGCCGCGCCTTCTCGAAGGCGCGGACGAAGTCCTCTTCGACGGAGAGCTCGGTGATATCCGCCACCACGGCCGCGGCCGACGCCGGATTCCACCGACGCTCGGGCGGCGCCGTGGGAGGTTGCGTGAGAACCGCCCGGTCCACCCGCGAGAACAGCGGCGGTAGCATCGAGGCCCAATCCTTGTCCCCGAGAACGCCCACGAGCGCGGTCGTCGGGCCCGGAAGGCCGAGCCGATCCAGCGTATCCACGAGCGAAAGGATTCCCGCGGTATTGTGCGCCACGTCGAAAAGCCACGTCACCCCGTCGATGACCAACAACTCGTCCCGCCCGTGGTATTCGACTTCCGAGACGCCACGCAGGATGGCGGCCGAGCCCGGCCGACGGTCACGAGGGAGACGGTCGAGGGTCGCGACGGCCAGGCCGGCGTTGGTGGCCTGATGCCGTCCCACCAACGGCGTACGGACCTCGAGGTCGCCCCAGCTCTCGGTCGTCATCGAGAACGACGTATGCTCACCACTCACCGACACGTCGCGGATCTCTTCCGGCTCCAGATACGATACCGATGTACCCCGTTCGAGCGCGACGTCCTCGAATACGGCTCGGAGCTCGGATGCCGTCTCGGTGGTCACGAACGGCACGTTCGGCTTCATGATGCCGGCTTTCTCGCGGGCGATCTCCCGGAGGGTACCGCCAAGAAAATCCGAGTGGTCCATCGCCACGTTCGTGACGGCGGAGACATCCGGCACGATCACGTTCGTCGCGTCCAGCCGCCCGCCCAGCCCCACCTCCATGACCGCCATCTCCACCCTCTCGCGCGCGAACACGTGGAAGGCCAGCACGGTCACGGCCTCGAAGAACGTCAGCCCGGATCCGATCACTACGTCACGGATCTCCGCCGCGTACGCGAGGAGCGCCTCCTCCGTGAGCGGACGACCGTCCACCATGATCCGCTCGCGGAAAGAGCACAGATGCGGCGAAGTGTAACAGCCGGTCCTCCGCCCTTCGACCCTCATGACCGACGCCAGGGTCGAAGCGACCGACCCCTTCCCGTTCGTCCCTCCGACGTGGATCGAAGGGTAAGCACGATGTGGCTCGGCCAGTGCCGTGAGCGCGCGCTCGGTTCGCTCGAGCCCCCAGTGAACCCCTGTAACCAGCGGGGGAAAGAGACGTCGAACGAGAGGATCCTGGAACGGTCGATCCAGCCGCTCGGGTGCGACCGGACCGCGTCCGGCTACGAGCCCCAACCGACGTACATGTGTCGCAGGAGGGTGGCGATCTCGCCGCGGAGCTCCCGGCGGTCCACCACACGGTCGACCATGCCGTGTTCCTTGAGAAATTCCGCTCGCTGGAACCCCTCGGGCAGCTCCTGGCGGATCGTTTCCTCGATCACCCGCGGTCCCGCGAAGCCGATCAACGCGCCGGGCTCGGCCAAATTGACGTCACCCAGCATCGAGAAGGAGGCCGTCACTCCTCCGGTGGTCGGGTGGGTGAGCACCGAGATGAACGGCAGGCCGGCTTCGTGCAACCGGGAAAGCACCGCAGAGGTCTTCGCCATCTGCATGAGGGAATAGATCCCCTCCTGCATGCGCGCCCCACCCGAGGCGCTGACGACGATCAACGGAAGGTGCCGCTCGAGGGCAAGGCGGGCCACGCGCGCGATCTTCTCTCCGACCACGGACCCCATGGAGCCCCCGATGTAGCCGAAGTCCATCACCGCGACCGCGACCTCGATCCCATCCAACCGGCCCGTGCCCGTCACCACGGCCTCGTTCTTTCCCTTCGCCTCGGCTGCCCGAACCCGTTCGTGGTACGGCTTGAGGTCACGAAACTCGAGTGGGTCCGCGGCGCGCAGCTCACCAGCGACTTCGTCGAAGCTGTCGTCGTCCAGCAACAGCCTCAGGTAGGCATCGGCGGCGATCCGCAGGTGATGCCCACAGTTCGGACAAACATTGAGGTTCTGAGCCAACCGCTCACGGTAGAGGATCTCGCCACAGCCCGGACACTTGTCGAATACGTCGGACGGGAGGTCACGCCGGTCCTCGGCGTTGAGCGGCTTCTTGTCCTTGCGGAACCAAGCCATTGCGCTTCGAAAGCTACCTCTCGTGAGCCACGCGCACGGCTATCGCCACGGCGACCCACGACATGAAGAGGAACGTCCCACCGTAACTCACGAACGGTAGTGGGATGCCCGTGATCGGCACGATACCGATGGTCATGCCGATGTTCACGAATATATGGACGAGCCAACCGCCGAAGATACCCAGAAGCACCAGGCCGGCAAAGGGATCGGGGGAATCCGCGGCCATCTTCACCAGGCGGCTCAGCACGAACCCGAACACCAGGATGACCAGCAATGTCCCCCGGAATCCCAGCTCTTCACCCACCACGCTGAAGATGAAGTCCGTGTGCTGCTCCGGGAGGAAATCCAGCCGCTTCTGAGGTCCTTCCGTAAAGCCCTTACCCGTGAGCCCCCCACTTCCCACGGCCACCTTCGATTGGATCAGCTGGTACCCGGCACCGCGTGGATCGACCTCGGGATCCAGGAACACGACGATCCGATTTCGCTGGTACTCCGCGAGGGAATTCCACAACGGGCGCGCGATGGTCCCGGCAGCGAAGTTGGCGAGCACCACCGCGACCGACTCGGCGAGAAAGAGGCGGTACCGATACAGGTAGAGGAAGACGATCAGGCCGAGGATGTACCACGACCACACGGCGATGTCGTAGGAGAGGATCAAGGCCGCCACGGGGCTCACCACGAGCACGAGCAACGCCACCGGCGTGCCGGCCCAGAAGAGCATGGCGAAGAGGATGCCGCCGAACGCCATGGCCGTGCCGAGGTCCGGCTGCAGCAAGACCAACGCCACGGGCAGTCCGACGAGCGCAGCCGGAAGGAGGAGGTCGCGCAGCGAGGTGAGCGGACCGTCGCCCTGGGCGAGCAGCTTCGCCAACGCCAGGATCGTGGCCAGCTTGGCGATCTCAGCCGGCTGAAAGCGAACGAACCCGACGTCGATCCAGCTCCGCACGCCGGCGGCAGTACCCGCACCCGTCCCCACGACGAGTGTCGCGGCGAGCAGAGCCACACTGACCACGTAGGCGGGCATCGCCCCCCATTCGATCCATCGCACGGGCACCCGGGACAGGAATACGAATGCCACGCTCGCCAGCGCCAACCAGGTCAGTTGGCGGATCCAGGCACCATCGGTCACCGGATTCGGGACGTGCACCTCGCCGGCGGAGTAGATCATGGCCACGCCGAAGAGGGAGAGGGCTACAACGCCTGGCACGAACCACCGATCGACCGCCCAGATGTGGAACAGCCGTCTCATCGTCCGGTGCTTTCGGCCGTCGGAAAGCGTTCCGGATACCAGGGCGCGGGGACTCCGCGCCGGAGATGTTCGAGGTACGTCTGAACGGTATCGACCGGGATGCCGTGCTTGCGACGAAGGTAAAAATCTGCCGTCTTCGCCATCAACGGCGCCGCGGTGCCGGAACCGCTCCGGCCATACTCCACGAGCACGGCCACCACGACCTCGGGAGGGCCGCCGGGGCGCCCGGCCATGCCGGTGAACCAGGCGTGGTCCTCCGCGAGACCTCGAACGCTGAGTGGGTTCTGGCCGGTTCCCGTCTTACCGAGCACTTCCCAGTGCTCGAGCGCGGTTCCGAAGTGTGCCGTGCCTCCCGGCTGGGTCACGGCACGCAATCCTTCCCGGAGCGCGTCGAGGTGCTCGTCGGTCAGGTTCAGCTCCCATGCCTCTCCGACTTCCTCACCCTTGGCCAGCCGAGGCGCCGGAGCCGAACCGTTCCTCGCCAGCGCCACGTAAAACTGAGCCATCTTGAGGGGAGTCTGAGAGTTGGGCCCCTGCCCGATCGCGAGCGAGAGGGTCTCCCCTTCCGTGGGCGCGTAGCTGAAGTTCCGTCGCCAATAGTCCCGGCTTTCCGGAAAGATGCCCTGGCTCTCCTGAGGGAGATCGATCCCACAGCGCTGACTGAACCCGATGTCGGTCGCGCGCTCGATCAGTCGGGTGAGCCCGACGCGGAGCCCGAGCTGGTAGAAGTAGATGTCACAGGAGTTACCGATCGCTTCCGAGAGATTGTTGTACCCGTGCCCCTCGGGGTCCCAGCAGCGAAAGACACGGTTCCCGAAGCGCCAACGACCCGTGCACGGGTCGGCCATCTCCTCATCCGGGGTCACGACACCCAGATCGAGTGCGATTCCGGCGGTCGCGAGCTTCCATGTCGAAGCCGGGGCGTACAAGCCCAGGACAGGACGGTTGAACAGCGGCTTGCTTTCATCCTGGGAAAGCGCCTGCCACAGGTCGGGATCGATGCCGCCGACGAAATCGTTGGGATCGTACGTGGGCGCGGAATACATCGCCAGGACACCGCCGTTGGCCGGATCGAGCGCCACGACCGCGCCCGACAACGTGTCCGGGAAGATAGAGTGGATGTACTCCTGTAGCTCGTAATCCAAGTGGAGGTGAAGGTCCTCGCCCGCCTCCCCGGGGTCGGTGCGAACCCCACTGAAATCACCCACGATCCGGCCGCGTGCGTCGAACTCGACGTACTTCCAACCCTGCCGACCCTGGAGCCGGTCCTCGTACTGCTTCTCGATTCCCAGCTTCCCCACGACCATCCCGCGATCGTACCGGTCAGCTTCGAACTCGGGGGAATCGAGCTCGTCGGCCGTGATCTCCCCCACGTATCCCATGACGTGGCCTGCCGGCTCGCCCAGGGTGTACCGCCGTCTCGGCCTCATTTCAACGTAGATGCCGGGAAAGCTTCCCCGTCGTTCTTCGATGACCGAGACCGACTCGAAATCGGCGTTCGGATCCACGACGACCTCCCGACCGTAACGGCCCAAGGTACCGAGCACCCGCTCGATCCGCTCCTCCGACAGCTCGACGTGGTCGGCCAGCCGATCGAGCACCGCACGCGCCGAGTCCTGGGGCATCGGAAGAAGTGTGATCGCGTAGCCCGGAACGTTGTCGGCCAAGATCCGGCCATCGCGATCGTAAATCGTACCACGAGGCGGAGGCACCGGAAGACGCCGCACCCGGTTCGATTCCGCACGCAGCTCCCAGGTGCTCGAACGGAGCACCTGAACACGGAAGAAGCCGGCGACGAGGAGAGCGACCATCACCGCCAGCGCGATGTAGGCCCCTCTGGCCCGCTGTTGCCGCTTGTGCGGATGAAAAACCTTCATGCTTCGCTCGACACTCCGATGAGCGCTACGACGAAGAGACCCACGAGCGCAACGTATGCGGCGCTCGGTACGCCCTGGACGAGCAGCTGCTCCACGAAGGGGCGCCGGAGATCCTCACCCACGAGGAGCCAGTGCACGCCGTCCCGCAGCCACTTACCGATGAAGAAGTACAATATGACGAAGGCTCGCGAATCGCCCACGAAGAGCTCTCTGGTCCCCGCGCCCAAGGTCCCGACCACGGTCATCGTGACCGTGTTCGCCCCGAACGCCACGACGCTGAGGGAGTCCTGAAGGAGCCCCAACACGAACCCGAGCCCGGCCGCCCACCCCATCCGCGTCTCCCGCGCCGCGATGAGGAGCCCGACGGTCAACAGATCCGGTGCGGCCCCTCCGACCCCGAACCCCACACGGAGCAAAAAATGCAGAACGACGAGGCCCGCGACCACGGCCATGGGGAAGAGTCGCACGTCAGCCCCCGTCCTCGGTAGACTCCGAAGGCTCGTCGACGCCCTCAGCCGCCGGCTCCGGCACCGGTCGCAAGGGGGAGCCCCCATCCTCCGGCCACGTGATCCCTTCCGCCGACAGGTCCTCGATGGGAATCAGCACGTGGGTCACTTCCCCGGGCAACACGCTCGGACGGAGCCAGTAGCTCTTCCGCCAGGACCCTTCATAGTCGGCTACCCCCGCGATCGTTCCGATGGGGATTCCTCTCGGGTATACGCCACCGAGGCCACTGGTGACCACACGGGCTCCGTCCTGGATCACCTCGTTGTAGGCCGTACCCGTGAGGACGAGGCGATCCACCTCACGGAATGCCCCTCTCCGATTCTCCACGATGCCGTACATGTCCGTCCCCGGCACCATCGCGCTCGCCCGGAAGTCCGGATGCGTCCAATCCATCCCGGCGGCATTCGACTCGCTCACGCTCCGCACGACCCCGATCAACCCGTCCGAGCTGATGATCGGCGCCCTGATCCGGATTCCGTCGGACCGCCCCGCGTCCAGGAGGAACATGCTCTCCGATCCGGGTGTGCCCGGCCGCAGCACCGTCGCCGACCTGAATCGAGGCTCCAGGCGCCCGGAAAGATCGAGGAGCTCCCTCAACGTTTCGTTTTCATCGACCAGAGTCGCCTGGGCACTGAGGATCGCCGTCAGCGAATCGATGCGGACCATGAGCTGATCGACGTCCGTAGCTCGGGTCCGCGCGCTGGCGATGAGCTCCTGAGTGGCGATGAACGGCCGGAGGACGTTGCTCCGAATGAAGCCGGCGATACGCTGCTCCACAGCCTCCCCGAGGGTGCCGACGACGATGCCGGCCACCAAAAAGGCGGCGGCGATGAGCATCTGCTTCCTTCCGCCGCCGATGTCGGATTCACCTCCCAGAACGGCCACACGTTCCTCCCGACGCCGACGTTCGCTTCACGCGCTACTGAATGAGCACGGAGCGATACTTGTGGAAATCGTCGAGAATCCGGCCCGCGCCACGCACCACGCAAGTCAATGGTTCTTCGTCCACGTGGATCGGAAGGTTCGTCTCGTGTTGCAGCAGACGGTCCAGGCCACGGATCAGCGCTCCGCCGCCGGTCATGACGATACCGCGATCGACGATGTCGGAGGAGAGCTCCGGCGGCGTGATCTCGAGCGCACGGCGGACGGCCTCGACGATCGCCTGGACGGGCTCCTGGATGCACTCCCGAATTTCCTGCGAGTGGACGGTGACGGTCTTCGGGATGCCGGAGACCAGGTCCCGTCCCTTGACCTCCATCTCCCGTTCCTCCCCAAAGTCGAATGCCGACCCGATCTGGACCTTGATGGCCTCGGCCGTCGGCTCTCCGATGAGGAGGTTGTAGTTCTTGCGGAGGAAGGTGACGATCGCCGAGTCCATCTCGTCGCCACCGACCCGGATGGAGGTGTTGGACACGATGCCCGACAGCGCGATCACCGCGATCTCCGTCGTGCCGCCTCCGATATCGATCACCATGTTTCCGGTGGGCGTTTCGACGGGGAGTCCCACGCCGACGGCGGCGGCCATCGGCTCGTCGACCATGTACACGCCCTTCGCACCCGCGGACATGGCGGAGGAGCGAACGGCTCGGCGCTCGAGCTCCGTGATGCCGGACGGCACCCCCACGACGATCCTCGGCTTGATGCGGAACACCCGCTTCGCGGTGACCTGCTTCAAGAAGTGGCGCAGCATCGTCTCGGTGACATCGACGTCGGCGATGACGCCGTCCTTGAGCGGCCGGATCGCCTCGATCCCTTCCGGTGTGCGTCCCAGCATGCGCTTGGCCTCGAGGCCTATGCCCCTGACCTGACGACTTTCCTTGTCGACCGCGACCACAGACGGCTCGTTCAGGACGATCCCTTCGCCCTTCACATACACGAGTGTGTTCGCGGTTCCGAGGTCGACGGCGATATCGTTTACAGGCACGAGACGCCCCGAGTTCAACCAGTTGCTCAGTAAGGACAGCACGGCGAAGTCTGATTCAGGCGGGAACGAGGACCCGGGCGGCCATCAGCCGGCCAGGAAGTCGAAACATACGTTTACGTCGAGTGGGATGCCAGGAAGCCGCATCGCAGCATGGTCCTTCATGAGGTGCCCGTGCTGCCGAATCCACCGTCACCCCGGTCCGTGGAGGAAAGTACAGAAACTTCGGAGAGCTCCGGCGTCTCGAAGCGTGCGAACACGAGCTGTGCGATCCGTTCGCCGCGGTCGAGTCGGACAGTCTCACACCCCGAATTCTGCAGGATGATCCGTAACTCCCCCCTATAATCCGGATCGATCGTTCCCGGACTGTTCGGAACGGTGATCCCGTGTTTGAGCGCAAGCCCGGATCTGGGCCTTACCTGACACTCGAGGTGCTCGGGCAACTCGAGTGCAAATCCCGTACCTACGAGACGAATCTCCCCGGGTTCGAGCGTCACCGACTCCGCCGCTCGAACATCGTATCCAGCGGCACGGGCGCTGCCTCGTGCCGGGGGCAGGAGATCCGCTTGGTCCCCGACACGCGTAAAGCGAACCCGGTCCCTCATGCGCGGCTCGTCCCCAGGATGACCTCATCCACGGGGGTGCATTCCAGCGAGAAAGCGTCCGCCACTCCAGCATAGGTCACGCGTCCCTCGACGATGTTCAGGCCCTTGCGCAGGGCTCCGTCGTCCCCACACGCCCGGCGCCATCCCTTTCGCGCAAGAGCGTGTACGTACGGGAGCGTCGCATTGGTGAGGGCCAACGTGCTCGTGCGTGGAACGCCGCCCGGCATGTTCGCGACCCCGTAATGGATCACGTCGTCCACGACGTACACCGGGTCGTGGTGGGTCGTGGGCCGGATGGTTTCCACGCAACCGCCCTGATCCACGGCAACATCCACGATCACGGTTCCGGGCCGCATCCGCTTCAGGTCGTCGGCCTCGACGAGCTTGGGAGCCTTCGCCCCCGGGATGAGCACGGCCCCGATCACGAGGTCGGCGTCTTCCACCTGCTTCCGAATGCCATAGCGCGTGCTGAAGAGCCCCTGAACATTGGCGGGCATGACGTCGTCCAGATAGCGGAGCCGTTGGAGGTCGATGTCCATGATCGACACTCTCGCTCCGAGCCCGGCCGCGATCTTCGCGGCGTTCGTACCTACCACGCCGCCTCCCAGGATCAGGACCTTCCCCGAGAACACACCGGGCACGCCACCCAGCAGAACGCCCAGCCCTCCTTGCGGCTTTTCCAGGTACTTCGCGCCCTGCTGCACGGACATCCGCCCGGCCACCTCGCTCATCGGCGTGAGCAGGGGTAACTCCCCGCTATCCAGCTCCACGGTCTCGTATGCGATCGCCACGGCGCCCGAATCCACCACCGCCCGGGTCAGATCTTCCGACGCCGCGAAATGGAAGTACGTGAAGACCACTTGACCGGCGCGCATATGGGCCCACTCGGAGTCGCCGGGCTCCTTCACCTTGAGGATCATCTCGCACTCGGCCCACACGTCCGAGGCCGAAGCCAGCACACGCGCGCCGGCTCCCTCGTAGAAGTCGTCCGTGAACCCACTCCCGATCCCGGCACCGGCCTCCACCACGACATCGTGGCCGGCACGTGTCAGGTCTTCGGCACCCGCCGGCGTCAGAGCCACACGATATTCGTCGGGCTTGATCTCACGGGGCACGCCGATGCGCACGTTATCTCCCCGCTTCCGAAGTACCGGATTCGACCGGGCCCAACGCCAGCGTGAAGTGGCGATCGGCTCCGTAATCCTCCCGCGCGATGCGGCGGACATCGTCCTGCGTCACAGCATCAATTCGGGCGAGGAGCTCGTCGAGTCCGGTGAACGGCTCGTCGTGCAGCTCCAGTGAGGCCAGCCGATCGAGCCGCGCAACCGGGGATTCGAGTGCGAGCATGATCTGGCCCTTCACCTGGCGCCGTATGTCCTCCAGCTCGACACCACTGAGACCGTCGCGAGCAAGAAGATCGAGCTCCTGGCGCACCGCTTCCTCTGCCCGCGTGGCGGTACCCGGTCGGGTACCCACGTACACGCCCGAAACCCCTCGCGCACGGAGGAACGACTGGAAGCTGAACACCGTGTAACAGAGACCCATGGATTCCCTGACTCTCTGAAACAAGCGCGAGCTCATGCCTCCACCCAGGGCGGCCGACAGCAAAATATGCGCGTACCGGTCGGGGTGCGCTCGACCCGGGATGTCCGTGCCGAACACCAGGTGGGTCTGAGCAGACGGCCGGTTCACGACCTCGCCACCGCGCATCGGATCGGTGGGCGCCTCGACCGGCGGAGCTCGCTCACCCTCCGGCACGTCACCGAAGAGCTCCGTGGCACGTTCCAGCACCTCGTCGTGCTCGACGTTGCCCGCAACCGCGAGCACCAAGTTTCTCCCCGTATAACGCTCCCCGTGGAGCTCGAGAAGCTGAGCTTCCGTCATGGCCGAGACCGAGTCGGTCGTCCCCAGAATGGGCCGGCCGTATGGATGGCCCCGCCAAAATCGCTCGGCGTGGAGCTCGAACACGAGGTCGTCCGGCGTATCCTCCACCTGTGCGATCTCCTCGAGGACGACCTCGCGCTCCACCTCCAGGTCGGCGGCGGCCAGCCGTGGCTCCAGCACCAGATCCGACAAAACGTCCAGCGCCTCGGAGAAGTGTTCGTCCAGCACCCGCGCCTGAAAGGCGGTGTGCTCGCGGGTCGTATACGCGTCGAGGGAGCCTCCGAGCCGCTCGAGCGCCAACGCGAGATCGCCCGCGGTCCGGCGGCGCGTGCCCTTGAACACCATGTGCTCGAGCAGGTGGCTGGCGCCCCCCTGCTCTTCCGTCTCGTGCGCTCCGCCGTGTCGGATCCAGACCCCGGTCGCGACCGAGCGGACGCCCGGTATACGCTCGCTGATCACGACCACGCCGTTGTCGAGCGTGGTCCGCACGATCGCGTCGCTCGTGGCCGAACCCGGGTCCGTGGCTTGTGCCACAAACGACGCGGAGGAGCGCACGGGCTGATGCCCGTGGCTCCTCCGGCCTACCGTCCGCGAACCGGCATGCTCAAACTCGGGCTTCATCCGCCTCCGCCGTGGCATCCGACGCCCCACCTTCCTCGGCCAACGCGGCCTTACGGGACAGGCGCAGGCGCCCCTTCTCGTCGATGGAGAGTAGCTTGACACGAGTGATGTCTCCCTTCTTCAAGACATCTTCGGTCTTTTCCGTCCGGCTCTCCTGGAGCTCGGAGATGTGACAGAGCCCCTCGGTGCCGGGCATGATCTCGATGAAGGCGCCGAAGGTGGTCGTGTTCTTGACCGGACCTTCGTAGATGCGCCCGACCTCCGGATCCTGAACGATGGCTTCGATCATCTCGCGGGCACGTCGTCCGGTGTCACCGGACACGGCCGCGATCTTCACGACGCCGGCGTCGTCGATGTCGATCTGAGCGCCGGACTCCTCCTGAATGGCCCGAATCGTCTTACCCTTGGGCCCGATGATCTCCCCGATCTTCTCGGGATTGATCTGAATGGAGATGATCTGCGGGGCGTAGGGCGAAAGCTCCGTCCGCGCCTCGGAGATCGTCTGGTTCATGAGCTCGAGGATGTGCAGCCGCGCTTTCTTCGCGCGATCCAGGGCGTCCTGAATGATCTCGAACGTCAGTCCCTCGATCTTGATGTCCATCTGAATCGAGGTGATGCCGTCGGCGGTCCCGGCCACCTTGAAGTCCATGTCGCCGAGCGCGTCTTCGAGCCCGAGAATATCCGTGAGGATCGCGACGTCGTCGCCTTCCTTGATGAGCCCCATCGCGATCCCGGCCAAGGGCTTGCGGATCGGCACCCCCGCGTCCATGAGCGAGAGCGACGATGCGCACACCGTGGCCATCGACGAGGACCCGTTGGATTCCAGAATATCCGACACGATGCGGATCGTGTAGGGGAAATCGTCGTAAGCCGGAAGCATCGGCTGGATCGCGCGCTCCGCGAGATTACCGTGGCCGACTTCGCGGCGGGAGGTGCCGCGGTACGGCTTCGCCTCTCCGACACAGAAAGGAGGGAAGTTGTAGTGGAGCATGAAGGACTTGGAGACTTCCTCCAACGCGTCGATCGAGTCGATGCGCTGCTCGTCTCTGGCGGTGCCCAACGTCACGACCCCGAGCGCCTGCGTCTGACCCCGTGTGAAGAGCGAGGAGCCATGGGTGCGCGGCAACACGCCGACCTCCGAAGAGATGGGTCGGATGTCGTCCAATCCGCGGCCGTCGGCTCGCTCCCCGCTCTCGAGGATGTTCCGGCGCATCGTCTTCTTCTCGATGGACCGCAGGATCTCGCCCACGTCCTTCTCGTGGTCGGACCAGTCCTCTTCCGTGCTGAGAGCGGAGGAGATGTCCTCACGCACCGCCGCCATCGCCTGTTGACGCTCGGACTTTTCCTGGAGGTCCATCGCCTCCGACACCTTCGACTCGGCGAGGTCCTCCACACGAGCCCGTAGGTCCGGATCCGGCTCCAAGGCCGTCCAATCCATGTCCGGAACGTTGTGCCCGGAGAGGAGCTCCTCCTGCAACGCGCACAACTCCTTGATGGCGTCGTGAGCGACTTTGAGCCCCTCGAGGATCTCGGATTCGGCAATCTCGACGGAGCCGCCTTCCACCATCGTGATGGCCTCGGCCGTCCCCGCCACCACGATATCGACGTCCGAGTACTCGAGCTGCTGGAACGTCGGGTTGATCACCCAGTTGTCCTTGATGCGCCCGACCCGCACCGAAGCGACCGCGGTGTTGAACGGGATCTTCGACATCTTGAGCGCGACGGAGGCGCCCACCAGCGCGAGCACGTCCGCGTCGTTTTCCTGATCGGCGGACAGGATGAAGCAGGCGACCTGCGTCTCGTTCATGAACCCTTCCGGGAACAGCGGCCGGATGGGGCGGTCGATCTGCCGCGCGGAGAGGATCTCCTTCTCCCCCGGCCGACCTTCGCGCTTGAAGAAGCCACCCGGGATCTTCCCGGCAGCATAGCTTTTCTCGCGGTATTCGACCGTGAGGGGGAAGAAGGGAAGGTGGGTGGGGTGGTCCTGCACCGTGGCGGTGCAGAGGATGACGGTGTCCCCATGCTGCACCAAGCAAGACCCTTGCGCGAGCTTGGCCATGCGACCGAACTCGAGCGAAAGGGTGCGCCCGGCAAACTGACGTTCTAACCTCTGGATCATTTGATCAACTCACTTCGGGTTGGGCCGGGGCGTTTCCCCGACCTCTCGTCGAGTACCGAAGCGTTAGCGGGTCCGGAGAAGAGAGCGACCGCCGCCGGGGCACGCCTCGGCGTGAAGCCCGTTCTGCAGCGAATCGAGAGGCCGTCTCTCATCCGACGCATGCTCGCGTCCGGTACAAAAACAGGCGACCGGAGCTTCTCGGCTCCGGTCGCCCGAACATCCATCTAGTGTCGAAGGCCGAGATCTGCGATGAGCTCCCGGTATCTTTCCACGTCGGTACGTCGCAGGTACTCCAGCAGCCGACGGCGTCGACCGACCATCTTGAGGAGCCCCCGACGGCTGTGATGGTCCTGCTTGTGCTTGTCGAAATGTCCCCGCAAGTCGTCGATTCTCGCCGTCAGGAGCGCGATCTGTACGGGTGCGCTTCCACGGTCGTTCTCGTGGAGCTGGTGCTTCTTGATGATGTCTTCTTTCACGATAACCATTGGCGTATCAGCCTCCGCGAGAGTCAACGCTACAAGGGAAGCGAGGGGCGTCGCCGAACAAGCAGGTCGGTGACGCCGGGATTCGAGCCTGAGAAGCTACGTCATTCACCGGTCCGCGTCCACCGCTTTCGCAGCGGCATCCACATCTTCGCGTAGCTGATCGATGAGGGCGTCCACACTCGAGAAAGGATGGACACCCCGTAAATGGTCCACGAACTCGACCCGGATCTCCTCGCCGTACAGGTCACCCTCGAAGCCGATCAGGTGCAGCTCGATCGTCGGAGGGGAGCCTCGAAAGGTCGGCCTCGGCCCGATGTGGAGGGCACCGGGGTACCCACTCCCTTTCCGCAACAGCCCCCACACCGCGTACACCCCGGGTGGAGGCACCAGCTTGTCGCGATCGCTCACGTGGAGATTGGCCGTGGGAAATCCCAGCTCCTGCCCCCGTCCCTCGCCTCGCACGACCACCCCCCTGACGGCGTAGGGCCGACCCAGGCACGCTCGGGCGTCACGCACGTCGTGGTCCGCCAGAGCATTGCGGATCCGCGACGAAGAGATGGTCCGCCCCCCGACGGATACGGGCGCGACCACGTCCACCGAGAAACCGAGCTCGTCGCCCATTCGCTTGATCGTATCGGCATCGCCGCTGCGGTCCCGCCCGAAGCCGTGATCGTATCCGATAACGAGCTCCTCCACGCCGAGACGACCGACGAGGACCTCCTCTACGAACCTCCGAGGCTCATAGCGGGACAGCGTTTCCGTGAACCGCACGAACACGGCTAGATCGAGGGCGGTCTGAGCCAGGATCTCCTTCTTCTCGACCGGCGTGGTCAACAGGGGCGGCGCATCGTCCGGGCGCACGACCCGAAGCGGGTGCGGATCGAACGTCACGAGCACGCTGCGACGGTCGGACGCCTCTGCCTTGGCCCCGATCTCGTCGAGGACCTTGCGGTGCCCGAGGTGCACACCGTCGAAGGTACCCACCGTGGCCACCGTTCCCTTGTCGGACGGGATCCCCGGGGGATACCGCCACTGCACCGGCGCGGCACTCACGAGAAGACCTTCGAGGGCTTGAAAACGCCTTCGGAGACGTGTCCCACCGCGACCAGCTCCCGGCCGGACGCCACGGTCAGCGGTCCCGCGGCAGGGGGACCCGAGTACCGCACGCGTTGGCCGTGTCGCAAGCGTCCCGCGATCTCGTCCTCGACGGCCCAGGTAGGCATGTGGGCGAGCGCCCCGAGCGGATCCAGCAGGGACGAGGACACACTGTCGAGATCCGCGAGCGCGTCCGGATGAACAGCCTCCCCGACGCCGAATCCTCCCACCGACGTTCTTCGCAGCTCGGTCAAGTGTCCGCCCACCCCGAGGGCGTTCCCCAGGTCCCGAGCCACCGCGCGAACATAGGTGCCGCTGGAGCAGCGGATGCGGAACCGGACCCGGGGCAGGTCGACCCACAGAAGCTCCGCGTCACGGATGTTCACCCGGTTGGGCTGGAGCTCCACCTGTTCGCCCCGGCGCGCGCGGCGGTACATCGCCTCTCCGCGCACCTTCTTCGCGGAGTATTGCGGAGGGACCTGTTCCAACGTCCCCACGAACGTCGCGAGCTCCCGGGCGATCCGTGAGGGATCGAGCGCTGCCCAACCCCGGTGTTCCTCGACCACGTCGCCCTCGGCGTCGTCCGTGGTCGTGGCCACGCCCAGCTCGGCCGTCGCGACGTACTCCTTGTCCAAGCCCGTAAGGTACTCGGCGATCCGTGTGGCGCGTCCGAGGCACACCAGCAAGAGGCCGGATGCGAAGGGATCGAGCGTGCCCGTATGCCCGACCTTACGGATTCCGAGCGCGCGCCGGACGACCGCCACCATGTCGTGCGAGGTCGGACCGACCGGTTTGTCCACTGGGAGCACGGCGCCCGCAGGGCCCAAGCTCACCCGTCCGGCCCTCCCCCTTCGTCGGAGTCGTCCGCCGGTTCGTCCTCGGGGAGGACCTCCGAAAGGATCTCCTCGATGCGCGTGGCGTGCTCCAGGGATCGGTCCCGCTGAAAACGGAGCTCGGGGATCCGACGTATGCTGAGCTCCTTCCCCAAGCTACCGCGCAAGAACGGCGCAGCTGCTTCGAGCCCCGCAAGCGCCTCGTCGACCTCTTCGGTCTCCCCGAGCGCCCGCACGTAGACGCGCGCGACACTCAGATCGGACGTCACATCGACGTCCGTGACGGTGACGAGCCCGACGCGAGGATCTCTAACGTCCGTACGAATCAGCTCCGCGAGCTCGCGCTTCAGTTGCTCGTTCAGACGAGCGAGACGGTGCCGGCTAGTCATGCAAGATCGTAGACCCTAATAGCGTTCACGTCGTACCTCGAGAATCAGCGCGCCACCGTGTTCTTCGACGAGACGGTCGGCACGATCCAACACGGACTCCGCCATTCGGCCGTCGGTAGCGACCAGCGCGATCGTCAGCAGGCCGCGATCCCACACATCCTGGAGGCCGGTCTCGGCAACCGAGACGTTGAACCGGCTCCGAAGCCGATCCCGCAGGGACCGAAGCACGGACCGCTTTTGCTTCAGCGACGAACAGCCTGGAAGGGATAGCTCCCAGGTCATGGACACGACCACCATGGGATCCCCCCAAGGCCTGCCTCAGTTGGTTCTCTCGAGCTTCCTGGCGACCTCGGTCACGGTGTAACACTCGATCAGGTCCCCGACCTTGACGTCGTTGAAGTTGGCGACGCCGATGCCACATTCGAAGCCCTCGCGAACTTCCTTGACATCGTCCTTGAATCGCTTGAGGGAGCCGATCTCGCCGTCGTACACCACGACGCCTTCACGCACCACGCGCGCCCTGCCCTTTCGGTCGATCCGCCCTTCCGTCACATAACAGCCCGCGATAGTGCCGACTTTGCTCACCCTGAAGACCTCGCGGACCTCGGCCGTCCCCTCGACCGCCTCGCGCTTCTCCGGCGACAGCATGCCTTCCAACGCCGCCGCCACCTCGTCCACGGCCTCGTAAATCACATCGTAGACGTGAATGTCGATGTCGTTGCGCTCGGCTTCCTGTCGAGCCGCGGGCTGCGGCCGCACGCGGAAGCCGATCACGACCGCTCCGGCCGTCTCGGCCAGCAACACGTCGGACTCGTTGATTGCTCCCACGCCCCGATGGATGATGTCCACCTGGACCTCGTCCCCGCTCAGCTGCTCGAGCGCGTCGGAAAGCGCCTGTACGGAGCCGTCCACGTCACCCTTGATGACCAGCGGCAGCCGCGAAACCTCACCGGCCGCGACCAGGGCTCCGAAGTCGCCGAGCTTGACCCCGCGCTCCCGGATCCTGAGCTGCTTCTCGCGATCGAGCCGCTGGCGGGTCGCCGCAGTCTCCGCCGCGGTATCGGCGTCCATGACCTGGAAGGTATCTCCGGCTTGGGGCACCCCGCTCGCGCCGAGCACCTGGACGGGTGTGCCCGGGACGGCTTTCTCGACCGAGTTCCCACGCTCGTCCAGGAGGGCTCGCACACGCCCGTCGTAGAGCCCGCACATAAAGGACTCCCCCACGCGCAACGTCCCCTTCTGTACGAGAACGGACACCACCGGTCCTTTCCCGACGTCCAGCTGTGCTTCGACGACCGCCCCTTCCGCCAAACGGTTGGGATTCGCCTTCAGCTCGAGAATCTCGGCCTGGAGGAGCACCTTCTCGAGCAGGTCGTCGATCCCCTCACCGGTCTTCGCCGACACCTCCGCAACCAGCGTGTCACCGCCGAAGTCCTCGACGTTCACCGTGTGCTGCAAGAGCTCCTGCTTGACGCGGTTCGGATCCGCCGCCGGCAGGTCACATTTGTTGATCGCGACGACCATCGGCACGCCGGCGTTCTTCGCGTGGCTGATCGCTTCGGCCGTCTGAGGCATGACGGAATCGTCCGCCGCGACGAGGAGGATCACCACGTCGGTCACGTCCGCCCCGCGTGCCCGCATGGCGGTAAACGCCGCGTGTCCGGGCGTATCGAGGAACGTGATGCTGCGCTCGTCCGGAAGCTCCACGTGATAGGCGCCGATGTGCTGCGTGATGCCTCCGGCCTCGCCGGCCACCACGTTCGCCTTCCGGATTTTGTCGAGGAGGAGCGTCTTTCCGTGGTCGACGTGCCCCATGACGGTCACGACCGGTGGCCGGGGGCGCAGGTCCTCCGGCGCATCCTCGATCTCCTCGGTAACCGGCTCGCTGCTGTACTCTTCTTCCCGTACCGCCGTGTACCCGAACTCGTCGAGCAACATCTCGATCTGATCGAAGTCGAGCCGCTGGTTGATGGTCACGAGCAGCCCGAGGTTCTTGAAGGCCGACCCGATGATCTCGGTCGAGGTCGCATCCACGAGCTCGGAGAGCTCCGCCACGGTCAGGAACTCGTTCACGCGCACGGTCGTGCGCTCCTTTTCCTCCTCCTGGCGCTCTTGCTCTTCCTGCTCTTCCTGCTCCTCCTGCGACACACGCTGGCCCTTTCGGCGACGCTTCTTCCCACCGCCGCCACCCTTGATCTCGGCCATCACGCGCTGGATGTTGGACTGGACCGCGTCCTGGTCGACGCCCTGGCGCTTCTTGCCCTTCTTCTTGTCCTTGCTCTTCCGGCGCCCGTCGGGCGTGTACCCTTCCGCCTGAATGCGAACCTGGCCACCCGGCCCAGCGCTCGCAGCGGGGGCCGGCGTGGGCCTCCGAATCGTGCGGGTCGGCCCTTCCGGGGCACCCGCCCGGGCTGACGCCGGCTTCGGTCGCGCCTTGGCGCCTTCCTCGCCTTCGTCTCCTTCCGCCGCCTCCGATTCAGCAGCGGATTCGGGTTCCGTCGCTTCTTCTGCTGTTGCGCCACCCTCGTCGTCTGCGCCGGCATCCTCCGCTGCGGAGGCCTCCTCGACCGTGGCTTCGTCGCGATCCGAAGCTTCTTCCGCCGCTTCCTCGACCGTGGCCCCACCGCTGGAAGGCTCGGCCTCCACCGCTTCGTCGGTGGGCTCGGCCTCCTCCACCGCTTCCGCCTCTTCCTCGACCGCGTCGCTCACGGCCTCATCCGGCTCTCCGTCCGGGGCCTCGGCAGGCTCGAGGTCGGCTTCCGGAGCTTCGGGGGCGGCCTCTTCGGAAACGGGCTCGGCCGACTCGGCTTCGGCCTCGGGCTCGACTTCGGCCTCTTCGGGCTCCGGTTGGGCCGCTTCGGGCTCGGGCGCTTCGATCTCGGCCTCGGCCGCTTCGGCCTCGACCGGTTCAGGCTCCTCGGGCTCGGGCTCGCTCCGCCGTCGCCGGCGGCGACGACGCCCCGAGCTGGAAGCGGCTTCCTCCAGAGCAGCACGAATCGCCTCGGCCGGGTCCTCGCGACCCGCCCTACGCTCCCGTTCCACCTTCGCCAGGACCTTGGCCTTCTCGCCGTCCGTGATCGTCGCCCGCTCGTCCGCGACGGGAATCCCCATCTTTCGGAGGAGCGCGACCAAGGCGTCGGCCTCGACCCTCAGGTCTTCTGCCAGCTCGATAACCTGCATACTTATCTTCGTCTCTCCGGTTCGTCGGGAGCGTCCGTGGCCTCTTCCGATCCGACCCCTTCCAAGAGGCGCCCCGCCAGCGATGCGTCCGTCACCGCGATCGCGGCCAACGGCGCCGCCCCGATCGCGGCCCCCAACGTGCTTCGATCCCCCAGGAAGACCTGAGGGATCGTCCGATTATGAATCGTACTGCGAATTTTTTTCAGCTGGGTCGGGGACGCGTCCGTGGCCATGACGACCACCTTCGCACGCCCGTCCCTTACCGCCTGCCTGACGGCCTCCGTTCCACCCGAGGCCTCGCCCGCCCGGCGAGCGAGGCCGAGAATGGCCAGGACGTCACTCCTGCTCCTGTTCATTCCCGACCGTCCTCTCCTCGCCGACCGGCTCGTCGGTTCCCCCGAACGTCTCGCTCTCCACCACCTTGCGGACAGCAGCCTCGTCCGTGTCGGGATCGTCTTCCACGACCGTCAACTCGTCGATCAACTCGAGCAGCCGATCGGCTCCCACCTCACCGATGCCCGCGATTTCCAGGAAGTCTCTGCGCTCCAAGTCGATGATCTGCAGAAACGTATGATACCCGGCCTCCGAGAGCGCCGCCAGTGTCGCCGCAGGCACGTCGAGCTCGGAGAGCGGGAAATCGGAAGTCTCGAACTGCTCGTCGCCGCCCTGCGTCTCGAGCGCGCTCAGCTCCTCGCCGCGCTCCATCCACTCCCGCGAGCCGTAGAGGTCGATCTGCCACCCGATCAACTGTGACGCCAGGCGAACATTCTGACCGTTCCTACCGATCGCCAACGAAAGCTGATCTTCGTCCACGATGGCAGTGACGACCTGGCGATCGAGATCCGTGAACACCTTCGAAACCCGTGCGGGCGCGAGGGCGCGGCGTGCGAACACCTCCGTGTCGGGATGCCACGGAACGATATCGATACGCTCCCCTCCGAGCTCCGAGACGACGGCCTGAACGCGGGAGCCCTTGAGGCCGACACAGGCGCCCACCGGATCGATCGATTCATCACGGCTATAGACCGCGATCTTCGTTCGGCCTCCAACTTCGCGCGAGATCTCCTTGATTTCCACGATGCCCTGGTGGATCTCCGGGACTTCGAGCCTGAACAGTGCCGCAACGAAGCCCGGATCTCCGCGGGAGAGGATGAGGCGCGGTCCCTTCGGCGTCTCCTCGACCTTCTTGAGGACAGCGCGGATCGGGTCACCCTGCCGGAACCGCTCCCGCGGGTTCTGCTCCTTCCAGGGGATGATCGCTTCGGCATCGCGAGCTTGGTTCATCAGCACGACGAGCTTGCCGCGCTCGGCCTGCTGTACCTCGCCGGACAGGAGCTCCCCGACCCGATCGGCGAACTCGTCGCGGATACGACTCCGCTCGTTCTCGCGAACACGCTGCACGATCCGCTGCTTGACGGCCATGACCGCGTTCCGCCCGAACTGACCGAACTCGACCGGGATCTCCATGACGTCCCCGACCTCGAAGGTGGGATCGTCCCAACGAGCCTCCTCGAGAGAGATCTCGCACGCCGAATCTTCGACGTCTTCGACGACGCGTCGCAAGACCACGATATCGAACTCGCCGGTTTCTTCGGCGATATCGATCTCGGCCTGTACGGTAGGACCGTAAATACGCGCGAGGCCCGCCAGGATCCCGTCCTTGACGAGGTCGGTCATTTCCTCCTCGGACAGGCTCTTGGTCGACGCCACGTCTCTGAAGGCCGCTAAGATCTGGGCCGCGTTCGCCATCTTCTATTATCTCCTCACTTCCACGTGAAGACGAGATTCGCCTTACGAATCCGATCCACGGGAACGTCGACTTCGTCACCCCCGGACAACCGGAGACGCACGTTACCTTCCCCCCCCATGGATGCTTCCACCCATCCCAGCAATTCTCCTTCGAGCCGACTCTGCTCGCCGACCAGCGCTTCCCGACCCTGGACCACGACCTGCTCTCCGCTGAAACGCTCGAAGTCGCTCGGCCGCACCAGCGGGCGGTCCACACCGGGTGACGAAACCTCCAGCGTGTACCGATCCGACAGGCTCTCGTGCTCGTCCAGCCACGGCTCCAGAGCCCGGCTGACCGACGCGCAGTCGTCCACGGTCACCCCCGCGCCTGGAGCGGCCTCCGGCCGGTCGATGCGAAGTTGGAGTAGCGGACGACGCCCGCTCCCTCCCCACCGGACATCCACCAATTCGAAGCCGAGCGCGCTCACACGGCGCTCCAACTCCTCGGCGATCTCCGGAACCACTCGCATCGAAAACATCCCCCCTTAACATTCAGGGGCACGCCGCCGAAGCGACGAACCCCAGTCCACATCGAACAAAAATGCGGGGACGGCCTCTTCCCCACAGTCGGCAACGACCCTCCCGGTAACGCACCTTCACCGGCCTGTGAACATACCAGAAAGGGGAACCGCTCTCAAGCGCGGTGATGGCGACCTTCCACACCGCCCCCTGTCCGGCGCAGCCTCGTCAGGTCGGGGTCATTCAGACCGGTGCCGCGCTTCCAGCGCATCCACCCGCGCCCGCAGAGCCGCCACCTCCGCCCGCAGCTCGTCGACCTCCGTTTGGTGCACGAAATCGAAGCGCTCACGCGCGTCGCCGGCTGCGGCCTGCGCCCGATCCAAAGCGTCGCGCATCACCTCTTTCGCGCGATCCGTCGAAAGGTCTCCCCGATCACGAGCTTCCTGAATCGTTTCTTCGAGGGCTTCCTTGAATGCGGACAGCACCCCGATGCCCTGACGGATGCCGTCCGAGACCTTGTCCCGGGTACCCGTCTGCCGCTTCTCTTCTTGGTCGGTCATCTCTGATTCCTCCCGTTTCGATACGGAACGGCTCGGGAAACGGACGCCCGCTCCCCGTCAGCAGTACGCGTTCCGACCGTCAAAAGTTCACGATTCCTCAACCGTCTCCTCCGTCGACTCGCTCGATCCGGGCACCGAGACCACGCAGCCGCTCGTCGATGCGCTCGTACCCCCGCTCGATCTGTTGGATATTCCCGATACGGCTCTTGCCCTCCGCCCCCAACGCCGCGATGAGAAGCGCCATCCCCGCGCGGATGTCCGGGCTTTCCAGCACGCCCCCCCGCAAACGGCACGGGCCGACCACAACCACCCGGTGGGGATCGCACAGAATGATGGACGCACCGAGGCCCACGAGCTTGTCCGTGAAGTACATTCGCGATTCGAACATCTTCTCGTGCACTAGGACGGTCCCCTCGCATCCGGTGGCCGCCACGATGGCGATCGAGGTCAGGTCGGCCGGGAAGGCCGGCCATGGTCCATCATCGAGCTTGGGCACGTGTCCGTACGCGTCCTTCTGGACTCGATGGGGTCCGGCACCTCGCACGAACAGATCGTCACCCCTGACCTCACACCCGATGCCGAGGCGCTGAAATCCGAGCAGTGTGGAGTCGAGATGCTCCATGGGTGCGCCCTCGATCGTGAGATCACTCCCGGTCACGGCGGCGAGGCCGATGAAGGATCCCGCTTCGATGTGGTCGGACCCGATGCGGAACGTCGCGCCCTGAAGACCCTCCACCCCTTCGATATCCAATATGTGCGTGCCTACCCCGCGGATACGGGCCCCCATCTCGTTCAGGAGGCGGCACAGGTCTTGGACGTGCGGCTCCGCCGCCGCGTTGCGGAGCCGGGTTCGGCCCTGGGCCAGCACCGCCGCCATGATCGCGTTTTCCGTTCCCGTCACCGAGGGCTCGTCCAGGAATAGGTCCGTCCCCTGCAACTCACGGGCCCGAATCCTGAATCCCCCATTCAGGGTCACCGTGGCGCCGAGGGCCTCGAACGCGAGAAAGTGCGTGTCCATGCGGCGGCGACCGATGACGTCTCCACCCGGCGGAGGCAGTTCGACGTCTCCGAAGCGCGCGAGCAGTGGACCCGCGAGCAAAACGGACGCCCGAATGCGCTCGGCCAGGCGCCGATCGATCTCGCCACCTTCCACGCCCCGCGGGTCCACCGTGACCTCGTTCGGACCGTCCCACCGCACCGACGCCCCCAACGACTCCACGATCTCCAAAAAGGTGAGGACGTCTCGGATGCGCGGCACGTTCTTCAGTGTCACGGGGGAGGATGCGAGCACTGTCGCGGCCAGGCACGGCAGCGCGGCATTCTTGTTACCGGCGGGGCGGATCCGACCGTCGAGTTGGTGGCCGCCTTCGACGAGAAAGCTTCCCATGGGCTCCGAGAGGAGTGGAGGATCGAGGCTGTGACCGCAGTCGGCGGCCCGACGCCGAGGCGCTCGAAGATACCGGCCGCGGCCGAACGCCAGCAACTGCGGCCGCCACCCGTGCTCGTGCGCCTCCGTGCCCGCCCGACTGGATCACCGGGGATGGTGTCGGTTACACTTCGATATGAACATAATCCAGGCAACGCTCCCCGAAGTCGTGGCCCGCCGGGATGCCCTGGCTATAGCTGCGGATGTCGGCATCGTGATCGCCGCGCTGGCCATCGTCGTTCTCGCGGTCGTTATCGCCATGACGCTACTGGAGTTCCGGAACGTGCTGCGGGACGTCCGAGCCTCCGTCCAGAAGAACCTCGAACCGGTCTCCACCCGGGCAAAGTCGATCTCCGACAACGTCGAGTTCATCACCGAGGCGGTTCGGACCGACGTCACAACGCTACACAGCTCCATTCGCTCGCTGACCGACCGTCTCCAGCAGGCGTCCGACCACATGGAGGACCGGATCGAGGAGTTCAACCTCCTGATGGAAACCGTGCAGACGGAGACCGAGGAGATCTTTCTCGATACGGCGGCCACGGTGCACGGCATCCGTGAGAGCGCGAAGTCGATGTCCAACCAGGGGCACCAAACACGCCGGACGGAGCCAACGAACGCCCGACGCGACCCCGAGGTTCCACCCGAGTTCGAAGCGCGCATTCCCGGCTACGCCCACGACGAAGGAGGGCGCTCCGACTGAGGGGCGCCCATACACGCCGCATGAGCTCCATCATCCGCAGAGCAGGATGGTTGTGCCTCGGGTGGGTCCTTCTGGCTCCCGAGCCGGTATCCGCCTGGGGGCCCGCGACCCACGTCGCTCTCGGAGAGGCGCTCCTGGCGTCCCTGTACCTTCTACCGCCCGCCACACGGGCGATCCTCGAGCGCTATCCGCTCCATTTCCTCTACGGATCGGTCGCGGCCGATATCTCCTTCGCGAAGAAGTACGTGCCTGCCGGACGGCACTGTCACGATTGGTCCATCGGAGAGGAAATCCTGGCGTCGGCGGACTCCGAGCGCCTGGCCGCGGTCGGATACGGATACCTGGCGCACTTGGCCGCCGATACCGTGGCGCACAACCTGTTCGTGCCCCGTCAGCTCCTACTCACGAGCACGACCCAGGCTCTGGGCCACGCCTATTGGGAACACCGCATGGACATGCACGTGGGCGAAGACTTCGTGTCCCTCGCCCGGCACATCGTGATGGATCACGACCACAGCGAGGCCGACTCGCTGTTCGACGACGTGCTGAGCCGGACAATCTTCAGCTTTCGCACGAACCGCCGGATCTTCCGCGGGATGATTCAGTTCCAGGGTCACGAGCGGTGGCAGAAGGTCTTCGGACAGGTTCTAGCCAACTCGAGGTTCGACCTGCCGGACCCGACGGTCGATCACTACTTCGAGCTCGCCTTCGAGCGGGTCGTGGGCTACCTCAACGAGCGCGCGGAGTCACGGGCGGCCGAGGCGGACCCCGTGGGAGACCTCAATCTCAAGCTGGCCAAAAAGGTTCGTCGGCGCGCGCTCGCGGACCATACCGCCGACCACCCGGAAGCTCTCGAAGAGATGGCCGACGCCTTCTTTCCCCTTCCGCCCGACCGGTCGATCTACTGGCCGCAGATTCGCGCCCCGGAGTTCGCGGCCGGGATCACCTCGTGGCACGCCGGCAATCGCACCCTCCCCCGCCCCGAGCCACCGCTCGGGACCGAGACGCGACGCCTCCCCGAACGGTCCGAGCCCGGAACGGACCCGGCCTCCGCAGATGAAGAGGCGTCCGCCACTCCGGACTACGACGCTAACGTCGAGCGGAGCAACTCGTTCACCTGACGGGGATCGGCCTGTCCCCCGGAACGTGCCATCACGCGACCGACGAGGAAGCCCAACAGCCGGTCCTCACCACCGCGGTACCGTTCGACCTCCTCGGGATGCGCCTCCACGACTTCCGCCACCCACGCCTCGAGCTGCGCCGTGTCCCGCACCTGCACCAAGCCCTCGCGCTCCACGATCTCTCTCGCCGAGCTCGCTTCAACGGCCAACTTGCCCAGGACCTTCTTCGCGGCGCTGTCGGACACGACACCGTCCCGCAGCAGCGTCAGAAGCTCCACCAAGCGCGGCGCGGACACCGGGAATCCATCCGCCGCTTCCTCCGTACGCTCCTTCACGAGCGCTTGCACCGGGCCCATCACCCAGTTGGCGGCGACCTTCGCCTCTCCCAGCCCTCGGGCGACCTCCTCGAAGTAGTCCGCGGTCGTCACCGTCTGCGTCAGCACGCCCGCGTCGTACTCGGACAAACCGTGCTCCCGCACGAAGCGCGCCCGCCGCGCCCGCGGTAGCTCGGGGAGCGCGCGCCGCACGTCTTCGACCTCCTCCCACGTGACCCTCAACGTGGGGAGGTCAGGATCCGGAAAGTACCGGTAGTCATGGCTTTCCTCCTTCGTGCGCATCGGTCGGAGGCGCCCCACGTGATCGTCCCACAGCAGCGTCTGTTGCTCGATCCTCTCCCCGGAGCCGAGTACTTCGCGCTGCCGCTCGATCTCGAGCTCCAGCGCCTTCTCGATGCCGGAAAAGGAGTTCACGTTCTTGATCTCGGTCTTGGTGCCGAGCGGCTCGGTGCCGGAGCGGCGAAGCGACACGTTGGCGTCGGCGCGGAGGCTTCCCTCCTCCATGTTGCAGTCGCTCACGCCGACATACTCCAGCATCTGCTTCAGAGCGGCCAGAAAGGCACGGGTCGCGGCGGGAGAGCGCAGGTCCGGCTCGGTAACGATCTCGACCAACGGAGTTCCGGCTCGATTGAGGTCCACCGCGGTGGCGTCCGGGAAGCGGTCGTGAATCAGCTTTCCCGCGTCCTCTTCCATGTGGATCCGGCGGATCCGCACCGAGCGCTCCTCACCGTCTACGTTGAACACGACCGTTCCGTCGGTGGCCAGCGGCTCCTCGAACTGGCTGATCTGATATCCCTTCGGGAGATCCGGGTAGAAGTAGTTCTTTCGCGCCCAGACACTCCGCTCGTGCACCGTGCAGTCGAGGGCCAACGCTGTCCGCAACGCCAGACGCACCGCTTCCGGGTTCACCGTGGGCAAAGCTCCCGGAAGTCCCAGGCAGACGGGACATACGTGCGTGTTCGGCGCGTCTCCGAAGACGACCCGGTTGCCACAGAACAGCTTCCGCTCGGTCCGGAGCTGCACGTGGATCTCGATGCCGATGACCGCTTCCCAGCTCACGAGCGACTCCAGGGTCCGGAAGCTTCGAGGGCACCACCCACACGAACGGCCGTCTCCTCCTTCCACCAGGGGGCGAGAATCTGCCCACCGACCGGCAGTCCGTCGAGCGCTCCGATGGGTACGGAGAGGCCCGGGATCCCGGCCAGATTCGCCGTGACGGTGTAGACGTCGGAGAGGTACATCTCCACGGGATCGTCCACCCGCTCCCCGATCGGGAACGCGGTCGTGGGCGTGGTGGGCGTGAAGAGGGCATCGACCCCGTCCGCGAACACCGTCTCGAAGTCGCCACGAATGCGGGCCCGAGCCCGCTGCGCCCGGCCGTAGTACTGGTCGTAGTAGCCCGCGGAGAGTGCGAACGTCCCGAGCATGATGCGGCGCTGCACCTCACGGCCGAAGCCCCGGGTGCGCGTCTCTTCGTACATGGCCGCGATATCGACTCCCTCGTGGCGCCTCCCGTAACGCACCCCGTCGAAGCGCGACAGGTTGCTCGAAGCCTCCGCCGGTGCGATGACGTAGTAGGTGGAGATCGCGAAGCGAGTGTGAGGAAGCGAGATCTCGCGAAGCTCCGCCCCCTTGCCTGCGAGTCGGTCGAGGGCCTCGTCCACGAGGCCACGGACACCGGGAGCCAGGGCGTCGCTCAGATATTCGCTCGGGACCCCGATCACCAACCCTTCGACGCCCCGCTCCACCGCGTCGGCCAGCCTCGCCGGCTCCGCGTCGACCGAAGTGCCGTCCAGCGGGTCGTGTCCCTGGATGACGTCCAGGAGGCGCGCCGCGTCGGCCACGGTGTGCCCGAACGCCCCGATCTGATCCATCGAAGACGCGAATGCGACCAAGCCGTACCGGCTCACTCGCCCATAGGTCGGCTTGAGTCCCACGACGCCACAGAACGCAGCCGGTTGCCTCACCGACCCGCCCGTCTCCGAGCCGAGCGCCATCGGCACGTATCCGGCGGCTACCGCGGCCGCCGAGCCCCCGGAGCTTCCCCCGGTCACCCGCGTGCGGTCGTGGGGGTTCAGCGTCGGCCCGTAGGCCGAGTTCTCGGTGGACGATCCCATCGCGAATTCGTCGAGATTGGTCTTGCCGACGATCAGGGCGCCGGCGTCCCGCAGCTTGCGCACCGCGGTAGCCTCGAACGGGGAGCGATACCCTTCGAGCAGCCGTGATCCACAGGTCGTCGGCAGCCCGAGCGTCGCGATGTTGTCCTTCACCGCGACGGGGACACCGTCCAGCGGTCCGGTACGCCCGTCGCCGGAAGGCTCGGGGCGCTCCGCGAGTGAGATGAAGGCGTTCAGGCCCTCGGGTCCGTCCTCTGCTTCCCTGATCCGATCGAGCGCCGTGGCAACGGTCATGAACCGTCTCCTTCCGCGCGCACGACGCCGGGAGGGGGCGGTACCACGAAGAAGCCGTCCTGCCACGCGGGTGCGAACGTCGCCGGGTCCAGCTTCGGCTCACCTTCGTCCGTTCCCTCGCCGGCACGGGTCGACGCAACGGGCTCGGGCTCGGGCTCGCCTTCGGTCGCGACCGATGCCTCGTCCAACGTTTCGAGCACGCTCACGTGCTCCAGAATCGAGTTCAAGTCGACCGTCATGCGCTCGAGGGCATCGTCTTCCAGGCGTAACCGAGCCAACGCGGCGATCCGGAGCACTTCTTCTCGTGCCACGCTCATATCCAGTCCTTCTCCAGAGATGCGTAGCGGGCCAAGAGCTTCTTGCGACCCGCGTCGTCGAAATCGACCGTCACCTTCAAGTCCCGCCCGAATCCGGTAACCTCGACCACCGCGCCCGAGCCGAACGTCGGGTGGACCACCCGCTCGCCCTGCGTGAACCGCGGAAGGTCCTGGTTGAGTGAGAGGTCCGGGTCCGACTCGGACGCCGCCTCGCTCCGGGCCGACGGCCTCGGAGTGGCGCGACCGCTCCCGGCGTCGCTTCGCGAGCGCGTGCGGAGCCGGTCGCTGCGACGCTCCTCGACGAGGTGCTCGGGCACCGCGTCGACGAAGGATGACCGTGTGTTGTGAGTGAAGTCCCCGGCACGACGCCGTTGTCGAGCCCAGGTGAGCGACAGCTTATCCTCGGCGCGGGTGATGCCGACGTAGAACAAGCGCCGTTCCTCTTCGAGCGCGGCGGGATCGTCGTAGGCCCGCCCCAAGGGGAACAAGCCTTCCTCCATCCCCGCGATATACACGAGGGGAAACTCCAGGCCCTTCGCGTTGTGGAGCGTCATCAGAGTCACCGTGTCCGCATCCGGGTCGAGACGGTCGACGTCGGCCACGAGCGCGACCTGCTGCAAGTAGAGGTCGAGCTCCGTGAAGCGGTCCGCGTCGTCGAGGTCGACCGCGGTCTCCGCACCCGCATCGAAATCCACCGCGCCCGCGATCAACTCCGCCACGTTGCGCGCTCGGTCCTCACCCTCCGGACCTTCGTCGTGCAGATGACGCAGCAGGTCGAGGCGCTCGACAAGCTCCTCGAGAAGCGCTCCGACGCCCACCTGAGTGGCCCGGACGCTGAACTCACGCACGAGCTGCGCGAAGCGCACGAGCGAGCCGGTGGCCGCGGCACGGATCTCGGGCACCTCGTCGGCCCGTTCCGCCGCCTCGAGCAATGTGGCTCCGTTCGCCGTGGCCCAGCGTCTGAGGTGCTCGAGCGAAGTCAAGCCGATTCCACGCCTGGGATAGTTCACCACGCGGTCGAATGCGACCTCGTCCCTGGGGTTGGAGATGAGACGCAGATACCCCAGGACGTCCTGGATCTCCCGACGCTCGTAGAAGCGCACGCTCCCGACCACCTGGTACGTCACCCCTGCGCGGCGGAACGCGTCCTCGAGCGCACGCGCCTGAGCGTTGGTGCGGTAGAGAATCGCGCAGGACCGGTACGTCCACGTGGAATTGTCCCGGATGCGTTGCTCCAGGTCCCCGACGATCCACCGGGCTTCGTCCCGCTCGTCGAGTGTCTCGGAAACGGTGATCGGCTCACCGCCGGCGCGTTCCGTGGTGAGCGTCTTGCCCTTGCGGTCGACATTCTCGGAGATCACCTGGTTCGCCGCGTCGAGGATCGCCTGCGTGGAACGGTAGTTGCGCTCGAGGCGCACCACCTGAGCTCCCGGGAAGCCCTCCTCGAAGTCGAGAATGTTGCGAATGTCGGCACCCCGCCATCGGTAGATCGACTGATCGTCGTCCCCCACGACCATCACGTTCCGGTGGCGCGCCGCGAGCAGCTCCACGAACCGGTACTGGGCACGGTTGGTGTCCTGGTACTCGTCGACGAGAATGAACTGGAAGCGCTCTTGATATCGCTCGAGGAGCTCAGGCACCTGCTCGAAGAGCTGCACCGGCTTCATGAGCAGGTCGTCGAAGTCGAAGGCGTTCTGGTGCTCCAGCGTCTTCTGGTACTCCGGGTAAACCTTCGCGACGGTCCGCGCGAAGAGGTCGAAAGACTCCTCGTTGTCCATGGCGAAGCGTGCCGCATCGACGAGCTGGTTCTTCGCGTTGCTCATCTCCGACCGAATGGCCTTCGGGTTCCATCGCTTGGGATCGAGCCCGACCGCCTCCTGGACACTCTTGACGAGCCGGAGCGACTGGTCCGCATCGAAGATGCTGAAGGTCCGGTCCCATCCCAGACGGTCTCCGTGACGACGGAGGAGCCGCGCGCCGAGGGCGTGGAACGTTCCGACCCACATGCCCGAGGGCTCCCTGCCCAGCAACCCACCGATGCGCTCCCGCATCTCGGCGGCCGCCTTGTTCGTGAAAGTCACGGCGAGAACGCGGTCGGCGGGCACACCGTGCTCGTGGATGAGATGGCAGATCCGGGCGGTGAGCACACGAGTCTTGCCCGACCCGGCTCCGGCCAGAACCAGCAGGGGGCCCTCCACGTGCTCGGTCGCCCGCAGCTGCTCCGGATTGAGGCCTTCGAGATGTCCGCTCACGGCCGCCTCAGCCATCGGCGACGGGAAGGCGAATCTGGAACGTGGTCCCTTCCGTGCCTTCGAGCAGCTCGATACGCCCGTCGTGAACTCGCTCGACGATCCGTCGGGACAGGGCCAGGCCCACCCCCCATCCACCCGGTTTCGAGCTCACACCGGGCTCGAAGATCTTGTCCCGCACGGCCGGGTCGACCCCCGGCCCCGTGTCGCGGATTCTCAAGCTCACCCACTCTTCTCCGACCTCTCTGGCATTGATCGTGATCGTCCCTCCTCGGCCCGCCAGGGCGTCCAGCGCGTTCTTCACCACATTCTCCAACGCCCATACCAACAGCACCTGATTCCCCATCACCGGCGGAAGCTCGGGCGGCACGTCGACGAGCAGCTCCACCCCTTTTCGGGAGAGCCGCGGAATCCGGAGGGCGAGGTACTGCTCCAGGTCGTCGACGACGGTGCGCACCGACAGGCTTTGCAGCTCGGGTTCGCGTCCGATCAGCTCGAAACGGTGGCTGATCCGCTCGAGCCGTTCGACGTCCTCGGCAATCGCGTCCGCCACGTTGACGTCGTCCAACCCTGCGGGACGCTTCTGCGGTGGCAGCCCCAAAACTTCCAACCATCCCTGCAGCGAGGACAAGGGCGTGCCGAGCTGGTGCGCGAGCTCTCGCGCCATGGCCGTCCACGCCTTCTCACTCTCGGCCCGACGCTGGTACCGCACCACGACGAACCCGACGAGGACGGTGAGGAAGAGCCCACTGGCCTGGAGCCACGGTATCCAGCGAAGCCGTCGGACCTCCGGGGTATCTCCGAAGTGGATGTGCATGAGCTCGGGATCGCCGATCGGCGGGTGTTCCGCGTCTAGCCGACGGACGTAGGTGCGAACCCGCTCTTGCCCGTCCGGCGTGTCCGTGTCCACCGAAAACGGAAGGTTCTCGTGAGCGAGCACGGTATCCCCCGGGCCCATCACGACGAGCGGGACTCCGGCGTCCCGCACGATGCCCTGCAGGTTGAATAGGACCTGGGTCTCGTTCCCCTGCGTGACGAGACCTTCCTGTACCTCCGCGAAGATCCGAGAAAGGTGGGCCGCGTTGCCACGCACCTGCTCCACGATCTGCTGCGTGTATACGAGATACCACCCCAACAGCAGGACGAAGAGGGTCGCGAGGGCGATCGGCCACTTGATTCGGATCATGGCGCCCCGGCACGCAGCCCGCGCCTCACCCGGACGAGGACAGCCGCTCGAGTCCCGTGTAGCGGTTCAGGACCTCCGGTAACTCGACGCTTCCGTCCGCACACTGGTACGTTTCCAGCAACGCTGCAACCACGCGGGGGAGCGCGAGCGCGGAGCCGTTCAAGGTGTGCACGAACTCCGGTTTTTCGGATTGCGTTCGCCGGAAGCGGATGTTCGCGCGCCGAGCCTGGTAATCCGTGAAGGTCGTACAGCTCGACACCTCGAGCCACCGCCCGACACCGGGCGCCCACACCTCCAGGTCGTACGTCATGGCTCCGCTCTGCCCCAGATCCGCCGACGCCAGCAACACCCGACGGTAATGTAGGCCGAGCCGCCGGAGCAGGACCTCGGCCTCGGAAAGGAGCTCCCCGAGCGCCTCGTCGCTCCGCTCCGGTGCTTCGTATCGCACCAGCTCGACCTTGTCGAACTGATGCACACGCAAGAGACCCCGCGTGTCCTTCCCCGCCGCACCGGCCTCACGCCGGAAGCAGGGTGAGTAGGCCGTGAACTTCAGTGGAAGTTCGTCGAAGCCCAGGAGCTCGTCCCGGTAGAGGTTGGTGACCGGCACCTCGGCGGTCGGGATGAGCCACAGATCGTCGCGCTCCGCCAGATACGACTCCTCAGCGAACTTCGGGAGTTGGCCGGTGCCGACCATGGACTCTCGGTTCACGAGATACGGAACCCGAACTTCTTCGTATCCGTGCTCCTGAACGTGCACGTCCAGAAAGAAATTGATGAGTCCGCGCTGCAGACGGGCGCCGTCGCCGCGCAACACCGTGAAACCGGACCCGCTGACGACCGATCCCCTCTGGAGATCCAGAATTCCCAGGGCTTCGCCGATCTCCCAGTGCGGCTTCGGCTCGAAGTCGAACGAGCTCGGCTCACCCTCGACCGCGGCCACCACGTTGTCGTCCTCGGTCCCTTCGGGAACCTCGGGAAGCGGCGCGTTCGGCAGCTCCAAGAGCAACGCGCGGATGCGTTCCTCGGATTGGCCCACCTGCTCGTCGAGGGCGTCGATCCGCTCCCCGACCCGACGCATCTCGGCCACCAGTCCGCTCGCGTCTTCCCCCTTGCGCTTGAGCTCCCCGATGGCCTTGGAAGACCGGTTCCTCTCAGCCTTGAGCTCGTTCACCGTGCCCAGGGCGTCCCGGCGCTCTTGGTCGAGAGCCAGCACACGGTCGATGGCGTCCGACAGGCCCGGATCACGCTTGGCCAGCGCCTCCCGCACTCCGTCGGGGTCCTGGCGAATCCACCGCAGGTCCAGCATCAGTCGGGCGGTATGAGGCTACGGTTGTTACAGACCGGGTTGGTCACTTCATGGAAAGTGAGCCGGCCATCCGCCACGTCGAGGGCAATCGGCTCGAGCTTCGCATAATAGACGCAGTTTCGTCCGAACGAGCCCCGTCGCTGACCGGTTTTCACCACATAGGTCGTTCCCAGACGGATCGTAACGGGCACGTCCGACACGAATTCCGTGCTATCGTTCGGAGCTTCCACGACGTCATCCAGCCCGAGTCCTTCCAGCACCGCGATTCTCGCCCGCGAGCTCACGCCCAATGCACCCGGTGGCAGAAAGACCATTTCGTCCCCGCGCGTATCAAGCGCCACGTCCCACGCTCCCGTGGCGTTGGGCGACTCGATCGGCACACGCGAGCCTTCGAAGAAGTTATACCCGGAAAGGAGATTCATCTCGGGTCGTGCCAGGGAGTGCAACACGACCGTGTCCGGCTCGTCACTCCAATTGAACGAGAAGGGATCGCCTCCACAGGCGGCGAGTCCAAGGGTAAAGACCGCAGCGAGAGCGGCGAGCTTGGGCGCATGGGGACGCCCGGAACGCAGTTCGTTAGTCACATTCGGGTACCGGCACGGGGGCTTCACAGGCCCGAGAACTTGTCGGGAGCCCGAACGTCGGTCAACCCCGAAAAGCCCTTGGATTGCTTGACTTTACCCCGGCCGCCGGGTAGGTTCCCGCCGCATCCCGACGGGCATGCTCGAATGCGTGCGACGGGAACGCGTTCTCTTTCCCGAGCGAGGTGCGAACGGTGTCGGACGAACGCCGCGCGGTGTCTCCCAAGCGGATCCTCATCGTCGACGACGAGCCGCACATCCGCCGCCTCCTCTCCGCGCGGTTGGAAGCCGAAGGGTTTCGGGTAACGGAAGCGTGTGACGGCGCCGAAGGATTGTCGTCCATCACGGAGAACGCGCCCGACCTGGTTCTCTTGGACTTGATGATGCCTGGAGCCAACGGGCTCGAGGTGCTTGCCCAGATCCGCTCGGACCCGGACGGCACGGGAATCCCCGTCATCATCCTGACGGCCAAGGGGCAGGACACCGACCGCGATCTGGCGCTGGCCGGAGGCGCGGTCGATTTCGTGACGAAGCCCTTCAGCCCGATGAAGCTCCTGGCCAGGATCCACGAGATTTTCGATGCACCCTGACGACAGACAGTCCCTCTTTCGCGGCTCCCCCCGTTCGAGGGGTCCGTCGATTTGAGCCACCGCAGACTTCTCCTGTTCGACGATGCGCGTGCACGGTCATGGGAGCCGTTCACCACCACCCGACCGGCGGGTGAGATCCTCTTCGGCTCCATGACCCTGAGAGCCCGCGCCGAGCGCGCCTTGGGTCTCCGGTGCGAGGGCCATCTCACGCGAGACGGCCTCGCTCGCTATGACGAAGTCGAAGCCCCCGGAACGATCCCGCCCGAGGTAGCGCGTGGACTCGAAGGAGGGAGCGTACTCCTCACGAGCCGCTGCGCACTCGACCTCCGCGACGCGCCCCTGCCCGAAGGTCCGGCTCGACTCGTGGTGGCTGGAGAGACGGTCGGGTGGATCATCCCGGACGGCAGTGCGTTTCCATCCGACGCCTCCCTCCTCGACACGACCGCGGAGCCCGGAGAGCACCCGGAAGAGGTCGAGCTCTCCGGTGAGATTCTCGAAGCGCCGTGGGATCTGGTGCGTCGGAACCCGGACCGGATAAGGCGCGACGCCGAAGCGCTGTGGTCGGACACTGCCTCCCTCCCGGGTGTGCACCGGGTGGGCGAGGGAAGGCTCTCGATCGCGTCCGGCGCGGAGATGGAGCCCGGCGTCGTCGTGGACCTCCGGGGCGGCCCCGTGCGGCTGGAGGCCGGGGCGCGCGTCGAGGCACCCGCCCGGCTCGTGGGCCCCCTCCACATCGGCTCGGGCAGCACCGTGCTCGGGGGACACGTGGAACGCTCCTCCATCGGTCCGATCTGCAAGGTGCGGGGCGAGGTCGCCGACTCGGTCCTGCTCGGTTACGTGAACAAAGCCCACGACGGTTACATGGGACACGCCCTCCTCGGCCGCTGGGTCAACCTCGGAGCGCTGACGACCAACTCGGACCTCAAGAACAACTACGGCTCGGTGGCGGTCTGGACACCCGCCGGCCCCACCGACACGGGGCTCATGAAGGTCGGCTGCTTCCTGGGCGACCACGTGAAGACGGGGATCGGTACGGTGCTGAACACCGGAACCGTGGTGGGAGCCGGCAGCAACCTGTTCGGAGGAGCGATGCCGCCGGTCATGGTGCCCCCGTTCAGTTGGGGTTCCGGCTCGGATCTCACCGACTACCGCTTGGACAAATTCCTGGAGAGCGCCGAGCGCGCGATGGGCAGGAGGGACGTCGTGCTCACTCCGGACGCCCGCGCCCTGCTCGAGCAAGCTTGGTACGACACGGTCGAGATCCGCCGCACCCACCAGCCGAGCGGGGCATGACGACGCCATGAGGGTCGCCGTCCTGGGAAGCGGCAGCGAAGGAAACTCCGTGCTGGCCTCGGCCGAAGATACCAACGTCCTGGTGGACGCCGGGTTCAGCGCACGGCGCATCGCCCAGAGGCTCGAGGCGTTGGAGTTCTCGCCCGAACAGGTCCACGGGATCGTCGTCACGCACGACCACGGGGATCACACCCGAGGCATGGGCGTCTTCGCCCGTCGGCACGGCACCCCCCTGTACATGACCGAAACTACCCGGCAGGCATGCGACCGACTCCTCACGGGCACGGAGCGCATCGTCGAATACCGTGCGAACCGGGCATTCCACGTCGGCTCGCTCCGCATCGAGCCGTACATCACGGTGCACGACGCGGCGGACCCGGTCGGGGTCACCGTGTCGGATCCGAGAACCGGCACGCGCTTGGGCGTGGCGACCGACTTGGGGCGCCCGAACGCTCAGAGCCGGCACGCCCTGGCCGGCTGCGACATTCTCGTGCTGGAGGCCAACCACGACGAAGTGCTCCTGCACGAGTGCTCCTATCCGGCCTCCGTGAAGCGCCGCATCACGTCGAGCCACGGCCACCTGTCCAACCAAGCCGCGGCGCAGCTCGCGTGTGAGCTACTCCATCCCCGCCTCATGTGCGTGGTTCTCGCTCACCTGTCCCGGCAGGCCAATCGCCCCGATATCGCCCGGGCAGTGGTCGGCAAGGCCCTCTCCCGAGCAGGATGGCAAGGCCACCTAGAAGTCGCGACCCAGGACGCGCCGACTCCGCTCTTCGACGTGGCCGCGCTTCGCCACCGCACCGGCCCGTCCCAACTCACCCTACTCTGAAGGCGGCGGCCCGGAGCAGGCGCACTACCTCACCCGTTACATCCCCAAAAGCCTCAGGAAGTCGTTCGACAGCGCCCAGACCATGATGCCCACGACGATGAGGAACCCGACGTTGCTCCACTTCAGGCGCTGCTCCACCGTGAGACCACGGCCACCGCGCACCGCTTCGATGCCGAGGAACACCAAGTGCCCACCGTCGAGCACCGGAATCGGCAGCAGGTTCAGCACGGCGAGGTTCACACTGAACAGGGCCATGAACCGCAGAAACTGATCGAAGCCGGCCGCGGCAGCCTGTCCCGACGCCTCACCGATCGTGACGATGCTCCCCATGGAGCGCGGCGAGATATTGCCGGTGACGAGATCCCCGAGGAAGCCGACGATCATTCCGGTCACCCCCACCGTCTCCCGATACCCGTACGCCACGGCTTCACGGACCGGAACGTCACGGTAGGTCGTGGCGAGCTGCGGCGGGTACACGCCAGCTCGCCCCACCTCAACCGTCGTCCCGTCGGGACGGGTCTCGGTGGCGGAATCCAACGTGACGGCGCGTATGAGCTCCCGCCCCTCCCGCACGATCGTGAGCTCCACGCGCTCGCCCGGTCGTGCTTCGACCTCCTCCACGAACTCCCACCAATTCTCGACCGACTCCCCCGCCACGGCCACGATGCGGTCGCCTGCTTCGAGCCCGGCTTCGTCCGCCGGCGAGCCCGGGTTCACCGCTCCGACCCCAGCCTCGATCCACGCCGAGATGGCGCCCACGAGGTCACGACGCTCCTCGGGTCCTTCGGGCACGCGAATCTCGACCTCTCGCGAGGGCTCGGCGAACGCGATCGTGAGCGGACCGGCCTCGGCGTTCAAAATCAGGCGCTGCACATCGCCCCAGTGCTCGGTCTCCGCATCGCCCACCCGGAGCACGCGACTCCCCGCATCGAGGCTCGCGAGCGCTTCCGTACCGGCGGGGAGGGACTCCTCGACCACCGCCCCGACGCGAGTGGAATCGTACTCGGGTACGCCGTAGTTGACGGCGAGAAAGCCGTAGGTTCCAAAGGCGAACAGCATGTTCATGATCACCCCGGCCGAGATCACGAACGCGCGCGCCCAGATCGGCTTCGCGTCGAAATCACGCTCGTTCGGTATGCGAGGCGCATCGGTCGCACCACCTTCGAGGCGCTCCATCACCTCGTCATCCATACCGCCCATCTTCACATATCCGCCCAACGGAATCGCGCTCAGCACGTATTCGGTCTCGCCACGCTGGAATCCCAGCACCTTCGGCCCGAGCCCGATCGAAAACCGTTGAACTTCCACGCCCACGGCTTTGGCAGCCGCGAAATGTCCCAGCTCGTGCACGAAGATGAGCACTCCGAGCACGATGATGGTCGCGAGAATCGTCATGAAGGCATTCCCGTCCTGGCCGCGAGGATCCGTCCCTCCGCCGCAATCGCCGCGGAGCGCGCCTGCGCGTCGACCTCGAGCACGTCCTCGACGTCGCGAACCTCCGCGGTTCCAACGCGCTCGACGGCTTCCCTCACGATATCCACCATGTCAGTAAACCTAACTCGTTCATCCAGGAATGCCCGAACCGCCACCTCGTTCGCGGCGTTATAGGCCGCAGGAGCAGCCCGCCCCTTGCGTCCGGCCTCGCACCCCAACGAAAACAACGGAAACGCGCCGTGGTCGATCTCTTCGAACGTGAGCGGAGATGCGCCCACGGGATCATACGTCCGAAGCTCGGGATCGTTCACTCGGGCCGGGTAGCTCAACGCGTACATGATGGGCAACTCCATGGTCGGAAACCCCATCTGGGCGAGCACGGATCCATCCACGAACTCCACGAAGGAGTGCACGATGGACTGGGGATGGACGACCGCGTCGATCCGGTCATAGGGGAGCCCGTACAGATAGTGCGCCTCGATGACCTCCAGCGCCTTGTTCGCCAGCGTAGCAGAGTCGATCGAGATCTTCGCGCCCATGTCCCAGGTGGGATGGTTCAGAGCGTCCCCGGGGCGCACCGCGCCGAGCACGTCCGCGCCCCACCCTCTGAACGGTCCTCCCGACGCGGTGAGCACGACCCGTTGCACGCTTTCGGGCGACCGACCATCCAGACATTGCAGAATCGCGCTGTGCTCCGAATCGATCGGCACGATCTCCCCGCCCCCTCGACGACAGGCCTTCAGCACGATCTCTCCACCGGCGACCAGGGACTCCTTGTTCGCCAAAGCGAGTCGGTGGCCCGCGTCGAGGGCGGCGAGAGACGGCTCGAGACCGGTCGCGCCGACCAGCGCGTTCACGACGACATCCACGTCCTCGCGGCCCGCGACCTCCACGAGCGCCTCGCGGCCACCGTGCCACCGCGTCCTTCCGGATTGCGGCGGAAGACGCTCCCTGTCGTCCGCCAGCACGGCCACGCGTGGCGCGAAGTGACGCACCTGCTCCTCCAACAGATCCGCATTCCGGTGCGCCGTCAGGGCCACCACGTCGAAGGACTCCCGGTTGCGGGAGATCATCTCCAGCGCGCTACGACCGATGGACCCGGTGGACCCGAGAATCGCCACGCGGATCATCCGAACGACTCCATCACACGCAGCAACCCGTACGATACGGGCAACGTGAACAGGAGGGCGTCGATGCGATCCAGCACGCCCCCGTGACCCGGAAGCAGGGAGCCCGAGTCCTTCACACCGGCGTCCCGCTTCAGCACGGACTCCACGAGGTCGCCCACGATGGCAGCCACACCCAACAAGCCCCCCACTAGCGCGACACCGAACATGGAAAGCGGAATCGCGGGCAGCACCGCCGACACCACCCACAACCACGCGATACTCCCTACCGCAGCCCCCCCCACGCCGGCGAAAGCTCCCTCCCAGCTCTTGTTCGGGCTGATGCGTGGAGCCAACCGGCGTCGTCCCCAGGCAGAACCCGCGAAAAACGCCGTAGCGTCGCCGACCCAGGTGGCAGTGAGAGGCAGCGCCACCATGGCGACTCCGGCCCACGGCGAAGCCGCCGCGCCGACCCAACGGGCCGAATCGGGAAGGATGAGCAGGAGCGGGATCATGGCCAGCGGCAATCCGATATACAGAGGCGCCAACAACGTGGCGGCCACGGTGATGAGCGGCCCTTCACCCTCCCGGTTCTCGAAGGTGACGCTCATCAGGGTCACGAGCACGCCAACGGTGAGGAGCGCCACGGCGGCCGTCGCGAAGGCCTCGACCGACGGCGTCACGGATGCGAGCACCGGCACCGCGGCCGTCGCGAGAATTCCGATCCGGCGAACCGCACGGACCCCCTTCTGCCGCGCGAGGCGGTAGCACTCGTCCGCACCGATTCCGGCCGCGAGACCGAGGACCAAAGCCAGCGCCCACGAGCCGACGTAAAGGACGGCCACGACGACCGGCACACCGACGAGGGCCACCGCCCAGCGCCGGGCGAGCTCACCGCGAGCCATCAGCCCCCCTCACTCGTGCGGCAGCCTCGAGTCGACCGGCGCGCGGCGGACCCCAAGGGTGCGTGGCGCAAGGTTCACGATGGCGACCGTCAGATCGCCATGATCTCCTCTTCCTTCTTCTCGAGCAGCTCTTCGATCTTCTCGGTGTACTCCTGAGTGAGCTTCTCGAGCGCTTCCTCGCGTCGACGTCCCTCGTCCTCACCGATCTCGTGCTCCTTGACGAGCTTCTGCACGTCCTCGCGAATGTTACGCCGAGCGTGGCGAATCGATATCCGCCCGTCTTCGGCCATCTTGTGCAGCAACTTCACGTACTCCTTGCGCCGCTCCTCGTTGAGGGAAGGTACGGGTACCCGGATCACGTTCCCGTCGTTCGCGGGATTCAGGCCGAGATCGGCGGCCTGAATGCCCCGCTCGATCTCTCCCATCAATGATTTGTCGAACGGCTGGACGACCAACAGCGTGGGCTCCGGCGTGTTCACCGTGGCGACCTGGTTCAACGGGATCTTCGATCCGTAGGCGTCGACCCGAACGGTGTCGAGGAGCGCAGGCGAAGCCTTGCCGGTTCGCACCGTCGCGAACTCCCGGCGGACCGCATCGAGCGCATCCTCCATCCGCTTTTTCGCATCCTCAACGTTCGGCATCCAATCCCTCCGATTCCTGACGGTCAGCCCCCTCTCGCGACGCAAGGGCCTCCCCCGAGCGGGGAGAAGGGACGGGTATGCTGTCCGGTCGACTACGTTACAAGGGTTCCGATATGCTCACCACGGATCGCGCTCGCCACCGCACCCCGGTGCTCGAGGTTGAGGACGATGATCGGAAGCCCGTTCTCTTTGCACAGGGAGACCGCGGCCTGGTCCATCACCGCGAGCTCTCGCGACATCACCTCCTGAAAGGTAATGTGCGGGATGAACTCGGCATCGGGGTCTTTGGCCGGATCCGCCGTGAAAACCCCTTGAACCTTCGTCGCCTTGATCACCACGTCGGACTCCATCTCGATCGCTCGGAGAACCGCCGCGGTATCCGTCGAGAAGTAGGGGTTGCCTGTCCCACCGGCGAACAGGACCACACGGCCCAACTCCATATGGCGCATCGCCCGACGCCGAATATACGGCTCGGCGACCTCGTCCATGCGGATCGCGGTCATCACCCTGACTTCGACATTCTTGTGCTCGAGCAGGTCCTGGACGGCCAACGCATTGATGACCGTGGACAGCATCCCCATGTAGTCGGCCTGCACCCGGTCCATTCCCTCGCGCGAAGCGATGGCGCCCCGCACGATATTCCCACCGCCGATGACCACGCCGAGCGAGACCCCCATCTCGACGAGGGAACGGATCTCGTCGGTCAACTGGCCCACGACGGAAGGCTCGATCCCGAAGCCCCGGTTTCCGGCCAGCGCTTCGCCGGAGAGCTTCAAGAGCACCCGGCGGTATCGCAGGTCTTCACCGTCTGCGCTCATGCCGTCTCCTCCAGGTTGGTTGGGTCTCGCGACCGGAACGGGGTCAATCGCTTTCGCCCACCCTGAAGCGTGCGAAACGCGCCACCTCGATCTTCTCTCCGGTGAGGGCCGCGACCTCCGTGATGAGCTCCTCGATCGTCTTGTCCTGATCCTTCACGAACGGTTGCGCGAGCAGCGTGTTTTCCTTGAAGAACTTCTCGAGCTTACCCGCGACGATCTTCTCCGCAATGTTGTCCGGCTTCCCTTCCTCTTTCACCTGTTCGAGGAAGACCCTTTTCTCACGGTCGACGACATCGTCCGGGATGTCGTCCTTGGAGATCGCGAGCGGGGCCATCGAAGCGATGTGCAGCGCGAGATCCCGTGCGAGCCCCTTGAAGTCGTCCGTGTTCGCCACGAAGTCGGTCTCGCAGTTCAACTCGACGATCACGGCCGTCTTGTCATCGAAGTGCACGTAACTTCCGATGGTCCCTTCGTTGGCCGCCTTGTCCGCGCGCTTTGCCGCCTTCGAAGCTCCCTTCGCCCGCAGGAGATCGACCGCCTTGTCGACATCTCCTTCGGTCTCCTCCAGCGCCTTCTTGCAATCCATCATCCCCGCGCCGGTCATATCGCGGAGCTGTTTCACGTCTTTTGCGTTGATCATCTCGCTCGCTCGCGTGCTTCACTCGTGAGTGGATCCAGCCGGCCTCTGGCCGGAGATCGTAAAAAGAGGCGGCGGAGACCGGAAGATCCGGGGTCTCTGCCGCCTCTCAGCGTCCCGCGTCGTGGGACTGCATACGGCACCCGGAAGCCCTCGGCATCCGGGCATCGGCCTCACCCCTTCGAGGCTCCTGCTTCGTCTTCGTTCTCCGCTTCCCCATCGGAAGCCGGGCGGGCCTTCTTCGCGGCCTCTTCGTCCGAGGCGGCGGAGCCCGAACCACCCGCTGTGTCGGTGGACGACGCTTCTTCCGCCCGAGGTGCGTCGGATTCTCCGGGGGTGGATTCCGTGGCTGTCGCGGCCTCTGCAGCCGTACCGGACTCGTCTCCGGCCTCGGCCGCGCCTTCCGTCTCCTCGACCGAGTCCTCGTCGCCCCCTTCCACCGCGATCTCGTTTCCGTCTTCGTCCTTCAGCTTCTGCGCGATCACCTCGGGCTTCGGCCGCCGCTTCCGCTTCGGCCGGCGACGCTGAGGCCGCTCCTGCTCGGTGGTCTCCCCCGTCTCCGTGGAGTAGGTGGTCGCTTCGAGGTCATCCGTGCGGCGGCGATCGTCGTCGGGGACCTCCTGGCGGGCCTCCTGCACGGCATCCGCGACCGCCTTCGCGATGAGGCTCACGGAGCGGATGGCGTCATCGTTGCCCGGAATCGGGTAGTCGATGAGGTCCGGATCGGCGTTGGTGTCGGTGATGGCGATGATCGGAATGCCGAGCCGAGACGCTTCCTTCACCGCGATCGCCTCCCGGCGCGCGTCGACGATGAAGACCGCGCTCGGAAGCCGCCCCATGTCTTTGACGCCCGCCAGGTACTTGTCGAGCTTCGACCGCTCACGGTCGAGCAGCAGGCGCTCCTTCTTCGTATAGAACTCGAATGCGCCTTCTTCCTGACCTCGCTCCAACTCCTTCAACCGGCGGATCTGCTTTCGGATGGTCTCGAAGTTCGTGAGCATCCCGCCGAGCCACCGCTCGGTGACGTAGAACGACCCACTACGCTGCGCCTCCTGCTCCACCACGCCACGCAGTTGCTTCTTCGTGCACACGAACAGGACGCGCTCACCCTTGAGGGCGACCTCCCGAACCGCTTGTTGGGCCACCTGGAGGCGGTCGAGCGTCTTACGAAGGTCGATGATGTGTATGCCGTTACGCTGGGCGAAGATGTACGGCTTCATCTTCGGGTTCCAACGCCGGGTCTGGTGGCCGAAATGAACCCCGGCTTCCAGAAGCTGGTCTAGGCCTACTTCGCCTACTTCGCCTACTTCGCCTACTTCGCCTACTTCCGACATGTGGCTCGCTCTTTTCTTGGGGCCGATGTACGCCCCGGTCAGGATTTCGACGCGGCGAACCGCGCCGTTGGAATCAACGCTTGGAGAACTGGAACCGCTTACGGGCCTTCGGGCGGCCGGGCTTCTTCCGCTCGACCTCTCTGGGATCACGCGTGAGCAGTCCCTTGTCCCGTAGTGCCGGACGGGTTTCCTCGTCGTGCGTGAGAATCGCCCGCGACAGGCCCATGCGCGCCGCATCGCACTGCCCGCTCAGACCTCCTCCACGCACCCGGACGAGGATGTCGAACCGCCCCTCCAACTCGGCGATCTTCAGCGGCTCCTGGATACGGATCTGATGCGTGGGACGGGGGAAGTAGTCGGCGAGCGGGCGGCCGTTGACAATCCACTCGCCGCTGCCCGGACGAAGCACCACGCGCGCGATCGAGTTTTTCCGGCGCCCGACCGCTTGAATCAGCTCTTCCTGCTGTGTCGGCATCTACGTTCGTTCCGTCTTCAGAGGTCCAGGGGCTCGGGCTGCTGGCCCTGATGCGGATGATCCGCACCCGCGTATACTTTGAGCTTCCGCCGCATGTCCCGCCCCAACGCGTTCTTGGGGAGCATGCCCTTGACCGCGAGCTCGATGACGCGCTCGGGGTGCGTAGCGATCATCCGCCTGAACGGGATGAGCTTCTCACCACCCATATAGCCGGAGTGACGAAAGTACGCCTTCTGGTCGGCCTTGCTTCCGGTTAGGTGCACCCGCTCGGCATTGACGACCACCACGTGGTCCCCCGTGTCGAGGTGAGGCGTGTACATCGGCTTGTGTTTGCCGCGAAGCACGCGAGCGATCTCGGTCGCGAGGCGCCCCAGGGGCTTGTCTGCCGCGTCCACGAGCCACCAGTGGCGCTCGATATCGTCGGCTTTCGGTGTATAGGTTCTCATGCCCGCGATTTCGCAGAGATTGGCGGTTCCAAAATGGAGCAATCAAGGATAGTCCTGACCCATAGGGGTGTCAACCGAACACGGCCCCTCTTCGCACCCGCGTTCTCGGACCGTTCTCGAGTTCAGCGAAATGTCTCCAGGAACCGGGCTCTCGACTTGTGCCTGAGACGTGTCAAAGCCTTCTCCTTGATCTGCCGCACCCGCTCGCGCGTGATGCCCATCAGATCCCCGATCTCCTCCAATGTCATCGGGTCCTGATCGTCGAGGCCGAAGTAAAGTCGGATGATCTTCGACTCCCGTTCCTTGAGGGAGTGGAGTGCCTCGTCCACGGTCCGCTTGAGCGCGTGCTCGAAAACCTCGTCCTCCGGCGCGGGACCGTATTGGTCGGGTAGGTAGTCGAGGAGGCGGCTATCCTCCCCGGGCGCGAGCGGTGCGTCGAGCGAGAGGTGCGCGTTCGAGATGGCCAGGGTCCGTTCCACCTCCTCCTTGGAGATGTCGAGTCCTTCGGCGATCTCCTGGGGCGTCGGCTCCCGCCCCAACTCCTGGAGCAGCGACGACGACTGCCGGCCGATGCGGTGAAGGGCGCCGGCCCGGTTGAGGGGAACACGAACGATGCGGCTCTGCTCCGCGAGCGCCTGGAGGATGGCCTGACGAATCCACCATACGGCGTAGCTGATGAACTTGATGCCCTTGGTCTCGTCGAACTTGTGCGCCGCCCGGATGAGCCCCGTATTACCCTCGTTGATGAGGTCGGCGAGTGGCACGCCCTGGTTCTGATACTTCTTGGCGACCGACACCACGAACCGGAGGTTGGAGCGCACGAGCTTGTCCAGAGCTTCCGCATCGCCCGCACGGATGAGCTTGGCCAGGCGCGCTTCCTCGGCACGGTCGATCAGAGGGTACTGGCTGATCTCCTTGAGGTACTGATCCAGCACCCCGTCGCTCGTCGTTCCCTTGCGGGGGGCGAACGTCATCGGCTATCCGTCCCGTCGAGCCGAAAGGGGCCCGCGCGGAAGGCGACCGCACACACCCTGGGGCCGGGAGAGTGGAGACAAAGGCACTGTGGTCCCTCGCGGCTCACGATCGACCTCCCTGCGGAAAGCTCGAAGATGCACGGGCGAAGGTCCTCAGTGGATCGCGGCTCCCAACCGGTCCCAACGAACACTCTGGAGCCAGGAGAGTCCGGATTCGGAGGTGGCCTCGAAAGAATAATAAACGCGCCAGGGCTTGCCTCGAATGCGATCCCGGGCTACGAAGCCCCAATAGCGAGAGTCTTCACTGTTGTCCCGGTTGTCTCCGAGGACGAAGTATCGCTCCGGCGGGACCACGATCGGGCCCCAGTTGTCGCGGGTGGGCTCGTAGCGCCGACGGGTGCTGGCGATGAGGTGGTGCGATTGCCACCGCATGTCCGGATGGGTCGCGTCTCCCCGACCATCCACGTACCGCGCGTGCGGCTCGTCGACCCGACGACCATTACGGAAAAGGCGTTTGTCCACCATCCGCAGCGTATCTCCCGGGACTCCCACGATACGCTTCACGTAATTCTTGTCGGGCTCGTGCGGGGGGTGAAAAACCACCACGTCTCCCCGGTCCGGCTCGGCGAAGCCCGGGATGCGCAGATCGAGCCCCGGCAAGGTAGTGCCGTAGACGGCTTTGTTGACGAGAAGGAAATCACCGACCAGAAGGGTTTCTTCCATGGACGCCGTGGGGATCTTGAATGCCTCGACGCCCCAGGCCCGCACCACGAGGAAGAGGAGCAAGGCGATGAACACGGAGCGGAGCCAATCGCCGATGCCGCGACGGACCGCTGCGAGGCGTCCGCCGCTCACACGCGCGCTTCCGGTCGCCTCAGCCCCTCTAGTCCCTCTGTCGGAATCCGGCATCGCCCCTCACGCTGGACCGATGTTCTCGCCCTCTGGACCGTCCGGCTTTCGCGCCCTCGGGTTACCCCACGGTCGACGGCATGCATACCCACGACTCGAAGCGGGCGTTCCGGCACCTCGGCGGTCCGCTGTCGCCTCGCCGCAACCCAATATAACGTGGACGCGTTTCGGTGATGCCAGCCACTACCTCCGTTCCGCCGCATGAACCGGTCTACCCAGACATTGCTCGGCATCCTGCTCCTCGGCGGAGCGCTCGCGGTTTCCATGTCGGCTCGAGAGCGCCGGGAAAGCGCGCCAACCGAAGCGCACCCTCCCGTGCCAGCGCCCACCGACACGTCGGACGTCGCGCCTCCTCACCTCCCCTGTCCTTCCGGAGCATACTTGTGCCCCGCCCCCGGCGACGAGCGGGCCTTCATGGTCCGCCGCTGGATCCGCGACGTGGGCACGTTGATCGTCCACGTGCCCAGGCCAGGCTTCGAAGACGCCGGGATCGCGACTCGTCTTCAAGCGGCCGCGGCCGCCGGCATCCGGGCCTGGAACGGCCACCCCTTTCCGGTGCGCGTCGAACGTCGCGCCCACGAGCCGGCGCATTTCAAGGTAACCTGGGTGCGAGTTCTAGACGGGACGGCCGTCGGCGTGGCGCGGACCCGCTGGTCGGAGAGGGAGGGCCTCTCGGTGCGCTCGATCGATCTCGCTACCCGGAACCCTCACAGCCCCGGAGAACCCATTGATCCTTCACGCGTGAGGCTCACGGCGGCCCACGAGATGGGTCACGCCCTGGGCCTCCCGCACAGCGACTCGGAGCGGGACGTCATGTACCCGAGGAACACCGCTTCCTCTCTGACCGCCCGGGACTATCGCTCCATGGAAGCGCTCTATCAGCTACCGGACGGAAGCCGGTTGGCGCCCTGAGTGGCCTCTCCCATCCGAGCCGCTTCCCGGCATGCCCACCGGGGGCGCCCGGTCGCTAGTCCTCGCGAACCAGGTCGAATTTCTCGATCTTCTTGTAGAGGTTCGAGCGAGGCATGTCGATGCGCCGGGCCGTCTCGGCCACGTTCCAATCATGCTCCCGCAGCTTCTGCAGGATGAACGCGCGCTCAGCCAGATCCTTGAAATCCTGGAAGGTTTCCACGCCGAGCAGGCCGGCGCCCCACGCTTCGGGCCGGTCACCGCCCGAAGCCAGCAGGTCGACGTCGTGGACCTCCACGACCTCCCCGGGTGCCAGGATCAGCAACCGCTCGACCGCGTTGCGGAGCTCGCGCACGTTTCCGGGCCAATCGAGGTCCTGGAGACGCTCGACCGCATCGCTCGTGAAGGCGCGGGGCGTCATCCCGTCCCGGCTCGCCATGAGTTCCGTGAAATGTTGCACGAGCATGGGAATGTCCTCCCGACGCTCACGGAGCGGCGGAACGTGGATCGGGACCACGTTCAGCCGATAGAACAGGTCCTCGCGAAACCCTCCCTCTTCGATCTCCGTCGCGAGGTCCTTGTTGGTCGCGGCGATCACCCGCACGTCGACTTCGATCGGCTTGGACCCCCCGACCCTGGTCACCACGCCCTCTTCGAGGGCCCGCAACACTTTGGCCTGCGCAGCGAGCGACATGTCGCCCACTTCGTCGAGAAAGAGAGTTCCTCCGTGCGCCTGCTCGAACTTGCCGGCCTGGTCGGCCACCGCCCCCGTGAACGAGCCTTTCACGTGCCCGAACAACGCCGATTCGATGAGCTCCGAGGGGATCGCGGCGCAATTCACTTCCACGAACGGTCGATGGACCCGACTCGAGAGCCGATGGACGGCCCGGGCCACCAGCTCCTTTCCCGTGCCGTTCTTCCCGGTGATAAGGACGCGTGCGTCGGTCGGAGCCACGCGCTCGACGCGCTCGAGAACCTCTTCGATCGCCTTCGAGCTCCCAACGATCCGATATCGACTCTCGACCTGGTCTCTCAGATCGGCAACGCTCTCCGCGAGGCCCTTGAGCTCCAAAGCGCGCCGGAGCGTCACCAGCAGGCGGTCGGTGTCGAGCGGCTTCTCCAAGAAGTCGTAGGCACCTCTACGCGTCGCCTCGACAGCCGTATCGATCGTGCCGTGGCCCGAGATCATCACGACGATGGCGCGCGGATGCTCCTCCCGAATCCGGGCGAGCGCCTCGAGCCCATCCATGCCCGGCATCTTCACGTCCAGGAAGGTGACGTCCGGTCGAAAGGCAGTGACCCCTTCAATCGCTTCCGCCGCGTCCGTGGCCAACCGGACCTCGTGCCCCTCGTACTCGAACACCTGTCCGAGGGCCTCACGCACCCCCTTCTCGTCGTCCACGACCAACAATCTCGCCATGCTCTTCCTCGTCGCTCGCCCGCTGCGGGGGGTGTCGGATAACGGGGCTTCCCTCCTCACCCGGTCAACTTGGCGCTGGAAACGACCTCGTACTGCACACTCCCCCGGATGGCACGGCTGCTCATGAGGTCGAGAGTGTGCACTTTGATCTCGCTCGAGAAGGTGATCTCCGCAGCGAGGTCGTCCAAGCCCCTGAACGCACCCGCCCCACCACGGTCGTCCGCTCGGCCGAGCGTCACGTGCGGATGGAACGAGCGTGTCTCCGGCTCGAATCCCACGTCCCCGAGCGCCCATTCGAGGTCCTGCTTCAGGCAACGGAGCTCGGGGTTCGCCCCCACACCGAGCCAAAGCACCCGGGGACGGCGGATCGTCGGAAAGGCCCCGAAGCCTCCGAGCTTCGTCGTGAACGGCCGGTTCGACTCCGCGGCCTTGGCCATGGCCGCCTCGACGCCGGACACATCCTCATTCCTGACCTGGCCCAGGAATTTCAGCGTGATGTGGTAGTGCTCGGGAGCGACCCACCGAACCGGCATCTCCGTGTCACGAAGGACCTTCGCGGCACGATGGATCCGGAGTCGCTCCTTCTTGGGCAGGTTGAGCGCGATGAACAGCCGCATAATCTCTCGAATGGAGGCACGTCAACTGCGCCCGTGATACCGACAGGGCGCCCGGAAGTTCTCTTCCGCATGCTAACAGCCCCTCCGTCGCCTCAATACGCCTGCCGCTCCAGACTCCGATACTGGAGGGCCTCGGCCGCGTGGGAGGGCTCCACGCGCTCCGCACCGGAGAGATCCGCGATGGTCCGGGCTACGCGCAAGATCCGGTGGTATCCACGAGCCGACAATCCCATGCGTTCCACCGCCCGGGACATGAGGCGTCCCACATCCGGATCAATCGGGCACCACCGACGCAGCTCGCCCGGCCCCATCTGCCCATTTGCGTGCACACCGTCCACGTCCACGAAACGGCGACGCTGGAGAGCGCGGGCGGCCGTGACTCGACGCCGAACGTCGGCGCTCGCCTCCCGACCCGGCCGGCCCTCGAGCTCATGTGCCGCGACGGCCGGCACCTGCACATGTAGGTCGATCCGGTCCATCAACGGGCCGCTGACCCGCGTCTGGTACCGGGACACGGTACTGGCATCGCAGAGGCATCGGTCCGAGCCGTCGCCCCGGTACCCGCACGGACACGGATTCATCGCGGCCGCGAGGATGAATCTCGCCGGAAAGCTCAACGCTCCGTGCGCGCGCGACAGCCTGACGCGTCCGTCCTCCAACGGCTGTCGGAGGATCTCGAGGGCGCTCCGCCGGAACTCCGGGAGCTCGTCCAGGAACAACACGCCGTGATGCGCGAGCGAGATCTCACCGGGACGGATCGGCCGACCTCCCCCGGCCAGTCCCGCTTCACTGACCGAATGATGGGGCGCGCGAAACGGGGCCTCGGTCACGAGCGGACGTTCGGGCGCCACCAGTCCGACAACTGAATGGATGCGCGTGCACTCCATCGCTTCCTCGAGCGAAAGTGGAGGCAAGATCCCCGCTAGACGCACGGCCAGCATCGTTTTACCGGAGCCGGGCGGTCCGACGAAGAGGATGTTATGCGAACCGGCGGCCGCGATTTCCAGAGCACGTTTTGCCGCATCCTGGCCGCGGACGTCGGCAAGGTCCGGCCCGTCCCCCTCCGTTGCCCCGATCAGCGACGCAGGATCGACCTTGGTGGGTGGGATTGGGCTCGTCCCACGCAGGTGCTTCACGGCGGCCGCGAGCGTTGGCGCCCCCAAGACCTCGATCCCGTCGACGAGCCCGGCCTCCGCAGCGTTGGCCTCGGGCACCAGGAGAAGCTCGGTCTGCCCCCTCGCACGAAGGTCTGCGGCGATGGGGAGCACGCCCGGCACCGGACGCAAAGAGCCGTCGAGGCCCAGCTCCCCGAGGCAGGACACGCCCTCCACGGCCTTCGCCGTCACCGTCCCGCTAGCCGCCAGGAGCCCCAACGCGATGGGAAGGTCGAAGCCCGTTCCTTCCTTGCGGACGTTGCCGGGGGCCAGGTTGACCGTGATTCGCCGGTTGGGGAGCTCGAAGCCCGTATTGCGGAGGGCCGTCGCCACCCGCTCCCGGCTTTCCCGGACAGCCCCATACGGGAGCCCGACCACGGTGAAGGAGGGCAGACCGGACGCGAGGTTGACCTCGACGCGCACCGCCACCGGCTCCACACCGTGCACCGTTCCCGTGTTGACGTGTGCAAGCATGCCCCGAGGATCGGATCGTGGTCGGGGCGGAGGAATACGGGAATGAGCACTATTCCTCGGAAACACGACTTGTGCCTCGGAGCGCCGCCCCGTAGGATGGTCCCCGCCCGGCGGGACGGATCGCGGCTTCGTCGTCACATCCATCCGGTCCCGCCGGCGAAAGCTCCCCAGCAACACGGAGTCCGCGGATGAAGGTCGCCGTTCTGAAGGAGACGCGTCCGGGCGAGCGGAGAGTAGCGCTCGTGCCCAAGGGTGTGGAGGAGCTCATCCGAGCCGGAGGGGAGGTCAGGATCGAGGCCGGGGCGGGAGAGGGAGCCGGGATCACCGACCGAGAATACGGAGACGCGGGCGCGACCGTCGGCTCCGCGGCGGAGACCCTCGAAGGGGCGGAGCTCGTGCTGAGGATCAACCCTCCCAGCACATCGGACCCGGACGAGCTCGCCGCCCTGCCGGAGGGCGTGATCCTCATCTCGTTCCTCAACCCGCTCACCCGCCCCGACCTCGTGCGCCGCCTCGCGGACGGTGGCACGACCGCGATCGCCATGGAGATGGTGCCGCGCATAACGAGAGCGCAGTCGATGGACGCGCTGTCCTCGCAGGCGACCGTCGCAGGCTACAAAGCGGTCCTGATGGCCGCGGACCGGTTGCCGAAGCTCCTTCCGATGTTCACGACCGCGGCCGGCACGATCCGGCCCGGGAAAGTGTTGATCCTGGGCGCCGGGGTCGCCGGTCTGCAGGCGATCGCCACGGCTCGCAGACTCGGAGCCGTAGTCGACGCTTTCGACGTCCGACCCGCCGTCAAGGAACAGGTCGAGAGCCTCGGCGCCCGTTTCCTGGAAGCGGACGAAGACATGGCGGCCGAAGGCGAGGGAGGGTACGCGAAGGAGCTCTCGGAGGAGCAACACGAGAAAGAGCTCGCTTTGATCTCCGGAGCGATCACCGAAGCGGACATCGTCGTCTCCACGGCGCAGATCCCCGGACGCGAGGCCCCGACGCTCGTCACGGAAGAGATGGTGACCTCGATGCGGCCCGGATCGGTGATCGTCGACCTCGCCGCGCCGTCGGGAGGCAACTGTGTGTTGACGCGAACGGGCGAAAGCGTCACGCACCAAGGCGTAGTCATCATCGGTCCGGACAACCTGCCGGCCGAGATCCCGGTGCATGCGAGCCAGATGTACTCGAAAAACATCGTCACGCTCGCCCAGGAGCTCCTGGGCGAAGACGGGGCGGTCGCGCTGGATTTCGACAACGACGTGATCGGACCGGCGACGGTGACCCACGCCGGGGAAGTCCGGAACGAGCGAGTCAAGTCGACCCTCGAGAAAGCCTCGGCCTGACGGATAAACGAGCGAAGGGCCCCGCCACCCGAACAAGGGCGGGACGGTATGCGGACGACTCACAGGTAAGGAGCATCGATGGGCGAGTTGATGATCGGTCTCTACGTGTTCGTGTTGGCGACCCTCGCCGGCCGGGAAGTCATCACCAAGGTTCCCCCCACGCTCCACACTCCGCTGATGTCCGGTGCGAACGCGATCTCGGGCATCGCCATCGTGGGCGCGATCGTCGTCGCGGGCTCCGCGGAAGGCACGACCCGCACGGTCTTGGGCGTCCTCGCCATCGCCATGGCCACGATCAACGTGGTCGGCGGCTTCTTGGTGACCGACCGCATGCTCGGCATGTTCCGGAAGAGGTGAGCCCATGAACGCCGAGATTCTCGTCGAGCTGACGTACCTCCTGTCGGCGATCCTCTTCGTCCTCGGGCTCAAGCGGCTCCAGTCGCCCGCGACCGCCCGGGTCGGGAACGGGCTCGCCGCGCTCGCGATGCTGCTGGCGATCCTGGCCACCGTAGTCGACGCCGAGATCCTCTCGTGGTCGGGCATCCTGATCGGCCTCGCCATCGGGGGTGTGGTCGGAGGCATCGCCGCACGCACCGTGGAGATGACCTCGATGCCTCAGCTGGTCGGGCTCTTCAACGGATCCGGGGGTGGCGCCTCCGCCGTCGTGGCCGTGGCGGAGTTCCTGTCCAACCCCGCCATCGGCCCTGGGACGACGGGAGTCACGATCCTGCTGGGGACCCTGATCGGTGGCGTGACCCTGACGGGCTCCCTCGTCGCCTTCGGGAAGCTCCAGGGGCTGGTGACCGGGAATCCGATCTCCTTCCCCGGTCTGAACATCCTCAACTTGCTCCTGTTCCTGGCGTTGATCGTCCTCGCGTGGATGACCCTCGCGGGTGCCGGAGATCCCGTTACCTCGTTCTACATCTTCTGTGGCCTCGCCGCGTTGCTCGGGATACTCCTCGTGATCCCGATCGGGGGCGCGGACATGCCGGTGGTGATCTCGCTGCTGAACTCCTATTCGGGGCTGGCGGCGAGCGCGGCCGGATTCGTGATCGGCAACATGGTGCTGATCATCTCCGGCGCCCTGGTGGGTGCCGCCGGGCTGATCCTCACGCAGTTGATGTGCAAGGGCATGAACCGGTCCCTCGCCAATGTGGCCTTCGGAGCGTTCGGCGGGGGAGCCACCGGGACCGCCGTTCAGGCCGGGGAGCGGCCGGTCAGCAGCGCCGACGCCGAGATGGTGGCCGCGGAGCTCGGGTACGTGCACTCGGTCGTCATCGTCCCGGGTTACGGCCTGGCGGTCGCCCAAGCCCAACACGAGCTCCGCAAGGTCGGAGATCTGCTCGGAGAACGGGGCGTGGACGTGAAGTACGCGATCCATCCCGTCGCCGGCCGAATGCCGGGGCACATGAACGTGCTGCTCGCGGAAGCCGACGTCAGCTACGACCGGCTATTCGACCTCGACGAGATCAACTCCGACTTCGCCACGACGGACGCAGTCCTGGTCGTGGGCGCCAACGACGTCGTGAATCCGGCCGCGCGAGACCCCGGCTCCATCATCGCGGGCATGCCCATCTTGAACGTGGACGAAGCTCGTCGGGTGATCGTCATGAAGCGAAGCTTGTCACCCGGATTCGCCGGCATCGACAACGACCTCTTTTATATGGAGAACACCCTCATGTTCTTCGGCGACGCGAAGGCGTCGATGGGTGATTTGGTGCGGGAGATTCGGGAGCTCGGGTGAAGCGCGGACACCTCACGCCGTCTGCGCGGCCGCTGCCTCGTGCAGAAGCCACTGCACCCGTTCGACGTGCTCGGCGTGCGTGCGCAGATTACCGATGGAGAGGCGAAGCGCGACCCTGCCGTCGAGCGCCGTGTGCGTCAGGAAGGCACGCCCCGACGCGTTCACGTGGTCCAGTATCCGGTGATTGAGGGCGTCCAGTCGTGGCCCGTCCAACCCGGCTTCCACGCGTCGAAACGTCACCGTGGAAAGCGGGACCGGAGCCATCCGTTCCCACCCGGGAGCTTCGTCCACCCAGGCAGCGAAGTCCCGTGCGAGCGCGACGTGCTCGCGTAGGCGCGCCACGACTCCGTTCCATCCGAAATGGCGGAGCACGAACCAGAGCTTGAGAGCACGAAAGCGCCGGCCGAGCGCGACCCCGTAGTCCATGAGATTCCGCACTTCGTCGACGGTATCGGAACGCAGGTACTCGGGAACGATCGAGAACGCGCGCACCAGATCGGCGGAACGCCTGCAATACAGGAGCGAACAGTCGACGGGAGTGAAAAGCCATTTGTGCGGGTTCACGACGATCGAGTCCGCCCGTTCCCAGCCGTCGAACATGGGTCGGAGCTCGGGCACGATCGCGGCGGGGCCACCGTACGCGGCATCGACGTGGAGCCAGATCCCGTGCTCCTCAGCGATCTCGGCGATGGGACGGATGGGATCGATCGACGACGTCGAGGTAGTGCCGAGGGTCGCCACGATCGCCACCGGACGCACCCCTTCGTCCACGTCTCGCAGGACCCGCTCTCGAAGCGCCTCGGCGTCCATGCGGAATTCCGAATCGGCGGGAACGGCCGCGAAACCCTCGCGGCCGAAGCCGAGCGTGAGCACCGCCTTCTCCACCGACGAATGTGCTTGGTCAGATGCGTAGATCCGCCCTCTCGGAAGGCCGAACAAGCCGTGCTCCCGCACTTCCGGATATGCCACCTCCCTTGCGGCGGCCAGAGCGTGAAGGGTGGACGAAGACGCGGTGTCGTTGATCACGCCGTCGAAGACAGCGGGCAATCCCAACCACTGACGCAGCCAGTCGGCCACGACTTCTTCGAGCTCGGTCGCGGCGGGCGAGCTGCGCCACACCATGGCGTTCACATTGAGCGCGGCCGTGAGCATCTCACCGAGGATCCCCGGTCCGGAGCCCGTGATCGCGAAGTAGCCGAAGAACCCCGGATGATTCCAATGGGTGATCCCGGGCAACACGATCTCCCGGAAGTCCCGAAGCGCGTCCTCCATCGACTCGCCGACTTCCGGGGGCGAATCCGGCAAGCGAGCCCGGATCTCCCCGGGCTCGACGGCGGAAAGGACGGGTAGGCCTTCGACCGTATCGAGGTAGTCCGCGATCCAGTCCGCCACTTCGTGGGCGAACCGACGCAATTCGGCGACCGGCAGGTCCCCGTGCTCGTCCCGACCGTCGGCGTGCACGCTCAGTTGGCGGACTCCATAGCTCGAGCGTGCTCGAGGATCTGCTCCGCTTCGTCCGAGATCATCCCGAGCTGGTCGAGGACCTCTCGCGCCAACGCGTCAGGATTTCGGTCGACCTCCCGATCCGTCTCGAAGAACTCGAAAAACATCGCGTCCGTGTGGCCCACGCTCGCGTGGGTGATCCCACGGTCGATCCCGCGGTTCAAGCGGAGGATCTCGCGGAGCGCGAGGGGCAACGTCCCATCCAAGGGCGGGTCTCGGTACAGGTCCCGAATCACGAGCTCGCGTAGGATCTGAAACTCCTCGATGACCTCGCCAGCCGCCAACCCGCGGCGCGCCGCGACGGATCCGAAGAGCTCGGAAGCGCGGATCCACAGGGGCTCGGTCATCTCTCGGTACGGACCCAGCATCCACGGAAGGAAGCGAACGAGTCGCAGCGTGAAATCTCCGATCACTCGGTCCATCGGGCCGCGCGGACCCGATCTCTGGTCCCGGATCGCGTCGGTCCACCGTTCCGCCAGTGACTCGGCCCGCTCGTCCAACCACGCCGCCAGATCTTCCGGGGCGAGACGTTCCTCAGCGCTCGCAGGCACCTGGCGGGTGCCTCGCGCAGCGTCACTCACCGAGTCGTTCGTCGACGTCGAATAGGGCATCTGCTGAATTTAGGTGACCCTCGCGCTGCCTGAATGGTGTATAAGATGACCGTGTTCGCTTCGCGGGACCAGGGAAGCCGCCGGAGGGGGCGACGAGGACACGGCCGCCGCCCGTGCCGAGAATCCCCGATCCCTCTACCGACGTTACCAGCCCGTGGTGAAGTCGTGGGCCGCATTGGGAGCGCCACGGCCCCAGACCCTAGGCGACACGACGAAGGCATAGCCCTGAGCTACGTCGAGGAGTGGCCACGGAGATGGCCGTGCCGCCGACCGAGGGCACGAGGGTGCGCGTACGGCGTCATAGCTCCTCCCGATGCTTGGCATCGCATTCGTCGCTCTTCCTTGTACGATATCCGCAAGACCCTCGTGCGCGGCCCACCAGACTTCTACCACGGGCTGTACGGCCCGGAGCCCCCCGGGGCATCGCCTTCCCACGGCCTGAGCCGGACCCGAACCGCCGTTCCGGCGCCTTCTCGGCTTTCGACGGAGATCTCCGCCCCCCAACTCCGCACCAGACGCTGCACGATGGCGAGACCGAGCCCCGCACCCGTCGAGCGTGTGCTGAACTGTGGCTCGAAGATGCGCGGCAAGACCTCCTCGCCGATGCCGGCTCCCTCGTCCACGATCTCGAGCACCACGGCTCCGTCCCCTTGCTCGTCCCGATACGCACGGACCTGCACCTCGTCCCCTTCCCCACTCGCAAGACGTGCGTTCTCGAGCAGGTTCACGAGCACCTCCTTCAGCTCGGCCGTTCGGGCGACGACCGGCGGAAGGTCGGACGGGACCGAACGAGTGAAACGAACCGAGGCGACCGAGCTCCCGTAAAGCGCGAGGACGTCCCTCACCGAGTCGGCAACCGACACGGGTCCGAGCGGAACTCCCGCCTCTGCAGGGGCTCCGAAGCGCGAGAAGCTCTGAGCGATCTCGGCAAGCCGGTCGATCTCGGCGAGCATGGCCGTGGCGTTTCGTAGTAGGATCGTCTCGAAGTCCGAGCGTCCGTCTTCCCACGCCCGGCGGATGTGCTGCACACTCAGCTTGATGGGGGTGAGCGGGTTCTTGACCTCATGCGCCACCTGCCGCGCCATCTCCCCCCATGCGAGGACGCGTTCCGCCCTGAGCTCGTCTGTCACGTCGTCCATGGCGACTACCGCACCCCGACGTGACCCGGGCGGCCCCAAGCGCCGGGCGCGGACGCGGATGCGACGCGCTCCCGACTGAAGCTCGTGGTCCGCCCTCTCGGCATCGTGCTCGAGATAACCATCCAACCATTCTCCGAGCTCCTTGGCGAACGTTCCCTCACTTCGCAGAACCTCCCCCACGACCACGGCTTCGCCGAGCAGCTCACGCGCCCGCGGATTCACGAGCGTGATCCGTCCTCCGGGATCGACCGCGAGCATACCGACCGCGGCTTCGTCCATGATGAGTTGGGTGCGTCGTGACGTCCGGAGCAGCTGCCGGCGCGCCCGGCGAACCCGGCCCACCATCCGGTTGAACGCTCGAAAGACCGCCCCGAACTCGTCGGTCCGTTCCTCCGGGAGCCTGAGGTCGAGGTTCCCGGACCCCACCCGTTCCGACGCGACCTGGAGGGCCCGGATCGGCCTCGTGAGCGCGCGGCCCGCGAGCATCGCGAGTCCGAGCGAAAGGGCAGCGCCGAGGAGCACGAAAAAGGCGAGAAGCTCGACGAGTTCGCTCGCTTGGATCGCGGCCGTCCCCGCCTGCAGGGGGACCTGGGCGGCGAGGATGTCTCCGTCGGGGAGCCGCCGAAACGCGGTCACGTACTCCCAGCGTCCCAGCTGCGTCTGCGTGAAGCGCTTCACGCCTTCCATGCCATCGATCGTCTGGTGCACACCGAACGGAGTCCAACCGTCGTAGAGGCCCAATTCGATCAGCTCGTCCACGGACCCTTCGTCCAGCTCGCCCTCACGGTACACGACCAAATCGGCCCCGACCTGGCGGGCCAGACGGTCCACCCCACCCGACAGCGCACGATACCAAACGGCGGCGTCGTCCACGACCCGTTCAGCGATCACCTCGGCGGACCGGTACGACGCCTGAGACAGGGTCCGGTACGCCACCGTCCCGAAGAGGGCATTGGCCAGCGCGAAGAAACCGAAGAGTGCCCAGGTCACCCGCGCCCGAAAAGAGATCGTGAGGCCACGCAGATGAACCACGCCGAGCGGATCACCCGAGAGCAAGCTTCGTCCCAGAAGCCAGAACCCGCCCGCGAGCACGACGTTGAGCGCGAGCAGGAGCGTCCCCCTGGCGAGGGCCTGCAAAGGACCGGGGAGAACCACCGCGTGATGGGCGTGGTACGCACGGTCGTTGGCGAAGCGCACGCTGACCTCGGCCCGCCACTCGGTTCCTTCGCGCGCCCACCGAAGCTCGTCATCGTCGCGCGCATCACCCGGAAGCAGCGGGATTAAGGTCATCGCGTCGCTCGGACTTCGATCCGACCTGCGTACGAAGGGGTCGAGCGGAGAGGGCCGTGTGCGCTCCGAAAACGGAGGCGCGACCACCGAGAGCACGCCTCCGTCCGAAAGCGGCACGGTCAAGACGTATCGTGCGTCGTCCCGGTTGAGGCGGAGCAATCTCGGGTCGGTACTCTCACGCTGCTCCGCCAACAGGGTCGGCAAGACCCCGGGGAGGACCCGCTCCGCCCCCACCCTCAGCTCCACCCCCCGGAAGCCGTCGGGGTGCCATCGTGTCAACCGCACCGGCCGGCCCTCTCCCGCCAGCCCACTGGCCCTCCAGGCATGGTAGAGAACGTCGACGCCCTCCCGACCGGCCCGATCCAGGGAATCGGCCGCGGCCGCCAACCGGAGCAACCCTCCGGCGAGGACCGGATCGTCACGAGAGGTCAGCCCCTCCAGCCGATCGATCGCCGCGTCCATCTCTCCCCGTACTTCCGCGCCCCACGTCGCCGGGATGGACGCCGAGCCGGCCATTACGGCCGCGAGGACGCCGATCGCGCCGGTTCGGCGCCAGCCATCGTACGCTTGCACTCCCGTGGCCGCCAGCCCGAACGGCAGCCCCCAAAGGAGCCACCACCAGAGCGGTGGTTCCACCGCCAGCCAGACCCACACCGCGGCCCCCACCCCCAAGCCGGCCGCGACCACGCCCGCCGCCGGAGCATGCCACCGGGCGGGCGCACGCGCCCTACTCGTCGTCAACAACGCTCCCGTGACGATCGCGAGCGTGGTTGCCAACCCGACTTCGTACGTGATCCACTCGAGCCGCCCCTCCGCCAAGAATGACGGAGCACCTCCCGTCCGCGTCCAAGCGAGCAAGCCAGCGTAGACCAATCCACCCACGAGTCCGGAAAGCCACGCCGTCGGTTTGCGTCGGGGCAACCGCACGACCGCCATCACGGTGCACGAAGCGAGAGCCACGAGCACCCACCGCCCCAGCGACAGCGAGAGACCGCCCGGCATCGTGAAGAGCGTGACCCGGAACAGACGCTCCATTTCCGGTAAGGCATCCACGGGAAGCACGGCGGCCATCGCGAGGAGAACGACAGCGCCAACGCCCGCCACGAGGCGGCGCGGAGGAGCCGCCATCGCGAGGAGACCCCAAGAGACCAGGACCAAAGCGGCCATACGGCTCCGCCATCGGTCCATGACCTCCGCGGCCCGCAGCTCGGGTTCCGGACGGTCCACCACCACGCTCATGAGCCTACGGTCCGGAAGCGCCAGGTCCCACACGCCTTCCCTGGCACCCGGATCGTATTGCGTGACCCGGACTTCCTCCCCGAGCTCGGAGTGGAAGCGGCTGGCGAAGTCTTCGACCCCGGCCTCGAGCACTTCGGGGAGATCGGCACGGAGGAGATCGGCCGCCATGGCCACCCTGCCATCCTCCGTGAGGGCCGTGACGTACAGATAACCGAAAAGGGGCCGGTCGTAGTACGTATGCCGAAGGAAGCCACCTTGAACGCTCTCGGGGACCTTGCCCCAGTGGGTGCCATCCCAGAGTATGAGCCCACCTTCGGCGTCGTAGAGGGCGAGGGCCGAGATCTGATGCCGCGCTCGGAGCCTGCGCACGAATTCGATGTCGACTTGGTCGGTCGGATCGATCGCCTTGTCCGCGAGGGCGTCGGCTGCCGTCTCGGCTTGCGTCTGGCGCTGCTCGAGCCGCTCCACGAGAACCTCACCCACCCGTGCTTCACGCTCCGTCCAGTACGCGTCCCAACCGCTCAGCAGACCGTCGACCCGGTGGTGCGCCACGAATCCGGTCACGACGGTGAGCACCAGAATCGTGAGCGCCGCGGACCGCCCGTATTTCGCAGTCCGTCGGACTCGGAAGAGGGCGGGGCCGATCGCGAGGGCGGCCGACACGAGAAGCCACGGGGTGGGAGAAGAAATCCAGATGGAAAGCAGACCCGTGGCGAGCCAAGGACCGAGCCACGAAGCGACCGATACCCAACGAGAGGGGAGCTGCGACGGTGACGGCAACATCATGGGCGCTCGACGAGCTCACGTGGCCCGACATTCGAGATGCGATCGACCGGGACCCTCGACTCATTCTCCCCGTGGGCGCTTTGGAGCAACACGGGCCTCACCTCCCACTGGGGACGAACAGTCACATCGCGGTACACGTCGCCCGCGCCCTCTCCGAACGAGTCGGCATTCTGCGTGCGCCGTGCTTCTCCTACGGAGCGATCGGTGACCGAGGTCCGTACGCCGGAGCGGTCGGCCTCCGGCGGAAGACGCTTCACCGTGCCATCAACGAGCTTCTCGGCCTGTGGGAGGACCACGGCATCGCCGAGTTTCTCATCATCTCGGCCCACCGGTACGAGCCTCACCTCGAGGCACTGCTCATGGCGCTGACGAGCACTGCGGTGAGCGCCGTGTACGACCTGTATCGCGTCGACGTGTCGGACCTCCTCGACGGCGATCCCGGGGTAGAGCACGCGGGTGAGCTCGAAACCTCGCTCATGCTGCATCTCGCTCCCCACCTCGTCCACACCGACCGGATCGCGGACTTCCGCCCCACCGACCAAGCGCTCCGAAGATACACGCGCCGGCGGGCACCGACACCCCCGCTCGAGTCGGGTGGCACACTGGGTGCTCCGAGCAGGGGCGAAGCCAACAAGGGTGCGGCCATCTTCCAACGATATGTCTCAGCGCTGAGCGCGGCCATGGAGCGCCCGCCGACCTCTCCGGATTGATCGGGTGTGGCCTTCGAGCGACGGCTCGAGGCACCATGCCGACGGACCGGACCCATGGACACGGATACGGGGTAACGGCGGGTCATGCGCACCCTATGCGGTAGTCTCTGCTTGCTCGTCGCCACGCTCGTTTTGGCGACCCACACCCGAGCGCAAGGCATCGTAGTCGACGAGGGGCGCTTCCAGGTGAGCGTGGCCGGGCGAGAGGTCGGCTCCGAGGAGTTCTCCATCCGGCGGGCCGGGATCGGTCGGGAAGACGCGTTCTTCGCCACCGGAGTCATCACTAGAGGCAGCTCGGTCGACCGTCAGGAGATCAGGCCCCTGCTCCGAGCTTCCCCGCCCGAGGGCGTGGCCGCCAGCTATCAGGTGAAGGTGACCGGGCGGGACTCCCTCGACTTCCAGATGACCCTGGTCGGGCGGCGCTACGTGGCGGTAGCGCGTTCGCCTCGGGGCGACGAGGAGCGGGAGTTCGCGGCCCACGAGGGAACTCGCGTCCTCGACCGGGACGTGGCCCACCACTACTACTTCCTGCGGGATGTGCGCGAGGGCGAGAAGGTCCACGTGATCGAGCCCCGGACGCGGTCCCAGATAACATTCTCCGTTGAGCGCCGAACCGAGGACGAGATCCAACTCGCCGGACGCACGACCCCCGCTCGCCGCATCGAGCTCCACGCCCCGGAGGAGACGAGAATCGTATGGTACGATCGCCTCGGACGCGTCCTCCGGGTCGAGATTCCCGCGCTCGGCTACACCGCCGAGAGGCTGGACCTCGTCGGATGAGCCCGCTTTCCGGCGGGCCACATGGACTCCGGAGAGCGCCTTTCGCGCAACTCCCGCGCGAGTTGCGCGAAACCGAAGGCGAGTGGAGTCCGTACGGACTCTCGGCGCGCTCGATTGGTTCCACGTGCGGAAAGGGGAAAGCACCAAGCGCATGAGGATCTCGCGATGGGGGCTCGGTCTCGGGTTGGCGTGCACGCTCCTGACCACCGACGCCCTCGCCCAGGAACCGATCCCCGAACGCCTCTCGCTGGATGAGGCCCTCGAGATCGCTCGGCGGAACAGCCCCGCGTACCAGCGGGCTCGTAATGACGAGAGCCTCGCCGACTGGAATGTGCGGCAGGCGTACGGCGGGCTCCTACCTTCGGCGAGCGTGGGCGGTCAGGTGAGTTGGCAGGGCCCCGGAGAACAGCAACTCGGGAACCTCACCACCGGTGATCTCGGGTTCACGAACCAGCCGTCATACTACTTCTCGAGCTATAACCTGGGCGTCAACTACTCCCTCGACTGGGCCACGATCCGGGAGCCGGAGCGCGCGAGGGCGGACCGGAAGACGACCCGGGCCCGGATCGACGTCGCGGCCACCGACCTCACCGCCGCGGTCACTTCGGCCTATGTAGACATGCTCCGGCAGGTAGAGCTGCACCGCACGGCCGAGCAGCAGCTCGAGAACTCACGCATCAACCTTCGGCTCGCCGAGGGACAGCTGGAGGTCGGCACGGTCACGCCGATCGACGTCGGTCAGGCGGAGATCCAGGTGGGACGCAGTGAGGTCCAGGTTCTACAAGCGGCGAACGCGGTGGAAACCGCGCGCATGCGCCTCCTCCAGCGCATGGGTGTGCGCGTCCATCAACCCGTGGAGCCGGTGACGCGCTTCACGCTGTACGAGCCGCGCTGGAGCCTCGACTCGCTCCGCTCGCTGGCCGTGGAACGAAACCCGGACTTGCGGGCCACCCGTGCCGCGCGCGAAGCAGCGGACCTCGGAGTGAGCGCCGCGCGTTCTCCATACCTACCGACCCTGTCCATCTCGACCGGCTGGGGAGGCTTCGCCCGGGAAGCCAGCGATCCGGATTTCCTCGTCTCCCAAGCCCGGACGAGAGTGGCTTCGAACATCGCGAGCTGCGTGCGAACGAACGAAATCTACAGCCGCCTGGCGGACCCCTTGCCAACGACGGATTGCTCACAGCTCGCCTTCACCGACGACCAGCGCCGCGCGATCATCGAGTCCAACGACCAATTCCCCTTCGGCTTTCAGCGGTCCTCGCCCAGCATCTCCCTCGGCATCAGCATCCCGATCTTCCAGGGTCTCAGCCGGCAGCGGAACCTCGAGGCCGCTCGAGTCCAACGAGACGATCTGGTGCACGAAGCCAGAGAGCTCGAGCTGGCGTTGGAAGCGGATCTCCGCATCGCCCTCGCGGAGGTACGTACGGCCTACGAGAGCGCGCTCCTGGAGGAGCGAAACCGTGAGCTAGCCGAACGCCAACTCACACTCGCCCGGGAGCGATACCAGGTGGGCGCCATCACTTTCGTGGAGCTGATGGACGCACAGACGGTCCTCTCAGGGGCTGAAAGCGACAGCATCGTGGCAGCGTTCGCATACCACGACGCCGTGACCGCACTCGAGGCGCTGGTCGGCGCTTCACTCAGAGACTGACGGGAGCTCGACATGCAGCGTCGTTCTAAGGTCGTAGGCGTGGGCGTGGTCATGCTGGTGGGCGGCGCCATCGCCGCGACAGCGGTCGCGCGCAGCCGTGACCAGGGAGCCCAAGTACGCACGGAGGTCGTGGAGCGTCGTGACCTCGTAGAGCTGGTCACGGCGTCGGGCAATGTCCGCGCCCGGCGCACGGTCGACATGAGCTCGGACGTTTCAGCCAAGGTGGCCGAGCTCCTGGTCCGCGAGGGTGAAGACGTCGTCGCCGGGCAGACCCTCCTCCGGCTCGAGCCGGATCAATATCGTGCGGCTTTGTCGAGCGCCGAGGCCCAACTCGCTCAAGCACGCTCGCAAGAGGCACAACAGCGCGCGAACCTGATCCGGGCCGAACGGGACATGGACCGGCTGGAGCGGATGCGTCAGCGCGACTCCCTGCTCGTGAGCCCGCAACAGCTCGACGACGCGCGCACCAATGTCGAGGTGGCACAGGCAACCTTCGAGTCGGCGCAACACGGGGTCGCCCAGGCCGAAGCGGCCGTCGAGGAAGCCGCGGACCGCCTTTCCAAGACGGTATTCACCGCACCGATGACCGGGCGCGTCACGCGACTCAACGTGGAGGAAGGCGAGACCGTCATGATCGGTACGATGAACAACCCGGGCAGCCTCGTTCTGACCATTTCGGACCTGTCCGTCATGGAGGCCGTGATCCGCGTGGACGAAACCGACGTGCCGCGAATCTCACTCGGTGACACCGCGTCGATCCGCATCGACGCTTTTCCGAATCGGACCTTTACCGGGAGCGTTACGGAGATCGGCAACTCCGCGATCACTCCACCGGATCAACAGACCGGAGGCCAGGAAGCCGCGATCGACTTCGAGGTCGTCCTGACGCTGGACGAAACCGAGGTCGCGCTCCGACCCGACCTGTCGGCCACGGCCGACATCGTCGTCGCGACGCGTCGCGACGCGGTGTCCATACCGATCATCGCCCTGACGGTCCGTCCGGCTGGGACGGCCGGGACCGCGGAAGGCGGAGGTGAAGGCGAAAGCACGCCCGGCGAAGACGTGGAGGGCGTGTTTCTGGTCTCCGACGCGAGGGCGCGCTTCACCCCGGTCGAAGTCGGAATCGCAGGACGGGAGCACTTCGAGGTCTCGAGCGGCGTGGAGGTGGGGGACACGGTGGTGGCCGGACCGTATCAGGCGATCCGCGCGCTCGAGCACGACGACCCCATCCGGCGGACGAACGGGCAAGGCTTTCCTCCGGACGACGAATAGATCGAGATGGTCTTCCGGGAAGGCGTAGCGCTGGCGTTTCTCCAGATTCGAACCGAGAAGCTGAAGAGCTTTTTCAGCGTCCTCGGCGTCATCCTCGGTGTGACGTTCTTGATTCTGGTCGTCACGGTCGTCGAGGGCCTCGATCGTTACGTGCGCGAAGACTTCACGTCACAGGTCTTCGGAATCAACACGGTGACGCTCCGTAGGTGGGAGAGCGTCAACATCAATACCAGTGCCGAAGAATGGCGCGCACGCCGCCGGCGTCCCCGCCTCCGATACGAGGACGCCGACGCCATCCGGCGGACTCTCGCAGTCCCGTCCCGGGTCGCCGTCGAAAGCAGCACGAGCGCGGATGCCGTCGGAGAGAACGGCCGCGCCGCCACCGGTGTCCGCATTACGGGGGCTTCACCCGAGATCTTCGCGATCCGGAACCTCGAGCTCGCACGGGGGCGCGCTTTCACCCCCCAGGAAGCACAGGCCGGGACACCGGTCATCGTCCTCGGGTGGGAGACGGCCGACGTCATCTTCGAGGATCTCGACCCCATTGACCGCAGCGTGCGCATCAGGGGCTTCCCCTACCGTGTGGTGGGAGTGCTCGATGAGCGGGGCTCACTGTTTGGACAGTCGCTCGACAACCTCGCGATTGCTCCGGCGCGCTCAGCCATTCAGGCGATCACGAATCCGAGAGGCGCCGTCGACGAGATCATCGTCCAGACCATCGACCCTTCACGGCTTCGGGAAGCCCAACTCGAGGTCGAGGGCATCATGCGCGTCAGGCGTGGCCTGCGCCCGACCGAAGAAGCCGACTTCGCCCTCGAAACCGCCGATGAAGCGATCAGCTTCTGGGACGACATTTCCCGGATCCTCTTCCTCGCGCTCCCGATGCTCGTCTCGATCTCGCTCGTGGTCGGGGGCATCGTGATCATGAACATCATGCTCGTGTCCGTGATGGAGCGGACGAGGGAGATCGGCTTGCGCAAAGCGCTCGGCGCCCGCCGGAGAGACATCCTGGTCCAGGTGCTCATCGAATCGACGACGCTCTCGGCGTTCGGTGCGGTGCTCGGGGTCGGGGCCGGATTGGGGATCGCCGCCCTCGTGGCGAGCGCATCTCCGCTTCCCGCCGCCGTGGCCCCCCATTGGATCGCCCTCGGCATCGGTCTGGGCGTCTCGGTCGGAATCGCCGCCGGAGTCTACCCGGCCTCGCGCGCCGCGCGCCTCGATCCGGTGGACGCGCTCCGGCATGAATGAGGCGCGCTCCCCCCGTTCCGGACGGTCTGCTTTCGCGAGCAGGCTGACCGACGGTATCGGCATCGCTTGGGACGCGATCGTGAGCAATCGGACCCGCTCCGCGCTCACGGTCCTCGGCGTCGCGGTCGGGGTGGCGGTCGTCATGGCGATCGCCGCGCTCATCACCGGAGTCCGATCGAGTGTCATGGAAGCCTTCGAGTCGGCCGGCCCGAACAATTTCATGGTCACCCGCTTCGACTTCACCGCAGTCCGGCTGACCAGTGACGGGAGCGGGCGTCCACCGTGGTGGAACACGCCGGAAATCGAGCCCGAGGAAGCCCGGACGCTGGGGACGCTCCCGAGCATCGATGAAGCGCTCTACAACTTCTCATTCAACGCGAGCGTCTCCTTCGAGGGACACCGGGTCGAGGGGGTTCCGTCCCAGGCGTACTCGTCCGGCTGGCCGCGCTACCAGCCCGGCGATTTCGTCGCCGGGCGGGACTTCACGCCGACGGAGGTCAACCAGAACCGCCCTGTCGTGGTCCTGTCGGTGGATCTGGCCCGAGAGCTTTTCGGGCAACGCAACCCCATCGGTCGCTTCGTGAGGGTGTCGGCGGGTTCCGGGCAACACCAGGAGTCGTTCGCGGTCCTGGGCGTCTTCGAGGCCGCAGAGAACATCTTCACGGCGGCGACGCCGTACTGGGCGGTCTTTCCTTGGACGGCCGCGAACCGCAGGCTCCGGCAATCACGGTGGCAAGCGCAGGTGCTGGTCGTGCCGAACGACTCGGTCGGAATGAGCCCGGCCCAGGACGAAGTGATCACCTCACTCCGGAGCATGAGGGGCCTCGGGCCACGGGAAGAGAACGACTTCGCCCTGCTCGCATCGGCTCAGGTCCTGGATCTGTTCAACCGTTTGACCGGAGTGTTCTTCCTCGTGATTCTTCTGCTCGCTTCCGCCGGGCTCCTGGTGGGAGGGATCGGGGTGATCGGCATCATGTTGATCTCCGTCACGGAACGAACACGGGAGATCGGAATCCGGAAGGCGGTGGGGGCCACGCGAGGCGCCATCCTGTGGCAGTTCTTGGCCGAGGCCTCATTACTGACGCTCGCCGGGGCGTCCGTGGGTATGGTCGGCGGATGGGCCCTGGCCGCGACGGTCGCGACGTGGACCCCTATACCGGCAGCGGTACCCATCTGGGCAGTGGCCGCGTCCTTGGCCATGGCCGTGGTGACCGGTATGCTCTTCGGGCTCCTTCCGGCCTATCGCGCCAGTCGATTGAACCCGGTCGACGCCCTCAGATTCGAGTGACCCCATGACGAACCCGCTGGACATCCTGGCCATCATGGCCCATCCCGACGACGCGGAGCTTCTCTGCGGCGGCACCCTGAGCAAGTGTGCGGCGCTCGGACGCCGGGTCGGAATTCTCGACCTCACGGCCGGCGAGATGGGGAGCTCGGGCACCCCGGAGGAGAGAGCCGCAGAGGCGGCGGAAGCGGCCCGGATCCTGGGTGTGGTCGAGCGCCACTGTGCGATGCTCCCCGACTCGGGACTCGAAAACGACAGCGAATCGCGCCACGTCGTAGCCCAGCACTTGAGAGCACTCCGCCCGTCCATCGTCGTGACCCACTGGAAGGCCGGACGGCATCGTGACCACAGGATCGCCGCGGAGTTGGTCAGGGACGCCAGCTTCCTGAGCGGCCTGCGGAAGCTGGACGTCGAGGGAGCCCCCTTCCGACCCCACAAGCTCGTGTACGCCACGGCCTACCGCGAAGACGCGCCTCCACCGGACTTCGTCGTGGATATCACCGAGCACGTGGACCGGAAATTCGAAGCACTCTCCGCGTATCGCTCCCAGTTCGAGGGGGTGAGCGGCATCGGTGAAGTCTATCCGGGCGGAGACCGCCCGCTCTTCGAACAGATCCGCGCGCACCTCGCGCACTACGGGTCGTTGATCCGGGTGCCTTTCGGTGAGCCGTTCACGACGGACGAGGCGCTCCGGGTCGACGATCTGTCCGACCTCGCGGTCGCCACGTTCTGATCGAGCAGCACCGGGGCGGCACTCCGGTAGCCTTCGTCGGGCAGCACCGCGGATGGACGGGCGACTACGAGTCCCGACAGGACACTTCCACCAAGAGCCGGCGCCACGACGGAGCGTCGGGACCTTCGACGCGAACCGCGCGCGCTTCGGCCGCCCCTCCATACGCCATCCACGGCCAGAGCCAGTCGGCGATATCGGGGGGAAGATGTCCCACCGGCTCACCGGAGGGCAGGTGCACCCATACCTCGGGGTGATCCTGCACCGGAGGATCGGGCACCAGCCGGACCGAGTCGCCCGCCTTCAGGGTATGGAAGTGCCGCTCCCGATCGCCGAAAACCGTACCGTGAACCGTAGCCCGGAAACACCGGGGCCGTCCTTCCGGGAACGACGGATGACTCGCTTGCGACTCGATGAAGCTGCCTCGCTGAACGGAGCGGTCGGAGCGGGGGCACGGCAGGCCCACCCGTCGCCGTTAAGTTACTTTCCGTCGAACCCCGAGCCAACGCACCAGAGCCCGATTCATGAACCCCGTGTATCTCGACCACGCCGCAACCACGCCGGTGCGCCCCGAAGTACAGGAGGCGATGATCCCGTTCGCCGAAGAGAACTTCGGGAATCCGTCCAGCCAACATCGGTGGGGCCGCGAAGCCTCGGCCGCCCTCGAAGACGCACGGGCCGAAGCGGCGGCGGCGCTCGGAGTCCGTAACGGTGAAATCTGTTTCGTGCGGGGCGGAACCGAAGGAGACAATCTCGCTCTGGGCGGCGCATGTCACGCCACCCGGGAAACCGCCGGTCCCGCGTCCTTGTGGGTGAGCGCTATCGAGCACCACGCGGTCCTGCATCTGGCGGAGCACCTGGCGGACACCGGCAGCGCCCGGCTGAACGTCTTTCCCGTGCGTCCGGACGGCTCGGTCGATCTGGACGCGCTCGGCAGCGCCCTGGGACCCGATCCGGCGGTCCTCTCGTGTATGTGGGTCAACAACGAAACCGGCATCGTGCTTCCCGTCGAAGCGCTTTCGGAGCTTACGCGGGACACCGACGTGATCTTCCACACCGATGCGGTGCAGGCCGTCGGAAAGCTGGACGTCGATCTCTCGCGACTCGACGGCATCGACCTGCTGACCGTCTCCGGACACAAGATCTATGGCCCCAAGGGCACGGGGCTGTTATTCGTCCGAGGAGGCACTGCGCTGACGCCCCTCCTGTACGGAGGAGGGCAAGAACGCAGGCTCCGGCCCGGGACGGAAGACGTGGGCGGCGCGGTCGGGCTCGCCACCGCGCTACGTTTGGCGGTGGAAGAGCGAACCCGGGAGGCCGAGCGGCTGTCGGAGCTGCGTACCCTCCTGGAGCGTCGACTCACCTCCGAGTTGGACGGCGTCGTCGTGGCTGGCGACGAGGCCGTCCGCGCACCTCACGTCGCGAACATCGGCTTCGAAGGGGTCGATACCAGCATGCTATTGATCAATCTGGACCTCGAAGGAATCGCCGTCTCGGGCGCATCCGCGTGTCAGAGCGGAAGTAGCCGAGGGAGTCACGTCATCGAAGCGCTCTACGGACCCGGATCGACGCGAGCGCATGTGCGCTATTCGCTCGGACGGTTGAGTGACGACGACGGGATACGGCAGGCCGTCGACACCACCGTGGATGTGGTTCGGCGGCTCAGGGATACCGCATGAGCCGGGTACTCGTCGCGATGTCCGGCGGCGTCGACTCGTCGGTCGCCGCAGCGCTCCTCGTGGAAGCCGGACACGAGGTGGTCGGGGTCACCATGAAGACGTTCTGCTATTCGGAGACGCCCGACTCCGGAAAGACCTGCTGTGGCCTGGACGGGATCGTCGATGCACGCAGGGTCGCGACCGCGTTGGGAACTCCGCACTACGTCTTCGACGTCGAGGAGGACTTCACCCGGGACGTGATCGACGACTTCGTCGATGAATACGCTCACGGGCGGACGCCGAATCCCTGCGTTCGCTGCAACAGCAACACCAAGTTTCGAGACCTGCTCGAGCGGGGTGAGGCACTGGGATGCGACCAGATCGCTTCCGGGCATTACGTCCGGATCGATCACGGCCAGCGGGAATCGTCGCTCCTCCGCGGACGAGACACCGATAAGGATCAATCGTACTTCCTCTGGGGGCTCCCGCGGGACATGCTTCCGCGTCTTCTCTTTCCCTTGGGGGAGCTGACGAAGGACGAGGTCCGTGATCGCGCCCGCCAGCTCGAGCTCGCAACCGCGGAGAAGCCGGAATCCCAGGAGATCTGCTTCGTGCCGACCGGGAACTACCGGGATCTCCTGTCGAAAAAGCTCCCCGACCTCCACCCGGCGCTGCAGCGTGGCCCCATCGTGCGGGTGGACGGCACGGTGGTGGGCGAGCACGACGGGTACGCCGGATTCACGGTCGGGCAACGACGCGGCCTCGGAGGTGGCTTTGACGAGCCTCTGTTCGTGCTCGAGGTTCGCCCCGAATCCAGAGAGGTGGTGGTCGGAACGCGAGACGAGCTGCACAGGGATCATGTGCACGTCGGTGAGTTGAACTGGCTCACGAACGCACCGACGCCCGGCGACCGCGTGGCGGTGCAAATGCGTTACCGCGCCCCCGCGGTTTCAGCCACGGTCGTCACATGCGAGGACCGACTCGTGCTCGCCCTCGACGAGCCCTACCGGGCGATCACTCCGGGACAGTCCGCCGTCGTGTTCGACGGAGATCGGGTCTTGGGAGGAGGCCGGATCGTGAAAGCGGAGGTCGGTGCGGCGCTGACTCCCGGGCACCTCAGTGCTTGAGCCCGGTGGTTTCCGCAAAGTTCTCCATCGCCTCTTGCTCCTCTTCGGACAGCTCGTCGGGCACGGACACCGTCACTTCGACCAATTGGTCGCCCACGCGGTCGCCCTTACGCACGCCCTGACCCGGAATGCGGAACTTCGTACCCGGTTGTGTGCCCGGAGGAATCCGGAGCACGACCTTCTTCCCGCTGACGGTTCGGACTCGGAGCTTCGACCCTAGCGTCGCCTGCACGACGTTGATGGGAACGGTCACGTGGATGTCCAGGCCCTCGCGCCGAAAGAACCGGTGCGGCTGAACCTTGAACGAGACGATCAGGTCTCCGGGTGGGCCGCCGTCACGGCCACGCTCTCCCTGTCCCGAGAGCCGGACCTTGGATCCCGTATCGACGCCCTCCGGCACGGTGATCTGGATCGTGCGACGCTGACGGACACTTCCCCGCCCCTTGCACGACGGGCAAGGTGACTCCGGAATCTGGCCTCTTCCGAAGCATGCGGGGCAAGGACGATTTACCGCGAAGCCCCCCTGACCGAACGAAACGGTTCCGCTACCCCCACACTCTCCACACCGACGTCGGCCGGTCCCTGGTTGGGCTCCGTCGCCCCCACAGGTCGCGCACTCCTCGGTGATGCCGACATCGACCGAAACCTTTCCACCACGCACCGCGGTGAGAAACGGGATCTCGACCACGTACTCGACATCCTGACCTCGTTCCCGGCCGGCCGTTCGCGGGCCCCGAGCACCACCCCGGCGTTCCCCCATATCGAAGAGCGAGCTGAAGAGGTCGGAGATATTGCCGAAACCACCCCCGAGGTCTTCGAAAGAGAAGCTTTCATCCGCCCCAGCCCTCGGCTGTGACGCTCCGCCGGGCGCCCCACGGGCTCCACCGCTGAAAGCCCCGAGCCTGCGCATCTCGTCGTACTGCTTGCGCTTCTCCGGGTCCCGCAGAACGGCGTAGGCCTCACCGATCTCCTTGAACCGCTCGGCCGCCTGAGCATCACCAGGATTCGCATCCGGGTGATGGCTCTTCGCCAGCTTCCGGTAAGCCTTCTTGATCTCGTCCTGGGATGCCTTCTCGTCGACCCCGAGAATCTTGTAGAAGTCTTTGCTCTGCCCGGCCATACTCGCCTCAACCGTGTTTGTATACGCTGACCCGAGCGGGGCGCACGAGCACTCCCTTCAGCGCATAACCCTTCTGAAAGACTTCCGCGACGTGGTCGTCCATCTCGTCGGACTCGGCTGGAACCCGCATGATCGCCTCCATGCGCTCCGGATCGAACAACTCCTCCTGCGGATCGATGATCTCCACGCCGGCGTCCTCCAGCACGCGGCCGAACTTGCGCTCGACCAAGTCCACACCCTCGACGACCGATTCGACGGTCGTGCTCGAAGCATCGAGCCCGGCCACTCGTTGTAGGTCATCGAGCACGTCGAGAAGTTGCGCGAGGAGGTCTGCTTGGGCTCGGGACCAGGATTCCTGCCGCTCCTGCTCGCTTCTGCGGCGGAAGTTGTTGAACTCGGCCGCGAGTCTCAGGTGGCGATCGTTCAGCTCGTCGAACTCGGCCCGAAGCGTGGTCAGCTCGTCTTCATCGCCTTCTTCTTCGGCCCCTTCCGTCTCCGTTTCGACCCTGGCGCCTTCTTCCCGCTCGCTCCGAACCTCGCCCTCCGGCAGCTCGTCGCTCGCGCTCGCCTCCACGGCGTCCTCGGGTCGGTCGTGCTTCCTTGAACGTTCCTTCATTCCTCAAGCCTTTGTTGTTCGCAACGAGGGGAGGCACAACCCTGCCCCGGTCGTGAAAGATACCACCGAGCCCGATTCGGGTTCAGTTCCCGTTCCCGAGCCCACGAATTCGGTCCCGTAGGAGCCGGAACGCATCCTGCACAGCGCGGGCCTGGACGTCGTGCCGATCTCCCGGAAAACGTCGGCGCCGGGCCACGACGTCGCCGCGGCTCGCGATCGCCGTCCACACCGTGCCAACGGGCTTCTCCTCGGTGCCCCCGGTCGGTCCGGCCACGCCGGTGATCCCGACGCCGTAGTCCGCGCCCAGGGCACGAGCAACTCCCAGCGCCATCCCGCGCGCGACCGCCTCCGAGACGGCCCCGTGTCTTTCGAGGTCTTCCGGGGACACGCCACACAGCGACACCTTCGCCCGATTCGCGTAGGTGACGACGCCCCCGAGGAATACGTCCGACACACCGGCGAAGCTCGTGATCCTGTGCGCCATGAGCCCTCCGGTACAGCTCTCCGCCACGGCGAGCGTGGCCGAGCCCGCTCGCAGGCTTCCCACGACGGCCTCGGCCAGATCTCCGAGCGCTCCCTCGAAATGCCACGGCTCGATGACGGGGGCGAGGATCGCCTCCACGGCGTCGAGCCGACGCTCGGCGTCCTCCGGACTCCCTTGGGAGGTCAAGCGCAGATCGACTCCGAGCGGATCCGGCAGAAACGCGACGCGTACCCCCTCGAGGTCGCTCGGGAGGGCCTCGTCCACCAGCTCGGCGAGGCGCGACTCCGGGACCCCCGAGGTATGCAGGACCCGGTGGTGGTATGGCACGAGGCGATTCCCGAAACGTGAACGCACGAGCGGCCGGATCACCTCCTCGAAGATCCCTTTCATCTCCCGTGGCACGCCGGGGAGGAGCACGACCAGCCCTCCGTCCCGCTCGAGGGCCAGTCCGGGAGCGGTTCCATGACGGTTCGGCAGGATCCGTGCCCCGTCGGGAACTCGGGCCTGGCTCCGATTGGGTTCGGGCAAACGGTCGTATCCGTACGCGCGGAACCACTGCTCCAACGCCGTCCGCAGCTCCGGATCTTCGTGCACATCGAGAGCCAGCAGGCCGGCGACCGCATCACGTGTGATGTCGTCCCTCGTCGGACCCAGGCCACCAGTGACCAACACGATTTCCGCCTCACCCATCGCCGACCCGACGGTGGTTCGAATCGCCGCATCGTCATCGCTCACGGCATACCGCTTGATCACCGCGAAGCCGAGGCTCGTCAACTCCCGCCCCAGCCATGCGCCATTCGTATCGACCGTTTCTCCGTACAAGAGCTCGTCGCCGACCGTGACGATCGCGGCGGACGGTTGGCCGGGGTCGGTCGAGGTATGATCCGTCATGGCCAGGCGCGTCAGTCCCGGATTCCCACGAGCGTGCGGTACGACCAGAGATAATCGATGAGGGAATAGACCGTCAGCACGACGGCGATCCCCAGCGAGATGGCGACAACGGCGCCGTGAAAGGCGAACCAGGCGTCCCAGATCGCGCTGTCGAAGCCGCGCTCGGCCCCGAACGCCCGCAACGGGTACCAGAGCAAAGCGGCACCGGCGAAGATCGCCTGGAAGAGGGCCTTACGCTTACCAGCGGCGCCGGCCGCGATCACGACTCCCCGCCGCGCCGCGAAGCTCCGGAAGAGGGTAATGAAGACCTCCCGCCCGAAGATCACGACCATCACCCACAGAGGCATCGCCCCCCACCAGGGAAGGGAGTCGAGCGTCCCCCCCCGCTGCGACACCATGTAGATGGGCACGTAGCTCGCCACGAGAAGCAACTTGTCGGCGAACGGGTCGAGCAGCTTCCCCATGTTCGTGACGAGCCCGTACCGGCGAGCGAGATATCCGTCCCAGATGTCCGATACGGCCGCGACGACGAAAAGCACGAAGGCCCAGCTCCGCAGACCGGTGTCGGGCGAGAGCGCCAGAAAGAAGATCACCGGACAGGCCGCGATCCGAGCCAGGGTGATTACGTTCGGAAGGGTAAGCGGGCTCCCCGGCACGGAGCACCTCAGGAAAGTGTCTTGACGACGAGCTTGCTCACGCAGGAAAGGGTTTCGAACACTCCCTTGCCTTCGATCGCCGTCGCTTCGAAGTCGGGCACCTCCATCGGGTTGATCTGTGCCCGCAGTTCTTCGACCGGAAGGATATCCGGCAGATCCCGCTTGTTGTACTGCATGGCGAACGGGATCGTCTGGAGGTCGTACCCGTACGTCTCGAGGTTTTCGTAGAGGTTGTGCATCGACTCGATGTTCGCTTCGGCCCGGCTCGCCTGCGAGTCGGCCACGAACACGATACCATCCACACCTTTCAAGATGAGGCGCCGGCTCGCGTTGTAATACACCTGTCCCGGAACCGTATACAGGTGGAACCGGGTCTTGAACCCCCGAACCTCACCGAGGTCGATCGGAAGGAAGTCGAAGAAGAGGGTTCGCTCCGTCTCCGTCGCCAAGGAGATCATCTTCCCCTTGGTTTCCGGATTCACCTTGGAGTAGATGTACTCCAGGTTCGTGGTCTTTCCCCCGAGCCCAGTCCCGTAATAGACGATCTTGCAGTTGATCTCACGGGAGGCGTAGTTGATCATCGACATGAATCGACGTGACCTCCCGGGGCGTTCGAGTTGAAGATCACCGGAACTCCTCGCAGGCCGGGCAGGTGGGGTGGGACGCCCGAGCCGAACAGGGTATTGGGACGGGGTGCGTACGGCGAGCGGCTCCTAAACTCGGTGGCGGGCCCGCCAGGGGCAAGGGATCGGGGATGCATCCCTGCCTCCGTCAACCCGGAATGTCCTCGTCCCCGAAGTCCGTGTGCCCGACTTCCCGCTCCATCCGCTCCACGATGCTCCGGGCGCGGTCGCGGAGGAGCTTGCGCGGCTCCCAGGAGAGGAAGTCCCGCAACAGGTGGATGTGTGCGACGGAAGCCGGCTCCCGTCCCATGTGACCCAGCGCGGCCAGCCTCTTGAAGGCGCGTGGGCTGAACAGGTTCCGTTGGTGTCGTGTGATCTGATCACGGACGACGAGGGCCGCGACCGCCCCGGCAGCCGCCGCGGCGAGGATGGTGATGCCTGCCGTTCTCAGCCTTTGACTCATGTCATTTCCCGGCGCCCGGCCAGTGCCTGGGCGATCGTTGTACCGTCTACGTATTCGAGATCACTGCCCACCGGAATGCCCCTCGCCAGCCGCGTGACCCGAGGACCCAAGGGCCGGATCTCTTCCTCGATGTAGACCGCGGTCGCCTCTCCTTCGACACTCGCGTTCGTGGCGATGATCACCTCTTCGATGGTGCCGCGGCGCTCGATTCGTCCCAACAGGTCGGAGATCTTCAGCTCCTCCGGTCCGATGCCGTCGAGCGGCGACAAGTGTCCCCCCAGCACGTGGAAAAGCCCACGGAACTGTCCCGTCCGTTCGATCGCGCTGACCTGATACGCTTCTTCCACGATGCAGAGCAGCGTGGGATCTCGTCGCGGGTTCGAGCAAATCTCACAGAGCTCGTGCTCGCTGAAGTTGCCGCATTCCTCACACCGTCGAATGCGCTCGGCGAGCTCCACCAGGGAACCGGCGAGCCGCCGCGGCTGCTCCTTGGGTGCCTTCATGAGGTGATGGACGAGACGCAGCGCCGTCTTGCGTCCAATCCCGGGGAGGCGCGCGAAGTCGTCGGTGAGGCGATCGATCACCGACATGGATGCGCCCTCCAAGTGGGAACGCTCAGAGCAGCCCCTGAAGCCCCGGAAGGTTGCCCGGCAATCCCCCCGTCGCCTTCCGCATCTCCTCTTCGTACTCGCCGAGTGCCTTCGTCTGAGCCTCGGAAACGGCGGCCAACACCAAGTCCTCGAGCATCTCGACGTCTCGTGGGTCAACGCACGTGGGATCGATCTGGACCTGCTTGATCTTACCCTTTCCATCGACGGTCGCCGTGACCATCCCACCTCCGGAAGTCGCCGAAACCTCCTTCTCCTCCAGCGACTCCTGGAGCTTCGTCATCTTGGATTGCAGCTCCTGGCCGAGCTGCATGAGCTGTTGCAGGTTGTTGTTCATTATGGAATCAGTCCATGAGCTCGAGATCGAGTTCTTCTACCGCCCGCCGCAAGCGGGGTTCCTCCCGGAAGAGCGCGCGGAGCGTATCTTCTCGGACCTCGGATTCCGTCACCCGCGATGTCCCCGGAGGGGCCTCTGAAGCCGCTCCGATGTGCAGGTCCGGCGTTCGTCCCAGGTGCTCCGCCAATCCTTGGCGAATCGCCTCCTGAACGTCCGGGTCGCGCAACCGCTCCGCTCCGGGGCCCGGCAGCGGTGAGATCGAGATGCCGCCGTCACCGCGGTCCTCGACGGTGGAAGATCGGAGAAACGCCGCGAAACCCACGGGCACGCCCGTTCCGTCGTCAAGCCAACGCTTCCACGCTTCGGCCCCCGACCTCGCCGGTGCGGACGCCCGTTCCGGCCGAAGGGGCCCGGGACCGGCTTCATCCGAAGCCACGGACACGGCCCTGGTGGGAGGGGCGGCGTCCGTTCCCGTCGCGACCGACTCGGACCGGTCGGTAGTCGGCTTCGAGCCTTCGTCCGTCCCCCCGGCCACTCCACCGGCAGGCGGCGCTCCACCCAGCGCGCCGAGCAGCTCCTCCAACTGTACCGTACGATCCATGTAGCTCATACGGAGAAGCAGCATCTCGATGAGAATCCTCGGGTTGACGCTGCGCCGGAGGCTCCCCTGCCCCTCCAGCTCGGCCGCCGATGCCAGCATCCGCACCAGATCACCGGGCTCGAAGACCTCGGCGTGTTGTGCGAGGTCCCGCTTCGAGCCCTCCGGAAGATCGAGCTCCGTATCCGGATCGAGACGGAGACGCAGGAGCATCCGCAACGTGTCGAGCAGGCCGTGGTAGAACTCCACGAGGTCGTACCCTTCGTCCACGAGCTCGCCGACGAACGTGAACACGTCCGCATGGCGACGCTCGGCGATGATCTGGAGCAGCTCCAGATACCGCTCTTCCTCCACGAGCCCCAGCACACGGCGAACCGAGGCCGGATCGACCGATCCCCCCGTGAGTGCGAGGACCTGATCCAACAGAGACAGGGCGTCCCGCATGCCCCCGTCGGCCTTCCGCGCCAGGATTCGCAGCGCTTCTTCCGACGCCTCGGTGTCCTCCCCTTCGAGCACGCCGCCGAGGCGCCTCACGATGTCGGACACCCCGAAGCGGCGGAAATCGAAGCGCTGGCAACGCGACAGGATGGGCGCAGCTGCCTGTTGGATCTTCTGTGGCTCGGTCGTCGCGAAGACGAAGATGACCCTCGAGGGGGGCTCCTCGAGGATCTTCAGGAGCGCGTTCCATGCCTCGCGGGTGAGCATGTGGGCTTCGTCGACGATGTACACCTTGTAGCGCCCGTCCTCCGAAGGCGCGTACATGGCCCGCTCGCGCAGCTCCCGGGCGTCCTCCACCCCACGGTTCGAGGCTGCGTCGATCTCGACGACATCAAGGGCCGTCTGCCCGCCCCAGATGCGGTCGCAGCTATCACACGCGCCGCAAGGTTCCCCTGTCTCGTCCCGGTTGGGACAGTTCAAGGCCATCGCGAGCACGCGGGCGAGCGTCGTCTTTCCCACGCCCCGGGGACCGCAAAACAGGTAGGCGTGACTGACCCGGTTTCCGGCGACCGCCTTCCGGAGGGTCTCGGAAACGTGCTCCTGCGTCGCCACGTCGGCGAACGACCTCGGCCTGTATCTCCGAGCTAACGCTGTGTGCGTCAAGTGGTTGCGGCCTTGAGCTCATCACCGGGAAAAGAAGATGCCCCAGGCTACCCGCAGCGACGATCACCGCACTTACCGCTGCTACCTGCGGGGTCCTGACGGGATTCGCGGGCTCTCGCCCTGCGGACCTGGGGCACGCTTCAAGGTACCCGCCCGCCCGGATCGGGTCAACGCGTGCCCACTCCGGCTCGAGCACCTCCGTCAGGTCCAGCCGGGGCGCCAAGCGTCCTCGATGTGCTCGACCCGACCGACCCGCCCGGACGCATCGAAACGGATGGCGACGACATCGAAGCGGACCTCTGCGTCCCACCGCACGTGTCGGGTCAAGTAATCCAGAGCGACCGCCTCGATCTCGCGGCGCTTCAGACGCGTGACCGCCGCTTGGGGCCCTCCGAAGCCGCGTCCCGTGCGCGTCTTGACCTCGACGAAGACCAGCAGTCTTCCCTGGCGGACGACGATGTCGACTTCCCGCCGGCCGGCCCGATAATTGCGCGCCAAGACCCGCCAGCCTCGGGCCGCGAAGAGGTGGGCCGCGAGCGCTTCGCCTCTGCGTCCCAAGCGATGGGGCGGGTACGTGGATTCCGGTGCCATACTCCAACCTGAGTACGGCCCCGGGGCGAAGACATGTCCGGACGGGACTGGCTGCTAGGTGCTCGGCGCGGTGGCAGCAGCCAGAGCCGGGGTGAGGTCACGCCCGATGGACCGAGCGATCACCCGGATTTGCTCCATCAGCTCCGCGAACTCCTCGGGATAGAGGGATTGCGCTCCGTCCGACATGGCGTGCGGTGGATCCGGATGGACCTCGATCATGAGTGCGTCCGCCCCGGCGGCCACGGCCGCGCGGGCCATCGGGATCACCTTCGAGCGCACGCCAGTCCCGTGACTCGGGTCCGCCACGACGGGCAAGTGCGATAGCCCCTTCACCACAGGGATTGCGGCGAGATCCATGAGGTTGCGCGTATGACTGTCGAAGCTGCGCACCCCTCGCTCACACAACATCACGTCGTCGTTCCCTTCCGCCAGAATATACTCGGCGGCAAGGAGCAACTCGTCGATGGTCGCCGACATTCCCCGCTTCAGCAAAACGGGCTTGCCAACCTCGCCCGCTCGTCGGAGCAGTGGGTAGTTCTGCATGTTACGGGCCCCGATCTGGATGACATCGGCGTACTCCGCGACGAGATCGACGCCGGCCACGTCCAGAGCCTCGGTGACCACGGCCATGCCGGTCTCCGCTCGAGCCCTTGCCAGGAGCCTCAATCCCTCCTCTCCCAGCCCCTGGAATGCATAGGGAGACGTGCGAGGCTTGAACGCCCCTCCCCTCAAGACGGTCGCCCCCATCTCCCGGAGCTGGCGGGCGACACCCAGGATCTGGTGCTCGCTCTCGACGGCGCAAGGCCCGGCCATGACGGCGATGTCCGTGCCGCCGATGACGGTCCCGTTCGGTAGGGTGATGAGGGTGTCGTCTTCCCGCCACTCGCGGGAAACTTGCTTATACGGCTGGGTCACCGGGATGACCTCGAGCACGCCCTCGAGCCCCTCGAGACGTGCGGAGTCGACCCGACCGTCGTTCCCGATGAGGCCCACGGCGGTACGCTGCTCCCCGGGAATCGGGCGGGCATCGTACCCCATTTCCTTGATGGCGTCGACCACCGTATCGATCTGGGTCGAGGTCGCATTGTGCTTCATCACGACGAGCATGGCACCGTCACTGGCAGTGGGAATGAATGGCCGGATGGGCCGTCCTGAAGTCTACACCGCGCTCTCGGAAGGGTCCACGACCCACCCGGCGGCTCCGGACATGATCCGCATGCCGTCCTCGGCCGCTCGGGTGCGGCCCTCGTACATCTCACGGACCCGGCGCTCCGCCTCGGACGGTGTCATCGGCGGGTACACGTGCGTCAGCACGAGAAGGCTCGGACGGACGCGGCGGGCCAGCTTCGAAACGCTTCTCGGAGTGAGGTGCCCATCTCCGGGGCTCTCGTCCGGCCAAGCGCACTCGCTCAGCAGAAGCCCGCAGCCTTCCAGAAAGGACGCCACCCGCTTCGACGGCCCCGTATCGCCCGTATAGCCCAGACTCTCCGTCCCTTCGGTCAGCCGGTACGCCACCGACTCCTGGGTGTGCGGAGTGGAACACGCTTCGATGCGGAGACCGAAGCGACGATCCTCGAACGGGGTGGCTTGGGAGATCTCCCTCACGTGGAGCGGATATCCCGGATCCAGGACCCACGCGCCCATGGCAGCGGCGAGCCGTTCGAGAAAGGTTTCGAAACCGGGGGGCCCGAGCAGGGTGAGCGGATCGGTTCGCGTCCGTTCCATACCGTTTCGAACCGCGAAAAGGAAGGCCGTGAGGTCGCCCACGTGGTCGGGGTGAAAGTGCGTCACCGCCAGATGGGTGATCGCGGACCACGCCACATCGTGTCGCGCCATCCCGTGGAGGGTTCCGGCACCACAGTCCAACAGCACCGAGGCGCCGGCCACGTCGACGTGGTACGCTGAAGAGCTTCGGGTCGCGCTCGGCAGGAGCGTTCCGGATCCGAGGACGGTGATCTGCATCGTCGTGCGGCCGCGGCCCGTCAGGCGATGCCGGCGGCCTCGAGCGCTTCCTCGAGCTTCACGCCCACGATCGTGCTGACGCCAGGCTCCTCCATCGTCACCCCATAGATCCAATCCGCGGCCTCGATCGTGCGCGGATTGTGCGTGATGACGACGAACTGCGTCTGCTCCTTGAAGTCCTGAAGGAGTCGGATGAACCGCCCGATGTTGTTCTCGTCGAGAGGCGCGTCGACCTCGTCGAGCACACAGAAGGGACTCGGCTTCACCAGATAGATGCCGAACAGAAGAGAAAGAGCGGTGAGCGCACGCTCACCGCCGGAGAGCAGGTCGATGCGCTGCGTCCTCTTGCCACGCGGCGATGCATGGATCTCCACGGGGCTCTCGAGCGGATCGTCCGGATCCTCGAGCTTGATGTCGGCATCGCCCCCTTCGAAGAGACGCACGAACGTGTCGCGGAAGTGCTGCCGAATCTCCTCGAAGGTCCCCGTGAAGAGGTCCGTCGCCGTCCGATTGATCTCCCGGATGGCCGACCGCAGGTCGTTGCGAGCTTCGATCAGGTCATCCCGCTGCCCCTGGAGGAAGTCGAGCCGCTCGGTTTCTTCCGCGTGCTCTTCGACCGCGAGCATGTTCACCGGCCCGATGCGCTCCAGCGCCTCGACGATCTCGGTCAGCTCCTCTTGGAGCGCCTCAGTGTCACCCGCGACCTCGTTCGCCTCCTCCATCAGGGATTCCAGGGCTCGACCCCATTCCCCTTCTAGACGCTCACGGATCCGCTCGACGCGCCCGGTCAACTCCTGGCGCTCGAGCTCCAGCTCGTGCCGCCGATCGGAAGACTCTCGCTCGGCGGTGCGCGCTTCCCGCGCGTGTCGTTCCGCGGCAGCGAGTGCATCGCTGACGCCCTGTAACGCTTCTTCCCGCTTTCGCAACGCTTCCTCGGCAGCCGTCCGCTCCTCGAACAAACGTTCGATCGCGGCTTCCCCTTCCGCCCTACGGGTGCGCAGATCCTCGCGCTCGCGGCGCAAGGCCCCTTCCTCCTCGTCGAGGGAGCCGGCTCGTTCACCGGCCTCCTCCCGAACCCGGGTGGAGCTCTGGAGCTTCTCGGTCAGTCGCCGCAAATCCCCTTCCAGGCGGGCGACATCCACCGCCAGGCGGGCTTCCTCGGCGCGGACGGCTTCCCAACGCTCCTGCACGGCCTCGAGAGCCTTCCCCGCGGCTTCCCGTTCCTCCTCGACGCCCGATTCCTGCTCGATGAGCGTCTCCCGCTCCGCTCGGGCCTCCCGGGCACGCTCGATGGCCCGCTCGCGCGTTGCTCGCGTCCCCTCGAGCTGCCGAGACAGGTCGTCGCGCCGGCGATCCATACGCCCATGCTGATCGGATTGCGCCTCGAGCTCCGCCTCGGCCTTACGGTGACCATCTTCGGCCTTCCGCCAGGCCGTCCGGAGCCTCTCGAGCTCCTCCTCGGCCTTCGAAAGGGTTTCCTGGGAGCTCATCCGTGTCGCGCTAGCTCCGGACGCCACATCCAGCGCCTCGTTGTGCTCGGCTCGCAACAGACGCAACCGTTCCTTCCGTTCCAGAATCCCGGATGCGCCCGTTGGATTACCCATCCGCACGACACCGCGGTAGCTCGTGACCGGTACACCTCCAGCCGTCGAGCCCTCGAGCTCGACACCCGTGAGAAGCGCCCTCACCCACGCCGCGGCCGGCTCCTCCACGGTCAATCCATCCAACAGCACGCCACCACCCGGTTCCTCGACCGGCACACGATCGAGGGGAAGCAAGGTCAAGCCGCCCCCCTCCGTCCACGACGCAGCGAACCAGTCCACGAGCCTGTGAACCGTCGCATCGTCCTCGACGACGAGCGCACGCGCCACCGAGCCGAGATAGGCCTCGGCCGCCGCCACCGTCTCGGGTGGACCGGCGATGAAGTCCGCGAGGGTTCCCCAAACCCCGTCGTCTCCGAGATCCAAGGCGGCCCGAACGACGGGCTCGACCCCTTCCTGGTCCCGCTCCAACCGTTCGAGCGCCTCCACGCGGGCACCGATTTCCGCCGCACGGTCCACCGCTTCGCGCTCCCCCTCCCGCGCCTTCTCGAGCGCCTCCCTGGCCTCGTCGACCTCGGACCGCTGCCGTTCGAATTCCCGGTGGGCCTCTTCCACGTCCCGGGCCAGCTCATCGAGGCGGCCGGAGAAGAGGTCCCCCTGGGAGGCCAGATCGGAAAGCTGCTCGGTCGCGGTCTCGAGCTCTTCGCGGGTTTTCTCCAGCCTCCGCTCCAACTCTTCGGCCTGCGCGTCCGCCGCCTCCGCGTCTCCCTGTAGCTGGGCGGTGCGCCGTGCGATCTCCCTGGTGCGTTCCTGCGCCGTCTCGACCCGCGAGCGAGCCTCGGCTAGCTCGTTCCGCACCCCCTCGGCTTCGCCCGCCTTCGCGTCCGCGCTCCGGCGAGCTTCCTGAAGCTCCGTTTCACACTTCGCCCGCTCCTCTTCGAGCTCCTCCGCCTCCCGCTCCATCGCTTCCGCCCGCTCGAGGGCCTCTCGACGCTCCTCGTCGATCCGGGCCAGCCTGCGCTCCGCATATGCCTCGCGCTCATTTGCGACGGCTAAATCCCGCTCCCATTCGACCAGCTTCTCGCGGGTCCGCTCCAACACGTCCGCCGCTTCGGTCCGCGCCTTCTGAGCTTCCACCTCCTTGAGCCGGAGAGACTCGACCTCGGCCTCCGCCTTTCGGAGCTCGGCGCGCATGCCTTCGGCCGTCCAGCTATCGCCCTGGAGCTCTTGGTCCACCTGGCTCAGCCGGTCCGTGAGGGACGACATCTCGCGTCGGACCACGGTCGCTTCCACGTCGAGCCGGCGTTGACGCAGCTCCATGTACCGTTGTGCCTTCCCTTTCTGACGAGCCAGAGAACGCACCTTGGTCTCGACCTCGGAGATTACGTCCTCCAGCCGCTGGAGGTCCATCTCCGCCCGCTCGAGCCGTCTATTCGCCGCCTTACGCCGGTCCTTGTACTTCCCGATTCCGGACGCTTCCTCGAACAGTCCCCGACGCTCCTCGGCACGGTCCGAAAGAATCGCGTCGATCATCTTGTTCTCGATGACGGAGTAGGCGTTCGCGCCCAGACCGGTGTCGCGACAGAGCTCCACGACATCCTTGAGGCGGCACGCCGAGCGATTGATGGAGTATTCGGAGCCGCCGTCCCGGAACACCTGTCGACCCACCTCCACTTCCTCGAAGGGAACCGGAAGGGATCCGTCGTCGTTACTCACGATGAGCGACACCGAGCCGCGGTTGACGGGACGGCGTCCGACCGTCCCTTGGAAGATGGCCTCTTCCATGCGGGTGCCGCGGATGGCGGACGCCCGCTGCTCACCGAGCACCCACCGAATGGCATCTCCGATGTTGGACTTGCCACAGCCGTTCGGTCCCACGACAGCCGTGATCCCGTCGTGGAACTCCACGGTGGTGCTGTCGGCGAAGGACTTGAATCCGTGTACCTTCAGGGCACGGAGCTTCATTCCGGCCGCAGCGCCCCCAACACCACGATGAGCACCAGCACGACCACGCCGAGCGCCACCCAAAGCAGCTTCTTGCGGGCGTTGGGGTCCGCCCCCGCGCCCTGCACGGCGCGCCCGGCGCCTACCGCGCGGGGCTCGCGCTCGCTTTGGTGGGCCCTCCCGCCGTGCTCATTCTCGCTTTCTCCTGCACCGCCCTCCATCTCGGCCGCCTCGGGCGCCGCAGCTTGCGTGCCGGCGGGCATCTCACCACTCAAGTCCATCACGGGCTGCTCCTGGACGGCATGAGCCTCCTCGAGAGCCCCTTCGTGGCGTCCATAACTCCCCACCCCGTCACCCTCGCGTCCAGACAAGTCGTCGAGGGGGTCGAGCAATTCCTCGTACGTCGCCTCACCCGGCTCGGTCAGCACCTCACTTTCGTGCCCGTCCGAGGTCGTCCCGTCCGACGCCGGCCCGACCAGCGAACGCACCTTCGTCGCGACCGCCGACACGCTCGCCGGCACTGCGTCACGGCTCTCGGCCAACACCACGATGTCGTCCGCCTCACGGATGAACTCCGCCTCACCGGCACACCCCTCCCGCATGAAGACCACGAAGGTCACCCCGGCGTCGCGGAAACCCTGCTGCAATCGACTCCACCGCGGGCTCGCCGCGATCGCTCCGGGGTCGCCGGTCGGGGATCCGGTACCCATGAAATAGAACGATCTGTCCGGGACGGCCCGCGCGACTCGAGAGACGGACGCGCCGAAAAGGACCGCGTCCGAAGCCCCTTCCTCGTTGGTCAGGGCTACCGCGCGATGCAAGGCGGGATGCTCGAAGACGCCGTCGACCAGCATCACCTTGTGTCCCCCCTCGCTCCATTCGTCGAGAAGGTCCAGGAGAAGCTCCGCGGACCACCGGTCACGATCCGTCACGGATGGAGCCACGACGGTGACGACTCGGCCCGCCTCGGACGCGTCCGGGTGCCAGAAGTCCGCTCCGTGCGCGAACGCTTGCCATTCAGGAAGTTCGACGATCAAAGCTCGACGATGGCTGGAGGAAACGGGCTAACATTAGGCCGGTGAGTCGGGTCGGGCAAACGACCCACCGCCGAAGTCGCGCTCAGGCGGCCGGTGCGTCCCAGCGGGGCGCGTCGCCCCAGAGATTTTCCAACTGGTAGAAGGCACGCGCCTGTGGATGGAAAACGTGCACCACGAAGTCGATGTAGTCGAGTAGCACCCAGCGTCCGCCGTTCATGCCTTCGGCATGCTCCACGCGTACACCGTCCTTTTTGAGCTCTTCGACCACGTGCTCCGCGATCGCCTTGACCTGAACGTCGGAGGTGCCGCTGGCGATGACGAAATAGTCCGTAGCGGACGAGATGCCCTGGAGGTCCAAGACCGTGACGTCCTGCGCTCTCCGTTCGAGGGCCAGTGCGACCGACCGACCGACCTCGCGGGGAAAGTCGGACGGCATCGCCCCCGCGGCGTCCTTGTTACCGATCAGTCGTTCTCCCGCTCCACGCGGACCTCGAGCTCCACCTCGACTTCGGGGTGAAGGCGCACGCCGACGGGAAACACCCCCACGGACTTGAGCGGCTCGTCGAGAAGGATATTGCGCTTCTCCAGCTCGAAGTCGAGTCCGCTCACGTTCGCGCGCTCCACGACGTCGGCAACGGAGACCGAGCCGAACAGCTTCCCGTCTTCGCTCGCCCGTTCTCCGAACGTCAGGGACATTCCCTCGATCTGCGAAGCGCGGCGGCGGGCTTCGAGGAAATCGCGACGCGCCCGTTCCTCGGCGCGTGCTCGTTCCTCCTCGAGCCGCTTCATGTTGACCTCGCTGGCCACGTAGGCCAGGTCCTGCGGAATCAGATAGTTGCGTCCGTAGCCCGGCTTGACCTCCACTACTTCACCGGTTTCGCCCAGGTTCGGGACGTCTTCCTTCAGAATGAGCTTCATCGTTCCTCCGACCATGGATCCGTCAAGCGGCCGTTTCGCGCAGACGTGCGCGCACGTCCAGCCACGTATCCCCTATTCCCACGACCATGGCAACACCCACGACGACGGGAGCCGCAAGGACGAGGGCCAAAGCGAGGAGCACGTAACCGAACAATGACAGGCCTCCACTAATGAACATGAACACCGCTGAGCCCCGGAGCGCGTACAACGCCCCCATGAACACGACGGCGTTCGAACCGACGCGCGCCAGCGCGTCACCCCAACGTGTGACCACCAGGAGTAGGCCCACGATCATGAGCCACACCAAGTGGTCGTTGAACCGAAAATTCCGGACCGGCCCGATGGCCTGGTCCCCCTCACCCCGTAGCCTGGTGTAAACCCACCATGCCACGGCGAGGCCAGCCATCGACGCGATCCCCATCAACGCGGGGAACACGCTGGTCTGGGCACGGGCCGTCTGGTGAATCGCCGTGGCCAACGCCGGAGAGATCGCGTCTCCGCCCCGGAGCAACTCCAACGCCTGGAGCGTGGTCGCGATACCGCCCTCCACCGCGTTGGTGATGGCCCAATCGACCGTCTCCCATGCCCCGCTGCGGGCCGCCAGCATCGCGGCGGTCACCACGAACGCGCCCGCGACCGAAGTCAACAGCTTGGTCGACAGCGGCCACCGGGGCATCGCCATGCTGACGGCCACGAACCAACCACCCAGGAGCACGGCCCACGCACGCTCCAAGAACCAGAAGCCGTCCTGGGGGCCCGAGATCGCGAGAATCATCGCAACCACGGCCCCGACGAAGAGTCCGGCTCCCTTCAAGCCGCGTACCGCGGCGAGGAGGAGAAACGGCACGGCGATGAGCACGCTCGGCTGCACGACCGACGCCGCCATCGTGACACCGAAAAGCCCGGCCACACGTGGCCACCCCCGACCCGTGCGCTCATCCGACTCCGTCGGAAGCGGCCGGTCCACGAAGTCAGCCCTCTTGTCGCCGTGTGTAAGGAATCAGGGCCAGATACCGGGCGCGCTTGACCGCGCGTCCGAGCTGCCGCTGGAACTGCGCCGTCACCTTGGTGGTCCGCTTGGGCAGGATCTTGCCTTGTTCCGTGAGAAAGCGAGACAGCGTCCCGACGTCCTTGTAGTTCAGGAGCAGAACCGGCGGTCCCTCCATGCGGCGGCGGCCACCGCCACCCTGGAACTCGGGCGGTGCCGTACCGTCGTCGTCTTCCTCCTCGCCCTCCTCCTCGTCCTCGTCCTCTTCGCCAGCGGCGTGATGCACTTCCGCCATGATCGACTGACCGTTCGTCGGCTCCCCTTCGTTGAGGACCAACAGGTAACGGAGCACTTCCCCGTCGAGCTTGACGATCCGCTCGAACTCGGGAAGGGCCTCCGGCTCCGCCTTGAACTGCGCAACGACGTAGTAACCCTGGTTCAGGTTGCTCACCGGATACGCCAACTGGCGAACACCCCAGTGATCGACGGATTCCAACTCTCCGCCGCGGGCCGTCGCGAGCTCGTGAAACTTGTCGAGCTTAGCGGTTACGGCGCTCTCGTCGAGCGCCGGGTCGAGGATGTACACAACCTCGTAGAGCCGCATCTTCGTTCCCTCGGTCCGTGATTGAGTGACGGGCCCCGTCATCACAGGTTCCTCCTGCGGCGGAGGCGACCGGACGGGGCGGGACAATGATTTCACGCGAATGCGCGTGCATGCCAAGCTAGCGGAACGACGTCCGGTTCGGTAGGCGCCACGGTCCTCCGGTCAGGGCGACCCCGCTCCCTGGAGTGCCTCCACGAGACGTGGATAGCGCTCGAGGGCCCACCGGAACTCGTCCACCGAGATACGTTCCCGGTTGGTATGGGCGAAGTGTTCTTCGCCGGGTGCGAAGCCGATGGTGGGGATTCCGTGGACGCCACGCGTCCAACCCCCGTCCGTGGCGAAGCGCCATGGGCGGACCCGTGCGGGGACATCGGACCCGTCACGCCGACCGACCGCGGCAGCAGCTGCCTGCACGGCCGGATCTTCGGGGTCCATCAGGAAGCCCGGGCTGTACATCTCCCGGGCGCGCTCGAAACCCGTATACGTGCGCTGATGCACGGACGCGATCCTCACGTCGACCGACCACCCGTCCGGCACCTCGGGCATGCGGCGTCGGATCGCGGCCCCGAGACGCTCGATCAGGCTCTCCGAGGAATCGCCGGGCAAGATCCGCCAGTCCACTGCGACGAGCACACGGTCCGGGATCACGTTGCGCGTCTCCGGCGCGACATCGACGGTCGTGGCGACGGCCGTGGACGAGCCCAACACCGGATCCGCCGGCTGATCTTCGTCCAGAGCCCGGATCGCCGCCAAGACATCCCCGAGGAGGTCCAGGGCGTTTCGCGCGCGCGACGGCTCGCTCGCGTGCCCTGCCTTCCCACGGATGTGGACTTCGACCTCCGCCCGGCCCCGGTGTCCGATGCAGATGTCGCCATGCGTCGCTTCGCCGATCACCACCCACGCGGGATCGACGGTTTCCGACTCCAGCAACGCTTTCATCCCCAGGCCACCCTGCTCTTCGAGCACGGTATGGGCCACCACAACGTCCCCCGCCGCCCGTCCGATCATGGATGCGGCAGCATAGGTCTGAACCGCGAGAGGCCCCTTGATGTCCATCGCGCCTCGGCCGTGCAGGTACCCGCCTTCCACGGTCCCCGAGAACGGCGGGACCTCCCACTCGGCATGGTCCCCTTCGGCGACCACGTCGAGATGGCTCGCCAGGAGAATGGGAGGTCCCGCCCCCGAGCCCGGCACGACGCCGATGACGTTTCCGACATCGTCGATCCGCACCCGCTCGAGGCCGAGCGCCCGCATCTCATTCTCCACGCGCTCGGCGACGCGTCCTTCGTCCCCGGACAGGCCCGGGGTTCGGATGAGGTCCGCGGCGAACGTCAGGGCGTTCTCGAAGGACGGCTCTTTCCGTGTCATGCGACGTCCATCCGTACCGTGCCGGCCGTGAGCACCCCTCTTAGCCGAAGAGGGTGTCGACGAGGTGAGTCAGCCAGGACGTGGCGTCCGGGTCCACTTCGATACCGTGAACCCGTGCGAACCACGGCGCCAGCACGAGCGACACCACGCTCATGAGCTTGATCAGGATATTCAGGGACGGCCCCGACGTGTCCTTGAACGGGTCTCCGACGGTATCCCCGACCACGGCGGCCTTGTGGGCCTCGGAGCCCTTACCGCCGTGCGCACCTCCCTCGATGTACTTCTTGGCGTTGTCCCACGCCCCCCCGGAGTTCGCCATGAAGAGCGCCATGAGCACGCCCGTCACCGTGGCGCCGGCCAGCAGGCCGCCCAGCGCCTCCACACCCAGCACGTAGCCGACGACCACGGGGGCGAACACCGCCGTGACCCCCGGAAGGATCATCTCGCGCAGCGCCGCCCGAGTCGAGATATCCACGCACCGGGCCGAATCCGGCTTGACCGAGCCGTCCATGATGCCCGGGACCTCCCGGAACTGCCGACGGACCTCGTCCACCATGCCCGCCGCGGCCCGACCGACCGCCGTCATCGTGAGCGCGGCCACGAAGAACGGCAACGCGCCTCCGAGGAACAGCCCGACCACCACGACCGGATCGACGATATCGATCCCGGCCGCCTGCAAGCCCACCTTCGACGAGTAGGCCGAGAAGAGGGCGAGCGCCGTCAGCGCGGCCGAGCCGATCGCGAAGCCCTTTCCGATGGCCGCGGTGGTGTTCCCGATGGCGTCGAGGGAGTCCGTGATCTCGCGGGTCTCCGGCCCGAGGCCGGCCATCTCGCTGATACCGCCCGCGTTGTCGGCGATCGGGCCGTACGCGTCCACCGACATCGTCACACCCACCGTGGCCAGCATTCCCACGGCGGCGATACCGATCCCGTACAACCCGGCGAAGAAGAACGATACGCCGATGGCGACACAGATGAGGATGACGGGAATGACGGTGGATTCCATCCCGACGGCGAGCCCGGTGATGATGTTGGTCGCCGCGCCCGTCTCACTCGAATCCGCGATCTTCTTGATCGGGCCGAACGCGGTGTAGTACTCGGTGGCCAACCCGATCATGATGCCCACCAACGTGCCGGCGAGGATGGCGATCCATGGACCGATCGTCGCGTAACTACGGCCGGTCTCCGTGTCGGTGAACGTGATGCCGAGCGACTGCACGACGAGGAACATGACGGCGAGAAACAGGCCCGCTGCGATGAAGGTCACGTTGCGGAGCGCTGCCGCCGGGTTGCTTCGCTCGAAGAGCTTCATCATCCCGATGGCCAGGAGCGAAGCCAGGAGGCCGAACAAGACCGTGAGGATCGGAAGCGCGACGGCCTCCGCGCGGTGCGACACGAGAACCGGCGCGGTGGCCGCGATCGCGATCGTCGCCACGATGGACCCCACGTAGGACTCGAAGATGTCGGCGCCCATGCCGGCCACGTCGCCCACGTTGTCTCCGACGTTGTCGGCGATGGTCGCGGGGTTGCGGGGATCGTCCTCCGGAATGCCGGCTTCGACCTTCCCGACGAGGTCCGCCCCGACATCCGCCGCCTTGGTGTAGATCCCGCCGCCGACACGGGCGAACAGCGCGATCGTGCTCGCCCCCATCGCGAAGCCGGAGACGATCTCGGCGAAGTTCTCGAAGTCCGCGCCGACGGTCGCGTTGGATGCGTAGAGGACGTAGAGCACACCCAGCCCCAGGAGCCCGAGGGCCGCGACGGCGAGGCCCATGACCGCACCCCCGAAGAACGCGATCCGCAGCGCCTTTCCCTGGCCCTCGGTGTTCGCCGCCGCGGAGGTGCGGGAATTCGCGCGGGTCGCGGCCTTCATCCCGATGAACCCGGCCGCGACCGATGCGAACGAACCGAAGACGTAGGCGATGGCCGGCAACGTGCCGATCGCCAAGCTGAGAAGCACCGCCACCACGGCCACGAACACGGCCAACGCGGAGTACTCGCGGCGGAGGAACGCCATGGCACCGTCGTGGATCTGGTCACCGAGATCGACCATGAGCTCCGATCCGGACGGCTGCTTCTTCACGTACCTGTAGATCACGAGGGCCACGGCCAAGCCGACGGCACCGAGAACCCAGGCCCAGTTGGTGATTGCGACGAGGTCGATCATGGGATCAGTCTTCCCCTGTTCGTCCGGGTGTTGGAATCGATGGTTCGACAATCCTGCCGGGACGCCGACACATCCGCTCGTCCCGTCAGCGGTTGAAGCGGTTCATGGCCGCTTCGACTCCCTCCGTCATCCACGCTTCCACGGCTCGTGTCAAGTCCGGGAGCAGCGCCAGCACGACATCTTCGTCTTCCTCGGGCATCGGCGCGAGCACCCAATCGGCCAGCTCCACGCCACTGGGGCGCTTGCCGATCCCGATCCGGAGCCGGGCGTAGGCGTCCGATCCGAGCGCGCCCGAGACCGACTTCAGCCCATTGTGTCCTCCGGTGCTCCCCGAGGGCCGCAAGCGCACGCGTCCCACATCGAGCGCCGCGTCGTCCACCACGACCAGGAGATCCCGCGACGGCTCGAAGTCCTCCAAGTCGTCCAACGCGCGCATGGCCGCTCCGCTCCGGTTCATGTATGTCGTGGGCTTCACGAGTCGCACCGACACCTCGCCGACACGCCCTTCCGTCACCAGCGCGGGACCGGAGCGCTCGAACGGCGGCAGGTCCCAATCATACGCCAGCCGGTCGGCCAACCACCACCCGACGTTGTGCCGGGTCGCATCGTATCGCGGGCCGGGATTGCCCAACCCGAGCACGACCTTCACGCCGCGAGCGGTAGTGAGTCGAGCGCAGCCCGACCCCTACTCCTCGTCTTGCTCGTCGTCGGCAGGCTCTTCGGCTCCTTCAGGCGGCTCTTCGCCTTCCTCCAGCTCGAGCAGCTCCTCGTCGACTTCCTCTTCCTCCTCTTCCTCGATGATCGCACGCGGCACGGCGACGGAGCAGACGGTGCGCTCGGCCGGAAGCTGGATCTCGACGCCCTCGCCGACCTTCAGGTCAGAAACGTGGAGCACGTCGTGAAGATCGAGCTCCGTGACGTCGAGCTCGATCGACTCGGGAATCGCCGACGGGATGCACTTGATGGGCAGGTCGTGAATCGTCTGTTCGAGCACGCCGCCGTTTTCCCGAACCCCGTACGGCTCACCGACCAGGTGGAGCGGCACGTTCACGTCGACCATCACGCCCGCCTGGATGCGTAGGAAGTCGACGTGCACGAGATCGTCCCGGTACGGATGGGTCTGGATCTCACGAACCAGCGTCTGAAAGGTTTCCTTCTCTCCCTCGACCTTCAGCTCGATGATCGTGTTGTCGACGGGAATCGAGTAAAACAGGAGCTCGGCCTCGTGACCATCGACGGCCAGATGGAGCGCGTCCATCTCACGCCCGTAGAGCACGGCCGGAATCTTTCCGTTCTGGCGCAACTTGCGCGCGACCTTCTTCCCGGTCTCGTCGCGCCGCTCGGCGCTCAACTTCACGTTCTTCATGTGTGTCTTCCTCTGATTGTCGGCCCTCGGGCATCCCGAGGCCCTTTCCCTCAGTTATCTGGAATCGCCTCGAACAGCTGGCTTACGGATTCGTTCAGGTGGACGTGATTGATGGCTTTCGACAGGAGATCGGCCACGGAGAGGACCTTGAGCTTCTCGAACCTCTTTTCCTCCGGGATGTGGATCGTGTTGGTCACGACCATCTCCTCGAGTGGCGCTTGGCTCAACCGCTCGACCGCCGGACCGGACAACACCGGGTGTGTCGTGGCGGCGTACACCCGAGCCGCGCCCCGATCCTTGAGCGCGTGGACCGCGTTGGTCAGGGTCCCGGCGGTATCCACCATATCGTCGACGACGAGGCAGTTCATCCCGTCCACCTCACCGACCACGTTCAACACCTCCGACATGTTCGGCTTCGGCCGCCGCTTGTCGATGATCGCGAAGGTCGCCCCGAGTCGGCGGGCATAGCCCCGGGCCATCTTCGCAGACCCCACGTCGGGTGCGACCACGACGAGGTTCTCCAGGCCCAGGTCCTTGAAGTATCGGGTGATGACCGGAGCCGCGTACAGATGGTCCACCGGGATATCGAAGAAGCCCTGAATCTGGTGCTGGTGGAAGTCGATCGCGATCACTCGATCCGCACCGGCTGCCACGATCAGATTCGCCACGAGCTTGGCTCCGATCGCCACCCGCGGCTGATCCTTACGGTCCTGCCGACCGTAGCCGAAGTAGGGAATCACCGCCGTGACCCTGGCTGCCGACGCTCGCTTGGCCGCATCGATCAGGAGCACCAGCTCCAGGATGTTCTCGGCCGGAGAGTTCATCGCCTGGATGATGAACACGTCGCGGCCGCGTGCGTTGCGGTCGATACGGACGAAGATCTCCCCGTCCGCGAACTTCTTGATCGTGGCCCCGTCCGGTGACTTGCCGATCCGCTCACCGATCTCCACGGACAGGGGGTGATTCGCGCGGCCGCTGAGCAGGAGAAGCGGGCCTCTCCCGTACGTGTCGTCCATAGGTCCGATGCTTGCAGGTGCGGATCAGGAGATTAGAGCCCGGGAAGCTAGAAGAGGCGGGGGAGCCGGTCAACGCGCGGCGCGGAAGGGCACCCCGTCGAGTCTACGGTCATCTCGGCGTGGGCCGTACGTCGAACGCCCGCGAGCGGGTCACGGGATCGCGCCCTGCCGTGCGCAACTCCAATCGAATCTCGTATTGGCCCGGGTCCAGCTCCGGAAGGTCGAGATCGAGATGACGGAGCATCGGCCCCGGCTCGTCCGGCCCCGCTTCCTCCCATTGGAGTGCGAGCGGCCGGTCGGGGTCCGCGAGTCCGAGAAAAGACCCGACCCGCTGCAACAAGCCCGGGTCCGTACGCTCGATGGTGAGGTCGAACGTCAGAGTCTCGCGACGGAAACCGAGCCCGGTGACCTCCCAAACGATCCCGACCGACGCGCCTTCCTGGATGGCGGGAGCCGTGAGGGCCCGACCGGCCGCCTCCTCGAGGCCCTCGACGGGTTCCTCACCCGGCGCGACCAAGAGGATGTCGGAGAGGACCGGAATGTCGTCGGGGATCTCGACATGCGTGATTCCGAGGCGGAGCCGACCGGCTCTGCGTTGCTCCGGGCTCCAGCTTTCCACGGACAGCACGTGCTCTCCCTCGGCGCCTTCCAACACGAGCGCACCGACCGTGGTGTCCTGCGTCGTCCGCGCCGTGACTTCTCCGGTCACGGCATCGAGCAGGAACAGTCCCGCCCGGTCGGCGAGCCCCGCTTGGTTGCCGGGCTCCATCCACGGACGAGGAATGTCCTCGCGCGCCCGACGCGTCGTGTCCCTTGGTAGGTCATGTGTCGCGACGACCCGAAACGCTCGGCCCCGAGGGAACACGGCCACCTGCACGTCCATCGGGAGCAGCACGGGGGCGTAGGGAGGGGCGTACAGACTGCGGGGACGGACTCGGGTCGGGACGTGGTCGGCCGGCTCCGTCCGCGCGGGAGCTCGCAAAGCGGCACCACCCGGCAGGAAGTCGCGACCCGCCGGATGCTTGTGTCCGATCACGCGATCCCGGTCCGTGATGCGCACGCCCGGTTCCCGCTCCCACCCCAACTCCCATCCGTGCCGAACCAGCAGCTCCTCCAGGTCGCCACCCCACGGGATTCCATAGGGGGTGCGCGCATCCTCCCGGAGGGTGGCCACGGTCCACCGTGCGAAGTGAGCCGTCTTCCGGTCGTTGCCGTCGATCAGGTACAGTGGGTCGGCCAGGGCCCACAATCGGTCCAGCACGAGCTCGACCGAATCCGTGGTGGCCGAGCGGAGTGCCGTCAGCACGTCCCGGCCCTCTCCGTCGACCGCACGCTCCGGCACGCGCCAGGACCACGCCCGCTCCAGGTCCATCTCCCACAACGCTGCGGCGAACGCCCGCTCGGCCTCCGGGAAGCGTTCCAGCCCGTGCAGGGCGAAGCCGTCGAGCGCGGCACACCACCAGGCTCGCTGTGGGGCCGGGCACGTCCGGGCCACGTCCAAGGCCTCGTCCCAATCGCCACGCTCGGCCCGGTACCACACCCGCTGACCGAGAATCCATGGATCCCCGGGGGCGTGCGGCTGCAGCGTATCGAGCTCGACGAGGAGCGCCGTCCGGAGCTCGGCGATCTCCGGCGCCTCGGGCTCAGGCACCCAGTTCCCTTCCCCATACCAGGTGCAGAAGCGTCCGACCGTTTCGTCACACGGCCCGCCCGAGCCTCGGAGCGTCCGCGGAAAGTGCCGCGCCCTGCGCCTCTCGTACCGGCCCTGCGCCGCCCGGGCCGCCCCTCTCACATCGTCGGCATCCTCCGTGACCACCGCGGTGTCGCCGGGCTCCGAAACGGCCTGGGCGCTCGAAGGGGTGGGCGCCCAGAGCACGACCAGGGTCAGGGTGAGGAGAGGAAGCATGGGTTCGGTCGGACTCGGCGAGGCGTCGACACCGCATGTTGGGGCCGGCCCCCGGCGCGACGCCACCCGGTGCTCCGAACAACCCAACCGCACCAGTTCCGCGGCTCAACGGGTCCTGAGATTGGCCCGGGTGGATTCGAACCACCACCGCCGGTTCCAAAGACCGGTGTCCTGCCATTAGACCACGGGCCAGCACGACATCCTACCTCCGAACGAGCGATCCGTTCAAGGGCCGGACACGGTCACGTCGGGCCAAGCGCTCAAGGTACGCGTCGCAACGAAGCGCCAACCGAGGCGTCGCGTCAGCTCCGAGGCCACCCGCTTCGCCGCGTCACGCGTGCCGAACAGGCCGAACGAAGCCCCGCCGCTCCCGGACAGGAGGGTGGCACGCGCCCCCGCGCGCTCGAGCGCGGCCAACGAGTGTCCGACCGCTTCGTGCATGCCCGCCACGACCGGTTGGAAGTCGTTCGCCATCCACGAGGCCACGTCCTCCCACCGTCGCGGCACATCCAACGTCCCAGCCCGACCAAAGGCCGTGGGGTCGGTTTCCTCCAAGGTGGGATCACCGACCGTATCCGAATCATCCCCGACCCACGCTTCTCTCCTCAAGGCGCCGTACGCCGCCGCCGTCGCCACGTGCACCGGCGGCAACGCGACGACGAGATCCGCTTCGGGTAAGGGTGGCACGCTCACCAACACGTCTCCGCGCCCTTCAGCGAGAGCGAGCGGACCGGGGCTGAGAAAGAACGGCACGTCGGATCCGAGGGCGGCCCCCATCCGAGCGAGATCGCCTGCCGACGGAGCAGGGGACGTGGTAGCGGCAAGGCAGCGAAGCACCGCCGCCGCATCCGAAGACCCTCCACCGAGACCGGCACCCGCGGGAATGCGCTTCACCAGCTCGATACGAGCCCCCTCGCCGTCGTCGCCATGGGCCAGGAACGACTCCGCGGCCCGGTACGCCAGATTCTCCTCCTCGGGACCGAGCTCCGCCCCGCGAACGTCCAGGGTCACACCACGACCCCCGCGCTCCACCACCACCTCGTCCACGAGGTCGATGGCCTGAAAGACCGTCCGAATCTCATGGAACCCGTCGTGCCGCTTGCCAAGCACCCGAAGGAACAGATTGACCTTGGCGGGCGCGGCCGTCCGAGCGCGCATTTCAGCCTCCCGAATGGGGGGGCTCTCCCCCCGTCCCCACATGGCGCATCTCCCCGTTCAAAGCTCCGGGGTGAGCCCCCTCGACCTCTTCCTCGACCCGTTCGGCGGCCGTGCCCACCTCCCCGATGGAGAGCCCGAGGCGCCACGCGTACCACAGCCCGATCAGAGTGATCGGAAGCCAACCACCGAAATGATACCCGAACGCAAAGGCCAGGGCCTGGGCTTCGGGGACGGCGTAGATGTCGCTGAGCGCGAACTTCGCCGCGGCGTGGAACGTGCCGAAGAAGCCCGGAGCGGACGGGATCGCGACGCCGAAGCCGACCACCGCCTCGGTAAAGATCGCCGACACGAAGCCCGTATCGATGCCGAAGGCGAGCAGGCCGAGCCAGAACGAAAGCCCGTGCCAGGTCCAAAAGAACAGGGACCACAGCGCGCCCGCGAGGAGCAGGCGCGGGCGTCGCAGGATCGCCACCGAGTCGAGGAACGCCTCGAGGGAATCCACGAGCGGACGCGCGACCGCGTGCGGCAGGAATTTCGCCACCCACTCGACGGTCCGAACGAAAGGCCGGGGCCAGACGGAAAGCCATATCATGACCCCGAGCACGGCCGCGATGCCGATGAAGCCGGCTCGGAGGAGCGCGCTTCCCCACCCTTCCGAAAGCGCCCCGGCCACGGGGAAGCCCGGGGTGAGCACCGGCCACACGAGAAAGGCGAGGAGGATGATGCCGTCCATGAGCCGCTCGATGACGAGCGATCCGAACGCGGCCGAAGCGCTCACCGGCTCCATGCGACTGAACGTATACGCCCTAGCGAACTCCCCCACCCTCGCCGGAAAGATGTTGTTGGCCATGAAGCCGATCGACACACCGGCGAAGCGCGACCGCAGCCTGGTATCGGCTTTCACCGGCACCAGCAACACGTGCCAGCGCAGCGCGCGGATGAAGAACCCGGACGTCGCCACGACGACCGAGGCGCCGAGGAGCCACAAGTTTCCCCGTCGGATGTTCGCCCAGACTTCGCCGAAAGCCACCCCGGAGAGCGCCCACCAGAGGAGCAGCACCGTGATGACCAGCCCCAGCAGGGCTTTGCCCCAGTGCTTCACCGGATCCGTCGGCTCCGACGCACCCGCTCCAGCATCTCGCGCACCGCCTGCTCGATGCCGCAGAACATCGCACGGGACACGATGCTGTGGCCGATGTTCAGCTCTCCGATCTCTTCGATCTCCGCCACGGGTCCCACGTTCTCGTACGTGAGGCCGTGGCCGGCGTTAACACCGAGTCCGAGCTCCCGTGCCAGCGCGGCGGCCGCGGTCAGGCGCTCGAGCTGAGCCTCGCGGTCGTCGCCGGTAGCGGCGTTCGCGTACTCTCCCGTATGCAGCTCGACGGCATCCGGGCCGAGATCGGCCGAAGCGCGCACGGAGTCTTCATCCGGATCCACGAAAAGCGAGGTGCGCACACCCGCATCGCTCAGGCGGCGGAGGGCCCGACGCGGCCCCTCGCGGGCTGCCTCCGTCGTCAGGTCCAGCCCCCCTTCCGTCGTGACCTCCTCACGCTTCTCGGGGACGAGCGTGGCCTGGTACGGCCGTAACTCACAGGCGATCTCCAGGATCTCGGACGCCGCCGCGAGCTCGAGGTTGACGCCGGTGCGCACGGTCTCCATCAGGAGGCGGACATCGCGGTCCTGCATGTGCCTCCGATCCTCGCGCAGGTGAACGGTGATCCCGTCCGCACCTCCCAACTCCACCAGGACGGCGGCCCTCACCGGGTCGGGCTCGTCCGTGCGCCGCGCCTGCCGCACGGTCGCAACGTGGTCGATGTTCACGCAAACTCTCATCTCACTCCCCGAAAGCTTTTTCAAAATGTGACAGGAGCGCACTTCGCTCGTCCTGATTCAACCCCGCTACGGCTCGCGTCAGGGCCCGCCGTCCCAGCCACGTATAGAGCCTGCGGTCCTCACCTTCCAACACCCTGAGATGAACGCCGACAGCCTCGGGATCCGTCCTTTCGAGGACGGTCGCGAGCGTCTCGGCCACACCCGCGCGCTCTACCTCCAGTAGCACGCTCCGCCACAATGGAAGGAGCGCCGGCAGCACCTCCTCGGTGGGGATTCCGGCCTCTTCGAACAGGGGTACCACCACGTCGAGCATCACGGGAAGGTAGGCCGACATCATGGCCACCGCCGCGTCGGACATCGGGCGGCGAGCGGCGGGCACCGTGAGGACCTGGGCGCCCACGGACGACGCGACATCCCGAGCGATCCTCGTCGCTTCGAGGGACGCTGTCACGCTCACCCTCGCATCGACGAAAGCGTCCGCCCTCGGCGACGAGCGTCCCACGACGATCCAAGGATGGAACGTGCCGACCGTGTAGCCCGCCGCATGAAGCGGCGCCAGCACGTCGGTCGGAAGGGCTCCGGAAAGGTGAAAAGCGGCGCAGCCGTCGGGCGCGGCTCCCTGAACGGCGACCTGATGCGCTACTTCCGGCACGGCTGCATCCGGAACGGCCAGAAACACGGCGATGCAGTCTCCGGCGATCTCTTCCATGCCGAACGCGTACCGGACCTCTTCGGCAGCGAACACCGGATGCTCCGGCGGATCGGGGTGGCGCCCGAACACCGTGACGCCCGAGAGGTGGTCGCTCTGACTCAGCGCCGTGGCGAGCGCCAGCCCCATGCGGCCCGGTCCGACGATCGTCACCGACGACATCAATCCATGACCTCGACGGTGACGTCGGCACGCGAGGAAAGCCATCCGAGAAGCGATTCCGGCACCCGCGCCTCGAATCGCATGCGCGCACCCTCACCCGAATGCTCGATGACCTCCGCCTCCCGGTGGAGCGCGGCGATGGCCTCCCCGTCTCCGGCCCCGAGCTCGACGCGTACACGGGAAAGGGCGGCCCGTGCGCGGGCCCTCAGCGTTTCCCGAAGATCGTCCAGCGACTCCTCCTCTCGCGCGGAAACGAACACCGCCGGCGTGGATTCCAGGGCCCGGATCCTCGCCCGCAGCGCGTCCTCCTCCGCAGGGGGGACGAGATCCATCTTGTTGAACACGAGGATATCGGCCCGATGCTCGAGCCCGAGCTCCTCGAGCACGCTGTCCACCACGGCTCGTTGCTCCTCCCAGTCGGAGTGCGACGCATCGATGACGTGGAGGAGCACGTCCGCTTCGCGCGCCTCCTCCAAGGTCGAACGGAACGACGCCACGAGGTGGTGGGGGAGCTTCCGAATGAACCCCACCGTGTCCGTAACGAGGACCTCGTATCCGCTCCCGATATCGACCGAGCGCGTGGCCGAATCCAGGGTCGCGAAAAGGCGGTCTTCAACGAAGAGCTTCGAGCCCGAGAGAGCCCGGAGCAACGAAGACTTCCCGGCATTCGTATAGCCTACCAGCGCAGCGCGGAACTGTCCTTCGCGTGCCTTGCGTTGCGTCTCCCGGGCCTTCCCGACCGTTCGCAGCTTGTTCCGAAGGTCCGCGATCCGGGTGCCGATCAGCCGGCGGTCGGTCTCGAGCTGTGTCTCTCCCGGCCCACGCAGCCCGATCCCGCCGCGAATGCGTGATAGGTGGTTCCACATCCGTCGAAGCCTCGGGAGGAGGTACTGGAGCTGCGCCAGCTCGACTTGCATGCGGGCTTCTTTGGAGCGTGCCCGGGTCGCGAAGATGTCGAGGATAAGCTCGGACCGGTCCATGACGCGGACCTCCAGCAACTCTTCCAAGTTCTTCCCCTGGGCCGGGCTCAACTCCTCGTCGAAGATGACGAGGTTGGCTTCCCGTTCACGCACGATCTGCGCCAACTGCCGCGCCTTACCCGTCCCGATGTAATAGCGCGGCTGAGGGTGGTCGAGCCGTTGCACGAGGGTCGCGACGACCTCGCCCCCGGCCGTGTCGGTCAGGTGCCCGAGCTCCGCCAGATGCTCGTCCACGAAGCGCGCATCCGTTTCCTGCACGGGCGCGCCGACCAAGACGGCTCGGTCCACGGGGGTGCGGAGATCGATCAGCTGAGTGGGAATCCGAAGTACCTCTCGAAGGACACGTGGCGGCATAACGACTGTGCTGGCCACCGCTTCACAAGCATAGCCAACCGTTCCTCCGGGCAGAACCCGATTCCGACGCCCACCGCGGTTGGGAACCCGTGGGCGTCACTCGTCCCCTTGATCACCCGATTGCCGGTGCCGTGCCCACCACTCGAGCCGCTTGCCGATCGTCTTCTCGAAACCGAAGCGTCCGGGCCGGTAGAAACGTACCTCCTCCAATCCCGACGGTAGGTAGCCTTGGTCGGCCACGCCGTGCTCGGTGGCGGGGTCGTATACGTACCCCTGGCCATATCCCAAATCCTTCATGAGGCCGGTCGGCGCGTTGCGGATGTGCAGGGGCACAGGTGCCGCCGGCGTGGCGCGCGCGGCCTCCAGTGCCGCTCCCCAAGCCTCGTAGAGAGCGTTGGACTTCGGCGCGGTCGCCAGGTAGATCACCGCTTCGGCGAGCCCCAGGTCCCCTTCGGGAGATCCCAAGAACTGGTAAGCGTCACGTGCTGCTACGGTCACCTCCAAGGCCGCCGGATCCGCGAGCCCGATATCCTCTGCTGCCATGCGGACCAGCCTGCGACTTACGTAGAGCGGATCTTCCCCGCCTTCCATCATCCGGGCGAGCCAATAGAGCGCTCCGTCGGGGTCGCTGCCGCGAATCGCCTTGTGTAGGGCGGAGACGAGGTTGTAGTGCTCTTCGCCGGTCTTGTCGTACGCCGCGAACCGGTATTGCAGGGCTTCACGGGCGCTCTCCGCATCGATCGTTCCCTCCTGCTCCGCTAGCCTCGCGGCCGCCTCGAGAGCCCCCAGGGCGCGGCGAGCGTCTCCGTCCGCGGCTTCGGCGAGAAAGTCGAGAGCCGCCGCATCAGCGTCGATCCCGATCATCCCCAAGCCGCGTTCCTCGTCGAACAGGGCCTCGTCCAGGATCGCCCGGATGTCTTCGCCCGAGAGGGGCTCGAGCACATAGACCGGTGCCCGGGAAAGGAGCGGCCGAACGACTTCGAACGACGGGTTTTCCGTGGTCGCCCCGACAAGAACGACGGTGCCTGCCTCCACGTGAGGAAGAAACGCGTCCTGCTGGGCCTTGTTGAATCGATGGATCTCGTCGCAGAAGAGGACCGTGCGCCGTCCGGTCGCTCGCAGACGCTCGCTCGCTTCGGTCATGATCTGGCGAACGCGCGTTATTCCCTCGGAGACCGCGCTCAGGGGAACGAAGGTCATCCCCGTCTCGGCGGCGACGATCCGGGCAAGCGTGGTCTTTCCGCTCCCCGGAGGCCCCCACAGTATCATGCTCCCGGGTTGACCGCTCTCCAGCATCGACCGAATCGCCCGACCCTCACCCAGGAGGTGGCTCTGCCCGCGGAACTCGTCGATCGTGCGCGGGCGCATCCGGGCCGCGAGCGGTGCGGAGGGATCCACGTTCCCGAGCTCGCTCCGTTCGCTTTCACCTGCGGCGCCGCCGCCGAACAGATCGGGCTCACGCACCGTGCCCCCCTCCCGACGCCAATACCCGCTCCACCAGTCGCTCCTCTCGGTTCCGCTCGGGATCTTCGAGTACCCACTCGAGGAGATCGTCGAGGATGGCCCCGAACCGCGGCCCCGGTTTCAAGCCCAGAGCGATCAAGCTCCTTCCGTCCAGAGCGAGATCCCCGACCTCGAGCGGAGGTTCCTGGTCCCGGACGCGACGCGCACGCCGCCACGCCTCCAGCAGTTCTGCCGGCCGGGTGTGTCGAGCCGCCCCCTCCTGGTTGCCGGCCCGCGCCCGAGCGAGTTGCACCCGCACCGCGCCGTTCCAGAAGTCACGCCCCGTGCGACTGAGCCAACGCCGAAAGTCGGCGTCCGGCGCATCCGAAGGGGGAAGATGAGGCGCTGAGGCGACACGGGACACCCGTTCCACCTGTTGATTCGAAAGGCGCAGCCGGATGAGCACGGCGGCCACCCGCTCCGGCTCCATACCACTCAGCAAGCCAGCCAGCCTCAGGATCGGACGCCCCCGTGGAAGAGCGTCCACGGTAGCGCATGCGCGGTCCCACGGGCTCGTTGACGTGCCGACCTCATGCGAGCCCGTGAGCATCGCGAGCTCCGGGTAGAGAACGGCGAGCGCGCCCGACGTCCGGTAGAGCTCGAGCGCCGTGGAGGGACATGGATCGGCCTCGAGCACCTTCAACAGCTCGTCACGGATCCGCTCCGCGGAAAGATGCCGCAGCTCTTCGGTCACGGACCGTAACGCCGTCCACGTGCCCGTTTCGACCCGCAAGCCGAACCGTCCCGCGAAACGGAAAGCGCGCAATACGCGAAGGTGGTCCTCACGGAAGCGCTCCGCCGGATCGCCGACGGTTCGCAACACCCGGCTGGCCAGATCTCGTCGTCCCCCGAACGGATCGAGCAGGTGCTCCGAGCCGGGATGCCAAGCGATCGCGTTGATGGTGAAGTCACGCCGTGCCAAGTCGTCTTCGATTCGGTCCGCGAACGAGACGACCGCATGCCTCCCGTCGGTCTCGACGTCGTGCCGGAAGGTGGTCACCTCGTACATCTGCCCGTCCCGGGCCAACACGCCGACCGTGCCGTGATCGATTCCGATCGGTACGGTGCGCTTGAAGATTCGAACCATGTCCTCGGGACGAGCCCTCGTGGCGAGGTCCCAGTCTCCGGAGGGATGTCCGAGCAACGCGTCACGGACGGCGCCTCCGACCGCCCACGTTTCGAACCCCTCGGCCTCCAGGGTCCGGGCGATCCAACGGACCGCGGCAGGTGCCTCGAGCGCCATGCGCTGGGAAGCGTCGCGGTACTCTCCGAGCACGCCCTTGGCGCGGTCACCCGTGTCTCCGTTCCCGCCGCTCACGCGCTCACCCCGTGAAGGCCGACTCCACCAGGTCGCACACGATGTGCCCGATGGTCAGGTGGATCTCCTGTGCCCGTGCCGTCGAATCGGTGGGGATCACCAGGGCGAGATCCACTTCGTCCTTCAACCGTCCCCCTCCCTTCGCCAGCAAGCCGACGGTACGCACGTCCTTCTCACGCGCGGCGCGCGCGGCCCTGATCAAATTCTCCGAGCCGCCGCTCGTCGAGTGGAGCACCAGCAAATCCCCCGCCTTCGCCAACCCGCGAACCTGCCGCTCGAAGACCGAGTCGAAACCGTAGTCGTTTCCACCCGCGGTCAGGACCGATGTGTCGGTCGTCAGGGCCAGGGCCGCCAGCGCCCGGCGCTCGCGCTCGAACCGGACAACGTACTCGGCGGCCAGGTGCTGCGCGTCCGCGGCCGAGCCTCCGTTTCCACAGAAGAGGAGCGTTCCTCCCTGCTCCAACGTCTCCTCGCTCCATGCGGCCAGGCGTTCGATCTCGTCCGCCAGTTCATGGGCGACGAGCCGCGCAAGCTCGGCGTGCGCGTCGAGCGCCGCCCGGATCAGGGGATGCGCGTCGGCGTTCACGAGGCCCCCTCCGAACGCATCGCGTCCTTGATACGGCTCCAGATACCACGCTCGGCCGGTAAGGGTTGCACGGGCAATGGAGCCTCGTTTCGGAGGAGCCGTTCGGGATTGGTCACACAGAGCGTGGTCAGCGCTTCCCGAGCGCCGAGCTCCTCGAGCACCGCCCACGCCTCGTCCTTGTAAAGCTTCAGATTCGAACGCCCGTGGAAGTCCGTCGAAAGATAGTCCGCCCAACCCCGCCGAAGGAGGCGGAACGCGTTCGTCCGTGCGTCCGAGCCGTACCGTCCCACGAAAGAGCCGTAGTTCACTTGAAGCGCGGCCCCGGCCTGGCGCCACGAGCCGACGAGTTCCGTCGCCTCGCCCATGCCCGCGTACCGCTCCGGGTGCGCGACGATCGGTCGGTACCCCGCGGCCACGATGTTCTCGAGCACACGCGTCGTCGCCGGAGGGATGTGCATCCGCGGCCACTCGACCAGCACGAAGTCGGTGCCCGCCATCCGGATGCGGGGATCGGAGAACGTCGGATCCGGGACGTCCAACATCACCTCGTGCCCCTGCCGATACTCGATCTCGGGGAAGGCCCGGCCGATCGCCTCGGCCGCTTGCTCCCACGCCCGTTGCACTTCGTCCAGGCGGTGTCTGAGCCCGGGGGGGTCGAGGGTCAACCCTGCGCGAATGTGCGGCGTGGCAACGATCTTGCGAATGCCGGCTCGCGCCATCCGCTCCACGGACTCCAGCACCGCGGGCAGGTCGCGGGCTCCGTCGTCTACACCCGGCACGAGGTGGTTGTGGAGATCGACGAGCGACGTGAGATCCCGGTCATTCACCCCGCGCACGCCCTTCGCAAGATACGTAGAAGAGAGCCTTCGGCATCCGCGGACTCCAGCGCCGCCTCGCAGGCGTACGTCAGCAAGGCGTCGGCGGCCAAGAGGTCGAACGCACTCTCTCGGACCCGACCGGGATGGGCACGCGCCGTCTGGAGCGCGCCCACCGCGAGCTCCGTCAGCACGCCTACGCGATCGCTCGCCGCGTCGGGCGATCGCGAGACCCACCGACCCAACGGCATGACGGCCGGCGGCGTCCGAGCCGCGATCCAGCCCTCCAGATCTTCCGTCATTCCACCGTGGTTCCGAGAAGCCATTCCTGGACCTTCTCGCCCCCCGTTCGGAGCGCCTCGTCCACCCTCGAAGGATCGTTCACGCCGCCCTGCGCCATGTGCGGGCGCCCACCACCCCGCCCCCCCACGACGGCCGCGACCTCCCGGACGACGGCGTCCGCGCGGACACCGCGCGAGATGAGGTCATCGGTAACGAACGCGAACAGGGCTTGCTTCCCCTCCGGCAACTCGGCGACCACGACGGCGACGCCGCTTTCGCCGGCTTCCAGGAAGGCGTCGCCCCAACTCCTGGCATCGTCGGCGTCCCGTGCTCGCATGCGGACCCCGCGATACGTGGTCGTCTCGCCACCGTCGAGCTCGACGGACGCTCTCACCATGTCCTCCGCGCCACCACCGCTTCCGCTCCTCAGCTCGGCCAACAGGGTCTCGAGCTCCGACTTCTCCGCGAGCAGTCCCTCCGCCCGCTCGGTGATATTGTCCGGCGACGTTCGCAGGAGATCGGCCGCCGCAGCCAAGGTTCGCTCACGCTCGGTGAGGTGTCGGAAGGCCTGGGGACCCGTGAGCGCCTCGATACGACGCACGCCCGCAGCCACACCGGACTCGCCCACGATCCGGAACAGGCCGACCTCGCCCGTGTGCCGCGCATGGGTTCCGCCGCAGAGCTCGAGGCTCACACTCGGAATGTCGACGACCCGGACCTCGTCCCCGTACTTCTCCCCGAACAGCGCCATCGCACCCGCGGCCACCGCGTCTTGATAAGAGCGATAGTCGATCGAGACCGGATGATCCTCCCAGATCCGTCGGTTCACGATGTCCTCGACACGGCGTCGCTCGTCCTCGGTCAGTCGCGCGGGGTGGGCGAAGTCGAAGCGCAAGCGATCGGGTGCGACCAACGATCCGCGCTGCACCACGTGATCGCCCAATACCTCGCGAAGGGCGGCGTGGAGCAGGTGGGTCGCGGTGTGGTTTCGCACCGTATCGTGTCGCACGTCTTCGGGCACCTCCGCCTCCGCCCAGATCTCGGTGGCGCCCGCAGGGAACGTCCCGCTCAGCGTGCCGACGACGCCCGTGCGTCCGTCGATGCTCACCACGTGCGAGACCTCGAGCGTCCAGTCATCCCCACGCACCGTGCCACGATCCGAGACCTGCCCGCCGCTCTCCAGGTAGAACGGGTTCTCCTCCAACACGACACCGCCCGTGTCCCCGTCGAGGCGGTAGGCCAGCACCCGGCTCCGAACCCGGAGGTGATCGTACCCCACGAACGTTTGCGGCTCGTTCGCGAGCTCGGTCCACGCATCCGGATCCTCATGGGCCGCGAGGCCGGTATCCGACATGGCCCGATCCGCGCGCGACCGTTCCCGCTGTGCTTCGAGAGCGGACTCGAACCCCGCGACATCCACGACATACCCCCGTTCCTCGGCCATCACCTGTGTGAGGTCCAACGGGAAGCCGAAGGTGTCGTACAGCTTGAAAACTTCGTCTCCGGGGATCGTACCACCCTCCCCGGCAGCCAGCTCCGAGAAACGGTCCAAGCCACCTTCGATCGTTTGCAGGAAGCGGTCCTCTTCCGTCCGGGTGATGCGCAGCAGGTGGTCACGCCTCTCCACCAGCTCGGGGTAGGCCACCCCCATGCCGTCGATCACGGCCTCCACGACCCCGACCAGCGTGGCTTCTCGCCGCCCGAGCAGCCACGCATGGCGTACGGCTCGCCGCAGAATCCTGCGGAGCACGTACCCACGTCCTTCGCTCGACGGGAACACGCCGTCCGCCAAGAGAAATGCGACAGCGCGCGCGTGATCCGCCAACACACGATAGCTGACCCCTTCCTCCGACTCGGCCTCGTAGGCGCGTCCAACCAGCGTTCCCACTCTCTCGATGAGAGGGAGGAACGCATCGGTGTGGTAGTTCGAGTCCGCCTCCTGCAAGACCGCGGCGATCCGTTCCAAGCCGGCGCCCGTATCGACGCAGGGGGCGGGCAGAGGCGTGAGTGTCCCCGCCTCGTCACGATCGAACTGCATGAAGACGAGGTTCCAGAGCTCGATGATCGTGCCCGCGTCGTTCAGTTCGACGAACTCGTCCGTGCTCGTGACCGGCGTGGGATTCTCGCGGAGATCGTAGTGCAGCTCGGAGCACGGGCCACACGGTCCCGTCTCGGCCATCTGCCAAAAGTTGTCCTTGTCTCCCAGACGGTAGATCCGGTTGTCCGGAAGGCCGATCTCACGGGCCCAGAGCTCGGCGGCTTCGTCGTCCGAGTGGTGGACGGTCGCGTAGAACCGCTCCGGATCCAGGCCATACACGTCCGTCATCAACTCCCACGCGAACCAGATCGCATCGCGCTTGAAGTAGTCCCCGAACGAAAAGTTGCCGAGCATCTCGAAGAACGTGTGATGTCGTGCCGTGCGGCCCACCTCTTCAAGGTCGTTGTGCTTGCCTCCGGCTCTCACGCATTTCTGCGCGGTAGCCGCTCGGGTGAAGCCGGGATCATGCTGGCCGAGGAATACGCGCTTGAACTGCACCATCCCCGCATTGGTGAACAACAGCGTCGGATCGTCCGCCGGCACCAAGGGGGAGCTAGGACACACCGTGTGGCCCCGGTCCCTGAAGTATTCGAGGAAGCGGCTTCGGATCTGAGCGGTCTGCATGGCGTTCACTACGGGAGGCGCTGGTCTGCGGATCTTCGGAGGGAGGTGAGGCGACGGCACCCGGACAGCTCCCACTTCCGGTGTGCGCTACGCGCGTGCACCGGAACTGGTTCCCCGGGCGATCACGGCCCCATGCTCGTAGGAGTAACGATAACCCCTATTGCACCACCCGCGAGAGCCCCCGGCGCGGTGCATCGGAAGTGCTCACGGCCGCGTGGGGGACGGAGATGAGCGACGGGCCCTACTCCTCCCCACTCTGGCTTTCGCTTTCGTCCTCGTCGGCAGCGGGAAGTCCCCCTGGAAGTCCGAGCGCCTCACGAACCTTCGCCTCGATCTCGCTCGCGATATCCTCGTTTTCCGCCAGAAACGCCTTCGAGTTCTCCTTGCCTTGCCCCAGGCGGAGATCCCCGTAGGAGAACCACGAGCCGGACTTGTCCACTACGCCGTGATCAACGCCCAGATCGACGAGCAGGCCGGTGTGACTGATCCCCTCGTTGTACTGAATGTCGAACTCGGCCTGCTTGAAGGGCGGGGCGCACTTGTTCTTCACGACCTTCACGCGCGTGCGGTTCCCGACCACGTCCTGTCCGTCCTTGACCGCCCCGATCCGCCGGATGTCGAGCCGAACGGAAGCATAGAATTTCAGGGCTCGTCCTCCGGAGGTGGTCTCCGGGCTTCCGAACATCACGCCGACTTTTTCCCGAATCTGATTGGTGAAGACGACGGAGGTCCGGGACCGATTCACCGCTCCGGCGAGCTTTCGGAGCGCCTGGCTCATGAGACGCGCCTGGAGGCCCACATGTGAATCGCCCATCTCACCCTCGATCTCGGCGCGAGGGACGAGCGCCGCCACGGAATCCACGACCACGACGTCGATCGCGTTGCTACGGATGAGCACCTCCGCGATCTCGAGCGCCTGCTCTCCGGTATCGGGCTGGGATACGAGGAGGTTATCGACGTCGACGCCGAGCTTGCCCGCGTAGGTGATGTCGAGCGCATGCTCAGCATCGATGAAGGCGGCGATCCCCCCTTTTTTCTGGGCGTTGGCTATGATCTGCAAGCAGATCGTCGTCTTACCGGAAGATTCGGGGCCGTAGATCTCACTGATGCGCCCCCTTGGAATTCCGCCCACGCCGATCGCAGCGTCGAGGTTGAGGGCCCCTGTGGAGATCGCTTCGATCGCGATCGGTCCACCGTCGGCGCCCATCCGCATGATCGCGCCCTTTCCATGCGAACGTTCGATTTGGGTGAGCGCCGTATCGAGCGCCTTCTGCTTCTGGTCGTTGCCCTTCTCGGTCATCTGCGCCGTCGCCATGTCACCTCCGTCACCGGGTTCCGCTGTTCGGACCCTCATACCACAAGGTAGACGACCCGAAGATAAAGCGAAAGCCTTCGTATTGTTGCCTGACTCATTGGCAAGCTATCCCCGGTGACGGGACGGCGGAATGCCGGAAGAGGATGGCACGCCCCTTGCGACTGCTGATGGCTGCCTTAGTCTTGATTCAGCCGTCCAATGGCCCTCGCCGGTACTCTCCGACATGAGCAACCCCACGAACGGACGATCCCGACTCCGTTTCGATAGTCTCGAGCAGGTCACGACACCGGACGGATCCGGTCGAGTAGCGGTGCGTCTCGAGTGGGGAGGTGAGATGTACGAGGGCGAAGTGCCCTGCCTCCAGACTCAGCAGGGCATCCTGCGGGCCGCGGCACAGTCGACCATCGTAGCCACGGTGGCCTCGACGCAGGACGCCCAAGGAGCCGATATCACCTTGGAGGTGCTCGGCGTGAAGGCCGTTCGGGCGTTCGACGGTTGGGTCGTCGTCACACGCATCAATGGAGCCGCCGGCAACGAGACGTATCGACTGCTTGGAGCCGCTCCGTGCGAGCGGGAGGAGGATCTTCCGGCCGCGGCCGTCAAGGCGGCGCTGAACGCCAGCAACCGCATCCTGGAACAGAGGGTCGCGAGGTAGGTTCCTTCGGGCGCACGAGCTCGTCAGCTCCACCCGACGCACCCACGCCGCGAGGAACCATGACGAAATCGATCCGGCCCCATGTCCCGAACTTCGTGGGCCTACACGCCGCTCGCCGACTGATCGGACGCGTCGTGAGCCCCGTGCGCAAGCCCGCGGGGTCCGCCCCCGGGACACTCGTGCACACCGGCCCGAGAAAGGTCGAATCGGTCCGTATTCAGAGGCTGAGGTACGACCCGGACGACCTCGCGGAGACCTCGGCCGAGCGCATCGAAGATGTCCTGCCTCCCCCCGGCGTCGGCGCCGTGCACTGGATCAACGTGGACGGATTGCACGATCCTTCCGTGCTCGAGTACATCGGCGCGCACTACGACTTTCACAGGCTCGTCCTGGAAGACGTCCTGAGCACTCATCAGCGACCCAAGACGGAAGATCACGGCACGTACTTCTTCGTCGTCATGAAGATGCTCTCCTACGATGAGCAGGCCCACGCCGTTCATGCCGAGCAGGTGAGCCTGATCGTGACGGAGGGTCTGCTGCTGTCGTTCCAAGAACGCCCCGGCGACGTCTTCGAGCCGGTTCGGCAACGACTACGCACGGGCAAAGGACGGATCCGCGCCGGAGCGGCGGACTACCTGGCGTACGCGCTGATCGACGCCATCGTCGACAGCTACTTCTCGGTGCTCGAGCGGGTGGGCGATCGCATCGAGGAGCTCGAGGAACAGGCCATACGGGACGTCTCTTCCGACACGATGCAAGCCATCCACGCGCTCAGACGCGAGGTGCTGATCCTGAGACGCGCGGTCTGGCCCCTCCGGGACGCGCTGGGACCGATGTACCGGGGAGACGTGGAGCAGATCACACCGGAGACCCGCGTGTTCGTCCGTGACGTGCACGATCACGCCGTGCAGGTCATCGATACGGTCGAATCGCTCCGGGAAGTGCTGTCCGCCACCATGGACCTGCACCTGTCCAGCGTCAGCACCCGCATGAACGAGGTCATGAAGGTGCTCACCATGATCGCGACCATCTTCATCCCCTTGTCCTTTTTCGCGGGCGTATACGGCATGAACTTCGAGCACATGCCCGAGCTCGCGATTCCCTGGGCCTATCCGGCACTTCTGGCGTTCATGCTCGCGAGTGCCCTCGGCATGCTCGGCTACTTCAAACGGAAAGGCTGGTTCTGACCGCGATGCCCGCGACCATTCAGAAGCTCCTCGACCTCCTCGATCTCGAAGTCATCGAGCACAACATCTACCGGGGACGCAACCGGGATATCGGGACCGGCCGCATCTTCGGCGGCCAGGTATTGGCTCAGTCCTTGGTGGCCTCTCGACGCACGGTGGACGGAGATCGTCCCGCGCACTCCATGCACGGATACTTCATCCTGGAGGGCGACCTGGGCGCGCCCGTCGTGTACTTCGTCGACCGACTGAGAGACGGGCGCAGCTACTGCACCAGACGGGTCACCGCCATCCAACACGGTGAAGCCATCTTCAACATGTCGAGCTCGTTTCACCGTCGTGAGGACGGCCTGGAGCACGCGATGGCAATGCGGGACACGGTCGGGCCGGAGAGCCTTCGCGACGAGCTCGACGTGATTCGAGAGCACGCGGAGCAGATTCCGAAGCCCAAGCGCGGTGTCCTGACGCAGGATCGGGTGCTCGACATTCGGCCCGTGGAGGCGGAGGATCCATTTCGCCCCGAACGACGTTCACCGAAGCAGCGTTATTGGATGAAGACCGTGAGCGGTCTTCCCGACGACCCCCTCATCCATCAGGCCGTCCTCGCCTACGCCTCGGACTACGGTCTGTTGGGCGCCGCCCTACGGCCCCACGGCGTCACCTTCCGCGACCCCGGTGTGATGGTCGCCAGCCTCGACCACGCCATCTGGTTCCACCGCCCGTTTCGCTTCGACGAATGGTTGCTGTACGTGGTCGAAAGCCCGTCGTCGGGCGCCGGACGGGGATTCTCCCGCGGCACGTTCTTCACCCGGGAAGGCAAGCTCGTGGCGTCGGTCGCGCAGGAAGGCGTGGTCAGGATCCGGGAAGAGTGAGTCCGGCCCCGGGCCGACGACGGAAACCGGTCGCGCACGGGTCGTGGGCGATGTGATGCCCGTGACGTCAGATCCTCACGACCAGCGTGACGGTGAGCACGCTGTCGAGCTCGGCCGTCGGTGTGAGCACTTCCACCCCGGTCGGCTCGCCGTCCGGGGTTTCGAGAGGGACTCCGACACGCGCGGGGACATTGTCCCACAACAGCTGAAGCGAGGACTTGAGCGCCAGCGCCGAATTGATCGACACGGAGAGGGAGCTCAGCCAGTCCGCCCGCACGTCTTCGACATCCTTGAAGCTGTTGTTCACCACCAACTCGGTGCTGAGCTCGGACGTCTCGGACACCGACTTCATCGCGTCGACGGACAACCTCCACCCACTGAAGCCGTCGTCGCTACCGGGCGTCGGATCCACGTCCTTTTGAATCGTATAGGTCAGCCCCGCATCCAAGCTGAAGCGGGCCGTTTCACTCCGCACGAACGTGCGGCCCAGCCCCCCGACGATCTGGAACCGGTTCTGGACGCCGGCGAAGGTATTGCGCTCCCATCCGGCGCCGGCGAAGCCGAAGCCTCGACCGAACTCCCGGTCGTATCGGGTCCGGGCATGGTAGCTTTCGGCGGTCGTCTCCGAGCGAACCGTCTCGACGACCGTGAAATCGTCCTCCGTCCCCACCGCCCGTCGACTCGTCACGTCCGATGACGCGCGCACGCCTCCAACCGCGAACTGGACCTCGTGGGGTGCGTGCTCGCCCTCCAACGAACCCTTGACGCCCAAGGTCCGGGATGAGGCGTTGCCGGAAGTCGAAACGTAGCTCACCTCGGTGGTAGTGTTCCAGGTGAATCCCTCCGAGTCCTGGGCGCCAACGACGACCGGCGCGGAAAGGAGGGCGAAGGCGACCGTCCCGGCTGACAGGAAGCGGCTCATGAATCGGATCCTCGGGTTCGATGCTGAAGGGGCGCCGGGTCGTGCGCGGGACTTACCCGCCATCGGCGCGTACCGGACGAACGAAGCCATTCGGGGAGAAGCGCCCACGATAGTGACGACCGGGCGCGGAGGGAATCGCGCGGAACCCTTCACCTGCTCGTGAATAGCTCACGTCCCGACCGGGAGCCCATTCGTAGCGCTGCCAAAGGCCGACGCGAACCGGTATGAACAACACCTCGAGAGGCCGGATCGCCGCACGGTCCGCGAAGACGGGAACACCCTCGTGCGTGCCGACACGGAGGATTTCCCCGCAGTCGATCGGGAACGCGTCCTCGCTCTTCCGGAACACCCGGTCCTCGAACACGACGTCCTCTCCCGAGACGAACCACCCCGCTCCGCCAGCGTACGTCCCGGCGAACTCGACCGTGGGTCGGAGTTCCCCGATGGGCGTCGCGGCCGCGCCCACGAGGGTGTCGGCGGTGGCCGTCACGCGGATCGGCACGCTCTGGCCGGTGGAGAGGCACACCCGGTCCGGCTGGCCCCGAAGGCTCGGAAGGGCAGCGGTCCCGACGCGCACGGTATCCGGGGGCGGCGGGGGAATCCGCACCGTGTCGGGCTCCACACGCTCCATCGTGCGCGGACCGCACCGCAGCCCGGTAGCCTCCGGACACACGGAGATCGAAGCCAGCACTCCGAGCTTCGGCGCCTTGTAGGGCGACGCGTACCCACCGGTCGGACGTGGGTGGTTGGCACCGAGGTAGTGCACTCCGACACGGACGCCGCTCACGTCGACTTGAGCCCCGACGTTGACATCGAAGCCGTTGTGCTCGGCCATGAGGATGAGGACGGAGGAAGAACCGAGGCTCCAATGTGAGGACGCCCCTGCGAACCAACCGTTCGAGCTTTCACCATACAACGCTTCGCTCGCGTTCTCCCGGAACAGCCCGCTCCCCCAACCGAGCGAGAGGGTAAGATCGTTCTCGGGGAGACGCCCCCCGTCGAAGCCCCTCAGGTACGCCGTCGCGACTCCGTACAGAGTCGTGCGGGTCCGCATCGGACGGTCCGACTCCGCGTATGTCTTCCGCAGACGGGGGTCGGCGAGACCCAATCGCCCGGGGGCCCGGCTGCTTCCGTCCCCGAAGTCCGGCCGTGTCAGATAACGGCCGCCGACGGCCAAGCCGATTCCCTGGTCGACGGGATGGAAGAGCCGCATCCGGCCGAAGAGTCCCCACACGTCCCCACCCGAGGACGGAGCGCCCAACGATTGAACCGAAAGCCCCATCTCGGCTCTGTCGAACAGGCCCACGGTGAGCGCCGCGTCGGCGTGGTACTCGCGCCCACCCGGATCGAAACCCGCGACACCGCCCTCATCGTCGATCCGCATTCGGCGGTCCAAGTCGGCCCAGAATCCGGAGTACGTGCCCCTGATCGTCAGGTGGGGGAGAACCGAGGACACCGGGTTGTCGAGGAGCCCGGATCCGTACCGCAGCGTGCTCCCCATCGTGGGCGCTTGAGCCACCAGTGTCGGGGGCATCGGCACACACACGACGAACCCGGCCAGCGCCAAGGCAAGAACACGCGACCGCGACATGCCTCGCTATTCCTTCAAGCGTTCTTCAACGTCCTTGAGGCGTCGCGAGATCGACACTACCCAGCCGAGCACGAGGACGATCGCGATGGCATAGGCGATGAACACGTGCCAGTACGGTCGGAGGCTCTGCTGCGCGAGACCACTCGACGGCAATCCCGGCATTTCCTGAGCCCAGGCCGGCTCGGACGTGGCCAGGACGAGAAGAGTCACGGCCACCAGTTGGAGCAAGGCGTAGGGACGGGTCGTCATGGGAATCATCATGTGCTGAGTGCGGAAACGCGGCGCGTGCGCTCGTCGAGACCGGCGCGCAGGCCCTCGAGCGCATAGCGCAGGAGAAAGAGGCCGAAGAACAGCACGGTGAACACGGCCAAGCTCGTGAGCAGAAGAGTCAGCATGTCCCCGGGCAGAGTGGGTCCCTCGGGCTTTACGACCACGGGCTGCGGGTGCAACGAGCGGAACCAGAGCACGCTCAGATGGATGAACGGAATGTCCAACGCACCGACGATCGCCACCACGGCCGCGAAACGTTTTCCCTTCTCCGGGTTCTCGGTCGAGCTCCTTACCATGAAGTACCCGAGAAAGATGAACCACAGGAGTAGGGTCAGCGTCAGACGCGGCTCCCAGGTCCAGAAGGTGCCCCACGCGATCTTCCCCCAGAGTGGACCGGTCATGAGCATGATGGTCGCGAAGACCATCCCCCCTTCCGCGGCCGCGAGCGCGGCACGATCGAGCCGCTCGTCCCGCAGCCACAGGTACATTCCGCTCGTCAGAGCGGACAAGCCGAACGCGAGAAAAGCCGTCCAGGCCGCCGGGACGTGCACGTAAAAGATCCGCTGGGCTATTCCCTGCGTGGCTTCCGTCGGCACCCAGAAGAACGACAGCCAGTACACTCCGACGAGACCGAGCAATCCGAGCACGGCCAGCGTGGTTCCCGCCCGTCTCATACCGGAAATCGACATCAATCCTCCACCACGAAACGAAAGAGCACCGCACCCACCGCCAGGGACGCGACCGCGAAGGCGGCCAACATCCTCAGGCTCCCCGCGACCTCCGACAACGGTCGGCTCGCGAGCAGTCGGCTCGTTGCCCCGACACCATAGATAACCACGGGAACAAGTAGCGGAAAAACGAGGATCGGCAATAGCGTCTCCCCCATCCGCGTACCCGCCGTCACAGCGGAAAAGAGCGTGCCCAACGAGACGAAGCCGAGCGCGCCCAGACCCAGGGACAGCGTGAGGCCCCCGAGGTTGGAGCCCAGATCGAGTCCAAAGAAGAGCGTGAAGACACCGAGCACCAGAAGCGACACGAGATAGAGCAACACGAAGTTGGCGAAGGCCTTCCCGAGAAAGACCGCGTCCTTCGGAGCGGGCGACGTCAGCACACCCTGCAGGGCGTCGTCCTGCGCCTCCAAATGGAACGTGCGTCCGATGCCGAGCAACCCTCCAAAGACGATGGTCATCCAGACCAGTCCCGCTGCGACATCTTGCGGGCGCACCACGGCGGTGTCGATCGAGTAATTGAACAGCACCGCGGCGAGGACGGCGAACGCGCCCATGGCCACCAGCCGCTCCCGAGTGCGAAGCTCCAGGAGAGCATCCTTCCAAACGACGGCCCAGACCTGACGCATGTACAGGCTCACGACCGCTCCTCCACGACCTCGTGGTAGAAACGTTCGAAGTCCGAGCGGATCAACCCCTCCACCGATCCCTCCCAGGCGAAACGCCCCCCGACCTGGATCGCCACACGCGTCGCCAGCTCGAGCCCTTCCCGCAGGTTGTGCGTGACCATGACCACCGTGCGATGTCCGTCCCGCAGCTCCATCAGCACGTCGCGTAGCAGGGCCGCGGCGGAGGGGTCCAAGCCCGTGTACGGCTCGTCGAGCAAGACCAGGGCCGGGTCGTGGAGCAACGCACGCGCGAGCGAAAGCCGCTGACGCATGCCGTGCGAGAGCGCTTGCACCCGGACGGCGGCGCGCCGGTCCAACCCCACTTGCCGGAGCCGTGCATCGATACGGTGGTCGAGGTCGGGGACGCCGAAGAGCATGCCGTAGAAGCGGAGGTTCTCGTGGACGGTAAGCTGGTGGTAGAGGAAGCCCCGATGCGAAAGCACGCCGACATGCCGACGCCACTCCGTTCCCCCCGCATCGATCGCGTCCCCCCGAATGCGGACCGTCCCCGCCGTCGGACGGAGCGCGCCCGCCAACATCCCGAGCAACGACGACTTCCCCGCTCCATTGGGACCGAAGATGGTGAGGAACTCACCCGGCACGAGCGAGACGTCGATCCCTGCCACGGCCACGACGGGACCGTATTCCCGGACGAGCCCCGACGCCTCCAACACCGGCGCCGGAGAGCCGTTCGGCCGGTCCACGGTAGCGGGGTCCGAGGTTCGAAGAGATTCCGCCACGGAGCGAGCGCTCAGCCGACGGCCCGACCGCCGAGCGCCGAGCCGCACGAAGAGCAGAACCGGCTCCCCTCCTCGTTCTCGTAGCCGCACGCGTCGCACACGAGCCCACTCCTGATGTGCTCACGGATCCGGGCGATCTCGGCTTCCAGATCGTCGGCCGACGAAGCAGTCGCGGTCCCCGTCCCCGCGGAACGTGCCTTCTCGTCCTCTTCGAGGGCCGCCAACGCCTCCGCGGTGAGCTCGCTCTTCATGGACCGGTAATCCTCTTCGTCGAGCTTCCCGGCAAGGTAGTCGTACTCCACGTCACGCAGGGCCAGAAGCGCGACGCGCTTGCGGGCCTCCGTGTCGGTCAGCTCGTCGTCCTCGCGTTCGAGCGAAGCGTGAAGCCCCTTCACCACCGGCTGGATGATGAAGAGGATCACGGCCGCGCTCACCAGCGCAACTCCGATCAACAAGGTCACGGAACCCACCGGACGGTCGGCGTCAGCCCGTGGAGCCGACCGGCTCCGGAGCCGGATCGGGCCGTGGAGCCGACCCGGTCGTGGTCGTCTCCGCCGGGCGTCCCCGGGCCGCGTTCGGCCAGAGCGCGATCACCGTCCCGATGACGAGCAGCAGCGTTCCGAACCAGATCCACCCCACCAGCGGCTTGATGAGCACCTGCAAGTCGATTCCCTGCGCGGAGGAGTCGGCGCTCAGCGCAGCCTGGGGGTCGTCGACCGCGGAAAGGATCAGGTAGAGATCTTCCATCGGCGTGGAACGGATGCCGACCTCGGTCATCATCTGCTCGCTCGTCACGTACTGACGCTTCTCGGTGTTGAGGATCCCGGCCGCCTGGCCGTCCCGCCGCACCGAAACGGTGGCGATCATCTGCCACAGGAGGTTACGCTGTCCATTGGCACGTGAAACCGAGAGCCCCTCGTACGTCAACTCGTACGTGTGACCCAGCGGTGAATCGACCTCGACGACGTCCCCGGGCATGACGTGGTGCCGAGTATCGACGTTGTAGCCGGCTCCGGCGAATCCCATGACCATGACCACGAATCCGACGTGGACGATGTAGCCGCCCCACCGGCGGCGATTCCGGGTCACGAGGTGGAAGAAAGCGTTCAGCAGACCCTCGCCCTCGATGCGCGCCCTCGCCTTCGTCCCCTTCCAGAACTCCGTCGCGATGATCGTCAGGACGAACGCGCTGATGCTCCACGTGACCAGCGCCAAACCGTGTCGAGCCCCGGCGAGCCACAACCCGGCCGCGACGACCAAGCCCACGATGACGGGCGTCATGAAGTTTCGCTGCAGGTTCTTCTTCGTCGCCCGCCGCCACGCGATGACCGGCCCGATGCCCACGAGAGTCAGCAATGCAAGGCCGATCGGGAAGTTGACGCGCTCGAAGAAGGGCGGTCCGACGCTGATCTCCTGGCCGGTAATCCCCTCGCTGATGAGAGGGAACATGGTTCCCCACATGACCGCGAAGGCCGCGCCCACGAGCATCAAGTTGTTGAAGAGGAACGCCGACTCTCGTGAGAAGAACGACTCGATCTGATTGTCACTGCGAAGTTGAGGCAGCCGGTAGATGATGAGCACGATGCACGCCCCGAGCACCGCCGTCATCCCCCCGAGGAAGATGGTAGCAATCCTCAGGTTCTCGGCGAAGGTATGCACCGACTCGATGAGCCCGGCCCGCGTCAGGAACGTCGCGAAGAGGGTGAGCAAAAACGTCAGGAGCACGAGGGACATGTTCCAGACCTTCAACATGCCCCGCTTTTCCTGGATCTGGATCGAATGCAGGAACGCGGTGGCCGTCAGCCACGGAAGGAGCGACGCGTTCTCCACCGGATCCCAGAACCAATAACCGCCCCAGCCGAGCTCCTCGTACGCCCAGCGCATACCGAAGACGATGCCCACGGACAGGAACAGCCAACTCGTCAGGATCCACCTTCGGGTGAGTTGGATCCACCGAGCATCCAGCCGGCCGCTCAACAAGGCCGACACCGCGAAAGCGAACGGAATCGCGAACGCCGTGAAGCCAAGATAGAGGGTGGGCGGGTGGATCGTCATCCAGTAGTTCTGGAGCTGCGGATTCAGCCCCTGGCCGTTCGCGGGGACAAAGTCGAGCTGCTCGAAGGGATTCACGTTGGCGAACAGCAGCACGACGATGAAGAACGCGAGGATCGTCTGCAGCACGCCCGCGACGTACGGCATGAACTCACGGTTCTTCTTGCGGTTGGTGAACACCGCAACGCAGGCGAAGAACCCGAGCAAGAGGGCCCAGAACAGGAGCGAGCCCCTCTGTCCGGCCCAGAGGCCGGTCACCTTGTAGAAGAGCTCGAGCTGCCGGTTCGAATAGCTCGCGACGTACCAGTACTGGAACTTGTCGCCTACGAAGGCGGCGATGATGCCGATGGACGCCACGACGTGGAGCAGAAACACCGCATAGATGCTTCGCTCGGCGCTGAGGACCAGGTCACCGCGCTGTGTCCGTCCTCCGGCGAAGCCCAGGAACATCCCCCACAGCGCCACCGGGAGGGAGATCCACAGCGCGAACTCGCCGAGGACCGTCACCTTGCCAGATCCTCCGGTGCCGCTTCGTACCGGCTACCGCACTTCGTCAGGAGCGTGGTGGCTTCGAAGACGCCGTCCTCGTTGAGACGGCCCTCGACGACGACTTCCACGTCTTCCGAAAAGGTGTCGGGAAGGGCGTCCCGCCACTCCACCGGAAAGCGCACGGACTCGTCCTCGAGGTCATGGATCGTGAACCGGTGCAACAATTCCCCTTCCACCCGTTCGTACGTACCGGGCACGACCTTGCCGCTGATCTTCACGCCCAGCTCGCGGAAGCTCGGATCCTCTTCGATGCGCTCGGCGAGCTCGACCGGGGTCAAGTAGTAGACCATCGTGCTACTCACCCCCGTCCAGACCAGGTACGTCACGACGGCGGCGACACCGACCAGGCCCACCATGAAACGACCGTGCTTCATATCTGCTTCCTCCCCGAAGGGTCGAACTCGAACGTGGGTGAAATCTAGCGACTCATCGTTCCGAGGAACCAGTCCGGGAAATCCCCTACGGCCGGCCCCTGACGGCTCGAACTCACCTCGTGTATTGATAACCCCGAGACCTCCGGTCGATCCGTGCCGAGCCTCATGACGGGACGTCGTTGGCCCAGCGAACCGCCGCCCGCACGGCTCGACGCCACTGTGCCATGGCGTGGCGTCGCTGCGCGGGTGCGAGCCGGGGCTCGAACCGATCGGGTTCGGCTTGCGCCTCCAGAAACTCGGCGGCGTCCGACCACACTCCGGTAGCGATGCCCGCCAAGCCCGCCGCGCCCAGGGCCGTGGTTTCGGGCATGGCGGGGCGACGCACCGGCCGGTCGAGGATCCCCGCCTGGTACTCCATCATCCAGTCGTTGGTCGCGGCACCTCCATCGACCCGCAACTCGGGAGCGACGACACCCGAATCGGCTTCCATCGCCTCCAAAACCTCGGCCGTCCCGTACGTCATCGCCTCCAGGGCGGCCCGCACCAGGTGCGCCCGTGTCGCTCCCCGCGAGAGGCCCACGATCATGCCGCGCGCGTCGGGCTCCCAGTGGGGGGCTCCGATTCCCACGAACGCCGGCACGAAGTACACGTCTCCGTTGTCGGACACCGAACGCGCGAGCTCCTCCGACTCGGCGGCCTCCGCGAGCAATCCGAGGCCGTCCCGGATCCATTGAATCGCCGCGCCGGCGATGAAGATCGATCCCTCGAGGGCATACGCGGACTTGCCCTCGGCATCACACGCGACGGTGGTGAGCAAGCCGTGGCGGGAAACGACCCGCTCCTGCCCGGTGTGTTGCAGGAGGAACGACCCGGTCCCGTAGGTATTCTTGGCCGCTCCGGGTTCCCAGCACCCCTGCCCGAAGAGCGCCGCCTGTTGATCGCCGGCCACACCGGCGATCGGGGCCTCGATCCCGAGGTGATCGCCACCGGCCACCCCGAACTTCCCGGCGCTCGCCCGGACCTCGGGGAGCATGGCCGATGGCACCTCCAGCAGGTCGAGAGCCCAGGGATCCCACCGGTGCTCACGCAGGTCGTAGAGCATCGTGCGGGAGGCGTTGGTCGGGTCCGTGGCGTGCACGCGCCCCCCGGTGAGCCGTGCGATGAGCCAGGCGTCGACCGTCCCGAGCGCGAGCTCACCGGCTTCGGCACGCACCCTGAGCTCCGGGCGCTCCCGCAACAGCCACGTCACCTTCGTGCCCGAGAAGTAGGGATCGATGATCAGGCCGGTCCGCTCCCGGAGCTCGGCCGCATGCCCGCCCCGCTCGAGCTCCCGACAGATCGGCGTGGTCCGTCGGTCCTGCCACACGATCGCGTTGTGGACCGGCTCGAGAGTCTCGCGGTCCCACACGACCACGGTTTCACGCTGATTGGTGATGCCGATCCCCCGCACATCCGCCTCGCGGCCTTCGGCCAGCGCCTCCCGTGCGACCGTGCGGGTCACCTCCCAGATCTCCGAGGCGTCGTGCTCGACCCAGCCGGACTTCGGAAAGTGCTGCCTGAACTCCGAATAGGCCCGCGCCAGCACGTTGCCTTCCTGTCCGACCACCATGCACGTGGTGCCGGTGGTCCCCTGATCGATGGCGAGAATGGCGGACGTGCTCATGTGCGCTTCCCGGGTTCGGTGGGAACATGCTGAACGTGCGGATGGACGCGGATCAACCCACCGGATCGATCCGTTCGAGTGTCCCGAACGCGTAGCGCCATCCGCACCGTTCCAGGAGGCGGATCAGCGCCGGGACGGGCAACCCCACGATCGAGTAGTAGTCACCCGACACCTCTTCGACCAGGGCGGCCCCGAATCCTTGAATGCCGTAAGCCCCCGCCTTGTCCATCGGCTCGCCGGTGCCCACGTACCGCATGGCCAGCTCCGGGTCGAAGCCACGGAACCGCACCGTCGTCCGTGTAACCGCGTCCACCGTGCCGGCCGGACCGGTAATGGCGAGGCCGCTCAGAACCTCGTGGGTGCGGCCGGCCAAGGACTCGAGCATGGCCGTGGCTTCCTCCGGCGTCGTCGGCTTGCCGAGCACGGTTCCGTCCCGCACCACCACGGTATCGCCCGCGAGGACGAGGGCTTCGGGTGCCTCCCTGCCTATCCGCTCGGCCTTTTCTCGCGCGAGCCGGCGCACGTGGGTGCTGGGAGCCTCCGCCGGAGCCATGCTTTCATCGACGTCGGCCGGGCGCACTTCCGGATCCAGACCCAGCTGGCGGAGGATGTCCAAGCGGCGCGGGGACGCCGAGGCGAGCACGAGGCGAGGCGCCGTCATCGCTCGAGCATCAGCGTGACCGGTCCCTCGTTCACGAGCTCGACATCCATCATCGCTCCGAATTCCCCGGTCTCGACCTTGGACGCACGCTCCTTCAGGAGCGCGACAAAGCGCTCGTACAGCGGCACGGCCCGGTCGGGGTCCGCGGCGTGCACGAAGCTCGGCCGCCGACCCTTCCGTGTATCACCGTACAGCGTGAACTGGCTCACGATCAGGAGCCCCCCTCCGATGTCCGCCACGGAGCGGTTCATTCGCCCTTCGTCGTCGGGGAAGACCCTGAGCCCGACGACCTTGTCGGCCATCCACACCAACTCGTCCTCGCCGTCCCCGTCGGTGAATCCCACCAGGAGAAGGAGACCGCGTCCGATGGCACCCGCGGCCTCCCCGTCGACCCGCACCTCGGCGTGGGACACCCGTTGGAGCAGAACCCTCACTCGACCGTGACGGACTTGGCCAGATTTCGGGGCTGGTCGACGTCGGCGCCCTTCAGCACGGCCATATGGTAGGCCAACAGCTGGAGCGGGATGGTCGTCAGCACGGGGAGCAGGCTCGGAATCGTCTGCGGCACCCGGATCATGTGGTCCACCTTGCCCTCGAGCTCCGGCGCATCGTCGCTCACGACGGCGATAATCCGGCCCTGGCGTGCTTTCACCTCCTCGATGTTGGACACGACCTTGTGATACACGGGATCACGAGGAGCGAGCGCAACGACCGGCATGTCCTCGTCGATCAGTGCGATCGGCCCATGCTTCATCTCCGCCGCGGGATACCCTTCGGCGTGGATATAGCTCACTTCCTTCAGCTTCAAGGCTCCCTCGAGCGCGACGGGGAACTGATAACCCCGTCCCAGATACAGGAAGTTGCGGGCCGTCTGGTACGCCTCGGCGAGCTCGCGGATCTCGTCATTCAGCTCGAGCACCTCCTCGACCTGCCCGGGGAGCGCCTGGAGAGCCTCCACCATCTCGCGGCCCTGCAGGACGGAGAGGTGACGACGGCGCCCCATGTACAGCGTGAAGAGCGCGAGCGCCACGATCTGGCTGGTGAACGCCTTGGTCGAAGCCACACCGATCTCCGGGCCGGCGTGGAGGTACATGCCGAAATCGGTATCGCGCGCGATGGTCGAACCGACCGCGTTCACGATGCCCATGGTGGTGATCCCACGGTGCGCTGCCTCCTTGAGCGCCGCCAACGTATCGGCGGTCTCACCGGACTGGCTGATCGCGAGCGCGAGGGTGCCCTCTTCGAGCACCGGGTTCCGGTAACGAAACTCGGACGCGTACTCGACCGTGACGGGTATCCGCGCGAAGTCCTCCAGCATGTACTCGCCGACCAGACCCGCGTGCCAGCTCGTGCCACAGGCGGTGATCACCATCCGGCGGACCTGTCCGAGTTGGAACTGGTGCTGGGCGATCCCGCCGAGCCGGGCATCGCCCTCGTCCTCGAGAAGCCGGCCCCGCATGACGTCGCGGAGGCTCGACGGCTGCTCGCAGATCTCCTTGAGCATGAAGTGCTCGTAGCCGCCCTTCTCGATCGCGTCCAGATCCCAGGTCACCTCGTGCACGTGACGTGTGACTTCGGTGCCCTCGAGCCGGTAGGTCCGGTACCCATTGGGTTCCAGGACCGCGTAGTCGCCGTCGTCCAAGTAGACGACGTCGCGCGTGTGGGCCACCACGGCCGCCGCGTCCGAGCCCGCGAGCATCTCGCCGTTCCGTCCCACACCGATGAGGAGAGGGCTTCCGTTCCGCGCGACCACGATCTTCTCGGGGTCCCGGGAGGAAATGACCGCGATGCCGTAAGCGCCGTCGATCTCGCGGAGCGCCGCGGCGACCGCGTCTTCGAGAGGCATCCCGTCCACCCACAGATGGTCGATGAGGTGGACCACCACCTCCGTATCCGTATCCGAGGTGAACGTGTAGCCTTCCTGCATCAGGTGTGTCTTGAGCACGTCGGCATTCTCGATGATGCCGTTGTGCACCAGCGCGATACGACCGTCGTTGGACACATGAGGGTGGGCGTTGGGCTCGTTGGGCGCGCCGTGGGTGGCCCACCGGGTATGCGCGATCCCGCATGTCGCAAGAACCGGTGCAGATCGCAGTGCGTCTTCGAGCGTCCGAATCTTCCCCGGCCTCTTCGTGATGTGCACCGAGTCCGTGCCGTTGAGAAGCGCTACACCGGACGAATCGTACCCCCGGTATTCCAGCCGCTTCAGCCCCTGCACGAGAATGTCCGTAGCGTCCTTGGAACCCACGTAACCGACGATACCACACATAATGGTTGACTCCTAAGCAGGTCGCTCTCGATTCAGTCAGCGCACACCGGCCAGCAGCTCCGACGCGCGGCGCACGAGAGCACGCGCGCCTGACGGATCCGAGGCTTCGGCGATGAGGCGCACGACGGGCTCGGTGCCCGAGGGTCGAACATGCAGCCATGCGCTACGCCCCGGCCATGCAAGTCGGAGGCCATCCGCGTCGTCCCGCGTGTCGGCCTCCAGATCCTCCTCCAGAACTCGGTACGCGGCGCCCAGCGAATCCCGCGGGAACGACACCTTTTCCTTCACGATCGTATACGTCGGCCAGCGCGCGGCGAGATCGGACGCCGACGCCTCCTCGTCCGCCAAGTGCTGGAGCACGAGAGCAGCCGCAAGGGGAGCATCCCGGGTATGGTGGAGCGCCGAGAGGATGACGCCCCCGTTCCCTTCGCCCCCCACGACCGCGCCTTCGGCCTGCATCCGGCGGGCAACGTTCACCTCACCCACCGGGGCTCGCACGACGGGCACGTCGAACGAGCGGGCCACGTCCTCCACCACCTGGCTGGTGGAAAAGTTCGTCACGACGGGCCCGGGCGTGCGTGACAGCACCGCCGCGGAAGCCAACGCCAGGGTGAGGTCCTCGCCCATGGGCGTGCCCGTCTCGTCCACGAGTGAGAGGCGATCGACGTCCGGGTCGATGCCCAACCCGATCGCGGCTCCCGAATCCCGCACGAGCGCACCGAGCTCGCTCAGATTCTCGGCCGTGGGCTCGGGATCCCTCGGGAAGCGCCCGTCCGGCTCCATTCCGAGACCGACGACCTCGCAGCCGAGGGCCTCCAGGAGGGCCCGCATAGGGGGGCCGCCGGCACCGTGCACGCAGTCCACCGCCACCCGGAAGTGCCCCTTCCGGATGCGGTCCACGTCCAGAACGGCGACTTCGAGAATTCGTTGCAGGTGCCGCGCCCACGCGTCCCGATCCTCGGTCACGTCGCCGAGCCGGTCCCACGTGGCGCGGGGCGGGTCCGTCCCTCGCAAATACGCGAGGAAGTCCTCGGAGCGATCGGCGTCCAGAAAGATGCCCTCATCAGAAACCAGCTTGAGCGCATTCCACTCCGCGGGATTGTGACTGGCCGTGATCCCGAGCCCTCCGGCCCCACCCCGTTCCTCCACGGCGAGCAGAAGGGTAGGCGTCGGCACCACCCCGAGGTCCACCACCGCACAGCCGGCTGACTGCAAGCCGGCCACTACCGCACGAGTGAACATCGGACCCGACGTCCTCGAATCCCGGCCCACGAAGATCGGGGCTCCGGGGCTTCCATGGGTCATGTAGCCCCCGAACGCGGCGGCGATTCCGGCCATCAGGTCGGGCGTGAGGGGAGCCCCCACACGGCCACGGACGCCGGACACGCTCACCATGAGGTCGGATGGAAGTTCGATCGGCAAAACGGGCATCCCGGGAACGCTGCGAGCGGCCCGGGGGATCCGGACCATCGACCGAACTTCGCGCTCGGCCCGGCACAGCGTCAATGTAGCGCCAGCGGGTACAGGGACTTCGGACTGCGCAGATGCCATGCGAGGTCGGCCATGCGACACTAGATTCGACCATCGTCGCACACACATCACTCCCGCATCAGGATTCTCGACATGGGCGATCCGCCGCTCGCCGGCTTCCGCTTCGACACCTTGGCCATCCACGCGGGCGCCCGGCCCGAGCCCGTCACCGGCGCCATCATGGCTCCGATCTTCCAGACCTCGACGTACGTGCAGCCCGCCGTCGGGCAGCCGCGCGAAGGGTCGTACGACTACGGGAGGACGGCCAACCCTACCCGGGAAGCACTCGAGGCGAACATCGCCTCGCTCGAAGGGGGAAGCCGGGGGATCGCGTTCGCCTCCGGACTCGCCGCGATCGAGGCGGTGTTGAAGCGCCTTTCGGCCGGCGATCACGTGGTGAGCGAGGAGAACACGTACGGGGGCACGACCCGCATGTTCAATCACGTCCTCAGCCGCCTCGGGATCGAATTCACATACGTGGATTCGCGAGACGTGAACGCCGTCACCGAAGCGATTCGTCCCGAAACCAAGCTGGTGCACGTGGAGACTCCGACGAACCCCATGATGCGCGTGAGCGACATCCGCGCTCTGGCCGACGTCGCCCACGACGCGGGAGCGCTCCTCTCCGTGGACAACACGTTCGCGTCCCCCTACAACCAGCGGCCGTTGGAGCTGGGGGCCGACTTTTCGGTGCACTCCGCCACGAAATACGTGAACGGTCACTCGGACGTCATCGGTGGACTCGTGGCCGTCCGGGACGAGGCGCTCGCCGAAGAGCTGTTCTTCATCCGCAAGGCGACGGGCGCCGTGCCGGGCCCCATGGACTGCTGGCTCACCCTCCGCGGCGCCAAGACCCTTCACGTGCGGATGCGCCAGCACAACGAGAACGGCATGGCCGTCGCACGTTACCTGGAAGCACACGCCGCCGTGGATCGGGTGCTCTATCCCGGCCTGGAGTCCCACCCCCAGCACGACTTGGCGAAGCGACAGATGCGCGGCTTCACCGGCATGGTGTCGGTGGACGTGGGCACCCTGGAGAGGGCGCGGGCCCTTACGGAGCACCTACGGGTATTCTCCCTCGCTGAAAGCCTGGGCGGAGTGGAATCGTTGATCAGCGTGCCGGCGCTCATGACCCACGCGTCGGTCCCCGAGGAGCGTCGCGCGGAGATGGGGCTGACGCCCGGGCTCGTGCGCCTTTCAGTGGGAATCGAGGATATCGACGACGTCCTGGAGGACCTCGAGCGGGTTCTCGGATGAAGCGTGCGGCCGCGGAAGGATGGGTGAAACCGGTGCGTGGGCGACCCCGTAAGGTCCTGCGTCACGACGATCCCAGCCGGAAGAGGACACCATGACCGACGACCAGGGCCCGACCGAAGCACCCCGATCCGGGCCGGGTGAGAACCGACGCACGCTCGACGACATCGCCCCGCGCGCGTGGGAGCACCCGGCGGATCGGGCGGCACTTCAAGCGCTCCGACGCATTCCGGTCTTCGACGAGGTCCTCAAGCGGGTCTTCGGCTTCTTCGGTGAGAAACCGATCCGCCTGGCGTTTCAGGCCAACGCGATCCGCGTGAGCCCCACGCAGTTCGGCCACGTGCACGGCCTCTACCGTGAATCCTTGAGAACGCTCGACGCACCGCGGGAGTACCCTCTGTTCATCTCGCAGACACCGCTGGTCAACGCCGGTGCTTACGGGATGGAAGAGCCGTTCATCCTCCTCAACTCGGGAACGGTCCGGCTGCTCGACGACGAGGAGCTCTCCTACGTGCTCGGCCACGAGGTCGGGCACATCCTGAGCGATCACGTGCTTTATCGCACGATGACGGTGCTCCTGATCAACCTCGCGAAGATGGGCTTTCCGATCGTCGGACTCGCCGCGCGGACGGTGCTCATCGGCCTGCTGGAATGGTCGCGCAAGGCGGAGCTCTCCGCGGACCGGGCCGGGCTCCTCGCCGTACAGGACCCCGAAGTCGTGATGCGGTCGATGTTGACGATGACGGGTGGGGGCAAGCGAGACGAGACCAACCTGGAAGACTTCATCGCGCAGGCTGAAGAGTACCGGCACAGCGGGGACGTGGCGGACCAGGTCTTCAAGGTGCTCAACCTCGCCTTCCAAACCCACCCCTTCTACGTGCTCCGGCTCGGAGAGATCAGGAACTGGATCGAGTCCGGCGATTACGACCGGATCGTGCGAGGTGACTACCCGCGTCATGCCGAGCCGAATCCGGCCTACGACGAAGACCTCCGCGACGCCGCGCGTGCATACTCCGAGGAGGCCCGGGACTTCCTGGACGTCATCGGGGACGCGGCGCGCCGAATGGGCTCGGACTTCATGGGAGGATTCCGACTCTGAGCCGTCGTCCGCCTCGCCCCTTTTCTTTCCCCGCGACAGGCGTAGACTCCGGCCCATGCGCATCCTGATCGTGGGGAACGGAGGGCGGGAGCACGCCCTGTTGTGGAAGCTGCGCCGGGACGCCCCGGACGCGACGTTTTTCGTGACGCGGCCCAACGGAGGCATGACCGGGCGCTGCGAGCCCGTGGACCTCGCACCGACCGACGTCGAGGGGTTGGCCGCGTGGGCGGAGGCACAAGATATCGACCTGACCGTCGTCGGCCCCGAAAAACCTCTCGCGGCGGGGATCGCGGACCGCTTCGAGGAAAGGGGCCTGGCCGTCTTCGGGCCCACGGCGCGCGCGGCCCGCATCGAATCCAACAAGGCGTGGGCGAAGCACCTCATGCACGAGGCCGGCATTCCCACCGCCGAGCACCGTAGCTTCACCAACCCCGACCGGGCTCACGCGTGGATCCGCGACCGGGGCGCGCCCATCGTCGTGAAAGCCTCGGGCCTGGCCGCCGGCAAAGGCGCCATCGTATGTGCCACGGTGGACGAGGCGGTGGCTGCCGTGGACGCCATGCTCGGCGACGACGCCTTCGGCGAAGCCGGCCGGGAGGTCGTGGTCGAGGAGTTCATGGAAGGAGAAGAGCTGTCGGTGTTCGCCGTGACCGACGGCACGAACTTCGTGCTCCTCGAGCCCTCTCAGGACCACAAACGGGTTGGCGAGGGCGACGAAGGCCCCAACACCGGAGGGATGGGAGCCTACGCCCCGGTCGCGTTGACCGACGAGCGGCTCCTCGCGGAGGTCTCGGATCGGATCGTCGGACCGACCCTGGAAGCCATGGCGGCCGACGGCTCACCGTTCCACGGCCTCCTCTACGCCGGGCTCATGAAGACGGAGGAAGGCCTCCGAGTCGTCGAGTTCAACTGCCGCTTCGGAGATCCCGAGGCGCAGGCGGTGCTCCCTCTCCTCGACTCGTCCTTGCTCGACCTCGTCCGGGAAGTCGCCGAAGGCGGCACGCTCCAGGGCCACACGGCGCGTACGAAAGCGGGCGCAGCCGTGACGACCGTCGTAGCTTCCGAAGGCTATCCCGGAAGCTACGAGACCGGACGGACCGTTACCCTACCCGACGACCTCGAACGGGAAGACCTGATGATCTTCCACGCGGGAACGCGCCAAGAGGAAGGCCGGCTCGTGACCTCCGGTGGCCGCGTGCTCGCCGTCACGGCTCTCGCTCCAACCTTCGGGCGCGCTGCCGACGCCAGTCGGGAGGCCGCGGCTCGGGTGGAGTTCGAGGGGGCGTTCTTCCGCAGGGATATCGGCTGGAAGGAACGTCAACGTCGGGGACTCTCTTGATCATCACCACGACGCCGTCCGTCGAAGGTCGCCGTGTCCGGGAATACCAGGGGATCGTGATGGGCGAAGCGATCATCGGGGCGAACGCCGTTCTCTCGGTCGACTTGGACTACGAGGTCATCGGAAAAGGGGGCAGCATGCTCATGGTCACCTGCGCGGGCACGGCGGTCGCGCTGGACTGACCTCCCCCTCCCCGACACCCGCTTCATGCCCGAGCTTCCGGAAGTCGAAACCATCGTTCGCAGCCTGCGCCCGCACATCGTGGGGCACACGATCACCGGGGTCGCGATACGATTCCCGGACGTTCTCCGCACGCCGGCCGCCGAGCTCACCCGGGAGATCGACGGCCGGCGCGTCGAATCGGTGGACCGGCGCGGTAAAAACGTCGTCGTCCGACTCTCCGAAAGCGGCGTGCTGGCCTTGAATCTCGGAATGACCGGCCGCCTCCTCGCCTTTCCCGAGCCGCCGGCCGGCTTCCACATTCCCATCCATGCCACGGTCACCTTCGAGCTCCACGGCGGGACCCTCCTCGTCTTCGACGACGTACGCCGCTTCGGTACCGTCGAATGGTTGACCGAGGCGGACTGGGCCGACCGGGCCGGGCGGATGGGACCGGAGCCGTTCGACCGCCGATTCACGGCACGGGCCCTGTCGAGCCGGCTCGGACGGTCGCGCGCGCCCATACGATCATGGCTCCTCGACCAGAAACGCATCGCCGGTATCGGGAACATCTACGCCAACGAAGCACTCTATCTGGCAGGAATCGATCCACGGCGACCCGCCCACGGGATCATCCCGGACGAAGCGCGCCGGCTCCACCGTGCGCTACGCCGGGTACTTCGGGAAGCGATCCGGGCAGGAGGAACCACTCTTCGTGACTACAGAACGGCCGAGGGAAAAGAAGGACGATACGGGCCCTCGCTGGCCGTCTACGGGCGCGCCGGCGCGCCGTGCATCCGCTGTGGCACTCGGGTCGAGCGCACGGTCTTCAGTGGCCGTTCGGCCTTCTTCTGCCCGAAGTGCCAGCCCACCGAGCCCACCACCCAAAAGGAACCGGGAGGCGAGCGGCATGGCTAGACTTCCGTTCCGCCGCTGGCTCCTGGTCGTGACGCTGGCCACGGCCAGCCTCGTCTCGCCCGCGACCGGCCAGGAACCCACGGACCCCACTCCCGGGGAGCGGCTATCCGTGCGGGAGGTTACGCTCGACAACGGGATGCGCTTTCTCATTCTACCCCGGGAAGGGGCACCGACCGCGTCGTTCGTGCTCCGATTCGGCATCGGAGGGGTGCACGAAGAACCCGGACAGTCCGGCATCGTGCACCTGCTCGAGCACATGCTCTTCAAGGGCACGACCACCATCGGCACAGAGAACCTGGAGGCCGAGCGCGCCCTCTTCACCCGCATGGACGCGGTGCACGACACGCTCCTCGTAGCACGGGCAAGCGGCGATTCGACCGAGATATCCCGGCTCTCCGAGCGGATCGAAGAGCTCGAAGACTCTGCACGCGTACACGTGCAGAGCAATGCGTTCGACCGGATCCTGACCCGGGAAGGGGCGCAGGGGATCAACGCCACCACGACCTCCGAAGCCACGACCTACTTCATGGAGTTGCCGTCCAACCGAACCGAGCTCTGGTTCGTGCTCGAAGCAGACCGCATGCAGAACCCCGTGTTCCGCGAGTTCTATTCCGAGCGGAGCGTGGTGCTCGAAGAACGCCGCATGCGCGTCGACGCGAGCCCCCAAGGCACCCTCTACGAGCGCTTCCTCGCGACGGCATTCGAGGAGCATCCCTACGGGCGTCCGGTGGTGGGCCACGTACGGGACCTCGAGAGGATCTCCAGACGCGACCTCAGGGCATACCACCGCCGCTACTACACCCCGAACAACGCCGTCGCCGTCATCGTCGGTGACATCGACCCCGACGTCGTTGAAGGGTACGCACAACGCTATTTCGGTGAGCTCGCCGCCGGTGAGCCTCCGCCCGCGGTGACCGAGACCGAACCTCCGCAGGAAGAAGAGCGCAGGGTGGAAGTCTCCTGGAACGCCGAGCCCGCGCTGCGCATCGGCTGGCGTGTCCCGTCCGCCTTCCACGAAGACGCCGCCGCCGTCGAGGTGTTGTCGTCGCTGCTCACCGGAGGGCGAAGCTCGAGACTGCACCGGCGGTTGGTCACCGAAGAACGGGTCGCCACGAGCGTCTATAGCTCCATCGGGCCGGGACGCCGGTTCCCCGGTCTTCTTCAGATCGACGTGACCCCACGCGCCCCACACACCCCGAAGGAGATCGAAGCGCTCGTGTACGAGGAGATCGCGCGGCTCCGCAGAGAAGGTCCGACCCCCGAAGAGCTCGAGCGGGTCCGTAATCAGGTCGCGGCGAGTAGCGTCCGCCGCATGCGGTCGAACCTCGGGCTCGCCTTTCAGCTCGCCGAATCCGAATCACTCTGGGACGATTGGCGGGAGACGTTCCGCGGGCCCGAACGCCTACACGACCTGACCTTGCACGAGGTGCGCCGCGCCGCGGAACGGTACCTCGTCGAGGAGGGGCGGACCGTCGCCCTCCGGCTTCGAGAGGACTCGTGAGTCGGAAAGGCGGGATGTCCGCGGTGCGGCTCTACTGCATGCTCGGTGGCTTGGCGGCCGTCTTTGGCGGAGAGCTGACCGCGCAAGTCGACTCGGCGCGCGAGCGCATCGAGGCGATGGAGTTCGAGCCCCTCAGCTTCGAGCAGCCCGAGCCCGACCGTCACGAAGTCGGGGAGGTTCCGGTGCTCGTGCTGGAAGACCACGATCTTCCCCTGGTGACGGTGCTCGCCGGCTTCGAGGGAGGCTACGGATTCTTCCCGCGCTCCCACTACGCGGCGGCCACCGGATTGCCGCCGCTTCTACGGTACGGCGGCGTCCGGAACATGTCCCCCGAATCGGTCGACTCCGAGATCGAAAGGTTCGCCATCCAGCTCTCGTTCGGGAGCGGCGGGGGCTCCATATCCTCGAGCATGAATGTGCTCACCGAGCACTTCGAAGAGGCCATGACCCTGTGGGGCCGCATGCTCACGGAGCCCGCGTTCGAGCGCGAGGAAGTCGAGATCTGGCGCGGCCGGCAGCTCGAGAGCGTCCGCAGGCGGCCGGACAACCCGTCGTCCCTGGCGTTCTCGGAGTTCAACCACCTGCTCTACGGGGATCACCCCATCGGTTGGGAGATGACCCCTGTCGACCTCGACCCGGAAGCCTTGACACGCGAGCGCCTTCGGGACGTGCACGATCGCATCGTCTGTCGCGACAACCTCTTGCTCGGCCTGACCGGCGATGTCTCCTGGCCGGAAGCACGCCCCGTTCTCGAGCGTTTCGTGGCCCGCGTCCCGGAGTGCGACGAGCCCCTCCCGGATCCTCCGATCCCGGATGTACCGGCTCGCCCCGGCGTCTACGTGATGCACAAGGAATCGGACCAGGCCGTCATCGTGATGGCCCACCCGACCGATCTCCCCCTCGCCGACGATCCCGAGTACTTCGCCGCCACGATCGGGAACGCGGTGCTCGGCGGGGGCGGCTTCTCCAGCCGCATCATGGAGCGGGTGCGAACCGAAGAAGGCTACGCCTATTCGGCCTCGTCGCTGTGGACCACGCCGAGACGCTATCCGGGCCTCCTCGGAGCCGTCACCCGGACCGGACCCGAAACGGCGGTCGCGGCCACCCGTACCATCCTGGAGACGATGCGGGGCCTCGGCACGGAGCCCCCCACCAAGGAAGAAGTTCAGACGACCATCGACCGGATCGTGAACGGATTCGTGTTCAACTTCGACAATGCGTCACAGATCGTCTCGCGAACGATGTCGCACATCTCCCAGGATCTTCCCGAGAACTGGCTCGAGCGCTACCTCGACGGGGTGCAACGCGTCCGACCTGGAGATGTCGCTGAAGTCTTCGACACCCACTTGCGTCCGGACGACATGACGATCCTGGTGGTGGGAGACACGACCCGGATCGGTCGAGATCGCCTCGAGGAGCTCGGACCCGTTTCGGTGCTGGAGGCTCCCTGAAGAGCCCCTGCAGCCTGGTGCCCCCGATGGCGAGCGGACCGGCTCTGCAGGTTCTCGTGGCCGACCGGCTAGCAGCGTCCGGGGCAGCTCAGGCCGATCCCCAGTGGATCGCCGCAATTCCCCCGGTCAGCAAGCGCCACCCCACGTCGTGGAACCCCACCGATTCCAGCAGCGCTCCGAGGTCGGCCGGCTCGGGAAACTCCTTGACCGACTCGGGCAGGTAGCTGTAAGCCCACGGATGCCCGGAAACGATCCGGCCCACGAGCGGCAGGACCCGCCGGAAGTAGAAGAGGTAGCCCGCGCGCATCAGAGCGTTCGGCGGGGTCGTGAACTCCAGAATGACCAGACGCCGCCCGGGTTCGAGGACGCGCCGGAACTCCCTCAACCCGGCTTCCAGATTCGCAAGGTTCCGCACGCCGAATCCCACGGTGGCCCCCGAGAACACGTCGTCCGGGAAGGGTAATCCGAGCGAATCGCCACACACGGGCCGAATCCGGCTCCCGGAGATCTTCTCTCCTCCCTGCACCAGCATGGGATGAGCGAAATCGGAAGCCACGACCTGCCCGTGAAAACCCTCTCGACGCTCGAGTTCGAGCGCGAGGTCGAACGTGCCCGAGCAGGCATCCAGGTAGTGACCCTCGGGGGCGGACTCCCATCCGAGGCTCGCGATCGCCTTTCTGCGCCACGAACGATCGATGTTCAGGCTGAGCACGTGGTTCAGCAGGTCGTAGCGCGGCGCGATCTCCGAGAAGATGCGCTGCACCTGCCGCTCCCGGTCGGCGCCGGCCTTCGGCGCCGCGTCGGATGGGGATTGCATGACAGGGATGGTCCGGTGGGATAGCTTTCGGGAGCCCCAAAACGCCTGGTGGCCGCGTGCCGTGAAAGCTAGGCGAACCGGGGGGGCGCCTCAACGCCCGGGATCGAAACCGAGGGTCGCCGGCGTGCGTAGGGACGTTCCATGGATACCCCTACCTCACCGGTGGAAACGGCCTTCGCTCGACGACTGGCCCACCCTAGTCAGGATACGGAACCGCTGGTCGCGACCGACTACGGCGAACTCGACGACCGGAAGCTGGCCGGCCTCGCCGCGCGGGGCCGGGAGCCGGCCTTCCGAGAGCTACTGCGCCGGTACGAACGGCCGGTGTTCTCCCTCGTATACCGCATGGTGGGGGACCGAACGCTGGCGGAGGACCTGGCCCAGGAAGCCTTCGTGCGGGCGTTCAACGCGATCTCGTCGTACAAGCCCAGCTACAAATTCAGCAACTGGATCCTGAAGATCGCGAACAACCACACGATCGACTATCTGCGCAAGAAGAAGCTCGATACGGTGTCGATTGACGGGTCCCCCCACGCCTCCACCGACGAGGAGGTGGGTCGCAGCCGGCTGGACCTCCCAGCGGACGACGAAAGTCCGCACGAGTATGTCGAAAACCGCGAGCTCGGCGGCCAGATCGAGGAAGCCATCGGCTCACTCCGGGAGGAGTACCGGACGGCCATTCTCCTGCGGCACGTCGAGGGGTACGCCTACGACGAGATCGCCGAGATCATGGAAGTGCCGCTGGGGACGGTCAAAACGTATATCCACCGCGCTCGTGGGGAGCTCAAAGACCGGCTCGCCTACCTGCAACCATGAACGAAGGCACGGCGGGGGCGCGTCACTCCTTTGGAACCCGTGGTGGCGTTTGAAACTGATGACGCACGAGACCCGTAGGGTTGGACGTACGCAAGCAACCGGAGCACGAACGTGACGACACGCAAGGACAACGAACATCTGAGCGCCGAGCGGCTCCAGGCGTTTCTCGAGGGGGAGCTTTCCAAGCGAGAGCTCCGTCATACCGAGAAGCACCTCGAGCGCTGTGCTCGTTGCTCGAGTGAGCTGGATGCGTGGCGCACGGTGTTCGCGGATCTCGGAGAGCTCCGGGGCCTGAGGCCCCACGAAGGGTTCACGGATCGGGTGATGATGCAGGTCCGGATCCCCGAGCCACAGCCCCTGACGGAGCGGATCCGAGAGTGGGTGAACGGGTGGCTCGGCGCGGGAGCGACCGGACACGTGGAGCCCGAGCTCGTGCAGAGCTTCGTCGACGGGGCACTGCCCCGCCGGCAGGCCGTCCGGGTCGAGCGGCATCTCGACGCCTGTGGCGCCTGCGCCGACGAAGCACGGCGCTGGACGGATCTGTTCCATTCACTGGACAGTCTCGGGGAGCTCGCCCCTTCCGAAGGGTTCGAAAGCGCCGTGATGGCTCGCGTGAGCCTTCCGGAACCCGCTCGCGCCCCGGCCGCGGTTCCCGGCCTCCCGTCCGGTGCGGCCAAGGCGGCGCGTTGGTTGGGTCGGGCGCGGACGTTGGTGCCGCAAACGCGCCGCGCCTGGGCAGCGCTCTCCGGAGCGGCCGTGACTCCCGTGGTGACCTTCGGGCTGGTGGTGTACGCAGTCTTCTCCCACCCGGCCCTGACAGCCGAAACGCTCATCTCGTACGTCTGGTGGCAGCTCGGTGACCTCGCCGCGGCCGCTTGGAGCGCCGGCGTCGGCGCCGCCGCTCAAGCCATCGGGGCGCTCGGGCTGCAAGGCGTCCTCGAAACGATGGGCTCCGCGCCCTTCACGGTCGCGGCCGCGACGACCGCGTACTCTTTGCTCGTGGTGCTCGCGCTGCGCGTGCTTTACAAGAACCTCGTCGCCGCTCGCTCGGTGGATATCAGCCATGCGTGACCCATCCGGTTTCATCCGCCTTCTGACGGTCGCTCTCGCGCTCGTCGCTTTCCCGGCCGACGGGCTCGCGCAGGTGCGCGAGGTCGTGGCGAAGCAGGTCTCGGTCGGGGCCGACGAAGCCACGCTGGAGCTCGACTTCACCGGGGGCGACCCGCTCGAGGTCGCCTTCCGCGACGGGACCATCACCGTCGACGGCGCGGAGTTGGGCATGTTCGAGCCGGGAGGCGAGCTCGACGCGGCATGGCGCGCGCTCCTCGGCCAGGCCGTCGCGCTGGAGAACGGACCGCTCGTCGATATGATGCTCGACTGGTCACCACCCTCGGCACTCACCGGTGAAGCCGCGGAAGTCGCCGACGCGCTGGACCGGACGCTCGAGGAAGCGCTCAGGTCACCCGCGGCGAGCACTCCGGGCGGAGATGGTGTGTCCATCTCGATCCAGAACGGACCGGAAAGCGCGCTCCGGCGCCTCCTTCTCGGCTCCATGGCCCGCCTCAGCGTGATCGAAGAGGCGCTGGCGGGCCTCGGGCCGGAGGTGAGCGTCTATATCGAGGAGGACCTGGACGTCCCGACGGGCGAGATCGTCGAAGGCTCGGCGGTCGTCATCGGGGGGTCGGCGCGGGTCGCAGGAGAAATTCGTGGCGATCTCGTGGTGGTCGACGGCTCGGTAGCACTCGACGAAGGAAGCGTGGTGACGGGTGAGCTACGCCTTGCCAACACCCGCGTGCTCCACAACGTCGGAGTGGTCGAAGGCGGAGTCGTCGACGTCCTCGAGGACGAACGGTCCGAAACCGTCGAGCTGCGCGAGCAGATTCGCTCGGAGGTCCGTGACGAGATCCGTCGCGATCTCCGTGACGAGATCCGTCTCGCCACGCGCGGCACGGACGACGGATTCTCCTTCTTCGCCCCGTTCCAGTCCGTCGTTCGCGGCATCGGGGGCGTGATCGAGAAGGTGTTCATCGTGTTGGTTCTCGGCCTCCTCGGAGCGGGTGCGGTGGCTTTCGCGGGGGACAACCTCGAGCTGGTGGCCGAGACCGCCCGCCGTGCGCCCGGCCGCGCCACCGCCGTCGGCCTCGCGGGCACCTTCCTCCTCATTCCCGTATGGATTCTCGGGGCGGTCGCGCTGGTCGTGTCGATCGTCGGCATTCCCGTGGCGCTCGTCTGGCTGCCACTCTTCCCGGCCGCGGTCGTCGTCGCCGGGTTGTTCGGCTACCTGGCGGTAGCGAAGAACGCCGGGGAGTGGCTCGCCGACAGCGGCTACGCATGGACCGATTGGGTGCGCGTGAGCAACCCGGTACACACGATCATCGCGGGACTCATCGGCCTGGTCCTGGCATTCGTGATCGCCGACATGGTATCGATCCTCCCCTTCTTCGGATTCCTGTCGGGCCTGCTCGTCTTCGTCGGTGGCGTGCTCACCTTCTTCGCGATCCAGGTCGGCTTCGGAGCGGTGATCCTCACCCGGGGTGGCCGGCGTCGGGAGTATCGGGCCATGGATCCCGACGAGGCCTGGGCCTCGGCGATGGGCATGGACCCGGATGAAGACGACGCGAGGAGGAGCTCCGATGTTTGAGGGAAAGAAGGCGACCAAGCTACTCTTGGGCCTGACGGCCTGTGCACTCGTCGGGGTCACCTCGACCGCCGAGGCGGCAGCTCAGAGCTGGCGCGAGATCACGATGTCGCGAAAGCTCGAAGGCGCCGGGCCCCTACGCGCCGAGATCGCCTACGGAGTCGGGACGTTTTCGCTTCGGGGAACGGACGACGACGTCTTGTATCGCATGGCGCTCCGGTACGACGAGGACAAGTTCGAACCCGTCACGGAATACACGGGCGAGCGGCTCCGCATCGCGCTCGAAGGGGGGACGCACCGGCTTTTCTGGGGCGGCTCCGAGGACGGCGGCTCGATGGAGCTGGAGCTCGCCCGCGGGGTTCCAATGGACCTGGATCTCGACTTCGGAGCAGTCAAGGCGAACGTGGATCTCGGGGGACTCGCCCTGACCGACCTCGAGCTCTCGACCGGAGCGTCGGAGTCCCGGATCGATATCTCCGCACCGAATCCACGGCAGATGGGCCGTGCCGAGTTCGAGGTCGGCGCGGCCGACTTCACGGTGTCCAACCTCGGGAACCTCCGCGCCGAACGAACCGAGGTCCACGCCGGTGTCGGAAAGGTCGTGCTCGGGCTCGAGGGAGCGTGGCCGACCGAGGCCCGCTTAGGCATCGACATGGGAGTCGGGGCGTTGGAGTTGAGGATCCCCGAGGGCCTCGGAGTTCGGGTCCGGAAAGAAAGCTTCCTCACCTCGTTCGACCCGGAAGGTCTGGTCAAGCGGGGAGATTCGTACTATTCGCTGGACTGGGAGGAAGCGGACCGTAAGCTCACGATCAACCTGAACGCAGCGTTCGGTAGCGTTCGGGTGGTCTGGATTCAATGACGTTCAGGATGATCTGGAGAACACCATGTTAGGCTCACTACTCACGTTCTTTGCCGTCGGCCTGCTCACACTCGTCGTGGCGGGCATCGTCCTGGGGCTCATCGGCACCGTGTTCTCGCTGACGTTCGGCCTCGCGACCTTCCTGCTGTTCAAGATCGCGCCCGTCCTCCTGGTGGGTTGGGTCGTCGTGAAGCTCGTGCAGAAGAGTCGGGGGGACGATGGCGCCCTTTCGGACTCGGACCGCCGGTGGTTGGAAGGGGATTGACCGCCCGTGGCGGACGCTCCCGGCTCCCGACGGTCAGCGTGGCGCGGTAACGCCGAGAGACTCCTCCACCTTACGTGCGACAGCAATCAAGGCGGAGCCCGCAGGCGATTCCGGCGCCGAGGCCACCGTGGGCGTACCGCCGTCTCCCGCCTGCGAAACCGCGGGGTCGAGCGGCACGCGACCGAGGAACGGTAGCTCGAGAGTGCGGGCGAGGTCCTCGCCGCCTCCCGATCCGAACACGTCAACGACTTCGCCGCACCCCGGACACGCCAGCCCGCTCATGTTCTCCACGATCCCGAGCACGCGCGTGTTCACCCGCTCGAACATCTTCACCCCCCGACGCACGTCGCCCGTGGCGACCTTCTGAGGGGTCGTGACCATGATCGCTCCGTCCAGGTCGATGGTCTGGACCAGGGAAAGCTGCGCGTCTCCCGTCCCGGGCGGCATGTCGACGACCATCACGTCGAGCGCCCCCCAGTCGACCTGCTCGAGGAACTGCTTGAGGATGCCCGAGACCAGCGGCCCTCGCATGATGGCGGGCTGATCCTCTTCGAGCAGGAAGCCGAGGCTCATGAGTCTGACGCCATGCACTTCCAGCGGCTCGATCATCTCCTTGCCCTTGGAGCCGGAGACTTCGGGACGGCCCTGGGCGCCGAACATGAGGGGTATGTTCGGCCCGTATATGTCGGCATCGAGGAGCCCCACGCGCAGACCCGCCCCTGCCAGCGCGGCAGCCACGTTGGCGGCCACCATCGATTTGCCCACTCCCCCTTTGCCGGAGCTCACGGCCACGACATGACCGACCTCCGACAAGACCCCGGGCTTCGGCGTCGGCGCGGGAACGGAGCCAGGCTTGAGCCCACCGCCCCCCTCTTGTTGCCCCCCTCCCCCCGACGGAGCCATCTGGGGGAGCTGGACGTTGATCTTCACCTCGCTCACGCCGTCGAGCTCTTCGAGAGCGGCCCGCGCCTGCTTCACCAGGTCGCCGGAGTCCTCCGGCCCCAGGGAGAAGCTGAATCGGACCGACCCCGCGTCATCGACCTCCAAATCCTCGACGTGCCCTCCGGAAATCAGGTCTTTGCCGGAACCCGGATGTGGGATACGGGACAGCGTGGAGGTAACCGAGCGCTTCAGCTCGTCGACATTCATGATTGGAACCGGTAAGCGGACGCGGGAAGGTCTAGGTTGCCTCGACGGACGAGACTTGAGGCACCGACTCCTTGAGCCGGCGCTCGATGCCTTCCTTCAGCGTCCGCATGGAAATCGGACAGGATTCACACGCCCCCGACGGCTTGACTCGCACGACACCGCTCGCGCCTCAGCGATCGGTGCCGTGTCGTCTCCGGGGGAGCCGGTCGAAGGTACGCGAGCGGCGGACGTCGCGTCAACCGACGCCGAGCTCAGCCTCCCCGTAATGCCTGCTCGAGATCCGCGCTGAGGTCTCTCGGATCCTCGAGCCCCACGCTGATCCGCACGAACCCGTCGGGTATTCCTTGAGCCGCCCTCTCGGCGGACGTCATCGAACGATGGGATGTGTGCCTCGGCTGTGAGACCAAAGTCTCCACGCCCCCCAGACTCGGCGCGGGAAACGCGAGCTCGAGCCGCCGCATGAGCGCGTCGGCGGCATCGGCTCCCCCGTCGAGCACGATTCCCACCATGCCACCGAATCCGTTGAACAGGGTTCGCGCCGTTTCGTGGTCGGGATGCGATGGCAAGCCCGGATAGACGACGCGCGAGACTTCCTCCCGCCCCTCGAGCCAGCGAGCGAGCTCCATCGCGTTACGGTTGTGGCGCTCCACCCGGACCTCCAACGTTCGGAGCCCCCGGTCCAGCAGCCACGCCGCGTGAGGGTCGAGCGCGGGACCGTAGAGATGGGCCATCGCCTCGATGCGCTCGACGACGTGCCCGGGACCGGAGACGACGCCCGCGATCAAGTCCGAGTGACCTCCCAAATACTTCGTCGCACTCTGGATCACGATGTCGATCCCCGAGGACGAAGCACGGAAATTCACGGGAGATGCGAAAGTGGCATCGCACACCACGGTGAGGCCCCGTTCCTTCGCCAATGCCACGACGGGCCGCGGATCCGGAATGCGAAGCGTCGGGTTGGTCGGCATCTCCAGAAAGATCACCCGGGTACGCGGCTCCACGGCACCGGCCCAGTCTTCCTCGAAAGGGTCGACGAAGGTGGTGTCGATCCCACGACGCGGAAGCTCGGAAGCCAGCAGCGTCCGCGTCGCACCGTAGAGGTGAGACGACGCGACCACGTGATCCCCCGCATCGAGGAGGGCCAGGAACGTCATGGCCGTGGCGGCCATCCCACTCCCCAGCGCCGCCGAGGCTTCCAAACCCTCCAGCGACGCGACTTTCCGGGCGACTTGCCTCTGGTTCGGATTGTTGCCATAGCGGCTGTACAGAAGCTCCCCGTCGTCGGGCTCGGACCACATGAACGTGGCGCTTTGCACGATGGGAGGCGCCACTGGAGCACCGGGTGCGCGCGCGCCTTCTCCCTCATGGATGGCCAGGGTGGCCGGCCGCAGCTCTCTGGTCATGCATCCTTCCTCGTGAACTCGTAGTTGATCGGTGGCGCGGAGCGCCGCATCACAAAAGGTGCCGCACGAGCTGGCTCAGCGCATGGATACGACCCGACACGGGGCTTCGGAACGCCACCCGACGTCGTACCAGGGCCTCCAATACTTGGGAGTCGAGCTGCGGCACCGACCCTGCGGCCTCCCGCACGAGCGGCGGCGGCACAAGGCCGAGCCGCTCCAAGCCGCCCCATACACGCTCCTCCGGACCCGTGCGGTCGCCCAGAAGCTCGAAGCGCGACGGGGCCGTCTCCGCCACCGCGAGGAGACCCTGACGCCGCAGAACGTACTCCACCTGGTCCCGATGTGGCTCGTGGATCCCCCGAAAGACGAAGAAAGCCTCCGGTCCGGTCGGATCCACGTACCGTTGCAAGAGCTTCGCGACGACTTCGTCCGCACAGGAAAAATCGAGAATCCGGACCTCGGAGAAATCGATCAGGGAGAGCGAGGACGCGCCCGCGGTCCGCAGCCGGGTTTCGATCGCGACGCGCACGGCCCGCCCGGTCGGGCGGGTCACCAGGTTCGCGCAGAGCGAGGTCTCGGTGTGCTGGAGCACCCGCCCCACGTCGATCGCGATCGGATCGAGCGGAAGGTCGCTCATCCTTCCCGCGCGGGCAGAACGATCCCGATCTGCGCCCCCGGAAAGGGCTCGAGCTGCTCGATCATGGGCGGACTGTCGTCCCACGTGGGTACCTGGGCAATGCGAGCGGTTCCACTCCGCAGCGAGATGGCTCCGTTCCACCGCTGAACCTGTCGACGGATCTGCTGAATGCCCTGCCCACGCCCCGAATCCGGGAATCGGGTGAGGCCGTGGAGGAAAGCGGCCTCCAGAGCGGTCGCGTCCCCCCAACGATCTCCGTAGCGCGTCGAGTGCTGATCGCCGAGCGAGCTCCGGAATCCCCGGCCCACATCCATCACCGAGATCACCACCACGTGCCTCCCGAGCCTCCTCGCCCAGTTGTAGGCCTGGGCCGCCACCCATCCTTCCGCGTCCGCATGCTCCAGGATGTTCTGGCACACCTCCGAGAGGATGACGGAAAACTGGACGACGGCGCTCGACGGATACCCGAGGCGGGAGGAGAGGATCTCCCCCGCTCCGCGCTGCACACGGTCCACGACGGCGTGGACATCCGCGTTCGCGGCGACGCGTGTGATCTCCAACAGGACATCCGAGCTCCCGGCCCCCGAGCGCCGCGCCGCCTTCTCCGGCAGTCCGAAGATCCCGCGCGCCTCTTCGAAGAAGCCCATTCGCGACAGGTAGCCACCCACATCGACATTCTCCGGCGGCTCGAGCCTCGGGCGCTCGCCCACGCGTCGGGCCACGAGCGTCCCGGCGACCAGCAGCGCCACCATCCCGTTGGGGTCGACCCACCGCACGTGCCGCGCATCGAACAACGTCTTTCCGACCTCCGCGCGCGCGACGTCGTCGAAGAACTCGTCGACGGTTTGCTGATCGAGTGAATCGGGAACCGGAACGACGTTCACGAGCGCTCCTCGATGTAGGAAAGCCGGCCCGTCAGGTGCCGAAACAGCCCTCGTGCGCCCCGGTGCGCCGCATTCAGCGCCGCCAGCCGATTCGCTTCGCTCATGGCCTCATCCAACCCATCACCGGCCAAGAGCCGGGCGAAAACGGCACCACCCCAAACATCTCCACAGCCGGTGGGGTCGCCGGTGCTCACCGGGTACTCCACGGACACGCGCCCGCTCCGCGATCTCGGTGTCCGCGCCAGCGTCTCACCGGCTCTCCAGGTCATGGGATCGGGCGCGAAGCTCTCGCTCACGACGTACGCGGCTCCGCGGTCACCGAGGGTCACCATGAGCAGCTCGAGATCCGGCCCCATCGCATCCGCGGCCAGACGCCAAGGATCGCCCGTATCTCCGAGCATGTCGAATTCGTCCTCGTTCATCTGCACGGCGTCGAAGCACCGGAGCCAGCTAGCCCAAGCCTCCAGCGGCCGCGGGATGCGCATCCCCGACGGTGCCATCTCGAGAAAGAGCGAATGAAGGTCGGCGTACATGGGGCCACCATATCCCACGCGCAAAGCACGGGCCGTCCCGAGCTCCATCTCGAACCCCGAGATGAAGTTCACGTAGAGGGCATCACAGAGCTCGGTCAGGGGTGACAGCTCGGGCCAAGACCACGGCGGCACGCCCCCCTCGAGCTGTTCCGTGCGCCGTCCCCCGTCTCGGTAGCGCAGCTCCACCCGGTTGTTGGCCTCCGGAACCACGACGACCGCATCCGCGTCCACCCGGGGAATCTCCAGCAGGAACCGCCGCCCCTCTTCGGCGAGATCACGCCCGACCTTCAGGATGGGGAGGATCCGCCAGCCCTCGGGCAAAGCCGCGCTCACGGCCTGAAGCGCGTATGTGATGCCGCCCCACTCTTCCACCGGCGCGGAACGGCCGTCACGGTCGTATATGCGATCCCAGACGAGGGTGCCGATCACACCCAGCACCCGCCCGGTCGAGTCGTCCCGTTCCGTCATGAACCCACCTCACGTTCGGACGTCTCCTCAGCGAAGACCCCGACCGCTCCGATCACGCCGGAAGTATCCGGAAGCTCACCCGGAACGATCGTGCAAGCCCGCGCCGCCGCATCGAACGCACGCTGGCGGATCTCCGAGCGCAGTGGACCGAACAGGTGCTCTCCGGCCCGCGTCACTCCACCCACCACGACCACACGCTCGGGGTTCAGCACGTTGACGACATTGGCGATGCCCGCCCCGAGGAACTTCGCGGTCTCCGCCATGACCTCGCGAGCGTGCTCATCCCCGGCCAGGATAGCCTCGTACACGGTCCGGGCGGTGACCCGCGAGAGGTCACCATCTACGAGGTCGGGAATGCAAGAGGAACGGCCCGCCTCCACACCCTGCTTGGCCCGGGCGGCGATGTTCGGTCCGGAAGCGTAGGCCTCCAGGCATCCGAGATTTCCACAGGCACATCGCCGCCCGTTCAGGTCGATGCTCATGTGCCCGATCTCTCCCGCACATCCGGAGGCACCCCGCACGAGCTGTCCGTCGAGGATGACCCCACCCCCGATGCCGGTCCCCAACGTGATCCCGACGAGCGAGCTGACGCCGCGGCCGGCCCCCATCCACCACTCCCCGTACGTTGCACAATTCGCGTCGTTGTCCAGCGTAGCGGGGAGCTCGAGCGCCTCCGATATCCGGTCCCGGACGGGATAGTCGGCCCAGCCGAGGTTGGGCGTTCTCACCACCACGCCGCGCGCCAGGTCGAGCGGCCCCGGACAGCCGATGCCGACCCCGATGACGTCGTCACGCGTGCCCCCCTGTCGCTCGAGTGTCTCGGTGATCGCCGATTCGGCCATTCGCGCGATATCCATCACGGCCGCGTCGGGACCATCCGCCACTCGGGTCGGGCCGCTCCGCAGGCTCTCGGGGGCACCTCCGGTCAGCGGTACGACGCCTACGACCAGGTTGGTGCCGCCGATGTCGACCCCGACGACCCACCGCCCGCTCACCGGCCGACCTCGCTCACGGCTCGCTCCGTGGCCTCGGTGACCTGTTCCACCGTGATGAGCCGCATGCATTCTTCGTGGGCTTCGGGGAGTAGCGTGCCCGGCCCGCGCCTCGAACAGTGATTCCGGTAACAGGGCTTGCACGGGAGCTCCGGACCCGTCACCCCGAAATCCGGAGCGCCCGTCTGACGTACTTCGCGCGGGTCGGACGATCCCCACAGGCTCACGGTAGGCGTCCCGACCGCTCCCGCGAGATGCATGGGTCCGGTGTCGTTCGTGACGAGAAGATCCAGAACCGAGAGCACACCGGCCAGATCGTCGATCCCGGTGCGTCCGCCGAGATCTTCGGCGCCCGGTGCCGCGGAAGCGACGCGGGCCGTGACCTCACGCTCTCCGGGCCCCCCGATCACGATCACACGATCGCCCTGATCCAGACGAGTCCGGGCGAGCTCGGCGAACCCATCCACCGGCCACCGCCGGGCCGGGGCGTTGGCGCCCGGGAAGAGCCCGATGAGGCGCCCTCCGTCCACCCGCAGCGCGTCCGCCCAACGCTCCCGCAGCGCCGCGGGCACTTCGAGGCGGTGAGAACGGGCGGGGAGCGAAGCGTCCTGACCCAGGATGAGGCGATACTGGTTGATGCGGTGGAGCGGACGGAGCTCGGCCGGATCGATGCGCTCCCGCAGCATCCAACTACGGCCGTCGGTGGCGGTCCCGCGCAGCCAGCGCACACCGCCCCACCGCATCATCCACGCCGCCGAAAACGACGGCGTCATGAGCACCGCCGAGTCGTATGCGGCGCTGCGCAACCCGGTCACGGCACGCTTCCACCCGAGGAATCCGCGGTCGAACGGGATCACGCGCTCCGGCCCGATGCCCATGGCGAGGATCGGCGCGAGCGCCCGCACCACGAGCACGTCGGCTCCGTCCGCGACGAGCGCCGGCAGCGCGAGAACGACGTCTCCGAGGTGGTTCGGCGCGCGGACGACCGTGTGCGTCACGTCAATCCGAGCTCAAGTTCAGCACGGCGAGGAACGCCTCCTGAGGGATCTCCACTGAGCCCACGGCTTTCATACGCCTCTTCCCCTCCCGCTGCTTCTCCAGGAGCTTCCGCTTCCGGCTCACGTCTCCGCCGTAGCATTTGGCCGTGACGTTCTTGCGCAGCGCCTGAACGGTGCTTCGGGCGATCACGTTGTTCCCGATCGCGGCCTGGAGCGCCACCTGGAACTGCTGCCTCGGGATGAGCTCCTTCAGCCTGTTGACCAGATCTCGCCCGTAGTCGTACGCCTTGTCCCTGTGAATGATCACGCTGAAGGCATCGATCGGGTCACCGTTCATCAGGATGTCGAGACGGACGAGATCGGCTTCCCGGTATTCCAGGAACTCGTAGTCCAACGACGCATAGCCGCGCGTGCCGCTCTTCAGCCGGTCGTAGAAATCCAACACGATCTCCGAGAGCGGGAGCTCGAAGTCGAGCTCGACCTGCTGCGGGTCCGGGTAGCTCATGTCCCGGAATACGCCGCGACGGTCATGGCAGAGCTTCTGGACGTTACCGATGTAGTCTGAAGGACACAGGATGCGTGCCCGCACGATCGGCTCGGCAATCCGCTCGACCTTACCGGGATCGGGTAACGCCGTCGGGCTCTCGATGTCCAGCTCCGTCCCGTCGGTCAACTCCACGTGGTACTCCACGTTCGGGACGGTCGTGATGAGCTCGACACCGAACTCGCGGTCCAGCCGCTCCTGCACGATCTCCATGTGGAGGAGCCCCAAAAAGCCGCAACGAAAGCCGAAGCCCAGCGCGACGGAGTTCTCGGGCTCGTACTGAAGGCTGGCGTCGTTGAGCTTGAGCCGCTCGAGCGCGTCCCGCAGGAGCTCGTAGTCCTCGCCATCCGTCGGATACAGACCGGCGAACACCATCGGGCGAGCTTCCTGATATCCGGGCAACAACTCGTCCGGGCGGTTGTCCGGGTCGAGCAGGGTATCACCGACCTTGGTGTCTCCGACCCCTTTGATGGCGGCAACGACGTAGCCGACCTCTCCGGGACCGAGATCCTCCACAGGTATGCGCCCGAGCCGCAAGTACCCGACCTCGGAAACCTCGTAGTGCGCTTCGGCGTTACCGAACGCGATCCGCATCCCCGAACGCAACGTGCCGTCCACCACGCGCACGGAGGGGACGGCACCCAGGTACTTGTCGTAGTATGAATCGAAGATGAGTGCCCGCAGTGGGGCGTCCGGATCTCCACCGGGGGGCGGGACACGGGCCACGACCGCTTCCAGGATCTCCTCGATGCCCACGCCGTCCTTCGCGCTCGCGAGGAGCACCGAATCGGGCTCGATCCCCAGGAGATCGACGAGCTCTTCGGTGCGGCGCTCCGGCTCCGCGCCCGGCAGGTCGGTCTTGTTCAGGACCGGGATGATCTCCAGGTCGGCATCGAGCGCGAGAAAGAGGTTCGAGAGGGTCTGCGCCTGCACGCCCTGGGTTGCGTCTACGACCAGGATGGCCCCCTCGCAGGCGGCCAGCGACCGTGAGACCTCGTACGTGAAGTCCACGTGCCCCGGGGTGTCGATCAGGTTCAGCTCGTATTCCCGGCCGTCTCCCGCCTTGTACGCCATCCGCACGGCGTGGAGCTTGATGGTGATGCCCCGCTCACGCTCGAGGGCGTTATCGTCCAGGACCTGCTCACGCATGCGTCGCTCGTCCAACGTGCTGGTCCGCTCCAGCAGCCGGTCCGCGAGCGTCGACTTGCCGTGGTCGATGTGCGCGACGATGCAGAAGTTTCGGATGTGGGCAATTTGCACGGAAAGGAGTGCCGAATGAGAGAGGGATGGTCGTGAAAAATAACGCCCCGACCCGGCCGCTCGAAGTCCCGGGTCCGGCCGCGAGGCCGGCGCCGTCCTCGCGACGGGCGACCGCCGGCCACCGCGCAACCTACCGAGAACTTGCCACTTACGCGCCTTGCGCGGTCCCCTTCCCGTCGTGGGATCCATCGCCTGCGCTCCGCTTCGGCCGCCCCCGTGCGACAGGGATGGGGCCACCCTCGATGGGCCGGTACGCGGCTTGCTGCCTCGTCCAGCGCTTTCCGGTGGCGACGAGCAGGAGCACGAATCGTAACCGGAGCCTTCGCTCGTCCGGACCTCTCCGGCCTCCCCCCGAAACCAGAACGACATTCACGGAGTCGAAAATGAACCCTCCGCGCGCGATATTCGCGGTCGCGGCCGCGCTCACCGTTGCCACGGGATGTGACGTCCCCACCGAGCCCCCGATCGTGGAGCAGCGGTGGATGGTCCCGGTGGACGAAACCACCCTGTCCGTGGACGAGCTCCTACCGGACGCCGTCTCCACCGTGGGCGACGCGTTCGACATCTCGATCGATCCGGTCGCGGCCTCGGCGACGCTCGGCGAGCTGTGCCCGGAGTGCGCGTTGGTCGACGGCACGACCGCGCCGGTCCCGGCCTTCGAGGAGGACTTCGTCGAGACCCAGGCGCTACCCACCGAAGTGATCTCTGCCGAGGTCACCGGAGGCTCCATCGATCTCTCGATCATCAACGGCTTCTCCTTCGACCCGCTCGAGAACGGCGGCACGATGGTCGTCACGATCGCCGACGATCTCTCCGGCGACGTCCTCGGCGAGGTCACCCTGGACGGGGCGACCGAGCCACTCCCCGCGGACACCACCGTGCTCCGCACCATCGACCTCTCCCCCGTGACGCTCACCGGTCCGCTTCGCGCGACCGTCGCGGTGGACGCGCCCGGCGGCCAGACGGCCGTGATCGACGTGAGCGACATCATCGAGGTCTCGGCCGAGGTCACGTCCCTCCTGGTGAGCTCGGTCACGGTCGACGTCGGAAACCAGACCGTGAGCTTCGAGGACCAAGCCATCGACCTCGAAGACATCGACGCCGATGTGACCGACCGCATCGTCGCGGGCTCGATCGTCCTCGACGTGATCAACCCGTTCTCGGTCTCGGTGGACGGCTCCGTCGAGATCGGGAGCACGTCGAAGACGTTCTCCATCGCCGGGAGCGGCCCTTCGACCGTCACGCTCGACTACACGGGTGACGAGCTCCGGTCCTTCGTCGGCCAGCCGAACGTGTTCTTCTCCGGGAGCGGCACGGCGAACGGGACCTCGGTCACGATCCAGCCCGGCCAGGAAATGAACATCGACGCCACGCTCGACGTCACGCTCGAAATCGGTTGAGGAGACCACCCATGACCAATATGAACGCACTCCGTCGGGTGACCGCGGTGGTCGTCACCACTGTCGCCCTCGGACTCGGAACGCACCGCGCACAGGCCCAGCTCGCCGAGGCCAGTGCTTCCACGCTCGCCCTTTCGGGCGCGCATACCGCCACCGTCCGCGGCTTCGGCGCGATCAGCGTCAACCCTGCGGGACTCGGCATGCCGGGCTCGGGCTTCAGCCTCGCGCTCGTGCCCGTGCAGGCACGCGCCGGCTTCGGCCCGGTCAAGCTCTCGGACCTCCACGAGTATCAGGGCGTCGTGGTGCCGGACGCCGTCAAGGAAGAGTGGCTCTCCGCGATCACGGCCGCCGGCGGCCAGTCGGCTCAGGCGGGCGCCGACGTCTCCGAGCTCGCGCTGACGCTCGGGAACTTCGGCCTTCAGGTATCCACGAGCGGCTCGACGGCCTTCACGCTCCCCTCGGGTGCGGCGGAGGCCTACCTGTACGGCAACGCCGGACGAACCGGTGAAGCCACGGATCTGGATCTCACGGGACTCGGTGTAGACGCCTTCGCCAGCACGACCGGGGCCCTGAGCTACGCCTTCCCGGTCGGACCGGCGATGCTCGGCGTGACGGGCAAGTACACCGTGGGCCACGGCCTCGCGGTCGCCCGAGCGTCGTCCGGCTCCATCTCCACCGACCCGGTCCGAATCGAGCTCGAGAGCCCGGCCGTCGCTCCGTGCGACGATGCGGTGCTCGGGAGCTGTACAGAGCGCCTCGGCAACAACGGAAACGGGTTCGGAGCCGACGTCGGCTTCATGATGGACCTGCCGGCCGTCCGCATCGGGGCCTCGATCATCAACCTGTTCAACACCTTCGCCTGGGACGTGGAAACGCTCTCGTACCGGCCGGGAACCGCGTTCGTCGAGCAGGGCTCCGCCGAATCGGACTTCGACGAGGCTCCGTACTCCGGAGCGCCGGCCGACCTGCGGGCCGTCGTGGACGACTATACGTTCAAGCCGACGCTGCGCGCCGGTGCGGCGATGGACTTTCCGATGGATCTGACCGTCTCGGCGGACATCCACCACCGGGTGAGCGAAGAGGGGCTCGACATCGGACCCCGCTCCCACCTCGGCGTGGGCGGCGAATGGCGAGGGCTGAGGCTCATACATCTGCGGGCGGGTCTCGGGTTGGTTTCCGGCGGCACGCAACTCAGCGGTGGGACCACGCTCCTGCTGGGCCCGGTGAACCTCTCGGTCGCGGGTGCGCTCCGGGACGGGGATGAGATCGACCAGACGTCCCTGGTCCAGTTCACGCTCTCCTTCGGGAACCGGTAGGAGCGAGAAGCCGGAGACGTCCCGTCTTCGGCACGCCGCTGGGAAAGACGGTCGTGAAGAGGCCCCGGTGCTCCGCGGAGCACCGGGGCCTCTTCGTGTCCACGCGATCAGCCGCCACCCGGCCCGGGCGAGCGGGCACGAGCGGGGCGGCGCGGGCTCGGCGAGCCCGACGGCGGGCTGGCGGATCGGCTCGGGGGCCGCACGGCGCGTGCCGGACGCCGCTCCCCGCCGGACCGGGCGGACCCGCCCCTCCGTCCGGTGGCCGAGGGTGTCGAAGGCCGGGCCCGCCCCCTCGTCGCCTCAGCGGGTCGGCTGCCCGCGCTGGGGCGGGACCGGGTGGCCGGACGCTCACGTCTGCTGGTCGCGGACGGGCGCGTCTCCGCGCTCCTGGCTCCACGCACGCCCCGGGTCGGGCGACGTGTCGCCGAGCCGCCGCGAGCGGCGTCCTCCGACCCGGCCGAACCTCGTCGCGCGGCGGGGGCGGAACGCACGCTCCTGCCCGAGGACGGCGACGCACGGGAACCGGTCGCGGCGGGGGCGTCATCGCCGCTCCGCCGACGCGCGCTCCCTCCGGCTGCTGGCGCCGATCCGCTCGGGACGGTCCGCACCGCGCGTCGCCGGCTCCGTGCGTTGGTCGTCGGGGTCTCCTTGAACTCCGCTGGACGCCCGGGGGCCTCGCGCACCCGCACGATCGGGGCCCACGCCTCCGTGGGCCGACGCTCGGCCACCTCATACCGCGGGCGATCCCGGATCGGGCGGGGGAAGACCACCCGGGTCCCCGCATAGCGATACCCCGGATAGAAGTACGGATCGTCGTAGATCACGATCCGGTACGACGAGCACATGGCCGCATAGGGATTCCACGTCTGGAAGCTCCGGGAGGTGTGGCAATCGTAGCAGAGGAATCGCGGATAGCTCCGCGGCTCACCCACATGATAGGTGACGAAATCGAGCCCGTACGGGACGACCTCCCAGTCCGGAATCAGCGCGGCCACGAAGTCGTCCATCGCGAGGTACGGGTCGTCGTAGACGAACGCTCCCACGGAGCTCAGGTCCCACCCCAGGTCGCGGTGGTACTCGAAGCGCGAGAAGTCGAGCGGCTCGGGTGAGGCGACCATGAACAGGTAGCCCACGCCCGGGTCGTCCCGGACCGTCCAGAACGGCGACTGCGCGAGCACCAGGGACTCGTCCCGGCCTCCGCGAACGTAGCCGTCGTCACGAGGGTCGGAGGGGTGAAGGAGGGAGACGCGGCCGTCGGTGTCGATCCGGAAGATCGCCATGAACGCATCCTCGGATGTCCTGTAGCGGATGCGTAGCCGCTCCCCGCGCTGGACGACCACCTCGTCGCCCCGATCGAGCCAGAGCCTCGCCTCCACGGCATCGGGAGCGGGACCGGCCTGTGAAGCCCCGGCGCTCGATCCAAAGAGGATCGCGAGGGTGGTCAGTGACGTCACGAGTTTCATGCGTCCTCCCCGGCAGCCGGTGCTCGCCGAATTCGTATCGTGGTGCGGCCCGTGTACCGCGTACCCCCCTTCGCCTCGACTCGGTCCCGGAATCCCGGAGCGGACCCCGACCCGGCACGGCGCCCGTTGAGCAGACCCCCCTTCTCGGGTAGCTTGCACTGCCAAGATGGAAAACACGCGGAACCGCGCCGGAGGCGGCGCTCGGCTCGATCTGCTCGACCCCGTGGCCCTCTCGAAGCTCGGTGGGGTCGAGCTCGTCGCGCGACACGTCGTCGAAGGCTTCCTGATGGGGCTCCACCGCTCCCCGCACCGAGGGTTCTCGGCGGAGTTCGCGGAGCTCAGGGCCTACCAGCCCGGCGACGACCTGCGCTATATCGATTGGCGCATGTTCGGCCGCTCCGACCGCTACTACGTGAAGCAGTTCGAGGAGGAGACCAACCTCCGGGCGTACCTGCTCCTCGATACCAGTGACTCGATGGGTTGGAGCTCTCGGCCGGGCGAGCTACCGGATAAGCTCTGGTACGCGAAGCTCCTGGCCGCGTCCCTCGGCATGATCCTGATCCGCCAGGGCGACGCCGTCGGGCTCACCGCTTTCCACGACCATGTCGCTGCCCGTGTGACGCCGCGCGGTGGTCGGGCGCAATGGAGAGAGCTGGCGCGAACCCTGGGTGAGCTCGAGGCCGTAGGCGGCACTTCGGCCGAAGGAGCGCTGCGGGACATGGCCGTCCGGATGCGACGGCGAGGCCTCGTGATCCTCTTCTCCGACATGCTGGTCGAGCGTGAAGAGACCCTGACGGCGCTCAAATACCTGAGGCATCAGGGACACGAGGTGCTCGTGTTCCATCTTCTGGATCCGGGCGAGCGGGAGCTTCCCGCTGCTTCGGAAGCACGGTTTTACGACCCGGAGAGCGGGAGAGAGCTGCTGGTGAGCGTCGCGGACGTACGCAACGAATATCGCGAAGCGGTGGACAGCGCGTTGGAGGAATGGCGGCGGGAGCTTCGACCGCACGGAATCGACTACGAGGTGGTGGACACGAGCCGCCCCCTCGGATCGGCGCTACGGGCGTACCTGCGAAAAAGGGAGCGGCTCGGATGAGTCGAGGCGAGCGATGAGCTTCCTCAATCCCTGGTTCCTCGCGGCGGCCGTCTCGGTGGCGGTCCCCGTCGTGCTCCACTTGTTCCAACAGCGCCGAACCGCGCGCCTGAGCTTCCCCGCCCTCCGGTACCTCGAGCGCACGGAGCGCGAGCACTCTCGCGAGATCCGTTTCCGGCAGATCCTGCTCCTGCTGGCTCGTGTCCTCGCGCTCGTCCTGCTGGTCGCGGCCGGCGCCCGCCCGTTCCTCTCGGCTCCCGGGTCCGCCCACCCTCCCACGGCCGTCGTGATCGTCCTCGACAACTCCATGAGCACGGGGCTCGTGGTCGACGAGGAGCGGGTCCTCGACGTCCTGAAGCGCGTGGCGGAGCGAAGCCTGCGCGCGGCGACCCCCGACGACCTCGTCTGGGTGATCCGCGCCGGCGAGCCGTGGCGTCCCGCCGTGCCACAGAGCCCCGCGGACGGGCGTCGCACCGTGCGGGAAACCCGCGTGAGTCACGCCCGCGGAGATCTCTCGGCATCCCTGGACCGCGCGGAGGACCTCCTGGCGACGTCCGAGTACCAGAGCCGCGAGATCCACCTCATCACGGACCTCCAACGCAGCGGATTCAGCGCGCGGGATGCCCAACCGGCGTCGGTTCCGGTGACCGTCTGGACTCGAACGCCGGAAGCCACCGACAATCACGCGGTCGTCGAAGCAGTCGTGGCCGGAGGGCTCCCACCCATCCAGGGCCAGAGCGCGGAGATCTCCGTCCGGATCGCCGGACCGGAAGGAGGGGATCCCATCGGCGTCCGCGCACTGGTCGACGGGCGCGTGCGCGCTGCCGCGAACCTCGCGCCCGGCAACGCCACGACCCTGACGCTTCCGCCGTCGGACACCGCATGGGTCGTAGGCACCGTGGCGATCGATCCCGACCAATTGAGCATCGATGATCGACGGTACTTCGCGTATCGGTCCAGGCCTGCCCCGGCGACCGCCGTTCGTGGGGACCCGGACCGGTTCGTGCTCGAAGCCATGGCGGTGCTCGAGGAAGCGGGGCGCGTACGAACGGGCTCGATCGGTCCGCCGGACGTCACCATCGCGGTCACGGGTAATGGGCTACAGGGGCTCTCGGCGGGTAGTGCGGCTCTGGTCCTACCTCCTGTAGACCCCACGCTACGACCTGCCTTGAACCGTAGGCTCCGGGATGCGGGAATTCCGTGGAGCTACGGCGAACGCACGGTATCCGGGGCCGCCGAGCTCACGGGTCCGGACCTTCCCTCCGGTCTCGCCGAAACCACGGTGGAACGCTGGTTCGAGCTACAGGCGAGCGACGATGCACGGGTTCCGAGCCGGGTGCTGGCCGAGATCGCGGGCACCCCCTGGGCCGTGGAAACCGAGACGGCCAGTGGTCACGAGGTCTTGCTCCTCGCTTCGCCCCTCGACGCGGGCTCGTCGTCGCTCCCCCTCTCCCCCGGGCTCGTCCGGTTCCTGGACTGGGTCGCGGTCGGGTGGGCGGGAGCCGGCCGCACCAACCCGGGGCATCTCACCGGTGAGCGAATCCCCGCCCCCCGAGGCGCCACCCATGTGCGCACGCCGGACGGGGCCCGCCTCGAGATCGACGGAACCAGATCCGTAGCGACGACCGGGATCTCCGGGCACTACACCTTCCTCGAAGAGGACTCGGTGGTAGCCGTCGCCTCAGTGAACCCGCCCGCCGCAGAATCCGACCTCCATCCCCTGGACGCCAGCCTGGCCCGAGAGCGCATCGCCCGCGACGTCAGGGTCGCCTCGGACCTCGAAGCGTGGTCGGACGAGATCTTCCACGACCGACGTGGGCCCGAGCTCTGGTGGGTGTTGCTCCTGCTCGCCGTCTTCGTCCTCCTCGCCGAGCCCGTGCTCGCGGCCGCGGGACGGGTCCGCATCCCGAAGCAAGCCAACCGAAACCACATGCCGGCACCTCATGGCGCTCCCTGATCCAATCCTCACCACGGTTGCCGCGTGTCCCGCCCTACGGGCGGTCGCGTCGGCCCCGCCCCGACCCGGAGCGGCCGTCACTCTGGGCGGTGCGCACGGGTCCCTCGGCCCCGCCGTCGTTGCGGCCCTCCATCGAGCGCACCCGCAGCGAATCTTCGTATTCGTCACACCGGATCCACAGTCGGCGACCGGAGTGGTCGCCGACTTCGAGGTGCTTCTCGGCTCGGACACGACCACTCACCTCTTCCCCCAGAAGGAAGCCCTCCCCTACGAAGAGGCGGAGCCCCACCTCGAAATCGGCGGGCTACGCGTCGAAGCGGTGGAGGCCGTCTTCTCCGGGCGCGCCCGGATCCTGGTCACCACGCCGCGCGGGCTCCAGGAACGCATGCCGGTCCCCTCGGACCTCGCGGACGTGCGCCGGACGCTTCGCCTCGAAGACGAAATCGACTTCACGGAATTGCTGGAGCAGCTCGAGTCCTGGGGATTCGAGCGCGTTCCGCTCGTGGAGGAAGTGGGCCAGTTCGCGGTCCGGGGAGGGATTCTCGACCTCTTTTCGGTAGCGGCCGGCGAGCCGGTCCGCTTCGAGTTCTGGGGGGATCAGATCGCATCCATCCGGACCTTCGATCTGCTCGATCAGCGCTCGACCGGAACGCTGAGCGAGGCCCACGTGCTCCCCGTGGACTTCCGCCGATCCGAAACGGAAGGCGAACATACCGTGACCCGCTCGCTCCTCGAGCTTCTGCCCGGCGATGCGGTTCTGACGAGACACGGTGATTGGACGCTCACCGAGGAAGCCGGTCAAACGTGGGGACGCGTCAACACGCTCCATGACGATCTGGTCGAGTCCGGTGCCGCCGTCCCCCGTCCCGAGACTCTGTTCGTGCCGCCGGAAGAGATGGCACGCTTGATGGACGCCATGCCCCGCCTGGTGCTCAGCGAGAACGAGAGCGCCGAGCACGTCCTGCCATCTTCCGCACCACCGGCGATCGATCGGGACATGGGTCGACTGGAGTCGTACCTGACGGACGGCGCCCGCGACGACGCGGAAACGCTTCTGCTCTGTGACAACGACGGCCAGCTCCAACGCCTGGAGGAGATCCTGGGCGGAGTCGAGCGTATCCCGGAGGGCACCAGGGTGGCCCTCGGCTCGCTCCAGGAGGGCTTCGAGCTCCGCTGTGGCGCCTCGCCCCTCCGTGTGCTCAACGATCACGAGATCTTCCGGCGGCCCCGGCGCGTGCGCCGGAGCCGCCGGTTCCGCGGAGCGGTCGCGCTCGAGAGCTTGGCACAGCTCACTCCCGGCGACCATGTAGTCCACATGGACCACGGCATCGGACGCTTCGTCGGCCTCGAGCATATCGACGTCGCCGGGGAAGAGATCGAGGTCCTTGCCATCGAGTACGCGGGAGGCGAGGTCCTCCGCCTCCCGGTCTACCGGCTCGATCTCATCGAACGGTGGGTGGGCGCCACAGACGATGCCCGTCCGGCGGCGCTCCACCGTATCGGCGGGAAGCGATGGAAGACGCTGCGGCGCAAGACCGAACAGGTCATCGAACAGATGACGACCGAGCTCCTGGAGCTCTATGCTCAGCGTGAGGACGCTTCGGGCTACGCCTTCTCTCCCGACACCCGTTGGCAGATGGAAATGGAATCCTCGTTTCTCTACGAGGACACCCCGGATCAACGGCAGGCGGCGGAAGACGTGAAGCGGGACATGGAGTCCGCGAAGCCGATGGACCGGCTGGTCTGCGGAGACGTGGGCTACGGGAAGACGGAGGTCGCCATCCGAGCCGCGTTCAAGGCGGTCCAGGACGGCAAGCAGGTCGCCGTGCTGGCGCCGACGACGATCCTGGCGGAGCAGCACCGGCACACGTTCGAGGAGCGCCTCGCCGATTACCCGGTCCGCATCGGGTCGTTGAGCCGCTTTCGCTCGGCGGCGGAACGACGGGACCTGTTGGCCGCCGCAGCCGAAGGGTCACTCGACATCGTCATCGGGACCCATCGATTGCTCTCCGAGGATGTCGTCTTCCGCGACCTCGGCCTCCTCATCGTGGACGAGGAGCAGAGGTTCGGTGTGAAGCACAAGGAGCGCCTCAAGAAGCTTCGCTCCTCCATCGACGTCCTGACTCTCACGGCGACACCCATTCCGAGGACGCTCTATCTCTCCCTGTCGGGGATTCGAGACCTCTCCCTCATCCGCACGCCGCCACGGGACCGCATGCCCGTCTTCACGCACGTGCTCCCGTGGTCCGACCACCTCCTCGCCGAAGCGCTGCACCGGGAGCTCGACCGTGGCGGACAAGCCTTCTTCCTCCACAACCGGATCGAGACGATCTACACGATCGCCGAAGAGATCCGTGCCCTGGTGCCCGAAGCGCGCACGGGGGTAGCCCACGGACAGATGGCGAGCGGCGAGTTGGACGAGGTCATGCGCGCCTTCGTCGACGGAGAGCTGGACATCCTCGTCTGCTCGTCGATCATCGAGAACGGCCTCGACGTGCCGAACGCCAACACGCTCATCGTGGACGCCGCCGACCGATTCGGGCTCTCACAGCTCTACCAGATCCGAGGCCGCGTCGGACGCTCGGACCGGCGCGCGTACTGTTACCTCATCGTCCCGGAGAACGTCACGGACGACGCCGAGCGTCGCCTTCGAGTCCTCGAGCACTACACGGAGCTCGGCTCGGGGTATGCGGTGGCGCTTCGTGACTTGGAGCTCCGCGGCGCGGGAAACCTGCTGGGGGCGGACCAGTCCGGGTTCGCGAACCAGATCGGCCTCGACGCGTACATGCGGCTGCTCCACAAGACGGTCGATCGCCTCAAGAGCGGAGAGTCCACCGAGAGCTGGTCGGATCCGGACGTGTCGTTGCCCGGTGCGACGCTCCTGCCCGACGACTACATCGCCGACGAGAGTCAGAAGCTGCACCTGTATCGCCGCCTCTCGAAAGTGGAGCGACCGGACGAAGTCGAAGCCGTACGCGAGGAGTTGGCGGACCGCTTCGGCGCCCTCCCGGACGAAGCCGTCCGGATGCTCGATGCAACCCTACTCCGGGTGCTCGGACGCACGTTGGGCGTGGAACGGATCCTCGTTCGCGAGGGTTCCGCGCGGATCACCTTCCGCGAGGGGGTGGTCCCGAAGCTGACGGTGCTCGAAGGCCCGCTTCGGAAACGCCAGGCCCACGCCGAGGTGCTCCGGATGAGCCCGTTGTCCGTGCAGCTCGAGCGCGTCGGCTCGGAACCCATCATGGAAACCGTCACGATCGCGCTCGAGACCCTTCGCTCGGCCCGGTCCGCGGCCGCCTGAACCGAACCACGAGCATCGAGTCGTCCGTCCATGAGCCTCCTCTCCCGACGATCCTCCTTCCGGATCCTCCTCGTCTTCGTCCTCGGCGCCTGCTCGGGTGATCAGCCCTCCAACGGCGGCGACGTCGTGGCTCGCGTGAACGGTACCGCGCTTTCCGCCGAAGACCTGGTCGCGCTCCTTGCCGACCACGAGGACATGCCGGCGAGCGCCGACGTGGTGGAAGCAGTCGCCGACTTGTGGATCGACTACACACTGCTGGCGCGCGCAGCAGCGGAAGACTCGACCCTCGCCTTCCTCGATTTCGCCCCGATGGTCCGTGCTCGCATGGATCGGGACATGCTCGTCACGCTTCGCGATTCGGCGATGATGGCCGATACGGCGGTGACGGACGACGAGATCGCGCCCCAACTCCGTGCGCAACTACAACGAGAGCGCCTCCAAGAGGCCGAATCTACGTTCGTGTCCGATGTGGAGGCCCGAGCCGGCGGGTTGACCATGTCCGAGGATGCCCCGAGCCTCGCCCGTGAGCTCGCGGCGAACCCGTCCGGTCGCCTCTCCGGACGGGCCGCCCGGAGAACGCTGGTCGAGTGGGATACGGGCGGCCTCACGGCCGCGCGCCTGCTGACGCTCCTCCAGCAGGAGCCCGAATCGTTGCGTGAGCAGGTCGCAGGGAGTCAGGTGGAGACGCTCGAGACGTTCTTGATGTCTCTCGCGCGACGCGAGCTCCTACTCGCCGAGGCCCGGGCGTCCGGCTTCGAGCCCCCGGCCGGGCACGCCGACTCCCTCGCGGCCTCCTTCGCGGAGGAGATCGAGACCTCGGCGCGGCGTCTCGGCCTGCTCCCTCTCGACCGGGCACCCGGCGAGGACCTGGAGTCGGCTATCGCGAGAGCCGTCCGGGAAGCGCTGGGCAGGAACCTCTCGGGCGCCGCCCCGGCGCTTGCACTCGGCCCCCTCTCCTACCAACTGCGGTCCGACGCGGCCCACGCCATCCTCAACGCCGGGGTCGGTCGCGCGGTGCTCGAGCTCGGTCGCATCCGCGCGGGTCGCGGTACCTCCTCCGAGGGCAACCCACCCATCGAGGCTCCGTCCGAAGTGGATTCGATCAGCTCATGAGCCGAAACGTCTCAGCCGGAACACCTCCGTTCGCGAAGGGTTACGAGTCGCCATGTTGAAACGCTCGCTTTTTACCGTCCTGTTGCTCGCCCTCGTGGCGACGCCCGCCACGTCCCAACTCGCGTCCGGCGACGCCGTCGTGGACCGAGTGCTCGCGATCGTGGGGGATTCGGTCGTCCTCCAATCCCAGATCGAGGAAGAGATCCAACGGATGCGCCTCCAGGACGCTCCAGTGCCCGACGAGAGCGATCCGGCCTACGAAGATTTCTTCGACGGGATCCTCGACTCCTGGATCAACCGGGTGCTGGTGCTGCAGGCGGCGGCCCGCGACACGTTGATCGCTCCGGACGACGCGACCATCGATCAAAGGGTCTCCCAGCAGATCAACCAGGTGATCGAGTCGATGGGCGGACGCGGCGCACTCACCCAAGCCCTGGCTTCGGAGGGCCTGACGCTCGCCGAATACCGTGACATCCTCACGACCCAGGCGCGTCAGCAGCAGATCCAGCAGATGTTCATGCAGCGTCAAATGCAGGACTCGAGGCCCGTGGACGTCTCCGACGACGAGCTCCGGGCACGGTTCGAGCAAGCCCGGACACAGATGCAGCAGCGGCCCCGCTCGCTGACGTTCCACCAGGTAGTGATCATTCCGGAGGCCTCCGAGGAAGCTCGTGCGGAAGCGGAAGCCCTCGCCGAGGATCTTCTCCAGCGGATTCGGGATGGGGAGGATTTCGCCCAACTCGCGCGCCGGTACTCGGACGACCCGGGATCGGCCGAGCTCGGAGGCGACCTCGGGTGGTTCCGGCGCGGACGGATGGTGCAGGAGTTCGAAGACGCGGCGTTCTCCCTTCCCGCAGGGGCGGTGAGCCAGGTCGTGGAGACGGAGTTCGGATTCCACATCATCAAGGTGGAACGCACCCGACCCGGTGAGCGTCAGGGGCGGCACATCCTGATCGTGCCCGAGAAGACCGACCGCGATATAGAGCGGGCGCGCACGCTTGCCGAATCGATCACCACCGATGCCCAGGCAGGGGCGTCGATGGATTCCCTCTACCAGGAGTATTCCGACCCCGCAGCACCCGATTCCCTGACCGTCTCGTTCGATCAACTCGGGGAGCTTCCCCCCGAATACGAGGTCCTTCGCGGCGCCAGCGAGGGCGAGGTGTTGGGCCCGGTGGAGTACGAAGGCCAAGCCGACACCCGGTTCGCCGTGATCAAGGTGGAGCGGATCCGTGAGGCGGGAACCTACACCTTCGAGGACGTCCGCGGTCAGATCGCGAGCCAGGTGCAACAGGAGCGGCGGCTCGACCGCGTCATCGAAGAGCTGCGGCAGCGGACCCATATCGAGATCCTGAGGTAGCGTCGTAGAGCCTCCCATGCGGCCGCGGATCGCCATCACCCCGGGTGACCCTCGAGGGATCGGCCCGGAGGTAACCCGCAAAGCGCTGAGAACGTTGATGCGGGAGGAGCTGGATTTCGCGCCGGTGTTGATCGGGCCCGAACAGACGCTCGTCGATCCGGCTTGGTCGGACTCGGAAGCAGACTCTGGAGCATGGCTACCCGAGTCGGTCGAGGACGACCGAGCTGCAGGCCGCATCGCCGCGGAAGCGATCGAATACGCGGTGTCCCTGGCCCTGAAGGGGGAGATCCATGGAATCGTCACGGCTCCCCTGCACAAACCGTCGCTCCACGCGGCCGGTCGCACGGTCCCCGGTCACACCGAGATGCTGAGGGATCTCGCCGGGGTCCCCCACGTCGGAATGCTCATGGCCGCCGAGAAGACGCGGCTCGATGCACCGCTCCGAGTCCTGCTGGCGACCACGCACATCGGGCTCGCCGAGGTACCGGCGCACCTCACCGAGGATCTCCTCGTGGAGCAAGCGAACCTGCTCGCAAGGGGGCTCCGGGAAGACTGGGGCATTCCGGAACCCCGAATCGCCCTGTGCGCCATGAACCCGCACGCGTCGGACGGGGGGCTGTTCGGGGATGAAGAGGCTCGCGTCTACGCACCCGCGCTGGAGCGACTCCGGACCGATCGGGTCGACGTCACTGGCCCCGTGCCTGCGGACACCGTGTTCCAGCGAGCGCTCGCGGGGAGCTTCGACGCGGTGGTGGCCCCCTATCACGACGTCGGAATGGCAGCCTTCAAGACGGTCTGCTTCGGAACGGGCGTGAACGTGACGCTGGGACTCCCCTTCGTGCGCACGTCACCCGACCACGGCACGGCATTCGACATCGCGGGCTCCGGACGGGCCGATTCCTCGTCCATGGAGGAGGCGATGCGCCTCGCCGTGCGGCTGGCGCGAACTCGGTTCCGTTTTGACAGGGGTTCCGGGCATGTCTAATCTTCCGTCCCGGAACAAGGTGCTCACGCCCGCCTCCAGCCCGATCCGGTGATCAAGCTCACGAACGTCTCGAAGGAGTACGCCAAGCGTGGCTACGCGCTCCGCGACGTATCCCTTCACGTGAAGAAGGGTGAGTTCGTGTTCCTCACGGGTCACTCCGGCTCGGGGAAATCCACGACCATGCGGTTGATCCACATGGCGACCCGGCCCTCCGAAGGTGAGGTGCGCGTGGGCGGCTACTCGTCGGAGCGTATCAGCGACCGGGAGATCTGGAAGGTGCGCCGGCGAGTGGGCTTCGTCTTCCAGGATTTCCGGCTCCTTCCGGGACGAACCGCGATGGAGAACGTCGCGTTCGCCCTCGAGGTGACCGGCACGAAGCGCAGCGAGATCGTGCCACGCGCCCAACGCCTTCTCTCACAGGTTGGATTGTCCCCCAAGCTGGGGGCACTCGTGCACGAGCTCTCGGGAGGAGAGCAACAGCGAGTCGCGATCGCTCGAGCGCTCGCCAACGAACCCTACGTGCTGCTCGCGGACGAGCCGACCGGAAACCTCGACGATCGTGCCACCCGTGGGATCCTGGATCTGTTCTGGGAGATCAACACGAGCGGCACCGCGGTCGTCATGGCCACCCACGACATGGGGGTCGTGGGAAGGTACGATCATGCGCGTGTGGCCGAGCTGGACGACGGCCGGCTGGTGTACGACTCCCACCCGTCCGAGAGCTGAGGCGTGCACGCCCTGAGGGAAGCCATCGCCGCGTTCCGACGCGCGCCCCTGCTCACCGGGCTTTCGTCCGCCATGGTGGGGCTCGCCCTCCTGGTCGTCGGACTCTTCGGCCTGGCCGCCTACAACCTGGAAATGGCCCTCTCCGCCATCGAGGAGCGTGTGGAGGTCGTCGCCTACCTCCGGGACGACACCCGCCAGGAAGAGATCGATCTGGCGTTGCGTGAGCTCTCCGCGACGGAGGGTGTGAGGTCCGTGCGCTACGTTTCGAAACGGGATGCTCTGGAGCGAGCTCGAGAGGATCTACCCGACTTCGGAGAGCTCTTCTCCGACCTGGCGGTGAATCCGCTGCCACAGTCGCTCGAGGTGGAGCTACAGCCGGACTCGCGAAGCCCCGACGCCGTGGATCGGATCGCGGAAGCGGCCATGGCGTATCCGTTCGTGGAGGACGCGCGGTATGGGCGTGAGTGGGTGGACCGGCTCTTCACGCTGCGTCGGGTCGGCGCCGGAGCAACCGCCGTGTTGGGTGGTACGTTCGCAGCGGTCGCGGCGCTCATCATCGCTACCGCGCTACGCATCGCGATTTTCGCACGGCGGGACGAGATTTACGTCATGCGCCTGGTCGGAGCACGGAACGGTTTCATCCGCCGCCCTTTCCTCCTGGAAGGGGCGATCACCGGATTGATCGGAGGCTTGATCGCCTGGGGGCTCACCTATGCGACCTACCGCGCCGTGTATGTGTCCCTCTTCGAGATCGCCTGGATTCCGGAAGGCTGGATCCTGATCGGAGTCGGATCCGGCGTCGCGTTAGGAGTGGTCTCCAGCGCTCTCGCGATCCGGCGGCACTTGAGGGAGATCTGATGGTGAGCCGTCGAAGGGCGGAGATCTTCGGCTTCGCGCTGGTCGGGATCACGGCGGTGCTCTACGCACCGTGCCTCACCGCTCAAGAGCCCGGCGACCTGCGAGCGGAGATCGCGGATAGCCAGCGGCGGCTCGAACAAATCCGGGCCGAGCGCGAGGAGCTCGAGCGGGAGATGGGCGACGTCCGCAACCGCGTCCGGGACGTCTCCGCCGAGCTCGCGAACGTGGAGCGGAGGCTCTCCGCGACCCGGTCGGTATTGGCCGAGGTCGAGTTCCAGTCGGAGCTCACGTCGGCACAGATCGAGGAAACGACGCGGAACCTCCTCCGTGCGCGAGAGCGGTTGGCCGAAAGCCAAGCGATCCTTCACCGTCGGCTCCGGGACATCTACAAGATGGGGCCCCTCCACACGGTACAGGTCCTGCTGGGCGCGTCGTCCTTCACCGACCTCTTGAACCGGTATCGCTACCTCCAGCGAATCGCGGAGTTCGACCGAAGCTTGGTCGAGCGCGTAGAGGAGATGGAGTCGGACCTGGCCGAGGTCAACGCCGAGCTCCAACAGCGCATGGCCCAACTCGGAGCGCTGCGCAGTGATCGGCTCTCCGAAGTTGCCGAGCTACGGGCCGTGGAGTCGGAGCGTCAGTCCGCCCTGCAGGAGTTCCGGTCGAGAGAGCAGCGAACGGCGAGCCGCCTGGAGGAGCTCGAAGCCGACGAGGCACGCCTGACCGGCTTGATCGATGATCTCGAAGCACGCAGACGCGAAATCGAAGCGAACCGGGCGGACCCGGTCGACGAGCCTACGCTGACTTCCGCCGACGCGGGACAGCTCGACTGGCCGGTGAAAGGGGACATCATCTACCAATTCGGACGTGACCAACGGCCGAACGGAACGGTCCTGCGTTGGAACGGGATCGGTCTCGCGGCGCCCACCGGCACGCCCGTCCGTGCGGTACGCTCCGGCACCGTGGTCATGGCCGGCCCGTTCGAAGGATACGGACCCACCGTGGTCATCAGCCACGGCGACGGCATCTACACCCTCTACCTGTACCTGGAAGAGATCGGCGTAGTCGAGGGCCGGGACATCGGAGCCGGCCAGGTCGTCGGAACGGTCGGAGGGGAGGAAACCCCCGAAGGCCCTCACATCGAGTTTCAGATCCGCGCCCCGGCCGGCGCCGGAGCTCCCCAGGCGCAGGACCCCATGGGCTGGCTACGACCGAAGGAATCGGGATGAGCTTGCATCCACTCTTCGGACACACGGACGCCCGCCGGACCATCCTCACCTCGTACGGGGCGGGGCGCCTCCCATCTTCACTCCTGCTGCACGGCGCGAAAGGGGTCGGCAAGCAGCGGTTCGCGTTGTGGATCGCGCAACTGACGGTCTGTGAGAAGCCCGATCTCGACGAAGGGCCGTGTGGCACGTGCCAGAGCTGTCGGCTCCTGCTGACTCTCGAGCACCCCGACATCCATTGGTACATGCCGCTTGCGCGCCCCAAGGCGACGGGGGACCGGCTCGCCGACGCGCTCGAGGACGCCCGGCACGACATGCTCGCGCGCTACCGGGAAACACCCCTCCGACCGACGCGAGCCCAGGACGTGACGGGCCTCTACATCGGGACGGTCAAGAACCTCCGGAAGCGCGCCCACGTGCGGGCATCCATGGCCGTAGGTCCGGTGTTCATCATCGGGGACGCCGAGCTTCTCGTCCCACAGGAAGCCAGTCAAGAAGCGGCGAACGCACTCCTCAAGCTTCTCGAGGAACCGCCCGGATCCGCCCGCTTCATCCTCACCAGCAGTGTGCCCGGAAGCCTCCTTCCGACCGTACGTTCCCGGACGGTGCCGCTCCACCTGGGACCGCTCCCGGACGGAACCGTGCGGTCGGTGCTCGTGGACCGGCTCGACGTCGACGAAGAGCGAGCCCGGTCGGTCGCGAAGCTCGCACGAGGGTCCCTCGGGCGTGCACTCGGATTTCTACCCCAAGACGAGGACGAAGACGACGAGCCGATGAACGCGCTGCGACGGGAGGCGTTCGCGATCCTGCGTGCGGCGCTCGACCGGGAGCGAGCGGACGCGCATACGGTCGCCTTGGCGTACCCTTCCTCCCGAGCCCGAGGGCTTCTGGCCATGCTGGACGTTCTGGACGAGTGGATTCGGGACCTCGGCGCGGTCCTCGCTGGGAGCTCCGGACCCGTGTTTCACCACGATGCCGCCGAGCCGCTGGCCAAGCTCGCCTCGAGAAGTGGCGTCCACGCACCCGCCGTACCCGGCGCCCTACCGGTCGTCGAGAAAGCCCGGGAGCTCGCGCGTGGAAACGTCAACCCGCAACTGGTCGTCGCAGGTCTCGTCAAGGAGCTGGGAGACACCCTCCTTCCCCCCTTCCGGGGTTCCGCATCATGACCGACCATACACGCACCGGGCTCACGCATCTGGACGCGGAGGGACGCGCACGCATGGTCGATGTCTCCGGCAAAGGCGAGACCGTCCGCCGGGCGGTCGCCGAAGGGCGTATCATCATGGCCGAGGAGACCCTCGAAGCGGTGCTGGCGGGCCGCACCGAGAAGGGCGACCCGATTCAGGTCGCGGAGATCGCGGGAGTGATGGGAGGCAAGCGGACCGCCGACCTCATTCCCCTGTGTCACCCACTGCCGGGTACGACCGTCGAGGTCACTCTGACTCCGGAAGACACCCCTCCAAGCATCGTGGCGCGGTCGCAGGCGACCGTGACCGGGCGGACGGGGGTCGAGATGGAAGCGCTGACGGCCGTGTCGGTCGCTCTGCTCACCGTCTACGACATGGTCAAGGCGATGGACCGCGGCATGCGCATCGAAGGAGTCCGGTTACTCGAGAAGCACGGAGGGCGGTCGGGGTCGTGGAGGGCTTCCGACCCTTAGCGGCCCGTGGTAGAAGTCTGGTGGCCCGCGTTGGGGCGCCACGGCCCCAGATCCTAGGCGCCACGACGAAGGCATAGCCCTAAGCTACGTCGAGGAGTGGCAACGACGGAGATGGGGCCGTGCCGCCCCAACCCGAAGGGCACGAGGGGGTTGCGGCCGCATGCGGCGTTGGCTCCTTTCGCCGATGCTACGGCATCGCCTTCAAGAAGCCGCCTTGCCTGCGACACGCAAGACCCTCGTGCGCGGGCCACCAGACTTCTACCACGGGCCGCTAGGGCCTCTCGCCGCTCCCTCGCGGGGCACGCCGGTGTCAGTCCATGCCACCCGCTCTCACGCTCGGAGCCACCGGCACCGTGAGAAGCCTGCCGACCCGAAGGTAACGATCCCGCACCGACGGGTTCGCCGCCCGTAGATCCGCGAGGGGCACGCCGTAGCGAACGGCGATGTGCGAGAGAGTCTCCCCTTCGGCGACTCGGTGCTCCAAGAAGGTCACGCGCTCCTCGGGAGGAATCTCGGCGAACCGGGCCCGGAAGCGCGCTCCCGTTCCCGCCGGCACCCTCAGCCGCACGGTCGCTTGCGGCGGTGTCAGCCCTCGGACGATGTGCGGGTTGAGGCGCTCGATCTCCTCCTGGGTGACCCCGGCTGCGCGGGCCACGACGTCGAGCGTCGCCTGATCCGAGATCTCGATCTCCTCGTACTCCGAAGGTCGCACGCTCGGACCGGAGTGTCCGAAGTTTTCCGGTCGCTCGGCGATCCGAATCGCGGCGAAGAGCTTGGGCACGAAGTCACGCGTTTCCCTCGGAAGGTAGGGGCGGATCTTCCAGAACAGCGCATCGGAGCGAGGCTCGAGCGGAGCGTGCCGACGCAATATGCCGCGCACCCGCGCAGGCCCCGCGTTGTAGGCGGCGAGGGCCAGGAACCACGACCCGAAGTCGTCGTGAAGCTGCTCGAGGAAATCCAAAGCGGCCTCCGTGGAGCGGCCCGGATGCATTCGCTCGTCGATGAGGGGGGACACGCGCACGTCGAGGTCACGGGCCGTCCCCTCCATGAGCTGCCACAAGCCGACCGCACGCGCGGGGCTCACCGCACGCGGATTGTATCCGCTCTCCACGATCGGCAGATAGCGAAGCGAACGAGGGAGGTCTCGCGCCTTCAGCATCGAATCGACCTCCGCCACATGACTCCCCATGCGCTCGAACTCTCTCGCCAGCCACGGAGCCGGCATCTCCGTCCAACGCTCGACCCAACGCGTCACTTCGGCTTCGAACTCGGGGTTGCGCAACATGCTCGTCGCGCGGAGAGGATCGGTCGACACGTCCTCGGGCGGAGGCGCGAACTCCAGTGAGTCGATCACCGACTCCGGGAGGACCGCTTCGATCTCGGGCTCGGGTGACGGGTAAGGGCCTGGAACGGCGGGCCCGGAGCCACCGGCACAGCCGGACAGAACGATCCCCCCGACGGATGCGAGCAACCACGTCCGTACCCCCGAGCCCGGGCCGGCTCGGCGGGCGGCCGCGCGCGCGCGCCATCGCACGCGCGAATCAGAGGCGGTAGTTCGGTGCCTCACGAGTGATGGTCACATCGTGCGGATGCGACTCACGAAGGCCGCCCATGGTGACTCTGTTGAAGCGGGCATCGTCACGGAGCTCGGCGAGTGTTCCGGCGCCACAGTACCCCATGCCACTTCGCAGGCCCCCGAGCAGCTGATAGATCGTATCCGATACCGGACCCTTGTAGGGGACCCTCGCTTCGATCCCTTCCGGAACGAGCTTGGCCTTGTCCGCCGAGCTTTCCTGAAAGTACCGGTCGGCCGACCCTTCCTCCATGGCCGACAAAGAACCCATTCCGCGAACGGTCTTGAAGCGTCTCCCCTCCAGGAGAAAGCTTTCGCCGGGCGCTTCATCCGTGCCCGCGAACATCGATCCCATCATGACGCAATGCGCCCCTGCGGCCAGCGCCTTGACGATATCCCCGGAAAAGCGGATGCCGCCGTCCGCGATGACCGGAACGGCCTCGTCGACGCCCTGCACCGCATCCATGATCGCCGTGATCTGTGGGAGCCCGACCCCCGTCACGATCCGGGTCGTACAGATCGATCCCGGTCCGACCCCGACCTTGACGGCGTCGACACCACGCTCCACCAACGCCTTGGCTCCTGCGACGGTTCCCACGTTTCCCCCGACGAGCTGAATGTCGGGAAACCGCTCTCGGACCCGTGCCACCGCTTTGAGGACCCCCTCGGAGTGGCCGTGCGCGGTGTCCACGACCAGCATGTCCACTCCGGCGTCCACGAGCAGCGCCGCCCGGTCCATGTCGGCATTGGAGGCACCGACGGCTCCCCCTACCCGCAGTCGCCCGTGTTCGTCCTTGCACGCGTCCGGGTACTTCCGGCGCTTGAAGATGTCCTTGACCGTGATCAGGCCGCGCAACTTCCCGTTCTCGTCCACGACGGGAAGCTTTTCGATCCGATGCCGGTGAAGGATCGCCTGCGCCTCCTCGAGCGTCGTTCCGACCGGCACGGTAACGAGGTTCTCGGACGTCATCACGTCGGCGATGGATCGCGAAAGATCGACCTCGAACTGCATGTCGCGATTCGTGATGATGCCGACCAGACGTCCTTCACCTTCCACGATCGGGACGCCACTGATCGAAAACCGGGCCATGAGGTCATGGGCATCCTGAAGCCGGGCATCGGAGTCGAGCGTGATGGGATTCAGGATCATCCCACTCTCGGAGCGCTTGACCCGGTCGATCTCTTCCGCCTGCCGTTCGGCCGGAAGGTTCTTGTGAACCACGCCCATCCCACCTTCGCGGGCCATTTGGATGGCCATTGCGGACTCGGTCACCGTGTCCATGGCCGCGGCGAGCAAGGGTATGTTCAGCCTGATGCCCCGGGTCACCAGGGACGATACGTCCGTGTCCTTCGGATGCACCACGGAATGACCCGGAATGAGGAGCACGTCGTCGAACGTGAGCCCTTCCTGGACGATCTTCGACCTACCCGGAGCCTGATCACTCATCAATTATTCGACCTCGCAGAACGGCGAACGCCCGCCTCCGCGCAGGCCACCGAAGCGGCACGGGCGAGGACGGGCGTTCACGTAAAGCGTCTTTCGTATCGGTTTCATGGGAGAGGATAGGCCGAGCCTTCCCGAGCGTCAACGGGAAGGCTCGCTCGGGTCGTCCGGGGAGGCCGCGTCCTCCGTGCCCCTTGCCCTTCCCGGTAGCTCACCGTGCTCCGCGGGGCCCTCCCGTTCCGGGATCTCGTTCGTTCCCGGAGGCTCGTTCAGGTCCTCCAGGATCTGCTTTCCGGCGGACGAAACATCCGAGAGCACGCGATCCGCCGCGGCGATCAGCTGGAATGCCTCGCGAATCGTGCTCGGGCTCACCGCCTTCTTCCTCAGCTTGTCCTCCAGACCTTCGGCGAACTTCTGCAAGCCGGTGGTCTGGGCGGGGGCCGCGTCGACGTACTTCGACTCGAGGAATTCGACATAGTCGAGCACTTGGTAGATCTGCGCGTCGGGCAGGCTCTCGATACGACGGAGGAGGCGCTGCCTGAGGACATCGTGCATCGAATCGCTCGACCTTTGAAGGGAACTTCGAGGCCGCTCAAGTCTAATCGACGCGGCCCGCCCTCGCACCGGGCCGGCTGAAGCGACGCCTCGGAGGGCGAGCTCCCCCGATCACGAAACCACTTCAAGCTCATTGCCATGCCCTTTCATCCTCTGCGCCCCGTCCCGGTTTCCCAGGAAGCCGAGGAGCTCTACGACTCCTGGCTCGGCAGCATCTCGGACGCGCTCGACGATCCCGATTGTGACCGGAACGAGCTTTGCCGCGACGTGCTGACGAGTATCTACTACCCCGAGCTACGGAACGCGGACCCGAACGAGTTGTCGCTCGGAGCCCGGGTAGCCCTCAGCCAGATGGATCCTCGCAACATCACCTTGGAGCCCGAGTACTACGAGGATATCGACCTCGAGCGGTACACGCCGCGCAAGCCGCTGATCTGGCTGTGGGAGATGTTCGACCGTAGTCCGCTCGGTGAGAATGTCGCTCTGGGCGTGCGCTTCCGAAGGATTCTGGCCCGGCACGTGTTCGGCAGCTGCGGCAAGAACTTCAAGGCATTCTGCCACGTGCGTGTCTCCTTCGGCTACAACCTCCACGTGGACGACGGCGTCGTGATCCATCGGCACGTGCTCCTGGACGATCGGGGAGGGATCGAGATCGGAAGGGGTGCCTCCGTATCGGACTTCGCGAACGTCTATTCCCACTCGCACGACATCGTGGACGGGCGGATGGTGCACCTTCCCTGGACGCGCATCGGTCCCGGGGCTCGCATCACCTATCACGCCACCATCCTGGCAGGCACTACGGTCGCGGAAGATTCCATGGTGGGAGCGGGCTCGATCCTGACCAGGGATACCGAGCCACACTGGGTTTACGTCGGCGTACCCGCTCGCCAGATCAAGGAGAAGCCGCCGGAGCAGCGGGCCGACAAGGCCCCATCGACGCCCGACCCGCTGGCGGATTGAGGCGGAGGGCTGGCCCCGGCGCGGTGCTCCCCTCCGCCGGCCGTCAGACCCCGTCTTCTTCGTAATGCGCCTTGACCCGCTCCACGACCGCCGGGTCCGCCAGAGTCGTCGTGTCGCCCACCACGTGGCCGTCGGCGATGTCGCGCAACAACCGTCGCATGATCTTGCCCGACCGTGTCTTCGGCAGATCCGCCGTGAACACCACGATCTCGGGCTTCGCGATCGCGCCGATCATCGTACCGACGTGGTCCCTGACCTCCCGGGTCAGGGCGTCGGATGGCTCATGGTCTTCACCGAGCGTCACGAACGCGGCGATCGACTGCCCCTTCACCTCATGCTTCTTGCCGACCACGGCCGCTTCCACCACGGCCGGATGATCGACCAGCGCGCTCTCCACCTCCATGGTGCCGATGCGGTGTCCCGCCACGTTGAGGACGTCGTCCACACGACCGAGGATCCAGAAATATCCGTCGGCGTCGCGCTTGGCTCCGTCGCCAGGAAAATACGTGTCGGGCCACTTCGCCCAGTACGTCGCACGGTAACGCTCGTCGTCTCCCCAGATCGTGCGAAGCATCGACGGCCACGGTGACGTGATGGCGAGATACCCTGCGTTGCTCTCCTCTCCTGCATCGGTGAGGATCGTCGCTTCGATCCCCGGAAAGGGCTTGGTGGCCGTGCCCGGCTTGGCTTCGGTGAGCGCGGGGAGCGGGGTGATCATGATCGCCCCGGTCTCGGTCTGCCACCACGTGTCCACGATTGGACAGCGTTCGCCGCCGATCACCCGGTGATACCACATCCACGCCTCGGGGTTGATCGGCTCACCCACGGTGCCCAGCAGGCGGAGGGACCCTAGATCGAACTTCGCCGGCCAGGACTCGCCCCACCGCATGAACGCCCGAATCGCGGTGGGTGCCGTGTAAAAGATCGTGACCCCGTAGCGCTCGCAGATCTCCCAGAACCGCCCTCGGTTCGGCCAGTCGGGGGCGCCCTCGTACATGACCACGGTGGCCGCGTTCGCCAGTGGTCCGTAGACGATGTAGCTGTGCCCGGTCACCCACCCGACGTCGGCCGTGCACCAATAGACGTCGTCGTCGCGCAGATCGAAGACGGCCTTCGTGGTGGCGTAGACCTGCGTCAGATAGCCGCCCGTGGTATGTACGACACCCTTCGGCTTACCGGTCGTGCCCGAGGTGTACAGGATGTACAGCGGATCCTCCGCATCCATCGGTGGCGCCGCGTGCTCGGCCGAAGCCTTCTCGATCAAATCTCCGTACCAGTGGTCGCGGCCCGCCTCCATCGCGGGTGCGGACTGCTCCGAGAGCTCTCCGCCCCGGTGCACCACCACCACGTGTTGAACGGTAGGCGACGTCTCGAGTGCCTTGTCCGCGTTGTCCTTCAGGGACACGATCTCGCCACGTCGCCAACCGCCGTCGGCCGTGATCAGCACCTTCGCGTCGGCGTCGTTGTTTCGGTCGGCGAGAGCATGGGGGCTGAAGCCACCGAATACGACGGAATGGATCGCACCGATCCTCGCGCACGCGAGCATGGCGACGGCCGCTTCCGGGATCATCGGGAGGTAGATGGTCACCCGGTCGCCCTTGCCGACCCCTAGCTCGGCAAGCGCGTTCGCGAGCCGGCACACCTCGTCGAGGAGCTCGCGATAGGTGTAGCTCCGCCGGTCGCCGGGCTCGCCTTCCCAAAGCAGCGCGGTTCGCTCACCCTTGCCCGCGTCCACGTGCCGGTCCAGACAGTTGCGCGCGACGTTGAGCTTGCCGCCCACGAACCACTTCGCGTGGGGTGGCGTCCACTCGAGGACTGTTTCCCACGGTTCGGCCCACTCGAGCTCCGAAGCCCACCCGGCCCAATACGCCTCCCTGTCGCGCTCCGCCCGCTCATACACCTCGGGGTCGGCAAGCACGGCTCCATGCGCGAACGACTCCGGAGGTGGAAAGCGCCGATTCTCGTGCAGCAGGTCGTCGAGGGATGCGGAATCTTCACTCATCGAACGCCTCGCGGATGTGGAGCACAACTGCCCGGTCCCCATCGGAACCGGCTGACTCCGCCCAATCTGCGGGCAATGGACCGATCGGCAAGGGAGCGCGCCGCAATCCGGGGCATGTGGCCCTTGGCAGGAGGATTCAGACCGGAGCCATCACCGCATGGAGCTCCGGCTCGTCCAGGAGACGCTCGAAGGCGGACACCGTACCCCCCGTAAGGTCGACCACGGCAGCAGCCCCCTCCTCGATGGATCGGCGAGGTATCCGCAGCTTGAAACGGACTTCCGTCTCGGCGGCACCGACCCCCACCCCCCGATCAGGCAGTCCGAAGCGCAGGGACAAGGGTGTCCGGCATCCCCGTGGAAGACGCTCGGCCGCCAGGGTCGCGAGCCGCTCGAGCAACTCGGGGACGGGCCCTGCCTCCCCGAGGTCACGGAGATCCACCACCAACGCGAGGGTCCCGGTGAGTCCCCGGCTCGTTTCGTCGAGGTACACGTCGATCTCGACCGGCTCTTCACGCTCGTCCCGGTGGAAGAACAAGTAGGCGCTTCGGGTGGATTCCCCGGCCCACCGTCCCTCGAACTCGTGGCTGGTGGTCTTCTGCAGGCCCGAGAGCGTCCACCCGGAGCCCTCCAATCCAGTCCGAACCGCCTGGATCAGAGGCTCGAGCGTCAGGATGGGAACATCGTGGTCGTTCATGGTTAAATTCGCTTATCGACGGCATTTCCGCGCTTCGGCGCAAAGCTCGGTTCGGTTGACACCCAGTCTCGAATCCGTGTACACTACAATCAGCCAGCTCCGGTTACGAGGGTGCAGCGGATGAAGGACGAACAGAACATCGACACTAGTCCCGAGACCAGCGAAGCACAGCTTCGCGAAGCACTCGAGGCCAGCGGCCAGCGGTTCACGGAACAGCGTGCCGCCGTGTACCGCTATCTCGTCAGCACCGACACGCATCCGACCGCGGACGAAGTGCTCGTGGCCGTGCGCGGCGAGCTTCCCACCATCTCGTTGGCCACGGTCTACAAGAGCCTGGAAACCTTGGTGGGGTGCGGCCTCGCCCTGAAGCTCAACTACACCGACGACTCTTCCCGCTACGACGGTCGCACCGACCCGCACCATCACGCCCGCTGTCTCGCGTGCGGCAAGGTGCGTGACCTGCCCGGAGAGTTGCCGAAAAGAGAGCTCGAGGAGCTACGAGAGCGAGCCGGAAGCTTCACCGTCGTCGGATATCGCTTCGAGCTTTCCGGCTATTGCGCGGATTGCCTACCGGAGGGGGGGCACACCCCTCTGAGCGCCTGACCGGCCCTCGCGACATACGGGTACCCCGATGACCCGTGATGCAAGGAGCCCCCGGGTCCGTGCCGTCTTCGCCGGAGCCGCCCTCGTCGGCATGCTCGGGCTTCCCACCACAGCGTCCGCTCAGCCCACACCGTCCACTGGAACCGCGATCGAGTCCCTGGGCTCGGGCTTGGATCGACTCCTTCTGGGGCGCTCGTGGCAGGACACGGATCGAGGTGTGCTCGTGGTATCCATGGACCACGGCGACACCCTGTATTCCGTCAACCCGGACGTTCCACTGGCTCCAGCATCCAACGTCAAACTCCTCACCACGGCGGCAGCGCTCGAGGTGCTCGGACCGGACTACCGCTTCCTCACCTATTTGATGACGGACGGCACGGTCCGGGAGGACGGCGTGCTCGACGGAGACCTGATCCTCTACGGAACGGGGGATCCGGGCCTGTCGAACCGGTTTCACCACCGAAGGGATGCCGTGTTCCAGGAGTTGCTCGACCAACTCGAGGCTTCGGGTATCCGGGAAGTACGAGGGGATCTGGTCGCTGATGCGTCCTTTCTGCCGGGGCCACTGCGCCCAACGGGATGGGACCCACGAGACCTCAACGATCATTTCACCGCGCCGATCTCGGCCCTGTCGTTCAACGAGAACGTCGTCTCTATGCGGATCTCCCCGGCAGCGGAGGTCGGCGCCCCCCCTCGCGTCCAATCGATTCCGGATCATGCCGGGTTGGATATCTCGAATCTGGCGCAAACCGTAGCTGGAGCGAGACCAAGGGTCGCGATCCTCCGGGAGGAACCCCTCGCACCGATTCGCGTCGAGGGTACGATCGGGATCAGAGCCAGAGACGCGTGGCGACAGTTCACCGTCCCGGATCCCGCTACATTCGCCGCCTCCGTTTTCCACGCGGCGCTCGAGGACAGGGGCGTCGAGGTGTCGGGCACGGTGCGAACCGTGGACCGTCCCGGGCGCTCGAGCGTGCCACGGCTGTCTGCACCGTTCGCGGGCACGCGGGGCACGAAGGTTCTGGCCCGCTACGCGTCCGATCCGCTTCGGGCGTATCTGGAAGTGATCAACAAGCAGAGCCACAACCTCTTCGCGGAGCTGGTCTTCCGAACCATCGGGCGGATCGAGACGAATGTCGGCTCCCCTTCCGCGAGCGCGCGGGCAGTCCGGAGTGCCCTGGCGCGTATCGGGGTCGACACGGCCGGAATCGAGCTCCTCGACGGCTCGGGGCTCTCTGTCGGCAACCGGGTCACTCCGCGCCAACTCGTCGAGGTCCTGGACCGCATGGCGGAGCATCCCCATTGGAACACCTACTGGGCCACACTCCCGGAGGCCGGACGCGCGCGTGAGCTCCCGCGCATGTACCGGACGGCGGCCGCCGGCAACCTGCGTGCGAAAACAGGCACGATCGAGCGCGTTTCCGCGCTCAGCGGCGTCGTCCGTACCCAGAACGGCGAGCGGCTAGCGTTCGCCATCATGCTCAATGGAACACCCTCGGTGGCTAGAGCGAAAGCCGTCGAGAACCAGATCGGCGCCCGACTGGCCCGTGTCGAGCGCGGACTCGGTGAAGCCCGGGCGGCGGACGAACAGGTCGCGGCCAGCGAAGTGTCACCGCCCGCTAGCAGTGGCGCGCAGCGTCACCGCATCGGCCCGGGAGAGAACCTCACCGTCATCGCCCGCCAGTACGGCATCTCGCTCGCCGACCTCCTCGACGCCAACCCACGGGTTGATCGCAACACCATCCTCGCGGGACAGTGGTTGGTCATCCCTCGTAACGAAGGTGAAGTCGGAGTCGGAGGAGGCTGAGCGTGGTCCCGGGGTCGCTTCAGGGTGACCTCACCGGACCTCCGCCCCCCGCCCGACCGCGGAGCGGAGGCGTCGGCGCAACTCGACCTCGGACATGGTTTCGATGGTTCGCAGACCCGTCCGCTCGCTGTTCCAACGGATATCCTCCAACGGATATTCCCGCGCCGGTTCATCCGCAGGGCGCAACACCAGGTGGTAGCGTCCCTTGTAATCGGTCGCGGGTGCCTCGCGCACGAGGGCGGTCCACGTTCGTCCTTCGCGATCGGTGAACTCTCTCATCATCACTGCGCCTTCCGGCTGGCGTGGTCGTCACGCGACCGAGCTCAATGCGCGCGGCCGCACTTCAAGATCGCATGCTTGGACGAAGCATTCCAGCACCGGGAGCAAGCCGCCCAGCGCCGCGACCTCGCTCGGCGTCGCCCCGACGTAGTTCCTCAAAGCCCGCCTGAACGTCGCCCCGTTGGCGTAGCCCAGCTGCCGCGAAACGCTCTCGCCCGTGCGACCGGGATCAGAGAGCCAACGCCCCGCGTGGAGCATCCGGACCCACGTCAGCAAACGTCCCACCGAAGGGAGCCCGTGCGCGCGCAGACAGACGCTCATGTGGGGTCGGGTGAGCCCCGCGCGCGCGCAGACTTCGTCCGTATCCCACCCCCGCTGCACCCCCTCGAGCGTCCAGCGCACGGCGTTCCGTTCCCTCCGGGGAAGCGAAGGGCTCACGACCCGTTCCACGACCGAGGCCGTGCTCCCGTCGAGCGCGTTCCGGATGGCCCTCGGCAGCGCTGGAGCCATCCCGTCGAGCGGCAGAATCACGAGGTCGGAAAGCCCGGCTCTTCCAAGGCGGAACCACGTACCCGCGTCGGTCACGTCACGGGCCAAGACAACGATCCCCAGGCTCGGATATCGTCGCCGAAGCTCCACGATCGCCCGTTCGGGATGGATGCGAGCGAGCGCCGCACCGTCGAGCACGGCAACCGTGACCGGACGCTCATGAAGCGACCAGACCAGCCTCGACCAAGTGGCCGCCCGGACGATCTCGTGCTCCCGGCCGAGCACGTGGGTCACAGCTTCGTTCGTCTCGCGCACCCGTGTCAACATCGCGATAAGGGCCATGATCTTCGTAAAAGACATACCTTGGAAGCAAAAAGGTACCTTCCGCAGTCCAGGGTCGAGAAAACTTGAATCAAGCGGAAGAACGAACTGCCCTCACACCGGGCCCACTCCAGATTCAGGATTGTCTCGAATGAAGACTCTACGACGCTCCCTCCTCGTGCTTCTCCTCACGGTTGGAACCGCCGCCTGCACCACCTCGTCGATCACTGGTCCGGACCACAGCCCCGACCCGGGTGAGCTCCAGCACAGCCCCGACCCCGGCATGTAGTCGGCGCTCTTCATCACGAGCCCGACGCGGCGACCGCCCGTCGCATCTCTCGAAGTCCGTCACGGATCTCGGGAGGAGCGGCGGGCGTCGTGTTTGCAGCGTCGTCCTCGGCCGCGCGGTTACGCACCGCGTTCTCCTGCTCGAGCATCTTCAACTCGTCCTCAGCCTCGAACAACGTACGATTGAAGCCGTGCTCCTCCGCGAACGTCACCGCACGCTCGAGCCAGGCTTTCGCGGTATCGCGGAGACCGAGAGCACGGAAGCTCTTGCCACGGTAATAGAGGATCTCGGCCTTCGCCGACAGCGGTCCCGATTCCCAGTCCAGGGCATCACACAAAGCGGCCTGTCGCTGGAATCCCTCCAAGTCTCCCCGGAGGGCGGCCAAATACGCGAGCGCATCACGCGCATAGATCCGATAGTAGAGATCAGCGGTGCGTTCCGCGACTACGGTCCACGCGTCTTCCGACGCGGTCCGATCACCGAACTCGAGCAAGACCCCGGCCAGACTGGCGAGGCACCGCATCCTGCCGGACTCGTCCTCGTACTGTGACACCGCGGACCATCCGTGCTGTAGCGCCACATCCAGATTGCCGGCCACGTGCTCGACAGTGAGAATGCCGTGATGCACGGTGGCGACGGTGTCGGCATCACCACACCGTTCGGCGAACTCGAGCGCCCGTACGTGCTCCCTGCGTGCGTCGGGGATGTTGCCCACTTCCCGCCGCACCGAGGCCAGACCGACGAGCACCCGCGCCGCACGCTCCCAGAGCTCCGCCGCCACCGCCACATCGTGCGCCAGCTGGTATTGGCGGACCGAATCCTCCCATCGGGCAAGGCGGCGCTGAACCCTTCCCTGGCAGCGAGCCGCATCCACCGCTGCTCCCGCGTGCATTACGGTCGCGGCCGCATCGTATGCGCAACGATACAGCTCCAGTGCCCCGTGAACGTGCCCTTCGGTTTCGGCCGATCTTCCGGCATGGAGGAGCGCGTCGGCCAAGTCTACAAAAGTACGGCCGGCGACGGCGTCCAACACGGGGGCCCAGCGATCCTCGGCGTCTCCCCCGTCGTCGACACGCTTGCCCACCTCCGCCCGTACCGTGTCCAGACGTTCACGCCACGTATCTTCGGGGGCGTCATCGAGCTCGCCGTCGATCAACGCTCGCGTGAGCCGGACCACCAAGAAGCGTTGCTCCACCTTGGCCGTGACCTCGGGGCGATCCTCCCGGCCCTCGCAATCGTCGAGAACGGGTAGCCCGACGAAGCCCCGACCATTCCGTTTCGGCTGCTCGGAGAGCTCATCGAGATCCCGGTGAAGCAGCGCACTCGCGCACTCTCCGGACAAGAACATCGCCCGCTCTCGGTCCTTGGCCGTCAACCACGGCCGGGGACCGACCGAGTCGGAAACGAGGAACCAGGCTCGTGCACCGTCGCTTCCGAGCGCGACCGCGAAGCAGCTCGAGGCTTCCGCGTCATGCCGGTTGGAGGAGCTTCCGGCTTCGTACGTCCCCGGCAGACCCAACTCCCATGCTCGCTCGAGTGGCTCGCGCGGAAATGCACGGCGAGGACGGTCGCTCAGCAGGTCGAGGACTACGTGCGGATGGACGCCACCCTCGCTGTACTCGTCGATCCACACGGCCGCGGCACGGTCCGCTCCAGTGATCTGGGCGAATTCGCTCAGGTGATCCACGAGAGCGGCGCGCACCGCGTCGCCGGATAAGATCGCGCGCGCGAGCGCAAGCCTTTGTCGTCGACGGCTTCTGTGCTCCGAGAGACCGACGACGCGGGTCGGAGAGGTCCGGATCGGGTCGGACGAACTGATGTGTGTCGGGAGCATTCCTCAAGGTAGTACCCTCCCGGACCCACACACAACATTTTCACCCCCAGCCGATTGAAATGCGTCCCGAATCGACATAGGGGCCGGGAGAAAGCAGCCGTCGACGTAGGTGCAGTCGACGGGCCCTCCGGATCAGACCCCGGGCCCGAGGTCTCCCCGGTGCCGAAGCTCCGGGAACTCGTAGTAGAGGACCCCCTCCCGCGAGATCTCGGACCGCACACGGAAATCATCGTCCATTCCGGTGAGGATCCTCTCCGCCGCGGACAGCGAAAGGTTCAACTCCGCGGCAGCCTCCGTCACAGTGAGCGTGCCCCCTTTCTCCGCCGCGAGGTGGAGAACCCGCCGCTGCAACCCCCGCAGGACGGCGTGACGCCGGTCCTGAAGACCCCGCCAGCCCCAGTAGAACGTCAGCGACCCTCCCACCCCGACCACGCTTCCGAGCGCGACGGCCGCCGCCTCCCCTTCCACGATACCCACGAGCACGAGCAGCGTGGCCAAGAGGACCATCGCCACCCCACCGATGCGCCGCTTGAGGCCCGCACTCGGCAATGGCTCGTCGAGCGCTCCCTTCCCGTTCGAAAGATGTTGCTCGGCCTCGGGGCCCGCCACGGACATCACGCGGGCCGCATTCTCCCAACCGAGGCCGCATCGCGGGCACACGAGATGGTGCCGACGCACCAACCAGTATACGAGTCCGCCGATCCCGTAGGTAAAGACGCTCACCCCGACCAACAGAGCCACGTGCCCGGCCCGGCGAAAGTACGGCACGCCTTCGCCCTGGTACGCGCAGCGAGGGCAGGCCCGCACTCGGTCCGCATGTCCCACGATCCGCGCCGCGGGCGCGACCGCACCGCAGGTGGTGCAGCGGTCCTCACCAGGCTCGATCGCCTCGCCACAGGTGGTGCAGTGCATGGGCCTCAGCGTGCGAAAGTCATCGGATGGCATACGCCTCTCCGTTCCCTACGACGCCATCCCGCCAAAGATTCAGAACCGGGTACGCTACTCCTCACCGTATCCGCACGATCCTCAATCCCGTCCGAGCGGACAGCGCGTGGCGTCCACCTCCCGCTCCCGCGAAACCGACGCTCAAGATGGCGGTCTCTCCGGGCACCAGGACGAAGTATCGGCTCGCCGAAGAGGGCAATCTCGAGGAGCGTGAGAAGTCCCGATCACCGCCGGTCTCCCAGAACAACGGGAAAGGATCGCCCAGGAAGCCGGCAAGGTCGTAATCCCGGTAGCGAAGCGTTTCCCGTCCAACACCCTCACGGTCCAGGAACGCGGCCGCCGACCACTCGGGCACGAGGTCACCCCACTGGCGGCCGGTCTCGGCCTCCACGTTCTCTACCCCCGTCCGTCGGGTACGGGTCAATCGGGACAGGAGATCGCCTTCGTGCTGCTGGTGCAGATACAAGAGAAAGAGAAAGCCGGCGCCACGCTCGGCGAGCGTGCCCCGTCCGCTCGACACGATCAGACTCACCGAATCGGGGCGGTCGAGATAGAGCCGTGCGCGGCGGCGGTTCCCATCGCGGAAGAGCTCCGCGTCCGACGGCGCGGACCGCCGCTCGTAGGCGCGGGCCACGAGCTCCTCGGCCATTTGTGCCAACCCTTCCAACATCCAGAGCGCGTCCTGAGAGGCGTCCCGCAGCAACACGCGCTGGTTGAAGTGGACCATGTGCTGGAACTCGTGGGCCAAAATCGACGGCACCACGGACCTCACCTGCGACAGCTGCCTCGGATCCCCGTGCTCACCGTTCGGATCCGGGACCAACGCATAGAAGATCTCGCCCCCGTTACTCGACGCGAGCTCCGGCATCAGGTCGCGACCGTAGAAGAACCCTCCGACGAAGCTGTCGGACTCCCGCTCGGTGAGCTCGTTGACGACCGGGGTGAAGAGCATGGCGACGCGCTCGTTCCCGTCCAGGTCCGACGGGGCACCGAACACATCGGTCACGGTGGGGTGAATCACTTCGTCGAAACGCTCCCCGATGCTGTCGAGGTCCGCGTCGGTGAAACCCCCTTCCGGCGCCTCGTCGTCCACGTAGATGACGGCATGCCGACTCACGTGCCTCACGGTGGCTCGGACCTGGTCGAAGCGATCCGCCGCGTCGTCGCCGCCATTGAACACGAAGAAGTCGCGGTGCTGACCAGTGGAGGGGGCGGCCGCCGGCGCGCGCAACGCCTCGGGAGTCGGATGAGCTCCGGAGACGCGCCTCTCGACCAGCTCGGCCTCCTCGAGACGCAAGCTCGACTCGAACCGCTCCTGCGCCGAGAGCTCCTCCGGGGCGTCTCCCCGAGGCGGCGCCCCCGACAGGACGTCTCGAGCCCGACCGGCCGTCGTTCGCCCTCCCCCGGATGCGAGCCCGGTCATACGGAACGGATGAGTCGCACCGGCGATCGTACTCGCCGAAGTCGCGACCGCGACGTAGGCCGCGCTGTCCGCGCCCGAGAGGCGGACACAGTCCAGACCGTCGGGATCGTCGAGGTCGACGACATCACCGACGTCTAGCGGCAGGCTACCGCCCGTCCCGGACACGGACAACGGCACCGCTTCGCTCATCACCGAGCCGAGACCGGCGCGAACCTCCACGGTCGAGCGGCTCGGGATACAGTCGGGAACCTCGACCTCCATGCGGGTCGGGGTCGCGGTCTCCACACGTCCTCGGAGCCCCTCGAACAGGACCAGGTTCTGCTCCGGTGTCGGACTGAAGTTCTCCCCCTCGAGCACGACCGTCCCTCCCGCCTCGACCTCGGCGGGATCGACCGCCGTGATCCGGGGAATGCCAACCACGAACGCTTGGAGCGTGACGTGCGCGTCGGGTTGATCAGCGACCGTCGCGGAGACCGTGACCCTTCCTTCCGCCGGCCCGAGACGAAGGGTGGTTTCCGCGATGCCCGCCTCGTCCGTGACCCTGACGTCCGGACCGGACAACGATGCGTCGCCCGACGTCACGGTCCACTGGACGCTCACCTCCGAGACCGGAAGCTTCGACGCCGCTTCACGCACGACCACCCGGAGGGGCTCTCCCAGCTCGGTCCCGACCGTACCGTACTGCCCGTCCCCCTCGGCCACGACCACCTCCACCGGAGCGAGTCGTGGATCGACCGGGTTCTCCGAGCATCCCGAGATCAAGAAGGCGATGCCACACGACCAGAGCGCGCTCGAAGCCGCTCTCCCGTACGTGCGCCGTCGCGTGGTCACCGCTCGGAGCCTCGCTCGATGGACAGGAGGTCGAGAATGGGCGTCCCGGTGAGCGTCGACGACGTCTCCCGTACCCGTCCGGTCACCGTCACCAGGTCGAGCGGGGTGAGTCCCTGAACCTCGGGCACGCGATCGGGGGGCACGGCCACGTACACGAAGGGCCCGTCCCCACCTCCGAACCTTCCGAGAATGAATGGCTCTCCCTCGAAGAAGTCCGTCCGGATCGCTTCCGCCCGCTCGAGTGAGATGAACTGCACGGTCCACCGAACCCGCCGTCCTCGGTAGCTTTCTCCGGTCGGTTCGGCCAAGGTCTCGGGCGTGACCTCCTCCGCGGGAGGCGCTCCCTCCTCGTCGCTTTCGTCCGCGCTCCGAGGTCGCCACATCCACCCATCGAGACGCACCCGAGCCCAGTTCCCTTCCCTCGCCAAGACCTCGACGTCCCCGTTGCCCGAGGTCACGGCGAGCGTGTCGCCGTCCGGCGCACCGAGAATCTCCGTGCCCGGCTGCACTCGAAGGAAGCGGTCGGGTTCCCCAGCGCCCGAGGGCGCCGCGCCGGAAGCCGAGCGCGATGCCGCATCGCTCTCGGACCGAGCCTCGTCCGCGGTCACCTCAGCCGGCTCGGACACCGATTCGGACCACATCCACGCCGTGCGGCGGACCCGGACCCAACCGGTCTCTCGTCCCACCTCCTCGAGGAGCGTGCCCTCTTCCAGCCGCCCCAGAACCTCCCCTGAAGGCTCGGCCCGGAGGTTTTCCCCGTCCGTGACGGACACGACGAGATCGAAGCCGTTGCGCTCGGTCGTGCGGAGCGATGCGGTCCAGACCCACCCCTCGACGGTGACCTCGACCCAGGAGTCGCGAGCCGATCGCCGCGTGAGCGGAGCGCCGGCGTCGAGCCGCCCCAGGATCTGGCCCTGCGGCTCCAGCCTGAGGTTCTCGTCCACGAGTGTTCGCACCGGCTCCTGAGCGCCGGCACGGAAGGGGCACGTCGCCATGACGACGGCGACGATCGCGGCGAGTCGCACCCCGAGGCTCGACCCCCCCCTACAAGACCTCGCAGACCCTGTCATATTGTCTTGAAACGATCCAGGACGGGCGGTGTTACAAGGGGCGTTCGAGCGTGGCCGCTCGTCCTCCCAATCTGCCCGAGACGCACCAGAGCGTCAATTCTACACCTGCCCCTGAAGAGGAGTGCGGCACCCGCATGCGGCTCAGAATCTGGCATTCATTCGCGGCGGTCATGGGATTCGCCGCCCTCGGCACCCACGCGGTGGAAGCCCAGAGCGTGCCGTCCCCGTTCACGTTCATCGAGAAGAAACAGGAAGCCGGTCCCATCTTCGGGGTGGCCGACGCGGGAACCGGCCGGTTCGAGTACGCCCCGAAAGGGGGTCGAATCTATGGTGGGCGCTGGGGCATCGAGCTATCCGGTCCTCTCTCCCTCGAAGGCGTGGGGACGGTGATGGACGGGACCCGGAACATCATCAGCCCCGGCCGGGTGGAGGGAGACCGAGTGATCGGGGAAGCGGACGTGCTGCTCACGACGGTCGACGCCCGCTTCAAGTTCTCCCTCACCGGAGACCGCGCGTGGCACCGACTCAGCCCGTTCTTGGTCGCGGGCGGGGGCGTCGTTTTCGACCTCGAGGAAGAAACCGAGACGGATCGGACGCTCGAGCCCGAGAACCGGTTCGGCTTCGGCACCAGCTTCTATGGGACGAGCGGCCTGGGCGTCCGGTGGTTCATGACCGAGCGCTTCGCGCTGCGGCTCGATGGCACCTTCTCGCTCTGGAAGGCAGGCACGCCCCCGGGTTTCAGTGATCCCGCGTACGGCTTCGAAGCGGTCGAAGAGGACGAATGGCTGCACTCCCTCGGGCTCACCCTCTCGACACTCGTGCGCTGGTGAATATCCGGGTTCGATGAGCACGTCCGACGGGAGCGCCCAATTCGAGGCCCGTGCGGCCGACTGGCTCTCCGTCGAGGAAGCGATGGGGCGGATTCTGCGACGCGTGCGACCGCTCGACGCCGAATCCGTGCCGCTCGACGGAGCCGATGGACGGGTGCTGGCGGAGCCACTGGTGGCGAACGCCACGCTCCCGCCCTGGAGCAACTCGGCCATGGATGGATACGCCGTCCGTGCCGCGGATATCGCTCGAGCGACACCCAGCTCCCCGGCACACCTGCGTGTGGCCGGCCGTGTCTGGGCCGGCCACACCGAAACCGTCCGCGTCCCACCGCGGGGAGCGGTCCGGATCATGACGGGCGCCCCCCTTCCCCCGGGCGCGGATACCGTGGTGAAGGTCGAGGACACGGACCAGGAGGCCCATGGGGGTCACGTGCTCGTCACCGCCGCCGTCGAAAGGGGTCGCTACGTGCGTCCGGCCGGGGAAGACATGCGTGTCGGGCAAACGGTGCTGGAGGCGGGCCGCACGGTCACCGCGGGCGTCACCGGGCTCGCGGCCGCGCTCGGCCGAAACAGGCTGACGGTTCACCGGAGGCCGCGTGTGGCTCTCATCGCGACCGGCGACGAGCTACGTCCGCCGGAGCGTTACGACGACGTCGTGAAGGGCAAGGGCATCCCGGAGTCCAACACGCCGATGCTGGCCGCCATGGTGCGCGGCGCAGGAGGGGACCCCGGGGAGCGACGGATCGCCGGAGACGACGAAGAGGACCTTGCCGCCCACCTGAGCGATGCGGCATACGCGGACGTGCTCGTCACGATCGGCGGAGCATCGATGGGGGAGGCCGACCTGGTGAAGCGCGTGCTGGATCGGGCCGGCTTTCGACAGGACTTCTGGCGGGTCCGCCTCCGTCCGGGAAGCCCATTCAGCTTCGGTCTCCTTCCCCGTGAGGATGCGCTGCAGCCCGTGTTCGGGCTCCCCGGCAATCCCGCTTCTGCGTTCGTCACCTTCGAGCTCTTCGTACGCCCCTTCCTACGAAGCTCGGCGGGACACGAAGCACGGTTTCGGCCAAGGCTACGATGCGTAGCGGGCGAAGACCTCCGCGGCCCGACCGACCTCACCGCCTACTTGCGGGTTTCGCTCGACCGCACGAGCGAACCACCGACCGCCCATCTGACCGGACCTCAAGGATCCGGCCTGGTCAGCGGCCTGGCGCTCGCCGACGGCCTTGCCATCCTTCCCCCGGGCACCGGCTCCATCGGTAGGGAAGAGGTCGTGGACGTCCTGCTTCTGGACGGAAACGCCACCGACGAATACCGATGAAGCTCCCGGCCGTGGTCCTGGCGCTATGCCTCGCCACCACGACGGGATGTGGACTCCCCCGTTGGCCGGTCGAGGCCCCGATGACCTCTCCGTACGGGTTGAGGTTCTCGGGTATCGTGCCCGGAACGCACCGCGGGGTGGATCTGCGCGTTCCGCCGGCCACTCCGGTTCGGGCGATGGCCGACGCGGAGGTGCGCTACGCCGGCACGATGCGCGGGTACGGCAACGTGATCTGGCTAGACCACGGCGGCTCCGTCCTGAGCGTCTACGCCCACCTTTCGGAGATCCACGTAGCCGCCGGTAGCCTCGTCCGGGGAGGGAGCGTCATCGGACACAGCGGTGCGTCGGGAGACGTGACGGCCCCCCACCTCCATTTCGAAATCTGGAGGTGGGGCCGCCCGGTCGATCCCGTCCCCCTGCTGGGGCGGAAACCCGGAGACTAATCCCCGGACTTCAGGGCCGAGATCTCTTCCGTGAGTCGCGGGAGCACGTCGAAGAGGTCGCCCACGATGCCGTAGTCGGCCACCCCGAAGATCGGAGCGTCCGCATCCTTGTTGATCGCCACGATGGTCTGCGACGTGCGCATGCCGGCGAGGTGTTGAATCGCCCCCGAGATTCCGACCGCGAAGTAGAGCTTCGGCGCGACCGTCTTACCGGTCTGTCCGACCTGCTCGCCGTGAGGCCGCCACCCCGCGTCCACCACCGCCCGCGAAGCACCCAGGGCGGCTCCGGATCCGATGGCGTCCCGCAGGCCTTCGAGCAGGCCCCAGTTCTCCGGATCTTTCATGCCACGCCCACCCGAGACGATGATCGCGGCTTCGGAGACGTCGAGCTGCCCATCGCCCGCACCCTTCCGCTCGAGCACGCGCACGCGGAGGGCCTGCGGATCGACCTCCGGCGTGAAGGTCTCGACCGCACCGGCCGCGTTCAACTCTGCCGCGTGGAAAACGTTGGGGCGAATGGAGACGAGCACGGGGGTCGTCTCCGCTTCCAGGTGCGCGAAGGCCTTCCCGGAATACACGGGCCGCACGATGGAGATCTTCCCGCCCTCGGCCTCGAGCCCCGTCACGTCGGCGGCGAGCGGCACATCCAGGGATGCCGCGACCCTGGGCGCCAGGTCCTTGCCGAGCGTGGTCGCCGGAAAGATGACCGCATGGTATCCACCTTCGCGAACACGCTCCGCGACGACCGCCGCGTACGCTTCTGGATTGTACCCCTCCAGCGCCTCGTGCTCTCCCACGTGCACCACTTCGGCTCCGAAGCGGCCGAGGTCGCCGCCTTGCTCCGAGATTCCGGGCGCGCCGAGCACGAGCGCGTGCGCGGCCCCCTCGAGTGAACCGGCAAGCCGCGCCGCCGCGCTGACCGCTTCCCGGGCCGATCCACCGATCTGCCCGTCACGCTGTTCCGCAAATGCGAGAACGTCCGCCATGTCTATCTCCGACTAACTGTTCAAGGAATATCGTTGGTGGAAATCCAATCCGGCTCAGAGCGCGTTGGCTTCTTCGCGGAGCAGTCGCACGAGCTCGGGCACCGCGTCCGGACCCTCGCCGACGATCCTTCCGGCCGAACGCGGCGCGGGCTCGGTCAACCGAACGACGCGCAGCTGGGGATCGGCGGCCGCGGCGTCCTTCTGCTCGAGCGGCTTCTTCTTCGCCGCCATGATGCCCTTCAGGGAAGCGTAGCGGGGCTCATACGCGCCCTTCGTGATGGTCAGCGCGGCCGGAAGATCCACCTCCACCACCTCGCTTCCGCCCTCGACTTCACGGTGGCAAACGGCCTTGCCGTCCTGTACCTCGAACGAAGTCACACCGGTCACGCACGGGCGTCCCAAGAGCGTGGCCACCATCGGCCCCACCTGCTGCTGGTCGTCGTCGGCCGCCTTGACCCCGAACAAGATCAGCGGGGCGTCCGCCCCCTCCAACTCGTTCGCGAGCACCTTCGCGGTCGCGAGCCCGTCGACCGTGGGCTCTCCGACCAGGAGCGTGGCCCCGTCGGCGCCCATCGCCAGGCCCGAGCGTAGCGTTTCCTGAGCGGCCGCGTCACCGAAGCTCACCAGATGGACGGTGCCGTCACCGGCGGCTTCCTTGGCACGAAGACCCGCCTCGACGGCGAATTCGTCGTACGGGCTGATGATGAACTTGACGCCGGACGGATCGATTTCGTTCCCCGAGTCGTCGACCCGAATCCGCGTTTCGGTATCCGGTACCCGCTTTACACACACGATGACGTTCAACGCTTGTTCTCCGATATGCTGATGAGATCCAGTGCTTCACGCGTCCTCACGATACCGCCTCCCGAGAGACGCCCGGCCCGCGTACCCCCCACTTCGACCCGGGATCCCGGCCGCTACGAGGACTACAGGGAAGCTCCAAGTATACTGAAAGCCACGGTCGCGAACCCACCCCCCAGGAGGGCGTAGGGAAGCTGCGTGCGGACGTGGTCGATATGGTCCGTCGCCGCCGCCATCGAAGAGATGATGGTCGTGTCGCTGATCGGAGAGCAGTGGTCCCCGAAGATCCCACCGGCCAGCGAAGCCGCGACGAAGGGGGCGAGCGGAAGCCCCATGGACTCGGCGGCCGGCACGGCGATCGGCAGCATGATGGCGAACGTGCCCCAGCTCGTTCCGGTCGAGAAGGCGATCCCCCCGGCCACGAGGAATACGAGCGGCAGATAGATCGCATTCGGCATCGTGCCGGCCGTGACCTGCGCAACATAGACACCCGTGCCGAGCTCCTCGACGACGTTCCCCAGAGCGAGCGCGAGAAGCAGGATCAGAGCGAGCGGCACCAACCCCCCTCCCCCCTTCAACGCGAGCCGCACGAGCTCGTTCTGGCTGAATCCCCGCTGAGCCAGCAGCATGACCCACGCGACGGCGAGCCCGAACAGCACGGACCACAGCACGCTGGTCGAGCCCGTCCCTTCGACGAGGGAGCCGTCACCGGTGATGTAGAGGCCCACCGGCATGAAGAGCACCATCGCCGCGATGGGGACCACCATGTTCCGGGCACGGGCGGGGAAATCCTCTTTCGGTTCAGTGGAGAGCACGTCCTCGTCGATCATCGGGGTGGCTTCCGGCCACAGCACCTCTCCCCCCCGAGCTCGCTCTTCGGCTTTCCGCATCGGCCCGATGTCGATGCTCCACACGATGACGGCGAGCACGAGCAGGATCGCGGCCAACGCGTAGAAGTTCAGAACCACCGCGTTCAGGAACACCCCGAATGCGTTCTCGACGCCGAGGCTTTCGAGGATCCCCAAATTGTACGCCCCCCACGCGTTCATCGGGATCAGGATACAGATGGGAGCCGAAGTGGAATCGATGATATAAGCGAGCTTCTCTCGTGAGCATCGATACCGGTCGAAGAGGGGTCGAGCGACCGAGCCGGCGACCAACACCGTGATATTCGACTCGATGAAGATCACGACGCCCGTCGCCCACGCCAGCAGTTGCGATCGGCGGGCCGAATCGACCCAGCGATTCCGCTCCAGCGCGTGCACGAAGCCCCGGAAGCCGCCTGCCGCTTCGATGGTCGCGATCAGCGCACCGATCACGAGAGTGAAGAGGATCACCCTCGCATCGCCCGCGCTCCCCAGGACAGCCACGATTCCCTCGACCGTCGCCGCGATCCCGACCAAAGGATCCCATCCCTCGAGAATGGTCCACCCGAGCCAGATGCCACCCGCGAGAGAGAGATACACCTGCCGGCTCCAGATGGCGAGCGCGATGGCGAGGACGGGGGGGAGGAGCGAAATCCAGCCCGGTTCGATCATTCCGGCGTTCTCCGCTTCGAGTTAGCAGCCACGGGATCCCAACCATCCGGGCGAGAGACGCCGACGGCTCCCCGAACATAGAGCCGGTGGGGCCAATCCGCCGCCTCACGCACGCCGACCCGTCCGGATACCCCCACCCGAGCGGCAGCAACAGGCGCCCCCGGGTGCAGTCGGAGGGGCGGCCGTCCGAGGTCATGGCCGTAGAGCTCGCCCGTCACACCGAGCGCTTCACAGAGTCGTCCCGGTCCCGCGGACAGGGGGCGTCGGCCGGACCGTCTGCCGCGCATGACATCGATCCCCGAAACGGGTTCGATTCCGCGTAAAAGCACGGCTCCGGGTACTCCATCCGGACCCGAGACCACGTTGAGGCACCAGTGGACGCCGTAGCTGCGATACACGTAGGCGTAGCCGGCCGGCCCGAACATCGCCCGGTTTCGATCGGTGACGCCCGACACGGTACAGGCGTGTGAAGCTGGGTCCTCCGGTCCCCCGTAGGCTTCGGTCTCGACGATCGTACCCGAAACCTCGACGCCCCCCAGGGTCGAAACGAGCCGGCATCCGAGCAGCGCTCGGGCCAACTCGAGAGGACCACGCGTACAAAATGTCCGCACCCCGTCCGGCGCGGACATTTCGTCGACCCGGTCAGTCCTGGTGGGACCCGCCCGATCCACCACGAGAAGCGGCTTGGCCGGTACGCCGTTCGTAGTCGACAGTCCAGGCCTCGAGCACCTGCTCGCCGCGGCGGGCCGGAACCGCGTCACGGATGCGGTCGGGCTCGTCCCGAAGCACCGTGAAGACGTCGGTCCCGAACCGGTCCACGAGCGTCTCGGCCGTCTTCTCGCCCACACCCTTGTACCGGTGAGTCATGTAACGCACGATCGCGTCCGGATCCGTCGGCAGACCGAGCCCCTTCAAGTCGACGCCTTCTCCCGTCGGTGCGTCGGAACTCTCCGGCTCACTCCGCTGGACGTCGGCTTGCTTCGGACGTTCCTGGCGCTCCGGAGCCGGAGACGCCCGGGATGATCGGTCCTGCTCGGATTTGCCGGCGGAAGGCGACGGTACCGTCTGTCCCTCGAAGAGGGGCACGGTATCTTCCGTGGTGCTGGAGCGGCGACGGGTGGAGCCGCCGCGCGGACCCAGCTTGAGCCCACGGTCGGTCTTGGGGGGCTCGACCTCGACGACTTTCGGACCTCCATCGCCCGCAACGTCCGTGCCGGTATCCTGATCGTGGGCTGTGACATCGTGGGCTACGTCGTGACTCGCAGCGGCACCGACGGCGCCGGAATCGGCCGACGGCTTACGGTCGCCCCCGTCCCCGTCGCTCGTGTCCGGCTCCTCGGTCGGCCGGTCGGGCTTCCCCGCCTCGGAGCCGACCCCGGAGGTCACGGCCGGACCGTTGTCCGATCGGGCTTCCGCTCGGTCCGGGAGCGCCACCTCCGACGATCCGTTCTCGGTGCGCGTGATGACGACCGCGCCCCGATCGACCGCTTCCGACAGGAACTTGCTGAACTTGCTGAAGCCCAGCGCAGCCTCGTCGAAATCGGGATGAGTCTCGAGGATCTTCCGCTTGACGTCGGAATCCCGAACCGACTCCCGCCCGTCCCGGCTGAGTCGCTCCAGCGTCCCGGTCAGCACGTCGATCGCTTCGCTCACCGCCTGTTCGTTCGAGGCGGGCGCCTCGGCCGCTTGCTCTTGGCGTCCGGCGGATCCGTCCTCGCCCGCGTCGGAACCACGTCCTCGGGTGGCACGATCGTCGTCCCGGTCCTGCCGCTCACGCCGTCCGCTTCCGCCTCGGGGCTTCCGGTCTCGACGACTCCGACCTCCATCCGAGTCTCCACCGCCGTTGCGTCCCCCCTTTCCCTTCGGCGCGTCGATCTCGTACTGACCGTTCTCGAGCTTTCGCAGCTTAACGAGCCCGCGAGAGGACGCTTCGGAGAGGAACTTGCTGAACTTGCTGAAGCCGAGCGCGCCCTCGTCGAAACTCGAATCGATCTCCTGCATCACCTGCTTCAGGCGGTCGGAGCGCATGACGTCGTCACGCTGGACCATCTTCGTCACCGCGTCCTTGACGAGCACCCACGGATCGCTCGTGCCCTGAGGCACGTCGGTCGTCTTCGTGAGGCCCGTCAGGCTGGTGTACGAATAGTATTCGTCACAGTTCTGCACGAGGATGTCCGAGCTCGACTCCTGGATCCCGACCCCGATGACGTACTTGCCGTACTCCTTGAGCTTGAGCACCAAGCTCGAGAAGTCGGAGTCACCCGTAAGCAGGATGTACGTGCCGATCTCCGGGCGAATGAAGATGAGCTCGAGGGCGTCGATCGCCATGCGTATGTCGGTCGCGTTCTTCTTGTTGCTCCCGTATGCCGGAGCAAAGATCAGGTCGACCGAGGCCTCGGAAAGGGGCACGATATACTGTGGATAGCGCCGCCAATCGGCATACGCCCGCTGCACACTGACCTTGCCCTTGATGACGTCGGAGCCCAAGAGCGTCTTGATCTCCTTGGACAGGTCGCTGCGCATTCCCATCGTGACGTTGTCGAAGTCGATGAGCAGCGCGGCGTGAGGCGTGGCGGACGCCCCGGAGAAGGCGGATCCCCCTTGGTGGGGGGCCGTCGTGTACGGTGTAATCATAGATGTTTTCGTCTCGTAGACATGGTTCATGCCGCGAGACCTCCCCACCCGCACCACGTCCGTTTCGATCACGGCCCGGGTCGGGGAAGCCCTTCGGCGCGCTCACCACGAGCGCGGCGGCCCCAGGTTCAGGACGACTGACGCTCCGTGTTGATCCGGCGAGTCAGGTCACCCCTTCGCAGCTTACCCGTATCCGTACGGGGAAGCTCGTCCCAAAACTGCACGAAATCCGGGACTCTGGCTTCAGCGAGTGTTTCGCGACACCAGTCGAGGATTTCGGGCTCCGAGACGATCGCGCCCTCCACGGGCACGATGCAGGCACAAATAGCTTCGCCGAGCAAGGAGTCGGCGACCCCGAGGACCGCTACCTCCCTGACCGCAGGGTGCGACTCGATCCGAGCCTCCACTTCCCGCGGATACACATTGAAACTGGAGCGAATGATAACGTCCTTGCTGCGCCCGACCAAATGGAGATACCCGTCCTCGTCGAGAATCCCGAGGTCCCCGCTGAGCAAGTATCCTTCGTCGTCGTAGACCGTGGCCGTCTCGCGCGGCTGACGATAGTACCCTCGCATCACCCCCGGTCCCTTGATCCGGATCTCCCCGACGCTCTCCACCGGCAAATCCCCTTCGTCCGGCCCCAAGATCCGGACTTCGGTCCCCGCCAAGGCCTTGCCGACGGTGAAGCGGCGCTTGTCTTCCGGATCGCCCGGAACCGTCATGGTCACCGTCGATGCGGCTTCCGTCATGGTGTAGGCCGTCAGCACCGTGACGCCGAAGGTTTCCTCGAGGGCGTCCACGAGCTCGTCCCCCACGGGAGCGCCCGCCATGAGTGCCAGGCGCAACGAGGACAGGTCCCGCGGCCGCAGCCTTTGCTCCTCGATCTCGGCCACGAAGAGGGTCGGAATGCCGTAATGCACGGTGGCAGCGAAGCGCTCCACGTCGTCGAGCGTGGCGCCCGGATCGCCATCCTCCTGGAGCACCAGCGACGCGCCCGCGAGGAGAGTCGAGAGCAGGCCCGGTCCTAACCCGAACACGTGGAACAGGGCCGAGACACCGAGCACCTTGTCCTCACGGGCCAGTCCGAGGCCCTCGGCGGTGCCGGCGGCGGCGGAGAGCAGGTTCTCGTGCGACAGCTCCACCCCCTTCGGCTTCCCCATGGTTCCCGAGGTGTAGACGAGCGCGAAGGTATCCCGCGCCCGAGCCCGCGGCTCGTCCACCGGCTCGTAGTCGCGGCCCGCACCCGCCGAGATCAGGTCCTCGTACTGGAAGATCCTGTCGTCGTACCAGAGGTCCTCCTCGCCCACCGTCACCACGTACTGCAGCTCCGGAAGCTGGGGCATGAGATCTTCGAAGATCTCGAGATAGTCCAGTCCGAAGGCTCGCTCTATGGTCACGGCGCATGATGCGCCAGACTGCCGCAATGTGTACTGGAGGTCGACCGTGGACGCCCGCGGGTTCAAGGGCACCGCCACCGCGCCGAGCTTTGCCGCCGCGAACATGGCCACCGCGAACTCCGGACGTGGCGGCAAGATCAGTGCGATGCGATCCCCCGCCTGAATTCCGAGGTTGGCCAGGGCCGCCGCGAGCGACTCCGCGTCGGACTCGATGCGCCCGACCGAAAACGCCTGGTCCTTGAAGTGAAGATACGTGCGCCCCGGGTCGGTGGTCGCGCTTCGACCGAGGACGGACGCGAGGGTGGAACCGCGGATGCGCTCGCTGAGCGCCATAGCACCTCCGGCCAGCGTTCGTGGGCAAAGGGCAAAGATAGGACCGGCCGGCCGGACCCGCCAATGCGAACCCGGCCTCCGTCCCCTTACCCGAGCCGGGTCGCGAGCACCTCGCTCACCAACTCGGTGGGAACGGCACGGCTCCAGCCCTCCCCCGGATGCGGCACGCCGATGCGCCCGAGAAGCACGTACCTCGGTTGCCCGTCACGAGCCTTCTTGTCCGTCAACAGGTAGCGCTGAACGCGCTCCGGGTCGAGCCGTGGGAGCGGCGGGAGCCCGAGCGCGCCCAGGCCCGCCTCGAGATGCTCGCGCGTGCCATCCTCCGTTACTCCGATACGTTCGCCCACCTCCGCTTCCAGCAACATTCCTTCAGCGACGGCGGTACCGTGACCGACCTCATAGTCGGAGGCCGCTTCCAGGGCGTGACCGAGGGTGTGACCGAAGTTGAGGACCTGTCGGTACCCACCCTCACGCTCGTCCGCTTCCACGACCGCCGCCTTCAGCTCCACGGAACGCCCGACGGCCTCGCCCGCCACTGCCGGATCGCTCTCGAGCAGCTGGGGCATCAGCTGCTCGAGCCGCTCGAAATACGCCGCGTCCAGCACCGCACCGTGCTTCAACGCCTCAACGAGGCCCTGCGCGCGTTCTTCCCGGGGCAGCGTCGCCAGGACATCCGGGTCCGCGACCACCAGAGAGGGAGGGTGGAACGCCCCGACCAGGTTTTTTCCCGCCGGCACGTCCACCCCGGTCTTCCCCCCTACCGAGGCATCGATCATGGCGAGATAGCTCGTCGGAACCTGAACGACCGGCACGCCGCGCAGGAACGTGGCCGCCACGAACCCTCCCAGGTCGGTCGTGACCCCTCCCCCCACGGCGACCACGACCGTATCCCGTCCACACCCGGCCTCCAGCAGGGTGTCGGTCAGCTCGATCCACTGCCCTCGCGTCTTGGAGGCTTCACCTTCAGGGAACGAGAACAGATCCACCCGGAGCCCGGACTCGGCACAGCGAGCGCGGATGCGCTCTCCATGGAGGGCGGCCACCCGGCTGTCCGACACGACCGCGTACCGGTACGCGGGCGCGTGCTCGGCGAGTAGATCGGGGAGCTCCTCGACCGCCCCCTGGCCCACGACCACGTCGTACCCTCCCGCCCCGGCCGAGACCCGAACGACTCGGAACGCATTGGGCCTCATCACCGCTCGCTCTGGATCCGCAGGCTCACGTCGAGCGACGACGCGTCCCCGACGACGAGGAGCACCGCGGGCTGCTCCGATACCGCGGTCGCTTCGAGCCGAGCTCCCGGCCCGAGGTGGTCGCGCACGGGATTGAACCCGGTGAGGAAACGATCCCGGGCCGCCTCACTGTCCCAGGCTACGGCCCACACGAGGACGGGATCGTCGCTCCCGGGCACGTCGACGAGCACATAGCGATCCCCACCCCATCCATGGGCCAGCTCGGACGCCTCCGATCCCAGATGGGTCTCGACGAGAATCCCAACCTCGAGACGGCCCAGCACGCCGTCATGGAGGACCGTGCCTCCCTCCACGTCGATCGTCACCTCGACCGGCGCGTCGTCCAGATCACGCTCCAACACCTGCTCGGTCGAGGTGGGAAGCCGGGACCCGAACGGTGGAACGCGCCCCTCCGACGCCCAGAGGTGCTGCACGAAGCCGGCACCCTGAGTATACGGGAAGAGCAACGACCGCTGGATGACCTCGGGCGCGCTCCCCAGAGCCGGGAACTGATCCTGCATTCCCCTTATGGCCGGGAGGAGTTGCTCACCGAAGTCGGGAACCTCCGCCAAGTCGACCGCTCGCCCCGTCATCCGCTCCATCATGAACTCGAGCATCACGAGGGTCGCGTGTCCTTCGATGGCGGCGTGCGCCGCCGCTGCCCGGTCGTTCCCGAGATCTCCGTCCGTGAGCTCGTCCAGGTCCACGGTCTGGTCCTGGACCGCGTGCACCAACTCATGGAGGAGCAAGGCCTCCAGCGCGTCCGGCGGTTGGTCGTCCATCACGAAGAGCGCGGTCGAATCGGGCTCGTAAAACCCCGCCACCTGCTCCGTGTACAGATCCAGCAGAAGGGCCCGAAGATCCAGGTCCTCCTCGACGAGGCCCAACATCGCATAGGCCCGCCCTGTTGCCTGTGCCTCATCCGGAGGCAGCTCTTCGTCCAGCTTGGCCCGCAGATATCCTTCGAGCTCCCCACGCGTCCGCCTCTCGACGCGGACCGGCTCCCGCAACTCGAGCCCGGCACGCTCGGCGACGTCCGGCAATAGCTCACCGGCGAGGCGTCGGAGCTCCGGATCCGATGACACGACGGCCCCGTCGAAAGGCTCCTGGGCACCACCACCGCAGGCCACCAGGCCCGTGAGCAATGCGAAAGACATGGCCCCTGCGACGCCGGTGCGCACCGGCGCAAACAGGCGTCGGAGACGAAGGGTACCTTGGCGCACCTTCATTCATTTCTCCTGCGTATCGTGGGTGAAGGTGAGGTTCGCTGGAGCACACGATCGGGTCAAGCATCGTTGAAGCCGCTATGGAACCCCTGCTAGCTTCACGTGGATAATAGCCTTGGCACCGGGTTTGCACCGCTACCATCGGCAGCGGACCACACCCCACCGATCACGACGAAGCGGAGTGTTGCACGATCCATGGCAAGAGCCCGACCGAGAACGAGCCACAGCGAGAACACGACGCGTCAATGGATGCGTGCGCTGTTGGAGCCCCGGTCGTGGGCCATGGGCGGCGCGTTCGCCGTCGCGCTCGTCATCGGGGGCGCTTGGGGTAGCTGGCTCAACCTGTGCGCGGGGGACGCCTGCCCGTCGATCGCTCAGATCCAGACCTTCGAGCACGAGCAGACCACGAAGCTGTTCGCGCACGACGGCCGAGCGCTGGGACAACTCGGCTTCGAACGTCGCACACCCGTGTCGATACACGCCTTGCCGGACTACGTCCCGCAAGCCGTCATCGCGATCGAGGATGCACGCTTCTACGACCACGGTGGCTTCGATCCGCGTGGGATCGCTCGAGCGGCCTTCGGCGTCCTGACGTTCCGGAATCTCGGAGGGGGCACCATCACCCAACAGCTCGCCCGCAACATGTTCGACGAGATCGGGTTCGAGCGCCGATACCTCCGCAAGCTCCGTGAGCTGCAGGTCGCGCTCGACCTGGAACAAGCCTATACCAAGGACCAGATCCTCGAAGGATATCTGAACGAAGTGTACATGGGCCGCGGGTACGGATTTCAGAACGCGGCCCGCAACTACTTCGGTAAGAACCTCGCCGACGTCAACGTGGCCGAAGCGGCGCTTCTCGCGGCCATCCTGAACGTCCCCGCCCGATACAACCCGTTCCGTTATCCCGAAAGGGCCAAGAGCCGACGGGACCTGGTCCTGACGAGAATGGCCGACGAGGAGTACCTCACACCGGAGGAAGCGGAACGTTGGAAGGACTGGCCCCTCCCGACCGAGGAACCCGAAGGCACGACCGGAACCGTTGCACCGTACTTCGAAGAATGGGTGCGCCAGATCCTCGACTCCCGCTTCGGTGATGCCATCTACCGGAACGGCTTCCGGGTCCATACCACCCTGGACGTCGAAATGCAGCGCGCCGCCCGGCGGACCATGGACGAGGGGTGGGCAGCGATCGAGGCGGACTCGACCAACTTTCAGCACCCGCACTATGCCGAGTTCGACACCGTTTCGTCGTTCCCGAGCTCGACGCCCTACCTCCAGGGGTCGTTCATCGCCATGGACCCCGAGACCGGCCATGTGCGTGCGTTGATCGGAGGGCGAGACTTCGAGCATTCGCGGTTCGACCGTGCTCGGCAGGCGCGCAGGCAGGCGGGATCCGCGTTCAAGCCCTTCGTGTACACCGCCGCGATCGCAAGCGGCATCCCTGCTTCGCACGTCGTGGTCGACGGACCGGTCGTGTATCCCCAGCTCGAGGGAGAAGATTGGCGTCCCTCGAACTTCACCCAGGAGTTCGAGGGGCCGATGACCATCCGGGAGGGCCTCTACCGGTCCAAGAACATGATCGCCATCAAGCTGGGCTGGGAGGAAGTCGGGATCGAGTCCGTCGCGCAGACGGCCCGGCGGATGGGGATCCAAACCGAGATCGGACGCCTCCCCTCGACGACCATCGGAGCCTCGTCGGTCATCCCCCTCCAGATGACGGAGGCTTACGCGACCTTTCCGAATCTCGGAACGAAGGTGCGCCCGTTCCCCATCCTCCGCGTGGAAGACCGGAACGGCAACGTCATCTGGGAACCCCAACCCGAACGGACCGAGGTGTTGGACAGCCTATCCTCTCGGATCATGGTGTCGATGCTCGAAGACGTGGTCGTCCGCGGCACCGCACACAACGCGGTCCGGGTGCGTGCCGGCCTCTCCCGCGACGTCCCGGCGGCCGGGAAGACGGGCACGACGAACGAAGGGACGGACGTCTGGTTCATGGGCTTCACGCCGAACCTCGTGGCGTCCGTGTGGTTCGGCATGGACGAACCGGCCCCCATCTTCCGCCAGGAAGGAGGCACCCGGGAAGCCACGGGTGGCGGGCTCGCAGCACCCGTTTGGGGCGCGTTCATGCGGCGTGTTTACGAAGGGATGGAAACCGATGCCGATGCCGGGGCCGAAGGCTTCTCGCCACTGCTCCCTACCCCGGAGCCCTGGCCGATGCCCGACGGGCTGAACGCCGTGCTGGTGGACCGGGAAACGGGACAGCTCGCTTCGAGGTGGTGCGACGAAGAACATCAGTACCTGGAATACTACGTGCCGGGAACGGAGCCGACCGAATTCTGCGACCGTTCGAATCGGCGCTTCAGGATTCCCGGGCGCTAAGCGGCCGCGACAACCCGCTCCACCACCAGCGGAAGCGGGTCCGGACCCGGGCCGTCACCGAGCACCACGCTCTCGTGGAGCGCACGGCGCCCTACGTTCAGGCCATCCGCGTTACGGGCGTGAACACACCCGATCACCGTGTCCTCGCCCACGTCGTCTCCGGGGCGAACGAAGACTTCGAAGCCCACCCCGGGATCGATGGACGAGTCCACGGTGGTTCGACCTCCCCCCAACGCCACGACCGCCTCCCCGAGCCCCCTCGGCCGCACGCGATGGACGGTTCCGGACCTTCCGGCCCGGACCTCGGCTCGCTCGGCTGCCGTGTGGAGCCTCTCTGGGTCGGCCAGGCACTCCATGTCACCCCCCTGTTCGGCGACGAGCCTCTCGAACCGCTCGAACGCGCGGCCCGAGGACAACGCATCTTCGGCACGGCGGGTCACCGCCTCCCCGGAGGCCGAAGGGTCGGCCATGTGCGCCATCTCCGCCGCGAGCGTGAGCACGAGACGCCGCAGATCCTGTGGGCCCTCGTCCTTCAGGCACCGCACTGCTTCGGCGGTTTCGAGCCCATTGCCCACGGCGACGCCGAGCGGCCGATCCATCGCCGTCAGGAGCGCCACGGTTCGAAGGCCCCGGTCGACGCCGATGCGCACCATGGTCCTGGCCAGCTCCAACGCCTGCTCGCGTTCCGGGAGAAACGCTCCTTCGCCGACCTTCACGTCCAACACGAGCCCGTCGAGGCCCTCGGCCAGCTTCTTGCTCATGATGCTGGCCGCGATCAGCGGTATGGAGGGCACGGTGCCCGAAACGTCCCGCAGCGCGTAAAGGCGTCGGTCGAGGGGAGCGATCTCCTCGGTCTGCCCGGTCATGGCGCAGCCGACGCGCTCGAGCACCGCCCCGAAGCGGGCGAGGTCCAGATCGACCCGGAAGCCCGGGATCGCCTCGAGCTTGTCCAGCGTGCCCGTCGTGTGACCGAGGCCGCGCCCGGACATCATCGGCACGTACATGCCGAGCTCCGCCGCCAAGGGGGCGAGCACCAGCGACACCTTGTCGCCCACGCCTCCCGTCGAGTGCTTGTCGACCTTGACCCGCTCGAGGTGGGAAAAGTCCAAGGTTGCGCCCGACCCCACCATCGCGTCGACCATGACGCCGGTCTCGCGATCGGTCAAACCCCGGAAGACGATCGCCATGAGGAGCGCGGACATCTGGTAGTCGGGAACGGTCCCGTCCCGATATTGCCGAAGAAAAGCCCGCAGGGTGTCGGTGGCGAGCTCCGCTCCGTCCCGCTTCGCTTCGATGACCCGTGCAGGGATCAAGTCACTGCACGCAGCCACCGCGAAGCTCCCGTCATGCTCCCCGCTCCGCAACCGATGGCCAGGACCGAGAAACCGACTCGACGAGCGGCACGAGCCGATCCGCCGATCTCAACTGCCGATCTTGTCACGCGCGCCCTTGAACGCTTCGTCGACCCTTCCCTTGACGTCGTCGGCGAGGTCCTCCCACCGGTCGCCCGCCGTGTCTCGAAACTCACCGGCCGTCTTCTGGATGCGCCGCCGCGTGCGACGACCCGGTTCCGGAGCGGTGAGGAGCGCGACGCTGGCGCCAATGGCCGCTCCCAACAGCAGGCCGGAGAGGAAGCTGATACGCGTTTCGTTCTGGTGCTCCATGGATTCTCCCGTTCGGTAGGTACCGTCAGTGTGTATATTAGCGACAAGCGGCGTGTAAGACGAGACAGGGGGAGAGAGTGAAAATTGGAAACGGGGAGGTTCCGGAGATCGCGGTACCGGTCACGGTGTTCAGAGTACTCCGGCGAGAGTTGGAAAAGGAAGTCGGGACCCTCCCTGCGGTTCGGGCGCTCCATCACGCGGGCTACGAGACCGGCACGGCCGCAGCCTCGGATTTGGTCGGCCATGGCGGTCGGGAGCTCTCGGACCTCCCCTCGTCGGAGTTCTGGGACCGGGTCGAACGGTCCTTCCAACGGCGCGGCTGGGGGACGTTGGGGCATGAAGACGCCCACCCGGGCGTGGGGATCCTCCGGACGAAGGACTGGGTCGAGGCTCGCGGCGACGAGCCCGATCCCGAGGGCAGCTGCTCGTTCAGCACCGGTTACCTGGCGGGACTGCTCTCCGAGCTCAGCGGCCGGCCCGTCGCCGTTCTGGAGGTGAGCTGCCGCAGCCGGGGCGACGACGCGTGTCGCTTCGCTTTCGGATCCGAGACGGTGATCCACGAGCTCTACGGCCGGATGCTGGACGGAGCGGATCTCTCACGAGCCCTGACGGAGCTATAGGCGGGTCGTGCGCGTGCTCGGGGTCGACTTTGGAGAGAAACGGATCGGGGTCGCGGTCAGCGATCCCACGGGCACCATCGCGTCCCCACTGGAGACCGTGAAGCGTCGGGCCGGCAAGCGGCCACCGCTCAACCGCCTCGCCGACACGGCTCGGGCGTGGGAGGTGCGACACGTCGTGGTCGGGCTGCCCCTGTCCCTCACCGGCGAGGAGAACGAGTGGTGCGCCGAGGTCAGGACCATGGGCCGCAATCTCGCGAAGAGGCTCGAGCTCGACGTCTCGTTCGTGGATGAACGAATGACGTCGGTGCGGGCCGAACGAGCCGTACGGGCGGTCGGGCTCTCGAAGCGGGCTCGGCGCGAGAAGGGTCGGGTGGACGCGGGCGCGGCGCAGCTCATCCTCCAGGCCTGGCTCGACCGGGAGGACACACGATGAACCAGCGCTTCCGTTGGACGCCCGTCGCCGCGGCCCTTCTGGCGCTACCGGCCTGCGAAACGGACGCGCCCCCCGTCGAGGTGCGCGTGCCCCAGGGCGCCACCCTCTCGGACGTGGTGGATTCGCTCGCCAACCGTGAGATCGTGCGCGCCCCTGGCTTGTTCGAGCTCTACGCACGGATGCGGGGCGCGGGCTCGGATATCCGAGCGGGCGCGTACGCCCTTCGCCCCCACAGCTCCTGGAACCGCGTCATCGGAACGCTGACGCGGGGTGAGGTGCTCACCGTTCCCATGACGGTACCGGAAGGGTTCCGGCTCTCCCAGATCGCTCCGCGGATCGCGAACATCTCCGGCATCCACGTGGACTCGGTCATGGCCCATCTCGAGCGTCCCGAGCTCGTCGACGATCTCGATGTTCCCGGCCCCACGCTGGAAGGCTATCTCTTTCCCGACACGTACCGTTTCACCCCAGGTACGTCGGTGTCGACCGTTGTACGCACGATGGCGGAGCACTACCACGCCCTCTGGACACCGGAACGTCGCGAGCAGCTCGAAGCCACCGGCATGACCGAGCGCGAGATCGTGACTCTGGCGTCGATCATCCAGGCCGAAGCGCGACAGGTCGACGAGATGCCCCTCATCTCCGGCGTGTATCACCGGCGGTTGGACCAGGGCTGGTTGTTACAGGCCGATCCGACGGTTCTCTACGCCCTCGGAGGCCGGCGGGAGCGGCTCCTCTACGCGGCGATCGACTCCGTGGAGAACAACCCGTACAACACGTACACCCAGCCTGGCCTCCCCCCCGGACCCATCGGAGCACCGGGCGAGCGAGCGGTCGACGCCGCGCTGGCTCCCGAGGGCGACTTTCTGTATTTCGTGGCCCGACCGGACGGCTCGCATGTCTTCACGAGATCACTCGCCGAGCACAACCGGGCCAAGGCGGAGTCGCAACGGCTCCGTGACGCTCGCGACCCCTGACCGTCCGTGCCCACTCCCGCGGGAAGCGAACGACCCTCGCGAGCCCCGGAACGGCTCGCTCGGCGGCTCCGCCTGATCGTCGTGACGGACGGCTCGCTCGCCGTGCCGCGGACGGTCACCGAGGTCGTAGCGGAAGCGGTCGACGCAGGCGCACCCGCCGTTCAGCTCCGCAACAAAGGTGAGTCCGCACGGGAGCTCCTGGATGTCGGGCGAGCTTTGCGAGGCATCACGCACGCGGCGGGGGCGCTCCTGTTCGTGAACGACCGGCTCGATGTCGCTCTGGCCCTCGGCGCGGACGGCGTACATCTGGGCCCCGACGATCTTCCTGTTCGTGCGATCCGCGATGCTGCGCCCAAGCACTTCCTGATCGGCCGCTCGGCTGACGACCCCGCCGTGGCCCGACGCGCCGTCAGGGACGGAGCCGACTACATAGGATGTGGCACGGTATTCCCGACATCCACCAAGGCCGACGCCGGTCAGGTGATCGGACCGGCCGGCCTCGCTCGGGTCGTGCAAGAAGTCCCCGTGCCGGTCGTGGGCATCGGCGGCATCGACGAGGAGCGCTCTGGCGCTGTCGCGCAGACGGGAGCGGCCGGCGTTGCGGTCATCGGCGCGCTCATGGCTTCGACGGACGTGGCGAAGACGGTGCGGAGGCTCCTGGCTCCCTGGGCTTAACGGCCCGTGACACCGAGGTTGCCCCCACCTCGGCCATCTTCGCCTCAGAGCCCGCCCGCCTCCAGGAATGCTTCGACCTCGTCGGCCGTCACGGAGAAATCTCCCAGTGCCGTGCCGCCATCGGGTCCATGCCAGTCGGAGCCGCCGGTCGGTAAGAGCCCGGTGGAGCGACAGACCCGTTCCAGACGGAGCACGTGATCTCTTCGATTCCAGGGCCGGTAGACCTCGATTCCCCGCAACCCGGCCTCCACCATCGGCGGGAGGAGATCGTCCACGAGCCCACCGGGAGGGTGCGCCCACACCGGAAGCCCGTCCGCCTCGAGGATGATCTCGATCGCTTCCATGGGGGTCAGCATGTGCGTCGGGACGAAGGCGGGCCCGTCGTCCGCGATGAAGGTGTCGAACGCGGCCGACACCGTCGGTACGTGTCCGGCTTCCAGCAGCGCCTTGGCGAGGTGCGGACGACCGAGAGCGACCCGGTCGGGCCCCGCCACCCGTTCCACGGCCTCGAAAGGAATGTCGATACCCAGGTCGGCGAGCTTCGCGAGCATCTCGTGCATTCGCGTCTCCCGGCGGCTGAGTGCGCGCCGCTCGTGGTCCCGCAGCCGAGGGGCCTCGGGATCGACGAAATAGCCGAGCACGTGGATATCCTGTCCCTCGTGGCTCGAGCTCACCTCGATCGCGGGCACGACCTGGATTTGCAGCTCGACACCGAGCGCCACCGCCGGCCCACACGCGGCCGTCGTGTCATGGTCGGAGATGGCGAGCACATCCAGCCCGCCCGCCCGGGCCGCCCGGACCACGTCGGCCGGTGCCCAGGCACCGTCGGAGGCGTTCGAATGGACGTGCAGGTCCAGCTTCACCGGAGTCTCTTCGCTGAGGACATCGCCCGGGAGGAGATTTTCAGGCTCCGACTTCCTCTGGTTCGACCAGCATCCCCTCCGGGATCTCCGAGAGGGGCTCCGTGCCGGCGTACTCCGTGAGGAGCGTGACGACGTCGCGCTCGACCTTCATGACGCCCCCGCCGACATAGAACGTGTCGCTCCCCCCACCGGGACGCTCGACATTCAGCGGCCCGACCCCGAGGAGCGTGAGCGCCGGGGCATGTCCCGGAAGAACCCCGGCGTGCCCGTCCCACGCGGGGACGACGAGCGCCGCGGCCTCACCTTCGAACACGACCCGGCTCGGCGAGACCACTTGGACCTGAAGCGAACCCGCCACGATCAGCCTCCGCCCTCGAGGCGCTCCGCCTCGGCCACGACGTCATCGATCCCCCCGGCCATGTAAAACGCCTGCTCAGGTAGATGATCGAACTCTCCCGCCGCCACTCGCTCGAAGGACTCGATGGTCTCGTCGAGCTTCACGTACTTGCCCGGCAGCCCGGTGAACTGCTCGGCCACGAAGAACGGCTGGGACAGGAAGCGCTGGATCCGGCGCGCGCGGCCCACGATCACCTTGTCCTCCTCGCTCAGCTCGTCCATGCCGAGAATAGCGATGATGTCCTGCAGGTCTTTGTACCGCTGCAAGATGGCCTGAACGTCGGTCGCCACCTTGTAGTGCCGCTCTCCGACGAACTGCGGATCCATGATCCGGGATGTGGAGTCGAGCGGGTCGACCGCCGGATAGATCCCCTGCTCCGAGATCGCACGGGAGAGCACGGTCGTGGCGTCGAGGTGGGCGAACGCGGTCGCGGGCGCCGGGTCGGTGAGGTCGTCTGCCGGCACGTAAACGGCCTGCACCGACGTGATCGACCCCTTGGACGTCGACGTGATGCGCTCCTGGAGCTCACCCATCTCCGTGCCCAACGTCGGCTGGTACCCCACCGCCGAAGGCATCCGGCCGAGGAGCGCGGACACCTCTGCTCCGGCCTGAGTGAACCGGAAGATGTTGTCGATGAAGAGGAGGACGTCCTGTCCTTCCGTGTCCCGGAAGTACTCGGCCATCGTCAGCCCGGTGAGCCCCACTCGGAGGCGGGCTCCCGGAGGCTCGTTCATCTGGCCGTACACGAGCGCCGTCGAATCGAGCACCCCGGCTTCCTTGAACTCGAGCCAGAGGTCGTTGCCCTCACGCGTCCGCTCACCCACGCCGGAGAACACGGATCGACCTCCGTGCTCCATGGCGATGTTGTTGATGAGCTCCTGGATGATGACCGTCTTGCCCACCCCCGCACCACCGAACAGACCCGTCTTACCACCCTTCACATACGGGGCGAGCAGATCCACGACCTTGATGCCGGTCTCGAAGATTTCCGTCCTCGGATCGAGTTGGTCGAAGGTCGGCGCGAGGCGGTGAATCGGCCACCGCTCCACGCTTTCGGCATCGTCCCCACCGACCGGGCCCATCTCGTCCACGGGCTCGCCGAGCACGTTCAGGATCCGACCGAGCGCCCGCTCCCCGACCGGCACCGTGATCGAGCTACCGGTATCCACCGCGGACATACCGCGCGTCACTCCGTCCGTCGACGACATCGAGACGGCACGGACCTGACCCCGACCGATGTGCTGCTGCACCTCGGCGACCAACGAGATCTCCTGGCCGGCCTCGTTCGTGCTCGTGAGCCGGAGCGCGTTGTAGATGTCAGGCAGATGCTCCGTGTCGAACTCCACGTCGAGCACCGGCCCGATGACCTGGACGACTCTTCCGATATTTTGATCAGCCATGATTACTCTAGGGCAGCGGAGCCACCGACGATCTCGGCGATCTCCTGCGTGATCTGGGCCTGACGGGCCCGGTTGTAGGAACGGGTGAGACTCTCTAGCATCTCGCCGGCGTTGTCGGTGGCGCTCTTCATCGCGCTGCGCCGGGCCCCCTGCTCTGCCGCGGCGTTCTCGATCAACGCCGTGAAGACGACGTTGCGGAGAAAGGCCGGCAGGATCCGCTCCAGGATGACGTCCCCGCCAGGGGAAAGCAGGTAGAGGTCGGCCGACGGCGCTCCCTCGTCGGGGCGGATCGGCAGAACCTCGACCGCACGGGGCGGGGTCGACATCGCGGAACGGAACTCGGAGCTCACTAGATGCACCTGATCCAGCTCTCCGGCCTCGAAACGATCCCGGATGGGCCCGACCAGCGACTCCGCGTCCTCCCCGGTCGGGTTGTCACCGATATCCGTCGTCTCCGTGCGAATCTCCTCGCCTCGGAACCTGAAGTACTGGATCCCCTTCTTCCCGGCGATGTGGAGCTCGGTTTCGATGCCCCGGCTCCGAAGATCCTCGAGAATCTCGCGCGCCTTCTTGATGAGATTCGCGTTGAACGCTCCGGCCAAACCGCGGTTGGCCGTGAGTAACAACACGGCGGCACGGCTGACCTCTTCAGGCTGTCGGAGAATCGGGTACCGCTCGGAAAGCTCCGGGCTGTAGAGCCCGCTCACGACCTCCCGCAGCGCATCGGCATACGGCCGCGCCGCCTTCACGCGGTCCGTGGCGCGCTTCAGCTTCGACGTCGCCACGAGCTCCATCGTGCGTGTGATCTGACGCGTATTGTCGACGGAACGGATCCGTCGCTTGACTTCCCGTGCTCCTGCCACCGGTCGTCTCCTGCCTTACGCCGACGCGGCAGCGGAGCTGTCGGACTCGGACAGCTCCGCCCTGAACGCCGTGGTGTATTTCTCGATCGCGGCGTCGAGCTTCTCCGTGATCTCGTCGGTGAGCTTTCCGCCGCTCCGAATCTCGCCGAGGAGATCGGAGTGCTTGGCGGAGAGTTCCTCGTGGAAGCCGTGCTCCCACTGACGCATGCGCTCCACGGGAAGGTCGTCCACGAAGCCGTTGGTGACGGCATAGATGACGGCGACCTGGTTCTCGACCGGCATCGGCTGATACTGGGGCTGCTTGAGCAACTCCACGGTGCGTGCCCCGCGCGCGAGCTGGCGCTGGGTGGCGGCGTCCAGGTCGGAACCGAACTGGGCGAACGCTTCGAGCTCGCGGTACTGCGCGAGATCCAGCCGCAGGCGGCCGGCCACCGTCTTCATGGCCTTGATCTGAGCCGCGCCGCCGACACGGGACACGGAGATTCCGACGTTCACCGCCGGTCGCACGCCCGAGTAGAAGAGGTCGGGCTCCAGGAAGATCTGGCCATCCGTGATCGAGATCACGTTGGTCGGGATGTAAGCACCCACATCACCCGCCTGCGTCTCGATAATCGGCAGTGCCGTCAGCGATCCGCCGCCATTCTCGTCCGACAGCCTCGCCGCGCGCTCGAGCAAGCGGGAGTGCAGGTAGAACACGTCTCCCGGATAGGCTTCCCGGCCCGGTGGCCGCCGCAGAATCAACGAAAGCTGCCGGTAGGCCTGCGCCTGCTTCGTCAGGTCATCGTAGACAACCAGGGTGTCCTTGCCCTGCCACATGAAATGCTCGGCCATCGCGGTCGCCGCATAGGGCGCGATGTACTGCATGGGGGCGGGGTCCGACGCGTTCGCGGTCACCACGATGCTGTAGTCCAGCGCCCCGTGCTCACGTAGCGTCTCGACGACGTTCCGCACCTTCCCCGCGCGCTGTCCGATCGCGCAGTAAATGCAGATCACGTCCTGACCCTTCTGGTTGATGATCGTATCGACCGCCACCGCCGTCTTACCCGTGCCTCGGTCGCCGATGATCAGCTCGCGCTGACCCCGGCCGATCGGAATCATCGAGTCGATGGCCTTGGTGCCGGTTTGCAGCGGCTGATTGACAGGTTGCCGCTGCACGATACCCGGGGCCACGATGTCGATCTGACGGGTGTCCTCGACTCCGTCCACCGGCCCGAGCCCGTCCACCGGCTGCCCCAGCGGATCCACGACCCGGCCGAGGTAACCTTCCCCGACGTTGACGTCGAGCACGCGGCCCGTGCACCGGACCTGATCACCCTCGTGGAGCGAAGTCCATTCGCCCATCACGACCGCGCCGATGTTGTCCTCTTCGAGGTTGAGGGCGAGCGCCGTCACGGTCTCGCCCGACACCGAAGAGGTGATCTCGAGCATCTCGGCGGCCATGGCGTTCGTCAGCCCGTAGATGCGTGCGATGCCGTCCTTCACCTCCAGGACTTCACCGATATCCTCGGCCTGGAGATCCTCCTCGTACTGCTCGATCTCCTTGAGCAGCACGTCCTTGATCTCGCCGGCACGGAGTTGGGAATCGTTGGCCATCTCTATTGGATCCTGAGTTCAGGGACCGTACGGATCATTGTCCACCCGCCACCCCGGCGGGCAACTCGGCTCGGAGCATGCGGCTCCGCATGCCCTCGAGCCGTCTCCGTACCGATCCGTCATAGATCGTATCACCAGTTCGAACAACGAGCCCGCCGATGATGTCCGGCTTCACCCGGACGTGGGGGATCGCCTCCTTCCCGAGCACCCGCGAGAGGCGCTCGGCGATCATGCCTCGCGCGTCGTCGCCGAGCGGGCGAGCCACGGTCACTTCGACGTGTTGTCGCCCGAGGTGCTCGTCGACGAGCAACTGGTATTGCGTGGCGATCTCCCGCAGCAACCGTTGCCGTCGCTTGTCGATCGTGACGAGCAGGAAGCTCATCACGTCTTTCGGTAGGGACGAGCCGAGAACGTCCCGCATCAGCCGCTTCCGGTCCTCGTCATCGATCCGCGGCGTCTCGAGGAAGAGCCGGAACTTCGGCTGCGTGTCCAACAGGTCGGAGACTTCGCGAAGATGCTCTCCGTACTTCTCCGCACGGCCCGCGCGAACTCCCAGCTCGAAGAGGGTTTCGGCATACTTCCGCGCGACGGTCTCCCCCCTCACGCGGAAACCTCCTCGGTCTCCGTGAGCTCGGCCAGATATCGTTCCACCAGCTCACGGTCTTTCGATGCGTCGAGCTTTTCTTCGAGCAGCCGCGACGCAGCGGCGAGTGCCAGCTCGACGGACTCCTTCCGCAGCGTGTCGAGGGCCTGATCCCGCTCACGCTCGATTTCGGCCCGCGCACGCTCGATGAGCGCCTGAGCCTCTTCGCGCGCCTTTTCCTCGATCTCCTTTCTCAGGTTCTCGCCGGCCGCCTTACCTTCGGCGATCAGCTCGTTGGCCTGTCGGCGCGCGTCGGCGAGCTGCTCCCGGTGCTCGGCGAGCAGACGCTCCGCCTCGGCATTACGGGCGGTTGCTTCGTCGATGGCCGACTGGATCCCCTCCTCCCGCGATTCGATGGCCGAGAGAATCGGTCCCCAAGCGAAACGCCAGAGGATGGCCAAAAGCGCCACGAATACGATGGTCGTCCAGACCGTCGTACCGAGGTTCACGGTGAAGAGCGGCGTCGTGCCCGCTCCGGCCAGGGCCCATGCCTGTCCCGGAAGTCCTAGAGACAGGACTCCGACGCTGGCAGCGACTCGGCTCGTCCTCATTGCGATCTCCATTGCGGTTCCATTCGTCCGTCGCACCTCGCTCGGAGGCGGTGCGAAGCTAGAACTTCAGGAACGCCAGGCCGAGCGCGAAGAGCGCCGCACCCTCGATGAGGGCAGCGAGAATGATCGAAGCGGTCTGAATGCTACCCGCCGCTTCAGGCTGACGCGCGATGCCGGACGCCATCTGCGCACCGATCTGCCCGATACCGATGGCCGCGCCAATCACGGTGAGGCCGATTCCGAGCCCGGCGCCCACGAGGCCGAGGCCACTCTGGGCAACTCCGTCTTGAACCGCCTGGAACATGAGATACATGATCTAAATCCTTGAACGTTAAGGGTGTGAGGTCCGCCGCGCGGACATGGTGAAAAACTGAACGACTCGCGATCGGTGACTCAGTGCGCGTGTCGGATGAGGCCGATGAACACGGAAGTCAGCATGGCGAAAATGTAGGCCTGCAAGCAGGCCACGAAGAGCTCCAGGATCATGAGGAGGCTCATCCCGACCACCGAGAAGCCCCCGACCAGGAGGCTCTGGTTGACCAGGATCAGGCCCACGATCGCAAGAATCAGGATGTGGCCCGCCATCAGGTTGGCGAACAGACGAACGGCCAGCGCGAACGGCTTCGCGAGCTTCCCGAGGAACTCGACCGGGGCCATGATCACCAACATGATCGGTTTCATGGGCGCGGGGAGGCCGGGGGGAAGGTAGAAGATCGTGCGCGCGTATCCAGCCGGCCCGAGTTCCCGCATGCCCGCCACTTCCGTCACGATGAACGCGATTCCGGCGAGCGCCGCCGTGACCGAGAGGTTCGCCGTGGCCGTGATCCCGAAGGGAGTGAGGCCCAGCAGGTTCATGAACAGGATGAAGAAGAAGATGGTGAGAATGAACGGCGTGTAGCCGTCTCCGTCTTCCCCGATGTTGGCCCGGACGATGTCGTTCCGGAAGTACAGGATCAACGCCTCCGCCGCGTTCGCGAAGCCACTCGGCGCCGATGCCGTGCCCGAGCGCCTGAGCGCCTTCGCCACCGGAACGAATACGGCGATGCAGAGGAGCGCGGCCAGGAAGATGAAGATCAACTGGCGGGTGGGCGACAGGTCGATCGCCACGCCCCCGATGTGAATCGGGTCGAAGGCGAACTGGCCGAGGTCGAGGTGCAGGCCCCCGAACTCCAGCTCCCTGGCGTCCTCGAGGTGGTGCGTGATGTAGTCGGGGATCTCCTCGATCTCGTTGAGACCGCCTGCGTCCTGGCTCTGCGACGCCACCCCTCTGGCCGTTTCCTGCGCCGAACCCTGCATGCTCACCTAAGCGTACTCGGTAGCCCGCCCGTCCCGACGCAAGAACACCGGCTCGAGCAGGAGGAATATGTAGAAAAGGCCGACCGTGGCCATCATCGTCACTGTCGGGTCGAATACCTGAAAGCTTCGGACGCCGAGACCCACTGCGGCCACCGCAACCACCCGACCGAGCACTCCGAGCCCCCACCACGTCATGAATCGCGAAGAATCGTCGCGTGCGTGGACGAGGAGCGCGAAGAGTCCCACCTGTAGCGGCAGCGCCACCACGCCCGCCGCCGCGAACCCCAATCGGCCCGCAGCGTCCAGAAACGGAACCGTGATCCCTGCGATCAGGGCCACGATCAGGCTGGATACGACGGTGTAGCGCGAAAGCGCCTTCATCCGGAGCTCTTCGTCTCTCGGTCTTCGGATCGCGCGGTGAGGTGCATGTAAAGACTGTAGAACCCCGCCACCGCGCCTATGAACCCTCCCAGGAGCGTCAGGTAATCCTGGCCCCCGATCTTCGTACCGACCCACCGACCGAGGAAACCGAAAAGAAATGCCGCCACGACGACGTTGAGCGTGAGCCCGAGGACTTCCCCCGGAAGACGCTGCGACGCCCCGTTCAGTCGAACTTTCTTCCGGCGATCCTCTGGCGACATTCGGTCGGCTCCTCAGCTTCCTGAGCCCACCAAGGATACAAGTTTGTGAAAAAAAGCGCAAGCGGTCGTGGTGCTGGAATTTGGGCCATTTCCCGGGCCGTACGTCGCACCTTGCAGGGAAGCGCTCTCGGCCGCGGCACGGCTTGACGAAAGGACCGTCGCTGTCGTCTATTCGGGTCCGAGCGACTCCCTTACCGCGGCTCGCCGCACAACCACGTCTGGATGAACACACCCACGAATACGGCCACGGAACGGGACGAGGACATCGAGCTCCTCGAACGGGTGGCCGAGGTGTCGGAAGGCATGCGCCGCGAGATGGCGAAGCGCATCGTCGGTCAGCACGAGGTGGTGGACGAGCTCCTGAACGCGCTCCTCGCCAACGGGCACGCGCTCCTCGTCGGTGTTCCGGGTCTCGCCAAGACGCTGCTCGTGCAGACGCTCGCGCAGACGCTCGACCTCGCGTTCAGCCGGATCCAGTTCACGCCGGACCTCATGCCGACCGACATCACCGGCACGGAGGTGATCGAAGAAGACCGGTCGACCGGCCGGAGGATCTTCCGGTTCGTGAAGGGCCCGATCTTCGCCAACGTGGTGCTGGCCGACGAGATCAACCGCACCCCCCCCAAGACGCAGGCGGCGCTGCTCGAAGCCATGCAGGAGCGAGCCGTCACCGCCGCAGGTGAGCGGTATCCACTGGAGCCCCCGTTCTTCGTCCTCGCCACGCAAAACCCCATCGAGCAGGAGGGAACGTACCCGCTCCCCGAGGCCCAGCTCGACCGGTTCATGCTCGAGCTGCCGATCTACTACCCCTCGAAGGAGGAAGAAGAGGAGGTGGCGATGCGGACCACGGGGGAAGCCAGCGCTTCAGTAAGCCCGGTGGTCTCCGCGCAGGAGCTCATCGAGCTCCAAGCCCTGGTGCGCCGAATTCCCGCTCCACCGTCGCTGGTGCGCTATGCCGTTCGCCTCGCGCGCTCGACGCGGCCGGGCGAGGAGGCGGGGGCCGTCGCCCAACGGTACGTCTCCTGGGGCGCGGGACCCCGTGCGTCGCAGTTCCTGGTCCTGGGCGCGAAGGCTCGCGCGGCGGCACGTGGCTCGGCGATGCCGTCCTTGGACGACATACGAGGGATCGCTCCCGCCGTTCTCGCACATCGGTTGGTTCTCAACTTCGAAGCCGAATCGGACGGGCGCACGACCCGCGACGTGATCGCCGAGCTCCTCAAGGAGAGTGAGGGTTGGACCTAGCACGAAGTACCGGACGTGGTGATCGCCCTCCGAGTACGAGCAGAAGTCCCTTCCGCGAAAGGGACACCACGTGATCTGGGGGACCGTCGCGGTCGTCGCGCTCCTGCTTCTTCTCTCGGCCACGTTGACCCTGGGAGAAGCCGCGGCCTTCCAGCTGGGCACCTCCCGCCTGCGAACGCTCGAGTCGGAAGGGTTTCGTGGCTCGGGCGCGCTGACGGAAGTGCGGATCCGGGGTGCGGGCGTACAGCTCGCGGTGCGGCTTTTCACTCGAATCTTGAACCTCGCGGCGGTCGCGATCACCGCCGTGGGCACCGCCTCTACCGGCTCGCTCTGGAGCTCGGGCGGTGGCGTCGTTCTGGCGGTTCTGACCGTGCTCCTCGTCGGCGACCTCCTACCCCAGATGCTGGCGACGCGCCACCCGGTGCGCTTCGCCCTCACCCTCGCCCCGCTCCTCCTGTTCGTCGCGCGCCAATCCCGATTCCTCACGTCTCCGGTCGAGCGCCTCGAAGAACGCCTACGGTCGGGTTCGGGCCCCACGCTCTCGAACGAGCAGCGGGAGCTCCGCGAGATCCAGGAGATCGGAAGTGAAGAAGGCGTGCTGGAGGCCTCGGAAAACCTCCTCGTCGAACGGGCCTTCCGGCTCGACGAGCTCACGGCCTGGGAGGTCATGATCCCCCGCGTGGACATGTTCGCATGGGCGGAGGACACACCGTTGAGCGAAATCATCGACGACCTGCCGGACGTCCCCTACAGCCGCGTTCCGGTTTACAGGGACTCGATCGACGACGTGACCGGAATCGTGTACGTCCGCGAAGCCTATGAACGGTACGCACGAGGGGAGCACGACCTCCCGCTCGGCGAGCTGGCTCGTGCCCCCTTCTTCGTGCCCGGCTCTCTCTCCCTCACGCAGCTCCTCACCGACTTTCAGGCCCGCCGGATCCACATGGGCATCGTCGCGGACGAGTTCGGCGGCACGGACGGCCTCGTGACGCTCGAGGACGTGCTCGAAGAGCTCGTCGGCGAGATCCAGGACGAAACCGACGTCGAGGAGGAAGGGATCGAGCGCGTCTCGCATTCGATCATCGAATGTGACGGAAGCGCGGACACACGTGACCTAAACGCGCTCCTCGGGGTCGAGCTTCCCAACGTGGAGCACCGCTCGGTCAATGGATTCATCTTGGAAGAGCTCGGCCACGTGCCCGCCACCGGAGACGATTTCGAGCGGGCCGGGGTGCGGATCGAGATCGTCGACGCCACCGAGACCCAAGTCGTGCGCGCGAGGCTGACGCGACTGGACCAGCAGCCCGCGGAGCGTGAAGACTCTTGACGGCCCGGGGCGCTCCCGACGACGACCATCAGAAGACCTCTGCCACGGGCTGTCGAGCCCACGACTGACCACGCGACCCAAGGACCGACGAAACATGGCCGTCATACTACCGTTCAACGGAAAGTCCCCGAACATCCACCCGTCCGCGTTCGTCGCGCCGACGGCGGTGCTCATCGGCGACGTCACGGTCGAGGAAGAGAGCAGCGTCTGGTTCGGTGCCGTGCTGCGCGGCGATGACCCGGACAACGGAATCGTGGTCGGGCCGCGCACGAGTGTTCAGGACAACTGCGTCGTACACGTCGGTGCATGGGGGCCGACGGTCATCGGCTCGGACGTGACGGTGGGCCACGGCGCGAAGTTCGAGAGCTGCGAGATCGGCGACAGGACCGTCGTGGGCATGAATGCCGTGATCCTTCAAAACGCCGTCATCGGTGAAGAGTGCCTGCTCGCCGCGAACACGGTGGTGCTCGAGGGTACCCGGATCCCCGAGCGGAGCCTCGTCGCCGGCATCCCGGGTGTCGTGAAGAAAACGCTGGAAGGATCGGCCGCACGGTGGATCGAGGGCGGCGGAAGCCACTACGTCGAGCTCAGCCGCGAATACCTGGCCGAGGGGCTCGGGGCTCCCGAATGAGCAGCCGACCCGGTCGATACGACGATGCTCGTACCCGGCGATCCACGGTGTCCGAACACGAACGGACGGGGGGCTCCAGTCCGACGCCCGGGGCGCCCACGGGGACGGTGTGTGACCTGTGCGGCGAACCCATGGTCGATCGCCATTGCAAGTTGGTATGTGGGGCCTGCGGGTACCAGCGTGATTGCTCCGATCCCTGAGACGGACCTCAAGTGTCGATGACCCCCCCTCGATCCCCCACTCCGCCCGAGCCACGCGCCACGTCCGACCAGTTGGACGAAGCCTACCGGACCGGAACCAAGGCCACGGCCACGGCGCTGGTGGTGAGCGCCCTCCTCGGCGTGGTGAAGATCACCGCGGGCCTGGTCGGGAACTCGTTCGCGCTGGTCGCCGACGGAGTCGAATCGGTCCTCGACCTGTCGAGCTCGCTTCTCGTCTGGAGTGGGCTCCGTGCCAGCTCGGCGCCACAGACGCCCGAATTTCCCTACGGGCGGGGCAAGGCCGAGCCACTCGCCGCCCTGGTCGTGGCGACGGTTCTCCTCAGCGCCGCGGCAGGCATCGCGTACGGGGCCGTCCGCGAGATCATGAACCCGCACGCCCCCCCCGCTGCGTTCACGCTGGCCGTGCTCGTAGCCGTCGTGGTCACGAAGGAAGGCACCTTCCGATTCCTGACGCGCAGCGGCACGGACGTGGGCAGTCGCGCGATGCTCGCCGACGCCTGGCACCACCGTGCGGACGCCCTGACGTCGGTCGCGGCCTTCTTTGGCATCTCACTCGCGCTCCTGCTGGGAGAAGGCTGGGAATCGGCGGACGATTGGGCTGCCCTCGTCGCCTGCGTGGTGATCGCCTGGAACGGCGTTCGGCTTCTGCGCAGCGGTCTCCGCGAGGTTCTGGACGCCGCCGCCCCGCAGGAAATCTGTGATCAGGTCCGCCGTATCGCCGCCCGGACACCGGACGTTCACGGCATCGACGAGGTGCGGGTACGCAGAAGCGGGCTGGTCTACCTCGTGGACATCCACGTGGAGGTGGACGGTGCGCTGACCGTCCGTCGGGGGCACCAAATCGGTCACGACGTCAAGGACCGCCTGATCACCTCCGAGCTTCCGATCCTGGACGTGCTCGTGCACGTCGAGCCCAACGAGCCGACGCCGCCCGAGAACACCGGGCCCGCCACGCCTCGCGCGCCCTAGAGCGCGTCCACCCCACGTGATGTCAGTGGCTCTCAGCGCTTAGCAGTCCGTGGCAGAAGTCTGGTGGCCCGGACCCGTGCTGCGCCCGGGTGCCCCGGGAGCGCCACGGCCCGTGCTCCTATGGCGGAGCCCCGAAGGCATAGCCGTAGCGGGCACCGCGGCCGAAGGCCGTGGTCCGAGGGGCTCCAACGACGGGGGGCACCCGCGCCCGGAGGGCGTGGGTCGGGCCGTGCCGCCCCGGGCACCGCCGCGCAGCGGTGGTCGCGCGGACCACCAGACTTCTACGGACTGTTAGGGGGTCGAACTCAGCGGGACTGGCGCGCAGCGGCGTCATCCGGACTGTCTTCTTCGGGTCCGCGGAGCGAGAGGGGGCAGTCGGCCTCAGCCACCAGAAGCTCTTCGCGTCCGGGCCGGCGCCGGCCCGGACGCGACCCTCATCTCCGCACGCGAAGGATTTCCAGAAGCCGCTGCCGGAGGGCGTCGGCCTCTCCGGCCGCCTCCAGCTCGGTCCAAAGCCTCTCGACGGTCAACGCGTCCACGAAGCCCGGCACCGTAGTTCGCCACCCCTGGTCCTCCCGGAATCGGTCCACTGCGTTCACGGCCTCCTGGGTGTAGAGTCGTTCGTCCTCGAGTTCCTCGGGAAACTCCTCCAAATCCGGGCGGAAATAGCCCAGGGCGTGGAGAATGAGCTTGAGCTGGAGGATATCCCGCCCCGTCTCCTGCTGGAGCGTCCGGAAGCCCAGTGTCTCGGAGATCGTCTCGTAGATTCGCCGCATTTCGGTGATGGGGGCAGGATGCTCGCACACATTGATGTGCACCGTCTGGCCGTCTGGCCTCCGGGCCATGTCGGGTCGGGGGTCGGCCACGATCACCGCGGCCGACTGGGTCTCTCCGTGCCGGGCGTCCCCACCCTCCGCCTGGCCCGCGGCCATCGCCTCAATGAGTCGGTCGGCCAGGTGGCGATAGGAACCCGCCGAGGCCTCGAAAGTCCGGGCCACGGCATCTAGCACCTCTGAACCGACCAGCGAGTTCCCCTGGGTCACGTAGTTCGGGCCCGCCCGGCTCCCTGACCAATCGCTGATCTCGGAGCCCGAGTGCTGCGCCGAGCGGCCGCCCACCCCGATGACCCCGATCTGCCGCCGCTGGGCATTCTCGTCGTCGGCCAGGCGACGCTCCAGGGCTTCTGCCGGCGAAATGCCCTCCGCCATGAGCTCCAGAAGCTCGTGACCGTATTCGGTCCGGGTCGCCGCCTGGGTCGCCACCGCGCCCACCCCTTTCCGGACCCACGGCACCCCGTTCCCCACGCAGGGGTTCCGCGTGGTCACCGCCACCCCGGACTCTCCAGTCTCGGGATCCACCGCTGCAATGGAGAAGGTGTGGAAAACGAGCTCCTCACCGACGTTCCAGGCCGCGGGTTCCTGGGCAGCGGTAGGAATGGCAAAGAGCACGGTCGTGGACAGGAGTGTCAGGCTCAGTCGGGCATGCATGGCGCGTCTCCTGGCATGGATGTGTCGGTCAGGGGTGGTGGGCGGGATCCCTTCCGGTCTCAGGGAAACACCCTGAACCCCACGGGCAGTAGGGAGCCCTCTTCTTCCATCGGGGGTCGGTCCGGTCCGCCGGTTCCCCCGAAGCTCCCGGAGAGCGCAGCCACGAGCGCGGTGGTGACCACGGTCGCCACTCCGCCCACGAGCAGCGCCGTCCGGGTTCGGTCCCACTCCCGGACCTGGATCCCAACCACATCATCTGACGCCACCACGATCCGACGCCGGAGATCCCGATCCACCATCCGCGGGACCGAGGGGAGGGGCACAGACAGGATCACCTCATCGGCCCAACTCAACAGTCTGCCCTCCACCTCTTCCGCATCCGAGCCCGAGAGCGCCTCCAACCGCCGAGTACCCTCATCCGAGAGCTGGAGCCGGACCTCGGCACCCGACGGAACCGACCCGAGGCGGGTCGGGACGTAGCGGTGGCAGCCCACGAGGAGCAAGCACAAGAACACGATGGTGGATCCACGGATAGTCATCCGCACACTCTGACTCGAAAGGACTGAACCGGGAATGGATTCTGGAAGAGGGGACTCTGATCCAACCAACGCAAGCCGGCCAGCGAAACAGGGCGGGGGCCTCCCCCGGCCGCTGACTGGCACTTCACCTGATAAGGAGCGGCCGAGAGGCCAGAATCCGGATGCTCATCCCTCGGACTCCGCCCAGGAGGGGAGATCCGCCGAGTCCGAGAGGAGGTCGTTTGAACGTGCTGGACCGACTCCGAGCCACGGTGCTACGCATGGGCTGTTAATCAATCAAGGCAGCTTGTCAAGGGATCGTATTTGACATGGCTCGAAGGGAAGCGTACTGTGCCCACGAGATTGGTTTGAAGGTTGAAAGCTCGTCAGGTTTGGAAGGATCCGGGAGGTTGGAAGGATCCCTGCGGAGTCGACGTACCGGGAGGCGCGTCGGACCCCCTCTCGGTGCCTCACGTTTACAATTTCTGTGGAGGAGGCATCCATGATGACCCGTGACTCTGATCCGAGAACTCTTTCCCGGGGCAAGCATCGACCGTTCGGACGGCGAGTCGGCCTGGCGCCCTTCCTATTCTTCGCGTTCTTCGCAGCGTCATCCTTCTTCGGGTCGGCCGGGCACGCACAAGAAACCGGTCAGATCACGGGACAGGTCGTCGAAGCCGCGACCGGGGCGCCCCTGGGGCAGGCCCAGATCTTCCTGACGGGCACCAACATGGGTGCTTTGTCCCGAGGGGACGGTCGATTCCTCATCCTCAACGTCCCGGCCGGCACCCATGAGATCGTCGCTGAGCGGATCGGGCATCGGACGGTGCGGCAGCAGATCTCGGTCGACCCCGGCGCGTCTGTTCAGGTGAGCCTGGAGATGGAGCGGGAGGCTCTCGCCCTTGACGAGCTCGTGGTCACGGGTCAGGCGGGCGCGGCTCGACAAAGAGAGGTCGGCAACGCGGTCTCTCAGCTGGATGTCGATGAGCTCGAGCTGTCGGATCGGAACGTCGAGGAGATAATGGGCGGCCGTGTTCCCGGGGCGGTCATCACCGAGGTGTCGGGCCAGGCCGGCTCGGGAAACATGATCCGGCTGCGGGGCATCAACAGCATCGCCATGACGAACCAACCCCTGGTCTACGTCGATGGAGTTCGGGTTCGGAGCGAGGCGTATCCGAAGAACGTTCCCCCAATCGGCTATTCAGGGCGGAGCGGCAACGTACAGGCGAGCCCCTTGGCCAACATCAATCCCGAGAGCATCGATCGTGTCGAGGTGATCAAGGGGGCGGCGGCCACTTCGCTGTACGGAACGGAGGCCTCGGCCGGGGTGATCCAGATCTTCACGAAGCGCGGCACCAGCGGAAGCCCCCAGTTCTCAGTGGGGACATCTCAAAGCCTCCGGCACATGCAGAAGTTCGGCGCGGAGAACTTCGAGTTCGAGGACACCGACGGTCAGGTGCTGGGAAACTCCGACTTCATGTACATGGACCGGCACTGGCTCCGCAACGCATGGGGTCAGGAGTACTTCGGCGACGTGCGGGGCGGCCTTGAGGACATCTCGTACTTCCTGTCCGGGAAGCTGAGAGACGTGAATTTTCCGCTGGTGAACGACCATGAGAAGGCGTTCTCCCTCCGCGGGAACTTTCAATTCTCGCTGGGCTGGGACATAACGGCCGATTGGAACACGTCGTACCTGGACGAGCGCATCTCCAACACGCCGGCCGGGGACAACGCCCAGGGCGTGACGCTGAATGCGTGGCGTCCATCGACGAGCTACACCGGAGCCGTGCCGACTCGCAGAGAAAACATCAATGCGTTGCTGGACTACGAGATTTTCACGGACATCAACCATTTCACGACGGGCCTGACCTTCCGTCATGCGTTGGGGGATCGGCTTGATCAACGGCTCACGGTGGGCTTTGACCGAGCGTACACCGAGGGGCAGAACTTCCGGCCCTTCGGCTTCATCCTCCAACCGGACGGGCGCCGCGCCGTCACCCGCTGGGTGGGTGAGACCCTGACGGTGGACTACGCGGCCAACTACACGCAGCCGCTGGGTTCGGACTGGTCCACGACGTTCTCGGCCGGCGGACAGCTCGTGGAGACCGAGGAGACCAGCACGACGGGCAACGCGGACCAGTTTCCCAACCCCGGGGAGGCGACGCTGTCGTCGGGTGCCGTGAGCCTATCGTTCGAAGAGCGCATGCGCGTCATCAACGGCGGGCTCTTCGTCCAGGATCGTATCGGTTACCAGGACCGGCTTTTCCTCACCCTAGGACTGAGGGTGGATGGCAACAGCGCGTTCGGTGAGGGCTTTGGCCTTCAGCCGTATCCGAAGGCCACCATGTCCTACGTGGTCTCGGACGAATCATTCTGGAGCTCGGACTGGGGTACGCTCAAGCTCCGCGCCGCGTTCGGGCAATCGGGTCGGGCCCCCGGAGCCTTCGACGCAGTGCGTACCTGGAGCCCCGTGAAGATCGCGGGTGCTTCCGGGTTCCTGCCGGCGAACCCCGGAAATCCCGAGCTCGGGCCGGAGAGGACGCAGGAGTTCGAGATGGGCTTCGACGGAAGCTTCCTGAGCGACCGGCTCGCGGTCGTGTTCACGTTCTACGACCAGACGACCACTGACGCCCTGTTCCCGGTGCGGAGGGCACCATCGGCCGGTAACTGGCAGTCCCAGCTCGAGAATGTAGGCGAGCTCCAGAACCGGGGCATCGAGCTGTCACTCGACGGAGCCGTCGTTCAGAGGTCGAACTTCTCCTGGGACGTGGGGCTGCAACTGGCCACGCACAGCAGCGAGGTTCTGGATCTTGGAGAAGCACCGGAATTTTCCGTCGGTGGTGAGGTCTTCGTTCGGGAAGGACACCCGGCTCCGGTGATTTGCGGGCCGAGAATCCTCAACCCCGACGAGTTCGCGGATCCCGAGTATCAGGAGGACTTCTGCTGGGGGGCCACACAGCCCACGCTGACCCTCTCGCCGAGCATGTCGTTCCGGCTCCCGCTGGGGGTCCGGGTGAGCGCCCGGGGTGAGTACCTGGGAGGGCACTTCATCGAGGACAGTAATACCAACGGAAAGATCGGTCGGGGGGAATCGTTCTGGCCGAGCTGCATCGAGATCAGGCAGCTGTTCGACTCCGGGCGCCTCGACGAGATCACGGCCTCGGAGCGAAACCGCTGTCTCCAGCAGTACGAGCGGAGCGGTCTGCCCATGAACCGTGGCGACTTCTTCAAGCTTCGGAACCTCTCCGTGCAGATCCCGCTCTCGTTCTGGACGAGTGTCACCAATCCGACCCTCACCGTATCGGGCCGAAACGTCTGGAAATGGCTCAACGACGACTGGAAGGTCCTGGGGCCAGAGGTCGGCTGCAACACGGGCCACAGCTGCCTGGTCATCAACCAACAGGAGCACCTTCCCCCGGCGACGACATGGACGGCCTCGTTGCGATTCGGGTTCTAGCCGGTGACCGATTCGAGCCGTGGAGAATGGAATTCAGCGACTGAGAGGGGGAGATCTGGATCATGAGCTTCCAAGACGATAGAGCCGAACGGGATCGAGGTGGCTGGACCGGGCGTCGTACGGTGCTGGGAACGTTGATGGTGTTGGTTGCGACCGCGGGTTGTGACTTCGATGTCTCCAACCCTGGTCCGGTGGCTGACGACCTCCTCAACAACCCAGCTTCCCATGGCGCCGTGGTGGGTGGGATCCAGCGAGCACTGTCCGACGCGTGGAACGAGGTCGCCCTGGAGGCGTCAGCCGCCACTCGAGAGATCGTGGCGTCCGGGAACCTGAACATCAGCGTCGCGCAGGGCCGGGGAATCTTCGAGCCGGATGAATCGAACGGGATGTGGTCCGATGTGCACAATGCGATCTGGGTCGGGGACGACGCGGTCCGCCGATTTGCCGAGATCGATGCGGATCCTGAAATCCTGGCCGAGGCCCATCTGTGGGCGGGCTTCGCATACCGGATGGCCGGTGAGCACTTCTGTCAGGCCGTGTTCAACGGTGGCCCGGCCGAGCCACATACCCGGTACCTGGAAGGGGCCGTGGATCACTTTACGAACGCGGCCGAGCTTACGAATCGAAGTGAGATCGAGATGGCGGCGCTCGCCGGCCGGGCGACCGCCCATATGACTTTGGGGAACTGGGGGCCCGCGGTAAATGATGCGATCCAGGTGCCGGAGGACTTCGCCTTCCAGACGAAGTTTGCCATCGAGGACCCGGATCAGTGGAACGACATCGCGTTCTTTGTGGCGAACCAGCCCTACCGCGTGCATTCGGTCTGGAATACCCCGTACGAGGAGTATTATCCGGACACCGGCGACCCGCGGACGCAGTGGAACGAGGATCCCAACTTCCCGTTCGGCGAGGTCGAGCGCCCGGGGATCGGCAACGTGCCGTGGAAGTTCCAGCTCAAATACACGACCATGGGCGACAACGTGGACCTGGTCACGGGGCGTGAGATGCGGCTGATCGAGGCGGAGGCCCTGCTGGTCGACGACGAGTGGGAGGAGGCGATGGAGATCGTCAACGCACTGCGGACCAGCCAGATCAGCGACACGACCGGTGAGCCCCTGGAGCCATGGTCGGCGTCGAGCCTCGAAGAGGCCTGGACCCGATTCAAGCGGGAGCGAGGGATCGAGCTCTGGCTCGAGGCCCGGCGGCTGAACGATCTCCGGCGCTGGGACGCGGCAGGCACACCTGGCGACTTGCATCCGCTCGAGGATCCGGCGTCGGGTGTCGAGACGTTCCTGGCACCGGACCGTGATCTCTGCGTCCCATATCCGAGAACGAGCTGCAGACGAACCCCAACGTGAGCGGGTAGGAGGAGGACTGCAGCAGGTGAGCTGACCCCCGGGGACTGGGAACCTGACCCTGGCCCCCGGGGGTCAGGTCTGCGGAGCGTCGCGGTGCACCGTGCTCATCGTCTCACCCCGCCGCGCAACCGCTCCAGCCGCTCGCGCAACGCCTCGACCAGCCCCTCGTCGCGAGCCTGTCGCGCCAGTTGGATCGCACGCTCCAGGCTCAGGATCGCCAATCCGGGGTTGTCCATCTCGACCGCCACTTCGGCCATGGCGCTCAGGACCTGGGGATCGTCACGCTCACGCAGTGAAGCCCGGTAGTGCGCCAAGGCCACCGTGAGCCTCCCCTGCTCGGCGGCCTGCAGTCCGAGGGTGTACTCCTTCCAGGCTGAGTATTTGCTAGCGCCGCGCTGGTACTTCCGCGCCAGCTCTTCGTCCAGGCGCTCCGCCGCCGCCGGGCCTGGCGGCACGACCTGGAGGATCAGGTCCGCCATCTCGTCCGTCGATGACGAGCCGTATGTGACCCGGACTGGGGGGTCGTTGGGATTTTGCGGGTTGGCGGTGGAGTTGTCGTAGGTGTAACGCATCGAGAGCACGGTGCCGGCCGGAAGGGCCACGGGTTCGGCAAGGTGGTATTGGTCCTGCCAGTCGAAGTCCCAATCCGCGATATGGATGAGTCGACGGGTCCGCCCGTCGGGCAAGACGGCGAGCCCCTCCATGGTCTTTCCCAAATAATGAGCGTGAGGATAGACGCTCACGACCTCCACAGGCACGGGCAACGTGAACGAGTCCCTGACCTCATAACGCGCCTCACCGGCCGGGATGTCGATCACCTCCGTTCCCAGCATCACGAGGACTGAAGACCGAGAGGGAGCGTCGGTCAGATAGAAGCCGATCTGCGGCCGAATGGTCTCCCGCCGCCCGGTCGGCCTCAGGTGCAGTTGCAGGACCAGGTCGCTTCCCGGCTGGAGCCTCCACGCCAGATCCTCGTACCCACCGTGCGGCACCCGGCCCGGAGTCCAGCCGACGAAATGGCCGGATGGGTTGGTAGCTTCGCCGCGCAGCTCCATGCCGTCGAAACCGGGTTCCGGATCGGCCGCATCGAGCTTCCGGGAGGAGGGCGTGGAGTCCACCATGAGCCGTGCGTGGTGCACCACTTCGGGGTTGCCCGGACGCAGATCCACGGCGCGAACATACCGAGTGGTGTCAACGGGAACTGGCAATGCGAAGTTACGGTAGACATCCCTGCCTGCTGAGGGAGCCTCGTAGGTGGGAAACGAGGCCACGAGATCGGGCTCACCCAGCTGCCAACTCGAATGGAACGGCGGCACGGGAGGCAGATGGGCGGGATCTCCTCTCGGGGCGCCAGCATCGACCCACGCCCGGATCGTCTCGATCTGGCTGCTTGCGAGACGGCGCTCGCCAGCGAACTCCACTTCTCCCGGCGTCGGCAGCCACGGCGGCATGTAGCGGCGCTCCGTCTCCTCGGCGATCTCCGCTGCCCGGGACGCGGCATCCTCGTAGGTGAGGAGCTTGAAAGGGGCCGGACCGCTGGGACGGTGGCACGACGAGCAGTTCTCGAAGAGGATAGGCGCAACATCCTCCGTGAAGGTCACCGTGTCGAGTTTCCCGAAGGATGGACCGTCCAGCTCCACCGTGACGCCCTGGCCATCCCCGGTCGGTTCGAACCACGCCGCGAGGATGAGCCCGACGCTGCAGGTCGCGAACAGTACAAGCGCAGCGGAGAGAACAGCGCCGGCCCGACCTGACGGAGATGGGAACATCATGGATACACCTCCTCCGAGCACCTACCTCCGAATCAGCGTGCGATCGAAGAAATCGTCGATAGCGTTGAAGGTCCTCACCCAGCGCGAGAAGAGTTGGTAGTAGTGGGTTTCATTGGGATAGACGATCACCTCGTGCGGAATGTCATGGGCGCGCAGGAGCTGGACCAGGCCAACGGTCTGCGAGAACTCGACGTTACGGTCGTCGTCTCCATGGACGACGAGCACCGGCGAGCTCCATCGTTCGATGTTGTAGGCGGGCGACGACTGGTACGCGAGATCGTCGGGATCGAGCGAGGCGCTCCGCATCTGTACGCCGGCGAAGATCATTCCGGCCTTGAAGACGTCCGAGTTGCGGGAGAGCGCCTGCCCGGTAAGCCAGCCGCCGTACGAGAGTCCCCATACGCCGATCCGCTGGCGATCGACGTCGGGGCGATCCCTCAGCCAGAGACCCGCGGCCAAAATGTCGCGATACTCCGAGTTGCCCTGGTCGCGACGTTCGGGTGCGAGGCGGAACGCTCGACCGTAGCCGGTGCCCGCCCGGTAGTTCACCGACAGGACGATGTATCCCTTGTTGGCGAAGTATTGCGACATCCCGTAGGTCATCTGATAGAAGCCCCGGGAGCCGTCGTGATGGTGGTAGCCCAGAAGCGTCTGCATACTCGGACCCCCGTGGATGAAGACGAGCGCGGGTCGACGCTCGCCGGGCTGGAGGTCCGGCGGAAGGAAGAGGATGCTGTGCGCAGTGACGCCGTCGGCCGCCGTGATCGCGACCGTCTCTGGCTCCACGTGCCGGTTGGCGGGGAAGTCCGCCGGCAACTCGGGCGCGATGATTCTCGCCTCCCCGCCGTTCGAGGGCACCAGCGCCACCGACACGGGCTTCCGAGGGCCGGCTTGGAGTAGAGCGACCTGTCGGCCGGACGAAAGCACCGCCGGGAACGTCTCGATCCCCGAGCCTCGAGTGAGCCGCTCCGCCGCTCCGCCACCAACGGGGACGCGCCAGAGGTCACGGCGCTCCGGCTCGCCCCGGTTCGATGTGTAGTAGAGCCACCGGCCGTCGGCGGAGGGGGCGACATGCTCGACCATGCCCTCGCCGGGCGTGAGGAGCACGGCATCGGCGGCCGGGCGCGCTCCGGACGATCCGGCGTCGGCCCCGGTGACCGGCACCGAGAACCAGTGCGGCCACCCCTCCGGCTCGGCCTCGAACAGGACATGGTCGCCCACCCAGCGGAGGTCGCTCGCCTCGGCGAACAGGCTGTCCCCCGGCGCGTTGTGCCACAGCTCCCGGCCTTCTCCGGTCTCCGCATCGGCAACCCAGATCGAGGCCGTGTAGCCCCCTTGGAACTCGGCCTCCAGCAAGCCCGCGGGGATCTGCTCGCGGGGGAGGTCCGGCGGGGCGCTCGCGAAGTGCCCGAACGGGAGTCCCGGCCTCCGGATGAAGGCGATGCGGCGCCCGTCCGGTGACCAGATCGGGCTCGAGTCACGGTCGACGCTCGGGGCCATATACGAGATGCGACGGCTGTCGACGTCGTAGACGGTGATGAATGTGTGGGTAGCGGCCCGACCCTGGCGCGGAAACGGTCGCCGCTGGTCGTACCGCGAGCTCACGAATGCGACCTTCTTGCCGTCCGGCGACCAGACGGGATCGCTGTGCACACCGAAGTCGCGCAAGAGCGGTGGCGCGTCGTCCACGCTGGGCGCGTCCGCGATTCCGGGATCGACGGCCGCGCGGTGGATCCGTCCGTCCTTCGTGTAAAGCACCCAACGTCCGTCAGGCGAGAGGTGCATGTCGTCCGCGGCGACGACCCGCCAGGGCGCGCGGTTCCCGCTGGTGCTCACCGCCCAGATCTCGCGCCGGCCTCCGAGCGGATCACTCGCCGGGTTGGCAACCGTGCCATCATCGTTGCGCGTGTGCCCGCGAATGAATGTGAGCACGGATCCGTCGTCCGAGAGTTGGAGCGGTCCGATGTCGACGCCGTCGTCAACAACGGACGAAGTCAGCCGGGTGGGAGCGAAGTCAGGGGCTGCTGCCGTAAATACGTTCCGCACCCCCTGCTCCGTCTCCATCCACGCAATACGATCCGTGTCCTGGGCCGAGGTGAGGTCGTAGGGGAAGGCCGGAGCGAGCACCTGCTCAACCGTGAAGCCTGGTTCGCGCGTTTGGGCAACGGTGTTGTGCGGGGAGGCGAGCAGCGTACCGACAGCCAGGGCCGCCATGGCCGGGATCGCGACGAATCGAGGCAGGACGGTCGGGCGACGGAATGGCGACGGGTCGATCGTGTCCACGCCATGACGAAGCACCGGTTCCGGACGGTTGAGCTGCAGGAGAGTCGACATGATGCAGTTTCGGATCTCCTGACCGGAGCGGGTAGCGGGACACCTCACCTGACGTATAAGTGACCCACGCGAGGCGTGCAACTGCGCCACTGCTCGGGCAGCAACTCGGGTCTCGATCGCCGCCATCGGTCCGCGAGTCCGCCGCGTCAGCGTGAACGCACCCTGACATCGACACTATGCTACACGGAAAGCCCGACCACCCGCGTCACGTACCACTCGACCATCGGCTCCCCCCACGCGTACGACACGGCAGCGGCCGCGGCCAGGAACACGCCGAGGGGAATCAGGCGTTTCGACATCGAGGCGATGGGGCCGAACACGAGAAGCGCCAGCAGGGATCCGATGAACAGTGTCAGCACGACGCCCCACACGCCGAGGAACGCGCCGACCATCATCATCATCTTGATGTCGCCGCCCCCCATCGCCTGATCCACGCCCGCCTCCTCGAGACGGCCCGGCATGATGCGTCGGATAATCCAGGTCCCCGCCACCCCCACGACCCAGAGGACGGCGAAACCCGCCGCACCGCCCACCATCGATTCCAACACGGTGATCCCGCCCGGCAGAAAAGCCAATGCAACCCCGAGCACGGCGCCCCCGACGGAAAACTGGTCGGGAATGATGTAGTAACGGGCATCCGACATCGCGATGCCGAACAAGACCGAGAGGAAGAGGCCGCCGCGCAACGCTTCCCACGACGGCCCATGGGCGGCGAAGACCCCCGCCCACACGAGGGCGATGGCGACCTCCGCCAGCGGATATTGAATCGAGATCCGCTCGTCGCACCACCGGCACCGGCCGCGCAGCAGGAGCCAGCTGAGCAACGGAATGTTGTCGTACCACCGCACGGGCTCTTCACAGCCCGGACAGTGGGAACGGGGCGAAACGACGGATGCGTCCACCGGCCAACGCAACGAGCAGACGTTGAGGAACGACCCGAAGGCGAGCCCGAAGAGTCCGGCCACCGCCGATACCAACCACGTGTCGACCAAAAGTATTACTCCAGCGAGAGCGCGTAGAGGAGGATCGATCCGGCGACCCCCACGTTCAGGGACTCCACCGGTCCCCGCATCGGCACGGCCACGGTGCGGCCGGCCGCATCCGCCAGCTGAGCGCGGATCCCCGCGCCCTCATTCCCCAGAACGAGCGCGAGCGCGCCCTTGCGCTCGAGGCCGCCCACGTCTTCCCCTCCCGCATCGGCGACGAGCACCTCCACTACCGCCTGCGTTGCGTGGGCGATGAATTCGGGCAGGGTGGCACGCACGACCGGGACGCGATAGACGAGACCGGCCGACGCCCTTACCGCTTTCGGACTCCAAGGGTCCACGGTACCGTCGAGCGCCACGACGCCGTCGGCTCCAAACGCGGCGGCGGCGCGCACGAGGGTGCCGGCGTTCCCGGGGTCCTGGATCGCATCGAGCACGAGCCACAAGCCGACGTTCAGCTGGTCGAGCGTCGCGTGCGGCTCCTCACAAACGAGCAAGATCCCCTGGGGTGCCTGGGTGTCGGACAGGTCCTCCAGCCGGCCATCGTCGATGTGACGCACGTCGGCGTCCAGCGCGGCGAGGCGATCGACGAGCCCGGCACCGTCCTCTCTGGTCAGCAAGCGCGGTGATGTGAGCGCGAGCCGCACCGCAGCCCCCGCGTCGAGCGCTGCGGCGGCACTTCGGGTCCCCTCCACGAGGACGAGTGCCTCCCGGCGACGCCCTTTCCTGGTCTTGAGCCTTCCGATCAGGCGGGCCGCCCGTTGGCTAAGCGGCGCGGTCTGCGTCACCTTAACAGCCCCCGCACGAAATCTCCGAGGAGCTCTGACGAAACGCATGTACGACCCCCACCCCACCGCCCTCACGGTCGCCGGAAGCGATTCGGGAGGCGGCGCGGGGATCCAGGCCGACCTGAAGACATTCCACCAACTCGGTGTCTACGGCACGAGCGTGATCACGGCCGTGACGGCGCAGAACACCCTGGGTGTGAGCGCCGTCCACCCCATTCCGCTCGAAACCGTCCGGGCCCAATTCGACGCGGTCGCGGAGGACCTCCGCCCCGATGCCATGAAGAGCGGCATGCTCGCGACCGCGGAGCTGGTGGAGGCCGTCGCCGACGCGGTCATCCGTCACGGCATCGACCGATATGTCCTCGACCCGGTCATGGTCGCGACGAGCGGGGACCGCCTTCTCGACCGCGACGCGGAAGCGAGCGTCAGGGACCGCCTCCTCCCCCTGGCCAGCCTGGTCACGCCGAATCTCCACGAAGCGGAGATCCTCACGGGACGCCCGGTCGGCACCGAGGAGCAGATGAAGGAAGCCGCGCGCGCCCTCGTCGACCTGGGTGCGAGCGCCGCGCTGGTGAAGGGGGGGCACCTCGCGGACGACGAGTCGGTCGATATCCTCTGGGACGGCACGCGCGAAACGGTCTGGCGCAGGGCGCGCATCGCCACCCCTCACACACACGGAACCGGGTGCACGCTCTCCGCGGCGATCGCGGCCGGGCTGTGCCACGGCCAGCCACTCGCCGACGCGGTCGAGCGGGCGCTCGGGTTCGTCGCACGCTCCATCGAGACCGCCCGGGGTCGGGGACGGGGACGTGGTCCGGTCAATCATTTCGCCTCCCCCGACTGACGAGCCACCGCGATCCTCGCGAGCACCCCGGTCACGATGTCGGCCAAGCGGCCAGCGGTGGCCCGAGCGACGTCGAGGACCTCCGCGTGGCTCACGCCGCCCTCCCCACGCCCGGCAGCGGCGTTGGTGACCATGGACAACGCCATGCAGCGCATGCCGCGGGCCCGGGCGGTCGTAACCTCCGGCACGGTGGACATTCCTACGACATCGGCACCGAGCCCCGCCAACATGCGCACTTCCGCAGCCGTCTCGTACGACGGACCGAGCATGGCCGCGTAGACGCCACGGCGGAGATCGTATCCCAAACGACCCGCCTCGTTCTCGGCCGCATCGGCCAGCTCCCGATCGTAAGGAACGCTCATGTCGGGAAACCGCTCCTCACCGGGATGCACGGGCCCCACCAACGGATTCGCCGACATGAGGTTGAGGTGATCGTCGACGAGCACCAGGGATCCAGCTTCCAAGTCTTCCCTGATCGCTCCGGCAGCGTTCGTGGCCAGGAGGATCGACGCACCGAGATCCGACGCCACACGGACGGGAAGCGCCAGCAAGGCCATGGGATGTCCTTCGTAAGCATGGAACCGCCCCGACTGCACGAGGACGGGCGACCCTCCGAGACGGCCCATGATGAATCGCCCGGCATGCCCGGTCACCGAGGGACGCGGGAGCCCGGGGAGATCACTGAACGGGATCACGGTCGCGTCCCCGATACGACGCTCGACGTCACCGAGGCCCGAACCCAACACGACCAGCGCTTCCGGGCGCGTATCGGTCCGCTCCCGGATGTGCTCGACGACCGGCGCGACCCTCATCGCGGTCTCCGTCACCGGAGCCGACCGCCGCGCTTTCGCGGGCGCCGTCCACGTCGCGAGCGTCGCGGCGGCATCAGAAGCGTCACGAGCACGAGACCAGCGCCGAACCCCCCGATGTGAGCCATATAGGCCACGCCCCCACCGTCCGCGGGGGCGAGCGTCGATGCGAGGAGTTGGAGCCCGATCCAGTATCCCAACATGACCCACGCAGGCAACGGGAGGAGTCTCACGAAGACGAAGAAGACGAACAAAGTATCCACACGAGCCCGAGGATAGAGCAGCACGTACGCACCCATGACCGCGCTCACCGCACCGGACGCGCCCACCATCGGAGCCTGCGACTCCGGCGTCGCGACGATCTGAGCACCAGCCGCCACCACCCCGGCCACGAGGTAGAAGATCACGAACCGTACATGACCCAGCGCATCCTCCACATTATTCCCGAAGATCCAGAGAAACCACATGTTGCCGATCAGATGGGCCCATCCACCATGCATGAATATGGAGGTGAACACGGCTTGCCAGGTGAGCCCACCGAGCGTGCAGGGACCGGCATCGGCCCCGGGCTCTCCGCCGGTCAACTCCACCGCGATCACGCCGTAGCGGCAGATAGAGGCAACGAGTGCCGTCTCCGAGATGCCCGCCCCCTGAACGAGCCACCAGACGGCGCCCGTGCCCCCGATAGCGAGGACCGTCATGACGGGAAAGATATCCGTCGGGTTGTCGTCGCGAAGCGGAAACACGAGAAACGCAGTCCGAGGTGGTGGAAAACGCTCACCAAGCTAACGGGGGCCCGCCGACGGCGGCCGAGCGCTCGACGGCCCCTGATCCTACGACCGAAGCCCGCCCCCGGGCACCGCCACTGCCATATTGGCGCGTTCGCGCCCGGGAGCGCGTCAATCCGGCGGAAATCGGGCTACCCTTGGTCGGCACGTGGCTTGCACTCGGAGACATGATGACGGGCTATGCCCCGTCCGGACGAGGGTCGGTGAGCACCGGCCCGGCACGAACATGAACGATCGTCGCTCGAGGGTGCCCGCGAGGACCCTTTCGGGCCCCAACAAACGTGAGAGGAGGACATGGGCAAAGTCATCGGAATCGACCTCGGAACCACGAACTCGGTGGTCTCGGTCATGGAGGGCGGAGAGCCCGTCGTGATCCCCAACGCCGAAGGGGGGCGCACCACACCATCCGTGGTCGCCTTTACAAAGGACGGGGAGCGTCTCGTCGGGCAGGTCGCCCGCCGGCAGGCGATCACGAATCCGGAAAACACCATCTTCTCCATCAAGCGCTTCATGGGGCGCAAGCACAGTGAGGTGAAGGAAGAGGAGAAGCTGGTTCCCTACGAAGTCGGACACGACGAGTCGGGCCGCGTGCAGGTGACCGCCAAGAACGCCGACAAGACGTTCACGCCGCCCGAGATCAGCGCGATGGTCCTCCAGAAGATGCGACAAACCGCCGAGGACTACGTCGGATCGAAGGTCACGGAAGCGGTCATCACCGTTCCCGCCTACTTCAACGACTCGCAACGGCAGGCGACGAAGGACGCGGGGAAGATCGCGGGGCTCGAAGTCCTGCGGATCATCAACGAGCCCACGGCCGCCGCGCTCGCCTACGGGTTGGACAAGAAGAACGACGAGAAGATCGCGGTCTTCGACCTCGGTGGAGGCACGTACGACATCTCCATCCTGGAGCTCGGCGACGGGGTCTTCGAAGTCAAGTCGACCAACGGAGACACGCACCTCGGTGGTGACGACTTCGATCAGCGGGTCATCAACTGGCTCGTCGACGAGTTCAAGAAGGACCAGGGGATCGACCTGGCACAGGACTCCATGGCCCTTCAGCGGCTCAAAGAAGCGGCTGAGAAGGCCAAGATGGAGCTGTCCACGACGATGACCACGGACATCAACCTGCCGTTCATCACCGCGACGCAAGAGGGGCCCAAGCACCTCAATTATACGCTCAGCCGGGCGAAGTTCGAGCAGTTGGTCGACGACCTGATCGAGCGCACGATTCCGCCCATGGAGAAAGCACTCGAAGACGCGGGCATCAAGACCGACGACGTCGACGAAGTGATCCTCGTGGGTGGCTCGACGCGGATTCCGAAGATCCAGGAAGTCGTGCAGAACTTCTTCGGAAAGGAGCCCCACAAGGGTGTGAACCCGGACGAGGTCGTCGCGATCGGCGCCGCGATTCAGGGTGGCGTGCTCGCCGGCGACGTCTCCGACGTCCTGCTCCTCGACGTGACGCCGCTCTCGCTCGGCATCGAGACGCTGGGCGGAGTGATGACGCCGCTCATCGAGCGGAACACGACGATTCCGACCAAGAAGACGGAAGTCTTCTCCACGGCCGAGGACAACCAGACGACCGTCGAGATCCACGTCCTCCAGGGCGAGCGAAAGATGGCCGTGGACAACAAGACGATCGGGAAGTTCCAGCTCACGGGAATCCCACCGGCACGCAGGGGCATGCCCCAGATCGAGGTCACGTTCGACATCGACGCGAACGGCATCCTTCACGTCTCCGCCAAGGATCGAGCGACCGAGAAGGAGCAGAAGATCCGGATCGAAGCCACCGGAGGCCTGTCCGAGGACGAGATCGACCAGATGGTGAAGGACGCCGAAGCGCACGCGTCCGAAGACGAGGAACGCCAGGCCAAGGTCGAGGCGCGCAACCAACTCGACTCGCTCGTCTACCAGGTCGAGCGGGACACCGAAGAGTGGGGCGAAAACGTCGACGCCGGTACGAAGGAGCGGGTCGACACCGCGCTCACGCAGGCCAAGGAAGCGCTCAAGGGCGACGATCTCGAAGCCATGAACTCCGCGCGAGACGAGCTCATGCAGGCGTTCAGCGCCGCGGGCCAGGAGATGTACCAGGCCCAGGCCGAAGAAGGCGAGGCCACCGGAACCGCCGAAGGTGCCGCGCAGGCCGAGCCGGAGGCCGGGAGCGCGCAGGAAGACGACGAGGATGTCGTCGAGGCCGACTACGAGATCGTGGACGAAGAGAAGTGACCCGGTGAAGCTCGGGGGAGGGATGCGCGAGCAACCCTTCCCCCGTTCATCGGCATCCCAGATCTCGACGGGAGCGATCCGGCCGGCCCGGGCCTTGCCCGACCGGCCGGATCGCTTCCGTCTTTTGTGTGTACCGAAGCTCCATCACCCCGAGACGCGCCGCGAGCGGTCATCGACCCGGAGGAGAAGCTTAGATGTACGATCCACTCAGAGCGAAGACGAAGATGATCCTGCTGACCGCGACCGCATTCCTCTTCGGAATCGGGCTCGCAGGCGGCCTCGGGTGGACGAGCTCGTCCCACGCCATGCCCGGCATCACCGAGGCGCCGCAGGTGTCTTCCGAACAGGTGCGCCCGGCGAGAGACCTGAGCGACGCGTTCACGAATCTCGCGGATGCCGTTACACCCTCGGTGGTTCGCATCGAGACCCGGCGGACCGTCGAGTCGAGCGGAGGGCGGAATCAAGAGGTGCCCGATGCATTCCGCCGATTCTTCGACCTTCCCGAGGAACAGCGGGAGGAACAGCAGGACGAGGAGTCCAGGCCGCCGCAAGGGCGCATCGCCGGAGGGAGCGGGTTCATCGTCTCGGAGGACGGATACATCCTCACCAACAACCACGTGGTCGCGGGTGCCGACGCCATCCGTGTCTACCTTTCCGATCGGCGGTATTTCGACGCCGAGGTGGTCGGCCGGGACCCGTTCACCGACATCGCAGTGATCAAGATCGACGCGGGTGAACCCCTCTCTCCCATGTCGTTCGGTGATTCGGACGGGCTCCGTGTCGGGGAGTGGGTGCTGGCGATCGGGAACCCCGGCTTCGGCTCATCCCAGCAGCTCGACTTCACCGTGACCGCCGGGATCGTGAGCGCACGCGGACGAGGCCTCCAGCTACTCCAAAGAGACCTCTTCCAGAATCCGGACTTCGGGCCCGAACAGTCCCGCTGGGCGATCGAGGACTTCATCCAGACGGACGCGGTGATCAACCCCGGAAACTCCGGCGGTCCGATGGTCAACCTCGACGGCCAGGTCGTGGGCATCAACTCGGCGATCGCCTCGACGACGGGTGTCTACCAGGGATACGGCTTCGCCATCCCGGTCAACCTGGCACGCCGAGTCATGGAAGACCTCATCGAGTACGGGCACGTTCAGCGGCCCCGGATCGGCGTGTCCATTCAGGACGTCGCCGCCGAAGACGCGGCGGTCTACGATCTACCGTCGATTTCCGGCGTTCTCGTCCAGACGGTCGACCCGGAGGGTCCGTCGGCCGGGGCGCTCCAACCCGAGGACGTCATTGTGGCGCTCGACGGGGAGCCCGTCGGATACGTGGCGGAGCTCCAGGCCAAGATCGCGGAACGTCGGCCCGGCGACCGGGTGGAGGTTACTGTGTACCGGGACGGAGAGCCGACGGACGTGACGGTTCGGCTCGACGAGGCCCCCATCGTGACCCAACCGTCCGCTCAGAGCGAGCGTGTCGATGCTTCGGACACACGACTCGGAATCCAGGTTGAGCCGATCGACGGCGAGATCGCACAGGCCACCGGATTCGAGGTCGGCAGCGGCGTGGTGCTCACCGAAGTGGCCCGCGGCAGCCCCGCCGCCAGGCGCGGCGTCGGAACGTACCGTGGCAACAAGCTGATCCGTGTCGGCAACACGACGATCGAAAGCCCCGAAGAGCTTCGAGCGGCGCTCGACCAGGCGGAGTCGGGGAAGATCGTGTCCCTCCAGTTCGAGGATCCCGAAGGATCGCGGCGCGTGGTCAACGTGCGCATGCCGTAACCGCGATTCCGAACGTGCGCGAACAGCCCGGGGTGGCGAGGAGGCGGGTCGCGGACCTTCCGTGACCCGCCTTCCGGCGGTTGCCCGGCCGCGGTATGCGTCCAAGCCCACGACCGGTTCCGGCATTCGCGCCACGTGGTGAGATTGAACCGGTCTTCGCCCCGGGTTTATCTTTCTTCATGGACGGCGCGAAAGTGGCGGAATTGGTAGACGCGCGGGATTTAGGATCCCGTGGCCTCGTGCCGTGGGGGTTCGACTCCCCCCTTTCGCACTCGGCCCCCCTTGCACCCGAACCTCGCAGAGCAGCACATGACCCTGGACGCTTCGCGCCTCGAGATCACCGTCGACGAAGAAGCCGGATGGAAACGACGCCTCAATGTGACGGTACCGGCCGACTTCGTCCGTGAGGAAGAACAAAAGGCGGCCCGGAACCTCGCTTCACGCGCGAACCTCAAGGGGTTCAGGAAAGGCAGGGTGCCGGCACGGATGATCGAGGGGCGCTTCAAGGGAGCGCTCCGACAGGAAGCTCTCGACAAGCTCGTCGGTGACGCCTACCGGGAGGCGCTCGCCGCCCGTGAGTTGCGGCCCATCAGCGAGGGGGAGATCGAGAACGTCCGCTACGAGCCCGAATCCGACCTCCACTTCTCCGTCACCTTCGACGTGGAACCGGTCGTCGACCTGGAGACGCTGGGGGGCTTCGTCGTCGAGCGTCCGGTCCCCACCGTGACGGACGAGCAGGTGGACGAAGTCCTGGACCGCATCCGGGAAGAGGCGGGTGTGTGGAAGCCGGCCGAGGAAGGGCTGCCCAACGACAAGGACACGGTCTCCGTGCACATCGTCCGACTCACGGAGGAGGGAGAAGAGACCGCCGAAGGACGGGACTACGAGATCCGCCTCGGCCAGGGTGACGCGATCCCGGATATCGAGAACGCCATCCGCACGCTCGAGCCCGGCGCCGCCGGTGACTTCGACGTCGCCTTCCCGGAGGATTTCCCGGACGATGCTCGCCGTGGACAATCGGAACGCGTGCGCATCACGCTCACCTCTCGGAAGGAAATGGAAGTTCCCGAGCTCGACGACGATCTGGCACGCCAGGTAGGGGAGTTCGAAACCCTCGACGAGCTCCGAGCCAAGGTGCGCGAAGACCTCGAGCGCGACGCCGAGCAGCAAGCCGACTCCGTGGTGCGAGGCCGCCTGCTCGACGCTCTGCTCGAGGCCAATCCCGTGGAGATCCCGACGTCGATGATCGACCGTTATTCGGATTCCATGATCGGCGAGCACCAAGAGGAGCTGGGCGAAGAGAAGCTCGCCGAAGTCCGGGAGCGGTTACGGCCCGAAGCGGAGCGTGTGGTCAAGCGTATCATGGTCATCGAACGGATCGCCGAGACCCAAGGCCTCAAAGCGAGCGACGACGAGCTGGACGCCCGCGTCGAGGAGATCGCGACCGCCAATGACACGGAACCGGCCAAGGTCTACGCGCAGTTACAGAAGTCAGGACGACTGGAAGCGCTCGAACGGGAGTTGACGGAGCGGAAAGTATTCGACTTCCTCAAGGCCCAATCCGAGATCATCGAGGAGTCGGAGTCCTGAAGGACTGCCGACCCCTCTCACACGAGGTACCATGCCGATTTTCCCGCCGTACGTCATCGAGCGAACCAGCCGTGGCGAGCGCAGCTACGATATCTTCAGCCGGCTCCTCATGGACCGGATCGTCTTCCTCGGAAGCACGATCGACGAGAATGTCGCGAACATCATCGTGGCGCAGCTCCTCTTTCTCGATGCTGACGATCCGGAGCGCGACATCTTCATGTACATCAACTCCCCCGGGGGGAGTGTGTACGCCGGAATGGCGGTCTACGACACGATGCAGCACCTGCGAGCGCCCGTATCGACGTTCTGCGTCGGCATGGCGGCCTCGATGGGAGCGGTGCTGTTGACCGCCGGCGAGAAGGGCAAGAGGAACGCGCTGCCGAACTCCCGCATCATGTTGCACCAACCGTCCGGGGGTTCGCGCGGAACGGCGGCGGACATCGAGATCGCGGCGCAGGAAGTGCTCTACGTCCGCGAGAACCTCAACAACATACTGGCACGCCACACGGGCCAAACGCCCGAACAGATCATGGAAGACATCGACCGAGACCGTTTCATGGGGCCGGAGGAAGCCCGCGATTACGGACTCATCGACAGGGTCCTCGAAGGGCCGGTTCAGCAAACCGACCATCGCCCGGCAGATTCGGATCACACCGGCGATGCGGATCGAATCGACTAGGACGGTCGCCGGAGCTCGAGCGATGACGGCCTGCGCCTTCCCGTGATGGAGCGAGAAGAGACATGACGACTGACAAACACCTTCGATGCAGCTTCTGCGGCAAATCCAAGGAGAGCGTCAAGAAGTTCATCTCCGGGCCGAACGTCTATATCTGCAACGAGTGCATCTCGCTCTGCAACGAGATCCTGGCAGAGGAAGAGGAACGGGAAGCCCAGGAGCAGGTGGTTCCGAGTCCTACCCCGGAAGAGATCAAGTCCGTCCTCGACGGATACGTGATCGGCCAGGAAGCGGCCAAGCGCGCGCTCGCGGTATCGGTCTACAACCACTATAAGCGGGTCAATCATCAGGGCTTGCTCGACGAGGTGGAGATCGACAAAGCCAACATCCTCTTCATCGGGTCGACGGGTGTGGGAAAGACCCTCCTCGCGCAAACGTTGGCTCGGACGTTGAACGTCCCCTTCACGATCGCCGATGCCACGACGCTCACGGAGGCGGGTTATGTCGGCGAGGACGTCGAGAACATCCTCGTGCGGCTTCTCCAGGCTTCGGATTTCAACGTCGCCGACTGCGAGCGCGGCATCGTCTACATCGACGAGATGGACAAGGTCGCGCGGAAGTCGGAGAACCCGTCCATCACGCGCGATGTCTCCGGTGAAGGCGTCCAGCAAGCGCTCCTCAAGATCCTCGAGGGTACCGTTGCGAGCGTCCCGCCCCAGGGGGGGCGTAAGCACCCGCAGCAGGAGTACATCCAGATCAACACCCGGAACATCCTCTTCATCTGCGGAGGAGCGTTCGACGGGTTGGAGAAGATCGTCGAGGGACGGGTCGGGCACCGCAGAATCGGATTCGGAGAAGAGCGGACGGCCGATGACGAAGCCGCCCTCCTCGAAGCCGTGGAGCCCGAAGATCTGCAGCGCTACGGACTGATCCCCGAGTTGGTGGGGAGGCTTCCCGTAACGGTCCACCTCGAGGACCTGGACGAGGAGGCGCTGACGCGGATCCTCCAAGAGCCCAAGAACGCCCTGGTCAAGCAATACCAGAAGATGTTCGAGCTCGAGGATATCGGCCTGACCTTCGACCCCGCCGCGATTCGAGCCATCGCGCGCCTGACGCTCAACCGGGGCACGGGAGCGCGCGGTCTACGCTCGATCATCGAGAGGATCATGCGGGACGTGATGTACGAGATCCCGTCCCGTTCGGACGTGCGGGAAGTGGTCATCACACAGGAAGCCGTCGAGCAAGGAGTGCCACCGCTGTTGGTGCTCGATCCGGAGGAGCGGAAGAAGGAGGCGTGAGACGAGGCGGCGAGGCATGGCCGAGCTGATCCGGGTCGACCAGCCGGTCGGGCTCCCCGAGCGGCTGCCCGTGGTCGCGCTCCGAGACCTCGTTTTCTTTCCGTACGTCGTCCTCCCCATCCTGGTCGGCCGCCAGCGGTCGCTCGCCGCGCTCGAGGAGGCTCGCCAACAGTTCGACGACCTGGTGCTCCTCGTCGCCCAGAAGGATCCGTCGGTGGACGATCCCGACGCCTCCGACCTCTTCCGTGTGGGCACCGTCGCGCGCGTCGTTCAGATGTCGAAGCTACCCGACGGCACCTCTCGCGTCGTGCTGGAAGGGCTCGGCAGGGCACGCGTGGAACGTTTGACCGCGACGTCCGAAGCCTTGCGTGCGACCGTCATGCCGCTGGCGCGGGAAGTCGAAACAGGGGAGCACGAGAACGACCCCGAAGTCGAGCGCCTGGCCGGCTCGGTCCGGCACCTGTATCGCGAGTACGCCCGCATCCACGAACGCGTACCCGACGAGCTTTCCGAAACCCTCACCAGCGAGGGGGACCGGGTTCGCTTCGCCCACCTCGTCGCCGGCCACGTCATCGTCCCGTCCCTCGAAAAGCAGGAGCTCCTCGAGAGCCAGGAACTCGCCGGCACCCTGGAGCTTCTGCGGGAGCTGCTATCCCGCGAGCTCGAGATGCTCCGGATCGAGCACAAGCTCGACCGCCGGCTCCAGATGAGGCTCGGGGGAGACGACTTCATGGACCTCTCCGACCGCGCCGCGCCCCCGAACAAGGACGAGCCCGAGGAATGGGGGGAGCTCGAAGAGCAAATTCGAAAGTCCGAGCTCCCGTCCACGGTACGGGACCGCGCCGAAAAGGAGCTGACCCGGCTTCGCAAGCTCAATCCGGTCGCACCGGAAGCAGCGGTCATCCGAAACCATCTCGATTGGTTGGTCACCCTCCCATGGTCCAGCCGCTCGGTGGACAATCTGGATGTCTCACACGCAGCGGACGTGCTCGAGGCCGAGCACTTCGGGCTGGGCGAAGTGAAGGACCGTATTCTGGATCACGTCGCCGTCCTTTCCCTGGTACGGGAGATGCGCGGCCCGATCCTGTGCCTCGTGGGACCGCCCGGCGTGGGCAAGACGTCCCTGGGCAGAAGCATCGCGAATGCGCTGGGACGCGAGTTCGTGCGCGTGAGCTTGGGTGGCATACGAGACGAGGCGGAGATTCGCGGCCACCGGAGAACGTACGTGGGAGCCCTTCCCGGCCGCGTCGTCCAAGGCATTCGGCGGGGCGGCACGCGCAACCCGGTCTTCCTCCTCGACGAGGTGGACAAGCTCGCGCGCGACTTCCATGGAGACCCGGGCGCCGCGCTGCTCGAGGTGCTCGATCCCGAGCAGAACCGTACCTTCACGGACCACTACCTCGAGGTGGAGTTCGATCTTTCGGACGTGCTCTTCATCGCCACGGCCAACACGCTCCAGGACATTCCCGAGCCCCTGCGCGACCGGATGGAGATCATACGGCTTCCGGGCTACCTCCTGACGGAAAAGCGTCAAATCGCGACGCGGTATCTCTGGCCACGTCAGCTCGAAGGGCATGGTCTGGATCCCTCCGGCGTGGTCCTCGCTCCCGAAGCGGTGAGCGAGATCATCGAGCGCTACACCCGCGAGGCGGGCGTACGCGAGCTCGAACGTCGATTTTCGCGCATCGCGCGCAAGCTGGCGCGGGCTCACGCCGACGACGACGCCCCCACACGGCCTGCTGTCCGGCGAGAGGACCTCAGGGAGTTGCTGGGGCCCCCACCGTACCACCCACCGGACCGCGATCGGGACGGGGACCGGGTCGGGATCGCGAACGGCCTCGCGTGGACCGCCACCGGAGGCGAGATTCTCGACGTGGAGGTCGCCGTGGTCCCGGGCGCCGGACACCTCCGCCTGACGGGGACCCTGGGCGACGTGATGAAGGAGTCGGCGCAGGCCGCGGTCACCTACGCACGCTCCCGCTCGATCATGTTGGGCCTGGACGTGGACTTCCATGAACGCATCGACATGCACATCCACCTTCCGGAGGGGGCCACCCCGAAGGACGGCCCTTCTGCCGGCATCACGATCGCCGCGGCGCTGATCTCGGCGCTCACGGAGCGTCCGACCCGGTCCGACGTGGCGCTGACGGGAGAGATCACCCTACGGGGAAGGGTGCTGGGCGTGGGTGGTGTGAAGGAAAAGGCAGTGGCGGCACTCCGCAACGGCGTGCGAACCGTGGTGCTCCCCGCCGCGAACGTGAGCGATCTGGAACTCCTTCCGACCGAAGTCACCGACAACGTTCGCTTCGAAGTGGTGCGCACGATGGACGAGGTCCTGGACGCGGTGCTCACTCCGGGGACCGCTCCCCCGGTGCAGCAGCTCGGCACCGCGAATTCCGTCGACGCTTCGGTGCCACACCCGTGAAGATCCGAACCGCGACCTATGCCGGCACCGTCGTCCGCCCGGGCGACCCGGCCCCGGATGCCCTTCCGCAGATAGCCTTTTCAGGCCGATCGAACGTGGGCAAGTCGTCCCTCATCAACAGCCTTCTCAACCGAACACGCGCCAAGATCGCCCGAGTGTCGGGGACTCCCGGAAAGACTCAGGCCCTGAATTTCTACCGCGTCAACGACCGCTTCCTCCTGGTGGACCTGCCCGGTTATGGGTTCGCCCAGGTGCCCGAGTCGGTGCGGGACGGGTGGGCGCGCCTCATCGAAGGCTATCTCGCGGCCACGCAGGAGATCCGCGGCGTGGTGCACCTCGTGGACGCCCGACACAGCCCGACCAAGCACGATCACCGGATGGTGGCCTATCTCGCGGAATTGGAGCTTCCCACGCTGATCGTGCTGAACAAGATCGATAAGCTCTCGCGGAGCCGGAGGGCGGCCACCTGGCGACGCGCGATGGAGGAGCTCGGGGTGGACGAGGCGCAACTCCTGGCCTATTCGTCCAAGACCGGAGAAGGGCGGCAGGAGCTTCTCGCCGCCCTGGAGGCGTTGATTCACGAGCCGGCGACAGAGTCCGAACAGCGGCACGGAAGCGGGTCATGAGCGGAAAAAGGGTGACTCGAAACACGCTCGGACCTCCACGACGATGGCTTCTCACGGGAGCCCTCCTCGCGCCCGCGCTCGCAGCGACGGGAGCCGTCGGTGGCTGCAGCCTGGCGTCCGCCGGCCCGCCGGGTGCCGGGAACGCCTCGGCCGAGCAGGGGCTGCCTCCACCGGGCTTCGGGACACTGTCCCAGCGCGAGGTGTCACTCACGCTCACGAGCGGGACCCTTCGGATTCTCGTAACGCCACTCGCGGAATCCGTTCTCGTCACCACGGCTCCCGACACGTACCGACGGCTCTCCGCGCTCGCCGAGCCTCACAGGACGAGGGCGGACGATACCGCAATCTTCCTGGTCTCCTTTTTCTCCGACCAACCCGATGTCCGCTTCGTGCCCCAAGAAGTGCAGTTCGTATCAGGGGGCGTAAGGGTGCGCCCCAGCTCGGTCACGCCGGTCACTCCCGGTTGGGGCTCCGGGCGCGTGGCACAACGGGGAACGGAGACGGCCGTGTACGTGTTCGACCGGCCACTCGACCTGGAGTCGGATCTGACCCTACACTACGGGCTGGAGCGCACCGACGCGTGGCGGGTCATCCTATCCCGCATCCAAGCCGAGCGGGCACGCGCACGCGCTCGGGCGGGCTGATGCGCGCTCACTCCTCCTCGAGATCGTACTTGGAGATCTTACGGTAGAGCGTCCGCTCTCCGATCCCGAGAAGCTCCGCCGCCCTCCTCCGGTTTCCGCCGACCTCGGCCAACGCCACCTCGATCGCTCGGCGCTCCATGTCCTCGATGGTCATTCCGGGGCGGAAGACCACCGCGGAACCCTCGCTCTCGTCCCACTGCCCGGGCTCCTCCCCGAAGTCGTCGTCCGGCAAAGGCAACGGCTCATGAGCCTCGGGACGCTCCTCCTCCTCCGGAGGGTTCCCCGGCCGATACGGGGCGATCTCGACTTCTCCCGAAAAGGTGTCGTCGCCCGCCGAGCGGCCCGCGCCGGCCCCGAGCCGACCCAGCACGGCCTCGCCGGCCGGGCCCAGGGAAGGCTGCTCACGGCGGTACTGTTCGAAGTCCCTTCGGAGGTCGTCGATATCGACGCGGAGCTCGACGAGCGTGCGGAACACGAACTCCAACTCCGGGCGGATGTCGCCCTTCTCCCGCGCCTCCCCTTCTCCACTCTCACCTCGCCCGCCCGGACGGGTGATGCGAGCCGGAAGGAGAGACGCTCCTCGCCCCCCGCGCACCTCGTCGGGTATGTCCTCCGGTCGGATCACGCGTCCCGGTGCGAGCACGACCATCGATTCCACCAGGTTTCGGAGCTCCCGTACATTGCCCGGCCACGCGTAATTCCTCAGGACCTCCATCGCTTCGGCCGAGATGCCCGGGAAATCCAGGTCGTGTGCCTCTGAGATTTCCCGTACGAACACCTCGACGAGAAGCGGGATGTCTTCCCGCCGCTCCCGCAGGGGAGGGAGCTCGATGCTCAACACGTTGAGGCGGAAGAAGAGATCCCGCCGAAACTCACCGATGGCGACGAGCTGACGCAGATCCTGGTTCGTCGCGGCAACGATACGGACATCGACCTTGACGGTACGCTCACCCCCGACGCGGTGAAATTCCCGCTGCTCGAGCACCCGCAGGAGCTTCGTTTGGGTGGCGAGCGGCATCTCACCGATCTCGTCGAGAAAGATGGTACCCCCGCTCGCGAGCTCGAAAAGGCCGCGCCGGGAGTCGATCGCCCCGGTGAACGCGCCCTTCTCGTGCCCGAACAGCTCGGATTCCAAGAGGGTATCCGACAGGGCGGCCACGTTGACGGCGATGAACGCCTTGTGCCGGCGGGACGAAAGCCCATGGATTCCCCGAGCCACGAGCTCCTTCCCGGTCCCCGACTCGCCGGTGACCAGCACGGTCGATTCAACGGGCGCGATCTGCACGACCCGTTCGAGGACCTGGTGCATCTCGTCGGTTTCCCCGATGATGCCCGTGACGCGCCGGAGCCGCCGACGCTCGACGAAGCCGCGACCCACCAATACGATATCGGCGATCGGGGTCGAGCGCGGGAAGACCTCGTCGAAGCCGGGACGCAAGGCGGGCTGAAGCTGCGACCCTTCGGCCACGGCGAGCACCGGCACGTGCGAGCCCGCCCGTACCTGCCCGGCAAGCTCTCCCCCGCCTTCCTCGGCTCCTCCCGTCAGCACCAAGAGCGCCGCTTTCTCGACGTCGAGCTTCTCGGTGGGCGTGACGAGCTCGACCTCATACCCTTCGCCCTCGAACCCTTCCCTCAGCTCACCGGCCATCGGCAAGTCGTGCGTCGAGACGAGCACCCGGTCCGTGCTCATGCCTCGTCGCCTCCGCCATGGGTCGTGTCACGGCCTCGAAGCATGCGCACCGCGTGTGCGAGCATCGGCGCCAGGACCTCGAGCCCCTCCTCGACCCCGGACGGGCTCCCCGGTAGATTGACGATCAACGTCCGGTTCCGAAGGCCGGCCAAGCCTCGCGACAAAGCGGCGAACGGCGTCGCTTCAGCGCCGCGGCGTCGCAACGCTTCCGGGATGCCCGGCGCCTCCCGCTCGAGCACCGCACGCGTCGCTTCCGGAGTGACGTCCCGCGGCGCGAATCCGGTGCCTCCGGTCGTGAGCACCACGTCTACCCCGAGGTCGTCACTCCAGGCGATCAATACGGGCACGATCCGCTCCGTTCGGTCCTCGACCACGTCCCTCGCGGTGACCTCCACATCCGTCTCGGCGCACCACCGGGCGATGCGATCACCGCTCAGGTCCTCCCGTTCTCCTCGGGCACAACCATCGCTGACCGTCAGGATTCCGACCGTCGTGCTCACCGGCGAATCGACCCCTCCCGATAGAACGGGGGTCGAACGACCGTAGCGTCGAGCAGACGGCCCCGCGCGTCCACCTGGAGCCGCGTACCCTCCTCGGAGAGCTCCACGGGCACGTATCCGAGCGCGATGCCGTAGCCCAGCGAAGGGCTCACCGTGCCGCTCGTGACGCGACCGATCTCCGCCCCTTCGGACTGGATCGAATAACCCGGCCGCGGAAAGCCACGCTGGTCGATACGGAGTCCGACGAGCCGACGCACCAGCCCCGCCTCTTTCTGCGCGCGAAGCGCCTCGCGCCCGACGAACGGGCCTTTCTCGAGACGCGTGAGCCAGCCCAAGCCGGCTTCCAACACCGTATGGTCTTCGTCGAGGTCGTTGCCGTACAGATGGAGTCCGACCTCGAGCCGCAGCGAGTCTCGCGCCCCCAGTCCGGCCGGCATCACGCGATCCCCCCCTTCCTCGAGGATACGCCGCCAGGCCGCCGGAGCGTCCGCGGCGTCCATGTAGAGCTCGAAGCCGTCCTCCCCGGTGTATCCGGTGCCACTCACCACGGCCGGAGCCCCCGCAATGCTTCCTTCCCGGAAACGATAGAACCCGACCGTGTCCAGATCGAGATCCACGAGCGGCTGGAGGATCTCCCGAGCCTCCGGCCCCTGGAGGGCCAAGAGCGCGGTGTCGGCGGACGCGTCGCGCACGTCGACGTCGAGCCCTTCGGCTTGGGTCTGAATCCAGGCCCAATCCTTCTCGAGGTTCGCGGCGTTCACGACGAGCATGAACCGGTCTTCGAACCGGTACACGAGCAGATCGTCCACGACGCCTCCCGACTCGAGACACATGGCCGAATATTGCGCCTGCCCCACGTCGAGCCGGGAGGCGTCGTTGACCGAGACCTTTTGGATCGCGTCCAGAGCTTGCGGCCCCGACAGGACGAACTCCCCCATGTGCGAGACGTCGAAAAGGCCGGCGGCGGTGCGCACCGCACGGTGCTCCGCCTTGATCCCGTCCTCGTACTGGACCGGCATCTCGAAGCCGGCGAAAGGCACGAGCTTGGCATTCAACGCCACATGCTCGTCGTGGAGCGGGGTGCGTTTCAGATTATCCGTCATGCCATCAACTCCAGCAAGATCGCTTTCTGAGCGTGTAGGCGGTTCTCCGCCTCTTCGAAAATTCGGGACTGCGGTCCGTCGATGACGCTGGTTGCCACTTCCTCCTCTCGGTGCGCCGGGAGACAGTGCAGGAAGATCGCTTCGGGCGAAGCCAGGTCCATCAAGCGGTCGTCGACGATGAAGCCTTCGAATGCCGCCCTCCGCTGTGCCGCTTCCGCTTCCTGCCCCATGGAAGCCCACACGTCCGTCGTGACGACGTCCGCGCCCGCCACCGCTTCTCGTGGATCCCGTGTGAGAACCACGTCCGCGGCGGCCGAAGCCCGCTCGAAGATCCTGGTGTCCGGATCGTAGGCTTTGGGACAGGCCAGCCTGAGGTGAAAGCCCAGAACCCGGGCCGCGTTGAGCCACGAGTTCGCCATGTTGTTTCCGTCTCCGATCCAGGCCACGGTCCTGTCCTCGAGCACGGGCCCGAACTCTTCCGCGGCGGTCTGAAGATCCGCGAGCACCTGACAGGGGTGGAGCAGATCGGTCAGGGCGTTGACGACCGGAACCGAAGCATGCTCTGCGAGCCGTACGACTTCATCGTGCTCGTAGGTACGGACCACGATGCCATCCACGTAACGCGACAACACCCCGGCGGTGTCGCCGATGTGCTCACCGCGTCCGATCTGACTGTCCCGGTCCGACAGAAACAGGGCATGCCCCCCGAGCTGGGTCATCCCGACCTCGAAAGAGACCCTGGTGCGGGTCGAGCTTTTGCGGAAGATCATGGCCAAGCTCTTCCCCGTGAGCTGCTCCGACCGCTCACCGCTCTTGAGACGCCTGGCCCGTTCGAGCAACGACAGGAGCTCGTCGCGACTGAAATCCGCGAGGGCGAGAAAATCCCGATGTGGCTTCATGATCTCTCCGAGCCGCGGGCGCTAGAGGATGTAGCGGCTGAGGTCTTCGTCGTCGGCGACCCGGGCCAGACGCTCGCTCACGAAGTCACGATTCACCACCACGGGTTCGGAGGCTCGATCCGGGAGCTCGAAGAGGACATCCTCGAGCAGGGTCGTCATGACCGTCTGCAGCCGACGCGCTCCGATGTTCTCCATGCGCTCGTTCAGCTGCATCGCGATCCGGGCGATCTCGTCGATGCCGTCCTCGGTGAATTCGATGTTCGCTCCCTCCGTCTCGACGAGGGCACGGTACTGGTGCAACAACGCGTTCTTCGGCTCCCGAAGGATGCGGCCGAAGTCCTTCTCGTCCAGGTTCTGCAACTCCACCCGGATGGGGAACCGACCCTGGAGCTCGGGGATGAGATCCGAAGGCTTGGACACGTGGAAGGCACCGGCGGCGATGAACAGCACGTGATCGGTACGCACGAGACCGTACTTCGTTGCGACGGTCGACCCCTCCACGATCGGGAGAAGGTCCCGCTGCACGCCCTCGCGGCTCACGTCGGGACCGTGCCCCCCCCGCTCGCCCGTGATCTTGTCGATCTCGTCCAGGAAGACGATGCCCGTCTCTTCGACCCGGTGAAGAGCGTCGCTCACCACCTCGTCCATGTCGATGAGCTTTTCGAGCTCGTCCTGTAGGAGAATCCGTCGGGCCTCCGACACGGTGACGGTGCGGCGCTTGGTCCGCTTGGGCAGCATGTCCTGGAGCATCTCGGTGAAGTTGTGATCCAGGCCTTCGCCCCCCATCGGCATCATCATGTTGTCGATGGACGGAGTCTGCGAGACCTCGATCTCGACTTCACGATCCTCGAGCTTCCCGTCGTCCAGAAGCTTGCGAAGCTTCTCCCTGGTGCGCTCGCGACGCTCCTGCAGGCCCTCGGCGCCGCGTCCCTGGTCCTGCTCTTGCTCCCGGACACCCTCGGGGCCCGCCACGTAGACGTTCGGACGCTCCCCCTCCTCCGCCTTCGATTCGGGCTCGGGGTTGGACGCGGGCAGCAGCAGGTCGAGGATCCGATCCGCGACGCGCGCCTCGGCCACGTCCTGCACCTCGTACTCCCGCTCCGCACGCACGAGGTTGATCGCGATGTCCACGAGATCCCGAACCATCGATTCGACGTCCCGCCCGACATACCCGACCTCGGTGAACTTCGACGCTTCGACCTTCAGGAAGGGGGCGCCGGCCAGCCGGGCCAGGCGCCGTGCGATCTCCGTCTTCCCCACCCCGGTCGGTCCAATGAGGATGAGGTTGTTCGGTATGATTTCCTGGCGCAGATCCTCTTCGACGCGCTGACGTCGCCATCGGTTTCGCAGCACGATCGCGACCGCCTTCTTCGCGTCGTCCTGACCCACGATGTACTTGTCCAGCTCGGTGACGATCTGACGGGGGGTGAGCTCGTCCAACCAACCACCCTCCTCTTCTTCCGGAGCTTCACCGGAGGTGTCCGGGGTGTGCTCTAGCTCCACCATGTCGATGCTCATTCTGCCTCGCTCGGGGCATCGTCGAGCTCCAGCACGACGATGTCCCTGTTCGTATAGATACAGATATCTCCGGCAATCTCGAGCGCTCGCTGCACGATCTCACGTGCGTCGAGATCCGAATTCGCCTTCAGCGCCCTCGCCGCGGCGAGGGCGTACGAGCCGCCCGACCCGATCGCCACGACATCGTCGTCGGGCTCGATCACGTCTCCGGTCCCGCTCACGAGAAAGAGGTGCTCGGCGTCGGCCACCGCCAGCAACGCGTCCAGCCGCCGGAGGTATCGATCCAGACGCCAATCCTTGGCCAGCTCGACGATCGCGCGTTTCAGGTTTCCGGGATAGCGCTCGAGCTTTTCCTCGAGCTTCTCGAAAAGGGTGAACGCGTCCGCGACCGCACCGGCGAACCCGGCCAAGATCCGCCCGTCCGCCAGGGTCCGCACCTTGCGTGCAGAGCCCTTCACGACCGTGTCACCCATCGTGACCTGACCGTCCCCTCCCATCGCGACCCTTCCTCGGGTGCGGACGGCGAGCACGGTCGTGGCGCGAGCATCGGACAACGGCATGGACGACGACTCCTATGTGTAGCGATCGAGCCCTTCGGGGCCCGGGTATATGGATGAAGGGTCCGAATCTAACGACGACGCTGCCGAAATGGCAGTCGCCGGCCGGACCGTCTCATTCGGAGCGGGGATGGGCGTTTCGGTATACGCGTAGCAGCCGTTCACGGCTCGTGTGGGTATACACCTGTGTCGTCGAGAGAGACACGTGCCCCAACAACTCCTTGACCGCCAACAAGTCGGCGCCGGCATCGAGCAGGTGGGTCGCGAACGAGTGGCGGAGCGAGTGAACGGACAGGCCGTGGGCCGCCGAAGCGGCTTCGAAGGCCCGCCGTACGGCGATCTGGATCGACCGACGGGACAGGCGCGCTCCGTTCGCGTTGACCAAGAGGGCCTCACATCCCACCTCCACCACCTCCGCCCTACGCGGCAGATACCGATCGACGGCCCGTACCGCCGACTCCGTGACGGGCACGACGCGCTCCTTTCTGCCCTTCCCCATCACACGGACCTGACGGCGATCCCGCTCGAGCACGCCCAGGTCGAGGCCATGGAGTTCGGACAGGCGCATCCCACTGCCGTAGAGCATCTCCAGAATGACGAGATCACGCGCGCTCTTGAGAGTGTTCTCGGCGGCGCCGACCTCGGCGGCCTCCATCACCCGGCGCGCGTCCGACGCTCCGAGGTGACCCGGGAGACGCTTCTCCGCCTTGGGGTTCTTCACAGAGCGCGTCGGATCCACCGGAATCCGCTCATCCAGATGCAGGAACCGGAAGAACGTGCGCGCCGCAGAAAGCTTGCGTGCGGCGCTGCGCCGGCTCAATCCCCGACGCTCACACCACCCGAGGAATCCCCGGATGGCCAATCGGTCGACGTCCGCATCACCCCAGGACCAGTCGTCGCCTCCGAGATAGTCGGAGAGGAAGCCTTCGAGCTGTCGCAGGTCACGGCGGTAGGCGTCGACCGTATGGTCCGACAGGCCACGCTCGTCTCTGAGGTGGCGGAGAAAATCCGCGACTTCCGGGCGGCTCGAGGGCTCCACGCTCCGTCAGACGCCCGCCGAGGCCGTCCGGCCATCGACCCCGGGGGCGGGAGCCCGCGTCTCGAGGCCGTGCTCGGCCATCCAGGACAGAAAATGTTCCTGCGCCCGTTCGCCGAGCAGAGCCCGCTTCCGTTTCTTGTCCCGGACTCGCCGGTTGAGAGGCTCGACGAGCCCCCAGTTGGAGTTCATGGGTTGGAACTGTCCCGCACGGGCTTCCCGAAGATAGCGGTAGAGTCCTCCGAGCATGGTCGTGGGGGGCGGCACGATCGGTTCGTCCCCATTGAGGATTCGGGCGAGGTTGATGCCGGCCAGAATTCCGCTCGCCGCGGACTCCGTGTAGCCCTCCACCCCCGTGAGCTGCCCGGCGAAGACCAGGTCCTCCCGGTCCTTCGGGGCTCCGTGCGCGCTCAAGCGCTCCGGAAAGTTCAGGTAGCTGTTGCGGTGGATGGACCCCCACCGCAGGAACTCCGCGTTCGCGAGTCCCGGAATGCGGGTGAAGATCCGTCTCTGCTCCCCAACTCGAAGCCGCGTCTGAAATCCGACCATGTTCCACATCTGGCCCGCGCGGTCTTCCCGCCGGAGCTGCACCACGGCGTGCGGCCGCTCACCCGTGCGGGGGTCTTCGAGCCCGATCGGCTTCATGGGTCCGTACCGGAGCGTGTCCGCCCCTCGGGAGGCCATCACCTCGATCGGCAAGCATCCCTCGAAGTAGGGTACGGCGTCCCAGTCGTGCCCTTCGTGAGCCTCCCCGGACCGGAGCGCTTCGATGAAGGAGGCGTACTCCTCCTCGTTCATCGGGCAGTTGAGGTAATCCGCGTCCTCGCCGAAACGACCCGCCGCGAACACGATCTCCTCGTCGAGGCTATCCCGGTGCAGGATCGGCGCGATCGCGTCGAAGAACGCGAGCCCGTCGTCCCCCAAGGCCAGCCGGATGTCTTCCGAAAGCCCCTCCGAGGTCAGCGGACCGGTCGCGATGATGGCCGGACCGTCGGGGAGCCGACGGCACTCCTCACGCACGACCTCGATGGACGGGGACTGGTCGACGGCGGCGGTCATGGCGTCGGCGAAGAGCTGTCGATCGACCGCCAGAGCCGATCCCGCGGCCACGCGCGTCCGATCAGCGGAGCGCAAGAGGACCGAGCCCAGCGCGCGCATCTCGCGCTTGAGCTGGCCGTGCGCGTTCTCGGCCCCCTCGCTCTTGAACGAGTTCGTACAGACCAACTCGCCGAGCCGATCCGTCTGATGGGCCGGAGTCGTCCGAACGGGTCGCATCTCCCGTAGCCGCACGGAGAAGCCCCGCTCCGCGAGCTGCAGGGCGGCCTCACAGCCCGCGAGCCCCCCTCCGACGACCGTCACGTCCCCCTGGGTCACGATTTCTTCTTGCCTCCGCTCTTCTTGCTTCCGGATTTTCGACCCTTCTTGCCCCCTTTACCGGAGCCGCCGCGCTTACCCTTACCACCTCCGCGCGCCACCTTCTCGTCGATCAGCCGCACCGCCGTATCGAGATCCACGTCTTCGGGATCGGTCCCCTTCGGGAGCGTGGCGTTCACCTTTCCGTCGCTCACGTAGGGACCGTACCGGCCCGAGTGAACCGCGAGCTCCGCTCCGCTTTCGGGATGCTTCCCCAACTCCTTGAGCGCGACTCTCTTCCCGGCCGCCTTGGCCTCGATGAGCTCGGAGGCCTTTTCTACCGATACGCTCCACAGCGCGTCGTGATCCGGCAAGCTGGCGAACGTCTTTCCGCGACGGACGAACGGGCCGAACCGCCCGATCCCCGCCACGATCTCCTCGCCCGTCTTCGGATCTTCGCCCACCGTCCTCGGGAGCTCGAGAAGCTTCACGGCGTAGGGAAGGTCGACCTCCGTCGGCTCGACCCCTTTGGGTAAGCTCACCCGCTTGGGCTTCTCGTCTTCCGTCTCGGCATCCATCTCGACGTACGGGCCGTACGGACCGACCTTGACCCGCACGGCACGCCCCTCGTCCGGATGCACCCCGAGCTCCTCACCCTCCGGGCTGAAGCCATCCAGCGACCGGGTGTTCTTACACTCGGGGTATCCCGAGCATCCGAGAAACCGCCCGAAGCGGTTCCATCGCACGAGCATCGGGCGCCCACACTTGTCACACTCCTCGCCTTCGGCGGCGAGGATCTCCTTGATGATCTCGTCGGAGTTCGCCTCACCGGCCTGGAGGCGTTCGAGGAAGCGCGGGTAGAAGCCGGCCAGCAGCTTCCGCCAGTCGACCTCCCCCTCCTCCACCCGGTCGAGCTCACCCTCCATCCGGCTCGTGAACTCGACTTCGAAGATGTCGGGGAAGATGTGCACGAGCAGCTTCGCCACCACCTCCCCGAGATCGGTCGGGTGGAAGCGGCGTTTCTCCAGCTCCACGTAGCCGCGGTCCACGATCACGGAGATGATGTTCGCGTACGTGGAGGGCCTGCCGATGCCGAGCTTCTCGAGCTCCTTGACCAAGCTGGCCTCCGAGAACCGGGGCGGCGGTTGCGTGAAGTGCTGCTTCGGCTCGAGGGCTTCGAGCTCACCCTGGTCACCCTCGCTCATCTCCGGAAGCGGATCCATGTCGTCGAAGCCCCGCACGTCGCCGGCTTCGGTGGCTTCGCGGTAGAGCTTGGTGAAGCCCGGAAACTTCAGGATCGAGCCCGTGGAGCGGAACAGGTAGTGCTTCCCCCCGTTCGCCTCGAGATCGAAGTCTATGGTGGTCGTGTCGTAGACGGCCGGTGGCATCTGACTGGCTACGAAGCGCAGCCAGATGAGCTCGTACAGTCGGGCCTGATCGGGCGCGAGGTAACGCGCCGCCTCCGTGGGATCGATGGTGACGTCGGTCGGACGGATGGCCTCGTGGGCGTCCTGAGCGGCGGGGGCATTCCCCCCGCCATAGAGGGCCGGCGACTTCGGTACATACTTGTCCCCGAACTCCTCTCCGATCCATGTCCTCGCTTGACCGACCGCGGTCGGGGAGACTCGGGTGGAGTCGGTTCTCATATAGGTGATCAGTCCGATCTGGCCCCGGCCGCCCACCTCCTGACCTTCGTAGAGGCGCTGCGCGGTGCTCATCGTGCGCTTCGCGGAGAAGCTCAGGCTCTTCGCGGCTTCCTGCTGAAGGGTGGAGGTCGTGAACGGCGCGGCGGGATTCTTCCGGCGCTCCCTCCGTTTGACCTCGGAGACGACGAACGGCAGCGACTCGACATCGGCGACGACGTTCCGGGCCGCCTCTTCGTCCTCGAGGGTGAAGGATTTCCCGTCGATATGATGCAACCGGGCCGTGAAGGGGAGATCCCCGTGCTTCAGATTAGCCGTGATCGACCAGTATTCTTCCTGGACGAACGCGCGGATCTCGTCTTCGCGCTCACAGATCAGGCGCAGCGCGACCGTCTGCACCCGGCCGGCCGACAGCCCCGGACGGATGGGCTTCCAGAGGAGCGGGCTCACCTGATAGCCGACCAGACGGTCCAGGATCCGGCGCGCCTGCTGGGCTTCGATCTTCTTGTGGTCCAGGGATCCCGGATTCTCCAGCGCTTCCTGGACCGCCCCCTTCGTGATCTCCCGGAACGTGACCCGCTGGAAGCGGTCCTGATTCTTCTCGTAGCCGAGCTGCTCGGCCACGTGATAGGCGATCGCTTCTCCCTCGCGGTCCGGGTCCGTCGCCAGAATGACCCGATCCGCGTTCTTGGCCCGTTTCTTGAGATCCGTGATGACCTTTCCCTTGCCACGGATCGTAACGTACTTCGGCTCGAACCCGTGCTCGACGTCCACACCGAGCTCCTTCGGGGGGAGGTCCCGCACGTGACCGACGGATGCCGCCACCTCGTACCCTTCTCCGAGGTACTTTTCGATGGTGTTGGCCTTGGCCGGGGATTCGACGATAACGAGGTTCTTTTCGGCGTCGGTCATTCGGCTTCCGTTCGGGTGACTTCGGGGTGCTTGCGACCGAGGATCGCGAGCACCTCGGTGGTGACATCTTCTACGGAGCGGCCGTCCGTGTCCACCACGGATCCCGCCCGGCCGTACTGCCGCTCCCGCGCTTCGAGGAGCCGCCGCGCGGCGTCCAGCGGGTCCCCGCCGGAAAGCAGCGGGCGTTCGTCATGCCCGTCCGAGGCACGGCGAACGGCCTCCTCGGGCGAGACGCGGAGCCAGAAGGTCTCGGTCCCCGGCGGCACTTCGTCAAGGCGTCCGGGAACCGCGCCCCACCCACCACCGCTCGCCAGCACGACCCGTTCCTGCGAGAGGAGCCGCCTTCCGATGCGCGCCTCCGCACGCCGGAAGTGCGCCTCGCCCAGAGTACGGAAGATGTCCGGTACGGACAGGCCTTCCTCGGCTGCGACAGCTTCGTCGAAGTCGAGAAAGCGCCAGCCCAGCACGGTCGCCAACCGGCGACCGACACTGCTCTTTCCCGAGCCCATGAATCCGACCAGGAAAACGCGCTGCAGGGCGGACCGCCGGCCGTCGAGGTCAGCGCTCACCGAATCCTCGCTCCTCGAGGTGTCGAATGTAACCCTCGAAATTGCGGCGGGTCTCTCCGAGGGAATCACCACCGAACTTCTCCAGGAACGCGTCGGCCAGCACCAGGGCCACCATGGCTTCTCCCACCACACCGGCCGCCGGCACGGCGCACACGTCACTCCGCTCCACGGCCGCGTCCCCTTCCGATCCATCCCTCAAGTCGACGCTGGGCAGGCGGCTCCTCAGCGTGGCGATCGGCTTCATCGCACCCCGTACGAAAAGGGGCTCCCCGGTCGTCACGCCGCCCTCGAGACCCCCGGCACGGTTCGACACCCGGCCAAAGCCACCGGCGCGGGTCTTCTCCGGCGCGGGCACGATCGGGTCGTGCACCTTCGATCCGGGCCGCTCGGATCCTTCGAAGCCGATCCCGATGTCCACCCCCTTCACCGCTTGCACCGACATCACCGCACCCGCCAGGCGACCGTCCAGCTTACGATCCCACGACACGTGGCTGCCGAGACCCACGGGCAGCCCCGTCACGACGACCTCGAAGACCCCTCCGAGCGTGTCGCCGCGCTCCTTCGCCGCGTCGATCTCGGCCATCATGCGGTCGGCCGTCGCTTCATCGAGACAGCGTACGGGGCTCGCGTCCGCCGCCGCGTTGAGATCTTCCGGCATCTCGATGGTCTCGTTCGTCCGCACCCCTCCGATGGACAGCACATGGCTTCCCACCCGGATGCCGAACTCCCCGAGCAAACGCTTGGCGACCGCACCGGCCGCGACCCGGGCCGCGGTCTCACGGGCGCTCGCACGCTCCAGCACGTCTCGGACGTCCCGCCGATCGTACTTGAGCACGCCGGCGAGGTCGGCGTGCCCGGGCCTCGGCAGATAATGAGGGCGAAGCGCCTTCGGATTCACATCTTCCGGCGGCGCTTCATGGGCCATCGCGACCGTCCAGTTTTCCCAGTCACGGTTCCAGATCGCCATGGCGATGGGCGAACCGAGCGTCTCGCCCAGACGCACGCCGGCGAGGAGGTCGGCACGGTCGGACTCGATCTGCATACGGCGGCCACGCCCGTAGCCGCCCTGCCGACGCGCCAGCTCGGGATCCACGTCACGGGTCAAGACCAGGGGCAAGCCGGCTGGAGCCCCCTCGATCAGGGTGACGAGCCCGCGACCGTGGGACTCCCCGGCCGTATGGAAGGTGAATCGCTTCATCAGAACCTCTCGGTACCGGTACGGAACAGCTGGTGAGCGGCATTATAACGCGACCGTGGCTCACGAGAACGGGCCGATCCGCCAGCTTGCATGGCGAATCGGCCCGTTCCTTCAAACCGAGTGGCGCGCGCCCCGGGGCGCGCGCCACCGGCCGATCAGTTCGTCGAGCTCTGCACGATATGCGGCGTCACCAGGATGATCAGGTCCTGCTGCGACTCCTGATAGCGCCGCACACGGAAGAGCGCTCCGATGAACGGCAGGTCCATCAGGACCGGAATCCCCGTCAGGACTTCGTTCCGCTCGCTCTGCGTCAGGCCACCGATGACGACCGTCTCGCCGTCCCGCACCAGCACTCGGGTCTGCGCGCGCTGCGTCCGGAAGATGAAGCCCGCGTCGGACTCGGCCAGCTCCGCGGCGGACCGCTCCGCTTCGAGATCCAGCAAAATCTGGTTGCCGTTGGTCACGTGGGGCGTGGCGCGCAGGATGATCCCCGTTTCCTGCTGCTCGACCTGTGCCGTGGGGAACTGCCCCCCGCCGGCGCCACCGCCGGCGTCGATCGTTCGGATCGGGGTCAGCTCACCGACGTGGATCTCCGCCTCCTGGTTATCCAGCGTGGTGATCTGCGGCTCCGCGTGGACGTCGCTGATGTTCACGGACGACAGGGCGTCGATGAAGTTGATCAGGGTATGCCGCCCGATCACCAACGACGTGAGGAACTGGATGCTGGGGTTCACGACCCTCGCGTTGGCATTTCCGAGCGCCGCGATCGAGCTCCCCCCGAGGGAGACCACCGACGTCCCCTGCTCGACGGGGTCGGTCACACCGTCACCATCCGTGTCCGCGAACCCGGACGAGAGCTCGTTGAACTGGTTCCCCTCCCGATCCTTCAGCTCGTAGGTCACCCCCAACTCGTCCAGGGCGGTGCGATCGACGAAGATGATCTTCGCGCTGATGGACACCTGTGGCGTCTCGACATCGAGCTGCTGGAGGAGCTCCGAGACGGAACTCTGCACCCGTTCGATGTCCGAGACGATGAGGGTGTTCGTCCCCTGACCGACCGTGATCTGACCGCGTTCCGACAGGAGCGGCTCGATCGCGGTCTGGAGCTCGGTCGCCGTCGCGAAGGAGATGCGGTGCGCCTGCGTGAGAATCTGCTCGATCTGCTCGCGATCATTCAGGTCGCTGATGTTGTCGACGCGGATGATCCCGTACTCGTCTTCCTCCGCACGCAGCCCCTGCGTCGAGAGGATGGAGTTGAGCGCGACGTCCCAGGGCCGATCGTTGATGGTCGCGGTCACGAACCCTTCGACGTTCGCGCCCGGCACGATGGACTTTCCCGAAAAAGCCGCGAAGGCCTGGAGCACGTCGTTGATCGGCGCCGCGGTCCACGTCATCGAGATCCGCTCGGCCTCCTGCTGCGCGGGGACCTGCGCGGCGAGCGCCGTCGGTTGGGCCAACTCGGCGACACTCCGGGTGGAGACCGCTCCGGCCGATGACCACGGCTCGAAGCTTCCCGCCCGGTTGTCGAGCGTGATCAACAAACCACCCTCCGTGCGGACCGCGGAGTAGCCGAGCTTCTCGTCGAGCTCGAACACGACCCGCACCACGTCATCGGAGTACTGGCTGGTGCTGACCTCGCGGATCCCGCCGCGCTCAACGGAAGTGAAATTCTCTCGGGGAAGCGCATGCTGCGAATCCATGAAGTCGACCACCAAGCGATGGGGCCCCTCCATGGTGAAATCGCGGTAATCGACGTCCCCGTCGACGGCGATGAACACGCTCGTGCCTGTCGCCATCGGAGTGATCGTCACTTCGGTGACGGGTCCTCCGAGGGACAGGAGCGCTCCCGCCCACAGAGCGAACAACGACGTCATTGGGTGCCTCCCTCGCGTCGGGATTGAAATGCCAAAGTGCGCCGGTCGGTCAGACCGAATTCTTCCACGTCCACCACGACCCGCTCGGGGTGGATTTCGACGATCGTCACGTTCCCCACACGCTGGCCGACCTTCAGGTAGTAAGCATCACCTGCCACGGGAGAGACCGTCCCGTCGTCGGCCACCTCGACGCCACCCGTGCTCAACACGGCCACGCTGGCGTTCGGCTTCTCGGAATACATGATGCCGATCACGCTCAGCTGCTCGAAGCGCGGGCCTCCCGTGTTCGCAGCGTCCAGCGGCACGAAGGGGTTCCGGCGGACGAAGGAGGGGTATTGGAAGACTTCCCGCTCAAAGACGAGATCGGTCTCCTCGGCAGGAGGGGGACCTTCCTCTTCTTCTGGACCCGGCTCCTGGCCCGATCCGGCGCTCGGCGCCCCGACCAGAGCCACGGCCAACATCAACAGCCCTCGAAGCAGTCGCTTACTCATGACTCACTCCCCGCTTCGGATTCGGCGTCTCTATTGGCCGGATCGGGGAGCACATAGGTTTCGATCCGGAAGGTCGCGAGCACCGGCGCCTCCATGTTCGGGAACAGATTCGCCTGGGTGAACGGCTGAATGTCGAGCTCGATGGGGGTCACGATGCGTGAAAGGCTCGCGATGTCCGTGAGGAATCGGCCGACGCTGTGATACTCACCGACGACAGCCATGCTGTAGGACGTCCGGTCGTAATACGTGCCGGGCTCCCGGGGCTCGGGAACCATCCGCTGGAGCTCGACCCCACGCGTCCGGGCCCGGTTGGCGATGTCGTCCGCGAGGATCGCGACCTCTTCCGCCGCGGGAATCAACTCCTCGAGCCGGGACACGTGCCGCTCGTAGAGCGCCATGCGCTCTTCGAGGTCCCCCCCACCCTGAGCGGCCAGCACCGAAGCCTGACGATTCTGGGTTTCGAGGGACTCGACGCGCTCACGCAGCTCATCGTTCTCGACTTGGCGGGGCGACAGAACGTACATCCGGAACGGCACGATGAGCAGGAGCGCGACGACACCCGCCACCATCCAGTTCCGCTGCGTCGGATCCGTGGGATTGTACCAGGCCATCGTCAGCTCTCCCCCGGCGCCGGTGCGGCCGTCTGGGTGGACGCGGTGCCGGAATCGAAGAGCGGCACCGTCTCCATCTCGTCGAACGGAGGTGCCTCGTACGTCATGAGAAGCTCGAACACGTAGACCAAGTCGTCCTGATTCTCCTCGGACGGCACCTGCTCGGCCCGGTCCATCTCGACCGCCCGGAGGTACGACGACGCCTCGAGGCGACGCATGAAGTTCGTGACGGCATAGATGCTTCCGGCCCGTCCGTTCACGCGAACCTGGACCGGGTCACCACTGGCATAGAGGATCTCCCGAAGCCACGTGTAGTCGGGAACCGCGGCGGCGACCTCGTCCAGCACGTGCGGCCAGACGTAGCGGCCGGCGTCGATCTCCTGAATGATCGACACCCGCTCCGCGATGGAGTCGTTGCGTGCGGAAAGGAGGTTCGTGCGCTCGATGAGGTCCGCGAAGCGCACCGAATCCTGGCGCTCTTCCTCCACGCGCACCTCCAGCTCCTCTCGCTCGCCCGTGACGCCGAGATACGCCCAAACCACGTAGCCGATCGTGATGCTCATGGCGACGGCGAAGAAGGCCATGTACGGATCGACGGAGGAGCCACCACCACCTCCTCCTCCGCTTCCACCTCCACGGAGTCCCTTGAAGGCGCTAGCGAGACCCGCGAGCGGCCCTCCACTCGCGGTCCCCTTCTTGCCGCCCGGCAGGAGATTGACTTCGATCACGGCTCGGCCGTCCTCGTCCTAGGCACGAAGAGCCAACCCGAGCGGCAACAGCAGCATCGGGGCGGCTTCGTCGATGGAGAAACCGCCGGCCGCGTTCGGCTGAACCGGAACGCGTTCGAACGGATTCACGAGCTCCGTTTCCACATTCATACGCTCTCCGAGCGCCCGCGCCATGCCATGAATCCGGGCGCCCCCCCCGCTCAGGAAGATGCGTCCGACCGATGCCCCGTCGTCACGAGTCATCAGGAAAGCGCTCGCACGCTCGATTCCGACCGCGATCTCCTCGGCCGATTGACTCACGAAGAGCTCGAGGTCGTCGATCACCTCCCGCGCCTGGACGACGTCCTCGGCCTGTTCGGCGGTGAGACCCCGCTCACGCTGGAGATCTTCGCGGATCTTGCGCGACCCGAAAGAGATGTCGCGCGTGAGGATCGGGACACCGTCCTCGAGAATGTTCACGTTGGTCGTCTCGTGGCCGACGTTCACGAGTCCGATGATGCCGTCCCGGTGATCCGGGTAGTTGTGCTCGAAAGCGTTGTGAAGCGCGAAAGCGTCGACATCGATGATGCGCGGGGACACGCCCGCATCTTCGAGAAGGCCGACCTTGTTGTCGACTAGCTCCCGCTTGGCGGCAACCAGCAGAACCTGCATCTGCATCCCGTCGTCATGCGGATTGAGGATCTGGAAGTCCAGCTCCACGCTCTTGATATCGAACGGCACGTGCTGCTCGGCTTCCCAGCGGATGACCTCCCTGGCGTCCGCCTCCTTCATCCGGTCCATCTCGATCTTCTTGATGATGACGTCGTGTCCTCCGACGGCGGTCACCACGTCGGCACCGTCGAGTCCGCTTTCCTGGAAGAGCCCCCGGACCGTGTCGGACACCAGCCCGTAGTCCATGATCTCCCCTTCGACGATGGCATCGGGGAGGAGAGGCCGCATGGCGACGCGCACCACCTCGGGCTGATCGCCGGAATGGTCCACCTCCACCACCTTGACGAAGCCGGAGCCGATGTCGAGGCCGATCGAGGAGCGTTTACGTCCGAAGAGGCCCATGCGCCGCCTTCATCCGAGGGAGTGGGAAGGAGAGTTTTCCCGTGAAAGTCGAGTGCAGCTTACCACCGAAAGTCGAGCCTTGTCAAGAAGAATATGGCTTCCGGTCTCATTTCAATATTTGGTAAACATTTGACGCCATGATGGGGGCGCAGGGCCGGACGCGCAATAGCCCGACCGGCCCCGACGAGGTCAATTCAGGACGCTGGACAGGTCGATCCAGCTCCGCTCGGAGAGCGGGCGAGCTCTCGACAGAGAGGCATTGTTCAGGATCGAGCGCTGCACCGCGCAGGAGGAGTACTGGACCGCGGAAGCACCAACCATCGATTGCTCGTCCACGGTCGCGTTACCCGCCATGACCGCGCCCACGATCCTGTTTCCGGACCCCTGCGTCTCGAAGGACCCCTGCACGATGATGATGCCGTAGAAGAGGAAGCTCCCCCGGAGGTCGAGTGTCCCGTCCACCAACAGGATGCCCTGCCCGATCCCTCCGGACTGGATCCGCAAGGTCGGCCCACTATGGTAGATGAGTGGGAAATAGGAGCCGCACGGCGCGGACGGGAGGGTGTCCCCCCAGTTGGTGAGCACCGATTCGTCGCAGTTTCCGGCGCCGTCCAGCGCCGGCCCCGTGCTGTTGATGTTGGTGCCGAGCGAGCTGACGTCCTTACCCTCGAGCTGTGCGAGCGCCACCAACTCGTCCCAGTCCATGTCCCCGAACTCGGTGAACGTCTCGTCGACGATGGTGGAGTCCTGATCGTACGGCGGAGTCCCGTCGATGGTACCCCCGCCCGTGGTGCTCACCTCCGTGGTATCGTTGTTGACCAACCCCGGATGATCGGTCGTCGTGTCGCAGTACCCGGACCAACCCGCCGGCGGGTCGTCCGTCCCGATGATCGCCGCGCCCCCCTTCACGGACACGGGACCCCGCGTCGTCAGCGCCGCCGGCGGATCGATATCCGCGAAGATGAGACGGGTGACGAGCCCGATGTTACGCGTCGCGCCCGCCCAGAGGTCTCCACCCCGCGTCACCTCCCCCGTCGCGTCGAGATAGTAGATGACGTTGTTGGTGTTCGTGATGTTCACGGTCCAGATGCCGACACCCGTCGTGTCGGTGATCGTCGTGTCGCCCCATACCGGCACGTTGCCGAGCTGGTAGCCGTTCCAGTTGGCCATGATCTCGTTGGCTCCGGCCTGGGCGAGGTTGACCGCCATGTTGGTGTGGTTGCTCGCGACCCCGACGCGGAGCTCCTGGCGGGCCATGTAGAATCCGGCGGTGACGAGCGCGCCCATGATGACCAGGGCGCCGATGGCGGCCGGCATGGCGAAGCCCGCTCTTGCGTGTCTCGTATTCATGATGGCGTCCCTAATTCCTGGTGTAGATCCAGGCGTCGATGGAGTCGGAGACGGTCTCCCCGACCGGGTTGATCACCTGCGTCCCCGTACGGATGCGCACTTCGATCTGCCGCACGTCGGTCGGGGTCGACGTCACATCCCCGAGCGCGTCCCGGTAGATGAACTCCAGCCCGTCGTTCGGCCGAAGCGGCCCGGCGATCGGCCACATGAAGCCGTCGTCGTCCCGGCGGCCCAGGTACTCATCGCCGAGCACCGTCGTCATGCCGAAGGTGAACGTCTCGAAGCTTCGCACGGCCGCGCCCACCTTCACGGTGTCCGTCGAGAACAGCGTCTCCTGAAGGTCGAACTCCAGATCGATGGCCGGCCGGCCGCCCAGGCATGTCACCGTCGTATCGACGGCCGTCACTTCGGCGCTGATCCACACATCATCGTCAGGCGTCGCGTCACGGTTCTCCGCGAAGACGAAGACCGAGTCGTCCTCCGCGAAGTCGGCGCCCGAGTTGTCCAACACGGTCATTTTCGGAAGCAACGCATCCAAATCCGTGTCGCAGCCGATCCCGAACTTCCGCATGAGGCGAACCTTCACCGAATCGGAGGTCATGACGAGGAGGTCCCCCCCAGCCGGGCTCGCCTCGCGCAGCTCGTTGAAGAGCACCTCGAGCGCCATGCGGGTGCTCTGCTGGCCCTCGACGACCGCGCTCTGCGCCGTATAGGTGCGCTGGTTGGTGATCAGGACCTGCAGCATGGCGGTGAGCACCACCACGCCGAGCACCGATACCACGATCAGCTCGACCAGCGTGAAGCCCCGGCGATCTCTAGTCATCGTCAGTCCCTCAGAATCCGGAAAACGAAGGTGTCCGCGACCGTCGGACTCTGTTGGATCGACGCGCCCGGCTCGAGGCCCGGACCCACCGTGACAATTGTGAGGATCTTGGACTGCGGACCGTCGTCCACCGCGTCCCAGGACACCGCGAACACACCGACCGAATCGGTTCCGGTGGTCACGCTGTCGTACGGAAGCGACTGGAGGCGGTCGATGGTGGATTGGAACGCGGCCGACCGCTCGGTCATGAGGTCGCCGAGCGAGACCGTCCTGATCAGGTACCCGCTGGATCCCGCCAGCCCGAGCAGGCCGATCGCGAGGATCACGATGGCCACGATCACTTCGACCATCGTGAAGCCGGCGCGCCCCCCCACCTTCCCGGCATGGTTGCTCGTTTTCATCAGTTCGTCACCAACTGGCCCATGGGCAGCACCAACAGGCTCGTGGAGTCGGCGCCCTGCCAGAACTCCACCCGCAGGATGGAGTTGGTGGAGTTGCAGTCCACGTCGGTATATCCCCGAGGCGAGAAGCAGAGGGTGAAATCGGTGGGAGCGCCGCTGGGCGTGATTCGCATGTCCACGTTCTGCTCGTTGCCGAGTCGCACCTTCTCCAGGACGGCACCGTCGTGCTCGATCCATACGGAGTCTCCCCCGGACTCGACGTGCAGCATGACGTTCTCGCCCATCTCGATCCCGTGCGCACGCGCTCGGTAATGCACGGACGCATAGGTGGACTTCGCCCCCCTCACCGACACGCGGGACTGCGCATCGCTGATCCGGGACAAAGCGATCGTCGTCAGAATGCTACCGATGAGGATCGCGATGATCAGCTCGATCATCGTGAAGCCGGTATGCGAGCGTTTCATGTGTGGCGCCCGAGTTGGGGTCGAGGTCCTCCGTCGCATCTATGGACCAAGTTCCGTGCCAGAGCTGGGGACGTTCCCTGTCAAGGCGATTTCCCACCGGGGGCGGGCCAGCGGAAGGCAGTACGGGGCAATATCGGGCGCGCAGGCGCTCGGGGCAAAGGATCCGACGCGGCATCTATTGCCCCGGTCGGCAAGGATTTCCAGGCACGTCCCGTGCAGCACCGCGCGAACGAGCACGACCATACCCCGGAACAACGTCCGCAGAGTGAGGCAAAGTGAAGCACCGACATGCACTTTACGGCGCTTTCGTCGCCTCCGGAGTGGCCGGTCTGGTCTACGAAGTGCTCTGGAGCCGCTACCTCGCGCTGTTCGTCGGGCACGGCGCTTTCGCGCAGGTCCTCGTGCTCGCCGTGTACCTGGGAGGGATGGCCGCCGGTGCCCTCGCGGCGTCGAACCTCTCGCGAACGCTCGACCGCCCGCTGCTGGGGTACGCGCTGCTGGAGGTGGCCCTGGGGGCTTTCGGGCTCGTGTTCCACCCGGTGTACGTGGCGGTGACGACGCTCGGGTACGATGTGCTTTTCCCGGCGCTCGCGGATCCCTCCTTGGTCGGCGCGGTCCGGTGGGGGCTCGCGGGTCTGCTCATCCTCCCGCAGGCGATGGCGCTCGGCGCAACCTTCCCGCTGATGGCGGCGGGGTTGGTGCGGGCGGACCCCGACCACCCCGGAGGCGGGGTAGCGCGCGCGTACCTGCTCAACACGCTCGGCGGGGCTGCGGGTGTTCTGCTGGCGGGCTTCCTCCTGATCGGGTGGTTCGGCTTCGCCGGGACCTCCGTCGCGGCGGCGGCGCTCAACCTCACCGCCGCCTTCGTCGCATGGCGCGTGGCCCGGGAGGTTCCGGTCGGCCGGAGCGGTGCGGACCGCGGCGCCGGCATCCCCGAGCCGGCGATCGAGCCTTCTTCCGAGCTCCCTCGGCTCGCGCGCCTCCTCCTTCCCGTGGCATTCGGGACGGCGGTCGCCTCCTTCGCCTACGAGATCGGGTGGATCCGCATGCTCTCCCTGCTCCTCGGGAGCGCGACCCACGCCTTCGAGCTCATGCTCTCGGCGTTCATTCTCGGGCTGGCGATCGGCGCCCACCTCGTGACCTCCCTCGCCGACCGCACGCGGACACCGCTCCGTGCGCTGGGGCGGATCCAGGTCGCGATGGGACTGGCCGCCTTGGCGTCGCTGCCCCTGTACGCGGCCTCGTTCGACGTGGTCGCGGCCATGGTCGAAGCGGCCTCGGGACGCACCGGTGGATACGCCCTCTTCAACCTGGGGCGCTACGGCCTGGCCCTCCTGGTCATGCTCCCGGCCACGCTGCTCGCCGGGATGACGCTCCCGCTCCTCACCGCCACGCTCATGCGGGCGGGCGCGGGGGAGCGGGCGATCGGGCGCGTCTACGCGGTCAACACGGTGGGGGCGGTCTCCGGCTCGCTCCTCGCGGGACTCGTCGCGCTGCCGCTCCTCGGGCTCGAGGGGCTGATCCTCGCGGGCGCGGCGCTGGACGCACTGCTCGGACTCTGGATCCTCACGGCGGTGGCCCGGGGACTGCCGGAACCCTCGGGAGGGTCGGACGACCCAATCGCCGCCCCCGAGCCCCCGAGGCGACGTCTTCGCCTGATCGGGGCACCGGCCGCGCTCTGCCTCGTGACCTTCGGCGCGGCGGCCGCCGCGCTCGACCTCGACCGAACCGTCCTGACCAGCGGGGTGTTTCGCGACGCGGTGATCCCGGACCCGGACTCCAGACGACTCCTCTACTACCAGGACGGACGCACCGCCACCGTATCCGCACACGTGGCGCTCCCGGAGGGCGTTACGGTGCTGTCGACGAACGGGAAGCCGGACGCGTCCGTGGGGCCGCTCTGGCGCATGGAGGGCCGGGACACCCTGCCCGAGACACCGATCCCCTCGGGGAGCGACTTCACCACGCAGATGCTGGTGGGCCTGATGGGGCTCGGCCACCGCTCCGCAGCAGCGAACGTGGCCAATATCGGGACACGGCTCCGGCATCACGGGGACGACCCTGCTCACCAGTGACCGTCTCGAGCGCCTGGTCACCGTGGAGATCGAGCCGTTCATGGTCGAGGCCTCCCTCGCGTTCCTGCCCACGAACAGGGCCGTCTTCCAGGACCCCCGCGCGAGCTACGTGTTCGACGATGCGAAGTCGTTTTTCGCCTACCGGCAGGAACGGTTCGATCTCATCGTGACCGAGCCCAGCAATCCGTGGGTCAGCGGCACGTCCGCGCTTTTCACCCGGGAGTTCTATGAGCAGATCGGGCGCTTCCTGGCCGACGACGGTGTTCTCGTGCAGTGGATGCAGCTCTACGAGCTCGACGACGACCTGTTCCTGAGCGTCCTGGCGGCCCTCGACACGGCTTTCGACGCGTACCGCGTCTACCTCATCGGCGACGCCGACGTGGCCATCGTCGCCTCCAAGGAGACCCCTCTTCCCGATCCCGACTGGTCGGTCGCGTCCTCACCCGCCATGCGAGATCTCACGGCGGGGATCCCGGAGATCCGGCCGAATCATCTGGAATCCCTCCTGCTGTTCGACCAATCCGTCGTGGCGCCGCTCCTGAGGCGCCGCGTCCCCGCCAACTCGGACTTCCACCCGATCCTGGACCTCGGTGCGGAGCGGGCCCGTTTCGATCGATCCTTCGCGCACGGCGCGTTCAGCTTCGCGACGAGCCCGCTGGATCTGACGAGGCTCATGCGCGAGGAGGTGCGGCCACCCGAGGACCACACCCCCACGCCCGCCCGTGGGCCCGTCTCGTTGCTCCGGAGCCAGCGAGGCGCCTGGCTGCGCGAGGCCGTGCAGGGGGGAGGAGGCCGTGCACCCGAACACTTCCCCGAATGGAGGGACGCGCTCCTCCATTTGCAGACTTTCCTGCTGCTGAGCGGTGAGACCCAACTGGGCTCGTGGGAGACGTGGGCGGAGGGCTTCGGCAAGGCCGCCGGCGACCTGCATTGGGGAACCACCGGCTGGTCGGACACCACGTTCTACCGAGCCGTGCACGGCTTCCTCGAGCGCGCGGATGCGCCGGCGGAGGCACGCGCGGTCGTCGACCTGTACGAAGCCGTGGCGTCCTTCGACTGGTCGCGTGTGGCCCGCGCCTCGGATCGCCTCGTCGGTCCCGTCGCCGCCGGCGAAGACTGGATGCGGCCGGCCACGCTCCTCGATGCCGCCGTGGTCGCCTACCTGAAGCGTGGGCGTCCCCTCGGCGCTCGAAACGCCTACGAGGCACTGGTGCCCCGAACCACCCGGGCCCCCGACCACCTCCGCCTCCGGGTGCTCGACGCCATGATCGAAGAAGCCGCGCGGGAGGCTCCTCCATGACCCTCCCACGGGCCGCCGGACCCATCACGGACCGATCAGCGGCGTGTCCGGGACGGGGACCGGCCGGGGTGACCAGAGCGCCGCCCCGGCCCGCACGCCACGCACGGCCCAGCACGCCGAGCCACGGACTTCCGCTCCGGCCTCGACGGTGAGCCCTCCGGCCGGGATCGCGACGCCATGGAACCTCGAGCGATCCCGGAGGACGAGCCGTCCGCTGGCGATGACGACACCGTACAGCCGGGTCTCCCCGTCGAGCACCATGTCTCCGTCCACCACCCACGCCCCCTGTCCGGCGCCTTCCGTGACGTGGAGTCCCTCCGGAGCGGCCCGGACGGCCAAGTGCACGCCGCAGGGGCGCCACGGACGATCCGGGTCGCCCCAGTTCCACGGCTCCTCGCGGAGACAGCGGGCCATTTCCTCGACGGGCGCGGCCGCGCCGGATCCGCCAACCCGGACCTCCGTCCGAGCCAAGAGGGCATCGAAGTCGAGCAGCCCCAGCCCGGGACGGGTCGTCTCGCCCGGGAGGCGTCCGACCGCTGAAGGCACGACACCTTCGAACCGACCGTCCGTCTCCGGAGCGCACAGGTCGTCGCTCAGTGGCGGATCCGAGAGGCCGAACCGGGACGGGTCGAGCTCGCCGGTGACCGTCACCGGCGCTTCGGCGCCGACCGTGACGACGGCGCCCAGGCGTTCCACGCGCTCGATGGGGTCCAACCACCAGAGCAGCACCCCCGGGGTCCCCGGGCTGCGCTGGTCCGCACCTTCGGCAAGGGTTTCGAGCCACCAGCTCTCCGGGCCCAAGCGCCTCATTCGTACTACGCCGGGGCCGCCGTGCACGCTGTCCGGAACGGACCAGGCGCCCCATCCAGCGGTCGCGCGAACGATATCGCGGGACGCCGCTTCCCGGGCGCGCCGCAGGGCCGCCCGCTCGGCGGATGTCCGCTCCACGAGGCGCACCCGTTGGCTCGCCGCGGCGAGCTCCTGACGCGCCACGACGAGAACCCCGTGGGCGAGCGCCGTGCCCGCCAACATCAACACCACCACGACCAACAAGGCCATGCCGCGCTCTCCGCTCACCGCCGGGGGCTCCATGCCACGGAGAGATGCCACCGGGAGGGCGAAGTCCCGGTCCCGTCCGGAGCGGAGAGCAGCTCCACGGCAACGCGACCGTCCTCCACGACCCAACCGCTCGACCGGTCCCACACCTCGGGCGTGAGGGGCTGACGCCCCGCGGCCCCCCGTCGGTACCTGAACGCCGCGTCGGCAACGGAGTACGCCCCGCGCTCGAACACGCGCGCGACGACCGCCCCAGTCGGCACCGATTCGGAAAGCACGAGCGTCGTGCGTCTCGAAAGCGCCTCGCCCATGCATTCCGCCACACCGCTCCCCACGCCCTCGAGTCCACGCACCACTCGAGATCCGTCCTGGTACAGGACCACGACCGAGTCCTTCGTGGGATCGGGGGCGCGATATCCCACGTACGCCGCATCCAGCGTATCCGCCCCACTCCCTTCAGGACATACGAGCGCGGTTCCCCGAAACGCCCGGAGCCGTAAGGCGTCGTCGTGGAGCTCCCAATCCCGCCCCCGAAGCGCCACGCCGGTCTCGGAGCGCAGCAGCGCCCCGGTCAGACGGGCGGAAGCCAGGACCTCCGCTCGGCCGAGAAGCTCCGCATGGGCGACGCGGACTCGTGCACCAACGGCCAGGCTAGCCTGCACCAACCCGAGACCGAGGAGCAGCGACACGAGCGCCTCGACGACCGTGACCCCCGCCTGCCGGCCCGTCATGGCTCCGCGTGACCCATGACGCGGATCAGCGTATCGCCCGACAGGCTCATCGCGCGCACCGTCCAAGCGGACGAATCGGGTCCGGCGCCCCAAACACCCGGCCTCCGGGAAAGTCGCGCCCGCCCTCCGCGACCGCGCCGCCGACGCCCGTGAGCGAGTCGGAGACCGTCTGGACGCCAGCAACGGCCCGCTCCAGCGTCTCGGCTCGGTGGAGCGTCTCCGCCGCGATCCGGAGCGTGCCCACCACGCCCAGCACGACCACTTCGAGCAGGACGAGCGCCACGACCACCTCCACCAGCGTGAAGCCGCGCATCAGTCTCGCCGCACGCGGCCGTAGGAGGAGACGACGAGCCGGGCACGCTCCGAGCCCGCCGAGAACTCGACCGTCTCGTTGGCGAACACGCCGATCCCGAGCCCGTTGTACGCGATCTCGCCGCGCACCCTTCCACGCGGAAGGTCGATTCGCACGCCTTGCCCGCCCAGGTCGACCGCCCGGATCACGGAATCCCCGATCGCGACCCGGACGCGCGCCCGCTCCGCGTCGACCTGCAAGCTCGCCGCACCCACCCGGCGGGCGGCCGCCCGCGTCTCGTGGAGCAGGCCCACCACCGTCTCGCGCGCCGCCAGCACCGTCATGCGGTCCCGGTATCCCGCCAGCGCCGGCGTGAGCACGGACGAGGCGACCGCGAGAAGCGCCAGCGCGACCGTGAGCTCGAAGAGGGAATAACCGTTCATACGGCTCAAGCTCGGAGCGGGAGCGAGCCGCGAGGATAGCGGGACCGGCCTCTCATCCGGTCGGGCGGAGCGGGCCCCCACGGCAGAGCTACCTACTCGATCCCGTACTCCTGCACCTTGTAGCGGAGCGCCCGCGGCGAGAGGTCGAGCAACTCGGCCGCCTGCGTCTTGTTGCCTCCGGTCCGGTCGAGCGCGCGCTCGATGAGGTGCTTCTCGAGCCGCGCGCCCTGCCGCTTCACCGAGAGGTCGTCGCCGTCGACCGACATCGCGCCGCTCTCCGGGGCCGGCCGCCGCACCACCTCGGGAAGGTCCTCGACCGAGATGCTCGGCCCCTCCGTCAGGACCAGCGCCCGCTCGAGCACGTTCTCCAGCTCGCGGATGTTCCCCGGCCAGGGGTAGGACAGCAGCACCTCCATCGCCGCCGGGTCGACGCCCTCCACGGCCAAGCCCATGCGTTCCCTTTGCCGCTCGAGCAGGTGGCTCACGAGCCTGGGGATCTCCTCGGTGCGCTGCCGGAGCGGAGGGAGGTGGATGGGCACGACGGCGAGGCGGTAGTAGAGGTCCTTGCGAAACGAGCCTTCCTCGACGGCTTCCTCGATGTCCCGGTTGGTCGCCGAGATGATGCGCACGTTCACGCGCTCCGTCGTTGTCGCGCCGAGCCGCCGCACCTCCCCCTCCTGGAGGGCACGGAGCAGCTTCACCTGCAACGTCATCGGAAGCTCGCCCACCTCGTCCAGGAAGAGCGTTCCGCCGTCCGCGGCCTCGAGCAGGCCTTCCTTGTCACGATCGGCCCCGGTGAAAGCTCCTTTCACGAAGCCGAAGAACTCCGACTCGAGCAGTTGCTCCGGGATGCCGCCGCAGTTGACCGGCACGAACGGGTGGTCCGCTCTCGGACTCTCCCGGTGCAGGAGGCGCGCGACGAGCTCCTTGCCGGTGCCGCTCGCCCCGCTCAGCAGCACGGGTGAATCGTGCGGAGCCACTTTGCGCACGACCGCGAGGGCCCGCTCCATGGCCGGCGAGCCGACCACGATCTCGCCGAAGCGGGCGTCCGCACGCACCTCGTCCCGAAGCCGTCCGACTTCCCGGCGAAGCTGCTCGCGCTCTTCCGCCTTGCGGACGGTGAGCAGCACCTCGTCGGCACCGAACGGCTTCGGCAGATAGTCGTAGGCGCCCTTCTTCATGGCCTCGACCGCCAGGTCGATGCCGCCGTACGCCGTCATGACCAGCACCAGGGCGCTGCCCCCGGCCTCCCGGTACCGATCGAGGAACTCGATCCCACCCAGCTTCGGCATGCGCACGTCGCAGAGGATCAGGTCGGGATCCTGCTCGACCGCGGTGCTCAGGCCGCTTTCGCCGTCCTCGGCGTGCGTCACCTCGTATCCGGCATCCGTCAGGATGAGCGAAAGAGATTTCCGTAGTCCGGCATCGTCGTCGACGACGAGGATCTTCATGTCACCTCCGGGCGTGGATCGGACCGGGCGCTGTGGGCCGCCGGAAGCCTGATCATAAAGCGAGCCCCTCCCTCCGGAACATTCCCCGCCTCGATTCGTCCCCCCATCCCCTCCACGAGCCGCGCACAGATGGACAGACCGAGCCCCGTTCCCTTCCCCAGCTCCTTGGTGGTGAAGAAGGGGTCGAAGATCTGCTCCAGGTGCTCCTCGGCGATCCCCGGTCCGCTGTCCTGCACCTCGACGACCGCGACGCGCTCGGCGAGGAAGACGGGATCGACCCCCCTTCCCCCTTCGTCTCGCGAGACGCGACGGCGATGCATGTAGTTGACTCCCGGAGGGTCCCCTTCCCGCCGGGAGGGGAGCTCGCCCACTTCGCCCGCGGCGCCGTAGGCACGGACCCGAAGCACCGGCCCTTCACCGCCCTCCATCGCGTCCAGCGCGTTGAGGACGAGGTTCACCAGCACCTGCTCGAAGCGATGCGCGTTCATGACCACCTCGGGCGTGTCGGGAGCCACCTCCCAATGCGCGTCCACGTCCGCCAGCTTCCCCTGCTGCTCGAGCAGCTCCCGCACGCGGGTCACGACCGCGCCGGGTTCCTCCGGGCCGACGTGTTCCTCCCGGGGCCTCGCGTAGCCGAGCAGGCTCTTCACGATGCGATCGATCCGCTCGGCTTCCTCGCGGATCGAGTCCAGGATCTCCGGCTCGGCCTCGCCCCGGGCGGCCCGCCCGCGCGCGACGTCGACGTAGCCCATGATCGCGCCGAGCGGATTGCCCACCTCGTGGGCCACGCCCGCCGCGAGCGTGCCCACCGATGCCAGCCGCGCGGCGCGCACGACTTCCGCGCGCGCCTCGACCAGCTCGCGGTTGGTCTCCTCGAGCGAGTGCACGTTCCGCTCGAGCACGTCCCGGTCCGGCGCCAGCCACCGCCGTGCGAGGACGGACAGGCCCCACGCCGCGCCTACCGCACCCGCCACGACGACGAAAACCCCGAGCCAGAGAGGCTCGAGGTCGAAGAGAACACGGCCGAATGCAGCGGCGAGGACGAGCGTCAGCGCGAGGGCCGCGACGAACGCGCCCGAGCCCGACGTGCGCACCGGCCCACCGCTCAGTTGGAGCAGGCGATCGTGCTCTCCGTCGTGGCCGGGCTCACCTGCGCGGCATTGCCGTGGTAGAGCGCGCACGACTCGCCGGACAGGCCCTCGTGGGTGGCCGTCGCGGACCAGCCCTGGCCCGTGGCCTCACCGATGTTGACGGTAACGCCGTCGGAGCTCGTGAAGCCGAGATCGTCCTGGCTGGTGGAGTAGGTGTAGTTGGAGTTGTGGTAGACTTCCTGCAGGCTCGCCAGGTTGCGTAGGTCGGCCGTCATCGTGGAGATGAAGGCCTTCTCGCGGGTGGCGGAGAACTTCGGGATCGCGATCGAGGCCAGGATCCCGATGATCACGACGACGATCAGAAGCTCGATGAGGGTGAAGCCCTTGCGGTTCGTGGACATCGGTCACCTCGGGCGCGAGTTCGGTCGGGTCGTGGATGGGCCAAGAAGGCCGGGGCGCGGGAGCGGATGGCCGGCCCGGGCCCGAAGACCCGGACCGACCCTTCCGCTTCAGTCACACCCGCACGCTCATGCGGGGTACCGCTGTGCCCGTGTTAGCTGGTGCAGGCGAGCTCGCCGGCCTGGGCAGGCGCAGCCGGGCTCGTCGGCGCGGTGGCGACCTCGCCGTAGTAGATCGCGCAGCCTTCCGCCGTCGTCAGCGCATCGTGCACGGCGCTCGCGGCCCAGCCCGTGCTGGTCGCTTCGCTGATGTCCACCACCACGCCGTCACTCGAAACGAAGCCGAGGTCATCGGCGCTGGTCGTGTAGGCGTAGTCGTCCGAGTAGTAGATCTCCTGCTGGCTCGCCAGGTTCTTGAGATCGGACTTCATGGCCGCGAAGTAGGCCTTCTCACGCGTCGCGGAGAACTTCGGAATGGCGATGGCCGCCAGGATTCCGATGATCACCACTACGATGAGCAGCTCGATGAGGGTGAAACCCTTGGTGTTGTTGTCCCGCATGGTAGTACTCCAGGTGTGAAGTGAAATCGGGTCGTGCGGCCTCCTGAAGTGCAAAGTCGGTTCCAAACACCGGCATGGACATGTAAGTGACTTTTCTGCAATCACTTACACGATTGCGCCATGCCGCAGGAGACCGCGCGGCGCCGGGGTTCCGTCGGATTCTGCAAAACGCCGTGACGTTTTGCGATACCGATTCGGGACGCTCTTCACCGGCCGGGCCGGTGGGTCGCGGCTTCGCGCTCCACGCCGAAGTCGTGCCGCAGGATCGAATCCAGGACGGCGCGTCCCACGTCGGTGCGCACCGTGGCCCGCGCCGAGTCGAGCGCCATCCGCACGCCTTCAGGATCACCTGCCCGGCGCCGCGCGTACGCCTCGTAGAGCCACGGCTGCCAGAAGGCCGCCACGCCCAGCGCGTCCGCCCGCCGGCGGGCCTCGGCGGCCCGGCTCCACGATCCCTGTGCCGCCAGCGCCCACGCCAGCAGGTGCTCGCGCACCGGGTCCTCGGGAACGATCGCCAATGCCCGGCGCGCGAACCGCTCGGTGCCCTCGGCGTCGCCGAGCTCCGCCCGGATGGAGGCGAGGACACGCGGCGCTCGTGGCCGCTCCGGATTGTCCTTCCAGGCGCGGCGAACGAGGCGCTCCGCGGAGCCGTAGCGCTCTCGTTCCATGAGCTTGCCACCCACCGCCACCAACAGACGGTAGTGCCCGTCCAGCAGGTTCACCGCGTGCCGGTAGGTCGCCAACGCCTGCGCGGTGTCGCCCTGCATCCAGAAGTTGTCGCCCAGCATCCACTGTGCGCGACCGGAGTGTGGCACCTCCCGGAGCATCGTCAGGAAGACGCTCGGCGTGTCGTGCCACGTGGGCGTACGTGTCCAGGTACGGGCCGCCGACAGCACGACGGCCAACGCCACGACGACTCCACCCAGCGCCCTCCGCTCACGCAGCAGGACCACGAGCAGCCACCCACTCACGGCCGCGAGCCCGACGGACGGCAGGTAGAGCGTCCGCTCGGCCAGCGTCACGCCGGAGAGGAAGAGCGTGTTCGACACGGGCGAGATCGCGATCACGAACCACATGACACCGAACCCGGCGACGCGTGCGCTCGCGCGCTCCGGCCGGAGCTCCGGCCTCCGCCAGGCCACCCACGCGGTCGCGAGGATCGTCAGGGCGAGCACGACGCCGACCACGTTCGTGGCGTTCCAGCCCAGCGCGACGGGGATCACGTTGGGGGCGTAGTCGGCGGAGAGATCCAGCGGGAAGACCCACAGCCGCACGTAGTGGGTCCAGACCTGCGCGACCGTCCAGATCCTCGGGATCTCGTAGAGCAGGTCCGCGCCCATCGGGCCGGTGGGGCTCGCGACCCGCCCCAGGATCGGCACGCGGGCCGCGAGCAGCGCCAGCGCCACGACGAGGAGCACGAGGTAGACGCGCCACCGGTCCGCCAGATAAGCCCGGAGGTCCGAGAGGGCCAGGCGGCGCCGGGCCGCGTCCACCAGGAAGACGAGGCCGGGGAGGACGACCGCGCTCTCCTTGGCCCCGAACGCGAGCGCGTACAGGACGCCCATGCCGAGCGCCGCGCCCCACCCGACTCGCGCGGGAGCCCGGACATACACGAGGAGGGCCGCGAGCAACGCCACCGTCGAGAAGAGCTCGGCGAAGCCGACCACGTTGGCCACCGCCTCCACGTGCACCGGATGGAGCGCGAAGACGATCGCCGCCGTGAAGGCGCCGGCCAGCGGCATCAAGTAGGCCAGGAAGAGGAGCACCCCGACGGAAGCGGCCGCGTGCAGGACGACGTTGACGGCGTGAAAGAGCAAGGGGGAGCCGCCGCCGAGCACGTATTGTACGCCGAACGCGGCCGTCGTCACCGGGCGCCAGAGGCTCGCGTTCTCACCCCGCGTGCCCGGCCAGTACGAGCTCACGATCGCGCCCGGGAGCGCCTCGAGACTCTGGATGGCGGCGTTTTCTTCGATGATCGGGACGTCGTCGTACGCGAAGCCGTTCCCGAGCGCGTTGGCATAGACGAGGGCCGCGACGGCCGCCGTGAGGAGGACCGCCCGGCGACGGTCAAGCATCCTTCGCCTCACTCGCTCCCGCTTCGGCGCTGCCCTCGAGCGGTTCCTCCCGCCTTTCCCACGGCGCTTCCTCCGGCGGTGTCCAGCGCGGCACGGGCGGCGCGAAGAGGTTGTAGCGCACGATCGCCCAGAGCGCGGCCACGCCGTCCTTCCAGCCGATCTTCTTCCCCTCCTCGTACGAGCGTCCGTGATAGCTGATCGGGAGCTCGTAGATGCGTGCTTCGGCCTGCGCGAGGCGGGCGGTGAGCTCCGGCTCGATGCCGAACCGGTTCGCGGACAGCGGAAGGGTCTCGAGGAGCTCCCTGCGGATCATCTTGTAGCAGGTTTCCATGTCGGTGAGGTTCACGTCCGTGAGCATGTTCGACAGGAGCGTGAGGACCCGGTTGCCGATCGAGTGCCAGAAGAGCAGCACGCGGTGCGGGCCGCCGAGGAACCGCGAGCCGTACACGGCGTCCGCCTTTCCGCTCAGGATGGGCTCGAGCAACAGGGGAAGCTCGTACGGGTCGTACTCGAGGTCCGCGTCCTGGACGACGACCACGTCCCCCGTGGCGTGCTCGAAGCCGGTCCGGAGCGCCGCGCCCTTCCCCTGGTTCTCTTCGTGCATGACGAGCCGGTCGATGAGCGTACCTTCGAGCGCCGGGAGGAGGTCGCGCGTGCCGTCGGTGGATCCGTCGTCCACCACGATGACCTCGAGCGTCAGCCCGACCTCCCGTACACGACGAAGCAGGGCCTCGACGGTCTCCCGCTCGTTGTAGACGGGAATCACCACGCTGACCCGGACCGTGTGCCACGGGAGGCTCTTGGCGGGAGGGCTCGCCGGCCCCTGGGTTCTCCTGTGCATGAAAAGCTCGCCTGTCGTGAAGGGGCGTCAGTCGTCGATCCCGTACCGGTTGAGCTTCCGGTAGAGGGTCGAAGGATCGATGCCCAGCACCTCGGCCGCGCGCGTCTTGTTCCCGCCCTCGGCTTGGAGCACCCAGAGGATGTAGGCCTTCTCGATGACGTCCATGGTCGGGTTCCCCGAGCTCTCCTCGTTGCGGACGAGCCTCGGCGCCGGGCGCTCGCGGACCCGCTCGGGCAGGTCGTCGCGCCCGATCCTCCGGCCCGATACGACCACGGCGGCGCGCTCGAGCGCGTTCTGGAGCTCACGCACGTTGCCCGGCCAATCGTAGTCGACCAAGAGCTTCATCGCGTCCTCGGCGATTTCCAGGGGCCGGTCGCGCTCCCGTGCCACGGCTTCCTCCGCGAGGAAATGACGCGCGAGGACGGGGACGTCGTCCGGACGTTCCCTGAGGGGTGGAAGGTGAAGCTGGATCACGTTCAAGCGGTAGTAGAGATCGCTCCTGAACGAGCCTCGATCGATCTCGACCTCGAGATCCCGGTTCGTGGCGGCGATCAGCCGGACATCCACCGGCACGGCCTTGGTCGAGCCGACGGGGATCACCTCGCGCTCCTGGATCGCGCGAAGCAGCTTGACCTGGGTCGCCGGAGACATCTCCCCGATCTCGTCCATGAAGAACGTGCCTCCGCCCGCCGCGACCAACAGCCCGTCCTTGTCCTTCACCGCTCCGGTGAACGAGCCTTTCACATGCCCGAAGAGCTCACTCTCGAGCAGGCTCTCGGGCAAAGCCCCGCAGTTGATGGACAGGAACGCGCGGTCGGCCCGAGGCGAGCACTCGTGGATGTAGCGCGCGAGGATCTCCTTACCCGTTCCGCTCTCTCCCGAGATCAGCGCGGTGGAATCGGTCGCGGCCACCGTCTCGGCGAGGTCCAACACCTCCTGGAAACAGGGCGCCGAGCCGATCGGGCGCTCGACCGCCGCGCCGGAGCGGCGTTGGCCGATCTCGGCCTTGAGGGCCCGGTTCTCCACTTTGAGCTGGCGGGCCTCGAGGGCACGCCGGGAGATCGCGAGCAACTCGTCGTTCGAGAACGGCTTCTGGAGATAGTGATACGCGCCCTCGTTCACGGCGCGCACGGCCGACTGGAGGGACGCCTGGGCGGTGATGAGAATCACCGGAAGCTCGGCGTCGACTTCGTGCGCGGCCTGAAGCACTTCCAGCCCACTGGTGCCCGGCATGCGGATGTCGGTCACGACGAGGTCGGGTTTCTCGGATTCCAGCGCCTCCAGCGCCTTCTTCCCCGAATCGGCGACGGTCACCTGGTAACCGTCGCCACGGAACAATACCTGGAGCGTGTCGAGAATCGACATCTCGTCGTCCACGAGCAGGACCTTCGGCGAATCACTCACGTGTGCTCTCCCTGATCGGCTTCCGAGAGCCCCGGAAGGAAGATGACGAACTGTGCGCCCCCCTCGATGGCGCGCTCCACGAAGACCACCCCCGCGTGGGCCTCCACCGCTCGGTGCACCAAGGCCAAGCCGAGCCCGCTTCCGCCCTTCCGGGTGGAGAAGAACGGATCGAAGATCCGGCTCGCAACCTCGGGCGGGATGCCCGGTCCGGAATCGCGGACGGCCAGCCGCACGGGGCTGCTGATGTTGACCCCCCTGGGCGTGCGCCGGTACCGCTCGTCTTCGAGGGAGACGACGACGGTTCCTCCGGTCCCCGCGTAGTGACCGGCGTTCAGAACGAGGTTGAGAAGGGCGCGGTGGAGGAGGTCGGCGTCTCCGAGAACAGGAACCGGATCTTCGTCGACTTCCACCTGGAGGTCGATGTTCTCCAGGTCCGGATGCTCCCTCGCGACGGCAATACACTCCAACACCACGCTCCGGAGCTCCACCCGTTCCTGAGCGCCCAGCCGGACCGCCGAGTAGTCCAGGAACTCGGAGAGCAGGCGGCTCAGCCGATCCGATTCGTTGAGCACGAGCCGCCGGAGCAGCGTGCGGTCCTCCGTTCCCAGTTGCTCGCCTTCGAGCTGTTCGATCGCGCTCCGGATCGACGCCAGCGGGTTCTTGATCTCGTGCGCGAGCGAGGCCGACAGGGTCGCCACCGCTTCCAGCCGCTCGGTCCGCAGGTTCAGCTCGTCGATCCGCTCCAGGTCGGTGATGTCCTCGAAGATCGCCGTCACGGACGGGGGCGTGTCGTCCCCCCGATCGAGCAACGTCGTGCTGATGCCGAGTCGGATCGCCTCGTTTCCGCGCTCCACCGTCGCACGCGAGCGACTCCGGGTGCGACGGTCCCCCAACGCGTGCTCGAGGCTCCGCCCCATGCCCGGAGCCACCTGGTCGAGCACCCTCAGCACCGGTTTGCCGAGCATCTCCGTGAGGTCCAGGCGGAGGAGTGACTCGGCGGCAGGGTTCGCATAGGCCAGACGGTGGTCACCGTCGACCGTGAGCACGCCGGCGGACAGGTTCGCGAGGACGTCGCTCGTGTCGAGCCGGAGCTGCTCGAGCTCCGACGCGACCGCCCCCAAGGCCTGGCCCGCCCGCCGCAAGCGGTCACCCAGGATCCCCGTGACCACCGCCACGAGCGCGAAGAGTCCGATACGGAGCCCCACCTCGAGGGTCAGCGTGCTCTCGTGACCCCAAGCCAGATCGGCAAAGTAGACGATGCTCGCGAGCGCCCCGATCAGCACGCCGCCCGGCAGCGGCAAGAGGAGCGCGCCCGCGCTGATGACCAGGATGTAGAGGGGCGCGAAGCTGCTCTCCGGCCCCCCGGTGACGTGCACCACCCCCGTCACCAGAAGCACGTCCAGAACGACCTGGCCGTACCGGAACGCCTCGCCGGGCTCGCGGCGAAGCACGTGGGTATACCAGAAGGACACCGCGGTCACGACCAACGCGACCACGAACATCACCGTCGCGACGAGTGTGTCCTCAGGTAGCGCGTCGAACCATGCGAAGAGCGCGCTCGCCAGGATTCCGGACACGAGCGTCAGACGACCCAGATAGAGCCACCGGAAGACGTCGGCGCGCAGAGCCTTGGGCTCCGCGCTCATGCGGAACGACGAGAAGACGGGCTGGGCCAAGAGCTCAAGGACTCCTCGGGATCACCGGAGACGCGGCGGGGGCAGATTGGGCCACCCGTCCGACCGCGCGTAGGGTAGCGGCTACCCTTTGCACGATGCAATCCGGGAGGTGCCGCGAAATGCGGGGCTCATCCGCCGCTCTTCCTTTGCCGAGGGTGGATCGGGGATACACCTGTAGCCACATTGCGGCGATGAAGCTCCACCGACCGGCTCGAGCACGACCGTGACGCTCTTCGCCCGCCGTACCTTAGGGGCGCTCCTCCTGATCGCGGTCTATGCGCCCCTGCACCGCCTCCTGGACCCGACCCGCACGGGCCCGGCGGGCGCCGCGACCCGATCGGCCGCCGAATCCGCGTGGATTCTGAGCGTGTACGGCTCGCTGATCGTCGTGGGCATCGCGGTGATCGTCGCGCGCACGCCTGCCGCTCGCTGGGTGGCGAGCCTGGGCGCACGGGTCGCCACTGTGGCTTCGAACCCCAGCTCCGCCCGCTTCAGCGTGCGCATCGGCATCGTGGCGCTGACGCTCTCGGGGCTCGTGGCTCGCCTCATCCACGGAGGGGAGCCGACCTCGATCGACGAGCTCGCCCAGCTCCTGCACGCGCGCGCTTTGCTCGAAGGTCGCTTGGGGATCCCGATGCCGGTCGATGCGGCGGCCTGGCTCACGCAGAACGGCCTCCCCACCGCGCACGGTTGGGCCTCCATCTACCCTCCGCTCCACACCGTCTTGCTCGCCCTGGGCCTTGCCGTCGGAGCCTCCTGGCTCGTCGGCCCCGTCATGGTGGGCGCGGCGACGGGTTTCGCGACCTCGTCGTTCCAGACGCTCCTCGGGCCCGAACGTGCTCGGGCCGCCGGCGTGCTCCTGGCGGTGAGCCCTTTCTGGCTGCTCCTCGGCGGGACCCACTTGAGTCATACCAGCGCGGCGGCCGGCATCGCGGCGGTTGCCTGGAGCGCGTTGCACGCACGGGACGGAAGCCGGAAGTGGGCAGCTATCGCCGGTGCGGCCGTCGGCTGGTCGGTGGCGTCACGCCCATGGATCGGCATGGTCGGATCGGTGGTGATCCTCGGGGCGATCTGGCTGCCCTCGTGGCTCGGGCGGGGGCGCCCTTTGCGGGCCGCACGCTCGACGCTCGGATGGCTATTGCTGGGCGGGCTTCCCTTCGCGGTCGGCCTGCTGGCGTGGAACCAGGCGTTATTCGGTCATCCCCTGCGACTCGGCTACGCCGCGGCGTTCGGCCCCGCGCACGGGCTCGGGTTTCACCCGGATCCCTGGGGGAATCGGTATGGTCCGCTGGAGGCGCTCGCCTACTCTGGCGCGGACCTCTTGCAACTCGGCACGCACCTGTTCCAATCGCCGCTTCCAGCGCTCGCCCTCGTCGGCCTCGCGCTCCTCGTCGCGCCGCGTGGGCGGTGGTCTCGAGTCCTGCTCGCGTGGGTCGTGGCCGGTGTGGGAGCCAACGCGCTCTACTGGCATCACGGGATCCACATGGGCCCGCGCATGCTCTTCGAAGCCACACCGGCCTGGGTAGCGCTGGTGGTGACGGCCGCGACGATCCTATGGCACCCGCTGACACGCCCGGATTCCGCCAGCCGTAGTCCGCTGCATCGGCTGCTCCCGACCGGGGTGGCGCGTGCATCCGTCGTTCTGGCCGGTCTGGGTGCGTTGCTCTTGGCCCCGGACGCCTTCCGGGCGCACGCGAGCCAACCCGGCGCCACGGAAGCGGCTCAGCTCGTCGAGCGCGAGCTCGGCAGCGAGCCGGTGCTCGTCTTCGCCCACGGAAGCTGGGCATCGCGGGTGGCCTCGAGGCTGGTCGCGACGGGCATGCGCAGGGACTCCGTCGAAACCGCCCTCCGCCGGAACGATCTCTGCTCCGTGACGCACTACGCGTCCTGGCGCGCGGCCGGCACCCCGGTCGGGGGCCGGGCGGCGATTCCCCGGCTGGACTTCGAACCGCTGCCGGGCCGTCCGGCCGGATTGCGGACCACCGTCCTATCTCCCGGAAACACCGCGTTGCTGGAGCCGGGCCCGCTCGAGGATCCACGGTGCCGCCGTGAGGCCCGCGCGGACCGATTCGGGACCATCGAGCTCGAAGAGCTCCTGAGGCATTTTCCACCCACGAGCGCGAACGACCGCCCGGTCGTGGCCCGGGACCTCGGCCCCGCACACAACGCCCGGATGCTCACCGAGCTCGGGCGCCGGGGGTACCTCCTGTTGTCCGGTCCTTCGGGCACGCCCCGGCTGGTGGAGTACGCCGACGGCATCGAGCTCCTGTGGGGAGGGGCCGCCGCGCCCCCTACGGGCGTGGAATGAACCGGAACGTCCCGGGCATCATGTATCCCGTGCCCCCGAGCCGTCCGACCGGGCGGAGACGCTCCGGATCGACGCCATACCCTTCGGTCGGCAGGAGCTCCCGCGCGAGCATCACGTTCACGACCTCGGCGATCACCAAGGTGTTCGGAGATCCCGGCAGGGGGACCTCGTCACGGGCTTCGCATTCGAGCACGGCGGGGCATTCCCGCACGTAGGGCGCGTGCACTCGCTCGGACGCCTCCAGGTCGAGCCCCGCGAGCGCGAACTCGTCTACTTCCGGACCGACGCTCTCGGAGGTCGCGTTCATCGCCTCGAGCTGCGCTTCCGTGACGACGTTCACGCACAGCGCCTGGTGGGCGCGAATGTTCTCGAGCGTGTCCTTGGCTTCCCCACGGCGCGCGCCCACCGAGATGCCGACCAGGGCCGGCGTCGTGGAGAGCGCCGCGAAATAGCTGAAGGGCGCGAGGTTGGCCGTCCCCTCCCGCCCCCACGTCGATGCCCACGCGATGGGACGCGGCACGACGAGCGAAGTCAGAAGACGGTAGCGATCGCGTCCCGACAGCTCCTCCAGCGAGAGATGGACGAGCGGGTCGTCGCCCGCACCGCTCACGTGCCCTGCTTCCCCAGCTTCGGTGACGTCAGCCACCCAGGGGCACGTCGATCACCTGCCCGGCGTAGATCTGGTTGCCGTCGATCCCGTTCACCGTCTGGATCTCGTCGACGGTCGTGCCGTGCTGACGGGCGATCTCCCAAAGCGAATCTCCCACTTGGATCTCGTACGCCATCCGGTCACCCAGCCGGTCACCCAGCCGGATCTCACTCCGGTTCGTGATGCGTTCCACGTAGCGGGCATAGGGCTCGGGGAAGACGGCGACGTGGTAGTGCCTCGGATAACGTTCACGAGTCACGTCGAGGATCCCGCCCCGTTCGAGACTCAGCAGCACGCCCTCGAGCCAATCCCGACACTGGCGGTTATGGCTGTAACGGAGGTCGATGGCCATGCCGGTGGGATGCACCGACCGGTCCGAGGCATTCCGCGGCTGACGGGTCGTCGGCCGCGTGAGGCTGGTCACCACGAGCTGCTCGCCACAGGCGTCCCGATACTGCTTCCCGAGCCGCTCGATAAAGAGCGCAACCTCGGGACGCGCGTAGGGGAAAGACACCGCATGGAGCCTGAAATCGTGGTTGGATCGCACACGAACCAACCAGCCCTGCTCGGCGAAATATCGTAAGCGCTGAGCCGTGTCGATGTACGTGTAATCGTGGGAGCGTGCCACGCGGTTCTGTACATCGAGGGACGCGGGCGAGCCCCGGAGGGACTGCGCCACCAGGGGAGCCGGGACAAGCAAGGCGGCGAGGAGTGTCAGCCATGCTACGCGGACGACGCCCGCGGTTCCATGATCTCGACTCATCACACTCATCGAGGATTGAGGTTGAACGAGGTGCACACCGGCAGTGCATTCCGTACCGCACACTATTAAACAGATGTTTCCTTATACACAAGCCACGCGACGTCAGCGACCGCGAGCTCGCGGTCGGCACGGGCCCGTGGACCGGTGCCTTGGCGCCCGCTTGGTGCCCGGACGGTGCGACGCTCACACCGCCCGGACACGACAGCGGAAGGTCGCGTCAGCTTCCGGCGTCCGCGTACCGCTTCGCTACCACGTCCCAGTTCACCACGTTCCACCAGGCCGAGAGATAGTCCGGCCGACGGTTCTGGTAGTGCAGGTAATAGGCGTGCTCCCACACATCCACGCCGAGGATGGGCTCCAGCCCCTGGGAGATGGGCGTGTCCTGGTTCGGAGTGGAGAGCACCTCCAAGCCGCCCTTGCCATTGACGACCAACCAACCCCAGCCCGACCCGAACCGACCGGCGGCCGTCGCTTGGAATTTCTCTTTGAAAGCCTCGAAGGACCCGAACGTCTTGTCGATCGCGCCCCCTAGGTCGCCGGAGGGGGCGTCCGCGCCGCCGGGACGCATCACGTCCCAGAAGAGCGTGTGGTTCACGTAGCCACCACCGTGATTCCGGACCGCCGTGCGGACCGACTCCGGCAGCGCTCCGAGGTCGGAGAGGAGCTCCTTCGCCGACTTACCGTGCAAGCCGGAGTGGCTTTCCAGGGCATTGTTCAACTTGCTGGTGTAGCCCGCGTGGTGCTTGCCGTGGTGAATCTCCATCGTGCGCGCGTCGATGTGCGGCTCGAGGGCGTCGTAGGCATATCCGAGCTCGGGGAGGGCGAATGGGTAACCCATGTAGCGTGACTCCTTAGTAGAATCGTCGGGGTTCGAATGTCGGACCCCGGAGTGGTCGGCAGGCAGGTCGTGCCCCGCCGGCATGTCGTCCGCTATCTTGGACCCACCGGGGCCGCGGACCAAAATCATACTCCTGTGCAGAGCTCACGGCAAACCGGAATGGACCCCATCGAACCTGAACACGACGTCGTACGGCGGATTCTCCACGTCGACTGTGACGCGTTCTTCGTACAGGTGGCGCGCATGGAGGACCCGGAAGGCGCGGGCCGAGCCCCGCTGCTCCTCGTCGGCGGCGCTCCGAGCGGCCGGGGCGTGGTGACGTCGGCGTCGTACGAAGCCCGGGTGTACGGGGTGCGCTCCGCGATGCCCATGAGTGAGGCACTCCGAAGGTGCCCCGAGGCGACCGTCGTATCCGTGCCGCGCAAGGCAGTGCGACGCCGGAGCGCCGAAGTGCGCGCCGCACTCGAAGACCTCGCGCCGGTGGTCGAGGCGGCCTCCGTCGACGAGTTCTACCTCGACCTCACCGGCACCGAGCGCCTCTTCCGCGGCGAGGCCCTATCCGAGACGGCGGATCGCATTCGGCGCGCCATCCTCGACCGCACCGCCGTCGCGACCTCCGTGGGCGGCGGCACGAACCGGCTGGTCGCCAAGCTCGCGACCTCACGCGCGAAGCCGGCGGGCGTGCACGTGGTCCCGGCCGGGGCGGAGGCCTCGTTCATGAGGGCGTTGTCGCTCGCAGACATTCCGGGGGTCGGCCCCGCGCTTCTGGAGCGGCTGACCTCGCGAGGGCTCCATACCGTCACGGACGCACTCGCGGTCGAGCCCGAATGGCTCGAGCGCTGGCTCGGTCCACGCCGAGCGGCGTGGCTTCGGGCGCACCTCCTGGGACGGGGCGCCGACGACGTGGATTCCGACCGCGAACGGAAGTCCATATCCTCGGAGCGCACCTTTCCTCGCGACATCGACAATGACGACGCCTTGGAGGCGGAGCTCCTCGGGCTGGCGGAAGCCGTGGGACACACGCTGCGCGATCACGGGCTGCGCACTCGAACGGTCACCACCAAGCTCAAGGACTTCGACTTCCGAGTGCGTCAACGCTCGCGCACGCTGCCCGAAGGCGTCGAGTCGAACCGCGCGATCCGGGAGGCGGCGCGGCCGCTCTTGAGGGAGCTACGCGAGGTGCGACCGGTCCCGGCTCGTCTGTTGGGCCTCGGGCTCGCCGGGCTGGAATCGACGGATGCGCCGCGCCAGCTCGGGTTGTTCGCCGGTGATGCCCGTTCGGAAGAATCGGAGCGGGAGCGGGAGCTTTCCCGCGCCGTCGACGCGCTTCGACGGCGGTTCGGAGGCGATGCGGTCGCTCCCGCCCGCCTCGCGCACGAACGTCGTTCCTCGAAGCAGCACCCGCCTGAATCCTCCGAACCCGACCCGGAGCCATGAACGAAGCTTCAACACTCGGTCCGGGGCTCCCGTGGAGTCACCGGCCGGTGCTCATCGGCATGATCCACCTACGGCCCCTCCCCGACGCACCGCGCTGGGACGGCTCTCTCGAGGCGGTGCTCGCCCGCGCTCTGGAAGACGCCACCGCCCTGGAAGAGGCCGGATTCGACGGGCTCATGGTCGAGAACTTCCTCGACGCGCCGTTTCACGCGGACCGCGTCCCGCCGGTCACGGTCGCCGCCATGACGCGGGTCGTCGACTCGGTGGTTCAGAACACGCGTCTTCCCGTCGGGGTGAACGTGCTCCGGAACGACGCGGTATCGGCTCTGTCGATCGCGGCCGTGACCGGGGCCAAGTTCATCAGGGTCAATGTCCACACGGGTGCCATGTGGTCCGATCAGGGCCTCCTCACGGGTCAGGCACACGAAACCCTGCGGCTACGACGCTCCCTGGAGGCTCCCGTGGCCGTTCTGGCCGACGTCCACGTGAAGCACGCGACTCCGCCGGCCGGAGCCCGCTTGAGCGACGCCGCGTCCGACGCGTGGCAGCGGGGGCTCGCCGACGGCCTCGTGGTCTCCGGAAGCGGCACCGGCCACGCCGTCCGTCCGGACGACATCGCCGAAGTCTCCGCCGGAGCCCCCGAAGCCCCCCTGTTCCTCGGGAGCGGGGTCACCACGGACACGGCCGCTTCCCTTCCCCTCGGGACCCATGGAGCGATCGTGGGCTCGGCCGTGATGCGGGACGGGCGGGCCGGCGCGGGCGTCGACCCGACACGAGCGCGTAGCTTCGTCCGGGCCGTACACGACTCGTCCTGAACCTCGCCCTTGTTCGACCCGGCCCCCACGCCCGATCGCTCCGATCCGACTACGCGCCTCCTCCCCTTCCGCCGCGACGTTCCTCGTCGAGGCGGCGCCGCTTCTCGCCCAGCGCTTCCCACGGCTTGCGTGCGAAGTAGCTGTTGGATTCCTCCACGACCTTGGGCGCCAGCAGGATGAGCGCGAGAAGGTTGGGAACGATCACGATGGCGAGCGCGACGTCTCCGAGCGACCACACCACCGCGAGCGGGATCACCGCGCCGAAGAAGTGCATGAGCACGAAGATGGCCTTGTACGGGAGCACGGAGCCCTGACCGAATAGATAGCGCGCACACCGGTCCCCGTAGTAGCTCCACGCGATGGAGGTCGACACGGCGAACAGGAGTACCGCGACGAGCACGACGTAGTGACCCCAGTCACCCAGTGGCGCGAGACCCGTGCGGAAGGCGTTCATCGTGAGCGGCGCCCCGTTCTCCACCGCGTTTCCGTACAGCGACGTGTACGTCGTGCCGTCTTCGGCGACGGCCTCTCCACGGTCCGGGAAGATGACGCCTTGGAACGGCTCGGTCTGCTCCGGATCGACGTAGAGCTCTTCGACCGCGGCCTCGTGCCACGAGACGAGCGGGGCTCCGGCGCCCGTGACCGCGTGCCGCCCATCCGCGATGACGATCTGTTCCGGGGGATCGACGGCCATGTAGCGGTCGTTCTCTTGCTCGGCCGTGTAGATGATATCCCCACCATCAAGAATGATCTCGGTCGGGAACCGCTCGACATGCGAATCCGTCATGATGATCACCAACGCCGTCATCGTGCAGATGAGGATGGTGTCGATGAAGGGCTCGAGGAGCGCCACCACGCCCTCCGACACCGGCTCCTCCGTCTTCGCCGCGGCGTGCGCGATCGGCGCCGACCCCTGCCCCGCCTCGTTCGAGAACAGGCCACGGCGCACCCCCCACATGAGGGTCACGACGAATACACCCGCTCCAACCCCGGCCACACCGGCCGAGGGATTGAACGCTTCACGGAAGATCGTCCCGAACGCGGGCCCGAGCTGCTCGAGGTTCAGCATGATGATCGTGAGGGCGCCCAGCACGTAAATCACGGCCATGAAGGGCATGAGCACCGCCGTCACACGGCCGATCCTCCGGATCCCTCCGAGAATCACCGCGGCGACCACGCCCGCCGTCACGAATCCCGTGATCCAGACCGGAACGGAGAACGTGGACTCCATCGTGTCGGCAACCGTGTTCGCCTGGACCGCGTTGCCCGTCAGGAAGGCGGTGAAGCCGAGCATGACGGCGAAGAACACGGCCAGCGGCTTCCACGCCGGGCCCAGCCCCCGCTCGATGTAGTACATCGGGCCCCCGGCGACGACCCCGTCCCACTTGTGGACAGCTCCGCTCTCGTCGACGTCACGGTAGCGCTGCGCCAGCGTGACCTCCGAGAACTTGGTCGCCATGCCCACGAACGCCGTGACCCACATCCAGAACAGCGCCCCCGGTCCACCCCAGTGAATCGCGATCGCGACCCCGGCGATGTTGCCGATCCCGACCGTGGCGGAAAGGGCCGTGCTCAGCGCCTGGAAATGAGAGACGTCACCCGGGTCATCCTCGTCGTCGTACCTGCCCGTCGTGACCGCGAACCCGTGCCCCAGTCTCCTCAGCTGAATGAAGCCCGTGCGAATCGTTAGGTAGAGCCCCGCGCCGAGCAGCAGGATCACCATCAAGGGGATGTTCTCCCCGCCGATGGAGATACCGATCTCGATCACGTAGGTGTTCAGGAAATCGACGAGGCTTTGCAGCCAATCCATGGACGCGTCCGAGTTGGAGGCAGGTGAGCTTCAGACGGGTTCGCGAGCGCGAGACCCGAATTGCGAGGGCACAAAGAATGCCCCCCTCCCGCGGTTCGGGCAAGGAACGCGGAAGGGGGGCGGGTTCTGTGGACCGGCGTCGAGTCGCTCGTCGTCAGGCGTTGGCCAGCGTCGATTCGTAGAGGTGCCGCGCCACGGCTTCGGCGAGCATCTCGTGCGCCCGGTAGACGATGTCGTCGAGGGAAGGCGTGTCGTGGAACATCTCCTCCGCCTTCTCACGTAGCTCCGGAATGGTGGGAAGATGCGGCATCGACATCTCCGCGAGGCGCTCTTCGGCCTGTGTCCGAGCCCGACGAGCCCGCTCTTGCAGATCGTCGAACGCGTGCGATTCCGCCCAAGCCTCCCGAACCGACTGGGCGATCGCCTCCACCCGGAACGTCCCGGCGAGGTCACCGGCCACCTTTTCGACAACCTTGCGCCCGACCGGACGCTCGCCCCGGACGATGGCCTCGGGCGGCGCCCGCAGATCCCACACCATACCCAACCAGGACATCGCCTTCAGGGCATAGTAGGAGAGATCGACCTCCCACCACCGGAAGCCCTGTCGGGTCGAGCTCTGGTAATGGTGGTGGTTGTTGTGCCACCCCTCACCGAGCGTGATGAGCGCGAGCCAGAAGTTGTTCCGCGAATCGTCACCCGTGAGGTAGCGCTGTGATCCGTGCACGTGGGCGAGCGAGTTGATGAAGAAGGTACCGTGATACAGCGCCACCGTGCTCCAGAAGAAGCCGACCACCAGCATCGTCCAACCGCCCCACAGGAACATTCCGAAGCCCAGAAGGATCGCCGGCAGATAGTTGAGCCGGTCGAGCCATACGAGCTCGGGATACTTCGTGAGGTCCTTCACCGTGCCGTAGTCGGGCTTCCAGTTGTTGTGGTTGAAGATCCAACCTACGTGCGAATACAGGAAACCCTGGTGACGCGGAGAATGCACGTCGTGCTCGGTGTCGGAGTACAAATGGTGGTGCCGGTGCACGGCCGCCCACCAGAGCACACCTCTCTGCGCCGACGTCTGTCCGATGAGCGCGATCACGAACTGCATGACCCGGCTGGTCTTGTACGACCGGTGGCTGAAATACCGGTGGTACCCCGCCGTGATACCCCACATGCGAATGACGTACAAGCCCACCGCGACGGCCACGGCCGTGGCCGACACCCCGGTCCAGATGGCGCCCAGACAGGCGGCATGGACGAGAATGAAGGGGACCGTGGCGGGATAGACGATGTCGTCGTGAGGCGCGTGGCCGTGGCTCTTCAAAGAACCCTCCGGATCGAGTCAATACTGCATAACGGCTCGACTCAAAGTTAACGCCGCCACTCTTCGGGACCAAGGATGGGGTTGATCTCACCGCCAGTTGTCGTATCTTCGTATGTGAATTTATGAATACATTGTTGTCCGCCCCCATCCTGGACCATCTGAACGCGCTCGGCGACGAGACGCGGGTCCGTATCCTCGCCCTGCTCGACGGCAGCGAGTTCTCGGTGGGAGAGTTGAGCACCGTTCTGCAGCTCGCCCAGCCGACCGTGAGCCGTCACCTGAAAACCCTCGCGGAGGAGGGTTGGGTGGACGTGCGTCAGGACGGCCGGTCGAGACACTATCGTGTCTCACCGGATCTCGACGACGGTGCCAGAGAGCTCTGGCAGATCGTACGAGCGCGCCTCGGAGAGGACGGTCCGTACACGAGCGATGCGGAGCGAGCCGCTGCCGTCCTGCGCGATCGCCAGCTCCGCTCCGACGAGTTTTTCGCCCGAGCCGCCGAACGGTGGGACGACATGCGCGAAGAGCTCTTCGGTCGAGGCGTCCGCTTCGCCCCGCTCCTCGGTCTACTCGACAGTGGGTGGACCGTCGGAGACCTGGGCACCGGAACCGGCGCGCTGGCGAGGGTCATCGCGCCGTTCGTCCAACGGGTCGTCGGCATCGACCGCTCCTCCGAGATGCTCTCGGCGGCCGAGCACCGCCTGGAAGACATCGAAAACGTGGAGCTGAGACCGGGAGCGCTCGAGGCGCTCCCCATCGAAGACGGAGAGCTCGACGTGGCTCTCCTCTCACTCGTCCTGCACTACGTCGTGGATCCACCGCAGGTCCTTTCGGAGGTCTACAGGACGCTCCGACCCGGTGGCCGTGCCGTCGTGCTCGAAATGCGCGAGCACGAGCGGGGCGTCGGGTACGCGGATGAAATGGGACACGTCTGGCCTGGTTTCGAGCCCGCTCAGATCGAGCGCTGGCTGAACGAGACCGGGTTCGACGAGATCCGCACCCACAAGCTCGCTCCCGATCCGTCGGCGAGCGGGCCCATGTTGTTCCTGACGTCCGCCCGGAGGGGCGGCGCGTCGAATCGTTCGAATCATCGAGAAGACACTCCAGAAAGGAAGAATCCCGCATGACCGATACCGCCACACTACCCAGCCCTGACACCACGGCTTCGTCCGTGGGCTCGGACCGTCCCCCGTTCGCCGTGAAAGATCTTTCGCTCGCCGAGTGGGGCCGCAAGGAGATCCTGCTCGCCGAGCAGGAAATGCCCGGTCTCATGTCCGCGCGTGAAGAGTACGGACCCTCGCAGCCCCTCAAGGGCTTCAAGGTCGCCGGCTCGCTGCACATGACGGTTCAGACGGCCGTGCTCATCGAAACGCTCGCGGACCTCGGCGCCGACGTGCGCTGGGCATCCTGCAACATCTTTTCCACGCAGGACCACGCGGCGGCCGCCGCGGTCGTGGGCCGCGAGGGCACTCCGGACAATCCGAAAGGATCGGCGGTGTTCGCCTGGAAGGGCGAGACGCTCGAGGAGTACTGGTGGTGCACGGACCAGATGCTCACGTGGCCGGACGGCTCCGGCCCGGACCTCCTGGTCGACGACGGTGGCGATGCCACGCTGCTCATCCACAAGGGCGTGGAGTTCAAGAGCGCCGACAAGGTGCCGAGCTTCAACCCCGATTCCGAGCCGGACGAGTGGGGTGTGATTCTCGATACCCTGCGCCGCACGCTGACCGACGATCCCGGCAAGTGGGAGCGGATCGCGAAGGACATGCGTGGCGTCTCGGAAGAGACCACGACCGGTGTCCACCGGCTCTACGAGATGGAGCGGGACGGCTCACTGCTCTTCCCCGCCATCAACGTGAACGACTCGGTCACCAAGTCGAAGTTCGACAACCTCTACGGTTGTCGTCACTCGGTGGTCGATGGGCTGAACCGGGCCACCGACGTGATGCTCTCCGGCAAGACCGCGCTCGTGCTCGGGTACGGTGACGTCGGCAAGGGCTGCGTCCAGGCGCTCGAAGGCCAGGGCGCCCGCGTCATGGTCGCCGAGATCGACCCGATCTGTGCCCTGCAGGCGGCCATGGAAGGCCACCAGGTCGTGCGGATGAACGACGTCGTCGACACGACCGACATCTTCATCACGGCGACCGGCAACAAGGACATCATCACCGCCGACCACATGGCGAAGATGAAGGACAAGGCCATCGTCGCGAACATCGGCCACTTCGACAACGAGATCGATATGGCCGGACTCGCCAAGATCTCCGGCATCAAGAAGGACGAGATCAAGCCGCAGTATCACCAGTGGACGTTCCCGGACGGCCATTCGGTGCTGATCCTCGCCGAGGGACGCCTCATGAATCTCGGCTGCGCCACCGGCCATCCGAGCTTCGTCATGAGCGCGAGCTTCACGAACCAGGTCATCGCTCAGCTCGAGCTGGCCCGGAACGTGGACGAGTACGGCAAGAAGGTGTACGTCCTGCCGAAGCACCTCGACGAGAAGGTGGCGCGGCTCCACCTCGACCAGATCGGCGTGCAGCTCACCGAGCTCAGCCAGGAACAGGCCGACTACATCGGCGTGCCGAAGGAAGGTCCGTACAAGCCGAACCACTACCGGTACTAGTCGGACGACGGTGTGCGCGGCGTCTTCGGACGTCGCCGCGCCATGACGGGCCGGCGGCCTCACGGGTCTAGCCCGGAATCCGTCGCGAAGAAGGGGGGGTGGTGCCCGCGGGCACCACCCTCTTTTCGCGTATGGGGGCCGAGCCGGTCGCCGGCTGCAACCGTGCGAGTGGTTGTCAGGGGGATTCCCGACACGAGTCGTCGAGCTTCTCCCGGCACCATGTCCACAAAGGTCCGAATATGTTCTTGCGTGGAAGTCGGAAGTCACCCTCCCACTGTAGGCCATCCACCACGCCCCGCCGGCCGGATATCGATCCCGACACCCGCCTCCGGGACGGTCGCAGGAGGTCGATGCGATGCGCAGGGCAACATCAATCGCATGGGCGGCTGGAGTGGCCGTCCTTCTCGCGCTTCCGGCCATGGCGACGGCTCAAGACCCGGCCATGCTCCAGCACCAGATGCAGGAGCAAATGCAGCGGATGCAGGAGCACGCGCGCCAGATCACCGAGGCGATGCGTCGGATGGCGAGTGTGCAGGAGCGGGCTCACCAGATGGAGCGACAGATTCTCGGTGAGATGGAGAACCTCCGGATGCAGCGCGACATGGATGTCCATGTCGCCGAGCGGCTCCGGTACGAAGAGCGGCTGCGCGAGATGGCGCATTCCATGAACGTGGGCGCGCAGGAGATGCACCGTGCGATGGAGCAGCTCCGAAACATGGCGGAGCAGGCCGAAGCTCCCTTCCGTGGTGACATGGAGCAGGAGGTCGAACGGCTCCGGAACCACTGGGAGCTGATGGTCGGCTCCATGGAAGAAGGGCTCAGGCTGCTCGAACGGTTGAGAGACCGGGTCCAGACCTCCGCACCCACCGGCGGATGACGCAGCCGTGAAAGCCGGCGCACCTTCGGGTCTCACCAGCCGGCTGCGCTCGGTCGTGGTCGGGCTCGTGCTGACCACGGCCGGCACGCCGGGCTCGCTCTGGAGCCCGCCCCCCCTGCTCGGCCAGACCGTCCGGTACTCCGGGTCGATCAGCTACTCGACCGGCTCCTACGTATTCGCGGAACGTACGCATTCGTTCTGGTTGTCGAACGGTCTCAGCGTCGGCGGCTCGAAGTTGAGCGCATCGGCGACACTTCCGCTGATCGTGCAGAACAGCGGGGTCGTCAGCGTGGTGGCGGACCAACCGGTTCCGACCGGAGGGGAGGGAAGCGGCGTCGTCGGTCGGCGCTCCGGGGACGGACCGATCGGAACGAGGCGAAGAGACGGAGCCGGTTCCGGCACTGGCACGACGCCGACCGACTCGGCCGTCGTGTTCCGGGACCGCTACGCGCTCGAGGTCGGCGATCCGTCTCTGCGCGTCACCTACGATGCGTACTCGAGCTCCGGATTCATCAGATCGGTATCGCTCAACCTCGGGGCCAAAGCCCCACTGCGTGGCCTGGAATCCGGCGTAGGGACCGGCGAGTGGGACGCGGGAGCGGGCGCGTCGGTCGCCCTGGGCGTAGGGAGCACCTGGTTCTTTCTGGACGGCGCGCACTGGTGGTTCGGAGACCTCCCGGAGCTGGAGCTCCGGGACGGCGTGATGTATTCCGCAGGTGTCTCCAGACTGTTCGGAGAGAGTGGCACGTCGTTGCTCGCGAGCGTATCCGGCAGCAGCCGCATCGTGCCGACAGCGGCCGCTCCGGTTAGTGTTTCCGTCGGGCTGTCCCGATTCCTCGAGCGGGGACGATCCTTCTCGGTCGGCGTGACAGCCGGGCTGAGCGAAGCATCTCCGGATTTGTCGGCCTATTTCGGATGGAGTCTTCCGGTAGGAGGATCACGAACATGAGCACGACCCCCATGGCGCCATCGCGCGTCTCCCGTGTCATCGGCTCGGGACTCCTTCTGACGGCGCTGCTGGCCGGACCCCTCGCCGCCCAGGTCGGCGAGGGGTCCTGGCCGAGCACGGACTACGCGTCGATGAACGGCGAAGAGCTCTACCGCGAAGCGTGCGCCGGATGCCACGGCCCCGACGGTACGGGGATGCCGTCGTCCGCCGTGGGGTTCCAGGTTCCCCTGCCGGATTTCACCGACTGCAGCTTCGCGACGCGTGAGCCCGATTCGGACTGGCTGGCGGTCGCGCACGACGGCGGGCCGACCCGGGGCTTCGACCCGCTCATGCCGGCGCTCGGCGGTGTGCTCACCGTCGACCAGCTCCAGCGTGCGCTGGACCACATCCGGTCGATGTGCGCCGACGACGACTGGCCTCGTGGCGAGCTCAACCTTCCACGGGCGATGGTCACCGAGAAGGCGTATCCCGAGGACGAAGCCGTGTTCACCTACGGAGCCTCGCTCGACGGGCCGGCCGTGCTCACGGGTGAGCTCGTGTACGAGAAGCGCTTCGGCGCCCGGAACCAAGTCGAGCTCGTGGTACCGTTCTCGTACCGATCCCGGGCGGATGCCTCGTCCTGGCACGGAGGGCTCGGAGACGTCGTAGTGGGGGTCAAGCGCGCGTTCTACCATAGCATGGAGCGGGGATCGATCTTCAGCGGGGCCGCCGAGATCAAGCTTCCGACCGGTGACTACCAGCGAGGCTTCGGCGTCGGCACGCCGGTGTTCGAGACCTTCGCCTCCTACGGACACATCCTCCCCGCCGACGCGTTCCTCCAGTTCCAGGGCGTCTATGAACGTCCCTTCGACGCGGACCGGGCCGGGGACGAGGCGGCCCTGCGGCTGGTGCTCGGGAAGAGCTTCACCGAAGGAGCGTGGGGACGGACATGGAGTCCGATGGTGGAAGTCCTGTCGAGTCGGGAGCTCGAGGACGGGGCGACGACACACTGGGACCTCACACCGCAACTCCAGGTAACGCTGAATACGCGGCAACACGTGATGGCGAACCTGGCGGTCAGGGTTCCGGTCAACGACACGGCCACACGCGAGCCCACCCTGCTCTTCTACATCCTGTGGGACTGGTTCGACGGCGGATTCTTCGAGGGATGGTAACCATGCGCATCATGACCTACGTGGCATCGTTGACCGCGCTTCTCAGCGTCGGGTACGTAGTGGGCGAGCTCTTCGCTCAGACGCCCTCCACCGCGCTGCAGCCGTCGTCCCAGGAAGCGCCGGCCGCGCACGGCGGTGCCGCGCGCCTCTTCGAGACGAGCGACGTGTGCCTCGCGTGCCACAATGGCGTCACCACCGCGCTCGGCGAGGACATCTCCATCGGGTTCGACTGGCGTGCCTCGATGATGGCCAATGCGGCCCGGGACCCCTACTGGCAGGCGGCGGTGCGCCGGGAGATCACGGACCACCCGCAGGCGCGAGAGGCGATCGAGGACAAGTGCTCGACGTGCCACATGCCCATCGCGCGGTATTCCGCCCACCTGACCGGCGGCACGGGTGAGGTGTTCGGAAGCCTGCCCCGGTACGGCGCGGACCCCCAGCTCGCCGCGGATGCGCTCGACGGCGTGTCGTGTTCCGTGTGCCACCAGATCGCCGAGTCGAACCTGGGCTCCCCGGAGAGCTTCACCGGGGGCTTCGAGGTCGACGAGCATACGGGGAGCGGCGAGCGCACCATCTACGGCCCGTTCGAGGTCGATGACGGGCGGGTGCGCCTCATGCAGTCCGCGTCCGGATTCCGGCCCGAGGAGTCGCCCCACATCCAGTCGTCCGAGCTGTGCGCTTCCTGTCACACGCTCTACACGCACGCGCTCGACGAGGACGGTAACGAGGTGGCGGAGCTCCCCGAGCAGGTTCCCTACCTCGAGTGGCTCCACAGCGACTACCGGGAGGACCAGAGCTGCCAATCGTGCCACATGCCGGTGGTCCAGGGTGAAGCCCCGATCACCAGCGTGCTCGGCCAGCCTCGCCCGGAGGTCTCCAGACACGTTTTCCGCGGGGGCAACTTCTTTATGCTCCGCATGCTGAACCGGTACCGGAACGAGCTCGGCGTCACGGCCCTGCCCCAGGAGCTCGATGCCGCCGCGAAACGAACGGTCGACCACCTCCGTACGAGCACGGCGCGCATGCGCGTGGAGGACGCGCGTCGGACCGGCGACGGGCTCGCCTTCGACGTGGTCGTCGAAAACCTGGCCGGCCACAAGCTTCCCACGGCATACCCGTCACGGCGGGTGTGGCTGCACGTGAGGGTACGCGATTCGTCCGGGCAGGTCGTGTTCGAGTCCGGCGCGCTCCGACCCGATGGCTCGATCGTCGGCAACGACGCGGATGCCGACCCCGACGCTTACGAGCCGCACCACACGGTGGTGCGCTCGGCCGAACAGGTGCAGATCTACGAGTCGATCATGGGAGACGCCTCTGATCGACCCACGACGGGACTGATGAGCGGCGTGCGTTACCTGAAGGACAACCGCATCCTTCCAGCCGGATTCGACAAGGTGACGGCCGATCCGGACATCGCAGTGGAAGGGACCGCCTACGACGATACGGACTTCGTCGGCGGAGAGGACCGTACCCGCTACGAGCTGTCCCTGGATGGGAGCTCCGAACCGCTCACGATCGAAGCGTCACTCTGGTACCAACCGATCGGGTACCGTTGGGCCCGGAACCTGGACGACTATACCGACGCCTTCGAGCCCGAGCGCTTCGTGCGTTACTACGACGACATGGCGTCGGGGTCGGCCGTGCGGGTGGTCGAGGTGGAGACGAGCGTAGGCACGCCCCGCTGACGAGGTAGCAGCGCCCGTTACCGCGAGGCCGCGAGGTAGGCCACCAACGCGTCCAGGTCCGCGCTCGGCAGATCCCGATAGCGCTCCTTGGCCCTCACGACGCTCGCGGTGAGCGCCCGCCGGGCGTCGCCATCCGCCACGATGAACGCGCGGATGCTCTCCGCCGAGCGACGCGCGCCGACCCCGTCGAGCGGGTAGCGCGGGTTGCCGCTGCCGTCCAGACGATGGCACCTCGCGCACCCGGCCTCATCGAAGATCACCCGCCCTCGCTCCAGGACGGTTGGATCGGCCGGCTCGGCCGGAGGGGGAACCGGAGCTTCGGGTGCCCCGGACTCCACCTCGGCCACCGCGGCGTCCGGAGCGTTGCGGCGTTCCGCGAACCCCCCCGCCAGGAGAACGATCACTCCTCCCACGACCACCGCGAAAACTTTCGCCAAGCGCTCACGCATCGGCTAAGCCATGTCGAACAGCTCGGAGTGTATGCGCCGCAACGGAACGCCACGGGCACGAAGGGCGGCTTCCGCCATCTTCGTCATGGGCTCGGGTCCGCACATGAAGCACCGCATGCCTTCGGGCAGCCCGGCGAGCGCCTGCTGAAGGAGCTCCGGCGTCGGCCTGCCGACCGCCCCCTTCCACCCCTCGTGCAGCTCCTCCAGCACGTGGATCACCTCCAGATTCAACCGCTCGGACAGCCGTGCGAGCTCTTCCTTCAGGACCGTCCGCTCCCACGAGCTACTCCCGTACACGAGGCACAGGGGGCGCGCGTCTCCCCGGTCCGCGAGGGTCCGGAGAATACTCGCGATCGGCGCGATCCCCACCCCGCCGGCGAGGAACAGAAAGCCCGGAGCCTCAGGGTACCGGTCGACCGTGAAAACCCCGTGCGGCCCGTCCACGTAGGCCACCGTTCCGATTTCCGTCCGACCGACCGTGCGGGTGAAGTCGCCGAGCTCCTTGATGGTGAACTCGAGCGTTCCGTCTTGCTCCGCGCTACCGGAGAATGAAAAGGGATGCTCCCGTGCACGCAGGGGAGAGCACCCGAGCGACAGCCACCCGAACTGTCCGGGAGCGAAACGGAGGCCGGAGTGGCCCTCGGGCTCCATCGTCAACATCCAGGTATCTCCTCCTTCGGCACGTACGTCGCTCACGCGATAGGGCTTGGTCATGAGAGACACCGGCTTCATCACCCGGACGTAGGCTACCAGGGCGAGAACCGACGCCAGAAAAAGATCCAACACGATCCGAGTCCAGAACACGCCGGAGTAGTAGCCTACGCCCAACACGTGGATCACGGCCAGCGCCATGCCCAGCACGGCCAGCACGGTGTGCGCAAGCCGCCAGTCATCGTACTCGATACGCAACGCCTTTCTGGCGAGCGACGAGACCACGAGCAGGAGGAACACGGCGAGAGAAGCCCTGCCCGCGGTCATGTACCACGGTGCGGTCGCCGGCCAGAAGGGCTCGAGCGTAGCCGGGTAGGAGACGCGGAGGATCCCGTAGTGAGCCAGCACGAGCACGAGCGCGATGACAGCCAGCCAGCGATGGAACACGTACAACACGTCCATCCCGAAGGGGGCCGTCGCCCGGCGGAAACGAGCGGTCAGCAGGAACTGGCCACCGAAAAGGGCCACCGCACCGAACCCGAGCCCCATCGAGAAGTCGAACCACCACCCCGAACCGCTCAACCCCACCAACCCGCTCCCCAGCACGATCAAAGGCAGCGCGAGCAGCGCCGTGTACGCCAACGACCAGAAGGCTCCGCCGACCCACTCCCTCATCCGAGGGCTCGTCCCCGTCTCCGCTGCCACGCCTTGTCCAGCTCCCCCCCGATGACGACCGTCGCACCGACCGCGACGACGACACCCCACTGCTCGACGTCGAGCGGCACCGTGCGGAACACCGCCTGCAGCGGCCCCCAATAGAGCACGGCGAGCTGCGCGACAAGCGCGGCGAGCAGGCTGACGAACAGGAACCGGTTCGAGAGCAAGGGCACCCGGAAGATCGACCGCTCGAGCGACCGGCAGTTGAAGACGTGGAAGAACTGGAATACGACCATCTGGGTCATGGCCACGGTCCGGGCGGTGTCCAGATCCTCCGTCATCCGCCACGCCCACCAGAACGCGCCCAGCGTGCCGATGGCGAGCACCACGCCCACACCTCCGAGACGTTCCAGGAGCCTCCAGGGAAGGATTCCCTCACCGGCCGGACGCGGTCCACGGCGCAGCAGCCCAGGCTCGCCCGGCTCGACCGCGAGCGCCACGTCCTGCAAGCCGTTGGTCACCAGATTGATCCACAGGATCTGCGCCGCCACGAACGGGAGGGGCCAGCCCGCGGCCAACGCCACCAGTATCGTGATCACCTCGCCGACCGCCGTGGACAACAGGAAGAACGTGACCTTCCGGATGTTCGCAAAAACCACCCGGCCCTCCTCCACCGCCGCCCGGATCGTCGCGAAGTTGTCGTCCTGGAGGACCATGTCCGAGGCCTCGCGCGCGACGTCCGTGCCCGTGATGCCCATCGCGATGCCCAGGTGGGCCGCGCGCAGCGCCGGGGCATCGTTCACTCCGTCTCCGGTCACCGCGACGATCTCCCCTCGCGCGCGGAGCCGTTCCACGATCCTCAGCTTGTGCTCCGGCGCCACGCGCGCGAACACCCGCACGCCCTCATCCAACAGCGCGTCGAGCTCGCCGTCCGAGAGCCCGCCGAGCTCCCGGCCCTCGACCGCCCGATGCCCTTCGTCGTCCAATCCCAGCCGACGTCCGATGGCGCGCGCCGTGGCCACGTGGTCTCCGGTCAACATCAGAACTCGGATGCCGGCGTCGCGGACCACCGCCACGGCATCGACGGCCTCCGGACGGACCGGATCTTCCATTCCCTGGAGGCCGCAGAACACCATGTCGTCCTCGACCGCTGCCGCGTTGATCGTGTCGCTCTGCGTATCCCGGTAGGCCATGGCGAGCACGCGGAGTCCCTCACCCGCAAGCTCCTGGCCTGCGTCCCGGATCCGGCGCCGCTCGTCCTCGTCCAGAGGCGCAGTCCCCCCGTCCTCCGTTGCCACCCGCGTGCAGCGAGACAACACCGCCTCGGGCGCGCCCTTCATGTAGATCCGGTTGTCAGCTCCGACCCGGACCAAAGTCGCCATGAATTGGAGCTCCGGCTCGAAGGGGAGCATGCTCAGATCGGGATGCGCCGCGCGCTCCTCTGCCGTCCGCATCCCTCCCTTGGCGGCTGCCACGAGCAGGGCCACCTCGGTCGGGTCGCCGAGGGGCTCGCCTTCGTCCCCGAGGATGCGCTCGTCGGCCTCACTCGCCAGGACGCCCGCACGCAGGGTATGGCTCAGCGCGGACTCCCCGTCCGGGACCACGACCGTGTCACCGCGGCGGAGCTCGCCCTCCGCTGCGTAACCGGCCCCTGAGACCTCCAAACGCCCTCCGGTCGTCCAGATAGCCCGCACGGTCATCTCGTTCCGGGTGAGTGTTCCCGTCTTGTCGGACGCGATGACGGTCGTGCTCCCGAGGGTCTCGACGGCCGGTAGCCGTCGCACGATCGCCTTCCTGCCGGCCATACGGCGCACGCCGACGGCCAACGTCACGGTCAGGACCACCGGGAGGCCTTCGGGGACGGCGGACACGGCCATGGCCACGGCGGTCATGAAGATCTCGGCCAGCCCGAGGCCATGCAGCAGCCCCAACCCGGCAGCCACTCCGGCGAGGCCCACGAGCGCGAGCCCGACCTTCCCGCCGAAGTCGTGCACCTTCTCCTGAAGGGGTGTACGAACCTCCCCCACTCGGTGCACGGCCTCCGCGATTCGTCCCACGGCGGTGTCCCGTCCGGTGGCTACCACCACACCGCGCCCCCGGCCCCGCGTGACCATGGTCGCCGCGAACGCCATGTTCACCTGATCACCCGCGACCGGATCGCCTTCGAGCATCCGTTCCGGATCCTTGCTCACCGAGACGGATTCCCCCGTGAGCATGGATTCGTCCACGTCGAGGCCGACGACACGGAGGAGTCGCAGGTCCGCGGGCACTCGCACGCCCGACGAGAGGAGCACGACGTCCCCCGGCACCACCTCTGCTGCCGGCACGGTACGGGACCTCCCGTCCCGCAGAACCTCGGCACGGGGCGCGCTGAGCTTCGCGAGCGCGCGCATGGCCTGGCGGGCCCGGTACTCCTGGACGAATCCGATCACCGCATTCAGGAGAACGACGGTCAGGATGACCCCGGCGTCCACGTAATCCTCGATCGCGATCGTGACGGCCGCGGCCGCGAGGAGGATGTAGATGAGGGGGTCCTTGAACTGGTGGAGCGCGAGGACCCACCAGGGCTCGACTTCTTCGACCTCGATCGTGTTCGGCCCGTAGCGCTCCAGGCGTCGCTTGGCCTCCTCCGAATCGAGCCCTTCAGGGCCGGCTCCGAGACGGGCCGACGCATCCGCGCCGGACAGGGACCACCAGGGGGCTCCGTCGTTGGAAAGCTGGGCACCCCCCTCCTCAGGCTTCTCGGGATGCGGGCCGGTGGAAACGTCGTCGGGGTTCGTGTTCACGGGGCGGTCGAGCTCTCCGGATGCGTCGGCCCGCGGATCCAGGACGGATCATCGGCGGCTCCGACGCTCGTCGTACGAGGATGAGGGGAGGACCCCGAACACGGTACGCGCAACTCGCCTCGGTAGCAACGTATCCCAGAGCCGGAAACACGCGGCGCGCCGTCCCACCGAGCATTCTGGTGTGCCCGCCTGAGTAACCCGCGAACGGCCGAGCATCCCGGTGGAGTCTCGGTCGCCCCGGGGGATTCGCTTCCGGGGTCATCGATGCGGCGCAGCGGAGCGAGCACGGGAACCGCGAGCCTTCAGAGGCGCCGCATCGCTAAGCGAGCCCCGACGGCAGCCCAAGAAGCATGGCGAGCGGGCCCCGGAAGCGAATCCCCCGGGCGACCCTGCCCGGTGGTGGCTCCCCCCGCCCGTGAGCCCATCTCGGTTTTTGGGTACCTTTCGCGGATCGTGCTCGAAGCGCGACGCCGTATTCGTCCACGGTGCACCTCAACCAACGCCAGCACGCTCGGAGAGAAGCATGGGTGGGAATGATTCCGCAAACGCAAGCAAGTGCCCCGTCATGCACGGGGAGCTCGTGCACACGACCCTCGGGGGCCCGTCGAACCGGGATTGGTGGCCCGATCAACTGAACCTCCGGGTTCTCCATCAGAACTCGTCCGCATCCGACCCCATGGGTGGAGGGTTCGATTATGCCGCGGAGTTCGAGAAGCTCGACCTCGAATCCGTCAAGCGGGACCTCTTCGAGCTGATGACGACATCGCAGGACTGGTGGCCGGCCGACTACGGTCACTACGGGCCGCTCTTCATCCGGATGGCGTGGCACAGCGCGGGCACCTACCGAATCGGAGACGGGCGCGGCGGCGCATCTTCCGGCACACAGCGCTTCGCCCCACTCAACAGCTGGCCCGACAACGCGAACCTGGACAAAGCCCGTCGGCTCCTCTGGCCCGTCAAGCAAAAGTACGGCAAGAAGATCTCCTGGGCCGATCTCATGATCCTCGCCGGCAACTGTGCGCTCGAGTCGATGGGACTGAAACCCTTCGGCTTCGGCGGCGGACGCGAAGACATCTGGGAGCCGGAAGAGGACATCTACTGGGGAGCCGAGACCGAGTGGCTCGGCGACGAGCGCTACTCCGGAGACCGCGAGCTCGAAAACCCGCTCGCCGCGGTTCAGATGGGGCTCATCTACGTGAACCCGGAAGGCCCGAACGGAGAGCCGGATCCGATTGCCGCCGGCAAGGACATCCGCGAGACGTTCGCGCGCATGGCCATGGACGACGAAGAGACCGTCGCGCTCATCGCCGGGGGGCACACGTTCGGGAAGACGCACGGCGCGGGAGACGCCGGGCTCGTGGGCCCTGAGCCCGAAGGCGCGAGCATCGAGGAGCAGGGCCTCGGCTGGAAGAGCAGCTTCGGCAGTGGCAAGGGCGCGGACACCATCACCAGCGGCCTGGAAGGTGCGTGGACGCCCACCCCGACCCAGTGGGACAACAGCTTCTTCGACACGCTGTTCGGCTATGAGTGGGAGGTGACCAAGAGCCCAGCCGGCGCCTGGCAGTGGGCACCGAAGGACCCATCGGCCGAGGGGACCGTTCCGGATGCGCACGAGCCGTCGAAGCGGCATGCACCCATGATGGCCACCACGGACATCGCGCTCCGTGAGGACCCGATCTACGCTCCGATCTCGAAGCGCTTCCACGAGAACCCGGACGAGCTCGCGGACGCTTTCGCGCGGGCGTGGTACAAGCTGACCCATCGCGACATGGGCCCCCGGTCGCGTTACCTCGGTCCCGACGTGCCCGAGGAGGAGCTGCTGTGGCAGGATCCCGTCCCCGAGGTCGATCACGAGCTCGTGGACGCCGAGGACATCGCCGACCTCAAGGGGAAGATCCTCGCGTCGGAGCTGTCCGTCTCCGAGCTGGTCTCGACCGCCTGGTCATCCGCGGCCACGTTCCGCGGCTCCGACAAGCGGGGAGGCGCGAACGGCGCGCGCATCCGCCTCGCCCCACAGAAGGACTGGGAGGTCAACCAACCCGACCAGCTCGCGAAGGTGCTCGACACCCTCGAGCGCATCCGGAAGGAGTTCAACGAAGCCCAGTCCGGCAGGAAGCGCATCTCGCTCGCCGATCTGATCGTGCTGGGCGGAACGGCCGCGGTGGAGCACGCCGCGAAGGCCGGGGGACACGACGTGGAAGTCCCGTTCGCGCCGGGACGCACCGACGCATCGCAGGAGCAGACCGACACGGAGGCGTTCGAGGTGCTCGAGCCCGTGGCGGACGGATTCCGCAACTACATCAGGGACGAGTGCGACGTTCCGGCCGAGCAGATGCTCGTCGACCGGGCGCAACTCCTGACGCTGTCAGCGCCCGAGATGGCGGTGCTCGTCGGGGGCATGCGGGTCCTGAACGCGAACTTCGGCCAGTCGCCCGACGGCGTCCTGACCGATCGTCCCGAGACGCTCACCAACGACTTCTTCGTGAACCTGATGGACATGGACACGGAGTGGAAGGCAACCTCGGAAGCGGAGACTGCGTTCGAGGGCCGCGACCCTGCGACCGGAGAAGTGAAGTGGACCGGCACGCGGGTCGATCTGATCTTCGGATCCAACTCCCAACTTCGAGCTATCTCGGAGGTCTACGGCTGCGACGACGCCCAGGAACCCTTCGTGCGCGACTTCGTATCCGCGTGGGAGAAGGTCATGAACCTCGACCGGTTCGACCTGGAGTAGCAGCTGGGAACAACGGAACGGAAGGGCGGAGAAGGGGGCGGTTCCGGTGGGTGATCGGGCCGCCCCCTTCTTGCGCGGTTCGGACCACGGGCCGATTTCTTCCAACAGTGGCCGAGCAGCCGGGCGGCACCCTTCGAATCCCGCAGCGAGTGCGCCCACTTGCAGGCTCCTTTATGATATCCACGAAATCGCCCGCACGAAGAGCAGCTTCCATCCCCTGACCCGACATTCTAGTGAACAAGCCCATCACCTGTCGATTCATCGGCTCCGGTAGCTTCCTTCCCGAGCGCCGCGTGACAAACGCGGAGTTCCAGGATCGGACGTTCTTTCTCCCTGATGGCCAGCCGCTGGATCCCGCGGACAACGCCCGACTGATCGCGAAGTTCCTCGAAATCACGGAGATCGCCGAGCGTCGGTGGGCACCGGACCACCTCTCCGCGTCCGACCTCGGCACGGAGGCCTCGCGGGCGGCCGTGGCCGATGCGGACATCGACCCCGAGACGTTGGACTACGTCATCGTGGCCCACAACTTCGGTGATGTCTGCCCACGAACCGGGCGGATCGACACGGTTCCGACCCTGGCGGCGAGGATCAAACAGGAGCTCGGCATCCGGAACCCCGCTTGCATCGCGTACGACCTCCCATTCGGATGCCCGGGGTGGCTACAGGCCGTCGTCCAGGCCGACTGTTTCCTGCGCGCCGGTCAGGGTCGCCGCGCGCTGGTCGTCGGGACGGAGACGCTATCCCGCGTGATCGACCCGCACGATCGCGACAGCATGCTGTACGCGGACGGCGCCGGTGCGGCCGTCCTGGAGGCAGTGGAGACCGAGGCCCCGGTCGGGGTTCTCGGCCACCGCGCGCGCTCCGACGCCGTCGAGCACGCCCACCTGTTGCGGATGGCGCCCTCTTACCATCCCGACGATCCAACGGACCGCTTCTATCTGAAGATGGACGGCCGCAAAGTCTATGAATACGCAGTCAACACGGTCCCGGGCGTCGTCTGCGAGATGCTCCAGGAGATTGGCCTGACGTTGCACGACGTGGACATGCTGATCGCTCATCAGGCCAACGCCAAGATGAACCAAGCCATCCTCAAGCGACTCCTTCGAACGTCCGGTATCAAGTGCACGTCGGACATCACCATGCCGATGACCATCTCGTGGATGGGCAACAGCTCCGTGGCGACGGTTCCCACCGTGTTCGACCTCGTACGGCACGGTGAGCTCGAGGGTTACTCCATCGACTCCGGCGACGTGCTCGTCTTCGCGTCCGTGGGCGCCGGCATGAACGTCAACGCCATGGTGTACCGCTGCCCGTGATGAGCGCGGGAGGTGGACGGAATCCGCGCTCGGCGACCGGGGGCCGAGCGCACGCAGAACCAGCGACGTCGTTAGCCGCCCTGGGCCATGATCTCGCGCACGGCGGGCTCCAGGGCTCTCATGCCGGCTCGACGCCCCAACGACATGGCTTCTTCGGGGTCCGCCCCCTGAAGCCAAAACGCGCGCAAGGCGAGGAGCGCCCCCACGCGATTGCTGCTCGCGCAGTATAGCACCGTCTCCTCCTCTCCTCGAGCGGCGAGAAGCGCGTCCAAAGCATCGACGTTCTCGCGGGTGAGGTCGTCGGGGCCCGCAACCGGGATTCGGGCGAAATGGCCGCCCGCGGCCGGGATCGCGGCTTCCTCCCAGCCCGTTCCCGGCTCTTCCGTGAGCTGAAGGCTGATGAAGCGGTCGTATCCCAGGTCGAGGAGCTCCTCGACCTGGTCCCGGCTCGGCTGCGCGACCGTGATCAGACCGGACACGGGCTCCGCGACGTTTTGCACACCCAGGTCGGCCACGCGCTCGGCCGGCGTATCCGCACCGCCGCCACATGCGGCGGCGAAGACGAGAACCGCGGCGAGAATCCAGGCGAAATGCAGGGGAGGACGTGCCACGCGTGGACAGTGGTGGGTGGGCATGGCCATTCCGGGATGAAGGAACTCGGGTCTCGAGGGCGTCGGCATGTTTCGACGAACCATCCTACGCGAGAAAGCTAGAACGGAACCCGACGCCCTGGAAGCCGAATGCGCGATTGGTCGACTGCGGGCGTCCAGTCAGGGCCGCTCGAGCTACTGCACCGCGTTGATCATGTCGAAGATCGGCAGGTACATGGCCACGATCATCCCACCCACGACCACGCCCAGCACCACGATCATGATCGGCTCCATCGCGGCAAGTAGCGCGTCGACCGCCGCGTCGACTTCTTCGTCATAGAAGTCGGCGATCTTGGAGAGCATCTCGTCGAGCCCGCCCGTCTGCTCACCCACGTTGATCATCTGCACGACCATGGGCGGGAACACTCCGGACTCGCGGAGAGGACCGGCGATCGTCTCACCCCCGGCGATCGACGCGCGGGAGTTCATGACGGCGTCGTGAATCACACGGTTGCCCGCCGTCTTCGCCGTGATCTCGAGCCCTTCGAGGATGGAGACTCCGGAAGATACGAGGGTCCCGAGCGTCCGCGTGAAGCGCGCCACGGCTGCCTTACGCTGCAAGTCGCCGAGCACGGGCATGGCCAGGAGCAGGCGGTCGATGAGCAGGTGTCCCCCGTCCGTCTTGTAGAACTGCCGGGTGCCCACGATGGCGGCCACGACGCCCACGCCGACGGCCCACCACCAAGATTGGAGGAACTGAGACATCCCGATGACGATCTGCGTCGGGATCGGTAGCGGGATGCCGGCGGATTCGAACATCCGCTGGAACGTCGGAATGACGAAGATGAGCAGAATGAGCACGGCCGCGCCGGCCACGGAGAAGATGACCGCCGGATAGATCATGGCGCCCTTGATCTTCCGTACCAGCGAATCGTTCTTCTCGAGGAAAGTCGCGAGACGCAGCAGGATCGTATCCAGGATACCCCCCGCTTCACCGGCCGCGACCATGTTCACATAGAGCTCGGTGAACACTCTCGGGTGTTTGCCCATCGCATCGGCCAGCGTGTTCCCGGACTCCACGTCGTAGAGCACCTCGCCGATAGTTTTGCGCAACGCCGGATTCTCGGTCTGTTCGGCCAAGATGTCGAGGCTCTGTACGAGCGGGAGCCCCGAGTTGATCATAGTGGCGAACTGGCGCGTGAAGATGACGATATCCCGCGTCTTGATCCCCGTGCCGAACGAGAAGCTGATCTCCTTCGGCTTTTCTCTGACCGTGACCGGAATCAGCTTCTGACGGTGAAGATGCGCGAGGACGTCGTCCTTGCTCTCGAGCTCGATCTCGCCGGTTTGAATGTCTCCGCCGGATGCGGGCCTGGCGCTGTAGCTGAAGACGGGCATCGTGACTACCTGTTGTAAGGAAGAGGGTCCGAGAGGTTACTCGCCCGGCGCGGTCTCTCCCACCGCACGCAGGAGCTCGTTGGGATCGCCGGAGCGCTTGAGAGCCTCGTTGAGCGTGATCTCGCCCTGGATGTAGAGCATCTGCAATGCGTCGTTCATGGTCTGCATCCCGTGCTTCTTCCCCGCCTGCATGAGCGAATAGATCTGGTGGATCTTCTCGTCACGGATGACCGCGCGGATGGCCGGGGTGCACACCATGATCTCCACCGCCGCAACCCGCCCCTTGCCCTTGGCCTTCGGGAGGAGCGTCTGCGTGACGACCCCCTCGAGCACGAAGGCGAGCTGGGCACGCACCTGTGACTGTTGGTGTGAGGGGAACGCGTCGATGATGCGGTTGATCGACTCCGCGGCCGAGTTCGTGTGCAGCGTCGCGAAGACGAGGTGGCCGGTCTCGGCGATCGTGAGCGCGGCCGAGATGGTTTCGAGGTCCCGCATCTCCCCGACGAGGATCACGTCCGGATCCTGACGGAGCGCGTACTTGAGCGCCGCAGAGAAGCTCTGGGTATCCGCTCCGACCTCCCTCTGGTTGATCGTGCAGTTCTGATGCCGGTGGATGAACTCGATCGGGTCTTCGACCGTGATGATGTGGCTGTTCCGCTCCTTGTTCACCTTGTCGACCATCGCCGCGAGCGTGGTCGACTTACCCGATCCCGTCGGCCCGGTGACGAGCACCAGCCCGCGCGGCCGTTCGGTCAGCTTGTGGATGGCCGGTGGCAGGCCGAGCTTCTCGAGGGAGGTGATCTCGTACGGAATCTGCCGGATGGCCATCGCCACGCAGCCGCGCTGCTTGTACACGTTGCCACGAAATCGCGAGAGGTTCTGAACGCCAAAGGAGAAGTCGAGCTCGTCGTCGGTCTCGAACCGCTTCTTCTGGTTCTCCGTCAATATGGAGTACGCGAGCGCCATCGTGTCCTTGGGGGCGAGCACCTGCCCGTGCCCCGAGTTCACGAGCTCGCCGTCGACGCGGAGCTTCGGTGGACTCCCTACCGTGACGTGCAGATCCGATGCTCCCCTCTGGATCATCTCCTGGAGGAGGGTACGAAGGTTGAGCTCCTGCTTGGGGCGTGACTGCGCGTCGGCCGGTGCAGCCGGCTGATTCATGTCGGATCCTCGCGAAGCGTGTGAGACATCGGGCCCTGGGGACGGGCCTCAGTCGGCGACCGTCGTTTCCTTGATCACTTCCTCGAGCGTCGTGAAGCCACGCTCGACCTTCTTCAGGCCGTCTTCCCTGAGCGTGAGCATCCCCTCGGAACGTGCGAGATCCCTCAACTCGTCGGTGCTCACCTCGGACATGATCGCCTTTCGCAGCGGGGTCGTGATGATCATGACCTCGTAGATGCCACAGCGTCCTTTATAGCCGCTGCCCCCGCATTCGTCACATCCTTCACCCTTGTAGAAGGTCATGCTCTCGGCCCAGTCGCGAGGGATCTTGGCCGCTTCGAGGTACTCCTCTCGATAAGTGGTCTCCGCCTTGCAGCTCTTGCAAATGCGCCGCGCGAGCCGCTGCGCGGAGACCAGGTTCAGCGCCGAGGCAACGTTGAAGGGCTCGAGCCCCATGTCCATCAGACGGGTCACCGTTCCCGGGCAGTCGTTCGTGTGCAACGTCGACAGCACCAGGTGGCCCGTGAGCGCCGCCTTGATCGCGATCCCGCCGGTCGACAGATCGCGGATCTCACCCACCATGACGATGTTCGGGTCCTGACGCAGGAACGCCCTGAGGGCAGCCGGAAAATCGAGCCCGATCTCCGTGCGCACGAGGACCTGGTTGATTCCGTGGATGTTGTACTCCACGGGATCCTCGGCCGTCATGATATTCGTGTCGATGGTGTTGATCTGCGAGAGCGCCGAGTACAGCGTCGTCGTTTTACCGGAGCCCGTCGGGCCGGTGACCAACACCATTCCGTACGGCCTCGAGATCGCCCACATGAAGTCCTTCTCGGCCTTCGGCTCGAAGCCGAAGGTCTTCAGGTCGAACGTCAGGTTCCCTTTGTCCAGGATCCGGAGGACGATCTTCTCGCCGAAGATGACCGGGAGCGTCGACACTCGGAAGTCGACGACCTTGTTCTTCAGCTTGAGCTTGATGCGTCCGTCCTGGGGGACCCTCCGCTCGGCGATGTTGAGGTCGGCGAGGATCTTGATGCGGGACGTCAGCGCCGCCTTCATCTTCATGGGCGGCTTCATGACCTCCTGAAGCGCGCCGTCGATCCGGTACCGAACCCGAAGCTCCTTCTCGTACGGCTCGATGTGGATGTCGGAGACCCCCTTGAGCACGGCGTCGGTCAGCAGCCCGTTGATGAACTTGACCACTGGAGCCGAATCGATCTCCGCCGCCAACTGGGAGTAGTCGTCGTCGTCCTCCTCTTCGATGACTTCGACCTCGTCGAACTCTTCCCAGCCCTCGATCAGCTCGCTGATCTGCTCTTCTTCGAACGCACCGTAGTAGTGCTCGAGGTGCTTTCGCAGCGTGTACTCCCCGACGATCACCGGCTCGATATCGAGCTTCGTGATGAACTTCAGGTCGTCGATCGCCGAGAAGTCGGTCGGATTCGTCATCGCGACGGTCAGCGTCCGTCCGACCCGGCGGAGGGGGAGCACGAGATGCTTCTGCGCCACGTCGGCCGGGATGAGCTTCAGGATCTTGGCGTCGACGTTGAACTTGTCGAGGTCGACGGCAGGGACCCGGTACTGCTTGGCCAGCATCCGGGTGAGCTCTTCTTCGGCCACGAATCCGAGGTGCACGAGCGCGTACCCGATACGGTGACCGGTCGCTTTCGCTTCGGCGAGCCCTTCCTTGAGCTGCTCCTCGGTAATGAGTCCCTCTCGGACGAAAAGGTCTCCGAGACGGACTTCCTGCGCGACCTTGGCTGCCATCAGTGAGGGTTCCCCTTGGACTGGAAACGGGAGTCGACGGCACGCGACACGAACTTTAAAACTACGGGTGCCCCCCTACCCTCTACAAGCATCCCGTGCGGCGGGCATGCGGACGGCGTCACAACCGCCCTCCCACCCGTGCGGCATCGCGCAAACGCTCGACCGTGGCCGGACCGATCCCCCGGACCCGCTCCAAGTCGGCCACGGAGCTAAACATTCGTTTTCGCCGCTCGTCGAGGATGCGCCGCGCCAGTGCCGGTCCGATTCCCGGCAACGTCTCCAACTCCTCGGCCGTGGCGCGGTTAACGTCGACCCCGGCGCCTCCGGGGGCGTCGTTCCGCATTGTTGCCTCGAACCTGGCCCTGGAGCGCGAGGGTGGGTCATCCAAATCGAGCAACCCGTCGAGCTCTTCGATCGTGGCCGGCCCGATTCCCGCCACGGTGGTCAGGTCTTCGGTCCGCCGGAAGACCGCGCCAGCGTCCCGGGCCTCGAGTATCGCGCGCGCCGTGACCGGCCCCACTCCTGGCAACCGGTCGAGTTGGATCTCGTCGGCCCGGTTCGGATCGATCCGCTCGTCGGACCCCAACGGCTCCGCACGCTCCCGCTCTTCGTCGACCATCTCCTTGCTCTCGTCGACCAACGCCTCCCGCACGCCACCGTCCACGGGCTCGGGGCGGTTCCCGTGCGCCCATGCCCACCGCCCCGTGCTCACGATCATGAGGGCGATCACTGCCCGTCTCAGGGCCCGCGTCTCCGTTTGGTGCATGTCCTGACGCTGACCGAGCGGGCGGTGCGGTCCCATGCCGGGATGGGTCGTCGTGCTCTACCGACTCGCGTCCGGTCACCGCGACGGAAGCATCCCCGCCGAGAATTCGAGTTGTCCGTAAAGGCCGAGTTGCAGCTGCGTGGACCCGGTTCGCTGCCCCACGAACGACTGTCGGTCGTCGAAGCTCACCTGGAATCCGAGAGAGAAGTCGCCGGCCCCCGTGTCCAGCGAGACGCTGAGCGTCCGACGGATCTGGTCCACGAAGGCGACGCAAGGCCCTCCGGTCCGCGTGACCCGGCAATCACGCTCGGCCACGTACCCCGCCAGCACGGCGAGCTCGATCGGCCGGTCGATTCGCCCGGCGAGGAAGCCCGCGGCGTCCCATCGACTCCGTACCGAGATCCGGTGCGTCATCTCCTCCCGTTCCGTGTCTCCCGTGGCGTCGGTGGCCCGGCCACGCCGGACCGAGCCTTGATAAGCCGTGACGAGCGAGCCGCGCCACTGCACGGACAAGTCGAACGGGACGCGCAGATCGTCGTCGACCCGCCGACGAAGCGATGTGCTGCCGAAATCCGTCCTGCGGAGGATACGCTCGATCCCGGATGAGAGCGTCAGCGACTCGATGCCGGTGAACGAGGGGAACGGGATGGACGGCAGCCGAGCTCGAACGTCCGGCCAAGTCCTTTGCCACAGATCCCGGTCGCTACGCACATCCAGCGTAGTGGCCTCTACGGTGGAGTAGCCGACCTGCAGCGACGACCCGCGAGGAAGATCGACCCCGGACCCCAGCGTCCAGCTTCGCCGATCCGTCCAGATCGCGGCCGTATCTCCGCGAATCACTCTGAAGCCGGCCTCTTGCGCCCAACCGAATTGATAGCCGTAACCGGGATCCACGGGGTCGCGACTGAACCTGGACGTCACTCCGTCGCGGTAGTCGGCCGTGAGCGGCCTCAGGCTCTCGAGCATCGTCCGAAGCTGGGCGAGATCCTGCGGTTCGTTCGGATCGGGGTCGCCGAGCCACGCGTTCGCGAGCCGGTCGGGCTCCAGCGCCAGAGAGAGCCCCCAATCCCGTTGCCCCCGCGCGTCCCGCGCGAGGGCCAAAGTGGTGTCGCCCCCCGCAACGCTGCGCGACAGCAAGTTCGCGCTGCGGCCCGATCGGTACGTCGTGGTCCAGTCGAAGTCGTTCCGGAACCACGAGACGAGTCGCGGCGTGAAGCCGATTCGCGTGCGGAGCGTCCGACCGGTCTCCCACCCCAGATCCACGCCCCTCGAGCGAGTGCGCTCGCGCCGCAGAAGCTGTTGCACCCGTGGATCGCTGACCGCGTCCTCCGGAGCCACGAGGTCGCGCTCGGTCGACAGCGTCAACGTGGCCGAAAGGGGCGGGAGGGGACGGAGGCGCACGTCGGCGACGCTCTCCAGGCGCTCTCGCGGGATCACGCTGGGAGCGGCGTCCGAGTCCTCCCCGAGCGTGATGATCCGCTCGAAACGGGACACGCGGTCCTTCTGTCTCAGATAGGAGGACCCGAGGGACACACGCTCGGGGGAGAGACGCAACGGCGTGCCGATCACCCGATCCTCGAGGAAGCTCGGGAGAAGCGCCCGGACCAGATCCTCCGCGAAGCCGGGAACCACGTCCAACTCCAGTGCTTCGGGCTCTCGAACCCAGGAGACACCGACGTCGAACCCGCGCGACGCGTATCTCGAGGTGACGGTCGAGCCTCTCGATCTCGTGTACGCCGCACGGGCTCCGAGGCCATCGAGGAAAAAGCCCACCCACGGGTCGGCCGCGGGCGTACGACGGCGGAAGGACACGCCCAACCGGGTCCGTCGGGACTCGGTGTCGCGCAAACCTTCGAGGCGGCCGGCCCTCAAGTCTGATCCCGGCAGGAAGCGCGGAGCCTGACTGGTGCGATCCATCTCCATGGTGACCGGTACGGCCACGCCCCAATCGCTGGGCATCCATCGGTCGAGGGCGAGCGTGGACCGCAGCTCGACCGAACGATCCGTCTGGTACGACGGCTCCTCGCGAAGCTGACGGAAATTGGCGCCGCGATTGGTCACACTGAGACGTGACGTCAATGCCCCTCCCCCGTCGAGCGTCACGTCCACCGAGCCGGCCAACCCGGGATCGCGCACGGGCTCTCCCAAGCGCAGCTCATCGACCCAGATCTCCCCGGTCAGCGGCGTATCACCCTCATTCCACACACCCAGCGATACCTCGCGCACGGCCGCGAGGTTCGGAGCTCTGCCGCGGTCGTTGAGCGAGACGGCGTACGTCGAGTCCGCGGACCACACGACCACCGGTGCATCTCCCGGCCCCCGCGGCTCGGTGAGCAGGATCTCTTCGGCCCGCTGGCGTAGCTCGAACCACGCTTCGAACTGAACGCGCACCTCGGGCAACCAATCGGAGGCGTCCACGCCCGTCCCCGCGGCCGATCCCGGGAGCCGGCTCCGATACAGGTAATAGTTGTCGGGGTCGCTGCCGACTTTGAAGAAGAAGGATGGCGGCTGTTCGGGCCCGAAGTCGCCCGAGGGGGCGACCACCCACAGCCGTGCCTGGCGGTAGGAGAGAAAATTGCGCGGGCGTTGGGGAAAGCGCTGGTACACCTCGGCCCGCGCCCCGGGAGCAAGGTCGTCGAAGGCCACGCCGAGGGACTTTTCGTTGAATTCGATGCCCTGTCCGGCGAACGCGCTAGTCGGGTCGACGAGCTCCTCGAGCACGCCCGGAGGAGAGGTGTACGCATCACCGCGCGTCACCCCGGAGACCGCAGAGACCTCGACGCGCCCCCCGACCCCGACCGTATCGCCGCCGATGCCGGCGAACACCCCGTCCCCGCCCCGCTTGATCCACCGCGACCCGACCAGGCGCATGCGCGCGAGACGAACGTCGCGGGTTCCCGGACCGGTGGCCGTGATCCGCAGATGCCGCACGGACCGGAGGTCCGCATCGCCGACGGCACCGCCGACTTCGGTCGCGTCGCCGCTTTCGATCGGGATCCGGTACAGCTCGAACTCGGTGCCCGTCTCGTCCGTGGTGCGGGCCAGGTACGGTGACGCCCCATCCAGCGTCAGCACGTAACGCAGGTGCCGCTCCTGAGTATCCAGGATCCCGTCCCGGTCGAGATCCTCGGAATCGGGGCGTCCGTTTCCTCGGGTGCAAACGCTGCGCGGGTCCCCGATACGGTACACGCGGCCGGGCTCGCCTTCACATTCCTCGTTCCACACGCCCAGCGCGTCGGCCGCGTCGTTCCAGAGCTCGCCTCGCGCGGGATCCGCTTCCTGATCCAACACCCCCAGCCCCCACGAGCGTCCGTCGGCTCGGGTCCCGGACGTGTTCCCCGCGGCGTCGACGAAAAACGCGTCTTCGCTGACCGTGCCGAGGTCGATCACGAGGTCCACGTCGCTTTCAGCCGCGACGTACACCTCCAGGAACTCGGTGCGGGTCAGGTCGAGTCCTTGTGGCGACAGCGTGGTGGTGACCGAGCGCCAAGCCGGGGGCGTCTCCGACGGCGCCCTCCCCAGGTGGAGCAGGAGCCCCGGCTCCCGCGCTTCGGCGCCCGCGACCTGAATCTGCCGATCCACGTCCTCGCGGGCGAAGAACCCTTCGTGAATGCCCAGGCTGTCGCCGCCCGGACCCTCGACGATCCACTGGGTCTGCCAAGTCAGGGGCGCCGCCGTGGTTTCGTCCAACACGGGGGGCAGAATCCCCTCCGCCGCGTCGCGAAATGATGGAGCGCTCCCCAGCTGCCAATTGGACGAGACGAGCGACACGGGGAGCGCCTGCGCGGCGTCGAAGTCGTCGACGAACGCCCGGTCGTCGGTGTTCGGATTCGGGGCCGAGAAGGCCAACTCGCCCTCGATGTCCAACGAGGTCTGACCTTCGAGCCGCAACCCCGGCACGACATCGAGGAGCCGGTCCATCCATCCCAACGTCGCTTGATAACGGGTCGCCACTCCCCCGAGCAGCGCTGCCTCGGGCTCGGTCCCGAGCACGGGTCTGCGCACGACCGAGCGCTCGGAGCGGTAGAGGCCGAGCACGTCGAAGCCACCCGCGTCCCCGAGATCCGTATGGGTTCGAAATCCGAAGACCTGGGTCGGTGACGCCTCGAACAACGAACGTTGCTCCCACGAAGCGCGCACGACTGCATCCGGGTCCGCGCCGAAGAGCGCGTCGGCATCGAGAAGCCGCACTTGGCCCACGTCGTAGTCGATCTCGTAGTCCAGGCCACGCATCAGCACCCGGTCTCCGAGGGTGATCCGCTCGCTTCCTTCCCGTATCCCGAAGGCACCGAGGGAGAACGAGGAGATCACGCCGGTCGACTGCAGACGGTATGCGATGGTCAGCCGAAAGCGCCCCGCGTTCTCTCGCTCGAACGGATCCTCGTCCTCGTAGATACGCGGATTCGCGTCGTCCGCCAGGATCGCGGCGCTCTCCGTCGCGGACAGCCCCAGCGAAGGAACGGGAGGCGGCTCGGCGAAGGGACGGAGGGTCGGGAAGACGATGAAAGTCCCCTCCACGGGTTGGGCGTCTCCGAACAGCCCACCGCCCGGATCGTACACGAACGACTCGTCGATGCGGTCCAGGGGAGATTCCTCGTCGAGGCCAAAGAGGCGGAGAAACGTGACGCTTTCCCCGGAAGGCCGCCGCTTGAAGGTCCGCCCCTGAGCGCGCTCGCCGAGCGAGATGTCGAGATCCACCGACGCTTCCTCCACGTCCGGGGACCCCGACACCCGATAGACCTGATGCATCTCCAGGTCCCACGTCGGACGGCCGGGACTGTGGTTGGCCCCGCTCGCCTTCAGGAGTCGGAGCGTGGGGCGCTCACCCCGGTTGTGGAGGCGCTCGGGGTTGTAATCACCGACCGTGTCTCCGACCGCGGTGATGTAGCTGACGGCGAGCATCTCTTCGGAACGGAGCGGCGTGCGAAGCGCCACCCAAAGTCCACTCGGATGCACGAAGTAGTCGACGCCCGGCCGCATGTGACGGAACCAACCGGACTCGACCACGGTGTCGGCAGCCGTCCCGGCGACCGCGTCCGCCCGGATGAATCCTTCCACCTGCTGTTGGAACACCGCGTCGTCCTCGTATCGGTACAGTTGGATGGGCTGGTCGCCGGGTGCCACGTCGGGAGGAGCGGAAGCCGGATCGAGCGAGAGGGCGTCGACATGCGGAAAGCGCTCCAAGCCCTCGGGGTCGAAGAGGAAGAAGAACTGCCCCTGGGCGTAGTCGGCATCGTCGAGCACCAGCGTGTCTTCCTGCACGAAGCCGCGCTGATCCCCGACGCCCGTGAGCCGGAACGACCGCGAGTTCAGGTCTCCACGCTGCTGCGCCCACACCGTCTGAAAGTCCACCGGTCCGAGCTGCCCCTCGGCCTGGAATCCGAAGTTGCCGGAGGGCAGCCCTTCGGTGAGAAACCGGGAACGCGGAAGGCGGAACGTGACGTCCCCCACGTCGAGACGTTCCAGGATATCGTCTTCCCCACCCTCGTACGCGATGTTGATGCGGTTCGCGGCGTCGAATTCACGGGCCTGGTCGAAGTCCACGTCCACCCGGATCCGCTCCGCGATCGTCCCGTCGAGCTGCACTCCGAACAGGAAATCCGGGCTGAGCTGCGGGACGAGCGTCGGGGTGCAGCTCTCCTTGAAACGGGCGTCGCAGGGTTCGAATCGCGCCCAGTCTCCCCCGAGCTCCATCCTGCTCCTGACCCGCATCGCCATGTCGGCGAACTCGGTGACGAAGCGTGCTTCGTCACCCGCCGGGACGGGTTCGGTCTCTCGTGGCTGGACTCTCGGCAGGAACCTGCTCGTGTCCGGCGACGGAACGCCGAGTCCCCTTCCCCACCGTCGTAGCGCTTCGCCGACGAACGCGTCGACGGAGTCGGTGGCGGCGACCCCGTAGCCCCCCGGCACCAACCGCCCCCGGACCACCACCGAACGCTCCGGACGGAAGGGCTCGGCCCTCGATCCCACGCCGGACGGCGAAACCGGAATCCTCCGAAGGCCCAGCCGCACGTGGGGCTCGTCCTCGCGCGCCACCAAGCCGCTCCGCACGGTGGCCGCAGGACGGTCCAGGTCGCGACGGAGAATCGTGTCGGAGGGCATGCCGATGCCGACGGGAGCGACGCCGGCCACGCGGGCGCCTCCCACCGCCGGTCCGCCGACGACCGCGACAGTCGCGCTGAGCGCGAGCAGGGCGACTCTCGGATTCACACGAATCGACGGGCGCGTTGAACCGACGGGCACGGGGCGGTGTACCGACCCGACCCAACACGGCCGACACCCAACACACCGCAGCGGGATCCCCCGACGCAACCATGCGCCCGAGCGTGCTCACCCGATACCTGGTCCGGATTCACGTGGGTCCGTTCCTCTTCGCCTTGTGCACGATCACGGGCATGATCTTTCTGAACGCCGTGGCGCAGCGGGTCAACGACCTCGTGGGCAAAGGGCTTCCACTCGAGGTCATCCTGGAGTTCCTGGTTCTCTCCCTCCCGCACACCATCGCGCTCTCGCTTCCCATGTCGGTGCTCGTCGCCGTCCTCTACGCGTTCAGCGAGATGACGGCCGCCAACGAGATCACGGCGCTCTCGGCCGGAGGCATCCGCCCCACCCGCATCCTGGGCCCTCTGCTCGTCATGGGCATCCTGGGCACCGGGGTGATGCTTTACTTCAACGATCAGGTACTTCCGGAGTCGAACCATGCGCTAAAGAACCTGCTGCTCGACATCGGTCGCAAGAGCCCGACACTCGAGCTCGAGGAACAGGTGATCAACGAGATCCGCACTGACGGTGGCTCGGAAAGCTACTTCCTCACCGCGGCGCGGATCGATCCGGCAACGAACACGCTGGAAGACGTGGCCATCTTCGACGGGAACGACGGCGGCGGACAGCGCACCACCTACGCGGCCAGCGGCCAGATGGCGTTCAACGAGGCCCGCACCGACCTCTTTCTCACCCTGTACGACGGGGTCGTGCACGAGGTTCGAGAGGAGCGGGCGGGCGGCTTCCAACGCGTCTACTTCGACCGACAGGTCGTGCCCCTCCGCAATGTCGGGAACGAGCTGGAGCGGCGGCTCGGCGGCTCCGACCGATCCGATCGGGAGATGGGCTTCGCGCTCCTTGCGGAAAACGTGAGCCGACGGCAGCACGAGGTCGACTCGATGCGTGCCGTGAGCCGCGCTCAGGCGATCGAAACCGTGCGAACGGCCCTCGCTCTCCCCGCCGGCGAAGGGACGGACAGCGTGACCGCCGCGGACGGCGGCGCCCGGCCGAGGACCGCGGGCATTCTCGCACAGGACCGCATGACCCAGCAGGTAGTGATGGAAGCCCGGTCGCGGGCTTCGCGAGGGTCCGCGCTCCAGCAGGCGATCAACCGTTACGAGGTCGAAATCCACAAGAAGCTCGCGATCGCCGTAGCCTGCATCGTCTTCACCCTCATCGGTCCTCCGCTCGCGCTCCGCTTCCCCCGGGGCGGCGTCGGCATGGTGGTCGCTGCCTCCACGCTGATCTTCTCGGTCTACTGGGTGGGCCTGATCGCGGGTGAGAGCCTCGCGGACCGCCGCGTCGCCGATCCCGCGATCGCCATGTGGGGAACGAACGTCGTGTTCCTCCTCGCCGGCCTGTGGCTCGTAAGGCACATGGGCGATGCCGGCACCACCGTGCGCGGTGGCGACAGTCGTCTCTCCCGGAAGATCGGTCGGCTGATCGACCGGCTGCGCGGCCACCGCGTCTCGGAGGCGGGAGCCCACGCTCCATGAGGATTCTGGATCGGCTGGTCGCCCGGACCTTCCTGAAGCTCTTCTTCCTCGTGCTGGTGGCCGCGCCTCCCCTCTTCATCCTCGGAGACGTCACCGAGAACGTCGACGGGTACCTCGACCGAGGCGTGACCGGATTCGAAGTGGTGCAGGCCTACGTCTTCCAGCTCCCGCTGTTCTTCCAGTGGTCGTTCCCGATCGCCGCGTTGGTGGCCACGGTGTTCACCGTGCACTCGATGACGGCCCACCGTGAGATCGTCGCCGCGAAGGCCGGCGGCGTCTCGTTCCACCGTGTGGTCGCCCCCCTGTTCGTGGTGGGCGCGCTCCTGACCGGCGTCGCGCTCGCCCTCGGCGACCTCGTCCCGCGCGCGAACCGGGTGGCGTCACGGATTCTCCAGAACGAGAACCCTACCCGGCAGTGGCGGTCGGACTTCGTGTACCGCTCGGAGAGCGGCCTCACCTGGCAGGTCTCACGCCTCACGGCCTCCACCGGACGCATGACCGGCGTCATCGTCGAGCGGCCGCCGAAGCCGGGTGAGCCCGGCCTCCATGTGCTGGCCGAGAGCGCTTACTGGCAGGACGACGTTGGCTGGACCCTCCAGCAAGGGTACGTGCGCCGCTTGGGATCGGACGGGCGAGAGCACACGCTCGAGTTCGACCGCATCGTCTTGCCCGACCTCACCGAACGTCCCGAAGAGCTCCTGGAATCACCGCGCGAGCCCGACGAGATGACTTACGCCGAGATCGAGCGCCTCGCGTCCATCATCGAGAGATCCGGCGGAGACGCGAACCGGCTTCTCGTGAAGCGTGAGGAGAAGCTGGCGATCCCCGTGGCCACCCTGGTCATCATCCTCTTCGGAGCTCCGCTCGCCACGAGCAGCCGCCGTGGAGGCACGGCGTTCGGCATCGGCATCTCACTCGGCATCGTGATCCTGTACATGATGCTCTTCAAGGTGTCGGGAGCGCTCGGTGAGGCGGGTGCCGTGTCTCCGATGGCCGCCGCGTGGACCCCCAACGTGCTCTTCTTCGTCGGCGCGCTCGCGCTGCTGGCCCGCGTGCGCACCTGACGCCCCCGGCAGAAGCCCGACCTCGCATCACCCCTCACCGTTCCTGAAGGGCGTTTCACGGGGCCGTTTTCATGAGGTCCAACAGGGTACCGGTACAGACTTCTTCGACCGGTCCCCGCAGGCGCAGGTCGAGCTCGGCGGAAACCGCGACCGTGAGCGCCCCTCCGGGCATCTCGACCCGGAGCTCGGACGGCGGCTCCCACCCCCGGACGACAGCGGCCACGGCCACCGCGCACGCGCTCGTGCCTGAGGCGCTCGTCGGTCCCACGCCACGTTCCCATACCAGCGCTCGAACGACTCCCGGAGCGGCCCGGCTCGCGAGCTGTACGTTGGCCCCGTGCTCGAGCGCCGGATGCGCGACCAGGTACGCGCCGATGCGCCTGAGCCCCTCCTCGCTGAGCTCGTCGCACGACACGACCAGGTGCGGATTGCCGACGGAGACGGGCACGACCGCCAACAGGTCCCCGTCCGGCCCGACCATGATTCCTTCCCGGTCGAGGGCCTCCGGATCCATCGCGATGGCGGCCGGCCCGGTCTCGGCCCGACCCATGTCCACGGACACGTCCACCCTCGCTGCCTCCCGACCGTGCACGTGGAGCGTCACCCGTCTTCCGCCCACTTCCACCGGGAACTCGTCCCGCCCGGGAGCGCCCCGCGTCAGATAGCCCGCCAGCACGCGGAGCCCGTTTCCGCTCCGCTCGAACTCCGACCCGTCCGGGTTGAACATCCTGGCCCGGTACACGCCCCCCGAGCGGTCGCGCAGCAGCACCACGATGCCGTCCGAGCCCACCCCTCGGTGCGGATCGCAGATCCGGGCCACACGCTCCGGCGTGAGCGTCCAAGCGTCCCCTTCCTCGAATACGAGGTAGTCGTTGCCGAGTCCGTGGGCCTTGTAGAACGCCGTGTCGGCGGATGGGGGCGGCGGCCAACGAGACATGAAGCACGGGGACGGGGACGACGAGGCGCCGGCACCCTCCGCCGGCATCGGAAACCATATCTCGGGAAACTACGTAGGGAGGTCCGTCCCGACGCAACCATCGTCGCGTCGAGACCGTCGTAATAAATGGCTGCCGTCATGGACCGTCGACCGACCAGGACGCCGGCCGCACACGAATCGAGCAGGGAGTCGAACGGGATGAGGATGAGGATGATGTGGACGCGGTGCAGAGTGGTGACCGTCGTGGGGCTCGCGATGGCGTGTTCGAGCGTGGAGGCGGCGGCCTTCCAGGACGGACCGACCAACGGCGTCGGCGACGGCGCGGAGACCGCAAGCCCATCGGCCCTGCGCACGTTGCAGGCGGCACCGGTGACCGATCAGACGATCGAGATCGACGGACGCGCCGACGAAGCCGCGTGGCAATCCGCCGAAGTGGCCACGGAGTTCGTGCAGCTGGCGCCCCGGGAAGGCGCCCCCGCGTCGCAGCGCACGGAGGCTCGCGTGCTCTACGGTGACCGGTCGCTGTACGTTCACATGAAGGCTTTCGAGCCCCGGCCCGAGGAGATCGTGGGTCAGCTCACGCGGCGTGACCAGCGCTCCCACTCCGATCTCCTGGGCGTCGCGATCGATTCGTACCACGATCGACGCACCGCCTTCCAGTTCAGCGTCAACCCGGTCGGGGTGAAGCACGACGTCTACCACTTCGACGACACGTCCGAGGATTCGGGCTGGGACGCGGTCTGGGACGTCGCCACGGAGGTGAGCGACGACGGGTGGTCCGCGGAATTCCGGATTCCGTACTCTCAGCTCCGCTTCCGCGACGAGTCCACGCAAACCTGGGGCATCAACTTCGTCCGGGAAATCGCCCGGAACCAGGAAATGGCTCTCTGGTCCCCCACGCCCCGGTCGGCGAATGCTCTCGTTTCCCGCTTCGGCGAGCTCCGTGGGATCCGTGAGCTCGACACTCCGAGCCGGCTCGAGCTCCTTCCGTACACGCTGGGCGGGCTCGAGCGCGCTCCCGGAGACCCGGAGAATCCGTTCCATCGCCCCAACGACCCGTTGGGTCAGGTGGGTGCGAACCTCAAGTACGGCCTCACCCCGGATCTCACCCTCGACGTTACGCTCAACCCCGACTTCGGTCAGGTCGAGGCGGACCCGGCACAGGTGAATCTCTCGGCCTTCGAAACGTTTCTTCCCGAACGGCGACCGTTCTTCGTCGAAGGGTCCAGCATCTTCAACTTTTCGCTCGGGATCGGAGACGGAGACGGTGCCAACGAGTCTCTCTTCTATTCACGCCGGATCGGACGGGCACCTCAGGGCAGCGTGGAGGCGAACGACGCTTTCTCCGAAGCGGACGACAGGACGTCGATCTACGGAGCGTGGAAGCTTTCCGGCAAGACGGCCGGAGGGTGGTCCATCGGAGCGCTCCACGCCCTGACCTCCGAAGAGAGCGCCCGTGTCGCTCCCGAACAGGGCGCGAGGTACGAAGAACCGGTCGAGCCGCTCACGAACTACGGAGTCCTACGGATCCAGAAAGACTTCCGCGAGGGACGCTCGGCCATCGGGATGATCGGGACCGGAACCCGTCGAGACGGGGCCACGGCCGAAGCCCTGAAGCTGCGGTCGGAAGCCTACAGCGGTGGACTGGACTTCCGACACCGCTTCGCGGACGAGCGCTGGGAGCTCTCGGGTTACGTGCTGGGCAGTCACGTCCGCGGCTCGCCGGACGCGATCGCACGAACGCAGCGCTCCCCCGCTCGGTACTTCCAGCGGCCCGATGCGGAGCACGTCACCTTCGATCCGGAGCGCACCACCCTCACGGGCGCGGCCGCGGATCTGTCCATCAGCAAGGTCGCCGGAGGTTATTGGCGCTTCGCCACGGGGCTTCAGACCCGCTCGCCCGGGTTCGAAGTGAACGATCTCGGCTTCATGAACAGCGCGGACTACCTCACGCATTGGGGGTGGCTCGGCTATCACCACAATGCCCCGCAGGGCCCCTTCCGCCGTTGGTCCCTCAACCTCACCGCGTGGAACAACTGGAACTACGAAGGCGCCGGAACCGGGACGGGAGGCAACGTCAACGCCAACGTGCAGTTCCAGAATTTCTGGAACGCCTGGGCCGGTGTGAACAGCAACCTCGAGACGCTCGATGCCGGCACGCTGCGCGGTGGACCGATGTTCCGTAGGGAGGCGCAGACGAACTTCTGGGGCGGATTCGGAACGGACGGGCGCAAGCCCGTGCAGCTGAACGTGAACGGCTCGGGGAACGTCCGCCCGGCCAGCGACTCGTGGGCGCTCAACCTCTCGCCGAACGTCCGCATCCGACCGTCCGACCGAGCGACGTTCAATCTCGGAACGTTCGTGAACCGGCGCGTCGACGACCGTCAATGGGTCGGCAAGATCGAGACGGACGCGCCACACTACCTCTTCGGTCGCCTCCATCAGACGACCATCGGCGTGACCGTCCGGGCCGACTACGCCTTCACGCCGACCGTCTCCCTCCAACTCTACGCGCAACCATTCGTGAGCGCCGGCCGTTACGGCGACTTCAAGACGGTGGCCAATCCAAGGGCCGAGCGGTACGCGGACCGCTTCGAGCCGCTGGCCCCCCGCCGCGACGGGCGCACGTACTACGCGGACCTGGACCGAGACGCGACCGAAGAGTCCTTCGACGACCCGGACTTCAACGTGAGACGGTTCCGATCGAACGCGGTGCTCCGATGGGAGTTTCGGCCGGGCTCCACGCTCTTCCTCGTGTGGTCCCAGGGGCGGGACGACTCCGCGGGTCTCGGAGATTTCGATCTGTCTCGAGACCTCGGTAACCTCTTCGGTGTCGCGCCACGCGATGTCTTCATGGTGAAGCTCTCGTACTGGCTGGGTCGCTGAACCAACCCGGGTGAGCCCTCGCTCTTGGATCGCACCGGGAAGTCCGCTAGCTTTGGGGGATACAAATTAAACGGGGCGATTTGCGGCATATTGCGGCCCGCGTCGCGAGTCCTTCAGGGTTCGTGCGTAAACGAGCTAAAACGCCCGGCCCCTTCGCGAACACCCGCGACGGGGTTTTTACGTTTCATTCAGACGAGTGAGGCATAGAGATCGATACCATACAGCAGCACCTGGAGCGTCGGATTCTGGTTCTCGACGGAGCCATGGGCACGATGATCCAGCGGTACCAACTCGAAGAGGATGATTTTCGCGGGAGTCGGTTCGCCGACGTAGACGCGGACCTCATGGGCTCGAACGATCTACTCTGCATCACGCGCCCGGACGTGATCGAAGAGATCCATCGGTCGTTCCTGGAAGCAGGCGCCGATCTGATCGAGACGAACACCTTTAACGCCAACCGGATCTCGCTCGAGGATTACGATCTCAGCGAAATCGCCGAGGAGTTGAACGAAGAGGCCGCACGTGTGGCCCGCCGGGCGGCCGAAGCGGTCACGGAGCAGAACCCGGACCGGCCGCGGTGGGTGCTCGGCGCCATCGGGCCCACCAACCGGACCGCCTCTATCTCACCGGACGTCGGCGATCCCTCGGCCCGCAATGTCACCTTCGAAGAGCTCGTGGTGGCGTATTCGGAGCAGACCCGGGGCCTGATTCGCGGCGGCGTGGACGCGCTCCTCATCGAGACCGTCTTCGACACGCTCAACGCAAAGGCCGCGCTGTTCGCAGTCTCGGAGGTTCTCGCCGAGCTCGAAAAGGACCTGCCGGTCATGGTGTCGGGCACGATCACGGACCGGAGCGGACGGACGCTCTCGGGTCAGACCCCGGAAGCGTTCTACAACTCGGTCTCCCACGGCGTGCAGCCCGGCCCGGGACGGGCTTCCGGACTCCTCTCCGTCGGCCTGAACTGCGCACTCGGCATCGACGAGCTGCGCCCGCACATCGAGGAACTCTCCGATGTAGCCGAGATGCCGGTCAGCCTCTACGCGAACGCCGGGCTGCCGAACGAGTTCGGTGACTACGAGGACACGCCGGAGCACATGGCGGAGCTGACCCGCGACTTCGCCGAGGCCGGGTTCCTGAACATCGTCGGCGGCTGCTGCGGCACCACTCCGGAGCATATCAGCGCCATCGCGGCCGCGGTGGACGGCGTCGAGCCGCGCCAATTCGAAGAGAAGCCCCCACGCACCCGGTTGTCCGGGCTCGAGCCGCTCAACATCGGACCCGATTCGCTCTTCGTGAACATCGGAGAGCGCACCAACGTGACCGGTTCTCGGCGCTTCGCCCGTCTCATCCGGGACGAGGACTACGAGACGGCCATCGAGGTCGCGCGCCAGCAGGTCGAGGGCGGCGCGCAGATCATCGACGTCAACATGGACGAAGGGCTGCTCGATTCCCAGGCGGCGATGAAGCATTTCCTCAACCTGCTCGCGGGCGAGCCGGAAATCGCGCGGATCCCGGTGATGGTCGACTCGTCGAAGTGGGACATCATCGAGGAGGGACTTCGCACCCTGCAGGGCAAGGGCGTGGTGAACTCCATCTCGATGAAGGAAGGCGAGGACGAGTTCCGGGAGCAGGCCCGGCTCCTGCGCCGATACGGCGCCGCGGCCGTCGTCATGGCCTTCGACGAAGAGGGCCAGGCCGATACGATCGAGCGGCGCGTGAAGGTGTGCACGCGCGCGTACCGCATCCTCGTCGAGGAAGAAGGATTCCCGCCCGAAGACATCATCTTCGACGCGAACATCTTCGCGATCGCGACGGGGATGGAAGAGCACAACGAGTACGCGATCGACTTCATCGAGTCGCTGAAGCGGATCAAGGAAGCGTGCCCGCACGCGCTCACCAGTGGCGGTGTGAGCAACGTCTCGTTCTCCTTCCGGGGAAGCCCGGAGGTCCGCGAGGCCATGCACGCGGCGTTCCTCTACCACGCGATCAAGGCCGGTCTCGACATGGCCATCGTGAACGCGGGCGCCCTCCCGATCTACGACGAGATCCCCGAGGATCTGCTAAAACCGATCGAGGACGTGCTCTTCAACCGCGACCCCGAAGCCACCGAGGTGCTGACCCGCATCGCGGAGGAACGGAGCGGAAGCGAAGAGCGGCGTGACGAGGAGGACCTGGCCTGGCGGGAGCTTCCCGTCTTCGAGCGGTTGTCGCACTCGCTCGTGAAGGGAATCGACCAGTACGTGGAGGAAGACGCGGAGGAGGCCAGACAGGCCTTGCCCGGAGCCCTCGACGTCATCGAAGGGCCACTCATGGACGGCATGAACGTCGTGGGCGACCTCTTCGGCGAAGGGAAGATGTTTCTCCCGCAGGTCGTGAAGAGCGCCCGGGTCATGAAGAAGGCCGTGGCTTACCTCTTCCCGTTCCTCGAGGCGGAGAAGAAGGAAGGGGAGAAGAAGGGGAAGGTTCTGCTCGCCACCGTGAAGGGCGACGTTCACGACATCGGCAAGAACATCGTGGGCGTGGTGCTCGAGTGTAACGGCTACGACACGGTCGACTTGGGCGTGATGGTGCCGTCGGACAAGATCCTGGATACGGCGCGCGACGAGGAGGTGGACATCATCGGGCTCTCGGGTCTGATCACGCCCTCCCTGGACCAGATGGTCCACGTCGCCAAGGAGATGCAGCGGGAGGACTTCACCATCCCGCTGCTGATCGGTGGCGCGACCACGTCGAAAGCCCACACCGCCATCAAGATCGTGGACGGCTACGACGGCCCGACCGTCCACGTGCTCGACGCTTCCCGCGCGGTCGGCGTCGTGGGCAAGCTCCTGGATCCCAACAAGAAGGAAGGCTATCTCGAAGAGGTGACGGCCGACTACCAGGCCGAGCGGGAACGGCGCGCCGGCCGACAGGCGCGCACCAAGCTCCTACCCATCGGAGAAGCGCGCCGACGCGCACACAAACCGGAGTGGGACGGCTACACCCCGCCCACGCCCAACAAGCCGGGCATCCACGAGTTCAACGACATCCCGATCTCGGAGATCCGGCGCTACATCGACTGGACCCCGTTCTTCCAGGCCTGGGAGGTTCCGGGGAAGTACCCGGACCTCTTCGAGGACGAGGACGTCGGACCGCAGGCGAAGTCGCTCTTCGACGACGCGATCGAGATGCTCGATTACCTCGAGAAGGAAGAGATCCTGGAAGCCCGCGCCTTAGTGGGGCTCTTCCCGGCCTCCGCGGTGGGTGACGACATCCGCGTCTTCAAGGACGAGGGACGCGAGGACGTGCTCACCACGCTACATAGCCTCCGGCAGCAATTCGCGAAGAAGGGGAGGGCGAACTACTGTCTGTCCGACTTCGTAGCACCGGAGGACACCGGGCTGGAGGACTGGGTCGGAGCCTTCGCCGTGACGACCGGGCTCGGTGCCAAGGAGTACGCGGACAAGCTGGCGAGCGAAAACGACGACTACGCGTCGATCCTGGTGAAGTCGCTCGCCGACCGGCTCGCCGAGGCCCTGGCCGAGCGCATGCACGCCGTGGTGCGCCAGGAGCTCTGGGGATACGCTCCGGACGAAGATCTGGACAATGAGGGACTCGTCGCCGAGGAGTACGTGGGCATCCGCCCCGCCCCCGGCTATCCGGCGTGTCCCGACCACACCGAGAAGCGCACGCTCTTCGAGCTTCTCGATGTGACGAACAAGGTCGGGATCGAGCTCACCGACGGCTTTGCCATGTACCCTGCGGCATCGGTCAGCGGATGGTATTTCTCGCACCCGAGCTCCAAGTACTTCGGTATCGGGCGCATCGGTCGAGACCAGATCGAGGACTACGCGGCCCGTAAGGACTGGACCGTCGAAGAAGCCGAGCAGTGGCTCGCGCCCAGCCTCGGCTACGAGCCCGGAGAAGACGGTTGAAGCACCTGATCGAGGACGGTCGGGTCCATGTCTTCGACGGCGCGATGGGCACGCTCTTGTACAGTCGGGGCGTGTTCGTCAATGTCTGCTACGACGAGCTGAACCTGGACCATCCGGACACGGTCCGGCGCATTCACGCCGAGTACGTGGCCGCGGGCGCCGAGATCCTGGAGACCAACACTTTCGGCGCCAACCCGGTGAAGCTCTCCGCGTACGGTCTGGCCGACCGCACCGAAGAGCTCAACCGGGCCGCGGCCGGGATCGCCCTCGAAGCGGCGGGCAACGAGGTCTCGGTCGCGGGTGCGGTGGGCCCGCTCGGAATCCGGGTCGAGCCGTTCGGGCCGACCTCCCGAGATGAGGCCCGTGCCTACTTCGGCAGACAGGTCGACGGGCTCCTCGAAGGGGGCGTGCACGGCCTCGTGCTGGAGACGTTCTCCGACCTGACCGAGATCGAATGTGCCCTCGGAGCCGTGCGGGAACGCACCGACCTTCCCGTCGTCGCGCAGATGACGGTGGGCCAGGACGGTCGCACCTCCTACGGCGCGGATTCCGGACAGATCGCGCGCGCGCTCACCGACCTCGGTGTCGACGTGGTGGGGCTCAATTGCTCGGTCGGGCCCGCCGTCATGTTGGACGCGATCGAGGCCATGGCCCACGCCACATCGCTTCCGCTGGTCGCGCAACCGAACGCGGGGCTTCCCCGGACGGTCGGTGACCGCACCATGTATCTCGCGAGCCCGGAATACATGGCGCAATACGCCCTTCGTATGATCGATGTGGGCGTTCGCTTCGTAGGGGGTTGTTGCGGCACGACTCCGGATCACATCCGCGAGATTCGAGCAGGGGTAGCGTCGACACAGCCGCGGCACGCGTCTATTCGAGTGCCGGCTGAGCCCCCCGAAGCCGAGCCGGCGGAAGCGGCGAAGGTTCCCCTGGAGCACCGATCAGCCTGGGGCCGGAAGCTGGCACGGGGCGAACCCGTGGTCTCGGTCGAGCTCTTGCCGCCCGACGGGTGGGCGACAGACGAGCTCGTGGAGCGAGCCAGGGAGCTCAAGGTCGCCGGCGTGGACGCCGTGGAAGTCCTCGAAAGTCCCGTGGTTCGCAGCCACATGAGCGCCCTTTCGGCCTGCACCGTCATCGAGCGTGAGGTCGGGATCGAGACGCTGCTCCACTATACGTGTCGGGACAAGAACATGCTCGGGATGATCTCGGATCTCCTGGGTGCGGCGGCTTCGGGTCTCCACAACCTGATCGTGGTCACGGGGGACCTCCCGGCGATGGGCCCTTATCCCGACGCCACGGCCGTGTTCGATATCGACGCCATCGGGCTCACCAACGTCATCCAGGGCCTCAACCGGGGTGTCGATCCCGGCGGGAACTCCATCGGCAAGCCGACGGAGTTCGTTCAGGGGATCGCGATCAACCAGGGCGCGGTCGATCAGGAGCGGGAGCTCCGTCGGTTCTCCTACAAGGTGGAAGCCGGTGCGGACTTCGCCATCACACAGCCGATCTTCGACCCTACGGCGCTCGAGCGCTTCCTGGAGGCGGCCCCCCATCCCATCCCGGTCATCGCCGGCATCTGGCCGCTCGTGGACCTACGAAACGCCGAGTTCCTCGCCAACGAAATGCCCGGCGTCAAGGTGCCGGAACGCGTCGTGGAGCGCATGCGCGAGGCCGAAGAGTCCGGTGGGAAGGACGGGGCCCTCGAAGAAGGCGTCCGGATCGCATTGGAAACGATCGAAGCCGTGCGCCCCCTGGTTCAGGGATTCCACGTGAACGCTCCAGCCCGTAGGACCGACGTCGCGCTCCGCGTCGTCCAGGAAGGCGAGCTCCGAGCCACGGGCTGACTCGGTCCCGGACGTGACGGGTGCGGGAGGCCCCGCACCCGACACCGGCCGGGCTGCTACACCCGTTCGAGCACCCGCTCGAGCGCGCGGTCGATGCCTCGCGTCGGCAGATTGCTCACGTAGACCTTGTCGGCTCCGATGGAGCGGAGATCCCGGATAGTGCGGGCGAGGATGTCCTCGGCGGTCTGTCCCTCTTCGAACTCCCTCTTGAGTTCCTCGACCGGCACCGGAAAGAAGTCGGAAAGCAAGGACAGGGTCCGAGGGTTCGCGCTGCGATAGAAGAACACTCCGAAGACCATGGGGATATCGACTCCCCTACGGTCCGCAGCCTCCAGGAACCGCTCCACCTCACCGAGCGAGTGATGGGAGACGATCTGACCTAGCGCGTAGTCGTTGTAGGCATTCTCCGCGGTCAGAAAGTCCAGCTGCTGCTCCGGATCCCGGTGCGGATTGACCCACCCCCCCAGCGCGAGCGACGGAATACGCTCACGAATGATCTCTCGCAGGTCCCGGCCGTGCGGGACGCAGCGTGGGGCACCTACGCTCTTGTCCCCACCCAGCACGGTGAGGGTCTCGAAGCCGTCCGACGCGGCTCTCGACGCGAACATCTTGCAGTAATCGAGCGAATGCTTACAGGTGAGGATCGGCACGATATGGCGCAGATCCACGGTATCGCCGACGTTCGCTCCGACGTGCGCGAGGCTCTCCTCCTCCTCGGCCCCGACGGCGTTGTCGGTGAGGAAGACGAACCGTCCGTCGCGCGCCAACCGCCCCAGAGCGTGGTGTAGGTCGATCCATGCCGACATTCCGCCGGCTGGATCGAGCCCCGCCTTGGGCGGTCGAACCTCGACCGAGACGAACGGCTCCGGGCGCTCGAGTTCCTCGAGTAGCAACGTGCGGGTCTCCGGTGTGCTCACTGTCATCGTATTTCGTCCAAAAGGGCTTCGACATCGTGTGAAGCCGTGGGAAGGTTCGCTGTGAGATTTTCGTGTCCGGTCTCCGTGACCAGGACATCGTCTTCGATACGAACGCCGATGCCGGTATACGGCTCCGCTTCCACCGCACCACCCGGCCGAAAGTAGAGAGCCGGCTCGACGGTCAGGACCATGTCGGCCTCGAGCGTTCGAGATGCGCCGTTCCAGGCGTAGTCACCGGGATCGTGCACATCCAATCCGAGCCAGTGCGATGTCTGATGTGGAAAATAAGGCTTGTGTGCCCCGGCTTCGACCAGCGCGCCCACATCACCGTCCAGGATGCCCAGATCGCGAAGTCCGGCGACCAGCACGTGTACCGCGGCATCGTGCACCTCGCCGACCGCTCGGCCGGGGGCGACGGCATCGACCGCGGTCCGCCGAGCAGCCTCCACGAGGTCGTAGATCCGGCGCTGCGCGTCGGAAAACCGGCCCTTCGCCGGATACGTCCGGGTCACGTCCCCGTTGTAGAGGTCGAGCTCGGCTCCCGCATCCACGAGGACGAGCCCGTCCTCAGGGATGGGTGCGTCGTTCGCACGATAGTGCAACACACAGGCGTTCCGCCCGGCGCCGACGATCGTACCGAACGCCGGAGCGGCCTTCGCCCGTGCGAACGTCGCTTCCAGCTCGGCCTGGACTTCCCACTCTCCGACTCCCGGGCGCACCACCCGCGCGGCCTCACGCTGACCATCCAGCGTGAGCTCCGCCGCGGCCCGCAACCGGTCGATCTCGTGCGAGTCCTTGCGGAGCCGCAGCTCGTCCAGAATGCCTCCCGGATCCAAGACGCCGCGCGGTCCCGTGCCGGTTCTCGGTCCCCGGGTCCTCGCTCGAGTCAACGCGCTCAGCACGCACCGTTCCACGCGGTCCCCGGTTCCCAGCCGGTAGTGGATGCGACGCCCCCGAGCCAGCAGGTCGGGGAGTCGCTCCTCGAGCTCGGTGCTCGGGTAACAAGCGTCGGGTTGGAGGCGCTCGGCAGCTTCTTCGGGACCCAGCCGCGGTCCCGCCCAGAGCTCGGCATCGGGATCGCGGGGCGGAACGAAGAGGATCCATTCCGGGACGTCGCCACCGACGAAGACCGCGACCGTGTCGGGCTCCGTCGCTCCGGTGAGGTAGAAGAGCTCGCTGTCGGGACGGTACGGGCGGTCCGTGTCCCGAGACGCGTACTGAACCGGGGCCGCGGCAAGAACCATGACGTCGGCGGCCAAAGCCCGAAAAGCCGCTGCGCGACGGGCCCGGAGATGCGCGGCCGGGGTGTATTCTCGTTGCTGTGGTTGCATGCGCCAAGCTAGCTAGACCCCTGCCGGAGAGTCACCCCACCCGGCTGTGTCCGCGACCCGTGACCCGGGAACGGAAGACGCGAAGGAGCCGCGGCGATATCTTCATCGGCGTGTGGGCTTCACCGGAACTTCGAACGAGGTACCCGTCTCGATGCACAAGGCATTCGCGCGACGTCCAGCCAAGGTCTTCCACGTCGCCCTCGTGGCTTCGGCCACCGTGGCCGTCCCGTCAACCGCGGCACAGGAGCCCGCCGACTCCACCGTCGAGCTCGCACCCCTCTTCGTCCGCGTCCTCGGCAGCTCCATCGGCACCGGCACGCCCCACGCCGTCACGGTCGCCGAGGGAGAAGAGCTGCGTCGCGGGTCCGCCGACGCGTTCCTCGAGGAAGCGCTCCGCGCCGTCCCGGGAGTGCAGATCCAGAATCGCTTCAACTTCGCGGTCGGAGAGCGGCTCTCCATCCGTGGATTCGGACCCCGGGCCCAGTTCGGCATCCGGGGCGTCCGCGCCCTGGTGGACGGCATCCCCGCGACCCTTCCCGACGGCCAGTCCACGCTCGACCACCTCGACCTCTCGAGCCTCGGCCGCGTGGAAGTGCTGCGGGGACCGAACGCCACCCTCTACGGTAATGCGGCCGGAGGAGTCCTCCACTTTCGGACAATCGACCCCTCACGTCAGCCCTCCGGTGCCCGGTTCGGAACGACCGCGGGAAGCCACGGCCTTCTCACCGTCCAGGGATCCGCGAACGGCGACGTCGGCGAAGGCGGATACCGATTCGGCTTCAACCACCTCGAGTACGACGGATTCCGGAGAGATCCCGTCGCGGACGACGGGAGCACCTACGGGAAGGCCAGGCGCTCGACCGTAAACGGGGTCGCGAGCGTGCCCGCCGGTGGGGGAACGTTGCGGTTCGTGGTGAACGGCGTGGACCTCGATGCGGACAACCCGGGATCACTTCCCGAAGAGATGGTCGGGAACGAAGACCGATCGGCCTGGGCCTTCAACGTGCGGAGCCGGACCCGCAAGGAAGTCCGGCAAGGGCAGCTCGGGGCGACGTGGTCCGAACGATCCGGCGCACGGACGACGGAACTGTCCGTGTGGGGCATCCGCCGCGAGCTCGAGAACCCGATTCCGGGCACCGTCATCGGTGTGGACCGGAACGCGGGAGGGAGCCGGGCGATCGTCAATCGTCCGATCGGCCTGGACTTCGGCACGCTGACGCTCGGAGCGGGAGCTGAGCTCGAGATTCAGCGCGACGACCGTGTCAATTGGGAGAACGACGGCGGCAGCAAGGGCGCGCTGACCCTCTCACAGCTCGAGCAGGTGCGTGCCGCAGGTCTGTTCGGTCAGCTCCGGTTGGATTTCGATGGCGGTATCTCCCTGCTCGGAGGGCTCCGCTACGACCGGATCCGGTTCTCCGCGGACGACCGCTTCGTCGAGGACGGTGACCCCGACGACTCCGGAAGCCGAACGATGAGCGCGATCAGCCCCTCGGGAGGTGTGGTCGTCGATGCGGGATCCGGCATCGAGCTCTTCGGGTCGGTGGCCCGCTCGTTCGAATCGCCCACCACGACCGAGCTCGTGAATCGTCCGACGGGCGCGGGCGGCTTCAATCCCGAGCTCGAGCCACAAACCGGTGTGACGTTCGAAGGCGGTGTCCGTGCCCGACGGGCACGGTGGGCTCTCGAAGCCACGTTGTTCCGGACCGACCTTGAAGGAGAGCTGATTTCTTTCGAAGTTCCGACCGATCCCGGTCGCCAATATTTCCGCAACGCGGGCGCATCACACCACACGGGCTGGGAGGTCACGGCGGAAGGTACGCCCTTCCCGAACGCGGAGGTCAGAGTCTCGTACACGCGCGTCGACGCGCGCTTCGAGCGCTACATCACGGACAGCGAGGACTTCTCCGGCAACCGGATTCCGGGGCTCGCTCCTCACCGGCTCGATGCGCTCGGCTCGCTCACGCACGGGTCCGGGTTCGTCGAGGTGCGCGCGTTGTACCAGGACGACGTTCCGACCAATGACGCGGGGGACACGACGGCGGATGCGTACGTGATCGCGGACCTTCGGGCCGGCTTGGAGCGAGTCGGGAGCGGATCGGCACGGCTCTCACCATACGTCGCGATCTCGAACCTCTTCGATCGCCGGTACACCGGCTCCGTCACGGTCAACGCGTTCGGTGGCCGCTACTTCGAGCCCGGGCCCGGACGAACCTTCAGGGTCGGGGTCGACGTCTCGTGGGGCGGATGAGGGCCGTGTCGAAGAAGCGCCCGAGCACCGGAAGCCGCCCCCTCGTGGCCCTGAGCCTTTTGCTGCTCCTACCGGCCGTCGCGCCGACCGTCCTGGCCGCTCAAGGCTCGAATGCCGGAACCGGGTGGCGGGTCGGCATAACCTTCGGCGGCATCAGCACGGTCGGGGTGACCTTCGAGGCCTTTCGTGACAGCCGCAGCATCGATGTCACGCTCGGGACGTTCAGCTTCCGTGACGTCGGGGTCTCGGTGGTGGGAAAACAGTACGTCGGAGGTCGTGCCGCCCGCCCGTTCGTCGGGATCGGGCTCTGGGGCGTGCTCGCGGCTTCGGACGAAGGGACCGGCCTGGCGCTCGTCGCCAGGATGCCGATCGGGGTGGATTGGACCGTCCACGGTCGCCACTCCGCCGGTGCCTCCGTGGCCCTCAACCGGGCGCTCGCCGTCCGCCGACCCGACCCGACCGACGAACGTCCCCTGAACGAGCGGCTCGTGCCGCTGCCCGGCATCTACTATCGCTGGACCCACTGAGCGGGAGCCTGAACCCAGACTCGCAATGACCGCCGGAAGGCCGGTCTAGAGCTCCTCCGGCTCGTCCCAGGACTCCGACCAGAATCGCTCCTCGGCCTCCTCGATCTCGTCGAGATCCAAGGGCGGTTCCTCCTCCACCGAGACCCTTCCGGTGTCGAGAATACGCTGCACGGCTTCGTCGTCCAACGTCGCTCGGCCGCCGTCCTTCGAGCGCCACAACCGCTTACGGACCTCCAGCCCGCCGAGCACCGCGAGCGCTCCGAAGGCGAACCAGATCAGCACCCCCAGCACGACCCCTCCTGCCGGTGCGGCGCAGCCTCCACCCGGAAGGGCACGCCCCGTCCGAGCGATGCCCTCTCGACCTCACCGCTCTCGCACCATACGGCACTGCTAGCCCTGTAGAGGTTCCATCCCGACATACTTGAGTCCGCTTCCGGTGTTGAAGAGAACCACCTCTTCATCTTGGCCGATCATCCCCATCTCGAGCAACATCTCGGCCGCGGCGGCCGTCGCACCACCCTCCGGCGCGGCGAAGACGCCGGTGTCCGCGCCGAGGCGGGCAACCCACTCCGCCATGGCCGGGTCCGGAACCGCTACCGCGCCGCCCGACGACGCCCGCAGAGCACGGAGGATCAGGAAGTCGCCCACCGCCCCAGGGACCCGGAGACCGGAGGCGTAGGTAGCCGCGCCCTGCCAGGGTTCCGCGTACTCCATCCCGGCCTGCCATGCTCGGACCATGGGAGCACAACCCGCCGCCTGCACGGTGAACATCTTCGGACGCTCCGGACCGATCCAACCGAGCCGTTCCATCTCGTCGAACGCCTTCCACATACCGATAAGCCCCGTCCCCCCGCCCGTGGGATACACGATGGCGTCAGGAAGGCGTCCGAGCTGCTCGAATAGCTCGTACCCCATCGTCTTCTTGCCTTCGACCCGATACGGCTCTTTCAGTGTCGAGAGGTCGAACCAGCCGTGCTCTTCAACACCGCGCTTCACCACCTTACCGCAATCCGAGATCAAGCCGTCGAGAAGCTGCAGATCGGCGCCCAAGGCATCGATCTCCTCGAGGATCGGAGCCGGGGTATCCCTGGGGACGACGACGTGCACTGCCATGTCGGCCGCGGCCCCGTACGCGGCGGCAGCGCTTCCCGCGTTTCCGGCCGAGGGCAGCGCGAGCTCCTTCGCGCCGAGCTCCAGCGCCCGAGAGACCGCGAGGCACAGCCCCCTGGCCTTGAAGCTACCGGTTGGATTCTGACCCTCATCCTTGATCCAGACCTTCCGGAGCCCCAGGCGCGCGGCCGTGCGAGAGGCGTCGAGCAGGGGCGTCCACCCTTCGCCGAGGGAGATCTGGGCGGCCCGGTCGCGGACCGGCAGCACCTCTTCGTACCTCCAGAGGTCGGCTCTCCGGCAACGGACTTTCTCGGGCGTAAGACGCTCGCGAACCGCCTCGAGGTCGTAACGGGCGAACAAAGGCTTCCCGGCCCGTGACAGGCCGATGAGCTGTTCGCTCTCGAACTCCACGCCGGTTCCGGTGCACTCGAGATGACTCGCGCCGGGGAGGGGGTTGCTGGGGTCCATGAGCGTTCCGAGTTGGTTGGTCAGGGTCCGCATCGACCGCGACGGCAAACGATGCGCTTCGGTGCCGCCATCCTACAGTGCGGAGGAACGTTACGACAGGCTGCTGGGACGGACGCGGGTCGACACCTGGCCCGGTTGGCGTACGCCCGAGGCCATCGTCGAGAAGCACGAAGGGGGTCCGGCAACCCTTTGCACGGCCCGTGGTATCTCAGTGCGTGATGGATGGACAGACGACGGACTCGGACCACCAGCTCCTGGCTCGCGCCTCGGAGGGGGACGCCCGGGCGATCCGGACGCTATACGATCGGTTCTCGCCACGGGTGTACGCCGTCGTGCGCCGCATCGCCGGAGACGACGACCTCGCTCAGGACTGTGCACAGGAGGCCTGGATCCGGGCAATCCGGGCTCTTCCCACGTTCCGGGGAGACGCCCGTTTCTCGACATGGCTGCACCGGATCGCCGTGAACGCGGCGCTTCAAGCGCTTCGGAAGACACGAACCCGCTCCAAGCGGGAAACGCCGACCGAGGAGGGATCCCGTACGACGGACATTCCCGTGGCACCGAGCCATGGGGACACGTTGCTACAACAGCGGCTCTCCACGGCGTTGGACGAGCTACCCGACGGGATGCGACGCGTGCTGATCCTCCACGACGTCGAAGGTTATACACACGACGAGATCGCGGATGTTCTCGGGGTGACACCGGGAACGTCCAAGTCACAGCTGTCGAAGGCTCGAGCGAAGATGAGGCGGATGCTCTCGCGTCTCGCGACTGACGTGCACGAACACGGAGTGAAATCATGGAGCATCTAACGACCGAGACGCTCGCACGGTTGGTGGACGACGTCCCCGACCGGGAAGAGCGGGCACACCTCGAGGACTGCCCGCTTTGCGCTTCCGAGTTGGAGGCTCTCGGTGAGCAGACTCGGGCGCTCGGCTCCCTTCCCGAGATTCTGCCTCCCAGGGACGATTGGAGCGTGCTCGAAGCCCGCCTGCGATCCGAAGGATTGCTGCACGACCCGGGGCTCCTGAGCCGTATCGGTCTCGCTCGCACGCCCACATGGATGCGGTTCGCCGCCGCCCTCCTGCTGTTTGCTTCCGGAGTAGCATCGGGCGCGGGATGGGCCAACCGTGGCTCGGGCGACGCCGAGGCTGGGGTGCTGACGGAAGCGTCGAACCTGGATGACGCCGCGGCCGCGGTCGAGAGCGCTGAGCGAAACTACGTGGAAGCCATGAGCCAGTACCGTGAGCTCCTGGCGCAGAGCGGATCCGAGGTGGAATCCGTCGATCCCATCAGCCGGTATGCCGCGCTCGAACACCTCGTCCTCGTCAGTCAGGCCGCCGTGCGCCAGGCCCCGGGTGACCCCTTCCTCAACGGCTTCCTCGCCTCGGCACGCGCGGAGCGGGACGCCGCCGCACGGCTGGTCTCGACGGGCTCCGGCGGATGGTTCTGATGCGCCTCGTCCTCCTCTTCTGCACGGTCGTGCTCGCGCCGTCGCTCCTGGACGCCCAGGAGCGTCCCGGCTGGATCGGCGTATCCGTGAACATCGTGACGGCGAGTGACGACACGGACACCCGCACATCCGTGGTCGTCACCGGCGTACAGCCTGGAAGCCCCGCGGCCCGCGCCGGCATCCGTGCGGGCGATACACTCGTCGAGATCAACGATATGCCGACTGCGGATGCTCTCAGGAACCTGGGCGAAGGGCTACGGCTCGCGGTCGGCGACAGCGTCCATATCGTGCTCCGACGAAGCGACCGCCAGCACGAATACCGCATCGCCGCGACCGAACGACCGCGAGTGGTTCCCCGTCCCCGACCTCGCCCCCCGGTCGGGCCCGACACCGACTCCATCGTCGGCTCGATTGTTCGAGCCATGGACTCGATGCGCGTTCGTCTCGCCGAGCAGAGGGAGCGGCTCCGTTCCGAAGCGCGGCCCGCCTCCCCTGCGAGACCGCCGCGCTTCGAGGGTGACCCACTCGACGCGGATGCTCGCTTGGAAGCGTCGGACGGGTTCAGCCCGCTGGCCCCCTATCTGCTCGGACGGAACCGCGTAGCCGGCGCCGAAGTCATCGATATTCAGCCCGACCTCGCCCGGTATTTCAGCGTCGACGGCGGGGTCCTGGTCGTGGATGTTCCCGCCGGCACCCCCGCGGCCGCGGCCGACCTGCGCGCGGGCGACGTCATCATACGAGTCGGCGACAACGCGATCGGGACCGTGGACGATCTACGCGCGGCCGTGTCCCGGGCACCTCGACCCGAGTCCATTGCGCTCATCCGTCACGGGGAGAACCTTCGGGTCACGCTGCCACGCTAACGCCCCGGGCTCGTCTCTCACACTCCGGGCGCACCGGCTGGCTCGTTGAGAAAATCCCGCTCGATCCGGCCGTCTCTCAAGTGTACCTGGCGCTTCGCGTAGGAAGCCACATCGTCCTCGTGTGTGACGATCACGATGGTCTGACCCCGCGCGTTGAGGTCCGTGAGTTGGTCCATGAGCTCCCGCCCGGTCACGGAATCGAGGTTCCCGGTGGGCTCGTCGGCCAACAGGAGCGCGGGTTCGTTCACGAGCGCCCGTGCCACGGCGACCCGTTGTCGCTGGCCCCCGGACAACTCGGGTGGTCGGTGGTTCATGCGATCGGACAACCCCAGCAACTCCAACTTCTCCGCGGCCCGCTCCCGCCGTTCCGTCGCGCTAATCCCCGCGTAGATCAGCGGAAGCTCGACATTATGCAGGGCCGTCGCCCGGGGCAGCAGGTTGAACGTCTGGAAAACGAACCCGATCTCCAGGTTGCGGACACGAGCGAGCTCGTCCTCGGAGAGCTCACTAACGAGGTGTCCGTTCAGCCAATAACGGCCCGAAGTCGGCGTATCCAGGCAGCCGACCATGTTCATCAGAGTCGACTTGCCACTTCCCGAGGGTCCCATCACGGCGACGAACTCTCCGCGAACGATCTCGAGATCGATCTCACGGACCGCGCGCACGACCTCGGCCCCCAGAGCGTAGTGCTTGGTGAGCGCTTCGGTCTTGATGATGGCCTCCGTCACGATCCCCTCCCGGTCAGCACTCGGCCATCACCGCTCACCCGACCATGCGCCGAACGCGGATTCGCGCTTCGCCACGTGGACGAGGCGCGCCAACGATGCGCGTGGATCACGCCTCAGGCGTCGTCCTCACCAGCTTCTTCAGCCGCTCGCTCCCGGTCTCGCGCCTCTACCAGCTCCTGATAGCGAGCGGCCTGCTCCGGGGTGAACACTTCCTTGATGGCCTCGCGAGTCTCCTCCACGATGGCCCGGAAGCGTGGGTCGTAGTTCTCCTGGAACTCGCGGTTGAGCGAATCCATTCGCGCGCGGTGCTCCCGCACGATCGAATCGATCACGACGCTCTGGGCAGAATCCGGCCCCACCTGCTCGTACATCGGAGTCCGTTCGCTTTCACCGTCCTCGCCACCGTCAGTACCGTTCTCTTCGGCGGAGGTCGCGAGCGCGGCGGCCGGCGTACCGGTCAGGATCGTATCCGCCGCGAATCCGAGCAACATCCCGGCCCCGAACACGGTCAGCAAAAGGCTTGCCGTCACGATACGGGTCCTGGTCTGCTGGCTCATTAAAAGATCTCCGCAGCCAGGGTCTCGGGGTCACCCACACCGTCGAGCGACGAGATATGTTGGACGGTGATGCCCTGGAGGTCACTCACCAGCATCTCCTCGATTCCCAACGGGGTCGAAGTCGGAGCTCCTTGAGCCCGCATCAGCATCACTCCCGCGACCGCCACCGCGACCATCGCCGTCGGCACGAGCGCTCTGGCCCAACCGATCAACACGTCCCCCACGGTCATCGACGCAAGGGCTCGTCGTCTAGCCAACTCCGGACCGGCACCAGACAGCACCGAGCTTCCGAAGCGCGTCCAATAGGCCGGATCACGCTCACCCGGATCGAGCGACGTGAGCGCTTCGTACAACTCCATGTCCATCCGCGGATCGTCCGTCATCGTCTGTTCCAATCTATCGCTCATCGAGTATTCCTCTTGGCTTCCGGCGCTCCCGGCAGATCCCGGAGCGCCTTCCTCAGCGCCTTCCTCGCGAAATGCAAATGAGACCGCACCGTCCCCGGAGGCAAGTCCAAACGCTCCGCGATCTCCCGATGTTTCCAGCCTTCCAAGTCATGCAGCATCACGACTTCCCTCTGCACTTCCGGAAGGTCCTCCATGGCTTCTTCGAGCAACCCTCGCAACTCGGCCGTTTCGGTCACGCGGTCCGGCGTCGGCATCTTCGATTGCGTGGCCGGAGGCACCTCGTCCGTGTCCCGCAGGGACTCACGACGGATCAGGTTCTTGGAACGGTTCCTGACGATCGTGAGCAACCATCCACCGAAGCGATCCGGGTTGCGACATTCCTCCAGTCTCTCCAATGCGACCAGGAACGCTTCCTGAGCCGCGTCTTCTGCATCCTCGTGTTTCCCGACCACCGACAGCGCAACGGCATATGCTGGCCGTTGATACCGCTGGACGAGCAGCCCGAAGGCCCTCTCGTCACCCTCCCGGGCTCGTCGGACCAACTCGCGGTCGGTAGGCTTCTCTGCCTGCTTTGAAGACACCTGGGACGGGGAGCGTGTTGAAGGTGAGTCGAGCGGGAGGGTCACGGACCTCGAGCATCCACGAGGCGCGACGGACATCGAACGCATGAACCTAAGTCCATGCTCGCTCCGACCGCATACCCCGGAGCGCCTCGGGGGCACCGCTCTCGCGCGGGCACGCGGCCGGCCAGCCGTGCTTCAGCGGCCTCGACGGGCGCTCGCGTCCTCGAAGAAGCTTCTGGGCTGATCCGGCGTGGTCCAAGGCTGCGCCCGACGGAAAGCGTCCTCCAGTCGGGCGGCGGGCACGTCGCCCAACCGGTCGCCTACCACCCACGCACTCCTGGCCGACGCATCATCACCATCCGCTCCTTCCTCGTCGAAGCGGAGGAACAGGAGGTGCGGCCCCCGCGCTCCACCCGGCCCTTCGGCCTCACCGTCGACGCGAACGCTCCAGGCGACCCCTTCGATCGTAACGGAGGTTTCTTCGGTTGGAGGACTCGGCTCCGTGGGCGGCGAAGTCTCGACGTCCTGGAGGGCGCGTACCGGCGTCGGCTTGGACCGACGCCGCTCTTCCGACGCAGGTGGGTCACGGTGTGATCGTGGATTCATGAAGAGACTCCGGCATCAAGGGAACCACGGACTTCTCGAGTGAGGGCCGCGTCCACGGATGCTCCGGATCCGGGAGAGTGCGTCCACTTGAATGCTTAGGGCCGAGCGTGCAGCCGGGTCAAGTGCATCGGGAGGTCCACGGGCTGTCAACGCCAGTATCGATGCGCGATTCCCGTGATGGTGTTGCCGAGCAACCCCGCAGTCCCCTTATTATCGTCTTTCCCAGCGGAATCCAAGCGGCCGGGCATCCCGCCCACCCGAGGTGCATTGCATGGCAGACGAAAACGAGCCGCGAGCTCAGGCGAAGCGGGAGTATACACAGCTCCTGCGTCTCCACGAGCAGCTTCTCGTACAGTTCGTTCGTGCTCGGGACGAGCTCGCGGCCTCCGGGACAACGGGGCTGTTGAAGATCATCAAGGGCCGGACCGGAACCGCTCCAGATTTGAGTCCGGTCCAGGAGGCCATCGAGGAGGCCATCCGCACCCTCAAGCTGTCGGAGTCCGAGATTCAGGCCACGATCGAAGACGACGCCGACGTCTCGTTCGAAGTGGACGGCATCGCCAACATGCCCGCGTACCTCCAGCGATTCCTGGCCGAGCGCGTGGATCATCCGGGCTTCCACTACGACGTGCTGCACGATCCGGTACGCGGTTGGATGGTCTGTTGGAAGGAATACACCAACCAAGGGACGATCCGCGGCTACGGACAGTTCTGTGAGCGTCCCTACGCGTGGCTCGACGACTGATTGGAGCGCCGGATCGCCACATCGTCGAGCACTTCCTCTCCGTAGAACATCCTGATGTATTTCGCCTGGAGGCCCGTCACCCGCCGGACGACCCAGACCAGATGAACGTAGTTCGGCTCGTCGGGCTCGGTTCTAAGGTCCAGGCCGGCCTCCCGAGGCAACCGATTGCCCTTGCGGTTGTTACATGACGAGCAACTCGTGACCACGTTCGTCCAGGCGTTTGCGCCGCCGCGGGAAACGGGAAGCACGTGATCCCGGGTGAGGAACTGACGCCGCTTGAGCTCACGACGATGGCGGCCACAATACTGACACGTGTAGTCGTCCCGCGCGAACAGGAACGTATTGGTCACCTGTCGGCGGAACCGCCGCGGCACGTGGACATACCGCACCAACCGGATGACGGCGGGACACGGTACCGCCTCCTGCTCCGAGCGGAAGCGACGGTCCCCGTCCTGTTCCACGATCTCCGCCTTCCCGTCCAACACCAAGCGCACCGCCCGCCGGAGCGGCACGATGGTCAGCGGCTCGAACGATGCATTCAGCGCGAGGCAACCCACGGACCCTCCTCATCCGGTGATCGGGTTGACTTCCGGACTCATTCACCAGGCCGGCACGGTCGATCCGAACGTACGCCGCAGCACCGGATCCGTGCAATGGGACCGCCCGGAAGCTCAACCAGCCGGACCAGGACGTCCGGCGTGAGCGACCCTGGTGGCACCGGGCGGGCTTACGGAGAAGTCGGCGTGTGACGCTAGCATTCCGTGCTAGAGCAGCGCCACCGGGTCGCGGTCGAGCGCGAGCCTCACGTCACCGGAAGGGAGACGGAAGCGGGTCACAAGCGTTCGGACGGCGACACCGAGGCCCTTGGGTGAGGCGGCACGAAGCAGGAAGTGCCAACGCCACCGTCCATGGAGCCGTTCGATGGGCGCCGGAGCGGGTCCGACGAGCTCGACCTCATCCGCGCCACCCCCGCCCCTGGCGAGGCGCGGCTTCAACCAGCTCGCGGCGGCCTCCGCCCCTTCGGCGGCGAGCGTCTGGTCCGGGCTGCTGACGACCACGTTCGCGAGACGCACGTGAGGAGGGTACCGGGGATGTCGACGCTCCTCGAGCTCCCGTCGGACGAAGCCCTCGTAGTCGTGGCTGAGAGCCGCCTGGACGGCGTAGTGCTCCGGCATCGAGGTTTGGACCAGAACCTCGCCACCCAGGGCCCCCCGCCCCGCCCTTCCGGCGACCTGGGAGAGGAGCTGAAAGGTGCGCTCGCTAGCGCGAAAATCAGGCAGATGCAGACCCACGTCCGCGTTGACGACGCCGACGAGGGTCACTCCCGGAAAATCGAGCCCCTTGGCGATCATCTGCGTGCCGAGGAGGATGTCCACCTCGTGTCGCTCCACCCGGTCGAGGATGCGTTGGTGAGCCCATTTTCCGGACGTCGTGTCGACGTCCATCCGAGCGATCCGCGCACTGGGGAAAGTCTCGACCGCGACCCTCTCGACCTGCTCCGTGCCCACCCCTCGAAACGAGAGATCGTCAGAGCCACAGCGGGGGCACCGGCTCGGCGCAGGAGCCTCGAATCGACAGTGGTGGCAGACGATCCGCCGAGTCACCCGATGGAAGGTGAGGGAGATGCTACAGTTCTCGCAGCGCTCGACCTCGCCGCACGAACGGCACTGCACGAACGAGGAGTAGCCGCGACGATTCAAGAGCAGGATCACCTGCTCGCCCTTGCGAAGCCGAAGCTCGACCGCCTCCACCAACCGCGTCGAGAACACGTGCTGCTCGGGCCCACCTTCGCCTCCGCCGCGCGGCTTCGCTCGCCGTTTGCGCTCTTCTCGCAGGTCGACGACATCGACGTCGGGGAGCGAAGCTCCTCCGGCGCGCTCCGGAAGCTCGAGACGCACGAACTTACCCGTCTCGGCATTATAGCGGCTTTCCAGCGAAGGCGTGGCGCTTCCCAGGAGACACACGGCGCCGTGGGAACGGGCCCGCATCACCGCCAGATCACGAGCCTGGTAGCGGGGCGCCTCCGACTGCTTGTAGCTGCCGTCGTGCTCTTCGTCGACCACGACCAGCCCGAGCCCCTCCAAGGGCGCGAAAAGCGCGGAGCGTGCCCCCACCGCCACACGCCGCTCACCGTCCCTGAGCAATCTCCACGCATCGTAACGTTCGCCGCTCGACAGGCCGGAGTGCAGCACAGCGATCTGGCCACCGAAGTGCGCCTGGAAGCGCGACACGGTCTGCGGCGTCAACGAGATCTCCGGAACCAGCACGATCGCGGTCTTGCCTCGCCGAAGAACTTCGCGAAGCAGCTCGATGTACACGAGCGTCTTCCCCGACCCCGTGATGCCCTGGAGGAGGAAGGGCGCCGGCGCGGGGTCGTCGAGCGCCGCGGTGAGGCGCTCGAGGGCCGTGCGTTGAGCCGGTGTGGGCACGAGGTCGACCGGCGCGGGGACCGGGGCCTGGGCGAAGGGATCGCGAATCTCCTCCTCGTCCTCGAGCTCCACCAATCCCTTGTCCTGAAGGCCTTGCACGACGCTCCGGCTGAACCCCTCCACGCCGGTCAGGTGCCGGAGCTCCACGCTACCGCCCGACGCTTCCAGCAAGTCATAGGCTTCGCGCTGGCGGTCCGCACGGCCGAACAGGCGCTCCCGTTCCTCCAGCGTGCCCACGGTGTCCTTCACACGCACGACCCGCCTGGTCCGCACGGCCGGCTCCGTCGGAGGGACCGCCTCGTGCCGGAGCAGTCCGCGTGCCTCGAGCGCACGTACCTCGGCCCATATGGACCCCATGCCGAGCGCACGCCGGAGGGTCGTGACGCGGTGGGGCTTTCCGTCCCGGGAGAGATGCGCCATGAGCTTCCGCTCACGAGGACGTAAGCCCTCTGCGCTCGCCTGGCTCCCCGTCCATGTCACGTAGTCACGGGACACGTCGGACAGGACGGCGGGAAGCGTCGCACGGATCGTGATCCCGAGAGGAGCCGCGTAGTACTCGGCCATCCAACGGCACAGCTCGAGAATATCTTCCGTGACCGTCGGCCGGTCGTCGAGCACCGAGAGCACCGAGCGTAAGCCCCGAATCGGACCGTCCTCCCCCGTTCCGACCACCCAGCCGATCCGATCCGCGTTTCGGAACGGCACCAAGACGCGCGTGCCGGAGGGCGGTGGCTCGCCCTCGATCTCGTAGGTGAACGTCCGGTGGATCGGGAGTGGAAGCGCTACCTCGACCCGGTGTTTGATCTCGCTCAATCGTCGAGGAGGAGGAAGATCTCCCGCTGGATCTCGGAGGGCGTGACCTCGGGTCCGTCCTCTCCCCAATGAACGTTGATCTCGCTACGGACCCCGATCTCGCCGGGAATGTATACACCCGGCTCGACCGAGAATCCGACCCCGGGAACGAGGCGCCGATCGTCCCTGCTCTCGAGGTTGTCGAGATTCGGGCCGCTGCCGTGAAGGGACGTGTCGATGGAGTGCCCCGTGCGGTGCACGAAGAACGGGCCGAAGCCCCGCTCCTCGATGACGCCCCGCGCAACGTCATCCACCTCGTACCCGCGGACTTCGTCACCCGCCGCGTAACGCTCACGCAAGAAGGAGAGCGCCGCATCCCGAGCGTCTCGCACCGCCTTCCACACCTCGGCGGTCCGCTCGTCGATGCGTGGGCCGAGGAATCCCATCCACGTCTGGTCGGCCGCGACCGATCTCTCGAAGCCGCCCCAGAGATCGATCAACAGGAGCACACCCCGCTCGATCGACTCACCTTCGCCGTCCGGGACATAGTGGGGATCGGCCGCCCGGGATCCGACCGCCACGATGCAGTCGGCTTCGTGCACGATCCCCGCATCGCGCAGCTCGGAGCGGATCCAGTCGGACAGGCGCCCCTCCGTGGTCGGAGTGCCGGCCTTCGCGGCGTCGGCGGCACGACGAAAAGCGCGGCCGGCCAGGTCGGCTACGATCCCGCCGGCCTTCCGGTGGTCCTCGAGTCCTCGGTTCGTCCATGCGCTGTGAAAGCGGGACACGAGATCGCCGGAGCTCGTGATCTCCAGACCCAACCCCAAGAGGAAGCCGACGAGCCCGCCTGGCACGAGATCGAGCGTGGGCACCGCGCCTCCCGGCGACACCTCCATCGCGAGCCTCGTGCGCCCCGCGAGCAGTCCGCGAAGCTCCTCTTCCAGGGCTCTCCAACTCGAATACTCGCGGATCGCGAACGGCCAAGCGCGCCAGGCCGAGCGTTCAATAGCGTGTGTGAGCGCGACGGCCCGTCCTTCGGCCGGGATCAGCACGAAGCCACGCCGTGTGGTCTTGCCCAGCCCCAGCAGGCTCTGCGCGACCGGGTTCAGCCCGTGAAAATCGTACAGAAGCCAGCCATCGAGATCTTCGTGGCGCAGCGCACCCTGCACCTCCGCGACGACGTCCTGCCGTAGCAGAGGGGCCCCCGAGCCGTCGTCAGCCATCTTCGTCCTCCTCGTCCTGGCCATCTCCGAACAGCGGAAGATCGCGGGTTTCGATCGTGGCGGAGGCGTTCTCCCGCGGCTTGCCGCTTTCCGTGGCCGGACTCGCCGCATCGACCTCCGTCCTCCCATCGTTCGCGGCCGTTCCCTCACCGACCTCGGAGTCGCTCTCACAGGCACGGTCGGCCGGAACCGACCGACGGCCGCGCAGCAGATCGAGGCCCAGAATGCGCTCTCGAGTGAGCAATCGGTGTACGGCGCGTTCTCGCGAGAACGCGGTCCAGACCCCTTTCCAGCCCCACTGAGCCCATGCGCGTCGCATGATGCCGATCTTCTCTCCAATCGAGAAAAGCTCCACGAAATCCGGGAAGGGCTTCGCCACCGTCGCACGGAACGACGTCCTGGCGTCGGACCAGTCTTCGGTATGAAGATCCTCCACGCCGGCGCTCCGCAAGAACCGCTTCCATTCGACGACCATCCGCGGCCTGGCGCCGAGGTGCTCGGCGAGCACACGCTGCCGCTCGGCGTCCACGGGGGCCTTCCAGACGAGCTGAACCAACACCACGAACCCGCCCGGCTTGGTCACACGCACGAGCTCACGGACCGCGTCCCGAGGATCACACTGACCAGCGAGGCCCACCTCACCGACCGACACGTCGAAGATCTCGTCCCGGTAGGGTAGCGCATCCGCCCGCCCCTCCTGGAACTGGAGCCGATCCGCGATGCCCAGCGCTCGGGTGCGTTGCTCGGCCTGTTCGACCAAGGTCCGATCCGGGTCGACACCCGATCCGTGCACCCCGAACTCACGCACGAAATACTCGAGCGAGACGCCCTTGCCGCAGGCGGCATCGAGCACCTCGGCTTCCTCGGACATCCGGGTGAGGAGCGCGATCTGCCGGTAAAGCTCGAGCCCACCCGGGGGGAAGAGCCTACGCGGGCTCAACCGGATCAGGTCGAGCATCGAGGGCCGAGACGGGAGGGGCTCCAGCCCACCTTGTTGGTTGGAAGGCATAGGGAGGAAAGGTAGGGGGCCGCGCCCGACGAGCAACGACTCCTCGGCTCACCAGTCCGGATGCTCGGATCGATCCAGCTCTTCGAGAGCCCTGTCCAGCCGCTCCCGGTCCGCCTCGTCGGGCTCCGAAAACGACCCCTCCGCCGATCTCGCTCGACGTTTCCGCGCCAGCAGCACCGCAACCACTCCGAGGCCCAACAGGAGCGCGAATGGAGGCAAGAGCCAAGCCCACCAACCCGCCCCCTCTCGCCGGGGCACGGCGCGCCACTCCTCGCCGTGCTCCCCGAGTACCCGTTCCACGATGGAGTCCGCCGAAAGCCCGGCACGAGCCAGCGCGTCGATGGAGTCCCGAAGCTCCGCGGCCTGCGGGGATGGACAGACCTCGAGCATCAGCCCGGGACAGTATGGCGAGCGCAGCTCGGAGATGGCGCGTCGTGCCTCGGGGTGGACCGTGACGGCACGCTCGGGTGCCGTGTCGGCCGCGGCCGGTCGGTCCTGACCCGCGAGCGATCCCGCCCAGAGAACCGACACGGATACGGCCAAGACCGCGAGCAGGACGCTCCTCCCGGACTTCATGCCGGGACCTCGAGATCGGCGAGCGCGCGAATCACGGCGACCGCTCCCGCACCGAGCCTCTCCGGGACGTATCCTCCTTCCAGGAACGTGACCACTCGTGCGTCGCACTGCTCGGCCCCCACCTCCACGATGCGGCGCGTCATCGCGTGCAGGTCCTGCGGCTCGAGGAGCATCCCGCCCAACGGGTCCCCGGCGAGCACGTCGAAGCCGGCGGACGTAAGGACGAAGTCGGGCCGGAAACGAGCCGCGGCCCCGCTCAACTCGCGCTCGAAGGTGTCCATGTACTCGTCTCGCGGCGTGCCCGCCGGCAGCGGCACGTTGCGCGTGCTTCCCTCACCGGGGCCCGAGCCCGTTTCACTCGCCGCACCCGTGCCGGGATAGTGCGGTGACTGATGGAAGGACAGGAAGAACACGTCCGGATCCTCGTAGAAAGCATCTTGCGTCCCGTTCCCGTGATGCACGTCCCAATCCACGATCAGCACGCGCTTCGCGTAACCCTCGGCCTGCAGCCACCGCGCGGCGATGGCGACGTTGTTGAACAGGCAGAAGCCCATGGAACGACCCGGCGTCGCGTGATGGCCCGGAGGACGCGCCGCGACGAAGGCGTTACGTATCTCCCCTTCGGCGACCGCTCTCGCGGCCGCGATGCCGGCTCCGGCACTGCCCACCGCAGCGTCCCACGACTCACCTGAAACTTTGGTGTCCGCGTCGATCGAGACAATCGCATCACGCTCCTTCGCCATCGAAACCGCACGCCTCACCCGCTCGACGTGGCCGTCCTCGTGGACCCGCCGAATCTCGGCCTCGCCAGCTTCCTCCGGCTCGAACGGTGTCACGTGCCCGTGCAGCGTGAGCAAGTCATTACCCACGGTCGAGGCCAGCGCTCGCAAGCGCCCCTGATGCTCGGGATGGCTCCAGCCGGTATCGTGGAGAGGGGACGCGGGGTGCAGGTAAAACCCCGTGGTCACCGAGCTCACGCGGCCCCCGTCTCCGCCGGCACCGCGAGCGAGGCGATCCGTTCCTGAATCGACCGCACCTCCCGGTTGCTCGACTTGAGCGCGATGAGCGCATCGCACGCCGCCGAGGTCGCGGACATGGTCGTCAGGTACGGAATCTTGTAGGTAATCGCTGCCCTGCGCATCGCGTAGTCGTCGTATTGGGACCTTTTCCCGAGCGGGGTGTTGATGAGCAACGCGACGTTCCCCGACACCATTTGGTCCACGATGTCCGGCCGACCCTCACGGACCTTGAAGACGAATTCGGCGGGGACGCCCAACCGCGTCAGGGACTCTCGTGTTCCGCCGGTGGCCATGAGGGTGAAGCCGAGGTCCTTGAACCGCCGCGCGATAGGCGTGATCGAGCGCTTATCCCGATCGTTCACCGTCACGATGATCGTCCCCTCTTCGGGCAGCACGTTCCCGACCGACACCTGTGCCTTCGCGAAAGCCATTCCGAAGGAGTCGTCGATGCCCATGGCCTCGCCCGTGGAGCGCATCTCGGGTCCGAGGAGCACGTCGACGTCGAACCGGTTGAACGGGAGCGCCGCCTCTTTGACGGCCACGCCCCCGACCGGGGGCTCGGCGGGAACGTTCATGTCGGCAAGCGCCTCTCCGGCCATGACCCGCGCGGCCAGGCGAGCGAGGGGCACACCGGTCGCCTTGCTCACGAACGGGACGGTCCGCGATGCCCGGGGATTCACCTCGAGGACGTAGACGACGTCGTCCTTGATCGCGTACTGAACGTTGATCAGGCCGACCACGCCGAGCTCCACCGCGAAGCGTCGCGTGAGCTCCCGGATCTCTTCGAGCACGGGCCCCGAGAGCAGGTACGGCGGAAGCACGCACGCGGAATCACCCGAGTGCACCCCCGCGTCCTCGATGTGCTGCATGATCCCGCCGATCACGACGTCCGTGCCGTCCGAAAGCGCGTCGACGTCGGCCTCGAATGCATCCTCGAGGAAGCGGTCCACCAACACCGGGTGGTCCTCCGAGGCACGGACCGCTTCGTCGAAGTAGCGCTGGAGCGATTCCACGTCGTACACGATCCGCATCGCTCGTCCGCCCAGCACATAGCTCGGACGGACCAGAACGGGAAATCCGATCCGCTCGGCGATATCGAGCGCCTCCGCCTCGCTGGTCGCCATGCCGTTCGGCGGCGTACGGGCGCCGATGCGGCGGCACACCTCGTCGAACCGGTCCCGGTCCTCGGCGCGATCGATCGCGTCGACCGAGGTGCCCAGCACCGGAGCGCCGAACTCCTCGAGCCCCCGTGCGAGCTTGAGCGGCGTCTGCCCCCCGAGCTGCACGATAATCCCTTTGGGTTGCTCGAGATGCAGGATCTCGAGCACGTCCTCGAGCGTGAGCGGTTCGAAATACAGCTTGTCGCTCACGTCGAAATCGGTCGAGACCGTTTCCGGGTTCGAGTTGATCATGATCGTCTCGTACCCGGCTTCCCGGAGCGCCAACACGGCCTGAACGCAACAGTAATCGAACTCGATCCCCTGTCCGATGCGGTTGGGGCCGCTGCCGAGAATCACGACTTTATCGCGTTCCGACGGGATGCTCTCCGTCTCGTCCTCGTAGGACGAATAGAAGTACGGTGTCTCGGCGGGAAACTCCCCGGCGCAGGTGTCGACGACGTTGTAGGTCGGGTGAATGCCCCACTCCCACCGCCGCTGCCGGACCGCGTCTTCCGACTCTCCGCGGAGGTCGGCGAGCTGCACGTCACTGAACCCTTCACGCTTCATGCGCCGCGTAAGCGCTCGCGTGACTTCCGGAGCCTCCCGGTACGCGCGTTCCGACTCCAGGATCTGTACGAGCTGATCGAGAAACCACGGATCGATGTTCGTCGCTTCGTGGATTTCATCGACGCCGAGGCCGGCTTCGAGCGCTCGTTTGATCTGGAACGGACGCTCGCATGTCGGGCGCCGCAGGGCGGTGAGAAGCGCGTCGTGGTCGTCGGCCGAGAGTCCGTCGTCTTCCAGCCGAGCACCGACCGCCCAACCCGTCCGTCCGATCTCCAGTCCGCGGAAGCCCTTCTGCCACGCGCTCCGAAAGGTACGGCCGATCGCCATCGTCTCGCCGACCGACTTCATCTGCACGGTGAGCGTGTTGTCGACCTCGGGGAACTTCTCGAATGCGAACCGGGGCAGCTTGACCACCACGTAGTCGAGCACGGGCTCGAAGGACGCCGGGGTGGTCTTCGTGATGTCGTTGGGCAGCTCGTGGAGATGGTAGCCGACGGCGAGCTTCGCTGCGACCCGCGCGATGGGGAAGCCGGTCGCCTTGGACGCGAGCGCCGAGGAGCGGGACACCCGCGGGTTCATCTCGATGACGAGGAGCTCTCCCGTGTCGGGACTCACGGCGAACTGGATGTTGCAGCCGCCCGACTCGACCCCGATCTCGCGGATGATCTTGATGGAAGCGTCGCGCATCTTCTGATATTCGACGTCGGACAGGGTCTGCGCCGGAGCAACCGTGATAGAGTCCCCGGTATGCACGCCCATCGGATCGAAGTTTTCGATGGAGCAGATGATGATGACGTTGTCGATCCCGTCGCGGACGACCTCGAGCTCGTACTCCTTCCAGCCGAGGACGGACCGGTCGACGAGCACCTCGGTGGTCGGCGAGGCGTCGAGCCCCTTCTTTACCTGCGCCTCGAACTCCTCCCGGTTGTACGCGATGCCGCCGCCGGTTCCACCGAGCGTGTAGGAGGGGCGGATGATGGCCGGGTAGCCGGTCTGCTCCACGATCTCCATCGCCTCGTCGACGGTCGTCGCGAAGCCTCCGTGGGGGACCTCGAGCCCGATGCGCGCCATCGCCTCGGAGAACGACTCACGGTCTTCGGCCATCTCGATCGAGCGCTCGTTCGCCCCGATCAGCTCCACTCCGTGCTTCTCGAGCACCCCCCCGTGGTACAAGTCCATGGCGACGTTCAAGGCCGTCTGGCCGCCCATGGTGGGCAACAACGCGTCCGGGCTCTCCCGCTCGATGACCCGTTCCACCCACTCGGCGGTGATCGGCTCGATGTACGTCCGATCCGCGAGGTCGGGATCGGTCATGATCGTCGCCGGATTGGAGTTCACCAGGATCACCCGGTAGCCCTCTTCCTTGAGGGCCCGAACCGCCTGGGTTCCGGAATAATCGAACTCGCAGGCCTGGCCGATGATGATCGGGCCGGACCCGAGGATGAGGATCGTCTCTAGGTCGTCGCGTCGGGGCACGTGGAGCGCTCGGGTATGCCGGGCCACCGCACGCGGGAAAGCATGCTACTCATCGCCCAGCTTGCCGGACTCTTTGCGGATCGCGGTAAGCAGAACGAGGAGGAAGCCACCCCAGACGAAGCCGACGATCGCGAACATCGTGATCCACGTGGCTCCGGTCATGGACTGCTCCTCCTCCGTGCAGGCGGCCTGGAGTGGTGATCAAGGGATGGCCGGGTCCGGCCGACTTTCGCCCCTCGGGAAGGGGCCCGCCGGAAGGCCTGAGTAAGGTGATGGAACTCGCGGGTGCAGGCAAGCGCGTCCGGGGCGAGATCGGGCCGCCGACCGGCCGGCGAGCGTCATCGATCGTTCGGCGACTCGCGGATCCGGCCGCGCTCGCCCGAAAGCACCGGAACGAGCACGCCCGCCCGCAGCACGACCCGGAATCCGTCCTGATCGGTGCCGTACTCCCGCGAGGCGTACATGATCAGCTCTTCGTAGGAGTGATACAGGACGTCCAACGAGAGATCGAACGCCCAACCCAGACCCGTCGGAGCCCTCAGCGAAAGAACAGGGCCCGCCAAGAATCCATCCGTGTGCGCGGGTTCTTCGACCAGCGACAGAGACCGGGTGCTGTACCCGAAGCGGATTCCGAGCAGCAGCTCCGGCAACCGCCCGAGCATCCGTCGTCGGAGGGTCGCCGCGTAGTCGAGCTGCTTGGTGGCCCCGACGAATCCGTGATCTCCGTAACGGGAGTAGTCGATTCCCAGGGCGAGCTCGGTGTCGTCGTCGAAGGTCTCTTCGAACCCGATATGGTACGCGCCTCCGACCGTCACTCCGGGAGGCGTCCCGGAGAAGTCTCCGCCCGTGAAGCTCCCGAAGCCGGCCCCCAGAGAGAACGACCCCTGCGCGCCCAGAGGTCCACAGGCCAGAGCCACCCATGAGGCGGCGAGGAGCGCCGATCGCATCCACCGCATGCGGCTCATGGCGCCACCGATGGCGCCGCCGCGCACGGTCGCTCGCGCTCCGTCACCGACCGGCTGTCGCGAAGCTCGACGAAATAGACGAGGATCGCATAGGGCGGGACTTCGACCAGCCACGGCGGCTCCTCCCCGTACCCCATGCGCGGCGGGACCACGATCAGGCGCGTACCGCCCACACGCATGCCGCGGATGCCCGTCTCCAGGCCCGACACCACCTGCCGACACCCGGTGACGAAATGGGCACCTTCCCGCCGGAGCACGCGCCGTCCATCCGGGAGGAAGAGGTCATACGCGAACGACACGCTGTGGTGGACGTCGACCTTCGTCCCGGTGCCGGAGATCGTGTCCTGGACGTAGACGCCCGCGCCGATCCGGGTCATTTCCTCGAGGTCGATCCCGAGGCTGAGCGCGAAGTCCGTCTCCACGATCAGGGGATGAGGCGGACCGGTGCTGTCGACGCATCCGGACGATGCGAATGAGAACAACAGCGCCGCTTGCACACCGCCCAGGCGCGAGCAGAGGTGGTATGCGCGGCCGAATAAAACCAGACCCGTTGGTTCCACGAGCGACCTCGCCTGATCCTCGGACCCCGCATCGCACGGTACGCCTCACTTCCCCGCGCGGCAAGGGTGGCCGAGGCGGGCGATCGTCGGACGGTCCCCGGGGAGCCGCGGGCGGCCGGTCAGGGGGCGCCCACGCTCACCTCGATGTCCGAGGTGACGCGCTCCAGGTTGTCCGTCCCCGCCGCGGAAACGGCCGTGATGGTCGGGAGGTCCGCGCGAAGGTCCTCGACCCGGATGCCGACCTGAAGCGTGCCACCGCCTTCCGGATCGACGAGCACCACTCGGTGCCGGTTCTCTCTGGCCGAGACGGTGGTGCCGTAGGCCCGTGTGGTTCCAACGCCTTCGAAGCCCGTGACCGCCGGGCCCACGACTTCGAGGGTCACCGCACCCAAGGCGTCGCCGGCATCCACCGTGGCGACCAGCGTCCCCGGGCCACTCGGTCCCGCATCGCAGCCCGCCACCGCCATGACGGCAAGCGATGAGCGAGAAGCAATGTCTCGAACAACCTTGTCGTCACCTTCACCGTCGCCGCTCCTTGTCGGGTTCCGACCTCGGCCCGGGAGACCGGCTCTGCCGAACCGGTGGCTTCCTCGTCACCGGCGACCCAGGCCCGGAGGTCCCCGAGGTCGTATCGTCCGTTCCCGTTGCCGCGGCGGTCCAGGAACCGCTTCTCCGCCTCGGACACGGAAGCGTCCGTCCCCAGAAAAGGGCTTGCTGCACGAGCACCCGGGATGTCGGGCGTGTGCACTTCGAGCGTGACCTCGCCTTCGGCCGTGAGCCCGATGGCGTCGCGGGCTCGGACCGTCACGATGAACGTCCCGGTCTCGAGCGCCGCGCCGGAGACGACGCCACCACTCCGGAGCGAGAGCCCTTCGGGAAGCTTCCCGTCGACGAGACTCCAACGCACCGGGTCGGTCGCGTTCAGGACCGAAAGCTCGATCGGCGCGTCCCGTGCGGCGACCGGCGTAAACGACATGGACGGGACCTCATAGATGGTCTCGAGAATCGCTCCCGCCGTAACCGGCGCATCCATCGTGATGAACGCGGGGTTTGCTTCACCCTCCAGCGCGCCGGTCCACTCCGTGAAGCTGAATCCCGCTCGTGGCTTCACCTCCACCGACACGTCCCGGCGCTCCCGAAACCAGAGGTCCGGGCTCGTCGGAAAGCTTTCCACGACCGCAGGCACGATGCCATCCTCCCCCCCGTCGAGGGTGACTTCGAGGCGGACCTCCTTGGCGTCGTCATCGTAGATGGCCGTGAGCGTCGTGTCCTCGAGCGGGATCTCGACGGAACGGACCCGGTCGGCGACCTCGTCGAGCCAACTGTCGAAGGGCCGCCGTACGCCCGGTTCCAACGGCTCGCCCGCCGCCGCCTCGACGATACGCGTGCTGAACGGGGCCGCCGTGAAGCTCTCGCCGGACGCGCGCGGCGCGGCACCGTCCACCGTGAACAGGTTCGTCGTGCCGTCCGAGCCGTCGGCGACGAGCGTGACGGCCGAGAAGCGGGTAAGCACGTGGAACCCGACGTTCGAGCCCGTGGGCTCGATCTCGAGCACCGTGAGGCCCGTGGGCGTGCCGTCATACGACGTCGCGGCAGGGGTGGAGCCCGCGTGAAACACGGTGTTTCCCGTCACGCCCGGGAACGGATCACCCGCGTCCCCGCGGTCGCCGACGACTCGACCCAGGTCGTCCCGTCCGTCCGCCTGGCGGAGGCGCACCCCCGGCATGTCGCTGCCGTTCACGGTGTTCGCGCCCCAACGGTTCGACACGCGCACGGGATCCACCTGCCACACCAACAGACCGCCACCGCCGTGGAGCTGGCTGTCGAAGCCCACCGGCGTGCGATTCTCCAACAGAAAGTACTCTCCGGAACCATCCTGGGCCCGCACCCGGTAGACCTCGCCCCCGTCTTGAACCGGTCCCAACGTTCGCATCCCATGGTCGACGCCATCGTCGAGCTCCACGACGTCGACCCAGCCGAGCATGGCCTTGCTCCACGCACCCATGTGGCAGGGCGACTCGGGTGAATCGTTGTCGCACCCCCACGCGCCCGAGGCCATCAGGTCCCAGGTGCCGACGCCGGCGTGGGCGGACGTGCTGCGCACGTCGTAGAGGTCCGGCAGCCCGAACACGTGTCCCACCTCGTGCGTGAAGATCCCGATCTCGTTCAGGCTCCGGGAGCCCTCCTCGAGATCCGGACAGGCCATCGCGGGCACGACGAAGTAGTCGTCGATCCGGATCGGGCCACCCCCGGGCCGCACCGTCGGGGTCTCGATCGTGACGCCGACGCCTTCCTCATCCCTCGAGCGCCTCGTCGCAGATTCCACTTGTGCGACCAGATGCGGGACAGATCCCCGTCGCACTCGGCGCCCGGCGTCGGATGCATGACCGCCAGCGCGTCCACGTATCCGTCGTCGTCGCCCGAGTTGGGGATCCCGTCGGGGCCGTCGTTGTCGAACCGGCCCCAGTCGAAGTCCGGATCCGACTCGAGGACCTGTTGCACCGCCTGGTAGATGAAGTTGCCGATTCCGCCCTCGCCCAGCGTGGCGCGCTCGCTGAGCGCCCCGTCGTCGCCGCGCCACCTCCGCCTCGTGCTGAGCTCGTCCACGCGCTCCCACGGTCCGGATCACCCCCTCCAGCGTGACCCGTCCCCCCGACACCTCCGCGTAGTACGCTCGCACCGTCCCGGGCGCGTCGCCGAAATACTCACCGTCGATCTCGTCCGCCGGGTACGGCCCACCGCCTTCGGTGTCGGCGAAGAGCCCGAGCACCACCGGGATCGCAAAGTCGCCTTCCACCACTCCGTGACGAGGGTCCGAGCGATCCGGAGCGGTCCGCCCGCCCCGCCCCCCGACCCGTCGTCTCCGCTCCCCGCCGCGCCGGCGGGACGGATCCGGGTCGCTCGTCCCCTCGAGAACCGGTATGCATCGGGGTTGCGGGCCCGCTCACGGTAGTACGCCTCCGGCGGCTGCGTCCCGTAGCGCTGTCCGAGCATCTCCACGTCCTGGGAGACGGCTCGGTCCGGCGCGGCGGCCAGTAGGAGGCCTCCGACTACGAGCGTGATAGCTGAGCGCGTCATCGGTTTGCGGGAGTGGGGCGAGACGGGAAGCTGGTGAAAGAGCCACTCGTCCAACCGGCGATCGGTCACAGAAGACACCTGCGGAGGGCGCACACGGACCCGAGCAGGGACGGATCCGATGCAGAGGTTCTACCCGAACGCCAAAACGCCAGTTCCCGTAGCGCCCCACTCTGCCTCGGGAACGGGTGAATCAGATGTCCTGCGCCCGGAGCCCCAAATCCGCGGCCCGCTCGCGGAGGCCGTCGATGACGTTCTGGATGTGCTCCTTGCGTTCGAGGCCGATCAGGTCCATGCCCCACTGCACCTCCTCCCGGCTGACCCCAGCCGCGAAGGTCTTGTCCTTCAGCTTCTTGACCACGGACTTCGGCTTGAGGTCTTCGATGCCGTTCGGGCGCACCAAGCACGCGGCATACACGAGGCCCGAGAGCTCGTCACAGGCGATCAGGACCTTGTCGAGCTCCGTCTCGGGCTCCACGCCCGTGAAATCGGATCGGTGCGCCAGGATGGCATGCAGCATTTCGGTTCAGGATAGCCGAGCTCCTCGAGCCGTGCGACGGCCTTCAGAGGATGTTCTTCCGGATGCTTCTCCCAATCGAGGTCATGGAGCAGCCCGGCCAGACCCCACAGATCCTCGTCGGCTCCGCGCAGACGGGCGTAGTGGCGCATCGCGGCCTCCACGGCATACATGTGCGTGCGAAGCCCCTCGTTCTCGACCCACTCCTCGAGGAGGGTTACGGCTTGGGCGCGATCGGGCATCTACGGAATCCTCTAGGTTGTCAGGGAAAGTGGTCGGCAAACGGCCCGTGATCCCCCCGGGTTCGTCGCGGACGCCACCGCCCCGGTTCTCGGGCGCGGTCGGGCCCTTTGCCGCAAGCTGCCTGCCGGTCCCGCCGCCGGTCAAGACGTTCCGGCTCACACCTTGGACGAGGGGCACAGATGCGAGATGACGCAGGCCTCGCACCGCGGGCGACGTGCCTCACAGACCTGGCGGCCGTGCCAGATGAGGAGGTGCGCGAGCATCGTCCACTGCTCCCGCGAGAAGAGATCCATCAGGTCGCGCTCCACCTTTTCCGGCGTCTTCTCCCGGGTGAACCCCAGCAGGTTGGAAAGCCGCTTCACGTGCGTGTCGACGACGACACCTTCGTCGATTCCAAACGCATTGCCGAGAATCACGTTCGCGGTCTTGCGTCCCACGCCGGGCAGAGCGGCCAACGCTTGCATGTCGGCCGGGACCTCGCCCTCGTGATCCGCCATGAGCCCACGGGCGAATCCGATGATGTTTCGCGCCTTGTTGCGGTAGAAGCCCGTGGAGCGGACGAGCTCCTCGACCTCCTCCTGAGCCGCGTTGGCGAGCGCCTCGGCGTCCGGAAACCGGCGGAAGAGCTCCGGCGTGACCATGTTGACGCGCACGTCCGTCGTCTGGGCGGACAGGATCGTGGCGACCGCGAGCTGGAACGGGCTCTCGTAATCGAGCTCACAGTGCGCGTCGGGGTACTCCTCCCGGAGCAGATCGTACACGGTGGCCGCACGCTCGCGACGTGCCTTCTTCGACTCCCTAGCCATTCACCGAAATCCGGGTATAGGGGAGAGCGGAGGGGAGGGGCTCGCCCGGCTCGGCCTCTTCCGGCGGCTGCTCCGCACCTCCCGCTTCCGGGGTCACCGCGACATACGCGAAGAAACGGGCGAGGAGCTTCAGCGGCTCACCGGCGGCCCGGATCCCGTAGAGCCGGTCGAGGTCCGCGCCCGGAATGGAACTGTCGAAATCCTCCCCTTCCCCGTCGGTACGCACGTTCGTCGTCCCCCAGGTCGGTGCGTCGGAGAGCGGTGCCTCGGGCACGGGAATGACCCCTACTCCCGGGCGATCCGGCCGCAACCCGGTGACCAGCAGCGCGTGAAGCATCCCGGCGGGCGTCGTGGTCCAGAAGACTCCATCCAGCGATTCCGGCGCATCGCCTTCGGCGCCTTCCGCTTCGATCCATACGAGATGCTGCGGGAGCTGCAGGTACCCGGCTCCGGAAGGCGGGTCGGGATCCCCGCCCGGATCCTGGTCCACGAGATGCCGCAACGCTTCGGTGTCGAGCAGGTACAGGGGCCGGCTCGCGCGCACGAAGTGGACTCCGTGAAACGCGAGCGCCGCGTACTGATGGGCCGCCTCCGGTGGTGCGTCCGGATCCCGCAGCTCTTCCACGAAGCCTCCGACCGCACCGAGCGTCGCGAACATCTGCGGATGATGCGGGTCGACCGACCGCGCCTGCGCCTCCTCGAAGACCTGGTCCGCGAGCGTCTGCGCTCGGCTCGGGTCGGGGAACGCGATCTCGAACGGCGTGCGCCGGGCGTACGTGTCGTGAAGTGCCATGTGCGACGCCTACCCCTCCCGCTCGAGCGGTTCCGCGCGGGCCCGCGATTCGAATACATCGGGACGTTTCCGGCCGACCAGCCCCCGAAGCTGTTCCCACCACCCTTGCCGGCGCAGAAGCACCAGCTCCACCGAGCCCTCCGCTCCGTCGAGTCCCTCGAGCCAGACGAAGTGCACGTCACCGAGCCTTTCCGGGCGGGGGATCGCGTAGCGGCGGCCCGCCCAATCGAACTCGATGCGCTGCGCTCGGTCGAAGGCGGCCGGCGTCCAAGCCTGCTCGATGTAGAGCGCCCCCTCGACGGCGTACACTCCGCCCCCCAGGTCGTCCCCATGCTGATAATACCACGGGTCGAACCGGAGGTCCTGGTCGCGCTTGAAGGTCTCGTCGGCCGCGTAGTCGACACCCTCGAGGGCATCCTCGCGGGCGAGGGATTCGAGATGATGCCGGAGCTCGTGAGTCAGGGTCTCCCAGAGCTCCTCTTCCCAGTCGAACTCCTCGTAGCGACTGGAGAGCGCGCGAAACGATCCCCAGTAGAGGGCGATGACCGATCGCGTGGTCTCAGGCCCACCGAAATCCGAAGGATGGTCCTCGGTCAGGCACTCCCCGAGCGTGTACACGTCCCGGAGGGTCGGATGGGCGGGCGCGTCCCGCGACACGAGCAGCCCATCCACCCCGTGCTTGTACTCCTCCGGAATGTCGTCATACGCCTCACGGGCTTTCCGTTCGAAGGTTCGGAAATCCACCGCGGCTCAGGCGTCCCGATCCTCGAAGGGCCGGGCCAGTCGCCGGTTGAGGAGCAGCAGGATGCCGATGATCACCCCCCACTGGATGAGCACGGATCCGATGTTGTACGAGCTGAACAACGTCCACGTCGATCGGAAGTCCGCCCCGCGCGCGCTCCAGAGCCACCAGCCGGCCAGGACGACGGCTTCCAGCGCCACCAACCGAATCGCCCAATCCCACCACGGACCGATTTCGATATCCGAGCCGTCCTGGTTCACGAAAGTCTCGCGCCACCGCGTCACCCCGTAGCGGAGGACGGCGAAGGCGAAGAAGAAGCCGGACATCATCAGCCCGACCCCCCAGACCCAGTCCTGATTCCGGAAGATCTCGATGTTCAATGCGCTCGGAAGACCGAAGAGGAGTCCGGCAGCCCCCACCAGTGTGACCGCTCGCCGCCGCTCCACACCCAGATCCATCAGGATCCGGCTCGCGAGCTCGATCATGGCGACCAAGCTGGTCCAAGCGGCGAACACCAAAGAGAGGAAGAACAACGCCTGGAAGAACTGTCCGCCGGGAATCTCCTGGAAGAGCTGAGGGATCCAGATGAACGTGAGCCCCTCGTTCCCCGCCCCGACGATCTCCGAGGCGGCCTCCGGCATGACGCTGAAGACGGTGCACAGCACCATGATCCCCGCCAGCAGCGACATCGAATTGTTTCCGAACCCGATCACGAAGGCATTGAGCGCCGTGTCCTCACGGGCTCTCATGTAGACGGCATACGTCAGGACGAGCCCCCACCCCGCCCCGGTGTCCCATGCGTTCTGGGTGAGCGCCTGGAGCCAGATCTCGTAGTCGGCCAACTCCGCCAGGTCCGGCGTGAACAGAAACGCGAGTCCGTCCGTGGCGCCCGGAAGCGTGACCGCTTTGACCGCGAGCACGATCACGAGCACGACGAGGCTGGGGATCAGGATCCGAGCGGCCGTCTCGATTCCCCGCACTCCCTTCGACACCACGAACACGGCCATGCCGACCGCCAAGGCGTGCGTGACCAGGGCTTGGGGGGTGGAATGGAAGCCGTTCCAGAAGGCGTCGGGAGCGCCGCTGCCCGGCACCTCGCCAGTGAGCGTGCCGAGGAAGAAGCGCAGCGTCCAACCCATGACGACGCTGTAGTAGAACATGATGCCGGTGGCCACGACGGCCACCCAAGCGCCCATCCACGCGGCTACAGGGCCGAGCGTCTTGACGAAGGCACCGATCGGGCCCTTGCGGGTCCCCTTGCCCAGGCCGAATTCCAGAATGAGCAACGGGATGGACCAGGCGAGCAGGAACACCACCCAGGCGACGAGGAAGGATCCACCCCCGTTCGTCGCGGCAACCCTGGGAAAGCGCCAAATGTTTCCCGTTCCCACGGCCATGCCCACCATGGCGAGCAGCATCCCCCAGCGGGAGCTGAACACTTCGGACTTCGATGCCACGTCTGTCTCCCGTGCGATTGAGGTCGGGAAGGTCGTCGCGTCGGTTTATTCCACCGTCTCGAGCTCGGACGTGCGCTACTGCATTCCCTTGCGTGCGACAACGAACGAGCCCGAAGACGCGCGCCGAGTGCGAGCATCATGTGCTTGCGCGGGAGCGCATAGTGCACGGACGCTCTGGCGGGCGGCAAGGGCTCGCCTCCGCGGCATCCCCCGAGACAGTCGGTTGCCGATCGCCATGTAGCGAGGTCCGGAGACCCCGCGAGCTCACCCGGCGCGGACGCTTACCCGGTGAGACGCTCGCGTACCCAAGCGACGACCTTGTCCGTGGAGACCCGAACCTGTTCGAGCGTGTCCCGGTCACGGATCGTGACCGTGTCGTCCTCGTTCGTCTCGCCATCCACCGTCACGCACCAGGGCGTGCCCGCTTCGTCCTGGCGCCGGTATCTCCGGCCGATCGAGCCCGCGTGGTCGTAGAAGGAAGGAATTCCGGCGGCCTTGAGGGCATGCGTCAGGCGCTCGGCCTTCTCGGGGAGCCCGTCCTTCTTCACCAAGGGGAAGATCGCGGCCTTCACGGGCGCAACCCGCGGATCCAGGCTCAGCACGACGCGCTCCTCACCCTCGACCTCCTCCTCCCGGAACGCATCCGCGAGGAGAACGAGTAGCGCACGGTCCACGCCCATGGACGTCTCGATGACATAGGGGATGTACCGCTCGTTCGACACCGGGTCGATGTACTCGAGCCGCTTACCGGAATACTCCTGATGTCGGGAGAGATCGAAGTCCGTGCGGTTGTGGATGCCTTCGAACTCTTTCCACCCGAACGGGAACTCGTACTCGATGTCGAACGCCTTCTTCGCATAGTGCGCGAGCTCGTCGGGGCCGTGCTCGTGGAACCGGAGCTTGTCCGAGTCGATGCCGAGCTCCTCGTGCCAGGCCATGCGCACATCCATCCACCGCTCGAACCACTCCTCGTCTTCGCCCGGCTTCACGAAGAACTGCATCTCGGCCTGCTCGAACTCTCGAGTCCGAAAGATGAAGTTGCCCGGCGTGATCTCGTTCCGGAACGCCTTCCCGATCTGCGCGATCCCGAACGGAAGCTTCCGGCGCGCCGTGCCCTGGACGTTGAGGAAGTTCACGTAGATGCCCTGGGCCGTTTCGGGGCGCAGATACACCGCGGCCGACGAATCTTCCACCGGCCCCATGTGCGTCTTGAACATCAAGTTGAACTGCCGGGGCTCCTTGAACGCGTCACGCGTCCCGCACGTCGGGCACTGACCTTCGGCGACCTCCGGGATGTCCGCCCGGAAACGCCGGTGACAATTTCCACACTCGATGAGCGGATCCGTGAACCCCTCGACGTGTCCGGAGGCTTCCCAAACCCGGGGATGCATCAGGATCGCCGCGTCGAGTCCCTCGATATCATCCCGCCGGTGCACCATGGCGGACCACCAGAGATCCTTCAGGTTCCGTTTCAGCTCCACACCGAGCGGGCCATAGTCCCAAACAGAGCCCGCGCCGCCGTATATCTCCGAGGACTGAAAGATGTAGCCACGCCGCTTCGCGAGTGACACGAGCTTGTCCATCAAGTCCACGTTCGCCATGAGACGCCTCGGATTGCTGCGGTCAGGGGGTCGACAGGGGGGCCTGCGGCCGGCGCGAAAGGTACCCGCCCCCTCAAGGCCGATCAACGCCCGTACGGACCCCACAGGACGTGGGGGTTCGCTCGGGGCCATCAAAGGACCGGGGCGAACCTCGACGAATCTCTAGGGGTAGGTAGAATACGACGATAGCAACACACGACACGGGAACCGGTGGAACCAACTGTGACGACGATCACCTTCACGGATCGCGCCCGAGAGATGGTACGCTCCTTTCTGTCTCAGAACGGGGGGGAGCTCGAAGCGCTGCGGATCTCGATGACCGACGACGCGACGGCTCCCCGCTTCGACCTGACGCTCGTGAAGCGTGAAGAGCGTGACGACGACGAAGTGGAGCTGACCGACGAGGACTTCGGCGTCCTCATTCGCTCGGAGGACGCGGATCGGCTCGACGGAGCGACGATCGACTACGTCGAGCGCGTCAATGAGAGTGGATTCGAGGTCAAGGTCGCTACTCCCGAGCCTCGGAGCCGTCCGAGCGAGCCCCCCACCGGCGAGATCGCCGAACGCGTGCGCAGCGTGCTCGACGCGCAAGTGAACCCGGCCATCGCGGCCCACGGCGGGGTCATTTCGCTGATCGACGTGCAGGACAAAGACGTCTACGTGGAGATGAGCGGCGGCTGTCAGGGGTGCGCGCTCTCCCGCATGACGCTCCGCCAGGGTGTCGAGCGCATGTTGAGAGAAGCCGTGCCCGAGCTCGCCGCCGTGCACGACGTGACGGATCACGAGTCGGGAGAGAACCCCTACCTGTAACCGCGAACGAACCATGCCCCCACTCCCCGCGAGGCTGTTCGGCCCGGCGGTGGCCGTCCCGATGATCTTCGGGGCCGCGACCGGCCTCCCGGCGCAGTCATGCGGGAGCCCCTGTGTCGGTCCGCTTCGGGGTGCGGTGATGGCGGCGGGTGGTGGCACTCTCGGGGACGAAGTTTACGAGGAGTTCGTGCGTTTGGCGGGCGGCAGCGAGGCCCGCATCGTATTGATCCCGACGGCGGGCGTGGAGTACGGCCGACACGACGGGTGGGCGGCTCTCGAACGGCTGCGGGACGCCGGCGTCACTCGGCTCGAGGTCCTCCATACACGGAATCGCGCCATCGCCGATCTCGACGCATTCGCGGCGCCCCTCCGGAAAGCGACCGGGGTATGGCTCTCGGGAGGGCGTCAGTGGCGACTCGTGGATCCCTACCTGAACACCCGAACGCACACCGAGCTTCGTAACGTGCTGGCGCGCGGAGGGATCGTCGGGGGTAACTCGGCGGGAGCCTCGGCTCTTGCCTCGTTCCTGGTGCGTGGTGGCGAGGAGAACGACGTGGTGGCAACGCCCGAGCGCGAAGAGGGCTTCGGGTTCCTGCGTAACGTGGCCATCGACCAGCACCTGGTCGCTCGCGGACGCGAGGAAGACCTGCTCCAGGTCCTCAGTACGAAGCCTCACCTTCTCGGCCTAGGGCTGAACGAAGGTGCGGCGCTCATCATTACCCGGGACTTCGCGAGAGTCATGGGCAATCAGGTCGTCGTCTACGACGTCACGGATCCTTCGATGCTCATCCCGCTGCGGTGGTTGAGCCCCGGTGACATCTACGACCTCGGCGCACGTCGGATGGTGCGCGAGCGACAGATGGAAGAGCCTCCACTGCTCGTTCCCTGGGCGATGTAGATCGGCACGCTCGCCAACAGCCCGTGGCAGAAGTCTGGCGGAGCCGTCAACGGATTCCGATCTCCTCGATTCGCTCCAACACCACCGTCGAGAGACGGACCCGCGTGACGCGATCGAGAGACCCGAGGGCATCGAGCGCGCTCGTGATGTTCTCGACCAAGTCCCACATCCGATCCCCGACCTCCTCGGTCGCGGGCACGACCTCCTCGATGGGATTGCCCGAGAAGCCCCTCGCCGGGGTGTACGAGATCTCGCTTTCATGGGTGAGCAAGAAAGCGTGCAGGTCCAACGAGGCGTCCGCGACCGTGCGCAGGAGGTCGTAGACTTCGAGCCGTGCGGGCCGGGTGGCCATGAAACCCGAATCCGCGCGTTCCACGACCTGACCCACGGATTCGGATGTCAGCTCCGACGAATCCGCGAGCGCGGTGAAGGTTTCGTGAAACACCTCCACCTCCTCCTCTCCGAGCCTGGTCGCGAGCTCGGCGATTCCGGCCCAGAACGTCTCCACCGACGCGAACCGGCTCGCGTTGCCGAGATACACACCGGCCAGCCACTCCTCGCTCGGCGCGGCCGGCTCTCCATCCCCGAACGTGCGGGATTCGATTCGCTCGAACATCAGGGGCAGCGCCGCTTCGGCCATGTCCCGCATGGGCGGCTCGAGCTCAGCCGGAATGTCCGGTATCACGACCGGCGGCCTGGGTGGCGGCGGAGCGACGCGCTCCCCGAACGTCTGCCACCCGTACCAGCCCCCGGCTCCGAGCGCGGCCATGAGTAGGAAGACGGCGAGAGGTGTGCGCGAGCGCCGCTTCCTTCTCGAGGGACGGCGAGCCGCGGGCCGCGCCGCACCTTCCGGCCGACGCCCGGGCCTCTGCGGGACCGATCCGGGTTCCACCTCACTGTCCGGAATCCGTCCTTCGGCGGCGGATGGTGCCGGCGACGCGGATCCCCCACCCATATCCGGACGCCCCTCCATACCGTCCGAGAAATCCAGCACCGGCTCGTGATCCTGATCAGCTCCAGCCGGGTCGTCCTCCCGCGCCGGACCACCCTCTGCCATCCAAGCGGGAGGTGCCGAAGGGTCGAAATCCGACATGGGTGGTTCCAGATCCAGCCCGCCCGCCATGTCCTCCTCCTCCGTCGGCTCCCCGTCGAAGCTCAGCGGGGCCTCGAGCTCGAGCGCGCCGTCGTCTTCCTCGGGTGGGGGCATCCCGAAATCGAACGGGGCGTCCTCGAACGCCTCTTCGGCCGCCGATGGGGTGTCCGGGGGCAGCGCCGTGGCTCCGGCGTCGTCGGTGTCGCCGACGTGGTCGGGGTCACCGCTATCGGTGGGCCCGGCCGACTCCATGGGGGTCAGGTCCAGGGGGAGGTCGGCGCTCGCGGCGGTGTCTTCCGAGTCGTCGTCGGCGTCCTCGTCCGGGGCCTCGGAAAGTCCACCCCACGGCTCGGGATCGCCTTCCGGAGCGGCTGCCGGCCCGTCGGTCGGCACGAGGGTGAGCTCGAAGTCGTCGGCCAAGGCGGGTAGGCCCTCATCGGGCGGGGCCGATCCGTCATCTCCCGACTCCGCGTCAGACCCTTCCTCCGGTTCCACGGGTGCGTCGGGCTCCGGCGTGGCCGGTCCCGGGGATGGTGTCGGAGGCTCGGGCAACACGAAGTCGTCGCCCGCGAGGTCCCGCGACAACGTATGGAAGATCTCGTGCGACTCCGCCGGCGCCCAGCGATCCGCCTGCGCGTCGTAGAGCTGCGTCTCCGGACCGATGGCTCCGAGCTCGATGCGCAGCGCCAGGGCATCCACGCTCGGAATCCCCACTTCGTTGCCCTGAGAATCGATATATGCGAAGCGCATTCCACGCCCGGTGAAGTAGGACGATCTCGACTCCGACCTCGGCTCGGAGCCCCGACCGCCCCAAGTCTAAAGTCGGCGCGCGGCGGCGGCGAGCCCCACGAGCCGCCCCCCGCCTCAGGGAGCCTCGATCCACTCACTCCGAACCACGCCACCCTTGTCGGCTTCCGCCACGACGCGAAGCGCGCCCGGGCCCTCGGTGGTCGGTCGCACGACCCAGCTCACCGATCGGCTGCGCTCGTCCAGCTCCTCGAGCAGGGTGTTGGTTCCGGCCAGATGCTCGATGGCGATCCGGGGCCGTCCTTCGACGAGTTCCAGTCCACGGAACTCGAGCGAGAGGCTCGGCGGCCGCACGACCTGACGCTCGAGCGTGCCGTCCTCTCGCTCGCGTCCGACCACCCCGCGGTCGGTGATGCTCGTGGGGAGGTACCCTTCGTTGGTGAGGGTCGCCTCGACGAGGTAGGTACCGTCACCCCGGGCGGTGACGGTCGGCGTGCTCAGCTCGAGCATCGGAGACTGTTCGGCCAGATACAGGATCCAGTGCATCTGCTGGGATGTTTCGTCCTCCAGGAACTCCGGCGGAGGATTCTGGCCCCAGAACTTCGTCAGCCACCCTCCGATCTCGACCGGGCCGAGATCCGGGTGGTCGTAAGACTCCCAATCCACGAAATAGCGCCCGTCGAGCCCTTCGTCGTTGAAGCGGTGCTGCTCGGCTTCACTGATCTCACCGTCGCCGTCGTAGTCGGTCACCCATGCCTCGGGCCCCGGTGAGAACTCCGGCACCCAGCCGATCACGCCCTGGTCCCAGTAGGCCCAGGAGATCAACGTCCCGTAACGGTGCTCGGTGGGGTGCGTCGAGCTGGGGACCACCGGTCGTCCGGTGGACCTCGTGTACTCTTCTCCGAGGTCCACGATCAGACCCAGATCCACTTCCGGGAAGTCGGGCGGCGACACGGCCGACGGGAGCCGATAAACGAAGCCGCCGGACGTATGCCCGTGATAAACGCCCGTGATGTTTCGGTGGGCGTTGATGAACTCGACGGCCGCTCGCGTCTCGGGCTCGGAGAGCGGATAATCCCCGGACCCGGGCTGCAGATGCCACCGCTCCCAGTTCCGCGGGAAGTTGCGATTCATGTCGATGCCACCGATGCCGTCCTCGTTGATCAGGCCGTCACCGTCGTTGTCGATCCCTTCGCGGATCCGGGTATACCGGTCACCCGGGAGCTCACCGTCCTCGTCCTCGATCAGGATTCGGTCGTCGTCGGGATCGACGACCCAGTCCCCCTCGGGGTCGGGGTACCGGATATGCGTGATCCACCCGTCCCCGTTGAGATCCTGGGGCGGATCCTCGTCCGCGACGCCATCCTCGTCCTCGTCCACGGGTCGCGGCGTGCTGCGCATGAACTGGTCTTCGATGAGCACGAGGTCCGAGCCGTCCGGATTGAACTTCGGGCGCACATAGAAGGCCCGCTCATCCAGAAGCCGCGTGATCCGGGCGTCCTCTCCGTACCCGTTCAGGAGGTATCCGATGGCATGCGTGGCCACCGACGACCCGGTGAGCTCCTGGGCGTGGATTCCTCCGTCCACGTAGAGCGCAGGCTTCTCCGAAGCCGGCCCCGTCGCCTCGTTGGTGATCTCGATGACCATGAGGGGCTGCCCGTAGATGCTCTCACCAATCGAGTAGAGCTCGGTCAGCTCCGGGTAGAGCCGGTGGAACTCGGCCAGAATCTGGTTCGTTTCGGACGCCGTGTAGAAACGATTCCAATCGACCTCCCCGTCCGGGCCCACGAGCGAACCCGCCTGCGCGGAGGCTTGCTCGACGGGTAAGGCCAAGACCGCGAGGAGAAGGAACGACACCACGCACGACGAACGAACGAACCTGATCATGTATCACTCCGGCTATAGGCTTCGGTACCTTGAAATGTCACCCTGGAGCGGCACCACGCAACTCACAGGACCCGGTCGCGGGGAGCGGGGCCGGCCCGGACAGCCCCCGGTTCCGGCGGAGCCCACCGTTTTTCGTGCTTGTGGCGACCACGGACCCTGATGCACCTTGGCACCGTGCCTTTCCAACGAGGTTCGTCCATCCCTTCGAGCACGGTCGTCGTCCGCGTGCTCGTGCTCCTGCTCGCCGCCGTCGCGGTAGCGGGACAGTGGACGTACATGGATGCGCTGACGTGGCGCGTACTCACTCCGGGTGAGCTGTGGGGCCCGCGAGCCACGCCGAACTTGATCACCGTAGTAGCCGCCAACGGCCTCTTGTCCGTGAGCTCGGCGGCGGTGGCGCTTCTGATCGTCTTCCGGAATCAGGTGGATCGACCCGAGCGACGTGGCCTCGCCCTCGCGATCGCCGCGTGGAGCTACATCCTCGCCTACCCCGGGACGGTGCTCCTCTTCCGGCCGGCTCCCGGCACGGCCCGGCTCGCCTTCGAAGGGCATTTCCTCCTCGTCGAGACCCTCGGCCTGGCCGGGCTGGTGCGCTTCACGACCCTCTTTCCAAGGGCCCTGGACGAGCGGAGCCTCGCGTCGAGCGCGGAGGGCTCGCTGTTGGCGTCCTCGCTGCGTCCGCTCCGCACCGGACTTCTGAGAGCCGAGCTGGTTTGGGGCGTCGCCGTCGTGTTTCCGATCGTTCTCGTCGGTACGAGCATCGGTCGAGGCGCACCCGTCTCGGACGCCGGCCTCAGTCCCTTCATGGACCTGCTACGTGTCGCCGCGGCCACGACGGTCGTGCTGAACCTCCGTGACTCCTGGATCCGGTCCAGCCCGACCGACCGTCACAAGATGTGGTGGCTCGTCGCGGCCGTGTCCGCGCTCGTCACCACCGTGATGCTCGTCATCGCGGGCAACATCCTCCTCTCGGTCACCTCTTGGCCGGAGCCGGCCCGGGCGTGGCGCCCCCTCCTCCTCGACCTCGGCGCCCTCGGGTTCGTTCTCGGGCTCGCGGGCACCCAGCTCGCTCCGGAGAGAGTGGATGCGTTGCGGCTCACCCGACGCATCGCGGGTGGTGCCCTGCTGAGCATGACCCTCCTACTGGCCGCGACGGTGCTCGAGGTTCTCCTCGCCAGCGGCCTCTTCGGACCGGTGGCGCTGCCCGACGGGCTCGGGGCGGCGCTGGCGGCAGCGGGCGTCGGGTCGATCTCCGCACCGCTCCTCCGGTTCTTCGATCGGGCCCTCTTCGCCGACCGGGTTCTCGAAAAGCGGCCCTCCGTCGAGTCCCCGAATCTCGCCACGGACTGACCCCCCGTCACAGACGACGCGCCTCGGTCGTTCATGGACCAGGAAGCGGGAACACCCGGGGCGCAGGGCCGGGTACCATCCATTCCGTGGCCCGGAGGGCCACATTGAGCGACTCCAACCGACTCATGGTCGACTTCGACGCGGTGTTCGACGAGCACTACCCGGGCTTGGTGCGTTACGTGCAGCGCCTTACGGGGGACGGCGACACGGCGGAGGATATCGCCCAAGAGGCCATGGTCCGGCTCTTCGACCGAAGGATCTCCGGGAGCGAGTCGGGCGTTCGAGCTTGGCTCTACAAGACGGCCACTCACCTCGTGCGAGACCGGTACCGTGTGGATACGAACCGACAACGACTCCTGGAGCGGCACCCCGTGCGACCCGTCGCGCTCGAGACGCCCGACCGGACGCTCGAGCGCGACGAGACGAGGGCCATCGTCCGTGAGGCGCTCGACGCTCTTTCCCCGCGCGACAAAGAGATCCTCCTGATGCGCTATTCCGGATTCAGCTACAAGGAGATCGCCGCGGCGATCGACGTCGCCTCCACATCGGTGGGCACCCTCCTGTCACGAGCAGAGCAACGATTCGCCGAGGCCGTCTCGGCGGGAGAAGTCGTATGAACCATATGGACGAAAGCACGATCCTGGCGCTCCGTGACGGAGAGGCCGTGCCGGACGTCTCCCGCGACCACCTCGAAGAGTGCAGTGCGTGCGAGTCGGCGCTGCGTGAAGCGGAATGGCGTGCCGAGCACATCGATCGACTTCTGGGAACCCTCGACGAGCCCGGTGTCGGCGGGACCCGGCATTCGGAGCAGCTGAACGAGGCACGCGCCCGCGTCCGAGAGCGCCTGGACGCGCGCATCGAGGACGACCTGCGGTCGCGACGCCGGTTCCGGTGGCCGGGGCACCTCGGGAGGGCCGCGGCCGTGCTCCTCGTCGCCGTCGGAGCGGTATCGGCCCTGCCCGGCTTACCGCTTCACAGCTGGTTGACCAGCGCGGGGTCCGATGATCGGGCCACACCGGGCGCGACCGCGGAGACCGCTCAGGAAGTGCCTCGGTCGGGGGTTTCCGTGGCGGTCCCCCAAGAAGGCATTCGTGTCCTCGTGGGCAGCCTCGGCTCGTTGGGCTCCCTCGAGGTCGTCTGGATCGACGAGGCCACGGCCCGGATCGACGCGCCCGAAGGCAGCCGGTTCACTTACGGAGACGGGCGACTCGAGGCGCTCGTCGCGGGAGGTCCGGTGCGCATCGAGCTACCCGACTCGGAAGTCCCCGTCACGGTCGAAGTCGATGGAGAGCCATACCTGACACGGAGCGAAGGTCAAACGGACGTCACGGGGCCGATTGGAGAGCGGACCGATGCTCGGATCTTGTTCACGACGCCGTAAGGGTGCGGGAACCCTTCCGCGGGGCGGCGCGCTGAGGTGCGTCCGTGCCTCAGCCGTGCTGCTCGGCACCGCAGCGCTCGTCGGTACGTCCCCGGGATCGTCGTTCGGGCAGGTTCCCGAAGATTCACCCAGTGGCGTGATCCGAGGCCAGGTCGAAGGTCGATTCCAGGGAGGCACGAGGGTTCTCGGCTTCGCCACCGTACAGGCGTCGGCGGACGGAGTCACCCGCACGACCCCTGCCGACAGGGATGGACACTACCGCCTCGAGCGCCTCCCCGCGGGACCGGTCGTGCTCCGGGCCTTCCACCCGGGCCACGCCCCCGTCGAACTCCTGGTCACGGTTCCGGCGGGCGGCACCGTGGATGTCGACTTGGAGCTGTCCGCCAAGCCGATCGCCCTCGACGCAGTGGACGTCCGGAGTTCCCGGAACCGTCCCGAAGTGCCGGATCCCTCGCGCGCCACTCCACGCACACCCTCGACCGGTCTGGCCGAGCTCGACATGCAGGCCCTCGACTTGGCGCCGGGGGTGGGACGTCAGGGCCTGCTCGACGCCGTCCGCTCGCTGCCCGGAAACGACCCGGCCGACGCGAGCGACATCCTCTTCATGAGAGGCTCGACCACGGACCTCAAGCTCGTCCTCCTGGATGGGGTCCCGGTGTATACGCCATTCCACGTCGCGGGTCTCATGCGCAGCTTCGAGCCCGCGGTCCTGGGCACGGCCGAGTTACACGTAGGTGGCGCCCCCGCCCGCTACGACGGCGGCCTCACGCACATCCTCGACCTCCGGACCCGGACGGCCCGCAGGGACCGCCTGCGCGCTTCCGGAACCGTGGATCTCCTCACGACCTCCGCGGCGGTCGAATCCCCCCTGGGTGACCATGCCGGGATCCTGGCTTCCGGGCGTAGCCTCCACGACCTGGGAAGGCGGGCGCTGGGCGGAGCACGACCGTACGGATACCGAGACCTGCTCGTCGCGGTCGACGGAGAAGTCGCGCCCGGACACGAGCTCGGAGTCACGGGCTTTCTCAACTCCGAGGAGGTTCTTCTCGACCATGCCCGCGTCTCCGACGATGCCCGTTGGTCGAACCGCGCGGCCACCCTGTCGTACGGAGCGGATCTGGGGGGCGCGCGCCTCGACCTGTCCCTGGGCGCGAGCGGATACGAGGCCGAGCTTCCGCTCCGAGGGACCCCGACGCCCGAGGAGCCGTCACCCACCTCCTTCGTCGCATCCGGAGGAACCGAGCGGCTCCGGGCCGTGGGAGAGCTGACGTGGGGCGCCCCGGACGCGGAGATGCGCGTCGGCACCTCCCACGAGCGGATCGCCGCAGCCTTTCAGGCGGTCACTTCGCCCGGTCACCACACCAGTGAGAATCGAGGTCACGCCGAGAGCACCGGGGCCTTCTTCGAAGGAACGCGTCGGCTCGCGGCAGGGGTCACTCTGCGTGCCGGCCTCCGGGCCGACTACTTTCCCGATGTCGGATTCCGCGCGGCCCCACGAGCCTCGTTCTTTTGGGAGATCGGGCCCGACGCGCTCGTCACGGTCGCGGCGGGACGCTACCACCAGCCGACACGCACCGTGGATCCCGCCGTCGAGCACACGTTGGTCGAGATGACGGACGACGGCATCGAAGCGGACGAGGTGCTTCCGGTCGCCACGGCCGACCACGTCGTCCTCTCACTCGATCAGCGCATCGGGAACTCGGCGAAGCTCGGGCTCGAAGGGTTCTTCAAGCGCTTCGAAGGGTTGCATCGCCCGGAACGGGAGACCGTGCGGAGCTCCGGCGTGGACGTTCGCATTCTCAGCGCGGGAGAGCACGCATCCGGGTGGCTCGGCTACGGGCTCTCCTGGTTTTGGTCGGGCACCGACCTGGCGGGACGAACCGCCGATTTCTCCGGGCGACACCTGCTGACCGCCGGCCTTTCCGGTCGCCTCGCCGGACCGATCGCCGGGGAAGCCCGGATCTCCTACGGAGCCGGCCTTCCGTACACCAGCATCCCGGTTCCGACGCGCCAGGACTCCGCCCCCGGGTTCGCCTCCGCGGAACCCGTCGCTACCGCGAGCCGAACGGCCCCCGTCGACCCCGTGGTGCGTGGACTCGACGAAGAATTCCTCCGATTGGACCTGGAGCTACACGCTTCGCTCGAAACGACCTGGGGCGGCCGATCTTGGCACATCCGACCGTACGTCCGGATCTTGAACGCGCTCGATCAGCGGGACGCGATGTTCTATACCTTCGAGCCGTGGCGGGACGAAGCGGTGACTCCGCTGGCGGAACGACCGCTGCTGCCCCTCGTAGGGGTCTCCTTCTCCTTCTGAGGCCGGCCCGTTACCATCCTTCGTTTGCAGCGCGACGACGGAGCGATGGTCGCCATACCCTTGACCGGACCCCGCCTGCGGCCCTATTTGTCCGCGTCGCTGGTCCGACCGAACGAAAGCCAGGAGTTAGAATGTCCGAAAAAGGTGGCAACCGGATTCGCATCGTCCTTAGATGGGTTCAAATCAAGGACAACAAGGAAGCCATGTGGGACGACGAGGGCGAGTTCCGCTTTCGCTCGGTAGTGACGACGGCCGGTCAGAGCCACGAGACACAGTTCCCGAAGGAAGGGTACTGGTCAATATCCGATCATCCGCGGCGAAACAAGGTCGACAAGATCGACAAGGTTCTCTTCGAGGGTGAGGTCGGCGAGAACATGGTCGTGGAAATGTTCGGTACGGAGTTGGACCAATTCTCCAAGAACGACCCGCTCGACAACTACCGACGGGAGTTCACCGGAGACCCGGAGAGTTGGATCGGGAGACACGAGCCGACCGACGAGGGGACGGACGACCCCGAGAACATGTCCGACTGGCGCATCTGCTACGACATCGAGACCGCCTGACGCACGGACGCGCGAACACGACCGTCGGAGCGCGCTCCGACGGTCGTCAACCCGTTCGCGGCGCCCTTTCTCCAGGGGCCGCGATCAGGGGGAAGCCCAACTCCACGAACGCCTCGGCGAGCGCTTGAGCCCGCCGGGGCGTTCGTGCATCCGCGTGTCGCGTCCCACCGCTTGATATTCGGTCTTTATTCGGTATCATTGTCTTCCATGGACTCGCCACTAAACCTTCCGCTGCCCACGCTCCGTGGTCGGGGCGTCGCCTGGAATCCACCGAACCGTTACGACCGCCTCCACGTCGAGCGTGAGCGGTGGACGGATACAGACGACCCGCCTCCCGACACCGTCCTCCTCAGGGACGCGAGTCGTTCCATCCTGTCGTTCAACGACTCGCCCGACGTGGGTTTCGATGTCGGGATCAATCCGTACCGAGGGTGTGAGCACGCCTGCGCCTACTGCTACGCCCGGCCCACGCACGAGTACCTGGGCTTCTCCGCGGGACTGGATTTCGAAACCCGCATCCTCGTGAAGCCGGAAGCTCCGGATCTGTTGCGAGACGCCCTCGCATCACCCAAGTGGACGCCGCGCACGATCGCTCTCAGCGGAAATACCGACGCGTATCAGCCGGTGGAGCGCCGCCTGAGGGTCACGCGCCGCTGCCTCGAGATCCTATCCGAGTTTCGGAATCCGGTGGGCATAACCACGAAGAGCTACCTCGTGAGCCGGGACGTCGACCTCCTGGCCGACCTGGCACGACACGATGCAGCCGCCGTCTTCATCTCGGTCACGACCCTGAACCGCAAGCTGCAGGGCAAGCTGGAGCCCCGTGCTTCGACCCCGGCCCGGCGCCTCGGTGCCATCCAAGTGCTGGCCGACGCGGGCATACCCGTGGGCGTGAACGTCGCACCGGTCATTCCGGGACTCACCGACCACGAGATCCCGGCCATCCTCCAGGCCGCGGCCGACGCTGGTGCTTCGTTCGCCGGGATGATCCTGCTCCGGCTGCCACACGGCGTAAAGGAGATGTTCGAGGGATGGTTGAGGCAGCACGCGCCCGAGCGGGCGGAAAAGGTGCTGAATCGGATCCGAGAGCTCAGGGGCGGAGCTCTCTACGACGCACGGTTCGGTGTCCGAGGGCGTGGGGAAGGACCGTGGGCCGAACATTTACGCTCGGTCTTCCGGGTCCAGCGCCGGCGGTTGGCCTTGGAGAACGCGCCGCCGCTCTCCGCCGCGGCGTTCCGTCGACCCGCGGAGTCCGGCCCGGCCCAGATGGAGCTGTTCGGGTAAAGACGGTCGATCCGATCGGATGCTTCAGCAGCTCGCGACCAACCGGATCGGACCGATGCTCCGGGCCTCGAGCCGCGCCTCCGCCGGCTCGACGTCGAGCTGCTCCACTGCGAAGTCCACCTCCGTGTCCGCCCCGCCAGCCTCCTGCTCGGGACCTGCCAGCGCCAGGAGCGCCACGATGCACGGAACCCCCACGACCGGCGCACCGATCACCGCCCACCATGGGACCTCGTTCCGTTTCCTGAGATGCGTGTTGATCATGTCCTTTGACCTCGTCCCTGCTTCTCGTTTCGGGAGGGAAGCCCCTGCGCCCCTCCGTGTCTGACCCTTCGTGCTCCGAGCGCGGAAAGTTTCACCCCGCAGAACCACCACCAACCGGCCTCCATCCCGTTCGGCGCTCGCCGGATCAACGAGTGGCCGACGCAGCTTGAGCAGCCCGTGGTAGACGCTCCGAAGTCACCGGAGCGTTGCATCAGAGGAAATGACGCAGCGAGACCTATCGCGTCCCGGAGGCCGACAAAACCTCGAGCAGGGCGTCCCCGACCAGCTCGACCTCTTCGTCGCTGATCACGAGCGGCGGCAGGAGCCGCACGACCTTCGACCCCGCGGACAGGGCGAGGACCCCGCGCTCCTGCAGGTCACCGAGCAGGTCACCCAACCGCCGACGCATCTGGATCCCGACCATCAGGCCGACTTGCCGGACCTCACGTACCTGCTCGAGGTCGGCGTCGCGGATGCGTTCGGCCAGACGCTGCCCCTTCGGCTCCGCCTCGGCGAGCAGCGCTTCGCCCTCCGGCGCGGTCAAGACATCGAGCGTAGCGCTCGCCACCGCCGTGGCGAGTGGATTCCCGCCGAACGTGGAGCCGTGTGTTCCCACGGGCAGCGAGATACCTTCGCGCACGACCGTCGCACCGAGTGGGAGTCCTCCGGCTATGCTCTTCGCCAGGCACAGAACGTCGGGGACCACCCCCGAGCGCTCGAAGGCGAAGAGCGTGCCGGTCCGACCGAACCCGGTCTGTACCTCGTCGAAAATCAGCAGCGCGCCGTGCGCATCACAGGCCTCCCGCGCGGCGCGGAGGAAGGCAGGCTCGGCGACGTGCACACCCCCTTCTCCCTGAACGGGCTCGAGAACGACCGCGGCCACCCGGTCGCTCACGGCTTCGGCCAGGCCGGCTGCATCGTTGAATCGGACCCGCCGCACGTCGCCGAGCAGGGGCTCGAACGGCTTACGAAAGTGCGCCTCCGAGGTAACGGAGAGCGCCCCGAAGGTCCGTCCGTGGAAGCCCCGCACCGCAGCCACGAACTCGCTGCGGCCCGTATGGGCCCGGGCGATCTTGAGGGCGGCTTCCACGGCTTCCGTGCCGGAGTTCGAAAGGAACGTCCGGGCCAGCTCGTCGGGCAGGATCTCGTGCAGCCTTTCCAGGAACGCCACCCGCGGGGGGCTACCGAAGGATCCGGGAACGAACCACGGCCCCTCGGCCGCCCGGCGCAGCGCAGCGACCTGCGCGGGATGCCTGTGCCCGAGCGCCAACGCTCCGTGCCCCCCGATGCAGTCGATGTAAGACCTTCCTTCCACGTCGGTCACCCGAGCTCCTTCACCACCGACGAGGGTCAACCCTCGCTTCCCGTAGACATCGAGCTCGTGCTCGGCCATCCGCTCGAGCCAGTGATTCGAGGTCGACGCCTCGGCCGGAGATTCCTCGGACGAAGCTCCGTTTCGCGCGAAGAGCGTGCCGGCACCTTCGAGCGCTCGAGATACGGGTCGCGACACTCGGCCATCACTCAGCCGGACCCGTGGCCCGGGTGTTCCAGCGCGATCGAAAAGGGACCTGAGCGCACGAATCTTGCGACGCATCCGCCCCTCGACGCGTTTCTCCCACCCCTCCAGCTCGTTCGCGTCCACCCGCTGCACCAGGGACTCCGGATCGTCCTTGTCGGTCAGCAGCCCGGGCGCCTCGATGAGCGAGACGACGTCGGTCGCACCGAGCTCGGCGCTCAAGAGCGCGAGGACCTCGTCGTTCTCGGTGTTCAGGGCCGATCCGTCCTCACCCGCGATCGGTACCGTGATGACGGGTGCGTGGCCTCGCGCCAGGAGGTCGCGTAGCAGATCTCCGTTCACGGATCGGGGCTTTCCGGAGTTGTCGCGAAGGAGGAGCTTGCGCCCGTCCTGCTTGACCCGAATCCCCTTGTTCCGGACGCCTTCGACCAGTCCACCGTCGAGGCCGGTCAACCCGACGGCATCGACGCCGGCACGACGCAGGGCCTCCACGAGGCGCTTGTTGCGCACGCCGGCGTAGGCTGCCATCAGCACGTCGATGGCGTCGTCGTCCGAGAGCACGCTCGTGTATCCGGAGATCGACTCGACCACCTTCGGCGGCCTCCCCAGGGCGTGCGCGAGCTCGTCCCGGAGCTTGTTGGCTCCGTGAATCAGCACGAACGGGTCGTCGAGCGCCGCGAGGTCGTCGGCGATCTCGCCCAGATCCAGATCGCCGCCCCCTATCTTGACTACGAGCACGTGGTCTCCCGGTCGATCTTCAGAATCTCTCCATGGGGCATGGGGTCCCATTCCGGCCGCTGCCCGTCGACGTCCAACGGCTCGGACGAAACCGCGGATGTTCCGCCGGCCAGGAGCGGCAACCATGCCTGCCAGAGCGTAAAATACTCCGGGTCCTCCGAGTACCGGCTGCTTGCCCACACGTCTCGTCCGTCACTGACCACCGTGTTCAGCGCGCGGACGTACTCCGTGCGGGCGGTGACCACCCGGTCGAGCCTCCGGAGCGCTCCTTCCGTATTCCCGTCCGCCGCACGGAAGCGCCGAAGAAGCTCGAAGAGCTTCGCAGCTCCGGTCTCGCCCGGCACGCTCAAGCGAACTCCCCGGAGCTCGCCGTTGAACGCAAAGGCCATATCGTCAGCCACGAACGGCATGTTGTTCTCCACGACGATGCCCTCGTTACGGAACGCGCTCCGTGCATGCACGAGCACGATCGTGGCGCTCGGAAGCTCCTCCGGCACCTCCTCCCAGATGGGACGGACGGAGCGGTGGCGCTGCCAGCCCTCACCGTCCCACCAGCTCACGCCCCACCCATGACCCTGGTACTCCTTGCTGACCCTGCAGCGCTCGGCGAACGACGCGATCCAGGGCACGGGATCGACGGGCCCGTCCGACCGGAGGGCGAAGAACCGACACATCGTCAAGCGCTCCTTGCTGCCCGAGCTAGATGGGGTGCAGGCCCGGGAACCCGAGCCCCGCCCGCTCGTCCCAGCCCAGCATCAGGTTCATCGCCTGGACCGCCTGCCCCGCCGAGCCCTTCACGAGGTTGTCGATCGCCGCGGCCACGACCAACCGTTCTCCCGACGCGTCGAGCTCGAAACCGATGTCGCAGTGATTCGTCCCGGACAGCAGCTTGGGCTCGGGGAGCCGGTAGGCGCCCTGTCGCTCGGAGACGATTCGAACGAACGGCTCGTCCGCGTACCGCTTCCGGTAGATGGACCAGATGTCGCGCTGTGAGACGCCTTCTCGGAGAAACACGTGCGCCAGCGCCGCAGCGCCACGGACCATTTCGATGGCGGTCACGCTCAGGTGCACCCGGGCCTCCGAGGGCGAGACGTCCCTGGGATCTCCGGCACCGTCGGACAGACCACGCAGCACGGCTTCGACCTCGGCCGTGTGGCGGTGACCGGTGGGACTGTACGGACGTACGACGCCACTCCGGACCGGATGGTGCGAGCCTTCGTTCGCGTCGGCGCCGGCCTCACTCGAGCCCACCTTCACATCGACCACCGTCCGATCCGGCAGCACTACGCCCGCCTCGTACAACGGCAGAAGGGCCAGGATCGAGACGGTGGCGTTGCACCCGCCGGTCGCGACGCGCCTGGCGCCCCGGATTTGTTCCCGGTTCGCTTCGGCCAAGCCATAGGCGAATGTGCCCAGAAGCTCCGGGCGTGGATGCGGCCCGTAGTAGCGCTCATAAAGCCCTGGATCGTCGAGCCTGAAGTCTGCGCTCATGTCCACGAAACGCTCGGCAAGGGGCTCGAGCGCGTCCCACCGCGCCGACGCTCCGCCGTGCGGGAGCGCGAGAAAGAGCAGATCGCAGGGCTCGAGCTCGTCGGGAGACGAGAAGCGGAGCGAGGTGTGACCCCGGAGGTTCGGATGCGCACGGTGCACCGGCTTCCCCGCGAGCCGCCTGGACGTGACCTGACCGATCTCGACGTGCGGGTGGCCGAGCAGAATCCGTAGGAGCTCGCCTCCCCCGTATCCGGACGCTCCGAGGATGGAAACGCGAGTCACGTGGCCTCCACCCCGCCGGTCGCGGCGACGGCTAGCGTATATTCGGCCAGGAGGCCGGGGATGTCGACTCCGGTCGTATCCACCGAATTCCGAAACTCCATCGATCCGTTGACTTCGTTGACCACGTAGCCGTCGTCCGTTTCGAACAGGTCGATCGCGACGGCGCCACCGCCCACGGCGGCCGCGGCCGCTTCGGAGATGCCTGCCAAGGCTTCGTCGACCTCCATGGCGGAGGCCTCTGCTCCCAGGTGGGTGTTCGTCTTCCAGTGCCGGGAGCTCCGGTGGATCGCCGCGACACAGCGCCCACCGATCACGAACGCTCGGATGTCGCGCCCCTGAAGCTCCACGTAGGGCTGGAGGTAGGTGACCGCGTGCGGCGCCCCGCCCAGCGCATCCTTGTGGTCGAGCACCGTCTCCAGCGCGTCCCGGTCGTTCACCTTACCGATCAGGCGGCCCCAGGACCCGATCACCGGCTTGACGACCAGGGGATAGCCGAGCGCGTCCGCGGCTTCCAGCCCCCCGGCACCCGTGAAGGCGACGGAAGCGGACAGGGTCGGCACTCCCGCGTCGAGGAGCGCCAACGTCGTGGACACCTTGTCGCCGCAGGTCTCCAGGACCATGGCCGGGTTAACCGTCGTGACGCCGAGCGTGCGGAGCCACCGGGCGAGCACCGTGTTGCGCCAATGGCTCTTGGCCCGGAGCAGAACCGCGTCGACCCTCGGCAACCCGACCGGCCAACCCGAGAGGTCGCCGTGGATTCCCCTGTCGTCCACGACCTCCAGCACGGCACCGCGCGCCCGAAAAGCCGCCAGGAGCATCTTTTCTTCGGGCCGAACACCGGTGCATACGAGCGCAACGGAGGGCCGGCCCTCGGACCCGCCGTCCGACGGATCGGCCGACGGGGCGGTCAACCCTACTCTCCCCAGTCCTCTGCGGACATCGGGGCCTCGATGAGCACCGGGTTCGGGCTCAAGGCGGTGACTTCGAGCTCACTGCCGCATTCGTCGCAATCCAGCAGCTCACCCACGATCACGTCGGAAGCAGCATCCACTTCGCCACCGCACACCGGGCACTCGGTCGTCGTCGCTACGCTCATCGTTCTCTCCTGTCACATTCCGTTTCCGTGCGCCGCTCCGTCCGTCGCGGCGCCGCGCACCGTCAATCGATGCGGGGATGATGGGCGGATCCCGCGATTGCCCCAAAGAATTCGAGGAAATACACCATGAAGAACGAAATTTGTTTATTTTGAAACATCCACCAAGCGAGGACACGGGAGGCTCGACCAACCATGATCAAGATCGCGGATGCCGTGCGGGAGATCGTGGATCACGACCCGGTCGTCCGGACGGGGCTCGCGCAGCGCCTGATGAACCTGAGCCAGGTGGCTCGGCACATCCACGGCGCGGTCGAAGCCCGCACGCAGAAAACCGTGAACGCCTCGGCCATCGCGATGGCGCTGTCGAGGCTCCAGGCGGATCTTCCCGATCCGGAGCACGGACCTCCGCTTCCGCTAACCGACCGGGTCACGGTCCAACGGGGTCTGGCCATCCTCACGTTCCCCAACACACCACGGTGTCGGGAGGGGTTGATCGCGCTCCAAGAGCTCATGCGCGGGGAGCAGCGATACCTGACGATCACCGAGGGCATCCGGGAGATCACCCTGATCGTCGAAGAGCGCACGCTCGACACCGTGCGAGACACGGTCGAGGAACGGCCGACACGCCAGGTCCGTAACGCGACCAGCCTCTCGGTCTCACTCACGGACGAGCAGCTGCGACGACCCGGAGTGCTCTACCGTTTGCTCCAACCGCTCGCGCTTCAAGGAATCAACCTCGCGGAGGTTACCTCGACCACCCGGGAGTTCCACGTCTACCTCAACAACGACGACGTCATGTTGGCCCTCGACGCCCTCTATGGAGCTTTCGGCTGACGTCCCGTCACGCTCTCACCTGTCCGTCGCCGAACACGACGAACTTTCGGGTCGTCAGCTCTCGGGCCCCCATGGGTCCGTACGCGTGCAGCTTCGAGGTGGAGATGCCGATCTCCGCGCCGAGGCCGAGCTCGCCTCCGTCGGCGAAGCGGGTGCTCGCGTTGACCAAGACGGTCGAAGACTGGACCGCCTCCACGAACACGCGGGCGGCTTCCTCGTCGTCGGTGACGATCGCTTCAGTATGTCCGGACGCGTACGTCGCGATGTGTTCGAGCGCGTCCTCGAGATCATCGACGATGCGCACGGCGAGGATCAGGTCGAGGTACTCCGCCTTCCAGTCGTCTTCCGTCGCGGGCCGAACTCTCCGATCGGACAGCACGGAAAGGGTGGCCGGGCATCCCCGGAGCGCCACGCCCGCATCCGACAACCGGTCCGCGAGGCGTGGCAACAGACGCGCGGCCGCGTCGCGGTGCACCAGTAGGGTTTCCAGGGCATTGCAAACGCCCGGACGCTGCACCTTGGCATTGAGCACCAGCTCGTCGGCGCGCTCTGCCGGCGCCGAGGCATCCAGGTACATGTGACAGACTCCCTTGAAGTGCTGGAGCACCGGGATCCGGCTCTTCTCCGTGACCGCGCGGATGAGGCTCTCGCCGCCTCGGGGGATCACGAGGTCGATCGTGTCCTCCTGGCGGAGAAGCGCGTCGACGGCCTCTCGCTCCGTGGTCGGCACGAGCTGCACGGCATCGACCGGCACGCTCGAGCGGGCGAGCCCCGCCCGCACCGCCTCGGCGATCGCCCGATTCGAGTGAATGGCCTCCGATCCGCCGCGCAGGATGACCGCATTGCCCGCCCGAAGACAGAGCGCGGCCGCGTCCGCAGTGACGTTGGGCCGACTCTCGTAAATCATCGCCACGACTCCGAGCGGAATCCGCATCCGCCCCACACGCAGCCCGTTGGGTCGCACGTGCTCGTCCTCGATCCGGCCCAGCGGATCCTCCTGCCCCGCGATCTCCCGGACGGCAGCGGCGATCCCGAGTACCCCCTCTTTGTCGAGCTTCAGGCGATCTCGCAGCGGCCCCGTCACACCGCGCTCGTCCGCACGCTCCAGATCCTTCGTGTTCGCCCGGAGGATCTCGTCGGCCCCACCTTCGAGCGCCGCCGCGATCTCGCGCAAGGCCGCCGACCGGTCCTCCGCGTCGAGGCGTGCCACCTCGCGCGCCCCCGTCCGCGCCCTGCGGGCCATAGTCGTCATCTCGGCGCTCACGGAGCCGGCCTCCGGCCCACCGGGAGCTTCCGTCCTCGCGTCCGTGGTGCTCACACCCTACCCTCCTCGTCGATCAATACCATGCGGTCGGGCCGCAGCACGACGTGGCTCCGGTCCCGGCCGAGCGCCTCTTTGGCGTCGGTCGTATGGAGGCCGCGGATCCTGTCCACCTCGCGGTCATCGAGCCTCACGATTCCACGGGCCTGCTCCACCCCCTCCGTGTCCATGACCGAGACGAGGTCCCCACTCCGAAAGTGCCCGCGCACCTCGACGATCCCGCTAGGGAGGAGGTTCGCCCGCCGCCGAAGCGCGTCGACGGCGCCGCGATCCACCACGATGGCGCCGACGAGCCCCCGCTGCACGGCCATCCAATGCCTCCGCGCGGCGAGCGGCCGCTCGGAGGCCGCGATGTAGGTCCCCGCGCGCTCCCCACGGACGATCGCTTCCATCGCTCGCGGATCGCTTCCCGACGCGACCACCGTGGGAATGCCGTACCGCCCCGCCCGCTCCGCCGCGTCCAGCTTCGTCTGCATCCCCCCCGTGGACTCGCGAGCCTTCTTGGCGAAGCAGTAAGGCCGGAGCTCCTCCGCGCTGGCCACCTCCTCGATGAGCCGAACCTCGCCCCCCGCCTCCGGATCGCCATCGTAGACCCCGGGCACGTCCGTGAGCAGCGCGAGCAATTCCGCATCCACGAGGGCAGCGGCCGATGCTGCGAGGTTGTCGTTGTCGCCGACCACGATCTCTTCCACGCTCACCGTGTCGTTCTCGTTCACGATCGGGACGACTCCAGCGTCGAGCAACGTCGCCAGCGCCCTTCGGGCCGCCACGTAACGGCGCCGGTCGGTGAGGCAGTCGTTGGTGAGCAGCACCTGCGCGACCTCGAGACCGACCGAGGAGAACGCTTCGGACCAGAGCGCCATGAGCCGGGTCTGTCCCACCGCGGCCGCCGCCTGACGGTCCCGGATCCGACTCGGCGGCGCGGTATGTCCGAGCGCTCTGAATCCGGCGGCGATCGCCCCGCTGGAGACGATCACCACTTCGCTCTGCCGCTCACCAGCCACGATCTCGGCCACGCACCGCATCCGCTCGGGATCCAGCCTCGTCGACCCGCCGGTCAGCAAGCGGCTTCCGAGCTTCAGGACCACACGCGTCCGATTCCCTTCCGCGGACCCGTTCCGGCCCCCCGCTTCTGCATATTCAGTCATTAGTGATACATAAACAAAAAACAGACTTTCGGCCACCTCGCATGATGACCACTTTCGGTACCCGAAGGGACGATCCGTCGCACCGAGCAAACGCTTCAATCCGCGTCGGCTGAGCCCGATGCGCTCGCGCCCGAGGCGGACCGCCACCATGTTGGTCACCGGAGCTTACACCGGTGCCCTCGAAACGCTCACCGCCATCCTCGCAGGATCCCATGTCGCTTCGTCGACCACATCCACGTTCTCTTACCCAACCGCCCCGGCTCGCCATGTCGGAGGATCGCGCGTGAGCTTCCCACTCATCGTCATGGCAGCCGGCCTGTCACGAAGGTTCGGCCGCCTCAAGCAGCTCCACCCGGTCGGTCCGCACGGGGAAACGATCCTCGACTACAACGTCTACGACGCGGCGCGCACGGGCTTCTCCCCGATTCGCTTCGTGGTCCGGCCCGAGATACTCGAATCGGTACGCGGCCATGTGGCGAGAACGATCGGCGAGCACCTTCCGGTGGACTTCGTCTGCCAGGACCTCCACGACGTTCCCGAAGGGTTCCGCGCCCCCCCGGATCGCAAGAAGCCATGGGGAACCGGACAGGCCGTCATCGAGGCGGCTCGAGGCATCGACGGGCCTTTCGCGGTCTGCAACGCCGACGACCTCTACGGCCCCGGAGCGTTCGAAATGCTCGGACGGCACATGACCTCCGATCCCGCGCCCACCGAGTCCGCCCTCGTCGGTTACCGCCTCGAGGACACGCTCTCCGCCACCGGGTCGGTGGCACGCGGAGTGTGCGTGTTACGCCAGGAAGGCTCACTACAGCGGATCACCGAGGTCCGTGAAGTGTGGCGCCGGGACGGCTGGGTCACGGGTGTCACGGTCGACGGCGAGCCCGTCGAGCTGTCGGGTAACGAGACGGTCTCCATGAACCTGTGGGGCTTTCTGCCGGAGATCGTGCCCCGACTCCAGCGACAATTCGAACGCTTCCTCGAGTACTGGGGAAGCGATACCCAGCACGAGTTCTTCCTCTCCACGGCCATTAGCGACCAGATCAAGCTGGGCAAGACCGGGGTTCATGTGTACAGCGCCCCCGATCCGTGGTTCGGCATGACCAAGAACACGGATCTCGAGCGCACACAGCGTGCCCTCATGGGGCGCATCTCCGAGGGCATATACCCCGAACGGCTCTCCCGAGGCTTCGCGGAGCTCGGCTGAGGTCATGCAGCTCACCGAGCTCGACTGGATCGTCATCGCGGTGTACGCGGTGCTCGCGGTCGGCACGGGCCTCTATTTCGCGCGGAGGGCCGGCCGGGAGACCGAAGAGTTCTTCCTGGGCGGACGCTCGATGCCGTGGTGGCTCCTCGGAACGTCCATGGTGGCCACCACGTTCTCGACGGACACGCCGAACCTGGTCACCGACCTGGTGCGAACCGGTGGCGTGAGCCAGAACTGGCTCTGGTGGGCGTTCGTGCTCACCGGCATGCTAACGGTCTTCTTCTACGCTCGGCTCTGGCGCCGTTCCGAAGTCCTCACCGACCTCGGCTTCTACGAGCTTCGCTATTCGGGGAAGCCGGCGGCCTTCCTGAGAGGCTTCCGGGCCGTCTATCTCGGCGTGTTCTTCAACGTGATGATCATGGCGACGGTCACGCTCGCCGCGATCAAGATCGGCGGGGTTCTGCTCGGCGCATCCAAGTACGAGGTGGTCCTCATCGCCGGGACGGCCACGGCCCTCTATTCGGCGACCTCCGGCCTCTGGGGCGTCGTCGTCACGGATCTCCTGCTCTTCGTCGTCGCGATGGTCGGCTCGATCGCCGCCGCCTACTTCGCCGTGGCCCAGCCCGAGGTGGGTGGGCTCGTCGGGCTCTTCAGCCACCCCGCCCTCGACGGGAAGCTCTCGCTCCTACCCGACTTCACGGATTGGCGCGCGGCGACGACGGTCTTCATCGTGCCGATCGCGGTCCAGTGGTGGAGCACCTGGTACCCGGGCGCGGAGCCGGGCGGAGGAGGATACGTCGCGCAGCGCATGCTCGCCGCCAAGGACGAGTCCCACGCGCTCAAGGCCACACTATGGTTCAATGTGGCGCACTACGGCCTGAGGCCCTGGCCGTGGATCGTCGTGGGCCTCGCCTCACTGATCGTCTATCCCACCCTGGGCTCCATCCAAGCCGCCTTCCCGCACGTGGATCCGTCCATCGTGCAAAACGATCTCGCCTATCCGGCGATGCTGATCTTCCTGCCCTCCGGCCTCCTGGGGCTGGTCGTGGCTTCGCTCGCCGCGGCGTACATGTCCACCATCAGCACCCACCTGAACTGGGGCGCGTCGTACATCGTGGACGACGTCTATCGCCGTTTCCTGAGGCCCGGACGGGACGAGCGGCACTACGTGCGCATCGGGAGGATCACGACCGTCGGGCTGATCGTGTTGGCGAGCGCCGTCGGGCTCTGGCTGGAGAACGCGCTCCAGGCGTTTCAGATCCTGCTCCAAATCGGTGCCGGCACGGGACTCGTCTTTCTGCTCCGTTGGTTCTGGTGGCGCATCAACGCGTGGAGCGAGGTGGCCGCCATGGTGGTGTCGTTCCTCGTGGCGGTGTACTTCCAGTTCGTCCACGAAGCTCTGGGCTTCGGGGCGATCGATCCGTCGCTCCGCCTGGTGATCGGTGTCGTGGTGACCACGGTCGGGTGGCTCACCGTGACCCTGCTCACGCCCCCGGCGGACGAGGAGACGCTACGATCGTTCCATAAGCGCATCCGCCCCATGGGCAACGGGTGGCGGGGAGCGGGTCTGGGACTCGAGCCCGACGAGGACGCCGGGAGTCCCTCGGCGGCGTTCCTCGCGTGGTTCCTCGGGTGCATCGTCATCTACGGGGCACTCTTCGGGACCGGGTACACCCTGTACGGAGAAACGGGGGCGGCCGTCCTCTGCTTCACGGTGGCCGGCGCAGCCGCGATCGGGGTCCTGCGGGTCCTGCCACGCATCCAGTTGCGGTAGGGTAGGAGTCCAGCCAACCGGACGGCACACCTCAGACGTCCAGCACCTTCCCGTGATTGGTGTGGTTCAAGTCGATCCCCGTCCAGCGCGAGATCGCGCTCAAGGCACGGTGCTTGAGCCGCTCGTCCTTGTGGATCTGCGTGCGCTCCACGCCGGGCGGATCGGCCTCCCGAAGCATGTCGGCCCAGTCCATGGCCCCGATCCGCTCGCGCATCACGGCCGGGTGCGTGCCGGTGAACCGGGGGAGCCGTCCGAGCGGACCGTAGTCGAACCGCTCCGCCCTACCGAACTCCGTCTCGACCTCTCGGGGGCTCTTACGGTGCGACCAGAACTCCCGGACCTTGGCCTGCATGCGAGCGGGGTGGCGCACCCAACCGTAGTGGAAGATGCGCGCGCCGGAATGGGCGACGGTAAGCCGAGTCTGATCGGGATAGCGGAACGATTGAGCGTCCCGGACGGAGCGGATGCCGACACCGTTGCGGATCATGCGGATCTCGCGCTGATACCATCCGTGGCCGGTTTGCAGGTGATCGTAGTCGCCGAAGAAGTGCAGGTAGTCGAAGAGGAGCCCTTCGACCCGGCGGTCGGCCTGCAGCGCTTCCGCACGGGCCCGGATGCGCGGGAGGTCGTCTTCATGGACGACCTCGTCGGCCTGGATGTAGAGGCACCAATCACCGGTGCACCGTTCGAGCGCCGCGTTGGTGAGATCGGCGTAGATCTCCTGTCGGCGCGTATCGTCCCAGACCGCGTCCACGATACGGACCCTCCCGTCGTCGAGCCCTTCGACCACGGCTCGGGTCCCGTCGTCGCGCTCCCCCGACGAGCGCGCCACCGCCACCACGAGCTCGTCCACCACCGGCAGGATGGAGCGCAGCGACTCCTCGAGCGGGTAATCGAGGGAGACCGCGTTGCGCACGAACGAGAACCCGGAGATACGCACCGGATCGCTCATGCGAGGATTCGCTCACGTCTGCTTCGAGGGTGAGCCGCCCGAAGGATCGCGTCGGCCAGGCCCCGCCCTGGACGGTGCCTGCGGGCTCGACGGTCGCAACGGGGACTCAGTCCTCGAGGAGCGGTGGGTGCCGCGTATCCTTGACGCCGAGTGCGACGCCCGTGCCCACGCCGGCGCCCAGCGCGAGCGCCGTGCCCGCACCGACGATGGGGAGCAACGCGACGACCGGCGCGGCCATGATCGTGGCGCCCACTCCGGCCCACAGGCCGAGCGCGGGCTTCTCCACGATCCAGGTATGGCGGAGCCTCCGCCCCACGAAGCGTCGCGACTGTAGATGACCGAAGACGCCGGCCGTGCCGGCGATCGCCAGCGCGAGTAGCTCGAACATGTGAAACCTCCCGAGGAATGCGCCCCGCTCGCACCGGGGATCCAGCGCGCGGGGTCCGTCGTGCATCCATCCCTACGAGCCTCGGGACTCGAGAGTTGCGGGGGTTGTTTCGCCGGCCGTCCCGTCGGACTCCGCGAGCTCCGATGCACGCGCGGCCCCGGCGAGGGTGCGCAGTAGCTCGGCCGTCCCGCGCGCTCGTGCTTCCAGGAACGACGCGGGAGCACCGATCGGGGCGCTCCTCGCGGCATGAAGGTCCGCCTGCCGCTCCGCCTCCTCCGCGAGGGCGGCCAGCACGTCCGGAGCAGCCTGGCCCATCAGATGCTTCAACGCATACCGGCGTTCGCCCGCCCTGAGCCCCAGTTCGAGCGCCCGGGCGATCCGTGCCAGATCCGCCCGGGTCAGGATGACTCCGGAGCGGACAGGGGCGAGCAGCGCGGTCATGAAGGGTGCCGCGCCCTCGTCTCGCGGATCCGGCAGGGGTGGCGCCACCTCGAGATGCACCGGACGCGAGGCGATCGCTCCGCCCCGAGCGAGCTCGTGCAACAGGCAGCCCCGAAGCATCTCGGCCCAGCGCGCGTGAAACGTGCCCCCCAACTCCTCGATCCGTTCGAGGAAAGCGAACACCCATGGAGCGAGATGTTCTTCCAGGAGCGCACGACGGCTCCGAGCCACCAGGGTCACACGGGCTTCGGCTCCGGGCTCGGCGGCGAGCTCGGCCTCCTCCTCGCCGAGCGCCGCGTAGAGGCCCATGAGCGACGCCAGATGGTCGGGCTCGGGGGGCACCTCCCGGCCCACGGCGCGCCAGAACCCCGAGATTCGCTCCTCGGCTTCCCCCCCGATCATGCCTTCGGAGCCGAGGTACACGGATGCGTACGGGTAAAGCTGGAAGCCGAAGAGGTCGGTGTGCGTGGCGGCGTCCGGCGGCGCCGGCAGCCCCAGCGCTTCGGCGAGCGTAGGATGCGCGGGGCCCGGTGGCTCGGCCAGATGGGCGAGGGCCCGTAGGAGCTCACCCGCTTCGGGAGGCGTCACCGGGTCAGACACCGACCGGAGTCCGTCGCTCCGGCAGGCGATACGCTTCCCGCTCCGGACGAACCGGTCTCAGCATCCAGTAGGGGCGCCGCGTCCCGTCCGGTGAGTGCTCGTCGGCGGACCGGGCCATGGCGAGCCAATCCTGATAGGTAGCGCGGGCCCGTGCCACGTCGACGGAGACGTCGCCGGGCTGGTCGTCCGGCTCCGCGGGACGGACCCGCACGGCCTGATGCCAGCAGTGCATGCCGGACACGGGGTCCGGGTGGACGGCGTGCGTGAGATTCTGGTGGACTCCCACGTCGGTCCACCACACACGCATCGTGTCCGGGTCCGGAGACTCGAACGGGCCGCCGTGCTCCGTGGGCCGAAGCGACCACTGCGAGCCCTCCTGGCCGAGGGCGACGGTCATCATGCCCAGGCGCTGCCCGGGCTGTCCCTCGGGCTTCCAGCGGCCCATGTGATGGCTGCACGCGACCACGCCCGGTCGGATGCCCTCCGTGATCCAGGCCTTGAGCACGAAGTATCCGATCTCGCCTTCCACGCGTACCAGATCCCCGGTCCGAGCCACCCCGACCCGCGCCGCGTCCGCAGGATGGATCCAGAGGGGGTTGGTATGCGCGATCTCGTCGAGCCACTTGGCGTTCGCGCTCCGGGTGTGGATCTGCACGGGCACACGAAAGGTCGAGATGAGGGGCATCTGGTCCGACTCGAGCTTCTCCGGGTGGATGTGGCTCTTCACGTACGTCGGAATGGCGAGCTCCGGCCAACCCCACTCGGCCACGGTCCGCGACCAGAACTCGAGCTTTCCGCTCGGGGTCGGCCAACCGCGGACGATCTCACCATCCACGCGCACGCCCACGCGCCGGCGTCCCTCGACGTCGGGATCGATCTTCGTACCACCCGGCGCTTTCGGGCTGGGAGGCACGGGAGCCCGGCTATACACGCGACCGTCCTCGTCGACCCGCACGTCCTCGAGCTCCGCGTCCGGAACCGGCCGCTCGTGGACCCTTCCGACCTTGCGCTCGACCTCGAAGGCTCCATAGCGCCGCATGTACTCGAGCGGCGAGATCCCCTCTGCGGCAGCGGCTTCCGGAAGCCCGGGCACGGAGTTCTCGAAGATCCAGCGGTAGTACTCTTCGACCGTCATCTTCTCGCCCGGCCGCTCGACCGACTCGAAGAACTCCCGGATGCCGAGCGAGCCGTCGGGGTCGATCCGCCACGTGAGCTCGATCCAGAATTCGTTCTCCTCCCACACCTCGCCGGGGTTCGCCTGCCGGGTATCGGTGAGCGTCTCACCCATCCGGGTGCGGGCCGTGCGCAGCACGGGCTGCCGGAAGCCCACCCACTGACCGTCGTATTGCTCGTACGAGACGATGTCGTGCCGCTCCGACGAGTGTCCCATCGGCAGCACGTAGTCCGCGAAGTACGCGGTCTCGTTCCAGGTCGGGGTCATGGCCACGTGGAGTCCGATTCGCTTCGCGTCGGAGAGCATCTCCACCCAACTGAAGCCGTCGGGGTTGGTCCACACGGGGTTGTAGACCCGAGTGAAATACACGTCCACGAACGCATCTTGATCCCGCATCAGATGCGGCATCAGATAGGACATCTCCATGAGCGAGAGCGGGTACTCGCGCGGCCAGAGCACCTCGTTCCAGCGCTTCGGATGCTGATGGGGCAGGCGTGGCGGCCGTGGAGAAAACCGATTCCAGGAATTCGGGAACGTCCCCCCCTCGGTCGCGAGCGCGCCCAGGAGCGCGTTGAGGAACGTGAGGGTCCGCGCGACCTGCCATCCACCCAGGTTGCCCGACCCCGCGCTCCGCCAGTTGTGCGTGGCCAGCCGCGTGCCCGCCGACGCGATGGTCTCGGCCACGACCCGCAGCTCGTCGGCATCGAGGCCCGACTCGGCCGCGGCGAACTCGAACGTGTAGCCCTCGTACGTCCCCTTCAGCACTTCCTCGAAGCGGTCGAACGACGCTTCCGGCTCCCCGTGCACCGCCTCCATGTACTCGCCCCAGTTCCACCATCGCCGCACGTACTCGCGGTCGTATCGTCCCTCTTGGAGCATCCACGAAGCGACCGCGAGGAAAATCGCCGGCTCCGATCCCGGATACGGGGACAGCCAGTGATCCGCGTGCGTGGCGGTGTTCGAGAGGCGCGTGTCGAGGACGATCAGCTTGGCACCGTTCTTCTTGCCCTCCACGATCCGCTGGGCGTGAGGGTTGAAGTAGTGGCCGGTCTCGAGGTGGCTGCTCACCAGCACGATGACGGCGGCGTTCGCGTGGTCCGGGCTCGGGCGGTCCATGCCCATCCACCAGTGGTAGCCTGCACGCGCCCCACTCGAGCAGACGTTGGTGTGCGAGTTGTGACCGTCCACCCCCCAGGCCGCGAGCATCCGGGTCGTGTACCCGTCCTCGCCGGGCCGGCCGACGTGGTACATCACCTGGTCGTGTCGATCCTCGTTCATGGCCGTGCGGATCCGGCCGGCGATGTCGTCGAGCGCCTCGTCCCAGCTCACGCGCTCCCACTTCCCTTCCCCGCGCCGCCCGGCGCGCTTGAGGGGATGGAGGATGCGGTCCGGGTCGGTGATCTGGTTTATGGTCGCGGGCCCCTTGGCGCAGTTCCGCCCCCTCGAGCCCGGATGCTCCGGGTTCCCTTCGAACTTCCGCACCTGCAGCGTATCCCGGTCCACGTAGGCCAGGAGCCCGCACGCCGACTCGCAGTTGAAGCAGGTGGTCGGCACGAGCATGTATCGCTTCTCGACGCGCTCCGGCCATGCTTTCGAGTCGAGCTCGACCCAGTCGTCCCAGCGCTCCTTCGGTGGAAAGGACGCGAGATGAACCCGGCTCGCCCCGGGGTAGAAGGTCTCGCCGCGCGCCTCGACCTCGGCTCGCGCGGCCGAGACGCGTTGGTTCAGCTCATCATGGGTCACCGCTGCGTCCTCACGGATGAATGGCGGAGGTCAAGCGAGGGGAACGGACTGGCCCGCCTGCACGAAAGCGTGCTCGTAGAGCAGGAGGCTCAGGAGGCCTCCGAGCGCGGCGATCGCCGGGGCGCCGACCGGGAAGATCAGACCGAGCACCCCGAACGCCAGAGCCAGCCAGAAAAAGTGGCCGTAGGCCCCGAACGTCATGTTCCGGGCGGCGAGCGCGGCATGGGCCGTCGGATGGCCCATGGTCGCCTCGCCCACGACGAGCAGGAGGTGGAGGCCGAGAGCGATCCGGAAGAGCGCCACGACGGGTCCGGTGGGCGTGGCTCCGAGCACGAGCAACACCGCCGCGCCGGCCGCGAAGGCCTGCACGAGCAGGTGGGCGGGAAGCATGGGGCTCTGCCAGAGGTCACGGGCGCGGGCCTGGGCGAAGAGGTATGCGGTGTAGACCGCCGACATCGCCGCGAGCGGGGCGCCCACCCAGGCCAAGAGAGGCGTAAGATCCGCACGTCCCACGACCGTCGCCGCGAGATGCGCCGCGAGCAACGCTCCGTACGCCGTGATGATGGCCCCACCCCGCGCGAGCCAGCTCCCCCACTGTGGCCGCGTGAGCACCATCCAGAACCGTTCCGGATGGTCGAGGTCCCACACGAGCAACGCACCCGTCAGGAGAAGCCCGGCCACGGCCACGAGCGGTGCATGCCACCCCCACGTGGCCGAGGTGAAGGGGAGCAGCCCCAGCAAGCCGAGCGTCAGCGACACCAGGTACGCGCCGGCCGCGATCGATTTCGTGAACGTATACGCGCTGACCCGCCAGTCCCACGGGGCCCGGTGCGTCACGTCATAGCTCAGGAGCGCAGCGGCCGAGCTGTTCGCTCCCCCCTGACCGTAACCGGCCCCGTCACCGGGATGCCCGGAAGGCACCTGGTGCGGCACCTTACCCTGTTCGCTCCACATGAAGAGCCCGCCGTCGGGACGCTGGGCAGCCAAGGGGTCGAGGGTGGCTTGATCCGCGCCCTTGTAGAAGAGCTTGGGGCGGGTCTCCTTCTCCGGACGACGCACCGTGACCGCGTCCCGGTTGATGATCCGGCTCACGGCCGAGAGCGGGTCGTCCATGTCGCCGACCAGGATGGCTTCCGTCGGGCATACCACCGCGCACGCGGGTTCGAGCCCCACGTCCAGCCGGTGCGCGCAGAAGTTGCACTTCTCGGCCGACTTGTCCTCGGGGTTGATGAAAATCGCGTCGTACGGACACGCCGCGATGCACGCCTTGCACCCGATGCAGATCGACTTGTCGAAGTCCACGATGCCGTCCGGACGCTTGTGCATGGACGCGGTCGGACAGGCCGAGACGCAGGGCGCGTCCGCGCACTGGTTACAGCGCGTGACCTGGAACGAGCGCCGCGCCTGGGGAAACGCCCCCACATCGACGTATTTCACATACGTTCGGGTGACCGAGAGCGGAACCTCGTTCTCGGACTTGCAGGCGGTCGTGCACGCGTGACAGCCGATGCAGCGCGTGTGGTCGATGACTTTGGCCCAGCGGCCCACGGCCTCGGTCATTCCGGCATCACCACGTCGCGGAGCCCCTGGAAGGTCCACTGAGGCACCCGAGCCACTTCGACCGGTCCCGAGCCCCCTCCGGAAAGCGCATCCAGAACACGGTCGAGCGCGGCTTCGAGCGAAGCCTGCGTCTCCGGATCCCGTCCCGCGGCCTGGAGAATGGGGTCGACCGACACTCTGGAACCCACGGCCGGCTCGTACGTGATGTCCGCCTCACGCGCCACGAGAAAGTCATGGAGCTCGACTGCTGCCTCGGCCAGCTCCTCCACGCGATCGTAGTGTGCCGCGCGCTCCGGTGCACGGCTCTCGAACCGCGAAAGCGCCGAAGCGAGGCGAAGGGTTCGGGTAGCGCCGGTCACTCCTGCATCGTCGAGAGCGCTGAGATACGCGGTCGAGTAGTGCTCCTCCTCATCGACCCGCAAACGGCGCACGGTCGCGAGATGCTCCTGCCAAGCCGCACGGACCTCCGGAAAGTCCGACGCGTTCGCGAGGTATCGTCCATCGAGCCAAACGGACGGGATGGTCGGAAGCCCGACCAGGCCGGGGCGAACCCGAGCGAGAAACCGCACGGAGGCCGCCGCACGGACCGCCTCTTCGGTGTCGGCGACCACGGGCACGCTGGTGACCACGTCTTCCGACTCCCCCGAGTCCATCGCCAGCCCGACCACGTTGGGCCCCAGCAGGACGACGCCACCGGCCAACGCGCCGAGCACCAACACCCACACGACGAACCGACCGGAGACGGACGCTCGAGCGCTTCTCGACGGCGGGCGACGACGCCGCGTCGACCGAGTGCGCCGGGTCGGTTGCGCCTCGGCTTCGCTCGTAAGGTCCTCTTCGACCCGACCGGGATCCCGCCCACCCCGCTCCGACGTTGCCGCGTCCGTGTTCGTCTCGGCAGAGTCTTGCGGATCTTCTTCGGAGTCCCGAAGCAATCCGCCGCCCTCCTTGCTCGGCCGCAGGCCATGGAGCTCCTCCGTCCGCTCGAACTCCGAGGCGCGCTCTTCCTCCATCTCCTTGACGAACGCGGCCGAAGCCTCTTCAGGAGTTTGCTCGGGAGCGAGATCGAGGCTCAGATCCGAATCCTCGTCGTCGGAAGCATCCGCCCGGGAAGCTTCACCGCCAGAGGGCCCGTCACTACCGCCTTCGGTCTCCTGCACCCCGGTCCCTTGCCCGCCGGCCTGGACCTCGAGCACGAGCGAGTGCGTGAAGGCCGGCGACCACTCGCCCGTGGCGGCGTCGTACACGAGGTCGTCTTGGGAAAGCTCGCCCGATCTGACGAAGTCGGCGAACATCTCCTCGGAGCCGAAGGACAGCTCCTGGCCGTGTGGCGTTCGAATCCGAAACCGCGCGCTCATCGTTCCTCGACTGTCGACCGGGTGGCCCCCTGACACGTTCGGACGCCCCTCGACGCTCCAGCACATGCAGGGGTACGATCATCACACTGTTCTAATCTGTGGGAGTCGCGTGGCTTTCGCGATGCTCGTGGCGCTCGACCTCGATCTCACGCAAAGTCTGCTCGACCTGATCGGTCAGCGATCGGCTGAAAACTTCGCTGTGGGCATGGTACCACCTCGCCCAGGAATCCTGCTTGAGATGTCGCTTCAGGTCCTCCCGATACGCCTTCCACATCTGCTCGTCCAGGGCCCCGACGCGGGACTGAAATACCAGGTTGCCGAAATGCCGGTACACGGCGGTCATGTACGAGTCCCAGCGCACCCTCTCCTGCGGCGTGAGTTGGTCGGGATCCGCTTCGGCCCGTGCGAGGAAAGCCGCGAATTCGGAATCTCGGAAGGAGTGTTCGAGGAGTCGAATGCTGTTCTGGATCATCGCGTTGAAGGACGCCGCCCGCACCGAAATCGTGTTCTGGTGCATCTGGCGGGCCAGATAAACCAACGAAATCACGACGCCGAGGGCGCCTACGAATTCGCCGAGATTTCCGAGAGCGTCGAGAGTGTACATGAAAACGTGGGCGTCCCTGAATGCGGAGAAAAAGATCGGTCGCGGCGTACCCGTCCGGGTATGCTCGAGATCCTGCAAGAGACGGCGCATGGCCGCCGAAGTCCACTCCCCCCCTGCTCGAGGCGACGCACGTCCTTGATCGTTCGCGTCGGATAGCTCTTCTTTTCCTACCTTTCCGCGCCTTCCACGGACCATCGATTCCGCCACCATGTCACGTTCACCCGTCCAACCTCCCTCCGCGCGAGCACGGGCGCGAGGCGTCCTCTGGGTGGTGGCGGGCCTCCTCGGCCTCTTCACGTCCGCGAGCCGCGCCGCGGGCCAAGCGCCCGCGTTAGGACCCCTGACGTCCGAGGACGGCGCCCCCCTTCACCGGCTCGGACTGACGGCACCCGCGGAGTCCCCCGACCCTGTCGGAACCGGCTCCCTCCGGTGGGGATCCTGGATGGCGTTCTCGAATGTCTTCGAGCAGGAAGCGGGCGCCGAACACGTCCTCCTGATCGACATGGAGCGGCTGGTGACGACCGCGCAGGTGCGCTACGGCGTCACACGGGACCTCGAGATCGGCGGCCGCCTGACCTTCGAAACGACGGGGGGAGGCAACCTCGATCCCTTCCTGACGTGGTGGCACACCTTCCTCCGCGTGGGCAACGCGAACCGGGAACGTTTCCGGGATGGCGCGTACCACCAGACCGTCGAAATGGAAGGGGGCGAAACCGTGCTCGACGTCCCGCGACGCATCTTCGGGCTGGAGGATATTCGGCTTTTCGGAAAGTGGCGCCTCGCCGGCTCTGAGGATGCTCCCGCGACTTTGAGCCTCCGCCTGACGACCCGCATTCCGACGGCGGGAGGGCCGTTCGTGCAGGAAAACACGGACCTGGACGTTTCCGCGCTCGGTCGTGTCTCCCGAGCCGACTGGCACGGACACGCGATGCTGGGAGCCTCCACGGTTCGCGCCACTTCGGACGCCGACGTCCGTATGTTCCAGGCACGCAGCTATCATGCACTCCTCGGGATCGAACGCAGCCTCGGCGACGGGTGGGCGGCCGTCGTGCAATACCAGATGAGCTCACCTTTGCTGCGCAGCTTCGAGCATCGGGAGCTGGACGGTCCCTCCTTCAATCTCACGTTCGGGGTCGCGGGAACGCTGGACGACACCTGGCGGTGGGACGTCTCGTTCCAAGAAGATCTCCCTACCGACACCCCGGCTGCCGACTTCACGCTCGGCGTCCGCCTCTCGCGCGCTTGGTGAGCGACTACCGACGGGGCTCGAGCGTCAACCGTTCAGATCGAGCGCGGCCTGACCGCCCCAGCGTTCCAGATACCGGTCGAGGGACACCTTCCGGCGCGTCCGCTCCGAGCTCATCGACCGAACCTTCCCGTACACCGCACGCTCGGGCCAGCCTCGATCGAAACGCCCCAGCACCCACATGATCCCGTTGTAGGAGTTGGGATCCCGGCCGTCGAGGGCATACCGGTTGTTGAGCTCCACCATGATGCGGAGCGCTTCCCGGGGTGAGGCGCTCCACTCCAGGATCTTCTTGCCCCAGAGCATCCGTACGTAGTTGTGCATGATCCCTTCGCCCAGGAGCTGCCGCTGGGCGGCGTTCCAGAGCTCGTCGTGTGTCTCCGCCCGAGCGAACGCCTCCAGAGAGTACGTCCAGGGCCTCGGATCCGACGCGTGGTCCTCCAGCGTCGCGCGGGCCCACTCGGGCAATGTCTCGTACTGGTCGTAGTCGGAAACGACGCGGCAGAATCCGAAGCCGAGCTCACGCCACGTGACCAGCTCGTCCAGGAACGCCTCGGCCGAAGCCCCCATTCCCCACCATCCTTCGCGCTTTCCCGTGGCATCCGTCGCCAGCCTGGCCGGACTCCACCCCTCTCGCGCAGCGACCCGGTGGAACACCTCGTGGACGGACATATGCCCGAAATGAAGCCAAGGGGAAAGCCGGCTCGACGCATCCGAGTCCGGGTGGTTCCGCTCCTCGCCGTAGCGGTCGAGGTCACGCGCCAGGAACTGGTCGAGTCGAGCGCGCGCGGCGCTCGTACCGCCTCGTATGGGCGAGGGGGTGACCTCATGGTCGATCGGGAGCCTCGCGAGCGTCTGAGCAGAGCCGGCCAGGAGCTCCCGGGGGGCTTCCGGCCACCGGGAGCGTACCGTGTCCGGCACCGAGCCACCTTCCAGTTCCGCCGTGGAGAGAGGGGCCGGATCGGGGAGGTCGGTCAAGTAAGGGGCGAGGGTCCGGTGCAGAAAGCGGCGAAAATGGTAGGCCGAGGAAAACGGTCGATCCACACGCGACATCGGCAGAAGGCCACAGGAATCCACCGCTTCCAGCCGGGTCGAAACGCGCTGGGCGGCACTTTCGAGGATTCGCGGCAGGAAGAAGACCGGCGCATCGTCGGCCACGACCACGCAGGCGTGCTCGGCGAGCGCGACGAGCAGCCCCTGTCCTTCGCCGGGCGCCGGCTCCACGTACGGGTGGTACGCCACCGGGCTCTCGGCGAGGTGGCGCCGGTGCTCCTCCATTCCATGGAGCACGAACGCGTGATGGCGGTCGGAGGCCCAGCGGTATCCCGCCGCGAGTGCCTCCAGGATCACGAGGGGCTTGCCCAGGGCGTGCGCCCACTCGACGGCCCGATCGAGCGCGAAGTTCCAGCCCAACCGACGATTCGCGGTCATCCAGTACAGGACGTAGGCACGCTCCGACGCTTCCGGTAGGTCCCGAAGCACGCGCACGCGGGGGCTCTCTTCCGTCGTCACGCCAGCGCCTCCACCCAGCCCGGCCCCTTCCTCCTATCTTCCGCCGTAGCGTCATGGATTCCTGTCATGGGTCCCTCTCCAAGGGCGCTCGACCGGCGCCATCGTCGCGGTGGAGCTCGTCTGGGACGCGTGCCTTACGGCCGCTGTCGCCGCGGCCGGGTTCGGGTTCGGACGCTGGCTCGGGCCGGGCTGAAGGGCCTCGAAATGCTCCGGGCGCCCGCCACGCGATGCTCAGCAACCCCCAGACCAGCGCCCCGGCCACCGCGAAGTCGACGATCCCCCGCCACGGATCGGGGAACGTACGAACCGTCAGCACCGCGGTAATGATGGCGAACGTGCCCAGCCATGCCCGGAGCAGTCTCTTCGCCGGCGCGCCGACCAGGGACAACCCGTAGAGCGGGGCCAGGACCTGGAGGGCGCGACGCTCGTCTCGTAACGACCGCGCCCGCTCGATCAGCCGCGGGACCCACCGCCGCTGGAGCGACATCACACCTTCGCCGTACACGAACGCGAAGGTGAGAACCAACAGCACGAGCCATTGCCCCGGGGCGAGACCCTCGAGGATCGTGCGCACACCCCGTCCCCCGAGACGCAGCACCGCGAAAGCGAAAAGCCCCGAGACCCCGACCAGCGTCCAGGCAACCGCGACCACGCCCGCAGGGCGGCTCCTCACGTATCCCTCCCGGACCGTGGCTCCGGGCGGGCTTCGGACAGGGCTGACGCCAAACGTTCGGCCTCCGCGATGCGACCCGGCAGCCCCGGTCGGGACCACCAGTTCCCCCCGAGGTGCAGGCCGGCAGGCAGCGAAACATCCGCGAGCCCTCGCCACGTCACGTCCCACGCGGGGACCCACTCCTGCTCCGCGGCAAGAGGCTCGGCATCGAACCCGGTCGTCTCGCCGAACTCCTTCACGGCCAGTCTGGCGAGGTCATCCTCGGGCAGCTCCGCGACATCAGGGCGAAGCGCCCCCCCCAGGTACGCAGTGTACAGGTTGGTCCTCCCGAACAGGCTGTGATTGAACGTAACGCCCCGAAGAGCTCGGTGCCGCTCCGTGAACGAAACCTGGAAGCCGAGTCCCGTCAGGTTCGTCTCGGCGTCCAGGTGGACCACGCCCAGCGGATTGTAGCGGAGCCCGCGGATGACGGAAGCCGCCCGGGGCGCGATGGTGCTCAACAGTTCGCCCGCGACGGGTGCGGGCACGGCCAGCACGACCGACGTGACATCGACCCTGTGTCGTTCGGAGCCGTCCCCGAGCTGGAGCCGCCAACGGTCGCCGATCCGCTCCAGCGAGCGAACAGGCTGTCCGAAGCGCACCCGTGCTCCCAGCGAACGAGCCAGCGCGTCGGGAAGCGTTTGCATGCCGTCCCGAAAAGAACACGCGGGCGGCGGTGCGATCCGCCCCCCGCGCCTCGCCAGGGGCCACAGGAGGCTACGTCCGATTCCGAACTGCCGAAGCACGTGGATCAGGCTGAGCCCCACCTCCATGTCCGCCGGATCGGACGCGTACAGGCCTCCGTAAAGGGGGGCCACGATGGTCTCGTAAACCTCGCGCCCCAGCTTCCGCTCGAAGTAGGTCGACACGCGTTCGTCCGGCTCGGCTCCAGGGGTCAACGGCTCGAGCAGCATGCGAAGCTTGCCGCGCAGGCCCACGATGTCCGAAGTGGCGAACGCCCCGAGCGAAAAAGGCACCTCTCGGAGCCTTCCATCCCGAAACACGAACAGCTTCAGGCCGTCGGGAGCCGTCACGACCTGATCGTCGAGGCCCAGCTCGTGGATCAGGGGGCTCACCCCCGCCGTGAGCCTGGTCCGTTGGGGTCCCCAGTCGAGCACACGTCCGTCGATCTCGGCACTCCGGATGACGCCGCCCGGTCGTTCCTCCGCCTCGAAGACGACGACGTCCGTTTCCGTGCGTCGCAGCGCATGGCCCACGGCCAGCCCGGTGATTCCGCCTCCGACGACCGCGATCATTCGGGAGAGCTCCCTACCCCGCGCCTACCGAAGCGCCCCACGGACGCCCACGTCAGCCCACCGCACGAGCAGCCCGTGCCAGGGAGACCACCGTGTAGCCGGTGCAGATCACGCACTCGCCGGCAGAAATGGGCTCGGGGGCAGATCACGCGCGCCATTCGTGCACCAGATGCCGTCATGGGGCGCGCACCGGCAAGCCGCGAGAGACAGTCGTCCGGACTCCGGGCCCGCCGCGAGCTCCTCCACGAGGTCCGCGAGGAGGTCGGCGAAGGCGGGAGCGTCGTGGGGCACGGGCACCCTGTGGAACGTCTTGCCGAGCCCCTCCACGAAGCGGCGCATCTCGATGTCCAGCTCCGCGAGCGTCTCCGACTGCTCGTGCATGAAGGAGATCGGGACCACCACCAACGTCCCTTCGGACGCGTTCCGGATGCGCTCTTCATTGTCCGGCTGCGTCCAGACGATGTGCCGATTCGTGTGGTTCTGGAAGCCGACCCCGTACCGGTTCGTGCCGAGCTCCGCCGCGACGGTCCTGCAATGCTCGTCCACGTACCGATCGTAACGGTTCCCCGCCTCCAGATACTTCACCGGTGTGCCGTGGACGGAAAAATAGAGCAGCGTATCGGGATCGGTGAGGTCGAGCCCCCTCGACGCGACGAAGGAGCGGATATTGTCCACCCGGAGCCGGACGTAGGCGGGATGGTCGTGCCATCCCGAAACACCGACGAATCGCGGGCTCTCCTCATCCTTGGCCAGGGTACGCACCACCTCGTCCAACGCGGCGACCGTGGTGGACTGGCCACAGAGAGGATACACGGGCACGGCGACGAGCGTCTCCACGCCTTCCGACCGGGCTTCCACGATCCGTTCCTCGATCGTGGGCGCGGTGAACTGGTAGGCCGGGTACACGCGCACGTCCCATCCACGGGTAGCGAGAACGCGCTCGAGAGCCTCCGCCTGCTCTTCGGCCTGGTTGTTCAGGGGTGAGCCACCGATCTCCCGGTACTCCTCGATGAGGCCGGGCGCGCGGTCCGCAGCGAGCTGACGGGCGCGCTCCCGCACGGATTCGTTCGGCTCCAGGCCCGCGTTCTGCAGAAAGATCCGCTCCAGAAACGGCTCGACCTTTTCGAGCACGGGCTCGTCCGGCTCACCGAAGTTGATGACCAACACACCCAGCTTCTCGGACGATGGCCTCATTGTGATGCTCCCGTGGATGTCGTGCGAGGCGGGTGCACGCGCTCGGACGCTTCGTGTACGCGGTCCACCAGAAACGCGACCCGGTCCGGATCAGTGGTACGGTGAATCCCGTGACCGAGGTTGAAGATGTGTGCCGCGGCCGACGCGCCCTCCCCGAGGACGGTGTCGATCGCGTCGCCCAACTCTTGCTCCGGCGCGAACAACGCGGCGGGATCCAGATTCCCCTGCAAGACCGTTCCCGGTCCGAGCCGTTGCACCGCCGAGGAAAGAGGCAACGTCCAGTCGAGCCCCAAGACGTCGGCGCCGACGTCCGCGGCCGACTCGAGCAGCGTGGCGCCTCCGTTGGCAAAGTAGATGACCGGCCTGTCCACCTCCGTGCGTACTCGCGTCACCATGCGCTGCAGAACCGGAAGCGCGAAGCGCCGGTAGGTGTCCGGCCCGAGCAAGCCCACCCACGAGTCGAACACCATCAGGGCGTCCGCGCCTGCCCGGGCCTGAGCCACGAGATAGCGAGCCATGCTCTCACCGAGGAGGTCGAGGAGCGCGCCCGCTGCCTCCGGCTGGGCACGGAGAAAGCTCCTCGCTTCCATGAAATCTTTCGATCCCCCGCCTTCCACGAGGTAGCAGAAGAGCGTGAACGGCGCGCCCGCGAACGCGATCAGCGCACGGTCGTCCTCGAGCTCGTCACGCACCATGCTGATCGCTTCCGCGACGAACGGAGTGCCCTCCTCGGGATCGAGCGCCCGCAACGCCGCGGCCTCCTGGGGGGTCCGTACCGGCGTCTCGATCACCGGGCCCGGAGCAAAGCTCATCGCGACCCCCATCCCTTCGAGCGGTGTCATGATGTCGGCGAAGAGAATCGCCGCGTCGAGAGGAAAGCGGCGCATCGGCTGAAGCGTGATCTCGGCCGCGAGCTCGGGCGTCTTCGTCGCCGTCAGGAAGTCCACGCGCTCCCGGAGCGCCCGATACTCGGGCAGGTAACGACCAGCCTGCCGCATGATCCAAACGGGGACTTGAGCCCCTCGTTCGCCGCGGCAGGCACGCTCGAACAACGTCCGGCCTTCAGGCATGATCCGCTCCGTCTCGCACGAGAACCTCCTCGACGGCCTCCAATGTCCGCGTCACGTCCGCCTCCGTGTGCGCATAAGACCAGAACCAGGCCTCGAACGAGCTCGGAGGCAAATGGATGCCGCGATCCAGCATCGCGTGAAAGAAGCGAGTGAACCGCTCCCGATCCGAAGCCGCGGCGGTCTCCCAATCCACCACCGGGCCCTCGGAGAAGAAGAGGGATCCCATCCCCCCCGCTCGGTTCCACCGCAGCGGGACGCCCACTCGACGTCCGATATCGGCGAACCCTTCGTCGAACATCGCGCCCAGGCGGTCGAGATGATCGTAGACGCCCGCATCATCCCGGATAAAGCGCAGGGTGGCGAGTCCCGCGGCCACCACGAGCGGATTCCCGGACAGCGTTCCCGCCTGGTACACGGGCCCGTCCGGCGCGATCATGCGCATGAGGTCCTCCCTCCCGCCGTACGCACCGACCGGAAGCCCGCCGCCGATCACCTTGCCGAGCGTGGTGAGGTCGGGCGTGACGCCGTAGCGTGTTTGCGCGCCTCCTTCGGCCACGCGGAAGCCCGTCATCACTTCGTCGAAGATCAGCAACGCCCCATGCGCCGAGGTCAGCTCCCTGAGCCCTTCCAGAAAGCCTTCCGCCGGTGGGATGCAGCCCATGTTGCCCGCCACCGGCTCGACGAAGACGGCCGCGATCTCATCCGGATTCGCTTCGAACAGCGCTTCCACCGAAGCCAAGTCGTTGTACTCCGCCACGAGGGAATCGGCCACGGTCCCGGTAGGCACGCCGGGACTCGACGGGACCCCCAGCGTCGCCGCGCCCGACCCGGCTTCGACGAGAAAGGCATCCCCGTGCCCGTGGTAGCCTCCCCGAAACTTGACGATGCGGGTCCGCTGGGTCGCCGCCCGCGCGAGGCGAAGGGCGCTCATCGTGGCTTCCGTACCCGAGTTGACCAACCGCAAGAGCTCCACGCTGGGTACACGCTCCGCGATCGCTTCGGCGAGCTCGGCCTCGCCCTCCGTGGCCGTCCCGAACGACGTGCCTCGCTCTATCGCTTCCGCGAGGGCGTGCCGCACGGCCGGATGGGCGTGACCGAGGACCATCACGCCCCACGAGCCGATGTAGTCGAGGAGCCGGTTCCCGTCCACGTCGTTCAGAAAGGCGCCGTCCGCCGAGTGCACGAACCGCGGGGTGCCCCCGACTCCGGTGAAGGCACGCACCGGGCTGTTCACGCCTCCCGGGATGATCTTTCGCGAACGGGCTATGAGCTCCTCGCTCCGTGTCGTGTTCATCGTTCCTTCCACCTTGGTCATGATTTCTTGGCGCGGCCGTTCCGATGCCTCCATGGGATCGTCTCGACGCACGGTGACCGCCACCCGACACGCCTCGACCAACTCGTCCAGGCCGGGAGGGGCGGCGGTGACGATGTCCCCCCGCTCGATTCCTTCCTCCACCAGTGCACGCTCGGTCGACGGCCCGATCGCCGCCACCCCTACACCGGACATGTCGGCGGTCCATGAACGTCCCAGAGCGCGGGCGAGCGAGCGTACCGCCGAGGGGCTGGCGAAGGCGACGACGTCGATGCCGCGGCGCAGATCGGCGCGCACCTTCTCCGGGTCGGGAGGCACTTCCCGCGTCCTGTACGCCTCGACCCGCTCCACCTCGGCCCCCAAGGCTCCCAGGGTGTCCTCGAGCGCGCTCCCGGCGAGCGATCCCGCGGGAAAAAGGATCCGGGTCCCGTCGAGCCGCATGCTCCCGGCCATCTGATCCGCGAGGTCTCGCGCATCGTTGGTGCCCGTCTCGTCGACTCGCCACCCCACTTGCCGAAGCGCGCGAGCGGTCGCACGGCCCACGGCCGCCACGCGCACGTCGCCCGGAACGCCGTCTCCCCGCCCGAGCGCTTCCACCGCTCGGGCGCTGGTGAACACGATCCAGTCGAAGGCTCCCTCCAGAACACCGCGGCGAGCACGGTCGAGCGCTCCCTCATCCACCGGTGGAGCGAACTCCAGGGCCGGCCACTCGACCACGGTCGCGCCTGCCGCCTCCAGCTTGCCCGTCAATGGATCATCCGGCGCACCGTCCCGGGTGGTGGCGACCACCCGGCCCAAGAGCCTCATGTTCCCGAATCCGGGGTCCTGGGCGCCGGACCGGCCCAGGCCGCATCCCGAAGCGAGGGAAGGCCGGCCTGCTGAAGCAGGGATTCCGCGAGCGCCCTTCCGACCTCGTCGGACGACAGGTCGGGTCCTTCGGAGCGCTCCGCCCTCAACACTCCCTCCGGCGTGACGAGGGCGGCCTGAACGTCGAGCATCCCGTCGGCACCGAGCGTCGCGAGCACACCGACGGGCGCCTGACATCCGGCTTCCAACCTACTCAGACACGCCCGCTCCGCTTCCACCGTCCGCCGGGTGGCCGGATCGTCGAGCGTCGCCGTCAGTGCCTCCATGCGCTCGTCCTGTCGTCGAACCTGCACGGCGAGCGCCCCTTGGGCCGCGGCCGGAAGCATGACGTGGGGGTCGATCATCTCCGTGGCACGGGCTGCGAAGCCGAGCCGAGCCAGTCCGGCCGCCGCGAGCACGACGGCGTCGACGACGCCGTCGTCGACGGCTTGGAGCCGGGTCGGAACGTTGCCACGCTGGTCACGAACATCCAAGTCGGGGCGCGCGGCCCGCAAAAACCCCTTCCGCCGCGGACTCGAGGTGCCCACGGTCGCCCCTTTCGGCAGCGCGCCCAGGCTTGCGTACCCGCTCACGAGCACGTCACGCGGATCCTCCCGTTTCGGGATCGCCCCGATCCGGAGCCCTTCGGGCATCGCCGTCGCCAGATCCTTACAGGAATGGACCGCCAGGTCGATTCGCCCGTCCAGGAGCGCGTCTTCGATCTCCTTCGTGAAGAACGCCTGCCCGAGCTCGGGGCCGAGCGGCACGTCACGTATGGAGTCACCCGACGTCCGGATCCGCACGAGCTCGACCTCGAGCCCGGGATGCCGCTCTCGCAGGAGGCCCGCGATCCATTCCGACTGGGTGAGCGCCAGCCGAGACCCGCGCGTGCCCAACCGGACGGCCGTCAACTCGACTCCTTGCCGTCGGCATCGTCCGGGTCCACACCGAAGAGTGCCGGAGCGTTGTCGAGCAGGAAGCGCCCTTCCGGGCTCTCGGGGTCCGTCTCCCGCAACGCCACGGTCGGCGGATGCAGGAACGTGCGCGCGAGTGAGCGCGCGAGCTGCCGCATTTGTTCCTTCTCTTCCTCACTGCGGCCCTGTCCGAACCGCTCCGCCTCCGCTTGAGCGAGATCCAGGACCTGCCGGCGCACGGCCTTGAGAACGTCGACGCTTCGTCTCGAGCGGAGCCACTGCTCGTAGGCGTCGGCCTGCTCTCGGACGATGGCCTCCGCCCTGGGGATCTGGGCGGCCCGTGCCGCTCTCGCCTCCTCGACCCGCTCGAAGACGTGATCGAGATCGAACAGTCGAACCCCAGACAATTCCGCGAGAGCGGGATCGAAGTTTCTGGGATGCGCCAGATCCAGGAAGCGCAGGGGACGCTCGGACGAGGTCGGCACACGTTCCCGAACCATGTCCACCGTCACCAACCACTCGTCCGAGGTCACGGCACCCACGACCAGATCCGCGTCACCCAGGAGCTCCGGCAAGCGGTCGAGGCCGACCCCTTCCCCACCGACTGACTCGGCGAGCTCGTGGGCCGTCTCCTCCGTCCGGTTGGCGATCGTCAGCCGGCCTACACCCGCCTTGCGGAGCAACCGTGCCATGAGGGCGCCCGTCTCGCCCGCACCGATCACGACCGCCCGCACGTGTTCCATGGAGCCCACTTCGCGCTGGACCATCTTGAGCGACGCGCTGGCGAGCGAAGCAGCTCCACGTCCGATATCCGTCTCCGTTCGCACCTTCTTCCCGGTCGACAGCGCCATCTCGAACATCCGGTGAAGGATGGGCCCCTTGCTCGTCATCGCGAGCGGGTGGTACGCGGCCTCCCGAACCTGCCCCAGGATCTGCGCCTCGCCGTGGACGATCGAGTCGAGACCGGAGGCCACACGGAAGAGGTGACGCACCGCCGTCTGGCCCTTGAGCGCATAGACGTGGGTCCGGAGCTCGTCCTTCGGCACCCCCGTCCGACGAGCCAACATGCGGACGAGGAGCTTGAGCGCGCGCTCCGGCTCACGCGCCACGCAGTAGAGCTCGAGTCGACCACACGTCGCGAGAGGCACGGCCTCCTCCAGCACCCCCCGATCGGTCAGGAGCGCGCCGAGCGTAGCATACACCTCGTCGAGATCCACGTACATACGCTCGCGGACTCGAGTCGGGGCAACCGACTGGCTCGTACCGACGACGAAAAGCTCCACGGACACGTCGCTCCCGGCTACGCCAGGCTCTCCGCCCACTCCCCTGCCGGGATCGAAACCCCGGTGTGGAGCGGCGTGGTGCACCGTCCCACGATGGGCCGTTTCATCTCGCTTTCCGATTCGGTCTCCGACATACGTCTTCCTCTCAAAGTGTATGCGCCTCACCCAACCAACGGGCCGCATCGAGCGCGTGGTAGGTGATGATCATATCCGCGCCCGCGCGCCGGAAGCTGAGCAACGTCTCCAGAACGACGGAACGCTCGTCGATCCAACCTCGTGCGGCCGCCGCCTTCACCATGCTGTATTCCCCGCTCACGTTGTACGCCGCGAGGGGCACGTCGGGAAACGCCTCGCGGGATCGGCGCACGATGTCGAGATACGAAAGGCCCGGCTTCACCATCAACACGTCCGCTCCTTCCGCGATGTCGAGACGGTGTTCGCGAATCGCTTCCCGAGCGTTCCCGGGGTCCATCTGATGGCTCTTCCGATCCCCGAATGCCGGCGCGCCGTCCGCGGCGTCCCGGAACGGGCCGTAGTAGGACGACGCGTACTTGGCAGAGTAGGACAGGATCGCCGTTTGCTCGGCCCCTGCCTCGTCCAGCGCGCTCCGAATGGCCGCCACCTGGCCGTCCATCATCGCGGACGGAGCCACGACATCGGCCCCCGCCTGAGCGAGGGACACGGCCGCGTCCGCGAGCCGCTCCAACGACGGGTCGTTCAGCACCACGCCGTCCGAGTCGAGAAGGCCGCAGTGTCCATGATCGGTATACTCACACAGACACACATCGGTAATCACGACCCCGGTGAACCCGGACGCACGCAGAGCCCTCACAGCGCGTTGGACGACGCCGTCGGTCGCCGAGGCCTGACTGCCTCGCGGGTCCTTGTGCGCGGGAATCCCGAAGAGCAGCACCGCACCCACCCCCGCGTCGACCGCCTCACCGACCGGCTCGTCCACCCGCTCGACGGGCCAGCGGAACGCTCCCGGCATGGACGCGATCTCGACGGGCTCGTTTTCCACCTCGGTCACGAAGAGGGGAAGCACGAGGTGCGCGGGCGCGAGACGGTGCTCCCGCACGAGCTCTCTGAGCGCGGCGCTGCGGCGTAGGCGCCGCGGACGCATGGCGCCCGGGACGGCCTTGGGTTCCGGATAGGTCATAACTGTAAGAAACATGGGTGGTTGCGGCACCGGGGACAATTCGGGAATGCCCGGTGTCGGGGTCCGTAGAAGGCCCTACCCGCGGGCTTTCCCGTCAGCGGGGTGGTCCTTCGTTCACCCGGAGCTCCAGCACCCGCATCTCCACCGTCATGGCTCCCTCTTCTCCGCCCAGCAGAGCCTCCATCTGCTCCATTCGCCCGCCGAACATCTCTTCGACCATGGCACGCTGGCCTTCGGGAAGCTCCTCGAGCTGCGCGCGCATCTCCTCGAGCTCCGCTCGCATCTCCGGATCGATCGCGGCCTCCATGCCTTCCATGCGCACGACGGTGAGGTACGGCATGAGCATGCCCTCGTCCTCACGATAGTCCTGCATGTCGATCACGCTGGTGACCTCAGCGACGCCATTCCCCGTATCGAGGTCTCCGGCGAACTCCATGCGGCGCGGCACCCACATTTCCGCGTCGATGAGGATGCGGCCGCTACGAGGACGGAACTCCGCATCTTCCGGCGCGGCGGCGGCCCCGAGGTCCAGAGCCTCGAGATCGTCGATCAGCAGGACGTGCGCTTCGGCACCGTGCACCTGCTCCGTGCCCCCGTAGCGCGCGTGCTCGACCAGCTGCGGAGCGGCGGCATAGACGTCCGTGTAACCCACGTCGTCATCCATGTCCGACGGAAGCCCTCCCGACGACGAGCCCCGCAAGCGGAATACCGGCCGGCCGTCGACGGTCTCCTTCTCGAAGTAGAGCTCGGATTCGAACCCCATGACCTCCTGCACCACCGAATAGTTCTCGACAGCAGCCGCATTGCGCTCGAAGGCCTCCAGCATCCTGTCGACGATCTCGGACGGAGTCTGCGCGAGCGCGGGCGAGAGCGGCACGGCCATGGCCAGCACGAACATCAGCGAAGCGCGTATCACCTGGGAACCTCCGAAGCTCGGTCGGGCGGCGAGAAGGGACCCCTGACGATCGTCACGAGGCGCCCTCCGGGCAAGCGGCCGCGGGACGTCCGAGCGCCCGTCACGAGACGGCTTCTGCACTCGTGCGCACGAACAACGTCTGGGTCGGATACGCGAATTCGATCCCGCTCGCTTCGAAGAGCTCGTGAACACGAAAATTGACGGCCTGCTGAATATCCATGTACTTCGCGTAGTCGGGCCCCATCACGTAGTACACCGTTTCGAAGACGAGCGCGAAATCGCCATACTTCTTGAAGTGAGCCCGGTCGAAGCGGACCTCGTCTCCGTGCTCCTCGATGGCTCCACGTATCATCTTCGGGATCGCCTTCAGTTGCTCGCGGGGAGTCTGGTAGGTGACGCCGATCTCGAAGACGACCCGCCGCTCGAACATCCGCCCGTAGTTGCGGATCCGACTGCTCAGCAGGTCCGTGTTCGAGAAGACGAGCTGTTCCCCGGACAGGCTCCGGATGCGGGTCGTCTTCAATCCGATCTCTTCGACGCTGCCCAGCATCTCGTCGACGATCAGGAAGTCCCCGAGGACGAACGGTCGGTCGAGCACGATGGAAAGCGAGGCAAAGAGGTCGCCGAGGATGTTCTGCGCCGCCAGCGCGACCGCGATGCCGCCCACACCGAGGCCCGCCACGAGCGCGGTGACGTCGACGCCCCAGTTGTCCAGGGCTAGCAAGAGCACCATCGACCAGAGCACGATCCTGGCCGCGATCCCGATGACGTTCATCGTCATCACGGCCGTCGCATCCTCCGCCGCTCGCGCCTCCCGCGTCACCGCGATCCAGTGCTTGATCCCGGCGCTGATCCAGATCCCCACCTGGACGAGGACGGCGAGGATGGCGATGTGCTCGATCAGCGACTCCAGGCGAGCCGGGAGGGTCACCACCAACCCGCCGGAGAACACCGCCACGGCAAGAAGGGCAAACGCCTTGGTACGCTTGAGCGCATGTGTGATGACGTCGTCCCAATAGGTCGACGTGCCCGGCGCGAGACGGAACAATCGACCGACGACGAAGCCGGCGATGAACCGGAGGCCCACGTAAACGAGCAGCACGGTGGCGAGCGCGGCCAACCACCCGCCGAGTGAGTTGCCGAGGTATTCCCTTGCTAGGATTTCCATGGCTTCGTGGGGTCAGGGAAAACAAAAAAGGCGGGGGGCGCGCCGAGCGCCTCCCCACCTTTCTCGAAAAAGCCAGCGATCCGGCATTGGCCGGCCACCATCACGTTAGCAGCCCGTGCTAGGCCGCACCCGCGAGGTCGGCTTCGGGTTCCGCCTCCGGAACCTCCTGCCGCTCGCCTTCGGGCACGTCTTCCCACCGATCGCGGTTCGCGGCATGCGCGTGCGCCCCATGCGGGATCGCCGGCTGCACGAAACGTCGGCCGATGAGCTCGAGCTGCGCGAGCTCGAGTTCCGTCAGGTCCGGATAACGCTCTCCCATATAATCCATCGTCTCTTCGAGCCACGTGAGACGATCGTCCATATCCGCTTCGAGCACTTCGCAACGAACGACGTGGCTGCAAAGCTCGTCCCGAGCGCGGTCGAATTGTGTCGTGCGATCCTGGTTTCCCATTCGCTCCTCCCGTCCATCTATCTATAAATGAATGTAACTTCATATATTACAACATTTTGCGTCCGCAGTCAAGCACTCCCGGGGGATCGCCCCGGGCGCGGGGGCGTTGATGCACGCACCCGGTCCTTGCCCGGTCGAGGGAGCCCGCGAGGCCCATGATGGCCCGGCCCGTCAGTGGAGGGACGAAGCCGGCCGTGCTGCTCGTCCACGAGAACCGTGGGCTGAACCCGTATATCGAGGACGTGGTGCGCAGGCTCGCCGCGGCCGACTTCCTAGCGCTCGGCCCCGACGCCTTGACGCCCTTGGGCGGCTATCCCGGCAACGACGACGAAGGCAGGGAGATGCAGCGGCAACTCGACTGGGTGCCGGGGTCGCGTTCTACGGCACCCAGCCTCCCCCCGAGGACGTGTCCCGCATCGAGGCGCCGTTGATGATCCACTACGCCGAGCTGGACGAACGGGTCAACGCCGGGTGGCCGGATTTTCGCGACGCGCTGGACGCACACGACAAGGAGTACGTGATGCACATGTACGAGGGCGCCAACCACGGTTTCCACAACAACACGACGCCCGGTTACGACGAAGCCGCGGCGCGCCTCGCGCAGGAACGCACGATCGACTTCTTCAACGAACACTTGCGACAGGAAGGGCGGGGCGCACTGACCACTACGAGACGCTCACCACGCGGATGGTTCCGTCGCCACGACCCCGAATCGATCGACACTACGCGTCCGCGTCCGAACCTCGCTCCCGTGCATCCCCCGAAGAAGCGTCCGGCAGATCGAGCCCGACCGCTGCGAGGAGCTTGAGGGCATTCCGCGTGGTCGCGATGCCGGGACGGAGGCGGTAGTCGAAGGTGATCCGAGGCCGGCCGTCGGGCCCGCGGCCTTCGATATGCTCGCGGAAATGGACCGCGTTCGCGGCAGCCTGGAGCTCCGGCGTCTCGGCCAGCAGAAGGTCGTGTGTGCTCACCGCGCCGACCGCGTTCGCCGCCAGAAGGTGTTGCACCACCCCGCGCGCCGCGACCCGCCGCTCGGCGGTATTGGTTCCGTGTAACATCTCGTCCAGAAGGTAGAGCACGGGACGGCCTTCGGGGTCGGGGGTGCGGGCGGCCTCGACCACTCCACGGATCCGGAGAAGCTCGGCCATGAAGAGCGACACCCCTTCTTCCAACGAATCGTCGACGCGCATCGACGTGAACACACGCATACAGGGAAGGTGGGCTTCGTCGGCGGCCACCGGCCCTCCGGCCCCTGCGAGCACTGCATTCAACCCGACGGCGCGGAGCAAGGTGCTCTTCCCCGACATGTTGGAGCCGGTGACGAGCAGGAAGCTCCCCGGCGGGCCGATCGCCACATCGTTGGTCACGCAGCGTTCGGGATCGAGGAGCGGATGCCCGAGAGAGCGCGCACGGACCACGGGCGATTCCTCGGCGGCCAACTCCGGGAAGGCCCATCGGGGATGATCGTGGGCGAGGGTCCCCAGCGCGGAAACGGCTTCCCACTCGGCGGCCGCGTCGAGCCAGCGCCGAACCTGCGGACCGTGCCGCGCCCGCCACCGGTCGAGAGCCCACCCCACGTGCAGGTCGAGGAGGAGCACGGGAGCCAAGGCAGCGTAGACGAGATTGTGCCGGCTCTCGACGGTGTCCAAGATACGGGTGAGTCGGCCGAGGCCGCGATGGGCAGCGTCGGGTCCGTATCCGAGCGCATCCCGCACGCGCCTGAGCTCCGCACTCTCCCAGGATGTCCGATCCAAGACGCGAAGCTGAGGCACCAGGGCACGGAGCGGTGCTGCAGCGGGCGCCGTAGGCGTGAACGACGGCCCCACGAGGGGCCGTGCCCTCCGCACGACCCAGAGCTGCAGGGCAGCCGGAAGGAGCCACCAGGGTCCGGCCGCGAGCGTGACATCAAGGAGGACGGTAGACAGGAGAGCTACCGGCAACACGAATCCAGCCCAACGCAGAACCGGATGTCGGAGCATGACCGGCTCGGCTTCCGCCCAGGTCAGAAACGGCTCCAGGCTCCCGAGCGTGTCCGGAGCTTCGAGTCGGCCGTGAGCGGTGACTTCGGCCCTCAGCTCGGCATGCGGCGCGAGCTCGCGAACGGAGTCCTGCCGCTGCCGTGCTTCCGGGCACGACCCCGTGTGGAGAAGCCACGTTGCCAAGGTGTCCCGCCCTCGCTTGGACGTGACCGGTCCGAGAAGCCGAAAGAGAGAGGCCCGACCTGCTACGTCGAGATCGGACGCGTACGGATGATCGTGAGGCACGGGTACGGGGACACGCTCCGCTTCCGGAAGGGCCGCCTCGAGGTCCTCCCATCGCCGTTCGAGACGTAACACGCCTTCTCGTGCCACCCCGGCGAGCGCTGCCGACCAACGCTCACGGCGTCCGATCCTCCGGTGGACGACCACCTGTCCCACGAACGCGACGACCGTGGCGGCCAAAGCGGCGAGGGCCGCGATCTCCCCGGCACCGTCGAAGAAATCGAACGCGATGAGCGCGGCCACCGCCACGAGAAAGGTAGCTCCGCGCAGGCTCGACAGCCGGCGAGACCAATCGGCGGCGGCGGCCCGCGTGGCCTCGTGGCGGTTCCATCGCTCCCTGTACTCCGCGAGGGCGTGCTCTGTGGTTCTCGACGTCACGGACGGTTCATTCCTGTCTCGATCTCCGTTCCGGGTGGCGCTACAAGGTCGTGGGGCCCAACCTAACGGGCCACCGTAGCTCGGCATTGTCAGGCCGGCCGGCTTTCTCCGAGGAGCGGACCGACGATAGCCTGCTTGCCCATAGCGTCCCACCCACCCCCGCAGCGATCCACGAGCCGCAGATGAACGTCCGGGCCGTCCTCACGAACGTGGCGCTGGCCGCCGCCTATGCGGCGGCCGGCGCGGCCACGCTGTCCTTCCCACAGATCGGGGGGCCGAACCTGAGCAGCATGCTCTGGATCGGTTCGGGGATCGCGCTGGCCGTAGCGCTCCAGGTCCCGTTCCCCGTCTGGCCGGGCGTCGCTGCAGGCGCAATCCTGGCGACCCTGTCGGACGGATCACCGTGGACGCACGCGCTCGCCACGGGAGTCGCCAACGCCGGCGAGATCTGGCTGGCCCTGTTCCTGCTGCGAAAGACCGGATTCAACTCCAGATTCGGCACCGTCCGAGACGTGATGCTCTTGGTGGCTCTCGCATGCGGCGTCGCCGCCGCGGTAACGGCGTTGCTGAGCGTGACCTCGCTGGTGGTGACCGGAGGGGCACCACCGGCAGCCTTCGGAAGAATCTGGCTGATGTGGTGGCTCACGCACGGGATGGGCATTCTCGTCGTCGTCCCGTTCGCCTTGAGCGTGCGGGCCCGTGACGGAGAGTTGACCCGAGCCACGCGGCGTGAAACCGCCGCGCTCCTGGCGGCCATCGGCATCACGGCCTGGATTTCGTTCTCGGCTCCACCGACCAGCCTCCGAGCCGAGCTTTTCTTCCTGCCGTTCCCGCTGCTATTGCTCGCCGGCGTGCGGAGCGATGCGCTCGTGGCGACGGGTGGAGCCTTCCTGGTCACCGTTCTGGCGATCGGGGGCGCGCTCGTGCTTCGCGGTCCCTTCTCGTTCGGGACCGCGAACGAAGCCCTGTTCCTGACATGGAGCTTCGCGAGTGTCACCATCGTGGCCACGGTCATCGCGACGGCGGCCGTGCGAGAACGGACGCTCGCGGAACGCGAGGTTCAGCGAGGAGAGCAGCGTCTTCGGGCGGTGCTGGAAGCCACCAGTGAAGGCATCTTGGTGGCCGACGACGTAGGGCGGGTCACGGACGTGAACTCGTCGTTCCTGAAGCTCGTCGGCCGGGAGCCCGCCGACCCGCCCGCACCTGACGCCCACGTCGGCACCTTTCTGCGAAGCCTGCGGCCGACGGGGGACGACGGGCCCGTGACATGTCCCACGGTCCTCGACCCCGACGTCGGTCAAGAGGCGAAGATCACCGGTGAAGTGCGGCTGGACGACGGACGGATCCTCGAGGCGGAGTCCGTGCCTTTGGTCGGCTCCACCGACCGCGGGGGACGCGTATGGACCACTCGTGACATCACACAGCGCGTCGAATCCGAAGAGGAACGCCGTCGCCTACACGAGCAGATCCTCCACAGCCAGAAGTTGGAAGGCCTGGGCGTGCTCGCGGGAGGGGTCGCGCACGACTTCAACAACATCCTCGCCGGCATCATGGGTTACGCCGAGCTCCTCCTGGCGCAGCCCGAATTGGACGACGAGGGACGCGACGACGCCGAGGGAATCATCCAGGCCGCGCAGCATGCAGCGGGTCTCTGCGGACAGCTCCTCACCTATGCGGGGAAGACGACCGCGATGCTCTCCCCGCTCGACCTGGCCTCCTGTACCCGGGACATGCGTCAGTTCATGGCCCTTTCGGTCGGCAAGCACGTCGACCTGGAGTTCGAGACCCCCGACGACCCGGTGATGGCGATCGCCGACGAGGTCCAGATTCGGCAGGTCATCTTCAACCTCGTGACGAACGCGTCCGAAGCCGTGCTCGAGAGCAACGGATCCGGACGAGTGGTCGTCCGGGTCGGCTCCCGGTTCTGCGACGGGCGCTGGCTCGGACGCGCTTACGGTGCCCAGGGGTTGCCGGAAACCGACTACGCCATCGTGGAAGTAGAGGACGACGGCATCGGAATGGACCCCGAGACCGTCGGTCAGATCTTCGATCCGTTCTACTCCTCGAAGGGCACGGGACGAGGCCTCGGGCTATCGGCGGTGCTCGGGATGCTCAAGAGCCACAAGGGCGCGCTCATAGTGGAGACCGAAGCCGGGCTGGGCACGCGGTTCCAGATCGCGCTCCCGCAGTCCGAACGCTCGAGCAAGGCCGTGGACACGCGGGCCTCCCCGCGGCGCGTGTCCGGGAACGGTCCCGCGAACATCCTCGTGGTGGACGACGAATCGGTGGTTCGGGAGACGGTAGCCCGCATGCTCAGACGGGACGGCCACGAAGTCATCGAGGCAGCGCACGGCGATGCCGCGCTCGAGCTGCTCGCGGAGCGGCACGACGAAGTCGATCTCATCGTCCTCGATCTCACCATGCCGCATCGGGACGGGCTTTCCACGCTCTCGGAGATGAAGGATCGGGGTTACGGCATTCCGGTGCTCCTGGCCAGCGGCTACTCGGGCGAAGCCGTACCTCCGGAGGAGAGCGTGGCGGGCTTCCTCCAGAAGCCCTTCCGGTCCGCCGAGCTCCGGGAGCGGGTCGCTACGGTTCTCGGCGAGGCGACGACGGCCTGAGCCCGCCGGACGGAGCGGCGTGCTCCCGGCGCGCTCGCTAAAAAGGGCCAGTGGCGGACGAAGTCATGCGGGGTCCTCGGGCCGTTGAGCATGGAAATCGGTGGCCGCCTGATACGCCGCGACGACCGCCAAGAGCCGTTCCTCGGCGAAAGGTGCGCCCGCCAAAACGGCGCCGCGGGGCACCCGGCGCCCCGTCTCGTCGTCCGTGTCGAATCCGATGGGAAAGCACATGAGCGGGAGACCGGTCCCGTCGAACGCACCGGTCGAAGCCGTGAGCACCACATCGCACTGGTTGAAGAGCTGGCTGATCAAGCGGTCGAGGAGCAGCTGCCGCGCCTGTTGGACTTTGACGTACGTATCGGCGCTCTGAAGCATGCCATTGAGGAAGCGAGGAAGCCGGTCGGCGAACAGGCGAACGTCGCGCCGCAGATGCTGGATGAAGAACGCGGTCGGGTCCCCGTGGGAGCCGCCCAGCGGGCTCGAAGTAAGCGTCTCGAAGTCGTCCGGAAGCGTCACGTCCGGCACGACCGTCACGCCGGGCGTGCCGTCGAGGTACTCCACCAGATCGCGCCGGAGCTCGTTCGTGCGCTCGTCGTCCGAAGACAGATAGTCGGGCCATACGCCCACCCGTGTCGGCCAACGCACCCGGGGCCGGTCACCTCCGAACGGCGAGGCCGCCAGCGCGTAGTTGGGCGGACGGGGCAACCCCAGCGTGCGTGGATCCAGCGGATCGGGCTGAGCGAGCGTCTGCAACACGATCGCGGCATCCTTCGCGTTTCGGGCCATGGGCCCGACATGGTCCCGGGTGTAGCTCAACGGGATGATGCCGTGCAGCGAGATGCGACCGAACGTGGGCTTGATGCAGGTGAGCCCCTGTGCGTTCCCGGGCCCGATGACGGATCCACCCGTCTGCGTCCCCACACCCGCGAGCGCGAGACGTCCGGCTATGGCCGTGGCCGTTCCGGACGAGGAGCCTCCCGGAGAATAACGCACGTCGTCGGGAACCCATGCATTCCGGGTCGTCGGCGTCGTCGTGCCATACCGACGCGCCCGTCCACCCGCGAGGTTCCCCATCTGGGCTTTCCCCAACACCACCGCCCCGGCCGAGCGGAAATGCGAGATGACCGTGGCGTCGTAGTCCGGCTGAAAGCCCTCGAACACCAGCGAGCCCCCCTCGGTGAGGAGATCGGCCGTATAGTAGTTGTCCTTCGGCGCGATGCCGATGCCGCGAAGCGGTGCGTCCCGTCCTCCCGAGGGGATCCGCTCCGCCCGTGCCAGCACCTCCTCGCGATCCGGTCGAGCGGCGTATGCCTGGTAGAAGGCCTCATCGTAGGCGTCGATCCGGTCCACGTAGGCCTCTACGAGATCCACCGGCGACAACGTCCCGTTTCGCACGAGCGTCATCGCTTCGGAGAGCGTTAGCTCGGTGAGCTCGCCCACGTCCTGCAAGCGCACCGACCCTTCGAACGCCTCGTCCGTCACCACCGGCCCCCGCGGGCTCGCGACCCCCGGTCTACGAGCGAAGAGCGTGCCCGCCGCAGCCGCGGAGGAGACCCAAGCCATCCGGCTCAGGAACCACCGCCGAGAGACCTGCTCATCGAGGGGCTGGGGCCCTTCCGGGTTCGTGTCCTTACCGGTCGACCCGGCCGGCCGGGTCCCGCCTGCCCCGCTCATTCCGCCTCTCCGTCCGTCCAGGCGGTGAACGGCGCCGGATGCGGCTGTGGAAGGTGAAGCTGAGGATCGATGGGAAAGTCCGCCGCCTCGACGTCCTGACGAAGGATCGAACGCCCGTTCGCCAACAACCGCTCCTGATCCATCGGCGCATCCGGATCGGATTCGGGAAGGACGGAGATATCGATGCCGAGGAGCGCGTATCGCGTGCGAATGTAGCGATCGAGCTCCTCATCGGTGGGCGTAGCGGGAGTCCGAGGTGCCTGCTGCATCGTACGCTCCGGGTCGAGGACGCTCCGGCTTGGCCGGGATGAGGTCGATTCGCCGACCGTACGGGCCCGTGCCCCCGGCGTCAAGCGATGGCGGGTCCCACCCCGCGGTCAGTCGAGCTCCCCTTCGAGCTCCGCCCATACCCGACGAACCGCCCGCTCGGCCTGGTAGACGTAGTCGGCCTGCTGCGCAAGCTCGCCGAAGTTGGCCCGTTCGACGGCTTCATCCACGGTCATGCCCGCCTCGTAGAGCCTCGTCACCTCGGCGATGACCTGCTCCACGGCGCGTCGGTACCGGACGAGATCTTCCTTGCCGTACTGGATCGAGCCCCGCACGCCGTGACCGGCCACGTATGTCCGCGCATCGAGCGCCTCCGCGAGGTGCAGCGTCTCCACCCACTCCGACGGGTAAGCCGTGATCATGAGCGGGAAGACACGGTCGAGGTAGGCCTCGCTCATGAAGGCGATCCCCTCTTCGGGCAGGTGAACGACGAGGTCCCCGGCCGTGTGCCCCCGCCCCAGGAAAAGGACCTCGATCTCCCTGTTCCCCAACACGATCCGCTCCCGGTCCCGCACGAGGTGATCGGGCTCCAGGACCGGGTCTCCCGGCTCGGCCGGCTCCAGCGCTTCCGCCACCGCCGGGTGCGCGTAGGCCTCGACCGACTCGGGGAACGCGAGGTTGCCGCCGGTATGGTCCCCGTGGTCGGTCGCGATCACCAGGTGCGTGATGGGAGCATCCGACACCTCCCGGATCTCGTCGATGAGGCGCTCCGTTTCCTCGATGTTGCCCTGCCCGTCGGCCACGAGGACGCCCTCCTCGCTGACCACGAACATGCTGACCGTCGTCACGGGATCCTCCGGGCGGGCGTACTCGTAGGTGTAGACCCCATCGGTGATCTCCCGGACGACCCGGTATACCGAATCGGGTGCCTCGGGCGCATAGGGGCTCTCGACGGCGGCGTCCGAACCCGGCCCGTCCCCTGCCGGGGCCTCGGCCTCGTCGTCACCACACGCGAAAACCGTGAGAACCGCGGCGAGCGTGGCATGGCGTCGGATCTTCATATCGTTGCGCGCTTCAGCTCGAGTAACGTTGGTGCGCGGGCCGTGGCCGGCACGGCGGTCATTTGCCGACCCGAGGCGCCATCTCTAGCTTTCCGGCGCCTTCGGCGCGCCCTTTCGGGCGCACGGTCCGGAGTCGTGAGTCGTCGCTGCCTCATCCCGAACGACCGCCGCGACCGGACACCAAGGAACTTCATTCAACGAGGAGGCCCCGCCAATGCCCCGCTACCAACCGCCGGACGCCATGGAGAGTCCCCGCATCGGGGGCATCCGCACGTTCATGCGATTGCCCCATATTCAGACCACGGAGGACGTGGACTTCGTGGTCGTCGGCATTCCCTTCGACACCAGCACGACATACCGGGTCGGCGCCCGCTTCGGCCCTCAGGCCATCCGGGGCGCGTCGACCATGCTCCGACCGTTCAACGCGTACCACGGAGTCGACTTGTTCGAGCATCTCTCCGGCGTGGATTACGGGGACGTCGGCGTCGTGCCCGGCTATATCGAGGCCTCGTACGAACGCATCGAGGCCGGCCTGCGCCCGATCATCGACGCCGGCGTCACGCCCGTCGGCCTCGGCGGTGACCACTCCGTCACATTGGCGGAGCTCCGGGCCCTGAGCAAGCGGCACGGACCGCTCGGAGTGGTACAGATCGACGCCCACCCGGACACATGGGAGGGTCACTGGGGCAAGAAGTACAACCACGGCACGGTCTTCCGGCGTGCGACCGAAGAAGGGATCATCGACCCCGCTCGGGTCATTCAGGTCGGGTTGCGCGGCTCCATCTACGGGTACGAGGACTACGACCAGTCCCGGGAGCTCGGCATGGAAGTCATCACCATGCAGGAGGTGCGGCAGATGGGCATCGAAGCGGTTACCGAGCGTATCCGCGCACGCGCCGGCGACGGGAAGACCTTTCTGAGCTACGACATCGACTCGTGGGATCCGGCCTACGCACCCGGCACCGGAACGCCTGAAGTGGAGGGCTTCACCAGTCACGAAGGGCTCTCCCTCGTGCGAGGCATGACCGGAATCGACTTCGTCGGGGGAGACCTCGTCGAAGTCTACCCCATGTACGATCACGCCGAGCTCACGGCCATGGGCGCCGCGAACGTCCTCTGGGAGTTCATCTCGCTCCTCGCCCTGCGCAAGCGGGACGCGAAGTGAGCCACGCAGCGCCACGGTCGGGCGTGCGGGGGTGGGAGCTAGCCACCCACCCCCGCACCCCATCGCGTTCACGACAGTCGAGCACGCACGTCGGACGATAAATTCCCGCCACAGAGAACGACGGCCACTTCACGCCCGTCGTAGTCCCGCCGATGCCTCAGGAAGGCGGCGAGCGCGACGCCCGCGGCTCCCTCGATCCACCAGCCTCGCCGATCGCGCGCCAGCCGCATCGCGGCCAGAATCTCTTCCTCGGGCACCAGAACCGAGCGGTCGATGACCCGCCGCGCGAGGTCGAACGTGATCGACCCGTCCTCGACGCCACCCGCCGTGCTCTCCGATAGCGTGGGTCGCTCGGGCACCTCGACGATCCGCCCCTGGCGCAAACATTCATGCAGGGCAGGTGCGTGCTCCGGCCAACACCCGACGATCTCGACCTCCGGGACCCGCTCCTGGAGGTACGCCCCGATCCCGCTGATCAGCCCTCCACCGCCGACGGCGATGAACACGGCGTCGAGGTCCGGGAGGTCTTCGAGCAATTCCACGCCGACGGTCCCCTGGCCCGCGACGACCCACGGATCGTTGTACGGCGAGACGTAAACCTTGCCCGAATCGGCCGCGGCCGCACGCGCGGCGATCTCCGCGTCCAATACGGACGTTCCCACCACCCGCGACTCCGCCCCCAGCTCGTGCATCCGCTCGAGGCGGTCCGGCGAGACGTGCGGGGAGACGAACACCTCGACCGGAACTCCCGCCTCCCGCCCCGCCCACGCCACAGCCATCCCGTGGTTTCCCATCGACGACGTCGTGACACCCGCGGCGGACTCGCCGCCGGACAAGGCGAGAATGCGGCTCGCCGCTCCGCGTAGCTTGAAGGAGCCCGTCCGCTGGCGCTGCTCGAGCTTGAACGCCAACTTCCCGGCGAAATCAGGGGCGATCTCGGGTGCGTGCGTGACCTCGGTGCGCCGGATCAACGGTTCGATGCGAGCGTGCGTCTGCTCGATCCGTTCGGCCCATCCCGAGGCACTCGTCCGCTTCCCTTCGTTCCGGCTCATGCCCTGAAAGATACCCTCTTCACTCGACCGCACGACACCGCCCATGCCCGACTTTCATCCTTTCGAGCTGGAACACTACCAGTCCCGCTTCGAGCACACCGTGGACATCAACCTGGCCGACAGCTCCGTGAAGTGCGTGGACGTCGGTTCCTGGTTGGATCCGGACCAGCGCGACGAGCTCCTCTCCCTCGAGCTCTTCTATCCTCAGGTGAACGGGCTCGAGCGTCTGCGGCGGAAGATCGCCGCCCTCTACGAAGACACCACTCCCGACGAAGTCCTCGTCACCAACGGCGCCGCCCAGGCGAACCACCTGGTCGCCGAGACGCTGCTCCGCCCCGGTGACGGCATGGTCTGGCTCTCCCCCGGGTACCAGCAGCTCCCCGGCCTCGCCCGTAACCTGGGATGCGACGTGCGGGACGTGCCCATGGACCCGGACCGGGATTGGGCCGTGGACTGGGATGCATTCGACGCACGGGTGACGGACGATGTCCGCCTGGTGGGGGTCGTCAACCCCAACAACCCGACGGGCCGCATATTCGAGCCGCACGAGATGGAACGCATCGTCGCGGCCTGTGAACGAGTCGGTGCGTGGTTACACGCCGACGAGGTGTACCACGGCACCGAGCTCGACGGCGAGCCCACACCGTCGTTCAGAGGCATGTACGACAAGCTGGTCGTGACCAACTCCCTGTCGAAAGCATACGGACTGGCCGGTCTCCGCATCGGGTGGGCGGTCGCCGGTCCCGACACGGTGCAAGAGCTCTGGCGTCGGCACGAATACCAAGTCATCGCCGCCGCCGCGCCCAGCATGGTCCTCGCCGACGCGGCACTCACTCCCGTCCACCACTCGAATCTCCTCGAGCGGCAGCGGACGCTCTCGCGTGCCGGTCACGATCTCCTTGGCGCCTGGCTCGACGAACAGGACGGGCTCTTCAGCGTGGGACGCAGGCAGGCCACCTCGATCGCGTTCGTGCGCTACCACCTGGACGCTCCATCCCTCGAGGTGGCGGAGCGCATCCGACAGGAAGCCTCCATCCTGACCGCGCCCGGAAGCTTTCTCGGGGCGGAGGGGCACCTCCGGATCACCGTCGGCTACGAGCCCGAGCGGATCAGGCCCGCGCTCGACCGCGTCGCGTCGGTGGTCCGCACCCTGCAGTGAGGGGTTGCGCCGCCCCCTCCCGCTCGCTCAGTAGAACAGCGTGTGCGCCATCAGAGCGATGATCGGCAGCGTGATCACGGTGCGTAGCCCGAAGATCACCACGAGCTCGGCAAAGCTGAGCGGGATCTTCGACTTGAGGATGAGGACTCCGATCTCGGACATGTAGATGAGCTGGGTGAGCGACAGACACCCTATGACGAAACGCGTCAGCTCACTCTCCACTCCGGTGAGGAGGACGGCCGGGCAGGAACATGTCCGCGAACCCGACCAGGGTCGCCGGCGCGGCCGCCGCGGCTTCAGGGAGTCGCAGGAGCTCCAAGACCGGCACGATCGGATAGGAAATCCACGTGAACACCGGGGTGTGCTCGGCCACGGCGAGCGCCGCGGTCCCGATCGCCATCACCAGCGGCAGCAGGCCGAAGAAGATATCGGCGATGCTGAGCAACACGTTCCGGCCCAGCACACGCGCTCCGGGCGCCGTGCGAGCGCGTCCCGTCGCCGCCGCCAGACTCGTCTTGAAGACGCCGGTTCCTTCCTTCCGCTCCGGCTCGATCAGCCTCTTGCCCACCGGAGGGTAATATTCGTCCGGTTTGAGTGAGAGCGGAGGAATCCGGGGCATGACCACCGCGGCGATCACGCCGGCGACGACCACCGTGAAGTACATCTGAACGAACATGTGGTCCATCCCGATGAACCCGGCGATCAGAAGGCTGAACGCGATCGAAGCCACGGAGAAATTGGTCGCGATGACCGACGCCTCCCGCTGCGAGTAGAAGCCGCGCTCGTACTGTTGGTACGTGATGAGCACGCCGAGCGGGGCGGCCCCCATCCAGGAAGCAGTGGCGTCGATGGCGCTGCGCCCCGGCAGGCCGAACACCACGCGGAAGGGCTTTCGGACGATCGTCCCGATGAACTCCATGAGCCCGAACTCGGTCAAGAACGGGAGCGCCATGAGCGCGAACAGGAAGAAGGTCAGGAGCACCGGGATGAGGTCGTTGAGGATCACGCCCCCCGTGGCGCCGCCGCGGATGAACTCGGGGCCGACCTCGTACATCGTCATCAGCCCGAAGACGGCGCCGATCACCCGGAGGCCGAACCAGAGCGGGCCGACGTGGAAAATCTCACCCCATCCTTCGACCCGCATCCAAGCCGGATTGGCGACACGAGCGACTACCGAGGCGACCACCGACAGGCAGAGCACGCCGACGCCGAGGGGCATGAGGAAGCCACCCAGGACAGCCGTCAGGGCGTCGGCGAGGACGCCGATGCCGATCGTCACCGACTCCCCGGATCCAAGCGGGAAATGGGGGAGCGTCGGGCGCGGGACCGACCGCTCACCGATGCTGATCCACTCTTCAGTGCCGAGCGGCACGAGGAACATCAACATCCCGACGAGCGTCGGCACCACGAACTTGAGGACGTCGGTTCCCCCGAGCTCGGTCGAGTCGGCTTCCACCCCTCCCGGCGCGACCGTCTTATCTCCGCCTTCAGCTCCGCCCTGGCTCATCACGCCTTCCTGTTGGTTCGGTCGCGGCCACCCCACAGGAAGCCCAGCGGCGATTCGCGCACCACGCTCCCGATGAGGAGCAGCAGGTTCGCGGGGCGTTCCGCCAACCTGCGCATCAAGTAGGGGTACCACTGCTCTCCGAAGGGAACGTAGACCCGCATGTTCCATCCGTCATCCACCAGCTGCCGCTGGAGGTCCCGACGGACGCCGAAGAGCATCTGAAACTCGAAACGATCGGAGGGGATCCCGTTGCGGGTCACGTGCTCGAGCGTGGCTTCGATCAGGCGCTCATCGTGGGTCGCGATCCCGGGGTAGTTTCCGTGGTCGATGAGCTCCCGCATGAGCGCCGTGAAGTTCTCGGCCACGTCCTCACGCTCTTTGTACGCGATCTTGGCCGGCTCGTCGTACGCTCCCTTACATAGCCGCACCCTCGCGCCGAGCTGGTTCATACGCGCCACGTCACCCGCCGTACGGTGGAGGTAGGCCTGGAGCACCACACCGATGTTGCGCCAACCCTCGGACCACAGCTTCTCGAAGGCGTCCAGAGTCCGTTGCGTATAGGCCGACGACTCCATGTCGAACCGCACGAAGATCCCGTCCCGTCGCGACCGCTCCAGAATCGGGGCGAGCGTCTCGGCGAGAAACTCCTCGGAGATCGCCTGACCGAGTTGGCTGAACTTCACCGAGACGTTGGCATCGAGCGCTTCACGCTGCACTTGGTCCATCACCCCGGTATAGACCGATGCCGCCTGGGACGCCGCACGCTCCGTCTTCACGGATTCTCCCAGGTAGTTCCCGGTCGCCGACATCCCTTCGGCGTTCGCCTGGCGAATGGCTCCGACGAGATCTTCGACCCCCTCCCCGGGCACGAACCGTCGACTCATGCCTCTGAGCGGCGTGCGCGTAACCGCCAGACGAGCGACATCCGACTCACTCAGCGCGATCAGAGTGCTTCTAAGCACAGTCCTCCCTCGACCTCACGGCGTCATCGCCGCATGTGTGGGAACTCGGGCCCTGCTCACAAAACAGGGCCCGGGCGATCCCGCCCAGGCCCTGCTCCGTGTCCTGTGAAGCTGGTGGTCAGCAGGACAGGCAGTTGTTGTTGTTCTCCGAACCCAACTCTTCGAGTAGCTGGATGGTGGCCGGATACGGCTGGACCCGCTGCACGGGTCCGTTCGCCATGTCCGCGGTCGTCTGGCCTTCGCGACTCACCACCGTCACGTCCGCGCCTTGCTCGACGAGATACCGGATCATCTCGTTGTCACCCCGTGAGGCGGCGTGGTGTAGCGCCGTATAGCCGTTGGCATCGCGCCTGTTCACGTCGGCGCCGGCCTCTTCGACCAGGAATTTCACGGCATCGAGCCACCCGTCGGGAACGTAACGATGAGCGTTACCGGCGAACGACTGGCCGTACCCCACACCCGATGCCGCATGGATGGGATAGATCGCCGGGCCGTTGGTGGGCACGGGTGGAAGCCCCGATGGATCGAGCTCGGGCTCTTCCTCGGCCTCTTCACCTTCTTCCTCCGGCGGATCGTCCGGCGCGCGCCGGCGTCGCTCGGGCTCCTTCATGGTCGGAATACCGGGATCCGCACCGTGCTCCTTCAACAGTCGCATGGCTTCGACGTCGAGCGCGTACGCAGCCCGCCAGAAGGGGGTCGCACCCTTCACGTAGATACCGCTTCCGCCCAGCACGCTGAAGGTGTACTCCATATACCAGAGATGTCGATTCAGACGCGCATTCGGGTCGGCGCCGGCTTCCAAAAGCTCCCGCAGCATTTCGATATGCGTGGTCTCCTGCTGCCGATGCTCGACAGGGTGCGCGTAAGACGCCTTCGGCTCCCACTGCCGCTCGAGAACCGTGTACAACGGGGTCGCACCCGCCACGCTCGCCTGGTTCGGATCCGCACCGCCCTCGAGCAATACCTTGGCCAGATCCCACTGACCGTTCAGCGTCGCCATCAGAAGGGGAGACGTGAGGTCGCCACTCGTCTGATTGATGTCCGCACCACTCTCGAGGAGCGCCTTCGCGGCCTCTTTGTGGCCCTGTCGCACGGCGTGCAGCAGCGGCGTGAGCCCACCCCAGCGATCCACCTGTTCGGCGTACGAGAGCTTGCGTTCCTCCTCCTCACCTTCCTCACCTTCGGCATCGTCCGCATCGGATTCGGATTCGTCCGCCGCGTCCTCGCCCTCGTCTTCTTGCGGCACGTTCGGCCACTTGCGCTGCACTTCCCGGGAAAGCTCGACGGCCGCCTGCACCTGCGCGGAGCTGGGTTTCCAGTCCGGTCCGCCGTCCTCTTGCTCCTTGAATTCGTCGAGGGCCTCGGTCAGACGCTCTGCGGCAGCCTGATCGGCATCGGCCCATTCCTTCACGTCCACCGAGCGGGCGGACATATTCGGATCCGCGCCCGCCTCGATCAGCACGCGGATGGCATCCACCCGGTTGTTCGCCGCGGCGAAGATGAGCGGCGTCTGACCCCATGCGCCCTCGGTGACGTTCGGATCAACTCCCGCTTCGACGAGCGCCGAAACGATCTCGGGGTCGCCGGACGCGGACGCGAGATGCAACGGGGTCGCGCCGCTGTTGGTCGAGCGCGCCTCCGGATCCGCACCAGCCTCCAGGAGCGCTTGGACGACGCCGGGACGCGCTTCTCTTGCAGCGATATGGAGCGGGGTGTACCGCCCGATCCGCGTTCCCGCTTCGACATTCGCGCCTGCATAGATCAACAGGTTGGCGAGTTCGGCGTTACCCCGGTCGGCAGCCCAGTGCAGAGCCGTCATCCCATCGCCCTGCGCCGCGTTCACATCCGCCCCCGAGCGGACCAGGGAGCGCACCGTCTCGAGGTCGCCCCGCTGCGCCGCGTCCGCGATGGGCGCGTCCGGCGGGACGCTGGCTGAGAGGACGGCCGTGACCGCCATGATTCCGAGCAACTTCAGCGTCGCCGCTCTTTTCGTGTTGGTCTGCATGAATGATCCCGAAGTGATGGAACGCTAAAGAATGAATTCGCCGGTACTGTCGCCGAAGCTCCGCATATTCGTATGGCCGAGCTTCTGCATGAGGCTCACGAACACGTTGGCCATGGGCGTGCCGTCGGGAGCCTTGTAGTGAATGCCTCCCTCCAGCGCACCGTTGCCCTTCCCGAGCAAGACGAGCGGGCAACGCCGGTGATTGTGCAGGTTGGCGTCTCCCATGGGCGAGCCCCACATCACGACCGTCTGATCGAGCAGGCTCGAATCGCCGACCTGGGTGTTCTTCAGGCGCTCGAGGAAGTGCCCCAGCATGCTCACGCGATACTGCGAGATCTTGTTGAACTCCAGGATCCGCTCCTCACGGTCCCCGTGGTGGGAAGCCGGATGGAAGCCGCTGTCGGAGCCACTTTCCGGGAACGTCCGGTTCGATGCGTCCCGCCCGGTCTTGAACGAGACGACCCGCGTGGTATCCGATTCGAACGCCAGCACCTGGAGGTCGAACATGAGCTCCATGTGCTCGCTGAAGGAGTCGGGCACGCCCGCAGGGGCTTCGGGGAGCTCGCGCTCCTCGCCGCTCGCGTTCTGCTCCTCCACGAGCTGAATGCGCCGCTCGATCTCGCGAACGCTGTCCAGGTAACGGTCGACCCGCTCCCTGTCGGTCGCGCCCAGCTCACGCTTGACGTGCGCGACCTCACCCTGAACCCAGTCCAGGATGCTGCTGTGCGACCGACGACGGGCCGCACGCTCGGCCTCGCTACCACCGGCCCCGAAGAGTGTATCGAACACGCTTCGCGGGTTCCGGATCTGCGGCAGCGGGGTGTCCGGTGAAGCCCAGCTGATGGAGTCCGTGTACGAGCACGAGTAGTTGTAGTCGCACCCGCCGCCCTTATCCGTCGGCTCGATGCAGAGCTGAAGGGAGGGGAGCACGTTGTCCTTCCCGAACGTCCTCGCGTGGATCTGGTCGAGCGAAACGCCCACGTGCAGGTCGGACCCCTGGGTTTGCTTGGGGTGCGACTGGGTCAGGAACACGGCGCTCGACCGGAAGTGGTCACCCCCGATCTCGGCGGGCGCGAAGGCCTCCGCCATGCGCACGTCCGTGTTGCTCACGATCGTGAGATAGTCCTGGTACTCCGCGAGCGGGCTGAGGACGTTCTCCGGCTTCAACTCGAAGCCACGGCCGACCGTCTCCGGCGCGAACAGGTGCTGACTTGCTCCCCACTGGTTGCTCCCCGCGACGCCATGGACCTCCTCGATGGCAACGAAGCGCGTCGGGGTCTCTTCGACTCCGCTCCGTCGCCCCGCCGGAACCATGGCATCGAGCATGGGAAGGCCGACCATGGCTCCCATACCCTGCAGGAAGGTACGGCGCGGAAGGTGTTTACCCGTGATGAAATGCATCTTCGTATGTCTCCTGGCCTTGGGGGCCTCAGTCGTTGTCCGCTTCATCCGCTTGCGTGGATGTCGCTCGCTTCAGGCGGAACTGGTCACTCTTGACCACACCGAGAATGAACGAGGACATCCGGTAATCGTTCTCCGCCGCTTCCCCGGCGATCTGGCGCACGGTCGGCTGATCTCGATAGTCGATCCGCCGACCCAGCGCATAGGTCATGAGATTCTGGGTGAAGTGCCGCACGAACGGGATCGGGCGCTTCTTCAGAACCTCGACCAACGTCTTGGGCGACGAGATCTCAGTTCCGTCGTAGAACTCTCCCTCGGTGTCCAGCGGAATCCCGTCCTCTCGGATGCGCCACTGACCGGTCACGTCGAAGTTGTCGAGCGCCATTCCGATCGGATCGATCAACTGATGGCAGGAGTTACACGTCGGGTTGGCCCTGTGTATCCTCAGCCGCTCAGCCGTCGTGACCTGTCCCTCCGGCGCATCTTCACCCGTCGATTCGTCCAATGGCGGCACGTTTGGCGGTGGCGGCGGCGGCGGTGTCCCCAAGAGGACCTCCATCACCCATTTACCCCTCAGCACCGGAGAGGTCCGGTTTCCGTAGGACGTCTGCACCAAAACGCTACCGTGTCCGAGCACGCCCTGACGCCGTTCGTTCGGGTACTCCACCCGGCGGAAGTCGTCACCGACGACCCCCGAAATGCCGTAATGTTGGGCCAGGCGCTCGTTGAGGAACGTATAGTCGGCATCGAGCAACTCGATGAGGCTACGATCCTCCCGAACCAGATTCTCGAAGAACAACTCGGTCTCACGGCGCATGTCATCCCGAACTTGCTCACTATAGTTCGGGAACCAGAACGCGTCCGGGCGGACCTTGTCCAGGTCCTGGAGTCGGAGCCAGAGCGATGCGAACCGCGTCGCCAATGCCTTCGCGCGTGGGTCCTCCAACATGCGGAGCGCTTCCCGCTCGAGCGTTTCGGGGTCGTTCAACTCACCCCGCCTCGCGATCTCCCGCAAGCGCTCATCCGGTCCGGTGCCCCACAGGAAATATGAGAGCCGCGACGCGAGATCGAGATCGTCGATCGCGAATACTTCGCCCGACCCGACGTCCGTGGGCGTACGCTCGAAGCGGAACAGGAAGTGGGGGCTCGCCAGAATCGCTTCGATGGCGGAGCGCACGCCATGCTCGAATCCGCCCTCTTCGGCACCTTCGTCGTAGAAGGTCATCAGACCTTCGATGTCTCGCTCTTCGAGCGGACGCCGATACGCCTCGGTCGCCAGGCGCGTCACGATGCGCTCGGCGCACGGACGCCCATCCTCTGGAGAAGTCGGCCGGCACGTGAAGACGCGCTGCCTCGCATCCGTTTCCGACACGCCGGTCGGATCAAACGGGCCTTCCACCGTCATTTGCATGATGTGCGGCAACGAGGTCGTGCCGTAGCTCGCCTCGGTGCCTGTCAGCGACCAGTCGTTCGGACGAATCAGGTCTTCGTACGGACCGTCCATCTTCCGGATGAACGCAGCCGTGAGCCGGTGCTGCCCCGCCTCCAACTCGATCGAATCCGTCTGCACGGGATACGCGAGCCGACCCTGGAAATCGATCAGCCGCGTGCTGGCCCCCTGATACCGGAGGAGCGCGACGCGCTCTCCGTCCACGGAGATGTCGATGTCATCGAAGCGCTCACCCCAGCCGGAGATGAAGCCGAGCGTGATCACGTACTTCCCGTCCGCGGGGAAGGAGTGCATCGCGCTGATCCCGCCACGCGTCCCGTAAGGTGCTCCCTCCACGCGATCCCATTCGTGCTGGGAGCGGTACGGCTCGTTCTGGTACGTCGTCTCCACCGGGGTCGCGTTGGGATTCCCGATCACCTGTCGGGCGACTTCACTCGCCGCGTTCAGGTAGGAATCCATGAGCGTCGGGGAGAACGTCTGGACGTCCGCGATGTTGTCGAAGCTCTCGCTGATCTGGTCCGACGGCAGCCACTGCCCGGCATCGATCTCGATTCCGAACAGGTTCTCGACCGCCTGCTCATACTCCGCCCGGTTCAGCCGCTGGAACGGCCGTTTTCCGGGGCGCGGCTCGCGCGCCGCGGCTTCGTCGATCGTCTGCTCGAGCGTCTCGACCAGCGTGACGAGCGTATCTCCCGCGGGACGGTTCGCTCCGGGTGGTGGCATCATGTCCGCGCGCAGCTTCCGAATCACCCGCTCCGCCACTTCGGCCTGCTCGACGGCGGACCCCACGGCGAACTCCTCGAGGGAAAGGTTCCCCGTCAGGCGCCGCTCGCTGTGGCAACGAACGCAGTACTGATCGACGACCTCGTCGAGCTCCTCCACCTCGGCCGCGGACGCGAGGTGCGCATCTTCTCTCTCTGCCGCGCCCTCAGTCCGCTCGGCCGCCACTTCCGGCTGGTTCGACCCGTCCTCGACGGAAAGGTCGGAGCCTTGGATCGCGAAGAAGAGCGCGCTCCCGGCTACGGCGGTCGCGAGGATCGATTTCATGAAGTGCTCCCTGAGGCCCCTGGCTCGTCACCGGGACCGTTCACTGACTGGATTCGACTCGTTTCGTTCTATAACACCGGTGAGGCCGACCTAGGCGCCACCGCTCGTACGTTAGCGGGTTTCACGACGCGGGCGAAAGGCGGATCTCGAGGAGCCAGCCACGCGAACGTCGTCACCCTTAAAGACCCGCAAGCGGGCTCATCTGTTGAGGTTCCGCCACGCTCAGCGTCCCTCAACCCCCTGCTGAATAGCCTCTCGGATGGCTTTTACGGTGTACTCGGCACGAAACTCCACGATCCGCTCGCCGAGGTCGATCGTGCGTTGAAGAGGCACGAGGCTCACGCCGTTGATAGACGCTAGCCCGGCGTCGACGCGTTGATCCCAACGAATGGTTTCGGGATCCACGACGGCCATGAATGCCGTGACCCAGATGTCGTCGTGATACCCGTCGTGCTCGCCTTCGGCGATCCCCAGGACTTCCTCCGTATAGCGTTCGGTCTCCTCCCACCCGGGTGAGTAGAACTCACGAACGAAGTGCGCACGCCGGCCCGAGCCTTTCCACCGCTCGGTCAACCGCTCCGCGACGTTGGCCATTCCGGTCTGGTTCCCCCCGCTGTCGCCGATATACACGACGTCGGTGAACCCGTGCGCCCCGAGGCTGGCCCCGATGTCTTCGAGGAGCGCCTCGTACGTGGCGTCCCTGACCGTGATCGTTCCCGGGTACCGCATCGCGCCCGTCGGTGGATCGATGTCTCCTTCCGGCACGAACGGCACGACGGGTGCGCACAGCGCGTTCCCCAGCTTCTCGGCGATCGCCGGGCAGAGTGCCTCGAGAATGACGTTGTGCTTTCCCGTCGTGAGGTACGGGCCGTTTTGCTCGATGCCTCCCGTTGGGACGATCGCCGTCGTATATCCTTCCCGAATGCGGTCTCGCACCTCGAGCCACGTCAGCTCGTCGATCCATACGGAGCTCACGGCTTCGATGGGCCTCGGCATGGCCATCTCTTCCTGATACCGCCGCTCTCGCTCGTCGAGCTGCTCCGAGCTCGGCGGTTGTTGCGCCTCTACGGAGCCCGCCAGCACGGACACGGCCAACAAAGCTCCGGGGACACCGAGTACGATCCTGCGCATGTTATGCTCCGATCAGTCAATCAAAGTCAAGGGGGTACGGACGAAGGGCGCTCGACCGAACCCGCGCGGCCGAGCGCCCTCCATGTCCCCTACCGGATCACGGCTCTCATCAACCGCTCGGCAACGGACCGAGTGGCGATACCAGCTCCTCGGCCAACACCCGGTTCATGTCGATCGCGATGGTGATCTCGTTCGACCCCGCCTCGTACGGATCTCGTGGCGAGAAGTCGTCCATGATATCCGGGGGGATGTAGTCCGGCACGTCCACGACTGCCACGTCATCGCCGTCCGAGACCGTTCCGTTGGTATTGATCTCCCTCTGGCTGACGGGCATCCGCACGCCCAAGTCGTGCACGCGGCGGCCCTCGAGGAAGAGGATTTCCTGCCGGGCAAGCCAGAACGCGTGCCGGATCTCCTGCGGATCCGTGAGCGCTTCGACGCTGTCCGCGTCCAGCGAGGTCCCGCTGATGATCGGCATGGTCACCGTCCCCGGACGGTCGAGCACCAACCCGGCCCGCAACGGTGCACCGTCTTCGGCCGCCACCAGCATGTCCGAGCTGCTCGGACGGTCAGTCAGGTTGGGATTGAGGCGCTCGTCCGGGTCGTTGAATTCCTCCGTGGGACGGTCCCCCGCAAGCCGCACGGCGTCGGCGATGCGCTCGGCTGCATCGCCGTAGCTCCCGTCGGCCATGTCGGCCTCGGCCAGGATGAGGTGCATCTCTTCGGCCTTGGCGACCGGGATGGACTCCCCTCTGCTCGTGTACTTCGGATCCAGGAAATCCAACCGGGGAAGCGGCTGAAACGTTCTTGTTTCCGTCGAGAACGGGTTCTCGAGCTCGCCGGCGCTGTAGTTCTGCAGCGTCACGAACTCGGGGTCCGCCGCGAGCGCGTCCTCAGCGAAGCCGCGCGCATCACCGACGTTTCCGAGCGCACGATGCGTGCGAGCCAGCGCGGCCAGGAGGGCCACCTCACGCTCGGCCTCCGCCGTCAGACCCCGAGCCGCCGAAAAGTCGCTCGCCGCGCGCGTCAGAAGGCCATCCCACGCCGTCGGCTCCTGGTCGGGTCCCGTCGGAACGGCGATGAAGTTCTCTCCCTGGAGAAGGTATGCCATCCCACGGTAGTAGCGGGCCTCGGCGAGCTGCTCGTCGGTAGCCCCCTCGTCTTCGGGCGCGATCGAATCGATCACGAAGTCGGCCAACGCCCGTAGCTCCTGCGTGTTCCAGTAGGCGCCGATGCCCCCCGTCGTGTTGTACGAAGCACCGTCCGGAGAGAGCTGGTAGGGGTCGGACAGCTCGGGACCCACATTGGTGAACGCGATCTCGAAATCGTCGCTCAACAGGGCGCTCGTCTGGACGACGGCCCGCACCGCGCGCGCCGTCTGCGCCCGCAACCCCGGCAAGAGCGCCGTGGTGGGCTCGGCCGCGGCGGCCAGGTCCTCGGTGGTGGTGTTCGGGTTCGTCACGTTGGTCGGGTCCAGGAAGTCGCACCCGGACACGAGCAGAACCGTGGCGGCCGCGGCGAGCGCGGTCCGTCCCAGTCTCTTGAAGCGATATGAACGCATGAATCTTCCTCGTTTCTGGTCTGGGGTGCCGCTCAGAACGTGATCTGGAATCCGAATCGGAACTGATGCGGCGGAGGCAACACCACGCTCTGGGAGCCACCGAGCTGAAGGCTGCTCTCGCCGTTCGGCTCCGAGTACCCGGCCAACTCCGGATCGAGCAGGTATTCACGCGACGCCTCCGGAGCGAAGATGCTCTGGGGCGTCGGGACCCACGTCCACAGGTTGCGGGCGCCGAAGTTGAGCTGCGCGCTGGTGCCACCGAGGCTGGTCGCAAAGACCTCGGGAAGCTGGTAGCTCAGGGTGATCTCCCGCAGCTTGAAGAAGTCGCCGTTCACGAGGAGATAGTTGAACGCCTGCGAGTAGGAGTACTGACCGACTTCGTTTCCGTCCAAGTCGTACCGCGTCGGGAACTCGATCCGCGGAAGCGAATTGAACGTCGACCACGCGGCCGCGTAGTCCTGGACCGTCGATCCGCGGGACCACTGCGCCTGGGCCCGGATGCTCACGCCCATCTGCGGCAGGGACAGGCTCGACCCCACGCTTCCATTGCTGGTGGGGAAGGGCGTCATGTGCTCACCCGTCTCCGGATGGCGCACGATCCCGCGCTCCGCACTGTCCGGCAAGCCGTCACCGTTGGTATCCACCGGCTGCGACATGTACCGCACGCCGATCGGGAGTCCTTCCTCGATCCGCCCGAACTCGCGGCGTCCGCCCAGCGTGCCCAACTCGAACGGGGGCAGCCCCCCCAGGTCCTTCACTTCGTTGCGCAGCGTGCTCCAGTTGACGTTCATCGCCCACGTGGCGCTCGCATTTCGGATAATGTCGACGTTGGCGCTCACCTCGAGGCCCCGGTTCTCGATCTCTCCGATGTTCCGGAGCTGCGAGCCCTGACCCGTGGACGGCTGCTCGTTGACGTTGAAGATCGCTTCGGTCGTGACGGCCTGATACGCCGTGACGCCCAGGCCCACGCGATTATCCCAGAACGACGCGTCCAACCCGGCCTCGACCGTGGTCACGCGCTCCGGCTCGAGGTTCGCGTTACCCGGATTGTCGAATCGGGGAGCGCTCTCCCCCGCGAACGGCTCGGCGCTGAACGTCCGGTCGCGGCGGAACGGCGGCGGGAACTTCCCGGTCACGCCGTAGTTCGCCCGCAGACGAAGGGTCTGGAACTGGTCGGACATCAGGCCCGCCGTCGCGAGGTCGAAGGACGCGCCCACCTTGGGGTACGCCTGGTACGACACGTTGGAGCCGAATGCGGTGTTACCGTCGAAGCGCACACCGGCTTCGAGGAAGAGCTGGTCGGCGATGCCGGCCTGCTGGAGCAGGAAGAGCCCGCCGTTGTAGACCTCGTTGAAGCCTTCGTTGGCCGTGATGAGCGCGGCCGCGTCGAACTCCGTCACACCCGGAAGAGCGAGCTCGTCACCGGTCACGCTCGTGGTCTTCGCCTGCTCCCGAAACGCCTGGAAGCCGAACGAGGTCGAGGTGTTGGTGAACATGGGCGCGTCGTAGGTGAGCGTGCCCCGAAAATCCATCGTCAGACCGGTGAAGTCACGGGCGTTCGTCTGGATCCGTCCCTGGCGGTCCGTGGCCACCATCTCGAGCTGCTCGTTGTGCCGCTGCTCGCTCACGCGCTTGTCGATGCCGACGGTGGCCCGAAGATCCAGGAGCGTCGACGGATCGTAGCTGAGCGTCGTGCTGAAGGTGGAACGATCGACCGATTCGGTGATGTCCTGGGCGTGATAGACGGCCAGCGCATCGGCGAGGTTCTCCTGCCTGGCGAAGAAGAGGAAGTCACCGACCATGGCGTTGGTGAGCGCGCCATTGGTCGTCGTCCCGTTCGGGACCCGCGTGAAGTTGTGACGCAGGTACGTCCCGCTGAACTCCGCGGTCAGGTCGTCCGTCAGGGTCGCCTGGAGGCTCGATGTGAGGTTGTACATCGTCGACCCCGTCTTCACCTGCGTGCCGTCTCCGTCCCGGACGCGGCCGCTGATGTTGTAGCCAACCCGATCGGTCCCACCCACGGCACCGAGGTAGTAGCTCTGGTAGTGGCTGCTCTGCAGGATGCTGTTCTTGACGAAGTCGGGATCCCAGCTCGGGTGCGCCCGGGCGGTCTCACAATCCCCGAGTCGTTCGGGACAGGCGAAGTCCATGTCGGTGACGAACTTCGTCTCCGGCATGTCGACCCCCTGCTCTACCCTGGCGGTGAAGCTCGCTTCCCCGGGACGGCCGCGCTTCGTGAAGATCTGGATCACGCCGCTCGCCGCGTCCGCCCCGTAGAGCGTGCTCGCGGCACCACCCTTGGTCACCTCGATCCGTTCGATGTCGGTCACCGCGAGGTCCGCCAGCGCGGAGGTTTGTTCACCCCCGAAGCTACCGCTCACACCGCGGGCGTTGTCGACGCGGACGCCGTCGATATAGATGACCGGCGTCTGGTCGGCGATCGCGCTGGACGGTCCGCGAAAGCTCATCAGCCCGGCGGTACCGGGCGCCGCGGAGACCGCGTTGATCTGAGCGCCGGCGACCCGTCCCTGGAGAAGCTCGGTGACGTTACCCGCACCGGACGAGGCGATATCGTCCGCGTCCACCACGGCCACTTCGGCGGAGAGCCTCCGTCGCTCGGTAGCCTGACCCGTGCCGGTCACGACCAACTCGTCCATCTCCAGAGCGGAGGGACTCAACTCGAAGTCGACGGTCGTGGTCTCGCCGGCGGTGACCGTGACCGTGCTCTGCTCGGACGTGTACCCGATCAGAACCGCGCTGACGGTCTGCTCACCAACCGGAGCGTTGAGTAGGAGAAACCGGCCCTGCTGGTTGGACAGACCCCCGACACCGGTCCCTTCCACGGTCACCTGAGCCGAGGGGATGGGCTGGCCGGTGCTGGCATCGACGATCTGGCCCTGAACCGTCCCCGTCTGCGCCGCCGCGAGCGACGGCACCAAAAGGACGGCCAGGAGCGCGAAAGATCCGTAAAGGATCGGTCGTACCTTGGACATGGGAAGCTTCATACCTCGTCTCCGGTATAGAGAAGGGATTCGGAGTGTGACGTTCGACTTCGGACGCGAGTCGGCCCGAATGTACGCGGCCACACGACGTGTGTGGCGTCGGAGGATCTGGTCGAAACGCGCATTATTATCAACACCCCTCCGCGCGCGGACGGGGAGCGAGAGCCTAAACATGCAAACGCCACGTATGACGTGAGCGCTATCCTCCGAAACGCTCGTGCATCTCGGGGCTCCCTCCCCAACCAACCAAACACAATGAGCCGCGACGGCCGGATCCGCAACCTCGATTGACACCGGGACCTCATCTTGGGTACGGTGGAATCCGCTTCTTCCCGCCACCCGACAAGGGCCGATCGCCCTCACGGCGACATCGCCAGAAGACCGACAGAGGCAACATCCATGAATGGAAGGATCACCGTTCCCGTCCCCGTGAACGAGCCAGTGCGCTCCTACGCGCCAGGGACCCCCGAGCGCCGAGAGCTCCAAGCCGAGCTCGCCCGCCACGACGGCTTGGACCCGCTCGACATCCCACTGATCATCGGTGGCGAAGAGGTCCGCACCGGCGATACCGAGCGGGCCGTCGCCCCGCACGACCACCAACGCACGCTGGCACACTGGCACCAGGCGGGCCCGACCGAGGTCGGCAGGGCCATCGAGGCGTCGAAGAGCGCATGGCAGGAGTGGTCGAGGATGTCGTGGGAGGACCGTGCGGCGGTCTTCCTCCGCGCCGCCGACCTCCTTGCCGGTCCGTGGCGACAGCGTGTGAACGCCGCCACCATGCTCGGTCAGAGCAAGACGGTGCACCAGGCCGAGATCGACGCCGCCTGCGAGCTCATCGACTTCATACGCTTCAACGTGCACTTCGCCGAGGAGATCGCCAGCCAGCAGCCTCGGTCCCCTTCGGGCATGTGGAATCGGCTCGAGTATCGGCCCCTCGAAGGCTTCATCTATGCGGTCACGCCGTTCAACTTCACCGCGATCGCCGGGAACCTGCCCGCCGCGCCCGCGCTGATGGGGAACGTGGTGTTGTGGAAGCCTTCGACGGCGGCCATGTACAGCAACTACCTGGTCATGAAGATCTTCGAGGAAGCGGGTCTGCCCCCGGGTGTCATCAACTTCGTTCCCGGAGACCCCCCGACCGTGACCGAGGCCCTGATCGACCACGAGGACTTCGCGGGCCTCCACTACACCGGCTCCACGAGCGTATTCAAACAACTCTGGAAGAAGATCGGCGACGGGCTCGACGGCTACCACAACTATCCGCGCATCGTGGGTGAGACGGGCGGGAAAGACTTCATCGTCGCCCACGCTTCCGCGGACCCTGAAGCCGTGAAGACGGCGATCCTCCGAGGCGCCTTCGAATACCAGGGCCAGAAGTGCAGCGCCGTCTCGCGCGTCTACCTCCCCGAGGGGATGTGGTCGGAGATCCGCGAGCCCCTTCTGCGCGAGACGGAAGCGATCGCCATGGGAGATCCGACGGACTTCCGGAACTTCATGGGCGCGGTCATCCACGAGGCCTCGTTCGAGAAGGTGACCGGTTATATCGATCGGGCCGCGGCGGCTTCCGACGCCGAGGTGATCGCCGGTGGCACGTACGACGACGCCAAGGGGTGGTTCGTGCGGCCCACGATCATCGAGACCACCAACCCCCAGTATGAATCGATGCGGGAAGAGATCTTCGGGCCGGTCGTGACCGTATACGCCTATCCGGAGGAGGAGTGGGAGGAAACTCTGCGGCTGGTCGACCAGACCTCACCCTACGGGCTCACCGGGGCGGTCTTTTCCCGTGACCGTGCCGAGGCCCGCCGGGCCATGGACATGCTTCGACACGCGGCGGGCAACTTCTACGTCAATGACAAGCCCACCGGTTCGGTCGTGGGGCAGCAGCCGTTCGGCGGCGGTCGCGCGAGCGGCACCAACGACAAGGCCGGCTCGTCGATGAACCTGCTCCGTTGGGTCTCGGCGCGCAGCATCAAGGAAACCTTCGTGCCCGCGACCGACTACCGCTATCCGTCCATGGCGGAGGACGAGGAATGAAGCTCACCGTCTTGAGTCAGGACGACGTGCGGCGGGCCATCGACATGCCCGCGGCCATCGAAGCCTGCGTCGGCGCATACAAGGAACTTTCGGCAGGTCGCGCGCTCTCCCCGGTCCGGCACGCGCTGCACACGCCCGGCGGGACGTCGCTCTTCATGCCGGCATATCTCATGGATACCCGTGCGTTGGGCGCCAAGATCGTGTCGGCGTTCCAGGGCAATCCCGACCGCGGTCTCCCCTCGATCAACGGGGTCGTGCTGCTTCTCGATCCCGACACCGGGGTGCCCATGGCCCTCATGGACGGGACCTACCTCACGGCGCTCCGCACGGGTGCCGGTGCCGGGGTCGCTACGCGCGAGCTCGCCCGCGAGGACGCGCGAGTCCTCACCGTATTCGGTGCGGGCCCTCAGGCGCTCACGCAGATCGAGGCCGTTCGGGCCGTGCGCGACATCGAAGAGGTACGCGTGGTCTCGCGCGGTGGCGACTCCGCGCGAGCCCTCGCCGCGGAGCTGGAAGGCGTCGCCGCGAGCGCCTACGACGACGCCTCCGCAGCGGTTCGAGGCGCAGACATCGTGTGCGCCGCGACCACGAGCGCCACTCCGGTCTTCCCCGACGCCGCGGCGGAGCCGGGCGTGCACGTCAACGGCGTGGGATCCTTCAAGCCGGACATGCAGGAAATCGACGAAGCGCTCCTGCTCCGTGCCCGGGTGGTCGTGGATGCCCGAGACGCCGCGCTCGAGGAGACGGGGGACCTGATCATCCCCATCGAGAAGGGCGTGTTCGGTGAGGACCACATCGCCGCCGATATCGGCGAGATCCTGGCCGGTACCGCGGAGGGACGGACTTCGCCGGACCAGATCACCTACTTCAAGTCGGTCGGCAACGCCGTACAGGACATGGCCGTCGCGCTCGCCACCGTGCGAGAGGCCGAAGCCCGCGGCTTCGGCCAGACCATCGAGCTGTAGCGAAGCGCCCCTCCCCCAACCGCTCCGGCCGTGAGGCGCGCCGTAGTCTCATGCCGAGCGAGCGGGTTGAACACGCAGCGTTCAAGCGAAGCGCCCGTTCCCCAACCGCCCCGGCCGTGAGGCGCGCCGTAGTCTCATGCCGAGCGAGCGGGTTGAACACGCAGCGTTCAAGCGAAGCGCCCGTTCCCCAACCGCTCCGGCTGTGAGGCGCGCCGTAGTCACATGCCGAGCGAGCGGGTTGAACGCGCAGCGTTCAAGCGAAGCGCCCCGAGCGAGGTATGTGACTACGGCGCGCCCCACCAGTCAGAGCACCTGCTCCCTTTCCTCGTCCTCCAGCTGGTCCGGCCGCGCCCACCCGGCCCGGTCGAACCATTCCAGGAACCCCTCGGCGGCCGCGTCCGAATACAACACGGCCTGGCCGCCCCGAGCCTCGACCCACTCGGCGTCCTCGACGTTGAACACGCGAACGAGGATGGGAACGCCGTCGGCCATCTCCAGGAGCGGTCCGTTGTCCTCGACCCTCCGCACCGTCGAGACGACCACCCGCGCACGGTCCGCTCCGGCCCTGCGGAGGAGCGCCGTGTCGGCGGCATCACCCCGGATGGCTTCCACGCCGGCGTCACGCACCCGCTGAACGACCTGAGGGTCGTCATCGACGGCCACGACGCGGTACGGTCCGATAACCAGCGTTTCGAGGAGCGGCATCCCGCTCACGCCGCAACCGAGGACCAGGACGTGGTTCTCGGGAGGGGCCCCGGCCTCCGCTGGAACGCGACGGGCGGGGTGGAAGCGCATCAGCGTCAAGGAGAGACGGTCGTTGGCGAGGAACGGCGTGACGGTCATCGTCGTGAGTGTGACCAGGGCGATCACGGTGAACGTGCCCGGCTGAATCTGCTCGAGCACCACACCCTGGAGCCCGACGACCAGGGAGAACTCACTCGTCTGTGAAAGCAGCAATCCCGAGAAGATCGCGGGACGCGCGGAAAAGCCCGCCCGCTCGGCGATCAGCGCCACGAGAGGTGGCGTGACCATGATCACGACGAGTGCGAGCACGACCGCCTGGGCCACCTCCAGGCCGGACGGAAGCCCGAGGGTCGCACCGAGGGCCGTGAAGAACATCGCCGTGAAGAAATCGGAGAGCGACCCCAACTGACCACGCACGACCCCGTTCACCGGGAACGAGGAAAGCGCCAGCCCCGCGAGGAACGCACCAGCAACGTGGGGGACACCCATCACGTCGGACAGGAAGAGGAAGACGAAGAGCAGCGCCAGAACCGCCAGCAATAGCAGCTCTTCATCGAGCGAGATCCGGCGCAGCAACTCCGGGAGGACCCAGCGAAGGAGCACGAAGGCGAGAGCTACCAGAACGAGCGTCGCCACGACACCCGAGGCGACCGATCCGGCTCCGTCCGGAAGCCGGGTAACAACGGGAATCAGGAGGATAACCGCCAGGTCCTGGAGTAGAAGCACCCCGATCACGAGCCGACCGAACGCCTCGAAGAGCTGTCGACGCTGCTGGAGAATCCTCACGACCACCAGTGTCGACGAGGCGGTGAGGGCGAGCGCCAGGTAGATCGCCGCCTGGACGTCGAAGCCCAACGCCCTGGCCACCCCGAATCCGAGCGTGCCGAGCAACACGAACTGGACCGTGCCGACGGCCACCGCAGCCACCTTCTGACGCCTGACCCGCTGCGGATTCAGCTCGATCCCGGCTACGAACACGAGGAAGGTGATCCCCAGGAGCAACGTGTCCTGGAGAAACGCGTCCTCGAGATGCACGAGAAGCGAAAGGCCGAACCCGCAGAGGATGAGGAACGGGATGGCCGGCAGGCTGAAGGCCCGAGCGATTCCAAAGCCGGCCGCGGCGGCCAGGAGCAGGGCGGCGAATTCGATCATCCGTACACCCCTTCCGCACCGAGCGCTTCGGTCAACCGCCTGGTGCCCGCGGTCTTGGAGTCCATGAGGTGCGTGGCTCCGATCTCCCTGAGGTCGGGCACGACCGCGACGTCGAACGCGTGGACGCTGCACGGTATGCCGAGGGTGCGGCAGCGGTACGCGAGAAGGTTGTTCGCTCCCTCGATCTGGAGCGCCGATACGACGAGCTCCGCCCGCCGGATCCCCGCGGACTCCAGTACTGTGAGGTCGTCCGTGTCGCCGACCAGCACCGGCCCGTCCACCTCGGCGAGCTTCAACGGATCCGTGTCGACGGCCAGGGTGGCCACTCCCCGTTGCCTGAGCCCCTCGACGATCCGCTGTCCCAGCGAATTCATGCCGACCACGATGACGTGATCTCGGAGCCCGAAGGCGGGGCCGTGTCCGCTCCCGGCTTCTTCCCGGTCCCGGGGACCTTCATGGGGGGCGCGGAAGACCTTCAAGAGCCCGGCGGCGCGTAGGCGCACATACACGCGTCGTGAGTTCAGGATGAGCCCCGAAGAAAGTCCCATGGTGCCGAGCCCGATCAGGGCGATAAGCGCCAGGATCTCTTCTCCGATGAGTCCCGCGGAGAGGCCGAGACCCGCAAGGATGAACGAGAACTCCGAGGTCTGCGCGAGCGTCAGGCCCGACAGCGCGGCCGTGCGCTCACCGAAGCCGAGACGTGGAATCACGGTGAGGAGCAACATCGGCTTGACGATCATCACGAAGGCGATCAACGCGAGCGCGGAAGGCCAGAGGGCCAACGCCTCGACCGGATCCATGTGGACCCCGAGCGTGACGAAGAAGACCGCGATGAAGAAGTTGACGAGCGGCCCCACGCGCCGCCGGAGGTCGTCGTTGAACGGCAGCTGAGCCAACCCCACACCGGCCAGGAACGCGCCGAGCTCCACGGACAGCCCCAGCCACTGGGCTCCCAGGATGAGGAGAAAGCACCACGAAAGGCTCCAGATCAGGGTGGCCTCGGGCGATCGTCCGATCCATTGGAAGGCGAGAGGCAGGAAGGAACGGGACGCTCCGATGGCGACCACGACCAGCACCGCCATCCCCCCGAAGGAGATCCACAGGTCCATCGCCATCCGCAGGAGGCTCGCGGATCCTTCTCGGGCCAACCCCGACACGAAGGTGAGCACGACCACCACCAGTAGATCCTGAACGAGCAGGATGCCGAGCGTCACACGCCCGTAGGTGTCCTGTAGGTCGCCGCGCTGCTCGAGGAGCTTCACGACCACCACGGTGGAGCTGAACGACAGCGCCACACCGAGAAAGAGCGCCTCCCGGGCAGGAAAGCCCAGCAGCACGGCCAAGCCCGTGCCCACCAGCGCCGAGATCACGACCTGCGCCGTCCCCCCGACCCCAGCGACCTTCCCGAGATCCCTGATCGCCGCGAATGAAAGCTCGAGCCCGACAAGGAAAAGAAGCAGGGCGATACCGATTTCGGATGCCAGCTCCACACCTTCGCTGACTTCCAAGACTCCCGATACCGGGCCAAGCAGCAACCCGGCGAGTATGTAGGCGACGATCGACGGGATCCGCAGCGAGCGCGCCAAGATAGCGAACGCGGCCGCGGCCACGAGGATCACGCCGAGGTCCCTCAGGATCGAGGCGTCGGACACGGCTGTCGGGGGTCGAAGGCACGGGAGAGGAAGCCGGCTCACTGCAGGGACACCGGCAGGCTCGGGCGGTGGAATCTCGTTTCCCCTCCGGCACCGCACCACCCCCGCTGCACCCCGCGCCCCGCCCGCCGGGTCGAGCACGGACACGGGGGTTGCACGTGGAACTCCGGACCGTCAGATACCTGCGATGACGCCATCCGATCGCATAGCGCACTACTACGACCGCAACACACGTCGCTTCCTTCGCTTTGGAGGCGGCGGAGAGGCGCTCGCCATCCACCGTGAGCTCTGGGGCCCGGATGTGCGCACCCCCGCGGAAGCGAAGCGCTACGTGAACCGGCTCCTGGGTCACCAGATCGCCGCCTGGGCACCGGACGCGCCGACGGTTCTGGATCTGGGCTGCGGGGTCGGCGGAACCCTCTTCGACCTCGCGAACCGGTTCGATCACGGGCGCTTCCATGGCGTGACGATCAGCCCGCAGCAACAACGACTCGCGGAGCGGACCGCAAAGCGGAAGGGACTGGCGGAACGCTGCCGCTTCCATGTGGGGGACTTCGAGGACCCGGAACCCGCTCCGCCCCTCGGAACCGACCGGGTGGACGTCGTGGTCGCCGTGGAGTCGTTCGCGCACTCCGCGTGTCCCCAGGCCCTGTTCCGCACGGTGGCGCGACATTTCGAGTCCCGTCGGGGACGACTCATCGTCGTGGACGACTTCCTCACCCGGAGCGCGAAAACCTTGAAGGCGGACGAGCGTCGGCTCGTGGACACGTTCCGCCGAGGATGGCGTCTAGGTACGGTCATGGACCCCCGAGGTTGGGCCGAGGCCGCCGAGCCCGCTGGCTTCGAGCTCCTGGAGCGGCGCGACCTCACCCCGCTCATCCGACTCGGCCGTCCCCGTGACCGGGCGATCGCCCTCGTAGCGCCCGTTCTCACTCCCCTCGGCCTCGCACGCGTCCCTTTCTTCGGCAACATGATCGGAGGGAACGCGCTCCAGCAGGGACTCACGCGCGGTGTCTTCTCCTACGGAATGCTGACCTTCGACTTCGCCGGCTCCTCGAGCCACTCCGACTGAGAACGGGAACAGGCGGAAGTCGCCGGACGCGTCCGCTGAACCTTGGCCGGCGCCCGCCTCGGCCGGCGTGCTCGCGGCCGAGGCGGGGGGACGGGTCAGTAGGCCAACGCGTACGCTTCTCTACGGGGATCGGCAGCGGCGGTGAGCACCCCGACCTCGGAGTCGTACACAATCATCTGCGATCCACCGAACGTCGCGGTCCATCCGTCGACGAGCGACAGGTCGTGCCCCCGTGCCGCGAGGCCCCGCGCCACGTCTGCGGGCACGCGGTTCTCGAGCGAGACGCGCACGCCGCCGTACGAGCGGAACCGTGCCGCCTCGACGGCCTCCTGAGGCGTCATGTCGAACAACAGCAGGTTGTGCACGATCTGCAGGATCGACTGGGGTTGGCTGTCTCCGCCCGGCGTCCCGACGGTGAACGCCAAACCACCGGATCCGTCGAGCGCCATGACCGGAGAGAGCGTGTGATACGGACGCTTCTCGGGCGCGACCTGGTTCGGATGTCCCTCCTGGAGCGTAAAGAGCGCGCCCCGGTTCTGAAGAAGGATGCCGGTCGTCGGCTCCACGAGCCCGGAGCCGAAGCCGGCGAAGTTGCTCTGGATCCAGCTCACCGCGTTGCCCCATTGATCCACGGCGGTGAGGTAGACCGTGTCACCGGCATCGTCGGGCTCACCCGCCCCGGCCGCCGTGAGCTCCGCGCCGAACCCGGGCGCAACCTCCGCCGCCGCCCGCTCCGGATCGACCCTTTCCGCTCGCTCGCTCAGGTACTCCGGATCGAGGAGCCGGTCGACGGGAACGTCGGCGTGGGCCGGATCGGCGACCCAACGGTCACGGTCGGCGAAGGCCAACTTCTTGAGCTCGATGAGCGTGTGGAGGTAATCGACTCCGTTGTGCTCCATCTCGGCCAGCGGGTGGGCCTTGGACATCTCCATGAGGGCGAGCTGCGCCGGCCCCTGGGTGTTGGGCGGCATGGCCAGGAAGGTGTGACCCAGATACCGGGTCCGGAGGGGCTCCACCCACGTCGACGTGTGCGCCGCGAAATCGCTGGCCCGGAGGTAGCCACCTTCTTCCTCCACGAACTCGGCGAGCGCGCGCGCGATCTCGCCTTCGTAGAACCCGGCCTTCCCTCGCGTCGCGACGGTCTCCAACGACGCGGCGAGCGCGGGATTCGCGAGCAACGACCCGACGGGTGGCGGTGAGCCACCCGGCAGATAGAGGGCGCGCCCCTCTTCGTTCAGGTCGTCTCCCTGCGCCACGAAATCCCGGGCGAGGCGGGTCGAAACGGGGAAGCCGTCCCGCGCGAACCCGATCGCGGGCTCCAGCAACTCGGCGAAGGGTAGTGTGCCGAACCGTTCGTGCGCATCGACCCAACCCGCGACCGCGCCCGGAACGCTCACGGACAGCGCCCCCTTCCCGGGGATCTCGTCGAGCCCGGCTTCTCGGAAGAACTCGGGCGTCGCCAGCGCGCCCGAGCGCCCGCTGGCGTTGAGTGCCGTGACCTCGTCGGTCTCCCCGTCGTAAAAGATCCCGAAGGCGTCGCCACCGATCCCGTTCATGTGCGGACGGGTGACGGCGAGCACTCCCGCCATCGCGATGACCGCGTCGGTCGCCGTGCCACCATCTCGCAGCACCGCCATCCCCACTTCGGTGGCCAGCGGGTGATCCGACGACACCGCGCCGGTCGTGCCCCTCACATCGGGGCGATTCTGTGGGGCATAGTCCGTGGTGGACCACTCTTCAGCACCCCCGGTCGGGGCGTCTGGTCCCGAACATGCAGTACAGAAGAGCAGACACAACGAGACGAGGCGCGGGCGAATCGTAACACGGTCGAGCATGGACACGTCCTCCGGACCGAAGCGAACGGTGGGTCGTGCCCATCATGCCGCCGCGTTTCGCGACGCGCCAGCCCCACCGGTTGCCCGCATGTGACCCGATCGCGGCTCGTCGAGTGTTCACGGCGCAGCACCCCCAGACGGGGACGCACGAGAAGCCCGCAGCGCGAACAGTCGCATCCTCGGTATCGAGAGGCGTAACGACATGGCGAATCTGCAAAGCTTCACCTTCGTGGTACGCGACTCCGAAGGAGTCGACCACGAGGTGACGTTCATCCGCCACTCAGCCGGTCACATGTCCGCTCACTGCACATGCTCCGTAGACGAAACCGAGCGTTATTGTGGACACCGCCTCCAACTGCTCGACGGAGATACCACCAACTTGGTGAGCGGCAACGAGCTCGAGGTCGAGGTGCTCGACTGGTGGCTCTCGTGCATGGACCTGAAACAGACGGTGGCGCGCGTGCGAACCGAGCAGCGCGCGGGCCGGGCCGGACAGGCGAGCGCCGCGCGCATCTTGGCGCACTGGCCCGAGCTGTCCGCTGAAGACTTCGCCTTCGAACGGGACGAAGCCGAAACCCGAAAGCTGGGAGCGGCGTGAGATGACGAGCGGAGCATGACGTAGGCCCTCGAGCCCCCCCGTATACGTCACACTACGTATGGGGCCCAAGGGCAGCATCGCCCACTCTGGAGACCGGACGATACGCAGCACCGGTACCATTCCAGCGAGGGGGCAAGATGATGCGCTACACCACCGACCACGTTTCCGGCGACACCTTCCCGGAGCCGACCCGCGGGCTTTCAGCCGAATCCACGACCGTCCTGGAGGGCTACATCGGCGAGCTGACCGACACCAGAGTGATCCTCCTTCCCGACCTGAACGACGGCTACTCGGTCGAGCTCCGCCGGGAGGACGTGCTGGATTTCGAAGCGGGGTTGGGGTCCGGGGTGTGCCGCTTCGTCGTGCGGGACTCGGCCCCGGTAGAGGAGCGGATCATCGTCTCCTCCGTGACCCGTCGACCTCGAAAAGCCGGCGAGCTCTCGTCAGGTCGGATGCCGCGACCGACGAAGGCATAGGCGCGAGGGTCCGACCCTGACGGGTGAGGAGGGCACGAAGGTGAGGACGCCGCTCATGGGGCGTCCTCCACGCGTTCCCGCACGAGATCGGCGAGCTCACCTCGCGAACCGATGTCGAGCTTGCCGTAGATCTTCGAAAGGTGCGTGCTGACCGTGCGCGCCGCGATGCCCAGACGTCGTCCGATCTCGGCGTTGGTGAGGCGCTGGACGGTCAGGCGAGCCACCTCCATCTCACGATCGGTGAGGCCCGCCAGGCCCTCGCCCGACCCTTTCGGAGGCGCCGGATGGCCGGCCTCCCGAAACATGAGCCGGGTCTTCTCGAGCTCGGGGGTCGCGCCGAGTCGGACACAGGTCTCGTGCACGTGCTTCAGCTCCGCAAGGGCGCCTTCCCGGTCCCCGATCTCGAGGAGGCGCCCGGCGAGCTGCCGCCGGACGCGAGCCGCATACGGAATCATCGGTATCTCCTCGAGCGATGCGGAAGACCGCCGCATGAGGGCGATCGCTCCCTTCGGATCGCCCTGTTTCCAACGCACGAGCGCATCACAAGCATCGGCCCACGCCAGACCGAGCTTGTGGTCGAGCCTCTCGGCGTTCGTCCGGAGCCGTGTGCCGATCTGCCCGGCGCGGTCGATCTCGCCGGCCCAGAGGCAGGCTTCCGCCAGAACCGGTAGGAGGCGGTGCACCGCCCAGAGCGTGTAGCCGGTCCCTTCGGCGATCTCGAAGCCCCGCTCGCCGGCCTCGATGGCTCCGGCATAGTCCCCCACGCCGATCCGGTAGTGTGCGAGCCCGATGCACGTCGGCACCACCTGATGAACGTCGACCGGCCGATCGATCTGATCGGGCCGAGCCATCTCCACGGCCCGGTCGATCAACTCCCGTGCCCGCTCCTGATGTCCTCGACCCAGATGGAACTGGGCGGTCCAAACGAGGAGCCGCGGAAGAATGGTGCGCTGACGGAGATCGGTGGCCAGCGTGATCGCGCGTTCCCCGAGCGCCATGCCCGCGTCCCATTCCCCGCGTCCGTACGCGAACTCGATCTCCAGCTCGTCCGTCCACAGCCGCAGAACGGGCGATCTCGCCCGATCGGCGAGCTCGGTCAGCTCTGCGATGGCCTCGTGCGTGCGCTCCGGGTCGCCACGCATACCGCCCAACACCGCCCAACCCCACCGGGCCCAGAACTCTACGGAGACGTCTCCGACCTTCAGCGCGAGCTCGATGGCCCGATGACCGTGCTCGTGAGCCAGGCCCGGCGGGCCGATCCAGACATGGAGGAGCTCGAGCGCCCGGTGCACCCGGGCGAGGAGCGCCGCGTCGGAAAGCTCTTCGGCCAGCGGCAGTGCCAAGCGGACGGTTTCCAGGGCTTCGTCTCCTCGCCCGACCTCGTGCAGGCAGTGACCCTTCGCCACGCGCAGCCGTACCATGGCTTCCGCATCGCCCGCCACTCGCGCCGCGTCAAACCCCGCGTCGAGCACCCGGTGGGCTTCCTCGTGGCGGCCACACCAGAAATGCGCCATGCCTAGCGCGCGCATGAGGTCCAGACGCTTCCGGTCTCCCGCGGGCACACCTTCCAAGGCCTCCGTCCACAGCGCCACCGCCTCATCGAACTCACCCAGATGTTGCTTTGCTCGGGCCAGGAGCGACGCGAGCTCCACCCTGTCGGGCCCCTCGTCCGTCGGAGACTCGGTATGCGTGAGCTCCCTGGCCTCCTCGAGATACCGCACCGCCTCCTGGTCCGCGCGCCGATCGAGGGCCCGCCGTCCAGCCGCGGTCAGATACGCGGCGGCCTTCGACCGCAACGTCGCCGAATCGGTACGCGAGAAGTGGTACGCAAGCTCGTCCGCGTGCTCGAGCGCGCGGTCCCCATGAACCACCTCCAGGGCTTCCGCCACCCGTCCGTGAAGCACGCGCGCCCGTTGGAGCCCCAACTCACGGTACAGCGTCTGGCGCACCAGAGGATGGGCGAAAACGTACACCACGACATCGCCCTCCTCCCGCTCCTCGAGCACACCGTGGACGCGGAGCTCGTCCAAGGCCGCGAGCAAGTCCGCTTCTTCCAACCGACTCAGTGCCGCGATGACGGGATAGCGTGCGCGCGCACCGACGACGGCCGCGAGCTCGATCACGGTCCGCGCATCGGGGGACAAGGCACGGATCCGATCGAGCACCGCATCACGAATCGAGCCCGGAAGAGAGAAGTCCGCGGCGTCCCATCCCACCCACACGCCGTCCTCGCGACAAAGCCTCCCGGAAGCGACCATCGACTTCAGGATCTCTTCGATGAAGAACGCATTGCCACGCGTCCATTCGAACAGCAGCGCCGCGAGATCGCGCACCACGGTCGCCTCCGTGTCGAACGTCGCGCTCACGAGGTGCACCACATCCTCGAGCCCGAGCGGGTCGAGGCGATGGAGCGCGGCGACGCCGAGACTCATCAGGGAGCGCTCCGTGCGCACGAGCTGGGCGTTCGGCTCACGCTCGGCGTCGTTGTACGTGCACACGATGAAGACCGGGTCCTCCGTGACCTGGCGCGCGAGGAAGTGGAGGAGCTCGAGAGAGGAACCGTCGGCCCATTGCAGATCTTCGAGCACCAACAAGAGAGGTGACCGTTTGCCGTAGCTCTTCGTGAACTCGGTGAAGTTCCACAACAGACGCGTGCGGAACTCCGTGGGGTCGCCCGAGTCGTCGACGAACCGCTCCCCACCGCCGAGCGCCGGGAAGAGTCGGCGCAGCTCCGCCTCACCGCCCCGGCTCAGGATCGCGAGCCGGGCGGGGTCCATCTCGCGCATAATTGGAAGGAAAGCATCGGCGAAGAGCGCGTACGGCACGCCGGTTTCGACCGGGTAGGCCCGACCTTGCACGACGCTCCATCCCTCGCCTTCGGCGCGTCGCGCGAGCTCCGCGGCCAGGCGGGACTTCCCCACCCCGCCCTCACCGGAGATCACGGCGACCGAAGCTCCTCTCCCGTTCCCGTCGAGGAGTCCCCACAGCGCGTGGAGATCGGCGTCGCGACCAACGAGTGGAAGGGGGCCGGGTATGGAGTCACCTCCCACCTGACCGGCATGATGTCCCATCCGCCCGGCGCCGAGAAGCGTCGAGTCCGGAAGAGGCGAGTCCTTCATGTGTCCGTTCGAAGTAGGGAAAAGTAGCCCCTCGACAAGCTACGGGACGTCCCGGAACCGGAACAGCCGACGGAGAGCACGCCCTCTGCGCCACTCTGACAGGCTTCGGCCCACCCGTCCGTCGTTGTGACCGACGTTCGGTCGCGAGCATCCGCCTTGACGATGGCATGTGGGTTGCCGTGCGAATCGGGCGGAGGATGAGGAGCCGTCCACTCCCGTGCTCCCGCTATCGACGTGAGCGGGCGCGCCAAGAACGGCGAAGGAGTGATCCCCGGGCCCGGATCGTTGTACCTTGCGGCCCGGCACGGATCCATCTGCACAACCATGAGCGGTGAATTCCTTCGATGCGGGCGACCCAGAGACGAGCGAGAGCGGCCACGCGCCTTCCCGTGGTGGGAGCGGTGGCCCTCATCGTGGCTTGTGCTCCGGACGGCGAACGACCCGCTGCAGGTGAGGACCCCTCGACCGAGGTCCCCGACAGCCTGGCCTTCGGCCACCCCGACAGCGTTCTCCTCTGGACTCCGGAGGAGCAACTCGCCGGATTCCCCAACTACCACCGGATCTTCGACACGAGGAGCATCCCGGCGAGCGCCGAGCCCTCTGCCCTCCCGAGCCGGCCACTCGACGTCGCCGGGCTGAGCTACACGGTCGACGGCCGGACGCACGACCTCGAGGACTTCCTGACGCACAACCACGTCACGGGCCTCATCGTCGTCCAGGACGGAACGATCCGGCTCGAGCGCTACGACGAACCCAACGGACCGTCCACTCGGTGGGTTTCGTACTCGGTCGCGAAGTCGGTCGTCTCGCTCTTGATGGGCGCGGCCCTTCGGGACGGCTACATCGCTAGCGTGGACGATCCCGTCACGCGCTACCTCCCCCTGCTCGAGGGCAGCGCGTACGACCGGGTGCGGATCCGGGACCTCCTCCGCATGAGCTCCGGGGTCGAGTGGGACGAGGATTACACCGATCCGGAGTCCGACGTGAGCCGGGAGATCGACTTCGACGCGATCGAGCGGCTCCGGTTCCTCGGGGGAAAGCCGCGCGTCGCGGAGCCCGGCACCCGCTTCAACTACAGCACCGGCGAGATCTACCTCGTGGGCGCGGTGGTCCGGGCCGCGGTCGGGAACAACCTCTCCGCCTACCTGCGCCAAAAGGTCTGGGAGCCGTTCGGCATGGAGGGAGACGCCAACTGGATGCTCGTGGAGCCGTACGGACCCGAGTACGCGGGATGCTGCATCAGCGCCACCCTCCGGGACTACGCCCGGCTGGGGCTCTTCGCGCTGGCGGATGGCGTGCTGGACGACGGCCGCCGCGTGCTCCCGGACGGCTGGATGGAGGAATCCACCACGCCCTCACCCACGAACCCGGGGTACGGCTACCTCTGGTGGCTCGAAGGTGACGGCTCGTTCACGGCCCGCGGGATCTTCGGGCAGATGATCCACGTCGATCCGTCCCTCGACCTGGTCATCGCGACGCACGGCGCCTGGCCCGAGCCGACCGGCGAGGCATTCACCGAGCACCGAGACGCGTTCGTCCAGGCCGTGAAGTCCGTGCTGGGCTCGAGCGGGGAGTGATCGAGCGCGGGTCTTTTACAGCGTCCGGATCATTCTCCTCCCGACGCGCTCCAAACCCACGTTTCGGGATGGAAATCCGCCCACGCGAACCAGAACGCCACGTACGCCGTCGCGACCGGCGTGAGTCGCCGTCCCTCGAGTGGTCCCGAGACGGCGAGCCCGTCGAGCCTCCAGGTCGAGCCCGTCTCGCGATCCACGTATCCTTCCGATGATGGGGAGAACGTGAGAGCCTGGCCGTCGAAGCCGGCGCGAAACGGAATAGCCGCTTCCGCATCGCCGTGCCAGAACACCACGATCGCGCCCGGACCGGTCCCGAGCTCCATCGTACGTCGGGCCGCGCCCTTCATCTCTTCGAACGGATAAGCCGGGCCGCCGTCCCCGCTCGTGGGAATGCCGAGCACTCGTTCCTTGGGAAGCCTGCGGGTATCGGGCTCGACGGGGAACAGCGTTCGAGGGTTGTCGATCTGTTCGTATTCCGCGTTCGGGTTCGCCTCGTAGTTGCGATCGAACCCCGTTTCCCGCGACAGCACGCGTGTGTCCGGGAAGAGATCTTTCCATGCATCCCAACGCATCTCCCACGAAGCCACCATGGGTAGCTGAAGCTCCTGCCTGGCCAGCGGACCGCACTGTGCGGATCGGAGCATCTGGGGGAAGAACGAACGCTGCTCGGATCCCCGTTCATAGAGAACCAGATTGTTGCGGAACAGGAGGCCGCTCACGCCAAGCTCCGCGCCATCCACGACGGAGCGGTCGAACGTCAGGGCGGTCCCCGTGAGGGGACAGTACGAGACGGCGAGCTGCTCGCCCCCGACGTCGATGTTCACGTTCTCGTGCCACCGGAGCACGTTGAGGGGAAACGCGTAGGCGGAGCCGTCCACGAGGAGGCCCACCACCCTGTTCTGGTCGGACAGATACGATGCATTCTCGTGGTCGGCAGCGACGAGCGGTGGGTTGGTGAGCGCCGGGATCGCATCCGGTCCGTTCGTGGAGTAGATGGTGCCTATGGGGATGCGACAGAACACACCGCTCTCGTCCGTTTCCTCGCCGGTTGCGCTCTCGGACCGGCTGGCGGCCGTCGGATCAGCGCCGTCGCACGCCCCGAGTGCCATGCCAACGCCCAGGCAGAGGCTCAACCCGACCTTGCCGCGTGCGGATCCCGGCCGCCGTCGGGGATATCGGCCGGGTGAATCGTCCGGGGCTCGCATGGGGTCCTCCTCACGGCTCGGGGCATGCTCCTCGTATTCCCAACCAACCACGGCGTGGGAAGGTTCGGTCCTGCCCGGCGTGCGAAGAACGCGGGTCGCGCTCGAAGCGTCCTCGTGCTATCTGTAGGCGCTGGCGACGAGGAATAGGAGCGGCTCGATCGAAACGAAGGACCGATGATCTTCGACCACCCCGAGTTCGACCACCACGAGCGCGTCTGTCACGTGAGCGACCCGAAGAGCGGTCTCCTGGCGATCGTGGTCGTGCACCGGAGCCGCGGGCGGGTGGCGGCCGGCGGCGTTCGCTTCCGGCCCTATGCCTCCGAGGCCGGGGCGCTCACGGACGTGCTGCGCTTGTCGCGGGCGATGACGTACAAGAACGTGCTCGCCGACCTCCCGCTCGGTGGCGCGAAGAGCGTCATCCTCGGGGATCCGAAGCGGGACAAGACCCCGGAGCGGATGCGCGCGTTCGGCCGCGTGGTCGAAAGCTTCGGTGGGGCCTACATGTGCGGCCCCGACATCGGCACCACCGCCGACGACATGGACGTGATCTCCGAGGAGACTGCTCATGTGGGCGCGACGAATCGACAGATGGGCAGCTCCGGCCCCCCGACCGCGCTCGGGGTGTTCCAGGGGGTACGCGCGCTCGCCCATCACCTGTTCGGATCTCCCGACCTCACGGGCGTACGGGTCGCGATCCAGGGAGCGGGCGCGGTGGGAAGCGACCTGGCGCGGCACCTCGTGGAAGCGGGAGCCCGGGTGACGATCGCGGACGTGAGCGAAGACGCGGTGCGCGCGGTACGCGAGAGCACCCCCGTCGATGTCGCGCCCCCCGACCGAATCCTCTCCGTCGACGCGGACGTCCTCGCTCCCTGCGCGCTCGGTGGGATCCTGTCGGAACGAACGATTCCCGATCTCCGCGTACGAGGGATCTGTGGCGGCGCCAACAATCAACTGGCCACCGAAGACGATGCTCGCCGTCTCCGGGAGCGAGGCATCGCGCTGGTGCCCGACTTCGTCGCGAGCGCCGGTGGGGTGATCGCGGGCACGGCCGCCGCCGGACTGTATCCGCAGGAGGAAATGCGAGCGAAGCTCGACGGCATCTACGACCGGTCCCTCGCCATCCTCCGGACCGCGGACGCCGAAGAGCTCACCCCTCACGAAGTGGCCTACCGCATGGCGCGGGAGATCTTGGAGCGTGAATGAACGCACGCCCACCGCGGCGGACCGTCAGAGGCGTGTTCTCAGTTCCTCCAAACCCATGTTTCGGGGTGGAAATCCGCCCAGGCGAACCAAAACGCGACGTAGGATTCGGCGACCGGCTCGAGTCGCCGGCCTTCGAGCGGTCCCGAGACGGCGAGCCCGTCCAGCCTCCAGGTCGAGCCGGTCTCCCGATCCACGTACCCTCCGGCCGACGCCGTGAAGCTGAGAGCTTGGTCGTCCACTTCGGCTCGGAACGCGATCGCGGCTTCGGCTTCCGCACTCCAGAACACGACCCTGCCGCCGGGAGCGCGTCCGACGTGTATCGCGCGGCGTTCCGATTCGGCGAGCTCCTCGAACGGATAGGCCGGACCACCATCGCCTCCCGTGGGAATACCGAGCACCCGCTCCTTGGGAGGCCGACGGGGATCGAGGACGAGGGGAAACAGCGTCCTGGGGTTGTCGATCTCCTCATATCCGACGTTCGGATTCGAGGTATAGTCACGACGGAATCCGGTTTCCCGTGACAACACGCGCGTGTCCGGGAAGAGATCTTTCCATGCATCCCAGCGCATCTCCCAGGATGCGACCATCGGTAGGCCGAGCTCCCGATCCGACAGCGGGCCACACTGCGCGGAACGCAGCATCTGGGGAAAGAAGGAGCGGTCCTCGGAGCCGCGGTCGTACAACACGAGGTTGTTGCGGAACAGGAGGCCGCTCACGCCGAGCTCCGCGCCGTCCACGACGGATCGGTCGAACGTCAGGGCGGTCCCCGTCAGGGGACAGTACGAGACGGCGAGCTGCTCGTCCCCGGCATCGATGTTCACGTTCTCGTGCCACCGGAGCACGTTCAGGGGAAACGCATAGGCGGAGCCATCCACGACGAGGCCCACCACCCTGTCCTCCTCCGACAGGTACGAGGCGTCCTCGTGGTCGGGAGCGACGAGCGGTGGGTTGGTGAGCGCCGGGATCGCATCCGGTCCCAGGAGACCCAGGATATCGTCGGTGGAGACGCGACACGCCGTCCCGCTTTCCCCGCTTCCACCATCCGACGGGCCATTCGGTTGACTGAGGCCGGTCGAATCGCCACCGTCGCAGGCCGCCAACGTCACGACCAACACGAACCCGGCGCTCAGTCCGATCCCGCCGCCTGATCGTGTCGGTAGGCATCCGAAATATCGGCCGGTTCCACGGTCGCGCGTTCTCATGGGCTCATCCTGCGATAGGGGACGTGCTCTCCGGGCGCCCAACCGATTACGCGACAGGAAGGTTCGGCCGATCAGGGTCGGCGGCGGCATCTCTTGCACCTTCCCACCACCCTGTCTATGCTCCCGTCCACCTCGCAGGAAGTTGCTACCTCGTCCACCCGTGACTGGTGAAGATCGGCGTCCGATGAGCGCGAACGCCCCCGACGGGTCCTTCCAGGACGAAGCCCTGCCGCAGATGGATGCGGTATACCGCTTCGCGCTTTCCCTCGCCCGAGATCCCGATCGGGCGCAAGATCTGACGCAGGAGACATTCCTCCGCGCATTCAGGAACTGGGACAAGTACACCCCCGGCACCCGGATCAAGAGCTGGCTGTTCACCATCTGCCGCAATCACTTCCTCCAACGGGAGGAGCGCACCCGTCGGCACGACGAGATCGTCGCGGACGCCGCCGAAGAAGATCCGAACAGGATCTCTCGGGAGGCGACGGTGTTCCTCGCGGCGCGCGGACGAGATCCGGAAGGAGAGTTCTGGAGCCGGATCGTCGACGGCGAGGTCCTGCGAGCGATCGACGAGTTGCCCGACGAGTTCCGAGACGTCGTGACCCTCTCGGACCTCGAGGAGCTTCCCTACCAGGAGATCGCGGAAATCCTGGAAGTGCCCGTGGGCACCGTGAAGAGCCGGCTCTATCGTGGGCGACGACGACTCCAGCACGAGCTGTACGACTACGCCGTGGAACAAGGGATCATCGGGCGCTCGACTCAGAGCTCCAGCGCGGATGCCAAGGACCCATCGACATGACGTGGACCGACGAGCTCCGGCGCTTGCTGCGCCGCCGGAAGGGACAGCCTCGCAACGACGAGCCCGGTGGGATCTCCTGCGAAGAAGCCGCGGAGAGACTCTTCGAATGGCTGGACAACGAGCTCGACCCGAACATGGAAGAGCGCGTCGGCACCCACCTGGAGACCTGCGCGCGGTGTTACCCGTGGCTCGTGTTCGAACAGTCCTTCCGTGAAGCCGTGTCGCGGGCCGCCCAACACCATGACGTGCCCCCGGAGCTGCGCGATCGGATCATCGCGAGCCTGGAAGAAGACGAGGGGATGTCGTCCTCTTGAAAGGCTGCTAACGCCGGAACGAAACCAGGTGCCGCCAGGTCTCCCCGACGGCCTGAGCGAGCGCGTGGTCGTGCTTGAGGGTGCTCGTGAGCAATAGCGCCCCCTGAAGCGTGGCGATCACGAAGGTGGCGAGTCCCTCCGGCTCCGCGGCCCCGTCGAGCTCCCCGTCGTCCTGAAGCTCGCGCAGCCGGTGCTCGAGCGCCGCGCGCTTCCGCTCGAACGCCTCACCCAGCCGGACTCTCAGCTCCGGATCCCTGTCCGCCATCTCCGCCGCCATCGACCCGATCGGGCATCCCCCGGCGTAGTCCGCACGCCTCTGCCCTTCCACGACGGCATCGAGCCAGACCCGGATTCCGTCCCATCCGGGGTGCTGTTCGAGGATCCGGGTCTGCTCGCCTTCGCTGACGGCCGCCTGAAACTCGAGCACGGCTTCGACGAGGTCGTCCTTCGTGCCGAAATAATGGTAGAACTGACTCTTGCCGGCTCCGGCTTCCTCGAGGACCTGGTCCACCGTGGTGGCCGCGACTCCGTTCAGGTGCACGAGTCGAGCCGCCGCCTCGACGATGCGGGTCCGCGTGGCCCGGCCACGCGTGGTGAGAGTAGTCATGGTCGGCATGGTGAGCCCGCCGGCCGGGTGAGACATCCCCACCCGACCGGCGGCCCGTTCATCACGCGGTGACCGCACCCTTCGGAGGCGACCACTGCTGCGCCTGGAACGCCTCGTCGAGCGGCGTATTGGCGATGTGGTTCGTGTAGTTCGAGAGGGTCTTCATCGCGACGCCGAGGAGCACCTCGAGCACCTGCTCCTGCTCGAAGCCCGCGTCACGGAATCGACGAATGTCGTCCTCGGTCACATAACCGCGCTTCCGCACGACGGCTCGGGTGAAATCCCGGAGCGCGTTCAAGCGGGCGGTGGGCAGCTCGGTGCCCTCACGAATCGCTTGGAGATCACCGTCGTCGAGCCCGACCATCCCGGCCACGGTCGAATGGGCCCCCATGCAATAACCGCACTCGTTCTCGAAGCTCGTGGCAAGCAACACCACCTGCTGCTCCTGTGGCGACAGGGAAGTACTGTCGAGCAGCGCGTTGAGGTCGAGATAGGCATGGGCCGCCGCTGGAGCGTTGGCGAGGATCTTGACCAGGTTGGGCGCGAAGCCCATGCCCTGCTCAGCCTTCTCGATGGCTTCGCGGCCCTCGGGCGTGGCGGTTTCAGCGGTCTGGAGCTTGAAGTCGGTCATCGTGTCTCCCGTTCATCTGAATTGAGTCGATACGGACTGTACCAACCGGTACAATTACCGAGCATGCCGGAAAGTTCCCGAGGAGGGGTGCACCTATTCGGAGACGCCGTCCCGCGCGAGTTGGAGGAGTGTATCCGGCGAGACTTGTCCCACGAGAGCCTCTTCGATCGTCGAGGAGGCCCAAGTCACGACGGCCAGAGCCCCGTGTTCCCGCGCGACCCGTGGTGGGCGGTCTTCCGCGCGCTTCGGCACGAGGTAGTGCGTCACACGCTCTCCGTCGAGCCGATAAACCACCATCGCTCCGCGCCGTCCCTCGAGTAAGCAAATCTCCACTCTGGTGGGCACGAGTCCCGACAGCTCCAGAAGCTCGGACTGCAATCCCAGCTCCCGTCGCAGAAAGCGGGCGATCTCGGCTCGATCCGACGTCTCGAGATAGTCCTCGCCCACGGCACGCCTGAGGTAGTCCTCGACGAACGCGGCCTCGGACCCCGCAGCCGCCGGCTCGGGCTCCGACGCGACCCTCTCCTGCGACCAGGTCGAGCCGAACACCACCGAGACGGATCCAACGACGATCAACGCCACGATCGCGACAGCCATCCATCGCCTGGCCCGAGAACGTCCCACTTCTCCCGTCGGCGCTCCGGTCGACTCCTCGGCGATTCGGACTTCTCCACCTTCTCCACGAGCCCGGGCGAGTGCCTGAAAGACGTGTAGGCGCACCCGTAGGGGCGCACGAACACCGCGCAGCCGGTGCCACGAATCGAGCACCGCGCGATCCTGCTGGAAATACCGGGCACATTCCGGGCAGTGCCGAACATGCTCCCGCGCACGTTCGATCTCCGGGTCGAGCAGTCGTGGTCGTTCCGGTGGCCACAGCCCTTCACGTGCCTCCCTGCAGTTCACGACGCTCCCTCCCGTGACGTCGATCCCCCCTCGGGGTCCCCGGGCACACGTCCACCCGATCGAGCAGCGACTCTCGCCATGAGGACGTCACGGTAGCCCAGAAGCTCCCTCAACGTGTCGCCTTCGATCCCCAAGACCTCCGCCGCCTCTTCGTAGGATCGCCTGCGAACGAGCACCAGCCACAACGCGGGCCTCGCTCGATCGGGAACCGCGCCCGCGTCGTTGAGCAACTCGGCGACGTCCGGGTCGACCCCTTCACACGAGCTCGTGGAGCGTGGTGGAGAGTCCCCCCCACGCAGCGGCTGATCGAAGAACTGTCGGAGCATGAATCGCTCGAGCACGTCCGTGCCGTCTTCACGTTCGAGCGCGCCGGGATCCTCGTGGCTCACCAACGTGATGACATGCAATAAGAGGGGCTCGGCTCTTTGCTCCACCCCACCGGTAAGGAAGAGCGCCGCCTGCCAGAGCGTATCGAGCTCCGAGCTGATCTGTTCCTCGAGCGTCCGGCTCATGTCGCCGACCTCCCGTGTGACCGGAGTGACCGCAGGTCGTACATTCCCCCAACCGGAACGAGCGGCGAACGGTTCTTCGGACCGCATCGAGAACAGGGTGCTCGTCCGGGGCGGGAGCGGACCCTCGAGCCGGGCCCGCTCCCCGTTTCGGAATCGTTGGGCGCGTCCTACCTCGCACGCTGGTACGGAATCTCCACGTCGGCCGGCTTCTCCAGCACTTCGACGTCGGAGAAGTGGAGGTGGATCCACGCAGTATGGGGCGGGAAGTTGTTCTCGTCCGGCTGCGTGGTATGGGCCACGTAGTGGAACTCGGTCTCGGACGGGTTGGTGAATCCGGTCTTGTCCCCGGCCATGGGGCCATAGACCTGGCCGGCCTTGGCGATCCTGCCGTCCGCCCCTCGAGCCTGCTCGGACAACATGGTATGGCTTCCGATCATCGGGACGACCCGCTCGCCGTTCACGAAGATCTGGGAAGGCCCCCACGTGGCGAAATAGTTGAAGAGCCGAGGCATGACCGGCGCCTCGTTGCCCGTATCGCCGTGAAGCCAGACTTCTTCCTCCACTCGAGCCATGTCCATCTGCTCGGTGTTGAGCTGCTTCACTATGCGGATCTCGCCTTCCCACGACTGGTCCGCGGAAAAGTGGATCGGACCCGATTCCGGTGTGGTCCGGATCGTGACCTCGAGCTCACCGGTGCCGTCAGCCGTGTTCAGGCGCATCTCGGCCTCACCGTCGAGAGGTCGCACATTCTCACCGTCGTAGGCGAAGTTGTCGCCGTAACCGCCGATGATCCGAGCTCCCTCCGCTCGAATATGCCACTGACCTGCCGCGACCGAATGCTCCGCCTCGGACGTCGCGGCCGGTGGGGCTTCGTCGGTGGGCACGAAGCCGGAGCTCGCCGGCACCAGAGCCGCCAACCCGAGCAGTCCCGCCAATCCTGAAATCTTCGTCATGTCCATGTCAGCAACCGCCTCGTTCCAAGCAACAGGGTTCTAAAGATTCGCCGTCGCGAGGCATCCTCGCGCCAGCTCACTCTCGTGAGGCGCGACGGCGGATCCGCCGCGCCGGCAGACCTCTAACGGGACGGGTTACGGAATCGTTCCCGACCGGCTGTTCAGCCCCGGCCTCGGCTCGCTTGGAGGATCTCCTTGGCCGCGTCGGCTCGTCGGACCAAGGTCTCGTAGCCTTCTCCGGAAACCGCGGCCTCCCGGAAGGAAGCCATCTCCTCCTCCAGGCGGCGGCCACGCTCTCCCAGGTAGTCGCGAAGCGCCGGGTGCTCCTTCATCCCTCGGGCAACCTCCGTCGCGAACCGAGCGGGGTCGTCTCCGTTGGCTGCCTGAAAGAGCACGCCATTGATTCGGGCGGACCACTCGAACACCACGCCCCCCGGACCCACGATCTCGTCCACGGCAGGCATGTTCTCCCGAAGCGTGGGAGGCGTCTCCGGCAACGGGTTGCCCACAGCCGGTCCTGATCCGGGTCGACCCACGACGACCCTGCCCACCATGCCGAAGCTGTAGTGGGGTTGGCAGAAATAGTCGTACACGCCCTCCACCGTGAATCGATGCGTGAACTGGGTCCCCGCGGTCAGCCCCAACATGCCGCTGTGCCATGGCTCGGCCTCCTCCGGTATGCGCAGCGGTACCCCTGCAGCCAGGAGGTCGTCGTACTCAGGATGAAAGGCGGTCGTTGTATGGAAATCACCCATATTGAGCCAATGCAGGTCGCTTTCGGGCTCCAGCAAGATGCCCACGGGGTCGAAGCGAAAGGTTCCGGCTTCGCTCCGTAGCGCGACGACCCGGGGCGGGAGTCCCGTGGTGTCACCGGGGGCGTGACTCCCCACGGCGGAGCGGGACGCAGTATCGGAGGCACCGTCGTCGCGGCAACTCGAAAGCAACAGGCCGATCGGCAACAAGGAAGTCGCTGCCAGAAACTGTCGGCGACTAAGATTCGGAGGAGTGAGAGCGCACATGTTTCAACCTTCCGGTAGAAGTCGAGATGGCACTCAAGAACCGACGTCTCGCCACGGTAGTTCCGGAACACACACGCGCTTCCGACCCCATTAAAGGCGCGACGGAACCGGCGATGGGCCCGACGGATCCAAGGAGCCCCGAAACAAGGGGAGCCGGTCGACTCCCGCCGGCCGCGTGGAGAACCCACGATCCGTGTTCTTCCTCGACGCCGCGGCGGCTCGGTCGCTGCCTATAGGGCCGGATACACGATCCGCAGCGGGGCCTCGCCGACGAGCTCGCTCCACCGGGTCTCGACCAAGGACATCAGGCCGTCGCGCTGCGCCGGCGTGGCCAGACCCGTGAAACAGGCCATCAGGTTCCCCTGCGCGAAGAACCGGAAGTCGATCCTTCCCGGGCCGACGTTGCCCGCGAAGTACCCCGACTCGTCGTTCGGCAGCCAATCTTCGATCCAGTCCGGCATCGATTCAGGGTAGATGTTGAAGACGTTCCCGACCGCCTCACCGTACTGGTCGAGGCCGCTCATGACGCGCCCCGCCGCCACTCACGCCACCAGAACACCAGAAAGTAGGCGACGATCGCGAGGTCGAGGCCCCACTCTACCCTGGAGAACACCGCGCCCCCGTGGCGCGGATCCCAATACGACACCGGCGCCGGGAAGCGATACGACCATTCGAACGGAAAGAACAGGAGCGGTCCGTCCTGCACGTGCGTGACGACGTCGATCGCCGAGTGGAGCAGCGCCGCGATCGCGAACCAAGCGAGGGCTGGACCGAGACCCAGGCCTCGTCGCGTCAGAGCCCGCCCCACGAGGATCAACGCGATCAGAACGAGGGGCGCGTGGAGCGTGTTGTGCGACACGATCCAGAAGGGGTCTTCGAAGAAATACTGATCGTAGAGTGGGCCGAAGAGGTCGTCGTGGGTGCTCGCCAGGCCGCCCAACGGCACGTAGTAGAACCAGACGGTGAGGAGCGTGAGGGGAAGGTCCGGCGCAACCGAGCCGACCAGGAACGCGGGCACGCGCACGTCGAGCTCACGCCGACGAAGCCCATGGGCCAGCAAGCCCGAGACCAGAAAATGCGACTGCGTCATCATGACGGGACGGAACGACCTCCGGAGGATCCGGCGTCGTTGCCATAGAGGTGCACACTCCCCGCCCGAAGCCGTAGCGCCACGTCCCGGCCCACCGCGGGAATCCGGTCGGGAGAGACGCCGAGCTCGACGACGCCGAGCTCGGTTCGAACCCGCACGTTGACGCCATCGGGTCGGTGCACGACCTCCTCCACCCGACCCGTGCACGCCCCGCCATCGTTGCTCGTAAATCCGACGGCGGCGAGCTCGGCACCGTCCGGCCCGAAAACGACACGCACCTGCCGTCGGCCGCAGTCCGGCCCGGTGCCGAGATTCCCGCTCCACCCCGTGTTCGGGCGCGGGACACACACGCCGCCGACGCGCAGCGCTCCGTCTTTCTCCACGACACCGTCCAACTCGTTCGGTAGCCCGAGGAACCGCGCCACCTCCAGCGTGGCAGGCCCCCGAAAGATCTCCTCGGGCATCCCCACCTGCGCCAGCGTTCCACCCACCAGCACCCCGATGCGATCACCGATCCGTCCGGCCTCCGCGAGATCGTGGGTCACCATGACGAGGGCCGGCCGGTAGTCGGCGTGGAGGTCCAGGATCGTTCTCCGAACCTCGTCCTTCAGCGTGGCGTCGAGCGCGGAGAGAGGCTCGTCGAGAAGGAGCACCGGCGGCCGGGAGACCACCGCGCGGGCGAGCGCGACCCGTCTCGCCTGGCCTCCGGAGAGCGTGGCCGGACGCCGCTCGTCGTATCCGCTCATGCGCACGGCGGCGAGCGCCTCCTCCACGCGCTCCTTTAGCTCTCCGGACGGCACGCGCCTCACCCTGAGCGGAAAGGCGACGTTCTCGAAGACCGTCAGGTGTGGAAAGAGTAGCGGCGTCTGCGACAGGAGGACGCAAGGTCTCCGGTTCACCGTCCACCGGGTCACGTCGTCTCCACCGATGCGGACTCGCCCGGCCGAGGGTTCGAGTGAGCCGACGATCGCGTTGAGCAGGCTGGTCTTCCCTGCTCCGGAGGCACCGACGAGCACGAAACGCTCGCCGCGGCCCACCGTGAAGGAGATCTCCCGCAAGCCCGGCTCGTGCCCGAAGGGGACCGCCAGACCTTCGACTTCGAGAACGCTCACGGCGCCACCACCTGCGCTCGCTGGAACCCGAGCGCGGCCGCTCCCATCAGAAGCAGCGGCGGAATCACGAGCAGCGTCGCGCCCGCCGCGGCGAGCGGATCCTGACCGGCCTGGACCCACGACAGCACCTCGACCGTCAGGGTCCGCACCCGCCCCTGACCGACCAGCAAGGTCAACGGCACCTGTGCCCACGAGACCAGGAACCCCAGCACGAACGCTTCGGCCAGGGGGCGTCGCAGCAGCGGCAGCGTGACCCGTGTCAAGGTCTGCCACCCGCCCGCCCCCAGTCGCCGGGCCTCCGCCTCGACCCCGCGGTCGAACACCGCGAATACGCCCAGGAAGAAAAGGGACGTGTAGCCGAGCGCGGGAATCAGATGCGCCAGCGTCACACCGACTGCGCTCCCGCCGAGTCCCGCGCGCAGGAAGCTGTACTGGAGCCCCACGCCGAGTGCGAGCGGCGGTGCGGCCACGGGGAGAAAGGCACATCCGGCACCGACGAATCTCCACACGCCTCGCAGGTCGGACAGAGCCCTGCCGATCGGCAGCCCCAACACCGCAGCGAGGCCCCCAGTGCCGACGCCGAGTCCCAGACTGGTGTAGAGTGCGGGGAGCAGACGACCGGTGCTCTGTCTCAGGCTCCGCCACGCATCGAGCCCCGGGTCGGCTCCGAGCAACGAAGGGAAGCGCCATCCTCCGCTGACGGAGATCACGACGAGCAACACGAGCGGGAGGAGGGACCATGCGGCGAGCAACACCACGAGCCAGGCCCGGAGCGAAGGAAGGGCCGAGAACCTCGTCGCGCGCGTCACGCCTGCGACCCTCCGTCGAGTCCGGGCAGCCGGGCTCGGACGATCTCGTGCGCGGCCACTGCCACGGCGGCGATCCCCAACCCGAGAAGAGCGAGCACGTAGGCGTCCGCCCTACGGGCAAGCCCCGCATCGACGAACCGCTCCCACGTGAGCACCGGGAGTGGGAGAGGGTCGCTCGGGGCCAGGATCACGGCGGCTTCGTAACTCCCCGCCACGAAGGTGAACACGGCGACCGCGGCGGGCAGCATTCCCCGCCACAGAATCGGCCAGGTGACGCGCCGGAATACGTCTCCGGCACCCGCGCCAAGCCCTCGAGCGGTTCGTTCGAGCGCATCCCCGCGCGTGCCCAGGACCGAGACCGCGACGAGCGTCAAGAACGGGACCTCCTTCCACGTGAGCGCCAGAATCAACCCGACGCCCAGCGGATCGTAGACCAGCGCGGGCATCTCCGCCGGGCCGTCGATCAGTCCGGCGTGGAACCCGACACGCGCGAGTAAGCCACTCTGTCCGAGAACGAGCAATCCCCCGACCGCAGCGACGAGATGCGGTACCGGTAGAGGCAGCACGGCCAGGCCGCGACCGAGCCCTTCCAACTTGCCACGCCCTCTGAGCACCACCGCGATCCCACCCGCGACCGTTCCGGACAGGAGCGTGGACGCCCCGGCGACCCACAAGATCCACAGAGTGCCCTGTACCACGGTCGGCTCCGTGAGCACGCGGACCGCGCGGGCCAGCGAAGGACGCCCAGACGCGCCCGGCCCCACGAGGCCCAGGGCCCCGGCGGCCGCGTAGAGCGCGCCGACCAGGACGGGCGCGGCCAAGAGAGCCGCGGCGGCGATCCCGAAGCGCCCCGACCGGGAGCTCATCCCCCGTCGCGGACGTGCCTGCGCCAATCTTCCTGAAGGCGCTCATGGTATTCGGGCGCGACCTCCGGCACCGCATACCGGGCCAGGGTATCTCGAGGAACCGCCCGGGGCCCGTCCTCGATGGCATCGAAGCGAGCGCGCCACCGGTCGGGCAACCGATCGAGGTCCAGCACGGTCCCGTCCCCCCACACCTCGGGTCGGCGCTTCTCGAGCTGTGCCTCGGGTGAGAGCAGGAAGTCGGCCACCACCATCGCCCCCGCCGGGTTGGGGGCGTTGAACGGGATGCCCACGTAGTGCGCGTTCGCGATCGTGCCTTCGCGCAACACCAGCGGACGGGCGCTCTCCGGCAACACGCCCTGCCGCGCCTTGGTCACAGCCTCGTTCTCATTGTTCGACATGGAAAAGTCCACCTCGCCGTTCGCGAAGAGGCGATGCAGGTCCGCGACGCCGGAAGGATAGACGTTCCCCTCCCGCCAGAAATCGTCACGGTGCGCCTCGATCCACGAGAACACGGAATCACGTCCCACCCGGTACGCGTCTTCGTCGAAGCCACCCTCGAACCGCTCTACCCCTCCCGCACGCGCGTACATGAGCGTCTTGAGGAACGTCATGCCGGTGAACGACTGGTCGTGCGTAAAGCGCCCGGGATGCTCGTCGATCCAGCGGCCCAGCTCCTCCACGGTGCGCGGTGGCGTAGGCGTCCGCAGGGTGTCGTAGATCAACGCGAACTGCACCCGTCCCCAGGGAGACTCGTAGCCCTCCAGGTCCTGCTCGAAGTCCCGCATGACGATGGTCGAGGCGCTGTCGACGAACGCCGCGGACGGGAGCGCGTGCGCCCAAGGGCCCTGCAGGAGGTCCTCCCTCCTGAGGTTGTGGAAGGTCTGCCCGTTGATCCAGAGGAGGTCCGCACCCCCCCGGGCCCCGGCTTCCCGTTCGACGACCAACGCGTTCACCAGCTCGGCCCCCTGCCCATCGACGGCCCTCAACCGGATGTCGTAGCGCTCCGCGAGCCGAGGCGCCACCCACTCGTCCACGTAGCTATTGATGGCCGGATCCCCCCGCCACAGCCGCCAGACGACCTCGCTCCCGCGCGCCCGTTCGACCACGCTGTCCCAGGGGAGCCCAGCCAGGGTCGACGCGTCGAGACCGGACTCCGAATCCGAGCCGCAACCCGCGAGCGCCATCGCGAGGAGCCCGGCGGCGCATCCTCCGAGGCGGGCCACCTCCGGAAGCCGGATCAAAAAGCCCACTGCGCCGAGAACTGGAACTGTCGGGGCGGCGCGGCCGTCGTGAACTCCATCGGATCACCCGGGCGGCCGTTCTGGGTTCTCGGGCCTCCTCCGGGAATACCGTTGACGAAGCCCGTGAAGTTCGTGCGGTTCAAGATGTTGAACGCCTCGGCCCGCAGGCCGAGCTCCCCCGGCCCCACGTCGATGTCGTAGGCGACGCTCCCGTTGATCTGCCAGGCGTCGGGAAGCCGCCCGGTGTTACGCGAGACCCCGGGAAAGCGGTCGTGATTTCCGACGAAGCCGTTCCCGAAGATGGGCCCGGAGCCGTCGAGGTCCCGCTGGAAGGCGATCCGGTTCACGGGCGTTCCCGTCTGCCAGTCGATCACGCCGGCGACCTCGAGCGCTTCGAGCGGCGCCCAGACCCCGCGCGCCGTGACCTGATGGGTCCGGTCGTTGACCGCCGGCGCCCACTCCGACTCGAAGTCGTTGCCCTGAACCGCATGGAAGTTGATGTCCTCCGTGTCGTTCTTCGCCTCGGACCAGACCCACGTCCCCTCCACCGCGAATCCGTCCGCGAGAAGCCGGCGGACCGTGGTGTGGAGCCCCAGATAGCGGCTCTCCCCTCCGGAATCGGTGGTCGTCAATCTCCGAAAGCCGCCCGGGACGGGCTCGATGGGCCGGAACTGGTCTCCGAACTCCGGACTCCGGTCGATCGTGTCGCCCGGCTGCAGCGTGCGCTCGATGGCGTTCAGGTCCCACGACCGCGGCAGGTTGCGCGTCTCGACCCAGACGCCGTCCACGGACACGCTCCAGACGTCCCCGAGCTGCCGCTGATAGCCGATGGTAGCCTGTGAGGCGTAGGGCTGCTCCAACCCGTTGGCGAACATGCGCCGTACCTCCCGCGGGGGCAGGTCGTCTTCGAGAGCCTCGATCTCGGCGGCCGAAGGCCCCTCGCCGAAATCGGGCGGCGGGAAGGCCGTGCCCTCCGTGAAGGTAACGACCGCATTCCCCTCTTCACCGAACTGCACGGCATCGGAATACACGCTGTAGGGAAACTTCCCGGTGTAGAGCCCCCAACCACCGCGCACCACGCTGTTGGGCGTGGCGAACCAGTTGAACGAAGCGCGGGGTTGGATGTTGTCGAGATCGGGATCGCTCCGGCCCCGTGAGGTGATGTCGTCGTAGTCCCAACGCAAGCCCGCCTGGACCGTGAGCGAGGGTGTGATCCGCCAACGGTCCTCGACGAACGCGCTCCAGAGCGTCTGGCTCAGATTCACCTGCTGCGGGTTGGCGTCGATCGTGTAGCTGAACACGCGCACATCGTCCGGAACATCGCTGATCGAGAGGAAACGCCCCGAGGGCTCGATGTTCCCCTCGTCGATCACGACGTAGGCCCCTTCCGGATTGGTGTTCGCTCCGAGGAGCTCGAAGTCGGACCGCACGACGTCGACACCGGCTCGCAGCGTATGTCGATCCCCCAGGCGGGCTTCGAACAGCTCCTTGATCTGGAACTGGAGCTCGGACTCGTCGAAGATGAAGTTGCTCGAGCCGACCACTGCCTGAGTCTCGCCGTCCGGGGACCGGATCTCGACCCGCGGCGTCTCGAGGTCGCTCGCCGTCGGTGGGAAGTCCCAGGTGAACGTGCCGATCTGGAAGGAGAGCTCGTTGCTCGCCTGACCGCCTTGTAGGGAGGTCCGGTGCGTGACGTTGGTGAGGCTCCCGATCCTCCGCGTCGTGATGTCGGCCTCCGGCACGATCACGCCTCCGCCCTGACCCTTGCGTCGCTCGTCGCTGAAAGCGAACCGTAGCGTCGTCGTCTGGGACGGCGACCACCCGTGATCGATGCGTGCGAGGGCCTTCCACGTCTCGCGCTCCTCGGTGCCCAGGAAGTCCGTGCGGGCCGTCGAGCCGATCCGATCCTCTTGCTCGTTGGTATACTCGACCGCGCCGAACACGAACGTCCGGTCAGCCACTAGCGGGCCGCCGAACGCTCCACCCACCTGCGTCCGCTCGAAGCCCTCCGGGTCCACGCCGGCCGGTGTGAACTTCGGGTCGGCATCGATCGGTGTGCCCGGCCGATTCACCACGAAGGTCTCCCCCGACCACTCACTTCCTCCCGCACGGGTTTCCGCATCGACCACCCCGTTGCTGGTCCGTCCGAACGCCGGCCGATACGTGGCGGCATGAACGGTCAGGCGCTCGAGGCCGGACAGGGGAAGCTGGACTCGCGGCCCTCCGAGGAATCCTTCGTTGTTGTCGAGACCGTCCATCGTGTACTGCGTGTAGAGCGCGTTCTCGCCATGGATCGTGAGCGGGGGCGCGTCACCGAAGAAGCCCGTGGCCTGAGAAACCCCCGGCACGTTGAACGCCAGGTTGAGCGGCTGCCGCGACTCCGTCGGGAGGGCGCGGAGCTCGTACGGCTCCACGGCGCCGCCGGTTTCGGCATCGTCCGTGTTCAACAGGGGGCGCTGCCGCGGCGCGACGACCTCGAGCGCGTCCACGGCATAGACGGGCGACAGGGTGACCGCGTAGCTCCGGACCTCCCCCGGGCCCAGCGCCGGGGTCGATCGTTCCTCGGAAAAGTGCGTCGGGTGCTCGAACGTCAACGTTCCGGCCCGCCCCTCCGGAACGTTGAGCTCGAAGCGACCGGCGGTGCCGGTCGAGGTGGTCCGTCCCTCGGGCTCCCAGGTCACGGATACGCCCTCGAGCGGTCCGGTGCCCTGGGCGTGTACCGTCCCGCGGAGCACGGCCTCCTGTCCTCCCGCTTGGGCCGCCACGGGGGTCACGTTCGGTGGCACCGCCAGAACCCAAACCGCGAGGGCTCCACCCGTGGTCACGGCCCGCCCCCACCGTGCGATCGGACGAGGAATGCGGAGGCGAGTGAAAAGCGTGTTTATGGTCATTGCGCGTGGCTCTTCGGAAAAGCAGATATCGACTCACGGGTCGTCACGGTCGTGACGGCCGACCCGCGTACCGCCCCCCGGAACCGTCAACCGCCGTCGACGGTTCCCCGCCGGCGCCGGCGCGCCCGATCTTCGAACTCCGCGCGGGTCACCGTGAGGTCCGCGGCGTCCCAATCCTCCTCCAACTCGACGCCCAGCCCTTCGGCCATCCGGTTCACGTAGTTGTAGTACGAGACCACCTGACAGATGTCGAGGATGCCGGTGTCGTCGAACCCCGCCTCGCGCAAGCGCTCGATGTCGCTCTCGTTCACGCTGTGCGGCGACCGCGTCAGCTTGACCGCGTACTCGACCATCGCGCGATCTTCGAGACCGAGCTCAGCCGCTCGGTAGTCCTTCGCCAGCGCTTTGGGGAGCGCGTCGGATCCCAGCAACGTACGGAGGCCCGCCCCGTGATGGTTGATTCAGTAGAAGCAGTCGTTCTCGGCGGAGACCACCACGGCAAGCATCTCCCGCTGTACACGGCTCAGCGGAGAACGACCTCGCATCAGATGAGCATACAGCCGCACGTGATCCCGCATGGAGCGGGGATTCAGCGAATGAATGCGGATGATGTTGTCGACGCGCCCGCTCCGCCCCCCGTACTCTTCGTAGAGCTCGGCCAACAGACCTTCGGCTTCGTCGTAGGGAACGTAGGGGATATGGGCCATGGACTTTCGGGATCGTCGGATGGTTTTCGGACCTCGCTCGTCGCAGACGCTAACCGAGCATCGGCCGCTCGCCTACCCGCCCGTCGCGTATTCCGCTTTCACGCGCTCGATCAGATCCGCCCACGGTTCCTCCTCGGCCGGATCCCAGACGGCATGCAACGTGGCCCGCGCCTCGGCCTCGGGGACATCCTCCACGAGCGTCCGGTACAGGTAAACGAAGGCTGAGGCGCGCATGTTCGCGAAGCAATGCACGAAGATCTTCCGGTCCCGGTTGGCCTCCATCACGTCGAAGAACTCGCGGACGTCATCCACCCGGGGCTCCTCCCAGTCGACGGGGATATGCACGTAGGTCAAACCCTCCTTGGCCACGTGGAAGCCCTCCCGACCGTTCCGCTCCTCGTCGGCCACCGCCAGGTTGATGACGACGTCGTAGCCGCGCTCCCGAACGAGGGGAACTTGGTCGTAGGCGATCTGACCGGCCGAAGCGAGACGGTCGTCGACGACCTGGAAGTTGCGGATGCTGTCGAGCGGTTCCGGGCCATCCTGCTGCGCGCTCACGTCCACGACCGTGAAAGCCGTGACGAGCACCGCTGCCGGAACGGAGAGGAGTCTACTCATGGTGCCACCAACCTCGGAATCGAGAAGCGGAAGAGCCGAACGCCCACACCGGCCCATTCGTATGATAACGAGGCGAACACCGTGACTTCCAGCCGCCCCGCGAAGACTGGAGACGATCCCCCCTCGTGCGCGCTGACGGGGATCATTCCGCCCTGCTTTGCGTTACAACGAGAAACGCGAGAGCTTAGGACTCACAGTCCCCATCCTTCCCCTTGTCCGGCACTGGCGGATTCGGTTGAGCCACCCAGACCTCCTCATCGGCATCGCGGCGATCTTCGCGTTCGGGATCGGGGCGCAATGGATCTCCGCCAAGCTGCGGATGCCGTCGATCCTCCTCCTGCTGATCTTCGGCTTCATCGCCGGGCCGGTCACCGGCTTGGTGCGCCCGGATGCGATGTTCGGCGACCTCTTCTTCGTGTTGGTGCCGCTCGCGGTCGCGGTGGTGCTGTTCGAAGGGGGGATGACGCTGTCCGTCTCCGAGGTCACCGGGCACCACGCGGTCGTGCGCCGTTTGATCACGAGCGGCCTCCTGGTCACCTGGGGTGTGATCACGGTCGCGGGCATCCTCATCCTCGACCTTTCGATCGAGATCGCGGTGCTCCTCGGCGCGATCCTCGTCGTGACCGGCCCGACGGTGGTGGGTCCTCTGCTCAGGTCGGTCCGGCCGACCCGTAAGGTTCGAACGGTTCTCAACTGGGAGGGGATCCTCATCGACCCGATCGGGGCGACACTCGCCGTGATCGTGTTCGACATCATCATCGCTCAGGGCGCATCGCTCAGCGGCGGGTTCGGCGCCGCGATCGCCACCCTCAGCTCGGGGCTCGTGGTCGGATTGGTTACGGCAGGGCTCGTCGTCCTCCTGCTCAAAAACTACCTGATTCCCGATCGTCTCCAGGCATCCGTCACGTTGGCGTTCATCGTCACGGCCTTCAGCGTCTCCGACCTGATCAGGCCCGAGTCGGGCCTTCTGGCCGTCACGCTCATGGGCATCGCTCTGGCGAACCAGAACTTCGTCGGAGTCGACCGCATCATCGCCTTCAAGGAAACCCTCCGTGACCTCCTGATCGCGGGGTTGTTCATCGTGCTGGCGGCCCGGCTCAGCTTCGAGGACATCGCCGCCGTGGGTTGGCGTGAGGCGCTCTTCCTGACGGTCCTGGTGCTCGTCGCACGACCGTTGACGGTGCTGATCTCGACCAAGGGATCGGACATGTCGCTTCGGGAACGGTTGTTCGTGAGCTGGGTGGCCCCTCGCGGGATCGTCGCCGCGGCCGTGGCCTCCGTCTTCGCCATTCCGTTGCAGGAACAGGGCGTCGCCGACGCCGGCCGTCTGGTGCCCCTGACGTTCTTCGTGATCATCGGCACGGTGGCGCTCTATTCGCTGACCGCCAAGCACGTGGGCCGGCTTCTGGGGGTGGTGGACGACCGTTCCGGCGGGCTCGAGATCGTGGGGGCGAACCCCGTCGCCCGAGAGCTCGCGAAGTCGGTGGCGGCCACGGGAGTCGAAGTCAAGCTGGTCGCCACCAACCACTCCGAGCTGACCAAAGCGCGCATGGAAGGATTGAACGCCGTGCGCGCGAGCGTGCTCGATGACGACGCCGACGACCAAAGCGAAAGCATCCTCCTCATCGCGACGCCCAACGACGAGTTCAACACGCTCGCCGCCATCCGCGCCGTGGAATCACGAGACCGCTCGCGGGTCTTTCAGCTTGCTCCGACGAGCGGGGGCGACTTCGTGGCCACCCGCTCCCGAGCACGCACGCTCGTCTCACCCACGTTCAGCTTCACCGTCATGTCCGAGCGGATGCTCTCGGGCGGCGAGTTCCGCAACACACAGCTCACGAACCAGTTCACGTTCCGAGACTATCGTGACACGCACGGCACCAAAGCCGTACCGATCTTCCTCATTGAAAACAAACGTCTCGCGGGCGTCTTCAGCGCGGACTCGACGCTCACCCCTGCGCCCGGTCAGACCGTGGTCGCGCTCATGACACCCGAGCAGCAGGAGCCGGCAAAGGTCGATGAGGAGGAGGTGATCGCGTCCATGGGTGAAAGCGAACAGCAGACCCTGACCTGAGCGCGGGTCCCGGCCGGATATCCACAAGTCCCCCACCTCTTCAAGGAGCCACCGCCATGGGATTGCTGCTGACCTGGGTCATTCTCTCGGTATCGGTCTGGATCACCGCAATCGTTCTGCCCGGTTTCCACGTCAAGAGCTTCGGCAGCGCGTTCGTCGTGGCGGCCATCTTCGGGGTGCTGAACTTTTTCCTGGGCTGGATCTTCTTCACGATCTTCGCCATCGGAACCTTGGGGATCGCGATCCTGCTGGCGTTCCTCACGCGCTGGATCATCAACGCCATTCTGCTGAAGATGACCGACGCGCTGAGCGACGCCCTAAAGATCGACAGCTTCGGTTGGGCACTGGGGGGCGCGCTGATGATGTCGGTGCTGGGAAGCCTCGGCGAGTGGCTGATACGCGGAGTCGTCTGACCGGCCGGCGCGGAGGATGTCCGATGGCTGACGAAGCGGATCTTCCTGCGGCCCTGACCCGCTTCATCGACCTATTCAACCGCCAGGAGTTCTGGGAGAGCCACGAGGTGCTCGAGAGTTCCTGGCGAGCGAGCGGAAGCCGGTTTTATCATGGATTGATCCTGCTCGCGAGCGCCTTCGTGCACGTTCAGCGGGACAACACACACGGGATCGCGGCACAGCTGAGAAAAGCCGAGCGGGCTCTGGCTCCCTATCCCCCGGAATATCTCGGAATCGATGTGGTGACGCTTCGTCGAAGCGCCCGCGAGCTGCGGGACCGAGCCCAGGCGGAGGAGGCGCCGAGAGGACACCGCGCCTCGTGGGCGTCCCGCGTAACCTATCCGCGGCTCGTGATCGACCCGTCACGGGTTCGCGGAGACGAGCCCGAGCTCGCCGGCGGCTGAGGGCGCCGGACGCACCCGTGCCTCGTAGGGGGTTGTCGGCCACGAGGTTGTCGCCGCGGGGCGGGGCACCTTAACGTACAGTGATGCCTCGCCACCTCGGGAGCGAGGCTGCCACCCCCCCTGGAAGATCCATTGGCCGACGCCGACGCATACGATCCGCACGAACGTGAAGTCCTCGAATCCATCGAGGGAGTGGTAGAAGACCACCTCAAATACCTCACGACCCACGACACGAAGCGCTGGTGGGCAGCCGACTACTTCGACTTCATGGAGCGGGAAGACTACCATGATCGACTCGAAGAGCTGCGAACCCAGGCCCGCTCGCTCCACCCGGGCCTCCTGGCCGGACTGACCGGCAACATCATCACGGAGGAGGGGCTTCCGAACTTCTCTTCGATGTTCGCCACGCTCTTCCCCGACAGGACCGGCGTCTCCGATAGCCCATGGGCCGTCTGGCAGCGCGGATGGAGCGCCGAGGAGGACCAACACGGATCGGTGCTCCACCAGTACCTGATGCTGACCGGCCGGGTGAATATGCAGGCCGTCGACCGGACGATCTACGGGTTCATCAAGAACGGCGTCGAGTATCAACCGACGCTCTACGGCGGAATCTTGTACCCGATGTTCCAGGAGCCCGCGACACGGGTCTCACACGTCAACACCGCGCGTCTCGCCTTGGAGCAGGGCGACGAATACCTTGCTCAGATGTGCCGGAACATCGCCGGCGACGAGCACCGTCACGGCACCTTCTACCTCGGCGTGGTCAACGCCGCGTTCGAGCAGGACCCGGAGGGCCTCATGGTCACCTACGGCAAGCTCATGCGGTCGGGCCTGGTGATGCCGGCACGCCTCATGACCGACGGCCAAACGCCCCCGCCGGAGCTCTTCGAGATCTACGCCGACCTCGCCGAAGACCTCGGGATTTATACCGCCAGCGACTACGCGAACATCCTCGAAACGCTGAATGAGAAGCTTTCCATCGAGCACCGATCGGTGACGGGTGAAGCGGCACGGATGCAGGATGTCCTGTGCGGGCTCCCCGCTCGGATCCGCAAGGTCGACGAGCGAAAGAAGGGCAAGGCGCGGGAGCCCCGGCCCTTCTCGTGGCTGTACGGAGAGAAGGCCTGAGCTCGATGGCGCATGATTGAACCGAGCCCGCCCCGCGCCGAGCTCGACGCCTACCCGATCGTGGTCGACGTGCCCATCCGGTGGGGGGACATGGACGCCTTCGGGCACGTCAACAACACCGTGTTCTTCCGCCTCTTCGAGGTGGCGCGGATCGCCTTCTTCGACGCCGTCGACTTCCGGGGGCACGCCGGCGTCGGCCCGATCCTCGCGTCCACGAGCTGCCGGTTCCGACGCCCACTGGGGTATCCCGATACCGTCCGGGTCGGGGTCCGTGCCGCGGACATCCAAGAGGACCGATTCACGCACGAGTACCTGATCGTGAGCAGGACCCAGGACGCGGTGGCGGCAACCGGCGAAGGAGTGATCGTCGCATACGACTATGGACGCGCGGAGAAAGCACCGCTCCCGCCGGACCTTCGAGCCCGCATCCGGGAGTTGACGTGAGCCGGCGCGGGCATCCTCCGCAGCTTCGGACCTCCGTCTCGATCTCGCCGAGCTGACTCACCAACGGATCCCACCCATCCGCACGCCGCCACCGTCGACGTCGCCACGGATCGACGGCCGCCGGCACAGGTCGCGGAAGCCAATTCGACCTGCCGAAGAGCTGCGCGGCGGTGCCTTCCGATGGCAAGACTCGTCGAGGTCGGACGGGCCTTCGCGTGTCGAGAGGCTCGGTGCCGGAGCCGTCGGCGACCGTCGACACATGGTCGTTGCGCAGTCCGGGGCGAGCGGTCCATGTTGGGGGTTGAGCCGGTGAGGCGTCATGCGCAGCCTGGTCAGTCGCACGGGCTCGATGTTCGTACAACATGCTTTGTTCTCTTCCGGTCGCCGGGGTCACCCCCCCACCCCGGTTCCGACCGAACCACCCGGAATGCGAAATGTCCGAGCGAAAGTTGATCCGTTGGAGTGGTGCAGCCGTCGCGCTGGGTGGACTGGCGATCGCTGCCTACATGTTGATCCACCCGTGGGCGGAACGGACCGGCGCCGTGGCCACCACGCCGCAGTGGTTCGCCTCCCACGCGTTCCACTTCGTCGGGGCGCTGCTGCTCCTGGTCGGCCTGCCGGGGCTGTACCTGAGGGAACGCGAACGCGCGGGAGTCGCGGGCCTCGTGGGCTTCCTCCTCGCCTTCCTGGGAACGGCGCTTTTCGTCGGCACGGGAATGAGCAGCACCTTCCTCTGGCCGGCCATCGCCTTCGAAGCACCGACCTTCGTGGCCAGTGGAGGCGCGATGTTCACCCATCCGCTGGCGCTCGGCCCCATCCTCGCCGCACGCGTCTTTCTGGTCGTGGGCTTCGTCTGGATGGGCGTCGTCGCCTTTCGGGCCGGCGTCCTGCCGCGTTGGGGGAGCCTGCTCGTCGTGGTGGGGGTCGTGGCCACCAACCTCCCCACGGAGCCCGTGGGGCCCGTGCCGTGGGTCGTCGCCGTCCTGGGCGGCGTGGTCCTCAGCCTGGGCCTCGTGGGATGGGGCTGGGCCCTTTGGACCGGTGCGCCGGACCATGCCGAATCCCCCATGGAGTTCGTGCTCGCCCGGAAGCTGGCCCTCGGCTTCGGTCTCGCGCTCCCGGTCCTCGGCGTCGCGGCGTACGCGAGCTACGGCGCCTCCATCCAGGCCTGCTTCGATCTGGTCGACAGCGGGCTCCGGGAGGTGGCCGATGACCGGAGCGAACGCTTCCTGGGAAAAGTCGGCGTCCCGGCCGCGCGGTGTCGTGGCGGTGAGGCCGCGGTCGCAGCGCGATCGACACCCTGGGTCGACTGGCGCACGTACTTCGGCACCGCCGACGCCAACTCACGATCCGACACCTGGCTCGACCCGCTCCTCCCCCACCGCTTGGAGCGCGACGGACGGGGGCTGGACGGTGCGCTCATGGACCTGGAGTACCAGCGTCTGGAGCTGATCCAGTTCAACCTCTTCGACAACACCGGCACCTACCCCGAGTACGCGCTCGGACGCGGTGGCGACCCCGGGCCTTCTCTCCAATGGTGGCCCCTGGCCATGCGACTCGACTCGGCGCATCCACGCTACCAGGACGTCGGTGGCGAGGGAGTGCAGCGGTGCCGAGGGGAGTTGATCCGGGCCCGAACCCTCACGGGCATCTGCAACGACGTCCTGAACCCGGCCATGGGGTCGTCCGGGACGCCCTTCGCCCGCAACGTCCAGTTCGAAACCACCTTCCCCGCCCTCGAAGATTCCACGACGGACGACCTCCCGGCACGGCGACTCGTGCGCAACCGTCACGGTGACCGCCTCGACCTGCTCACGCCCGATCCGCAGGTCATCAGCCGGAAGCTCTTCACGCGGCCCCAGGAGGAGCCGGATCGGTGCAACGACGGTCAGGGCCTCCCCGGCCGGCAGGAAGACGCAAGCTGCGACTACACGAAGGCTCCCTTCTTCAACGTGTTGGCCGCCTTCTGGATCCAGTTCATGACCCATGACTGGTTCTCCCACCTGGACGAAGGGCAGAACCGGCCGGGTGAATGGATGGCCGTGGGCTGTAGCGAAGACGACGCGGAGGAAGTCGGATGCAGGCCCGGCGACCGGATCGACGCCTCCCGCATCGCCGAGGACGGCCCGCCGCCCACCTTCGAACGGGACGGTGAAGAACGGCTCGCTCGGGCCTACAAGACCACGAACAACACGGTGACCGCATGGTGGGACGCCTCCCAGATCTACGGATACGACGAGACCTCGGCCCAGCGGGTGAAGCGTGACCCCTCCGATCCGGCGAAGCTCCTCATGGTCGACCGCTCGGGGAGCTCGCGCGTCGAGGACGGGCTCGGCTACCTGCCCACCCTGGATTCCGACGATCCCGGGCTGCCCATGTGGCAAGGACAGGAGGCGGTCGCCTTCCCGGACAACTTCAACGTCGGTCTGAGCTTCTTCCACAACCTGTTCGTCCGGGAGCACAACGTCTTCGTGGACCACTTCCGCGACTCGGTTCGCCTCTCTCCGGACAACGATTCGGGGCTGCGCCGCCCCGGCGCGCCGAACGAGGTCGTCACCTACGCCGACGTCACCGACGAGGAGCTCTACCAGGCCGCCCGACTGGTCGTGGCGGCCGAGATCGCCAAGATCCACACGATCGAGTGGACGACCCAGCTCCTCTACAACGACCCGCTCTATCGGGCGATGAACGCGAACTGGACCGGCCTGTTCGAGGAAGGGTCGAGCATGTCCCGGATCTCCGAGGAGATTCGGCAGGGTCTGGCCGAGTCCCGGAACCCCGACAAGTCCAACCTCCTGGTGTCCCTGTTCGCGTCGGGCTCCGGCATCGTGGGCATGGGCAGTCGTCTCGACGATCCCGATTGGAGCATGGACGATCCCCGAGACGTCAACCGAGGCGTCACCCACTTCGGATCCCCGTTCAACTTCCCCGAGGAGTTCATCACGGTTTACCGGCTGCATCCGCTGGTGCCCGACCTCATCGAATACCGGGAGGTCGACGAGGACCCCAACGCGATCCAGACGCGGATCCCGGTGGTGGAGACGGTCCGGCAGGGGGCGACCCGGGCAATGCGGGAGCGAGGCATCTCCAACTGGGCCCTGAGCATGGGCCGGCAACGGCTCGGCCTGCTCAGCCTCGACAACCACCCGCGCTTTCTCCAGAACCTCCGGATTCCCCGACTCGAGAGCGAGACCGGCCAGATCGACGTGGCCGCGCTCGACATTCTCCGCGACCGGGAGCGGGGCGTGCCGCGCTTCAACGAGTTTCGACGTCAGTACGGGCTCCGGTCGTTCCGGAGCTTCGAAGAGCTGGCCGGTCCCGAGCACGCCGAGACCCTGCGCGAGATCTACGGCACCCACGTCTGTGACAGCACCAAAGTCATCACCGAAGCCCAGGTGGACGCCGAAGGGAACCCCATCGACGATTGTCTCGGATTCCCCGACGGGACCGAGGTGGACAACGTCGAGGACGTGGACGCCGTGGTCGGCTGGCTGGCCGAGAAGCCCCTGGAGCGGCCGCACGGCTTCGCGATCTCCGAGACCCAGTTCCAGGTCTTCATCCTGAACGCATCACGCCGCCTCTTCAGCGACCGGTTCTTCACCTCGAGCTTCCGGCCCGAGTTCTACTCCACCCTCGGACATCATTGGGTCAGGAACAACGGCCCCGGTGAGAAGCGCTACGAGCCCGGAGCCCCGAACGGCTACGAGGACTACGAGGTCTCTCCCCTCAAGCGGGTGCTTCTCCGCACGATTCCCGAGTTGGAAGATCAGCTCGAAGGCGTCATCAACGTCTTCGATCCGTGGGCTCGCGATCGCGGGGAGTTCTACTGCCTGGATTGGAAGCCCCGACCCGGAGCCGAGTCAGACCCCGCCTTCGCCGGATGGGAAGACGGGCCGCTGGCCTGCACGGAGGAGTCATGACCGTCGCGGCGCGGGATCTCCGGAACATGTCCCGCCAGGAGCTCGACGAGCTCTTCCGCGCGAGCCCACCCGGGCCCGTGCCCAATGGACGGGCTCGAGGCAGCGCGCTCGTGTTCCCGGGCACCGCCGTCGACCGGGTCATCGGCGGGCTGATCCACCTCCTGATCTGGCGAGGCAAGACCTTCCGAACCGATGGCGAGGGCACGTCCCTGAAGAACCTCATCAGCCCCTTCTCCGTGCCGCTCTTCCGGGCGGAGGTCTACCCCTCCGAAAGCTGGTTCGCAGAGGGGCAGGCAATCATCCTCGACTACTCGAAGAGCTCGTTCCTGGTGCGGATGATCCGGGACGAGATCCGGCGGGTCGGAGAGGGCCTCTACCTGGGACAGGTGTTCTGGGGAAAGCGGCGGCTGATCCTCTTCATGCTCGAGTTCCCGCGGGCCGTCGCGGAAGGGGCGGGCGCCGACACGCTTCCAGGGAGCGAGTAGGCCTAGCATGAAGACCAAGCTCCGTGCGGCCCTGGCATGGGTCGGCGCCCTCACCGTGCTCACGCTGGTGGGAGGAGGCGTCTACGGCGCCGTCCGGCTGTCCGATGACGAGCCCGTGACCTGGGACAGTGAGGAGGATCACTTCAAGTACGGGTCCACCGGCGGTGAGCGGGGCTGGCGGAAGCAGCTCGGCTTCGGGATCCCGTACTGGATCTGGGTGACGCTGCCCGAGCTCTTTCCGGAGTACCTGCCCGGGGACGACCCGGGCCCGGGCTACACCGCTTTCGGCATGCTCTACGAGGAGGGGCGGGATCCGCGCATCGACCTCCCCATCGGAATGTCGATGCGCCGTGTGCAAGGCATCGACCGGGTCTATTTCACGTGTTCCGTGTGCCACACCGGCGCGGTTCGCGAGTCACCGGACGCTCCGGCCCGGATCATCACCGGCATGCCGGCCAACACCTTCGATCTCGGCGCCCTCGGCGACTTCCTCTTCCGCGCGGCCTCGAACTGGAAGTTCCGGTCGAGCCGGATGTTTCCCACCATCGAGGAGATGGAATCGCTCCAGGAAGCGCGCCCCGAGCCCGACCGCTACCAGCCCGACCCGCTCAACACCGTGGACCGGCTCATCTTCCGCTATGCGGGGATCAGCCTGCTGCGTGACCAGATCCTGACCCTCACCTCCCGGCTCCGGTTCGTGGACGTGCGGAGCTGGGGGCCGGGGCGGGTGGACACCTTCAACCCACCCAAGGCGCTTCTCGGCTTCCCCATGGAGAACGCACCCGACCGGGAGAAGGTGGGCATCGCGGACCTCCCCTCGGTCTGGAATCAGCGATGGAAGGAAGGCATGCAGCTCCATTGGGACGGCAACAACACCAGCGTCGACGAGCGCAACCTGAGCGCGGCTTTCGGGACGGGCGCGACGCCCACGACCCTGGACAAGGAGAAGGTGCTCCGGATTGCCGACTGGCTATGGGACGAAGCCGAGCCACCGGGCTTCCCCGCGGACCGCATCGACCCGGAGCTGGCCGAAGAGGGGCAGGCCGTGTACGAAGCCGAGTGCTGGTCCTGCCACGGAAACCGGACTCCGCCCTTCCGGACGGAAGGGGACGGTGGACGCGTCGGCACCGTCACGCCCATCGAGGAGATCGGAACGGACCGGGCGCGCCTCGATTCGTACACGCCGGAGCTCGCGGCGGCGCAAAACACGCTGTACGCGGGATTCCCCGAGGACGAGGAGGCGTGTCGCGAGGACCCGTCGGACCGGGAGGCCTGCTATCCCGCACGCTTCAGCCATTTCCGGAAGACGTACGGCTACGCCAACATGCCGCTGGACGGGCTGTGGCTGCGGGCCCCGTACCTCCACAACGGATCCGTGCCAACGCTGACCGACCTCCTGGAGCCCCCGGAGGAGCGTCCCGACTCACTGTGGCTCGGGTACACGGTCTACGATTTCGACCGGGTCGGGTTCGTGACCCGGAGCGCCGAGGCTCGGGAGGACGGCTGGCTCCTGGACACCAGCGAACCCGGGAACGGGAACGGAGGCCACCTCTACGGCACGGACCTCGACCCGGCCGCCAAGCAGGCGCTCATCGAGTACCTCAAGACCTTCTGACCACGGACCGAGCATGGACAACAAGGAGAAGCTCAAGCGCTGGGCCAAGCGGCTCCTCCTGATCGGGCTCATCCTGGCCGTTCCCGTGGGCGGGTTCGTCTGGTACAAGTTCTTCCGCCAGGTGCCGCAGCCCGCGTGGATCACGGAGAACCCCGAACAGAACTTCCTCTACGGGTCCGTCGGGGCGGAGGGTCAGGCCGGGATCCCGTACTGGATCGTGGTCGTCTTGCCCAGGATCTTCGACGACCTCCTCCCAGGCCCCGGCGGTTACGCCTCGTTGGGCCTTCCGTGGGAGGAGGGGAGGGAGCTCCCGGCCGGCTTCTCCAAGAAGACGGTGGGCTTCGAACGCGTGGGCTTCAACTGCGCCCTCTGCCATACCGCCGAGTACCGGACACAGCGGGACGAGACGGCCACCGTGGTCCCGGGCGGCCCAAGCCACACATCGGACATCCAGGGGCTCTTGCGCTTCTTTTCCGAAGCGGCGAACGACCCGCGCTTCAACGCCGAGACGATCCTGACCGAGATCGACATGGCGTATCCGCTGAGCTGGACGGACCGCCTCCTCTACAGGTTCGTCTACATCCCGCTCACCCGGAAACGGCTGCAAGAGCAGGGCGAGGCGTTGTCCTGGACCCACGATCGTCCGGACTGGGGCCCTGGACGGGATCCGGCCGTGAACCTGGCCAAGTTCAACTTCCTCGGGATGGAGGTCGACGAGAGCGTCGACCACAACGATTTCCCGGCCATCTGGAACATGCAGGCGCGCGTGCAGGAAGGTCGCATGTGGCCCGAGGACGACATGTCGCTCACCGCCGACCTCTCGGAGGTGGACATCGACCCGTCCCGCCTGATGCTCTTCAACACCGACGGCGCGACGACGTCCCTTCGCTCGTTCATCATCGACTCCGCCCTCGGGGTGGAAGCCGAAGACTCCCGCTTCTTCCGTCGACGGATGCAGGAGCTCGAAGACTGGGTGATGACGACCCAGCCCCCCGACTACCCTCTTCCCGTGGACACGGCCCTCGCGTCCGAAGGCGCGACCGTGTTCGAGACCGTCTGTGCGAGCTGCCACGCCCCGAACCGGGACAACCGGCTCGGCACGGTCATCCCTCTGGAAGAAATCGGCACCGACCCCGAGCGGTCGTGGGCATGGACCGAGGAAGCGGCCGAGCGCGCGAACCGGGCCGTGCGCAACGAGGCCGGCGTCGAGCGGACCCCCATGCTGAAGCCGGACCCGGAGGGATACGTCGCCCCCCACCTCAGTGGGCTCTGGCTCCGCGGCCCATACCTGCACAACGGCTCCGTGCCCACGGTACGCGCGCTGCTCGAGCCGCCCGACGAACGGCCCGACACCTTCTACCGGGGCTACGACGTGCTCGATTCCGGATATCTGGGCTTCATCACACAGCGGTGTGACGAGGACGCGGGCAGCCCGGGGAGCGATGCTCCGCCGGATACCGGACTCCAGCGGGGTTGCATGCCGGATCACGAAGGGTGGCGCTACGACACCTCGGTCCGAGGAAACGGGAACGGCGGCCACACCTACGGCGTGGGGCTGGGCACGGACGAGAAGACCGCCCTCGTCGAATACCTGAAGACCCTCTGAGCCGCCGACCTCCGTGGACCATTCCACTGCCTCCCCGCCGACGTCCACTCCCAAGAACATCGTCATCTGCTCCGACGGCACGGGCAACATCGGCGGCAAGGGACGGGGCACCAACGTCTTCAAGCTGTACGAGGCCGTCGACCGGCACGGACATCGACCCGAAGATGACGACGGCGATCCGCTCCCGCCGCAGATCGCGTTCTACGACGACGGGGTCGGTACCGAGTCCCTGAAGCCGCTCAAGATCCTCGGCGGCGCGTTCGGCTTGGGACTCACGCGGAACGTGAAGGAGCTCTACAAGCAGCTCTGCCGCAGCTACCGCCCGGGAGACCGGATCTACCTCTTCGGGTTCAGCCGAGGGGCGTTCACGGTGCGCACGCTGGCCGGCTTGGTGGTCACCTGCGGCATCGTCGACGGGATGCGGATGCCCTCCGGGCGCGAGCTCGACCGTCGTGTCGACGAAGCGTACCGGGAATACCGGCGCCGCTACCGCCGTTACCGGAAGCCGGAGGACATGAGCACGGTGGGCCGGCCGCTGAAGACCCGTGACGACGTGTTCGACGGGGTGAGCATCGAGTTCATCGGAGTCTGGGACACGGTCGACGCGCTGGGCCTTCCGTTCGACGAGGCGGCCGAGGTGTTGGACCGGATCCGCCGCTTCCGCTTCCCGAACCGGAAGCTCTCGCCGCGGGTGAAGAAGGGCTGCCAGGCGCTCGCCATCGACGACGAGCGACACACCTTTCACCCGGTGCTTTGGGACCAAGAGGGGGAGGAAGACGACACGCGGATCGTCCAGGTCTGGTTCGCGGGAGTGCACTCCAACGTGGGTGGTGGATATCCGAAACAAGGTCTCTCACTCGTGAGCCTCGACTGGATGATGACGGAGGCGGAGGCCGCGGGTCTGCATTTCCTAGCGAGCCGGAGGAACGACTACCGGTTCGCTCAGAACGTTCACGACAAGCTTTACGACTCTCGGTCGGGTCCGGGAGCCTACTACCGGTACCGCCCCCGGGACATCGGTGCCCTCTGCGCACTGCACTGCGTACCCATCCGGATCCACGCGAGCGTATTCGACCGCATCACGCACGCGACGCAAGGGTACGCGCCCGGCAACCTGCCGCGGCAATACCAAGCGGTTTTCACCGCCGACGAGGGAGGCGAGCGATCGGAGCTGATCTCCACGATCGTGGGCGACGCCTTGGATGCCATCCCCGACCAGGAATCGCCCAGCCCCCTGGCGCGCGTGAGGCGTAAAGTCTGGCTTCGACGGGCCGCCCACTACGCGTTCCTGACCGCCTCGGCGGGGTTGTTCCTGCTGCTCGTCGGGGTCGAGGAGCTCGGACGATGGGACCTTCTGGGCTTCTGGCGCTCGCTCCGGGCGATCACCGCCGCCCCCGTGGAGACGCTGCTGACGGTGTCGCCCGAGTGGCTCGCCGTTCTCGGCCTGCTCAGCTTCCTGGCCTGGTTCGTGGGATGGCGGCTCAAGCGCGAGATGCACGACGAGTTCTCACGGATCTGGGCACGGGGGATCGGGGCGCTGCGAGACGACCACCCCCCTCCGCCCGCAGCCGATTCCGACATTGACACGACGCGCCCGGAACCGTAATGAGGCGGAAGCCCCCCGACCTCCCCGACCACGCTGGAGGGAAGACATGGACGACGGCACATTCCGGCACGACGGATCAGACGGAGCGACCGAGACGACTTGGCGGCCCTTCCGCCCCGATGAAGCGGACCTCGACCGCATCCGTAGCGAGGTCGCCGCCATCCCCGAGATCCAGGAGCGGCTGCGGGATCGACATCCCGAGCTGACGAGCGCCGACCGGGTCGCCCACCAATACCAGGTCGCCGGTGGCCGGGTCGACTTGAGCGTTCACGAAACGTTGCCCCCTCCCCTGGACGGAGTCGGCCTGTTCTTTCCCGGTGCGGAGCACGTAGGCATCGGACGGGTGTCGACGGGGCTCGGGTGTCCCCACCTCGAAACCGACCCCGACTTCCTCGGCCTGATGCTGGCGTTCCGCACCGAAGCGGGGAAGCGCGTCGATTTCCTGGGACTCAACGATCCCACCGCGCCCACGGACGACCATGCCGCCTTCATGGACCTGCTGGCCGCCACGGCCGACTCGGCCGGTACGGAGGCTCCGTTCGGTGGGCTCGGTGAACGGGACCTCATCGACCTCGCCGCGACCCAGACCCGGTTCGCCGCTTCGCTCGTCCAGCGCCTCGGGCTGCGCCGTGGACTCGGAGCCCTGGGCCACATCCTCTCGCAGACTCAGCGCACGTTGCACTCCAGCACCGCCTACCAGACGTACTGGACCGGCGTCGTCGAGGTGGACGGCACGCCCGGCAAGCTCGTGTTCTCCCCAACCGACGACCGGACGCCACCCGGCCCGGGGCTACGGCCGGGGGAACGGTACCTCACCGAAGACTGGCGGCGACGGCAGGCGGCGGGCCCTCTCGTGTTCGAGATGTCGTGGATCCCGTTCCTCGACGAGCGCCGCACCCCCCTCCACAAGCTCACCGACACATGGGCCGAGGAGCGCTATCCGGTCGGCACCGTGACGTTCCCCCGGACCGATCCGAACAGCGAGGAAGCGCGGGACTGGGCGACGCTGGCCGCGGAGATGGGCGCGAACCCCGGACACTGGGTGCACGATCGCGAGGATACCATTCCCCACCCCGCCACCGAGTTCGAGGTTGCCCGGACCGTGGCCTACCGCGAAAGCCAGCGGGGCCGAGACGTCCTCCCAGAAGAGCGCTACGAGATGGTCTTCACGACGGGTCGCATCCCCCCCGAGCTGGCCACCGAGCTTCGGCGGAGGCGCTCGGAAAAGGACCACGCGGGCCACGTCCGCTGGTCGCCGAACACAACGGGGTGAGCGACGCGCGCATACGCTTCACCGCGAGAGGTCACCCGCGGACCCGTCGTCACGTCCGACCATCCGCGCATCCTCCCGGGGGATCTCCGGATCCCAGATCCGACTGAACACGCGCCGTCCTCCTTCATACGCATCGAGCGTGGCGTGAATATGGAAGGCGTCCTCGGTGCAGGAGAGCACGGTGCGGGTGAGGGTCTCGACCGACCAACCTTCTCGCCGGAGCCCCCGTCGGGTCCGAATCTCGCCGCTGACCGAAGTGAACCGGTCTCCCTGGAAGCGGTACCATTCCTCGGTTTCCTTCCGCACCTCGAGATCGATCTCGTCGAGTCGCCACGTCCCTTCCCGGGCGAGCACGTGCAGGGTGGAGCGCTCGTTGGCCAGCTCGTGGATCACGCGCCAGTCGTGATGCGGGGCCTCCAGGACGGTCATCGGAGTAGGATTCGCGGCCTCCGGCTCCTCGAACGCGGGGGCGTCCACGCGCTCGCCGGCCGGAGCTTCGCGCTCGGGGAGCAGAAGCCGGCAACCCGACGGGCGGAGCGTGAGGGTGACCGGCTCCGGCGGTGGCCACGCCAAGGGCCAGTAAGACGTGGACACCGCGAGACGGATACGGTGCCCGGGCCGGAAGCGTTGCGCGATTCCGTCGAGCGCCACCCGAACGACCTCGGCCCGTCCGGGCAACATCGGCTCCGGGGTCTCATGACTCTCGCGGTGGGCCAGCTTCAAAAGGCCGTAGGTCACCCGGGTCGCCTTGTCGTCGGGCGCGATGTCGGACAAGCGGACGGCGATCATCCCCGCGGGACGGTTCGTCGCCAACTCGAACTCGACGATGGGGGCCCCGAGGATCTCGAGCGGTTCTTCCAGGGGCTCCGTGTCGAAGACGAGCGACCCGCCGTCCTCGAGCCGCTGATCGTACGGGAGATCGGGCCCCGCGGCGTACGAGCACCATTTGCCTGCGAACAGCCCCACATTCAGAGGGGACTGCACGGAGACGAGCTCGCGCTCGTCCGGATCGCCCGCTCGGGAAGACCTGGGGGGCAGCTCGAGATCTTTCAGCGGTGAGGCTCCCGCACGGGGCACGGGGGCCGGTCCGCCCGAGGCGTCCGGGTCCGCCACGAGTCGCTGCGGCTCGAGACGGAAGGCACGGATCCGCACGTTCGGTGAAGGCCACGCGTCCTCTCCGACCCAACGGCCCGAACGGTGCTCGTATTCCGGACGCGGCCGCATGTGGTCCTGCATCCACAGCCGGAGCATCGGCTCCTGCATGATGCCCGTCTCCTCCCCTTTCAGCCACTGGTCCCACCAGCGCAAGGCCTCCTGCAAGAAGCCGATCCGGGGGCCGGGGCTACCCATGTGAGGGTAGACGTGGCTCCACGGGCCGATGATGCCCAACCGGGGCACGCTCAGGTTGGCCATCAGCCGGAAGACGGGATTGGAGTATCCGTCGGCCCACCCGCTCACCATCATGACCGGTACCTCGATCGCGGCGTAATCCTCGCAGACCGAGCCATGCTTCCAGTATTCGTCACGGCAGGGGTGCCGCATCCAGGTCTCGACCCACAGCCCACTCCGCTCCAGACGATCGAACCACATCTCGCGCCAACGCTCTCCCACGACTTCCGGGTCGGGCGGGAGCGAGTTGAAGGCGAACATGGTCGAAGCCCACGAGAGATTGTCCGAGAGCAGGCACCCGCCCTTGTAGTGGACATCGTCCGCATAGCGGTCGTCGGTGGCGCAGACGGCGATGACCGCCTTGAGCTCGGGCGGGCGCCGCTGCGCGAGCTGCAGGCCGTTGAACCCGCCCCACGAGATCCCGATCATACCCACCGACCCGTCGCACCACGGTTGGGACGCGATCCATCGCAACACGTCCTCTCCGTCCTCCTGCTCGCGCAGCAGATATTCGTCGACGAGGATCCCCTCCGAGTCCCCGCTCCCGCGCATGTCCACCCGAACGCTGGCGTAGCCGTGCTCGGCGAAGTAGGCGTGAATCGCATGGTCCCGCGGACGCTTCAGGTCCCGCTTCCGATAGGGGATATACTCGACGACGGCGGGGACCGGACGCTCCTTGGCGCCTTCCGGAATCCAGAGCCGCGCGGAGAGGCGACACCCGTCCCGCAGCCTCACCCACGTGTGCTCCACCGTGCGTGCTCTCGATCCGGATCCCACGGTCCGTGAAGACATCGCGCTGCGCTTCCCGTTCAAGGTTCCACACGTTGGACGGTGCCGTCAGGCCGTTCCAGCTCGAAGCCCAACAACGACACCGCTCGTCGATACCGCTCCAGAAGCTCGTGTTGGCTGTCGGCCCCGATCCACAGCCACGCGAGCTCGAAGGAATAGCTGTCCTGATCGTGCAGCTCGGAGAGGAGCATTCCTTCCTCCACCTGCAACTGCCAGGTCACGCCGGGCACCTCCTTCTCGAGACGGTCGAGATCGGACGCCCGGGGGACGCGCCGGACCACCCCGTCGCTGAAGACGCGAACGAAGAACTTCCCGGCGACCGCATACCGCCCTTCCCGATAGGGCGGGTCGGGTCGCCGGCCGAGCGCGATGTCCAGCGCGACCTTCTGATTCGACTCGCCATCCACCCTCTCGAAGAGCTCGCAGTGCGACTGGCTGATCCGGGCATTGATCTCCAGGAGCCAAACCCGCTCGCGTTGCTCGTCGTAGAAGAACTCGGCATTGAACGAGCCATCCTTGAATTCGAGCTCGGGCATCACGCGCTCGACCACCTCCGTCATGCGATCCTGCACATGACGCGGCAGCGCCGACGGATATTGGTAGCGCGAGAACGAGGAGCGGTTCGCCTCCCGGATGGAGTCGACCACCCCGTAGACCCCGACGTCGCCTTCGAAAACGTAGCCCTCGAGGGTGCACTGCCGCCCGCCGATGATGCCCTCGGCGAGACAGTGATCCGGCGACACCCCGCGCAGCTCCGGCACGTCGCCGAGCCGCTCCATCACCTGGCCGAAGGGAGCGGCGATGCGCGGAAGCTCGTCCCGGATGAGCGGCAACGCCCGTGCGAAGTCGGACGGACCGTTCACGCGGAAGCCCAGGAGGGACCTGAACGCGTTGAACGGCTTGATCCAGAAGGGAAAGTCGAGCCCCAGATTCTCGAGCGCGTCGTCGTCCCAGGGATCGAACGTCGCGAACGGCGGGACGTGGTCGGGGACGACTCGACGCTGCAGGAGCCGACTCCAATACTTGTGGTTGCACTTGAGCGTCGCCCGGAGCGACGGCGCTCGTGCACCGTGCCGCTCGGCCAGGATCGCCATGATCTCGATGGCGGGAAAGTCGAGGAACGTGACGATCGCGTCGATCGGTCCCGGAAAGCGCTCGAGCCGACCTTCCGCAGCGTGAAGAAGCCGCTCGAACGGGAGTTGATCGACGCCGCGGAGCTCGTCCGTGTCGAGAAGCGGATGGACCGCGTAGCCGTCGCGGTTGGCCAGGTGACCGAGCAACTCCGCCTGATAGGCATCGTACCCGACCACGAACACGTTTTTGGTCCGTGTTGCTTCGTCGATGGGTGGCTCCGGATCCCGCTCGAGCGTTCCCGTGCCGAGGTGCTTCGTCATCGCGTCCTCCTCCTGTGAGTCTTGGGCCGCAGAAAGATACCCGACCTGTTCCCGTCCGAGGAGACTCGCCGCGTCGTGGGCGCTCCGGAGGAGCTCAAGTCAGCCAGAGCGCTCCCAGGAACGACACCATCGCTGGCAGAAACAGGTACCAGTACCGGACCAGGAGACGACCGCGGTATTCGGGATGCGGGTGGAGCTCGTCGGCCGGTGGCAACGGCACGGTGCCCCGGATCCAAGCCTGCGTGATCGCCCCAGCATGAGCACGAGATTGATGGCGACGCGAACCCCGTTCATCGCTCAGCCACCATGCTCGACCCCGTCCACTCCGGCGTCCCGCCCGGGCACGCGCGCTTCACGCCTGGCTCGAATCCATGCACCCACCGGAGCACCTACTCCGACGATCACCATGAGCACCCACGGATACCATAGAGGTTCACCCGGCTGACGCGGCCCCTCGACGGCGGAAGGAATCGAAAGCGAGATGACGACGCCGGCGAGGAGGAATCCGTGCAGCAGCGGCCGTTCCTCCGCGAGACGCGCGGCCACCCAGCCTCCGGCCACCGCGAATCCGAAGCTGTACGCGAGGTTGAAGGCGATGTAGGCAGCACCCGGATCGGTGCCTGCCTCACCGTCGAAAAAGATCAGCGCCACGACGGACGACAGAGCCAGGACGCCGAGCGTCGCGGTAACGAAACCCGCTACGAGCGCGAGGAACGTGCGAAGGGCGGAAGCCATGCGTGGTCACCCGGTCGGCCGCGAGAGGTTATCGGAACGCGAAGTCCACCACGTGCTCCCCGCATTCGCCCAGGGTGCGAACCTCTTCGTCCAGAACGGTCTCCCCGTCGCTGTCCAACAGCCGGGCACGCACGGCGGCCGACGAGCAGTTCGATGCAGGCACGCCCCCGCCCCCGACGGTGATGCTGTAACTGCCGTCGAAGAAATTCCGGGCCGTGCTGAAGTTGCCGGCCGTGAGCCGGATTCTCACCGGAGCGGGCTCACCCCCCTGCGTGGCCGTTCCCGACACCGTCAGTCGTGCGAAAGGGTCCGTGCTGATGGTGCAACTCAGCAACACGAGAGACAGGAAAAAAGCGAAACGCACTGGCGCGAGCATCGTCTTCTCCCCGGTCGGCTACCGCTCTTCCTCGCTCACCAGCCGCGACAGCCCGAGCTCCTCGAGCACCTCGTCCATCTCCGCCCGCAGCTCCTCGTAGCGGTCCAGCGCTTCGTTCCCGGGGTGCTGATCCGCGCCCATCGTGGCTCCGTAGAGGTAGTCGATCTGATCGATGAGTCTCCGCGGCGGGTAGACCGTGATGTCCTCGGGCGGGAGCAGCACACGCTTCACCTCTCGGATCTCCGCGCGCTCCTCTTCGGTGCTCGCGCGCTCCTCCAAGACCTCGATCCGCTCGAGCGCCCGCCGCCCGTCCGAGATCAGATCACGGACCCGCATGTTGTGCTCGAACTGGAGCTCCAGATCGACCAACGTCGTGCCGTCGGCGCGGACCCGGGGGTCGATGAGCACTTCGAGGGGGACCTCGTGGGTCTCACCGGCCGCGTCGAGCCGCACGGTGTACCGTCCCGGCACCGCCATGGGGCCACGTCCGCCTCCTTGCGGTCCGGGGTAGCGAAGGTCCCACAGGAACCGATTCAATCCGGGGTCGGCCGAAGGCCCGTCCTCCTCGCCGTCCTGACTCCGGAACGTCCGCACGGTGTTCCCGTCCGCGTCCAGGATCTCCAGGGACACGTCCGCCGAACCGTCGCCGAGCCAGTAGTCGATGCGAGCGCCCGGGTTGGGGAACTCCGGTGCGCCCGGAGCGTTGCCTCCGGACCCGTACCGCATGCGGTGCGCGGCGCGGGGCTCGAAGAGGTGCGCCGCCGCCTGCTCGATCTCGGTGTCGAGTTGATGGAGCGGCGTCAGGTTGTCGAGGATGTAGAATCCCCGGCCCATCGTGGAGAGGACCAGGTCCTTCCGGAACACCTGGATCCCGGTCACCGGTGTCACCGGCAGGTCGAGCTGGAAGGAGTGCCAGCTCGCGCCGTCGTCGAACGACACGTACACGCCGCGCTCGGTCCCGGTATACAGCAGCCCTTCCCTGTCGGGGTCCTCCCGCACCACCCGCACCGGGTTGTCGTCCGGGATCCCGTTGTCTCCCGGCGTCAGGTGCGTCCAGGTCTCGCCGTAGTCCTCGGTGCGATACAGATAGGGCCGCCAGTCGTCCAGCAGGTAACGATACCCCGCCACGTACACCTTGCCGGGCGTGTGCGGTGAGACGGCGATATCGTTGATCCGGCCCTCCGGAGGCATGTCCGGCGGCGTGACCTCCGTCCAGGTATCGCCCCCGTCCAGCGTCACGTGCACCGGGCCGTCATTCGCTCCCGCCCAGATCTCGTCCCGCGAATGGGGAGACGCGGCGATCGCGTACAGGGTGCTGTAGTGCTCCTCACCCGTGATGTCCCGGTTGATCGGGGCGCCGGAGACGACCTGCCGCTCGGGTCGGAAGGCGGTGAGGTCGGGGCTGATGCGCACCCAGGTCTGGCCCGCGTTGGTCGTGCGGTGCACGTACTGCGAGCCGTGGAAGACGAGGTTCGGGTCGTGCGGCGATACCTCGATCGGCACCGTGCGCTGGAACCGGTACGGAAGCTCCTCCGGGTTCACCCCGTACATGTCCACCACGCCCACGTAGTACTGCTGCTCCTGGCCGGTCACCATGCTGTAGCGGCCGAAGCGTCCCTTGCAGTTGGAGTAGACGATGAGGGGCTCCACGTCCGGCCGCGGCACGGCCGGCCCGGTCTCGCAGCCGCCCATCGCCCGCCACCACGCTTCGTGGCCGGAGGTCGCCTCTTCCGACGGCGGCAGGCTCGGCACCGCGATCGTCGAGTTGTCCTGCTGACCGGCGTAGACCCAGTAGGGGAAGCGCGTGTCCACATCGACCTGATAGAGCTCGGCCGTCGGCTGGTTGTGGATCGACGACCAGGTCTCTCCGCCATCCAACGTCACGTTGGCGCCGCCGTCGTTGCCCTGCACCTGGATCCGCGGGTTCTCGGGATTGATCCAGAGATCGTGGTTGTCGGCGTGCGGCGTGCTCCGCCGCTCCCAGGTCTCGCCTCCGTCCTGGGACCGGTAGAAACGGACGTTGCCGACGTAGAGCTGGTCCGGATTCTGCGGGTCGGCGTGAATGTTGGTGAAGTAGAACGGCCGCGATATCAACCGGGCCTCGTTGCTCGTCTGCCGCCACGTGCGACCGGCATCGTCGGAGCGGTAGACCCCCCGCTCTTCGTCCACCGCCTCCACGAGCGCGTAGATGCGCCGCGGCGCCGCGTCCGAGATGGTGAGGTCGATCTTGCCGATGAGGCCGGAGGGAAGTCCCTCGGTGAGCTTCTCCCAGCTCTCCCCGGCATCGGTGGACTTATAGATGCCACCACCGCCGGACGCTTCCATCCCGCTGATGATCGACCACGGGTCACGCTGCGCACGCCACGTGGTGGCGTAGATGACGTCCGGGTCGCCCGGTTCCATGACGACGCTGTAGACCCCGACGCTGTCCGCGATCTGCAGCTTCGGCTCCCATGTCTCTCCGCCGTCGGTGGTCTTGTATAGCCCGCGCTCCTCGTTCGGACCGAACGGGTTACCCACCGCGCCCACGTAGACGACGTCGGGGTTTTCCGGATGGACCACCATGCGCCCGATCTGGCCGGCTTCGGCCAGCCCGATGTGCCGCCAGCTCTCGCCGGCATCGTCGGAGCGGTACATGCCGCTTCCGATGATGATGTTCGAGCGGATGCCGTCCGATCCGGTGCCCACGTAGACGATATCGGTGTTGGACGGGGCGACCCTGATGGCTCCGATCGCCGGGCTGTCGCGGAAATACTCGTCGGAGATGTTCTCCCAGCTATGCCCCCGATTCGAGGTCTTCCAGACCCCTCCGCCGGTACTGCCCATGTAAAACGTCGACGGATGCGCGGGATGCCCGGCCACGGCCGTCACGCGGCCGCCCCGGCTGGGCCCGATGGAGCGGTAGCTCAGGTCTGCGAAGCGCGCTTCGTCGAAGGCCGCGGGGGCCATGGGCTCGGCCGGGCCCTGCTGTGCAGTCGCTCCGACCCCGGCTAGAGCCATCGCGACGAGCCCGAACATCGCCGGGACGACGCGGGAGGGTGAAAGGAAGACGGAGTACCTGGGCAAGGTCGTCACGGGAAGACTCCAGCTCGGTGGATCGTGGGGGTGGCCATGTCCGGTCAAAGTGAGGCGCTCGGAAGGTGGCCACAAGCACCGCCCCGGCCGGGGAGCGCCACTCCGTTGCTTCCTTCCCGGGTGAACCGTAGCCTGAGGGGAGGGTCGGAGCCTCCGACGCTCCAGGTGAAGCAGACGGTCCCGCATCCGACGAGGCAGCACCCATGAATATCGTCCGTGTCTTTCTCCGCACCACGGTCGCGGCGGCCGTGAGCGTCGTCGCCTTACCCGAAGCGACACACGCCCAGCAGTACGAAGAGAGCCTCTACGGCGCCTTGGAGTGGACCAACCTCGGGCCGGCGCGGGGGGGGCGATCCATCGCGGTAGCCGGGAGCGACAGCCGCCCCCTCGAGTACTACTTCGGTGCGACCGGCGGGGGACTCTGGAAGACCGCCGACGGCGGGCAGACGTGGGGCCCGGTGACCGACGGCCAGATCACGTCGGCCTCGATCGGCGCGGTCCAGGTATGCGAGGCGAACCCCGACGTCGTCTACATCGGCGGGGGCGAGGTCCAGCTCCGCGGCAACGTGCAGCAGGGCGACGGCGTGTACCGCTCGGACGACGCCGGCGAGACGTGGACGCATGTGGGCCTGGAGGCCACTCAGAACATCGGGCGGATCCGCATCCACCCCGAGGACTGTGACGTGGCATGGGTCGCGGCACTCGGCGTCCACTCCGCGCCAAATCCGGAACGAGGCGTCTACAAGACGACCGACGGCGGCGAAACGTGGGAGCGCACCCTCTACGAGAGCGATGCGGCCGGCGCCGTCGACCTGGTCGTTGACGCCAACGACCCGGACGTCCTGTACGCCTCGATCTGGGAAGCGTGGCGGAAGAGCTGGTCGCTGTCCTCAGGCGGTGAGGATTCCGGGCTCTGGAAGTCGACCGACGGCGGCGAGACCTGGACGGAGCTGACCGACGCCCTCGGGCTCGAGCCACGCACTCCGGTGGGAAAGATCGGCGTAGCGGTCTCACCCGCGAACTCCCAAAGGGTCTGGGCCATCGTCGAGCACGAGTCGATGGGCGGCGTCCACCGCTCGGACGACGGGGGTGAGACGTGGGAGCACGTCAACGACGACGCGAACCTGCGCCAGCGGGCGTTCTACTACAGCCGCATCTACGCCGACCCGCAGGACGAGGACCGCGTCTACGCGTTGAACGTCGGGATGTATCGCTCCGACGACGGCGGCGAGAACTTCGACACGCGGATCAGCGTGCCGCACGGGGACAACCACGACCTCTGGATCGCGCCCAGCGACCCGGACCGTATGATCAACGCGAACGACGGCGGCGGAAACGTTTCGTTCAACGGGGGCGATACCTGGACCGACCAGACTTATCCGACCGCGCAGTTCTACCGGGTCATCACGACCGCGCACGAGCCCTACCACATCTGCGGCGCGCAGCAGGACAACTCCACGGCGTGCATGCCGTCCGGCAACTGGGGCCATTTGTCCGCGGCGCCGGGTGACCACTACTACGCCGTGGGCGGGTGCGAGAGCGGCTACATCGCGCCGCACCCCGAGGACACCGACCTCTTCTACGCTGGGTGTTACGGGGGATCGCTGTCCCGGTACGACCACGAAACGGGACTCACGCGAGCCGTGAACGTCTGGCCGGAGAACCCCATGGGGCACGCCTCCGAGTCCATCCGGGAGCGCGTCCAGTGGACTTTCCCGATCGTCTTCGACCGGCACGATCCCGGCATTCTTTACACGGGCACGCACAAGGTCTGGCGCACCACTACCGAGGGACAGAGCTGGGAGGAGATCAGCCCGGAACTGTCACGCTCGATCGACTCGACGATGGTCGCCGCGGGTGGGCCCATCACGAAGGATCAGACCGGGGTCGAGACGTTCGCGACCGTCTTTGCGATCGCCCCGTCCTACCACGATCCGGATGTGATCTGGGCCGGCTCGGACGACGGCTGGGTCTGGGTGACCCGGAACGGACGAGAGGACGATCCCGCCTGGGAGAACGTGACCCCTCCGGACGCACCCTATCTCATCCGGATCAACACGATCGAGTCCTCACCCACCACTCCGGGCAAAGCCTACGTCGCGGGCATCCGCTACCTCGTGGAGAACGACCGCGCGCCCTACGTCTGGAAGACCGAGGACTACGGCCAGACCTGGACCAAGATCGTGGACGGGATCCCGGAGGACGACTTCATCCGGGCGGTACGCGAAGACCCCGAGGTGCCGGGCCTGCTCTACGCGGCGTCGGAGCGGACCGTCTACATCTCTTGGAACGACGGCGAGCACTGGCAGCCGCTGGACCTGAACCTCCCCGTGGTGCAGGTGAGCGACCTGGTGGTGGAGGAGCACGACCTGGTCATCGGGACCCACGGCCGCTCGTTCTGGGTGATGCGGGACATCGACGTGCTGCGACAGCTCACCCCGCGGGTCGCCGAGTCCGACTTTTGGCTCTACGACCCCCGGGATCCCATCCGCGGTTTCGACAGCGGCGTCCGGGTCTACTACCACCTGTCCGAGGACGCCGACAGCGTGGCGCTGGAGTTTCTGGACGAGGAAGGGAACGTCGTGACGTCCTACGGATCCGGCCCCGGCCAGGAAGAAGCCGGGGAGGACGGCGAGCCGCCCGAGGAGGCTGAAGAGGGCCCGCCCCGCGAGGCGGGCGCGCACACCTTCGCGTGGAACATGCGCGATCAGGCCTGGACGGACTTCGAGGGCCGGATCTTCTGGGCCGCGGGACCCATCGGGCCGGCGCTCCTGCCCGGGCCCTACGAAGTCCGGCTGACCGTGGACGGGGAGAGCCAGACCCGTGATTTCGAGATCCACATGAACCCGCGCGCGGAAGACGAAGGCGTGACGCTGGCGGATCTCGAAGAGCGCTTCCGGTTCGCCAGCCAGCTCCGAGACCGTGTCTCGGAAGCCAACGAGGCGGTCATCCGGATCCGCGACCTCAGGGACGAGGTCGACGATCGCGGGGACCGCACCGAGCGCCCCTCGACCGAAGAGCTGGCCGAGTTGGTGCGCGAGCGCCTGACCGCCGTCGAAGAGGAGATCTACCAGACACGCTCGGAATCCGCTCAGGACCCACTCAACTATCCCATCCGGCTCAACAACAAGCTGGCGGCCTTGCTCAACCTGGTGGAAGGGAGCGAGTACCGTCCGACGGATCAGTCGTATGACGTGTACGAGGTGCTCTCGGACGAGCTTCAAGACCAGCTCGACGAGTTGCAGCGGATCATTCAGGAGGACATCGCGCGCCTCAACCAGCTGCTCCAGGAAGAGGGCCTTCCGACGATCAGCACGGGACGACTGGTGAGCTGAGCGCACGTCAAGCGATGTCCCCCAGCTCCATGCGACGGCGAGACCCGGACGTCTCACGCGCGGTGCTCGAGGACCTCTACCGGTATCCTCGAAAGCACCCGCTCGTGACCTGGCTCCTGTGGGTGACGACCGGCTGGCTCGGGGGCCATCGCTTCTACCTCGAGCGCACGGGCACCGGCGTCCTCATGCTCTTCACGAGCGGGGGGCTCTTCGTCTGGTGGCTCATCGACGGCCTCCGGCTGAACGGAATGATCGAGGCGTTCAACGAGGAGCAGGAACGGCGTGAGCGGCTCGGGCTTCCACCGGTCGCCCTCGCCTTCATGCCCTCGCTCGACCGAAGCGTGCTCGCGGGGCCGCCCGCATGGGCTCCCGGCCGGGGCGGGCGCGTCCGGCTAGCCGGCGACGCGTTCGTCCTCCTGATCGCCGGCTCGGCTCTGGGGGCCGTGAGCACCTCGACGGGCAACTTCGAGGGCGTGGTGGCGATCCTCGTGCTCGTGGTCGTCACCAATATGGGCGCGCGTTGGGAAGCCCTCGCGAGGCGCCCCGTGTTCCGGGCCCTCGACCGCTGGAGCCACCGGTTGCGGCTCTTCTACCACGTCAACGATCCCGGCGGACCGCTGGCACTCCTCCTTCGGCCGGTCGTGGGCACGATGTCGGCGTTCTTCCGAAAGCGGGCCCGGGCCGAAGCGCGGCTGTATCTGCAGCTCGGCGCCGTGTTCGTGCTCCTGTTCACCCTGATCGACCTCGCCCAGGCCATCGCCGAGTCCGGAGGCACCCTCGTGGGGTCGATGCGCGCCCTGGCGGGCGAGATGGGCATGACCTTCGTGATCATCTACGCGTTCGCCTCCCCCATCGGGGCCACGCTCACCACCCACGTGCTTCTCCACCGCTCGGATCGCACGGTCTGGGTGCTGAGCGGAATCACGCTGCTGGCGTTGGCGCTGGGTTTGCTGAGCTGACGTGAGGAAGGTGCCCATCCGCTCACGGACAGGACGCGAGGGCGGTCAAAAGAGTTCCCGGAAACGAACGCGCCCCGTGGAGAGGGAGCGCCTCAGCCACCCGGCGCCATGGACACTTCCCGGCCGCCCACGAACACCCGCTCGAGGCTGCGGGTCGCCTCGATGTCCACCGTGGGATCCTCACCGAGCACGAGAAAGTCGGCCCGACGTCCTACTTCCAGCGTGCCCACCTCGGTGAAGCCGCTGCAGTCGGCGGCGACGGCCGTCGCGCTCCGCAGGGCCTCGGCGGGTGTGAGGCCGGCCTCGACCATCATCCAGAGCTCCATGTGCTCGAAGTAGCCGGGAAAGCGCGCCGGAGGCCCCGAATCGGTGCCGAACGCGATGCGCGCCCCGGCTTCGTGGAGCGTGACGAGGTTCGCTTCGGCCCGGGGAAGCGCCCGCCGATACCCCTCCGCGCTCGCGCTCTCGCGGAACCGGCGCTGCACCTCCGGCTGCTCGAGCCGCCGCACCTCGCGCGCCAACGCGAACCGCCGGAAGAACGGATCGTCGAAGAAGTCCGGTCGACTGCCGTAGACGAAGGTGCTCACTTCGCGGGTCAAGGTCGGCACGTAGCACACCCCCGACTCGGTGAGCTGGGCCACGAAGTCCGCGTCCACTTCCCTGTCGCGCACCGAGTGCGCCACGAGGTCCGTGCCCAGCTCGAGCAGCCGCCGGGCGTCGTCGAGGTAGAAGAGATGCGTGGCGACCGGAACGCCGTGCTCCACACCGACTTCGAGCACGGCCGCGACCGCGTCCCAGGGCATGGGCTCCGAGCTGCCGAGGTTGTCGTCCACCCGTAGCTTCAGCCAGGCGGCCCCCGCCTCGACGTTCCGGCGGGCCGCTTCCCGAGCCGCCAGCCGATCGTGCGCGGTCACCACCGGACCGGCGGCGAGGAGGCGGGCGTGGGTCCGGCCGTCGTGCGCTTCGCTCGCCACGGCGAGCGCGGCCCGTCCGTCGCCGAGGCTATTCACGCTCGTGACTCCGTACCGCGCGTAGAGCCGCAGATCCTGACGGATCCGCTCTTCCTCGCTCGCGGACGGGTCGGTGGCCCATCCTCCGGTCACGTGCCCGTGGGCGTTCACCAGCCCCGGGATGACGAACTTGCCGTCGAGCGACACGGTCCGAGCCGTGGCCGGCACCGAGACGTCCGGCCCGATCTCCGCGATGCGCCCTCCCTCGACCAACATGGTGACATCGAGCCGCGACGGTGCACCGGTGCCGTCCCAGACGGTCGCTCCCGTGTACGCGGTGGCCTGGGCTCGTACATCGACGGGACCCGCGAGCGCAAGCGCGACGCCGAGGGCGATGGTGGGGGCGAGGAAGCGTGACATCGTGAGACTCCCGACTCGGTGGAGGCCTACCGAGATGCACCGTAAGCTCCCCGAGCGATCCGGAAAAGGCCGGCTCTCCAGCGCTTCAGGGTCCCTCGATCGCCATCCCGTCACGCAGCCGCTCGGCCGACAGCACCCGCGCCGCGGCCGCGCTCGCCTCCGCCTCGGCCACGCCGATGACACCGTAACGGGTCTCGGTCTCCGCCTCCGTGTTCCGGATGACGCCGAGCAGATACGTGCCTGCCTGGAACCGGCCCGAGAAGAACCGTGCGTGGCTCGTCTCCTCCCATTCCGGGAAGTCGAGGCTCTCGGCGAGATAGGCGAAGCCCAGCGCACCGTTGTCCGGCGCGCTGAAGAGATGGAAGCCCAATTCCACGTCGGCGTCCCAGGCCAGATAGAACTCCACCGTACGGCCGGCCAGCTCGGGCGGGACTTCGAAGGCGAACCAATCGTGGACGGCGGCCGCCAGGTCCATCTCGGCGCCGGCATCGTATCCCCCGAGGTATCCGGACGGCACGTCGTACTCGCTGATCGCGCCGAACATCGCGAACAGATCCTCGCTCAAGGGGAACTCCGTGGGGTCGGCGTAGCTGTCGGGCTCCTGCTCGAAGCGGATCGGCTCGGAGCCGGCGTCGCCGAAGAACCATACCTCGACCCGTCGCTCCACGTGCTCGCTCTCGCAGGCCACGCCCAGGCAGTCCTCGTAGTCCCGGGCGAGGTGCATGCCCACGGGTCCCGCCTCGGCGTCCCAGTACTCGAAGAGCCGCGTCCCCTCGGTGGGCCCCGAGCTCGCCTCCGTGCAGATCGTCCCGTATCCCGGGAAGTAGTCACACCCGCCCGGGCTGTAGTTGGTTTCGTCGGACGCGTGGCCCACCGCGGTGAGGGGAGGCTCGAAGTACGGCAAGCGATCGGTGTATTGACTGGAGATCATCGAGGCCCCGCGGCTCACCGAGACCGAGCCCGAGAACTCGGTGAAATCCGTCCAGAAGCCCGTCCCGGACCACTCGGAATCCGTCTCCGAGTAGACGAGGACAGGAGAGGTCCCCGCCGATGCCTGGCCGTATACGTTGCCGCACCCGTCGGTACCTATGCGACTCCAGAGCGGCGCGAATTCGTCCACGTTCCCGCTGGTCTCGAGGTCGTACATCGTGAGGCCCTCGACTTCTGAGCTCGCCCCGAGCTGCATGGTGTACGCGCCGGCGTCGTAGTCGGCGTACGACGTGGATTGCCACCAGTTCTCTCCGGCCTCGAGCCACGACCAGGACACGTTCCAGAAGTTGCCCGACGCCATCCAGGGAAGGGAGGATGGCTCGCACGGCTCTTCGTCATCACCGTCGTTGCCGTCGTCGTCCGATCCGTTCGTGTTCCCCGTATCGCCGATCCCCACATCGTCTTCGGGCGCCGTCGAGGAGGAACCGCACGCGGCGCAGAGGAGCGCGAGAACGAGCAGGATTCCGAGCGCCAGGGGTCGTGCGGTCATCGATCACCTCCGTCGTCGAGCGTCCGGATCCGAGCCGTCGCCGCGCCCCCGTCCTCCACGACCACGGTCCGCACCGCACTGTAGGGCGAGGGACCGTAGTTGGCTTCGTCCACGGCTCGAACGCGGTAGTGGTAGGTGCCCGGGGGACGGGTCAGCTCGAGAGAATCGGGGCTCTGGCGGCCCAGCGAGGTGTCGATGAGCTCGAACCCCTCCGACGGCGACGTCGTGGACTCCTCGACCTCGTAGCGGTCCCGGGTGGTCCCGATACAGAGCGTCGTGGGGCACGGCCAGTCGAAGTGCCACTCCAGGGTGAACGTGCCGGCGCTTTCCGACGGAGCGATCAAGGTCGGAGGCGCCAGCTCGAACTGAGCCGTGATCGCCTTGTCCGAATCCATGACCAGATCGAGCGGGTTCTCGTCCCCCGAGGCGTCGCCGCTCCAATGCGAGAAGCGGAAGCCCGGCTCCGGCATCACCGTCAACGTCACGCTCGCCCCCTCGGTCCACAGCGTGTCCGCACGCGGGGAGACGAAGACGCTACCCGCAGAGGCGATGTTCCGGTCGACCCGCAGCGTGTAAACGTCGGGCTCCACCCGCAGCGTGTAAACGTCGGGCTCCACGTCGAGCCTCACATCGAGGGTCTCTGGGGCCACACCATCCTGGAACGCCTGGAAACCTCGAGCTGCGCGAAGTACGCCCCCGGATCCAGTCCGTCCGCGTCCGCGCCGACCGTGAGCGTCGCCGGAGCCTCGGTGTCGCTCAGCAACGACGTTAGCCAGCCCTCTTCGGGGTCGAGGTAGGTTACGCCAACTGCGAGCCCGCTCAGCGTTGCCTGCCCGGAATTCTCGATCTGGACGTCCTGCGAAGGTGGGCCGCTTCCGTCGGCCGGGGCGGTCAACAGCAGACGGCGTTCGGACAACGCGATGACGGGCGAAGGCGGCGGAGAGACCACGAGGCGGGGGTTCAGCACGCGGTCGCCCGCGCCGTCGGCCGAGATGTGGAGCCAGGCCATGTGCTCTCCCTCGGGCACCGAGCCCACGGAAGCGCTGAGCGTGAGGACCGCCGGCGCCTCCGTTGCGCTCAGAGAGGCGGTCAGCCAACCCTCGGGCGCCCCGTTTCCGTAGGCAATGGTAACGGCCAGGCCGGACAGGGTCCCGCCCCCTTCATTGGTAATGGTGATCACCTGGTCGTCGGGATCCCCCTCCCCCTCGACCGCGTCGAACACCGCGACCGTCGGCGCGAGGCCGATGGCCGGGGGATCCGCGGCCGTGACCGTCACGGGAACGCTCCGGGCGTTGTTCGATTCGTCCGACTCCCGGACCGCATCGACCTCGTCCACCAGCACGCCCACGAACATCTCCCCGCCTGAAGCCTCGCCGGGGATGGTGATCGCCCCGGCCGGCCGCACCATTTCCTCTCCCGCGCCGAGCGCGTCGATCGAGAAGCCGGTGAGGCGCGTGTCGTCCGCGGTGATCGTCGAATCCGCGGAGAGGTACAATCCGCTGTCGAAGGCGCCCGCGCCGACCCCGCCCTGGTTGCGGACGGCGAACGCGCCGTAGTCGATCTCCGCGCCCACCCCCACGGAGGAAGCGGACACGTCGAAGCCTCTCGTACCGCTGAAGATCCGGGCGGAGATCGACGCCGAAGGTCGACCGCGGCCACGACCCGGCCCTCCCCGACCTCGTCCGCGGTCACGGCGACGGATGCGGCATACGTGCCGGCATCCAGCGCCTGCGCGCTCGCGACCAGTGTGAGCGAGGTCGGCGCGACCGTGGCTTCGAGGGAGGCCGAAAGCCAGTCGGTCGGCTGGCCGTCGTCGTACGCGACGGTGACGTCCAGTCCACTCAAGGGCCCCTCGAGCTCGTTCGTGATGTCCACCGCCACGGAGTCGGGCGTCGCCCCTCCAGCGACCCCCTCCAACGCGACACCCGCGGTGGACAGCGTGAGCTCGGCTTCCGGGTCCTCCTCGACCTCGATGACGCTCGTGCCGTCGCATGCGTGTAAAAGCAGTGCCGCGAGGAGGGCCGCGACCTTCAAAGATTGCCGGCGGTGAACGGTGGGGTCGGTCATCGTTCGCTCCCTCAGCAGTACTCGCTGCCGTACCAGTTCCCGTCCGGCAGGAAGTCGCTGGCACGGATGACCTCCGGATGGCCGAACGGTTCGAAGACCCGGATCGTGGTCCACTTGTAGGTCGATGACGCGTCACAACCCGCGACCACGGACATGTGCTTGCGCCATATCCCATAGAGGGCGTCGTAGTCCCAGTAGCCCGTCTGGATGTAGAGCCAGTACTCGGTGTCGTAGGCCGGGACCTCGAGCGTCATCTCCTCGCCGGGCGTGATGTCGATGAGATCGGCCTCATCGTACGTCGAGTCGTACGGGTAGAGCAGTTCCTGGCCGTCGCCCGTCAGTTGGACCACGGCGTCCTCGGTCGAGCCCACCCGAACCCGGATGATCGTGTTCAGGAGGGTCCAGTCGTTGTCGCCCCAGACGCCGTCCGGAAGATCGTTAATGACCCGGATGGTGGTGGCCACCGACCCATCGTCGCTCACGATGACCGTTCGCACCGCGCTGTACGGGGAGGTCCCGTAGCTCACGCCGTCGATCGCCCGCACCCGGTAGTAGTAGGTACCGGGCTCCCGGCTGAGCTCGAGCGAGTACGGGCTCGTGCGCCCCTGCGGCGAGGCGATGACCGAAAACCCGCTCGTGGCGGAGGTCGTCGACTCCTCGAGCTCGTAGCGGTCCTGCGAGCTCCCCAGACAGAGGCCGGTGCACGGCCAGCCGAACTCCCAGGTGAGCGTGAACACTCCGGAGCTCACCGACGAGGCGTTGAGCGTCGGGGGCTGGAGCTCGAAGTGAGCCGTGACCGCGACATCCGCATCCATGGTGAGATCGACCGGATTCGCGTCGCCGTCGACCGCTCCGCTCCAGTGCGAGAAGCGGAATCCTTCGGCCGGCACCGCGGTCAGGCTGACCACCGTGCCCTCCTCGTACGTCCCGCCCGCCGGGTCGGTCGTGACGCTCCCGGCGTCCGCGAAGTTCTGGTCGAGGGTCAGGGTATAGGTCGCGACCGGCTCGGTCACCGTGATCGCCACGCTCTGGAAGTTGTTGGTCTCGTCCGACTCCTCGACCGAGTCCACCTCGTCGGTCAGGACGCCGAGGTAATAATTACCGGCCGGCGTGGAGGCCGGGATCATGATCGAGCCTCCCCCCGGGGCCCACTCGACCGACTCGCCGGCGCCGATGATGGAGTTGCTGTTGCCGGACAGTCGAGCATCATCGGGCGTAAGGGTGCTATCCGCGGACAGGTAGTAGCCGTTCTCGACGCCGCTGGCACCCAGCGTCCCCTGATTCCGGATGGAAAACGGCGCGTACTCGAAGAACTGCCCGGCGACCACGGAGGTCGACGACGTGGCCTCGAAGCCTTCGACGAGCAGGTCGGCGGCGGCTCCGGACGTGACGGTGAAGGTCACGGCCACGGCCTGGGGGCTGTTCACCGCCGCATCCGAAGCGACCTCCACGGTGGCCTCGTACGTGCCGGCCGCGAGCGAGCCCGTCTCCGCGGTCAACACGAGCGGACCGTTCCCGAAGGAGGCCGTCAGCCAGCCGGTGGGCTGACCGTCCGGGTAACCGACACTGGTGGTGATCCCGGACAGCGACCCACCTCCCGCGTTGGATACGATCACGGTGTCCGCTACGGGATCCGCCCCGCCCTCGGTCGCCGTGAACGTCACCGCGTCCGGCGTCAGCTCGATCAGCGGGTCCGAAGCCGGGGCGGTGACCGTGAGCTGCACCGAGACGTCTTGGGCACCGTTCTCGGCTTCCCCCGATGCGACGCTGACCGTGGCCCCGTACGTCCCCTCCTCGAGCTCCTCGCCGGACACCGCGAGGGTCAGCTCGGCGGGAGCGCCGTCGCCGTCGAGGGAAGCGTCGAGCCATCCCCCTTCCGTTCCCGCCCCGTAGGTGGTGCTGACCGACAGCCCGCCGAGGTCCCCGTCCCCCGTGTTCGTCACGGAAACCGTTGCCGCCACCGGATCCGTCGTCCCCTCCTGGACGCTCAGATCGACGCTCGAGCGCGACAGGGAGAGGATCGGCCGGGCTTCCTCGGTCGCGACCGGGCTGCTGCCATCGGCACACGCGGCCAGGATGAGCAGCACGCAAAGGCTGGGGATCGCGACCACGCTTCGAGGCGGTTGCGCATGACTCATGAGGACCTCGCTCTGCGCTCCAGGGGATGCGCCCCGGCCGTCGGACGCGGGGCGGTGTCGTCGTCTGATCGTGGAACGCAGGCGAGCTCGGAATTTTCTCACCGGGCGGGGTCATGCCCTTGCACGGAAGCGTGGAGCGGGCCAAAGCTACCGCATGATCATCCCGGCCCTTCTGATCGCGAGCGCACTCCAGGCCCAGGATCCCTGGGCCGTCGTCGAGCGCGCCGACAGCGCGGCCGCGCTGGACTCGGTAGCCCGCCGTCGAGCAATGGCATACGCGTCTGGACAGGGCGAGGGACGACTGGCCCGCGCACCTCGGGCTCGGCATGGTGGGGCTCTACTCCTACGACTCACTCCGAGCCGACCGGCACTTCCAGGCGCTCTCGGAACGCGCCCCCGAGCCCTGGCGGACGTTCGGGATCTACGGGCTCGCACGGCGCTACGTGATCGGGAACCGATATTTCGCCGCGGACACCCTGCTCACCCGCGCCCTCGACCATCTGGATGCCGCGAACGATGCCCGGCTCGCCGAGGAGATTCCCCTCTCGCTCGCGCAGGTGCGGATCCGCACTCGGGGAGCGTCGGCCGGACGCGCGCTCCTCGACAGCCTCCAGCAAACGCTGCCGTTGCGCGCCGCGGAGAGTCGCGCACGGTATCACTGTGTCCGCGCCGAGATCGCCACCGTGGAGGGCCGTCCGGGGACGGAGCACGCCATGCGAGGCATCCGCGCCGCCACCGAAGCGGACGATCTACGGATGCGCGCCTATTGTGGCACCGTTCTGGGCGGCATCCTCGTAGGCGCGGGACGGCCCGATTCCGCACGCGCCGTTTTCTCCGGGGTCGTCGACGACGCACGCAGCGTGGGTGATCCCGGATGGCAAGCCATCGGTCTCCAATGGCGAGGCTTCCTCGATCGCTCGACGGGCCGGTTCGGTCTCGCCGCCGAAGATCTGGAAGCCGCAGTGGGCCGCGCCGAAGAAGCGGGAGTCGTTGGTGTGCGCAACTGGGCTCTGCTCAACCTCGCGCTCCTCCATGTGGAGCTCGGCGACGCGAGGGCCGGCCTGCGGTACACGCGCCGGGCCCTGGACGGCTTCGGGGACGAGGGCGATCTGCTTCAGGTCGGATCGCTCCGGCAGGTCGAAGCCCGAATGCTCCTCCGCTCCGGAGCGCCGGAAGCCAGCCTCGAGGCCTTCCAAGCCCTGACTCGAGATGCCGAAGCGGTCGGATACCGAGACCTGATCGTGGGCGCCCGCACCGGCGCGGCCTACGCCGCAGTCCGGGCCGGAGCGTCCGATATCGCCCGCGAGCAGGTGGAGCGTCTCATGGAGGAGAGCATCGGCGGGGCCGGAGGCCCGACCGTGGCGACGGTGCGCTATACGGCCCTCGCCGTAGCGATGGCGCTGGGTGATCGAGCTGCCGCGGCCCGACAGCTCGCTTGGGCGGAGTCGGCACTCGCTGCCGACGAGCATTTCTGGCGCTATCACTTTCGCATGCGCGCCGCCGAGCTCGCCGCGACCGACGGGGAGCTGGACCGCGCCGTGTCGCTCGCGGACGAGGCGCTCGACGCCCTCGAGCGCATGCGGGCCGAACTGGGGCCGCGCGAGATGCGGCTGCGGGCGTTCCAACGGAGCGAGGACCTCGCGGATCCGGATCTCGGGTTCGCGACCGTGATCGCCACCCTCGCCGAGGCCGGACGCACCGCCGCGGCGTTCCGGCTCTCGGAGCGCAGCCGGGCCGGCGAGCTGCTCCGTGAGCTGCTGCGCGCCGACGCGTTGGCGGACGCCGCTCGGCCTCGGGACGGCGTAGCCACACCGCCCGTCCCGACCCTCACCACCGTACAGGCGGCGCTGGAAGACGGCACGACCCTGGTTTCGTTCATCACCGGCGAAGGCGACGAGCCCACGACCGCTCTTCTCGTCGATCCGACCGAGAGCGCCACGGTGCGGATCCCTCCGTCCGATTCCCTGCGCGCCGCCATCGACCGACTACACGACCTCTGGAGCCGCGGCCTTCCCGCCGAGGCACCCGCGAACGGGTTGAGCACTCGGCTTCTCGACCCGGTCAGCACCCACCCGATCGTCGAAGGTGCATCGAAGCTGGTCATCGTGCCCCACGGCGCGCTCTTCCAGGTCCCGTGGAGCGCATTGCGACTTCCCGACGGACGCTACCTGGCGGAACGCTGGAGCGTCACGGTCGCGCCTTCGGCGGGCGTGGCCCTGGAGCTCTGGCGCCGACCGGAGCGGAGCGGCGCCACCGAGGCTTTGGTGCTCGCCGACGCCCCCGCTCGGGGAGACCTTCCGAGCTTGCCTTCCGCCCGCGCGGAAGCACGCCGCGTGGCCGGGTTCGCCGACGAGGCGGTCGTGCGGCAGGGGGCCGAGGCCGCGGAGGCCTGGGTCAAGGGCGCGGAGCTCGACCGCTACCGCGTCGTGCACGCCGCCACGCACGCGATCACCGACTACGCCGGGCTCTCGGCCGGGCTCGTGCTCGCACCCGGTGACGGGGAGGACGGGCTACTGAAGCCCGGGGAGGCCGCGGCGCTCTCTCTCGACGCCGACCTGGTCGTCCTCTCGGCCTGCCATACGGCGTCGGGCCGGGTGCTGCGCGGGGAGGGCCTGCGCGGCCTCGTCGCACCGATCCTCGAAGCGGGAGGCCGCGCCGTGATCGCGACCCGGTGGCGGGTGGCCGACCGGGCCGCCACCCGCTTCGTCACGGACATCTACGACGGGCTCGCCGATGATCGGACCGTGGCCGACGCCCTGGCGCTCGCCCGCAGGCGCGCCATCGAGGCGGACGAGCCGGTCGCGCACTGGGCCGCCTTCACCGTGATTGGCGACGGGGCGGCACGCGTCCCCCTGAACCGCCCGACCAACCCGTTGGTCGCCGTGCTCGTGGCGCTGTCCGCCGCCGCGGCGGTGGGCTGGCACGTGCGGGCGCGCATGCGCAAGCCGCCACACCGCCGCGTGGGCATAGCGAACCTCCCCTAGGAACCCCGGCCCCTACGGCTCCCCGACCGAAAACGTCCCGACCCCAACCGACTCGGTGGCCCCGCCGAGCAGCACCGCCTCGACCCGCCAGCGGTACTCCGCCGACTCCGCCCATTCGTGCCCGGAGGCCACGTCCAGCACCGTGTCGGTCGTGGTGCTCCGGAACAGCAGCGTCCCGTCGGACTCGAGAAGCTCGACCTCATACCGCACCGCATCCTCCACGGAGCGCCACAGCAATCGACTCGGCGGGCTCGCCACCGCGCCGAGCGGCTCCACGAGCTCCGAAGCGTCGGATGCTCCGTCTCTGTACACCGGGGCGGCGCCGGGCGACACGAGGAACCACAGCGTGCCTCCGATGAGCGCGAGGGCGATCCCCGCGGCCATGGCGTACCGCGGCACCGCGGGCCCGCTCGTCGGGGACGCGGCTTTTTCCGCAGTACGCAGCAGCTCGAGCTCCGGCCGGCACGACGCGCACGCCATCACGTGATCGAGCGTGCGCAACCGCTCCGCTTCCGGCCCGTCCCGCTCCACCAGCGCGACCAGAGCCTCGGGTGCCGGGCACGAGGCTCGATCGGTGGGCGCACGCTCCTCGACAATGCGCGCGTATGCCTCTCGTAGCTGCTCGTCCTTCATGTCTCTTCGCCCTCGGGTCCCATGCCTCGTCGGGTGAGCTCCGCCCGCAGGTCGTCGAGCCCCCGATACAAGAGGTTTCGCGTCTTGGCCTCGGACCAGCCCAACAGGGAGGCGATCTCGCTCCTGTCGTACCCGGCCAGGTGCATGCGGACGACCGCTCGCCGTGACTCGATCAGCTCGTCCACGGCATCCCCCAGCGCCCGCTCGAGCTCGGCCCGCTGCACACCCTCGTCGGCGGCGTCCCGCCGTCCCGCCGGCACCGGTCCGCTCTCGTCGACCGAGATCGTCGCGTCTCCACCCTTCGCCCTCCGTCGCCGAATCAAGTCCACGGCGGCCGACATGGCCGTCCGGTACATGTACGACGCGGACACGCCCGCGATCTTCTCACGCTCCCGCAGGCTGCGCCACAGCCGAATGCGGACCTCCTGCACCAACAGGTCCCTGTCCACCGGCTGGAGCCCGTGCCGAGACCCGATCTTGGCCACCATCGCCTCGAACCGCTCGAGCTTGGCTTCGAGCGCCTCCGATACGCGATCGAGCTTCGATTCGGATTGAGGCAAGGTCACGGGCAACCTCGACGGGCGGGACTTTCGTAGCGCTGTAGCACGAGGGCTACGGCGACGGACGGTTCGACATGCGTAAGGCTCTGGGTCGGGCGCCGGCCGCGCAACGGCTCAAATGCTTCAGGGCCGACGCGAGCCCTCCTGTCGGCCCGCGTGGGACGAGCCTGCATCGCTGGCCTCGGACCGCCCCGCCGCCAGGAGACGTGCATGTTTCTCGCCGCCCCGCCGGCCGACCCGCCCCTCATGGGCGGACCGGCCCCTCGCACGAGCCCGGCGCTCGCCGCCCTCTTCGGGATCGTCTGCGCGACCGCCGCAGGGCCGGCTCCCCTCCTGGGGCAAGCCGATTCCGACGCCTCGCACCTCCGCATCGAGCAGTACCTCGACTTCGAGTCGGTCTCGAACCCCCAGATCTCCCCGGACGGACGCCGCATCGTCTACACCCGCCGGTGGGTGGACAAGACCGAGGACAGCCGCGAGTCGTCGGTCTGGATCATGGAGGCGGACGGCGCCCGCGCGCGCCACCTGCTCGACGGTTCCGGCGCCACCTGGTCACCGGACGGCACGCGTATCGCGTACACCGCGCCCGGCGAGCCCTCGGGCAGCCAGATCTTCGTGCGGTGGATGGACGCCGAGGGCGCGACCACGCAAGTCACGCGCCTGGAAAACGGCCCCTCGAACCTGACGTGGTCTCCCGACGGCGAGTGGATCGCATTCACGAGCCGGGTCGACGACGAAGCGGAGTTCGCGGGCGTCCCCCTGCCCCGCCCCCCGGACGGCGCCGAGTGGACCGACGAGCCCAAGGTGGTGGAGCGGGCGGCCTACAAGCGCGACCGCGCGGGCTACATCGACACCGGCTGGACCCACGTCTTCGTGGTGCCGGCCGAGGGCGGCACGCCCCGCCGGCTCACGGACGGGGACTGGAACCACGGCGACATCGCCTGGAGCCCGGACGGGACCGAGATCTACTTCAGCTCCTACCGCGAACCCGATCACGACCGGCCCGAGCACTGGCAGGAATCGGAGATCTACGCGGTGGACGTGGCGACGCGGGCCGTGCGCCGGCTCACCGACCGGCGAGGTCCGGACGGCAACCCGACCCCCTCTCCCGACGGCCGGCTCATCGCCTACACCGGCACCGACGAGCACCGGGACACGTACCGGAACCGTGACATCCATCTGATGGACCCGGACGGCTCCAACGTGCGGGTGATCAGCAGCGACTACGACCGCCAGATCGGGGAGATGACCTGGGCCCCGGACGGAAGTGGTCTCTATTTCGACGTGCGGCGCGAGGGATACCGGAACCTCCACTTCGTGAGCGTGGACGGCGGCGTGCGGCAAGTCACGGACGGCGCGCACGTGCTCGAGTTCTCGTCGCTCTCGGAGGACGGAACTGCGGTCGGGACCCTGGCCACCGCGCACGAGCCGGGAGACGTGTATCGCTTCCCCCTCGCGAACCCCGCCGAGCGCACCCGCCTCACCCGCGTGAACGAAGACGTGCTGCACGGCGTTCGGCTGGGCGAGGTCGAGGAGATCGGGTACGACTCGGACGAATGGCGCATCCAGGGCTGGGTCGTGAAGCCGCCCGACTTCGATCCGTCCCGTGAATACCCGCTCATGCTCGCCATCCACGGCGGGCCGCACAGCATGTACGACGGTGCCTTCAGCTTCGCGTTCCAGGAGCACGCGGCCAACGGCTACGTGGTCCTCTACACGAACCCGCGGGGAAGCACCGGCTACGGCACCGCATTCGCCAACGCCATCGACCACGACTACCCCGGCGCCGACATGCCGGACCTCATGCGGGGCGTGGACGAGCTGCTCGACCGCGGCTACGTCGACGAGGAGAACCTCTTCGTGTACGGCTGCTCGGGCGGCGGAATCCTGACCACCTACATCGTGGGCAACACGGACCGCTTCCGCGCCGCTTCGGCCAACTGTCCCATCGTGAACTGGATGTCGGCGATGGGCACCTCCGACGCGACGAGCTACACGCGCACGTTCGAGGAGTACTTCTGGGACGACCCGACCGAGTGGATGGACCGGTCGTCGATCTTCTACGTGGGCAACGTGACCACGCCCACCATGCTCATGACGGGCGAGCAGGACCTCCGCACGCCGATGGGCCAGACCGAGGAGTTCTATCAGGCCCTCCAGATCGTGGGCACCCCGACGGTCATGGTCCGCTTCAAGGACGAGTGGCACGGCACCACCTCCCAGCCGTCGAACTTCCTCCGGACGCAACTCTATCTCCGGAAGTGGTTCGAGCGATGGGGCACGCACGACGCACGATCCGTAACGCAGCAGGACAACCGAGGAGGAAAGAGATGAATTCCCCGCTGCTCGCATGCGCGCTCGCGGTTGCGACGACACTCGCCGCCGCCGCGCCGCTCACGGCGCAGGACGCCGCCCAGGACGCCGACCACCTCCGCCTCGAGCAGTACCTCGACTGGGAGTGGGTGGACGACCCGGAGATCTCCCCGGACGGCACGCGGGTCGTGTACACGCGGTCCTGGGTGGACCGGGTCAACGACCGCCGCGAGTCCGCCATCTGGATCATGAACGCCGACGGGTCCCGCAACCGCTTCCTCGTCGACGGATCGTCGCCGCGCTGGTCGCCGGACGGGACCCGGATCGCCTACACGGCCGAGGGCGAGCCCGACGGCACCCAGATCTTCGTGCGCTGGATGGACGCCGAGGGAGCGACGAGCCAGGTCACGCGCGTCGAGCACGGCCCCTCGTCGGTCGAGTGGTCCCCGGACGGCACGCGGCTCTCGTTCAGCATGAACGTCGAAGGGGAGAGCCCCTGGAGGGTCGACCTTCCCGACCGGCCCGACGGCGCCGACTGGACCGGCGAGCCGAAGGTCGTAAACCGCCTCGACTACCGACAGGACCGGCAGGGCTACACGGACGACGGGTACCGACATCTCTTCGTCGTTCCCGCCGAGGGCGGCACCCCGCGCCAGCTCACCGACGGAGACTGGGACCACGGGAGCGGGACCTGGTCGGCCGACGGCTCGGAGCTCTACTTCTCCGGCCTCCGCGTGGAGAACGCGGAGTACGAGTGGCGGGAGTCCGAGATCTACGCGGTCGAGGTCGCGACGGGCCGGATCCGCCAGCTCACCACGCGCGAGGGCCCCGACGGGTCGCCCGTGCCTTCACCCGACGGACGGCTCGTGGCCTATCAGGGCTACGACATGACCGACGACGCGTACGTGGAGCGCGGCCTCTACGTCATGAACGCCGATGGCACCGATCCGCGGCGGATCGCGGGTGAGATGGGCCGCTCGCTCGGCAACGTGACCTGGGCGCCCGACGCGAGCGGAGTCTACTTCAACGCCTCGATGGAGGGTGTGCGCAACGTGTGGTTCGCGCCCCTCGACGGTGAGCCCCGTCCCGTGACCGAAGGCGACCACATGCTCTCCTTCAACTCGATGGACGAGGCCGGTGCCGTCATGGTCGGCACCCGCAGCGCGCCGCGGACGCCCGAGGACCTGGTGCGGTTCGACACCGATGCGCCGGAACGCGTCGCGCAGCTCACCCACGTCAACGACGACGTCCTCGCCGGCGTGGAGCTCGGCGAGGTCGAGGAGATCCGGTACGAGTCGGTGGACGACTTCGAGATCCAGGGTTGGATCGTCAAGCCCCCGGACTTCGATCCGTCGCGGGAGTATCCCCTCATGCTGGCCATCCACGGAGGGCCGCACGGGATGTACAACGTGGGCTTCAACTTCGGCTGGCAGGAGCACGCCGCGAACGGCTACGTCGTCCTCTACACCAACCCGCGCGGGAGCTCCGGCTACGGAAGCCCGTTCGGCAACGCCATCGAGAACGCCTATCCCGGCAGGGACTTCGACGATCTCATGCGGGGCGTGGACGAGGTCCTCGAACGAGGCTACGTGGACGAGAACAACCTCTTCGTCTACGGCTGCTCCGGCGGCGGCGTGCTCACGTCCTGGGTCGTCGGCCATACCGACCGGTTCGCGGCCGCCTCGGCGAACTGCCCGGTGACCAACTGGCTCTCCTTCGTCGGGACCACGGACAGCCCGAACTGGTACCACAACTTCGAGGAGCTCCCGTGGGAGGACCCCTCGGAGCACCTGCGCCGCTCCCCCCTCATGTACGTGGGCAACGTCACCACGCCGACCATGCTCATGACCGGTGAGCAGGACCTGCGCACGCCCATGCCCCAGACCGAGGAGTACTACCAGGCGCTCAAGCTGCTCCAGGTCCCGACCGTGATGGTCCGGTTCCAGAACCAGTGGCACGGCACGACGTCCCGGCCGTCGAACTTCCTGCGCACGCAGCTCTACCTGCGGGGCTGGTTCGAGCGGCACGCGCGCACGCCGGCCGCGACCGAGGAGTCGTCACCGAGGTGAGTCGGGAGGCAGCCGCGGTCGGCAGCGGGCGCCGGCCGCGGCTCAGCCCACCATCTCGTCGTAGACGATCCCCAGGTTCTGCGGGAGCATCCGCTCGGCCGCCGGGAGGGCGGCGAGATCCGCCGGCGCGAGGGCCGTGACCTCGTCTCTGGAGCGCCCCTCCTCGATCGCTTCGGCCACGATGTCCTGGAGTCGCTCGAAGTAGGTCTTCTGGGCCGCCAGCCCACCTCGGTCGGTGAGGTTGCCGTGGCCCGGGATGACCACCGTATCGCCGTCGCACAGCGTGAGCATCGTGTCCACGCAGCGGATCCACCCGGCCGGGGTCGCGTCCGCGGACACGTCGACGTACGGGTGCCGGCCGTGGAAGAGAAGGTCGCCGCAGTGTAGCACGTTTTCCTCCGGCAGGTACAGGAAGGCATCGCCGTCCGTGTGACCCCGGCTCGCCCAGCGCACCTCCACCGGACGGCCCTCGAGGGCGAGCTCCCGCTCGGACTCGAAGGTCTCCGTGGGCGCGAACGCTCCCGGCGTCAGGTCGTCGAGGGCGGCGAGCATGGCCTCCACGTCCGCGACGGCGGCGGACGGGGCGTCCTGCTCACGGAGCTGAGCGAGCGTGCGCGGAAGCGCCTCGCGGGCACGGTCGAGGTTGGATTCCGCGGTCGCGACGATCCGGGGCTCGGCGTTGCCGTGGGCCAGGCGGACCAGGTCGCTGAAGCCGTCGTTCCCGCCGGAGTGGTCTCCGTGGTGATGGGTGTTCACGAACCGCGTGACCGGACGCCCCTCGGCCTCCGCCTCGCGCCGCAGGATCCGGCCCAGGCCGAAGTTCTTGCCGTCGCTCTGGAGCGCACCGTTCGAGCCCACGTAGAGCAACGTGTTTCCACCACCACCCATGGCCACCCGGACCCTCTCGCCGATCGCGTGCCACTGGAAGTAGCGGACCTGATGACGCCCCCGTGCCCGGCCGCCGAGCATCCGGACTCCGAGGTCGTCCAGCCCTCGGGCCGATCCGGGAAGGGCGAGGCCGGCGACGGCGCCGGCGACGATGGAAGCGAAATCGCGGCGGGACAGATCCATCTCGTCACTCCATCTGCGTTTCCAGGTTCGATGCCATGGCACCCGAAGGCGCAATCTTGTGGGTTCGCCACGGCCCCACAAGGAGCGGCGGCCCTGCGCCACGTCCGTCGGGACGGCCGGGGGAAGCCCCTTGCTTTCTCGTTCCTCGCCCCACCATCCTGACGGTCCGTGTCCGATGGTCGTGCCTCCGCCGGTCGAGTCCGGCAGGGCCGACAGCAAGACCCCGTGCCGCACCGTCACATGTCGGGAGGTTACAGATGCCTGTGGAGCGCTTGAAGGAATTCCTCGACGAGCACGACGTGAAGTTCGTCACGATCTCGCATTCGCAGGCGTTCACGGCTCAGGAGGTCGCCGCGGCCGCGCACGTGCCGGGCAAGGAGATGGCGAAGACCGTCATGGTCAAGCTGAACGGCGACACGGCCATGGTCGTGTTGCCGGCACCGGACCAGGTCAGCATCGAACACCTGAAGGAGGCCGCCGGCACCGACCGTGCCGAGATCGCCTCCGAGCAGGAGTTCGCCGACCTCTTTCCGAGCTGTGAGCTCGGCGCGATGCCCCCGTTCGGGAATCTGTGGGATCTGACCGTATTCGTGGACGAGCGGCTCCGGGAAGACGAGCACATCACCTTCAACGCCGGGAGTCACACCGAGCTGATGCGGCTCCCCTACACGGACTTCGAGCGGCTCGTGAACCCCGTGGTCGGGCGGTTCTCGACCCGCGGTTGAGGCGTCGCGTCCGGTCCGACCGCGCGGCTCTATTCCGCGGCCGAGCCTCTGCGTGTATGCTCGCGCTTGTAGAACGCCACGATGTCCCCGTAGGCGATGTGCCCCAGCAGGCGCTCGCGTCCCTCGCGCGCATCGACGATGGGGATGTTGTCGAACTCGCGGCCGGCGAACAGCTCGAGCGCCCGGATCAGGTCGTCCTCGGGGGTGAGCGTCATGCCTCGATGGTTCACCAGGTCCCGAGCCAGAACGAGGCCGTCCAGGTGCTCCAGGCCATCGACCACCGCCAGGTCCGACATCGAGACGAGGCCGGCGTAGGCCCCCGTGGCGTCGCGCAGCACGAGGTCGGTCTCCCCGGTTTCGGCCGAGTGCCGCTCGAGGTCCCGGAGCGTGGCGTCCGCGGGCACGATCGCACGCTCGTCGTACGCGCCGTCCGCCAACTCGCGCACGGTCATCTGGCGCAGGGCTCCGGGGCTCATCTCCCACAGGTGGGCCGGTGAGGAGAACCGGTTGTCCACCTGCCCGGAGTAGATGGACCACCGCCGCGTCGTGACCAGCGCGATCGTGGCCACCAACATGAGCGGCGGCAGCAGATCGTAGGCTCCCGTCAGCTCGCTGACCATCACGATGGACGCGATCGGGGCGTTGGCGACGCCCGCGAAGAACGCTCCCATGCCGACGACCACGAAAGGCCCGATGTCCGGCACGAGCGTGGGAAACCATCCCTGCGCCGCCTGACCCAAGCTCCCGCCCAGCATCGCACCGATGAACAGGCTGGGCGCGAAGGCGCCACCGGATCCACCGGAGGAGAGCGTGCACGACGAGGTGAAGATCTTGAGAAGCGCCAGCCCGGCCAGGACGCCGGTCGTGGCCGCGATGCCGGTCATCGGCTCCCCGAGCACGAGCTGCTGGACGTAGCCGAGCCCGTGGCCCATGACCTGGGGAAAGAAGTAGCCGGTCGCGCCGACCAGGAGGCCGCCGAGGGGCGGAACGAGATACCGGCTGATCGGCAGACGGTCGAAGAAGTGAGCCTTCGATCCGCTGAGGAACTTGACGTAGACGATACCGAGCCCGGAACAGAGGAGTCCGAGCAGGGCGTAGACGAACAGTTGCGCGGGCGCGTGGAAGCCTTCCGACTCGAACGCGAACACGTGCTCGAAGCCGTTCACCGTCGAAAAGACCGTGTAGGCCGTCACCGAAGCCAGGACCGCCGGGGTCAGCGCGTCCGTCTCCAGATCTTCCTTGTAGAGGACCTCGATCGCCGTGAGGGCTCCACCGAGCGGGGCCCGGAAGATCGCACCCAGCCCGGCGGCGGCTCCGGCGATCATCAGCGTGCGGCGTGCCCGTGCCCCCATCCGGATCACGCGTCCGAATGCCGCTCCGATGCCGGCCCCGATCTGCGCGGTCGGTCCTTCTTTGCCGACGCTTCCTCCGGTCGAGAGCGTCGCGATGGTGGCGAGCGATTTGATCACCGGGACGCGCCCGCGCATCACACCGCTCTTGTTGTGGAAGGCGTCGATGTACCCGTCCGTGCCCGTGCCCTCGGCTTCCGGGGCGAACCTGCGCACCAGCACCCCCGAGACGAGACCGCCGAGCACCGGAAGCAGCACGAGCACGCCGCGCCGTGTCGAGCCGGGAGCGAGGTCGCTACCGACGGCTTCCCCGCGAGGCTCGGGCACGGAATGGCGAGCCAGCACCTCCATCGTGAGATGCGTGGCCGCCTGGAGCGCTTCGTAGAACAGGACGGCAGCGGCCCCGCCCAGCACGCCGATCACGATGGAGTAGAAGTAGATCGTCCGCGTGTTGACGTTGCCGAATATCCCCCGGAAATCCAGAAAGCGGATGGGTCCCCTCTCCCTCGTTGGCGTGTGGCTGCTCGTGAAGCTACGCCGTGGTGGAGGAACGGGGAACCGAGGCGGGAGCCATCCCCCGAGCCACGCGCGCGGCCGACGTCCTGGCCGTGCGTGGAAACCGCCCAGGGTCCTCGAGCGTCCGTGATGTCCCACCCCCGTTCGAGATTAGAGCAGGACGTGAGCCGCACGGCTCACGGGTTGCGACTCCAGAGGACCGGGAGCGGAGGCGTGAGCGACATCGAGGAGGAGCAGGCACGCGCGATCAGAGAAGCGAGCGAGCGGGTCCGGCGGTCGGACTTCGAAACCCTCCAGGCCATCGAGCGCATGACACGGGACAGCCACTGCGCCCTTTGTATCGCCGCCAATCGGATGGCGCGCGAGGCGATCGAGTCGCCGGAAGGCGGGCGGGGGAGTGGCGATGTGGCCGCCGGGTCCTGAGGGCCCATGAGCTCGGCGAGCCGTGGGATGCCGTAGACGGAGGGGAGCCAGGCGGGCTCGGAGCGCGTCAGCGCCAAGCGCATGTTAGTGTGCGGCCGGTCGTCTTACCGATCCGATCGATCCCAGCCTGCGAAGTCTCGCCGCTGATGGAGTAAGCCCAGGATCGTTACTTCCTCCTCAGCGGCCGAGTACAGGAGTCGGAAGGGCTCGATCAAGAGTTCCTGGATCGCCGAGTCTCCGCGCTCTGGGACGACGCGTCCGCGATCAGGCAGGTCGGCCAAGGACTCGGCAGCCTCGAGGATGCGCTCGAGCACATCGATTGCGGCCTGTCGGGAGTCCTCTGCGATGAACTCGATACTCTCGTCGAGTTCCTGGCTCGCTCCTCGTGTCCAGACTACCCGGCGGCGCCGAAGACCCATTTCCGCCGTAGTTCCTCGGCAACTTCCTCGTGCGACACGGTTCGTCCAGCCTCTGCGTCCTCGAGGCCACGCTCAACGGCCTGGATTACGTAGAGATGATAGAGCACGTCTTCGAGTGTGCAGTCGTCCGGAAGCCTTTCGAGCAGGTCCCGCACGGTCTCCTTCGTCTTCACGAGGCCTCCGTGGATCGGCGCAATGGCGAGTGTCCGTTCATACCCCCGAACCTAAGATGGAGGTCGCTCTCACCACCATGCCTACTCCCGCCAGACGCACACTAACTCATTGATGGGCTGCCCGAGCCGCCGTTCTTGCCGGTCCAGCAGGTCGGACTCCGTGGGGGCTGAAGAGCAGCACTACACCAGTCTCGCGACTTCAGCGACGCCGGGGTCACTCAACGCAAATGGTTTCCGTGAAACGGCAGGGAGCGGCTCACGAGTCAATCCGAAGGTGGCCTTGCGGGCGGAGTAGTGAAGAGGCGAATCAAACACGAAGATAAGATAATGTTGTGTTATACATAAGATAATCCTAGGCTGGGTGGATCGCGTTACGAAGGATGTTGACGTCATCGCGCGAGCGGTTGAGCAAGACGGCGAGCGGGTCCTCATCTCTCCCCAGCCGCTTCCGGAATATCTGCTCGAAGCGGTTCGTCCAATATGTACGAGACACAATTGCTAGAGGAGATCGGGACTCACGCTAGCCGGGCAGCCGTCGAGACCAGCTGGACCCAATGGGTTGCACTTGGCTCGATGGCCTCACCTGCCGACTCTCGATCTGCCGAGTCGATGATCGACCCCGAGGCTCTCGTGCTGGCTAGCCTCTGTTTCCGCGAGCAAGAGCGACGCTTGGGAGACCTTGTTTCCTGGTGGGCACACGCCGGCGCAAACCTCACCAGCGTTCACAGGCTTCGAACTCTTTCCGGCCGCTTTCCAGCCGGCTCCGGGCCAGACGCCTTCGAGCAGTTCGCCCGCCTCGCTCTCGACGCCGGTGATCGACGGTGGGAAGGCCACGCTACACCGTCTGTTTCCTGGGTATCCCGCAGCGGAAAGGGTCCGGGAGAGCTCGCGCTCGTGCATCCGAGCACACTTTGGCTGCGCCTGCGCGCGGGATTCGGGGTCGGCGCAAAGGCTGATGCGTTTGCCTTCTTGCTGGGCCTGCGCGGAGCTCGGGCAAGTGTCAAAGTGATCTCGAGCGCGACCGGTTACAGCGATGTCTCGATTCGGAAGGCCGTCAGCGAAATGGCGCTCGCCGGACTCGTGCGAGAGACACGAGGGAGACCGGCGGAGTATTTCACCCCGAGTAGGGACTGGGCGAGGGCGCTCAGCCTGCACTCGCCAGGCAAGGACCCGGACACCGACCCAGAGGTCCCACGTTGGCGCTGCTGGGCTGAACTCTATGCGTACCTCGCGCACGTCGCCGAGTGGTCGCGGCTCCAGGACTCCCAGGTGCCCAACAGTCCTCGCGTCCTCGCGTCCAAAGCCCGGGACATTCTGGAGCAGTTTCGACGGCCCTTCACTTTCAACGAGATACCTGTGCCCGATCCGACCCGATTCCGGGGACCGGAGATCGTCCATTGTCTGGCCGAGACTACCGCGATCTTGTCGGACTGGCTCAAGAATCATCTTTAGCTGAACGCACAACTGAACGGCTCCGGACCTCACCGCGGACAAGTACGATCGTGGATTCTGCGGAGCCGGACCGGCGGTCCGACCTTTCAACCCTTCGTGTTCCGCCGGGTCACCCCACCCGCACCTCGTGCCCCTCCAACCACGCCTTCCGCCCCTCGTAGTCCGGCATCACCCGCCTGACCAGCTCCCAGAACGCCGGCGAGTGATCCCGAACCCGCAGGTGGCAGAGCTCGTGCACCACCACGTACTCGAACACCGGCCGGGGCACGCGGGCGAGCTTCCGGTCGAGCCGGATGACGCCGTCCTTCCCGCAGCTCCCCCAGAGCGTCTTCTGGTCGCGGATCCGGACGCCGGCGGGCTCGAGCCCGTGCGGCCGGCCGCGCGCCCGGACCACCGCCCACGCGTCCTCCACCAGCCGCTCCTCGGTCCACGCCTCGACGAGCGCCCGCGCCGCGCGCTCCCGCTCGCCGGCGTCCATCCCCGCCGGCACCCGCACGTGGAACCCCGTCCGGTACGTCAGCGACGGCTCGGTGACGTCCGCGCCCTCCACCCGCAGCTTCAGATACCGCCCGCGAAAGAGGATCTTCGCGCCGGAGTGATAGCCTTCCGGCGTATCCGCCCGGAGGCGCTCCACGGCCTCGCGGATCTCCTCGGTCTTGTCGTGGAGCCAGCGCCGCTTGGACGCCACGAACCGGGCCACGTCCTCGTCGCTCTCGCCCTCGGGGACGATGACCTCCACCCGGCCGGGCGTGACCTCGATGCGCTTGCGCTTCGCCCGGGCGCTGGTGCGCACGTCGTAGGGGATGGCGCGGCGGCCGACGGTGACGGTGGGCACGGGACGCCTCAGGCCGCGGGGAGCTTCACGTAGTGACGGAGCGCGTACTGCTCGACGCGGTCCGCGACCTCCCGCACCTTCTCGAACCCGGCCTGGTGGGCCCGGTAGCGCACCTCCTGGCGGAGCTCCTTCCGGACCTGCTCCTTCAGGTGCCACTCGACCGGCGCCCGCGCGTCGTCGCCGTAGATCGCGTCGATCTCCTCGGCGAGGCGGGCCAGGCGATCGGGGCCGCTCCCCCCGGCGCCCCCCTGCCCTTCCTTCGCCGTGCCGCCCTCGGGAGGCGCGGGACCGTCCTCGTCATCGCCTTCGGCCCCCTCCTCGTCCATCAGCGACTCGAGGATCTTCAGCACACCATACGCCCGCGGATTCAGCCCGCTGGCCTCGTGCGCGTTGTCCTCGTCCACCAGATCCTTCGCGATGCCCTCGAACTCCTCGAGCGCCTCGGCCGCGGCGAGCTGCCCCTCCTCGAACCGCCGGATCACCTCCAGCACCCGCTCGGAGAACGTCTCGTAGCGGAGCGGGTTCTCCTGGACCTTCTCGTAGGTGATGCGCTTGAGCTCCGTGGCCTTGCGGATGGTCGCCTGCCGGAGCTCCCGCGCCGGGCGGTCGCCGGCGAAGTCGTCCCAGAACTCGGGATCGGTGATGTGGCGGAGCTTCACGACGGTCTTCAGGCCGGTGACCTCGAGGTGCTCCTCCAGGAGCCGGCGGATCTTGCCGCTCATGCCGCTCAGGTCCGGCGGCGGGTTCTTCTCGAACTCCGGCGTGGCCACCGCGAGGAAGTTCACCACCCACTTGAGGTCGCCCTGGTAGTCGAGCACCTCCGGATCGGGGCTCAGGCTCTCGTAGGCGCGGATGAACGCGTCGGCCTTCCGCCGGAACGTGTACCAGACGTCCTCGCTGCCGAGCTGCTCGATGAGCGCCTCGTACTCCTCGCTCTCCCGGCCCTTCCGGCGTGAGACGCCCACCATCTCGAACAGCTCGCGGTGCGCCTGCCGGAGGGCGTCCCGCTCCACCTCCAGGTCCCGCATGGCGTGCTCGACGTCTTCCTCGCGGTACGCATCGAGCGCCTCGTCGAGCTTCCGCGTGATGCCGATGTAGTCCACGATGAGCCCGAACCGCTTCTTGTCGTCCGCCACCCGGTTGGTGCGGGCGATGGCCTGCAGCAGGTTGTGGTCCCGGAGCGGGCTGTCCAGGTACATCACGCTCTCGTGGGGCGCGTCGAACCCGGTGAGGAGCTTGTTGCAGACGATGAGGAAGTGCGGCGGCTCCCATCGCTTGTGGAAGCGCGCGATGGCCTGCTTCTCCCCGTCCTCGTCCAGCGCGTACTTCCGGAGATCGGCGCGGAGCTCGTTCACCCGGGCGTCGTCGCTGGGCTTTGCGTCGTCCTGATTGGACGAGTAGACCGGCACGGACATCGCCTCGGCCCGCTCGAGCGCTTCCGCCTCGTCGAGCCCCTCGTCCCTCACGAGCTCCTTGGCGATCAAGCGGTCCAGGGCGCGCTTGTAGAGGATCACCGCTTCGCGGTCGATGGCCACGATCTGCGCCTTGTAGCCGTCGGGCATCGCGTGGCCCTTGAAGTGCTGCCACAGGTCGAAGGCGATGAGCTCCACCCGCCGGGGGTGCTTGGCCAGCTCGGCGATGGTCACGCCCCGCTCCTTCAGCGCCTCGACGACGTCCTCGGGCTCGTCGGCGAACCAGTTGTCGAAGAGGATGTCGATCTCGGCCGGATCGATGTGCCACTCGGCCTTCCGGGACGTGTAGCGGATCGGCACCGTGGCGCCGTCGGCCACCGCGTCGTCGATGCTGTACCGGTCGAGGTACGCCTCGCCCTCCGGGCTGAAGTTCCGGAAGGTGTCCAGGTCGTCCTTCTTCACCGGCGTGCCCGTGAACCCGAACAGCCACGCATCCGGGAACGTGGCCCGCAGGTAGGCGCCCAGGTCCTGCTCCTGGGTGCGGTGCGCCTCGTCCACGAACACGATCCAGTCGCCGCTGTTCTCCACCGGCGTCCGCGAGCCCTCGAACTTGTGGATGGTGGAGAGGACGGTGAGCCCGGAGACGCCGCTGTGGATGGTCCGGCGGAGCTCGTCCATCGACCCCATCGGCTTCGGGTTCGGGAGCCCGCAGGCGTGGAACGTGGCCGCGATCTGGCGGTCGAGGTCCTTGCGGTCCGTGATGACGAGGATGTTCGGGCTCGGCAGCAGCGGACTCGGGTCGGTGCGGTGGAGCTTCAGCTTCAGCACCGAGAAGACCATCGTGAGCGACTTTCCGCTCCCCTGGGTGTGCCAGATGAGCCCGCGGCGCCGCTCCGCGTCCTGCGCCCGCTCGTAGACCCGCTGGACCGCCCGGTGCTGCTGGTACCGGCCCATCTTCTTGACGACCCGCCCCGTCTCCGGCTCGCGCTCGAAGACGATGAAGTGGGCGACGAGGTCGAGGAGCCTGGACGGCTCGAGGAGCGCCCAGAGGCCCTGCTCCATCTCGCTCCTGAAGTCGTCCCCGGCCCTCGGCCACGGGTCGCGCCAGTGCCCCCAGTAGGCCCAGTCCGCGCCCGTCGTCCCGTAGCGGAGCGTCTGTCGGTCGGTGACGATGTTGAACGCGTTGGCGTGGAAGAGCCGGGGGATCTGCTGCTCGTACAGCCGGATCTGCTCGTACGCCGAGAGCAGCTTGCCCGCGCCCGGCTTCTTCGCCTCGAGGACCACCAGCGGGATCCCGTTCACGTGCACCACGAGGTCCGCCACGCGCGGATGCTGCGACTCCACGCGGAACTGGTTGGTGACGGTGAACGTGTTGTTCGCCGGGTCCTCGAAGTCGAGGAGGCGGATGGTCCGGTGCGTGGCCTCCCCCGCCGCGGCCCGCGAGTAGCTCCCCCGGAGGTACTCCAGCCACCGCTCGTTGTCCGAGACGGCGAGGAGCTCGTGGTAGACGCGGTGGGCGAGGTCAGGGTCCACGTCGTTCAGCCGCTGGACGGCGTCCACGAGGTGGTCGCGGAGGATGACCTGGTTCAGCCCGTTCCGCTGGAGCTCGGCCTTCTCCTTCGAGAGCCAGGTGTAGCCGAGCTCCGTGAGGAAGTCGATGGCGGGCCTCTCGACGAGGCTGAACTCGGGGCCGGGCATCGGCGCGTCAGTCCGGGGTCACGCGGACGCGGCCGGTGAGGAGGTCCTGGAGGAGGCCGCGTTTGAGGAGTTCGAGGCGGCGGTCCATCGCCTCGAGCGGCGCTTCGAGGACTCGACTCGATCGCTCGAGCATCGTTCCGCGAATCAGCTCCTGCTCCGAACACCGGAGGCAGCGCGATCGGCGTGAGCTCGATACTCCGTAGCATCGATCGTTGGGCTGCGGCCATGCCGCAGCTGTGTCTCGCCACTCAGCTCAATGTCCGGGAGAGTGCGCCACAGCATCCAGAGTACCGAGCAGAGAGCCGTTCGGTTCGGCGCGACACCTGATCGCGATAGTCGTGCACTAGGACGCCATGCCTGCGTTCCCGAGACCCGAGACTCTGCCGCACGGTCGCGGACCAGTACTGGCGATCAGCACGTCGCCGCCTCCACGAAGTTCTGCGCCCATCCTCGGCGATGAAGTCCGCGAGCTGCATCGTCGTAGCGATCCGTCGTCGATCGATCGTCGACGCTTCACGATCCCGAGTACCGGAGCAAGTCCGGACGGATACGGCCGCTCTGGACTGTTCACCGGCTCCGTAGGTCGCCTGTCCGGACCTCACATACGTCTTCAAGGGTCACCACCTCCCACTCCTCCGGAATCTCCCCGATCTCCGTCTGCTTGAACCGGGTGTGCCCGATCCCGCGGGTCATGAGCGTCTGGAGGAGGCCCTGCTTCACCCGCTCGGTCTGCTCGATGACCTTCCGCGTGGCCGCGATGGCGTCGTCCACGCTGGAGAGGATCGCGGCGATCTTTCGTTGTTCGGGGAGGGGTGGGAGGAGGAGCCGTTCTCCCATGAGATCCTCGAGACGTGAGATCGACTGTCCGCCGTGTGACGCTCGCCCTGTCCGATGCGATCCCAGATCGCATGGCGCGGTAGGACGCACCAATCGACGTCAACGAAGTACGGATCAGACCCGGCCGTCCGGACACCGAGAATGCCGGTGTACATCGGCCGATCCAGCTTCGCTCGCCACGTCAGGGGTCAGGTAGTCGATCGATCCTTCATCCAGATGGATTGTTGCGTAGGCGAACTGACCCGCTCCGAGTCGCTTGTACGAGGATGTATCTCGACCATGGACGGTGCGATCGAAGTACTCAGACGCCCTGACGATGCCTTCGTGCTTGGTGACGCTCAGGATTGGGAGGTCACTCCCGTTGAGGCGATCGTTCGCCTCGGTAGCCACCTGAGCGAGCGGAACTCGCGACCAGTCGCTCGGTGCGGCACGCTCAAGCCCCATACCCCAACTCCTCCAGATACCCGAGCATCTTCCGCTCCGCCTCGTCCCGCTCGGCCATCAACTCCTTCAGCGTCCCAAGCTCCTCCGCCACGTCGATCGGCTCTTCCGGCTCCGTGGTATCGACGTACCTCGGGATGTTCAGGTTGAAGTCGTTCTTTTCGATCTCATCGAGGTCCACCACGCGGCAGAACCGTTCCTCGTCCTCCCAGGCGTGGAACGCGGCCGCCAGGCGATCGACGTTCTCCTGGGAGAGGTGGTTCTGCGCCTTGCCCTCGACGAGCTCCTCGGCGCCGTGGACGAAGAGCACCCTGCCCTTCCGCTCCTCCGGCTTCGCGCGATTGATGACCACGATGCACGCGGGGATGCCCGCGCCGTAGAACAGGTGCGGCCCGAGCCCCACGACGGCTTCGATCAGGTCGTCCTTCACGAGCCCTTCGCGGATCCGGCCCTCGGCGCCGCCGCGGAAGAGCACGCCGTGCGGCAGGACGACGCCGAGCATCCCATCGCTCTTCAGGCTCGCCACCATGTGCTGCACGAACGCGTAGTCGCCGTAGGACTTCGGCGGGCAGCCGTAGACGTCGCGGCCGAAGCGGTCGCCGTCCTTCCACTCCTTGTGCCCCCACTGCTTCAGCGAGAACGGGGGATTGGCGAGCACCCGGTCGAAGCGGCGGAGCGTGTTCGAGGGCGTCAGGTGCTTCGGGTCCCGGAGGGTGTCGCCCCGGGCGATCTCGGCGCCGTCGATGTCGTGCAGGAACAGGTTCATCCGGCAGATCGCCCAGGTGTTCAGGTTGAGCTCCTGGCCGAACAAGCTGAGGGACCTGGGATTGCCGCCTTGGCGTTCAACGTAGTGAAGCGCCTCCAGGAGCATGCCGCCTGAGCCGCACGCCGGATCATAGACGTGCATCCCATCGTCCGGCTGGAGCATCTCGACGATCAGCCGAACCACCATCTTCGGGGTGTAGAACTCCCCGCCCTTCTTGCCGGCATCGTCCGCGAACTGCGCGATGAGATACTCGTACGCGGCGCCCAGGACGTCGGGTTCCGCGTCCGAGCGACGGAGACGGTACCGGTCGAAGTGCTGCAGGAGCTCCTCGAGCACCGCGTCCGTGAACCGATCCTTGTTGTTGAAGTCGACGTCCTGAAAGATCCCCTTCAGGCGGAGGTTCGCGTCCTCGATCGCATCGAGCGCCTGGTTGAGCGAGGCCCCGATGTCGGTCGTCTGGGTCCGGACATCGTCCCAGAAATGACCCTCGGGGATGTGGAAGCGGTGCTCGTCGGGGTCGGCCGCCAGGTCCTCGTTGCCGTTGTACCGCTCGAGCCGCTCCTCGTACTCCTCCTGCCAGACGTCGCTCAGCCGCTTGAAGAACAGCAGCCCGAAGATGTAGTGCTTGTACTCCCCCGAATCGATCCGGCCGCGCAGGATGTCGGCGGCCTTCCAGAGGTGGGTTTCGAGCTGTTGGAGGGTGAGGGTCATCGTGGCGTAGCGGCCGGTGTCAGGAAGGGGAAGCGCAACCTAGCGGCGCAATGTAGTATGGGGGTGCGACAGGCGCAGGGGTGGGGGGGCTTTTACGGTGGGGTGGTGGCGGAGGGCATGGAAGGTCGGTGATCGATCTTGGCGCGGGTTCGAGGCGGGGGCATGCGACGATTGGTGGGCGTGGTTGCTATGGCGGCGAAAGGCCAACCGTTCGCTCCCCAACGGTGAATGGGTCGGATGGGTCGGGCGGTTGCATGTTCCTGATACGTGGAGGTCGTGTGCAGGCAGTTGTCTGAACGTGTGTCTTCAGGTGGGATCCCGAGGGACTACGCGACGGACTTGCAGAGTCGTGGGTCGTGCGAAAGTACCGGTTCGGGGTAATCCGCAGCTCTCTGATTCGATGACACCAGCCTGACAGCATACCATCTCGGGCATGTATAATGGCGCTCATGCCGTGACCGTGCCGATACGCTGACCGGGAGAATCATAGGTTATACGGAGGATAGGCTTTGACCACCGAAACCGATTCAGGACCCTCGGACGAGGCCAAATATCACGGTTACGTTTACACGTTTCCTTACTGTTTCTGGACAGAGTTCGCCCTCCAGCGAAGGGCGGACGGGGTAGCGGTCGGGGATACTGAAGTGCTGCTGTATGGCCCTACCCGAATGGGTGAGGCCAACTTTGTACCAACGCCTTACGTGCGACCAAGTCGTGTGCCGTTTCTTGCAAAGGCGCAGCCGGACCGGAGACGCCTTAGAGCGCCGATCGCCGCGGTCATACCCGGGCCTCCCCACCAGCAAAGACGAATTCTCCGTAGTCATCGCTCAGAACGCCACCTTTGACAAAGAGCTCGATCCATTTCCAGCAGACACCTTAAGGATCGATGTTCTTCACGCTGACGCCGACTTCAGTCCACGCGTTTTCGTGGCCGGAGTGATCTCGTGGATTCGTTTTTATACTAGACAGTGGTGGATCGGACATCCACCGCCCTCCGGTCATGCGAAGATCAGCTTCCCGAGTAACGAAGTAGGTGAGCCGCAAGAGAACGCGTTCGCCTACATGGGTCCGGTCACGGCGCACGGTGATGAGGTGGCGCTAACCCAAGAATCGTGGGCCTTGGTGGTCGAAGCGCTGAGTGAGTATCGCGAACCTGCCGTGCACCACCTTCTCTTGATGGATGCCCGATACAACACGTACGCGGGAGCCCTTAGGCGAGCCACCCTGGACGCAGCGGTCGCCTGCGAGGAGGCGCTTTGGGACGTCGCGGACAGACTTTGGGAGCAGAAGGCTCCGGGTACACAGTTTAAGGCGAGGAGGGTGTTCAAGGGGGACGACCTCCGCTCCCACCTGCATGAAGACATGCAACGATTCGTCGGCCGATCGCTGCAGGAGGAAAAGCCGGACGTGTATGCTGTGGTTTCGGACTTGTGGCTTTCCCGGCACTCATGTGCCCACACGGGGAAGGCCGTGGGCGTGGTGGATGGCAGAAGAACGGATCTCGGATCCGACCTCTCGAAGTCTTATACCGAGGCGGCCAGCAAATGTGTTAATTGGCTAGAGACCTTGATTCCCTCGGAGTCAGAACAACCGATCTCTGGCTAATATGCGTTTTCTGCTGTTGCGATGGCTCGGTCATCATTAGCGTCGCGCAGCAGCAACGGGAGACGCTGGATCAAGACGATTAGCCTCATAATATAGCGTCCAGGAGATCTCACCGTGCGGCTTTGTCGAGCGGCGACACACGTCTTAAACAAGTACGTTTCCACTTCCGCGGGCTTCGCCCGCTCCACCTACATGGCCTTGAGCTGTTGTGGCACGATAGCAAAGTGCAGCGTATTCTCGGGAAGGTAAGGTGGGCCTCTCGGTGGTGACCCCGCTGGAAACACCTGAACGTCAAATGTTGTGGGATATGTTGTTTTCGGGTCGGACTCCGCACGTCCAAGATGAAGGGCGGCGGGGGGCCAGACTGCATGGGTCGCCTAGGTCGCTTTTTGGTATCGAGCCCCTCGGCGAAATCCGTGGCCCATTGTAAGCGGCCCTGAAGTACCCCCCCCGACAGGGCGGAGGGCGACAAGAACGACACATTCGTAACACGATAGACTCTGATTCACTTACCGGACCGATACGCGAGTGGGCTGAATCAAAGTTGGCTGGAACCGCGACCTCGGAGGGTCGATGCGGGCAACTGAAGTATTCACACCGGGATCATATCCGACCCACACGTACGTGACTCGTACGGAATACGGCCTCGAAGACCGGCTACGCGACGGCCTCGAAACGTCCGGCCAGTTGGTTTCGATCTCGGGCCCGTCAAAGTCCGGCAAAACGGTATTCGTCGAGAATGTCGTTGGCCCGGATCGACTGCAGTCAGCGGTAACGGGCGCAGGTATCGCGCATCCGTCAGATCTTTGGGATCGAATACTGGACTGGATGAGCGTTCCGGCTTCCGAAGCCAAATCATCGAGGAGTGCCCGAACTCTGGGAACAGCGGTTGAAGTTGAAGGTGAAGCCGGCGTGCCCCTCATCGCCAAGGGTAAGGCTGGTGCTTCCGGTCAACTCGGGCATCGGAGTGAAGCCGCCGAGGAGGAAAGTCGTGGTCGCCGCGGTATGCAACAGGTAATCGAGGAGATTTCCGATTCGGACTTCGTGGTCCTGATCGACGACTTCCACTATATGACCCGTGATGTTCAGGATGAAGTAGCCAAGCAACTCAAAGAGGCGGTGCGCCAGGGCGTCAGTATGATCACGGCCTCCGTGACTCACCGATCCGACGATGTCGTACGCGCTAATCCGGAGCTTCGAGGACGGGTCCTAGCGATAGACTTCGCCTACTGGGAGCCTCAATACCTACAGCAAATTGCGGATATCGGTTTCGGCCTCCTTAACGCTTCCGTCGATTCGTTCGCCGTCTCCCATCTTGTCAAAGAGGCCTCCGGCTCGCCCCAGTTAATGCAGGCCATCTGTCTCAACGCGTGTTTCGAAATGGACGTGCGACAAAAGCTAGATGTTCCCACCTCTCTTGCCCCAGGCTCAGACGCGTTGGAAGCGATCTTCAAACGGACATCGACGATGACAGACTTTCGTTCACTTGTGGACGCGCTCGACACCGGCCCGGCGACTCGGGGGACGGAACGGAAGACTTATTCCTTCGTAGACGGAACGAGTGGAGACGTTTATAGGGCCATCCTTGAGGCGATAGCACAGGACCCACCGATCTTGTCACTGGCCTATGAGGACCTTACAGCACGACTAGGCGATATTTGTCATGGCGAGGCCCCCGTCGGATCAAGTGTAATCAGCAGTTGTCAACAGATGGCCAAGCTTGCTCAAAGGAACTTCCCGCTCGAGCGCCCCCTCGACTGGGACGATGAGCGCGGCGGCGTACTGGACCTCCCTGATCCTTATCTCCTCTTCTACTTGCGCTGGTCGACGCGTCTTCTCGAATCGTGAGGCGCAACCTCCCCATGTGAAGCTCTAGCGAACGGGTTCTACCCCGCGAATGCGGAGACTGAACCGCCCCGGGTGCACCGGTGGCCTGGTGGACCTGCAGAAAGCCCAGGGGTCGGGCAGAGCGACCCTGGCGGGAGCAGAGTTGGCTAGCTCAGGCAGTAGAACCTCGGACACGGCTCGAAGGAGGAGGCATGAAAATCGCGATCGAACTTTCCGACACCCAGGAGCGGCGGCTCGCTGAGATCGCCGGGCGCCTTAAAGTGCCTGCTGAGACTCTTGCTGAAGCGGCAGTGCGCGAATTGGTTTCCCAGCCGGAGGCTGATTTCGAACAGGTGGCTTCACGCCTCGTCAGGAAGAACCGGGAGCTATACGAGCGCCTGCGTTGACGCGCTATCTCAATCTGGGAACGGATTCGAGTGGGCTGCAGGTATCGACGACGCCGCATCTGAGGTTCTAGCGGTAGCTGCAGGCGAACGGACTCGCGAACAGCTCCAAGCTTGGATCGAGGCGCACGTGGTCCCCTACCCGAGCCCAGGCTAACTCAAGCACTGTGTCGGGCGGTGGCACGTGTCACCACCGACTTGATCTTGGACACAAGCGACGGTTGAGACTTTGACGCGCTCGCGCGCACGGCAGGTGCGGTGCGCTGACACCCGGCGCGGTCCGGGCCCGCACGGGGAATGGCGCCGATGAGCGTCGCCTGCCCAGACGGACGTTCCAGGAAGTCCCTTCCCCCTTCTCGCTGGCATTTCCGTTGGTGCTCCCTGCTCTGCCGGCCGCCGGCCAGCAGGCGTCCATGGATGGCGCCTCGCAATCGGCCGTGATGCGATCTCCCGCGGGGACCGCGCCCATTCGTCCGTCGTCATGCCCGGCCTGCGGTCTGATATGGCCGCCCCCTTGTCCAGAAAATCGCATCCGCTACATGGAGGCTCCCGCCACTCCCCTGGTCAAGCTAGATTTTCTAGTGGACACTGAACCTCATCGGAGGGGGGCGCGATGACTTGGCAGAACCACATCCATGCCGACCCGGAGATCCTCGGCGGCAAGCCTGTCATCAAGGGCACGCGCCTCGCCGTGGATTTCGTGCTCGGCCTGCTGGCAGAGGGGTGGACCCAGGATCAAATCCTTCAGAACTATCCACAACTCTCTGCGGAGGCGTTGCGGGCGGTATTCGCATTTGCCTCTGAAGTACTTCACGACGACACGCTCTATTCGGTTGATCTCGGTGTCGCGTGAACCGACTCCTCGCCGACGAGAACGTTCCCCGCGCTTCGGTGGATGCACTTCGGGCAGCAGGATTCGATGTTGCGTCCGTGGCCGAGACAAGTGCTGGAGCTTCAGACGAGACGGCACCAGGTGGAAGGCTAATCTTCCGTCAGGGTTTGGCACCTCCTCCAGGTGTGATCTACCTGCGCTTCGTTCCGGCCGATCCCGATGAAGCAGCGCGGGTTTTGCGGGATTTGTTGAAGCACCATGAAATCGAAGTCGAAGGTCGTTTCACCGTTGCGACCCGGGATCAGGTACGTCAACGCCCGTTACCCTAGCTGACCGGTCGGGGATCGCGCCCGAGGCAGGAGACGAGTCGCGTAACGACTCTATTTCACGGAATCGAGGACCGCTCTTGGATGCTTCGACGCGACGCGAAGAAGCACCTTGGCCGGACCCCGAGGGTGTCGTCGACCCTGTTCCCAGTTCTGGAGTGTTCGCACGCTGATCCCCAGGAGTGCCGCGAACTTCGTCTGCGAGAGTCCAGACTCCTCGCGAATCCTGGCAACGTCGGGATCCTCGCAATCCGTGACGCGGGAAGCGTCCGCCTCACCGCGTAGGATCGTTCCTCCTTCACGAACGCTCTCCACGAGCTCGTTGAATAGTTCATCCTTCATTTGAACTCATCCCTGACGAGAGCCGCAGCAGAATTCCCAATCCGTTGGACCTGAAGCGGCTGCCGCCGCAGCCTCGACTTGCTTCGGGCCCTGTTATGTACGACGGTATGTACAGTATCGTGTACCTAAGGAGCTCGCCATGCCCACCGTCAAGCCCACCGAAGACATCCAACCCCTCAGCGCGTTCCGTGCCAACGTTGCGTCCTTCGTGGACCAAGTGCGTGAGACCGGTCGTCCGCTCGTCTTGACCCAGCATGGTCGCAGTTCCGCGGTCCTCTTGGGCGCCGCCGACTACGAGGCATTGATCGAGGAGTTGGAGGTCCTGCGGGACATCCAAGTCTCTGAGCGAGAACTCGCTGAGGGGCGGGGAATACCTCATGATCAGGTTGCCCAGGAACTCCGCGAAATCGTCCGGTCACGGCTGGCCGAGTGATTGTCCGCTGGCTCGAGCGGGCTCGGAGCCAAGTTGCGGAGATCTTCGGCTATATCGCGCGTGACCGACCGGGCGCGGCCGACCGTCTCCTCGAGAGCTTCCTCGAACGCATTGAGCTCTTGGCCGAGTTTCCGGAGCAGGGCCCGGTGTGGGGCGGAGATGGACGAAGAGTAGATCAAGTCCGCTTGCAGGTCCAGCAGCACTCGGCATCCTGCGTGATGGCCTATTCTTCGACGGGGTCAGAGTCCTGATCTAGCGGTGGTGCTCCACGGTTGGAGTCGCAGGATTGTAGGCTGGTGTCACCACCGGCTTGATCTTGGACACAAGCGACGGTTGAGAATTTGACGCGCTCGCGCGCACGGCAGGTGCGGTGCGCTGTCACCCGGCGCAGTCCGGGCCCGCACGGGGAATGGCGCCTCGCAATCGGCCGTGATCCGATCTCCCGCGGGGACCGCACCATGACGGAGCTCGACCGCCCGCTCCAGCTCCCCTGCGTCGCCTACGCCGGCGGGCTCTCCACCAAAACAGTGCGAAATGCGTACTATGTGCCCCATAATCTGTTTTTTTTCGAGTCCTGCGAGCACGAAAGAGAGTGGGTTGTATCGCGTAAATCATTGTGGTGCAGTAAGGTAAGCACGCAGTGAGGCGTGTTGGCCCATTCGTTGCCAGGTAAGTAGGGCAGAAAGAGTCTGACTCATCCGGCCCGTCGAACTTCAACAGGTTGCAAGTCCACAATGAACAGAGATATTCCCGTCCAGCGAAGCCCCTCCGCCAGCCGCATGCGCTCGGTTGGCCTGTCCCTTCTTTCCACGTTCCTTCTCGTCGGCTGCGGAGACAGTCTCGGCGTGGACGGGCCCCAGAATGTCACCGTCGGCTTCCGCACGGCCGATGCCGCCGCGAGTGCGGCTCCCGCCGCCTCCGTTGTCGGACCGGCCGGCGCTCCGTGCAGTACGATGGCACGAACGGCACGCTCGTCATCGACGAGATCCTCATGATCGTCTCCGAGATGGAGCTCGAGGAAGAAAACGGTTGTGACGACGACGACGGCCTCGGTGACCAGACTTTCGACGACTGTGAGGACTTCGAGGCGGAGCCCCACCTCATCGATCTACCGCTCGACGGCAGCCCGATCTCCGTCTTCTCGGCCCTCATCGCTCCGGGTGTGTACGATGAGCTCGACTTCGAGGTCGAAGACATCGATATCGATGATATCGACGACGACGAGAAGGAGGGCGCCCTGGCGGCGCTGAGGGACGAGGTTCGCGCGCTCGTGCCTGACTGGCCCGACAACGCGAGCATGTACGTTACCGGAACGTTCCAGCCGGAAGGTGGGGAGCCCGTGACGTTCAGGACCTTCATCGAAGCCGAAGTCGAGGTCGAGCTGGACCTCATTCCGAACCTCGTCATCGGTAACGACGGGGTGGCCAACCGCGATCTCATCATCGACATACGGCCCGATCTGTGGTTCCTCGACAACCAGGGGTTCGTGCGCGATCTGAGTGAGTGGGATTACGACACGACCGGTCAGCTCCTGGAGCTCGAGATCGAGATCGAGAACGGCTTCTTCGAGGTCGAGTTCGACGACTGACCCGATCCTGCGGGTTGACGTGAACGGGGGTGTCCGGCCGAGGTGGCGGGCACCCCGTTCGCGTGTCCAGGGTGAGATGCGCCGCCCAGCTACGCCGCGAGCAGCACGAAGAGAAGGTTGGCGAGGTTCAGATCCATGCCGTTCGCGGTTTGGCATCTCCGAAGGAGCGGAGGCACGGTATCTGCCAGCCTGCGTCCGCCCGCTCCTTCGACAATGCCGGGGCAGTTCACCTGCGGGTGAGGCTCGCCACGGCCCCTGTCCTGGTTCCGCTTGTGCGGTGCTCATGGCCAGGGCGGGGTGTCCGTGCGCCCCCTACAAGAGCCTAGCCAGGATGGCGCCGAGCATCAGGGCAACTCCAACTCCGAAGAGCGGGTATCGGGCGCTTGCCGCGACCCGGTCGATCACATGGAGAAGTCGGCCATGCTTTTCCGGGAGCGGCTTGTGCATGACCTGAGACCGGAGGTTCCGGGTCTCGTTATCTACGTTTCGCAAGAAAGCTGCGATGATGCTCCGCGCCTCCCTGTAGGCCGTCGCGGTCGGCTCTTCGCCGCGCTCGATTTGCCTGAATCCCTCTTCGAGTTCGCGAGCAATTTGGGGCGAGGACGACACGAACGTCTTGTGGAAGCTCAGGATCTTGTCCGTAAACCGATAGGTGAGGTCAACTTGCTCAGTGTCGAGTCGCAGGCGCCTCAAGGGGTACCGGACCTTGTGCCAGAGGAGCAACGCCAGGCTCAGCACTAAAGAGACGATCGCTCCCGCGGCGAGGCCGGCCACAGCCCCGCCCGGGTCCTGGTCGAGGGCGACGAGAAACACGAAAGCGCCCAGCAGAGTGATGGCAGCGGCGATGACGTGGCTCTCCGCACTGGCCCGCTCGGCCGCGATTCGGGTTCTTCCCTCAGCGACGACCTGGCTCCTCAGCGTTTCCTCAGGCATCAGACCCCTTCAGGCGCCTCACCGAGGCCACCAAAACCGATAGAGGATTCCAGCGACCCCGTTCGAGTGTGGAGTCGGAGGAGCCAGGATCGAGCCGAGGTCGCAGCTCGGCTTCGACAGATCTAACGGCATCTTCGATCACCCTCGCCGTTTTGTCGCCCTCAATGCCAGAGCCGTACATGATGCGCCGGAGTTCCGGTATTCGCGTGCGATCCTCATCGGTCCGTATGCCTCTCCGCCTTCCGGTCGTTGTACTCCATGTCAGCGACCCACCCGGACCTGATAACCTGATGAAGTACCTCTGTGCACGCGGCGACCTGTGGCCCCCACAAGACCTCCGCCTCCAGCTCTTCCACACGCAGTGCAGACGTAGCCTCTTGCACCCCCCTCCATCGACGCACTCTTGCGGCCGCCACCGCCTCTTCTTGACCGGGTGACTGGGGGTCAAACTCGATTCCGGCTTCCTTCGCGGCAGCGTGAATCTCTCCACTGAGGATCATGGGGCGGCGGACGTCGCGAATCGCGTCCCGAAGTTCAAGGGCCGCGCGAAGGAACCGGCGGGCCAGCTCATACTCAGTGGCCCCTTCAGTTGATCGCGCCATACCCGAAGACCCAGGAACGCAACCACGGCACCCGTGCCTGCACTGACGGACACGATCACAGGTTGAAGCCGAGCCACGCCGTCGATGAACGCTTGGACTGCACCCATCACGCGAGACCCCACTCCTCGGCCAGCTTGGCCGCCTGAGCGTCGATGTAGGCACGTGAGACACCAGCGTTCAGCACGTGGGCCTCCACTTCCTCAGCCACCCGCTTTGAGAGCGCCAGGGCCTCGTCCGCCATCCGGTCGAGCCGAGAAGAAGCTGCGACACGCGTGCTTCGTCTTGGAGCAACTCGCGCGACTCGCGGCGGGAACGATGCACGAGCCAGTTTCTTTCCGCCAGCAGGCCGGCGAGGCGGTCGCCCAGGTCCGGGTCCACGGACCCCTTCGTGACCAGCTCCCGCAGCAGCGAGCCCATGGTGCGAGCCTCCGCCTTGTCCACCAGCGGCTGGGCAGCCTCTTGGCCCATCCCCAGCGTGGCGTAATGCCGGAGGACCAGGAAGGTGGCTAGACCCTCCTCTAGCACCTGGAGTTGCCAGAGAGCGTATCCCACCATGAGCATGGCGTCAGCGCGCGGGTCCTGCCCTTCCATCCGATGGTCCCCCTGGATCTCGGACCCCGGCCACTACAGACCGCCCGAAGGCGACGAAACCCCAGTGGAGCCAGGCGGGCTCGAACCGCCGACCCCCTGCTTGCAAAGCAGGTGCTCTCCCAACTGAGCTATGGCCCCTGTGCGGCTGGAAAGATAGGCCTCCGGCCGCGATCTCGGTAGGTGACGCCCGGGCTACGAAGCGCGTGCCTCGTCGTCGCTGCCTGTCAGAGGCTTTCCGGCGCGCAATGATGTGGAGATCGTACCGCACTCGCCCCTTCCATATGCAACCCGGAGCGCACCGTGCTGAAGTGGATCCGCGACGCCCGCATCAACCTGAAGACCGGCCTGATCGTGATCGCGCTCGCGCTGGCGGTCTGGGCGGTGGTGATCTACGTGAACATGCGCGACTTCGTGCCGGAGGAGTTCACGGAAGAACCCGCGTCAGAACCCTGACAGCAACAGCCCTCAGAGCGCCGGCTGAATCGTGCCCATGGCCACGTGGTCGCGCAGCCAGGTCTTCACGATCTCGCCGACCACGCGACCGAGCTCGTCGAGCTCTTCGGGCTTCGGATAGTACTGATCGGCGCCGAGCTCGAGCGAGCGCTCGCGTGCGTCGGGATCCGGCGAGGCCGTGAGGACCACGATGGGAAACGGGTCCCGCCACTGCCGGCTCCGGACGTGCTCGAGCACGCCGAATCCGTCGATGTCGGGCATGATCAGGTCGAGGATGACCAGATCCGGGAACGGGTGCGAGCGTCGGTCCTGGAAGGGGGGCGTGCCTTCGAGATAGGCGATCCCTTCCCGGCCGTCCCCGGCCACGCGGACGTCGAGCCCCGGAAACGCACGGCGCGCCGCCACGCGAATGAGCGCCGCGTGGTCACTGGCGTCCTCTACGACCAACAGCGTCGGCTCGGTTGAGAGCAAGGTAGAGAGACCTCGTCAGACGGAAGCACGAAGGATATGTGGCGAATCGGGGGGGATTTCCTTCCAAAGATGGCGAATGATCGCGAATATCGCCAAATGTTTCCAGCGTGGGGATGGCCTGACCCTTCGAGACATCCCATAATGAACGAAGTCACTTCATCTTTTACGGAGACGAGTCACCGATGCGAAAAGCGATATCCCTCGGGATGCTCACGGCGCTGCTCGCGCTCGGCGCACCCGACCGGGTCGAAGCGCAGGCCGAGCCCGACGGATTGTTGGAGGTCGGCGAGATGGCGCCCGACTTCGCGCTGCCGGGCGCGACCCGTTACGGCCTGCTCGAGGAACCGGTCCGTCTGAGCGACTACGAGGGCAAGACCGTGGTCCTCGCCTTCTTCTTCCGCGTACGAACGCGTGGCTGAACAGTCCAACTGACAGCGTACCGTGATCAGTACGCAAGCCTCTTCAACAACGGTCAGAACGTCGTGCTCATGGGGATCTCGAACGACTCCCCCGAGGAGCTCCGCTCCTGGGCGTACGATGCGGACTTCCCGTTCCTCTTCGCCAGTGACGGCGCGAACCAGGGCCGCACCTACGCGGCGTTCGGCGGTGGGTTGCGCGACAACGACATGGCCGACAGCCGCGCGGTCATCGTCGTCGGACCGGACCAGCGCATCGCCGGCGTCATCCCGGAGTTCAACCAGGTCGATCCGGCAGCGTACGACGAGCTCGCCGAGATCATCGACCGCGTGACGCCGGAGCCGGAGGAAGGCGACGGCTGAGCAGCGCGCCTCGCTCCCGACAGACACCTTCACCCATCGGACGATAGCCATGAAGCGATTTCCCATGACGCTGCTCACCACGACCGCCCTCGCGTTGGCAGGCGCGGCCTGCGGCTCCGACGCCGCGGACGAGGCCGAACCGTCGGCCGGTGACGCCGCGTCCGAGGCCCGCGCCGAATTCGTCGAGGTCGGCGAGCCCGCACCGGACTTCGAGCTCCGCGCGGCGACGCGGTACGGCGTGCTCGACGAGCCGGTCAGCCTCAGCGACTTCCGGGGCAAGACGGTCGTGCTCGCCTTCTTCTTCCGCGCTCGGGGAAGTGGCTGAACAGTCCAGATGACGGCGTACCGTGATCAGTACGCGAGCCTCTTCAACAACGGCCGGAACGTCGTGGTGCTCGGCATCACCCAGGATCCGGCAGACGAGCTGCACGCCTGGCTCCACGAGACCGACTTTCCGTTCATCTTCGCGAGCGACGGGGTCAACGACGCGGGCACCTATGCGCGCTACGGCGGGCCGCTCCGGGACGAGGACGGAACCGCGAACATCGACATGCGCACGGTGGTGGTCGTGGATCCGGACGGAAACGTGGCCGGCGTCATCCCCGAGTTCCGCCAGGTCGACCCGACCGCCTACGAGGAGCTCGGCGAGATCGTCGACCGCGTCACGCCCGAGCCGGAGCCGGTCGAGCCCTGAGTCAGCTCCCGAGCAGTCGCTCCACGGCGCCGACGAGGTCCTGGTCGGGCCCCACGCCGGTGTAGGCGACCCGCCCGTCGGCGTCGAGCATCACCACGACCGAGGTCGTCGGTGCCTTGTAGGCGCGTACCGCCGTCCCCTGCGCGTCGTACAGGAAGGGGTAGTCGTGTCCGGCCCCCTCCACGTGCCGACGGACGCGGCGCACGTTCTGCGCCACGGCGACGGCCACCGCGACGACGCGGACCTCGTCCCCGTACATCGACTGGACGCGATCGATCTCCGGCTGCAGCGCTTCACACTGCTCACACCAGCTCGCCCAGAACTCGATGAGCGCGGGTTGGCCGTCGACGAGCTCGAGCAGGTCGACTTCGTTGCCGTCGAGGTCCTCGAGCGTGACGGACGGAGCCTCGCTCCCGATCGGAAGCGAGACGGAGCCCTCTCCGGAGGACTGGGCGGCGACGCCCGGCACGAGCGTGCCGAGACCGAGGAGCGTGAAGACCGCGATCGCGGAGGCGAGCTTTGCGCGCATGAGATATCCCCTTGTGAAAACCCGAGCGGCGTCGAAGCCGCTCAGAAGTTGTAGCCGGCCAGCACGAAGTAATACTCCGCCATGCCGATCATGATCAACGCGGCGGCACGCTTGACCCAGATCATCCAGGAGCCGGAGCTCGGCAGCAGCGTCACCGCGCTCGAGAAGATCCCCACCACGATGAGCAGCGCCGTCATCCCGAACGAGAAGACGAAGAGGTAGACGAAGCCCATGAGGCCGGCCTGCGTGGCCGCCACCCAGGTGAGCACCACCGCGAACGCCGGCGCGCCGCACGGTGCGGCGACCACCCCGGACATCGCACCCATCACGAACACGGCTCCGAACGACCCGCCTTCGGTCCGCGAGGCCCGCTCCATCAGCTTCCGGGGCACGGGCACCGGAATCACGTCGAGCATGGCCAGCGCGAAGAGGATGAGCAGATTGCCGATCGCCAGCCGCGCCCACGGGCTCGCGCTCACCGCGCCGAAGAGCTGCCCCGACACGCCCGCGAGGGCACCGAGCAACGCGTAGAGGCTGGCCAGCCCGACCGCATAGGTCAGCGTGAGGCCGACGGTCCGCGCTTTCGACTGATCCTCACGCGACGTCCCGGCGACGACCGCCGCCGTGATCGGGATCATCGGGTAGACGCACGGGGTCAGGCTCGTGAGGATCCCCGCGCCGAACAGGACGGCGAGCGCGAGGAGCGGGCTCGACGAGAGGGCCTCGGACAGGCCTCCGGCCGGCTCGATCTGCAGAAGGGCGAAGATTTCCACGGGATCCGGGGCTACGGAAACGATACGAGGGAGGGAACACCCCGGCGCGCAGCCGGGTTCCCGTCAACCTCCCATATCCACGGCGGCGACGCCACCCACGGTTGGCGACCCGGCGGCCTTCGTGCACTTTCGATACATGTCCATCACCCGCAAGACGATCCTGATCGCCGTCGTCGCGGCCGCCGCCTGTGGCGACCCGGAGCCCCCCGCCGTCGCCGTCGACGGCGTCACGTTCACCGAAGACCAGGTCCTGGGCCTCTCCGAGGATCGCCGGGAGATGCTCGCCTACCTCGCGGCGTTCGGGCTCGCGGTCGCGGACTCCACGACCGACGAGCTGGGTGCGCCGCTCATCGAGCGGTGGATGGACGACCGCCGCCTCGACGCGCTGGCGGCCGAGCTGACGCTCGAGAAGAACGACGTCTCCGACGACGTGCTCGAATCCAGGTACATGACGGATCCGGCCTGGGAGCTCACGGTCCGCCACATCCTCTTCACCAGTGAGCGGTGGCGCTCGGAAGAGCACCGCGCCGAGGCGAGGGCCAAGGCGGAGCGGGCCATGGAACGACTGCAGGACGGGGCGGACTTCGCGGCCACCGCCGCCGAGCTCTCCGAGGAGCCGGGTGCGGAAGGACGTGAGGGATTGCTCGAGCCCGGGCGGGAAGGCTCGTGGGTTCCGGAGTTCTGGGAAGCGGCGCTCGCGCTCGAGCCCGGCGAGATCAGCCCCGTGACCGAGACCCAGTACGGGTACCACATCCTCCGCCTCGAAGACCGCGAGGTCGTGCCGTTCGAGGAGGCGCGGAGCACGGTCGTCCGCACCGTCGCCTCCCGGATCGAAGACCCGCGAGCGGTGCTGGACGCCTGGCTCGACGACCAGGGCGTGACGGAACCCGAGGCACGCCGCGCCGCGGCGCTCGCCGAAGCCGAGCGGCGCGACGTCCGGGTGCCCGAAGCGGAGCGGGCCGAGCTGGAGCGGCGCTGGGAGGACCAGGTGTATCAGTGGACCGCGACGTTCGGGTTCCAGCACGGGCTCAGCGAGGGCCAAGTGGCCGAGGCGGCGCTGGACGCGCTCTCCCGCTCCGGGCAGAACGCGAACCTCGCGCGCGCCGACATCGAGGAGCGCGGCGAGCTCTTCGAGCGCCGATACGACCTCCGGATCGCCGACGGCGGAGCCTGACCTCCACCTCATGGCGAATCGTACGTGGCGCAAGCTGCGCTTCCTCTTCGGGTTCGGCGTGTTCTTCACCGCCCTGTGGTTCTTCTGGGAGACCCCGGTCGTCTATCCCCTGAAGATCTTCGTGGTCCTGCTCCACGAGCTGAGCCACGCGGGCGCGTCGCTCGCCACGGGCGGATCCGTGCACCGGATCGACCTCGATCCCTACCAGGGCGGCGCGTGCTACTGCCCCGGCGGCAACGCCTTCCTGGTGTTGAGCGCCGGCTACCTCGGCAGCCTCGCGTGGGGCGGCGCCATGTTCGCGGCGGCGCGTGGCCGCCGCACCAGAACCGACACGGTGAACGCCGTGATCGCCGGAATCATCGTCGTCGCCACGCTCCTGTACGTCCGGAGCGGCTTCGGCATCGCGTTCGGGTTGGCGTTCGGCACGGCCCTCTTCTGGATCGCCCGCCGCGCGAGCGGGGGCATCAACCGAGCGGTGTTGCTCACCCTCGGCCTCACGAGCAGCCTCTACGCGATCCTCGACATCAAGAGCGACGTCCTCGACCGGCCGGAGCTCCGCTCCGACGCCGCGATGCTGGCCGAGATCACCGGGATCCCGACCCTCGTGTGGGGCATCGTCTGGATCGGTATCGCGCTGGCGTTCAGCGGCCGCATGCTCCTGAGCGCGTACCGCACGGCCTGACCGTCCGCCTCCCGTCCCCTACCGACCGTGGACGTGAACGCGGCCCTTGCCCGGGAGTCGGGGCTGTTTGTATCATGGCTGCGTCCGGGACGGATTCGTCCCAGGATGGGCCCCGCCGGGATGCGTGCATTGACCCGGCCGGTGGACCGCGGGCACATGGCCCGCCGGTGCTCAGCCCGATGTCGACCCGCAAAAAGGAGGTGATCCTTGTCTATTCCGAGTACCCTGTCCAGCCTGGCACGGGCAAGCGATCGCCGGATCGGCTTCTAAAGTCGGACCGTAGATTCATGTAGTTCGCTGTTCGCGCCGGACCCGGCCATCGCGCTGGGCTGCGACAGTTGGAGCGCCGTCGGGGCAGCACGCCCGGCGGCGCTCATTTTTTGCCCTGCCCCCATCTACGCTCCGAACCAAGCGGGCTCGTTGCCGGGGCGCCACTTGATGTTGCACCCCACGCTCGGGGCCTGGTCCTTCGGCGGAGCCTCGCCCGCCAGCACGGCATCGCATGCGGCACGCAGGTCCGCACCCGTCACCGGCTTCTCCAGCGAGGGGCGGCTGTCGTCGAACTGCCCGCGGTACGCCAGCTTTCGATCTCCGTCGAACAGGAAGAAGTCCGGTGTGCAGGCGGCGCCGTACGCCTTGGCGACTTCCTGGGTCTCGTCGAACAGGTACGGGAAGGTGTAGCCGCGCGACGCCACCTCCTCGGCCATCTTCTCGGGGCTGTCGTCCGGATATTTCTCCACGTCGTTCGCATTGATGCCGACGATCGCCAGCCCCCGCTCACCGTACTCGCGTGCGAACGACGCGAGCTCGTCGGCGATGTGCTTGACGAAGGGACAGTGGTTCGAGAGGAACACGACCAGAAGCGCCGGAGCGTCTCGGAGATCCTCGGTCGAGACCGTCCGGCCCGTGGCCGGCTCGGGAAGGGTGAGCTCGGGAGCGCGGGTTCCGAGGGGAACCATCGTCGAAGGGACGCTGACCATGGCCGTCTCCGTGGAATGAGCTGAGTGATCGCGGCTTTGAAAGATTGACGCGGAGGTCGTTCGAGGGTCAACGCCCCGTGGCGGAAAGCACCGGCCGCGCTGAACGAAACGTAGCCCGTCGGGTAACGGCGGATATGCGTATCGTATCCCTTGCTTGCTCGAATACCGAGATCGTCTGTGCGCTCGGGTGCGCCGACATGCTCGTCGGCGTGGACGACCACTCCGACTACCCGCCCGAGGTGGTGGACCCGCTCCCCAAGGTCGGTCCCGACCTGGACATCGACGTGGCGCGGGTCGCGGAGCTCGAACCCGACCTGGTCCTCGCCACCCTGACCGTGCCGGGGCACGAGCAGGTCGTCGAGCGGCTCGAGGCGGCCGGACTCCCCTACATCGCGCCCGAGCCCGTCTCCCTCGACGACGTCTACCGGGACATCCGTGACATCGGAGCCCGCCTGGGTGTGTCGGACCGGGCCGAAGCCCTCGTCCACGAGATGCAGAGCGCCCTCCAACCGTCCGAGCCCGACGATTCGGCGCCCCGGCTGCTCGTCCAGTGGTGGCCCAAGCCCGTGATCACACCCGGAAAGCAAAGCTGGACGACGGATGTGCTCCGCGCCGCGGGCGCCCAAGCCGTCCTCGCCGACGAGGACGTGAAGAGCCGCCCCATGACCGACGAAGAGGTCGCCGAGCGGTCCCCGGACGCCGTCATCCTCTCGTGGTGCGGCGTCCATCCCGACAAGTACCGCCCCGACGTGGTGCTCCGCAACGAAGCCTGGGCGGAGCTTCCCTTCGTGCGGGAGGGGCGCGTCTTCTGCGTGGGAGAGCCGTACCTCGGCCGTCCCGGCCCGCGCCTGATGGAGGGCGTCCGGCGGGTGCGCGAAGTCGTTGAGGAGCTCGGCCGCACGGCCTGACCGTACCCTTTGAGTCATCCACCCTTGTGCAACGGGGTTCGGCGCGTAATAATACGAACGTATGACTAAACCCATGGCAGCTCCGCCCAGAGGCCGCACCGGCGAGGCCACCCGCCACGCTCTCATGGCCGCCGCGAGGGAGCTCTTCGGCAGGAAGGGCTTCGACGGAACGTCGGTACGTGCCATCACGGAGCGGGCGGGGGCGAACCTCGGCTCGATCACCTACCACTTCGGGTCCAAGCGCGCCCTCTACGCCGCGGTCCTCGACGACGGGTTGAGCCCCCTCGCGGACCGCGTGGTCGCGGTGGCAGGGAGCGACGGCACGGCCGCGGAGCGTATGAGCGCGATCGTGGAAGCCTACTTCGACCACTTCAGGGAACAGCCCGACATTCCGCACCTCCTGCTCCAGGAGGTCGCCGCCGGGAAGCCACCGCCACCGGCCGTCGTGGACATCCTCCACCGCGTCATGGGCACGCTGACCAAGCTCCACGGCGAGGGCGTCGAGGACGGAAGCGTCCGTCCCGGCCACCCCCGCCTCACGGCGCTCAGCGTCGTGGCGCAGCCGGTCTTCATGACGCTGGTCGCGCCCATGCTCGCGACGGTCGGAGGGCTCGATCTCTTCGATCCCGAAACGCGTGCGGAGGCCGTGGAGCACGCGGCCCGGTTCGTCGAAGCCGGGCTCCGGCCCGACGAGACAGAGACCTCACCACCGCGGAGGCCCGATGCGACCACACGCTGACGGAACCATCGAGACCGGGGCACCCCGCCCGGGCCCGGCGAGCGCTCGCGGCATCGCCGCCGCGACGTTCGCCGTCGCGTTCGTCACGGCATCCCTGATGTTCGATCCGGCCGCCGCCCGTGCCCAGGAGCCGCCTCCCCTCACGCTCCACGAAGTCGTGGAGGCCGCGCTCCGGACCGACCCGGAGTTGGCCGCGGCCCGGGCCGGGCACCGCGGCGCGGAAGCGGACGTGGCCCGAGCTCGGGCGGGACGGCTTCCGAACGTGACGCTCGAGGGATCCTTGACCCGGTTCCAGGAGCCCATGGTCGTCGCTCCACTGCACAGCTTCGATCCGGCCGCCCCGCCCCGGTTCGACGAGACCCTCGTTCAGGGTGCGGCTCGGCTACGCTACACCGCCTTCGACGGTGGCGCGACGGGCGCGCGCCTCAGCGCCGCCCGGTCGGGCGCCGCGGCGGCGGAAGCCGGGGCTCGGGCACGCCGCATGGCGGTGCTGGAACGGGCCGCGACGGCGTACTTCGAGGTGCTCGCGGCCCGCGCGCACGAGGACGCGGCCACGCGCCGGGTCGAAGCCCTCGTGGCGGAAGCCGAGCGAGCGCGCAGGATGGCCGAAGCCGGCTCGGCGCCCGAGGTCGACGTCTTGCGGGCGTCCGCCGCGTTGGAGGAGGCTCGGGCCGACGCGGCCGGCGCTAAAGCCCGGACCGAGCTCTCGGAACGCGGACTGGCGCGAGCGATGGATCAGCCCCCCGACTCGGTCGTCGACCGTTCCCTGACCGACATCACCCTGGCTCCGTCCACCGACGACCCCGCTCCCGAGCCCTCACACCCCGAGTTGGTCCGCGCCCTCGAGCAGGAGCGCGCCGCCGAAGCTCGGCTCGGCGGCGCGCGCGCCGCCCGCCTCCCCCGGCTCGAGGTAAGGGCCGGCCTGCTCGACTACGGAACGGTCACGGGCGGGCACGTCGCCGAGTGGCAAGCCGGTGTGACGCTCTCCTGGCCGCTCTTCACGGGCGGCGCACGCGGTGCCGCGGTCCGTCGGGCGGAGGCCGAACGAGCCGCCGCCCGCCAGAGGCGTTCCGCGGCCGAGCGCGGCGTGGACCGCGCGGTCGACGCCGCGACCGCGGAGATCCGGGAAGCCGACGCACGCGAATCCGCGCTCGCGGCTTCCGTCACGCAGTGGGAAGAGGTCACGCGGATCGAAGCGCTGGCGCTCGACGCCGGCTCGGGAGTCCAGAGCGACCTCCTGGCGGCGGAGGCGAGCCTGTTCCGGGCACGCGCGGGTCTCGCCCGCGCGCGGTACGACCGGGTGCTGGCCCGCGTTCGGCTTGCGCGCGCCCGGGGGACCCTGAATCGCGACTGGCTAGCCCGAGCTTTGGAGGAGAACCGATGAAGAAGCGCATGGTGATCGGGGTCGTAGTCGTCGCACTCGGTGGGTTGGCCGGCTGGCTCATCCTGGGGAATGGAAGCGACGACGTGCAGCTCACGGCTTCGGGGACGGTCGAAGCCACGGACGCTCACCTCGGCTTTCTGGTCGCGGGCCGGGTGGCGGAAGTCCTGGTCGATGAAGGCCAGACGGTGACGGCCGGCACCGTGCTGGCGCGCCTCGATGCCCGGGAGCTGGACGCGCGCCGTGACGCGGCCCGAGCCGACGTCGAGGCGGCGGAAGCGGCCCTCGCGGAGATGGAAGCGGGCTCGCGTGGACAGGAGATCGCCAGCGCCGAAGCCGCCCTGCGGTCCGCGCGCAGGCGTCTGGAGGAGGCGGAGGAGAATGCCGAGCGGGCGGTCGTGCTCTTCGAGGGTGGGGCCATCAGCCGGCAGGCGTACGACCGGGCGCAAGCGGAGCGCGATATCGCCCGGTCCGCGGCGGAGCAAGCCGCTGAAGCGCTCGAGCTCGTCCGGGAGGGCCCTCGCCCGGAAGCGATCCGGGCCGCGCGTGCCCGGCTCGAGCAGACCCGGGCCCGACTCGCGAGCGCCGAGGCGATCCGCTCGCACGCGCTGATCGAGGCTCCCTTCGACGGCACCGTCACCGTACGGCATCGCGAGCCGGGGGAAGCCGTGTCTCCCGGCGCACCGGTCGTGACGCTCCTCGACCCCTCGGAGCGCTGGGTCCGCATCTACGTGAGGGCGGACATGGTGGGCCGGCTCCGACTGGGAGGCGATGCAGCGATCGTGTCCGACACCTACCCCGACCGGACCGTCACGGGGGAGGTGTCCTTCATCGGAAGCGAAGCCGAGTTCACCCCGCGGAACGTGCAGACCGCCGAGGAGCGCACCCGTCTCGTCTACCCCGTCAAGGTGCGCATCACCGGCGATCCCGATCTCGTGCTCAAGCCGGGCCTTCCCGCGGACGTGACCCTCGAGGACGCCGGAGGATGAGCGCCGCCGCCGTCTCGCTCCAACGGCTGCGCCGAGTGTTCGGCGACACCACGGCCGTGGACGGGCTCACCTTCGACGTTCCGCCCGGCACGCTGTTCGGCATCGTGGGCCCGGACGGAGCCGGCAAGACCACCACGCTCCGCATCCTCGCGGGCGTGCTCCGCCCGTCGGGGGGCACGGCCTTCGTGCACGGTGTGGACGTCGGAAAGGACCCCGAGAAGGTCAAGCCCGGGATCGCGTACATGGCGCAGCGCTTCGGGCTGTACGAAGACCTCACCGTCGAGGAGAACCTGGACTTCTACGCCGACCTCTACGGCGTGGCGCGCCGCGAGCGGCCCGCGCGCCTGAAGCGTTTGTACGACTTCAGTGGGCTCGGGCCCTTCCGGACCCGACGCACCGGAGCGCTGTCCGGGGGGATGAAGCAGAAGCTCTCCCTTTCGTGCTGTCTCGTGCACCGACCCCGGGTGCTTCTCCTCGACGAGCCCACCTTCGGGGTGGACCCCATCTCGCGTCGCGAGCTCTGGACGATCTTGCACGAGATGGTCTCCGAAGGGGTGACCGTCGTCCTGACCACGTCGTACCTGGACGAAGCCGAGCGTTGCGACCGCGTGGCCATGCTCGACGCCGGCGGTCTGCTGGCGCTCGACGATCCTCGGACCCTCCGGGCCTCGCTGTCCGGAACCGTCTGGTCGATCCGCGTGGACCGGCCGCGGGCCGCACGAGACCTGCTCCGAGCCGACGCCCGGGTCGAGAACGCCTCACTCTTCGGCGAGGAGATCCACGCCGTCACCCAGAACGACGTCACCGCCTCCGCGGTCGCGGACATCCTCTCCGCCGGAGGCGGCGTCACGACCGGCGACGACGACGATATCCGGGTGATCGAGCCGTCGCTCGAAGACGTCTTCATCCAACTCGTCGGCGAGCACCGGGGGGGCGGCGATGCGTGACGCCCCTGCCGTGTCGGTCCGAAACCTCACCCGGCGTTACGGCGATTTCACCGCGGTGGACGGGATCACGTTCGACGTGCGCCGCGGGGAGATCTTCGGGTTTCTGGGACCGAACGGCGCCGGCAAGACCACGACCATCAAGATGTTGACCGGCCTGGTGGCCCCCTCGGAAGGGGAAGGATGGGTGGCCGGACACGACATCCGCACCGGGCGCGCGGAGATCAAGCGCAGCATCGGATACATGTCGCAGCGCTTCTCGCTGTACGGGGACCTCACGGTCCGGGAGAACATCGAGCTCTTCGCGGGACTCTACGGCGTGGACGGGCCGAAGCTGGTGGAGCGCGAGCGGTGGATCCTGGACATCTCCGGGTTGCGGGAGCACCGGCACGACCCGACCGAGACTCTGCCGCTCGGGTGGAAGCAACGGCTGGCGTTGGGGTGCGCCATGGTCCACGAACCGCCGATCCTTTTCCTGGACGAGCCCACGTCCGGCGTCGACCCGGTCGCGCGCCGCACGTTCTGGGACCTCATCGACGGCCTCTCCGACCGGGGCACCACGGTGTTCGTGTCCACGCACTACATGGAAGAGGCCGAGTACTGCCACCGGCTCGCGCTCCTCAACCGGGGCCGCCTCATCGCGCTCGACACTCCGAGCGGCTTGCGCCACCAGCTCGGCGGGCCCGCCTCCTCTTCTTCCCTCGAAGACGTCTTCGTCTCGCTCGTGCGCGCCGAGGGCGGCGCGGTCCCGGGGTAGGCCCGATGAGCTTGCGTCGCCTTCTCGCGATCTCGCGCAAGGAATGGATCCAGCTCCGGCGCGATCCGCGCAGCATGATTCTGGCCTTCCTGCTGCCGCTCGTGCTCCTGCTCTTCTTCGGATACGCCATCACCTGGGACGTCGAAGACATCCCTCTGGCCGTGCTCGACGAGGACCGGACGGCGGAGAGCCGCTCGCTCGTCGACGCCTTCACGGCCAGCAACCTCTTCAGCGTTCGCGAGCGGCCTTCCTCGAGCCGGGCGGTGGACGCCGCCCTCACGCGGGGGACCGTTCAGGGCGTCCTCGTCATCCCACCGGGCTACACGCGTGATCTCGGCGACCCGCACCTGCCCGCGGAGGTCCAGCTCCTCCTCGACGGGGGAGACGCGAACACGGCCACCATCGCGCTCAACTACGCGGAGGCCATCGTAACCCGGATGGGCGCGCGCATCGCTCGGGAGCGCGCGGGCGCGGAAGCTCCCGCCGGAGGCATCACGCTCGAGTCCCGCACCTGGTACAACCCGGACCTCGAGAGCCGACACATGATCGTGCCGGCGCTCATCGCGGTCATCATGTCCGTGATCGCCGCGCTCCTCACCGCGCTCACGATCGCCCGGGAATGGGAGCGCGGCACCATGGAACAGCTCGCCGCCACCCCGGCCAGCCGACTCGACATCGTGCTCGGCAAGCTCCTCCCCTACCTGGCGATCGGGCTCTTCGACGTGGCCACGACGGTCGTCGCCGGAATCCTCATCTTCGGCACCCCGCTCCACGGGAGCGTTCCGCTCCTCGCGGTGCTGACGACGCTCTTCCTGATCGGCGCGCTCGGACTCGGCATCTTCATCTCCGCGGCGGTCAAGTCACAGGTGTTGGCCACCCAGGTGGCGATGGTCGCGACCTACCTGCCGGCGATCCTGCTGTCCGGCTTCATGTTCGATATCGCGAGCATGCCCCGCGCCCTCCAGGCGGTGACCTTCCTCGTGCCCGCGCGGTACTTCGTGACCGTCACGCGGGGGATATTTCTCAAGGGCGTCGGGCTGGAGGCACTCTGGCCGCAAGCCCTCCTCATGGCGGTGTACGCCGCGCTCGGGCTCGTGCTCGCCACGCGGACGTTCCGGAAGGAGCTCTCCGCATGAGCCGTACGTCCCTGCGACTCAGCCTGCTCCGGGTCCGTCGGATGGTGGCCAAAGAGCTGCGTCAGCTCCTCCGCGACCCGAGGACCAAGCGGGTCATCTTCGTCTCGCCCCTCATCCAGCTCGTGCTCTTCGGATACGCCGTGAACACGGACGTGCGGGACGTGGCGACGGCGGTCGTCGATCACGACCGTACGGCCGAGTCGCGCGCGCTCGTGGAGGCGCTCACCGCATCGGATTACTTCCGGATCGTCCGCACGTCCGACCGCCCGGCCGACCTGGAATCCGCCCTCGACCGTGGCCGGGCCGTGGTCGGCTTGGAGATCCCGGCCGGCTACGCCCGCGAGCTGCTCGCCGGCACCTCCCCCGCGGTGCAGCTCCTCGTGGACGGGACGAACTCCAACACCGCCACCGTCGCGCAGGGCTACGCGGCCCGGATCGTCCAGGAGCACGCACGGGACCACGCCGGCCGCTCCGGTGCCGAGGGCGCCGCCCTCGACCTGCGCGCGCGAGCCTGGTTCAATCCGGCGCTCGAATCTCGCACCTACAACGTGCCCGCGGTGATCGGCGTCGTCGTGCTCCTCATGTGCCTGCTCCTCACCTCCATGGCCGTCGTCCGGGAGCGCGAGATCGGCACGCTGGATCAGCTTCTCGTGTCACCGCTCGGGGCCGGAGAGCTCATGATCGGCAAGACGCTCCCGGTGGCCGGCATCGCGATGGTCCAGCTCGCCACCGTGACGGCCGTCGCCCTCCTTTGGTTCGACGTGCCGCTCCGGGGCTCGGTCCTGGCCCTCCTCCTGGCGGCCGCCCTCTTCATCCTGGCGGGGCTCTCCTTCGGCCTCTTGATCTCGACCATCTCCGCCACGCAGCAGGAGGCCTTCCTCGCCATGTTCCTCTTCATGCTCCCGGCGATCATCCTGTCCGGATTCCTGTATCCGGTCTCGACGATGCCCGAGATCTTCCAGCTCCTCACGCTGGCCAACCCCCTCCGCCACTTTCTCGAGATCGTCCGCGGCATCTTCTTGAAGGGCGCGGGCATCGGTGCGCTGTGGCTCCAGTTCAGCGTGCTTTCCGCGATGGCGGTGGGCGGGCTCGGCCTCGCCGTCCGGCGCTTTCGGAAATCCCTCTGACCGTCTCACGCCTTGACACTCCTTCAAGGTTAAACCATGATCGGTTTCCGCGTCACGTGACTCCGAGAGGACACCATGCCCTTCAACCCGACCGCCGGCTTCCATCACATCACGATGGTGTCGGCCGACGCACGCCGGACCCTGGATTTCTACGGCAACCTCCTCGGCCTCGGTCTCGTCAAGAAGACCGTCAACTTCGACGACCCGGGCGCGTACCACCTGTACTTCGGAGACGACCTCGGACGACCGGGCACGCTGCTCACCTTCTTCGAATGGCCCCGCGCCCGCCGCGGCGGGTGGGGCGTGGGCGGCATCCACCACCTCGCGCTGGGTGTGGCGACTCCCGAGGCCCAGCTCAAGTGGAAGCGGCGGCTCACGGATCACGGCGTTCCGGTCAACGGCCCGATCGATCGAGGCTATTTCACCAGCCTGTATTTCTCGGATCCCGACGGACAGATCCTCGAGATCGCCACCGCCGGTCCGGGCTACGCGATCGACGAGCCGGCCGATGCGCTGGGGGAACAGCTCGTCGAGCCACCCGTGGACCGTCTTCCCGAAGGCCGGGACGAAGCCGCCATCGCCCGGACGACCCATCCCGATCCGGTCCCGGAGGTCACCGCGGACATGCGCCTGGACGGCATCCACCACATCACCGGGATCACGGACGACCTGGCGCGTGCCGACACCTTTTACCGGGAGGCCCTCGGACTCCGGCTCGTGAAGAAGACGTTCAACCAGGACGACGCCAAGACCCTGCACTACTTCTGGGCGAGCTACGACGGAACCGCCGTGGCGCCGCATTCCTCGCTCACGCTCTTCGGTTGGGAAGGGTCCACGTACCGGGCCCGACAGGGCACGGGACAAACCCACCACATCGCGTTCCGGGCCCGGGACGCCGAGGAGCAGGCGGCCTGGCGCGAGCATCTGGTCTCGCTCGGCGTCCAAGTCACCGAGGTGCAGGACCGCCAGTACTTCGAAAGCATCTACTTTCACGCACCCGACGGCCTTCTGCTCGAGATCGCGACCGACGGGCCAGGCTTCGCCGTCGACGAGGATCCCGATTCGTTGGGCTCGGAGCTCATGCTCCCGGCCTGGCTGGAGCCGAACCGGGACAGGATCGAAGCACAACTCGCCACACTGGGATGAGCATGGACACGCCCGAGACACCCGGCAGCACGATCGAGGAGTTCGAGACGAGCGGTCCCCGTCCACCGTCCGCCGGCGACACGATCGCGGTCCTGCTGCACGGCCGGGGCAGCGACAAGAACGACCTCCAGGGCTTGCGCAGGCTCGTGCCCGACACGTGGACGCTCGTGACGCCCCGGGCCGTCCATGCCGGAGCTCCCTGGGGCTACGGGCCGGGGTGGGCGTGGTACCGCTACCTCGAGGACGACCGGGTCGACCCGGCGACCCTCGACGCGAGCCTGAGCGCGCTCGACCACTTCCTCGACGCCCTCCCGCGACATCTCGGCGGCCCCGTCGACCGGATCGTGCTGGGCGGTTTCTCGCAAGGGGGCACGACGAGCCTCGCCTACGCGCTGTCCCGGCCGGAACGGGTGCGAGCCGTGCTCAACTTCTCGGGCTTCCTGGCCGGCGGCGTCTCCCTCGACAACGTCGCGGAGGCACCGCCCATCTTCTGGGGCCATGGGCTCCACGACCCCGCGATCCCACACGCCCTCGCCGTGCGCGGCCGTGCCGCGCTCGCCGACGCCGGCGCGACCCTGACCACCGCGGACCCGGCCATCGGCCACGGGATCGTGCCCGAGGAGGTGGAGGCGGCGGTCGCGATGGTCGAAGACGTCAACGGTCGCGCACGTCCCCCGCGTACCCGGTGAGCTCCACGTAGCCTCGTCCCTCCACGGGACGTCCCCCCACGCCGGTCCCGCGGACGCGCACCGCTCCTTCCCAATATCGGAAGGCCAGGTCCAGCTCCTGGTCGTCGAGGACCGGCTCCACGGTGAGATCGAGTCCCCGATTCGGCGCCGAGAGCCGCCAACCCGAGGGATAACGGGTCCCGTCGATCGGCGAAGTCCAGTGCTCCGTGACCTCCAACGTGAGCTCGTCGTCCCACGCGAGCCGGGTCTTCTCCCCCTCGGGATCGATGAGCACCCCGTCGCTCAGCGGGTCGGGACGCCCGTCCGCGAGACGGAGCTGGTAGACCATCACGTCCCACCCGTCGTCGAGCTGCAACGCGAACCAGTCCCAACCGACCTGCTCTCCCGAGAGGGCGGACGTGCTCCATTCCCGGTCCATCCACGCCAGGCCGTCGACGGCCACGGTATCACCCTCGACGACGAGCGAGCCCGACGCCGGCATTCGGGTATGGGCGTAATAGTACGATGCGTTCCCGGGCTCCGGGCCCTTCCGGCTGAGCCCACGGTCGCCCTGGAGCACCACGGGCTTCCCGGCTTCCAGGCGGAGATCGATCGCGACTCCGGAGTCCTCGGCCGACGCCCGCATCGGAAAGCCGGAGCCTCCCGCGCTTCCCGTCAACGACCAGTCCTCCACCCACACCCGCAGCGCGGCGGAAGTGTCCCGCGCGGCGACCATACGGGCGCCGGCCAGCCCCGCCCCGCCCCGCGCGAACCGTTCGAAGGCATGGAACCTCCCGCCCTCGACGTCCGTCACGGTGAAGTGGCCCATGTACGCCTGGTTCGTGGCCCACGCCGACGCGAGGCTCGGCTCCGTCGGCGAGAGCGCGCTCCGGAAGATCGTGAGCTGGAACCCGAATGGGCGGCCCGCTTCGGTCTCGAGATTCCCGGTCACGTACCACCACTCGGTGCGGAAGCCCGGGTGGGCACCGTGATCGCGCGGGAACGAGAAGCGCCGCACCTCGCGCGCCCGTTCATAGCCGGCCGTATCGCCGCCCGCCAACGTCTCGGACAGCGACAGCCGGGCCGCGGGGACCCTCCCCGAATCGGCTTCGTCGCAGCCGCTCGAGAGCACACCGACGATCAGGCCGATCGCGAGCGTCGAACCGCGCATCATTCCCCCCGGAGCGCCAGCGCCGGCTCCGCCTTCGCCAGACGCCACGCCGGATAGACGCCGGCCACCAACGCTCCCACCAACGCGAGCGCCACGGCCTGCACGAGCACCTCGGGCCCCACCTCCATGCCGAGCGTCCAGCCGAACGACCGCTTGTTCACCACGAAGATCATGACCCACGAAAGGACCAGGCCGACGGGGATGGCAAGGATGCCCGACACCAGCCCGAGCAATCCGGTCTGGGTGAGGACCAGGCGACGCACCTGATCCGGAGTCAGGCCCACCGCCCGCAGGACGCCGAACTCGCGCGCCCGTTCGAGCTCGAGCGCCATGAGCGCGCTGAGGACGCCCACGAAAGCCACGATGAATGCCAGAAGCCGCAACACTCCGGTCACGCGGAAGGTTCGGTCGAACACGGCCAAGGACGCTTCCCGCAGCGCTCCGTCGGTGCGCACCGTGAGGGTTCGCCCTTCGGGGACCCGGGCGAGCAGCTCGGCCACCACCCGCTCCGCGTCCGTGCCCTCTTCGAGGAAGAGCGCCAACGACGTCACCCCCTCGTCCTCGTGGAGTCGATCGTAGAGCTCCCGGTCCATCATGACCGTCCCCTCCTCCGCCCCGTAGTCGTAAAACACCCCGGCGATCTCCAGCGACCGACTTCCCGCCGAGCCCCGCACCGACACGGAGTCGCCGACATCGAGCCCTCGTCGGAACGCGAACGGCTCCGAAACGATCACGCCGGAACCCTCCCGGAACGCCCGCATCGCCGCGTCCGGGGATCCGGAGAGGAAGTCGAACGCATCTTCCCCCCTGGGATCGAGGTCGAGCGCCACGAGACGGTAAGGACCCTCGGGCACCACGACGTCGATCGCCCGATACGTGCTGTGCCCGGCCACGTCGGGGTGCGTCACCACCGTGTCGATGAGCGCCCGCTCCAGCGTCCCCGTGGCGCGCGCGCTCCTCGGACCGGGCACCGAGACGTACACGTCCGCCTGCAGCGTCCCGTCCAGCCATTGGATGAGCGTGCCGCGAAAGCTCTGGATCATGACCCCGAGGCCGACCGTGACCGAGACCGCGATCACCAGCGCGGCCACGGCCGGCGCGGTCCTGCTGAGGGAAGTCACCACCCCTCGGGCGGCCATCGATCCGAGCAGCCCCGACAGCCGCCGGAGCAGCGGGCGAGCGGCGGAGACGAGCACGACGGTGCCGAGGGGCGTGAGCAGCGCCATGCCGAGGATCACGAGGAAGAGCGCGGTGAAGCTGAGCAGCAGGCTCCTGGAGGGAATCGCCATCAACACGCCTCCCACGACCCCGAGCACCACCCCCACCCGTGCGGCCTTGGGCACACCCCGGCGCGCTCGCTCCTCCGAGGCCGACCGGAGCGTGGCCAGCCTCGGCGAGACCGACGCGGCCTCCAACGCCGGAGGAAGCGCCGCCAGCACCGTCGCGCCGACCCCGAGCAGGGCACCCTTCACGAGCACGCCCGGATCGACGCCGACGCCCTGCACCGAGACCGTGAAGTACAGGTCGTTGATCGTGCGGGTCACGAGGCGCACCAACCCCCGCCCGAGCACGACGCCGATCACGAGCCCGAATGCCGCCCCCACCGCGCCGATCCAGAACGCCTCGCGCAGGATCATGCGCACGATCTCGCCCCGGCCCACCCCGAGCGCCCGGAGCCTGCCCAGCAGGCCCCGTCGCTGCACCACCGAGAACGTCATCGCGTTGTAGATGAGGAACATCCCGAAGATCAGCGCGAGGAGGCTCAGCGCGGTGAGGTTCAGGTCGAACGCCCGGATCATCCCGCTCATGGCTTCGGTACGGGTCCCGGCCGTCTCGAGCCGGGCACCGTCCGGAAGCGATCTCCGCACTCGTTCCGCCGCGCGCTCGCCCTCCGCGCCCTCCGGAAGCCGCACGTCGATGCGGCTCAGCCGGCCGCTCATGTCCAGCAGGTCCTGCGCGCTGGCGACATCCACGAGCAGCACGTCGCTCAGCCCGATGCGAGCCAGACGATCCTGCGGCTCGAGCGTGCCCACGACCGTCAACGGGTAGGCGCGTCCCTCGTGCGTGAACGGGAGGGTGTCGCCCACCTCGACCCCGGCGCCCTCGGCCGTCTCGGACGACAGCACCACGGCGTACGGAGTCGCCACGAAACCGGACACGTCCAGCTCCCCGCCCGAGCCGGCGACGTACGGCCGGAACGGCCCCTCCGAGAACGGATCGACGCCCAGGAGGGTCAACGCGCGACCCGGAACGAGCGATGACGCTCCGACGGCTTCCACGACCGGAGCCGCCTGCCGGATGCCGAGGTCCACGCGCAGCTTCCGGAGGATCCCCTCGTCCACCGATCCGAGGTCGCTCACGATCTGGTGGGTGGCCCGTCCGGACACCGTCTCGGCCGAGATCTCGAATCCGGTCCGGGCGCTCTGGATCGCGAGATCGATCGCGACCACCACGCCCACCCCCAGCGCGACCCCCAGCACGGACAGGACGAGCTGCGTGCGGTGGCTCGCCAGGTGGCGGAGGCTCGACCGCGTGAGGAGCTTCACGAGGCGTCGGGGATCACCCGGCCGTGACTGACGCGGAGCACGCGGTCCATATGTCCCGCGAGCTCGCGGGAATGCGTGACCACCACGAGGCTGAGACCGTCCCGTTCGACCAACTCGTCGAGGAGCCCCACCACGGTCTCCCCCGTGTCCTCGTCCAGGTTGCCCGTGGGCTCGTCCGCCAGCACCAGCCGCGGACGGTGCACGATCGCACGCGCCACGGCCACGCGCTGCTGCTCACCCCCGGAGAGCCGGTCCGGATACGCGCCGGCCCGGTCGGCCAGCCCGACCGCGTCCAGCAGCCCATGCGCGCGGTCGGTCTCGTTCGGGCCCGACGCTCCGTTCAGCTCGAGGGGCAGGAGGAGGTTCTCGAGCACCGTGAGGGTCGGAAGCAGGTTGAAGAACTGGAAGATGAAGCCCAGGTGCTCCCGGCGGAACGCGGTCCGGTCCCGCTCCGGCAAGGCCGTGAGATCGACGCCACCGACCCGGATCGTGCCGGCGTCGGGTCGGTCGATGCCTCCGATGAGGTTCAGGAGCGTGGATTTGCCCGATCCCGACGGGCCGAGCACCGCCACCCGCTCGCCGGCGGCGACCGAAGCGTCCACGCCGTCGAGCACCACGTGCTCGCGGTCCCCCTCTCGGTAGCCCTTGCGAACCGCGCGCACGTCGACGGCCAGGGTCCGCTCCATGCGCGGCTGCGCCTACCCGGTCGACGGAAGAGGCAGCGTCATTCCTCCTCCTCCGACCCGTCCTCGAGCTGCTGAGGCAGAGTGCGGAGCTCCAGCACCTTGTACTGACGGTCGCCCACGGGGAGCTCCACGGTCACCTCCTCTCCCTCGGCGGCCCCCATCAACCCCTGACCGATCGGGGAAGCCAGCGATACCTGTCCCGCGTCGAGGTCGATGAAGTCGCCCGCCGTGATGGTGAACTCGTACTCCTCGTCGTTCGCGACATCGAGCACGCTCACCCGTGAGCCGAATCCCACCTTGTCGTACGCCATCTCCGAGACGTCGATCTTCGACAGCTCGGACATCCGTGACGTCAGATGATTCAGCCGCGCTTCCACGAACGACTGCCGCTCCTTGGCGGATTTGTATTCCGAGTTCTCGCGCAGGTCGCCGTGCTCCATCGCGATCTTGATCCGCTCGGGCAGCTCCACCTGGAGCTCGTGCGTCAGACGTTCGATCTCGCCCTCGATCTTCTCTCGGATCTCTTTCAGCATGGAGCACCTCGTGTAGCGAGCGCGGACCGGAGTCGGCGCAGGGCCGGAGAAAGCAAGCCGCCGTCCCGGATCCTGACCGGGACGGCGGTACCTGAAAGGATATGAACGGATCAGCCCGGACGGAAGCCACCGGCCCGGGTCCCCACGCGCCCGCAGCGCTGGCAGGCACGGCCGTTCCCGGTAGATTGGTGACGATCACGACGATCCGGCCACCGCCGACGTCCCGACCGCCGAAGTCCGCTCGACCCATTGACCACCTCCCCCGACGTCAACCCCAACGGCCTGGAGCCCAGCACGCCGCAGCCCGGCACCGGCGTGGCGTGGACGCCGTTCGACCCTGCCGACGCGCCGAGCCTGCCCGCCGCGGAGCGGGCGGACGGGCGGGTGGTGGTGGTCGTCGCATCCACGGAGCTGGCCCGTTCCGATTGGGCCGTATCGGTGACGGCCGAGCTGGCCCGGACCTGGCTCGACGACCAAGCGACGCCCCGCATCGTCCTCGTCGATACGAGCCTGGCGCGGCCGCGCCTGCACCACACGCTGGGAGTGCACAACACGCCCGGCCTGGCGGAGATCATGGCCGGTGCCGAGACCGTGGACGCCGCCACACGAACCGTCGAGCCCGGCCGTTTGTTCTGCGTGCCGGCCGGAATCGCACCGGAAGATCCGGCGGCCGCCTTCCATCGGGAGCGCTGGATGCGGTTCTGCCGCGCGTTCGCCGAAGCCGGCGTGACGATCGTCGCGTACGTCGCCGCCGACGTCCCCTGGCTCGGAAACGTTTTGTCCCCCGCCACCGAGGTCGTGGAGCTCCGGGAGCAGCACGGCTCCCGGACGTGGCCCCTGCCCCCGGACGTCCCCGTCCTCGCCGTGCTCGGACCGATGGCGCTCCCCCGGCCCGATCCCGATCCCACGGGGCACCAGCCCGCCGGCTCCGCGCCCCTGCTCGGGTTCGACGCCTCGGGTCCCGCGAGCGACGAGGCGGAAGGGGCGGAAGCCCAACACGCGCCAGAAGGGAGGAAGCGACGACGTCCGCGGGGCCGCACGGTGATGACGGCGGCCCTCATCGTCGTGGCCGTCGCGGCGACGTCCTGGCTGTCGCTCCGGCCGGACGTGGACGCATCGGCCCCGGACCCGACGGGCGCGGACGAGGAAGCCGCCGTGGCTGAGGCGGCCACCGCTTTCGATGCGCCCCACCCGATCGCCCCCATGGCGGATTTCTCCGTCGCGCTGGCGGCCTACCGCGACTCGGCCCGCGCCAGCGCCCACCTGGACGAGCTCGCCGAGCTCGCGCCCGACGTGGCCCGCTTCATCGCCCCGGTCGAGGTCGACGGCATCGTGTACCATCGCGTGTTGGCGGGCCTGGCCCCGGACTCCGCATCCGCCACGGCGCTCGCTTCCGAGCTCGCCTCCGTCGTGGGCGGAGACGCCGCCTCCTGGATCGTCCGAAGCACCCACCTCGTCTTCGACCTGGGCGGCGCGTCGACCCGCGACGAGGCCACGAGGGAGCTCGCCCGCGTCCGGGACCGAGGCGTGCCCGCGCGGCTCGCCCGGGTCACCTACACGGACCGCTCGGTTCGCTACCGGATCTACGCCGGCGGCTACGCCGATCCGGCCGAGGCCTCCCACCTCGGCCGCCTCATCGCCTCCCGGGACCTGGAGGCGGAGCTCACGACGCGGCAAGGGTGGCCGCTGCGGTAGATGAGGCGACGCGGAAGCGCCCGGCCGTAGCTCACGGCTGAGGCGGCGCCCGCAGCTTCCCGCTCTTTTCGAAGAGCTCGAAGAAGCGCCGCAGGATCTGCTGCTGCACCTCGTGCTTCCGCCGCATGGGGACGGGAATGCGAACGATGAGCTCCATCCGGTCCGGATCGGGCATCCGCAGCGAGATGTCGGGATCGGTCGAGGGCGTGCCGAGGCCCTCCCGCTCCCCCAACGCCTCGATGTGCCGGCGTGCCCGGTCCAGGTACTCCTCGCACACCTTCCTGGCCGCCCGGCTCATCGCGCGCTCCGCCTCGGACCAGGCATCCGGGCGCACGGCCACGGTGAACGTGTGGAGAAGGTAGGGTTCGGTGAAGCTCTCGTTGTAAATCGGATACGTCAGAAAGAGCGAGTTGGGAATGAGGCTCACCCGCCCCGTGTACTTGTGGGCGGCGTGGCCGGGCCCGACCTCCATGACCGTGGTGGTCAGCAGATTGAGGTCGATCACGTCGCCCCGCACCCCGTTCACCTCGATCCGGCTACCCACCGTGAAGAGGCGCGTGCTCGAGCGGAGGATCTCGCCTCCGACGCACAGGAGTAGCTCCTTGACCGCGATCACCAGGGCGACGGAGATCGCCACGAGGGAGAGCGCCAGCGTCTGGAGCTCCTGGGCCCAGACGATCACCAGCCCGAGGAGAAGGATCAGGATGGCCGCGTTGCGCGCCATCACGATCCACCGCTTTCGCACCTCCGACGTAATCCACCGACGCGCCCGCAGGGTCCGGCGCGCCAAGCGGTAGGCGAGCAGCAGACCGGCAACCAGGAGCGCGGTCAGAACGACGTTGCCCGTCAAGCTCCACTCCTGAAACCACCCCTGCACGGCTTCGACCTGCACGACGAGCGCTCGATGACCAGACACGTCGCTAGCCCCTTCCCTCACGCGGCTCCCGCCGGTACACGATGTGACGGCGCCAGCGCTCGTCGGGCTCGGGATGGTCGGACCGGAAGTGGGCCCCGCGCGATTCTTCCCTTCGACGCGCCGCATCCGTGGCCAGGCGCGCGCACGTCAGGATGGCGCGGAGCTCGTAGCCCTCGCGGCTCGCCGAACCCTCGTCGGTGGCGACGGCCCACGCGCCCAGGCACCCGGACGCTCGCTCGAGTCCCTCGCCCGTTCTCACGATGCCCACCTCCCGCCACATGAGCTCCTGGATGTCCCGTGCCGTCGGCGCCTCCACGTCCTTCGCGTCCCGAGGCAAGGTATGGGCGTCGCCCGCCGGCGCCAGCGGGGCGGGCGTCGGCCGCGGAGGGTCCACGATCCGCTGCACCGCTCGATGGGCGAAAACCACGGTCTCGAGAAGCGAGTTGGACGCCAGCCGGTTCGCCCCGTGCACCCCCGTGCAGGCGGCCTCCCCCACCGCGAACAACCCCGAGACGGTCGTCTCGCCCCACGTGTTGGTGCGAACGCCGCCCATCGTGTAATGCGCCGCCGGCGACACGGGGATCCTGTCCCGCGCCATATCGATGCCCGCCTCGAGGCAGGTCGCGTAGATCTTCGGGAAACGGGCCGCCAACCACCCCGAGTCCCGCATCGTGGCATCGAGCAGGACGTGGTCGCTCTCCGTCTCGAGCATCTCGCGAAGCGCCGCCCGCGCGACCACGTCCCGACTGGCCAGCTCGGAGTGCTCCGGATCGTACCGCGGCATGAAGCGCTCGCCCCGGGTGTTGAAGAGGCGGGCGCCCTCCCCGCGGACCGCTTCGGAAATCAGGAAGACCGGCTTGTCGGGAAGCTTCAGCGCCGTCGGGTGGAACTGCGTGAACTCCATGTCCATGATGTCGGCTCCCGCCTCGTAGGCGAGCGCCACGCCGTCACCGGTGGAGACGGGAGGGTTCGTGGTGGTCCGGTACATCCTGCCCGCCCCCCCGGTTGCGAGCACGACGACCGGCGCACTGTAGAACCGATGCCGCCCCTCGCGTTCGAAGAACACCTCCACGCCCCGCACCCGCCCCTCCTCCGTCACGATCCGGCTCGCGAGCGCATGCTCGAGGACGGTGCCCCGGCTCCGCGCGAGCGCCGAAAGCGAGAGCTCGACCTCCAAGCCGGTCGCATCGCCCCGGGCATGAAGGATCCGGGCCCTGGAGTGCGCGGCTTCCCGTCCCAGCTCGACTTCGCCGTCCGCGGTGTCGAACCGCACTCCGTACCGCACGAGGTCCGCGACCCGGTCGGCCGCCTCGAAGCAGAGGATCCGGGCGGCCTCCTCGTCCACGAGGCCCGCTCCGGCTTCCAGCGTGTCCTCGAGATGGAGCGAAGGATCGTCGCCGGGCCCGACGGCCGCCGCGATCCCCCCCTGGGCATAGCGCGTCGAGGCCTCCTCGATGGCCCCTTTGGTGACGACGAGCACCCGGCCCGGTGCCTCGAGCGCGGCGTACAGACCCGCGATGCCCGATCCGACGACGATCATGTCGTAGCCGTCGTGGGCCCCCCCGTCCGGCTCGGACGCGGAAGCGCCCGTCACGCCGGACCCCGTCACCGGCTCGAGCCCGGAGCGAGCGTCATCCGAGCAGCTCCACGACGTGGTAGCGACGCTTTCCCTTGCGAAGGATCACGTACCGCCCATCGATCGCCACCTCCGTGCCGACCCGCGCATCGACCGCCTCCACCCGCCGATTGTTCAGGTAGACTCCGCCCCCTTCGACCGCTCTTCGCGCGTCGCCCTTCGAGCTGGCCACTCCGACCTCGACGAGAAGGTCCACGAGCGCCCTCCCGTCGCCTTCGAACGATGCACGCGCCACGCCGGTCGACGGAACGTCGGCGAAGATCTCCTGAATCTCGGGGGACGACAAACCGTCGAGGCTGCCCCCGAACAGCGCCGCCGTCGCCCGTTCCGCATCGGCCAAGCCGGAGTCGCCGTGGACCCGCCGCGTCACGTCCTCGGCGAGGGCCTTTTGAGCCGCCCGACGGTGGGGCTCCCGCTCCACTGCCTCCGCGAGCGCGGCGATCTCGGTCCGGTCGAGCAAGGTGAAGTACTTCAAGTACCGGACGACGTCCGCGTCATCGACGTTGACCCAAAACTGATAGAAGGCGTACGGAGACGTCAGGTCGGGGTCCAGCCACACGTTCCCGCCCTCGGACTTGCCGAACTTGGCGCCCGAGGCGTTGGTCACGAGGGGCATGACCGCACCGTACGCGCGCCCGCCGTCGGCACGGCGCACCAAGTCGATTCCCGCGGTGATGTTCCCCCACTGGTCGCTGCCCCCCATCTGGAGGGTGCACCCCTCCCGCCGGTAGAGCTCCAGGAAGTCGAAGGACTGCAGGAGCGCGTAGCTGAACTCCGTATAGGAGATCCCCGCATCCTCGCCTTCGAGTCGACGCTTCACCGACTCCTTGGCCATCAGCTGATTCACGGAGAAGTGCTTGCCGATGTCGCGCAGGAAATCGACCAGGCCGAGCCCCCCCAGCCAGTCGAGGTTGTTGCGCATGCGTGCCGCGTTCGACACGGCCCCGAAGTCGAGAAACCGCTCGAGCTGCGCCCGAATCGCCTCCGCGTTCTCCCGAGCCGCCTCCGCGGTCAACAGCTGACGTTCGGCGGTCTTGCCCGAGGGATCACCGATCAGGCCGGTGCCTCCCCCCACGAGCGCGATCGGCGTGTGCCCGGCCCGTTGGAGGTGGACGAGACCCATGATGACCAGAAGCGACCCCACGTGGAGGCTGCGGGCCGTAGGGTCGAAGCCGATATACCCGACCCGGGAGCCTTCCGCGAGATGCTCTTCGACTCCCTGTGTGGCATCTTGGAGCAGCCCGCGCCAGCGGAGCTCGTCCAGCAATGAGGTCATCGTCTCGAGTCGGTGGGAATGGTGGAAGCGGACGGCCGTGCCCGAACGGTAGCGGGCGGACGGAGGGGGTCAACCACTCGTGTCGCCTCTCCTAGTTACTGGAACGCCTGCTAGTGCGGCGTTGGTCCGCTCACACGTTCCGAAGGAGAGCGCGACGAAGGGTGCGCAACAGCCTTGCAGACCCGGGGCCGAGGGGCGCATGTTCGGAGGGGCGTGGGCGCCTCGTGCCGCGGAGCCGGGCGTTCCACAGGATGGGCCGCCCCAACGGCGACGGTTTCGGTACCGGAACCGTCGCTCGGCGGGCCGTGTATCGTACACGTCCCTTCGCGAGAATCGAAACATGAGCACTTCGCCGCAGTTCACGGGAGGCCCGCGCGACGTGTCGCAGGCTTCGTCGGATCGGCAGGGTGGGCAGGCCCGACGGGCCTCACTGCCCCGCCTCGCTTCGGTCGTGGCGGTCGCTGCCACGCTCCTCGCCGGCATCCCGGTCGTCCCGCTCTCCGCCCAGGAGCCTGACACCGGCGAGCGACCGAGCGAGACCGGTACCATCACCGGTCGCGTCGTCGACGAGGACACCCGCAGACCCGTCGAAGACGTCGCGGTGCGCATCGAGGGCTCCGACCACGAGACGCTGTCCGACGAGCGTGGCATGTTCTCCCTCCCTGACGTCCCCGCCGGAGAGCAACGGCTTCTGCTGGAGCACCTGTCGTACGGCGAGCACGCGCGCCGGGTCATGGTGAACGAGGCGGAGAACCTCACCCTGGAAGCCCGCATCTCGACCCGCGCGATCGAGTTGGCTCCGCTCCTGGTCGAAACGCTCACGGATCTCGATCGGCGACGCGTGACGACCGGGGCGCAAATCAACGAAGTGGAACGCCCCGAGATCGACTTGGCCGGACGAGCCGGCCGTGGCCTCCATGAACTCCTCCGCGAAGAGATCCCGGGCGCTTCCATGCGCCCCGGGCGCCTCGGAGGCGCGTGCATCGAGTTTCGCGGCGCCCGCTCGGGAGGAGGCGAATGCCGCGAGCTCACCGTGTTCGTGGACGGCGTGCGCATCGCCGACCCGGGGCTCTTCTACACGACGACCCGGCCCGCCGACATCGAGCGCATGGAGATCCTCTCGCCCGCGGAAGCCGGAGCCCGCTACGGTAGCGTCTCGGGCAACGGCGTGCTCCTCGTCGAGACCCGGCGTCCCCCCGAACGCCGCAGATCGACCGGCCTCCCCGGTGAGGAAGGGGCTCTCGACGCCGGGTTCGACTGGACCGAGGAGGCACGACCCTATGCCTGGAAGCGGGTGTTCGCCACGTCGTTCCTCGCGAACGCCGTGGGGGTCGGGCTGAGCCTCGCGCTTGCCGACCAGTGCCTCTGGCGCACCGACGCCGGTTCCCTGGGGCTGCGTACACGGTGCGGTGGCGTGGCCACGACGGGCATCGGCTTCCTCAGCATGGCGCTTCCCGCGCTCGGAAGCAGCGCGGCCGCCCAGTGGGGCGGCCAGACCGACCGGTCACGGGGCCGCATCACCCCCACGTCCCTCACGGCGGCACTCGGCATCGCTTCGGGGTACATGCTCGTGATCCACGGAACCGGCGCGAGCGAGACGATCGGATCGGTGGTCCTCGGCGTCGGCGTGCCCACGTTGACGACGCTCGCGGACCGCCTGTTCCGTTCCCTCCGTTGACGTTCGAAGCTCGACACACACCCACCTCGAGGCACCCCGTGACCAGACCTGCTACCGGTACCCGTGCGGCCCTGACCGCGACAGCCCTTCTCTTCTCCCTTTCCGGCTGCTTCAGCTACGTGCCGGCGACGCTCGAGTCCACCCCCGCGGGCGAAGACGTCCGCGTTCTGGTCACCCGACAGGGCGCCAGCGAGCTCTTGGAGGTCACCGACATCGAGGGCGAGGTGCCCGCGCTCCGCGGCACGCTGATGGGTCGGGAAGCGAACGACGTCCTGCTCAGGGTGGGGGTCGGTCAACGTCGGGAAGGCTTCCACACGGTGTCTCTGGATCAGACGATCCGTGTCCCCAGCGGCGAGATCCTCCAGGTGGAGCGCCGTGAGTTGGACACGGGCAAGACGGCGCTGCTCACGGGAGGGGCGATCGCGGGCTCCGCGTTCATCATCATCTCCATCATGGACGCTTTCGGGGGGGACGCGGGGCGCAAGCCAGACCAACCGCAGGAGATCCGTATCCCGACACCGTTCATCTCGATCCCGGTCGGCCGCTGACGGCATTCCCCATTCCTGCCCCACCGCCCGCTGCGCTTTCCCGCGACCGTATTTTTTAGTTGACAGTGACGCATCTCGCCGCGTATCGTGCATGCTGAGCGATAGCCTCGTAACGGGGGTTTCTATCGCGAACATGTCAGCCATTTTACAGGTTGGCTTTCTTTGGTGCGGCGAGCGCCGGGCACGTCGATCGTGTCCCGGAGCCGTCGCGCTCCCCCCGAGGCCGGTTCTCGGTCGTGATCGTCTAGCGAGCACGGCGAATCGGTGACCTCGGGTTTTCGTGTGCTCCAACTCAGGAGTGTAGTGATGATGCTACCCAAGTTTGTATCCAGGACGCCGCGAGCGAGCGGAAGCTCGTCGCGGCGGCTCGGCTGGCTGGCGAGCCTCGCGCTCGCGGTCATGTTGGGCGCTTCGGCCAGCGCGGCCGAAGCCCAGAACGGCCAGGTGGTCGGACAAGTCCAGGACGCGTCCTCCGGGGCGCCCCTCGGCGAGGTCCAGGTCCACATCCCCAGCGCCGGGCTCGGCGTGCTCAGCCGTGCCGACGGCCGCTTCGTGATCCTCAACGTGCCCGCGGGCACGTACGAGCTCCGAGCGGAACGCATCGGATATGCGGCCTCCGTCCAGGAAATCAACGTGACGGCCGGAGAAGCGACCGAGGTCAACTTCGCCCTCGACTCCGAGGCGCTCGGGCTCGACGAGATCGTCGTCACCGGCACCGCGGGCGCCTCCCGGCGCCGCGAGGTCGGGAACACGATCTCCCAGATCAACGTTTCGGACGTGCCGGACCGGCCGACGGTCGCGACGGATCTCCTCCAGTCCGCGGCGCCCGGTGTCGAGCTCACCTCCGCCGGCGGCGAGGTCGGACAGGGTAAGGTCATCCGCCTACGCGGGAACTCCAGCGTCAGCATGAGCAACCAGCCGATCATCTACATCGACGGCGTGCGCATGATGTCCGGCGCGTTCCCGCAGACCGCCGGCCGCGACTACCGTAGCGGGCGGGGCGCGAACGTGACGGCCAGCCCGCTCGACGCGATCAACCCGAACGACATCGAGCGCATCGAGATCATCAAGGGCTCGGCGGCGACGACGCTGTACGGAACGGAAGCCTCCGCCGGCGTGATCCAGATCTTCACGAAGCGCGGCTCCGCCGGCGCTCCGGTCTGGACGGTGGAGACACAGCAGGGCACCGCATGGTCCCGGAAGTTCGGCACGGACGACGTGCCGTACCTCTTCATGGAGCCGTTCCTGCGGGACGGTTGGCTCGGCGTCGGTGACGGCGGCTGGGGCCCCGAAGCTCCGGACGGCAGCCCGAACCGGATGTACGACGACTTCCGTACGGGCGCCACCAACTGGACGCAGGTCTACTCCGCGTCCGTGCGTGGCGGGGGACAGGACCTCCAGTACTTCGTCTCCGGACAGTACGACGACGTCGTCGGCATGCTGCCGAGCGACCAGCTCGAGAAGTGGACCACGCGGGGGAACTTCACGTTCACGCCGACGGAAGGCCTGCAGCTCCAGTTGAACACCGGCTACACGAACCAGTGGCAGCAGAACACTCCCAGCGGTAACAACGCCCAGGGACTCACGCTGAACGTGTTCCGTCAGGACCAGAACTACTTCGGGTCCGGTGACTTCGACCGGATCAGCGAGGTTCTTCCGTTCGACATTCAGCAGCGCATCGAGCGGTTCACCACGGGTGGTACGGTCACGTACTCGCCGCTCGACAACCTGACCAACCGGTTCACCATCGGGTACGACTTCTCGCAGCAGGAGGCCCGGAACCTCCGGCCGTTCGGCTTCGAGCAGCGGCCGGACGGGGCGCTCCTGAACAACACGTGGCAGAACCGTCTGCTCACGTTCGACTATGTCGGTACGTACAGCTTGGACATCAACGACGCGCTCCGTTCGAACTTCTCATGGGGTGGTCAGGCCGTCGGCGACGAGATCCGCGAGCTCGAGGGCTGGGGTGAGATCTTCCCCGGTGCCGCCGAGCCCACCGTCAGCTCGGCGTCGATCAAGATCGCCGAAGAGGAGCGCGAGCGTGTCTGGAACGCCGGCTTCTTCTTCCAGAACGTGCTCGACATCACCGACAAGTACTTCCTGACGACCGGTGTGCGCGTGGACGGCAACAGCGCCTTCGGTGAGGGCTTCGGCCTCCAGGTCTATCCCAAGGTCAGCGGTTCGTGGGTCATATCCGACGAATCTTTCTGGCCGGAAGCGGGTGGTCAGGTCAAGCTGCGCGCGGCCTATGGACAGTCCGGCCGTGCGCCCGGCGCGTTCGACGCGGTACGCACCTGGGACCCGATCGGCTGGGGCGACGTGCCGGCTTTCGTGCCGGAGAACGTCGGCAACCCCGACCTCGGTCCGGAAGTCACCGGCGAGTTCGAAGCCGGATTCGACGCTTCGTGGTGGAACGACCGCTTGAACCTGGTCTTCACCTACTACAACCAGACCACGACGGACGCCCTGCTCGACGTCGGGCAGACCCCGTCCTCCGGCTTCTCGCAGTCACAGCTCCAGAACGTGGGTGAGCTCAACAACAAGGGGCTCGAGTTCGGGCTGAACGTCACGCCCATCGAGACGGCCGACTACAGCTGGGACATCGGCGTGGACCTGACCACCAACAAGTCCGAAGTCATCGACCTCGGCGGCGCGTCCGAATTCGACGCGCTCGGTGGCTGGGTCATCGAAGGTCAGCCGGTACCGGTCAACCGCGGATTCCGGGTCACCAACCCGGACGAGATCGCGGATCCCGAGTACGACGAGCAGTACCTCTGGGGCCCCGAGCTTCCGACCCGGACGGTGAACCTCAACACGAGCCTGCGCCTGCCTCGCGGAATCGTGCTCGCAGCGCGCGGTGAGTACCGTGGCGGGAACGTCATCGAGATCAACCCGATTTCGGTCTCTCGGTCGGTGCGTTCGCCGCTCTGCTATCCGTACTATCAGGGCGAGACGGGTGTCGCGCTCGACGAGGCGAACACACCAGCCATTTGGCGCGCACGCTGCACGCCGAGTGAGGAAGAGGGCTACTGGTACGATGCCGACTACTTCAAGCTGCGGAGCGTCAGCGCCTCGATCCCGATGGACTTCGCGTTCCCGGACCGCGTGACGGGATCCACCCTCACGCTCTCGCTCAACAACTCCGTTCTCTGGATGAAGGACATTCCGTGGATGGATCCCGAGATGCTCGGGAACCAGGGCGCGAACTCCGGCGGCCTCGGCGCGACCGAGCGCGTACCCAACCCGATCTCCTTCCGGGCCTCGCTCCGGATCACGTTCTGAGGGGAATGATCAACGATGAACTCTACACATAGACGACATACCATCACGGGATGCGTCGCGCTCACGGGCTTGCTCTTCATGGGCGCCTGTGACGTGACGAACCCCGGTCCGGTTCAGGACGCATTCCTGTCCCAAAAGGAGTCGCACGAAGCACTGGTGAACGGCTCCGGCCGTAGGCTGCTCGAAGCCATGAACTTCATCAGCTACACCTCCGCGCTGCCCGCCCGGGAGATCTTCCCGGGTGGACAGACGGGGGCGCACGGCCATGACGTGCTCGTGCAGGGCGGCTACCTCGAGCCGGGCTCGTTCGACGGCCACTTCAACGACGCCGTACAGGCACGTTTCGTAGCCGAGACCGCCCTCGACCTCTTCGCGGAGGTCGAAGGCACCGAGGATGAAGCCGAGCCCGAGGTCATCCAACAGGCCATGGTGTGGGCCGGTTACGCCAACCGCGTCCTTGGAGAGAACTGGTGCCAAGCCGTGTTCGACGGGGGCGAAGCTCAGCCCGGATCCGTCTACATGACACGGGCCGAAGAGCACTTCACCAACGCCATCAACAACGGCACGGACCCGGAGCTGGTTCTCGCCGCCCGTGCGGGCCGCGCCCAGGTACGGGTGTGGCTCGGCGACTGGGACGGCGCGGAGACGGACGCCGGCGCCATCACCGACGAGAGCTGGGAATTCGCGCTCAACTCGGTGAACCAGGATCCGCCGACGCGGAACCGGTTGTACTACGCGAACGCGGATGCGCCGTACCGCGGCTACACGATGTGGTTCACGTATTACGGCGGCAGCGACAGTGATCTCGAAGGCCAGGATCCTTCGCTGCCCGAGTTCGACGGGTATTACGAGCTGACGGGCGACCCCCGGGTCTCCGTTCTGCCACAGAGTGAGACCGTGCCGTTCTCCAACGCCGCGCTCCAGGGCTACGGGCAGACACCGTGGCTCAACCAGGAGAAATACACCGGCGGTGGCGACGACTTCCGGCTCGCGAGCTACGACGAGATGCGCCTCATCGAAGCCGAGGCCGCGCTCAACGATGGCGACTGGCCGGAAGCGATGGACATCATCGGTGACCTCCGTGAGGGCATCGAGAGTGACAACGGGGGTCAGCTCGACCGAACGCCCCCGGACGTGTTCGGCCAGCTTCCGGGCTGGGATCCGCTTCCCCCGGCGAGCGACGTCCCGACTGCAATGAGCTACCTGATGCGCGAGCGTGCCATCGAGCTCTGGGGCGAAGCCCGCCGTCTCGGCGACCTCCGTCGTTGGGAAGACGGTCAGGGTCTGGGGGGCGACGTTCGCCGCCCGCCGTTCGAGCTCGTCTCCGAGGTCTTCGACGACGCCAAGGCAGCCGCCGATCAAAGGGGTGGGCCCGACCGTCTTCGCTGCTTCGACATTCCGGACGATGAGCGGGAAGCCAACCCGAACATTCCGACGGTGAACTAGACCCTGGGTGTTCCGGGTGCGGCGGTTCTTCGGAACCGTCCGCACTCCGGAATGCCACGGGCCTGAACGAGAGAGCCGCTGAAGCGCAGTTGAGCTTCAGCGGCTCTTTCGTTTTTTCGGCAACACTGCCACGGTCCCGGGCTCTTCCCTCGCCGTCATCCACCGGGCTCCGGGTGAACCCTGTCGAGCCACCGCCGGGTACGTTATTCATTAGCGTACGTGCCACACCTCAAACTGGATCAGTGAGATCGTGAAGAAACTCGTCGCCCTAACGGCACTCCTTTCCACCGGTGTCCTGGCCGCGTGCCTGGACGACGACATCACCGGGACGCGCGCCCTGAGCTTCACCCTGACGGCCGACCCGGCGTCAGCCGAAGTGGGTGATTCTATCACCTTCACGTACGACGCCTCGGGAACCTCCATTCTGGGGGTCCTGTTGGATTACGGAGACGGCGTTCAGGACACCATCGTCGCTCAGACGCCCAACCAGGTTGAGCGGATCGAGGAGGTGAAATACGCCTACGAGATCGCCGGCAGCTTCGAGGTGGTCGGCCGGCTCGAGACGGGAGACGGCGGCACCTCCGACACCGTGAGCGTCGAGATCTCGGAACCCGGGGGGAGTTGAGCACCGGGCTCGTCACCCGATCCCAAACAGCGGACGCGACAAGGGGCGTCCACGCTTCAAAGCGTGGTACGCCCCTTGTCGTTGTCTCCTTGTACGACTCTATGGCAGGATCAGCCGCCGCTCATTCCCTCTCCGCGCTTCATGAGGGTCATGTGCTGTTCGGCCTGAGCCAAGCCCCCCTCCCCCTCCTGCCACCCGATTCGACCGTCTCCATCGGCATCGTAGCCGTGCAGAACTCGTTCGGTCAGCGTGGCCAGCTCCTCCAGTAGCTCGGCCGCTTGGGCAGCCGACCCGGCATTCACGATACGTTCCGCGAGGGTCGCCCCTTCCTCGGCGCGTGCGACGACGCTCCCGGCCGCGGTCGCGACATGTGTCGCATGGGTCTTGATGTTCTCGCTCGCGCTCTCGTGCTCGCCGGCCATCTCGATATGGCGGACGACGCCTGAGGCGCCCTCGACGACACCGTAGCCCGCTCCCGGCCCTCCTTGGATCCTGGACGGATCCAGCGCATGGAGCACATGCCCTGCGTGCCGTTGCATGGCCCCGAGGTCCTCCGTGTCCCGCAACGCCAACTCCGCGTGCTGGCGAGCAACCTCGGCCTCCGCGATGGCGGTCGGCAACAGGCCCGCGCCGTCGGGAGTGTTTCCGAACCCGTCGGCCACATGACCCATGTGGGCATGTGCGGGCGAATCCTGCGCGACGGCCGGTGCCGCGAACACCGTTACCACCGCACACAGGCTCAGGGCCATCGAGCTACGCCCTGAGAAGCTCCTTACCGTAGTCATCGGAGTGTCGCTCCTTCTCGAAGGTATGTGGAGGATGCCTTCCCTTTCGGTTAGCATCTCGGTGACCGTAGGGCCGCGCCACCTGTCCCCGCAAGATCCATGGCGGCGAAGCACATAGAACACGAAAAGGGCCCGACGCCCAAAGTGAGCGGCGTCGGGCCCTTTGAACTTCACGGCGACCGGGATCGTGCTCCCGTGTCAGCCCCTGCTATGCATCAGCAGGACTGACACCGATTGTTGTTCTCAGCCCCCAAGCTCTCCAAATAGCGGATCGCTTCCGGGAAGGGCTGAATTCTCTGCACCGGTCCATTGGCCATGTCGACGGTCGTTTGGCCCCGCCGACTGACCGCGAGGGGGTCGGCGCCCTTGGAGACTAGGTATTCCAACATCTCCACGTGACCCCGCGCTGCCGCATTGTGGAGTGGCGAATAACCCCGGTAGTCCCGGGCATTCACATCGGCTCCAACTTCTTCCACGAGGTACTTGACGGCGTTCATCCACCCGTCCGGAACATGCCGGTGTGAGTTGCCGGCGTACCCCGTGCCATATCCGTGCCCGGTGGCCACGTGGATCGGATACACCGCCGGGCCGCCTTCCTCGACCGGGGGCAGCCCGGATGGATCCTCTTCCTCTTCCTCTTCATCATCATCATACCGACGACGACGCTCCGGCGGCTTCTTCGTCGGAACCGTCGGGTCCGCGCCGGCCTCCACCAACATCTTCATAGCTTCCACGTCCAGAGCGTGTGCAGCCCGGAAGAATGGCGTGGCTCCCCGCATGTCCACGTCCAGGTGACTGAACGTGTATTCCATGAACCACAGGTGCTTGGTCAGCCGCACGTTCGGGTCAGCACCGGCGTCGAGCAAGGCTCGCATCATGTCATGGTGCGAAGCTTCCTGCTGCAGGTACGCCCGTTGCTGAGGGTACCGCGCCTTCGGCGCCCACTGAGTGTTGATCACCGCGAACAACGGCGTTGTGCCGGCATCGCTCGCGAGGTTCGGGTCGGCACCACGGTCGAGCAGCTCGAACATCATGTCGAAGTGACCGTTCATGGCGGCCATGAGCAGCGGGCTCGTGCCGTCACCACCGCTCCGCTGGTTGATGTCAGCCCCGGCCTCGATCAGTCGAAGCGCGACTTCGGGCTCACCTTCCCGAACGGCATGGAGAAGCGGCGTCAGGCCACCTTGACCCCCAACGAGCGCGGCATACGACGGATTGTACTCCTCGGACTCCTCGCTCCGGTACTCATCCACCTTCTCCGGCGGAATATATGCCGAGCCCGGCAAGTCTTCGGACCCCTCGATTTCCCGACCGTCCTCCGCACGTGCCCGTCGCAGAGCCATCTGCACTTCGCTCGGGCTCGGCCGCCAGTTCTCGTCACCGCTTTTGGCCTCGTGCTCGGCCCGAAGCTCTTCGAGGACCCGGTCCCGGATATCCTCACCGGCATCATCCTCCGCCTCGCGCACGCGCATGTCACGCACACCGGACATGGCGTTCACGTCGGCGCCCGCGTCCAACAGGGTCTCCACGGTCTCGAGCCGGCCCTTCGAAGCCGCGAACATCAGAGGGGTCTGGTCCCAATGATCTTCACGAGTGTCGACGTTCGCGCCGTATGCGATCAACGCGGCCACCGCCGGTTGACTCGATGTGGTGGCGGCGAAATGAAGCGCCGTGCTACCGCCCGTGGACGTGCGTGCATTCGGGTCGCTGCCCGCTTCGAGCAGAATCTCCAGGACCTCCGCGTGCCCTCCTCGTGCCGCCATATGAAGGGGCGTGTAGTCACCCAGGCGTGTCGTCAACGAAAGGCTCGCACCCGCATCGACGAGCGTACGGGCCATCTCGGCGTGCCCTTGCTCGGCCGCCCAGTGGAGCGCGGTCATCCCGTCTCCCTGAGCGACGTCCGGGTCCGCACCCTCTTGGATCAGTGACTCGACCCGGGCGAAGTCTCCCTGCATGGCAGCATCCGCTACCGGGGCTTCCGGTGGCGTGCCACCCCACAGGAAGAGCGTCGCCAAAAGCGCGCCCAATGAATGAGTGTGCAAACGGTTCTTCATATGTATCTCCCTACGCAAGCTTCAGGATAGTCCCGTCTCAGCGGCCCATGGCCGTCGAGATGGACGGAGCACCGAACGAGAGTTCGCCAGTGCTGTCTCCGAAGCTTTCCATGTCGTCCAACCCGAGCTTGTGCATCAGGCTTAGCATCGCATTCGCCATCGGCGTACCGTCGGGTGCCCTCAAGTGCAGGTTCCCTTCCAGCTTGCCGTTGGCACCGCCCAACGTGATCAGAGGTGTCCGGCGATGGTTGTGGAGGTTCGGATCGCCCATCGGAGACCCATAGACGATCATCGTCTTGTCGAGCATGGTCTGGTCGCCTTCCTGGATCTTGCTGAGGCTCTCCAAGAAGTACGGCAGCATGCTGACGTGGTACGTGTTGATCTTCTGGAAGTCCAAGATGGCTTCTTCTTGCCCACCGTGGTGCGATGCCGGGTGGAACGGTTTGTCCGTCCCGCTATCCGGGTACACTCGAGCGGAGGAGTCACGGCCCATCTTGAAGGAAAACACGCGCGTGGTATCGGATTCGAAGGCGAGGGCCTGAACGTCGAACATGAGCCGCACGTGCTCCTCGAAGGAATCCGGCACACCGGCCGGCGCTTCGGGCAGCTCGCGCATCTCACCGCTCTGGTTCTGTGCCTCCACCAGCTCGATGCGACGCTCGAGCTCGCGCACGTTCTCCAAGTAACGATCGAGTCGGTCGCGATCATTCGGGCCCAGGTCACGCCGCAATTGGCTCACACGCCCGGACACCCAGTCCAGGATGCTGCTGCCGGTACGGCGGCGCAGCGCACGCTCCTCAGCCGTGCCACCGGCGCCGAAGAGCTGCTCGAACGCCACGCGCGGATCCCGGATGACCGGGAGCGGCTCGGTGGGTGAGGCCCAGCTGATCGAGTCCGTGTAGACGCAAGTGTACCCGTACGCACAGCCGCCGGACTGATCGATATTCTCGATACACAGCTGCATCGAGGGGATGGGCGTATCCTGCCCATACCGCTTGGCGTACATCTGATCCAGCGAGGTACCGACGAAGACGTCGGAACCCTCGGTCTGCTTCGGATGCGACTGCGTGAGGAACACCGCGCTCGAGCGGAAGTGGTCACCGCCGATCTCCTTCGGCTTGAACGCTTCGGCCATCCGGACGTCGGTGTTGCTCACGATCGTGAGGTACTCTCTCCAAGACTCCAGCGAACGGAGCGACGTCGGGCTCAGGTCGAAATTCCGGCCCACATCAGCGGGGGCCCACAGGTTCTGGGTCGCGCCCCAGTCGTTACATCCTGCCGCGCCGTGCACCATCTCGATGGCGACGAGACGGGTGGCGTCGAACTCGGCGGCCGCACTGGACCAACCACGGCCCGCGGGGACCATCGCGTCGAGAAACGGTAGTGCGACGGAGGCCCCCATGCCTTGCAGAAACGTGCGACGGGGAATGTGCCTTCCGGTAATGAATTCCATGGTGTTGTTCTCCTATGCGGTCTATTGGGAACCGTTCTCGATCGCTGTTGCTGAGTTACTGATTTGCTGCGTCGGCGGCCACGTCCTCCGTGGGCGCCCCGGCCTTCTGCATCTGGAAGGCGTCGCTCTTCACGATGCCCTTCACGAACGAGGTCATGCTATATCCGTCCTCTTCCGCGTTGTCCACGATCTTTCGGATCGTCGGCTGATCGAAGTACTCCGTCCGGCGCCCGAGGGCGTAGGCCATGAGGTTCGACGTGAACGACCGAAGGAGCAGCACGGACCGGTCGAGTAGCGCGTCCTGGAGGGACAATGGGCTCGTGACGGGCGTGCCGTCGTAGAGCTCCCCTCTGGTATCCAGCGGGACACCACCTTCCTTGATCCGCCACTGTCCCGTGACGTCGAAGTTATCCAGTGCCAAGCCGATCGGGTCGATGAACCGATGACACGCGTTACACGTCGGGTTCGCGCGGTGCATCTCCATGCGCTCCTTCGTGGTCAGGTTACGGCCCTCGGAAGCCTCGTCCGCTGTTTCGTCGAGCGACGGCACACCGGGCGGTGGTGGCGGCGGGGGCGTGCCCATCACGACCTCCATGATCCACTTTCCTCGCAGCACGGGTGACGTACGACCCGCGTGGGAGGTGAGCGTCAGGATGCTTCCGTGCCCGAGAATACCCGGACGCTTCGAGCCTTCGGGATACGATACGCGACGGAACTCGTCGCCCGTGACACCGTCGATCCCGTAGTGCCGGGCGAGCCGCTCGTTCACGAACGTGTAGTCCGCCGTGTAGAGCTCGAAGAAGCTCTTGTCTTCACGAACCAGGTGGTCGAACAGCAGCTCGGTCTCGCGACGCATCGCATCCTTCAGCTGCTCGTGGAAGTCCGGAAACATCAGCCGGTCCGGATGAACTTTGTCCAGGTCGCCGAGCCTCAGCCACTGGGCCGCGAACCGCGTCGCCAGAGCCTCGGAGCGCGGATCGTCCAACATCCGGTCCACCTGGGCATCCAATACTTCCGGATCCGACAGACGGTTCTCGGCGGCGAGCTGGATCAACTCGTCATCCGGGGGAAGACCCCAGAGGAAGTACGAGAGCCGGGCCGCCAGGTCGATGTCGTTGATACGGTATACATCACCTCCCTGGACATCGGCCGGCGCCTCTTCGAATCGGAAGATGAAGTCCGGGCTGGCGAGCAGCGCTTCCACCACCGTGCGAATCCCGATTTCGAATCCGCCTTCTTCATAGCCGAACTCGTAGAAGCTCATGAGGGATTCGCGATCCTCGTCGGTCAGCGGGCGACGGAACGCTTCAGGCCCGAGTCGCTCGATAATCTTCTCGGCGCAGGGCCGCTCCTCCGACGGCTCGGTGGGCCGGCAGGAAAGGACGTGCTCACGGCTCGGGGTCTCGGACACACCCGTTACCTCGACAGGACCGTGAATAATGAGGTCCTTCATGTGCGCCGGCGTCGTTACGCCGTAACCTCCGCTAGCGCCGATCTGGCGGTCCGCGATCGACCAGTCGTGCGGCGACAGCACGTCCTCCATCGGGCCTTCGTTCTTCTTGATGAACGCCGCCGTGATCCGATGGGGACCGGCCGTCACGGTGATGGGCTCCTCAAGCTCCATCTCGACGCCGTTCGGGTCGGCCACCGACATCCAGCGATCGAAAGCGATCACGGCCTTCCGTTCGCCGTCGACCGAGATCTCGACGTCTTCGTCCTTATATGTACCACCGTAGACACCACCCGTCGTGGTGTGCTCGAAGGTCATGCTCAGGCGGTATTCACCGTCCGCCGGGAAGTTATGCACGACGCTCACTCCGCCGCGCGTCCCGTACGGCGCGCCGGGGACACGATCCCACTGGGAGATGTACCCGGGATTGGTGAACGTCACCGAACGCGCGGAGGCATTGCGGTCGCCCATGGCCAAGCGGCTGACTTCGGCCGCCGCGTTCATGTAGGAGTTGAGGAGCGTCGGCGACAGCATCTGCACGTCGGCGATGTTGTCGAAGTTCGCGCTCTTCGTATCGAGCGGGAGGTAATCTCCGGCGTCGATCTCCAGGTTCAGCAGATTCCGAACGGAACGCCCGTACTCGGCCCGATTCAGCCGCTGGAAGGGACGGGAGCCCGGGTTGGGATTGTCGAGCGCGACCTCGTCGACTCGGTTCTCCAGCGAGACCGCGAGCGCCTGAAGCGTGTCTCCCCCCGGCCGGTTGGCGCCGGGCGGTGGCATCATGCCGGCACGCAGCTTCAGAATCACCTTCTCGCTGAGCTGCGCATCCGATTCCGGCGCCGTGGCATCGTAGTCTTCCAGGGACAGGTTGCCCTGCAGACGGCGCTCACTGTGACACCGGACGCAGTATCGGTCCACGATCTCGTTGTTCGAGAGCTCGCTCGCCAACTCGCCCACGGATGCGTGTTCCGTGGTGGCGTCCGACGCCGCGATGTCGCTGGATCCCTCCGGAAGCGTCATCGTCACGCCACCGGCGTACATCATCAGCGCACCTACCGCCGCGATTGTCGCGGAGACTGTCTTCATCCGGCCTCCCAATTCTGGCCTGCTGGCCCCGATCCCCGAAAGCGCGGAACGCGTCTTTCCGCAGGAGCGGGTGTTTCGTTCAAGTCGATGGTGAAGCTCGCTCACCGGCGGGCATCACCGAATGCGGTTCTTTTCGTGTCACTTCGAGTATATTCGGCCGATCACTCTCATGCCAGAAGCGCGAAGCGCGTTCTGACCGCTGGCATCGGCTCTCTACCCATAAAGACACCGCCCGGGGACGAAGCGTTGACGTCGTGCTGCGGAACCCGGCGTTCCGCAGCATTGGCGGACGGACCGCCGTCAGTGACCGTGCCGGTCGTGACTCTGCTCGTACTGGAGCTGCGCGTGCATGCGCTCCTTCCCTTGCTCCTGGTCCCGCTTCTTCGCCGCTTGCATCGCCTTGGCGTGCGTCGTATCCGACTGCACGGCCGGCGTGGACAGCAGTCGCTCCACGTCCTCGCTCTCGCACTTCGGGCAAACAACGGCAGGCGTCTCTTTCGACCCGAGCACGAGATTCTCGAAACGTGCGCCACAAGACTGGCAGGAGTATTCGTAGATAGGTATGATGCTACCCTCGTGTCAAAAGGTGCTCGTGCCGTTTCGTCACAATAGTATACCCGGATATGATGGGACTGTGCCCCAGGCACGCAACACTCGGACCCTCTGCCGGGTATGAGGGCACGATCACGATAGAAGACCCGACCTGTCATCGCCGGAGGAACGACCAAGATGGATACCCGCAACACCCGCGCTCGGCTTCTCGGCTTCGCCCTTTTCGCGGCGGCCGTCGCCGTCGGTGGCCTACCAGATCGTGCCGAGGCCCAGGCGGCGCAACAGACTGCTGATGCCCCATCGGTGAGCGAAGAGCGCCTCACGACGTACGCGACGCTCCACCGCGCCATCCAGGAGGCTCAGGAGGAGTTCCAGGCCGAGAAGGCGAGCGTCCACGAGACGGACGCTCGAGAGCGTCTGCGTGAAGAGATGGACGAGCGGCTGGCCGCGCTGTACGAGGAGCACGAGATGACGAAGGAAGAGTACGACGGCATCACGTTCCTCCTGAGCGTCGATAACGAAGCTCGCTCGCGCTTCGAAGAGATTGTCGCATCTCTCGACGGGACCGACGACAGCGACGACCACCAGCGATAAGCGGTTTCACGCCGGCGGATACCTCCGAAGACCACGGAAGGCCGATCGTGAGTAGACAATAGCCAGTCGGGTCAGGGACGACGATGAAGGACGAGAGAAGGCCCCGGAAGCGATCCGCAATCGCTTCCGGGGCCTTCTTTTTCTTACGTCACTCGAAGCGAAGCTGAAGCTTCGCCGTCAGCACGACACGCAGTTGTGGTTGTTCTTGGCGCCCAATCCCTCCAACAACCGTATGGTCTCGGGGAACGGCGTAATCCGCTGCACGGGCCCGTTCGCCATATCGACCGTCGTCTGACCCCGGCGGCTCACCGCCATCACGTCGGCTCCCTGCTCCACCAGGTACAGAATCATGTCGTTGTCCCCACGTGCGGCCGCGTGATGAAGCGCGTTGTATCCGTTGTGGTCACGAACGTTCACGTCGGCACCGAGCTCCTCCACGAGGTACTTCACCGCCGGCATCCATCCATCCGGCACATGCCGATGGACGTTGCCGGCATACCCTTCACCGTACCCCACCCCGCTCGCCGCGTGAATGGGATAGACTCCCGGCCCACCCGGCGGCACCGCTGGAAGTCCCGAGGGATCCGAGCCGTCCGTGTTGTCGCTTCCGCCCCGGCGCCGTCGCGACGGAGCCTTCATCGTCGGAATGGTGGGGTCCGCACCGTGTTCGACAAGGAGCTTCATCGCATCGACATCGAGTGCGTACGCGGCCCTCCAGAACGGCGTCGCGCCCATGCGGTCCACGCCGAGGTATCCTCCCCTCGTGAACCAGAGCTCCCGGTTCAACCGAACGTTGGGATCCACTCCGGCCTCCAGCAGCGCCTCCATTACCTGGAGATAGCTCGCCTTCTGCTGCTTATAGTGTGCCGGCTGAGGGTGCCGTGACTTCGGAATCCACTGGGTATTGATCGCGGTGTAGAGGGCGGTCGCACCGGCATCGTTCTGAAGACGAGGGTCCGCCCCCCCCTCGAGGAGCTGGAGCGCCAGGTCGAAGTGTCCGTTGATCGTCGCCATGAGCAGCGGGGACGTCCCGTCTCCGGCACTCCGTCCGTCGATATCCGCACCGCCGTCTACGAGACGCAGGGCCGTCTCGGTGCTACCCTCTCGCACCGCCATGAGTAAGGCGGACAGGCCTCCATAGCCTCCGATCAGCTCCGCGGAAGAATACGACCGGACCTCTGATTCGCCCTCGCGATCGGCCAAGCCCCCCTTATCTACAGGGCGCTCCGCGGGTCGAGGCGACGTAAAGGACGGACGTCGGACGGAGGCGCGCGGCTTCCCGCTCTCTCGTGCCTCCTCCACCCGATCCCGGTCGGCAGCATCCTCGGCCGCGCGGGTCGGCAGGTCCAGGACGTACGCCCGCGACTCGGGATCCGCACCGTGGTCGAGTAGTGCATCGACCACGGCCGGACGAGCGGCCGCGGCCGCGAACATCAACGGGGTCTGGCCCCAACGTTCTTCCCGGGCATCCGGGTCGGCGCCATGCTCGAGAAGGGCCACGGCCACGGCGGGATTCGCCGATGTCGCAGCAAAATGAAGCGGCGTCACGGCGCCGGTCGTGGTTGGCATGGACGGGGACGCTCCCCCCTCCAGAAGCAGGCGCAACACTCCGTCGTGCCCACCCCTCGCAGCCAGATGAACCGGCGTGTACGACCCGAGACGGGTGCGGGGGTCGAGTTCGGCGCCCGCATCGATGAGAGCGCTAGCGAGCTCGACGCTCCCCCGCTCGGCCGCCCAGTGAAGCCCGGTCATCCCGTCGCCTTGGGCAGCGTTCGGGTCCACCCCGCGCTCCAGCAGGGAACGGACCTCCTCGACATCGTCCCGCATGGCCGCGTCGGCCACGGGTGCTTCGGGCGGTCCGTGCCCCGATAGCGCGAACATAGCCAGCGCGACGAGCCACATCCGTCGCGAGGCACTACGCATGCGTCCGATCATCGTCCTCACCCCGTCGTTGAAAATGCGGATTTCGGCATGGTGAGCGACATCTCGCCCGTGCTGTCCCCGAAGCTGTGCATGTCGTCCATGCCCAGCTTGTGCATCAGGCTCAGCATGCCGTTGGCCATGGGCGTACCATCCGGCGCGCGCAGATGCAGGTTTCCGTCCAGCTGCCCGTTGCCCTTCCCGAGCACGACCAACGGGCAGCGCCGGTGGTTATGCAGGTTTCCGTCCGCCATGGGCGATCCGAACACGATCATCGTCTTGTCGAGCATGTTGCTGTCGCCTTCCTGGATCTCGCTGAGCTTCTCGAGGAAGTAGGGCAGCATGCTGACGTGGTACGTGTTGATCTTGGCGAAGTCCAACACCTGCTCTTCATTTCCGCCGTGGTGCGAAGCCGGATGGAACGGCGTGTCCGTGCCGCTTTCCGGATAGACACGCGCTGAAGCGTCGCGACCCGTCTTGAACGCGAATGCACGCGTCATGTCCGACGCGAACGCCAGTGCTTGGAGGTCGAACATGAGGCGCATGTGCTCCGAGAACGAATCCGGCACCCCGGCAGGGGCTTCCGGAAGCTCTCGCATCTCTCCGCTGCTGTTCTGGGCCTCGATCCCCTGAATACGACGCTCGATCTCGCGCACATTGTCGAGGTAACGATCCAGGCGCTCGTGATCGTTGGAACCGAGCTCGCGGCGCAGGCTCCGCATGTCGTCGTTGATCCAGTCCAAGATGCTGCTGCTGGTCCGCCGACGAAGCGCGCGTTCCTCGGGCGTGCCCCCCGCTCCGAACAGCATGTCGAACGCGACCCGCGGGTCCCGCACCATCGGGAGCGGCTCCGTCGGCGACGCCCAGCTCAACGAATCCGTGTACACGCATGAATATCCGTACGCGCACCCGCCCGACTGGTCCACGTTCTCGATACAGAGCTGCATCGACGGGATCGGCGTGTCCTGACCGAATCGTTGGGCGTAGAGCTGATCCATGGACGTGCCTACGAAGACGTCCGAGCTCTCCGTCTGCTTCGGATGGGACTGCGTCAGGAAGACCGCACTCGAGCGGAAGTGGTCGCCGCCGATCTCGTTGGGCTCGAAGGCTTCCGCCATGCGCACATCGGTGTTGCTGATGATCGTCAGGTAGTCGCGCCATGGATCGAGCGGGCTCAACGAGCTCGGGGACAGGTCAAAGTCCCGCCCCACGCTCGCCGGAGCCCAGAGGTTCTGGGAAGCGCCCCATTCGTTGCTTCCCGCGCACCCGTGCACGAGCTCGATCGCCACGAGGCGAGTCCGATCCAACTCGGCCATCGCCTCGGCACTACGGCGCCCGGCCGGAACCATGGCATCGAGGAAAGGAAGCGACACCGTCGCGCCGGCGCCTTTCAAGAAAGTGCGCCGTTCGATCTTCTTGCCGGTAATGAAATCCATGGTTCGTCCGTCTCCCGTAGTCGTCTACTTGGTGTCGTTCCTGTTCAGTCCTGATTGGCCGCGTCGGTGGCTACCGCGCCCGCGCGCTGCATCTGGAAGGCGTCGCTCTTCACCACCCCGAGCACGAACGCCGAGATGCTGTAATCCTCTTCAGCCGCCTCGCGTACGATCTTGCGGATCGTCGGCTGGTCGAAGTGCTCCACCCGCCGACCCAGCGCGTACGCCATCAGGTTCGACGTGAACGAGCGGAGCAGCAGAACAGGCCGGTCGAGCAACGCCTCTTGCAGCTCACGGGGCCCCGTGATCGGTGTCCCGTCGTAGAGCTCACCGCTCGTTTCGAGCCGCACTCCGTTCTCCTTGATCCGCCACTTTCCGGTCATATCGTAGCTATCGAGCGCCAGGCCGAGCGGATCGATGAACCGGTGACACGCGTTGCACGTCGGGTTGGCCCGGTGCATCTCCATGCGCTCCTTGGTCGTGAGCATCCGGCCCTCGGACGCCTCGTCCGATGTCTCGTCCAAGGGAGGCACTCCCGGGGGAGGCGGTGGTGGAGGTGTGCCCATGACGACTTCCATGATCCACTTGCCGCGAAGAACGGGTGAGGTGCGCCCCGCGTGGGACGTCAGCGTCAGGATGCTCCCGTGCCCGAGGATGCCCCGGCGGTAGTCGTAGGGGTACTGCACCTTCCGGAAATCGTCACCAGTCACGCCCGGTATGTCGTAGTGTCGCGCCAGGCGCTCGTTCACGAAGGTGTAGTCCGCCGTGTACAGCTCGAACATGCTCCGGTCTTCCCGCACGAGGTGCGTGAAGAAGCGCTGCGTCTCCTCGAGCATGGCGTCCGCCAACTGCTGATGGTAATCCGGAGCCATGCGCACGTCCGGATGTACCTTCTCCAGGTCCTGCAACCGGAGCCACTGCGACGCGAACCGCGTGCTCAACGCCTCGGCTCTTGGATCCTGCAGCATGCGACGCACCTGTGCCTCGAGCGTCTCCGGATCGGATAGCCGCTCGGCGGTCGCCAGCGACATGAGCTCCTGGTCCGGTGGCAGCCCCCAGAGGAAGTACGAGAGGCGCGCGGCCAGATCCACGTCGTTGATGCGGTACGAATCTCCCGTCTCGACCGAACCGGGAGCCTCTTCGAACCGGAACACGAAGTGCGGGCTGGCCAAAATGGCCTCGAGCGCCGTCCGGATTCCGATGTCGAAGCCACCTTCCTCCACGCCCATCTCGAAGAAGCGGAGGAGCGCCGTCCGGTCATCGTCGGTCAGTGGGCGCCGGAACGCCCGGGATCCGAGACGCTCGATGATCTCTTTCGCGCATGGCCGCTCTTCTTCCGGACGCTCGGGATAGCAGGAAAAGATCTGCTCCCGCACCGGGTGATCGGAGACGCCCGTCACGTTCCAGGGCCCCGCGATCACGAAGTCACGCATATGCGGCAATGACAGCACCCCGTACTCGCCCGCGATCGCCGTGCTGGCGAGCGACCAGTCGTGCGGCCGCACCAGATCCTGTACCGGTCCTTCCTGACGCTTCACGAACGCCGCGCTCACCTGCTTCGGGCCGGCGGTGACGGAGATCGACTCCGTCTCCATCTCGACGCCTTCAGGGTTCGACACGTGCATCCAGCGATCCATGTCCAACAGGGCGACCCGCTCACCGTCGATAGAGATTTCGACCTGCTCGGGATCGTCCGGCGTGGCGAGCGATGACCGCCCGTTGCCCACTGCGGTGCCCGTGGTCTCGTGGTGCAAGGAGAAACGGAACACGTACTCCCCGTCCGCCGGGAACACATGGTTGACCGAGATTCCGCCCCTCGTGCCGAACGGCGCTCCCTCGACCCGCTCGGTCTGGGACACCCAGCGTGGAATGCGGTACTGGTGCTCGGAGGGGCTGGCGTTGGGATTCCCCACAGCGAGTCTGCTTACTTCCGCGGCCGCGGTCAGATACGAGTCGAGCAGGGTCGGCGAGACCATCTGCACGTCGGCGATGTTGTCGAAGTTGTTGCTCTTCGTGTCCAGCGGCAGGTATTCACCGGCGTCGATCTCGAGACCGAGCAGGTCACGCACGGAACGCTCGTACTCCGCGCGGTTCAAGCGTTGGAAGGTCCGCCCCCCCGGATTGGGATCGGCGAACGCCGCCGAATCGAGCCGCTGCTCCAGAGATTCCACGAGCGCGGTCAGCGAATCTCCGGCGGGTCGGTTCGCGCCCGGGGGCGGCATCATCTCGGCCCGGAGCTTCACGACCATCTTCTCGGAGAGGACCGGATCCTCGAACGGGGTGCCCGCATCGAACGACTCGAGGGACATGTTCCCTTGCATGCGCCGCTCGCTGTGACACCGCACGCAGTAGCGGTCGATGAGCTCGTTCTCGGCAGCCGGGTCATCCAACGCCCCGTGGCCGGACGTCTCCGCCACTTCGATTCCGCCCACCACATCGCCATCGGACCGATCGACCGATTCGACCGGTCCGGACGCCAGGGCCGTATACGTAAGAAGCGTGCCCGAGGTCGCGATAACGGTGATGAGCGTCTTCAAGATACCTATCTCCTTCGGTGTGCTTCAGTCAGCACGAGACACAATTGTCGTTGTTCTCGGACCCGAGGCTCTCGAGTAAGCGGATCGTCGACGGGAAGGGACTGATACGCTGGACGGGCCCATTGGCCATGTCCGCCGTCGTCTGGCCTTCTCGGCTCACGGCCGTCACGTCCGCTCCGTGCTCGACCAGGAACCGGATCATCTCGTCGTGCCCGCGCGCGGCCGCATGGTGAACGGCGTTGTAGCCGTCGTGGTCTCGAACGTTCACGTCCACGCCGAGGTCCTCGACCAAGTAGCGCATCGCCGGCATCCAGCCGTCGGGCACATGTCGGTGCGCGTTCCCGGCGAACCCCTGTCCGTATCCGACACCGGCCGCCGCGTGGATGGGCCACACGGCAGGTCCTCCAACCGGCACGGGGGGCAATCCCGAAGGATCCTCCTCCTCGGACTCCTCGTCCCCTCGCCGCCGCTCGGGAGGCTTTCGCGTGGGAATGTCCGGATCTGCGCCGTGCTCCACGAGGAGGCGCATGGCCTCGGCGTCAGTCGCGTACGCCGCACGCCAGAATGGCGTGGAGCCCGCCACGTTCACGCCGAGCAGATCGAACGTGTAAGACATGTACCAGAGATGCTGCCGCAGCCGGACGTTCGGGTCCGCACCCGCCTCGAGCAGCGCCTCCATGACATCGAGGTAGCTCGCTTCCTGCTGCTGGTAGGCCTGCTGTTGGGGATAACGAGCCTTCGGGGCCCACTGGGTATTCAGCGCGGTGTACAGGGGCGTGGCACCCGCCACGCTCGCGAGATTCGGGTCGGCCCCTCGCACGAGCAACTCTAGCGCGAGATCGAAGTGCCCGTTGATGGTGGCCATCAACAACGGGGGAGTCTCGTCTCCGGCACTCCGCCGATTCACCTCGGCCCCACCCTCGATCAGCGCGATGGCCGTCTCGGCATGTCCTTCACGAACGGCATGCAGGAGGGCGGTCAAGCCGCCCTGCGTGCCGACCAATCCGGTGTAGCCGACGAACGCGTCGTCGGAGGTGTCGCGCTCGGACGTGTCGCCCGACACCGTCCCAGCCTTCTGCACATCTTGCGCCGCCTGTACGGCCGCTTTCACCTGACTGGGATCCGGGCGCCACGAGCTCTCGTCCTCCGCCTGTTCACGGAACGTCTCGAGGATCTGGTCCCGGACCTCCCCGGCGGCTCGGTCGACGGCCTCCTTCTCGGGGATGTCGACCACGTTCGTCGTCAAAGACGGGTCCGCTCCAAGATCCATGAGGGTCCGAACGGCCGACGTCCGGCCGGCCGAGGCGGCGAAGATGAGAGGGGTTTGGCCCCATCGTTCTTCACGCGCATCGACCTCGGCCCCGGCTCGCACGAGGCTCTCCACGGCCGCTTCGCGTCCGGCGGCCGCGGCCAGATGGAGGGGGCTAGCCCCCCCAGTCGACGTGCGTGCTTCCGGATTCGCTCCCGCGGCCAACAGCGCATCCACGACGTCCGCGTACCCGTTGCGGGCGGCGTGGTGGAGCGGTGTATAGCTCCCGATCCGCGTCACGGGATCGATGTTCGCTCCGGCACTCAGGAGCGTCTCCACGAGCTCGGCTCGCCCGTTATACGCGGCCCAATGGAGCGCCGTCATCCCGTCGCCCTGTGCGGCGTTGACGTCCGCCCCGGACTCGAGGAGCTCTACCACGCGGGCAGCATCGTCCTCCATCGCCGCGTCGGCGAGCGGGGCGTCCGGTGGGACGCTTCCCCACAACACCAGCGCGCCGAGCACCACGAGCGGCGCCCGGATTCGTTTCATCGGATGACGAATTCGTCCGAACATCATCTCGTCACATCGCCGAAGCGTGAGAAGGTGCAGAGAGCGACAACTCGCCCGTGCTGTCCCCGAAGCTGTGCATATCGTCCATACCGAGACGGTGCATCAGGCTCAGCATGACGTTCGCCATCGGCGTCCCGTCCGGAGCCTTCAAGTGCACGTTCCCTTGTAGCTGTCCGTTCGCCTTACCCAAGGTCACGAGGGGACAACGGCGATGGTTGTGGACGTTCGGGTCACCCATCGGCGAGCCGAGGAGGATCATCGTCTTATCGAGCATGGTTCCATCTCCCTCCTCGAGGTCTTTCAGCTTCGTGAGGAAGTACGGGAGCATGCTCACGTGATACGTATTGATCTTGGCGAAGTCGAGGATCGCCTCCTCCTGGCCGCCATGGTGGGAGGCCGGATGGAACGGCTTGTCCGTGCCACTTTCCGGATACACGCGCCCCGAGGCGTCCCGACCCGTCTTGAACGAAAACACGCGTGTCATGTCGGAAGCGAACGCGAGGGCCTGGATGTCGAACATCAGGCGCATGTGCTCCTCGAACGAATCGGGGACGCCGGCAGGTGCTTCGGGGAGCTCCCTCGTCTCTCCGCTCTGGTTCTGCGCCTCGACGCCCTCGATCCTGCGCTCGAGCTCACGCACGTTTTCCAGATAGCGGTCGAGTCGGCGGTGATCGTTCGGTCCGAGCTCCCGCTTCAGGTAGGCGACCTCGTCTCCGATCCAGTCGAGAATGCTGTGGTTGGTCCGTCGACGCCGCGCTCTCTCTTCCGGCGTGGCGCCCGCTCCGAAGAGCATCTCGAACGCTACGCGCGGATCGCGAATGAGCGGTAGGGGCTCGTCGGGAGCCGCCCAACTGATGGAGTCGGTATAGACGCACGAGTACCCGTACGCGCACCCGCCGGATTGATCAACGTTCTCAATGCAAAGCTGCATCGAGGGAATCGGCGTATCTTGCCCGAAGCGGTTGGCGTAGATCTGGTCCATCGAGGTTCCGACGAACACATCGGACCCTCGGGTCTGCTTGGGATGCGCCTGGGTGAGGAACACGGCGCTGGAGCGGAAGTGGTCCGCCCCGATCTCACCGGGCGCGTACGCCTCGGCCATGCGCACGTCCGTGTTGCTCACGATCGTCAGATAGTCACGCCACGGGTCGAGCGGGCTGAGCGAGCTCGGGCTCAGATCGAAGTTCGACCCCACGTCTGCGGGCGCCCAAAGGTTCTGGGTCGCACCCCACTCGTTGCAGCCGGCCGCTCCATGGACCAACTCGATCGCGACGAAGCGCGTCGGATCGTCCTGCGACCACCCGCGTCCAGCGGGAACCATGGCGTCGAGCAGCGGCAAAGCCACGGTGGCGCCCATCCCTTTGAGGAAGGTGCGTCGCTCGAGTCGCTTTCCAGTGATGAATTCCATGACCTCGGGGCCTCCTGAAGTTAGTTCGCCGCGTCGTCCGTCGCGGTTCCGGCTCCCTGCATCCGGAACGCGTCACTCTTCACCACACCGAGAATGAACGCAGACATCCGGTAATCTTTCTTCTCGGCTTCGCTCACGATGTGGCGCACCGTCGGTTGGTCCCGATACTCCACCAGACGTCCCAGAGCATATGCCATGAGGTTCTCGGTAAACGTCCGCAGGAGCGGGATCGGTCGGCTCAGAAGCGCTTCGGTGAGCGCCCCGGGGCTATCGACCGGCGTGCCGTCGTAGAGCTCGCCTCGGGTGTCCAGCTCCACCCCGTTCTCCTTGATCCGCCACTTGCCCGTGACGTCGAAGTTGTCGAGCGCGAGCCCTATGGGGTCGATGAAGCGATGACAGGCGTTACACGTCGGATTGGCCCGGTGCATCTCCATCCGTTCCTTGGTGGTGAGCACCCGACCATCGGTCACCTGGTCCGAGGTCTCATCGAGAGGCGGCACACCCGGTGGTGGAGGAGGGGGCGGTGATCCCATGAGGACCTCCATGACCCACTTCCCGCGCAATACCGGGGAGGTCCGCCCCGCGTGCGACGTCAGCGTCAGGACGCTCCCGTGGCCGAGGATGCCCCGCCGCCGCTCTCCGGGATAACGCACCCGTTTGAACTGGTCACCGACGACCCCGTCGATTCCGTAGTGCCGTGCGAGACGCTCGTTCACGAACGTATAGTCCGCGTTGTAGAGATCCAGAACGGACCGATCTTCGCGGACCAGGCTGTGGAAAAAGAGCTCGGTCTCGCGACGCATGGCGTTGGCGAGCTGCTGATCGTAGTCCGGATACCAGAACTGGTCGGGATGGACCTTGTCCAGGTCGGGGAGCCGGAGCCACTGCGCGGCGAATCGCGTCGCGAGCGCCTCGGAGCGCGGATCCTCCAACATACGGCGCACCTGGCGCTCGAGCTCGGCGTCATTGGAGAGCCTACCATCGGCGGCAACGCTCCGGAGCTCTTCGTCGGGCGGCCGTCCCCACAGGAAGAACGACAGCCGGGACGCGAGCGCCTGGTCGCTGATCTCGAACGCCTCTCCCGGTGTGGCCGAATCCGCCGGCCCCTCGAAGCGGAAGATGAAGTGGGGGCTGGCCAGGAGGGCCTGCAGCCCCGTACGGATACCGACTTCGAAGCCTCCTTCCTCCGCGCCCATCTCATAGAACCGGAGCAGGGCCTCCCGATCTCGCTCCGCGACCGGGCGACGGTATGCCTGCTCGGCGAGATCCGTGAGGATCCGCTCGGCACACGGCTCCTCGTCCCGGGGCTCGACCGGGCGGCAGGTGAAGATCCGGTCCCGAACGGGATTGTCGGACACACCCGTGACGCGCCGCGGCCCCGCCACGATCAGGTCACGTATGTGAGGAAGCAGCCTGAGGCCATACCCCCCCATTCCGGTGTGCCGGTCGGCCAGCGTCCAATCGTGAGGGGAAAGCAAGTCCTCGGCCGGGCCTTCCGCCCGCTTGATGAACGCGGCCGTGACCCTCTGCGGGCCCGCGGGCACGAATATGGGGGGCGTGCGCATCGAGATCCCTTCGGGATCGGCCACATCCATCCACTGATCGATATCGAGGAGCGCTTTCCTCTCACCGTTGATGGAGATCTCGACTTGTTGGTAGCGGGCGATTTGCCCGAAGAAGCCGCTCCCCGTCGTCGTGTGTTCCGGTACGATCGTGAAGATGTAGTCCCCGTCGGCCGGAAAGTTGTGCTCGATGCTGACGCCCCCGCGCGTTCCGAACGGCGCCCCGTCCACGCGCTCGTCCTGTGACACGTAGCCGGACACCGTGTACGTGCGCTCGGAATACGCGGCGTTCGGATCACCGACCGCCAGCCGGCTGATCTCGGCGGCCGCGTTCATGTACGCATCGAGAAGCGTCGGGGACAGGAGCTGGACGTCCGCGATGTTGTCGAAGTTGTCGGCCTTGGTATCGAGCGGGAGGTAGTCACCGGCGTCGATCTGGAGCCCCAAGAGGTCTTCGATCGAGCGGCTGTACTCCACCCGATTCAGGCGCTGGAACGTCCGTTGGCCCGGTTGCGGGGAGGCGGCTGCGGCCCGGTCGACTCGCTCCTCGATCGACCGCACGAGCGACGTCAACGTGTCGCCCGCCGGTCTGTTCGCCCCGGGGGGCGGCATCATGCCGGTACGAAGCTTGACGATCATCTTCTCGGCGACCTGCGCTCGCTCATGGGGCGCGGTCGCGTCGAAGTCTTCGAGTGACAGATTTCCCTGCATGCGGCGATCGCTGTGACAGCGCACGCAATACTGCTCGATGACTTCCTGCTCGGTCGCCGCGGATTGGGCGACTCGGGGTTGCTCCGCGAGCTCGTCGTCGGGCTCGTTGCCCGATTCCGACGAGTACGGCTCCCACGCACCACCCACGGCAACCACCAATGCACCGAGCGCCGCGATAGGGGCAGCCACTGTCTTCATTCAACCTCCGACCTTCGCGCGAACGAAACACGACCGAGCCGATATCAGGTCCGGCCAGCTCCGATCTCTAGAGTTCTATATCCTTACTATTCGCTTGTCCGATCTGTGTTGCAGTATATGGATCATCCAGGGGCCTCGCCAGCGAGGAGGCGAGAGGGCCCACGGAATTGGTGCTTCGTTCGCTGGTACTGATAAAGACACGCCCCGACACGATTCTGCTGAGACCCGGATGGAGAGCTCGCGCGCGGCGGGCGCGGGGCTCACGGCTCCGGCGACCGCGGCTGCACGCCGGGCACCGCCCGGAGAGTCTCCGAAGGTCGCACGGCCCGCCGCGACGCCAGATCGAACTCGTCCCCCGGCGCCAGGAAGTAGAACCCGCCACCGGCATCGGTCACCGTCTCCGGGTCGTAGATGACGACATACGAGCGGCCGATCACTTCGAACCGATCCCCCCGCACGACGATCGCCGTGTCCTCGTCGAGGCCGATACCGAGAAGCTCCGGCCGGGCTTGGACCAACTCCAGCAGGTCGAAATGGCGGTTCCGGCGCAGCACGTGCTGGTCGATCCCCACCCCGCGCAGATATCCGAACCCCTCCTGATGGTCGCCCATCACGAGCTGGTTCGTGCGCGTGTCGCCCCGAACGAGGTAGGAGCCTTGGATCGAAGCCCCCGCGGACGTTCCTCCGACCACGCCGCCCCGGTCCAGGACGCGGCGGATGGCCTCCTCCGTGCGGGTCCCCGCGTACGCTTCGACCAGGCGCCACTGTCTCCCACCGAAGAAGAACACGCCGTCGGCCGAAGCCAGCGGCTCCACGAACGCTTCGGTGTCGGCAACCGCGGGGTCGGTCGTGTGCAGCACCGTGAGGTTGCGGGCGCCGTGCTCCCGCCACGCGTTCAATCCGGGGTAACGGTGGTCGTAGTGTGGCTCACCGCCCGCCGTCGGAATCATCACCAAGTGCGCGCCGGGTCCGCCGGCGAGCTCGATGAAGGTCCGATAGATCTCGGCACTCTCCATCGCGCCGCCGACCGCCAGTAGCGTTCCCCGCTCCGGACCGACGACCGTCCCGAGCTGCTCGACGTCCTGCGCCGGTGCGGGGGCCGGCACGGCGAGAAGCACGAGAACGGACAGAATGAAGGGGAGAGTCGCCGGTCGGGTCCGGTCCGCTGGGCTGTAAAGATATCTCATCATGTTTGTGCCTCTCCGGCTTCTTCGTGGTCCGAATCGGGTCCGGCTCCATAGACGAAACGCTCGAGCTCCCCGTGGACCCGTGCGATAGTGCCGGGTGCTGGAGGCCGAGTCACCGCGGAGACGTTGAGGGCCACCACGGCGTTGACGAGCAGCGACCATACCGCGCCGTGCATGCCGTACGGGTGGGGCACCACGACGAGCGTGAGGTACAACACGGCCAGCCCGCTGCCGATCCCCGCGAGCACGCCGGCACGAGTCAGGGTTCTACGCCCCGGAAAGCAGACGCCGAGGATCGCGGGCATGAGCTGCAGGGCGCCCGAGCCGGACAGAGTCACCAGCACCACGAGGAAATCGAACGTGTGCACCGAGAGCAGGTAGCCTATGCCCAAGAGCAGAACGACGAGCAAGCGCCCGACGGCGACGTAGTGGGCCTGGGTCCGGTCCGTCTGGATGTAGCGCTGGTACACGTCCCTCGTCAGGACCGTCATGTTGGCGTGCAGAATCGAATCCAGCGTGGACATGGCCGCCGCGGTCGCACCCGCCAGGATCAGACCGGTCAGCCACGCCGGAGCGTAGGCGAACAGAAGCTCCGGAAAGATCCGGTCCGGCACCGCGAGGTCGGGCATGACCAAGGCGCCTCCGAGCCCGACGAGCGCCGTCGGGATGTACAACGTCACGAGGTAGATGGGGGTCGTCGCGCCGAGGAGCTTCAACGTCTTGCCGTCGATCGCCGTGTAGTAACGGATCATCATGTGCGGCTGAAAGACGATGCCGAACGACAGCGTGAGCGTCATCCCGAGCCACATGCCCGGCGTGAAAAAACCTTCCGGCCCCGGAAGGGTGAGCAGGTCGGGCCGCTGCGCGGCGACGGCTCGGACGAGCTCGAGCGGACCTCCGAAGAGCTCGTAGGCGAGGACGAGTGCTCCGACCCAAACGGCCACGTACATCCACACACCCTGCAAGACGTCCGTCCAATAGACGGCCCGGAGCCCTCCCGCCATCAGATACGCGGCCGCCACGACGAGCAAGACCAGCGTGCCCAACTCGAACGAGATTCGACCGCCCGAGGCCACGCTTATGATGTAGCCGAGTCCCTGAGCCTGGACCTGTATATAGAGGATGGTGAAGACCACCGAGACCACGGCCACCACCACGCGCACCGCTTCGGACTCGTAGAAGTCGGCCAGCATATCCGCCGGCGTCATGTAACCGAACGCCTTGCCCAACGCCCAGATCCTGGTGCCGAGCACGTACGTGATGGCTCCGACCAACACCGTCCAGGTTCCGGCCATCCAGAAGCCGATGCCGTGCGTGTAGAAGAACCCGCTCGAGCCGAGGAACGCGAACGCCGAGTGGAAGGTCGCGACCACCGTGAGATAGAGCACGATGAAGCCGGCGCGTCGACCGTAGAGGAGGAAATCCTCCATGTCCACGGACATGCGCCGATTGGCCACGATACCGAGCACGACCGTCGCCACGATGTAGAGGAGCACCAGCCCCGTGGCGACGACCCACGTGTCCATATCGAAGCGCCCTCAGACGCCGGACCGGAACGCCCGGACGAGGACGCCGATCAGCGCGACGTAGACGACGAGCAGCACCGACCACAAGAAAGGCAGGCCGAACAGCGTCGGCTCGATGCGATTCCACACCGTGTGGGTGACCGGAGGCATGCAGAGCACGAAAAGCACGACGAACGCGACCGTGATCGTGCGCCCCGCGCGAGTGCGAGGTCGGAAGTGGGATCGGGGGCCGGGCACGCTCATGGGGCGCGAACATGGCTTGCGGTCCCGATCCCCGGCAAGTCCCCGGTCCGCATCATCCACCGGAGAAGAGCGCGCGGACCGCGGCCCGGTCGACCTTGCCGTTCACGTTCCGGGGCACGGCTCCCTCCATCTTCCACATGCGAGGTCGTTTCGGACCGCTGAGGCGTTCCCTCACGTACGCCTCGACCTCCGGGAGCTCGAACGCTTCCCACACCGGAACGACGGCGGCCGCCACCGTCTCGCCCCATTCCCGACTCGGCACCCCGACGACGGCGACGTCGACCACCGAAGGATGCGCGCGCACCACGTCCTCCACCTCGACCGGGTCGACGTTCACGCCCCCGGACACGATGCGTTCCGACGCCCGCCCCGTGATCCTCAAGAATCCTTCCCCGTCCAACTCGCCGAGGTCTCCGGTACGGTACCATCCATCGGAATCGGTGAGGGGGGGATTCCCCTCGGTGGTGCCTCCCTCCGTGGCGCCTCTCCCCGTGGAACCGATGTAGCCGAGCGCACGCGTCGGCCCGCGCACGAGGATCTCCCTTCGCTGGTCCAATCGTAGCTGGACCCCGGGGAGCGCCGTGCCCACGGTCCCGGGCCGTTCCCGGGTGACGGGAGGCGGAGCCGTCGCGACCTGGGACCACATCTCGGTCATTCCATACGTGAGCGCGATCGGCCATCCGGACGCGAGAGCCCGCTCGACGAGCTCCCGGGGCGCGTGCGCTCCACCGATGAGGATGCACCGCAATGTCGGGGGCGGCGGCCGAGAACCCCACCGGGCCAGGAGGCGGTCGAGCTGAGTGGGCACGAGCGAGAGATGCGTCACATCCGACGCCGACCCATCGCCGCGGGGTCCCTCCCCGAAGCTCCCGACGAGCGCATCCGTACCCCTCCCCCGGGGAAGGACCATCGTGGCTCCCGTCAGGAGCGCCCGGGTGACGAGGGCGAGCCCTCCGACGTGTGCGAGGGAGAGGGAAGCGAGCCACGCCTCCGAACCGTCGAGGGCGAGCCGATCCGCCACGGCGGCCACGTGTGCCTCCAACCCTTCGCGCCCGAGCGCCACGCCCCGAGCACGTCCCGTGGTTCCCGACGTCCAGAGCACGGCCTGCGTCCCGGGCGGTGCCTCCCGGAGCGCCGAGCGCGCCTCGTCCCGCTCGGCGGCCGTGAGCCTCGGATTCAGCGGGGCGGGGATCACGCCCGTCCGCCAAAGCGCCAGCAAGGTGACGATGCCGTCCACGGTCGTGTCGAGCACCACCGGGTGGACCGTACCGGGCTCCAAACCGCCCTCTCGCAACGCTTCCGCCCTCCGGCTCACCTTCCGGTCCAATTCCCGGTCCGTGAGCACCCCCGGCGGCGCGTGAAGCGCCACCCGATCCCCATCCCGCCCGCCGAGACGGGCGGCGGCGACGTCCAGCACGTCCGTCATCCCACCGCGAACCCGAGCGCCATCAGCCCCCCGTAAAGCGCGACCGCGCGGGCGGTTTGCGGGAGCGTGGGCAGGAGATCCTCCTCGCTCCGGTAAGTGAGCACGGTCCGAAGCGGCCGCCGAGCCGTGAAAACTCCGAGCACGGCCAGAACGACGGACGGTGGCCACGCGTACATCGCCACACCCAGAGGCGGGACGACGAGTGCCACCAGGAGCAGCGCCGCATACTCGGCCTTCGTGGCTCGTGGCCCGATGCGCACGGCGAGCGTCCGTTTCCCGGCGCGGGCGTCGGTCGGGAGGTCTCGCAAGTTGTTGACGACCAGAATGGCCGTGCTCAGCGCCCCGACCCCCGCGCCCGCCAGCAGGGCTTCCGGTGGCCAAGCCAGAGCTTGCACGTAGTACGTGCCACCGACGGCGACGAGTCCGAAGAACAGGAAGACGAAGAGGTCTCCGAGCCCGTGGTACGCCAACGGGAAGGGCCCGCCCGTGTAGAGCACGGCACACGCGAGCGATGCGACGCCGATCGCCACGACGGGCCATCCTCCGATCCAAACGAGATACGCACCCACGACCGCGGCAGCAACGAGGGCCCCGATCATGCCCCGCTTGACCGCTTCGGGCTTCAACATGCCGGTTTGGGTCACACGGACGGGGCCCACCCGCTCGTCGGTATCGCCACCCCGCACGAAATCGTAGTAGTCGTTCGCGAAGTTGGTCCCGATCTGAATCAGCCCGGCGCCGACCAGGGCGGCGACCGCCGGTCCGGGCGCCACGGCGCCGTGATGGACGGCCAGCCCCGTACCGGCCGCGACGGGAGCGACCGCCGCGGTGAGGGTGCGTGGACGGGCGGCGAGCAGCCACGCCGCGGCTCGAGAGGTCACCAGGGCAGCCACTTGAAGCGCCGGAAGTTCGGCTTGCGCTTCTCGACGTAGGCGTTCTTGCCCTCCTGCCCTTCCTCGGTCATGTAGAAGAGGAGCGTGGCGTTGCCCGCGAGTTCCTGGAGGCCGGCTTGGCCGTCCACGTCCGCGTTGAACGCGCTCTTGAGCAAGCGTATGGCGAGGGGGCTCTTCTCGAGGATCTCCTGAGCCCAATCCCACCCCTCGGCCTCGAGCTGCTCGATCGGCACGACCTTGTTCACCATGCCCATCTCGTACGCTTCCTCGGCCGTGTATTGGCGGCAGAGATACCAGATCTCGCGGGCACGCTTCTGTCCCACCATCCGGGCCAGGAACGACGCCCCGAACCCCCCGTCGAACGAACCGACGACCGGACCCGTCTGGCCGAACTTCGCGCCTTCCGCCGCGATCGTGAGATCGCAGATGACGTGCAGCACGTGCCCGCCGCCGATGGCGAAACCGGGGACCAGCGCGATGACGGGCTTGGGCATGGAGCGAATGTAGCGCTGGAGCTCCAGCACATTCAGACGCGGCACGCCACTCTGGCCGACGTAGCCGGCTTCGCCGCGCACCCGCTGGTCCCCGCCCGAGCAGAACGCCCATTTCCCGTCCTCGGCCGGGCCGTTTCCGGTGAGGAGCACGACGCCGACGTCGGGGTCCTCTCCCGCGTCCCTGAAGGCTTCCTGCATTTCCAACAGGGTGTCCGGCCGGAAGGCGTTACGCACCTCGGGCCGATCGAACGCGATCCGGGCCACGCCGTCGCATTTGTGATACGTGATGTCTTCGTACGATTTGACGCGCTTCCAATCAGGCTGACTCATTCGTTCTCTCTTTGCTCAGGAGGGTTCAAGGTTAACAGCCCGTGGTAGAAGTCTGGTGGGCCGCGTTGGGAGCGCCACGGCCCCAGATCCTAGGCGCCACGACGAAGGCATAGCCCTGAGCTACGTCGAGGAGTGGCAACGACGGAGATGGGGCCGTGCCGCCCGCAACCCGAAGGGCACGAGGGGGTTGCGGCATCGTACGGCGTCATAGCTCCTCCCCGATGCTTGGGCATCGCATTCGTCGCTCTTCCTTGTACGATATCCGCAAGACCCTCGTGCGCGGCCCACCAGACTTCTACCACGGGCTGTTAATGGACGGGTCGCTCCGCCCGAGCGCGGTCAGGACGGCGCGCGCGGCCCGCTCGGAGAGCTCGGAGCGTCGCGCCCGGTTCTCCTCGCGGTCGGTTCGCAGACGCAGGATGACGGTGCGCCGCCGTGCCGCCGCTTCGCGGAGCGCCTCGTCGAGATCGGGCGGGCTCACGTCCCGGAGCTCGAGCCCGTGAAGGGCGGCGGCGTGCCGGAAATCCAGCCCGTGGGGTGTCGCGAAGTAGGGTGTGAAGGCGGGCTCGTGCTCGGCGACGGGAAGCATGTGAAAGATCCCCCCTCCGTCGTTGTCCACGAGCAAGAAGATCACGGGGGCGTCCGCCTCTCGGCTCCAGAGGAGCCCGTTCTGATCGTGGAACAGCGCCAAGTCACCGAGGACGCACACGACCGGCCTCTCCCGGGTCGTCGCCACACCGAACGCCGTCGAGACGATCCCGTCGATGCCACTCGCGCCGCGGTTTCCGAACACGTCCCAGGGGTGCTCGCCCGGAAGCCCGAAGACGTCCAAGTCGCGAACCGGCATCGAGCCGGAAACGAACACCGTAGCTTCGGGCACGGCACGCGCGAGCACCGGCCACACGACGCCTTCGTGGACCGGCCCTCCCCGAACGGCGTCGGCGTGGCCGTTCTCCAAGACCGTTCGAGCCGCCCGATCGGCGGCCGTCCACGCGGAGACCCAGTCGTCCGACGCGGTGTGCTGCACGCGCCCGTGGAGGGCGTCGAGCGTCGCGACCGGATCGGCGACCAGGTAATCGGTGGCACTCGCGCCGTGGTCCTTCCATCGGTCGCCATCGTCCACCACGGCGTACGGCACTCCCTCCTGCTCCAGGAGCCAATCCGTGACCGCGGAGGAGGTCGGTGAAGCCCCGACGCGCAGAATGGCCGTCGGCCGGAGCGCTGCGCGCACCTCCGGCGACCGCAGCAGGAGATCGTACGCGGCCGGCCGGACGCCCCCCGGCGCCGGCCCGAAACGCGCCCCTGAAAGGGGGTCGGCCAGCACGGGTAAGCCCGTCCGCGCGGCGAGCCGCAGCACCGCGGGGCCGACGCGCCACGGATCCGGCACGGGTCCCGCGACGATGACCCCGCGCGGCGCGGCGCAGAGAGCGGCGAGCCGATCGACCTGCTCGCCCGAGGGCACCCGGGTCGCACGCTCGGCCCTCACGAACGCATGGCCGTCCGGACGGCCGTCGACCGCGAGCGCATGGCTCCGGCGGAGCTCCGCGATCCCCGTGTCGGTCGGCTCGAAGGGTTTATCGAACGGGACGTTCACATGTACGGGACCCGCCGGCGGCCCGACGCTGGACGCGACCGCGCGGTTCGCCGTCGCCCGCAGATGGCGTAGCTCCGGATCCCCGGAAACGGGGACGCCGAGGTCGAGGAATGCCCGCACGTAGTTCCCGAAGAACCGGTTCTGATCGATGGCCTGGTTCGCGTCCGCGTGCCTGAGCCGTGGCGGCCGGTCCGCGGTGAGGAGCAGGAGTGGGGTCTCCGCCTGCGCGGCTTCCACCACCGCCGGGAAGAGGTTCGCCACGGCCGACCCCGACGTCGTCACGACGGCCGCCGGGCGACCGGAAGCCTTCCCGATGCCGAGCGCGAAGAAGGCGGCCGAGCGCTCGTCGAGATGGACACGGAGCGTGAACCGTCCATCCCGAGCGAACGCGAGCACCAGCGGGGTCGAGCGCGACCCTGGAGCCACCACGATCTCCCGGATGCCCTGGCGGGCGAGCTCGTCGACCCACGCGTCCGCCCAAAGGGTATTCGCGGCTGCGTGGCTCACGGGCGCTCCGGATCCGCTGGCGCCTCGCCGGTTCGCCCGGCGCTCGCGCGCTCCACCAAGCGCACCCCCCCGGCTTCGAGCGCCTCCAGCATCGGTTGGAATTTGATGCCCGTCTCCTCCCATTCGGACCGAGGAGAAGAGCCTTCGACGATACCGGCCCCGGCGAAGAGCTCCCACTGGTCGCCTCGGCCCACCCCGGTCCGCAGCGCGGGTGCGAAGACCCCGTTCCCTTCCGGATCGAACCATCCGACGGGACCGGAATACCACCCCCGCTCGAACGGCTCTCCGGTCGCGAGAACGGCGAGAGCGGCGTCACGAGGCAGGCCGCACACGGCGGGGGTGGGGTGCAGGATGCGGAGCAAGTCGAGCACCCCGACGCCGACCGGAACGCTCGCCCGGATCTCGGTTTCGAGGTGCTGGATGCGCGAGAGCGTCAGGACGTGCGGCTGCGGGTCCGACCGGACCTGGTGAGCCACGGTCCCGAGTCGGGCGACCATGTCGTCGAGGGCGATCCGCTGCTCTTCGCGGTCCTTGTCGCTCGCGAGGAGCTCGGCCGCCAGCTCCGCTTGCTCGCGGGGCCCGGATCCCCTTCGGATCGACCCGGCCACCGCCGTGGCGTGGAAGACCCCGTCGCGGAGGGTCGCCACCGTCTCGGGGGCCGCGCCTACGAGCGCCGCCCCGGGCTCCGGCTCGAAAAGGAAGACGTGACTCCCGTGGTTCGCGTGCCAGAGCTGCATGACGACGTCCGCGGGGTCGAGCGGACGGTCGAGCTCCACGCTCAACGTTCGCGCCAGCACGGCCTTCGAGACGCGGCCGGCACGGATGGCTTCCAGGCAGGTGCGTACCGCATCCTCCCAGTGCGTCCGTGGCCCGGACGAAGCGTGCCCCGGCACTTCCGACGGCGCCCCGTCGGAGGGCTCACCCAGCGCCGCCAGCTCCGCCCGCGTCGCTTCAGCCAGGTGTCGGAGCCGGCGGAGCGCGGCCTCGTCCCCCTCCGCCTCGACCCTCGCTCGGGCACGCAGCCATGCGTCACCCGATCCGTCTCCCTCCAACTCGAGCTCGGGCACGATGAAGCGGGCGGAGGGGAAGCCCGACCACGTGCCGTGCGCCTCGTGTCCCTCCTCGAAGGAGAAGCCACCGTAGAACCGGATCCGCGGCGCCCGGGTCGCTCCCGGCGCCAGCACGGGATTCGCCGCCAGCCTACGGGCTTCGCCGGCGACTTCCGCGAACCGGTCCGCCGCCCGGCACACGCGGTCGACCCGAACGTCAGCCGCGACACCGGTATGCGCGACCCAGCGGTCGCCGCGGACCCAAAACCCACGGGAAGCACCGGCGGCACGGGCGAGGAAGCGCTCCGGTCGCAGGTCGGGCGCGGGAATCGTGACGGTCGCGAGACGCGGGATGTCGGAGGGTCGACGCACCCGAGCTCCTGGAAGGGTCGCGGAACGAGGTCTGGCTGTCGGGGACACGCCAATATAGGCTTGCCTCCCTTATCTTGAAGAAGTGGCCCGGAAAGACCAGGGCCAGGACCCCGAGACCGGACGGATCCCGTGCATCGCACCCTCACGACACTCGGCCTCGCCGTGACCCTCGTCTGGAGCTGCGGCGGAGAGCCGTCGGATTCCGCCACCGAAGACGGTGCGGAGGCCCCGGCGGAACCGACCTTCCCGCTCGATCCGGACATCTGGACCGCCGCGCTGTCGCGCGACGCTGACGGCGCCTTCTCGATCGGACCGCCGGTGGAGGCGATCCATCGCCCCGGGTACGACAACCAGCCCCATTTCACCCCGGACGGGTCCGCGTTCTGGTTCACGGCGCTCGAGGAGCACACCGAGCAGACCGATATCTGGCGCTACGACCTCTCGGGGTCGGTCGAACGGGTCACCGTGAGCGTGCCCGAGAGCGAATACTCCGCGACTCCCCTGCCCGACGGCTCCGGCCTCTCGGTCGTTCGGGTCGAGGCGGATTCCACCCAACGGCTCTGGCATGTCCCCTCCGACGGATCCGAGCCGGGCGTTCTTCTTCCGGACGTCGCACCGGTGGGGTACCACGCGTGGGTGGACGCCGAGACGGTGGCGCTCTTCGTTCTCGGCGACCCCCCTACCCTTCAGGTGGCGAACGTGACATCCGGCAGCGCCCGTCCGATCGCAGAGAACATCGGACGCTCGATCCGGTCGATCCCGGGTGAAGACGCCGTGAGCTTCGTGCAGATGGAAGACGACGGAACGGCGGTCCTGACCCGCTATGACGGGGCCACGGACACGACCACGCCCTTCATCGAGACCGTGGACGCCGGAGATTTTCATGCCTGGACGCCCGACGGAAGCGTCCTCATGGCGCGGGAGGCATCGATCTACGCGTGGACGCCCGGAGAGGACGACTGGACCCTGGTCGCCGACCTCTCCGAGCACGACATCCGCATCACCCGACTCGCGGTGAGCCCCGACGGCTCCCAGATTGCAATGGTCGTCGAGCCCGGTGACGTGACCCTCTGAGCTCGACCAAGTCTCGCACGATCCCAGCATTCGACCCGGAATCCACCATGCCCCGCTTCACCTCACTCCTGGCTCTCACGCTTCTCATCGCCACGGCGCCGCCCCTCGCCGCACAGGATTTCACCCCGTCCGAACTCCGAATCGAAGTGAGTGACGAGCGCCTCTCGGTGGAGGCGGGCGAGCGTGTCACCTTCACGGCCCGGGTCGTGGATGGTCAAGGCGCTCCCGTCGACGTTCCGCTCCGCATCGTGGGTGCCCGGACCGGCATCGAGGTGGGAGACGGGTTCGTGGCCGGTGTCGCTCCGGGCGAGCACGAGATCTTCCTGACCGCCGTGCTGCCGGCGGGCGCCGCTGGCGACCCGCCGCAGCGCACGGTCCCCGTCTCGGTCCAGTGGCCAGCCGTGACGGACATCGAGATCGAGGCTCCCGAAGCCACGCTCTTCGTCGGGACGACGCTGCCCCACGAAGCCGAGGCGTACCATGCCGACGGCTCACCTCGCCCGGACGCGCCGGTGCAATGGCGCACTTCCGATTCGTCGGTGATCGCGGTCGACGCCTTCGGGAACGTGACGGGCGTCGGCCCGGGTACCGCCACCGTCACCGCCGAGCTCGAACGCGGCGAGGCGTCGCTGCGGCACACGGTGGAAAGCTTTCCGGGCGCGTCGCTCACCCTGGAGGGAGGCGTGGACGAAGCTCGGACGGGAGACGTGATCCGCTTCCAGGCCGTGCTCCGTGACGAGGACGGGACGGTGCTCGACGACGTGCCCGTCTCGTGGTCCCACAGCTATACACCCACGGAGGGCATGCTGGGCGTGCCGGCGACCGGCCAGATCCGCGACGGCGCGTACGTCGCGGACGTGCCGGGCATCCACACCGTGGTCGCGAGCGCCGGCCCTCTGTCCGACCGTCATTCCTTCGAGGCCGTAGAACGGGACGTCGTGCAGGAAATCGAAGTCACCGGGCACGCCCTGGAGAGCTGGTACCGCACGACCGACCTCTGGGTCTTCGAGGGCGTCGACGGGCGAGACTACGCGATCACGGGATCCAAGGTCTCCGGGGGATACGCCTTTTTCTACGACGTCACCGATCCGGGTGCGATCGAGAAGATCGACTCCATCCAGGTGGATGCCCGGACCGTGAACGACGTGAAGGCTTCACCCGACGGCCGCTACGCGGCGCTCTCCCGCGAGGGAGCGACCAACCGGCGGGACGGGCTCGTTCTGGTGGACCTCGCCGATCCGCGGAATCCTTCGATCGCTTCGATCTACGACGACGGAATCACCGGCGGGGTGCACAACGTGTTCGCCGAGGACGACTACCTGTACGCTCTCTCGAACGGGGACAAGTACGTCATCATCGACGTCACCGACATCCACGAGCCACGCTTCGTCTCGGAGTACAACCACCCGAACTCGAGGCTGCACGACGTGTGGGTGCACGACGGCCTGGCGTACTCCTCCGAGTGGGAAACGGGGGTCGTGGTGGTCGACGTCGGGGACGGCCGCTGGGGAGGCTCGCCCGAGAATCCGGTCTTCGTGACCTCGTACCCGACGCCGAGCGGCGCGACCCACGCGGCCTTTCCGTACTTCCAGGAATCGACGGGGAAGACCTACCTCTTCCTCGGCGACGAGATCATGCAGCGCCGCGGGCTGGCGTGGGCAGGATACCCCTCCTCCATGGGATCGTACTCCCAGCAGTACGATCCCGAGACGGGCACGGGGGGAATTCCGCTCGTGACCCGCGGCTATATCCAGATCGTGGACTTCACGGATCCGGAGAACCCCGAGATGGTCGCCCGCTACCAGGTGCCCGAGTTCGGAACCCACAACATGTGGGTGGAGGACGACAAGCTCTATCAGGCCTACTACGAAGGCGGACTGCGCGTGGTCGACGTGAGCGGGGAGCTCATGGGCAACCTCTACACTCAGGGCCGGGAGATCGCGGTGTTCAAATCGGCGAGCCCGGCGGGATATACGCCCAACGCGACCATGGTCTGGGGCACCATGCCCCACAAGGGTCACGTCTTCTTCAGCGATACGAACTCGGGCCTGTGGTCGGTGCGGCTGCTCCCGAAGACGAAGCCGATCTCGTGACGCGCGAAGCCACGGCTCAGCGGCCGGCCCATTCTCGCCACGTGTCTTCGGCGAGCCCGACCGTGAGCTCCTTGCCGTTGCGCACGAGGGGCATCCGCAGGATCAACGGCTCCTCCGTGGCGATCTCGATCCACCGGTCGGCTCCGTAGTGCGCGGCATGGAGCCCGAGGGCCCGAAAGCGCTTCGCCTCGCGGTCGATCAGCGCGTCGACGCCGAACCGGTCGAAGAACCGGCGAAGCTCGCCCTTCGACGGAGCCCGCTCCTTGAAGTCCATGAAATGGACGCCGATGCGCCGTTCCTTGAAGAAGCGTAGAGCCTTTCGTACCGTGGCGTCGTTCTTGACGCCGAAGATCTGGACGTCCATGTGGCCAAGGTAGCCGGCCCGTCGGGGCAGTTGAAGGCGGAAGGAGGTGTCGGCGTGACCCTGCGGAACCCCCGAGTCTGGTGTTACGCCGCCGGCGGATGGCTCATCGTCATGGGGCTCGTGCAGCTGGGCCTCCACCTGTGGGGCGTGGTCCTCGAAAACGCCATGGTCGGCCAGCGGTCGTTCGCGATGGAGGCCATGAAGCAGGCTTTCTTCCTGGAACCCCTGCGCCCGAGCTTTTGGCGCCGGTACCGCATGCTCAGCGTGTCTCTCGCGCTGTTCTTCGTGTTCGCCGGCTCGGTCCCGGTTCTTCTGGCCTGGATCCGGGCGGAGTCCCGAACCATCGCGGCCGTCTCACTGCTCGGCACCGTGTTCTGGACGCTGACCTTCATCCCGTACGCGTTCTTCGACCCCGTGGCGCTCCCGCTCGCCACGGCGGGGGTGGCCGTACCGCTGCACGGCTCGGCCTGGTTGGCCGCGACGGCCCACATCCTCTCGACCGAGCACGAAGAATCGTAGGATCTTTTGAGCGCGTCTCGTATACTGAGGGGAGCGCCCCGCATCGAATACCGATATTCGCCAGGAGTCGATGAACCATGACCCGAACGCTCTACGTCCTTCCGACCCTCCTCGTGCTCGGTGCTTGCGGCAGCGGTCAAGCCGGCGAGGTCGACAGCCCGGATGGTGAGCCGACGGTCGTGGCCTCGGCCGACGCGCCCGAGATCGTGGTCTACAAGACCGAGGGCTGCGGGTGTTGCAACGGCTGGGTGGAGCACCTACGCGAAGCAGGCTTCACCGTGGACGCGCGGAACGTGCGCGACCTCATGTCGGTCAAGCTCGACGCCGGCGTGCCGACCGGGATGTCGTCCTGTCATACGGCGATCGTGGATGGGTACGTCGTCGAAGGCCACGTTCCGGCCGAGCATGTTGCCCACATGCTCGACGAGCGTCCGGAGATCGCGGGCATCGCCGTTCCGGGTATGCCGATCGGGTCGCCCGGCATGGAGGGTCCGAACCCGGAGCCTTATCAGGTTCTGACGTTCGCACACGATGGAACGAGCGGGGTCTTCGCCGATGTCGACCCGAGATAGTCGCAAGACCCGCATGGCACGTCCGACCTGAGCCATGCCCGCCCGCGTGCTGCTTCTCGAGAGCTCCCCCGAGCTCCGGAAAGTGCTCGAGGAGAGTCTGGGCCAGCATGGCTATACCGTCGTGTCCGCCACGAGCACCGAGGAAGCGCTCGACCGACTGTGCGAACATGCGGCGGACCTGGTCATCGCCGACCCACCGGCCGAACGGGGTGAAGATGCCGGCACGGTGGAGCGGATCCACGAGGCCTTCCCCGGGCTGCCGTCGATCGTGATGTCCCGGGAACGATTCGATCCGTCGGTCCTCGCGCCGGCGAGCACGGACGTCGTGCCCCGACGCGTCCTGCGGAAGCCGTTCCGGCTCGACGAGCTGCTCGTGCTGACCAGACAGATCCTACCGACGAATGAGCCACCCCCTCACGCCCCGGACTGACTCCGCCCGCGGGCCACTCACACGCGCCGCAAGAGGCCCACTTCGAGGGCGAAGCGCACCAACTCGCTCCGATGACTCAGCCCCAGCTTCTCCATGATGCGCGATCGGTAGGTATCCACGGTCTTCGAGCTGATGAAGAGCTTCTGACCGATCTCCCGTGAGCTGTACCCCTCCGCCGTCAAAGCCAGCACCTCGCGCTCACGGGCGCTCAGGGCGTAGAGCCCTTCGGACGAGGACTGATCGTCTCGCTCCTTATAGCGCTGCAGGAGGAGCGTCGTGGCCGTCGGGGGCAGGAAGATCTGCCCGCGCGCGACCACGCGAAGCGCCTCGTGCAGGTCCGTGTCCGCGCTGGTCTTGGTCAGGTAGCCACTCGCGCCGGCCTCCACGACCGGGACGAGGTACTCCTCTTCCGCGTGAACGGTGAGCACCAACACTTTGGTATCGAGCTCCAGCGCCGCGATGCGCCGAGTCGCTTCGAGCCCGCTCGATCCCGGCATGGAAAGGTCCATGACCACCACGTCCGGCTTCAGGGAGCGCACCTGATCCACCGCTTCCTCTCCCGAGCCCGCCTCTCCGACGACGACGACCCTCCCCTCCGCTTCGAGCAGGGCCTTGATCCCGGCCCGAAACATCGGATGGTCGTCCACGAGAAGGACACGGAGCACCTCACCCATGATCGGCCTCCGAAGTCGTGAACGGAACGGCCACCCGGACGGACGTCCCGTGGCCCGGCGCGCTCTCGATGTGGAGGCGTCCCCCGACCATCGTGGTGCGCTCCTTCATCCCGATGAGACCGAGCCCCCGGTCCCGCTCCATCGGAGAAGCAGGATCGAAGCCCCGTCCATCGTCGGTCACCTCCACCACCACCGCCCCCTCCTCGACGAACAGACTGAGGTGAACCCGCTCCGCGTCGGCATGCCGACGCGCGTTGGACAGCGCCTCCTGGATGATTCGGTAGAGCGCGAGCTTACCCGTGAGGTCGAGTCGTGTCCCGACCTCGACGAGGTCGGCATCGACTTCGAACGCGAGCCGTTCCCGGAGCACCCTGAGGTGCGCCCGCAGGGCAAGCGCCAACCCGACCTCTTCGAGCTCGGGAGGCCGGAGCCCGCGGGAGATGCGCTTCACGTCCTCGGCGGCCGCTACGATCTCGGCACGGACCTCTTCCAGGAGGCTCAACCGCGCGTCCTCGTCCCGCTCCTCCGCGAGGGCGCGGACCCTGAGGATCAGGGTCGCGAGGCGTTGGGCCGTGTCGTCGTGAAGCTCCCGCGCGATCCGTCGGCGCTCGTCCTCGGTCGCCCGCAGCGCACCTTCGGAAAAATCCCTCAGACGCCGATGGGCCGTAACGTCGCGAACGGCACAGATCACGCGGACCCGGGCGTCGGCCATCTTCCAAGGGCTCAGACTGATCTCGACCGGAAAGGTCGTGCCGTCCTTGCGCCGACCCAGGAGGTCGAGGCCCATCCCCATGGGCCGATTCCGCGGGTGTGCCATGAATCCGCCGCGATGCTCGCAGTGGCGGCCCCGCAGGGCCTCCGGCACCAGCACCTCCACGGGCTGCTCGACGAGCTCCTCCCGCGTCCAACCGAACAACTCCACGGCCTTCGGATTGACGTCACGGATGATTCCGTCATCATCGACCACGAACATCCCGTCCGGGGCGGCGAGAAAGATGGCATGGTATTCTTCTGAAGGTAGCACGCGGACGGCTCCCCTATTTCGCGGAACGCTGTGGCGAAATACCCTACGCTCGAGCGCGGTCGATCCCCGACGGTCGGACGTCTGCCGTCCCGACACCGCCGGAATCGCCGAGGCCTGAGAATTTAAGCAGTCGTCGCGGGACACATCAGGGCCTGAGCCAACCCCGTCATCCGGATGATTCCGGGCGGGGAGCGTTACACGGCCCGACACAACGAGGAGGTAGCGTGTACAATCAGATCATGGTGACCCTGGACGGCTCCAAGTTCGCGGAAGCGGCGCTCCCGCTCGCGATCACGCTGAGCCGGAGGACGGGGGCGGCCCTCCACCTCGTGACGGTCGTCGAGCCCGTGCCGGCGTTCGCGTACGAGGAGTGGGCGTCAGCGGCGGAGGAGTGGACCCGTGAATACCTCGCGAAGCTGACCGAGGACGTATCGAATCGGACGAACGGCAAGGTGACTTCGTCCATCCTCAGCGGCCATGCCGTGGACATGCTCCAGAAGGAAGCGTCGGGCCAGCAAGTGGATCTCGTGGTGATGGCGTCGCACGGGCGCGGAGCCATCTCGCGTCTCTGGCTCGGCAGCGTCGCGGACCGCTTCGTTCGGCAGGCCGACCGGCCGGTCCTTCTCGTTCGACCGGACGAAAAGGAGACGCCCGACCTCGAAGACGAGACGGCGTTCGACAACCTTCTCGTGCCCTTGGACGGCTCGGAGCTCGCGGAGTCCGCTCTCGCTCACGCCACGGAGTTCGGTGAGCTGTTCGGATCGGCGTACCACCTGACGCGTGTGGTCGCATACCCCGTGGATCTCGCGTCGCCCTACCTGCCCCATACCGCGCAGATGAATCAGGAAGTGCTCGAGGAGGCGAAAGAGCGCGCCGCCGAGCACCTGGAGATGCAGGCCGAGCGTATGCGCCGGCGGGGGCTCCGCGTCACCACGTCGGTTACGGTCGACGCCCAGGCGGGACACGGAATCTTGCTGGAGGCGGAGGCCGTCGACTCCGACGCGATCGCGATGGCGACCCATGGACGGAAGGGCCTGAGCCGGGCGCTACTCGGGAGCACCGCGGACAAAGTGCTCCGCGGCACGCATCTGCCGCTCCTCCTCCACCGCCCCGTCGGCCAGCAGAAGAGCTGACCCCCGCGGCCGGCACACGCCGAGACCGACAACAGCGCACTCGTAAACCGATAAAGGATCATCATGCTCTACGTTCGGGATATCATGCAGCCCAAGGTGGTCACCGTGACCACCGACGCCGTCGCCCGCGACCTCGCCCGGCTCCTCGCGGACGAGCAGATAAGCGGCGTTCCGGTCTTGGACGCCGGTGGAACGCTCGTCGGGGTCGTCTCGTCGACCGATCTGGTGCGGCTCGCCGCCGAGGATTCCGACGTTCAGCTCGTGACCTCCGCCATGCGACGCGACGAGGACGAGATCGCCGACTTCGACGACAGTGATGACGATCCCGGGTCCGATCCCTACGGGTTCTTCCTACCCGAGGATACCCCGGCGACGGACCAGGCCATGCTCGCAGAGCTCCCCGAGAGTGAGCTCGACAGGACCACGGTCGAGGAGATCATGACCCCGGTCTCCTTCACGGTCCGACCCGACACGACGGTCGCCGAGCTCTGCGAGTTCCTGGTTCGAGGCCGGATCCACCGGGCGGTCGTAATCGAAGACCGGCAGCAGCTCGCCGGGATCGTGACCTCCGCAGACGTCCTCCGCGCGGTGGCGGACGGGCGGATCACGAGCTGAGGCCGCTCGGGCGAGGGAGCCGCCATCGGGTCGTGCGCGGCTCACCCCGGAGCGGGCTCCGTGCCACGATCCTGAGTCTGGCCGTCGCGCTGGCCGTATCGGCTCCGGCCTCGGCTCTGCACGCGCAAGGCGGCGCGGCCGGAAACCAACAGGAGGCGGGCCCGTGGCCGCCCGCCTCCGCGGGGCTCCGGTTCGGCTACGACCAATCCGCCAACGGGGAGGTCCTGGGAGCCCAGTTGAGAATCCCCGTGCTCCGGAACGGCCATCTCGAGGTGGTGCCGGGAGCGGACGTCACCTTCGTGACCCGACTCCGTGAGTACGGCTTCACCGCCGACCTGGTCTACGTCAGCGGCGGCCGCCAGGGCGGCTTCTACGGAGGCGGCGGGATCGCGCTCCGGAATTCCGTCTATGGCACGGATCCCGAGAGCGCACGTGAGACCAAGACCGGCTTCGGAGCGGTCATCGGGCTGAAGACGGGCGGCCCCGCGGGCCTGGGCACCCAGGTCGAGTTCCGCTGGGTGTTCCTACCGGGCGTCGAGTTCGATCCGCGCGCCGTCACGGTCGGTGTCAACATTCCGCTATGGGGTCGTCGCAACGGATCGTGACCTTCCGTGCGGGGGCGTCAGGGCCCGCGGCGCGGTGGGATCGTCGCCCCCCGCATCGCCACGGACGATTAGCGCGTGAGAACGACGAAGTCCGCCAACCCTCCGTACGCTTCGGCGTCCCACTGGAGCGGGCTCTCCTCGCCGACCTCCGTCATGACGACCGAAAGCACGGACGTTCCGGGGCGATAGTCCTCGATCCGTTCCGCGATGCCGGTTCCCCTCTCCACGTGGAACGAGCCCGCGAAGTGGAGGACGACGCGGTCGGGCGAAACGTCGAGTGCCCCCGTGATGGCGTGTCCCATGGACGCGTCCCACAACGCCTGTGCCTGCAACGCGTTCTCGCTTCCGGCGTAGTCCCGGTCCGCTGCATGCGCTTCCGTGGAATCACCCATGGCCGCCGCCATGATCTCGTTCCATTGGGCACGGTACGCCTCCGAAGGTCCCGGATAGGGCAGCGGTGGCAGGAAGAATCTCGCCAATGGACCCAAGTCCTCGAGAGCTTCGGGGCCTTCTCTCGTAACCCGATTCACGTACCGGCGTGGGGCGTTGGCGGCGACGACCGGCATGCCCTCCTGGCGAGCGAGCTCGATCAACGGCCGATACCGGACGCCGTATTCCTCCCACGGACGCGCACTGTCGAGGAAGTGCGTCTCCGTGATCAATCCGTCGAGATATTCGTCCAGAACGTACTGCACGTCACGCTCGAACATCTCCAGCGAGAGGGTGAGCCACCGCGTCGAGCCCCGATAGCGCTCCACGGCCTCGCGCAGAAGCGCCTCCTCGATCCGGTGTCCAACCCGGTTCCCGTGCTCCTCTCCCACGAGAAGCACCTCCACCGTGTCGAGCCCGGCGAGCACGTCGTCGAACGCGGCCGCCGAGCCATCCGCTCGGAAGACGCGAAAGTCCTCCCCTTCGACCGGTGTCCCCTCCTCGGACACCGGATCCGTCGGCTCCTGGGCGGGCAGAACCGAAGCGCCGACGGAAATCCATGCGGCGAAAAGAGCTAGGGGCTTCATGCGCGCTTCCTCTCAACGGGAATCGTGAGGGTCGAAGGTAGCCCCACGCCCGCCGGTTTGACACCGGAACCCCGGCATCCGACCTTCGTTTTACAGCGGATCCCCCCTTCGCCAGGAACCCTGATGCGACTTCGCTTCCCCCTCGTGCTCGCGGTGCTTTCCGCCAGCGTGCTCCCGGCCACCGCCCTGTCGGCACAGGACTTCGAACGGCCCAGCGACTGGCGGGTCCGCTTCGACCAACCGGGAGCGACCGAGGAGCAGCTCGAGCAGTTCGTCGAAATGCCTCCGGGCTGGCACGTCACTTCGGGTCCGGCGGGTATCTACTGGCACCCCGAAGCGGAGGCGACGGGCTCGTTTCGCGTCGAGATGGAGGTGTATCTCTTCGATCCAGGGGAACGCAGGGAGGCCTTCGGCATCTTCATCGGGGGCCGAAACCTCGACGCGCAGGAGCTCGCCTACACGTACTTCCTGATCCGGAACGGCGGACAGTTCATCGTGAAGCATCGCGACGGGTCCGAGGCGCCCACCATCGAGCCGTGGACGGGGCACGAAGCGATCTTGTCGTACTCCGAGCGAGGAGACGACGCATCGGTCCGCAACGTGCTGACGGTCGAGGCCGACGACGGCACCCTCCGCTTCCTCGTGAACGGGCGCGAGGTGTGGCGCGGTCCGCGGGACGACCTCGCCGTGGACGGGGCCTACGGGTTTCGGGTCAATCACGGGTTGAACCTGCACATCTCGAGGCTGGAGATGACGCCGCTGGGGTGAGATCCGAACCCTTCCCCCGAAACGCTTAGCGCTCGCGGGGCCCCTCACCGCTGAGCGGGCGCGGAGGTTCGGTGATGTCGTCCTCCGTGCCTCGTTCACCGTCGGGGCCCATCGACCCGACGAAGTACTCACGACGTCCCGCCTCCAGGTAGTACGGGTTCTCCCAGGGATCGAGCTCGGAGCCCGTGAAATCCCGACGCAGCCAACCTTCGAACACACCCGGCAAGCCCTCCGCGCGCCTCAGCCTCGCGTCCAGTTGATCGGCCATGCTCCGGAGACGTCTTGGAACGAACCGGGCCTTCACGTCGTCGACGTACGGCCGCACGGCCTCGGTCAACTCGGCCCGCAGGCTGGGCACCGCCATCGTCACGCCGAGAGCGATGAGTCCCATGTAGAAGAGCTTTTTGATCATCCCGGTATCGTCCGTGTTTCGTCCGTTTTCAGCGGCCGTACGCTCTCTACCAAGCTGCAGAGGGCGCGTCGATCATGCCACGCCTGCGTGATCGCGACCCTGAGGAACCGCTCCCCCATGCCGCGAGCGGCGCTCACGGGCCCTGCTGCAACGCGTCGCGGTCATGCGTGGTTCGTAGTCGGAGCTCAGGGATGCGCAGCGTGAGCAGCGTGGCCACCAGGATGATGGCCGAAGTGAGCCAGTAGATTCGCCTCGTGGCGCGCTCGAAAGCCGTGACGACCGCGCCCGAGACCCGTTCCGCGAGCGCCTGCCCTTCCGCGCGCAGCTCACCGGCACGCTCGGGAGACGTGGCCTCCGCGGCGAGCCCGCGATACCGCTCCCGTATGGTTTCGGGCAAGCTCGCGCCACCGGTCGAAACGAGCTGCTCCGTCTCGTGAGGCAGGGCGTCGAGCACCGCGGGGGGGATCTCCAACGTGGCGAACGAGACGCTCAGGGTCGTCACGAGGACGGTTCCCATGACCGCCGCTCCCACCGTGGCTCCGATCTGCCGGAAGAACTGCGACGCGCTCGTCGCCTGTCCGACCATGCGCACGTCGACGGCGTTCTGGACCGCCAACGTGAACAGGGGCATCGAGGGTCCGGCGCCCAGGCCGCAGAGCACCGTGTAGAGCATGACCCGAGCGTACGACGCGTCTGCATCGAGCCCCGCGAGCAGGAGCACGGCCGCGGCGAACAGAAGGCCTCCCCCGAAGATCTGGCGCCGGTATCCGACCCGGTCCACGTAATGTCCCGCCATCGTCGCTCCGAGCACGACGCCACCCGAGAACGGGATGAGCGCGGCTCCCGCGCCGGTCGCGGAGATGCCCAGCACGTTGACCAGGAGAAGGGGGAGAAAGATCGTGATCGACATCACCGAGGCCCCGAAGAAGAACGTGGCTGTGTTCGCCGTCCGGAAGACCCGGTTGCGAAACAACCGCAGGTCGAGGATGGGGCTCGCGGAGCCGCGTGAACGAATGATGAAGCCGACGATGCCCAGCACTCCGACCAGAAAGAGTCCGGGAGTCGTCCAGGCGGCCCACCCGCTCGCAGTCGTGCCCACGCCCAGGCCGGGGAACCATGGATACGCACGCTTGTCGAGCTGAATCGAGAGAATGAGTGGAACCAGGCCACCCATCAGGAGAAAGCCACCGACGAAGTCGGGGCGTGCCCTTTCGCCGGGGGGCTCGAGCACCGGCATCCGCCGGAGAATGAGCCAGAGCGCGACGCCCCCGATCGGCACGTTCACGAAGAACACCCATCGCCAGCCTTCGACGCCCGGGATGAACCCGCCCGCATGGTCCGTGAGCAGCCCGCCGACCAGCGGACCCAACACGGACGCCAGCCCGAACACGGCTCCAACGTACCCTTGATAGCGCCCCCGCTCGGCGGGCGTGAACAGATCGGCGATGATGATGAACGTCATGGCGAAGATCCCGCCCCCACCGAGACCCTGGAGTCCGCGGGCCACGATCAACTGGTTCATCCCGTCGCCGAGAACCGGCAGGCGCCCGACCATGCCGGCGAGCCCACACAGTATGGAACCCGTGAGGAACAGCACCACCGCGCCGAGCGTGATCCGCTTTCGCGAATACGTGTCGGCCAGCTTTCCGTAGACGAGCGCCAACGCCGTGGACGCGAGCAAGTATGCGGTGGCGACCCAGGCGTACCGATCCACGGCCTGGAGGTCCTCGACCATCCGCGGGAGAGCGGTCGCCACGATCGTCTGGTCGAGCGCGGCCAGGAACAGCGTCACCAACATCGACGAGTACACCAGCACCCGATCGCTGTCGGACAGGCGCATGCCGGCGGACTGGGACCGAACGTGGCTCATGAGCTCCTGGCGAACCGTGACGCGAGAGTGCGGCGGCCCGAAGTCTAGTCGACTTCGGGGCCACGTCCCAGATGCCCGCGCACCGCCGTGAGCCACGCCTCGGGCCGATCGAGGTGGACGGTGTGTCCGGCGTCGGGTACGACCTCGAGGGTCGCGGCCGGAATGCTCCGCTCCATCCGTTCGGCGATCGCCACGAACTTCGAGTCCAGCGCCCCCACGAGGAGCAGGGTCGGAGCCGCGAGGGCGGGAAGCCGGTCCCAGAGGGAAGGCAATGCGCCCGTGCCCAACGTCCTGAGCGCGCCCGCCAGTCCGTGTGCACGATTCCCGCGGCGGATGCGCTCCGCTCTGCGGTCGGCCGTGGGCGCGCGTCGGGGGCCGGGCGCGAGCACGGGGTTGCGCCGCCAATCCGCCACGAAAGCCCCGACCCCGTCTTCCTCGATCCGCTCGGCCAGTCGCTCGTCGGCTTCGCGGCGTCGTGCTCGCTCACGCGCGGAAGCCAACCCGGGCGAGCCGGATTCCAGCACGAGCCGGCGTACCCGGCCGGGAAAGCGGACCGCGAAGTGAAGCGCGACACGCGCGCCCATGGAGTATCCGACGAGGTCGAACGTCCCGGGCACGGCCGAGCCGATGCCCGCCAGCACTGCATCGAGATCCATCCCCTCCGCCCCGTCCCCCGCTCGGGCCCCGTGTCCCGGAAGATCGAGCGGGACCACGCCACGGCCCTCCCCACCGAGACCCGCGCGGAGCTCGGGGCTCCAGGACGCCGCCGCTCCGGTGAAGCCGTGGATCAGGACGACGGGCGGGAGCTCCCGATGACGTGAGTCAGTCATGCCACCACCGCACCGCACGGGCTGACGACCGCGCAGGCCGCGGCCGACGGAGCACGCTGGCGCGCGAGCGATGGGCGGTGCGGCTGGATCGGCCTTCGGTCACTGGCACGGTACGTGCTGCCTCCTCGTTGAGCCACCCGGGTCGGGGAGGCATCGTCAGCCCCGAACGCCACCCGAACGGCGATCGAGGTCCCGACTATTGATATGCCCCGCCGATTGCGGGAAATTGAGCGTTCGGAAATTCCGTTCACAACCGGTACCTCCTATGTCCAACTCCGAGAAGCACGGATCCACGGTCGGCACCGACGTGGAGACGAACCGATCCACCGGTCGAATCCCGACGGAACAGAGTGATGTCGAGGGTGCCCCGCCTGAGCCGGGGCCCATGGAGTACGACTACACGAACTTCTACTTCGGGGCGGGCGACGACGCTTTTGCGCTCCTCGAACCGTTCGACGACTGGTGGTCGGCGGTGAAGCCGGCAGGATACTACCTCTTCGAGCTGCCCATCCACAGCCAGCCGGGCACACGGGTCGACGTCGAGGATACGAAGACCGGAGAGATTCGCCACGGGCTCGTCAACTTCGCCTCGTACAACTACCTCGGACTCTCGTACCGGCCGGAGGTCAAGCAGGCGATCAAGGACGCCGTCGACGTATACGGTGGCGGCTCATCGGGGTCCCCGATTCTGAGCGGCACCACCGCGCTGCACAGCCGGCTCGCCGAGGAGCTCGCGGCCTTCAAGGGGACGGAAGCCGCCATGATCTTCCCGACGGGCTACAGCGCCAATGTCGGGACCATCGCGGGGCTCATGCGCTCCGGTGACCTCATCGTCGCCGACCAGTACTCGCACGCGAGCATCGTGGACGGGATGATCCTGTCGAAGGCGAAGTCCCGCTTTTTCCGGCACAACCGCCCGGACGACCTCGACCGCAAGCTCGGCGGCTTCGACGGGAAGAAGCTCGTGATCGTCGAGGGTGTGTACTCGATGGACGGAGACGTCCCGCCGCTCGCCGAGCTCGTCGAAGTCTGTAGGAAGCACAAGGCTCGACTGATGATCGACGAAGCCCATTCGACCTTCGTCTTCGGAAGATCCGGGAAGGGCGTGGCCGAGGCTCAAGGGCTCGACGAGGAGGTCGACATCCACCTCGGCACCTTCTCGAAGAGCCTCGGCGGCCAGGGTGGCTTCATCGCCGGCTCCGAACCGCTCATCAACTATCTGCGAGGCTTCTCCCGCTCCCGTTTCTTCTCCTGCGCGCTCTCGCCGGTCGTGGTGGCGGGCCTGCGCAAAGCGCTCGAGCTCGCGACGAGTGAGCCCGAGCTGCGCGACAAGCTCTGGGACAACGTGGCGTATATGCAAAAGCTCTTGTCCGAGGCCGAGATTCCGATGGGTGAATCCACGTCCCACGTCATCCCGATCATGGTCCGCGACGACGCACGGATCTTCATGATGGGAGAAGAGCTCCTGCGGGAAGGGGTGTTCATCAATCCGGTGAAGTACCCGGCGGTCGGAAAGCACAAGTCCCGCTTCCGCATGTCGATCTCGGCCGCCCATTCCCGCGAGGAGCTCGAGGAAGGCGTCGCCATCATCCAGAAGGTCCTCCAGAGGTACGGCGTATGTCCGTGAGCAGCTACCGGTTCAACACCGGGGTGAGCGCCTTCTTCGAGATGTCGACGTCGGACGCCAAGGCCATGCTTCCCGCGCATCTCGAGCCGATCGAGGTTCGTCACCAGAGGAGTGTCCTGTCCGTGACCGCGTTCCTCTTCGACGACAGCGTCGTGGGTCCATATACCGAGCTCATGTTCTCGGTCATCGTCCCACCGATGGTCGCGGAGTGGGGGCAGCATGCGAAGGCCGGGTTCTATCCGTTCGCAGCCGCGACGAGCTCGAAGGAAGCGCGCCGCATCAAGTCCGAGCGCTTCTTCTTCCCGTACTACCAGCGGGACATCGACGCGCAGTTCATCGAGACCGACGACCGTCTGCGGGTACGCGTGTTCACCGGGGGATCGCCGATCCTCGACCTGAGCGTGACCCCGGGAGCCTGGGAAACGACGACGCACCTGCTCCAGGGATTCATGATGAACGGAGAGCAACGGCTGCGCACGACGCTCCAGATCAGTGGGGATTACACCGTGCACGAGAACGAGTCGGGAAGGATGACCCTTTTTCCGCACCCCATGACGGCCGAACTCCTGAGACAGGAAGAAGTCTCGGTGGAACCCTTCCGGGAACACTGGTTCAAGAACGGCACGGAGGTCTTCCACAAGCTCGAGGCGTTCTGAGCCCGGAGTGATGACGACGCGTCCGGTGCGCAGCGCTCGTCCCCCACGCACGCGACGATGACCGGTGCCGACTTCATCGCCCACGCAACGTCCTCAGGACCTGGTCTTCACCCTCTTCGGCGAGTACCTCCTGGACCGTGAAGGACCGACCTGGGTCGGAGCGCTCATCGATCTCCTGCATCCCCTCGGGCTCTCGGAAGGTGCCGTGCGCACGGTCCTTTCGCGGATGGCGCGCAAGGATTGGCTGAGCACGCGCAAGATCGGCAGACATGCCTTCTACGACCTGACGCCCCGTGGCCGCAAGCTGCTCGAGGAGGGACAGGCGCGCATCTTCCACCCCTCCTGGGACGGTCCCTGGGACGAGCAGTGGCTCCTGATCGCGTACTCGATTCCCGAAGACGAGCGGCAGCTCCGTGACCGTCTTCGGGACCGGCTGGCGTGGTTGGGATTCGGATCGCTGGGCAACGGGCTCTGGATCTCGCCGCACGACGTCGAGCGAGAGGTCACGGAGCTCTCCGAGCAACTCGACCTCGAAGAGCACCTCGAATGCTTTCGCGCCACCCGCATCTCGGGGGCGCCGGTCGAAGAGCTCGTAGCACGATGTTGGGATCTGAAGGCCGTCAACGCGCACTACAGGGCGTTCATCGACCAATGGACGCCCGTGCTGGACCGCGCGAAGGCGGGGAACGACGCTCGCATCACCGACGAAGAGTGCTATACGCTGCGGTTCGGGCTCATCCACGAGTTCCGGGCATTCCCGCTCGAAGATCCCTACCTTCCCCGCCCGCTCCTGCCGGAGGGATGGATGGGAGAATCCGCGACGGAGCTGTTCCACGCGCTCCACGACCGACTGGTGGGTCCGGCGGACCGCTACGTCGACCGGATTCTCGCCGAGACGCCCGGGGACATTTCCCCAACCATCCGGGAGCACCACTGAAATCCGGAGGCGCTCGAGGCGCTCGCGGAGACGGGCCCCACGCGCGGCCGGGACACCGGCGACGATAACAGCACACCGGCGACGGTAAGATGTTCGTGAGCCTTCGGGACAACGTACCCCCGGACCGCGACGACACGGTGTTGCGTCGCGTAGTCGCGGGCATGAAGGCGGTCGATGCCGTCCTGCCCGGCGACGTGACCGTACGAGCCGAGATTCGGCCGAGGCATTGACGAAGGGGCCTTCGAGGCCCATGTCCTTTACGCTGTCGCTTCCCTCACCACCCTTCCGAGGTCGAGCTCGATGGATCACAACCCGAACGCACCCTGGTACATGAGGCTCCACTGGCAGGTCCTCGTCGCCATGATCCTCGGTGGTCTGACCGGGCTGGCCTTCGGTGAACCCGCGGCGGAGACGCTGGGTTGGCTCGGGGACCTGTTCATGAAGCTCCTCCGGATGATCATCGTGCCGCTGGTGCTGACGTCGATCATCTCCGGCGTCGCGTCGGTCGGGGGAGGAAAGGCGCTGGGCCGGCTCTTCAGCAAGACCGTCGGCTACTACATCCTCTCCAGCCTGTTGGCCGTCTCGGTGGGGCTGCTCCTGGTCAATCTGATCCAGCCGGGCGTGGGCGCCAACATGACCGAGAGCTCCGGCCAGGACCTCCCCGAGCTCGAAACGCCGGCCACTCCGGCGCAGCTCATACTGGACATCGTGCCGGAGAACGTCATCCAGGCGGCCGCCACCGCGGACATGCTGGCCCTCATCTTCTTCAGCATCGTCTTCGGCGTCGCGGTCACGACGCTGCCGGACAAGCCGCAGCGCATCGTCACCGAGCTCTTCGACTCGCTCTTCGAAACGATGATGCGCCTCACGTCCGGTATCATCAAATTCCTGCCGATCGGTGTGTTCGCGCTGATCGCACGCATGGTGGCCACCACCGGATTCGACGCCTTCCAGCCCCTCGCGCTCTACGCCTTCACCATCTTCTCCGGGCTCACGATCCACCTCTTCGTGACGCTGCCGCTCATCCTGATCGTGCTGGGCCGGATCTCCCCGAAGATCCATTTCGCGAACATGCGGGAGCCGCTCCTGATCGCGTTCTCCACGAGCTCGTCGGGCGCCACCCTTCCGGTGACCCTCAGCACGGTGGAGCACAAGGTCGGCGTCTCGAACAAGGTCTCGTCGTTCGTGCTGCCCATGGGCGCGACGATCAACATGGACGGCACCGCGATCTTCGAGTGCGTGGGCGCGCTCTTCATCGCTCAGGTGCTGGGCTTCGACCTCTCGATCATGCAGCAGGCCATCGTCGTGCTGACGGCCCTGCTCGCCTCCATCGGGGCGGCCGCCGTCCCGTCGGCGGGGTTGGTGGTGATCTTCATCGTGCTGGAGGCCGTCGGGCTCCGGGGTCCGAACGTGAACGTGATCGTCGGCTCCATGCTCGCGATCGACCGCCCGCTCGACATGTACCGCACGGCGGTCAACATCTTCAGCGACTCCTGCGGCGCTGCGGTGATCGCACGCTCCGAGGGAGAAACGGAGGTCGATGCGGAGGTCCGCTGAGGCTTCCCTCGGACGCTCAGCTCCCTTCCATCAGCGCCTCCACGTCGTCGGACGAGGTCGGCGCCCCTCCCGACAGGTTCACGGGGCCGTCGTCGGTGATCAGGATATCGTCCTCGATGCGCACACCGATGTTCCACCAGCGTCGGTCGATATCCTCGGCGGGCGCGATGTAGAGGCCGGGCTCGACGGTGATGACGGTACCGGGCTCCAAGGGGCCGCCACCACCGACGTCGTGCACGTCGAGCCCGAGGTAGTGGCTGGTCGCATGCATGAAGAACCGGCGGAGCCCGTTGAGGTCCCGCGCGTCGCGGATGAGGCCGAGCTCCGCCATCCCCTCGGCCATGACGCGTTCGGCCGCGCGGTGCGGCGCCAGGTAGGCGGCCCCCGCCTGAGCGGCCTCGATGCCCGCCCGCTGCGCCCGGTGAACCAGATCATAGATCGCCCGCTGTTCTTCGCTGAACGTGCCGGTCACGGGTAGGGTCCGGGTGATGTCCGCGGCATAGCCCCGGTATTCGGCGCCGACGTCGATCACCACCAGATCACCGGGCTCGGTGGTCCGACGGTTCGATTCGTAGTGGAGAATCACCGAGTTCTCCCCGCTCCCTACGATGCTGGGGAACGCGGGGTATTCCGCACCGGAACGCTTGAAGGTGTACTCGACGAGCGCCTCGATCTCGTACTCCTTCCACCCGGGCTCCAGACGCCGCATGACTTCGCGATGCGCGTCGGCGGTGATGTCGATGGCCCGCCGCATCGCCTCGAGCTCCTCGTCCGCCTTGATCGTGCGGAGCCCGTCCAGGATCTCACGTAGCTCCGTGCCGTCGGGATGGCCCCTGGTCAGCTCGGCGTGGGTCTCGGTCCAGTCGGCGAAGTCGTCCGTCTCCACGAACGCTTCGGCCAGCTCACGGGCCGTCGGGTCCGAAGCGGCCGCGGGATCGAAACCCCGCTCGACGAGGACCTTGAGACGCTCGAACAGCTCCGGGGAGGGCGACGCGAGCACCCCGTGCAGCATGAAACCGGTGAGGCCGCTCTCGGAGATCGAGACCGGCTGCACGCGCGAGCGGAAGACGTCGAGCTGCCCGGCGAGGTCCGAGCCGGACGGCACGCCGTCGGGAAGCGGCAGGTGGTGCACGGTGTGCTCGTCGCTCGCGAGCAACGGACCGGCGATCTCCTCGAAACGCGTGTTCTCGAGGGCCAGCTCCACGCCGAGCACGTCCATCGCCCGCTCGGCACCGAAGCGCCGGCCCAGCCAGACCTCCTCCGCCGGATCACGTGGAGGGACGAACAAGATCTCGCGCACGGTGCGGCCGTCCACGGTGATTCCGCCCGGGGCCAGAAGCAGCGCGGAGCCGGGCTCCGCACTTCCCGTCAGATAGAGGAGGTCACTGTCCTGCCGGTACTCGTAGCTCACGTCGTTGGAACGGGTCCGCTCGGGCGCTCCGAAGAAGATGGCCAGGGCATCGTCCGGAAGACGCTCCATCACGGCGGCACGACGGCCTTCGTGGAAGGCCGCCGGAAGATGATCGGTGTCGTAGCGGACGGGTGCCTCGGGCACCTGGGCCGCGACCTCGAGCCGTGGCGAGGTGACCGAGAACAGCGTCAGCGCGAGAAAGAGAGTGGTTGAGTGACGTCGCATGCGGTCGGATCCCGGATGAAGTTCGGCGATGATTCCCGATCGTACCGTGAGGCGCCCCTTTCGGTCCACTCGCCCCCGGCTCACATTGCGGCACCCGTAACCGTTACTCGGAGGAGGACCCATGGATCGTCGCGGTTTCGTCACGGCCGGAATGGCCGCCGGGCTCGCTGGGCTCACTGGTGCCGGTGGCACCCTGGGCTCGTTCATCAGTCGTGTGCCCAGCTGGGCGAGCGGCAAGACTCTGCAAGACGGCACGATCCGGCTCAGCTCCAACGAGAACGCCATCGGGCTCTCGCCTCAGGCTCGAGAAGCCGTGATCGACGCGCTCCCGATCGCCAACCGATACCCGGGCGCTCACCGCCGCGAGCTGATGGAGCGCCTCGCCGAATACGCGGGCGTCGCCCCGGAAAACCTGGTGCTCAGCGCCGGCTCGACGGAGATCCTTCAGGTCGCCGCCCAGGCGTACCGAGGCCCCAACAAGCCGCTCGTGCTGGCCGAGCCGACCTTCGAGGACATCGGCGACTATCAGGAGACCGAATCGTACGACGTCATCTCCATTCCGCTGACCGACGGGTACGAGCACGACGTGGAGCGCATGCGTGAAGCGGTATCCGGCCGGCCGGCCGTGGTCTACTTCTGCAATCCGAACAATCCGACCGGCACGATCACGTCGTCCGAGGCCATCGACGCGTGGATCGAGGAGGCCCCGGAGACCACGACCTTCATCATGGACGAAGCGTACTTCGAATACGTGGAGGATCCGCGCTACTGGTCGGCCGTGAAGTGGGTCGAGGACCGGCGCAACGTCGTCGTGGTGCGCACCTTCTCGAAGATCTTCGCCATGGCGGGCATGCGCCTCGGGTACAGCATCTCGCACCCGGATACCGCCGGGGTGCTCCGCGAGTTCGTCGTGCAGAACAATCCCAACGAGCTGGCCGCCGCCGCCGGCCTGGCCTCGTTGAAGGACGACGGCCTCATCGAGCGGAGCGCCCAGGTCAACCGGGAGTCGAAGGCCATCGTGCAGCAGACGTTGGACGAGTTGGGCCTTGAATACCTGCCCACCGAAGCCAACTTCCTGATGCACCGGATTCACGGGGACCTTTCGGACTACCAGGACCGGATGCGCGAAGCCGGCCTGCTGGTGGGTCGGCACTTTCCGCCCATGCTCGAGTGGAACCGGCTGTCATTCGGACTGCCCGACGAGATGGACCGCTGGGCGTCCACGATCAAAGATTTCCGACGGAAGGGCTGGATTTAACAGCCTTCGCCGCACTCGCACACACGCAGGGCAAGGACCTCACACGGACATGATCGAAAGAATCGAAGAGATTCTGGGTAAAGAGCACTCCGGGCTCCTCGAGCACGAGTGTCGCACGATTCCTCGGGAACGGTTGCACTTGCCGGGGCCGGACTTCGTGGACCGCGCGTTCGTCCCGTCCGACCGGCCGGTCAACGTGAACCGCAACTACAACCTTCTGCTGCACTCGGGCCGGTTGGCGGGGACCGGATACGTGTCGATCCTCCCGGTCGATCAGGGGATCGAGCACAGCGCCGGCGCGTCGTTCGCGCCCAACCCGGACTACTTCGATCCCGCGAACATCGTCGAGCTCGCGCTCGAGGGGGGCTGCAACGCGGTCGCCTCCACGCTCGGGGTCCTCGGGATGACGGCGCGCAAGTACGCCCACCGGATTCCGTTCATTCTGAAGCTGAACCACAACGAGCTCCTCTCGTATCCGAGCCGGTACGACCAGGTCATGTTCGCGGACGTCCGGCAGGCGTTCGACATGGGCGCGATCGGCGTCGGCGCGACCATCTACTGGGGTTCCGAGGAGTCCTCCCGGCAGCTACAGGAGGTCTCGGAGGCGTTCCACGCCGCGCACGAGCTCGGCATGGTGACGATTCTGTGGTGCTATCTCCGCAACTCGGCCTTCAAGAAGGACGGCGTCGACTACCACGTCGCGGCCGACCTGACGGGCCAGGCGAACCACCTCGGCGTGACGCTGCAGGCGGACATCATCAAGCAGAAGCTCCCGGAGACGAACGACGGCTACCGCGCCCTCGGATTCGGCAAGACCCACGACCGGGTCTACAGCGAGCTCTCCTCGGACAACCCCATCGACCTCACCCGGTATCAGGTCGCGAACGGGTTCATGGGCCGGATCGGCCTGATCAACTCCGGGGGCGCGTCCGGCGACAGCGACCTGCAGGATGCGGTGCGGACCGCGGTCATCAACAAGCGCGCGGGCGGCATGGGCTTGATCTCCGGCCGCAAGGCGTTCCAGCGTCCGCGGAAGGATGGCATCGAGCTCCTCAACGCCATTCAGGACGTCTACCTGTGCGAGGACGTCACGGTGGCCTGAGCGAGCGGGAGCACGTGCGCGTCGATCACCCGGTGCCAAGCGTAATCCCTGGCGGTTTCCAGAGCGCAGCCCGCCAGAGTGCTGACCGCCTCCGGCCACTGGCGTAGGTGGCTGAGAAGACCCGCCATCTCACGCGGGTCTCCCCCCGCCAGGACGATCGCGTTGCGCCCCCGCTTCGCGTAGTCCTCTCCGGTGCCTCCGGTGCAAGCGACTCCGCCCACGGCCATGGCTTCCAGTCCCACCAAGCCGAACGGCTCGTGCTCGCTGTCGGCGAGCACGGCCGCGGCACCTCGAAAGAGGAGGCGACAGGCGGCCGGTGAAAGCGGCGCGGTCAGGCTCAAGACATCCACGTCATCGACGTCCTCGAGCACCTCCAGAAGCCCGGAAGGCCCGGCCTCCCGCTGGGTCCGCTCCCGGACCCGCAGTCCGAGCTCGTTCGCTCGAGCGAAAACCTCGCGGCCGTGCTCCTCGATTCCGCCGCGAGCGATGAGAAGGGGGCGCTCTCCCCGCTCCTTCAGCTCGGCGACCCCTTCCACGGCCCCCAACCATCGCTTGCCCGGATCCCAGCGCCCCACCTTCGCGAGACACAGACGGTCCCGCACACGATTCGAGAAAGACTGGACCGCCTCCGGATCCGGCTCATCATAGGCGTCCGGAGGCAACCCGTTCGGCACGACCTCGACATCGTCGACATGGCTGCCCATGAGGGACTTCATGTAACGGCTCACCGTGACGATGCGCGCCGCGCCGGCCAGGCGATCCCAAGGGACGTGCGAGAAGCCGAATGTGTTGTTGGCGTTCCATAAAATGGTCACGAGGTGTCGAACGCCCCGGCCCCTGAGCAGCCAATCGAGGTGGAGCACCGCGTCCACGGTATGCCACTCCTCGGCCAGGACGACCGCCCTCCCTCCGGCCGCGAGGTGCGGAAGCAGCATCTCGGAGACGAGGTAGGGAGGGAGCGAAGCCGCGTAGTCCGCTCGCTTCGCATCTTCGCCGTCGTAAACGCCCGCGGGGCAGGATCGACTGAGCCACTGACACCAACGGTGCAGGTGCAGGCTTCCGTCTACCTCATGCCCGGGAGAGATCGGATCCCCGACGAACCAGAGATGGGTATCGTGCCCCGTATCGGCCAGGGTACGCGTGAGCCCGGTGACTCGGCTCGCGATGCCTCCAGCTCTGGAGTACGCGTCCGGACCCTCGAAGCTCAGCACGTGGAACTGAGTCGGGAGGCCCACCGGGAGGCTCGCGCCGCGCGGGTAGCTGTGACGCCGGTCCGGACGCCGGTGCGCGGTGGACCTCCAAGCACGGGATTCGTCAGTGGTGGTAGGCATGATCTCCATGAGGTTTCGAGGATCTTCCGGTGAGGTTCGGTCCGCGCGTTCCGGCGCACGGCACGGCATGGCCTTCTTGGGGGTCAGCTCGCCGCCAGCGGTTCCGTGCCCGCCCTGGGCATGCACACCGCGCGAAGCGTGTCGGCCAGATCGTGCTCCGTGACTCCGCTGTCCTTCGAGTCACTCGACGCCCCGGCGAGGTCATTGAGGGAGAGCATTCCCACGAGCGCTCCCTCACCATCCAGGACGGGGAGACGACGCATCTGGTGCTGGGACATCTTGTACGCTGCCGCGACGACCGCTTCGTCCGAGCGGACGGACTGGACATTGCTCGACATCACCTCCCGCACGGGGATGTCCCGAAGTGCCCGCCCCTGCAAGTAGGCCGTCATGGCGACGTCCCGGTCGGTCACGATGCCTTCGATCCGCCCCTCCGCGTCGACCACGGGCACCACGCCGATATCGTGCTCCCACATGCTCTGAGCCGCCTCGTTCATCGACGCGGAAACGTCCACGCGATGCACCGGAGACGACATCACCTCGGCGACCGTGGTCCCGGCGGGCGCCTTCTTCGTCGTCGCTTTCTTCGCCGTGGTCTTCTTGGTGGTCTTCTTGGTCGTTGCTTTCTTCGTCGTCGCGGACGCACCTTTTCGACTCGAGGCGGACTTCTTCTCCGCGGATGCTTTGCTGTCGGGCTCGGTGGACTCGGTGGTCTTTTTCGAAGGGGTCTGTCGGGGCATGGGATACATCCTCCTGCTCGCCATTGGCGGTTCACGGTTGTCGGTGGAGTGACCCGTAGGTGCAAGGCGTGGTCCCGAAGAACCCGTTACGGCATCACCCATCCTCCAGCGCGCCATGACTGACGTCCCCGATCTCCGGGGGCCTCGCGGTGAGCTACCATGTGGGACGGATTGGCGGGGGCGGACCCGGGAGATGAGACACTTCGTCCCATGTCGACGAACTGCCCGTGGTGTGGGTCTATGGTGAACTGGCTCGTCACCCGGGCGGCCGCCATCCGCCGGCCGAGAAGCTCCCGCTGGACGCCGCGGCTCAGCGTGGGCCGTTCGGCATCATCTCACCCCAACCGTAGTGGCCCATCATGCCCCGAGCACGCCGTCCTGTCGGTACCGTTGGAGCTTCCGGTGAATCGTGCGCCGGTCCACGCCCAGGACCTCCGCCGTGGCCCCCTTCTGCCAACGATTCCGTTCGAGCATCGCGAGAATGTACTCGCGCTCGAGGCGGGCGAGGGGCCAATCGCCGTCGAGAGCGTTTTCGAGCAGCGAGGCCGCCTCGCTCGTAGGTCCTCGCCGCTCCACGTCGAACGGGAAGCTTCGCGCGCCGGGATACATCACCACGGAGCGCTCGACGAAGTTCTCGAGCTCCCGCACGTTACCCGGCCACGTATACGCCATCATGCGGGAGAGCGTGCCGGTCGAGAGCTTGGGCGGCTCGATCTCGTACTCGCGCGCAAACCGGGTGAGGAAATGCTGAGCGAGCAGCGGGATATCGGAGGTGCGCTCCCGGAGCGGCGGCACGTCGACCGGGAACACGTCCAACCGGAAGAAGAGGTCCTCGCGGAATGCGCCCTCATCGACCAGCGAGCGGAGGTCCGTGTTCGTCGCGGCGACCAGACGGAAATCCACGGGCACGCTCTCGGGGCTCCCGACCCTCTGGATCTTTCGCTCCTGGAGGACGCGGAGCAGCTTCACCTGCACATCCTGGGACAGCGTGCTGATCTCGTCGAGGAACAGCGTCCCGCCATGCGCTTCCTCGATGAGCCCCTTACGGCTCTGGACGGCACCCGTGAAGGCGCCCTTCATGTGCCCGAAGAGCTCTGCTTCGAGGAGCGTCCCGGGAATCGCCGAGCAGTTGACCGGCACGAACGGATGCCGGGCCCGCGGAGACGACTCGTGGATCGCCCGGGCCACGAGTTCCTTGCCGCTTCCGGTCTCACCCGTGATCAGAACCGTCGCGCGAGTGGGCGCCACGCGGTTGATCATGCCGAACAGATGCTCCATTGCCGGCGCACGCCCGACCAGGCCTCCGGGTGGGCGCTCCCGGCTCTCGAACCGGAGCCTGTGGAGCTCACGCCGCATCGACAGCTCGGACACGGCACGTTCCAGGACGCGCAGAAGCTCGTCCTCGTCGAACGGCTTGGTCAGGTAGTCATAGGCTCCGAGCTTCATCGCCTCCACGGCCGAGGAGATGGTGCCGAAAGCAGTCATGACGATGAACTGTGCGTCCGTGTTGAGCGACGGTAATGCGGCGAGCACGTTCATCCCGCTCACGCGCGGGAGATTGAGGTCGAGGAGCACGACGTCCACGTCCCGTGCATGGAGCACGTTCAGGGCGGATTGGCCGTCCTCGACCACCGTGACGTCGTGGTCCTGATCCTCCAACGTGTCGCGCAGCAGATTCCTGATCGTCGGGTCGTCGTCCACGACGAGGACTCTGGTCGGCGGCTCGTGATCCGTGTCTCTGTCCATGCTCGTTCGCACCTCGAAGCTTCGTGGATCAGGTGACTATCCGGTCTCATTGTGGGACGTTTTGTCACGTATCGCGAGAGGGAATCAAAATGGCGGGTCATCCTCTCACGCGAGGAAGGCTCGCGTGTGGGGTGGCTCCCGCGATGCGACCGGAAGCTAGGCGCAGGAGGTATTCGGCCTCGTACATGGCAGAAGGCGTACCACAGTCGGGGGCACTCCACCCACGACTTTACGTCAGGTGCTGCTCGGGAGCGGACGGTGGTGGACGTTGGAGGAACGGGTTAGCGTGGCGGCGCATGGCGGACGGTCGCCTGGCGCGGCCGCCACCATCGATCATCCCTGACGGAGGAAGCGGGTGAGCGAGCTCGAGTGGATCGTGCTCGGCGGCGTCGCGATGACCGCCATCGCGCTGGTCGGAAGCGTGACGCTCGTCTTCGACTCGCGCACGCTCGAGCGACTCCTCTTGCCGCTCGTCGGACTCGCCGCGGGCTCCCTTTTGGGCGGGGCGCTCTTTCACATGCTCCCGGAGGCCGTCGATCGCGCGACCGACCCGCTCCGGCCCTGGCTGTGGGCGGCGCTGGGGTTCACGGCATTCTATGCGCTCGAGCAGCTCCTGCACGGCCATCACCGCCACAGCGCGGCGTTCGCCGGCCGCCAACCCGTGACCTATTTGATCCTCATCGCGGACGGCCTACACAACTTCCTCGGCGGTCTGGCCGTCGCGAGCGCTTTTCTCACCGACATACGCCTGGGCGTGACGACCTGGCTCGTCGCCGCGGCGCACGAGGTACCCCAGGAGCTCGGCGACTTCGGCGTGCTCGTTCACGGAGGGTGGAGCCACAAAAAGGCGCTCCTGGTGAATGCCCTCTCGGGCGCGACGTTTCTCGTCGGAGGCCTGATCGCGTACGCAGCCTCCCGATCCATGGCCATCGACTTCGTGCTCCCGTTCGCGGCGGGAAACTTCCTCTATATCGCGGCGGCGGACCTGGTCCCCGAGACGAACCGGCCCCACGGTCCGGGCGCCGCCTCCGCGGCCACGATGGGCGCATTCCTCTTCGGAGCCGGCCTTCTCTATCTGCTCGCGGTCGCGGTCCACGGATGAACGCCGAGACCGCATGGCGCGAGGGTGGCTCCGTGGAACATCGAGCTTCGGGACCACCGTCACCGCACCGGCAACCTCTACCACGTCCGGATCGATCTCACCCGCCCCGGCTCGGAGATCGTCGTGAACCGCAACCCGCCCGAGCACCACGCCCACGAGGACGTTGATCAGGCCGTGGGCCAGGCCTTCGACGCCGCGCGCAAGCGGCTGCTCGAGGAGAAGGCCAAGCGTCGGGGGGAAGTGAAGCAGCACGAGACACCGCCTGCGGGCCGCGTGCGCACGGTGTTCCTGGACCATGGTTACGGCTTCATCGAAGCGCCCGACGGCTACGACGTGTACTTCCACATGAACGCGCTGAAGGGCCTGGCTTTCGATACGCTGGAGGTCGGCACACCGGTGCGCTACGTGGAGGAAGCAGGCGAAGAAGGGCCCCAGGCCACCGTCGTCGAGCCCTTTTAGTAGAGGGTCCCCGGGGCGCAGATGCAGATGAAGAGCGGGGAGTACAGGCGATCATGAGGATCGGCTCGTACGGGGCCGGGAGAAGCGGAGCGATGAAGCCGATCCACCAGACTCGGCCTGTGGAGATCACGGATCAGCGGTGTCGCCTCCGAACAGGCTCGAGCCTTCACCGGTGCCCGCTCCCGCTACGGCCTCCACACCACCGATACGATCGCGTAGTGCAGCCAGGCGAACGCGTAGACTTCGTCCACGTCGGCGCCCCCCTCCACCATCCGATACCCACCTTGCAGCGTCCATCTTTCGCTCACGTCGTATCCCAGCTCGAGTGCCGCGTCCTCCGCTCGGCCGGGTCCTCCAGCGAGCGCGTCCACATCCAGGCTCGCCGTCCAACGCGGCGCGGGGCGCCATTCACCGGCGAGATGGAGCAGGGGCACGAAGCCCACGTTCGCCTTCCGGCTCGACGTCGATCCCTGATCGAGCGCGGTCACGGCGTCCCGGATCTTGGCGGTGAAGCCGACCCAGGCGGTCGTTCGGTCTCCCGCGTGGACAAGGTACCGGTAGGTCAGGCGGTACGAGTCGAAGGTGTAGGTGGCCTCGGTCGGCAGACCCGCCGCATAGCTTGCGCCGGCGAAGTCGATGGTCGTGCCGGGAGTCCCCGTCGCGCGGATGGTGAGCGGCGCTACGAGGGCGCGCAGCGCGTGCCGCTTGCTCACCTTCCAGGTGAGGTAGAGCCGTCCTGACGCCCACGGGCCGGCTCCCGCGAGATCCCGGAGCGAGAATCGGGTCGCGGTGCCGTCGTTGGGGATCTCGACGTTGTTGTAGCTCTGCCAGACCGGGCCGCCCTCGAGCTCCAAACGCCAGGTGGGGGCAGCCTGGGCGTTGGCGGAATACGGCGCCAACAGGACGCCGAGCAAGAGCGTGAGCAGGAAAGGCGAAAGCGAGCGAGCGGTCGGTTGGATCGTGGTCGCCGGGCTGTGAATGTCCATGAACCAAAATCGGTCCCCTCGCCTGAAAAGGGGAGGGTCGATCGGGGACAAGAGAAGGAAATCCAACCGGGGTCGGTCGCCACGGGAGTTGAAGCCGGGGAGGTGGAGTGGCCTCGCGCAAGGCGGGCCGAGCCCAGGGTCAGCCCTTCACGACCCCCAACACTCCGGTGCGTGCGACCCGGCGGGCCAGGCCCGCGCGCTCCACCACCTCCACCACCTGATCCACGTCCTTGTAGGCGTGGGGCGCCTCCTCCGCGAGCTCTTTGAGCGAGGGGCAGCGGACCACGATCCCCCGCTCGGTGAGGGCACGGCGAACCTCGCCTCCGTGCTGCCTCCGGCGTGCCTCGCCCCGGCTCATGCTTCGGCCCGCGCCGTGGCACGCGCTCCCGAACGAGCGCTCCAACGACGCGTCCTCGCCCACCAGCACGTAGGAGCCGGCTCCCATGCTGCCAGGGATGAACACGGGCTGCCCGACGCTCCGGTAGGCGGCCGGCGTCTCCGGGTGCGAGGGGCCGAGCGCCCGGGTCGCCCCCTTACGGTGCACGCAGAGCGCGCGCCCGTCGTGCTCCTCGACCTTCGCGATGTTGTGTGCGACATCGTACAGGAGGCGCAGCTCGGCGTCGGCGCCGACGACCCTATGGAAGGCATCGCGGACCACGTGGGAGATGACCTGCCGGTTGCACCACGCGAAGTTCGCCGCGGCGGCCATCGCACCGAAGTAGGCCTGCCCGGGCGCGGACTGGAGCGGGGCGCAGGCGAGCTGGCGGTCGGGCAGCGTGATTCCGTGCTCGGGCATCCCCTTGTCCATCCCGGAGACGTAATCGGTGCAGACTTGGTGGCCGAGCCCGCGTGACCCGGTGTGGATGAGCACGACGACGTGACCGACCTCGAGCCCGAGCGTCTCGGCCGCGTCCTGATCGAAGATGCGCTCCACCCGCTCGACCTCGACGAAGTGGTTGCCCGAGCCCATGGATCCGAGCTGACTGCGCCCACGGTCGCGTGCTCGCCGCGAGACCCGCGCGGGATCCGCTCCCGGGAGGCAGCCACCGGACTCGGTGTGCTCGAGGTCCTCCCGGGTAGCCATGCCCCGCTCGACCAAGTAGCGGCAGCCCTCCGTGAACACGCGGTCCAGCGCCGCGTCGTCCAGGGAGAGGTGGCTGCCCCTGCCCATGCCGGAGGGGATGCCCCGACTGAGCTCGTGCACGAGCGGCTCGAGGCGGTCGCCGAGGTCGTCCGAGTGCAGCCCGGACACGAGCATCCGCACACCACAGTTGATATCGTAGCCGACCCCGCCCGGGGATATGACGCCCGACTCCGCGTCGAACGCGGCCACGCCCCCGACCGGGAAGCCGTAGCCTTCGTGCGCGTCCGGCATGGCGTAAGCGGCGCGAGTCACACCGGGCAAGGTCGCCACGTTGACGAGCTGATCGAGGGATCGGTCGGTCGAGATTTGCGCCCAGAGGCGCTCGTCGGCATAGATTCGCGCTGGGACCTTCATGTCGGCCCGAAAGGTGGACGGAATCTCGTAGAGCGTCTCGGAAACGCGCCGAGCCGCCTCGGCCGGCCGTGGTCCCGTCGTGGCTCGCGTGCTCATATGTCCAGCGTGACCTCCGCTTCGAGATGTCCCGATCGACTCCGGACCTTCGCACCGTGCAGCGTCGCCGCCTTCACGAGGACGAACGGCTGCTCGAGCGTGCGCCCCCGGGCACGTACCCGCACCGGCCCCGTGCTCATCACGTCCTCCTGCTCGTCGACTCCGGCCTCGAGGGCGACCTCGGTCGGCACCCACCGCTCGACCTCGGCGAGATATACCAACTCGTTCAGCCAACCCACCAATACGGACGCGGCGTCGCCCTCCTCCAGCGTGAGCTCTCTCCATGCCCCCGAAGCCGCGTCGTCATCGTCATCCGCTTCGGGACCGTCCCCACCCAAGTGCCCGGGGACCAGACTGACGAATGCACGGGCGGCCTCCTCGAGCAGCGCCGCGAACGTGGGCCCACGGAGACGGAGCGTGGCTTCGGATGTGTGGTCTACCCACGCATAGCCGCTGCGGTTGCTCCACAGGTCCGGCCGATCTCCCGGCGTCCCCTCCACCCGACGCCCTACCGGCTCGACCCGCTGGACACCCGACCGACGGGCGCCACGGCGAGTGCGCATACGTCACCATGATCGGGGGCGAAGCGGACAGGGACCTCTGGCGCAGTGATCACCCGGACGGTGCCTCCCCGAGCCCGGGGGCGTACAGGTCCGCGCGCGTCCGGGGCAGAGGCAAGTGTCCGTCGCCATGACGCTTACCCCAGAGCATCTGCACCACCCCGAGCTTCCCGGTAGCGAACAGGGAGGCGCTCACCGCCATGTACAGCCGCCACAAACGGTACGTCTCCATACCGACCTGGCCGATGGCCTCGTCCTGCCTGGCTTCGAGGCGCCGAAGCCAGGCCCGCAGCGTGAGGGCGTAATGTTCCCGGAGACTCTCGACGTCACGCAGCTCGAGACCGACACGCTCACCGGGATCCGTGAGCTCCGCGGGACTCACCAGCTCGGAATCCGGGAAGATGAAGCGCTGCATGAACGACGTGTATCGGGCCAGGCGCCGTCGAGCCCCCAGCGCCAGCCAACCGGGCCGACGCCTGATGTCCACGATCCCGTGATTGAGAAAAAGCCCGCCCGGCTCGAGAAGTCGCTCCGCCGATCTGAAGTACGTGCGCAACCGCGGCCGCCCCACATGCTCCACCATGCCGACGCTCGCGATCTTGTCGAACCGTTCGGGCGGATCGAGTTCGCGGTAGTCGCACACCTCGATCCGGCAGCGATCCTGGATGCCGGCGTCACGCATACGCGCACGGGCGACCTCGGCCTGGCTGGGGCTCAGCGTCAGGCCCGTGGCCCGGACTCCGTACCGCCTGGCGGCGAACTCCACCAGGCTGCCCCAGCCACACCCGATATCCAGGAATCGGTCGCCGGGCTCGAGTCGAAGCTTCCGGCAGACGAGATCGAGCTTCGCCTCCTGCGCCTCGTCGATGGACTCGCTCCCCTCCTCGAAATACGCACACGAGTAGACCATCCGGCTGTCCAGGTACAGCCGGAAGAAGTCGTTCCCCAGATCGTAATGATGCCGCACCGACGCGCGGTCCCGGGCACGGGAGTGCAAGCGACCCGCTTGGCGGCCCTCTAAAGGCGCACCTCCTTCGAGCTGTTGGTCCCCGCCGCGCGGCAGTCGAGCGAGATGCGACAGGAGCTTGGCCGCCCGGCCTGGATCACTCACCGTGGCCTTCACCGCATCCGCCAATCCGGCGGCCGCTTCGAGGTCGCCGTCGACGTCGACGTCGCCCCGACCGAACGCCAGCGCCATGGAACGGTCGGTCGGGGGCAAGAAGGCCCGGCGGAGGGCCGCGGGATGCCGGAGCACCAGGACGAAGTCGGACGCCCCTTCGCCGGGCGGTCCTTCCTCTTCGCCATCCCAGTAGCGGACGGTGAAGCCCCGCTCCTCGACCGGACCGAACAGATCTTCGAGCGCGCGACGGGCAAGGGCGCGCGCGCCTCGTGGATCCTGGCTGGTGCGCATGAGGTTTTTCATTCTTCGGGGGCGACGAGCACATCGACCCGTCCATCGAATTCGGGATCGCTTTCGGGGCGGTATCCGGGCACCAGGCGTAGGTGGACCAACAGATCCGCCGCCGCGGCACTCCGCGGCGTGGCGCCGCGCACGAGTGCGCCCACTTCCACCGTACACATGAGTCGATCGAGCAGCCTCCGGAAGTGCGCGGCCCCGAAATCCGGCTCCTCGACCGAGCGCGCGACACCCTCCAATGCGTCGTCGAGCGCCGGAATCGCGAGGGCCGCCGCCTCACTGTCGGAGTCTTCGAGCATCTCGCTCACGCGGGTGCGGACGACATCGAGGATCGGGAGCCGCCCGAGATCCCGCAGGATCTGCGCGACCAACACGTTGTGCGTCCCCTCCCAGGATTCGTAGACGACGGCGTCCCGATAGAGTCGAGGCAGCACGCTGAAGTCCTCGATGGTCCCGTTACCGCCGAGGACTTCGATCCCCTGCCGTACGACCGCCGAGGCACGGCTGCTGGCCACGTACTTCACGGCGTTCACCATGAAGCGGTGGAAGAGCACGTCCTCTTCGCTCGCCGTCCCGGCATCGATCCGGTCTTCGAGATCGGTGAGAACCCAGACCAGGCGTAACGCGCCCAGCCACCCCATGTGCATTTCGGCGAGGGTCTCGCGCACCAGCGGGTACTCCACGATCGGTCGTCCGAAGGCGCGACGGTGCCGGGCGTAACCACTCGCTTCCACGAGGGCCCGCCGCATCATGCCCGTCGATCCGATCGCGGTGGCCCACCGGCTGGTGTTCAACACGATCTCCACCGCCGTCTTGAAGCCCTCCGAGACCGGCCCGATCGGCCACGCCACCGCGGCGTCGAAGTCGATCTCCGCGGAAGCCATGCCGCGCGTGCCGAGCTTGTCCTTGAGCCGCCGCAGCGAAAAGCCGTTCGGGGCGCCGTCGATCCGGCGTGGGACCACGAAGCACCCGAGACCACGCGTGCCTTCGGGCGCCCCTTCGGGCCGGGCCGTGACCAGGAACTGCTCGGCGTCGGCGACCGAGCAGAACCACTTCTCACCCGAGATCAGATAGGTTCCATCGGGCTGCGCGACCGCCCGGCAGGCGTTCGCTCCCACATCGCTCCCCCCCTGCACCTCGGTGAGGAATTGCGATGCCCGTTGCGTCCGGTCGTAGTCGGTGACGAGAAGCGGCGGAAGGAACCGGTCCCGGACCGCGTCGGCCGCCCGTCGACGCAGGGCTCGCGCCAGCCCAATGGTGCATGTGGCCGGGCACACGTGGCCCGCCTCGCCTTCGAGCGAAAGTAGATACAAGAGGGTCGCCTGCTCGAACGCTCGCCCGGGGGTGCCGCAGTCCCGCACCAACCCGCTCTTCCAAACCGCGGCGCCGGCCGCGTCGTAGGCGGGATCGAAGCGGACTTCCTCGACCCGATGCCCCAGCCCGTCGTACCGCGCGAGCTCGGGTAGATGCTCTCTCTGCTCGTAGCGCTCGGCCGCCGGCCCGATTACCGCCGTGACCGCTCGGCCGAGCTCCGAGGCCCGCCGGTGCAGGTCGTCGTGCCGCGTCCCTTCGAGATGGGACCGGTTCAGGACCCGTAGCTCATCGTCCGCCTCGTACGGATCGGCCGGCAAGCTCCGCCGCCACGCGTCGAGCTCCCTCCGCGCACGCTCAGGCTCCGACATGCACACCTCCCCGGCCGTTCCGCGGTCGTTCCGCGGGCGAGCCGTGGACGGTGCCCAACACTCGCATGGAGCCGGCGAGACGGCGGACCCTCCTCGACGGGCAACGGGTCGAATCCATACCGCACCTTCCTGGTCTGAACGATCAGAGGACGACGAGGCGCTTTGCCTGCCCTCTACGCTACGAGATCATTCGACACCCCTCTCGCGCAAGCTAGACCGTCACGTCGTCCTACCCGTCTCATCCGGCCCGGTGTCGAGGAACGCCCGGATCTCCGGAATCTTCTCTCTCACGATTCTGATCCCCGCAGCCACGCATGCCCTTCGGGCATCGAAATCCAGAATATCGATGCTACGCTTGAACGCCGGTCGCAGGACAAGGTCGGCCTCGGAAAACCGGAGCCGCGCGTGTTGGCGATGGCATATCTCCATGGCCCTCATGATCGCCCGGTACCCGTTCCGGATGTCGCCGGCCTCGGCCATTGACCCGGCGTCGACGGCGAGGACCGACGCGCAGTCCGGAGTGCGCGCGAGGTCCACCGGCGCCAAGTCGGAATAGGCCCCGTCCGCGAGGAGGCAGTCACCCCACGCGAGGGGCGGCAGGATGCCGGCGAGGGCCGCACTGGCGTATACCGAATCGTCACACGGTGTATCCGTCAGGACCACCCGCTCACCACTCCGGAGGTCGGTCGCCGTGACGACCGCCGGAATCCGAGCGCCGTCGAGGGGTCCGTGCCCCACCAGCTTCCGCAGCTCCGCCAACCCTGCCTCCCGAGCTCGGGCGCCCGGCCCCCAATCCGTGACCATCGAGAATGCCCGCCGCACGGTCGATGCGAAGGACCGAGCGCGTCCCCACATCGCCCGCGCAGGCCGACCGCTCGTGTCGGACGAGGCGATCGGGCCGGGAAAGCCGTCGAGGTTCATCCCGAGCACGGCGGCATACCAGTCGCTCCTCCGCGCATACGCCACTCCCACAAGGGCCCCCATGGACACACCGACGACACGCGTGGGTCGGTAACCCGCACGCTCGAGGGCTCGGAGCACACCGAGGTGGGCGAAGCCACGGGCTCCGCCGCCGCCGAGCACGAGCGCGAACGGCCGGTGTCCTCCGGGCAGCGGTCCCGGCGATGCACCGGCCACGCTCACAGCTCCGTACGCTTCAGTAGCTGTGCGTTCACGGCCACGATGACCGTGCTCGCCGACATCAGCACCGCGCCCACCGCGGGTGTGAGCAGAATTCCCCACGCGGCGAGCACACCAGCCGCCAGCGGGATGGCGAGGATGTTGTAGCCCGCGGCCCACCACAGATTCTGCAGCATCTTGTTGTACGTCGCACGGGAGAGCGTCACGATGCGCGGGATGTCACGCGGGTCGGAGCGCACCAAAACGATGTGGCCGGCCTCGACGGCCACGTCGGTCCCGGCCCCGATGGCGATTCCGAGGTCCGCCGTCGCGAGCGCGGGCGCGTCGTTCACGCCGTCGCCCACCATGGCGACCTTCTTCCCCTGCGTCTGGAGCTCCCGCACCTTGGACGCCTTGTCCTCGGGGAGCACCTCGGCGAACACCGTGTCGATGCCGAGCTCCGCCGCGACCGCATCGGCCACGGCCCGCGCGTCGCCTGTGAGCATGGCCACTTCGATGCCACGCTCGTGAAGGGCCCGGATGGCCTCCCGGCTCTCCTCCCGAATCGCGTCGGCTACCGCGAAGACGGCGAGCGCTTCGCCATCCGACAGAAGGTAGATCGCGGCCTGCCCCCGCTCTCCCGCCTGCTCCGCCGCGCGCCGGAGCGGCTCGGGCACGTGAGCTTCCTCGGCCTTCAGGAGGGCGGGGCCACCCATGTGGTACTCCCGGCCCTCCACGGTGGCGGCCACGCCCTTACCGGTGAGTGCCCGAAAGCCTTCAGCGCCCGGCACGTCGAGCTCCCGCTCTTCCGCCGTCTTCACGATGCCTCGGGCAATCGGGTGCTCGGACTCGGCCTCTACTCCGGCGGCGGCGCGAAGCGCGTCGTCCTCCGCCCACCCCTCTGCGGTAACCATCTCGACCACCCGGAACTCCCCGAGCGTCAACGTGCCGGTCTTGTCGAAGATCACCGTATCGAGGTTTCGCGCTTCCTCCAGCCCTCTTCGGTCACGAACCAGAAGCCCGCCTCGCGCCCCCAGCGTCGTCGAGATCGCCACCACGAGCGGCACGGCGAGGCCCAGCGCGTGGGGACACGCGATCACGAGCACCGTGACGACGCGAACGATGGAGAAGTCGATCGGAGCGCCCAAGAGCTGCCAGACGACCAGAGTCAGGATTCCGGAAGCGATCGCCACGCCGGTGAGCAGCTGGGCCGCGCGGTCGGCGAGGTGCTGCGCCCGGGACTTCGATTCCTGGGCCTCGGACACCAGTCGCATGATTCCGGACAGCTTGGTGTCTTCGCCCGTGCCGACGACCTCCACACGGAGCGAGCCCTCGCCGTTGATCGTCCCGGCGATCACCTCGTCGCCCTCACCCCGCTTCACGGGTCGGGACTCCCCGGTGATCATCGACTCGTTGAGATCGCTGGACCCGCGCCGCACGACCCCGTCCACCGGCACGCTCTCGCCGGGCCGCACGAGCACGACGTCCCCGGCCTGGAGCTGATCCACGTGAACGGTTTCTTCGCCACCGTCCGTGACGCGCGTGGCCGTGTCGGGGAGGAGCTTGGCCAGCTCCTGGAGCGCGCCCTGGGCCTGGGAGATCGAGCGCATCTCGATCCAGTGACCCAGGAGCATGATCGTGACGAGCGTGGCCAGCTCCCACCACAGGGCTTCGGCCTCGATGAGCCCGACCTGCACCACCCAGGAAAACACGAACGCGACCGCGATCGCCAGGGAGATGAGGGTCATCATCCCGGGCAGGCGGTCGCTCAGCTCATGAACGGCTCCGCGGAGGAAGACCATGCCCCCGTAGAGAAAGACGACGGTGGCCAGAACCGGCGCGATCCACGCCGATCCTGGAAACACCGGAGGCTCATAGCCGAGAAGCCCCGCCACATGCTCGGACCAGAACACGACCGGAACCGTGAGGGCCAGGGAGAGCCAGAACTTGTCCCGGAACATGCCGGGGCTGTGGCCCTCGTGCTCGTCGTGCCCCCCGTGCTCGTCACGTCCCCCGTGCTCAGCGTGACCGGCGTGTGCGCCCTCCGACATCGTCCCTCCTCATGGGTGGTGCCTCTGGTTGGGCCTCGATCACGCCGACGGTGGGATCAATACCAGGCACGGATCCCGAACACGAGGCTTCCCTCACGGTACGGCGCCCCACCGGCGCGTAACAGATCGGCGGTGTCCCCGAACGCCCGCTGCCAGACCCATCCTACATAGGGCGCGAACTCCCGCCTGATCTCGTAGCGAAGCCGCGCACCCACCTCGAAGTCGTGAATCCCCGCGGCGATGCCCCATTCCGGCACGTCCTGGAATGCCACCCCCACCGCCACCTCGGGCTCGAGGATGAGGCTCTGGGAGAAGAGGAGCTCGTACCCCGCGTCGACTTCCGCGCTGACGTTCCCGTCGTCGTCGACGAAGAGCGACGACTCCACCTCGAACCAATAGGGGGCGAGGCCCTGGATCCCGAGCGCGAGGTGCGGGCGGGTGCGTGTCCCTTCGCCCCAAGCGTGGTCCACCCGGATGCCCGCCTGGAGGTCCCACCAGGGAGAGACCAGCCGGCTGAACAGCAGTTGCGTCTCGAGGTCGCCTTCGGACTCCCTCGTCGAGGCGTCCCCGTGGACCTTCATCCAGAGCCGGTTATAATCGCCCCCGTACCACGCCTCCCCCCCGAGGCGCACCGGGCGCTCGGCGAGGTTGGGCGCCTGCTCGAGCTCGTTGACCATGAGGAAGAGGTAGTTCATGTCATCCATGGTCTGGGCCCCCGCGGGGCTCGGTCCCGCAAGCGCCAGGACGATCAACATGAGCCCGGCGAACCCAACCGCCCGCGGCCGGTCCCTCGACAAGCGCATCATGCTTCGTCTCCCTCGGTGCCCGAGCGGTCCATGTACGTCCCCTCTCCGTCCCCGACCATTACGACTCTGAACATCCCCGCGTCCATGTGATAGAGGACGTGGCAGTGGAAGGCCCACGGGCCGGGCGCATCGGCGGTCACCAGCGCCGAGAGCTTCTCGGCCGGCTTGACGTTCACGGTGTGCTGTCTGGGAATCGCGCCTCCCTTGCCGTTCTCGAGCTCCATCCACATCCCGTGCAGGTGCATCGGGTGGTTCATCATGGTGTCGTTCACCATGGTGAGCCGGATGCGCTCACCTTGGCGTAGCTGGATCGGCTCCGCTTCCGAGAACGTCGTGCCGTTGATGGACCACATGAAGCGCTCCATGTTGCCCGTGAGGTGGAGCTCGATCTCCCGCTCCGGAGGGTCGAGGTGGTGCCGCGCCTCGAGCGCCTCGAGGTCCGTGTAGGTGAGCACCCGCCAACCGTCCTCACCGAGGCCGTTTCCGGGCTCGTGGAGGCGGCTCATGACCTGGTCGGGCACGCTGGCGCTTCCGGGGCCGTGGTCGTCGGGGCCGTGCTCCGTCATCGGCGCGACGGTGCCCGGTGGACGGTCCTGGTTCCCGGCCATGTGCTGCATCCCGTGGTCCCCGTGATCCATCGCCGGCGCCTCGTCGGGATCCGCGTCGCCCGGCATGTCCTGGCCATCGCCCATACCGTCCATGTCGTCCATGTCGTGCTGCATGCCCATGTCCGCCATGGACAGCAACGGACGCGCGCGCCGCTCGGGTACCTCGGCGCGCATTCCCTCCCGGGGCGCCAGCGTGCCCGCACCGTATCCGCTCCGATCCATGGCCTCGGCGAAGACCGTATACGCACGATCCTCTCGCGGCTCGACGATCACGTCGTAGGTCTCGGCGATCCCGATGCGGAACTCGTCCGTCTCGACCGGTTTCACGTGCTGGCCGTCGGACTGCACCACGGTCATCGGCAACCCGGGGATCCGCACGTCGAAGAAGGACGCGGCGGAAGCGTTGATGAAGCGGAGACGCACCCGCTCTCCCGGCTCGAAGAGGCCGGTCCAACCCGCGTCGGGCGGCAGCCCGTTCATGAGGTAGGTGTACGTCGCGCCCGTGATGTCGGCGATGTCGGTGGGATCCATCCGCATCCCGCCCCACATGAGGCGGTCGCTCAATGCGGCACCGAAGCCCTGATCGCCCGCGTCACGGATGAAGTCGAAGACCGTCCGTTTCTGCCGGTTGTAGTAGTGGGGGACCTTCTTGAGGCGCGCCATGATCCGGTACGGATCCTCGAACGTCCAGTCGGACAGCACCACGACGTAATCGCGGTCGTACTCGAACGGCTCGGGCTCCGCGGGGTCGATGATCAGCGCACCGTACTGGCCGAGCTGCTCCTGCAATCCGGAATGGCTGTGGTACCAGTACGTTCCGTACTGCGCGATCGGATACCGGTACTCGAACGTCTCGCCCGGCCGAATTCCCGGATAGTTCACGTTGGGCACGCCGTCCATGCCGTTGGGCAGGAGAATGCCGTGCCAGTGGACCGACGTGTCTTCGTCCAGAGCGTTCGTCACGCGCATGACCGCCTCGTCCCCCTCACGGAAACGCAGGATCGGCCCGGGTAGCGAGCCGTTGATCGTGGTCGCGTGGCCGGTACGATCACCGATCGGCACGGAGACCCGTCCGATGGTGAGATCGAGGGGAGCCGCGCTGCCGTCGAGCACTTCGGGTGCTCTGGCGGCCAGGTCCCCCCCGGCACGGGCGTACCGGGGAACCAGCGCGTCGAGGCCGGCGAGACCACCGAGCGTCGCGCCCACACGCACGAAATCACGGCGGGACAGAGATTCCGGCATCACGGGAGAAGTCATAGCACAAGGTCTTGAGAAGGAGGTTCGCTACCGACGCGGACGACCACCGTTTTGTGAGCGGGGAGATCGTCACCGGTACAACGAACACACACTCGCGCTGAAGGCCCCGTGAATGCCGGGTTAAGGAATCTTCATCCGGCCGGGCTGTTACTGAAGGCTCAGCCCCCCAACCGTTCCAGGTAGGACCGGATCCGCCGGGCGTTCGTCCCGACGTCGCTCCCACCCACGCGGGACTTGGAGCGCACATCCACGATGGTGCGGTTCCCGTTCGGTGTGAGACGGATGACCACGTCGTCCCGGAACCCGAACCAGAAGGTTCGGTCGGTCGCTTCGATCCGCCCTTCCTCGAGGTTCGATCCGACGATCTCCCACCCCTCGGCATGCGCGGCGTCGAGTGCCGTCTCGTACGCTTCGGACAGCGGCGCGTCGAGGACGACCGGCCGGATGTCCGGATAGCCCCGACGCTGCTGGGCCGCGACCTCGGGACCGGGGTACTCGACCGGATTGGGCGCGTCCGCGCGCAGCGGCGCGACAGCGACGAACTCGGGCGGATCGTTCGTGTCCGTGGTGATGTCGTGGATCGGCGGAACCTCACCGGCGCGCGCACGCCAGGTGAGCGGTAGGCCGAAGACGGGCACCGACACCACCAGGGCCACGAGCGCGGTGAGGAAATCCCGGGCGCGGCCCGCGCCGGGACGGGTGAGCCACAGCACGGGCAAGGTGAGCACCGCGACCACGATGGCGCCGTAGGCGCTCCACCGTAGCAAGGTGAAGCCCGTCCGGAAGTTCCACAGGCCCCAACGGCTCCCGAAGCCCGACAGGGCGCCGAGGGCCACGACCAGGAGCGCGAGCGCCAGTACGGCCAACGCCAGGCGAGATCGCGACCGTTCCACGGACGCGCCGGAGGGAGAACCGGGCACATTCGGCCGCTCATCCGGGTCTTCGTCTTCCGGGGGTGGGGGTGGATCGGTGGGTCTGTCTCCGGTGCTGCTCATCGGCAGTCCTCTCTCCGCGCGGATGTTCGTTCAGGGCAGCTCACCGCTGTATTAGGGGACACCTCGGACGTCGAGGCAAGCGTCCCCGTCCATCCGCCGGGTCGGACTCAGTCCGTGCCTTCTTCCCGATCGGTCAGCCCCGACGCGAGCGCCGAGCCGAGCGGACGCCCCAGCACGATGAGCAGCAACCCCATCACGAGAAACAACACCGTCGGGCCCCACCACATTCCGAAGCCACCTTGCGCCATGTGACCGAAGCTGCCCGGCATCATCTGCTCCTGGAGCTCCGTCATCCCCTGGCCGCCCATCCTGCCGCCCATCATACCGCCCATGGTCCAGGGACCGACGAGGCCCACCAACAGCGATACGACCGACAGGGAGAGGAATGCGAGACCCAACCAACGCACCGCGAGGGCTCCGAGGTTCTCGTACCGGCTCATCGGTCCTCCTCCTGCTCGAGACGAAGACTACGCGCTCATCCTGAAATATCGGGACGTCCCGTGAAGGGGCGATGACACCGGCATGAACGCACCTTCACGTTCGTGCATCGATCGTACGTCGCCCGAGAGAACCTCGCCTACATCGGAATCTTCTCCTCCGTCCCCGGCCTGAAGTTCTGGAAGCGCACCCAAACCTCGGTCTCGTTCCGGACCTCCACCTCGAGCGCATCGAGGTCGCGCGGCGCGGGGCCCTCCTCCCGAGTGCCGTCGAGTGCGAAACGGCTCCGATGACAAGGACACGCGAAGTGCGTGCCATTCGGTGCGAGGTTCACGGAGCACCCCGCGTGCGGACAGACGACGTTGAGAGCAGAGATGCGGTCGCCTTCACGCCGCAGGTACACGGCGCCGACGGGAGTCGCCTCGTAGCTGGTCCAGGCATCGACCCGGTCGTCGATCACGGTAACCCGGCGTGGCGCCCCCCCTTCGGGGAGCCCCGTCAAGCTCGCCACCCTGACCGCGGACGCAACCGTCTCCTCACGCCGGAGTGGGTGAAGTAGTGTCGCCGCCCCCGCGACGACCGGTGGGATGCTGGCCAGCGCACCCGCGAGCGCTGCCCCGACCGCCTGGAGGAAGGTTCTACGTGCCGGTGCGGGCCTGCCGTCTTCGTCCCCGGATCCCGGGGGCCTTCCGGGCACGTCGCTCATCGTCATACCTCCTGCTCTCGGTGGCCGACCGGTCACGAACCCTCAGCCGACCCTGTGACTCCGGTTGGAGGATAACCCGTCGAGGATGAAGCGTCCGTGATTCGAGCGTGAAGATGGGTTCACGCATCGGAGGAGGAGTGTGAACGTGGAAATGTCACGATCACCCGCGCGCCGCCTTCGGCCCGGTTCTCGGCACGCACACTGCCCCCGTGCGCATCGGCCACCGCCTTCACGATCGACAACCCCAGCCCGGTGCCGCCGGTATGAGGACGTGCCGAATCGGCACGGAAGAAGCGGTCGAACACCCGATCCGCCTCGTCTGTGGGAAAGCCGGGACCGTCGTCCTCGACGGCCAGTGTCACGGCGTCGGGCGTACCTTCGACCAACACCCTCACGCCTCCGTCGTCCGGAGTGAACCTCAGCGCATTCTCCACGAGATTCCAGACGACCTGGCCGACGAGCACCGGATCGGCCTCCGCGGTCACTTCCCCGTGCACGTCGAATTCCACAGCGGCGCCTCCGGCGGCGGTCCGACGAGCCAGCCGGTCCAGGATGCTTCGCACGGCACCTCCGATGTCGACCGGCTCGGGGTGCCCGCGCAGCGCGCCCGCGTCCGATCGGGCGAGAAGCAGAAGGTCCTCCGTAACGCGGCCGAGCCGCACGACCTCCTCCAGCGTGCTTTCCAGCACCCTCCGGTACTCTTCGGCGCTCCGGTCCCGTCTAAGCGCGATCTCGAGCTCACCCCGCATCGCCGTAAGGGGCGAACGGAGCTCGTGACTGGCATCCGCCGCGAAGCGACGCTGGGCCTCGAACGCGCCCTGGATGCGCGCGAGCATGGAATTCAACACCTCGACGAGACGTCGATACTCCCGCAGGTCCGCATACGCATGGATCCGTCGGTCGAGCGAGCCCGCCCGGATCTCCTCGGCCTGGTCGATGACCTCGTGCACGGGGCGTATGGCCCGACCGGCCAGCCACCAAGCCCCGCCGTACGTCGCGGCGGCGCCCACCAAGGTGAGCAGCGTGAGGAACGCTCCCACCCTGGCGACGAGCTGATTCCGATTCCGAAGCGGAGCGGCGACCTGGAGCACGTGTCGCTCGTGCGCGGCCCCGAAGCGGTCGAGCGGATAGTAGAGGATCCGCACCGGCAGGTCCTCGAACGAACTCCGCGTCCACACGATCTCGCCGTCCGCGGCGCGGGAGAGCTCCTCCTGGTCCAAGGGGAGATCGCTCGTCATGTACTGGCTTCGAAGCAGGCTCACCCCGTCCGCTCGCCAGATCTGTGCGTACTGGATGAGGTCTCGAACCGACGAGGCTTCCTCGGGCGTCAGCTCCCACTCGTGGAAATGCATGGCGCCGGAGGGCTCGTCCGTGACGGACGCGGCCTGGATCGAAGCGACGTTGAGGACGGAGGCGTCGATCCTCCGGTCGAGGAGCACGCGGAGCGCGAGCACGCTGACGAGCGAGATCGCCACGAGCGCCCCGGCGATCACCAGCGTGGCGCGAAGCGCCAACTGGGTACGGAACGCTCGACTCATTGGTCCGCGTCCAGCTCCAGGATATATCCGACGCCCCGCACGGTGTGGAGCAACGGATCCGAGCCGACCTGCCGCAGCTTTTGCCGGAGGTGGCCCACGTGGACGTCCACGACGTTGCTCATGGGATCGAACGTGAGATCCCACACCTTCTCGAGCAGCTCGGTGCGCCGGACCACCCGCTCCGCGTTGAGCAGGAAGAACTCCAGCAAGCGGAACTCCTTCGGCGTGAGGTCGAGCCTGGCCCCACCCCTGGTCGCCTCGTGCTTGACGCGATCCAGCTCGATGTCGGCGTAAATGAGGCGATCCGGCCGCGCCGATCCCCCTCTCCGCAAGAGGGCCCGAACCCGGGCCAACAGCTCATCGAACCCGAACGGCTTGGTCAGATAGTCGTCGGCCCCGGCATCGAGACCCAACACCACGTCGTCCTCGGCATCCCGGGCCGTGAGCATGAGCACGGGCGTCGGCGTCTCCCGTCGCCGCAATTCCCTCACGATCTCCAGCCCGGAGATTCCCGGGAGCATGACGTCGAGCAGCAGGAGGTCGTAGTCGTGCACGTGGGCCTTCAGGCGGCCGTCTTCACCGTCGTTTGCCACATCGACGGCGTATCCCTCTTCTCGGAGTCCCCGTTCCAGGAAGCTCGCGACCTTCCGGTCGTCCTCCACGACGAGAATGCGCATGGGAGCTCAGGCCCGATGCGCCGTCTGGTCCCAGAGCGCGTCGAGCTGGTCGGATACGTCCTCGAGGGCCTCGGCCGCGATCTCGTCGAGCCGCCCCGTCATGGAGCGTCCCAGCAACCGGCGCAGGAACCGTACGGGGGCATCCAGATCCCAGTCGAGGAAGGACTCGTCCTCACCGTCCAGGTGCTGGAGCGCACGAATGACGAGGTAGGAGTCGTCGAGCAACCCGGGTAGACCGTGCGTCATCTCCGGGATCAGGTCGATCGGCTTCAGGAAGTACCGCTCGGCCCGCTCGAGGAGGGGCAGGACGAGCTGCTCGCGCTCCTGCTCCTTCGCGGCCTGGCGGGCGCGCGCCAGGAAGACGGGCACGGAATCGATGATCTCGAGCGCGAGCTCCGCTGCGTCTTCGATCTCGACCTCGGTCGCCTCGGGAAGCGCCTGGGCGACGAACGCACGCAAGCTCGCTTCACCTCCACGCGCTTTCGCGCTCTCGATGACGGCAACGATGTCGTCGTACGTGTCGCGGGACTCGGACATGTCAGCCGGCCCCCTCCGAGCGCGCGTAGACCACCTCACCGCCGACGATCGTCAGATCGACAAGCGTGTCCGGAATCCGCTCCTCGTCGACCGTGAGGATGTCCTGGGAGAGCACCACCACGTCGGCGAGCTTCCCCGGGGTCAACGAGCCCTTGACGTCCTCCTCGAACGCTCCGTACGCCGCGTTCACGGTGTACGACTCGAGGGCTTCCATGCGGCTCATGCGCTGCTCGGGCGTGAAGCGCTCCCCGTTGGCCATCACGCGCGACACGCTGGAGTAATAGCTCGCGATCGGGCTCACGTCCTCGACGGGCGCGTCCGTGCCGTTCATGACCACCGCGCCGGAGTCCATGAGCTTCCGCCACACGTAGGCCCCCTCCTCGGTCCTCCGGGGTCCCAGCTTGGGCTCCACCCACGGACCGTCGGACGTCGCGTGCACTCCCTGCATCGACGCGATCACGCCGAGCGAGCCGAACCGCGGAATATCGTCCGGGTGTAAGTGCTGCGCGTGCTCGATCCGCCAGCGCAGATCTTCCGTGTCGGCCGCCGCGTACGCCTCCTCGAAGATGTCGAGCGTCTCGCGATTCCCGCGGTCACCGATGGCGTGGACGTTGAGCTGATAGTCGTGCTCGAGCGCGAGGTCGGCCTTTTCACGGATCTCCTCGGGCGGCGTCGTGTTGAGGCCGGTGCTCGTCGGAAGGTCGTCGTAGGGCTCGAGAAGCCACGCTCCGTGTGAGCCGAGCGCGCCGTCGATCGACACCTTGAGCGCGCGCACGGTCAGTCGGTCGCCGCCGTAGCCGACCATGCGGTAGTCCGCCATGTGGCGAGCCAGCGCGTCGTTGTCCGCCCGGATCATCGTGTACAGCCGGATCCGGAGACTGCCGTCGTCGACCATGGACCGCCACAAATCGATCGTCTCGAAGCCGGAGCCCGCGTCCTGGAACGAGGTGATCCCGTTGCGGAACGCCTCCTCCTGGGCGAGCAGGGCGACCCGTCGCGGATCCGGCCGGGACGCTCCCTCCCGGGCCGGCGCGAGGAGCCCGGACGCGGTCTCGCGGAACGCGCCGATGGGATTCCCCGAACCGTCGCGAACGATCTCTCCGCCCTCCGGGTCCGGGGTATTCCGATCGATTCCCGCCAGCCGCATCGCGTGCTCGTTCGCGTACGAAGCGTGCCCGCTGGCGTGCGACAGAATCACCGGATTGTCCGGCGACACCGCGCTCAGACCGTCATGGAACGGAAGGCCGTCCACGTTCGGCTGGGGCCGGGGCGTCCAGCGCTCCTGGTGCCACCCCTGCCCCAGGATCAGCTCGCCCGGCTCGGCCTCCGCCACCGCGGCCTCGACGCGGTCCACGATCTCGGCCCAATTCCCGGCGTCGCTCAAGTCCAGTTCGAGGGTCGCCGACCCGAGGCGCATGTAATGCGCATGCCCCTCGATGAAGCCCGGCAGTGCGAGCCGCCCATCGAGCTCGATCACCTCGGTGTCCGAGCCGACCCATTCGGTGATCTCGGCGGCCGTCCCGACCGCGGCAACCCGCCCGTCGCGGAGCGCGACGGCTTCGGCCTCGGGAACCTCGGGATCCACCGTGACGACCTTGCCGCCCGTCAACACCAGGTCGGCCACCTCGCCCGGGTCGGAGCCGCACGCAGCGAATAGGGCGACGCCCGTCATGACTGCTAGGGTGCGAATGGCGCTGTTCAGCATCACGGATCCTTCGGGTTTCGTGTGGAACCGGCGAACGCGCCCGGAGGGTGTCCACCGGGCGCTCGCCCAAGGATGGGCCACCCGGCGCTCCCGGACCAGAGGAGCGACACGGTGGCGCACCGGCTCAAAGGCGCGCGCGTCCGAGGCGGAGGCTGTTCAAGACCACGGTCACCGAGCTGAGCGCCATGGCCACGGCCGCGAGGATCGGATGGAGCGACCGCACGATGGCCGGCATGAACGCCACGGCGTAGAACGCGCCCGCGGCCACGGGGATCAACGCCACGTTGTAGAAGAACGCCCAGAAGAGGTTCTGCACGATCGACCGCATCGTCGCCCGGCTCAACGCCAGCGCCTCCGGAACCGAGCGCAGATCTCCTCGCATGAGCGTGATGTCCGCGGTCTCCATCGCGACGTCGGTCCCCGTGCCGAGCGCGATGCCGACGTCGGCGCTCGCCAGCGCGGGCGCGTCGTTGATCCCGTCCCCGACCATCGCGACGCCCCCGTTCGCTTCTTCGCGGAGCCGGGCGACCCGGGCCGCCTTCTCGTCCGGAAGCACTTCGGCGATCACTTCGTCGATGCCCACTTCGCGGCCGATGTGCTCGGCGACGCTGCGGTGATCGCCGGTGAGCATGACGACCCGAAGTCCGTCCGACTTCATGCGACGCACCGCCTCGGCCGACCCCTCCTTCAGGGCGTCGGCCACACCGACGAGACCGACGGCCGCACCATCCACCGCGACCCACAGCGGCGTGGCCGCACGGTCGGATATGCGGGCCGCCTCCGCCTCCAGCGGAGCCGTCGGGACGTCCCGCATCTCCAGGAAGGCGCGCGTCCCGACGAGCACGCGCGCACCGTCGACGAGCGCTTCGACGCCGCGCCCGGCCGTGGCGTCGAAGTGCGTGGGCTCCACCGGGCTCACGCCCCGCGCACGCGCCTCGCGAACCACCGCCGCCCCGAGCGGGTGCTCACTGCGAAGCTCGGCGGACGCCGCCAGGCGGAGCACACGATCCGGATCGTCCTCGGTCGAGACGACCTCGCGAACGGTGGGCTCGCCCGTGGTGACGGTTCCGGTCTTGTCGAGCACCACCACGGTGAGCTCACGCGCACGTTGAAGGGCCTCCGAGCTCCGGAAGAGGATGCCCATGCGCGCACCTCGCCCCGTGCCCACCATGACCGCCGTCGGGGTGGCGAGACCCAGCGCGCACGGGCACGCGATCACGAGCACGGCGACCATCCGGATCATGGAGGGGGTGAAGCCCGCTCCCACCCAGAACCACCAGACCAGAAGCGTGCCGAGCGCGATCAGCACGACGACCGGCACGAAGACCGCCGAGATGCGGTCGGCCAGTTGCTGGATCGGAGCCTTGCTGGCCTGTGCCTCGCGAACCATGCGCACGACCTGCGCCAACGCCGTGTCCGATCCGACTCGGGTCGCCCGGAAGCGAAACGATCCGCTCGTGTTGATGGTCGCGCCGACCACCTCGTCGCCCTCTCCCTTCTCCACCGGCATGCTTTCCCCCGTGAGCATGCTCTCGTCGACCGTGGAGCGACCGTCGAGGACCACGCCGTCCACCGGGATCCGCTCTCCGGGCCGCACGACGAGGACATCGCCCGCCGCCACCTGCTCGAGGGGCACCTCCTCCTCGACGCCGTCCCGGACCACGCGCGCCGAGGCCGGGCTCAGGTCCATGAGCTGACGGATCGCCAGGCTGGTCTCTCCCTTGGCACGGACCTCGAGGAGCTTGCCCAGCTTGATGAGCGTGATGATGAGCGCGGCCGTCTCGAAGTACACGTGGTCGCCCCAACCGGCGTAGCCGACCGTGAGGGCCCCCGTGACCGCGACCGAATACACGTAGGCCACGGACGAGCCGAGGGCCACGAGCACGTCCATGTTGGCCGTGCCGTTCCGCAACGCGTTCCGCGCCCCCACGTAGAAGCCGCGGCCCACGTAGAGCTGGACCGGTGTCGCCAGGACGAGCATGAGCCAGTTGACCCACGGCTCGTGCGCCCAGGCCCCCAGAAGCGCGAAGTCACGCGCCATGGAGAGGACGAAGAGCGGGGCGGAGAAGATGACCCCCACCCAGAAGGTGCGCTTCTGCTCACTCAGCTCGTCGTCGCGCGCCTCGGCCTCGGCCTCGTCCAAGTCACCCTCGTCGACGAGGATCGCGCCGTAACCGGCGCGCTCCACCGCCTCGACCAGGTCGTCGGGAGTCACCGCACCCGGGTCGTATCGTACGGTGGCACGCTCCGACGCATACGACACGGACGCCTCCGCCACGCCATCCGTCCGTCGAAGCGTCCGCTCCACCGTGGCCGCACAGTTCGCACAGGTCATGCCCGTGATGGGCAACACGAGGTCGGTCGCTTCGACCTCGTCCGTCGGCACGGTCGCCGGTCCCCCTTCCTCCGCTCTACTCATCACTCATCTCAACCCGATCCCGGGCTCATGCCTCGTCGGCCGGAGGGTACGCGATCTCCTTCATGGTGTCCTCGATGACCACCCAATCGGTGGTCTCCGGATCCCAACTGATGGTGACCTTCCGGCTGCCCTCGTCAGCCTCGACGCCGCGCACGCCAGGGACTTCACCGACCTCGCGCTCGATCGTGTTCACACAGTGCCCGCAGCTGATGTTCGGAACGGACACCGTCTTCTTCGTCTCCTCGGACATGATCTCCTCCTGGTTGCGTCTGGTTCAACTCTTGCCGGTTGCTTCGAACACCTGTAACAGCTCGGTGAGCACCCGCTCACGATCCGCGACGTCCGGGCCACGCACCGCCTCCGTCACGCACGAATGAAGGTGCTCGTCGAGCACGCGAGCGCTCACCTGCTTCAGGGCCCGCTGAATCGCGAGGATCTGGTTGACGACATCGATGCAGTACGCGTCCTCCTCCACCATGCGCTGAACGCCCCGCACATGGCCCTCGACGCTCTTCAGCCGTCGGAGCACATCATCGTTCTCCTCATGTGCCATCAGCCACTCCTGCTATTAACCCATCCCCCCCGGGGGGGGCTTCCGTCATGAAAGGTACCGGAAAGCCGGCGATCGACAAAGTCGCCGCCGGGCGCGCGGGACCTCCCCGGGCACGAAGGGGTTGTGTTGGCAGTTCATGGCAGAGACCCGGCGGAAGTCATTGGCCGAGCCACGGGTGGCGACGGCGCAGCACGTAGCCTCCGCCGGCACTCACCGATACGACCGCGGCACGAGCTGGAGATTTCGTTATGTCGGAAAGGGTTGCCCCATCCGGAGGGGAGCCGCTCACGGGGCCCGGGCGAGCACCGCACCAACTGGAACTGGATGACGAGCAGGATCCCCTGGATCTCTTCGAGCGCTGGTTCGATGCCGCGCGCGATGATGGCGTGGAGCTTCCCGAAGCCACGGCGCTCGCGACGGCGACGCCCGAAGGCCGCCCCTCCGTCCGCATGGTGCTCCTCAAGGGAATGGACGACCAGGGCTTCACCTTCTTCACGAATTACGGGAGTCGAAAGGCATCGGAGTTGGACGCGAATCCGCACGCGTCACTCTGCTTCCACTGGAAAGAGCAGGACCGGCAAGTACGCATCGAAGGGCCGGTGGCGCGCGTCTCCGAGGAGGAAAGCCACAGCTACTTCAGCACGCGCCCGGAAGGCAGCAAGATCGGTGCGTGGGCTTCGGATCAAAGTCGTCCGCTGGCGTCCCGCGCGGAGCTCGAGCAGCGCGTCCGGGATGTCCGGCGACGCTTCGAAGAAACCGAGATCCCCCTGCCGCCGCATTGGGGCGGATACCGCCTCACCCCCCAACGGATCGAGTTCTGGCAAGGCCGGGACGACCGTCTCCACGACCGAATCGTCTTCGAGCGCGTGGGGGCGGAGTGGCGCACCGTCCGCCTCTACCCCTGATAGCCCGTGGCTCACACGCCGTGCTCGCCACGACCGAGCGACCGAGGCGCTCGGAGCGCCGAGCCCCCCGCCGGACGCGAGGCTACTAAATCCCCAGCGCTTCGAGCAGAGCGGACTCCACCTCGGACCGGCGATCCGCCCCGAGCGGGGATCCGTCCTCCTCGGTGACGTAGAAGATGTCGAGCGCCTGGTTCTTCTCGGTCGCGATCTTGGCCAGCTTGATGTCGAGATCGAGCCCGGCCAACGTCTTCGCGATCCGATAGACTACGCCCGGCTCGTCGTCCGCCCGGACCTCCAGGACGGTCCGGTTCGAGCGGTCGGGCGGCACGAACCGCACGAGGGGCGAAGCAGGCGGCCGGCGGGCCCTCCGACGCATCTGGCGCGTCCGCTGACGCTCGACCGCTTCACTCGGATCCGCTTTTCCGGCGAGCACGGCTTCGAGCTGGGCGGTGATCTCGTGCCATCGAGGCTCGGGAACCGGCTGAACCTGCCGAGGTCCCATGGCCTCGCTCACCCTGAACACGTCGAGAGCCAAACCGTCGTCGCGCGTGAACACGTCGACGCTCAGAATGTCGAGGCCCGCGCCGGTGAGGGCGCCCGCCAATCGACCGAGCCTGCCCCGCGCGTCCCTGAAGCAGGTGGTGACCACGGTATAAGGGCCGCGCTCGGAAGCTCGCCAATCGACCAAGACCGGACGGTCCTCGAGTTGGCGCGTCATCTCGACATGGCGCGCGATGAGAGCCGGAGGCACCAACCGTCCGTACCGTGACGGCAAGCGGTCCAGGAAGGCGTCGACATCACTCTTCCGGAGCTCTCCGGGAAGGTGCTCGAGCACACGTTCCGCGACATCCACGTCACGCTCCCCCGGACGGGTGCGTCCCCCGTCGAGGAGCGGCTCGGTCCGCTCGAAGAGCTCGCGAAGCAAGGCCGCCTTCCAGTCGTTCCACGTCTCGGGCCCGACCGCCCGAATGTCGGCATAGGTGAGCACGTACAGCATCCGCAGCCGATCCAGGCTTCCCACCGTCTCGGCGAAGCCCCGGACCACGGCTTGATCCGTCAGGTCGCGACGCTGAGAGATCCGTGACATGACGAGATGGTTCTCCACGAGAAACACCACGTCGGACGTGGTATTTTCGTCCAACCCCAGGCGCCGGCACACACGCTTCGCGATGTGAGCCCCCTTCGTCACGTGATCTCCGCCCTGGCCCTTGCCGATGTCGTGCAGAAGGATCCCCAGCGCCAGACGGCGCACGTCGGCCACCGCCTCCAATGCGTCGCCCAGGTCCGCGAGGGCCTCGGGACGGGAGGCCGGATCCGCGAGAGCATCGAGCGCTTCCACCGCCTTGAGCGTGTGCTCGTCGATGGTATAGCGATGGTAGTGGTCGTGCTGCACCATCAGTGTCACCCGCCGGAACTCGGGCAGGTACTTCGCGAGCAATCCGGCCTCGTGCATCGGCCGCAAGGCGAGCGCGACCCGGCCGACCCGCCCCAGCATGCGCAGGAAGGCGGCCGACGCTTCGGGCGACTGACGGACCCGACGATCCACCACGTCGAGGTTGGCGTGTGCTTCCTGAAGCAACTCCTCGCTCACGCGCGCCCCGTGCTTCTGGGCGACCTCCCAGACCTCGAAGAGGCGCATCGGATCGTCCTGGCGAGCAGCACCCTCGCCTGCCGCGAAGAGGCGCCCGTCCCGCAGCCGGTACCGGCCGTGTGGCCCCACGGCACGAGCGGCCGGCCGGTTCCGAAGCGACAGAACGCCCTCGTCCGGAGTCCAGAAATCCGCTTGGACCAGAAAGGCGTCACAGAAGCGCAGGAGCTCGCGAGCCCGCAGGTAAAAATCCCGCATGAAGATCTCCGAAGCCGAAGCCACCCGCTGATCGGCGTATCCGAGCGCGCTGGCGAGATCGGGCTGCAGCTCCAGGGAGATGAGGTCGGTGCGCCGCCCCGTCTGGAAATGGGCCTCGTTCCTGATCCGCAGAATGAAGTCGTACGCCCGCAGGGCACGGGCGTGATCGGCCACCGTCACGATCCCGGCGCGCACGAGCTCGTCCGGATGCCCGAAGCCCCAACGGGCGAGTCCGACCCAACCTACCAGGTGCAGGTCCCTGAGTCCGCCGGCTCCTTCCTTGAGATGGGGCTCCTGCATGCCGACCACGGAGCCGAACCGACCGCGCCGGTCCTCGACTTCCGCGGCCATGGCCTCCTTGAAGAACCGGTTCGCCTTCGGCTGACCGTAGACCTTGACACGCATCTCGGACCGAAGCCGATCGAACAGAGCCTCGCTTCCGAGGAGCAGGCGAGCCTCCGACATCGCGTTGCGCGCATGCAAATCGGTACGGCCGAAACGCACGCAATCCGGAACCGAGCGAACGCTGTGCCCCACTTCCAGCCCGATGTCCCAGAGCAGCGGCAGCACGGCCTCCACGAAGTCGGTGACGAGCGCCGAAGGCCGGCCGGGGTGCAGGAAGAGGAGGTCCACGTCCGAGCACGGAGACAACTCCCCCCTCCCGTACCCCCCCAACGCCACCACCGCACAGCCGCGCAGCTCTTCTCGGGCGGTAGGCCCCAGGTCCTCGGCCACCGCCCGACACGCCCGCCCCACCACTACATCCACCAAGTCGCTCCGCCCACGAGCGATCTCCCGCCCCCCGAGGCCGAACTCGTGGCGTCGCCTCAGGTGCTCGGACTCGAGCTCGAGAAACGAGCGAAACGACCGGATCCGCTTGGCCGTTTCGGCCGGGACCTTCTCGAGTCGCTGCTGCGCGTGACGCTGTAGCCGGTGCTCGTGGATGCGCATGGCGTCGACTCACCTCAACGTGAAGACCCGGGACAGCCCCAGGACCAGTGTGGCATTCGACCTACCCGAAGGAAGCAAGGCGAGCTCGGCATCGCTCAACACCCAACCGACGGTGAAGTCGATCTCGCTGACGGTGAAGCCGTATCCGAGCTCGCCGTACATGCCGTCGAAGTCCCCGTCGAACCGCCCGAGGTTCGCGTACCACCCGCGCACCTCTCCTCCGACCACCAGGAAGGTGTAGTCGAGGGTCTCGGGATCGGTGAGATACCGTCCCACCGCGAAATCCACGGACACGGGCCCATAGGCGGCGCCGAAGTTCCCCTCCGCATACGTGTCGTCGAACTCTCCGGTGTAGAGATAACCCGTCCCGCCGGCGCTGAGGGCGAGCCCGTGCACGTCGATGCCCACGCCCCCGTAGAGATCCACCTCGGCGCCTTCCCCGACATCAGCCGCCCACGTGCCCAGATACACGGGCCCCACGGCCAGGTCGAGGCCCATGCTGGCGGAGGAGGTGTTCTGCGGGATGCCCCGGTACAAATACTCGCTCACCCAGCCGACGTTGGCCGTCATATCGACCTCCTGACTCACCGCCCGGGAGGGGAGGGAGAGCGAGAGCAGGAACACGGCGACGATCAAAGGCTTCATCATGGATTTGGTCATTCTGGAAGTGGATGTATGACGGGAGCGAACCCGAGTCGGCCGACCGTCGGACTCGATGAGCATGGGAAGGCTCCTCACGCCGTTACCCCGTGCGCGTCGGAGCTGAAGGTGTCCGGGCCGTACGCCTCGTTGCCGTGTTCGAAGGCGTCCAGGCCTGCGATTTCCTCTTCGGGGGAAACCCGGATGCCGAACGTCGCGTGAACCACCTTGAAGAAGACGAACATCATGCCGAACGCCCACACGAAGGCGGCCGCGATGCCCAGGAGCTGCGTACCGATTATGGCCCAGGTCACGCCGCCCACGTTGAACAAGCCGGCGGCGAGCGTACCCCACGCGCCGCACACCCCGTGCACGGAGATCGCCCCGACCGGATCGTCGATCCGAAGCCGGTCGAAGAAGAGCACGGAAAAGACGACGATGACCCCGGAGATCAGACCGATGAGAATGGACGACCCGGGCACGACGTTCGCGCACCCCGCCGTGATGCCCACGAGACCCGCGAGCGCTCCGTTGATCGTCATGGTCGCGTCGGGCTTCCTGAGGAAGGTCCAGGACGTGAGCATCGCAGCGACCGCGCCCGCCGCGGCCGAAAGGTTCGTGTTCACCGCGATCAGGGCGATGTCGGAGGTCGCCGCAGTGGTGCTCCCCGCGTTGAACCCGAACCAACCGAACCAGAGGATGAACATGCCGAGGGTAGCGAAGATCAGGTTGTGCCCGGGCATCGCGCGCGGCTTGCCGTCGGCGGTGAACCGGCCGAGCCGAGGCCCGATGACCAGGGCGCCCGCCAGCGCGCCCCATCCTCCTACGCTGTGAACCACCGTGGAGCCGGCGAAGTCGATGAAGCCCAGCCCTTCGAGCCAACCGTCACCTTTGTGCAGGCTCCCCCACGCCCAGCTTCCGAACACGGGATAGACCAGGGCCGTGAGGAAGACGCTGTACATGATGTAGGCCGAGAACTTGGTTCGCTCGGCCATCGCTCCGGACACGATGGTCGCCGCGGTCGCCGCGAATACCGTCTGGAAGATCCAGAAGACGTAGAGCCACGGATCCTGGTCCGCCGCGTAGTCGGAGAGCATGAACCCGCTGGTGCCGAACCAGCCGCCGCTCGGTCCGAACATGATCCCGAAGCCGACGAGCCAGAACGCCAACGACCCCAGGGAAAGGTCCATGAGGTTCTTCATGCATATGTTGACGGCGTTCTTCGCCCGAGTCATGCCGGCCTCGATCAAGGAAAAGCCGGCCTGCATGAGGAACACGAGAATGGCCGCGAGGAGCGTCCAGAGAAAATCCGCGTGGCGCTGTACGAGCTCTGTCGCGGCCGCTACGGAATCGACCGAAGGCTCCGACTGAGCCGCCAACGCGGCGGGAGCGGCCAGTGACGCGAGGAGCAGAGCCAGGCCCGGGAGGAGGATGCGCGAGAACGCCGTATCTATGTGATGCTTCATCACTCGGATCACCGTGTGGAGTGGGAAGGGACTTGGGACGGGAGCGGGGCGGGCGTCAGATCGCACTTTCACCGCGCTCCTCCGTCCGGATGCGGACGACGTCATCGAGCGACGAGACGAAGATCTTCCCGTCGCCGAACTTCCCGGTCTTGGCTGCGGCGAGGAACGCGCTCACGACCTCCTCGACGACCGCCTCCGCCACCACGACTTCGATCTTGAGCTTGGGGAGGAACTCGACCTGGTACTCGGTTCCCCGATACGTCTCGGACTGACCCTTCTGACGACCGAATCCCTTCACTTCGGTCACGGTCATGCCGACGACTCCGGCTTCCTGAAGCGCGGCCTTCACCGACTCCAGCAAGTGCGGTCGAACGATTCCCTCGACCTTCTTCATGTCGCCTCCTCTCAGGTGCGCACGTGCCGCGGACGACGCCGCGACGTGTGATTGGACGATCCTGAGTGAAGGCAAGCGCCATACCACGATGACATGGCGGGAACGCGAACGGCGCGCTCACCACAACCTCAATGGCTGCAAGAACTTACAAGATCAGATGCCGAAACCCACGCGCCAAAAAAGAGCTACAATTTTGTAGGCCTAGCCCTATACAACGACAATTTCGTTGCATGGGGGACAAGGGGAGACGAAGAAGCGAATGGGCCCGGGCGTACACGAGGCAGCCCGGCGGATCAGCCGTCGACGCGCCCCGGGGCCCGGTAGCGATCGGGATCGATACCGTGCTTCTTCGCCTTGTACCCGATCACGCGTGGGGTCGTATCGAGAAGCCTCGCGGCCTCGGCCTGGTTGCCGCGCGCGGTCTTGAGCGCATCCGCGATGAGGTTCATCTCGTAGTTTCCCACCGCGTCCTCGAGCGAGGCACCCGGGAGCGTCCCCGACACCTGTGCGGTCTGAAGCGTCGCCGGAAGGTCGTGACCGTGGATCACCCCACCGTTGCAGACCAGCACCGCCCGTTCGATACAGTTCTCGAGCTCCCGCACGTTCCCCGGCCAGTGGTGGCTCATCAGCATGTCGATGGCCGGCGTGGAGATCCGGCGGACGGGCTTACCCAGCTTGGTCGCGTACTTGTCGACGAAGTGATCCGCGAGCAGGAGAATGTCCGGTTTCCGGTCCCGGAGCGACGGCATGAAGATGCTGAACACGTTGAGGCGGTAATACAGATCCTCACGGAACTCGCCCTCGCGCATCGCGCCCTCGAGGTCTCTGTTGGTCGCGGCGATCACGCGCACGTCCACCGCGATGGACTCTACGCCGCCCAACCGCTCGAACTCCTGCTCCTGGAGCACCCGCAGGAGCTTCACCTGGGTGGACTGCGACAGCTCGCCCACCTCGTCGAGAAAGAGCGTCCCCCCGTCCGCCAGCTCGAAGCGGCCCTTCTTCTGGGCGCGGGCATCGGTGAAGGCCCCGGGCTCGTATCCGAAGAGCTCCGACTCGATCAGGCTCTCGGGGAGCGCCCCGCAGCTCACCTTCACGAAAGGGCGCTCGGCACGAGGAGAGTTGTAGTGGATGGCGTGAGCGACCATCTCCTTTCCGGTCCCGGACTCTCCGCGGATCATGACGGTGGTCGGGCTCCCCGCCACCTGCGCCACCTCTTCGTACACCTCCCGCATCTCACGGCTGTTGCCGATGATGTTCCGGAACTCGTAGCGCTCTTTGAGCTCCTGGCGAAGCTGGCTGTTCTCCTCCAGGAGTCGCTCGCGCTCCGTCTCGACGAGCCGATGAACCCGCACCGACTGCCCGACCATCGAGGCGACCACCCCGAGAAACTCGGTCTCGCGATCGAACGAGCGATTCCCATCGTACGGAACGGTGACGCCGAGGCTCCCCTCCGTTCGTCCGTCCACGGAGACGGGCACGCACACGAAGCTCAGCTCGTCGTGACCGCCTTCCTTCCAAACCCCGGTGCGGTCGAGGAAGAGCGGCTCGTGACTCACCCGGGGCACGACCACCGGCTTGCCGCTTTGCACGACGCGTCCGGTCACGCCCTCGCCGAGCTTGTACGACGCCCGCCGCCGCACCTGCCAGGTGATGCCCGTCGCGGCCTCGATCGCCAGCCGCCCCGAGTCACGATCGAAGAGGGTGACCGCGCCCGCGACCGTTCCGTGTCGCTCCTCGAGGATCTCGAGCACGCGCACGAGCGCCGTGCGGAGGTCGGGCGTCGAGCCGAGCGTCTGGCTGACCTCGAGCAGAGTGGAGAGCTTGCGTACGTCGCGTCGGTCCACGGAATGGCGTCCGTCCGATGAAGGGCGCCCCCGAGCACGGGGGTTACAATTTTGTCGTATGCGCTAGACGATACTACACAATTGTCATCCCTCCAACTCGCGGAGCCACGCGCCGAGGGCACGTTGGACGTATCCGGGGTCGAACAACGTCCAGTCTTCCATCTCGGCGGGGAGCCGGTAGCGCGCGGCGGCCTCCGCCGCCGACCATCCTTCGGCGGCCGCGGTGCGTGCCGCCCCTTCCACATGGTCGAGGAGGTCGATGTAGCGATCGAGAGCCTCGCCGTCCGCGAGGGCACCGTGCCCGGTCACGTAGATCTCCGCGCCACGCGCCCTGAGGACGCGAACGGTCCGGGAAAGGCGTCCCGGACTCGCGTCGACGTAGTTCGGGAACATGCCGTTCCAAACGAGGTCCCCCGCGAAGACGACCGGAGCATCGAAGACTTCGACGGTGAGGTCCGAAGCGGTATGCCCCCGCCGCGGAACGAGCAGGAGAGAGCGGTCCCCGAGGTCGAGCTCCGTGGGACGACCGTCCCCGATGACGGTGACATCCGCTTCCGGTGCCGCTTCCGGGGTGCCAGAGGCCTCGGCGACTCGTTCCAGAGTCGCGGCGGTGGCGAGGATTTCGAGCCCGCGCGTCTCGGTCGCTCCCCGAAGGCCCGACGTGTGGTCCGCGTGGTGATGCGTGAGCACCACGTGCGTGGGCGGCCGGCCGGCCAGCCGTTCCGCTTGCCGCGCCATCCACCGAGCGCCTTCGTCCGAGCCGAAGGCTTCGATCATGACGACCCCGGCTCTCCCCGCCACGATGCCGCCATTGCAAAGCGTCGTGCGATCGGTCAGAGGGTCGGATTCGAGCGCCCAGACCCGGTCCGCGATTCGGAGGATGCGTCCCCACGGCTCGGAGGCGACGACGGGGAACTGCCCTCGCGCGCGGGGTAGAGCCGATTCCAATTCCCGTCCGCCGAACCCCACGTCCAGACCGACGCCGGCCAGACCGAGGCCGGCCGCTCCCATGGTGCTCCGGGTCAAGAAAGCACGACGACTCAGCTTGCGCGGCGGGTTCATGAGTGCTCCGGACGACGTTCAATGAAACACGGACCGGGCGCGAGTCGCGTCGCGGGCTGTTCACCCGTGGGCTTTCTCTACCCTGCCCGGGTATTACAGTCTACAGGTACTAGAAGGGTGTTGAAAAAGTGGGAGCTTCCGTATGCCTCGTCACGACCGAGTGACCCGATGACCGGACCGACGCAGTGACCGCGGGCGGCGCGGCTCCGGAAGGGATGGTACGGGTGGTGGCGGCCGTGCTCCACCGAGAGGGCCGCTACCTCCTGGGGCGCCGTCCCGCCCGTAAGAGACACGGGGGCCTTTGGGAGTTTCCCGGAGGGAAGCTCGACCCGGGCGAGTCCACGCTGGACGCAGTCAGACGTGAGCTCCTCGAAGAGATGGGGCTGCTCGTGACCGCCGCGGGTGGCCCGCTCCTCTCGGTCATGGACGGCACCTCACGGTTCCTCATCGAGTTCGTCGAGATATTCGCAGAGGGTACGCCGAGCACGCTCGAGCACGAGGCGGTCGGCTGGTTCGCCCCCGGAGAGATGCTGGAGATCCCGATGGCCCCCGCGGACGCGACGTTCGCCCGCCACCTTCGGAGTGACCGGCGGGATGCCGGCCGCGGTTGAGGCCACGGACCGGATCCGAGGACCGACCTCAGCCGCCGCCCTGGTCGAGCACCCGCACCAGGTCCTGCGCCCTGGCCTTCGGCACTTCGGACTTGAGGCCCTCCCGGGTCAGCGCACCCCGTCCGACCACGTCCCCGTCGTAGCTGACCGCTACCGGCCCGCGCAGATCGAGAGTCGAGGCCAGCGGCTCCCGGTCGAGAAAGCGCCGTAGCTCGGATCGGCTCAGCTCCACCCGGCGTCCGTCCACATCGCGAGACAGCAACCTCAGCGCGTCGTTGGTCGGACGCGCGCGTCCCTTCGAGTCGAACTCGACGGCCCGAACCCCGATCGAGATCGCGCGCCACGTCCCTTCCGCCCAAGCTTCCAGCGGCCAGCCGCTCACCGAGTGCATCCACACGCGTCCCCCACGCACCGTCCACGACAGGGCGTTCAGCCGCTCCCGAGAAACTCCGAACCGGTCCCCGAGCTCGTCCATCGCGCTCGTGACCAACCCCCGCGGATCCACCTCCCCGCCGACGAGGGATTCGGTCCCCTCCCCGTCCCGGGCATCCGGAAACGCTTCGGGCACGGAGGTCCATCCCGCGCCCGCGCTGGAGGCCGTACCGGTGGCGTCGTCCATGCGCCGCAGCTTGGCCAGGAAGAGCCCACCCGAATCGAGATGTTGCGGGTAGATGCGCGCGGCTCCTTCGAGGCGCGGATCGAACCGGGCACCGTCCCAGGCGGTCAGTCCCGGCGCGTGGGGAACCGGAAGCTCGAGCGGCACGAGCTCGACCGGAAGCTCCGCGAGCGCGCGGCTCACGATGGCCTCGTTCTCCTCGGGAGCGAACGTGCACGTGACATAGAGGACATCGCCGCCGGGCTTCGTGAGCTCGACGGCTCGCTCCAGGAGCTGCTGCTGCGCCGACGTGACGTACCCCAGGAACGAACGCGATTGCCGCCCGGCCTTGCCTGCGCGTCTCCGGAGGGTGCCTTCGCCCGAGCACGGAGCATCCACCAGAACACGGTCGAAGCGCGCCCCGGTGGGGAACGCACGGCCGTCCGCCGCCACGGTCAGCACGTTGGTGTGCCCCAATCGGTACAGGTTCCCGAGCAAGCCGCGAATGCGACTTTCGCTGATCTCGGAGGCGACGAGGCACCCACTGTCCTCCATGAGATCCGCGAGATGGGCGGTCTTGCCTCCGGGAGCCGAGCACAGGTCGAGCACGCGCTCTCCCGGGCGCGGTCCCAGCGCCCGCGCGGCCACTCCGGTCGAAGCCTGCTGCAGATAGAGGAGGCCGTTCCAATGCTCGAAGGTTCTCGACAACGGATAGGGCTCACGTTCCACCTGATGAAATCCGGGCATGCCGTCCAACGGGCGGGTCCGGAATCCCTGCGCACGCAGCCGTTCGACCAGCCCGGACTCGTCGACGCGTCCGGCCCTCACTCGGAAGACCGTGGGTTCCTCACGAGAGGCCGCGTCGGTGAACGCCTTCCAGTCCGGGATGATCGCCCGGTAGCGCTCGAGGTCCACGGACCGCGCCCGGCGTGAGCTCCCGCTCGGCGTGCGAACGGCCATCTCAGAGCGGCGGAAGGTTCACGTCTTCGTCGAGCTCTTCCCGGACGAGCGCGAGAATCGCGGCCTGCGGAACGACCAGATAGCGTACGTCCTCGAACGTGATCTCCACGGCGGCGCGGCGGAAGAAGATCGCGTAGTCACCGATCTCCGCCTGCAGAGGGACATACTGGGCCTCGGCCGTATCGCTCCCCATCTTCCAGGGTTCGTCCCCGAGATCGGCGGGAGGAGACACGGCGTTCCCCGGGCCGGTCGCCGCCACGGTTCCTCCTTGCACGGCCTGGTTGTCCATGGCTGTTTGAGGCAGGTAGAGGCCCACCTTCGTCCGGTCTTCACCTTCCTCCGGCTCGATCAGCACACGGTCACCGACGACGATGAGACGCTTTCTGGGCATCGGGCATGAAGCTCCACCTCGGGGATAGCGGCCGCTTTAATCTCACGAACGGAAGAGGGATTCCCAAGAGAGGGTGAGCCTCGGCGGGTGTTCCGCTCCCTGCGGGGCCACGGCGAGTGCAACCCCCGAGCCCTACCGGTGTTACCAGTTCCGCCCGCTCATCGAGCGAGCGACCCCGAACCACGACAGGAGAAAACCACGAACATGCTTCGACTCCGCTCCCCGAAAGCGTGCCTCGTCCTCGTGTCCGGGCTCGTCGCGTTGCCGTCCATCGCCGAAGCCCAGTACGATCCCTCCGCGCTGACCGACTTCATCGACGGGCATGCGGCGGAGTACGGGGAGATGGCCCAACGGATCTGGGACCTCGCCGAAGTCGGCTACCAGGAAGAGCAAAGTGCCGAGCTGTTGGCGTCGTCGCTCACCGAGGCGGGTTTCGAGGTGGAGATGGGCGTCGCCGGAATCCCGACCGCCTTCGTCGCGAGTTGGAAGCAGGAAGAAGGCCCGGTCATCGGGATCCTGGCCGAATACGACGCCCTTCCCGGCATCACCCAGGGCCGCGACCCGACGCGGGCGCCACTGGAAGGAACCCACGCGGGCCACGCCTGCGGTCACCATCTCTTCGCGGCCGGTTCGGTCGCGGCGGCGGTCGCCACCAAGGAATGGATGGCCGCGACCGGCGAAGCCGGCGAGATCCGGCTGTACGGAACGCCGGCCGAGGAAGGCGGCGCCGGAAAGGTCTACATGGTCCGCGAGGGGCTCTTCGACGACGCGGACGTCGTCCTCAACTGGCACCCGGGCGACCGCAACGACGCGGGCGCGATCAGCACCCTCGCGAATAAATCCGCACGGTTCCGTTTTTCGGGAGTGTCCGCGCACGCCGCCGCCGCCCCGGAGCGGGGCCGCTCCGCGCTCGACGGCGTGGAGGCCATGAACCACATGGTGAATCTCATGCGCGAGCACGTGCCGCAGGAGACGCGGATCCACTACGTGATCACCAACGGAGGCGCCGCGCCCAACGTGGTCCCGGACGCAGCCGAGGTCTACTACTACGTCCGGCACCCCGACCCCGCCGAAGTGCAGTCCATCTTCGACCGCATCACGGCCGCCGCGGAAGGTGCGGCGCTCGGAACGGGCACGACCATGAACGTCGAGGTCATGCACGGCCTCTACAACCTCCTGCCCAACGTCGCACTCCAGGAGGCCATTCACGAGAATCTGGTGCGCGTGGGCGGTGTCACGTACGACGAGGACGAGCGCGCCTTCGCCGAGCGACTGCGCGAGAGCTTGCCGTCCGACGCCCCTCCGCTCGAATCCGCCTCCGAAGTCCAGCCGTTCGCCGTCGTCGAGAGCGCGGGGTCGTGGTCCACGGACGTGGCCGACGTCAGCTGGGTCGTTCCGACCGGCGGAATGAGCGCGGCGACCTGGGTACCGGGGACGGCGACCCACTCCTGGCAGGCCATCGCCGCCGGCGGGACCTCGATCGGGAACAAGGGGATGATCGTGGCGGCCAAGACCCTCGCGCTGACCGCGGCGGATCTCCTCACTGATCCGGCGCTGCTGGACCGGGCACGCGCCGAGCATCGGGAGCGGCTTCCCGACGACTGGACCTACGAGCCTTTGCTCGGGGACAGGGATCCACCGCTGGACTACCGCGAGGACGCCGCATCGGGCGGAGGTTGACGGGACGGCGCAGGCGACCGGGCTGGCACGCGGCCGACCGACCGCGCAGATTCGTGTTCGAGACGATGGGCATCGCTCCCGTGCGAGCGCACCGTGGACCCCGGAGGACACCCGAGTGCTGGACATCCTGACGCGTCCCTGGCCCTGGTACGTCGCGGGCCCGTTGATCGGGCTCGTCGTGCCCTTCATCTACTGGTACGGTGGCAAGAAGTGGGGTGTGTCATCGTCGCTCCAGCACCTCTGCGCCGCCGCGGTCCCGAGCGGCCTCGAGTACTTCCGATACGACTGGAAGCGCCGCGGCGGCTGGCACCTGGCCATGGCGGGAGGCATGCTCGTCGGTGGGTTCCTGGGCTGGCGGGTGCTCTCGCGCCCCGATCACGTGGTCGCCATCGCGGAGGGAACGCGGGAGGAGCTCACGGCACTCGGAGTGCGTGACTTCGCGGGAATGGTCCCCTCCGACCTCTTCAGCTTCGAAGCCCTGACGTCCGTGCCGGGACTCGTGCTCGTCCTGCTCGGCGGATTCCTGGTCGGGTTCGGCGCCCGCTATGCGAACGGGTGCACCAGCGGGCACGCGATCTCCGGCCTCTCGACCCTCCAACGCTCCTCGCTCGTCGCGGTCCTCGGCTTCTTCGCCGGAGGCCTGCTCACGGTTCACGTCCTCCTCCCCTGGGTGCTCTGACCGCCATGAGCCCGACCGCCGTCCAACACCCGCGACGCTCGGGAGAGTCCCTCCGCTCGGAGTCTCTCGCCGTCTACTTCCTGGTGGGGATCTATCTCGGCGTGATCTTCATCAAGTCGGAGGTCGCCTCTTGGTTCCGGATCCAGGAGATGTTCCACTTCGACGCCGTCCATATGTACGGGGTGATCGGCTCGGCCGTCGCCGTGGGGGCGCTCTCCGTATTCCTGATGAAGCGGTTCGGCATCCGCACGATCCGGGGCGAGCCCATCGCGTTTCCGGAGAGTGATCAGGCCCGCCCTCGTAAGAACCACATCCTCGGTGGGATCGCGTTCGGACTCGGATGGGGCTTCATCGGTGCCTGCCCCGGGCCCCTGTTCGCGCTCATCGGGAGCGGGATCGGTGTCCTCGTCGTGGGACTCCTCGCCGCCCTGGCCGGAGCCTGGACGTACGGCCTGCTGCGCCCCAACCTGCCGCACTGAGGCACCGCGTCGAAACCACCCGGCAAGAGCCGGATTCCGGCGGGGCGCAAGCGATACCGACCATCCAGATCGTGAGATGAAGACGTGACCCGACGCCTCCCGACGCTGAACCGGCACAGCGCCACCGTCACCCAGGATCCGGCGCACGCGAACGCGCAGGCCATGCTCTACGCCACGGGCCTGACCCCCGAGGACATGTCGAAAGCCCAGGTGGGCATCGCCTCCATGTGGTGGGAGGGCAACCCGTGCAACATGCACCTCCTCGACCTGGCTGAAGCGGTCGGGAGTGGTGCCCGGGACGCGGGGCTGGTTCCCATGCGGTTCAATACCATCGGAGTCAGTGACGGCATCTCGATGGGCACGGAGGGAATGAGCTACTCGCTGCCGTCCCGCGACCTCATCGCGGACTCGATCGAAACCGTCATGCGGGCGCAGTGGTACGACGCGAACGTGAGCATCCCCGGATGTGACAAGAACATGCCGGGATCGCTCATGGCCATGGCCCGGATAGACCGACCTTCGTTGATGGTCTACGGAGGCACGATCCGTCCCGGCCGCCTCGGAGACGAGCCGCTCGACATCGTCAGCACGTTCGAGAGCTATGGCGCTCTGATCTCGGGAAAGATCGATGAAGAGCGCTTCGCGCAGGTCGTGAGACACGCATGCCCCGGCCCCGGAGCATGCGGCGGCATGTACACGGCGAACACGATGGCCAGCGCGGCGGAAGCCATGGGCATGACCCTGCCATACAGCGCCTGCACTCCGGCCACCGACCCCCGAAAGCTCGAGGAGTGTCGGGCCGCGGGAACCGCGGTCACCCGCTTGCTGGAGACGGGCCTGACGCCCCGGGCCATCATGACCCGCGCCGCCTTCGAAAACGCCATGACGCTCGTGACCGCGCTGGGCGGCTCGACGAACGCGGTCCTCCACCTGCTCGCCGTGGCCCACGCCGCGGAGGTCGATTTGAGCCTGGACGACTTCCGGGCGGTGAGCGCGCGCGTGCCCTACTTGGCCGACCTGAAACCGAGCGGCCGGCACGTGATGGAAGATCTGCACCGCGTCGGTGGAATCCCCGCGGTGCTCAAGCTCCTCCTCGAGCACGGGCTCATCGACGGGAGCTGCATGACCGTCACGGGACACACCCTGGCCGAGAACCTCGCGGAGCTCCCCGGGTTGTCCGCGGGGCAGGAGATCGTCCGGCCGCCCGCCGATCCCATCAAGCCGACCGGCCACATCCGGATCCTCGAGGGCAGCCTCGCTCCGGAGGGGGCCGTGGCGAAGATCACCGGCAAGGAGGGGGTGCGCTTCACTGGCCCCGCTCGTGTCTACGACCGTGAAGAAGCGGCGCTCCGCGGCATACAGCAGGGCGAGATCGTGCCCGGAGACGTCGTCGTCATCCGGTACGAGGGCCCGCGCGGTGGACCAGGGATGCCGGAGATGCTCACGATCACGTCCGCCATAACCGGGGCGGGGCTCGGGGACTCGGTCGCCTTGATCACCGATGGGCGCTTCTCGGGCGGCAGCCACGGATTCGTGGTGGGGCACGTCACGCCCGAAGCGCAGTCCGGGGGCCCCATCGCGCTCCTGAGGGACGGAGATACGGTGACGATCGATGCCGAAGCGGATCGCATCGAATGGGACGTCGAGGAGCCGGAGCGAGCGCGCCGGCGAGCGGCCTGGGTCGAGCCCCCGCCAGCCACCCGGCGCGGCGTTCTGGGACGGTACGTGCGTACCGTGTCCTCGGCGTCCTTCGGGTGCGTGACCGACGCATGAGCGACGGGACGATCGCGGCCCGGCCGCTACGGGTCGAGGTGGTCGGTGCCGGTGGCCTCGGCAGCTACGTAGCCGGGATCCTCGCGAACGCGGGACACGACGTCCGCCTCGTCATCCGGGGAGCGCACGCCGAGGCCGTGGAGACTCGAGGCCTCGAGATCCGAACGCCTCGGGACGGATTTCTCGCACATCCACGTCCCGTGAGCCCCGAGTCGGCGCCCGCTCCGGCCGACGTGGCGTTCGTGGCGGTCAAGGCGTACTCACTCGACGAGGTCGCGCCGCGGCTGGCCGCGCTCGCCGCCGAGGGCGCGGTCGTCGTCCCCCTTTTGAACGGCGTGGACATTTCCGACCGCCTGCGAGCCGCCGGCGTCCCGGAGGATCGCCTGGTGGACGGGGTGGCGTATCTCACGGCTTTCCGGACCGCGCCCGGAGTCGTCGAGCGTAAGGGTGAGCACCAAAGGCTCGTCATCGGATCGACTGGTGGCCATAACGCCCAGGGACTCCAAACCATTCACGATCTCTTCGCACCCACGGACGTGGAGGTCGTCACGGCGGACGATATCCGAGTCGAGATCTGGCTCAAGATGGCCGTGGTTTCAGCGCTGGCCACGATCTGCGGCATCACCGGCGCGGCCCTGGGTCCGATCCGGGCTCATCCGTTCGGCCGCGACCTCCAAACCGGAGCGATCTCGGAAGTGTTGGCCGTGGGGCGTGGACACGGCGTCGCCTTGCCACCGGACGCGGAATCCCGCGTGGAGCGGACCCTGGACGGGTTTCCCGAGAGCTTCTACCCGAGCGTCCTGCACGATTTACGGAGCGGCCGCCGGACGGAGATGGACGCGCTCGGAGGCACGCTCGCCCGGCTAGGGCGGGCCGTCGGGGTGCCCACGCCGCTTCTGGACGCCGCGACGTGCGCGGTCGCGCTGAACGAAGTGACCCCGGAGGACTGAGTCCTCCGGGGTCGACGAACGACGAGGCCACCCGGCATCCACACATCCACCCTAGCAGCCCGTGGCAGAAGTCTGGTGGGTCGCGCACGGGAGCGCCTTGGCGGCATACCGTACAGGCGACGAGCGACGAAGGCGATAGCCCGAAGCTACGTCGAGGAGTGAGCAACGACGGCGATGAGCCATGCCGCCGGCACCGCCGTGCCCAGCGGTGGTCCGAAGGGCGCGCAGCGGCCCAACGCTGTCGCGTCGGTGCCACTCGGCATCGTACGTAGCGTCATAGCGCCTCCCCGATGCCTTCGGCATCGCATTGGTCGCTCTTCCGTGTCGGGGTCCGCGAGACCCTCGCGACGCGACCCACCAGACTTCTGCCACGGGCTGCTAGCCTCGAAGCGCTCGGCACGCTCGACCTCACTCCCACACAACCAGCCACCCGATCTCACCGATGGGTCTCACGTGCCCTTCACTGGATACGACGAGACCCGGGCGAAAAAAGTTGCACGCGCGTCCGGGCAACCCCCACGGCCGCGCGGTGTAGAGACCGACGCGCAGAAGCTACATCACCATCGGAACCGACCACTGGAGCCACCGTTGTCACCTTCGTGTTCGCGACTCACCGTCGCACTCTTGCTGCTCGGCAGCCTCGCCGTGCCAGCCCGCTCACAGGAGGGACCACCCACCGGCTTGGCTCGGGTCGAACTCGAGCGCTCCCGGCAGTGCGTGGAGGTCATCGCGCGGATCGAGGCCCTCGAGACGGAGTTGGAGCCCCTCGCGAACCGCTCGCAGCGGCTGATGGATCTCTCGAACGCGATCGCCCTGGAAGACCGTGCGAGCGTCGAGCCGTTCGACACCACGGACCCCGTCGAGGCCGACGTCGCCGAATGGTTCGACCGGGATCAGGCGTTGGCGGAACGCATTCTCGAAGAGGACGACGAGGCGCTGGTCGAGGAGCGGGCAGCCCGGCGCCAGGCCATTAAGCAGACCGTGTCGGAAGCCGTCACCTCGCTGCGGAGGGAAGCGGAGGAGAAGATCGCGGCGGCGGGAGATCTCACGACGTCGGTCGGCGGATGTGACGGCGCCATTCTCCTCCGGGACGCGGTGGTCGAGGAATGCGAGAACACCTCCAGCCCCGTCTGCGAGCCGGCGCGTGATCCGAGCCTGGACAGCCCCTACCGGTTCGTGAACGCCCCGAGCGATTTGTGGGAGGTCGAGGAGCTCCGTCCTTGGACGAGCCCCACGTCACTCGGCGTGAGGGAGGACGGCCAGGTCGGGGGAGCACGCACCGTCGGGTACGCGCGCAGCGGCAACGTGACTCTCACCGCGGCGTTCTCCCCGCTCCTCGGTAGCCGCGACGACTTCACACCCGAGCAGCTCGATCGGTTCCAATCGATCGTCGACTCCGCGGGCTTCGAGTTCGACCACCCGGACATGGCATTCGCGCCGGCGCTCACAATCCAGGCCACCGTCCCGGAGCCGCTGGCCGGCGAAACGCTCTACGTTCTCCACTTCGACGGGCCGGAAGACGCCGACGTCCTCTGGACGGGTCCGGCCGGTACCGGAGACGCGGTCGAGGCCACGATGCCGCTCTCGCCAACGCACCTGGGGAGGCTCGGGTCCGGACACCCGCTCCGGTTCACCGCGGTCGTCGAAGACGGTGACGGCGGGGAGGGAGAGGTCGCCTACAGCATCCAGCTCACGTCCCTCAACCAATCCTCCGCGACCAGGTCGCTCATGGGCTACATGTCGGGACAGCTTTCCGAAGACCTCGACGCGTTGATGAACCGGGAGCGGGGGAGCCGCTGACGTCGACGGCCACCGCGCCCGCTGGTAGAAAGCTCCGCCCGCCCCCTACTTGATCTCGCTTCCGCCGGCGCGGTCATCGACCACGAACCGTCCCCTCGCCGGCATGGACACCTCCGGCAGGGTGTTCTGGTCCATGACGGCATCTTCGTCGATGATCTCGTTCCGGTAGAGGAGATAGGCGATCACCGCGTAGGTCTCGTCCGGCGTCAGGATTCCGGGCGTGAGCTGGGGCATGGCTCTCCGGGTGTAGTCGTACAGCGTCGTGGCATACGGCCAGTAGTTGCCGATCCCCCTGTTCAGGGGCCACTCGTCCCAGGGATCCGTCGCGACCAGGCGATCGTACGGACCTTCGACGCCCGTCGGGCCGTGACACGCGACACAGTGCGTCATGTACACCTGTTCCCCTTCCTCCACGGTGCCACGTCCCGGCGGGAGGCCTTCACCGTCGGGTTTCACATCGATGTCCCATTGATCGACGCGCTCTGGCGAGGCGGGGCGTCCGAACGCGAAACGCTCCGGGGCGTCGGGCGGCAGCTCGTACGCCGAGCCCGCCGCGTCCACGGTGGCCGGAGAGCTCCCCGACACCGCCTCCTCGTCACCACAAGCGGCCAGCAGCACCCCTGCGAGCGCGGCCATCAGCGTTCCCCCCGGCCCGCGCCTCATACGAGATCTCCCAGGCCGAAGGTCACCGCGCCGTCCGAGGCGACCCGCCACGCACGCTGATGGTTCTGGTGGTAAGAGGTCCGTTCCCCGCGCGCTTCCCAGAGTTGATGCACCGTCGGCTGCACGTAGCCGGTCTCGTCGGTGGCCCGACTCAGGATCACCGTCTCCCGGCCGTCCCAGTTCCAAAGATGCCGGAAACGAACCGTGGCCAGCGGCAGGACGGGCTGTTGCAGCTCCGCATCGACCCACCGACGCCCCCCGTCGGTGCTCACCTCCACGCGGGTGATGCGGCCACGGCCTGTCCACGCGAGTCCTTTGATCTCCCACCAACCGTGTTCCGGGAGCACATACGGGTACGACGGAAAGGTGATCACGGACTTCGCGTCCATGACGAAGCTGAATTGCCGCGCCGTTCCATCGCCGAGAGGATCCGTGTACTTCGAGGTTTCTTCCCGCGTCATCGTCGGTCGGTCGGTCACCTCGATCCGACGCAGCCACTTCACCTGTGGGTTCCCCTCCCAGCCCGGAAGCATGAGGCGGAGCGGATAACCCTGCTCCGGCCGGATCGCCTCCCCGTTCTGTCCGTAGGCGAGGAGCGCATCGTCCATCGCCTTCTCGATCGGGACGCTCCGCGCGAGCGCCGCGGCGTCGCTTCCCTCCGCGAGAAGCCAGCTCGCCCCCGGACGCACGCCGACTTCGCGCAGGATCCAGGCCAGCGGCACGCCGGTCCACTCGCTCGTGCTGACGAGACCGTCGATCTGTTGCACCGTGACCTCGGACGGCATCCGGTCACGGTTGTAGATCCCGCCACCATTCCCCGAGCACTCGATGAAGTAGATGCGCGACACCGAGGGATAGCGCTTCAGGTCCGCCATGCGAAAGACCATCGGCCGCTCGACCATGCCGTGCACCAGGAGCTCGTGGTCTTCGGCCCCGATCGTGGGAACACCGGCGTGGTGCCGCTCGAAGTGGAGGTCGGAAGGCGTGATGATCCCGTGAAAGTCCTGCAGCGGGCAACGAGACGAGCTCGACAGCTCTTCCGACCTCAAGATCCGCTTCGGCTGCTCCCCCGGAGCCCTGGAGCCCACTTCCGAAACGATTCGGCCGGGCACCTTCGTCGGATCCGGATCCGGAGGAGGGTCATCGGAAGCGCCGGCCGGAGCCTCCTGCGCGTCCAGCCGCAAGGCGTCCGACTGCGTCTTGAGCACTCCGGCGGCGATCACCCCCGTGGTCGTGGTCAACCAAGCACGGCGCGAGAGCGACGATCCATCGAACGGCGGCATTCTTCCCCTCCGGTCCCGGGTACATGGTCAGCACAACGTGCGATCCCGAGGCCCATCCTGCCAGAGCCGGCCGCTGGACGCGGTTCGGTCGGACGAACAGATTGCCTCATGTTGCCCCGCACTCGTCAGTCGCCGAAGGAGGTTACGGATGTTTCATCGTGCGCTCGTGGCTCTCACCACGTTGTTCTTGACGGTTCCGCTTGCCGCCAACGGACAGGAGAGCGGCGCCATCCTGCCCGCTTCCTTCTCGGAGCCCATGCCCCTGCACCACGACGGCGGCGGGCTCGGGCCCTTCTCCCGCCCGATCACGACCGCCTCGCCTGAAGCTCAGGCATACTTCGATCAAGGCATCCAGCTCCTCTATGCCTTCGATCCGACGGCCGCGGCTCGCTCCTTCCGGGAAGCCTGGAAGCTCGATCCGGAGTGCGCGATGTGCTACTTCGGTGAAGCGTGGGCTTGGGGCCCCTACCTGAACGGCCCCATGACCTCCGTGGACGCCCCGAGAGCGCACGCGGCCATTCAGAAAGCCCTCGAAACCATGGAGGGGAACACCACTCCGGTCGAGCAGGCCCTGATCGAAGCGATGGCCGTGCGCTACGAACCCGAGCACGATCCCGAGCGTCGACGCATGCTCGACGAGCGCTGGGCCGACACGGTCATGACGGTATACGAGCGCTTCCCCGCCGACCTGGACGCCGGATTCCTGGCGGGCGAGGCCTTGATGCTCCTCCAGCCCCGCCGCGGGCTCTGGGATATCGAGAACCCGGAGGTGCAGGAGATCCACGAGGTCCTGCAATCCGTTCTGGAACAGGACATCGAGCACCCCGGCGCCTGTCACCTCTACATCCACTCGACGGAACCCACCGAGCGCCCGGAAAAAGCCGAGGCCTGTGCGAATTTCCTGGGCTCCGCGATTCCGGGTGCGAGCCACATCCAGCACATGCCGTCCCACACGTACAACCGGATCGGCCGTTGGGGGGACGCCGTGCGCGCCAACATCGATGCGTGGCACTCGGACCTGAAGGCACGGCACGGTGAGGGCTTCGCCATCTACCCCTCACACAACCTCCACATGCTCCTCTTCGCCGCCTCGAACGACGGTCAGGGCGCCATCGCGATCCAGGCCGGCAAGGACTATGCGAAGCTCATGGACGGAGGCAGCTTCTACCACGTCCTGACCCTGCTGCGCTTCGGTCGGTTCGACGAGATCCTCGAGCTTCGGGATCCCCCCGACAACCCGATCTTCCGAGGTCTCTGGGACTTTGGAAAGGGCTACGCGCACCTCCGGAGCGGTGACGAGGGAACAGCACGCTGGTATCTGCACCGGTTGCGCAGCACCATTGAAGAAAGCTCCGAGGACACGAGCTTCCGAGGCCACACGGCGGACCAGCTCCTCGGGACCGTCGCCGCCATTCTCGAAGGTGAGATCCTGCGCGCGAACGGGGAGCTGTCCGCCGCGATCGAAACGTTGAGAGCCGGGGCCGACCTCGAGGACACGCTCCGATACGACGAGCCCGAGCCATTGAACTTCTCGGTTCGCCACTGGCTCGGCGATGCCTTGAACGAAGCGGGCCGCCACGACGAAGCGGCCCGGGTCTTCGAACGTGAGCTCGAAGATCATCCCAACAACGGATGGTCGTTGTACGGCCTGGAGACCGCGTTGCGGGCCCAAGGGAAGGATTCGGAAGCCGACCGGGTGCGCGATGCGTTCGAAGATGCCTGGGCCCGCTCCGACACCTATATTCGCGGCCCGATCTTCTGAAGCCCGGGGGGGAGCTTCCCGTCAACTCACGCTACCGGGACGCGGCCGGGCGGATCGCTCCCTTCGCGCTCTACATCCTGCTGTTGGCGCTGCAGCCGGCGCTTCGGGCCGTTCTCCCGGAGGCGTACGACCCTCGGTGGCTGTACGCCTTGCAGGTGGCGCTCCCCCTGGCGGCGTTGATGTACCTGTGGCCCGGCTATACCGAGCTCCGGGATTCGCCGATGCCCGGTCCGCAGCACCTTCTACTCGCCCTCGCTCTCGGTGCCGGAGTGTTCGCCGTGTGGATCCGACTCGACTTCCCCCCGTGGGTGATCGGCGAGAGCGAGGGTTTCGACCCACGGAACGAGACGGGACGGCTCCTGATCGGCCTCGCATTCGTGCGGCTCTTCGGCGCGACGCTCGTAGTTCCGGTGATGGAGGAGCTTTTTTGGCGCTCCTTCATCTTGCGGTGGCTCGAGCATCCCCGCTTCAAGGGAGTCCATCCGTCGGCGGTCGGCGTGGTTCCGCTCCTGATCAGCTCCGCTCTCTTCGCCACGGAGCACCACCTTTGGCTCGCCGGCTTCCTAGCGGGCCTGGCCTAGCAGCCCGTGGCAGAAGTCTGGTGGGTCGCGTTGGGAGCGCCACGGCCCCAGACCCTAGGCGACACGACGAAGGCATAGCCCTGAGCTACGTCAAGGAGTGGCAACGACGGAGATGGGGCCGTGCCGCCCAACCGAAGGGCACGGGTGGCATCGTGGCGTCATAGCTCCTCCCATGCTTCGGCATCGCATCGTCGCTCTTCCTTGTACAATCCGCAAGACCCTCGTGCGCGACCCACCAGACTTCTGCCACGGGCTGCTACGGGTGGCTCTACCTTCGCACCGCCAACCTTTGGGTCCCCGTGATCGCCCATGCGGTCACCAACGCGATCCTCGGAGGATGGGTCCTGGTCACGGGGTCCTGGACGTTCTGGTGAGCCTCAGGTCGGAGCCTTGCCGCTCCGCGTAACGATGCCGGGCGCGCCCGAGGCTCGGGACGCGGAAGAGCGCTTGATCGCACCGGCCGTGCGCCAGGCCCCATACCCGAGGGGGGCCAGCACAAGCGCCGCGGTAAGGTATTTGATCTCCTGCAGCACCCCGCCCGCCAGCACGGCCGACTGGACCTCTTCCTCCCGCATCCCGCGCATCTGGAGCACGTCGAGGGCGAAGACGACGATCACGAGACCGAGCGCGACAGAGCCGACCATGGCCACCGCTCCGCCGAACCGGAGCACCCAAGGGTGTTCCCGCCAGAATCCGAGTCCGAGCGCGAGCGCGAGGCCGATCATCGGGGTGTGCAGGTATCCGGCCGCCAACCCCAGCGTGCCGTACCGCCAACTGAAGTCCCCCGGCCTCGCGGGCAGCACCGTGGATACGAGATCCGCCAGTGGCATGACCATCAGCACGATCGCGAAGAGGTACAGGCCGCGCACAGCCCACGGAGAGGGTTGCAAAGTAGGTCGGCTCATAGCGGTGGGTGGCTGAAAGAAAAAGGAGCGGAGCGCGCCGAAGCGCACTCCGCTCGCCCGGCACCGGCTAAAGGGGGGTCACCGGTGACGGAGGTCAACCCTCGGAAGGGTCAACCCTCGGAAAGACCACTCATCCGCTTCCGGCCGAACGCCACGAGGAAGAGGAGACCCGTGGCCATAAGCAGGTAGGTCGAGGGCTCGGGCACCGTGCTAGCGGGCGTGCGGATCAGCATTTCCTGAGCCGTCTCGTCACCTTCACCGGACAGCACGTACCACCCGTCCGCCGTGAAGTCCCCGGACGCTTCCGAATGATCGGCGAGGATCCGATCCCGCAGGTCGTACTCGGATCCCCCGATCTCTCTGCCCGTCATGACCGTCCAGACGGCGGAGTGGATCGCCGTCCAGAGCTGTCCCTGGCCCGCGTCGTATTCGAGCCCTTCCCAGGAGTCGAACAGCGACCCGAGATAGGCGGCCTGCCGGTACCGAGTCAGGCTACCGGCGCTACCTCCGAGCCGGGTCGCGCCCAGATCGCTATCGTCCGAGGCCGACCCCAACCCCGTGACGTTCACGCGCTGAGAACCGGCGTAGTTGTCGAAGTCCACGCACAGGAGGCTGAAGTTGGGCGTCGTGAGCCCGTCTCCGCGATCGAAATTCCCCACGTACGGTCCGACGTAGACACGGTTCCCGTCGAGATAACGATCGGACACGACATCGGAGCCCGAGACGAAGTTCATATACTCCTCGGAGCCCAACGTGCCCGTGAAGTCCGTGATCTGCGCACTCACTGAAACAGGGAAGAGCGCGAACACAGCCCACAGCACGATCGATCTGGCAAACCGCTTCATCTAAGGTCCTCTCGATCTTGGAAGGGTCAGAAGCTTTCAACCACATCGAAGTTGCAACCCACATGCCCATAGCCGAACAAAGGGCGGCTCTAAGGGCGTTCGTCCCTTCGTTGCAAGGGCCATGGGCGTTCGAGCGGGCTCCACGCGCTTCAGATCGACCACAGGCACGCCCCCGAAATGCTGCACACGCACAACAGTTGGCTTGGCATCGATGCAACATCCGTCCCCCCGACTGGAACCGATCAGCCGCCCGAGCCTATACCTTGCATGCCACGGATGTAACCGCACACAGGAGCGTGACACCGATGCCCTACTACGAGTATCACTGCGCCAGGAACGGCCGTACGGTCGAGGTTCGTCACGGTATGCGCGAGCGAGTCGAAACCTGGGGATCGCTCGCCGACCGCGCGGGGATCGAGCCGGGCGCTACCCCACCGACGGCCCCAGTCGAGCGTCTGATGAGCTCACCCGCGCCACCGAAGGGAACGTCCGAGCAGGTCTCGAACGAGGCCTGCGGGCTGGGCTGCGCCTGCGCTCCACGACCCTGAGCTCCCCGGAGCAGGTCGAAGTCCTGGTCCTCGGCGGGGGGCCGGCCGGGGCCGCCGCCGCCACGGTACTCGCCGAGGGGGGCCGATCCGTCCGTCTCGTGAAGCCCGCGGTGCCCGCTGGCGGCTCTCTGGTCCAATCCGTCCCCCCTTCGGCACGCCCACTCCTCGAAGAGCTCGGGATGCTCGGCCGCGTCGAGTCCTTCGGCTTCGTCGCCAATGTGGGAAACAGGGTCCGGTGGGCCGGCGGTCCGGTGCGGACGGAAACGTTCGCTCGGGGTGCCCATGGTTTCCACGTAGACCGCACCGGGCTCGAAGAGGTGCTCGACGAAGCCGTGCGCTCCGCCGGAGCCGAGGTGATCGCAGGGTATTCGGCTCGGTCCGCCAGCCCCACGGACGACGGGTGGCGGGTCCGTTGCCTCTCTGCCGCCGGTAGCTCCCGAACGTTCATCGCTCCCCACGTGATCGACGCGACGGGACGACACGGCTTCCTCGCGCGACGGCTCGGCCGAGAGCCGGACCGGCACACGACCACGCTCGCGTTGGTCGGACGGTGGGCACGCGTGGAGGGTCCGGAGGCCCATCCCGGACGAACCCTCGTGGAAAGCTACGAGGACGGCTGGGCGTGGTCGGTGCCCATCAACCGGCATACGCGTTGCGTCACGGCGATGATCGACCCGAGACACACCCCGCTGGGTCGCTCGACGGTCGACGAAGCCCTCAGGGCCGAGCTCCGGAAGACTTCCCTGCTCGAGGAAACCGCACACGCGTGGAGGCTTCTGCCCGGAACGTGGGCTTGTCCGTCCTCGCTCTATACGAGTCGTCGCTACGTCGAAGACGGCATTGTTCTGGCCGGAGACGCGGGAGCCTTCGTCGACCCGCTCTCGTCCGAGGGGGTGAAGAAGGCGTTCGGGTCGGGCCGGCTGGCCGGAATCGTCGCGCTCACCACTCTCGAAAACCCGTCGATGACCGGAGCCGCACTCTCGTTCCACGAAGGGCACGAACGGAAAACGGCCGCCGAGTACCGGGCGGCATCGGCGCGCTTCTTCGAGGAAGCCACCGCCGCGCACGGACACCCCTTCTGGTCCGAGCGGGCGAGGGCGGCCCACGCCGCCGCGGAGCAGGTGGAGCCGGACACAGCCGCGTCTCCCCCCTCCTGGCCACACGGGAAGCCCGGGCTCGGTTCGGATCCCGGACCACTCCCCGGTGGAGGCTGCGACGTGCCCGAGCCCGCGGTACGTCGAGCGCACGAGCGCATTCGTGTAGCTCCGGCGCTACACGTCCACCGCGGGCCCACCGTACGGCTGGCTTCAGCGCCCACCCTCCGCGGCCGGAGAATCGTGCTCGAACCGTCGCTCACGAGCGACGCCCATCCGGGTCCGGCCCGCTTCCACCGATCCGTCGACCTTCGTCGGCTGGTCGAGCTCGCTCCCGACGTCCACTCTGTTCCCGAGCTCTGGGAGTCCTATAATCGGTCGGGGCCGCCCGTGGATCTTCCGGAGCTGCTGACGGCCCTGTCGGTGGCATGCGCCGCCGGCTTTCTCGTGATCACCGAGGGCTGCTAATGCTGCGTTCGGACCCCCACCTCATGCGCGCGCTCCGGTACGTGCGTCCGTACCTGCCCGCGTTGGTTCCGGTCGTGCTCGCGCAGATGGCGGGCACGGCGCTCAACTTGGTGATCCCCTACCTCTCCAAGCTGCTGATCGACGACGCGATTCTCGTGGGCGATTTCACCGCCCTCGTACGCATCGTGTTCGCTTTCCTGCTGGTCACGCTCGTGTCCTTCGGGATGAACGCGTGGAGCGGCCTCCGCTACACCCGCGTATCGGCCGACATCCTGTTCGACATGCGGGTCGCGCTGTACCGGCACCTTCAGCGGCTCTCCCCCCGGTTCTTCGCGCGCACGCCGCTCGGAGACATCGTATCCCGCATCAACGGCGACATCGGAGAGATTCAGCGGGTGACGGGTGAAGCGGCCCTGGGTTGGCTCGGCCAGTCACTCGCGCTGATCGGCACCCTCGCCATGTTGGTCTGGCTCGACGTACAGCTCTTCTTGGTCGGGATGCTGGCGCTCCCGCCGGCGGTCTGGGCGTTGCTCCGGTACCGAAGAGAGTTGGAAGAACGCGTGCGCACCCTGCGGGAAAAAAGCGCGAGCATCGGCACGTTTCTCATCGAGACCATCCAAGGGATGCGCACGATCGTCGGTCTCAACGCTCAGGAACGGGAGATCCGACGGTTCTCGGAGAAGAACGACTCCTTCGTGCGAGCCCTCCTCTCCATGCGCCTATACACGTATCTCGCCGGAGGCCTCCCCGGGCTCCTGCTGTCCCTGGGCACGGCGCTCGTCTTCCTGTACGGCGGATACAGGGTCATCGACGGAGCCACCACCCTCGGGACGTTCGTGGCGTTCATGGCCTATCAGATGCGACTCCTCGGCCCCATCCAGGGGCTCATGGGCCTCTATTCGAACATGGCGACCGCCCGCGCCTCGCTCCTGCGCGTCCACGAGCTGCTGGACACTCCACCCGAGATCGTCGAAACGGAAGAGCCCGTCCGGATCGACCGGACCCCGGGCTCGCTGCGGCTGGAGGGCGTACGGTTCGGATTCGGCCGTGGAGAGGGTGTCCTCGACGGGGTGGATCTCGACGTTCCACCCGGCCAGACCATTGCCATCGTAGGCGAGAGCGGTAGCGGAAAATCGACCATCGCGGACCTGCTGGCCCGGTTCATCGACCCCGACGACGGACGGGTTCTGCTGGACGGGACGGATCTGCGCGCGCTCGCGCTCGAGGACGTCCGCAGGCTCGTGCACGTGGTCGAGCAGGATCCCTTCATCTTCCACGCGACCATCCGGGAGAACGTCCGCTTCGGCAACCCCGACGCCACCGACGCGGACATCGAAGAGGCGCTCGTAGCCGCCGGGCTCACGTCCCTCGTCCAGGATCTGCCTCAGGGTGTCGACACCGTGGTGGGTGAGCGCGGCAGGGAGCTCTCGGCCGGAGAGCGGCAAAGGTTGGCGATCGCCCGTGCATTCCTCGCCGATCCGGCGGTGCTGATCCTGGACGAAGCGACGGGCGCGCTCGACCCCTCGTCCGAAGCGACCGTGCTCCAGGGATACGAACGCCTGATGCGCCACCGGACGACGGTCGTGATCACGCACCGCCTGGATCTGGCACGTCGTTGCGAGCGCGTCGTGGTCGTCGAGAACGGTCGTATCGCCGAAGACGGACCGCCGGACACGCTCGAAACCGAGGGCACTTCGTTTCGCGAGCTCTTCCTCGACGTGCTGAAGGGATGAGCGGACCGGTCCGCGTCGCCGTGATCGATAGCGGCGTCAACGTCCCCCACCCCCACCTCCCGCGAGTGGCGGGCGGGATGGGGTTGGACCTCCAAGGCCGTCAACACGACGACTTCGTGGACCGGCTTGGGCACGGCACGGCCGTGGCGGCAGCGATCCACGAGAAGGCCCCCGAGGCGGAGCTCTTCACCATCAAGGTCTTCGAGAGCAAGCTCGCCACGAGCGTGCCGACCCTCGTGAGGGCCGTCGACCACGCGTTGGCCTGGGAAGCCCGGATCGTGAACCTGAGCCTCGGCACCCCCAACGACCTCCGTCGGGCTCATTTGGAAGGCGCGGTCGCACGAGTGGAGGCGGCGGGCGCCATTCTGGTCTCCGCGCGGGAGCACGACGGGGTACGCTGGCTCCCGGGTTGCTTGCCCGGGGTGGCGGGTGTGCTCCCGGACCCTGAACAGGAGCGCGCGTCCCTCACGATTCGCTCGCTCCCCGACGGCGAACGCGCGCTCGTCGCCTCTCCATTCCCCCGCCCGATCCCGGGCGTGCCCAGAGAGAGGAACCTTCAAGGGATCAGCTTCGCGGTCGCCAACGCCAGCGGCGTGCTCGCCGCCCTTCTCGGCCGCTACCCCGAGATCCGCACGGCCGAGCAGGCGATGGACCTGATCCTGCGTACGGGCGATGTTGGTGCATGACCCGACTCACATCGAAGCAGCGCGCCGAGCTCCGCCGGTTGGCGCACTCGTTGAAGCCCACCGTGCTCGTCGGCGGCGACGGAGTGACCGATCCCGTCGCCCAATCCGTGCGCGAGGCGTTCAACACGCGAGAGCTCATCAAGATCAAGGCGCTCGATTCGGCGCCCTCCACGATCCGGGAGATCGCCGACACGCTCACCGAGGGCCTCGACGACGCTCATACCGTCCAGACCATCGGTCGGACGGCGGTGCTCTACCGGCCCGACCCGGACGAGCCGGTGCTCCTGCGCTGACGCTCCCTCGGATCCCTCAGGGGATGCGCTCGACAACCGTATCGTAGGTACCCGCGGCGATCGCCATGGCGAGGTCGGCCATGAGCGCCGCTTCGATCGGCTCCGCCTGTTCCGCGAGCGTCCTCGGATCGAACAGGGCTCGCTCGTCGTCCGACAGCTCGAGTCGGTCCGGGTTGCCGTCGAACGCCCCCCGCCGGAACGCTCCCGAGCTGTGGCCCTCGGCACGCAAGCGGGTCACTTCCCGGCCGGCGTGGTCCACGAGGATCACGTCCGCGCTCGCGCGATAGACGAGCGTGCCCTCGACCACCGTGTACTCCACCGACCGTGGCGCGCGTTGGCCCGCGCCATCGGTCAGTCGGGCCTCCCGGGTGATTCGCTGTACGTCCTCCTCGACGACCTCCACGTCGGATACCTCGATCATCGCGGCCAGATCCCCCCCGACCAGCTCGAGCGCACGCCCCACCAAGAGCGGCGTTTGGGGAACCCCGCGGAGCAGACTCCGCAGCTCTCCACGCATCGCGGTGTGGTCGGCCATGCGCACGAACGGTGGAGGCTCGGTCCAATGATCCAGAGCGAGACGCTCATCGAGGTCGATCTCGAACTCCGGGCCGAGCCGGTGCCGAACGGGCTCCCGGGCCACGACCGGAGGCACCGCGACGACGATGGAGCCACGTTCGAGCGCCCGACCCTGTAGGTCGCGAACCGACAGCACGACGTCGCGGGGCGTCGAGCTACGAACTTCCGCCGCCTCTGCCGCGACGAGGTAGGCCGCGCGCGGGCGCTCGTCGTCCAACTCGACCTCCGCCCATTCCAGAAGAAGCTCCGTTTCCGCCTCCAACGACGCCTCGACCTGTCTCCGTGAAGGGGAGAATGCGGCTCGGGCGTCGGCGTAGGCCCGGCGGGCATCCGTCCAGCGACCTTCGCGACGGGCCTCGTCGCCGAGGCTCATGCGCCAGGCGATGGCACGGTCGAACAGGGCTCGGCGATCCTCCTCGTACGTGGCCGGCGGCTCGAGACGCGTCCCGGCCTCCCGGATACGCCTCAGCATCCGGTCGATGTCCCGGTACCGCGACGCCGCGCCGACCGGATCGGACCTCTCCACGAGGCGCTCCGCGTCACGGAGCGCCTCTTCGACCGCGGAGTCCCCGGCGGCAAGGAGGCGTTCACGGGCTTCCCGGAGCGAGCCGTCCTTCTCGACAGCCTCGGCGTACCGGTATACGGCCTCCATGTACCGGCCCTGCGCCTGCAACACGACGCCCTCTTCGAGCCGGTCCTCCGCCGAAGCGCACGCAAGGGCAAAGACCACGCCGATCAACAAGACCGCGACGTGCCTACGCCGTGAGGACATAGTGAACCTCGTGCCGGGAGTGCGCCGATATTTCCAAGCTATGCCCGGGAGCTTGGCCCGTCACCAACATTCTCGGGGCGCGGCGGGCGCTTCCTTCAACCCTTCGCCGAGTCCACGGCGGCACGAACGCAGTGCTCGGCGAGCACATCGTCGTCGTTCAGCACGTCCGGGGAGCCTCCCGAGCGCGCCCATTCGCGCACCTCCGTGGCCCGCTCGTCGAAATCGAGCCCGTCGAGGGCGTCGGCGACCGCATCCACGAACTCCATCTGCGGAGCTACCCGTGCCATCTCGAGGATCTGCCGGGCGGCACGGTCGTGCTCACCGATCTCGTGCGCCGCCTCCACGTAGTCGCGCAAGTGAAGGAGGGCCGTAGCCTTGTGCCGAGCCGCGAGATCGAGCCATGTGAGCGTGCACAGCGTGCGCACCGCTTTCGGGTGAACGCGGATGATCTTGTTGGCCACGCCACGCGCCGCTTCCCGTTGCTGATCTTCCAGGAAGGAGTCGATCGCACGCCCGTAGTACTCGACGGCTCGTGCCCGATAGCCGGCGCGCAACGCCAGATCACCAGCCTTGTTCAGAGGTGTGCCCTGATGTCCTGGCCGGGCGCCCGACGCCTCCTCCTCGAGGGTTTGGAGTCTGCTTTCCAGCTCCTCCGGGCCGAAGTCCGGACCCGTCTTCGAGCGGAAGAAGCGTGAGAGAAGCGACATGGCCGAAAAACGGTGTTACTCGACGATGTCCAGGAGCTCGATGTCGAAGACGAGGACCGAATTCGGCCCGATCACCGGCCCGGAGCCCTGCTCACCATAACCGAGCTCCGACGGGATCCAGACCCGGTACTCACTTCCGACCGGCATGAGCTGCAACGCTTCCGCGAAGCCGGGAATCACCGCGCCCACGCCGAATGTCGCGGGGTCGCCACCGTACGAGCTGTCGAACTCCGTGCCGTCGATGAGCGTCCCCTGGTAGTGCACCTCGACTTCGTCTTCAGCGGTCGGGACCGGACCGTCTCCCTCCTGCAGAACCTCGTACTGGAGGCCGCTCTCGGTGGTCGTCACTTCCTCACGCTGAGCGTTCTCCTCCAGGAAGCTCTCGCCGGCTTCCGCGTTCTCGACGGCTTCTTGCTGGCGGGCCTCGGCCGCGGCGGCCTGGACCTCTTCCGCGAAGGTTTCGAGGGCGGGTTGGAGTTCCTCGCGAGGCACGGCCGGCTGATTCCCCTGGAGCGCGTCCTCCACCCCCCGCATGAAAGCGGCGCGGTCGAGTCGATCGCGCGAGTCGGCGATCTGACTGCCGACGTTCAGGCCGATGCCGTAGCTGGCTTTCTGATCGTCGCTGTCAAGAGCAGCGGAGTCGAAGGACGCCGTACCGTTCGAGCACGCGGCGAGCGAGAATGTCAGGGCTACCAGCCCCGTACCGAGACGAAAAGTCATGAGACCCTTTCCTGCGAGGATGAAGAGCTTCGAAGCTAACGAGTACGGCGCCGGTACCCAACGCCGTACGGAGGTTTTCGGAAAATCGGGCGACGCCCCCCATTCTTGTAGGGAAGCGCCGTGCCGTCTAGCTTCACGTCCGCGTCCAGAAACACGCGTCTACCCCCGGCGTTCCGGGCCAGAGTGAATCTACGGGCCGCTTGAGGTGTATTCATTTCGTAGTTGGACCGCAATCGATCGCCCGTCTTTATCCGTTCAACAACCCGGAGTCGTCGTGACCACACCTTCGACCGAAGTCGGCCCCCAGGAGCGTCTGGCCGGAGTCTTGCCGGACGTGGAGATCGCGGCCTTGGAACCCATCCTCGTCGAGATCGACGAGTTGAAGCAGCAGCGAAACGCCGTGGTGTTGGCCCACAACTACATGACGCCCGACATCTTCCACGGCGCCGCGGACCTCAAAGGGGACTCCCTCGCCCTCGCTCGCATGGCGAGCGAGACGGACGCGGAAGTCATCGTCATGGCGGGTGTTCATTTCATGGCGGAGACCGCGAAGATCGTCAACGAGCACAAGACGATCTTGATCCCCGACCTCCAAGCCGGATGCTCGCTTGCGGAAGGGATCACCGGCGACGATGTCCGGCTGCTGCGTGAGCGGTATCCCGGCGTTCCGGTGGTCACGTACGTCAACACGTCGGCCGAGGTGAAGGCCGAATCGGACATCTGCTGCACCTCCGGCAACGCGGTCCAGGTCGTCGAATCCCTAGACGTCCCGAAGGTGATCTTCCTACCCGACCAGTATCTGGGGCGCTGGGTCGCCTCGCAAACCGACGTCGAGATCGTTCTGTGGAACGGGTCCTGCGAGGTTCACGAGCGTTTCACCGGCGCGGAGCTCCAAGCCTACAGATCCCAACATCCGGGCATTCAAATCATCGCGCATCCGGAGTGTCCACCGGACGTCCTCGACGAGGCCGACTTCGTCGGCTCCACCGCCCGCATGATCGATTGGGTTCATAACGAGCGCCCGCGGCAAGTCGTCATGGTGACGGAATGCTCCATGAGCGACAACGTCGCCGCGGAGTCTCCCGACACCGAGTTCATCCGGCCGTGCAACCTCTGCCCTCATATGAAGCGGATCACCCTCGAAGGGATCCGGGACAGCCTCCGTGACATGAAAAACGAAGTCACGGTCACACCGGATGTCGCCGCCAGAGCACGCACCGCAGTCGAGCGCATGCTCGAGGTCCAGGTCTGAACGGGTCCGAGCCTCTACAGGGAGCGTTCGACGCCTTTCTCCGCGCGAGCCTCCACGAAGACCTCGGTGACGCGGGGGACGTCACGTCCTCGGCCACGATCCCCGAAGACGCGACGGCGACCGCCTACATGGTGGCTCGGGAATCCGGGTGCGTGGCAGGCCTGGACGTGGCCCTCAGGACGTTTCAGCTGCTTGATGATCGCGTCGACATCGATGCGCTCGTGCGAGACGGGGCCTCGGTCGAGGGCGGGAGTCGCCTCGCGCGCGTCACCGGCCCGGCGAGGGCGATCTTGTCGGCGGAGAGAGTCGCCCTCAACATGCTGGGACAGCTCTCCGGTGTCGCGACCGCTACGTCCCGGCTGGTTGACCGAGTTTCCGGTACCGGAGCGCGCATCGTGGATACGCGCAAGACCGTGCCCGGTATCCGGGCCCTCCAGAAAGCGGCGGTGCGTGCGGGAGGGGGGAAGAACCACCGAATGGGCCTCTACGACGCCGTGCTCATCAAGGACAACCACATCGCGGCGGTCGGATCCCCCGCGGAAGCTGTGCGGCGAGCTCGGGACCATGTCGGCCCGGATTTCAGGGTGGAAGTGGAGATCGAGTCCCTGGATGACCTCGAGCCCGTGATCGAGTCCGGGGCCGACATCGTGATGCTCGACAACATGGAACCGGAACGCATGCGTGATGCGGTCCGTCGAGCGGGCGGGCGCTGCGTGCTCGAGGCGTCCGGAGGCATCACCCTGGAAACGGTCGGTGCCGTCGCGGCCACCGGGGTGGATTGGATCTCGGTGGGTTGGTTGACGCACTCCGCGCCGTCGCTCGACGTGGCGTTGGATTTCGACGATCCCCTACCGCGCACCTCCCACGGTGCCGCGCGCGAGAGTTAACGGTCTCGGATACCGGATCGGACCCACGGCAGTCTCCACGACGGGAGATGCCCTGAGAGCGACCTCGGCCGGTCTCCCTCCGATCCCGGCCAAAGAGCGCGTGAGCTCCACGAGGTCTCGAGCCGAGCCGTCGAAGAACTCCACGAGGTTCAATGACACGGGCACCCTCACGTCTCTCGGCTCTCCCGGCGGCAGCACGACCTCGTCGTCGAACACACCGGACAGCGTCTCCCGCCCTTCGATGAGAAGCGTCCAATCCATGCGGACCAGCCGAGCATCGATCGCGTTGTCCTCCGGGTTCAGCGCTCGGAGGTGCACATCCAGCGTCAGGGGAAGGTCACGCTCGGATACGGCCGTCATCAACCGACTGGCGTCGGAAAGACCGAGCTCGGAGAACGAGCTCACCGCCTCGATATCGATCCCGGCAAGGTTCACCTCCGCCACACGGTCGAACGAGAAATCGACGTCACGCACAGCCATCATCTGCTGGACCGTGGCGCAGCCCGACGATCCCAGAATGAACGGAACGGCGAGGATCATTGGGGCGAAACGCGGCCGATTGAGCATCGTGAATCCTTCTCGAGTGACGGTGGGGACCGGACGGAGCCCCGTAGTTCGTGCGCCGTGCCCAAGGCGAAAAGGTACCCCCGCCCACGGGAGTGAGCCACCTGCACGAGTTACCCAACGACCCTCGGACCCTGTCGCGAAAGGCCCGAGGACGTTACATCGGTGTCTCCGATTTCCATGGACCTCAAGGGATCATGTCATGACAGGAATGCGAGCGAAGTCCTTTCTAGCACTGACGCTCATGCCGCTGGTGCTCTCGGCCTGCGGTACGGAGGGCGACGACGGCGCGGAGATGTCCGACACGCCCGCGTCCCAAGCCGTGCAGGGCAACCGTATGATCGAGCTGCTCGAGGACGACGAGGTGGTCTTCGGGATCTTCTCCGGAGAGCAGACGCCTGAAGGCGGCAGGATGATGGCGGAGAACAGCGGCGTCGACTTCGTCTTCTACTCGCTCGAGTCCGGGCCATTCGACCTCGATGCCATGGGTGCATACATGACGGGCCTGGAGGAGGCCTCGGCCGGTCCCCCGCCCCCGCTCGCGCTGCGCATCCCTCCGATCCGCGACGACCGGGAAGCCGCCGTCGAGCGTACGGCTCAGGGCCTCGCGGCCGGGGCGAGCGCGATCGTCTACCCGCACGTGGAGTCGGTCGAAGACGCCGAGCTCGCGGCTGAAGCGGTCGGGGACCGCCTTTGGCCGACGAATCCGGACGGAGATGTGCTCAACGTGCTGCTCATCGAAGACCAGATCGGCATCGAGCGCGCAACCGAGATCGTCGGCACGCCGGGCGCGGGCGTCGTCATCCCGGGGCCGGGTGACCTCCGCCGGGCCTATGAAGGCGATATGGAGGCGGTGGAGAACGCGATCCAGACCGTTCTCGCCGCGTGCCTGGAACAGGACGTCGCCTGCGGCATCACCGCGGGTGTGGACGACATCGAATCCCGCATCGAGCAAGGGTTCCGCTTCTTCATCGTGACGGAGCCCGAAGCGATCGAAGTCGGACGTGCAGCCGCCGGGCGGGAGAGCTGACCATGCGCCGTGCGTCCTGGATGTTGATCGCTCCGCTCCTCATCGCCTGCGGAGACACGGGGGGCAGCGACATGGCCTCCTCCGAAGCCTCGATCTCCGGGAGCGGTAGCCCCGAGTTGATTGAGCTCTGGAATGCGGATACGCCGGCCTTCGGCATCTTCGTCCCCAACGAGCGTGAGCAGGGCGCCACCGACGCGGAAGGGAATCGGCTTCCCCCGATGTACACCGTCGAAGGCGCCCGCGCGCTGGCGGACAATCCGCTGCTCGACTACCTCTTCCTCAATCTGGAAGGCGCATACGATCCCGAGGCGGTCCGCACGATCGTCGAAGGGCTCGAGACCGGCACGACCGGACACCGCCCCACGTTGCTGGTACGCATTCCGACGATCGGAGACGCGGGCGAAGACGCCACCCGAGAACGGGTCGCCGAAGTCCTCGACATCGGCGCTGACGGCGTCGTCATCCCGCACGTCCGCAGTCCGGAGGAAGCCCGGCTCGCGACGAGCTTCTTTCGAGAGGCCGGCGCGGACGTATGGTCGCCGGACAATCCCACCGGATCGGTCATCGCCATGCTGATGGTGGAAGACCAGGAGGCGGTAGCCGCCGCGGACGAGATTGCCTCCATTCCGGGCTACAGCATGCTCTCCTGCGGCATCGGGAGCCTCACGAGTGACATGGACGGCGACCGAGAAGGCTGCCGAGGCGGCGTGCGACGACGTGCTGCGACTCGCGACGGAAGCCGGAATGACGAGCATGATGACCGCGAACGGGGACAACATCGTCGACCGGATCGAACAGGGTTTTCAGGGCCTCCTGCTGTATGGATCGCCCGAGGAGGCGGAAGATGTGATTCTCCGTGGACACGAAGCCACGGGCCGGTCGTCGATGAACTGAGCCCGGGCTACGCGGTTGCCGTCCTATCCTCCGTTCACGCCACCGATACCGTCGCCGCCTCCACGCCGTCCGACAACGCCTCGACCAGCCGGGGTAGCGCTCGGGTCGGCGTGGAGCATAGGGCCACGCGCACGGCACCGTTGATCGGGATCACGAACACTCCGGCGTCGCGCATCTTCGCGGCCGTTACTTCGGGCTCGGGCGTGAACACCGAGACGAAAAAGCCGCTCTCGAAGCGCGGCCAGTCCAACCCCACTTCCCGCGCCGACTCGTTGAACACCTTCGTGCGCGCAGCCAGCAGGTCGATCAACTCCTGGCGCTCCGCGTCGGAGCGTTCCCTGAGATCGGGGTCCATGATGAGGTCGGTGATGGCCCGAATCCCCAGCCGGTTGCAGTTGGACCACGTCGCCCGGGACGTGTAGTTGAGGGCCCGGGTGAGCTGGTCCCTTTCTTCCGGATCTCGGTGGCACGCGATGAGCGCACCCACCCGCAGTCCATACTGCGTGAAGGCCTTCGAAGCCGTCCAAGCGAACAGAACGGTCATGTGGTCGACGAGTCGAGGCAGCACCGCGTCCCAGGCATGGATCGCATCTCCACCATACTTGAGGTAGGCGCAGTCCATGAGCACCGTCACGGGCACGCTCTCGGCCGCGCCAACGAGCACGTCGGCCACGGCGTCCCATTCGCGCTCGTTCAACGAGTATCCGGTCGGATTGTGGCTGGGAAAGTTCAGCACGAGCAGGACCCGTTGCTGCTCTCGGGCCTGCCGCCCAACGGCTTCCTCCATGGCGGCCACGTCAAAGGCGCCGTCGGCGTCGAACATGTTGAACGTTTCGAGCCCGCGCCCGGCGTGGGCCGCGATGTCACCGTATGGCCCCCATCGATAGTTCGTGGTGAGCAGCGACTGTCCGGGTTCGAGAAAGTTCTCCACCGTCTGATAGATGGCTCCGGTCCCCCCCGGAGTCGCCAACGCCAGAGCGTGCTCGGCCAACTCGCTTTCACCGAGGAGGTCACGTATGGCCGCGTCCTGGAAGCGTGGATCTCCAGGGATTGGACCGTAGCCCGACACGCTCGGAATCGACACCGAGCGGAGCGCTTCGATGGCGGACGGAAGCACGGAGAGGTTACCGTCCTCGTCCATCAACGCGCCCATCGTACAATTGAGGATGTCCTCTCCTTCGGCCGCCCGTCGCGTCGCTTCTCCGTGCAACCGGAAGATCGGATCCATGCCCGCTCGATCGCGAGAACCGGGAATGAGTGTGCAGCGTGTGCTCGTGATCACCGTTCACCACCCGGCAGTTCGCCGTTCAACTCCGCGTAGACTCGTCGGATCGCGATCGGGCCCTGGCTCGCTCGTAGCGACCAATCCTCCAGAGCTCCGAAATCCGCCTGTTCCTGTGCTTCCTCGAGCGTGAGCCCTTCGTCGTGTAGCCGCCTCGCCTCGTCGATCACCTGCTCGATCGCGCTCTGATACACCTCCAGCTCCTCTTCCAGAATCCCCGGGGAGTCCACGAACCCGTGTCCGGGTACGTACATGTCGACATCCATGCTCTGCGCCCGCTCGATCATCTCCACCCACTCCGACGGGAAGGCGGACCGCATCGCGGGGAACACTCTATGAAGATAAGCCTCGCTCATGAAGAGGACCTTCTCTTCCGGCAAATACACCACGAGGTCTCCACCCGTATGCGCTCGGCCTAGAAACCGTAGATCGATCTCCCGGCCACCGAGTTCCAGGACGGTGCGGTCTTCCACGAGGTCCGTGGCCAGCCGAACCGCCGAAGGGTCGTCGGCGGATTCGGCCCGGGACTCGAGAGCCGCGGCTGATGTCGGATGCGCATAGTAGCGTGCATCTTCGGGTAACGCGGCGTTCCCGCCGGTATGATCCCCGTGATCGGAGCCAATCACCACGTGGGTGATGGGCTGATCGGTGATCTCCCCGATGTGGTCCACCAGCCTCTCCGTCTCTTCGACGCTGCCTTGACCGTCCGCGAGCACCACGCCTTCCTCGGTCACCACGAAGAGGCTGACCGTGGTGAATCGTTCGTCACCGGCCGAACGCAGCTGTTCGTACGTATACACACCGTCCCCGACCTCCTGGACGCGTGGGAAGTCTTCGTCGTTGTAACCGCGGGCGTCAGGGTCCGCGGTGCGAATGGACTCCACCTCCTCCGTGGTGTTCGCGCCCGAGCTCGCATCATCCGATGCGGCGGGCCCACAGGCCGCGAGGCCGAGTGCGAGCAAGAGCGAGGTCGGTCCGAGTCGAACGGTCGTGCTCATGAAATCGTCGGGTGTGGGATGGCAGAAAGAATATCGATGCATCTCGAAAGCAATACGGAAGGGCCCACACAGATGCAAGGGACGCGGACACGAAAGAGGCGGCTGAGCCCGATGAGGACTCAACCGCCTCTTCCTCGATCCGCCCCCGGCGCTCACGTGGCCGAAGGGGCTCCGCCTCCGCTCGTTAGCAGATCGCGCAGTTGTTGTTGTTCTTCGCTCCGAGACTCTCGAGTAAATCGATGGTCTTCGGGAACGGAGAGATCCGCTGGACCGGACTGTTCGCCAAGTCGACGGTCGTCTCACCATCACGGCTCACCAGAGTCACGTCCGCACCCTGGGAGACCAGGTATTCAATAAGCTCGTTGTCCCCACGAGCCGCCGCGTGGTGTACGGGCGAATAGCCGTTGTGGTCCCGCGCGTTCACATCCGCGCCGAGCTCTTCCACCAGGTAACGCACCGCGGGTACCCATTGGTCGGGTGCGTGCCGATGCGAGTTGGCGGCGAACCCCTCGCCGAAGCCGACGCCGGACGCGGCGTGGATCGGATAGACGGCCGGACCACCAACCTTCGCGGGCGGCAGACCGGAGGGGTCTTCGTCCTCGTCTTCATCACCACCGCCACGGTACCGGCGGCTGGCCGGCTTCCTGGTCGGGATCGTCGGGTCGGCGCCATGCTCCACGAGGAGCTTCATCGCCGAAACGTCGAGAGCGTATGCGGCCCGCCAGAAGGGCGTGGCCCCCACGAAATCGACACCGAGCAGATCGAAGTTGTAGGAGGTGTACCAGATGTGACGCTTCGTCCGATGGTTCGGATCCGCGCCCGCATCCAAGAGGGCCTCCATCATCTCGAGGTAATCGGTCCGCTGCTGTTTGAACGCAGTCGGCTGCGGGAACAGTGCCTTCGGTGCCCACCGGTTATTGAGCGTCGTGAAGAGCGGCGTCGCGCCGTCTTCGCTGTCGAGATTGGGATCGGCACCTTCCTCGAGAAACCGGACCGCGAGGTCGTAGTTGCCGTTGATCGTGGCCATGAGCAACGGTGTCGTGCCGTCTCCGCTCGGCTGGTTCACATCCGCGCCACGGCTCAGAAGAAGCTCTGCCGCCTCCGCATAACCGTCACGCGCGGCATAGTGAAGGGGCGTCAGGCCGCCTTCCTTGCCGACCAGATCCGAATAGCCGAGAGGTTCGAGATCCGCTTCCGACTCCTCGGATTCGTCCTCTTCCTCCTCGGGCGCCTCTTCGTCTTCCGCAGTCTCTTCCTGTTCTTCTTCTTCAGCGGCTTCGGCCTCCGATTCTTCCTCGGAGTCCGCTGCGTCCTCGTTTTCGGAAGCGCCTTCTTCCTCGCCCTCGGACTCTTCCTCCTCCGCGGGCTCGTCTTCTTCCGCGTTCGCGGGTTCGGATGCTACCGCGTTCTGCTCGCCCTCTTCCTCTGCCCGTTCTTCGGCCAGCCGAGCTTCACGCTCCGTCTGAGCTTCGCGCTCGGCCTCGATACGAGCATCCTGGATGCGATTGCGGCGCTGCCGATCCACTCGATCCAACTCGCTCTGGAGCGCGTAGTCCACCACCGCCGTCTGAGCTTTGACGTCGGCTCCCGCATCCAGAAGGGTCCGCATCGCTTCGACACGGTTATTCGCGGTCGCCCAGATCAACGGCGTCTGGTCATAAACGTCTTCGCGTGCATCGACTTCCGCCCCGTTCTCGAGCAGGACGGACACCGTTGTGGAATCACCCGCCTCCGCAGCCAGGTGGAGCGCCCGTGCTCCGGTCGCGGTCGGGTTGCCCGCATCCGCGCCGTGCTCCAGGAGTGTCTCGACCGTGCGCTCGTTTCTGGAGCGACTCGCGAGGTGCAGAGCCGTATATCCTCCGAGTCTCGTGGTTGCTTCGGTGCTGGCTCCGGCATACAACAACACCTCCGCCAACTCGGCGTTGCCCTTCCGGGCCGCCCAGTGGAGCGCCGTCATGCCGTCGCCCTGAGCCGCATTGACATCGGCTCCTTGCTCCAGCAAGGCCACCACGGCCTCGACGTCACCGCGCTGTGCGGCATCCGCCACGGGCGAATCCGTGGAGCCTGCCGTCACCAACAGAGTGGCCAACAAGGCCCCGAGGACGTTGACTCGAAACTTCCTATTCATCGTCTCTCCCCAATTACGCTCAAAGTGCCGTCGTTGCCGGCACGGACAACGGGAAGTCACTGGTGCTGTCACCGAACTCCTCGCGGTCATCGAGTCCGAGCCCGTGCAACGCGCCAAGCAATACATTCGCCATCGGTGTGCCGTCGGGGGCCTTCAGATGGACCCCACCCTTCGGCAGCGCGCCATTGCCTCCACCAAGGAACATGAGCGGGCAGCGACGATGGTTGTGGATGTTGCTGTCCGCCATCGGCGACCCGTACGCGATCATGGTCTTCTCGAGCAGGTTCGAGTCGCCTTCCGTCGATTCCTTCAGTCGCTCGAGGAAGTACGGCAAGAGCCCGACGTGGTACTCGTTGATCTTGGCGAAATCCATGACGCGCTCCGGCGTGCCACCGTGGTGCGACGCTTGGTGGAAGCCGTTGTCGACACCGCTTTCGGGATAGACGCGTCCGGAACCGTCACGTCCCATCTTGAACGAGAAGACGCGGGTCATGTCGGACTCGAAGGCCAGCACCTGGATGTCGAACATCAGCTTGACGTGCTCTTCGAAGTCGTCGGGCACGCCCGCGGGGGCGCCAGCCAAGTCGCGGATCTCCCCGCTCCGGTTTCGTTCCTCGATCCGCTGGATCCGTTTCTCGATGTCACGGATGTTCTCGAGATACTGATCCATGCGTCTACGGTCCGTCGGACCCAGGGTCTGCTTGAGACCGCTCACTTCACCGGCCACCCAGTCGAGGATGCTCCGGTTCGTCTTCATGCGGTCCGCCCGCTCCTCTGCGGTCGCTCCGGCGCCGAAGATCTGATCGAACGCGACCCGCGGATCACGGATCATCGGCAGGGGCTCGGTAGGCGACTTCCAGCTCACGGTGTCCGTGTAGACGCACGCATAGCCGTAGGCGCAGCCGCCAGCCTGATCCACGTTCTCGATGCAGAGCTGCATGGAGGGAATCGGCGTGTCCTGACCGAACCGTTGAGCGTAGAGCTGATCCATCGAGGTTCCGACGTACACATCGGAGCCTTCCGTCTGCTTCGGATGCGACTGCGTCAGGAACACCGCGCTCGAACGGAAGTGGTCACCTCCGATCTCCTTGGGCTCGAACGCCTCGGCCATTCTCACGTCCGTGTTGCTCACGATCGTGAGATAGTCGCGATACGACTCGAGTTGCCGCAGGACGCTCGGCGAAAGGTCGAAGTTCCGACCCACCTGTGCCGGGGCCCAGAGGTTCTGCTCGGCGCCCCACTCATTCGAGCCCGCGGCGCCGTGGACCATCTCGATCCCGACGAAACGGGTCTTCTCCGCTTCCTTCATGGAATCCGTCCACGGCCTCCCCGCGGGAGTCATGGCGTCCAGCAACGGGAGCGCCACCGAGGCGCCCATGCCCCTCAGGAAAGTTCGACGCGGAAGGTGCTTTTGTGTCAGGAACATCTTTGGTTGTCTCCTGGCTAGAGGTACTGATCGTCGTCTATCGTTCGAGAGGGTCTACTGCTGCTGTGCGTCCTGCTCCGCGACCGTTTCGGCGCGGGCCATCCGGAAGGCGGGGCTCTTCACCACGCCCAGGATGAACGAGGACATGCGGTAATCGTTTTCTTTCGCCTCGGCCTCGATGCTGCGCACCGTCGGCATGTCGTAGTACTCCACGCGGCGACCCAGCGCGTACGCCATCATGTTCTTCGTGAACGTCCGGACGAAGACCGAGGGTCGTTCCAGGATCGCCTCGCGCAGATCGCTCGGGTTCTCGATCGAAGTCCCGTCGTAGAGCTCACCCCTGGCATCGATCGGGTTCCCGTTCTCCTTGATCCGCCAAGCGCCGGTCACGTCGAAGTTCTCCAACGCGAGCCCGATCGGGTCGATGACGCTGTGGCACGACTCGCACGCGGGGTTGTCCCGGTGCTGTGCCATACGCTCACGAGTAGTCAGCGTACGCCCCTCCTGGGCCTCGTCGGACGACTCGTCGAGTGACGGCACGTTGGGCGGCGGCGGCGGCGGCGGAGATCCCAGCAGAACCTCCATGACCCACTTTCCGCGAAGCACCGGTGAGGTGCGATTCGCGTGCGAGGTCATCATCAGGATGCTTCCGTGTCCGAGCAGTCCGCGGCGGTGCTCGTTCCGCAGCGCCACGCGCTGGAAATCCTCACCGGACACGCGGGGAATCCCGTAGTGCCGGGCCAACCGCTCGTTGACGAAGCTGTAATCCGCCGTCAGGAGGTCCATGAGGCTTCCATTTTCCTCGACGAGGTGCTGGAAGAGGAGCTGGGTTTCCCTCTTCATCGCTTGCGTCAGCGCCTGATCCCAGTACGGGAAGTGCTGCGCGTCCGGATGGATCTTGTCGAGGTCCTGGAGCCGCAGCCACTGCGACGCGAAGCGCGTGGACAGGGCTTCGGCCCGTGGGTCCTCCAGCATTCGGAGGGTCTGCTCCTCGAGGACCTCTTCGTCGGACAGCTTGCCTTCGCTCGCGACCCGGATCAACTCCTCGTCCGGCGGCGCGGCCCATAGGAAGAACGAGAGCCTGGAGGCCAGATCCATGTCCGCGACCTCGTAGATCTCGCGTTCGTCCGCGTCCACGTTGGTCTGCTCGAGCCGGAACACGAAGTGCGGGCTCGCGAGCATCGCCTGGATCGCGCGGCGAATTCCGCCCTCGAAGCCGCCGTCCTGTCGTCCGTCCTCGTAGAAGGACATCAAGCTCTCGAGGTCGTCGTTCCGAAGCGGACGGCGATACGCCTGTTCGGCGAGCCTCTCGATGATGGATTCGGCGCATGGCCGCTCATCCTCGGGCGAGGTCGGCCGGCAGGTGAAGATTCGGCTCCGGCTCTCGGTGTTCGAAACCCCGCTCACGCGGAATGGACCGGTGATGACCAGGTCGCGTAGGTGCGGCGCGGTCGTCACCCCGTAGTCGGACCCGATCTGGGAGTCCGCGAGCGTGTAATCGACCGGCTTGATGAGGTCGATCACCGGTCCTTCGATCTTCTGCACGAACGCCGCGGCCACGCGGTGCTGACCCGCCTCCACGTGGATCGGGGGCGTCTCCATGCGATGACCGCTCGGGTCGGACTCCGTAGACCAGCGATCGACCTCCAAGACGGCGACCCGTTCCCCATTGATGGAGATCTCGAGCTGCTCGTCCTGCGAGGTGGAGCCGTAGAGCTGCCCGGTGGGAATAGCGTGCAGATCCACCTGAAAAACGTAGTCCCCGTCGGCAGGGAAGTTGTGGAGGACCGAGGTGCCTCCGCGCGTGCCGAGTGGCGTGCCCTCGATATGCTCCATCTGCGAGCGCGTCTTGTCGACCTTGTAGACGCTCGACGAGGCACTCGCCGACCGATCGCCGACCGCGGCCCGTGCGACGTGGGCAGCAGCCTTCAAATAGCCCTCCATGAGCGTGGCCGACAACATCTGCACGTCCGCGATGTTGTCGAAGTTGTCGCTCATGGTCTCGCCCGGGAGGAACGCCGAAGCGTCCACTTCGAGGCCGAACAGGTCGCGGATCGACCTTTCGTAGTCGGAGGTGGTCATCCGTTGGAACGTGCGCCGCCCCGGATTGGGATCCCCGGCGGCCGCCTCGTCGATGCGCGTCTCGAGGCTGGAGGCGAGGAGGGTCAGCGAGTCCTCCGGAGGACGCCGTGCGCCAGCCGGGGGCATCATTCCCGCCCGCAGCTTGTGGATGACGCGCTCGGCCGTCTGGGCGTCCTGTTCCGGCGCCGCGGCATCGAAGTCCTCGAGGGTGAGGTTGCCTGTCATCCGACGCTCGCTGTGGCACCGAACGCAGTACTGATCCACTACCTCGTTGAGGGACTGGTCGAGATTCGCCTCGGTCGCCTCATGCTCCACGGCCACGGCCGACGGCTCGGCGGATGGGGTCTCGTCGTTCGGCTCCACGGCCAATCCTAGCAGGAGCAAGCCGGCGACGAGTATCGTGGGTGTTGCAGCGTTCATGCGTTCCTCAGCTTAGCGCGTTACGCAGAGTGATCTGATCTTCACTAATTAACACACATTCCGACGCGAAAGTGCTGAGCGTTCACTCTCACTTCCAGCGTATCGTGCCCACAGCATACGACGCGAATCGTGCTCACGCCACCAATGCGTGTGGAGAAAGCGGTGAGCCGGTACCGGCTCACCGGACCCGGAACGTCACGGTGTCCACCACCCAGGGCTGCACGGGAAAGTGCGCACCGTCCGCGACCACCGCGATGAGCCGGTGCTCTCCCGGCTCCACGTTCTCGAACGTGTAGGTCGAGCCGCCTTCGCCCATGTGGATGATGCTTCCCTCGACCGTCGGCACGGGCTGTTCCGCCGGTGTGAGGTCGGCATCGAGATAGAGGTGATGGTGGCCCGTTCGAGGCGTCATGTCCCCCGCCTCCACGATCGGAAACCCGGAAACGTCGAGCTCGACTTCCACCGACGGTCCTTCGACTTCGGCCCCCTCGGCGGGCTGGACGATGCTGACCGTTCCGATGGGCTCATCCGTCGGCTCCGGTGGCTGCGGCGCCCCCTCGGACGGGGTCGCTTCGGTGCCCGGGGCGGAGTCCATGTCGGGCGAGGCGTCGCCGCACGCACCGGCGGCGATGGCGAGCATCAGTGAGAGCTTGAGCGCGTGCTTCATGGCGTTCCTTTCACAGGTAGAGGGTCGAAGGTCGCGTTCGAGTCCGGCCGGAACGGCCGGTCTTGCCTCCGTTGTATTGTAACTTCCCATCCGCTCGCCGCGACCCCGGGCTCCATGCCGGTCTCACCGGTTGCCCGGGTCCTCGGGGCCAGGATCGCCGGCCGCGTCCTCGGCGACCGCGCCGTCCCCGTCCTCCGCGTCCTCGGGGGGACGAGGGCGGTTCATACGGAGGCTCACTCCACCGAAGAATGTGGACCCGGACCGTTCTACGCCATGGTCGCCATCGTAGAGATAGTCGAGAATGGCCTGATCCCATGCGAGGCCCGCGCTGGCCACGAGCTCCATCCACGGCCCGTAAGCGGTCTCGTCGGGCGCCTCCGTGGTCCCGCTCCAGATCGTGACGCGGGGGTTTCGGCCGCCCCCATCGCTACTCCGCCCCTTGAGAGGCATCTCGATCAGGACGTCGTCGACGAGCGGGAGTCGGAACACCTCCGGATCGAAGCGCGCTCCGTAGCGCACGTAACGGTCGTACGCGCGGCGGTTCAGCGCCACGACATCCGATTCCGCGTTGATGGCCTCCGTGATGTAGTCACGGATTCGGAACGCGGCGTCCTTGTGCCTGGGAAGATCCGGATCGTCCACGTATCCGAAGCCCGGCATGAACCATCCCTTGTTGAACCCCCAGTTCCGCTCCGTCACGCGCCCCCGCCGGACGAGGCCCGTATACTCCGAGAAGAGTTGCACGACCTGATGGGACGGGTATCCGTGCGGATTCAGAAAGATGTCGGGGAGCCACACCTCCCAGAGACGGTCCCTCAAGGGGGCTTCCGGATAGATGGGATGATCATCCTCCGAGCCGGCCGTGGCACCTTGCCCGAGCGACCCCAGATAGCCGGCGTGCAGGATGTAGTCCGGGGTGATGCCGTACAGGTCGTAAGCGAGCTGGGCTCCGTCGGGGTTGGTGAACGGATGGATGACCACGTTCACACGGTCCAGCTTCCGTCGGCCTGCGGAGTCCGTGAGCAGCAGCTCCGCATGCCGCAGGACGTGGCTCGTCGACGAGACCTCGTTGGCGTGCTCCCTCGCGGAATAGATCACGGTGGGCTTGAAGGTCGTCGCCTTGGCGCGGGACCAGTGCGTCGCCTGGACGGGCGACATGAGGTCCATGGCCCAGATCTCCCGGCCCAGATAGCTCTTGCCGACCCTGTACGCCGAAGCTTCCTCGAACGTCGCCGCCATCTTGCCCACCAGCTCGTGGCCCTCGGCCGGTGGGATGGGCGTCTCCCACTGGACGAGCCGTTCACCGCCGTAGCGCCAGTCGTCGGGCACGAGCGTCGCCGGATCCGGAAGCGGCTCGGGGGTCCCGTTCGGGGCCAGGACGGCCGTGCGACGCGCCTCGGGATTCTCCTCGTGGGTCCATTCGGCGCGAACCTCGAGGGAACCGAGTCCAGGGAAGGCCAGCGCGGACGTGTAGAGTCCGGCAGCGCGCAACGCCTCGAGCTCCTCGACCGTCGCGGTCACCTGCTCGGCCGAGACCATCGTTCGATCGACCCTGCGCGGAGGCGCGTGCGTGAGGAGGCTGTCACGCATGTCGGCATCGGTATCGACCCGCACTCGCAGCGCCAGGTGCGAAAGTCCGCCGGCAGCGGCAATCCGGGCCATCCGGGCGGACGGACGCTCGAGCGTCGTTTCGGGGATATCGAGTCGAAGCTCTCCCTCGCGCCCGGACCGCTCCCGGTACTCGACGACCACGGCCGGCCGAGAGGTCGCGAATCCGGTCGCCCGCACCTCGACCCGGGCCGGCTCCCCGTCGCCTCTGGGGCGCATCACGGGCAAGACTCTTCCAGGATAAGAAAGGCCCTCCCCGCCCGCGTTGCGCCCGAGGAGCTCGAAAAACTCGAGGGTGCCGAAGTAGATCTCTTCGTGCAGCGCATCCATGGGCGCGTGGATCTCGTTGTCCACTCCGAGCCGATAGTTCGGCTCGCTCATGCCGACCTCGACGGCCAGCTCCCCGAAATAGGGCGCATCGACGGACCCACCTCGAGGAAGACCGTCATGGCGATCCATGACATAGTCGTAGAGCGCCGGGAGGACCTCCGCTTGGTAGTAGTCCCAGAACGCTTCGGGGTCGGTACGGATCCGCTCGTCCACGAGCGTCCGGTCCCCGCTCGCCGCGTGAAGCCAGCCGGTCGTCACACGAACTTGCTCGTAATCCCGGAAGCGGTCGAAATAGGGACGCAGGATCCACTTGGGATCGAAGGTCTCCCGCAAGATCCGTTCGCCACCGGGATCCGTGACGACGACCTCGTACACCGGCCCCTCCTCCACTTCCTCGAACACGATCCGATCCATGTCGAGCCCGAGATCCTCGGCAAGAACCTCGTCGACGGGATAGATCTCGTGGAGCCAGCGCACCGGGGTGTGCATGGCCTGCTGTGGCCAATCGTCCGGCGGATCGTTCCGGAGGAAGCGAATCCGGATCTCGCCGATCTCCTCATCGACGAGCCGCGGGCGCACGACCTCGTCGATCCACGAATACCCCTGCTTGAAGGCACTGAGCACGGTGACTTCGGTCCGGTCCGGATCCGCGCCCGCCGCCATGAGCGTGGCCCGCGTCTCCTCGGCCAGCCCCCGCCGGACCGCCGGAGGCTCGCTCAGCCGAGCTTCCACCCGCACCGGTGAGCCGTCCCGCACTTGGGGGACCAACCGTTCCTCGACCAAGGTCCGGAACCGCTCGACCTCGGAGGGGAGCGTCAGCTCGTCCTCATAGATGGGGGAAGCGAAGCGGACGTCGCGGTCGTCGACGTGGACCTCGGTGGCCACGCCGGCTCCGAACCGCTCGGCCACGCGCCCTTCCAGATATCGCTCGAGCCGCGGGTCGGCACGGTCGACCGACAAGGTGACCCTCACCGACTCGAGGTCACGAGCGTCGAGGCTGTCGGCGATCTGTCCGAGCTTGTACATGCCGATGGCGGCCTGGCCCTCCGGCGCGTGGCCGGCCAAGGCGTGCCACAGGACCCGCTCCACCTCGTCGAGGGTGGGCCGGTCGGTCCCTCGCTCCCGCAGATTCGGATATGTCACGGCGAGGTGCTCCGCGGCCCGCCGCGCTCCCTCTCGGTCACCGCCCGTCACGACGAGCGCGGGCTTGGACCCGAACGCGTCCGGCACGACCTGAAGGATACCCTCGCCCGCCTCCAGTCCGGAGAGGTCGATCCTTCCGCTATCGGCCAACTCCTGCGTGAGCACGTTGTCCGAGCCGGTCAAAACGAGTGTCGGGCGGGAAGCCGGCTCGTCCACCGCCTCGGCGAGCTCGACGAGCGGAACGACCAGGCCGGTGGATTCCAGCCCCAACCGGGCGGTCAGATCGGGGAGCCCGCTCACCCCGACGCTGCCCGTGGCGACCACGGCATCCACGCGGTCGGGAATCAGGTTGTTGTCGGAATCTCCGAGCAAGCCGGCGGGCGAAAGCAGGTTGGAGAGGTCCATCTCGTCCTTGGCCCCGCTGCCCGGCCGGTCCAGCACCGGGCCGGCTTCCGGGGTCGTGGCCCTGCCGTCGAGCCTCACGGTCGACGTGCCGATGCGCACCTCCACGGAGCCGAGGCCCGGGTGCGCCAGCGGATCCTCCCCGACGTCCGGTCCGGGAAAGTCCCGCAATGCGCGCACCGCGCGCACCCGATCCTCCGCTCCGACATCGAGCTCCAAGACCAACCGCTCGACACCTTCCGTCCCCGAGCGAGCACGCGCCTGAGCGACGCGCACCACCTCCGGAGTGACCTCGTCGGCGGCGAGGATGGTCAGGACGTCGTCCCGGACCTCGGCGAGCGTCGGCGACGAGAGCGTCCGGGTGTGCGGCATGACGCCGGCGAGTAACCGGCCGGCCGCAAGGAGCCCTTCGTCGTCACCCCCGAGAACCAGCAACCAGCGGCGGCCGTTCTCGGACACGGTCGCGACGACGCCCTCCCCCGCGTCGAGCGAAGCGGGATCCACGCCCGGCCGGTCGAGGCCCGATACGGCGAGCCCACCTCGCCCGACGACGACGGACACACCTTCCGGGGTCGCGCCCCGGGCCACCGGTAGGTCCAGCGCCATCGTCTCGAAGCCCAACCGGGCGGAGATCTCGGCCGCTGACGCCAGTGCCGCGGGACGGGGCTCGTCCCCCAGCATCAGAGAGGCGTCGAGCCGATCGGGAACGTCATCGTCGTTCGTGTCGATCACGACCGACCCGAGATCGAAGACCCCGGCCAAATCGAAGGAAGCCTCCTGCGCCTCCGTGCCGACGGGCGCCACCCCGAGCAACACGGAGAACGTCAGCATCCGGAGGGGGCCGAACCCCTCGGGCCGGAGCGGGAGAGAGCTCATCGGAGTTCCGCCTCCATTGCGGGGCCGCGACGGGGATGTGCCGCCCACAGCTTGACGCCGCTCCCTTCCTCGGCGGACTCGGGCGCCGCGCAGATCTCGCAGGGTTCGTGGCAAAAGATCGGAGCGAGCGCACGATAGTGATATATACCCGAGGATTGCCCCGTCCGAGCCTCGGCGGCGTCGAGGAGGAGCAGCGCGAGCAGCGGGCCGTGGACCACCAGGTCCGGGTACCCTTCGACCTCCGTGGCATAGGGCCGGTCGTAGTGAATCCGGTGCCCGTTGAACGTCAGCGCCGAAAACCGGAACAGAGTCACGGGATCGGCCTGAAAGCGCCCCACGATCTCGGTCCCCTCGGGCGCGCTCCAGCCGTCGCCCTCCGGGCTCGCCACGGCTCCCTTTCCGGAAGGAGCCCGGTAGACCAGATCCTGTTCCTCGTCCACAGCGAGCCCCGCGCTCCCCACGATCCGGTGTCGCACCGTGACGAAGACCAGGGGCCCCGAGCGTCCCCGCTTCGTACGCACGCGCTCGATCTCAGACGTGCGCTCGGCCACCTCTCCGATGCGCACGGGCTCGTGGAAGCGAATCCGCCCGCCCGCCCACATCCTCCTCGGAAGGGGAATCGGCGGCAGGAAGCCGCCACGGGCTTCATGGCCGTCCTCACCCAGCCCGGAGGCGGGAACGGCATCGTTGAAGTACATCCAGTGCCATCCGTGCGGGAGCTCGACACCCTCGGCGAAGGCGCGGGGGTCGCGGTCCAACGTGGCAGCGAGCGCTTGCGCGGGCCACGCGGAAACCGTGTCCCTCCGGACTCGCGTCTTCCCGACCCAAGCCGAGAAGTCCTGGTCGAGCACGCTCTCGAGCTCGGACGGGTTTCCGGATGTGGACGTCATGCGGCCGCCAACCGTCAGAAGGAGCGAGGAAGACCCAGCACGTGCTGGGCAACATGGGCGAGCACGAGGTTGTTCGCGACCGGAGCCACGAGGTACAGCCGCGCCTCGCGGAACTTCCGCTCGATCCCGTACTCTTCGGCCAGCCCGTAGCCGCCGAAGGTGTCCATCGCGGCATTCCCTGCTTCCCAGGCGGCTTCGGAGGCAAGGTACTTGCACATGTTGGCCTCCGCCCCGCAGGCGAGGTCGGCTTCGTAGAGCTCGACCGCCCGATCCCGCAGGGCGGCGGCTCCCATGGTCCGAGTGTACGCTGCGGCGAGCGGGAACTGCACGCCCTGGTTCTGTCCGATGGGCCGCGAGAAGACCACCCGCTCACCGGCGTAGGCGCAAGCCTTGTCCACGAAGTAGAGGGCGTCTCCCACCGACTCCGAAGCGAGAAGGATCCGCTCGGCGTTCATCCCGCCGAGGATGTAGCGGAATCCCTTCCCCTCCTCCCCGATCAGATTGTCGGCCGGTACCTCCAGCTCGTCGAAGAACACCTCGTTGGTCTCGTGGTTGACCATCGTATCCACGGGAACCACACGGAGGGCGTCCCCCGCCTCGCGCAGGTCGACGACGAAGACGCTCAGGCCGTCGGTGCGCTTCTCGACCTCGTCGATGGGCGTGGTCCGTGCCAGCAGCACCATCAAGTCCGAGTGCTGCACCCGCGAGATGAAGATCTTCTGACCGCGCACGACGTACCGATCGCCCTTGCGTTCGGCGAACGTCGAGATACGCGTGGTATCGGAGCCCGCATCGGGCTCGGTAACCGCGAAGGCTTGCAAGCGCAGCTCTCCCGAGGCGACGTCCGGAAGCCAGCGCCGCTTCTGTTCTTCGGAGCCGTGGCGGAGGAGAGTCCCCATCGTATACATCTGGGCGTGGCAGGCCGCCCCGTTCGCCCCCGAGCGGTTGATCTCCTCCAGGATCGCCGCGGCCTCGCGCATCCCGAGCCCCGCGCCGCCGTACGCCTCCGGAATAAGGCACGCCAGGTACCCGGCCGACGTGAGCGCGTCCACGAACGCCTCGGGGTAGGCCCGAGCTCGATCGAGCCGACGCCAGTATTCCTGATCGTACTCGGCGCAAAGCTTGCGGACCTGCGCCCTCAGCTCCTCGTCCACTCCGGTCATTCGTTCGCGTCTCCAGCTCTATGGACGGTCTTCCGGGCGGCCTCCACGACCGGCCGGTCCACCATGGTTCCTTCGAATGAAAACACCCCTTCCCCCGCGCGCTCGTACGCGTCCAGAATCGCTCGCGCACGCCGCAGCTCCTCCGCGGTCGGAGCGAGAGCCTCGTGTATGGGCGCGATCTGCCGCGGATGAATAGCCGCCTTGCCCGAAAAGCCGAGGCGGGCAACGGCCCGAGTGTGGGCCGCGAGGCCGGCCGGATCGTCGAGCTCGAGCGAGGGCACGTCGAGGGTGGGTACTCTGCCCAAGGCGGCCGCGTGGACCACCCGCCCACGGGCGTAAAGCAGCGCCTCCCAGTCGAGGTCGCACCCGAGGTCCGCGGCCAGATCGACGGCGCCCAGCAACAGGGCCACGACCGACGGCGCCCGCGCGATCGCCGCCGCGTTCTCCAACCCGGAAGCGGACTCGATCATCGCGATCGCGCGCACCGTGATCCCCGCCCCACGCGCGGCCTCGCGCACCTGCCCCACGTCGGCGGCGCCGGACACCTTGGGTATGACCAGGGTGAGCGGCTCGCCGTGGGACCCCGCCGCCCACGCCGCGGTCACCTCTTCGAGGTCTCGCCGGCCTGTTTCCGAGTCGACGGCGTTGATGCGGATCGCCGCGCGCTCGGCTCGCCACGGTCCATCCCGAAGCAACTCGGCCGCGCGAGCGCGCGCCTCGCCCTTGGCGTCGCGGGCGACCGCGTCCTCGAGGTCGGCGCACACCATATCCGCGCCCGTCTCGAGCGCCTTCTCGTAGCGGTCCGGACGCGTCGCGGGAAAGAACAGCAGAGAACGCCACGCGCCTGAAGGAGAGCGCACCTCGTCGCAGCCGCCGATCAATTCGGTTGGAAGAAGCGGTTGCGCTGGTACATGTTGAAGGGTTGGATCTCGGTAGCCGGGATCGGCTGATGATCCATCACCCGTATCATCGGGATCCGTTGGCGCTCGTCCTCCTCACCATCTTCCGTCACCTCGACGACGTGATCCGCCCACCCCCACGTGATGAGGTTGTCGTCCGTCTCCGGCTCGAAGATGTAGCTGATGAGGTTCGCGCGTGATTGTGCCGTGGGGATCCAGAACCACCCGGGGGCGACATCCACCTGCTCGGGCACCTTCTCCGCTTCGACCGACTTCAGGTAGTGCCCCTGGAAGTAACTGTCCACGCGCACGTCGGTCGCGTAGTACACCTCCGAGTCCAGGGTCGCGGCCTCCCGGAACCGGTAGACGGCGATGTCGTGGTCCTGGAGAAGCGGCACGACCGACGCCATCGCCGGGGGCATCAGGTAGCCCACGGGGCGGGACGTCGTGCGCGTAGTCTCCCAGCGGAGAAATACCGGCACGTCCTCGAGGGAATAGCCCATCGGCGCATCTTCACTCGGCATCCAGACCGGCTCGGTGCCCCTCGAAACGAGCTCGTAATCGAGCACGATCGGGTCCCCGCCACTCGCGCCCGCCTCGATGGCCCGCATGCGTGAGCCCGTCGTGACGCCTCGGATCTGGTCGCGCTGCTCCGCGGCGGCCTCGAGGATCGCCGTCGTGGCCAACACGCCACCGCGGATCTGGTGGAAGTACCGCTCCTCCTCGGGGATCTCCTCGAGGGCCCCGTTTCGGACGAGGGTGTTGGCGTTCGGGGTCTCCAGCAAGATTCCGATGGAGTTGGTGAGCCCGGTGTAGACGTGGTGCTTCCTCGGCTCTATCGAGGTCGAGCCCCAGCCCCGCTGTCCATTCACGGTTCGCACGCCCGAATAGTCGAAAGCCTCATATCCCTCGGCGGCGACCGCCTCCCGAATACGCGGGAAGATGTGCTCGTAGGGATAGGCCCGGAGCTCGTCGTCGGCCGCCGGGTTCAGCGTCCCCTGGTAGGTAATCACGTACGGCGGCGATCCCCCGTGGTGCCCGTCGACGTGGATATCCGGCGTCCACTCGTTCATCACCTGCGTGACGAGCGCGTGGATCTCCTGGGTCTCGAGCTTCACGTAGTCCCGGTTCATGTCGTAACCGGCTTCGTTGGTCCTCCGCTGCACCTCCCCGCCGTCCGGATTGATGAGCGGGATCGCGAGCACGATCACGTCCTCGAGCAGGCTCCGGAGGTCACCACCCACGAGCTCTTTCGCGACGAGCTGCACCGCCTCCTTGGGCGAGACCTCCCCCCCGTGCACGGAGGGAGCCAGGAGCACCACGGTCTTGCCGGAACGGAGCGCGTCCTCCGGCGTCGTGATCATCGGGTCCGCGATCGTCACCAGGTTGAACTCGCGGTCGAGCAGCGTCCGGGTGAGCGGCTGCATGCTCACGATCTCGCTCATCCGGTCGAGCTCGTACCAGAACTCCATGAGCGGCTCGAACGGGGTCGGACCCGACCGGAAGTTCTCCTGCTCCTGCCAGGTCTCCGGAAGCTGCTGGGCGGAGGCGGAGAGTGGAGCGAGCCCCGCGGAAGTCGAGATCAGAGCCGCGCAGACGGACGCTCGGAGTAGGACACGCATCATGGGATCCTCGGTCGCAGGGTGGAACGCGGCTGCTAAAGGAACACGTCGCCCTCGCTCACGCCATCCCGGGCGCCTCACGGTGCCCCCCGCTCAGTCGAGCGCGTCGAGCGCTACCTCCAGGGCCTCCCGCACGGCGTCCCGGGTCAGGGGTTTGGCGAGCGAGCGCACGACACCGAGCGCATCGGCGGCGTGGAGCACCGGCTCCGCCTCCAGGTGACCACCACCGCTCATGGCCACGATCGGCGCCTCGGGGAAGGTCTCACGAAGGCGCATCACGAACTCCAGCCCGTCCATGCGTGGCATGAAGATGTCGGTGAACACCACGTCGGCCGGGCTACCCGCGAAGCGTCGAAGCGCCTGTGAGCCGTCCGAGGCCTCCTCGACATCGTGCCCTTCCGACTCCAGCAAGCGCCGCAATCCCGCCCGCGCTTCGTTGTCGTCATCGATGATCAGGATTCGCGCCACTTCGTTCTCCACGCGTCGAGACTCACCCATCCGGCGGGCGGCCCGACGCGACCCCCTCGGGCAACGCCGGAACCGAGCCCAACATGCCGACTTCCAACCCGACTCGCCACCCCGAGCCGCACGCGTGCGCTCGAGGCGGGCGCACCGAGCCATTGGGAACCCCGCGAGCACCCGCTTGTGAGGGAACCGCCTCCCCTCTTAGCTTGGTTTCGATCACCCCCCCTTTCAGCGTGACGGGTCTCCCGTCCGGCCTTCCGAGCACCACGCGAACCGGGGCAGGTATGACCTGCGCACAAACCGACCACGCGGACCCCGCTCTCGTCCGCGGTGCGCCCATTGACTGACGTTCCTCCGTCGTTCCTCCTTTTGGTGACGGGACCCGGACCGCGGTCCGAGACCGCCGCAGACTGCGTGCGGTCCGCCTGCGCACAGGTCTACGGCGAAGCCTGCCGGATCGAAGTGGTGGACCGGCTGGAGGACGAAGAAGCCGCCCGACGCGAACGCGTGGCGTTGACGCCCACCCTGATACGCCGGCATCCGGAACCCGAGCGGTCGTGGGTCGGGGCGTTCGCCGACACCGACGCCCTCGCACGAGCCTTGCGGACGTCGGATGCCTGACGGGTCCCTTCCCGAGCCGGACAGAGCCGACGCGGGCACATACCAGCGTGTTCTCCTGGTCGAGGACGAGCCCTCCGACGCCGTGGTCCTCGAACACGCGCTCGAGAGCGTCGGGATTCCATCCCGTGTCCTCCTCCGCGTCGAAAGCCTGGGCGCCGCTCTCGCGCTCCTGAGCACCGAGCCTGCCGACCTGGCCATCGTGGACCTGGGGCTACCCGACAGCTCCGGCGCCGCCACCGTACGCACGCTCCGGAAGCAAGCGCCCGACATGCCCCTCATCGTCATCTCCGCCGGCACCGAGTCCGCAGCGGCCATTGCAAGCCTCCACGAGGGGGCCGACGATTACCTCGTCAAAGGCGCCTACGACACACGTGCACTCGACCAAGCCATCCGTCACGCGCGGGAGCGGCGGCGCCTCTGGTCGGAGGCCCGCCGACGAACGGCGGACGTCGAGCGCGCCGAGCGACAGCTGCGCACGGTCGTCGAGGCAAACACGGACGGCATGCTCATTCTGGACGCGACCGGGATCGTACGGTTCGCGAACGAGAGCGCTCGCACCCTGATCGCCCCGGAAGCCGGATCGCTCGCGGGAACCCGCCTCGGAACGCCCGTGCTCGCAGCCGGAGAGGAGACCGTCGAGCTCGACGGTCCCCTCCGTGACGGCACGCGCACCAAGCTGGAGATGCGGGCGTCGCCCATCGAATGGGAGGCGACCCCCGCGCACCTCGTGGTGCTCCGTGACGTGACCGAGCACCGGCTTCTGGAAGAGCGCGTCCGACAATCCCAGAAGATGGAAGCGCTCGGCAAGCTGACCGGCGGGATCTCGCACGACTTCAACAATGTGCTCGCGGTCATCCTCAACGGAACGGACGCGCTGCGAGAGATGGTGCCGGCGGAGTTCGTCGATGCCCACCACGAGCTCCGCGAGATCGACCTTTCGGCCCGACGGGCAGCCGGCATGGTGCGCCGACTGCTGGGCTTCAGCCGTAGAGGCTACCTCCGGTTCGAGAGCCTCGATCTGGGAAAATTCACGGACGACGCTCTCGCGCTCATGCGAAGAATGCTCACGGACAAGATCCGGTTCGACGCGACGGTCGCCGAAGAAACGGGGACGATTCGGGCCGATCCGGCCGCGTTGCAGCAGATCTTCCTCAACGTCGTGGCCAATGCCCGGGACGCCATGCCCGACGGGGGGACCTTCTCGGTCGAGGTTTGTCCGGTCACGCTCGGCGAGACCCACAGGGCCCGCCATCCGTGGGTCCGTCCCGGGCGGTACGAACGTGTCAGCCTCACGGATACGGGGGGCGGGATGCAAGAAGAGACCCGCTCACGCATCTTCGAGCCTTTCTTCACGACAAAGGGGCCCGAGACCGGCACCGGCCTCGGTATGGCCATGGTCTACGGTCTCATGAAACAGCATCGTGGACTCGTTCATGTGTACTCCGAGCCTGGGGAAGGCACGCGAGTGGAGCTGTTCTTCCCGAGCGCAGCCGACGTGGGGCATCCGGCCGACACGAAGGGTGCGCTCAACGTGCAGCGGTCGCGACCTGAGGCCGGCGGGCGTGGCGAGACGATCCTGGTCATCGAGGACGAGCCGGCGCTCCGTCGCGGCATGAAGCGCGTGCTGAGCTCAGCCGGGTACGGGGTGCTTCTCGCCGGCGACGGGAGAGACGGGCTCGAAACCTACCGCCGCAATCGTAATGAAGTGGCCCTCGTCATCTCGGACCTCGTCATGCCGAAGCTCGGAGGACGGGAAGTGCTCGCGGGGCTGCGCGACGAAGGAGCGAGCTGCCCGTTCGTGCTCGTGACGGGTTACGGGGCGGAGTCCGTCGAGGAGCTGCGCTCCGAAGGGATTCGCACCATCACGAAACCCTGGAGCCGTGAAACCCTGCTCCAGGCGATCCACGAAGCGCTCGGCCCGCCCGAGGCGATGGCGGACTCTCGATAAGCGCCGGCCGAAGAGATGAGGGCCGTTGCACGCTATGCGTCGCTCCCCAACGCCTCTCGGACCACCTGCCGAACTCGCGCCGGGTCCAGCGGCTTCTCCACGATGTCGACCGCCCCCAACGCTCGCGCGTCGCCCAGAGCCGAGTCCATCGGCATGGCTCCCCCGCCCGACATGGCGACCACCGCGCGATCGGGAAAGCGCTCGACCACCCACAACAGGAACTCGATTCCGTCCATCTCCGGCATGAAGATGTCGGTGAACACGAGGTTCACTTCCTCTCCTTCGACGATCGCCGTGGCTTCCGCACCATTCGACGCTTCGAGCACTTCATGACCGTCGGACCTCAGGACGCGCCCGAGCGCGGCTCGAACGTGCGCTTCGTCGTCGATGATCAGAATCTTAGCCATCGGCTTCACCCCAGAATCTCCGGAATGCGTCACAAGGCCCCAAACTACCCATGAAGTCGGGGATCGCGCCACGCCGGGTGTCGATTCCGTGGCGCTCCCCCGATACCTTGTCGCTTCGACGCCATCCGCCGTCTTCCTCACCGCGCCACTCAAGGAGTGTCCGGACGTGACTACCACCCCCGGAAACCTCACATCGCCGGAATTCGCGACAGCCCTGGGACGCGCCCTCGCCGAGTCCGATCAGCTCGCTATCGTGGTCATCGACGGGGCGCTCTCCGTGGTGGAAGCCAATCCCGCCGCGCGCGCCGCGTTGGGGTCGAGCACGCTCTCCCCGGGCACGAGCTTGGAGCGGGCCCTGCTTCCGGAGGATATCCGCGACCTGCGGGAGAAGTTGAGCCACGGGTCCGACGGCGCGGATCCCGTCCTGTTGCGCGCCGGCGATGAACCCACGAATCCCGACCGGACCCTGCTCGCTTACGTTGTTCCGGTCGATGACGGCTCGGAGGAGGCCCGTTTCGTCCTGTGGGGACGGCCGGCGGCGGCGGAGCTGGAACGTGAAGCCCGTGTCCTGCGCGCCCGCCGGTACGAGATCGTGGGTCAGCTCACGAGCGGCATCGCCCACGATTTGAACAATCGGCTGTCCACGGTGACGACGTTCTCCGACCTCCTTCTCGGCGATGCGGCCCCCGACTCCCAGGACGCCGAGGACTTGGCCGAGATCAAGCAAGCGGGGCTCGACAGCGCGACCATCACCCGGAAGCTGGATCTATTCGCGGGAGGGCACGCGGGTGGCGAAAGCGAGTCGTCCGTCTCGGAGGTCGTGCGCGGATTCGAAAAGCTCCTCCGCCGCTTCCTCGGCGAGACCGTGACGCTGGTCACGGAGCTCGAGGCTGACTGTCCCCTCGTGCCCGCCCCTCCGATCCGGATCGAGGAGATGTTGATCGCGCTGGTCGCCAACGCACGTGACGCGATGCCGGAAGGCGGCACGTTGACCGTGACGACCCGACGCGCTAACGCGGGAGATGGCTCGCGCGACGCAGCGGTGCTCGAAGTGCACGACACGGGCACGGAGGACGTCGTGCCACCCATCGAGCGTGCGCTCGAACCGTTTTTCTCGTCCAAGCCTTCCGATACCGGATCGGGCCTGGGTCTGGCGACGGTACACGGAATCCTGACGACTCTCGGCGGCTCGATCGAGCTCGACCGGGAGGGGAGCGAAGGCACCACCGTCCGGATCACCCTTCCTGCTGGACCGACGGATGACGAGGGGCGCCTGGGCGAATCGGACGAGAGCCCTTCGCGCACGCACGGCCGAGACGGGAACGAGCCGATACACATGGCCATCGTGGAACCCACGGACGCGACACGCGGAGCGCTGGCGCGTGGATTGGGCGGACCGCACACCCGGATCACCGCCGCGGCCTCGGTCGACGAGCTCCCGCGCGGGGACGCCAACCTCGACGCAGTGGTCGCGGACGTACCCGCTCACCGGGGCGCCGGCAAGACGCTGTTGGGGGCCCTCCGGGAGCTCGAACCCGGCGTCCCCGTGGTGCTCTTGAGACGCCGAGCAAGTCCCCGAGTCATCTCTCCCGACGCCCCGGGCGTGCTCGAGCTGCCCAAGCCGACCGACCTCGGATCCATACGCGCCGCCGTACGGCAGGTCACCGGATCCCGCACCTCCTGAGCCGGGCGCGACGCCCCATGTCGACACCGGAGACCACCGACTCGTGAAGATGCTACCCGACGGCGCGGGGGAGTCGCGGGAGCGCTCCGTTCCGCCACGCGCGCTGGCGATGTCCATCGCCGCCCTTCTCGTACCTCTGGTCAGCGTGGGCCTCGTGCCCGACGTCACCGGAGAAGAGTTGGGGCTACTCGTGTGGATCTCGGCGCTGATCCCCGGATTCCTCCTCTCGTATTACCGAGGATGGTCGGGAAGCGCGGCCGCCCTCGCGGCAGGGATGGCCCTCATCGCCCTTTCCACCGTGGTCCTGAACCTCCGGGGCCTTCCGCTCCCCAGCCCGGGCATGACGGTGCTGCTCGTGGGTGGATACCTCGCGGTGAGCTTCGGGCTCGGCCTCGTGACGGAGCTGCTCCACCGGGAGCGACGCGCGGCGCGCGAGCAGGCGTTGACGGATACGCTGACGGGGCTTCCGAATCGCCGCCATGCCGAAATCTTCCTGGATGCTGCGATCGGAGCGAGCCGCTCGAGCAACGCCCCGCTCGCCGTGGTCATCTTCGACCTCGACCACTTCAAGTGGCTCAACGACACCCACGGGCACGCCGCCGGTGACGACGTGCTACGCGCGTTCGCGGGCATTATCCGCGCCGACGCCGACGACCGATGGCTCTTCGCCAGAATCGGCGGAGAGGAATTCCTGGCCATCCTCCCGCACACGCCGCTCGAGGAGGCCATCGACTTCGCCGAACGGACACGCTCGGCCCTTTCGACGCTCGACCTTCGGTGGCAGCCCATCACCGCGAGCGCGGGTGTCGCCGAGCTCAGCGGCGCGCGACACGCCCGCGAGCTCCTCGAAGCGGCCGACGGAGCGCTTTACCAAGCGAAAGAGTCGGGTCGGGACCGGATCGAAGTAGCGGGTGACGATCAAGGCTACGCGGTGAGCAGGCCCGAGCCCGAAACGGACGGCGCCGCCCCGCAGGAAAACGCTCAGCTTGCACCTTCGGGGAGGAGCTTGGTGGTGCTGCCCGATCCCGCCGAGCGGAAATCAGTGCGGAGAGTGCTCGAGCTCAACGGCCTCCGTGTCGAGGAGTTCGCTGCGCCGGACGACATCCCGATCCAGATGGATCGTGGTCAGGGGCCGATTTCGGTGGTCGTCAGCGCGGCCACGGACCACGCGGAATTCAACCGCATCCTGTCCTCGCTGGAGCTCGTGGTCGGCGACGAAGTTCCCCGGGTGCTTTTCGTCCGAGACGAAACGGAGCTTCCGGACTCCGCGCGCGAGCGGGACGTGACCATCGTGGGTTGGCCACCCGCTGGAGACCGGTTGCTCCCCGTGCTCTCCGGACTCCTCACGCGTCCCATCGTGCAGGGTATCGAGCGCGGTGGCTCGATCTCGCCGGACGCTTCACGGCTGAAAGGCGAGGACACACCGCTCACGGAAGGGCATGTCCTGGTCGTCGACGACGAGCGCTCCAACCGTGTCGCGCTCCAGCGGACGCTCGAGGACATCGGCTTCAAGCGAATCGTGACCGCCGAGGACGGAGAGAGCGCTCTGGAAGCCATCGTATCAGAGCACCCGGACCTGCTCATCCTGGACCTCCACATGCCCGGAATGGACGGCTTCGAGGTCCTCGAGGCATTGCGCGGGCACGTCGACTCCGACGTCTTTCTTCCGGTTCTCGTGGTGACGGGAGACAAGCAGTGGGAGCTCCGTCAGCGCGCCCTCAGCATGGGCGCGAAGGACTTCCTGAACAAACCGTTCGACGTCTCGGAGCTGGGCGCCCGTGCCCTGAACCTTTTGGAAACCCGACGCCTTCACCTCCAGATGAAGGAGATGAACCACCTTCTCGAGCACCGGGTGTGGAGCCGCACACGGGAACTGGAACGAGCGAAGGACGAGATCCTCTTTCGACTGGCGCAGGCGGCAGAGTATCGGGACGACGTGACGGGAAAGCACGCCGAGCGCGTGGGCGCCGGAGCGGCGATTTTGGCCGAGGCGGTCGGGTTGAATCCGAGCCAGTGCGACGTCTTGAGGCGGGCGGCGCCCCTGCACGATGTCGGCAAGATCGCCATTCCGGATTCGATCCTGCTGAAACGGGGCCCGCTCACCGTCGAAGAACGGGACGTGATGGAAAGCCACACCACGATCGGGGAGCATCTGCTCACCGAAAGCACCAGCGCGATCATCGAGAACGCGCGTGTCATCGCGCTCACGCACCACGAGCGGTGGGACGGACAAGGGTACCCCAACGGCCTGTCCGGCTCCGATATCCCGACCGAAGGGCAGATCGTGGCCGTCGTGGACGCGCTGGACGCGCTCACCCACACCCGGCCGTACAAGTCGAGCATGACCTATGCTGAAGCCGAGGCCCGCTTGCGCGGCGATGCCGGAACCGCGTTCTCACCGGATCTCGTCGACGCGCTAGTGCGTGCTCGGGACCGGCTCACCGTCGTGATGTCGGAAGGGGTCTGATAGCCCCCGGCATCCGCGTCAGCCGTCCGGGTCCGTGTCCGTGGGGCACGGAGGGTGGCTCTCCTCACGCCCGTCCCGCTCCCAGAGGCCGCAGGGCTCGCCGTCAGCATACGTGCCCTCCTCCTCGACCGATCCGTCTTCGGAGTATGCCACGTACGGCCCGTCGAGCACGCCGTCCTCGTAGCGACCCCGCATCCACGGGCTTCCGTCCTCGTAGAAGGATTCGAAAGGACCGTGCCAGACCCCGTCTCGATATCGGCCGTGCCCGAAGAGCGAGCCATCCCGGTAGAACCGCTCGTACGGCCCATCGAACACACCATCCCGGAGTCGAGCCGTCATCTCCACCGCGTCCGGCTCATCAGGATACATCGACACTACGGGCCCGCTGTACGGTTGGAACCCGTCCGGGTCCAGATACCTGCCGTCCCGCTCGACCAGGGAATCGAGACTTCGAGGCTCGGGATCCGAGCACCCGGCGGGCACCAGGGTCAAAACCAGGGCGAGGAAAACGAGCCCGGGCGGCCCTGGAATCAGACCGAGGTCGTGTCGGCAGCCGGATCGCATTGCACTCCTCCCGTTCCTGTCAGCAGCACGCGCCAGACGTCAACCGTCGTCGTCGACGTCCACGATCCATCGACCGGACGGACGCGCAAGAGTCGCCCGCACGCAATCCGCGAATACACCGGCGGCCGTCACGTCGTGCCCCGCGCCGGGACCCCGGACGACGAGCGGATCGGGATACCGCCGTGTGCGGAGGGCGATGAGGTTGTCCGCCCCTCGGAGCCCGTAGCACGGATGGTCCGATCCCACGTCGCCAACCCAGACCCTGGCGGCATCTTCGCCCACCGCGCCGAGATGGCACAACCGGCGGCCTTCATCGAGCGCCTTCTCACGCATGTCCTCGAAGTAGCCGTCTACCTCCGGCAACCGCTCCATGAATGTTTCCACCGACCCCTCGTCCCAGCCTTCTCCAGGCAAGATAGGCTCGAGCCGCACCTCTTCGGGCTCGATCTCCCATCCCGATTCCCGGGCGAGAATCACGAGCTTGCGGAGCACGTCCTGACCGGAGAGATCGTCCCGGGGATCGGGCTCGGTGTACCCGCGGTCCCTCGCTTCACGGACGACCTCGCTGAAGCGCCGACCAGTCATGATCTCGTTGAAGAGAAAGGAGAGGGTGCCGGAGAGAACGCCTTCGATGGCGACGATGCGGTCCCCGGTGGCACGTAGGTCTTCGAGGGTCGAGAGCACGGGCAGGGCGGCGCCGACCGTGGTTTCCAGAAACGCCCGTGCGCGGCCGGGGCGAAGCTCCCGAATGCGTCGATAGTCGGCCTGCGTGCCCGAGAAGCCCCGCTTGTTGGCCGCTACCACCGAGACGCCGGCGTCGAGGAGGTCACGGTAGGCGTTCGGCAGGTTGGCGTCCGCCGTGCAATCGACGAACACGCGGAGGGCAGCACGGTCGGAGCGGGCCGCGTCGACGAGGGCCGTCGCGGGAGCGCTCGATTCGGCGAGTCGGTCCACGGCCTCCGCGAACGGGATCCCATCGAGAGACCGCAAGCTCCGGCTCGAGTTCGCGACGCCCGCGAGGCGAAGCGCGATGCCTCGCTCTTCCTCGAGACGCCCCGCCATCCGGTCCAGCTGCATGAGAAGCGCCCGCCCGACCCCACCGACACCCGCGAGGTAGAGACGGGCCTCCGTTCTCGGGGTTGGAAAGAAGGCTGTATGGAGCCCACGGAGGGCCCTCCCCACGTCGTCGCGCTCCACGACCAACGAAATGTTCAACTCGGACGAACCCTGCGCGATGGCGTGAACGTTGACGCCCATGTCCCCCAGGATCGAAAAGAGGCGACCGGCGATTCCGGGCGTGTCCCGCATACCCTCACCCACCGCCGCGATGACGGCCCGGTCCTCGTCCACCGCCAGATCGTCGACGAGTCCGACCCTTCGCTCCAGCGCGAACTCCTCCTCGACCGCTCGCCGCGCCACCGGCAGGTCGCCCGGTTCGACGGCGAAGCAGATCGAGTGCTCACTCGAGGCCTGGCTGATCAGGATCACGCTGACACCACGAGCCGCGAGGGCATGGAAGAGTCGACCGGCGACCCCCGGGACACCGACCATGCCGTCACCCTCGAGCCGGATCAGTGCCACCCGCTGGATGGACGAGATGCCTCGTACGGGCCGGTCGTCGACGGGTACGTCGGGCGAGCCCACCCAGGTACCCGGAAACTCGGGGCGACGGCTGTTCCGGATCAAAAGGGGGATCCCGTGCTCCCTAGCCGGGTGCACCGACGGCGCGTAGATGACCTTGGCACCGAAATGGGAGAGCTCGAGAAGCTCCTGATAGCTCAGCGCCTCGAGGGAAAAAGCCTCCGGCACGAGGCGCGGGTCGGCGCTCATCACACCGTCGACGTCCGTCCAGATCTCCACGCGATCCGCTCCGAGCATCACGCCGACCAGAGAAGCCGTGAAGTCGGATCCACCCCGGCCCAGGGTCGTCGTCTCTCCGCCCTCCGTGGCGGCGATGAACCCGGGCAACACGACGAGCTCCGCCGTTTCCGCGATGCCCTCGCGAACGCGGGGCGTGGAACGAGCCAGATCCACCTGAGCCTGGCCGAAATGGTCGTCCGTGACGAGTAGATCGCGCGCGTCCAACGCTACCGCGGGCAGCCCCGCCTTCCGGAAGGCCGCGGCGACCAACTCGCTCGCCACACGCTCGCCCAAGGCGAGCACACGGTCGAGCATCCGTGGCGTGTACTCGTTGACGAGCGATATCCCGCTCAGAACTTCGCGTGTCCGGTTGGTCCATTCGGCGATGACAGCCCGGAGCTCGTCGCGTTCGGCCGGCGGAGCCAGCGCCTCGAGAACGGCTTCGTGACGATCTGCCACCACGTCGAGCGCTGCCTCGTGGTTCCCGCCACCGTCCACGGCCGAGCGGGCAGCCCCGGCCAAAGCTTCGGTCACGCCTCCGAGCGCGGATACCACCGTCACGAAGCGAGTGTCGGGGGCCTCGGCGGACTCGGCGCGTACGATATCCACGACGTTGCGGATGCGGTCGGCATCAGCAACGGAGCTGCCGCCGAACTTGAGGACACGGAAAGAGGTCGAAGATGGATTCATGGATCTGGTATGTCTGACGGCCCGGCATACCGGGTCGGGGATGGCTGCGAGGGAGACAAAGCTAGCCGCTCGAGCCATCGCGCAAAGGCGAGCGGCACGCTCATCCGAGGCCGAGCGGCCCGGGGGGGTGTGCACGCGGCCACCGGGTTATCATTCTTCCTCGGTTCACCGCCCGTGGCTGGAGGACCGGAGATCGTCCTCGAAAACGCCACGGGCCGATGAAACTCGATCCGGGCGCATCTCCCCGGGCTCGACCGGCGGCGGGCGAGCTCGAGACCTTCCGCAAAGGACATCACCATGGCAGGCGCGGGAATTCCCCACCTCCACGGCGACCCGAGCCCCAAAATCGGCGTCGTCTTCGGCAGCGCATCCGACTGGCCGACCATGCGTGCCACGACGGACGTCCTCCGCTCGTTCGGCGTGCCGCACGAGTACGGAGTCGTCTCGGCACACCGCACGCCCGACCGCTTACGCGCCTATGCCGAAAGCGCGGCGGACCGCGGACTCGAAATCATCATCGCTGGCGCGGGAGGCGCCGCGCACCTTCCGGGAATGCTCGCGGCGTGGACCCTCCTCCCCGTGCTCGGCGTCCCGGTCGAGAGCCGAAAGCTCAAGGGCGTGGACTCCCTCTACTCGATCGTCCAGATGCCCGGAGGCGTGCCCGTAGGCACCCTCGCGATCGGGGAATCAGGAGCCCGCAACGCGGCACTGCTCGCGGTCCGAATCCTCGCGACGCACGATCCCGCGCTACGCGACCACCTCGCGACGTACCATCGCGAACAGGCCGACGCCTCGATGACGGCCGAGCTCGAATGACACACGCGATTCTTCCGGGCGCCACGCTCGGTGTCCTCGGCGGTGGCCAACTCGGACGGATGTTCGCGATGGCCGCCAAGCGCATGGGATATCGGGTCGCGGTGCTCGCGCCGGTAGACGGCGGGCCCACGGCACAGCTGGCCGACGACGTGATCACCGCCCCGTACGATGACGTCGACGCAGTCGAGCGCTTCGCCAGATCCGTGGACGTCGTCACCTTCGAGTTCGAGAACGTGCCGGCGGCAGCCGCCGCATCCGCGTTGCGTCACGCCCCGGTTCGGCCCTCCGGCAACGTGCTGGCCGCCACCCAGAACCGGCTGGCCGAGCGAGAGCTCCTGGACGGACTCGGATTGCCCTGCGCGCCGCACGCGTCGGTGCGGACGGCCGCGGAGCTCACCGCAGCGGAAGAGCACGTCGGCGTTCCCGGAGTGTTGAAATCGGCCTCCTCGGGATACGACGGAAAAGGCCAGCGAAAAGTCGATCGCCCCGGAGAGCTGGCCACCGCGTGGGACGCGCTGGGACGGCCACCGTGCCTGTACGAAGCCTTCATACCGTTCGTGGCCGAGCTGTCCGTGGTGGGGGCCCGAGGACGCGACGGGGCGCTCGCCCTCTACGAGCCCGCGCGAAACGAGCATGTGAACCACATCCTCGATGTGAGCGTCGTCCCCTGCGGCTTCGACGTCCCCGTACGGAAACGGGCAAGGGACCTCGCGGCGGCGGTCTTCGAAGGGCTCGAGTTGGTGGGCGTCGCATGCGTCGAGATGTTCCTCCTCGACGACGGCTCGCTCTTCGTCAACGAGATCGCGCCGCGCCCGCACAACTCGGGCCACCTCACCATCGAAGCGCACGCCACCAGCCAGTTCGAAGCACAGGTCCGCGCCGTGTGCGGGCTGCCGCTCGGATCACCGGAACGGATCTGCGGAGCGGCCGCCATGGCCAACCTCCTGGGAGACCTCTGGAATGAAGGATCCCCCGACTGGGCCACCGGCCTCGCGGAAAAGGCCGTGCGCCTTCACCTCTACGGAAAGGGAGAGGCGCGTCCGGGCCGGAAGATGGGACACCTCACGACCACCGCCGCGACGGCCGCCGAGGCCGAGGCGCGGGTGCGGGCGGCGCGGTCCGCGCTCATCGGGCGCTGAGAGCGTCTCGGGAGGCCTCGGTCATCATTGACGGTCCCACACGATCCAATATTGATCGATGTCGTCGTCGGTCGTGCCGAGCTCGTCCTCTCCCGTCGGGAGATCGTTGAGGTGCAAGATATACGTGAGGACATCCGTCACCTGCTGCCGCGAGAGGCTCCACGGATTGTCGTAGGGCATCCGGTCGTTGATATAGTACCATAGTTGGAACGTCGACTGATCGGCCCAACGGCCCAGGAACGCCCCCTCGGTCCAATCCTCGCTATCGTGACACTCGGAGCAGAGCTCTTCGTAGACTTCCTCGCCTCGCTCCGCCTGCGCCACCGTATAGACGCCGTCGAGCGTAGTGGGCTCTTCGTCGGTCTCCTCCTCGGGCGCCGGATCGGCCGCCGCAGTCTCGGCGGGCTCTTCCGCGGGAGCGGGCTCGGGAGACTCGGCGGGCGCCTGTGTCCCCGAAGAGCACGCCGCAAGGAACGCCAGGGTCATCAGCGCCCCGGGCACGAGAGATGTCCTCGCCATAGATCGATCGTCCTGAGTTGGAATCCGTTGAACGGCCGAGCTCGCCAACCAGTGGGAGGGGCCGGAGCCTAATGTCCGTCGTGGAACAAGCTACTCCCGCACGCAACGAGGGTTCCGGGCGCCTGGATCCAGCGACTGGCGAGACCGCAATGATCTTCGACATCCTGGGCGAGTACGCCCGTGCGCGTCGAGCCCGGAGAGGCCGTTCGGATCACCGAGATGGGACGGACCTGCCCACGGTCAGGGACGCCCGCGGAGAACACCGGTTGGATCGGCCGGGGCTCCGAACGAGGAGCATCGGATGTACAGTGTGCACTAACCGGCCATGACGAGTGTCATCTTTGCGGACGATGGTCGAGCCGCCAGTGGGCACCGTTAGGTGCTCCCCCCACCCTGGCCGTAGGAGACTAGAGCACCACACCCATGGAAATCGGCATCTACAGCTTCGGCGAGACCGCCTTCGATCCCGAGACGGGCCGTCAGCTCGACCCGGGCACCCGGCTCCGCCATCTCGTCGAGGAGATCGAGCTCGCCGACCAGGTCGGACTCGACGTCTTCGGTGTCGGAGAGCACCACCGGCCCGACTACGCGGTCTCCGCGCCGTCGGTGGTGCTAGCGGCCGCGGCGGCGAAGACACACCACATCCGGCTCACGAGCGCCGTCTCGGTGCTCAGCTCGGACGACCCGGTGCGGGTCTTCCAGCAATTCAGCACGCTCGACCTGCTGTCGTCGGGCCGTGCGGAGATCATGGTGGGGAGAGGATCGTTCACCGAGTCGTTTCCGCTGTTCGGATACGACCTGGGAGACTATGACGCGCTCTTCGGGGAAAAGCTCGACCTCCTGATGCGGCTCCGCGACGAGGAACGCATCAGCTGGCAGGGGCACTTCCGCCCCTCCATCCCCGACCGCGCCGTGTACCCGCAGCCGGAGCAACGGCCCCTGCCCGTGTGGATCGCCGTCGGCGGCAACCCGCAATCCGTGATCCGGGCCGGAACCCTCGGCCTTCCCATGGCGCTAGCCATCATCGGGGGCGCGCCGGAGCGCTTTCGTCCGATGGTGGAGTTGTACCGCGAGGCAGCCGACCGAGCCGGTCACGACGCCGCGTCACTCCCGGTGAGCATCAACGCGCACGGATTCATCGCGGACGAAGCAGACGACGCGATGGAGTTGGCCTTCCCCGCGTTCGAAGACACCATGGGGCGGATCGGACGTGAGCGCGGCTGGCCCCCACCCACCCGCGCCCAGTTCGAGGCGGAGGCCCGACTGAGGGGTGCCAACTTCGTCGGGGCTCCGGATCAGATCGTGGAGAAGATCCTCTTCCAGCGCGAGCTCTTCGGACACGACCGCTGCTTGCTCCAACTGACGGTGGGCACCCTGCCCCACGACCAGGTGCTCCGAGCGATCGAGTTGCTCGGCACGGAGGTCGCGCCCCGGGTCCGCCGCGAAGCCGGATTCGGAACGTAGCCGGCCCCGCGGAAGCCCGTAGCACTCGCGCGCTCCGGAACAACAGGAGAGCCTTAGCGGGTATGGTAGGCGAGGTCGACAGCCATTGGACAAGGAACGGAGAGATCGCATGACGGAAGCAGCGGCCAACACGGGCGCGGGCCCCACGCGCCCCGCCCCTACGACCAGCCAAGGTGGATCCACGGCGGACTTCCTTTACGATACCTTCTACAGTGCGGCCATCGGCGGCAGCCTGTTGGCCATCTTCTTCCTGGGGGTCGATTCCCTGGCGCGCCAGCCACTCTTCACCCCGTCGCTGATCGGTACCGTAGTGTTCACGGATGCATCGGCCTCCGCGGCTGCGGAGATTCAGCTGAACATGGTGGCATACTTCACCATCATCCACTTCCTCGCCTTCCTCGCGACCGGGGCCGGGTTGGCTTGGCTCTACCGCGCCCTCGGAGCGTACACACGCAAGCCGGTCTTTCTCGTAGCGTTCACCTTCGCGGTGCTCACGGGAGGATTCGCGATCGGCGGCCTGACGCTATCCCCGGGGGTAGTGGCCGTGGTCGGTTTCCCTTGGATCGCGGTGGGGAATTTGGCTACGTCCATAGCCATGGTCGGGTTCATCCACTGGTCTCATCGTCCCGACGGAGGCTCGTCGAGCCACTGAGGCGCGAGCGGGGGCGCGCGACAAACCGCTATCCGCCCTATCTTGCCCTGACGCGTCCTTCGCGCCACCCGCTGCAACGATGGAGGTGAAGATGAGCTCAGACGAGACCCCGACAGAGGATCAGCCGCGACGGAGCACTCCCGAGACGCTTCGACTTCGGCGAGTCACGCCTTCACTGACGGTCGACGACATCAATGAAAGCTTGAAGTTCTACAAGGACATTCTCGGCTGCGTCGTGGACGAGATATGGGAGCACGAAGGACGACGCGTGGGCGCAGCGCTGGTCGCGGGTTCCGTCACGCTCCTTCTGACCCAGGACGACGGCGAGCAGGGAACGGGCCGGATCAAGGGCCAGGGCATGCGCCTCCACGTCAGCACCGCTCAAGACATCGACCGTCTGGCCGCGAATGTCCGGGAACGCGGCGGTGATCTCCACGAGGGCCCGGCCGACATGCCGTGGGGGGCGCGCGCGTTCACGGTGGTCGATCCGGACGGATTCAAGCTCACGATCGCCCAGGAACGCTGAGCGCGACGACCGTCGGTCTATGCTCCACTCGACACGTAGGTATCGATCGCTTCCCGAAGGGACCGGTAGACCCAGGCCCGCTTCTCGTCGTCGGTTTCCAGAAGGGTCGCGCGGAACCCCCGGTGGTTGCTTTGAAAGCCGGTCAAGGGCACGACCACGATTCCCGTGGCTCCCATCAGGTAGTACACGAAGCGCTTGTCGGGCTCGACGCCCTCGACCATGCGCTCCACCGCGGCTCGGATCTCGGGATCTTCGATAGGCAGCGTCTGGGAACCGTTCAACGCTCCCTCATCGAACATGACCGTGAAGTAGAACGCGCCACCCGGCTTGTTCACCGTCACGTGCTCGCACCCCTCGAAGGCCGCCATCATCTCGTCGGCACGCTCCGCGAACATACGACGGCGCCCCTCCAGGTGGTCCTGGTAGCGGGCGTCCCCCATCACGGGGGGGATGGAGAGCTGCGGAAGGGTGGTCGAAGACACCTCCAACCGCTTCGCGGCCAACAGGCTGTCGACGTAACGCGCGAAGCTCCGATCCTTGGGCTTGTTCAAGACCTCGAGCCAACCACAACGCGCCCCGGGCCACGGATACTCCTTGCTGATGCCGCGCATGGCGAGCGCCGGCACGTCCCCGATCCACTCGCTCATGTGCAGCACGGGCTGCCCGTTATACACGATATTCGCATAGATCTCGTCCGCGATGATGAAGATGTCGTGCTCCGCGGCGATTTCGGCGATCTCTTCGAGCGTCTCTCGAGGATAGACGGCCCCGGTGGGGTTGTCGGGCGAGAGGAGCAAGATTCCCGCGATCGAGTCGTTGTACCGCACCTTGTTCCGGATGTCTTCGACGTCGGGCATCCAACCGGTGGCGGGATCGAGCTCGTAGGTGACGTGGTTGTAGCCCGAATGCGCGGCTTCGGCCGACGAGTGGGTGCTGTACGCGGGAGACGGCCCGAGAATGCGAGCTTCGCGCCGCATGAAGCCGTATACCTTGGCGATCGCGTCGCCGAGCCCGTTGAAGAACATGATGTCGTCCGCGGTCACCTGGACACCGCCGCGGGCGTTCACCTCGTCCGCCAGAAACTCCCGCACCGCGGGGACACCCTGCGTGTCGCAGTATCCCCACGATTCACTCCCGTGGACCAGGTCCGAGACGATGTCCCGAATCCATCTCGGGGGGACCTCCCCCTTGTGCACTGGATCGCCGATGTTTTCCCAGGTGATCTCGCGACCCAGCGACTGGATCTCGTGAGCCGCGGCGACGATCTCCCGAATCTCGTACTTCAGATTGGCTGCACCGACGTGCAGGATATTGCGACGCATGGGCTGGCTCTCGTGATCCTACGTTGGAGGCTCGGAAGGTCGATGAAGCTCACCCGGCAGGAAGCCGAATTCAACGCCCCGGCCCGAAGTCGACCGGAAGTGGTCCATTGAAGGTTGCCTGGATCCTCGGAGCGATCGCCATTTGCGGGCTGCCGCACACGCTCGGCGCGCAGGCGTCCGCCGATACCGTTGCCTGGCATGTCGGATTCGAGCTCGGGCGCACCCCGTCCGTGCTCCTCCGCTGGGAGACGGGGGTCGGGAGTTGGCGATTCGGCGGTCTCGGCGGCCTCGGCCCCGGCAACGAGGACGTACGGCTCCGTGCGACGCCCGTCCTGCGCGTCGGACGGCGCCTCCCGGGCGGGGTTCACCTCGGCGGAGGACTGGGATTCGAGTGGGTCTGGCTCGCTCGTGCGACGAACGACCGTGAGATGGAGCTCCAGTGGGAACTCACGGCGGGGTGGAAGTGGAGACGACGGTTGTACGCGGAAGCCGGCGTGCGGTGGACGGACTACAGGGTGGTTCGGCGGGAAGGGCTCCTTCGGGTGTCGCTCGCCCATCCGACCGTCACCGATCCCCCGCCCCGGATGGAGCTCCCGAAGCCCGTGCCGGACTTCGGCGTCCCCTGGACACTCGTTCCGCGAGCCCGGATCGCCCCTACCCTCGCCTCCCCTCCGCCCACCGGCCGGGGAATCCTTCTGACGGCGGCGAATCCTGGAGGAGATCCCGATCCCTGGAACGGCGAGCGCGCGGGTCCGAACGTGGACCGGCTGGGCCTCGGAGCTCAGGCCTGGCTCGAGGAGGGCCCGTGGAAGGGGTGGCTGCGGTGGCGCTCCGATCTCCATACCGACGCCTCGACACGAGACCGCATCGACCCGATCGCCGAAGGCCTCTCTTTTCCGGTGTCGGTCTCGCTCGGCGGCGGCGTTCGCTGGGAGCCGGACAGCGCGCACATGGCACGTCTCGACGCCCGCTTCGACCCACAGGCATTCCTGTGGCTGCCCCACCTCGGAGCCGAGCGCACGGCCGAGCTCCGCCTCGCCGAAGGCCGCATGCGACACGGCGCTCTGGGGTTCGATTTCCGCTCCCTGCAGCTCGATCCCATCGCCGGGCGAAGCGTCGACCCGCTCTCGCACGCGCGGGGCACCGTGGAGGTCGGCCGGAGCACGACCCTCGGGGCGGAGCACGAGCGGCTCGCCCTGGGATCCGACGTGTTGACCCGGAGTCGCCTGATCACCGGCGCACGCCTGGACGGAGCATACGGATCCCTGCGAGCACGCTTGGCGGCAGGCCACGATCTCACTGCCCGAGTCTCGGTAGAGGGAGCCGTGAGAGGCTGGCACGCGGATGCCACCGTGGCCTACCGCTCCGAGCCCGAGCTGCTCGACTACAACGCGTTGCTGGCCCGAGGCTGGCTCGACGGCGACCGTACGGCGCCGACGGCGGATCCCGGTAGCGTGATCGAGGCGGAAGCGTCGGTCGGAACGGGTTCGCTGGAACTCGACGCCAAGGGGACCTGGGGTACGCCCATCTGGGTCCCCGTCCCCTACCGATCCATCGAACGAGAAGGAGGTGGCTACGTCGATCTGAAGTGGGCCGGCGATTTCCTGGCTTCCAGAATCGAAGGGCAAGCCCGCGCGCGCCTCGCGGAATGGGGCTCTCCGTTCGCTTGGTGGCGGGAACGCTCCGGCGTCGAGGGATCCGTCCGCATGGTATTCCTCGACGAAATCGTCCGCCTCGCCGGGATCCTGACCGCGCGGTCCCGGCTGCGGAGCGCGAGATCGAGCTTGGAGGAGGAGGGTGGGGCCGAAGTTACGCTTTCCCTGTCCGGGCCCCTTCCGAACGTCGGACCGTTCCGGGGTATGATGGCGCGGGCACGGCTCGAGGATCTGTTCGACGCGGGCCTCGCCTCCCGGATCGGCGCCCCCCGGCGGGGTCGGCGCCTCGGAATCACCCTGATGTTGGCTTCCGGAGGACCCCGATGACGAGTGAGCCCCGGACTCAGGCGACGGTCGACGAGCTGGCGGATCTCCTTCGTACCCGTCCATGCGTCGTGCTGTCGGGCGCGGGCTGTTCCACCGAATCCGGAATTCCCGACTACCGCGGCCCCGACGGCTCTCTGAAGGGCCGGCAACCCATACGCTTCCAGGAGTTCATGAATGCTCCGGAGAAGCGGACCCGGTACTGGGCACGCAGCATGATCGGTTGGCCTCGTTTCTCCAGCTCCCGACCGAACGCGGCCCACCGTGCGCTCGCGGCTCTGGAGCGGAAGGGGTTCGTACGGGGGGTCATCACCCAGAACGTGGACGGCTTACATCAAGCGGCCGGAAGCCGTGCGGTCGTCGATCTTCACGGGAGGCTGGACGAGGTCGTCTGCATGGGCTGCGGGGACGTCACGTCCCGAACCGATGTCCAGCGTCAGTTGAAGCTTCTGAATCCGCGCTTCGAGGCGTCGGCCTCACGTTACGTCGCCGACGGTGACGCGGAGCTCGCGGCGGGCTCCGAGCAAGGCTTCTCGGTCCCGGACTGTGCTCGCTGCGGGGGGATTTTGAAGCCGAACGTCGTGTTCTTCGGCGAGAACGTTCCCAAGGACCGATTGGCACGCACATGGGACCTGTTCGCCCGCGGCGAGCTGCTGTTGGTGGTCGGCTCTTCGCTGACGGTCTTCTCCGGACGCCGGTTCGTTCTACGTGCCGTCAAGGAGCACAAACCGGTCGCGATCGCCAACCAGGGCCCGACGCGAGGCGACGACGTGGCGGCCTGCCGGCTCGACGCGCGCCTCGGGGCCGTCCTGCCGGCCCTGGCCGAGCGGTTGGAGGCGCGTGGTGCGGCTACATGACATGGATCTCCGCCCGGGCTCAACGACCGGCCCGGCTCCCTTGTGCCCCCGACAGGCGGCGGGGAAACGCCTCACGGCAACGCGACGCCCATGGACTCTTCATGGAGGACCTCGCAACGGGTCGAAAACCGCCCTACCCTCCGCCAGGCCTCGGGAACACGCTCTCCGCGGACCGGTAAACAGGACACCGCTGACGCCCGCGACGAACGACAACTGACGGGACAATGCCCCCTCGCCTCGAAACAGTCCTCATCGGCGTCGACCTCACGGCACCCTCGCTTGCCGGTGCCAAGTGGGCCGCGACCACCTTCGCCCCGGAAGCGCGGTTGGTGCTCGCACATGCCGTCGAGACCAGCCCTCTGCGACGCTTCCTCCCCGTTCGCGACGCCAAGCGGAAGGAGAGCGAGGTTCGCGCGGAGGCGAAAAAACGACTCGAAGCCCTTCGTGACGAAGTCGGAGCGGAGCGATGTCGGATCGTGGTGGCCGAAGGCTCCCCGGGGAACCGGTTGTCCGAGCTGGCGAGGGAGGAGGAAGCCGACCTGATCGTGGTAGGCGCGCATCGGGAGGGGATGGCCGGAGGGCTGATCGGGAGCATCGTCTCCACGGTGCTCGGGAGCGCGACAATGCCGGTCCTCATCGCCCACGCCCCTCCAGCGGGCCGCCCGAAGCAAGTGCTGGTGGCGATCGACGAATCACCGGTCCGATCGGAAGTTCTGGCGTGGGCGACCCTCCTCGCCGAAGCCTTCGAGGACATGACGGGGGAGGTGCTCTCCGCCGTTCAACCGCCCGGCGTCTCCGTGAACACCACTCTGTTCTCGTCTGAAGAGGAATACCGGAAGACGCGTGACCAGATCGTGGAGCGGACGCGCAAGTGGGTGCGCGGACGTGCGGACAACGCCGGCCTCGACGGGGACCGTTTCGCCGCCGGAGCCGTCTACGGCCGGCCGGAGCTCGAGATCGCGCTCGCGGCGGAGCGCATCGAAGCGGATTTGATCGTGCTGGGAACCCGGGGTCACACGCACGGCCACGCACTCGTGCTCGGAAGCGTCTCCCGCAGGGTGGTGGAGGCCTCCACCTGCCCGGTCCTCATCGTGCCCCCCAACGAGCCGCGTTGAGCGAACGAAGGGAGGCACCGCGGTCGGTGCTGATCGCCGGATGCGGCTACGTGGGCTCGGTGCTTGCGCATATGCTGATCGAGGACGGATGCACGGTATGGGGCCTGCGGCGGCAGGTCGAAACGCTGCCGCCCGGCGTGCGCCCTGTCGGAGGCGACGTGACCGACCCCGCGACCCTCGACGGCATCGTGCCCGAGCCGGACGCGATCGTCTACGCGGTAGCTCCGGCCGGGCGCGAAGAGGAAGCGTACCGCGACGCCTATGTAACCGGGCTCGAGCACGTGGTGCGCGCGGCCGCCGGCGATGGACGGTCGTACGAGGGACGGCTCGTGCTGATCTCCAGCACGGGCGTGTACGGCGAGGCGGGCGGGGGATGGGTGAAGGAGGACACTCCGCCCCATCCGGCCGACGCCAAAGGCGCGGCGCTCCTCGAAGGCGAGCGCTTGGCCACCACGCTCGGGAGCCCCGGCATCGTCCTCAGGCTCGGAGGCATCTACGGCCCCGGACGCGACCGGATCATCCGCCGTGTTCGCAGCGGTGAGGCGAACTGCCCCGAGCCCGATCGATACACCAACCGCATCCACCGCACGGACGCGGCGGGCGCGGCTCGGCACCTGCTCTCACTCCCGAATCCCGACGCGCTCTATCTGGGCGTCGACCGCGATCCGGCGCCCCTCCGCGCCGTGTACTCCTGGCTCGCGGAACGCCTGGGCGTGCCCGACCCGTGCGACCCGACCGCCATGACCGCCGAGAGGGATTCCGCACCGTCGCGACGGAACCGAACCAACAAGCGCTGCTCCAGCGATCGACTGGTGGAGGCCGGCTACGACTTCCGTTACCCCACCTTTCGAGAGGGATACGCCAGGCTCTTGGAAGGTTGAGCGTCCCGCCGGACGACCCCGCCTCAGAACGTCCCGTGCAGGAGCGCGATCTTCAAGCCCGGCCGCCAAACCTCACGGCCATTGGGATCCAACGCCCGGAGCAAGGTGGGTGAGGGCACGGGCACGTCGGCGGACCATCCGTCCCTGTCGAAGCGCAAGAGCGCATGCCCCGCCCCACCGCCCGTTCCCCCCGAACGGACATCTTCGTCGCGCGTCATATAGGTCGCCGCGGTGAGACCGGCGCCGCTCAGAACGAGTGGGATCCCGATCACGACCTTTTCGTCGTCGGGCTGCACGAGCAGATCCACGCCCACGCCTGCCAGCCCGCCGAGCAACCCACCCAGGCTGATGAGCCGGACGCGGTTGCGGCTCAGGCCGTGTCGTCCAGCGAGATGCGCCCCGCCCACCAACCCGGCGTTCCCGGCGAGGAGGGTCGCGGCCATCAGATCATCGTTCTCGAGATCTCCCAGGACACCACCCGCCACCCCGAGCCAGGATCCCCACAGCGAACCGTAGTGCGCACCACTGGCCACGCCGGCGTCGATGTCACGGCGGGACAGCCATCCGCCCGTGAGCCCCCCTGCGAGGCCACCTGCGATCATGGACGCGAACCGAGCCTCCGTCGGATCGCCGGTTTCGTAGCAGAAGTCTCGCTCACAGACCTGCTCCTGACCGAGATCGAGGACGCTCGCCCACCCGAGCCCCTGCCACGTCCCCCACGTTCCGCCCCAGGTGATGGCACGGGTCTGACCTTCCGACAGCTCCCGGGACCGGGTGTGTGCGCGTGCGACCAGAAATCCCGCCGGGGCCCCGAGGAGAATCCCCGCGCCGTATGCCTCGGAGTCCGTGGCACCGAGGGCCGTGGGGACCGCTACGCCGAGCCACAGACCGTACAAGGTGCTCCAAACTTGGAGCTCGACCCGTCCGCTACGCTCGGACCGCGTGCCCCGCCAAGCATCGAGGACCGCCCGGGCTCGGGCTCCCGACGGTGTCTCGGGGAATCGCTCCGACACCAGCTCGTAGAGGGCCGCGGCGACCTCGCTCCGACCGTCCTCATCGAACTCCCGCGCCACCTCGAAGAGCACGGCCGCGGAGTCTGCGGGCGTGAGCGCTTGCGCGGAAGTCCAGGACGGAAGCAGCCCGGCGCTCAACAAAAGGCCACAGGAGAGCGTGAGCGAACGCAGCACGCCCGCACGGCATGGTTTCATGGTGACTCCGGACCGGAAGTGGGGCCAACTCTCGGGGACGCCCTTTGCGCTTTGCTACCCCTCCTTCGCACCGGAGGTCGCCTCCCGGTCGGGTATGAAAGCGCGTCGAAGCGGTGCCCCTCTGGCGGGACGCTCGCTCGCCCTCCATTGTGCTCCGAACAGGAGTCCGGAACCGAACCCGGCCACCCTGCCCCCTCCACTCGGCGGGAGACCGATCGATGCACCCACCACGAACCCGTGGCACGCTCCTGGCCGCGATCGCGCTCGCGAGCAGCCCGCTCTCGGCACAAGACGCCGACGTCTCCCGATCCATGGGAGGCGGCGACTGCGAAGAGAGCCCCTATAACTGCGCGGGCACGCCGAATCCTCTTCCGGACGCCAACACGGTGTGGATCGAGGAGATGACCTGGATGGACGTGCGCGACGCGCTGCACGAGGGCAAGACCACGGCCATCATCCCGACCGGAGGAGTGGAACCGAACGGCCCCTGGCTCGCCACGGGCAAGCACAACTACGTGCTGCGCGCCAACTGCGACGCGATCGCGAGACGGTTGGGCGACGCCCTCTGTGCGCCGGTGGTGAAACTCGTGCCCGAAGGGTCGATCGACCCGCCGAGCGGACACATGACGAGTCCCGGGACCCTGAGCGCCACACGAGAGACCTTCGAGGCGCTCCTCACCGACATCGCGCGCAGCCTGAAGGCGCACGGGTTCCGCAACATCATCTTCATCGGGGACAGCGGCGGAAACCAAGCGGGCCAGCGGGCGGTCGCCGAACGGCTCAACGAGATGTGGGACGGCACGGTGGTGGCGCATGTCCAGGAGTACTACGACTACGGGACCGTGGACCGGTACATGGCGTTTCGGGGATTCGAGCAGGGCGAGAGCGACGGCCTGCACGACGACCCCATCATCAGCCTGAACATGCTCGTAGCGGACCCGGCGTCGATCCGCTACGACGAGCGGGTCGAGGCGGGGCTCGCCACCATCAACGGCGTGTCCCTCGCCGACCGGGTCCAGGCGCTCGAGTGGGGGCGCGAGATCGTGGATTTCCGAGCGGCTGAGACATCGAAAGCGATCCGCACGGCCGTCGCGCACCGTGGGACGCTCCCGGCTCCGGAGCGCCGTCGGTCCACCGGAGGAGGAGGCCCGCGACCGGAGCCCGATCCGCGCAGCATGGGCGGCGGAAACTGTGCGGTCAACGAGTACAACTGTGACGACACCCCGAACCCCCTTCCGGAAGCCAACACCGTCTGGATCGAGGAGATGACCTGGATGGACGTGCGCGACGCGCTGGCCGACGGACGCACGACGGCCATCATCCCGACGGGGGGCCTGGAGCCCAACGGTCCCTGGCTCGTCACCGGGAAGCACAACTACGTGCTCCGAGCCAACTGTGAAGCGGTCGCGCGCACTCTCGAGAACGCGCTGTGCGCGCCGGTGCTCGCGTTCGTTCCGGAAGGCGGCATCGAGCCTCCGACGGGCCACATGACGAGCCCGGGCACGATCAGCCTGCGGCAGGAGACGTTCGAAGCGGTGCTGACCGACATGGCCAACAGTCTTCAGGCACACGGCTTCGAGCACGTCGTCTTCATCGGGGACAGCGGCGGCAACCAGCGCGGGATGGAAAACGTCGCGACGCGGCTCGACGGGGCCTGGGGTGGAAGCGCGTCCGCACACTACATTCCCGAATACTACGACTACGGCTCCGTCTCCGAGCACATGCGGGACCACGGGCTCGTGCCGGGGGAGAGCGACGACCTGCACGACGACCCGGTCATCACGCTCAACATGTTCTTCGAAGATCCGCGCTCGGTGCGCTACGAAGAACGACTCCGAACCCGGCAGGCGCACATCAACGGCTTCTCGATCGCCGATCGGGAAGAGGCCCTGGAGCTGGCTCGTGAGATCGTGGACTTCCGGGCGTCCGTGACGTCCGACGCGATCCGGAGCGCGATCGCGAGCACGAACTGACGGCTTCGGCGGCCCGGTGCCTCAGCCCTTCGGACGAACCTCCACGACCCGGATCTCCGCGCCGTCCACACAGTCGCTCTCCCCGACGTACTCGGCTTCGAGGACCACCGAGTCACCCGGCGCGAGCGCATCGGTCCGGCCGACGAGCTCGTACGCGTAGCCGTCCGCGTCCTGGAACGTCACGCACGACCCGTCGACCGAACCGACCTCCCCGGTGCGGTACATGCGCCCCTGCTCGTCGGTGACGTGAAACGGCCTGGACATCGCGATAGGGCTGAACACGGCGTTGAACGCCACGAACACGACGGGGCGTTCGGAGCTCACCGCTTCCGGAATCGGGAGCGTGACCGTGATCTCTCCGAGCGCGACCTGGTCTGCCTCGTACAGTGACTCGAACCCCGACCGCGTCGCTCCCACGCCGATGTGGAACCTCGCCTCGAGCGGCATGTTGTCCGTATACACTTCGACCTCGGTGCCGACCGGCCCGCTCCGCGGGGAGATGGACTGGATCTGGAGCAGCGAATCCGCGGGCTCGATGCGATCCTGCGCATCCGATGCTGCGGGGATGCAGGCGCATAAGACGACCGTCGCCGCGATCATGGTAGCGCGGCGTGCCCGACCTTTCTCCGTCATGATTGCAACCCTCTGGGCGTAACAGCCCGTGGTAGTTCCTCCGGTCCGCGTCGCTCACGCGCGAAGCGGTCAACTCGAGACGCGTCCGCCCCTTTAATCTTCCAACACGGGCTCCCCGGCACCAGGGCCGGGACAGCGCAGCACGGGCCCATACGCCCCTCCGCATCCACTCACCTGACCGGATGCTCCTTCGCGAACTCGAAGTACAGCTTCCGCGCCCGCTCGCCGACCTTCCCGCGGCCGACCTCGCGGTCTTCGAGCCGCACGCAGGGAACCACCTTCCCGTGGTTGCCGGTGCTGAAGACTTCGTCCGCGTCCACGAGGTCGTTCCAGGTGACGCGGCGCTCCACGACCTCGACCCCGTCCTCGCGGAGAAGGTTCGTCACGCGTTGCTTCGTGATCCCGTTCAGAAACGTGCCGTTCGGAGTGGGTGTGTGCGCAACGCCGTCCTTGACCATGAAGAGGTTGGATGTCGCGAACTCGGCGACGTTCCCGTTCAGGTCCAACTTGACCGCATTGTCGAACCCCCGGGCCCGGGCCGCGGCGAGCGCCCTTGCCACGTTCGGGTAGAGTGCCGACGCCTTCGCATCCGTCACCGCGGTTTCGGGCGAGGGCCTCCGGTACTTGGAAAGGCAGGCGCTGAAGCCCGACGCCGCCGGCATCGGAAGCTCGTGGATCACCAGAGCGAAGCGGGCGCTGTCGGGCTCGGGGATGATGAAGCCGCCCTCGCCGAAGAACATCGGGCGAATATAGAGTGCCGCATCGGACCCGAACTTCCTCACGCCTTCCTCGCAGCGCCGCACGATCTCGTCGACATCTTCCCGCGGCTCGAGTCCCATCTTGCGAGCCGAGTCAATGGCACGCGCGGCGTGCAGGTCGAGGTCGGGAGCGAGCCCATCGAAGGCCCGCGCTCCGTCGAACACGATCGACGAGAGCCACACCGCCTGGGTCATGGAACCGATGAGGGGCACGTTGCCCGACTTCCATTCGTCGTCGAAGAACGTCCAGGATGCTGTCATGATGGGTCTCCCATGGTGAAAAAACGGGACCCCTCCACAGAAGAGGGGTCCCGGTTTCGCCGGCTGTCCGAGGTGTGGTGTTGCGATTACACGCGCACGCCCCCGCGGCGACCCCTCCCCTCACGGATGAACTCCACTACTACGAGCTCGCTCCGCATGAGGCCGAGGCCGCTCATAAGGCTCCTGAGCTGCACGGCGGTCACGTCACGCATTCGTCGCTTCCTCGTCCGAGGCACGCTCGAGCCCGGATTAGACACCCGGCCCGCGCGGATGTCAAGGCGCGGAACCGACGCTCAACGCCGGCCCCGACCGCCTCGTCCTCGACGCCTACCGCCGCGGCTCGATCCTCCGCTCCCTCCCGAACCGTTCGATCCCTGCTTTCGCGAGCCATTGGACTCCTTCTTGGCGGCCGATCTCGCACGGTCGTCCGCCTTCTTCCCACGCATCTCCGCGAGGCGCTGCTTGAGCGGAATCTCCAGCGGCTCGTCCGCGGATGCACCGTAGGCAAAGCCGTCCACCTTCAACCGCGGCAGCTTGGAGCCCACCGCGCGCTCGATCCGCGAAAGCCCCTGCTCTTCGGCGGGAGAGACGAGGCTGACCGCGTCACCCGTGGCGGCAGCGCGTCCAGTCCGGCCCACGCGGTGGATATAGTCCTCGGGCACCTCGGGCAAGTCGAAGTTCACCACGTGGCCGAGCTCTTCGACGTCGATGCCCCGAGCGGCGATGTCGGTCGCGACCAGAACGCGGTACCGTCCGGTCTTGAACCCTTCGAGCGCCTTCGTCCGCTGTGCCTGGGACCGGTTTCCGTGAATCCGCTCGGCGGCGATGCCGTTCCGCTCGAGCACCTTGGTCAGCCGGTTCGCGCGGTGCTTGGTCCGGGTGAAGACGAGCGCGTCATCCACGACGTCGCTCTGGAGCAGCTCGACCAGAAGAGCCCCTTTGAGGTCCTGCGGGACCGGATACACCGCCTGCTTGACGCCTTCCGCGGGAGCGGCGCGGCGCTGCAGCGCGATCCGCGCGGGGTCACGCAGGATCTCGCGGGTCAGGGACTCGATGGGAGGCGGCATGGTCGCGCTGAAGAAGAACGTCTGCTTCGGGCGCGGGACGTGCTTCAACACCCTGCGGATATCGGGCAAGAACCCCATGTCCAGCATTCGATCGGCCTCGTCCAGGACGAGGTACTCGAGGCCCGTGAGCTTCGCGTAGCCGTACTGGAAGTGGTCGAGGAGGCGTCCCGGAGTGGCCGCGATGAGGTCCACGCCGTCACGAAAAGCCCGCTCCTGAGGCTTCATGCCCACCCCGCCGTAGACGGCCGCCGCCCGGAGGTCGGTGTGCTTCGCCAGGCCTTCGAAATCGGCCACGATCTGGAGCGCGAGCTCTCGCGTGGGCGCCATGACGAGCGCCCGCGTGGTTCCGCGGGACGCACCGAGGAGCTGATGGAGGATGGGAAGCAAGAAGGCCGCGGTCTTGCCGCTCCCGGTCGCCGCGCAGGCGAGTAGGTCCCGCCCCTTCATGGCATGCGGAATCGCTTCCGATTGGATGGGGGTCGGGCTGGTGAAGCCCAGGTCGTCGACACCTCGCATGAGGGCCGGGTGCAACTCGAGTGTGGAGAAAGCCAAATGAACATTCCGGTCGGTGAGCGCTCGGCGGGCCGGCCGGAACATCCGGCTCAGGTAGCTGGCGCAGGGTCGGGTGCAGGGGAGGCCCCGGAACCGGGGGCTCGATGTGAAGATCCTGCAGCATTGAAAGGTAGCGAAAATCGGACACGAGCGTGAGCGTATGCTCCGAAATCCAACACGTTACGTTGTTTGTTTGCAAAGGAACCCCACGACGATGAACGAACCGGGCCTGCGCATCTGGGTGGACGCCGACGCCGCACCTGGCGATGTGAAGGACATCGTCGCCCGGGCCTCGCTGCGCCTCGAGATTCCGGCCGTGCTCGTGGCGAACCAGCGGCTCCAGACCCCGGCCAACAATCCGTTCGTCACGGCGGAGCGTGTAGCGGGAGGCCCCGACGCTGCGGACGACCACATCGCCGAGGCGGCGGCTCCGGGCGACCTGGCGATCACGGCCGACATCCCGCTGGCAGCTCGACTCGTCGAAAAGGGTGTCGTGACCCTCGATCCGCGGGGCGAAGAGTACACGGCCAGCAACATCGGCGAACGGCTCTCCATCCGGGACTTCATGGACGGGCTCCGGGCGACGGGGGTCGAGACCGGGGGCCCGAACGCATACGGCCAAAAGGAGAAGCAGGCCTTCGCGGCGGCCTTCGATCGGACCCTGACGCGACTTCTCCGGAACCGAGGCTCACCCTCGTGAACGCTCTCATCCCCGGAACGGTTCTGATTGACACGCCCGCGCGCGACGAGCACCCTGGTCGTAGATCCTCCTCCCACTCCCCGGATACGCCACATGAAGAAGCTCCTCCTGGCCTGCGTCTTCGCGCTCGTCCTCCCCTCGTCCGCCTCCGCGACCTGGTCCATCATCGCAATGGATCTCGAGACTGGGCGAGTGGTCATCTCTTCGGCCACGTGCGCTGCTCAGGGCCCCGACCAGCTCATGCAGCTCCAGGCCATCGTGATTCCCGGAATCGGCGTGGCGGCCGCCCAGGCCGGTGTGGACCGCACGCAGGCCAACCACCGCCTCATTTTCGAAGAGATGCAAAAACGCACGCATCCCGAGCAGATCATACGCATGCTCGAGTCCGACCCGTCGATCGAAAGCCGGCAGTTCGGCATCGTGGACGCGCTCGGACGGAGCGCAGGCCGGACGGGCTCCAACAATCGGGACGTGGCGCTCAACATGTCGGGGGAGACGGAGGGCGGCGTTCTGTGGTCCGTGCAGGGCAACATCATTGCGAGCAACGAGGCGTTGACCGAGGCCGCACGCGTCATGCAGGAAAGCGACCTCGACATGGTGGACCGGGTCATGGCCGCGATGGAGGAAGCCGACGCGCTCGGCGGTGATTCCCGCTGCACCTGCGAGAGCGAGCCTCTCCCGGGCGCCCAGTGCACCGGGAAGACCTCCCATGTCGCTTACATCCTCGCCGCGGACCCCGAGGATCCCATGGGGCGCTTCCACGTGAATCATCCGGAAGACCTCCGGGCGCCGTACAACAACGGCGACTACCACCTCTACCTCGCCGTCTGGCCGGACAACACGGAGCCCCACGAGGATGCGAACCCCGTGCGCACGCTCCGCATGCGCTACGACGCCTGGAAGGAACGACAGGCGGGAAGATGACGGGATGGGCGTGGGTCCGGGTGGCCGTGCTCGGCGGGTTCCTGACGCTCGGGTTGCAGGCCTGTGGCGGGCAGGATCCGGAAGGAACCGCGAGCGCCACGGACACGCTCACCCGTGCCCAGAAGGACAGCATCGCGGCCGAGCTCCCCGTGCCCGGCGCGGGCGGGGTCGGCGCGGCGCTCCGTGCGCGGGACGCCGCGAACGCCCGCGCCCAGGCCCACGACACCATCAACTGACGGGCAGACGACCATGCGGCTGACGCTCTCGGTGGCAGGTGCGCTCGTGGCCGCGTCGGTCGCCATGGTTCCCGAGGAGCGCGGCCCTCTCCCGTTCGAATACGACCTTTACACGTTCCGCGGTGAAGAGGGACGAACCCGGGTGGTGGCCGCTTTCGCCGTCTCCGCTGGAGAGCTTCACCGAGACGAGGAAGACGGGCTGAGCCGCTACCGGTTCGATGTGAGCTTCATCGTGACGGACACCGCGCTACAAACCGTCGTCCGGACCGACGATTCCGTGTTCGTGGGCACGCCGAGCTCGCTGGACGGCGATCACCTCCTCCACACCTACGTCGAGCTGGACGCTCCTCCTTCCCGAGACACGCAGCAACGCGTGATCATGACCGACGCGAGCACCCCGGGAGTCGGGCAGCTCTATCAGTCCCCGTTCTCGATTCCCGACTACGGCGGCGATGAGCTCCTGTTGAGCGACATCGCGCTCGGTCTCCCGGACGTGGACCAGGGATGGGAGCGAGGAAGCGCCGCGCTGGCCCTCCTGCCCACTCGCCTCTTCCCGGAGAGTGCCTTCGACGTCTACTACGAGATCTACAACCTTCCGGGTGACCACGCCTACGCGACCGAGATCTCGATTCGCGTGCTGACGGGCGGACCCGAGGATGCGGAGGGGGCACCGGCGGTCCGGACCGTCTTCACCGGCCGTTCGGCGCCCGGTGGCGATGGAGCGTTGGGAGAGCTGCGGCGGGTCGAATCGGCGCTTCCGCAGGGAGCGTACCGTCTAACGGTGACCGTCACCGACGAAGACACCGGAGAGACCGCACAGAGCTCACGGGAGTTCCAGGTCCGGGGCTGGCGCACCGGCACCACGCTCGTACCGGCACTGCCCCGCCGGACGCACGCACGCGGAGCTCCCTGAAGCGGTCGGTGCGATCTAATCCATCTCGGACGGGTCGGCGACGTTCCCCTCACAGTCCACGAGGACGTATTCACCGCCGACGAGCTCGAGGCTCGTCTCGCAGTCGTCCTCCGGGGCAGGCTCCGGCTCCGACGTCGGTTCGGCCGCAGGTTCGGGCTCCGGCTCGGAGAAGATTCCCGGGAACTGCCGTTCGAGAGCTGCCGGAGGCGTCCGGCCCTCGAACGCCTTCTGAAGTCCGGCAGGAGCCCCGTCGGGACGCTGTTCCGCTTGCTGGTCGGCCGCACCACGCGCCGCGGCCGCCTCCGACCGCTCCGCGCCCCGATCCTGCGCCGACACGTCGGCCGGCATCGTCACCATCGGCGCCAGGACGAGCGCCGCCACGAGCATCGTACGAAAAGCCACGATCCACCTCCTGGGTGCTTGCACTCCGTGTCGCGGCCCCGTGCCGAGATTCTGCTCCAGGCGTGGGCCGCCGTTCGTTCGTGGCCTTCCAAATCGCAGAAAGCATGCCTTCACGGGCGGAACCGGCGCTCGGCAAAAAATGCCCGGCACCCCGCCAAGCGCGTGGCACAAGCGGGTTCACCCACGATAGCAGAGGTGCCGCCCCCGGCCGTCGGCAACTTTTATCGACAAAGCCTCCCCGAGAGCCCCTCGAACCCCCTTGCCGAGTCCGGCGAATTGAGCGAGCCCGTCGCGATCTGCGACAAGCCCGGAAAATGGGGCGGAGAAGCGGCAAAAGAGTCGCACACCGCCGTGGCTCACGGCCGTTCCAACAAGTTGTGTCCACCCGCCAGGACCGCCGGGCCGCTACACGCTGTTCCGGGCCAAGATCCCGAGGGGGTCGTCCGGATCCACTCCGGGCATGAACAGCTTCCGGCGATCCATGTCCGTGAGCTGATAGACGAGCCCCAGCCAGTTGTTCACGATCGCCTTGGCGGTATCCCCCCAGGTGTTGTCGAGCAGCGGCAGGATGTCGCGCTCCAGAGTCTCGGGGAAGGGATCACCCGCATCGCGAGCGTGCAGGGCAGCTTCCAGATACGCCGTGGCGAGGTCCGCTGCCTCGGTCGTGAAGTAGTGTTCGGGAAATGGCGGGGGAAGCGGAATCTCACCGGCCAGGAAGCGATGCGCCTCGCGCTTGTACTCCTTCAGCAGGCTGTGCACGTCGTACTCGGGATGCCCTTGGAGATAGAGGAATCGGAACTGATCCGGGCTCGTGGCCATGTGGACGCCCGCTTCCTCGCTCTCCACGAGCACGACGAGACCCGCGGATTCGAATTGCTCTCGCGAGACATCGTTATGGCGGGAGTGGGGAACGTCGAAGCGGGTGTTGATCTCACGCATGATCGGATGGTCTCTGGTGTGCACCCGATGGCTATAGACGCCCCACTTCTTCTTCGGCAGCGGTTGGCGCTCGATCTCGTAGAGGTGCTGGACCAATGCATGCGTGGCCAGACAGGAGCAGAAGACGGAGGTCACGTGCTCCCGCGCCCAATCCACGACTTCGACCAAGGGGTCCCAGAACGGCTCCTCGGCCACTTCCGGGTTCGCGACGTTCGCTCCGGTGATGATCAGAGCATCGAGGCCATCCTCTCGAAGATCCTCGAAGCGACTGTAGTGCTCGTCTATGTAATCCGAGATTTGAGGGCCCCTTGGGACGCCCGGCACGGTGAACGGGTACACGTAGAACTGCGCGATCCGGTTACACGCCCCCACCAGCCGGATGAACTGACGCTCCGTGGCTCGCAGCGCAGCGTCGGGCATCATGTTCAGGAACCCGATGTGCAGCTCACGGATATCCTGATGCCGGGCCCGTTCGACGGTGAGGAGCTCGTGGCCCTGAGCTTTCAGGGCGGAGAAGGTCGGAAGGCCGGAGTGGGCGACGAGAGGCATCAGCGAGACTCTAACGAAGCGCGGACCGTGACGCCTCCAGGGCCTGGCGAACGTCGGCGACGATGTCGTCGATATCCTCCAGCCCCACCGAGATGCGTATCAATCCGGGCGTGATGCCTACGGCCCGACGCTCCTCCTCGGTGAGCTTGGCGTGCGTGGTGGAGGCGGGATGCGTCGCGATGGTCCGGGTGTCACCCAGGTTCGCCGTCAGCGAGCACATGCGGACCGCATCCAGAAACCGGCGCCCCTGCTCGAGCCCGCCCTCCACGGTGAAGGTGAGGATCCCGCCCCCCGCGGACATCTGGCGACGGGCCAGGTCGTGCTGAGGATGGGAAGGCAAATAAGGGTAACGCACTTCCGTGACGCCGGGCGCCCCGTCCAGTGCCTCCGCCAGCGCCAGCGCGTTCTCGGAGTGACGCTCCATGCGGACCGCGAGCGTCTCCAGGCTCTTGGAGAGAACCCACGCGTTGAAAGGAGACAAAGCGGGCCCCGTCGAACGGCAGAAAGCGAAGATCTCGTCCACCAGATCCTGGCGACCCACGACCGCCCCCCCGAGCACGCGCCCTTGGCCGTCGATGAACTTCGTCGCCGAATGGACGCAGAGGTCCGCGCCCCAATCGAGAGGACGCTGAAGCACGGGGGTCGCAAAGCAATTGTCGACCACGAACAGGATATCGTGCCGGGCCGCGAGCTCCCCCAGCCAACCCAAGTCCAGGATGTCGAGGGCCGGATTGGTCGGCGTCTCCACGAAGATCATGCGGGTCTCGTCGGTGATCTCCCTCTCCCAAGCCTCCTGATCGCCGGCGTCGACGTAGGTATGCGTGATCCCCCAGCGTGGGAGCCACTTGGTGAGCACCGTGTGCGTGGAGCCGAACACCGAGCGGCACGCCAGGATATGATCCCCGGCGGACAGCAGGGCCCCGAAGGTAGCAAAGACCGCGGCCATCCCCGAGGCTACCGCGTGACCCGCCTCGGCCCCCTCCATGGCACGCAGCTTATCCGTCAATTCGGCCACGTTGGGGTTGGTGAAGCGGCTGTAGATGTTGTGGTCGAGCTCGTCGGCGAACGTCGCCCGCATCTCCTCCGCGGAGTCGAACGTGAAGCTCGAGGTCAGATAGAGGGGAACCGAGTGCTCGGCCTGGGGCGACCGGGGTATCTGCGTGCGCACCGCGACGGTGCGAGGCTTCGGATCGCTCATGGCGTCATGAGGCTCGAGGGAGCGGGGCCGCGAAGCGGGCACGGCCTCCAACGAAATGTTCGAGCCCCCCAAGGATTTCGATCCTCGGGGGGCTCACACTCCGTCCAGTGGGCCTGGGTAGACTTGAACTACCGACCTCACGCTTATCAGGCGTGCGCTCTAACCAGACTGAGCTACAGGCCCCGCATGGCCCAACCGCGAGTGTCGAGTGGTGGGCTAGGCCGGTTAAGCTATGAAAGGGACTCTACGGGTTCAACCACTTCGAGAAAAGGTCCGTGACGACGACGGCGGGCTCCCCGGCGCGCGTGCGGGGTAGCGTGGTCCATGGTTCATACGCTTTTTCCCCGCCCCGAAGCTTCGTGCCGCCGGCTGCCGTTTCTCTTGGCGGCGCTGTTCACGACGGCCATGGGACAGCCATCGGCTGCGCGCGCCCAGACCCTGGCCGAGCTCACGGCCACGCCCGACTCCGCCGCCGAGATGTTCATCCGTTCGGTGCGTGCGTCGCGCTGGAGCACGGCCGCCCAGTTCCTGGACCCCGAGACGCTGCAGCTCTTCCGGGACGTCGTAACCATGACCACGGAGGTCGACGAGAGTGGCGAGTTGCTGAACTACCTGGTCGGGACGGATTCCGCGGGCTACGCCGACCTCGACGCTCCGGAGGTCTTCGACCGAGCGCTCACGACGGTGACCGACGACATGCCGGGGCTGACCCACTCGTTGCACGACCGGGACGACGAAGTGCTCGGGCACGTCATGGAGGCGGCGGACACGGCACACGTGGTCTACCGCACGCAGATGCGCATCAGCGGGTCGGTGTCGGAAGTCAAAGTGATGCAGCTGCGCCGGGGGGCCGAGGGGTGGCGGGTCTTTTGGAGCGACGAGCTCGACGTGCTCGAAGCCGCCCTCCGCGGAGCCGCACGCCTCCGCTGACGGCGGTCGGACCCGCGGCACCGCGGCCTGCTCGAGGTGCCCGTCGCGCCGGAGCTCAGCGGTCGATGAGCGCCGCCCCGCGCGTCGCTTCGGCCACGGCCTCCTCGAAGGCGTCGAGCACGGTGGCGGGCACCGCCAGATCGTAGCGCACCTCCTGCCCGTAGCTCTCGTCCTCCACCACCACCTCCATCTCAGCGACCAGCCGCTGTAGCGCGTCCACGTCCGGGTAACCGACCGTCACCCGAACCGGAACCCGATCGACCCGCTCCTCCGTGGGCAGATGCTCTAGAGCGAGCTTGACTCCGCTGGCGTAGGCCCGGCCGAGTCCGCCCGTGCCCAGCTTGACGCCTCCGAACCAGCGGGCGCAGACCGCGACCACTTCGCCGACACCACTGTGTAGGAGCGCCGTCAGCATCGGGCGGCCCGCGGTCCCGTGCGGCTCCCCGTCGTCGCTCATGCCGATGTGCCCGGTGCTCCCCGGAGGTCCCGCGACGAACGCCCAGCAGTGGTGCGTCGCCTCGGGCAGCTCGCTGCGGATCCGCTCCACGAAGGCGTGCGCGGCGTCGGCGTCGGGCGCGTGTGCGAGGGTGGTGACGAACCGGCTTCGTTGGATCGTCTCCTCCACCCGGTGGATGCGGGCGGGAATGGCGTAACGGCTGGACTCGCTCACGCGACCAAGGGCTCCGAGTCAGCCTCGGGCCATCCGGTCCAGGAATTCACGTTCCGAGGTCGTCAGGCTGCCGGCTCCGTGGTCGTCGATCTTGGCCAACAGGCGCTCGACCTCCTCGCGGTTCAATTCATGGAGGCCATCGACCGGGATCCCTTTCCAGCGCGAGACGGCGAGGCGATCTCCGACCACCCCGGACGGCGCCGCCGCCTCGGGCTTCATCTTCTTCTGGAACGCCCGCTTGGCCCCACCCTTCTTCCAATCCCACCACTTCAGGAAACCGAAACCGAACGCGAGTCCCCCGAGGTGCGCGAAATGCGCGGTGCGCGAAGCCTCACCCGGGCTGATGCCCGCGTACAACGAGCCGAAGACGAGCAAGCCCGCCAGGAGCCACGCCGGTACGGGGAGGATTCCCCAGATGTAGATCCGCTCGTGCGGCCACAGCATGGCGAAGCCGAGGAGCACTCCGTAAACCGCCGCCGAGGCGCCGACCACCGGATACTCGCGCGCGAACAGGAAGCTGAAGGCCGCTCCCCCGAGCCCCGACAAGAAGTAGAGGCCCAAGAAGCCCTTCGATCCCAGACGCCCTTCCAGCCGCGGGCCGAAGAAGAAGAGGCCGATCATGTTGAAGATCAGGTGCCCGAAGCCGGCGTGCAAAAACATGTACGTGACCACGGTCCACGGACGCACGAGCACCGCGGGCGGATACAGCCACAGCATGCCGTAGATCGGGCTTCCGGGATTCGCCACCAGGAACATCACGATGTTCGCCAGCAAGAGGCGGCGGACCCAAAGCGTCATCGGAAACATGGAACCTGCTAGAAGGGTGTCGCGGATGGGGGTCGGCTCGTCGGTTCGGAAACTCGCTCCACCGGTCGAACGTTGCCAGTGTCGAACGGGCGTCGTCGGATGGCCGGCGGCCTTGTCCGTCCGTTGCGGAGGGCGCGATCGTTGGCTCCATGACTTTCGAGCGCTCGCACAGGGCCACCGACCCGCCGCCGAACGAGGACCGCCCGTCGTGGCGCGGATCGTCCACCGATGCCACCGACCCCGCACCGGTCGTCGTGATCGGGGCGGGCGCGGCCGGACTCGTGGCGGCGCTGTTCGCCGCGCGGGCCGGCGCTCCCGTGATCCTGGTCGAGGGCACCGCGGACGGCGGGCGCAAGATTCTGATCAGCGGCGGAGGGCGGTGCAACATCCTCCCAGCGGCGGCCGCGCCCCGACGTTATGTGACCGACTCCTCGCCGAATACGCTCCGGAAGCTTCTCCTCGCATGGCCGCTGAACGAGCAGCGCGCCTTCTTCGAATCCGAGCTCGGGATGCCGCTCGAGCTGGAGGCGGAGACCGGCAAGCTCTTCCCGTCGAGCCATCGGGCGCGGGACGTCCGCGACGGATTGGTTGAACGCGTGCGCGAAGCCGGCGCCCGGCTCTGGTTCGGCACCCGGGTCACCGACGTGCTCCCGGCGAGCTCGAAGGACGGCTCCCGAGTGCGTTGGCGGGTCGTTCTCGATGGAGCTCCGACGTTGGACGCCACGGCCGTGGTACTGGCCACGGGTGGGCTCTCGGTCCCCGCGACGGGTAGCGACGGATTCGGGCTCGGGCTCGCCGAGCGGCTCGGACTCGTCGTGCATCCACCCTATCCCGCGCTCACTCCCTTGACGGCCGACCCCCACCCTCACGCGGACCTGGCCGGGATCTCGCTCACCATCACGCTGCGCGCGCCCGGCACCAAGCCCGCGTTCGAAACGACAGGGGGCTTCCTGTTCACGCACCGCGGATGGAGCGGCCCTACGGTGCTCGACGTGTCGCACCTGGCCACCCGCCAGAGACTCGACGGAAAGCGTCAGGAGCTCCTGGTGCAGTGGAGCGCCGCGAACGCCGACGGGTGGACGGCTCGCCTGGGGCACGGACCTGGCACGGTGCGGTCGGCCATGGCCTCGGAGCTGCCCCGTCGGCTCACCGAACTACTCCTCCATGAGTGCGGCGTGCCCTCGGAAACCCAACTGGCGCAGCTTCGTCGAGACGACCGCCGACGCCTGGTCGAAGCGCTGACGGCGTATCACCTCCCCTGGACGGGCGACGAAGGGTACAAGAAAGCGGAGGTGACCGGCGGCGGCGTCTCCCTCGCCGAGGTCGCGCCCCGCACCCTCGAAGCCCGGCGCCACCCCGGACTCCACCTTTGCGGCGAGGTGCTCGACGCCTTCGGTCCCATTGGAGGGCACAACTTCTTGTGGGCGTGGAGCACGGGAAGACGCGCCGGAGCCGCGGCCGCGCATGGGACGCTGACGGCCGACGGTACCTGATCGGCCGCGGCCGAGGTTCACGCGAAACCGACCGGAAGCGTGGAGGCGCGCGCGACCAGCCCACTCGAGCCTCTTTGCTCGATGCGACGGCTCAGTCCCAGAGGTCGTCCTCCTCGTCCCAATCGTCATCGTCTTCCAGGTCCTCCTCGTCCCAATCGTCGTCCTCGTCCCACTCGTCCTCGTCGAGATCGTCGTCCAGGTCCTCCTCGTCGTCTCCCCAAGCGAACATCTCGGCGGCAACGACCTCGCCCTCGAACCAGTCCGAACGGCTCATCTTGCTCAACCTCCATGGCGGACGGCGCGACCGCGAAGCCGACCCGTTTCGACTTCCCACCGCGCGCATGGCGCGAAGGTTGTCAGCGGGATCGCGGTTGTCAACGGAGATCTGGTCACGTCCATCGGCCCTACACGCACCGCTTCGGGACGATAGATTGCGGGTCCTGACCCGCCCCTCGCCGAGGCCCCATGACCGACGAAGAGAACCCTCTCCTGCTCGAGACCTTCCGCCCCCCCTTCCACCGGATGCGGCCGGAGCACGTGGAGCCCGGCATCCGCGCCGCGCTCCGGGAGGCGCGGAACGAAGTGGACACCATCGCGGGCGACAGCGCCTCCCCGACCTGGGAGAACACCGTGGCGCGGCTCGACCGTGTGCTGGACCGCCTCTCGGACCGGCTCGCTCCGCCCTCGCATCTCATGTCCGTGGCGGAATCCCCGGAGCTGAGGTCCGCGTACAATGCCGTGCTCCCGGAGATCTCGGCGTTCTGGTCCAGCCTGCCCCTGAACACCCGGCTCTGGAGCCGCTTCGCCACCTATGAGGCCACCGAGGAAGCGCGGGCCCTCACGGGTCTCCGGAGACGGCACCTCGACAAGACGCTCGCGGAGTTTCGCAGGGCGGGCGCCGACCTTCCCGAGGACGACAAGGAGCGGCTTCAGGATCTCCGCGTGGAGATGGCCCAGCTCGAGCAGCGCTTCAGCGAAAACGTCCTGGACGCTACGGCGGGCTACGAGCTTTTGATCGAGGACGACTCCCGGTTGGACGGCGTTCCCGAAGCCGCGAAGCGTCGGGCTCGCGCGAAGGCTCGCGAGCAGGATCTCGACGGCTGGCTGCTCACCCTGGATCACCCGTCCGTCGAGCCCATCCTCAAGCACTGTCACGATCGAGCGCTCCGCAAGGAGATCCGAACCGCGTACGCCACGCGGTGCCGCGCCGGAGAGCACGACAACCGTCCGCTCATCGCGAAGATTCTCCGGTTGAGGGACGAGCTCGCGGAGCTCCTCGGATACGAGAGCTTCCCGGACTACGTCCTCGAGGAGCGCATGGCGCGCTCCGGGGAGGGCGCGATCTCGTTCGAGCGGGACCTCGTCGAGCGGACGCGCCCGTACTATGAGCGAGACACGGCCGAGCTCGAGGCCCATGCTCGCGAGCTCGGGTACGATGCGCTCGAGCCGTGGGACGTTTCGTATGTGGCGGAACACCTCCGAAAAGCCCGCTACGACATCGACGACGAGGACCTCCGCCCGTACTTCCCACTTCCGCAGGTACTCGACGGGCTCTTCGAGATCGTGCGCCGCACGTTCGGCTTCCGAATCACGGAGCGGGAGGTCGAGGAGGTCTGGCATCCGGACGTGCGCTACTTCGAGATCTTCGACGAAACGGACGACACCCGGCTCGGCGCCTTTTACGCGGACTGGTTTCCCCGCAAGGAGAAGCGCCAAGGCGCCTGGATGAACCACTTCGTCACGGGGGGGCCACGGGAAGGCGGGTTCGAGCCCCACCTCGGCGTCATCTGCGGCAACTTCACGCCGCCGGACGAAGACGGGCCGGCCCTCCTCACCCACCGTGAGGTGCAGACGACGTTTCACGAGTTCGGCCACCTCCTGCATCACTGCACGTCCAGGGTCGAGATCCCGTCACGCGCGGGGATCAACGTCGCGTGGGACTTCGTCGAGCTTCCGAGCCAGTTCATGGAGAACTGGACCTGGGAGCGCGAAGCCCTCGACCTCTTCGCGCGGCATCACGACACGGGTGAGCCGCTTCCGGAGGAGCTATACCAACGCATGATCGCGGCTCGCCGCTTCATGGGTGGCTGGTTCCAGATGCGTCAGCTCTCGCTCGGTACGGTGGACCTGGCGCTACACAGCGAGCTCGCGCCCCGGCTCCGGTCCGAAGCGGCCGACGACGAGGAGCGGACGCTCGACGAGGTCCAGGCGGATGAGGTCATGAGCTTCGCCGAGGAACGCTTCCGGGCGTTCGTGCCGGGCGACACCTTCTCGCAGTTGCACGGGCTGACGTCGTTCGCGCACCTGTTCGCCGGCGGATACGCAGCCGGGTACTACAGCTATCTTTGGGCTGAAGTGTTGGATGCGGACGCGTTTACCCGCTTCCGGGAGGAAGGCATCTTCAACCGGGAGACGGGCCGCGAATACGTGGGCGCCATCCTGTCCCGAGGGGATGCGGACGATCCGGAAACGCTGTTCCGTGCCTTCATGGAGCGCGACCCGGATCCCGACGCGCTGCTCGAACGAAACCTGGGTCCGTGGAACGGTGACGACGCGGATCGGCTACTACAGACGGTCTAAGCCCTCGCTGGAGAACGCTCATGCTTGTCCCCAAGTCCAGACCCGCCTCACTTATCCTTTTCCTGCTCGTGACGACCCTCGCGGGTTGTGACGAGCCGGGGCTGACCTACGGTGACGCGAATTCGGTGATCGCCGTGACGGACCCGGAACGCTGGGCCGAGATCTCCGACTCCGTTTACGGAGCGATCGAGCGCACCATTCAGACCGTGCGTGACGAGAAGGCGTTCACGGTCACCTATCAGGAGCCCTACGCGCAGTACTGGGAAAACCTGCGCCGCTTCCGCCAGATGCTCCTCATCGGAACGCTGTCGGATCCGTGGATGGAGGAAGCGCTGGACAAGGCCAGCGACGATGTCGACGTCGACGGCCCCGGTCTCTACGACATCGGTGGCGTCTGGTCGCGAGAGCAGACGGTGAGGCTGATCGTGCTGCCGGACGACGGTTCCCTCGGCGGCCTACCGTCGTTGCTCGACGAAGTGTCCGAGACTCTCGACCAGCAGTTTCGCCAGTATGCACGCTCCCGCATGTATTTCTCCGGCGTGGACCAAGCGCTCGCGGACACGCTCGCGGCGGAGGCGGGCTTCCGCGTGGTCGTGCCCGACGTGTATCGCTGGATGACCGAGGACTCGGTGTTCGTCTTCCGGAACGATCAACCGGACCCGTCGGAGCTCATCCGGCAGGTCGCGGTCACCTGGCGGAGCCCGGCGTCCGGAGAGCTCGATCCCGAGGAGATCCTGCAGTGGCGTCAGAGCATCGCGAACACCTACTACACGCAGGAGCAGGAGGTCGATGAGGATGCGGCGACCGTCCAACCGCATACGCTGGACGGTCGCCAGGGCCTCCGACTCCAAGCCCAGTGGCGCAATCCCCCGGACCTCGGGTGGCCGGCCGGAGGGCCGTTGATGACGTATACGGTCACCTGTGACGAGCAGGACCGCACCTACCTCATCGATGCATGGTTGTACGCGCCCGGACGCGAGAAGTACGAGTACATTATCCAGCTCGAAACGATCGTGGATTCGTTCAGCTGCACGGAGTAGCCATGCGTTTCCCCTCCATCGCGCTCACGAGCCTGCTCGTCGCGGGCCTCACACTCATCCCGGCTCCCGGGGCGGCTCAGACCGTCCAGGATCTACTGGCGAGCGTGGAACGGGGCGGAGGTTGGGTAAGCGTGCCGATACGGAGCGGCACGGGCCACGTGTCCACGGTGACCGTACCCACGGTGGGCGTGACCGTAGCCGGATGCGTGCACGTATGGAGAGGGCATTCGGGCCGGTGGGACATCGACGCCCGGGACGCACTCGGTCCGGGACGTCTGGAGGTGAGCGCGGATGCGGGAGAATCCGTCCCGTTCACGTACACGGCCGGCATGCGCTCGAAGCTCGAGATCGATTTCAAGTGGAGCGAGCCACGTGACACCACGCTCTACCTCTGGGTCGGGTTGGCCCGGCCGAAGCAGGATCCCGAGGAGACATGCGAGCCGGACCGGCAAGCCGGCGGCGGGTGAACAGGAACCGACCGGGAGGGTAAAGCAGGGCACGCGTTTCGCGAGCGAATCATCCTCGGAACTCAGCCCCCGGTGTCAGCATGCTCGAACGGACCAGCACCCTGCTCATCGCTCCCGTGTTCGCATTCGTCCTCGCGGGCTGTGACGCTTCGAGCCCGGACGGAGCCGGTGCCCAGGAGGAGATCCATTGCCGTGATGCGCACACCCTGCTGACGGACAAGGTCGGCATGGCCGCGGTCACGACACCCGACACGATCAACGACTGGCGGACCGACCAACGCGTGCCGTCCTGCCGCGTCACGGCTGCGGGTCTGACCCAAAACACCCCGGGCACGGAATCCGAGTTGTTCTACGAGCAGGTCCGGGGGGACGGATGGACGCGGACCCCCGATCCGCAGGACGCGCCGAACGAGTCGTCGCTCCGGTTCAGGAAGGAAGGCTCCGACTGCCTCTTCAACTTCTACGTCACGGGCATGCTGGGAACCGAGGCGGAGGCGATCGTCGAAGAAGCCCGGGTGCCCACCGCGGAGCTCGACCGTTACTACGTGCTCGCGATCTGCATGCCTGCCATGGAGGCCGCGCCGGGACGCTGAGCGGGCGCGTCGACGGCGTGCCGACGGCGACGATGGAATACCGAAATCCGCATGGATCGGGCCCCCGGCCGCGGCTTCGGTTGGCCCGCTCCGGCGCGCCGACTACAATCAGTCATACTCGCCGCATCCTGGACCCGCCGCCCGACCCGTGAAGTGAGCTTCGTCCACCTCCACACGCACTCCGAGTTCTCACTCCTCGACGGCGCCAGCCGTCTCACCGACCTCGTGCGCAAGGCGAAGGAGCACGAGATGCCCGGTCTCGCGCTCACGGACCACGGGTGCATGTTCGGGGCCTGGAACTTCCACAAGATGGCGCGGAAGGAAGGTCTGAAGCCGATCGTCGGGATGGAGGCCTACGTCGCACCGGGTGACCGGCGCGACAAGTCCCGCTCCGGACAGGGCGAGCGCGCCTACTACCACCTGGTCCTCCTCGCCCGCGACCGCGTGGGGTATCAGAACCTCGTCAAGCTGTCCTCGATCGGCTATACCGAAGGCTTCTACCACAAGCCTCGGATCGACCGCGAAGTCATGGCCAGGCACCATGAGGGGATCATCGTGTCCTCGGCGTGCATGGCCGGAGAAGTGGCGCGTCATCTCATGGCCGACGATTGGGGGGCCGCGAGAGAAGCCGCGGAGTGGTACGCCAACCTCTTCGACGGCCGCTACTACCTCGAGGTACAGGCACACGATACCGAAGGCCAGGCGGATCTGAACCGGAAGGTCCTCGATCTCGCCGAGGAGCTGGACCTCCCCGCGGTGATGACGAACGACGCGCACTTTCTCCAGCCGGAGGACCACGAAGCGCACGACATCCTGCTCTGCATCGGGCTCGGCAAGGACCGCAACGACCCGAACCGCATGCACTACGACGACGGGCTCTACTTCAAGAGCGCCGACGAGATGGCCGAGCGGTTCCCGGAGCGGCCGGACCTGGTCGAGAACACGCTCAAGATCGCGGACGAGGTGGACCTCGTCTTCGAGAAGAAGTACTTCCTGCCCGAGTTCCCGGTCCCCGACGAGCACCCCGACGAGACCGCGTTCCTCGAGCATCTCGCGCTCGAAGGGGCGAAGGAGCGCTACGGAGATCCGCTTCCGCCCCAGGCGCAGGAACGCTTCGACTACGAGATGGGAGTGATCAAGGGAACCGGGTACGCCGGGTACTTCCTGATCACCCAGGACTTCATCCGCTGGGCGCGGGAGCAGGACATCCCCGTGGGCCCGGGCCGAGGCTCCGCCGCAGGATCCCTCGTGGCGTACGCCCTGGGCATCACGAACCTCGATCCGCTCGAGTTCGACCTGCTCTTCGAGCGCTTTCTCAACCCCGACCGGATCTCGATGCCGGATATCGACATCGACTTCTGTTACGAGCGTCGGGGCGAGGTCATCGAGTACACCCGCCGGAAGTACGGCAAGGACGCGGTCGGACAGATCATCACGTTCGGCACCATGAAGAGCCGCGCGGTCGTGCGCGACGTGGGGCGGACGCTCGGATTCGAGCCGGGCGAGACCGACCGCATCGCCAAGCTGATCCCCAACGCGCCGGGCCAGGCGTACACGGTACAGGAAGCGGTGGAGGGGCTCCAGGAGGTCAAGGAGCTCTACGAGAAAGACGAACGGCACCGGCAGCTCTTCGACTACTCGATGACGCTGGAGGGCCTCGCCCGTCATGCGTCCGTGCACGCCGCGGGTGTGGTGATCGCGCCCGGGCCACTGGACGAGTACGTCCCGGTCAGCATCCAGACCGGAAAGAACGGCAACGGCGACGACGCCATGGCCGTGACGCAGTACGACATGACGAGCCTCGAAGAGGCCGGCATGCTCAAGATGGATTTCCTGGGGCTCAAGACTCTCACCGTCGTCCACGACGCGGTGAAGATGGTCGAAGCCCGCCACGGAATCCTGAAGAATCCGGATACCGGCGAGACGTACGAGAGCATCGACGAGGTGCCCCTCGAGGATCCGGCCGTCTACCGCATGATGGCGCGCGGGGGCACCGCGGGGGTCTTCCAGTTCGAATCCCGGCTCGCGAACGACAAGCTGCGCGCGATGCGCTGCGACCGGTTCGAAGACCTCGTCGCCACGAACGCCTTGATCCGCCCCGGTCCGCTCGACTCGGGAATGACCGACGTCTTCATCAACCGGAAGCTCGGCCGTGAGGCGGTCACGTACCCGCATCCGAGCCTCGAGACGATCCTGGAGCCCACCCAGGGGGTCATCGTCTACCAGGAACAGGTCATGCGCATCGCCTCCGAGCTGGCGGGCTTCACGCTCGGGGAAGCGGACATGCTCCGGAAGGCGGTGGGTAAGAAGGACGCGGAGCTCATCCGCAAGGAGCTCGGACGGTTCGTCGAACGAGCGGTCGAGCGGGGGATCGAGAAGCCCACGGCCGAAGACCTCGCCGAACAGATCGAGACGTTCGGCCGCTACGGCTTCAACCGGAGCCACTCGGCGGCGTACTCCCTCATCTCGTACCAGACCGCGTGGCTGAAGGCCCACTATCCGGCCGAGTTCATGGCCGCGCTCCTCTCGTCGGTCATCGACAACACGGACAGCGTGGTGAAGCACATCGGCGCGTGCCGGGAGCTCCCGCGCTTCATCGACAAGCTCGAAGACCCGGTCGAGGTGCTCCCGCCGGACGTGAACGAGTCGGGTTGGAAATTCACCGTCACCGATGACAGCGAGATCCGCTTCGGCATGGGCGCCGTACGGGGCGTCGGGCACTCCGCGGTCCAGTCGATCCTGGACGCGCGTGAAGACGGCCCCTTCACGTCCCTGTTCGATTTCCTCGAGCGTATCGACACGCGCGCGCTGAACAAGCGGGCGTGCGAGGCGCTCATCGCCGCGGGTGCGCTCGACGCGTTCGGTCATCGGGCCCAGCTCCTCGCCGGGCTCGACACGGCGTACGGGGAAGTACAAGCCCGCGCGGCCGAGATCGAAGCCGGTCAGGGCTCCCTGTTCGACGACGGCTCCGCCCTCGCCAAGAAAGCTCCTTCACTCCCGAGCATTCCGGAATGGCCGGAGTCGGAGCGGCTCGCGCGTGAGAAAGCCGCGCTCGGATTCTTCATCTCCGGACACCCGCTCGACCGCTTCCGGGAAGTCGTCCAAGCCTTCGAGGGGGTCTCGTCCGACTCCCTGATCGAGCACGCCGGGCAGAGCGTCGAGCTTCCGTGTGTCGTGACCTCCGTCGCACGGCAGATCTCGCGCAAGGACAACTCCGAATGGGGCAAGATCACCGTGGAGGACTTCACCGGAACCGCCACGGTGCTCGCCTTCCGAGAAACCTGGCAGGAATGTAAGGACATCCTTCGGCAGGACGCCGCCGTGGTGATCACGGGCAAGGTGAGCAGCCGCGAACGGGATGAAGAAGAGCCGCCGATCTTCCTGGATTCCGCGCGCGCTCTCGAAGACGTCGCCGAAGCCGGGGAGCTCGCGGTGCAGATCGAGCTCGAGCTCGGCTCGGAGGTGCCGGAGGAGGCGTTCGCGAAAGCACGCGACGTGCTGTCCGCCCATCCGGGCACCTCACCGGTCTGGCTCCAAGTAGGTCGGGACAACGGGGACCAGGCGCCCAGGCTCCGCTCACGCTCTCTGGGCGTAACCCCGGACCGGGACGCCATGCAGGAACTGCAGAAGCTCTTCGGCCGCCGGAACGTCCGACTCGTGCGACGCACTCGCCCGCGCTTCGAGGAGGAGGAACAGCAGCCCCGCCGGTGGAACAAGGCCTCGTCCTGAACGGCGAGGCTCGGTGAAGCGGCCCCTCCCCGGCCCGGACCCCACCCACGCATGCGTGGACCCGGACGTCGGAGATCTCGGGCACGGCTTTCATCTCCTGCGCGCGGTCACCGTGCTCGACCGTCCGAGGGACGAAGTGTTCCCGTTTTTCGCGGCGGCCCAGAACCTGGAGCGAATCACACCCGAGGCGTTACGGTTCCGCATGCTGACGCCCGCTCCGATCCGCATGAGAACGGGCGCACGGATCGACTATGAGATACGTCTCAACGGGATCCCGTTCCGTTGGCGCACCGAGATCAGCGTCTGGGATCCACCGTACGGCTTCACGGACACCCAGATCCGTGGCCCGTATCACACGTGGGCCCATCGCCATCTGTTCGAGAATGTCGGTCACGGCCGGACCCGCATGACGGACGAGGTCCGCTACCGGCTACCCGGATGGCCGCTCGGTGAGGTGGCGCTCCCCTTCGTCCGGCACCAACTCCGGAAGATCTTCGAGCATCGGAATCGAGTGATCCGGGAGTTGCTCGCCTGACACCGGAAAGGATGCGCCCGTGCTCCGTCCCGGTCGGCCGCTCAGTCCTCCGTCTCGCGGTTGAGCGGTGTGATGCGCAACCAATGAGCTTCGACCTGATCGCGCAGCGCCCGAACCTCCTCGCTGAACTCGGGGTCGTCCTTCAGGTGGTAGCGCGCGGCGGCCAGAGCCCGGAACGCCCGCCAGAGCGCCTTCGACGCGGTGCTCCGCTTGGACGAAGGACGGTACTCCCCACGCACCTTCGTCAGGACCCAATCCGCCAACTCGTCGTTGACACGCATCGACACGGCTTTCTCGCCGTGCTCCTTCGTGATCGTTTCCTGGAGCTTTCGGTTGAATCCCTTGGGGACACCGGCAACCACGAACACGGACAGGTCATCGCGTTCGAGCCAGTCGTGGGACATTACGGTTCCTTTGTTCGGGTCAGAGCTTACCGCACCGGGGTTATATTGCGCATAAGCCGCCTTGTTCCGTCGTTGGCGCGAACCCGGGATCTTGGTGAGACTAAGAGAGCACCCCGAATACTCATCGTCCCTCATGCTCGCACGCGACAGTCCCATGGATCGACACGACATCCTCGACCAGCTCGGCATCGAAGACACGAACCTCGGCGGTTTCTCCGGAACATGGTCCGGCTCGGGTCCCGAGCTCGAGATCGAGAGCCCCATCGACGGAACCCGGATCGCGTCCGTCCGGCAGGTTACCGAAGACGAGTACGATGCCATCGTGGATCGTGCGCACGAAGCGTTCCTCGAATGGCGCAAGGTTCCGGGACCGGTCCGCGGTCAGGTGGTGCGCGAGCTCGGCAATGGCTTACGCGAGAAGAAGGCCGCGCTGGGCGCGTTGGTCAGCCTCGAGATGGGCAAGATCCGGGTGGAAGGCGAGGGCGAGGTCCAGGAGATGATCGATGTGTGCGACTTCGCCACGGGCCTGTCACGCCAATTGTACGGCCTCACGATGCAGAGCGAGCGACCCGACCACCACATGCGGGAGCAATGGCACCCGCTGGGCGTGGTCGGGGTCATCAGCGCGTTCAATTTTCCGGTCGCCGTCTGGAGCTGGAACGCCGGCATCGCGTCCGTGTGCGGTGACGCCATCCTGTGGAAGCCGTCCGAGCGAACCCCTCTGACCGCCATCGCCGTGAGCCGAATCGCCGCTGAGGCATGCGAAAGGTGCGACGTCGACCCCGCCATCTTCTCGCTCGCCGTCGGCCAAGGCTCGACGATCGGCGACCGCCTTCTGCACGACCGGAGAGTTCCCCTCGTCTCGGCAACGGGCTCGTGCCGCGTCGGTCGCCGGGTCGCCGAGGTCGTCGGTGGGCGCCTCGGCCGGACGATCCTCGAGCTCGGCGGCAACAACGCCATCATCGTGACGCCGAACGCGAACATGGACCTCGTCCTTCCGGCGGTGCTGTTCGGCGCCGTGGGAACGGCCGGACAGCGGTGCACGACGACGCGCCGCATCATCGTCCACCGCTCCGTCCGGGACGAATTCGTCGAACGGCTCGTGCGGGCGTACCGGGACGTGCGCATCGGCGATCCCCTGGACGACGAGACGCTCATGGGTCCTCTCGTGAGCCAGGAGGCGGTCGACGAGCTCCAGAAGGCGAAGGAAGCCGTCGTCGCCGAAGGAGGAGAGATCCTGTACGGCGGCGAGCCTCTCGAGGGCGCCGACTACCCCGGCGGACGTTACGTGACGCCGTGCATCGCGGCCGCGGAAAACGACTACCGCATCGTCCAGGACGAGACCTTCGCGCCCATCCTGTACGTCATACCCTATGGACGGGCGGATGCCTCACCCTCCGAAGCCGTCGACGACATCGCGGAAGCGGTCCAACTCCACAACGACGTGCCACAAGGGCTTTCTTCGGCGATCTTCACCGAGCACATGCGGGAAGCCGAGCATTTCCTGTCGCATCGGGGCAGCGACTGCGGGATCGCGAACGTGAACATCGGCACCTCCGGCGCCGAGATCGGCGGTGCGTTCGGAGGCGAAAAGGACACCGGTGGGGGCCGCGAGTCCGGCTCCGATGCGTGGAAGGCCTACATGCGAAGGCAGACGAACACGGTGAACTGGAGCACCGAGTTGCCCCTCGCGCAGGGGATCACCTTCGGCGCGGACTGACCGGCGTCCCGGGAAGGGGCCCCTGGCCTTCCCTAAAAAGCGGTGCCCCGACCTCGCCACCCCGGCACGCGTGCGACGGATCCGATCAGGGCCCTTTCTTGTCCTTCTTCGGCTTCCGCCCCTGGTTCGGATGCTTCAAATGCTTCCACGTCTCACCACGGCGCAGCATGTAGATGGTACTTGGAGACACCCCGAGGATGCGTGCCCATTCAGCTCCCGAGGAGCGCCAGCGGTCGGCGTCCTCGTCCCAGTCGTCGAGCACGCTCCGGGCCTGCTCCTCCGTCAGCTCGCTGTGGGGTGAGTTCTCGCCCCTCAGCCAGACGTTGGATCCGTACCAACGATCGACGCTCTGGATCGGGCCCCCGAGGTTCCTCCCCGTGTGGCCCAAACAATAGTGGCGCACCTGGTCCACGGTATGCTTCGGGTACATCCGCGCGATCTCGGCGTACAGATAGCCTTCCTCGGCCAACTCCCGCCACTTGACGACCAGGTCGCCGTCTGGCTTGGGCATACGCCATCTCCTGTGCTTGGGGGGGTTACATCGATCGGACTATCCCGCGCAGCATGGGGAAGTTCCCGCCTCCCTACGTGCCCGGACGCTCGATCTACTCAGGAAATGTACGCTGCACTCACCGGTCGCGCCGCAATTTGTGCGCGAAGCGTTGTCGATACTTGGCGACCTTCGGTGCGATCACGGCACGGCAATAGGGCTGATCCGCATTCCTGTCGAAGTACTGGTCGTGGTAGGGCTCGGCCGGGTAAAACGGGCCCGCCTCCGTCACCTCCGTCACGATCGGAGCGTCCCACACCCCTTCGCGCTCCAGCGCGGTGATCACCTCTCGGGCCACTTGCTCCTGCTCGGGCGCGTGATGGAAGACCACGGAACGATACTGCGTCCCGACGTCCGCCCCCTGACGGTTGAGGGTCGTCGGATCGTGGATACCGAAGAAGATTTCGAGAAGGTCGCGGTACGTGATGACGTCCGGATCGAACTCGACCTGCACCACTTCCGCGTGCCCGGTGGTGCCCGTGCATACCTGTTCGTACGTGGGATCGGTCGTATGCCCACCCATATAGCCCGACTTCACGCCGAGCACGCCCTCCGTCAGGTTGAAAACCGCCTCCAGGCACCAGAAGCATCCCCCTCCGAGCGTGGCTGTTTCCGTCCGTGTCGCGTCCATCGGTTCCCTTTTGCATGGATAAGCGTGCGTGGCCGTGGGCCGAATGTAGCCGGTCGTCGTGCGGTCCGTCAGGAACCCAAGGCGATACGCACGATCCGTTCGACTTCCTCCACCAGGAGAGCCGGGACATCCTGCGCGACGTTCGGGCCCGAGCCCGGAGCCGGTACGTGCCGCCCGAACGGCTGGCCCTCGACCAGCGCTTCGTGCGTCTGTCTGGCCGCCTCGGCCACGAACCGCGCGTCCCAGTCGGGCGGGATCCGCCGGCGCCCCACCGTGACCACCGTAACCGGGATCGACGGTAGCCGGGCTCTTCGTGCTCGCTCCGCCAGGGCCGCCGGCCGGAGTCCGTCCTCGTTGGGGAGGGCCCTGTCCGCCATCCACTCGTTCCAGTCCTCGGGCGGCATGGCCGCCCGGAGCAGATCGGGCATGTCTTCGTGGCTCGGCTCCACCAGGACCAGCCCGGACACGGCGCTCGGGAGAGAGGCGGCGAACAGTCGCGCGTACATCGCTCCGACCCCGTTCCCGACCAGGACGAGCTCCTCCGACACCCCCAACGCCTCGTGCGCGTCCTTCAACCGCTCGAGGTACTCGTACCACCCGAGTCCCTCCGGCGGCACGCGGCCGGGTAGGATGGCGTCGCGGTCGTACGCGCAGGCGCCTATGCCAGTGAGCTGCTCGAGCACCGGCCGCCACGAGGCCGCGCCGGTTCCCTCGTCGTGCAGGAAGAGGACGCGCGGCTTCCCGGGGGTACAGAGCGCCCGCATACGTCCTCCGGGCACGTCCACCCGGACTTCCAGCACGCTCGGAGCAGGCTCTTGCGCGGGTGCCTGGCCCCCCCGTTCCATCCCGCCGGCGAGTAGCGCGACAGCGGCCCACGTGATCATCGCGGTCATCGGCGGCGGTCCCTGGTCATGGCTTCGACGGCTCCTAGCAGCCCGTGGCAGAAGTCTGGTGGGTCGGACCCGTGCTGCGCCCGGGTGCCCCGGGAGCGCCACGGCCCCAGACCCTAGGCGACACGACGAAGGCATAGCCCTGAGCTACGTCAAGGAGTGGCAACGACGGGGGGCACCCACGCCCGGAGGGCGTGGGTCGGGCCGTGCCGCCCCGGGCACCGCCGCGCCAGCGGTGGTCCGAAGGGCACGAGGGGACCAACGCTATCGCGTCGGTGCCCGCGGCATCGTACGGCGTCATAGCTCCTCCCCGATGCTTCGGCATCGCATTCGTCGCTCTTCCTTGTACGATATCCGCAAGACCCGGGCACCGCCGCGCAGCGGTGGTCGCGCGACCCACCAGACTTCTGCCACGGGCTGCTAACTCTGTATGCGCGCCACGGTTCACATATTCATCGAGTCGGATAAAGGTCCTCGTAGCCTGGGCTCACACGGTACTACGTCATGCGGGCGAATGTGCTCCATACGGCGCTCCGAGCAGCCCGTCGTAGAACGGGACGGCACCGAACGGTCCGGGAGCGCCAGTTGATGCCAACCTTGACGGACCGCCTTCCCAGACCCACATCCTCCACTGGTGTTTTCCACGTCCGGAGATCCGAGTGCTTGCTCCCCCCATCCTTCGCCGCACCCCACTGTGGGCCACCGCCATCGTCGCTCTCGCCTGCTCGGGTGAGGCCGACACCTCGGACGCCCAGCGGCCGAACCCCCTGCTTCGCCCGGAACGCTTCGACGAGCGAGCGCCCGAAACCTTCCGCGCGCGATTCGAGACGAGCGCGGGTGACTTCGTGGTGGAGGTGCACCGCGCCTGGGCACCGCTCGGCGCCGATCGGTTCTACAACCTGGTGAAGAGCGGGTTCTTCGACGACACGCGCGTATACCGCGTCGTGGACGGCTTCGTCGCCCAGTTCGGGCTCAACGGAGACCCGTACGTGAATCAGGCGTGGAAGACCGAGTACCTCGTCGACGACCCCGTGGTGCGGGAAAACACCCGCGGACGCGTGACCTTCGCCAAGGGAGGGCGTCACACCCGCACCACCGAGGTCTTCATCAATCTCGCTGACAACCCGCAGCTGGACGAAAACCACTTCGCCCCCGTCGGCGAGGTGGTGGAAGGGATGGACGTGGTCGACCGGTTCCATGACGGGTACGGCGACGGTCCCCCGAGGGGCGAAGGCCCCTATCAGGCCATGGTCGAGGCCCGAGGGAACGCCTACCTCGACCAGGAGTTTCCCGATCTCACGCGGATCGTGAGCGCGACGCTCGTCGACGGATGAGCCGGGGTCGCGGGCCATGAGGCGTCCGCGAGGCGTAGAAGCGCCCCCTCGCTCTCGGCCCCGGCCTTCAAGCGCAGGCCGAGCACGTCGGTGTTTCCGGCATCACGATCAATCGCTCGAAGGGAATCGGCCCTCCGCATTCCTCGCAGATCCCGTACCGGCCGGCCTCGATACGCTTGAGGGCTTCCACGAGCATCCCGAGCTTGGCCTGCTCTCGCTCCCGCAGGTTCTTGGTCAGCCCTTGGTTCTGCAACGAGTCGATGCGCGAGAGCCGCCCCACGGCGGTCTGATCCAACTGCACCGGCCGGAGCGCCTCGTCGGTGACCTCCATGCTCTGTTCCAGCTTCGCGAGCTCCCGGTCGAGCTCCGCTCGGAGGGCGGCGAGCTGATCCTCACTGAGATGATCCGGCGACGTCATGGGCTGTCTGTCCAGCTTCGAGTGATTTCGGCGCCTACGATCGAATCCAACCCGGGGAAGCGGCGATCGAGGAACGCGTTGCCCCGTGCGAGAATCGAGTCTTCCATGGCCACGATCGCATCTCCGTGACCCGAGTACAGGTTTTCCGCCACCTCCAGGCCCCGCTCCACACGACCGACCGGCGGAAATCCGTCGACACCGTCGCCCGACCACGTATCGAGAAAGGTGTTGTCCACCAGGTTCACGAACAACACGAAGTTGCGCGAGTTCGGCCCGGCTCGGCCGAACGCCACCGTGCCCCGAACATTGGACGCACGGACCGGCTCGTCGGGCAGCCGCCGCTCCATCCACACCGTGTCGCGCTCCGGTCGACCACTGAAGCCGAACTGGGCGAATTGCTCGTTCACCCGGTAGAAGCGAGCTCCGTCGTAGAAGCCCGAGCTCACGAGCTCGTACACCCGATCCACCGCTCTCGGCGACCAGGCACGGTGCATCCGCATCACGATTTCTCCGCCGCTCGTGCTCAGCACCACGTCGAACGAATCGGGCACCGTGGCCGCGGCCGACGCGTCCGAGGCTCCCTCGTCGCCAACGCACGCGAGCGCAACGAAGAGGATCGCGGGCAAGACGGTCTTGGGAACGAGCGTCGCGCGTGTCACGTTTGGAGGCAGCTCCGGCTGAAGCATCGACGCCACCGGCCGGGTGCCGGAGGACCCATTCATCATAGCCTGCTTGCCGTTCGCGTGGCACCTCACGAGCGGGCTCCGCGACAGGAACGCTCCAGACGTGACGACCATCGACGCGTTCATCGGCAACACACCCATGGTCCGACTCCGCCGGGTCATCGGTCCGGACGAAGCAGAGGTCTGGGTCAAGCTGGAGGGCATGAACCCGGGCGGCTCCATCAAGGATCGTCCCGCCCTCGGCATGGTGCTGGACGCCGAACGCCGAGGGGTGCTCGAGCCCGGGGGCCGGATCGTCGAGCCGACGTCGGGCAACACGGGCATCGGCTTGGCTCAGGTCGCGGCGGCACGGGGCTACCACCTGACCCTCTGCCTTCCCTCGACGATGAGCTTCGAGCGGAAGCAGACGCTCCTGGCGTACGGCGCGGAGCTCGTGCTGACCGACCCGGAGCTCCGCATGCTCGCGGCCATCGCGGAAGCGGAAAAAATCCGCGATCGAACGGGGGCGTTCCTACCGAATCAGTTCGAAAATCCGGCGAACCCGCAGGCGCACTACGAAGTCACCGCTCCCGAGATCTGGACGCAAATGGACGGGCGCATCGATGCGTTCGTCTACGGGAGCGGGACCGGCGGCACGATTTCGGGTGTCGGCCGCTATCTAAAGGAACGTCTCGAGGAGGTCCGGGTGGTCGCCGTGGAGCCCGCGCGGAGCGCCGTCCTTTCCGGAGAAGAGCGCGGCACGCACCAGTTTCAGGGGATGGGCCCCGGGTTCATTCCCACTAATCTGGACCGCTCGGTGATCGACGAGGTGCGCACTGCCTGGGAGGAAGACGCCTTTCCCCTGGCCCGGCGGCTCGCTCGCGAGGAAGGGTTGTTCGTAGGGATGAGCAGCGGCGCGATCGTCTGGAACGCGCTCGAGGTAGCGCGTGAGCTGGGACCGGGGCACAGGGTCGCCTGCATCGCTCCGGATTCGGCGGCACGGTATCTCACGACCGAGCTCTTCGAGCAGGACGAAGGCGACGAGACACCGTCCGGGCAGGACGGGTGACGGGCTGGCCCGATCCCCCCGAGCGCATCACCTTTCGAGAATGCTCGAGGTCCCAGGACCGCTATCCCACCGAGGAGGGAGGAACTCCGTGAACAAGCAGACCCTGATCGACAAGCTGAACGAAGACCTGACGGGAGAGCTCTCGGCCATCATCCAATATCTGACGTACGCGGCCAAGGCGTCCGGGCCCTACCGTCCCCAGCTCTCCGAGTTCTTCCTCGCGGAGGTCGCCGACGAGCAGACGCACGCTCAGTTCCTCGCCAACAAGATCGTCGCCCTCGGGGGCGAGCCGACGACCCGCCCCCGTGAGATCGCTGCGGCGAGCACCAATCGGGAGATGCTCGAAGCCGTCCTCACGGCCGAACGGAAAGCTGTCGCAGACTACACGAAGCGCGCCCAGGAGGCCGACGCCTACGGGGACAAGGGTCTCTCCGTGCAGCTCGAGGACATGGTTCGGGACGAGAGCGAGCACGCCGAGGAGACCGAGCGGATTCTCCAGGACTGGCCGGTGTAGCGGCAAAGCGCCTTCACTAGCAGCCCGTGGCAGAAGTCTGGTGGGTCGCGTTGGGAGCGCCACGGCCCCAGACCCTAGGCGACACGACGAAGGCATAGCCCTGAGCTACGTCAAGGAGTGGCAACGACGGAGATGGGGCCGTGCCGCCCCAACCCGAAGGGCACGAGGGGGTTGCGGCATCGTACGGCGTCATAGCTCCTCCCCGATGCTTTGGCATCGCATTCGTCGCTCTTCCTTGTACGATATCCGCAAGACCCTCGTGCGCGACCCACCAGACTTCTGCCACGGGCTGCTAACCACAGGCGATGGAGGGCCGGCCCCGCGCGCTCGGGCACGGACCGGCCCTCCATTCCCTCATCGGGCCGTCTCTTCCTCGGTGAACTCCAGGAATTCCGGCTTGGTCGCCTCGAGGATCTCCCGAATGGCCGTCCGATCGGACTCGTCGAGATGGTCGTATTCCCCGGTCCTGTCCCGGCCGTCCAGGATCTCCGCCACGCGGCGATAGAACGGTTCCTTGATCAGGTCCGGCAACGTCACGAATGCGTCCGAATAGATGAGGAAGCTCATCGGATAACGGAACAGACGCTCCTCGAGGTCGAACTCGCGGAGCGAACGCCCCTCGTCGTCGAACGGGCCTCGCGCCTCGAACTCTTCCTCGAAGCCCGACGTGCCCTCGACCGGCCCCGGCAGCGGCGCCTCCCGGGCGAAGAGCATCGAGCGCACCATCCGCTCCACCGCTCCATTGATACGAACCTGGGCCCTCGACGGAATGTCGGGGGTGGGGATCGAACCGTCGCGCATCCGGGCCAACATCGCCGCTCCACCAACGGCTTCCTTGGCCGCCTCGTGCGCGACGGTGATGAGGTTGTGCACCCGGGTCTGGTGCGTCAGCACCATCAGGCTCACGATGTCGCTGTGCGCGGTGAGATACGGCTCGGAGTCGAAGCGACCCTCCAGGTCGACGACGTTGCCGTCGGCATTGACATCGAACTCCTCGAGGTAAGCCGACACATCCGAAACTTCGTGGCTGAGCACCGGGGCATAAGCGTTCCCCGCGTGCGGGCCGCCTTCGTGGGTCCCGGTGACGTACCACCCCGCGAAGCGGCGGTCCAGCGGTGTGCGGTCGGTCGTCGAGCCTTCGTGCAACGGCGAGATGGGATAGCCGAACCGGTCCACGACGACCGAGCGCACCATGACGCCCGCCACCCCGTCGGTCACCGACCGCGACTCGTGGCACATCAAGCACGTCGTGCCCTCTTCCTTGAACTCGGGCTCGCTGTCCGGATCCTGTTCGAGGGTGTAGAACACTCCGCCGTCGTCCGGATCGATGGAAGCGATCTCGAGGATCGGGCTGTCCTGCACGTACCCGATGTACACGTCGTCGTTGTAGTAGACGGCTCGGGGTGTCCACGGCGTGATCAGGTTGGTCTGCAGGCTCGTCCTCGAGAAGATCAGCCCCTGCGACGAAACCGGGATGTCGAGGGCCTCGAGGAGCGAGACCAGATAGCCCTGCTCGTCCTTGAAGTCGAGCACGGCCTCGTCCGAGTCGAGCTGCTTCTGAAGGATCGCGATGGGGTCGACCGGAGAGCCTTCGTCGTCGACATGCTCGTACGCTCCCCCGGAGCTCTGCCCCGCGGCGGGGACGACCGAGAACAGCGTCCCCGCGAGCCCGATCCCGATAGCCGCCAGCAGGTTGCTCCGGCTTCGGGAAGTGACCGCACCGGGCCTGATTTCCGATCGGTTTTCCGAAGTCATGATCATCGTGTTGCCCTCGTCGTGGAAAGAGCTGTGAGGTGTGAGGAAGTGGCATCCTGAGACGAGCCGGTGTCGAGCACGTGGCGCATGCGTCGGGCACGCCAGAGGATATCCGTGGCATCGGGCTCCGCGAAGATCTCCCCGAGGACTTCTTCGAAGAGCTCCAGCCAACGGTCGAAATGCTCGGGCCGGAGCTCGGCCATGGCATGGTGTCGCGCGGCCGGATTGCCGCGGAACCGAGCGGTGCCGAGCAGGACGCTGGACCAGAAGTCGACCATCCGGTCCATGTGCTCCGGCCAGGTGCCCCCGATGTGGCTTTCGAAGATCGGTCCGAGCGCCTCGTCTTCGCGAATGCGTTCGTAGAACGTCTCGACCATGGCGCGGATGCGGGGCTCGGTGACGCCGTCACGGACGTTACGCACGAGCCACCTCCAGCTCCCGCGGAGCGATCTGAACCAGGCCTTGATACGTCCCGGAGACCAGATCGGCCAAGGTGTAGCGATCAAGCGAGACGAAGAACGCCTCGCGTGCTTGGAACAGGGCGGACGCCAGCGCACAGTCGTCCGTGAGCGGGCAGGTGGAATCCTCTCCGAAGCACTCCGCGATCGCCAGGCTCGGCTCGAGGCTGCGCACGAGATCTCCGAGGCGGAGCGTCGATGGGTCCGCATCCAACGCGAACCCCCCGTTCCTTCCCGGTGTCGAGCTCAATGCCCCGAGTGCCACGAGACCTTGCATGCTCTTGGTCACGTGGTCGCGTGAGACGCCGTAGGCGTCCGCCACCTCTCGCGCAGAGACGTTGCGGCCCTGCGCGGCGATATACATGAGGGCTCGGAGCCCGATATCGGTAAACCTGGAAAGCCTCATCGAGGACGACTCGCTAAAGTGGTGTGCCAAACGTGGTATATCATATACCACTATAAAGACACGGCCAAGATGGCGAGTGTTGAGCACAAAAAAACGGGCCGTCCCGGAGTGACTCCGGGACGGCCCGCAGAGGTACCGTGGTACCTATGACCCTACGAGAGCTCCACCACGTTCTCCGCGGCTGGGCCCTTGGCACCCTCGACCACGTCGAATTCGACGGTGGCGCCTTCGGTCAGGCTCTTGAAGCCCTCCATCTGAATGGCGCTGTGGTGGACGAAGCAGTCCTTGCTTCCGTCCTCCGGGCTGATGAAGCCGAAGCCCTTCTGGTCATTGAACCACTTCACAGTTCCTCTGGTACGCATCATCGCGCTCCCTTGGATGTTCGATGGTCGGAGTTTCGGATGATCCGTACTTCCCGACACCATACTTGCGCGGTCACCCCGCGCGGGGTGTGGCCACCTCGGCCACATGCTCATAGGCGAATGACTCTCGAAAGCCACCGCCTTCGCTTACGTATTTTCGTGGACCGAACAGAGTCCGGTTCCGGTTGGGGACAAGGCTCGCTTCTAAAGGGCGAGAAGTCAAGTCAGAGAAGAGCTTCCTCCAACAAGTCCTGGTTGTATCCGACCAGAAGGAGCCTCCCGACCCGGCTCGTCGGTGCCCGCAGCTTGCCCGACCGACCCAGCATGGAACCGAGGAGCTCATCGTCCGAAGGCCGCTCGGACCGGAGGTCATAGCGCACGATCTTACGCCCCTTCGCCACCCAGAGCTCGTCGATGCCCTCCAGGAGCTCGAGCGCGGCCCGACCCTCGATGGGGTCGGCGGTCGCGCTCCGGAGGTGGCCGTCGCCGATGCCGTGCGTCGCAAGAAACTCTTGCGTCTTCTTGCAGCTCTGTCAGCCCGGGCGGTGGTACCGCCAATCGAGGTTGTCGATCATGTCGCTCTCCGGTGCGTGCGAATGTGTTCCAGGCCGCCGCGGCCGGCCGCGGCATTGTCAGCGGAGAAGTGTGACGCGCCCCCTCCCCGGGAACAAGGCCCCGCGGGACGAGCGCAGGCTCCGCCGGCTCGCCGCGTTCGCGTGCGGGCCTTCGAACCCTTATCGATTGTCCCCAGACCACGCGCCGGAGCATCGAGACGCCGACGCGAGCCACGCCCCTGAACCCGGAGCCGCTCATGTCCCACTCTGCAGCGACCGCCCACACCGTCACCGCCGACCGGACCCCCGTCCCCCGAGCGCTCACGCTGATCGCTCTCATGGCACTGACCGCCCTGCCCACCCCCCCTACTGCTCACGCACAGGTCGAAGGAGGCGGCGCCCAGGACGAAGCACTTCCCAGGGTCGTGGTTCTCGCGACCGGGGGAACCATCGCGAGCCGGTACGACGAAGAGGCCGGAGCGCTGCGAGCGGCGCTGACGGGGGACGAGATCGTGGAAGCCGTCCCGGAGCTCGAAGACCTCGCGCGCATGAGCGTGGAACAGATCGCGAACGTGAACTCCTGGGACATGACGCCCGACACGTGGCGACAGCTGGAACGCCGCACGAACGCTCTCCTGGCCGAGCCGGACGTGGCGGGCGTGATCGTCACGCACGGCACCGACACCCTGGAGGAGACCGCCTATTTCCTCGACCTGACCGTCCGGAGTGACAAGCCGGTCATCGTGATCGGTGCCCAGCGCTCGGCCATGGAGGAGGACAGCGACGGCCCGAGGAACTTGCTGAACGCGGTCCGTGTCGCCGTGTCTCCGGAAGCGGTGGGCAAGGGCGCCATGGTCGTCATGAACGGCCAGATCAACGCCGCCCGAGAGGTTACCAAGACGAATACCATGAGGGTGGAAACCTTCCAGACGCTCGACTTCGGTCTACTCGGCGTTGCGGACGTCGAAGAAGTCCGCTTCTACCGGAGCCCCACGCGTCGCCAGACCATCCCTCTGCGAGCCGACGACGAGCTCCCCACCGTTGAGATCGTCATGGAGTACGCGGGGTCCGACGGCCGCGTCATCCGTGCCCTCTTGGAACAGGACACGATGGATGGCCTCGTGGTCGCGGGCGTCGGCCTGGGTCACGTGAGCAGCGGCTCCGTCGCGGCGATCGAGGAAGTCAGGGCGCGCGGCATTCCCGTCGTGACGAGCACCCGCGTCCTCACCGGACGCGTCGTCCCACTGTATTCGAACAACATCGAGCTCCTCGACGCCGGTGTCGTGCTCGCCGACAACCTGAGTCCCCAGAAGGCCCGGGTCCTCCTCATGTTGGCGATGACACGCACGACGGAGACCGAAGCTCTGCAAGCGTACTTCGACCGTTGAAGGCGCGGCTCGTCATGGCACCCGCGGCCAGGGGTAGGGCTCCTCCCCCTCGTCGAGCGGAAGCTCCCCGGAGCGCTGCAGCGCGAAGATCCGACCGTCGAGGTACTCCTTCCAGAGCACGATGCGCCCGTCCCGCACCTCGCCGATGATCGCGTCGCCCACGGCGGTTCGCGCCCCGGATTCTCGCTCGGTCGTCGCGAACTGCCACTCCACGGCGAAGGTGCTGTCCTCCACGACCACGCGGTGGACATAGACCCGGGTATCGACATTCTGCTCGTGAAACGCGGCCAGCTCCTCGATCCAGGTCTCCCGGTCGACGCGGCGGCGCGGGTACGCCAGCCGGGCGTCGGGATGCATGATGCGGCGCAGGAGCGCGGTATCGCCCGTCATCCACGCCCGAGCGTGATCGTGGACCAACGCTTCGACCGCATCCCGCTCCGGGGTGGGCTCCGGCCCGGAGCCCTCACATCCGACGAGCGCCACGGCGAGCAGCACCGACCCGCCCACCGCTCGTCCGGCCGCGAGAGCCGCATGGACATCGGCTCCTAACGACAAGGTCCCGTCCTCGTTCGATCGCTTTTCATCGTCTCGTCTTTCGGCCTTGCTCAAAGCAGCTTCGCACCGAGCGGAACGTCCGCTTCCGGCACGCACAGAACGACCCCACCCTCCGCGTCGTGAAAGCCGGTGACGAGGCACTCCGACATCATCGGGCCGATCTGCTTGGGCGGGAAGTTGACCACCCCCACGACCAACCGACCTTCGAGCTCGTCCAGCTCATAGCGCTCAGTGATGCGCGCGCTCGAGTTCCGCACCCCGATCTCCGGCCCGAAATCCACCCTCAACCTGTACGCCGGTCGGTGCGCTTCCGGGAACGGCACCGCTTCCAGCACCCGCCCCACGCGCAGCTCCACGCGCGTGAAATCGTCCCATCCGATCTCCTCCACGCCGTCACACCCCCCGTAGCTTCATCGCCGCCGCGACTCGCTCGATCGCGACCACGAACGCCGCCGTACGAAGGGTGATGCCGTGCTTCCCGGCAGTCTCGGCAACGTTGTCGTACGCCTCCTCGAGCGTCTGAGCAAGCTGGCTATCGACCTGCTCGGCCGTCCAGCGGAACTGCTGCAGGTTCTGAACCCACTCGAAATAGCTGACCGTCACCCCTCCGGCATTGGCGAGAATGTCCGGAACGACGGTGACGCCCCGCTCGTGGAGGATCGCGTCCGCTCCCGGCGTCGTCGGGGCATTCGCTCCCTCCACGACGAGCCGGGCCCGCACGTCGCGGGCATTACCCCGGTGGAGCACGCCTCCGAGCGCCGCCGGGATGAGCACGTCGACCTCGGAAGTGAGGAGCGCGTCGTTGTCGATGTGCTCGGCGTCTTCGTGCTCGACCACGCTCCGGCCGGCTTCGACCAATGCGCGGAGCCCGTCCACGTCCAGGCCTTCGGCGTTGAAGATCCCCCCGTTCACATCGCTGACGGCGACCACCTTGGCCCCCATCTCCGCGAGGAAGTGAGCCGCCCAGCTTCCCACGTTACCGAACCCCTGCACGGCGACCGTCGTCCCTCTCAGGTCGAGCTCGAGGTCGGCGACCGCCCGGGCCGTCACGGCCGCGACGCCCCGTCCTGTCGCGGAGTTGCGTCCCGGTGACCCTCCGACCTCGAGTGGCTTGCCCGTGACCACCGCCGGGGTGAAGCCGTGGAACTTCGAGTACTCGTCGACGATCCAGGCCATGACTTGAGGATTGGTGTTCACATCCGGAGCCGGGATGTCCTCGTTGGGTCCGATGAGGTGATGAATGCGCTCGATGAACGTGCGAGTCACCCGTTCCACCTGGTCGGGACGGAGCTTCCGGGGATCGAGGTCGATGCCCCCCTTGGCCCCACCATAGGGGATGTCGACGAGCGCGGTCTTCCAGGTCATCAGCGACCCCAACGCGCGCGCCTCGTCGAGATCGACGTCGGGATGGTAGCGCAGCCCTCCCTTCATGGGCCCTCGGGCGTTGTTGTGCTGGACCCGATAGCCGTGGAACGTGGTGATGCGGCCGTCCTCGTCGACGAGCGGGATTTCCACGAGGACTTCGCGATACGGCGTCTTGAGCGCTACCTGGAGGTACTCCGGGAGGCCCATCACCCTCGCAGCCCGGTCGAACTGGAAGTTGACCGCTTCGAACGGTGTCATCTTCTCGGGAGGCGCCTCGTCGATCGCGCTCGCCGCCGTTTCAGCCGTGCGCAGGGTCTCCCGCTCCGCCCCGCGCCTCCCGCTTCCGGTCGGCATCGATACGGTGGGGGTTTCGCTCTCTCGGTCGCTCATGTGGTCCGCCTCCTGTGGGTCGTCTCGCTACCGACCCCAACCTTCGCCATACCGACGGATGCGTGCCAGAGCGGCGCCGCCCCGTCACGTCCTCGCTCGAGCTCGGCGCGACCCTGGTCCTCCGGCCGTGCCGAGGGCGATCCCCAGTAGGATGAACGCGCCCCCGACGAGCGTCTGCGGGGGCGGGACTTCGGCGATCGCCGGAAGAAGCCAGGCGATCAACGTCGCCCCGATCGGCTCACCGAGAAGCACCAGATTGGCGATGTACGCCGGCACGTACCGGATCGCATAGTTGACGCCGGTATGGCCGAGCATCATGGGTCCCGCCGCGAGTGCGAGAAACACGAACCAGTCGCCGAGCGGGAACCCCGTGAAGGGTACGTCCGGAGTGACGAGCACCGCGACGGACAGGACCAGCGCGGCGATGCCGTAGACCACGGCGATGTAGGCCCAGAGATCGAGCCTCCGACGGAGGACGCGACCGGCGAGATAATATCCAGCGACCAGCCAAGCGGCGAAGAACGCCAGCCCGTCTCCGAACAGGGCACGGGCACCGAGCGTGAAATCGCCCCAACCGACCGTGGCCGCGCCCCCTACCGCCACCAGGATTCCCGTCCACTGGGCTCGCGTCGGTCGTTCCCGAAGGAGCAGCGCCGAGAGGATCGCGACGATGAAGGGTTGCAGCGACACCAGGACCACGGAGCTCGCGACGCTCGTGTAACGAAGTGAAGCGATCCAGCTCCAGAAGTGCCCCGCGAGCAGGATCCCCGCACCCACGGCCAGGGTCCATTCGCGGGCCGAGAGGCGGACACCGCGCAGCAGCGAGCCACGAGCCACGACGACGAGGCCGATGAGCACCATCGAAAACAGCATGCGCCAGAGCGCGACCGACAACGCCGGCGCCGTCGCGAGGCGGACCAGCGGGCCGGCCCACGAAACGGCCAAGACCGCCACGAGGAGCGCCGCCCGGGGAGGCACGAAAGGGGTCACCACCACCCCAGCCGTGGTCCGAGCGCGAGCGCACCGATCACGAAGGCGTTCGCCACGATCCCGATGCGCGCTTCCGGAAGGGAGAGCACCGACAGCACGAGCGAGGTCCCGGCGGTCGCCCAAGCGAGCCCCATCCACCACGGTTGCCCCAGGAGCGCCCCTCCCGAAGCCACGAGGAAGAGCACGGCGAGCGTAAGCCAGAGCAACCCGACGAGCCGGATGCCCACCGGCCCCACGTCCAGAAGCCCGAACCACAACGTCGTCTTGAAAGGCACCTCGTCCGACTCGAGCAGGCGCCAGGCCACGGCGAACCCTACGAGGTGCGCGATCGCGTGTAGCGCCATGAATACCGTCAACGCGCTCCGCATGGAATCCTCCTCGGACGGGAATCTCGACAGGGAGTCGGGGCGTTGCCGACGGGGCGTCGCGCCCGTAGCGTGGTACCCTAACCTCGTCGTCGGGGCCCCGCACCCGCCCTCATCACGTGACCAGGAGACGAACGTGACACGGTTTCGACCTCTGCAGCTGGCGGTGGGGGCCGCCGCGCTCAGGCGCGACGCGACTGGGCGCGCCGATCGCATGGCGGCCCTGCTCGACGAGAGCTACGGAAGCCTCACCGGGCTGCGCCGGCTCCCGACGACCACACGGAGAATGCGAAACTATTACGCGTTCAACTTCCGTCGCTACGAGCACGCGCTCCACCCGATGACCATCGCGGTCATCCTCGAGACGGGCTTCCTCACGAGCCCTCGCGACCGGGAAGTGATACTCGACGATCCGGACCGTGCCGCGCGGGGGATCGTGCACGCCGTCACCCGCTTTTCCGAGACGCCGCCTCCCGCCTCGGCCAGCCGGAACTGAAGGCGTATCGCGCCGCCACGTCATGCCGACCGTATGACTCCGCCTCGCTCCCCGGCGCGACCTCCGCGCGCTCGTCCCGCCTCGAAGCTCGCGGTCGCGGGGCTCGCGGTCGCGGTCACGGTCCTGACCGCATTCCCGGAAGGGCGCGCTCTGAAGGCCCAGGAACCGGACCGCCCGCGCGTGGTCGTCATCACGACCGGAGGAACCATCGCCAGCCGACCCGCCGGCTCGTTGGCCGGCGACAGCCTGGTCGCCGCCGTGCCCGCGGTGCTCGACCACGCGGACGTCACGGTGGAGGAGATCTACCGCATCGGCTCCTCACAGATGACTCCGGAGCACTGGCTCACGCTGGCGCGTCGGGTGAACGACCTGCTCGAGAGCGATCCGGACCTGCGGGGCATCGTCATCACCCACGGCACGGACACGCTCGAAGAGACGGCGTTCTTCCTGAACCTGACGGTGCGCGATCCGCGCCCCGTCGTGCTCGTGGGCGCCATGCGCTCGGCTACGGCCATCTCCGCGGACGGCCCGGCGAACCTGGTCAACGCGGTCCGAGTCGCGGTCGATCCGGAAGCATCGGGGCACGGGGTGCTCGTCGTGCTCAACGAGGACATCGCGGCCGCACGTGATGTGTGGAAGACGCACAACCAGCGTGTGGACACCTTCCGTTCGCCCGAGCTCGGCTTTCTCGGGTACGCCGACCCCGACACGGTCGCGTTCCACCGGAAAGCTCTGCGTCCGCACACGACCGAGAGCCCGTTCGATGTCCGCGGCATCGACGAGCTTCCCCGGGTCGCGATCGTCACGGACTACACAGGAGCCGAGGCCTCGCGTGTCGCACGCGTGGCCGGTCGCGAGGTGGACGGCATCGTCGTCGCGACGTTCGCGGGCGGCCGCGTGAGCCCCGGCACCCGCCGCGGCATCCTCGACGCCGTCGAGCGGCGCGTGCCCGTGGTGCTGGCGTCACGGGTGCCGGGCGGCCGGATCGTGGGCGACCCCGCCGCACCCCTGGGGGCCCTCCTGGCCCCGGATCTTCCACCCCACAAGGCCCGGATCCTCCTCATGTTGGCGCTCTCCCGAACCGACGACGCGCGCGAGCTCCAGCGCCTCCTCGATACCTTCTGACCGAGCCTTGGGTACGTCGATCGCGCTGATCATCAGCGCCTACAACCAGACCGAGGTGCTGGCCAAGGTCCTCCGGGCCGTGGACCTTCAGCGCCGCCCTCCGGACGAGGTCCTGGTGGCGGACGACGGATCGGGAGCGGATACGCGCACGCTCGTCGACGCTTGGATCCGACGCTCCGCCATTCCCGCCCGGCATCTGTGGCATGCGGACGATGGGTTCCGCAAAACGGTCATCCTCAACCGCGCGCTCGCCGCGGTGACGAGCGATTACGTGATCTTCACGGACGCGGACTGTGTGCCCCACCCTCGGTTCGTCTCCGATCACGCGAAGCTGGCCGAGCCCGGTTTCTGGGTTCAGGGCCGGAGGTGCTTCGTGCGGGAGCCGTACGTGCCCGAGTTCGATCCGGAACGCGTGCGCCTCTTCTCGTGGGCAGTGCGAGGTCGCATCGACAGGGCGGCCAAAGGGCTGCGCTCGCCCAAGCCGCTCGTCTTGGAGAATTCCGAGCAACGAGGGATCCTCGGGTGCAATCTGGCTTGCTGGCGCACCGACGCGGAAGCCGTCAACGGCTTCGACGAAGCGTACTCGGGATGGGGCATCGGAGAAGACTCGGACTTCGCCTCACGCCTCTATCACCTCGGCCTTCGACGGAAGCTCGTGTACGGACACGCCATCCTTTATCACCTGAATCACCCCACCCTCCCGCGCGACCACGTGCCTGAGAGTCGGGCCCGGCTCGCGGAAACGTTGCGCACGGGCCGTGTGCGCTGCGAGGCGGGCCTCGACCGGCATACGTCGGCGCGGTGAGAAGGCACCCGGGATCAGTCGACGTCCAGATCCACGACCTCCGGTGCCACGTCCGGACCCTCGATCCGGAGACACCCCACGGTGACGGGGAGATTGAAACGGCGGGGACCGGCGCTTCCCGGATTGAAGTAAAGCACCCCGTCCCGCTCGGACACGGAGGGTTGGTGCGTATGTCCGTGTATGAGCACCCGGAAGCCGGCAGCGACCGGGTCGAGTTCGAGGGCCCGGTGTCCGTGCATGAGATACGCCAGCGGCCCCCGGCCCTCGGTCGATACGCTACCATGCGGGGAGGTGAGGTCGATCACGTCGGTTTCCGGAAGCGCCTCCGCGAGGTCTCCTCCGTCGGTATTCCCCCGGACGGCTCTCACCGGAGCGATCTCCGAGAGCCGTCGGATGATCCCGATGTCGCCGACATCGCCGGCGTGGAGGATGAGGTCGGATCCCTGGAGGCGGGCGAGAGCCTCGTCTCTCAGGAGGCCGTGGGTATCCGAGATGACACCGATCACGCGCATGGGGCGGACGTCCTGTTGCGGTGGGGGGACGGCGTTGGCGATTATTTTGCACTCTTATCGTGCGATTCTGCAATCCCGGAGGGCCCGTGACCTGTTCCCGGTGCAGGGACATCGAGCTCCAGTTCGACGACGGGACGGCAGTCGAGATCTGCGTCGTTACCGGCGCCATGGGCCCACGCGCACGCCACGGCGTCTACTCGGTATGATGTTCGAAACGGGAGCCCGCGAAAAGACGTTCCTGGCCGTCGGAGACGGCGTGGGCTCCCTCCGGCACGAGCTGTACGAGGGCTCCGTCCACCGCACGCCGATCCGGCAGGTCGTGTCGTTCGATCGAGAGGTCTCGGGCCCGTCCGGCGCCTGTCTCCCCCACATCCTTCTCCTCGCCCTCTTCACCCTCGGAGCCGCCGCGGTCCTCGCCCTCTGGCTCGGTCCGGGCCTGGTGACCGCACGCCTGAATCCGACGCCCACCCATCCGTCCGGTCCGTTGGCGGAGGAGGCGACGAGTCTCCACGACACGCTCCGCATCGTCGACCTCCACTCGGACGCGCTGCTGTGGGACACGAACCTGCTCGAGCCGAGGGGGCGTGGCCACATCGACCTCCCTCGCCTGGTGAAAGGACGGGTGGCGGTGCAGGTGTTCTCCGTGGTGACGAAGGTGCCTCGGGGGGTCAACCTCCATGCCAACGCGGGAGACTCGGACCAGATCACCGCCCTGGCGATGCTCCAGCTCTGGCCCCTCCGGACTTGGCGAAGCCCGCTCCAGCGAGCGCTCCACCAGGCGGATCGGCTCCGGCGGACCGCCGCGAGGGCGAACGGGCGACTGAGGATGATCGAATCACGAAGCGACCTGAGTGGGTTTCTCGCCGGCCACGCGCCCGGCGACGGAACGGTGGCGGGGCTGCTCAGCCTGGAAGGGGCCCACGCCCTCGAAGGAACGGCGTCCAACGTCGACCTTCTGTTCGAGGCGGGATTTCGCATGATCGGCCTCACCCACTTCTTCGACAATGCGGCGGGCGGCTCCGCGCACGGGATCGAGAAGGGCGGGCTGACCGACTTCGGCACGCGACTCCTGGACCGCATGGACGCGTTGGGCATGCTCGTCGATCTCGCCCATGCCTCCCCCGCCCTCATCGACGATGTCGTCGCTCGGACGACCCGTCCGGTCGTGGTCTCCCACACCGGCGTGGACGGCACCTGCCCGAGCCCGAGGAACCTGGACGACGGCCGATTGGAAGCGATCACGAGCACGGGGGGGATCATCGGCATCGGCCTGTGGCCGGACGCCATTTGCGGTCGGACCCCCGCCGACTGGGCCCGGGCCGTGCGCTACGCGGCGGACCGGGTGGGAACTCGGCACGTCGCGCTCGGCTCGGACTGGGACGGCGCCGTGCCGGTGATCGTGGACGCGTCGGGAACGGATCACCTTGTCGACGCCCTGCTGAACGAAGGATTCACGCAGGAGGACGTCGTGCGGATCCTCGGAGGGAACACGCTCCGGGTCCTCCGAGAGTCACTCCCGCGGTGAAGTGCATGGTACCCCCGGGCCGGATCGAGGCGATCTGGATCAAGCGCGCCCGGCGCGGTCCCATGGATTCCGTCGATCGAGCGAGACTCGTCTCGGGCGAAGGCATCGCGACGGACGCGAACTTCGGCCGCAGCCGGCGTCAGGTGACGGTGATCGAGCACGAGGTCTTCGAACGCATCCGCGAAGACCTCCCCGACGCCGATCCGTCCATGCGGCGGGCCAACGTGATGGTCCGGGGGGTGCGGCTACGTGGAACCCGTGGCCGCACGCTTTCACTCGGTGGGGTCCGCCTGTGGATCCGTGGCGAAACCCGTCCGTGCGAGCGAATGGACCTGCAATGTCCGGGTCTCACCCAGGCCCTCGCCACGGCGTGGAACGGCGGCGTCTACGCGGTCGTGCTCGATGACGGCGAGATCGCGGTCGGTGACGAAGCACACCTCGGTCCCGTGATCACCCCGGAGTGACATCCTCTCGAAGCACCTCGCCCAGAGCCTCCATCGCGGCACGGACCTGCTGGTCGCTGAGGTAGGGCGCGGGACCGAAGCGGAGCACGTCTCCGCGGACGTCGGTACGGACTCCTCGTACGGCGAGCGCCTCCGACAGCGCAGCCGCCTCGGGCGCGCGCAGCGCGAGAAAGCCGCCCCGGGAGGCACCGTCCACGTCCTCGTCGAGGGACACGACGGAAGGGTCGGCGTCGATCCCGCGGAACGTGTCGACGAGGAGATCCACCTGATGGCGATTGACGGCCCGGAGCAGAGGCACGTCGAGCTCTTCTTCCTCGAAGAAGCGAAACACGCGGGCCGCGCGATAATGCGACGTGGGATCGAACGTCGAGCCGGCGAAGCGCGCCGCTCCGGCGCCGTAGGGAACCTCGACCCGAGGGGGCGACACGGCCACATCCCCGAACTCGCTGAACCAACCCGTCACCACGGGACGCAGCCGGCATCCCTCGGGAATACGCATGACGCAGACTCCCTCGCCCATCTGACAGTACTTGTAGCCGCCGCCCACGATGAACGCGCGCTCGAGTCCCGCGGGATCGAACGGAACGACGTTCAACTGGTGGTACGCGTCCACGAGGAGCTCGGCCCCGTGCCTGAGGCACGCGTCCGCGACCACCGGCAGGCCGGGCACGACGAGACCGCTGGCATACAGAACGGAGGACAACATCGCGCACGCCGTGCGGTCGTCGATCCGGTCGGCCAAGCGCTCGGCCAGCGAGTCGACCGGCGCCGCGGGCACCTTCACCACCTCGATGCCTTCCTCGGCCAGCCGGTCGAGCTGCCGGCGAATGGTGTGGAACTCCGCGTCAGTCGTGACCACGCGCGGTCGGCCGCGGAGGGGGAGCGCCGAAAGGAACCGTACGACGAGCGCGTGGGTGTTGGCATCGAGGGCGAGATCACCCGAGACGCCCCCCATGAGTCGGCGATATCCGTCGGCGACCCGCTCACTCTGCTCGGCCACTCGCACCCACTTGTCGTCCACCCATTCGGCCGCATCGAGCCAAGCCTGTTGCTGCCCCTCGAACGCCGCATCCGGCCAGGCTTGATGCGAATGCCCGGTCAGGAGCAGCCGCTCGCTCACCCGGAAACGGGAATAGCGGTCGGCGATCGGGTTCGGGGACGTGCGAAACGCTTCGGCGGTCCGCCGGACACCCGACCGTTCGAGGTCCGCCCGCTTTTCGTGCTGGACGTGCATCCGACTCATAGCCGTGCCCGGATCTCCCAGAGATCGGGAAAGAGGGGCTGGTCGAAGGTGGAGTGGAGGTACGTGGAGCCCGCCGACCCGCCGGTCCCCGTCTTCGAGCCGATCGTCCGCTCGACCATCTTCACGTGCCGGTATCGCCACTCTTGCAGCCCTTCGTCCAAGTCCACGAAGTGCTCACAAAGCTGGGCGTTCTTGGAGTCCCGCCGGTAGATCTCCAACAACACGTCCTGCAGCGCCGGGGACGGCTCGATCGTCGCGACCGGATCCCGGGCAAGTTGGTCCTCCGGGACCCCGTACCCTTCACCCGCGAGGTAGTGGAGGAAAGCGTCCCAGAGGGTCGGCTCGTTCCACCGAGCTTCGAGGGCGGTTCGGGCTCGTGTTCCCTCGTCGAAGCGCTCCACGCTCTCGCGGCGCTTCCGGCCGAGCACGAACTCGAGGGCCCGGAACTGGTCCGACTGGAAGCCGCTGGCCCGATCGAGGTGCTCACGGAACGTGAGGAACTCGGTGGGCGTCATCGTCTCCAGCACGTCGAGCTGCGCGACCAGGACCTTGAGCACCTTGAGCACCCTGAAGAGCGTGTGCTGCGCACGGGCCGCGTCCCCTTCCTCCCGCAGGAGCACGCACGCGTAGTCGAGCTCGTGCAGCACTTCCTTGAACCAGAGCTCGTAGACCTGATGGATGACGATGAAGAGCATCTCGTCGTGCTCCATCCGGTCCCTCGGCTGCTGCAGGGAGAGGAGCTCGTCGAGCTTGAGGTACTTGCCGTACGTCACGGCTTCGGACATGCAGGCGGACTCCGACTCGGCTGGTGGAACGGGCTGCCCCGCGGGACCGGAACATGCAGCGGCGTCCCGGTCTGGGCCACCGCGCCCTGTCCCTCCGTGGCCCCCCTCCTCTACTTTCGCGGACCCCGACCCAGCGCCTCTCAACGCTCCACCGTCCGCGATGCCCGCGACCGAACTCGACACACTCAACGACCGAATCGTCGCCTGCCGCCGCTGCCCACGCCTCGTCGCTTGGCGCGAGCGGGTCGCCGAGGAGAAGCGCGCCGCGTTCCGGCAGCAGTCGTATTGGGGCCGGCCGGTGCCCTCGTTCGGTGATCCCGGAGCACGAATCCTGGTCCTGGGGCTCGCGCCCGCCGCGCACGGCGCGAACCGCACGGGGCGCATGTTCACGGGAGACCGCTCGGGCGACTGGCTGTACGGGGCGCTGCACCGGGCCGGACTCGCCAACCAGCCGGACGCGGTGTCACGGGACGACGGTCTCGAGCTTCGGGACGTGTGGATCACCGCCATGGTCCGGTGCGCTCCTCCCGCCAACAAGCCCACGGCGACCGAACGGGAGACGTGCCGGGAGTGGCTGGAGTGCGAGCTGGACCTCCTCCGGAGCACGGTACGCGTGGTGGTGGTACTGGGCGGGATGGCGTACGCCCATGTCCTCCGCGTGTTCGCGGACCGCTCCGCACCGGTCCCCAGCCCACGCCCGAACTTCGGGCATGGCGTCGAGGTCCCTCTCGAGGGATTCCCGACCGTGCTCGCATCGTATCATCCGAGCCAGCAGAATACGTTCACGGGTAGATTGACGGAGTCCATGTTCGACCAGGTTTGGGCGCGTGCCCGAGCGCTCGCGGAACGGGGAGACCAGCCCGCATGACCATCACCGCCCGGAGGATTCCGACGGCGCTCATGACCCGACCCGCACCCCCGATCCGCTCGGACCGGGCGCGCTTCGCCTTCCTGCCACTCACGCTCGCGATCACGGTCTTGACCGCCTTCCTCACCCCGGAGCGGGCCCATGCGCAGCGGGTCGGCGGGGTCGAGCTCCGGGAACTCACCATCGAGCGGGCCCACAGCGCCATGCGGGCAGGCACCCTCACCACCCGCGATCTGGTGGTCGCCTACCTGCGCCGGATCGATGCATACGACCGGAACGGACCTTCCCTGAACGCGATTCTCCGGCTGAACCCGCGCGCGCTCGAGCGGGCCGACTCGCTGGATGCCCGGTTCGGCCGCACCGGGCGGCTGAGCGGGCCTCTCCACGGGGTCCCGTTCATCGTCAAGGACAACTACGACACGCACGACATGCCGACCACGGCGGGGTCCGCGGCGCTGGAGGGATCCGTCCCGGCGGACGACGCGCACCAGGTGCGACGAATCCGGGAAGCCGGAGCGATCGTGCTCGCCAAATCGAACATGGCCGAGTTCGCCTTCACCCCCTACGAGACCATCGGCTCGGCGCTCCCGGGGTACACGTTCAATCCGTACGCGCTGAACCGTGTGCCCGCGGGCTCGTCCGGCGGGACGGCGGCCGCGATCGCTGCGAATTTCGGGCTCGTCGGGCTCGGAACCGATACCGGGAACTCGATCCGGGGGCCGGCCAGTCACACTGCCCTCGTGGGCGTCCGCTCGACCCAGGGCCTGACGAGCCGCGACGGCATCGTTCCGCTCTCCGCCACGCGCGACGTCGGCGGCCCGTTGGCGCGGACGGTGGAAGACGCGGTCCGGGTCCTGGACGTCATCGCCGGCACCGATTCCGCCGATGCCGTCACCGCGGAAGCCGATGACCGTCGGGCCAAGAGCTATCTCGACGCCATGGGCGCTGATCTGACCGGTGTCCGGATCGGAGTCGTCGGCCAGCTCGCATACACACGCACCGCGGACCCGGAGGTGCTCGCGCGCTTCACGGACGCCCTCGACACGCTCCGCGCCCTGGGCGCAGGGGTGGCAACCGATTTCCGGATTCCCGACCTGGACGATCTGAGAGAAGGGCTCGGATGCTCGCGCTTCCGACACGACCTCGAGCGGTATCTGGCGACGCTTCCCGACCCACCGGTGCGCACCTTGCGGCAGATCGAGGAAAGTGGAGAAGTCCATGTTACCGTCATGCCGCGGATCCGTGGGATCCTGAGCCGCGACTCCGTTCCACCGGACGAGGACGAGCGATGCCGGGAGGCCGCCCGCAACGAGGAGCGGCTTCGTGACGCGGTGCGCAGCGCGATGGACAGTCACGACGTCCAGGCGCTCGTCTACCCGACGTGGAACAACCCACCGAGGCTCATCGGAGACCTGACCACCCCGCACGGGAACAACAGCCAGGCCCTGTCGCCGCCCACGGGGTTCCCGGCGATGACCGTTCCCATGGGCTTCGTGCGAAACGGTGCTCTTCCAACGGGCCTTCAAATCATGGGCAAGGCCTGGGACGAAGCCACGCTGATCCGCATAGCACGCGCTTTCGAACGAGTGACCGGGCACCGCCGGCCGCCCGACACGACGCCTCCCCTCCAGCCCGGCGGATGAGTGCCTTCCGACCGGCGCTACATGGGCAGCCTGAGCCCGATGGCCAGAGCTTCACGTCCCCCGAGCGAGGCGCCGAACCTCGCCTGGATCCCCGAGCTGAACCCGAGATCCACGCCCAGGTCGAAGGCACCGTCGAGGTCGAGGTCGTCCCCCGGGCCGGTCAATATGTCGAGCGCGATGTGACCCCCGACGTTGGGTGAGAACACCACGCCATCGCTCTCGAGATTCCAGCCGAGCACGATCCCGGCCGGAAACGTCGCGACCAGCTCGTCACCCACCCCCAACCCGGCACCGGCCCACCACATCATCCCCGGATCACCACCGCCCTCCAGGCTGGAGAGGGGCCCGGACACGTCGAGACCGAACAACGCCGCAAGCTCACCGCCCGCGTCCTCCGCGACGCCGGCCCGGAGCCCGAGTCCCACCGGCGCCGGCGACTGCCGCCAGACGGCGAGTGCCCCGAACTCGTTGCCCGGGTACGGCTCGAGAAGCAGCACGGACAGCCCGGACGGCGCGCCCGGGCGGAGCATGGTCGGTGCGTCCCAGACGATCTGGGACGACGCGGCGCCGGGTGCGAGCGCGAGAGTGAGCAACACGAACACGATGCGCTTCATCGAATCTCCTGGATGTGATGTCCGACTCGCCGCGCCGGTACGAGCGCGCCGGTACGGATAGGTGTGACTACCAGCAATTCCCGGACCATGTGGAGCGTGACGAGCGACTGGCACGATTCCTTCATCCCTGATGACCCGGAACCCTGACGAACTCTGACGACGAGCTGATGAGCTTCCCCATAGACCCCTTGGGCACCCCCGGTGGTCCCGACGTGGACCTCTCCGACCGGAAGGATGGTCCGTCCCGGAGCTTCCGACGACTTCCGCGCACGCTGCGGCGTGCGCTTCACCGTCGCGGGATCCATCTCGTTTGGCTGCTGGGCCTCGTGCTCATCGGCTGGGTGACCGTGACCCGGACATTCTCCGTGTCGTGCGCGCCCGAGGAGGCCTGTCTCACGCTGACGGAGCTCGAGGCGGGCGAGCCCCTACCCGAGGCGATCGAGCTGGTGGGCAGAGATGGGAGCACCCTCGCGGAGGTCGCCGGGCCGCTCCGTCGTTCTCTCGACGCCGAAGAGATTCCGGAGCTCGTGCGCGATGCCTTCGTCGCCGTGGAAGACCGCCGATTTTGGGACCACGGCGGCGTCGACGGCAGAGGCGTCATGCGGGCGGCCTTCAGGAACCTCCGGGCCGGCGAGGTCGAGGAAGGAGCGAGCACCATCCCGATGCAGCTCGTGCGAACGCTCTGGAGCGAATCCCTCCGGGGGGTGGGGCCTTGGCGGCGAAAAGTCATCGAAGCGTTGACCGCGCCGCGCTTGATCGAACGGCTCGGCCACGAGCGGGTGCTCACGCTTTACCTCAACGCCATCTACATGGGGAACGGAATCTACGGCATTGAACGGGCCTCGCAGCACTACTTCGGGAAGGGGGTCGACGCGCTCGACCTCGGCCAGGTCGCGACGCTGGTCGGAATGACGCGCGGCCCCGAGCGTTACGAGCCCCGACGGCACCCCGAACGTGCGCGCGCCAGGCGGAACGTCGTCCTGGGCATCCTCCACGAGGAAGGGATCGCCTCGACGGAAGAGGTCGAAGCCGCCCGCTCGGAGCCGTTGGGCACATCTCTTCACCTGGAGCTCCGGCGACACCGAAGCTACCTGAGTGCCGCGGCCACCCGGGAACTGCGCGCCGTGACCTCCGAGCTGGCGGGTCGATCGGGTCTGCGGATCTTCACGACCATCGACCCCCGAGTCCAGGAACAGGGAGAACACGCGCTCCTGGCACAGATCGGCGCCATCGAGCGAGGTGCTTACGGCCCCTTCACGCCGCGCGACACGGCCGATCGCCTCCAGGGGGCGGCGGTGGCCCTCGACCCGCGGACCGGCGCCGTACGCGCCTGGGTCGGCGGCCGAGCCTTCACGGATTCCGAGTTCGACCGGGTGGACCAGGCCGAGCGCCAGGTCGGATCGCTGATCAAGCCGTTCCTGGTGGCCTCCGCGCTGGAGCGTGGGCTCGGGATGCTGGCGCCGGTCTCGGCGGACACGGTGCCCATCCAGAGCGCGAGCGGGCCGTGGCTGCCCGCCGACCACGTGGACGAAACGGTGCTACCCTTGCGCGAGGCGCTCGTACGCTCCTCGAACCGTGCCGCGGCCCATCTCGCCATGGACCTCGGGCTCGACGCACTCGGCGCGGTGGGGAGGAACGTCGGCATCGACAGCCCGATCCCGGAAGTCCCCTCCACCTCCATCGGGGCGTTCGATGCGTCGCTGCTCGACATGACCGGGGCTTACGCCGTGTTCGGAAACGGAGGGCGAATGGTGGAGCCCCACCTCATCGAGCGCGTCGAGGACAGAGACGGCACCGTCCTCTGGACACGGCCGAATCCTACGGACGGTGACCCGGCGCTGGCCCCCACGACGAGCTTCGTCGTTCTGGACGCGATGCGCGACGTCGTCGACCGGGGCACCGCCGTCAGCGTGAGGCACGAAGGATACCGCGGCCCCGCGGCCGGCAAGACAGGCACCACCAACAACGGGAAAGATGCGTGGTTCGTGGGGCTCACGCCCGGCCTGGTCAGCGGGATCTGGCTCGGGTTCGACGATCCGGCGGAGATCGTTCCGGATGCGGGTGGGGGCGCCCTCGCCGCCCCGGCGTGGGCCCGATGGATGGACGCCCTCGAAGGAACGGAGGCACGGTCGCGTACGACGTGGCCACGACCGATCGGTGTCGAGCGGGTCCGCTACGATCCGGTGACGGGCCGGGCCATCGAGCGAGGCTGTGCCACCCGATCCGGAACCGAGCCCGAGGAAGCATGGGTACAGGCCGGTTCGGTCCGCGTGGAACAGTGCCGCGGCGGCGTGCTCGGATGGCTGGAGCGGGCCTGGCACGCCGTAGCGCCTCCCTCCGTGGAGCCGATCGAGCCCAGCCGCGTCCCCTCCGGCGGGGGACGGTAGCCCGAAGCCCTGCCCCGCACCTGTTCGTGGGAGGCTGGCTCCGCCGCTCCTACATCGGTAGCCTCATGCGACAGCCCCGACCGCACGAGTCACAGGTCCTCGCGTCGCATCGGCACGGAGCTAGGCATGACCGCAGTTCCCCTCGAGCGCTACCGCCATGCCCCGGAGCTCGGACCCGCCCCGCTCTTCTTCAGCGGCGGCAACGGACTCCGCACGCTGAGCCGGCATCTCGTGGAGCTCACCCACAACTCCATCCATCTGGTCACGCCGTTCGACTCCGGAGGAAGCAGCGCGGAGCTGCGGCGGGCTTTCCGCATGCCGGCCGTGGGCGACCTCCGGAACCGTCTCCTCGCGCTGGCGGACCCAACGACCAGCGGCACCCGGGAGCTCCACGACCTCCTGGCGTTCCGGCTTCCCTCGGAGGGTGAGCCCGAGGCCTTGAACGCCCACTTGGCGCGGATGGTGGCCGGATCGGACCCGCTCGTGGCCGCCATACCCGAGCCGCTTCGCGGGATCGTGCGCAACCACCTCGACTACTTCGTCGATGCCATGCCCCGGACCTTCGACCTGCGTGGAGCCGCGATCGGCAACCTGGTGCTCACCGGTGGCTACCTGAGCCAGGACCGTGATCTCGAGCGCGTGGTGCACTTCTTCTCCCGCCTCGTGAAGACGCAGGGCGTGGTCCGCCCGATCGTGGACGCGGATCTCCATCTCGCGGCCGAGCTTCGTGACGGTCGCCGCGTCGCGGGCCAACACCGCATCACCGGGAAGGGCGCTCCACCGCTCACGTCACCGGTGGAGCGCCTCTTCCTGACCGAATCCCTCATGCGCCCGGCCCCTCACCGCGTCCCAATCGACAAGGCCGTGGCCCGCCTGATCGAGGGAGCGGACCTGATCTGCTACCCCGTGGGGAGCTTTTACTCCAGCCTCCTCGCGACCCTCCTGCCGGACGGCGTGGCCGATGCCGTGGTCCGCTCGGACGCTCCCAAGGTCTACGTGCCCAACCCCGACGGGACGGACCCCGAGGAACGGGGGCTGGACCTCCGCCGGAAGGTGCTGCGGCTCCTCGCGTGTCTCGATGAGGGGACATCGGAGCACGCGGCCCCGGCCCGTCTCGTGCGCTACGTCGTCGTCGACCCGGAGGCGGTCACCCTTTCGGACGGGACGTCCCACTTTCTCCAGGATCTCGGGATCGAGCTCGTCGATACTCGCCTCCTCACCCCGGAGCGTGCCCCTTACTACGACGACGAGCGCCTGGCCGCGACGATACTCTCGCTCGTGTAGGGAGGGACCCGGGCGCGCCACGGCTCCGGTTGCCCTCGGGCCATCGCCACGCCACCTTGGCTCCTCGTCCGTTTCGTGACCTTCGAGAGGTGCCCGATGAAGATGCTCCACACGTTCGTGACCACCGCGTTGCTCGCGGTATCCTTCGCCCCGCTGGCCGCACAGGAAACACCCTGGACGCCCGCCGACCGCGGAAGCGACAACATCGAGGTGCTCGGCCACCTGCCGTTGGGCCCCAGGCTCTCGGTCGCGGACATGGAGGTGGAGCAGGAGCTCGACCGACCCTACGCCTATGTCGCGCGGATGCAGTACGGTCCCGTGGGCCCGAAGGGTCTCGACATCATCAGCATCGAAGATCCCGAGCAGCCGGAGCTCCTCTACGAGTGGCGGATCGAGGACCAGGACCTGCACCTCCCGACCGGAGGGATGGATACGAAGCACTTCAAGTGGAACGACCGCTACTACGCGGTGCAGTCCCTCCAGTTCGGGCAGGGCGGCCCGAATTCGGACCTCGGAGCCGTCATCCTCGATGTCACCGGCTTGCCCGACCCGAGCTCCGTGGAAGAGGTCGCGCGCATCCGCGAGCCCGAGATGCCGGGCGGGTTCCACAACATCTTCATCTACAAGCACTCGGACGATCGGGTCTATCTGTTCACGACCGCCAACGCTCCCGGGGCCCTGGTCTACGACCTCGGCATGATCGTCGAAGGCGACATCGAGAACGCGCGCGTCGGGATGGTTCCCGTTCCCGAGTCCGCGCTCGGGCGCGGAAGCGGCCGAGGATACCACGATTTCTACGTGGGTTATCACCCCGATTCGGGGGAAGACCGCTTCTATGGGGGCGGTACGGGCGGCTACTACATCTACGACGTCTCGGACCTTCAAGCGCCAGAGCTGCGCATCACGCTGACGGGCGTCTCGGGCGTGAACTACGGACACACGTTCACTCCGACACCGGACGGCCGCTACGTCATCGCGGAGACGGAATACCAGTACGCGCCGCTACGCATCTTCGACCTCCAGCCCGCGCTCGACGGCGAGCAGTCCAACATCAGCTCGCCGATCTCCGCATGGACGGCGGACTGGCAGAACCTGGTGCACAATCACGAAGTCCGGTGGCCCTACGTGTTCGTCTCCGGATACCTCGACGGCCTCCAGATCTTCAACATGCAGGATCCCGAGAATCCCGTGACGGTGGGGTATTACGACACCTACCTGGGACCGCCGAACACCGACCGCTACTCCATGTTCAACGGCGCGTTCGGCGTGGACGTGCGCAACGAGGACGGCCTCATCGTCGTCAGCGATATGTCGACCGGATTCTGGACGTTCCGCATGGACGGCTTTCAGGGCTGGAACGGTGAGCGATGGGGCGTGCCGGACATCTCCTCGGCCCAGAAGTGGGACGAATCGCTGATCCAGGGTCCGATCAGCCGACGGCATTGACGAGCGCCGTGCCGGGGCGACTCGAGATCGAGTCGCCCCGGCATCGGGTCGCCGGCCCGTGGACGCATTCGCGATGCCGTCGTCTGAAGTGCGACGACGGACTACGGCCGATACGCGATCGCGTCGATCTCCACCCGGAGTCCCGGGTCGGGTAGCGAGGCCACCTGAACCGTCGTGCGCGCCGGCTTGTGGTGGCCGAACCAACGCGCGTAAACGGCATTCATCGCTTCGAAGTCTCTCAGGTCGACCAGGAAGACCCCGCATCGCAAAACCCTGGAGAGATCCGTCCCGGCGGCGACGAGGATCGATTCGATGTTTCGGAACACCTGCTCGGTCTGGGTTTCCACGTCCGGACCCGCGAGCTCCCCCGTGGCCGGATCGGTGGCTCCCTGCCCCGACACCATCACGATGCGGTCCCAAGCCACCCCCGGTGAGTACGGCCCGATGGGTGCGGGGAGCTCGGGTGAGGCGATGAATTCATGCCGGGAGCCATCAGCCATGGCAATACTCACAGGTTCGGGACACGGGTCGCAGTCCGGGTAGGATAAAGACGGGGCGCCGCGAGAACGAGGGCTCGCGCCCCTCGCCTTGTCGTCCACCAGTCACCCGAATAGGCTCATTTCAGCCGCTCGCGTGTAGGCTCATGCAACGCCGCGGGCGCGAATCGCCCACCGGCGGACGATCGAAGGCCACCGTTCCACAGGGGATCGACGTGACGAACAACGCCCTTCTCTTTCTAACGTTGATAGTGCCGGCGCTCACCCCGGGCATGCCCGCTCCGGTGGCGCAGGTATCCGCCGAGGGCCCGGCCGCATTCTGCGGCGTCCCCTCGGGGCCCGAGTTCTACGGGTTCGAGCTTTCTTCGACCAAGAACATTCCGGGAACCGGCACGGCCCGCGCCAGGGCGGAGGTCAGCTTTCCCCCGGCCTCACCCTTTCCGGTCGCCGTCAGCTCCGACGGGAGCTACGTGTACCATGTCGACATCTCCATCGAGCGCATGCGCCCGCCCGATTCCGGCCGGCTCGTCGCTTGGCTCACCACGCCCGACCTCGACCGGGTCGAGCGGCTGACCGCATTCGACGAGAACCTCCGTGCCGGCGGTCCCGTGTCCTGGAACAAGTTTCTCGTTGTCGTCACGCTCGAGCCGGCGGACGCCCCGGACGGAGATCGTTGGTCGGGGCCCGTCGTCTTCCGAGGCATGTCGCGGAGTGGTGCGATGCACACGATGCTCGGACACGGCGCGCTGCAGCAGGAGAACTGCGCCTCGTACGGCTTCGGGAGCTGACGTGGCACGCACTGTCGTATGCCGAGCCCTCGCCGTCGCGGCGCTCCTGGCGTGTATGCCGTCCGTCTCCGCGGCTCAGCACGAGGGCCACGAGATGGAAGGCATGGACATGGAGGGCGGCTGGCGCATGGTCCCCATGGACCCGAACATGCCGATGCTCCCCGGACTCGAGACCGCGACCCCGGTCGTGGAGCCGTTCCTGCCGGGCGAGGGCATGGATCCCTCGATGTTCCCGGAGGCGCGTCCATCCGAGGTGGTGGAGATGGAGGACGGGGACACCCTCGACATCTCGGTGTCGATGGTGCGCCGCACGATCGAAGGCCACGAGATGGTCATGTACGGCTACAACGAGCAGTACCCGGGTCCCCTGATCCAGGCGCCCCAGGACGCGACGCTCGTGGTCGAAGTAACGAACGACATCCAGATGCCGACGACCATCCACTGGCACGGCATCCGTCTCGAGAATCGGTACGACGGCGTACCGGAGCTGACCCAGGACCCGATCGAGCAGGGTGAGAGCTTCACCTACGAGGTCCATGTTCCCGATGCGGGCATGTTTTGGTACCACCCGCACGTCCGCGAAGACGTCCAACAGGACCTCGGACTGTTCGGCAACCTGCACGTGACGTCGCCGGACCCGGAATACTACGGGCCCTCCCACCGGGAGGAGGTCTTCGTGCTCGACGATCTGCTCGTGGACGACGAGGGGGCCCTACCGTGGGGCGAGAGCGCGGCCACGCACGCGCTCATGGGTCGCTTCGGCAACGTGATGATGGTCAATGGCGAGACCGAGCACACCCTCGACGTGAAGCGGGGGGAAGTGGTGCGCTTCTTCCTCACGAACGTCGCCAACACCCGCACGTTCAACGTCACGTTCGGGAGCGCTCGGGTGAAGATCGTCGCCTCGGACATCGGCCGCTACGAGCGCGAGCAATGGACCGAGTCCGTGGTCATCGGACCCGCGGAGCGCTACGTGGTGGACGTGATGTTCGACGATCCAGGTGAGGTCGCCATCGCGAACACCATCCAGGCCGTCAATCACTTCCGCGGTGAATTCTACCCGCACGTGGACACGCTCTCGCTCGTGACGGTCGCCGACGAACCCGCCGAGCCCGACCTCTCCGAGGCGTTCACCACGTTGAGAGAGCACGAGGCCGTGCAGGAGGAGATCGAGGCGTTTCGTCCGTGGTTCGACCGAGAGCCCGACCACGAGCTGGAGACGACCGTGCGGGTCCGGAACCTCCATCCCTCCATCATGCTCTCCATGGAGGCCGACACGCTCTACTATCCACCGGTCGAGTGGAACGACGGGATGCCGATGATGAACTGGCTCTCGACCGGCGAACAGGTCACCTGGATCCTGCGCGACCGCGATACGGGCGCCGAGAACGACGAGATCGACTGGCGCTTCGACGTCGGAGACGTGGTGAAGATCCGGATCTTCAACTCACCCGACTCCTTCCACCCCATGAACCATCCGATCCACATCCACGGCCAGCGGTTCCTCGTGCTCGCGATGGACGGGGTCCGGAACGAGAACCTGGTGTGGAAGGACACGGCGATCGTTCCCGTCGGCTCCACCATGGACCTCCTGGTCGAGATGTCCAATCCGGGCGAATGGATGCTTCACTGCCACATCGCCGAGCACCTGGAAGCCGGGATGATGTTCGGATTCACCGTCGATCCGTGAGAGACGTCCGTCCGCGACGCCTCCGAGACCGGGGTGGGGCACGGTGAATCAGAAGCTCCGCTCGATGCTCCCGGTCCTCCTCTCGCTCGGCGCGGCCGCCCTGCTCTTCCTGGGTGTCGACCGGATCCTCGAGCGCCAACGGGTCTCGTCGGAGATCACCAGGCTCCGGAGCGAGCTCTTCCAGGCGCGGGCATCCGCCCAGCGCTGCAGGGGCACCGTCGAGAGCTCCGAGACACGCCTCCGCGAGTTCGACGACGTCATCACGTCGCTCCGCTCGCAGGTGGATAGCTTCGAGGCGCTCGACGCCCGCGGGGTTCCGGAAGACCAGTACGACGAGTACATGGAGTCGTTCGAACGCTACAACGACTCGGTCGATGCGTGGGATGCCCGGGTCGAGCGCCTGCGCAATGCCGAAGCCGCGTGTCGATCGACGATCGAGCGTCACAACGCGCTCCGCGACAGCCTCCAGACGGTGTTGGACGAGGCGGGAGTCGCGACCTCGGACTCGACCTCTTGAGAATCCGAGGCAACGTGATGGGGAGGAGAGATGGGGCTTCCTCGTGAATTCGAGTACGAGTGGTCCTGGACACTGCCCGCATCGCCTGAAGCCCTGTGGCCCCTCGTCTCCGACACGAACCGCTTCAACCGCGACGTAGGGTTGCCTCCCGTCCAGGAGCAACCCACCAGCGACGGTCGGATCGCCACCAACGCACGCCGACAGCTGCATCTGCGTGTGAAGGGCGTCACCCTGGAGTGGGAAGAGCTGCCCTTCGAGTGGGTGAAGCCGTGGCGCTTCGGAGTCGTCCGCCGGTACAGCCGGGGGCCGCTTCGTGAGATGAGGGTCCTCGCCACCCTGGAGGAAGCGGGTCCGCACCGGACGCACCTCACCTATCGGGTGCACGCCCGCCCACGAGGCATCTTCGGTCTCGTCACGACTCCGATTCAGATCGGTGTGATCAGCCGTGCCACATTCGGGCGTACCTTCAAGAGGTACGCGGAACAGGTGGTCGGACAGAGCGATGCCCAGGATGCCCCCGAAGCGCTTCCCCGCCGTCGGCTTCCTCGCCTACGGCGGGCGGGGAAACGCCTCGCCGAAACAGGCGTCCGTCCGGAACTCACGGAGCAAATCCTAAGGTACGTAGCCACCGCCGACGAGATGAGCCTCGCCCGGATCCGGCCCTACGAGCGAGCGGACGCATGGGGGACCGAGCGCCGTGAAACGCTGCACACCTGCATGCAGGCCACTCGCGCAGGCCTACTCGATCTGACGTGGGACGTGATCTGTCCTCGCTGCCTGGGGGCGAAAGACCGTGTCACGTCGCTCGCCCGCATGCGCGAAGGGAGCACCCACTGCGAGAGCTGTGACGTCACGTTTTCCCGCGATTTCGCCAACTCGGTTGAAGTATCCTTCAGGCCCACGGCGGCGATTCGTCCGGTTCACGCTCCCGAATTTTGCGTCGCCGGGCCCCAGATCACGCCACACATCGAGGTTCAACAGCTCCTCGCGCCGTCCGAGCGCCGGGCGGTCCACGGGGTGCTGGAACCCGGGCGCCACCGGTTGCGGGCCTGGGGCGTGCCGGGCGGTCCTGCCTTCGAGGTCTCTACGGAGGGTGTCGAGCACGTCACGGTCAAGCTCCTCCCGAGCGGTTGGGGCGAGGTCCACTCGGCCGTGCATCCGAGAGCCCAGGTCACGCTCCACAACGAAACGGACTCGGAGGTGCTCGTCGACATCGAGCGCATTGCCTGGGCGGACACCGCGGCAACGGCCGCCGAGGTCACGGCGCTCGCGGACTTTCGGGACATCTTCAGCGACGAGGTGTTACGGTCTGGCACGTTCATGAACGTCGGTAGCCTCGCCATCCTCTTCACCGACCTGAAGGACTCCACGCGCATGTATCGGCGCGTCGGCGACGCCCCCGCGTACAGGCGTGTGATGCGCCACTTCGAAGTGCTCGACGAAGCCGTGCGCGAGCACGAAGGGGCGGTCGTGAAGACGATCGGCGACGCGGTCATGGCGGTCTTCCAAGAGCCACAACATGCGATGGAGGCGGTTCGTACGGCGCAAGCACGACTCGCGAGCGGGACCGAGATGCGACGCCCGGACAGCGAGATCCCGGATAAGGAGCTCCCGCTCGTGTTGAAAGCGGGCGTGCACTACGGCCCATGTATCGCGGTCACGCTCAACGACCGACTCGATTACTTCGGCTCGACCGTCAACATCGCCGCACGCCTCGGCTCAGTGTCCGCCGGGAACGATGTCGTCCTTTCCGATGCGGTCCGGGTGGACCCGGGCGTCGACGAGCTGTGCTTCCGGCTCGGAGCGGAGCTCCAGTCCCTGGAAGTGAACGTGCGCGGCCTGGAAGAGCACCTCCGGGTATGGCGGGTCACCTTTCACGACGCCGCTCCCGAGATCCGGGGTTGAGCGCAGCTAACGAGCCGCCGCGATGCACTCGATCTCCACCCGGGCGTCGAACGCCAGACCCGCCGCGGCGAGCGCCGAGCGAGCCGGGGGATCCGAAGGGAAGAACTCGAGATACACTTCGTTCATGGCCTCGTAATCGTCCATATCCGCGAGGAAGACCGTGCACTTCACCATGTCTTCCATCGTCCCCCCCGCGGCCTCGATCACGTCACTGAGGTTCTCGAGGGTTTGCCGCGTCTCGGACCCGATGCCTCCTTCGACCAACTGCAGCTCCTCGCCCGGCACCGTGCCGATGGCGCCGGACAGGAAGATGAAATCTCCGCTTCGAATCGCTGACGAGAACACCGGCAAGCTCGCGACGCCGGGCACGTCGACCACCTCCTTGTCGGGCGCACCCGAAGCGGGTCCGTCGGCCGCCGACTCTTCACGGTCGGTGCGCGGCTCGATCGAACAGCCGGCGAGCACCGAGCCCGCCACGGCGATCGCCCACAGTGTCAGGGGCCGTGCCCGTCCGAGGTCGCGTCCCGAAACCATCTTCGTCCTCCTTGAGTGAGAATCGCCTGCCGAGAGCGCGGGCACCCGCCCGCCGACGCGCCAAGGTCGCTCCCCGACCGCCGACGCGCCATCGCGTGCCGGTGCGCGGCGCGACGCGGCCCGTCACGACCCGGCCGTCTCGACGCGACCGGACACGGGATCCCGAACCCGTTGCAACAGGAAGAGGCCGACGACGAACAGCCCGGTCAAAACGAGGAAGCCGGGCCGCTGGTTGCCGTCCGCCAGGAGCGTCACGTATCCGAACAGGGTCGGTCCGATGATCGACGACGTCTTTCCGCACAGAGCGTAGAAGCCGAACATCTCGGCTTCCCGGCCCTCGGGGACGAGCGAAGCCATCAGCGCCCGGCTCGCCGACTGGATCGAGCCCAGACCGAGTCCGGCGACCACCGCCAGGCCGTAGAAAACCGCGGCGTCCTGGATGAAGTAGGCGGACACGCCGGTGGCGATCCACAGCACGATCACCCCGCTCAGCACCCGCTTGGGCCCGAAACGGTCGGTCGGGCCCGCCAAGGCGAACGCACCCGCCAGGGCCGAGAACTGCACGATCAGGAAGAGGACGATGGTCCCGCGCTGGTCGAAACCGAACGTTTCCGTCGCGACCGCGCCGGCCATGACGATGATGGTCAGCACGCCGTCGATATAGAAGAAGAAGGCCAGCAGGAACTTCCGCAGCTCCCGGTTCGCCCAGACCTCGCTCACGATCACGCGGAGGTTGCCGAACCCCCAGCGTGCCGCCGCGGGCAGCGTGATTCCCGTCGGCCGGTCCTCGGGCAGGAAGAAAAAGGCGGGGAGCGAAAAGACGAAGAAAAAGCCGGCCACCAACAGCCAGACGAGCTCGATCCGGTCGACGAACGGAATCGCCATCATGAGCCCGACGGCCGAGCCGAGGTACCCGATCCCGAAACCGAGCCCCGAGACGAAGCCACGCCGCTCCGGAGGCGCGATGTCGGGCAGATACGCGTTATAGAATACGTTCGCCCCCTCGAACCCGACGTTGGCGACGACGAACAGGACGAACCCCGGGATCACCATCCCGGCCTCGAGCGTCGTCATCGCGGCGACGGCTGCAACGCATACGCCGACCCACCCGAACATGAACTTCTTCCGCGCACCGCCGCGGTCCGCGATCGCACCCAACAGCGGAGAGGTCACGGCCACGATCAGCGCCGACAGCGCGACGGCACGCCCCCACCACCACTCGCCGGCTCCACCCCCGTCCGCGACCACCACCGTGATGTAGTAGACCGGGAACACCGCGGTCGTCATGACCGCGGGGAACACCGAGTTGGCGAAATCGTACAGCGCCCAGGCGCCGACCTGCTTCCTGTCCAAGTCGCTCCTCCGAGCCATCGCGTGACGGCCGGAGGGTAGTGGCTTCCGGAGCCGTCGGCCACCGCCGGTGTCGCCACGGTTGCGTCGCGGATGAGCCGGGGCGAATCTGACGCCCCCCAACCCGTTCACCGAACCATCACCACCATGATCAATCGATTGATCGGAAAACGCGTCCTCATCACCGGAGCGAGCGCCGGAATCGGCGAAGCATGCGCGCGACGCTTCGCCGAGCAGGGCGCGAACCTCCTTCTCGCCGCCCGCCGGCTCGAGCGCGTGGAGGCTCTGGCGGAGGAGCTGCGCAAGGAACACGGCGTCGAAGCGAACGCCCACGGCGTGGACGTGGCGAGCCGCGACCAGGTCGCCGAATACGTGAACACGCTCGAACGGCTGGAGCTCCTCCCCGACATCCTCGTCAACAACGCCGGCAAGGCGCGGGGTCTCGACAAGCTCCACGAGGGATCGATCGACGACTGGGAGGACATGATCGACACCAACCTCAAGGGAGTCCTCTACATGTCGCGCGCGATCCTGCCGCACATGGTGGAGCGGAACAGTGGACACGTCATCCACATCGGGAGCATCGCCGGGCGTTGGGTCTACCCGAAGGGGGCCGTCTACAACGCCACCAAGTTCGGGCTGCGGGCGATCGCGGAAGGGATGAACATGGACCTGCTGGGCACCAAGGTGCGGGTCTCCAGCGTCGATCCGGGCCTGACCGAAACCGAGTTCAGCGAGGTCCGCTTCCACGGAGACGCAGAGCGGGCGAAGAAGGTTTACGCCGACACCCGCCCGCTGTCGGGCGACGACGTGGCGGACGCGGTGCTCTACGTGGCCAACACGCCCGAGCACGTGGACGTGTTCCAGCTCGTTCTGATGCCCACGGCCCAGCGGGCCGCCGGGCGGGTCGACAGGAACGAAGGGGGTTGAGCGGAGCCGAGCTCGGCGGTGAAGCCGTCCGGCCCCCGGCGGGCCCGGACACCCCCCCGGGCGACGCGACCGAGGTGTCCCCGCTGCTGGTCGTCTTCACCCTCTGGCTGCTGGTGTTCTCGTCGGCCAGCCAGATCATGATCATCTCGCCGATCCTGCCCATGATCGGCAACCAGCTCGGGATCGCGGACGCGGTGCTCGGCACTTTGGTGTCCGCCTACTCGATCATGGTCGGTGTGTTCGCCATCATCTCGGGTCCGATCTCCGACAAGATCGGACGGCGACGCATCCTGATGATGGGCGCCGGCACGATGACGCTCGCGCTCTCGCTCCACGGCTTCGTGACCGGGTACGTCTCGTTCCTGGCCGTGCGCATCTTCGCTGGGATCGCGGGTGGCATCCTGAGCGGAGCGGCCGTCTCCTACATTGGCGACTACTTTCCGTACGAGCGTCGGGGCTGGGCCACCGGCTGGGTGATGAGCGGATCCGCCTTCGGACAGATCATCGGGATCCCGATGGGCATCGTCATGGCGGAGCGATGGGGCTTCCGCTCGCCCTTCTACCTCTTCGCGATCACGATGGCCGCCACCCTGCTCCTGCTCTTCCTGCGCATGCCACAGCCCGACGTGCAGCTGAGCCAGCACCGCCTCTCCATCAAGAAGGCCATCGAAGACTACGTCACGATGTTGAAGCGAGCCGAGATCGCATGGGCGGCAACGGCGTTCTTCATGATGTTCCTCGGGGTTTCGGTGTTCGTGGTCTACCTACCGACCTGGCTCGAGCGGGACATCGGAGCGACCGGCAACCAGATCGCGCTCATGTTCCTGATCGGCGGGGTCGCAAACGTCGTGACCGGCCCGCAAGCGGGGAAGCTTTCCGACCGGATCGGGCGCAAAGGCTTGATCCTGCTCTCCTGCATCGGACTCTCCGTGGTCATGCTCCTCACGGTACCGCTGGTCACGAACCTCTGGACGGCGTACGTCATCTTCTTCCTGACGATGGTGCTCGTCGCGATGCGCATCAGCCCGTTCTCGGCGCTGCTCACCGCGCTCGTGAGCGACGACCGCAGAGGATCGCTGATGAGCCTCACGGTCGCGCTCGGCCAAGTCGGGTTCGCGCTCGGTGGCGCGATCGCCGGCCCGCTCTTCGCCGGGGTCGGATACAGGTCGAACACGATCGTCGGTGCCGTCTTCGTGCTCACGATGGGGCTCATCGTGTGGTTCCTCCTGCCGGAGCCCCGACGAGACCGGTCTTCCGACGCCGCGTGACGGGACGGTTCCCGAGCAGCCCGTGGCAGAAGTTGGGTGGGCCGCGCACAAGGGTCTTGCGGATATCAGACAAGGAAGAGCGACGAATGCGATGCCAAAGCATCGGGGAGGAGCTATGACGCAGTATGATGCCGCGGGCACCGACGCGATAGCGTTGGTCCCCTTGTGCCCTTCGGACCACCGCTGGCGCGGCGGTGCCCGGGGCGGCACGGCCCCATCTCCGTCGTTGCCACTCCTCGGACCACGCTTCGCGCGGTGCCCAGCTCAAGGCTATGCCTTCGTCATGGCGCCTAGGATCTGGGGCCGTGGCGCTCCCGGGGCACCCGGGCGCAGCACGGGTCCGGCCCACCCAACTTCTGCCACGGGCTGCTAGCCCCAATATATTCCAGTCGAGCACGCTCGGGCTCCGAGCGTCACACCGCCCAAACACCGAGATGTCTCGTTGACCCCCGATTCCACCGAGAAGCGCCAGGTCCTCTTCGTCGAGGATTCGGTGGATCACGCGCTGCTCGTGCAGACGTTCTTCTCCGGGCTGCCGGAGTTCGCCGTCACGCACACGCAGGACGGCGACCACGCGCTGCGACTCCTCGAGGAGCGGGGCTTCGACCTCCTCGTCGCCGACCTGAACCTCCCCGGAGCCGACGGATTCCAGGTCATCCGCGCCGCCAAAGCGAAGGACCGGCACATGCCCGTGCTGGCGACGACCGGCTACACCCAGGAGCACTACTGGGACCAGGCGTTCCGGGCGGGCGCCGATCAGGTGATGGTGAAGCCCCTGGACCGGGACGATTTCGTCGGACGCGTCCGCTCCATGGTCGGACCTCGGGGCACGGAGACCGCGCGAGCTTCACCCGAGCGTGAGACCGTCCTGGTCGTGGAAGGATTGATCGGCGACGGGATCATGGGGTGCGCGGGCGTTCTCGGGTCGGCGGTCGCCGAAGGCGCCCAGGTCGTGATCCTGCCCATTCCGGTCGACCCACCACGGGTGGATCCGGACGAGTTCGCCGCGGCAAGGGCGGCGGCCCGCGGCCTGGGCTTCACGCTCCGGCTGGCCGAGTCGCTGGTCGGGGATCCCGACGCCATGGCGATGATGCTGCACCGCGCCGTGCACGAGCTGCGCCCCTCGGTCATGTACGCTCCGGCACGGGGCGACCGCCATCCATCGCGCTCCGCGGCTTCGCGCATCGCCGTCGAGGCCGCGGAGGGCCGTGTGCATGTGTTCGGGTACCAGACGGCCACGTCGCCCTCGGCGTTCTCGCCGCACCACGTGGTCGATATTGCGGATCGCATCTCGGGCAAGACCGAGGCGCTCGAGCAGTTCAGTGGGCTGGGCACGGAACGCCCGGACCTCGACCCCGAGCTCGCCCGCGCCTACGCACGGTATTGGGGCAGGCTGAAGAGCTTCGGGGAAGTCGAGGTATTCGAAACCATTCAGGAGAAAGGCTGACCATGACGTGGAAACGGGCCGTATCGATCGCAGCCGCCGTCCTCGCGCTGGGCACCGGCCCGATTCCGGCGGGGGCGCAGGAGCCCGAGCCCATCGAGGCGGGCGTCGCGCCGGCCCCGGGGCCCTACGCACCCGGAGTGGACGTGCTCCACTACGAGGTGGAAGTCGGCCTTGCATCCGGTGCGGAGGGCTTCGAGGGCCATACCGAGCTCCGGGTGAGCGTGCGGGAGCACGGACCCGTGCTTCCGATCGACTTCACCGGGCTCGAGATCACCGAGCTGACCGTCGACGGCCAGACCGTGCCCTACCTCCACGAGGACGGGGTCGTCCGGGTGCCCCTGGACGGCAGACGCCCGGCCGACACCGTCCGGGTAGCGCTCGCGTATCGGGGCGTCCCCGACGACGGGCTCATCCTGCGCGACAACGTACACGGAGATCCCGCGGCCTTCGTGGACAACTGGCCCAACCGGACACGTTTCTGGATGCCCACGGTGGACCATCCGGCCGACAAGGCGACCGTGCGTTATACGGTCCACGCTCCGGCCGGCTGGCGGGTCATCGCGAACGGCCACCTGGTCGGTGAGCCGACGCCGACGCGCGACGGAGCGCTCGGTCCGGAGAGCGGAGAGCGACGCACCTGGGTTTGGGAGGTGGGCGTACCCATCTCGACGTACAACATGGTGATCGGCGCGGCGGACCTCGAGGTGCGCACGATCGGCCTGGCGGCATGCGGCCGGGCTCCGGCGTCCCGGCGGGAGGACGGCTGCGTCGAGGTGACTTACTGGGTGTTTCCGGAGGACGTCGAGAACGCCGAGCCCTCGTTCCGGCGCGCGGCCCAGATGGTCGACTTCTTCACCGAGTTGGTCGGGAACTACCCGTTCGAGAAGCTCGCCAACGTCCAGTCAGCGACCCGTTTCGGCGGGATGGAGAACGCTTCGGCCATCTTCTATTCGGAGCAGGCGATCGCGGACGGGCGCGACATCGAGAGCACCGTCTCGCACGAGATCGCGCACCAGTGGTTCGGCGACGCCGTGACGGAAGCGAGCTGGCACCACCTCTGGCTTTCGGAGGGGTTCGCGACCTACTTCGGAGGTCTGTTTTTCGAGGCCGCCGACGGCGTGGACGCGTTCCGCGGAATCATGGAGAACAACCGCACCCGAGTCGTGAACTCGGAGGCCGCGGAGCGACCGGTCATCGATCCCGACGAGACCGACCTGTTCGCGCTCCTCAACGCGAACAACTACCCCAAGGGCGCATGGGTTCTGCACATGCTCCGCGGCCTGCTCGGAGACGAAGTCTTCTTCGAGGCCATCCGTGAGTTCTACCGGCGAAACATCCACACGGCCGTGTTGACCGACGACCTGAAGGACGTCATGGAAGAGGTCTCCCACCGCGAGCTCGACTGGTTTTTCACGCAGTGGCTCCACCGACCCGGATATCCGGTCTTCGAAGTCGAGGAGCGCTGGATTCCGGATGAAGCGAACGGCGGCGTCGCCGAGGTCGTCGTGCAACAGGTCCAGAACGAAGATTGGCCCCGGTTCCGGGTGCCCCTCGAGCTCTGCTGGGGTGAGGGAGTCGAACGGATCTGCCGCGAGGCGGTTTCAGCCTCGGGCCAGGACACGCTCCGCTTCACGCTCGACGCGCGGCCGACCGGCTCGGTACGGCTCGACCCCGACGGATGGGTGCTCAAGGAGCTGCGGCCCTGAGGCTTGCCGCGAGCCGCACGGCTCCACGCCGCGAGGGACTTCGCGAACAGCTCGTCCGGGCCCGTCGCCGGTTGCGGACCCGGCCGGCCTCCGGCGAGTTTCAGGGTCCCAGACGCTTCTCCTTCCCATGACGAACGTGCATCTAGACTTCGAGCGCGACATCGTCGAGATCCAGACGCAGATCGACAAGCTGCTCGATCTCGCGGACCGTAAGGGCATCGACGTCTCGGACGAGGTCGGCGTGCTCCGTGGCAAGCTCCTCGACCTGAAGCGCGAGACCTACGAGAGCCTGAAGCCGATCGAGCAGGTGCAAGTCGCCCGCCATCCGCAACGGCCCTATACCCTGGACTACATCCACCGGCTCTTCACCGACTGGATCGAGCTCCACGGGGACAGAGGCTACCGGGACGACGAAGCGATCGTCGGCGGATGGGCTCGCCTCAACGGACATTCGGTCATGGTCGTGGGCCAACAGAAGGGCCGCGACATGAAGGAGAACCTCCGGCGCAACTTCGGGATGCCGCACCCCGAAGGATACCGGAAGGCGCTGAGGCTCATGCACCAGGCCGAGAAGTTCGGCCGGCCGGTGATCACCTTCATCGACACGCCCGGAGCCTATCCGGGCATCGGATCCGAGAAGCGCGGGATCGGAGAAGCGATCGCCTTCAACCTTCGTGAGATGGCCAGGCTGCGGGTCCCCGTCGTCTCCGCCGTCATCGGCGAAGGGATGTCGGGAGGGGCGCTCGGCATCGGCGTGACCGACCGAATTCTGATGCTCGAGCACTCCATCTACTCGGTCATCTCACCCGAAGGGTGCGCGGCCATCCTATGGCGCTCGGCGGAGCACAAAGAAAAGGCGGCGACCGCCCTCAAGCTCACGGCGGAAGATCTGCACAGGCTCGGGGTCTGCGACGAGATCGTTCCCGAGCCGGAAGGCGGTGCCCACACGGACTGGGACGGAGCTTCGCGGCGGTTGAGCGACGCCTTGCAGCGGGTCATCACCGAGCTGGAAGAGCTTCCCGTGGACGAGCTTCGCGAGCGCCGGTGGGCGAAATACGAAGGCATCGGCGCCTGGCGCGAGGCCTGAGCGTACGCGATGGCAGGCTTCGCCGAAGTCCGGTTCAAGGGATCCCGCAAGGAGTACTACACGTACTCCGACACCGATGTACGAGCCGGGAACCACGTCATCGTCGAAGCGGACCGGGGGGAAGACCTCGGGGTCGTTTCGGCGATCGGCGTCGTCGCCGAGCGGAAGTGCTCCTCGTCCGGAGGGTGTTCCACGCCCACGCCGGAAAATCGGATCGTACGGCTCGCCGGGGACGAGGAGATCGCCCGCCTCGACGAGCTTCGGGAGGACGAGGATCGCGTGCGGAAAGAAACCCGTACGCTCGTCCAGAAGCACGGGCTGCACATGAAGGTGACCGAAGCCGAGTGGCAGTTCGACCGCAACAAGCTGATCATTTACTTCACCGCCGAAAAGCGAGTCGACTTCCGGCAGCTCGTGCGTGACCTGGCGCGCACCTTCCGGACGCGCATCGAGCTCAAGCAGATCGGGGTGCGGGACGAAGCCGCGCTGCTCGGAGGCGTCGGTCGCTGCGGCCGCGAGCTCTGTTGCTCGACCTGGCTACCCGAGCTCAAGCCCGTCTCGCTCCAGCTGGCGAAGGACCAGAACCTCTCGCTGAACCCCGCGCAGATCAGCGGGTGCTGCGGACGGCTGATGTGTTGCCTGATGTACGAGCACAAGACGTACGTGGAGGCACGGCGGCGCTTCCCGCGCGAAGGGCGGAAGATCCGCACCTCCCTCGGAGAAGAAAAGGTGGTCGCCGTGGACATCTGGGGCGACACCGTGAGCCTGCGCGGTCCGGAAGGCGAGCGCCGGACCGTGACCTTGGCCGACCTCAAAGAGGAAGTCGGCCCCTCGGGCGGCCCCGGAAACGTGAACGAACACCGGAACACCGATACGTGACCACACCGCGACGCCAATATCTCACCACCCCGATCTACTACGCGTCCGGTGAGCCGCACCTGGGACACGCGTATACCACGATCCTGGCCGACGTGCTCGCGCGCTTCGAGCGACAGGACGGGGTCGAGGTGCTCTTTCTCACGGGCACCGACGAGCACGGTCAGAAGATCCAGACCGAAGCCCGCAGCCGTGGCATGGAGCCGCTCGACCTGTGCGACCTCATGGCCGAGCGGTTCCGGGCCGCGTGGGACACACTCGACATCTCGCACGACCGTTTCATCCGCACGACCGAGGCGGAGCACGTCGCCGTCGTGCGCGCGTTCCTGCAACGCCTCTGGGACCGTGGCGAGATCTACGAAGGGAGCTACTCCGGCTGGTACTGCATTCACGAAGAGCGGTACTGGACCGACAAGGACCTGGGCCCCGGCGAGACCTGCCCCGACTGCGGTCGTCCGGTCAACCGCGTGGACGAAAAGAACTACTTCTTCCGCATGAGCGCCTTCCAGGACGAGCTCGTCCGGCATATCGAGGAGCATGCGGACTGGATCGTTCCCGAGAACCGGCGCAACGAGGTCCTGGGCTTCCTGCGCAAGCCGCTCGCGGATCTCTCGATCTCGAGGCCCAAGAGCCGGGTGGCGTGGGGCATCCCGTTGCCTTTCGACGAGGACCATGTCACCTACGTCTGGGTCGACGCGCTCATCAACTACCTCACGGCCTCGGAGGCGATACATCCCGAAGCCGCCCCCGACGAGCAGGGATTCGACGACACGTCCGGCTCGTGGTGGCCGGCCGATCTTCATATCGTCGGCAAGGACATCCTCACGACCCACGCCGTCTATTGGCCCACGCTGCTCATGGGCGTGGGGCTACCGGTGCCGCGAAGGATCCTCGCCCACGGGTGGTGGGTCGTAGGAGAAACGAAGATGTCCAAGTCGCTCGGCAACGTCGTGGACCCTCTCGCACTTCGCGAAGAGTTCGGGACGGATGCGGTACGGTGGTACCTGCTGCGCGAAATGCCGACGGGTGGTGACGCGTCCTACACCCCGGAACGCTTCCTCACGCGGTACGAGGAGTTGGCCAACGTGCTGGGGAACCTCGCGAGCCGGGTCCTCTCGATGATCTCGAAGTACCGGGACGGGGTGGTGCCGGACGCCCCCGGCACCGAGCTGGACGCCGAGATCGATCAGGCCCTCGAGGATACGCGCACCGCGATGCGCTCGTACCGCGTACACGAGGCACTGGCGGCGGCGATGGATTTCGCGCGGGTGACGAACGGCTTCGTGGAGAAGCGACAGCCCTGGTCCCAAGCCAAAGATCCCGACCAGGCCGGAGAGCTCGACGAAACGCTGGCCACGTTGGCCCGAGCCCTGACGGTGCTCTGCGCGCTCTTCGAGCCGGTGACTCCGGAAAAGATGCGCTCGCTGGCCCACCGCCTCGGATTCGAGACGGTTCCGACGCTTCGCCAAGCGCGAACGGCCGACCTGTCCGGCCGGGGAGTGACCAAGGGCGAGGCGCTATTCCCGCGCGTGGAGCCGTCCTGGGCGTCCGAGCATCGAGCCTCCTGAGGTCGCCCCGAGGATCGCCCACTCCGGGAGGCACCGGTCGGGTGGTCCGGAAATTGCTCGTTGACACTCGCGTTTAGCGCCGTCTAGGTTGAAAGGTCTGCGCGTGAAATTCAGGAATTCCAGCACGTTCCGATCGTGTCCGTCGCGTGTCGGAAGGGTAACGGACATCCACGCAGCGGGCTCACACGTACCGAGGCTAGCTCCATGAAGGGAGAACAATGGACCTTTCTCGTCCTCCGAGGTGAGGACGGTCCGGTACGGCAATACTCCGTGCCGGCACGGGTCGTTCGCCTGGGTAGCTGGATCGGGGGGTTCTGCCTGCTCGTGATCCTGGCGTTCACGCTCGGCATCGGCCTCGACGGCACGGGACGGATGCGAGCCGCGATCCTCGAAGCCAGGAATCAGGCGCTGGAAACCGAGCTGGCCGAGTTCCAGCAGCGGATCGAGGAGATCGAGGGCAAGCTCGACGACGTCGCGGAAAGCGACGCCCAGTTCCGCAGCATCGCCGGACTCGAGTTCATCGAGCCGGAGGTCCTGCAGGCCGGAGTGGGCGGTCCCGGTCTGGGCACGCCCGAGTCGTCCCCCCTTTGGGCGTCGGACTCGACCCTCGCTCAGTCCCTCTTCGCCGTGTCGTACGACCTGAGCGCCCTCGAGCGACGAGCGCGCCTCCTCTCCGAGAGCCTCGAAGCGGCGACGGACTCCGTCGTAGCGCACGAGGACCTACTCGAATCCACTCCGTCGATCCTACCGACTTCGGGCTGGCTCTCGAGCAGCTATTCCCGCTCCCGGGTGCACCCGATCCACAACCGGCCGATCCCTCATCCGGGCGTCGACATCGCCGCCCCGACCGGAACGCCCATCTACGCGTCCGCGAAGGGGCGCATCACGCGCGCGAGTTGGGTCGCGGGGTACGGGCTGACCGTCGAGATCGACCACGGATACGGCTACACCACGCTCTACGGGCACGCCTCGAAGCTCATCGCACAGCGTGGCCAGGAGGTGAGTCGGGGCGAGATGATCGCACAGGTCGGGAGCACGGGGCTCGCCACGGCCTCGCACCTCCACTACGAGGTCCGAGTGGACGGAGACGCGGAAGATCCGGCCCGCTACATCCTTCCGGCCGTCTTACGGTATTGAGGCTCTCCGATCCCGCGCGTCCCACTCGCGGGGAAGTCCTGGCGTATCGCCCTCCATCATTTAGATTGGCCGGGCTCGTACTTGATGTGCGTCCGAGCCCACAGTAGCTTCGCTCTTCGTTCCCCCAAGCAACCGACGTACGGAGTTCATCATGAGGCGTAGGACACTTCCGTTCGCCATAGCTCTCCTCTTCGCCGCCGCCTGCGGCCCGGGCGAAGTGGTGGTAACCATGGAGATCGACGTCCAGGACCCGGAGACCGGCGAGACGGAATCCCGGCAGCTCTCGGACATCGAGGTCCAACTGCTACCCTACGACCGCGACCAGATCTTCGACTCGCTCGAGCAGGCCTACGGCACGCCCGAGCCCGAGATCCCCGAGCAGCTCGCCGACGCCCGTGACGAGGTTCAGGAGGCACAGCGCGAATGGCAGGGATTCCAGCAGCGTTGGAACACCCTCCGGGATACGCTCCAGGAGCTATCGAGCGCGATGGAGCAGTACTCGCGTGGGGAGTCCCGGTACGTTGCGCTGTTCCGCGAGTTCCAGGATTTCGAATCCGAGCTCGGTGACGTCGAAACCCAGATGAACCAGGCGTTCGAGCGCTTCGACTCCCTGCAGCGGGGCACGATCCAGCAGACCGACTCGGTGCGTATCGCGCAGGAGAGCTGGGCCGAAGAGGCTTTCGCGGGCGTCACGGAGATCTTCGGTGAAAAACAGCGCGAAAGCGGGCTGGACATCGCGGTCGACACGACCGACGCCAACGGGGTCGCACGGAACAACTTCAGGGTGGAGCCCGGTCAATACTGGGTCCACGCCCGGTATGAGCTTCCCTATACGGAGTTGTATTGGAACGTGCCGATCACGGTCGAGCGCGGCGAGCCGGTCATGGTGGAGCTCACCAGAGAGAACGCGGAGGAGCGCCCGAAGCTCTGATCTTCGGGCCGTCCACGTGACGAGGCCGCCCGGCTCCCATCCGTGGGGGCCGGGCGGCTTTTTTTTCGCGGTGACCACCGTATTGTGTGAAGATGCCTCAACAGCCCTCTCAGACGCCGGACGGTGACGTGTCCACAGCTTCCGAAGCCCGCGCAGAAACGGTAAGCCCGACCTTCGAGATCGACGACGACGGCATCGGTTGGCTCACGTTCGCCGATCCGGAACGCGCACTGAACGTGCTGACCGAAGGCGTCATGAAGCGTCTCGGGAGCGCCCTCGACGAAGCTCGAGGCGCGGGCCGCGAAGGTCGTGTTCGAGCCGTCGTGATCCGGAGCGGAAAGGAATCCGGCTTCATCGCGGGCGCAGACGTGGAGGCGATCGCCGAGATCGAGGACCCGGAAGCCGCAGAAAACAAGGTGCGGATGGGCCAAGCGGTCTTCGCCGACGTGGCGAGCCTCCCCGTTCCCACCGTGGCCGCCATCCACGGCATCTGTCTCGGCGGGGGGCTCGAGCTCTCCCTGGCCTGCACGCACCGTGTGGCATCCGACGATCCGCGCACACGCTTGGGCCTACCCGAGGTGATGCTGGGGATCCTTCCCGCATGGGGCGGAACGAGCCGCCTTCCCCGATTGGTCGGGTTGCAGGCGGCGCTCGACCTGCTCCTCACCGGGAAGCAAGCGGACGCCCACAAGGCCCGGCGGATCGGCCTGGTGGACGAGGTGTTCCCGGCCGACCTCTTCGACGACCTGGCGCGCCGGTACGCGCTGGACGTCGCCGCCGGCGTCCGGTCGCCGGGACGGGCACGCAAGAGGCTCTTGCAGCGTCTGCTGGACGACACTCCTCCGGGGCGGAGCCTCGTTCTCCGCACCGCGCGTAAGAAGGTTCTCGAGTCCACGGGAGGCGACTACCCCGCACCCCTCCACATCCTGGACCTCCTGGAGGAACATCTCGGTGGCAGCGTGGAGGACAGCCTCGCCGCGGAGGCCCGCGCGGCCGGCGAGCTCATCGTCTCTCCGGAATGTAAGGGACTCATCCACGTCTTCCGCATGCGGGAAGCCGCCCGGAAGGGCAACGGTGTGGACGACGCCGAGGTGACGGGCCGCCCCGTCGACCGGATCGGGATCCTCGGGGCCGGGGTCATGGGCGGTGGAATCGCACAGCTGGCGGGCTACCACGGACTCTCGGCACACATGAAGGACATCGAGCACGAAGCCGTGAGCGGTGGTCTCGAGCACGCTCGGATGCTCTTCGACAAGGCGGTCGCGAACCGGAAGCAGTCTCGGTCCGAGGCCACGAGGGCGATGGAGCGGATCTCCGGCGGCGTGGACTATCACGGCCTCTCGACGTGTCAGGTCGTCGTCGAGGCGGTCGTGGAGCGGATGGACGTGAAGCGCGACGTGCTCGCCGAGACGGAAAAGTGGGTCGAGGACGACTGCGTGCTGGCCACCAACACCTCGTCCCTCTCCGTGGCGGACATGGCCGAAGCGCTCGACCGGCCGGAACGGTTTTGTGGCATGCACTTCTTCAACCCCGTGCACCGGATGCCGCTGGTCGAGATCGTGCGCGGACCTGAGACATCGGACGAAGCGGTGGCCACGATCTACCGGCTCGCGCTTTCGCTCGACAAGGTCCCGGTGGTCGTCGGCGACGGACCGGGGTTCCTCGTGAACCGCATCCTCGGCCCGTATCTCAACGAAGGGGGCTTTCTGCTCGGCGAAGGGCTCGACGTCGAAGCGATCGACCGCGTGGCGAAGACCTTCGGGATGCCGATGGGCCCGTTGCGATTGGTGGACGAAGTGGGCATCGACGTTTCCCGACACGCGGGTGAGGCCCTGCACGATGCGCTGGGAGCGCGACTCGAGCCGTCACCCGCTCTGGAACGCATCGGGGCGTCGACGCGAACGGGCCGGAAGGGCGGACGAGGGTTTTACCGCTACGAGAACGGGAAGGAGGAGGGTGTCGATGCGTCGGTGTATGGGGATCTCGGGCTACCGGCGCCGGACGACGCCCGAGGTGGCTCCGAGCCCGACGAGACGGAGATCCGGCACCGCCTCCTCCTCCCCATGGTCAACGAAGCGGCGCGCGTCCTCGAAGAAGGGATCGTCTCGAGCGCCGCGGACGTGGACCTCGGCATGGTCATGGGCACCGGGTTCCCGCCCTTCCGAGGAGGGCTGCTCCGCTTCGCCGACTCCGTCCACCCGAGGGCCGTGCTCGACCGGTTGCGGGAGCTCGAAGAGGCACACGGACACCGCTTCACCCCGGCGACGTCGATCGTGGAGCTCGCGTCCGACGACCGCACGTTCTACGAGGCATACCCGGGCACGGGCTCCTGACCGAATGCCCCGAAGAATCGCGGGCATCGTGCCCGCCGCGGGAGCCTCGTCCCGCATGGGATCGCCGAAAGGGCTCCTCGAGCTCGAGGGGGTGAGCTTCGTTCATCGGATCGTGGGCGCATTGAGCGAAGCGGGCTGCGAGCCGGTGCTGGTCGTCGTCCGAGCCGACGACGCCGCGACCGGCAGCGAGGCCGAGCGCGCGGGCGCGAGGACGCTGGTGAATCCGGAGCCGGGCGACGGGCCGATCACGTCCCTGCGAAAAGCGCTCGAACACCTCGACGTGGCGGTGTCGCACGTGGTCTGGCTTCCCCTGGACCACCCGACGGTGCGCTCGGAGACGATCGCCCGGTTGATCGACCAGGCCGCGGCGTCGGGCGCTCCGGTCACGCTCCCGATCTACGAGGGCCGGCGCGGACACCCGGCCGTGTTCGAGCGCTCCGTCTTCCCCGAGCTGCTCGACCCCGCCCTTCAGGGAGGCGCCCGGACCGTGGTGCACCGGCACCTCGACGGTGCACGCCTCGTGCCCGTCACGGATCGCGGGGTGCTCATCGACATCGACACCCCGGAGGAGTACCGGGCCCTCGTCCGAAAAGTCGAGAGCACGGCCCCTCGGGGACGCACCGCCCAAGGAGGAGAGACAGGGTGAGCGTGCTGCACGCGGCTGAAGCGGCACGCCTTCTCCTCGATACGGCCGACGCCGGCGGGAGCGCCGCGGTGGCCCTGGTCGTGGGCGGAACGAGCCCCGACGCGGTGCCGGGCAACCGGCTCGCGCTCACACGCGACCGCGACGGAGCGCCGGCACGCACACACGGTGCCGTCGGTGACGCGACGATCCACGGCGCGCTCACGGAGCTCCTCGACGCGGCGCTCGCCGACCCGAGCGCGGACGACGGACTTCGGGTGCTGACGCTCGCCGACGGGCACACGGTGGAAGCCTACCTCGAGCTCCGGCGCCCCATTTCCGAGCTCGTGATCGTGGGCGCGGGGCACATCGCGCGCCCGCTCTGCCGCGTCGCGGCAGCGCTCGGCTTCCGGGTCACGGTGCTCGACGACCGGCCCGACTTCGCCACACGCGAGCGGTTTCCGGAAGCCCAGCGCCTCGTGAACGCCGACTTCGACGACCCGTTCCGTGACGTGGTGGTGCACGACCGCACGCACATCCTCCTCGTCACGCGAGGGCACAAGTACGACTACGCCTGCCTGGTGCGCGCTCTCCGCATGGATCCACCGCCCGCATACATCGGTATGATCGGGAGCCGCCGACGCGTGCGGGCCACCTACGTGCAGCTCCTCGAGGACAGGATCGACCGCGCGCTCCTCGAGCGCATCCACGCACCGGTCGGGCTCGATATCGGAGCCGAGACGCCCGAAGAGATCGCCGTGGCCGTGGCCGCGGAGCTCGTGCTGGTGCGCCGCGGGGGCTCGGGCGCCCCGCTCCGCGACGTGGAGCGCATCGCCGGGCGCTTTTTCTCCGAAGACACGATGGAAGACGCATGACCCACGAAGACGACCGAGCCCTCGCGGACGCGCTCGCCGCCGCCCGCACGGCGGGACACGACTGCGCCCTGGCCACGATCGTCGCGACGCGCGGCTCCACGCCCCGGAAAGTCGGAGCCCGCATGCTCGTCGATCCGAGCCACGGCCTGGTGGGCACCGTCGGGGGCGGATGCGGGGAAGCCGAAGTGATCGAGGCCGCCCGGAGGGTGCTCGCGTCGGGCACGCCCGAACGGGTTCGGGTGGACCTCACCGACGATCTGCTTTCCTGGAGCCCGGCCGTGTGCGGCGGGCTCATGGACGTCTTCGTGGAAGCGGTCCCCGGCGGGGAAGGGCCGGTCGACCCTTGAGCCGTCCCGGCAGCCACGTTCGCATCCACTACCGTCGCGTGCCCGACCACGTCGAGGTCTTCGAGCAGCGCGTCGTCGAGAACGACGGCGACTGCATCGTCACGCTCGCTCCGTCGACGCCCCTCAGGCGCCCGATCCACGTTGGCGAGCGGGTTATCCTGGAGCCCGGCTCGCCCGTCGTCTGGTTCACCTTTCCAGGCGAATGGCACGACATCGGTCGGTTCCACCGAGCCGACGGCACCTTCACCGGATACTACGCCAACGTCCTCACCCCGCCGGAGATCGACGGCAGAACCTGGCGGACCACGGATCTTTTCCTGGACATTTGGCTCCCACCCGACGGAAGCGTCGACATCCTGGACGAAGACGAGTTCGAAGAAGCTCGCATGCACGGCCTCCTCGATGCACCCACGGCCCACCGTGCCCGGGACGAGGCCTCTCGGCTCGTCGAGGAGGCCGGCCGTGGCCAGTGGCCTCCCCACGTCGTGGACAGCTGGACGCTTCCCGCGGCGCGGGCGCGCTTGGAGACGCTCGACGGCTCAGGCTGAGGTAAGCACCCTCGGACGACGCACTACTTACTCTTCGATGCGGTACGCGGCGCAGAGCCGGTCCATATCCAGGTGCAGGTGCTTGAGCACCGCCGGATCCTCGCGGAGGAAGTCGATCAGCCGCTCGTAGTCGTCGATCCCCGCTCCGGGCACGTCGACCTTCTCATCGTGGTAATCCCCCTGGTCGACGAACAGCAGCCGCAGCTTCACGAACCCGTCTTTCTTCGACGCCGCCATCAACCGCCCTCACCGTTTTCGGGCATCAAGGCCTCGACGGCCTGCTGGATGGACCGGAAATCCCCGCCCACCCGGCGTACCTGATCGTCGGCGTTGACCATCACCGTGGGCGTTCCACTCACCCCGAGCTGGGCGCCGAGCTCCATGTTCGCCGTGACCACGTCCGCGTACCGGTCGCTCTGCAGGCACGCGTTGAACTCACCCTCGTCCAGGCCGACGGACTCGGCGTAGTCCCGGAACGAGCCGATCGCGTTGGCCTCGCCCGACCACCGCGGCTGCATCTGGAAGAGGAGGTCGTGGTAATCCCAGTAACTCCCCTGCTCACCGGCGCAGCGGGCCGCCCGGGCCGCCAGGAAGGCGTGCGGGTGAACCTGGACGAGCGGAAAGTCGTAGAAGACGAACTTCGCCAGGCCCTGATCCACGAGCTGGAGTTGGATCTGCGGCTTCACGTTCGTCGCGAAGCTGCCGCATCCGGGACACTGGTAGTCGCCGAACTCGACGATCGTCACGGGGGCGTCCTCGTCGCCCAGCGTCACCCCTTCGGCGAGCTCGATCAGGCGCTCGGAGTCCTCGATTCCTTCCACCTCGACCGGAGCCGTCGCGGCGCCGCTCAACGTCGTGCTCCCCACCGAGTAGACGGCGACGCCGATGCCGATCACGGCCACGGCGCCCAGCACGTAATAAAGCTTCTTCATGCCGGACTCCTCCTTCGGCTCGCGAGCCTGCCTACGCCTTTCGCTTCTGGACACGATCTCTCCCCGTTGCGGTCCTCGGCCTTCGGAAGCCGAAGTGTGGCGCGACCGACCGGCCGCGTGCTACTGCATACCATCGAGACTGGAAGATGCTGCGCGGCCGTGCGCCGATCAAGCAACCCCGTGAAGCGCGCCGTCAGTCGAGCAACCAGGAGAGCACGTCATCGGTGGCCCCCAGGTCCGTCAGAACCCGGTCCGCGCCGGTCGCCCGGAGCTCGTCGGTCCCGTAACGCCCGGTCGCCACGGCGAGGGTACGCGCCCCACCCTTCCGGCCGCACGTCACGTCTCGAGGGGTATCGCCCACGACCACCGCGTCCGTCGCGGGCAGCGGCCGGCCCCAGTGCTCGTGGGCGCGCCGCAGCGCGATGGCCGGCAGCTCGTCCCGCTCCTCGTGATCCGAGCCGAAGCTCCCGATGCGGAAGCGCTCCCAAAGGCGCGCCGAGCCGAGCTTCAGCCGCGCCCCGCGTTGAATGTTACCGGTCAGTAGACCGATGCCGACGTGCGCGTGCGGCTCGAGCGCGTCGAGGATGTCGGGAACCCCGGGCAGCACATCCATGGGACGCTCCGCCAACCGCTCCTCGAGGTGTCCGAGATAGCGAGTCCAGAGGTCCTCGAGCCCCCGGTCGATCTCGTCCCGCGCGAAGCCGGCACCGCTGAGGAGCTCCCGGGCGATCTGCGGATCGGTCTTGCCGGCGAAGCTCACGCCCGACGCATTGCCCGATGTCCCGAACGTCTCGACCATGGCGAGCTCGAAGGCCCCCTTCGCCGGCCCGCCGCTGACCAGCGTCCCGTCCACGTCGAAGAGAATCAGGCGACGGATCGACATGCTCTGGTGCTCCCTCTGCTCGATGACTCGATGACTAAACTCAAAACAGCTCGGACAACAGGGACGGATCCAGGTTCCCGCCGCTGACGACGGCGGCGACGCTCCGTCCCGCCGCGTCGACCCGCCCCGAAAGCAGCGCGGCCGTCGTGGCCGCGCCGCTGTACTCCACGATCAGCTTCTGGCGCGCCAGCAGAAGCTTCGTGGCCTCCCGGATCGCTTCGTCGTCAACGGTGACCACGTCGTCGATCAAGGCACGAGCGTGCTCGAAAGTCAGCGCTCCCGAGATGACCGGTGCCAGCCCGTCGGCGATCGTGTCGATGCGCTCGAGGCGCGTCGGCTCCCCCGCATCCAGCGCGGCCCGCATCGACGCCGCGCCCTCGGGCTCCACGCCGACGACCTTCGCGCCCGGAACCATCCGCTTCACCGCTGCCGCGATGCCGCTCGCGAGCCCGCCCCCTCCGATCGGCGCGAGGACCAGATCGACGTCCGTCCACGCGCTCGCGATCTCGTAGCCGGTGGTCCCCTGCCCCGCGATGATGTGGCGATGGTCGAAGGGCGGCACCATCACCAGCCCTTCTTCCTCGGCGATCCGTTCCGCGCGCTCTTTCCGCTCGAGCGAAGTCGTTCCTTCGAACACGACTTCGGCCCCCATCCGCTCGGCGCCCTCGATCTTCACGCGCGGAGCCGTCGTGGGCATCACGATGACGGCCCGGATCCTCCTCAGCTTGCCGACCAGCGCAACCGCTTGCCCGTGGTTCCCGGACGAGTAGGTGATGATGCCGCCGGCCACCTCCGCGTCCGAGAACTGCGAGACGAAGTTGTACGCCCCCCGGATCTTGAAGGAGCCGGCACGCTGCAAGCTCTCGCATTTGAGCCGGACGTCGCCGCCCGTCGCTTCGGAGACCGCGTCGGCGGGTAGGAGGGGCGTCTCCACGGCGACTCCCTGCAGCCGCCTCGCGGCCGCTTCGATCTCCGGGAGGCCGACGAGGCCTTCCCCCTGAACGACGTCACTCACGAGGGGGCCTCGTCACTCGTCCTCCCCGTCGCCGGCCTCGTCGGCCCGGAGGTCCGCGTCGACCTCGGCGTCGGCGTCGTCCTCGGCGTCGGCGTCGTCCGGCACCCGCTCCCGCTGACCCGCTTCGGCGCGCTCGGCGGCCGCCTGCTCCTCGGCCATCGCGACCGCGGCCTCGACCATCTCGTCTTCTTCTTCCTCGTCCCCGATCACGACCCAGGCCACGTCCACGACGAAGTCGCTGTCGTCGAGATTCATGAGCTTCACGCCCTGTGTGGCCCGGCCGATCACCGAGATATCGGACACGCTCTGCCGGTTCACCACGCCGTTACGGGTGATCAGCATGAGCTGCTCGTCCTCCTTGACCGACTTGACGGAGACCACCTTCCCGGTCTTCTCCGACACCCGGATATTGATCACGCCCTTCCCGCCTCGCTTCTGCAGGCGGTATTGATCGATCTCCGAGCGCTTGCCCATGCCGTGCTCGGAGACCACGAGGAGGGTGGAGTCCTCACGGACGACGACCATCCCGATCACCACGTCGTCTTCCGAAAGATCGAGCCCACGCACCCCCTCGGTAGCCCGTCCCGTCGTGCGCACGTTCCGCTCGTTGAACCGGATCGCCATGCCGTTCCGGCTGGCGAGCATGACCTCGTCGTCGCCGGAGGTGATGTGGACGTCGATGAGCTCGTCGCCATCCCGGATGTTGATCGCGTTGAGCCCGACCTGGCGCACGTTTCCGTACGCCGAGAGCTGGGTCTTCTTCACCACGCCGTGACGGGTGCAGAACATCAGATTCCGGTCCTCGGAGAACTCACGCACCGGCACGACGGACGCGATGCCTTCCTCGTACGGGAGATTGAGGAGGTTCACGATCGGCTTCCCGCGCGAGGTCCGCCCCCCGACCGGGATCTCCCACACCTTGAGCCAGTAGCATTGGCCCGTCCGGGTGAAGATCATGATGTAGTCGTGCGTGGACGCGACGAAGAGATGCTCGACCCAGTCTTCGTCCTTGGTCTCCATCCCCCGGAGGCCACGGCCGCCCCGCTTCTGCGCCCGGTAGGTCCCGACCGGAAGCCGCTTCACGTATCCCTTGTGGGACACGGTGATGACCATCTCCTCCTCGACGATCAGATCCTCGACGTTGAAGGACCCGACCGCTCCGGTGATCTGTGAGCGGCGCTCGTCGCCGTACTGTTCGGAGAGCGCGTGCAGCTCTTCCTTGAGGATCTCGGACCGGCGCTCCTCGGATGCCAGGATCGTGCGCAGCTCCTCGATGGTGGCGCGCACCTGCTCGAGCTCCTGCTCGAGCTTCTCGATCTCGAGTCCGGTGAGGCGGGCGAGCCGCATGTCCAGGATCGCCTTCGCCTGCCGCTCGGAGAGGTCGAACGACTCCTGAAGCTGGGCCGACGCGTGGTCGGTGTCGTCCGCGCCCCGGATGATCTTGATGACCTCGTCGATGTTGTCGACGGCGGTCTTCAATCCCTCGAGGATGTGCTCCCGGGCCAGCGCCTTGTCGAGGTCGAACTGGCTCCGACGCACGATGACCCGCAGCCGGTGCTTGATGAAGTGCTGCAACATCTCCCGCAGCGACATGATCTTCGGCTGCCCGTCCACGAGCGCGAGCAGGATCGTGCCGAAGGTCGACTGCATCTGCGTCTGCTTGTACAGACGGTTCAGCACCACGTGGGGCACGGCGTCGCGCTTGAGCTCGATGACGATGCGCATGCCGTCACGGTCGGACTCGTCGCGCAGGTCCCGGATCTCGGTGATCTGCTTTTCGCGCACCAAGTGGGCGATCTGCTCGACGAGCCGGGACTTGTTGACCATGTAGGGGATCTCGGTCACGACGATCCGCTCGGAGTTGGCGTCGACCTCCTCGATCTCCGCCTTGGCGCGCATGACGATGCGCCCGCGTCCCGTCCGGTACGCATCGCGCGCGCCTTCCTGCCCGCACACGAAGCCGCCGGTCGGGAAGTCCGGCCCCTTGATGATCTCCTCGAGCTCCTCCTGGGGGAGGTCGGGATCGTCGACGAGGGCGGCCACCGCGGCGTTGACCTCGCGCAGGTTGTGCGGCGGGATGTTCGTCGCCATGCCGACCGCGATGCCCGAAGATCCGTTGACCAGGAGGTTCGGGAACTTGGAGGGGAGGACCGCGGGCTCCTGGATGCTGCCGTCGAAGTTGTCGACCCAGGTGACCGTGTCCTTCTCGATGTCCTCGACGAGCTCGAGCGCGATCCGCTGAAGCCTCGCCTCGGTGTACCGATACGCCGCCGCGGAATCCCCGTCGACGGACCCGAAGTTCCCCTGCCCGTCGACGAGCGGGTAGCGCATCGAGAAGGGCTGCACCATCCGCACCATCGAGTCGTAGACGGCGGAGTCACCATGCGGGTGGTACTTACCCAGCACGTCACCGACGACCGTCGCGCTCTTCTTGTACGCCCGGCCCGGTCCGAGGCCGAGCTCGCTCATGGCGTAGAGGATACGGCGGTGGACGGGCTTGAGCCCGTCGCGCACGTCGGGGAGGGCCCGCTGCACGATGACGCTCATCGAGTAGTCGATGAACGACTCCCGCATCTCGTCTTCGAGAAGTCGCGACAGGACGGTCTCCCCGCCCTCTCCACCAACTACGAGCTCGGGCTCGTCACTCATACCGGGTTCTTCCTGGTCAAGAGTCGCGCGCGACGCCGTTCGAAGGCGGTCGCGGTCGGGCATGCGAAGCTACGGAACGATCGCCTCTCACGGCCGGTTCCGAGGCGATCCGCACGGCCCACCGGAGTCGGCTGGTGAACGCTCACGGATCGAGACGGCCGCGAACGGGTCGGGACGCGTTCGCGGAGGCGGGGCGGAGAGGGTTTCAAAGACGGTGGAAAATAACCCTCACGCTACGCGAGCGGCAACCCCGCCCGACGTGCGAAAAAGCCTATGCCACAAGGCGTTTCAGACCTTTTCCACAGCCCGGTCGAGGGCCGCGCGAAGGTACGGCGCGGTCGCGCTCCCGGGCACGCCGGCCACGGTCTCGGGCGGCCCCATCGCGACCACCTCCCCGCCCCGGTGCCCGGCTCCCGGGCCCATGTCGATGATCCAGTCCGCGACCTTGGCCACGTCCATGTCGTGTTCGATGACCAGCACGGTGTTGCCCGCGTCCACGAGCCGCTCGAGGACGTCGACGAGCTTGCTCACGTCCTCGCCGGCGAGTCCGGTGGTCGGCTCATCCAGGATGTAGAGCTTCCGTCCCTTCCGGCCGGCGGCGCCCGAGAGCTCGCGGGCGATCTTGAGACGCTGCGCCTCTCCCCCCGACAGCGTCGGCGCCGGCTGGCCGAGCCGGAGGTAGCCGAGCCCCACCTGCTGCAAGTGCCAGAGCGCCTTACCGAGCTTTCGCTCCCGGATGAAGAAGCGGATCGCCTCGTCGACCGTCAGGTCGAGCACCTCCGAGACGTTCTTGCCGCGCACCTTCACGTCCAGGATCTCACGACCGTAGCGCCGACCGCCGCAGGCGTCGCACGGCACGTAGACGTCCGCCATGAAGATCATCTCGATCTCGACGTGTCCCGCGCCCTTGCACTCCTCGCACCGCCCCCCGGCGGTGTTGAAGCTGAAGTGTCCGGGCGTGTAGCCCCGTTCCCGCGCGACCGGCTGGTCCGCGAAGATCTTGCGGACGTGGTCCCAGGCCTTCACGTAGGTGACCGGGTTGGAGCGCGGCGTCCGGCCGATGGGCGACTGGTCGACGAGCACCACCTCGTCGAGCGCGCTGACGCCGTCGAGCCCGTCGCAGGCTCCCACCGCCTCGCCCAGGTATTCCTTCGCGGAGCTCTCTCCGCCCAGCGCACGCTCGAGCGCATGGTAGAGGACGTCGTGGATCAACGTGGACTTTCCCGAACCCGACACCCCGGTGACGACGGTCAGCGTGCCGAGCGGAATCTCGATGTCCGCGTCCTTCACGTTGTGCAGCCGCCCCCCCCGAAGCGCGAGGCTCTTGCCCCGCACGTCGCGGGTGCGCTCGGGAAGCGCGACTCCCGACCGACCCGAGAGGTAGCGCCCCGTCGCGGTATCCCGCTCGCCGAGCGCATCCGGCGGCCCCGCGTACACCAGCTCGCCGCCCCGCTCACCCGACGCCGGACCGAGCTCGACCACGTGGTCGGCGGCGCGGATCGCCTCGGGGTCGTGCTCCACCACCACGACGGTGTTGCCGGCCGCGCTGAGCCGACCGAGGAGGTCCAACAGCTTGCCGGTGTCACGGGGGTGCAGTCCCACCGTGGGTTCGTCGAGCACGTAGAGCGTGTCCACCAGCGCCGAGCCCAGGGAGTTGGCGAGGTTGATCCGCTGCGCCTCACCCCCCGAGAGGGTACGGGTCTGCCGGTCGAGGGTCAGGTACCCCAACCCGACATCGACCAGGAATCCGGTCCGCGCCCGGAGCTCCCGGAGGATCGACTCGGCGATCTGCGCTTCCATCCGGGTCAGAACCGGAGTGGAGGCTCCGGCCTGCGTCCGGTCGTCGGAGGGCGCACCACCGGCCAACTCCCCCACCCAAACCGCCAGCTCCTCGAGCGGCATGGCCGAGACCTCCGCGATGTCCCGCCCGCCGATGCGCACGTAGCGGGCTTCCTTCCGGATCCGCCCGCCGCCGCACTCCGCGCAGGGGCGTGGCGTCTGGTACTGGCGCAGGAAGACCCGGATGTACTGCTTGTATTTCTTGCGCTCGCGGGATACGAGGAAGGGAATCACTCCCTTGAAGCCCTTGGTGCCGTGCAGCACCGCGTCGCGGAACGGCTCGGGCAGCTCCCGCCACGGCTCCTCCGTGGAAACACCCTGGTCGCGGGCGAACTGATCGAGCCGGGCGCGCTCCTTCTTGTAACGGGGCTTCGACCATGGGTCGACCGCACCCTCCGCGAGTGAGCGCTCGGGATCGGGCACGATCAGCTCCGGATCGTACTCCAGCGTGGCCCCGAAGCCCGTGCACGTGGGACAGGTGCCGTACGGGTTGTTGAACGAGAAGAGCTGCGGCGTGGGCTGCAGGAAGGTGATGTCCGGGTGATCGGGACAGCGGAATCGCTCGGTGAAGAGGAGTCGCTCTTGCGGGCCCTCGCGCGGAGAGATCAGCACGAGCGCCTCGCCCTCCCCCTCCACGAAACACGTCGCGAGCGAGTCGGCGAGCCGCTCGCGATCCTCCGGGTCGACCTTGAGCCGGTCCACGATGACCAGGAGCTCGCCGGCCGCGGTCAAGTCGCGTCCGAGCCCTTCCGGCGTGATGGCCTCGCTCCCGCCCAGGTCCTCGAGCTCCCCGTCGGCCAGGACCCGCACGAATCCCATGGCCCGCAGGTTTTCGACCACGGCCTGATGGGTCAGCGCCGCCCCGTGCGCCAGCGGAAAAGCCACCTGGACGCGCGTCCCCGGCTCGAGCTCCAGCACCCGATCGATGGCCGAGCTCACCGTGTCGGGACGCACCCGGCGGCCGCAGACCGGGCAGTACGTCCGCCCGACCCGTGACCACAGGAGGCGCAGGTAGTCGTATACCTCCGTCGCGGTGCCGACCGTGGAACGGCTCGTCTTGGTCGGGTTCTTCTGCTCGATGGCGACAGCCGGGCTGATCCCCTCGATCGAATCGACGTGCGGCTTCTCCATTCGCTCGAGGAACTGCTTCGCGTACGTCGAGAGCGACTCCACGTAGCGTCGCTGACCCTCGGCGAAGAGGGTGTCGAGCGCGAGCGTGCTCTTCCCCGACCCCGAAGGGCCGGTCACGACGGTGAGCGCCCGTCTCGGGAGGTCGACGTCGATGTTCTTGAGGTTGTGCTGCCGCGCGCCGCGGATCCGGATCGGGTGGTCCATGAATGATGATACAACCACGAGGCGGTGTCCCCGAACCGCCCCGCGTCCACCGAGTCGGGCGGACCGTCCAGCAGCCCGTGCCAGGCCCGTGCCAGGCCCGTGTCAGGCCCGTGCCAGGGTTGACGCGCCCGCGCGCCCGCGTCAGCTTCCCGCCATGAGCATCACGACCCACGTTCCGCACCATCACCATCACGTGGCCCGGACGGGCGGCGGGAGGGTGGTGCGCGCCTAGGACGTGCGTCCCGGGAAGGCACCCCACCGCGACCCGTCTCCGAGACGGGTCGCGTTTTTTATTTCTGGCCGCACCCGGTCTGCGTGGCCGGGCGGGTCGACCGACGAGCCTGAGAGGCGAACGAGATGAGAGACAGAAGGATCCGGATCGCGATCCCGAACAAGGGACGGCTCTCCGAGCAGACGCTCGAGCTGTTCGAGCAAGCCGGCCTCAAGCCCGCGTTCCGGGCGGACCGAGCGCTGGTCGCGTCACTCGGCGACGACTTCCAGGCCATTTTCGTCCGAGCCCAGGACATTCCCGAGTACGTGGCCGACGGCGCCGCGGAGCTGGGCGTGACCGGCTCGGACCTCGTCCGAGAGAGCGGCCGGGACGTCGAAGAGGTGCTCGACCTCGGGTTCGGGCGCTGCCGGCTCATCGTGGCCGTGAAGGACGAAGCCCCCGCCAACTCCAGCAAGGACCTGCCCGCGGGCACGCGGGTCGCGACCTCCTTCCCCCGCTCGGCCAAGGCCCACTTCGACGAGCTCGGGATTCCCATCGAGATCGCCCCGGTGAGCGGCGCGGCCGAGATCGCGCCGCACCTCGGCGTCGCGGACGTCATCGTGGACCTCACCTCGACCGGATCCACGCTGCGGGTAAACGGGCTGCGGGAAGTCGACACCATCCTCCACTCCTCGGCCACGCTCGTCGCGAGCCCCGCCGCCCTCGCCGAAGCGGACGTGCGCGGCGAGATCGACTTGCTCTCGACCGCCCTCGAATCGGTGCTACGGGCTCAGGCGAAGCGCTACCTGATGACCAACGTGCCCAAGGATCGTCTCGAGGAGGTCCGGAAGGTGCTGCCCGGCATCTCCGGCCCGACCATCGTCGAGGTACTGGACGACGGCGCCTGGGTGGCCGCGCACGCGGTGGTGGACGAGGATCAGGTGTACCAGACGATCGCGAAGCTGAAGGAGCTCGGAGCGGAAGGCATCCTGGTGACCCGCATCGAGAGGTTGATGCCGTGAGCGCCGGCGTCGACCTCTTCGCGCGCGGTCCGCTTGCGGAGCTGGACGAGGAGTCTCTCACAGCACTCCTCGAGCGCGACCTCGGCGACGACGGCCGCGTGAAGGACCTCGTCGCCGGCCTCATCCGAGAAGTCCGGAGTCGTGGCGACGCCGAGCTCCACGACATGGCGCAGCGCTTCGACGGGGTCGTGCTCGACGCGCTCGAAGTGCCGCGGGAAGCCTGGGACGACGCCCTCGCCGGGCTCTCGGCACCCGTGCGGGCGGCGCTCGAGCGGGCGGCCCACAACATCCACGCTTTCCACGCCGCGCAGGTCCCCGACGAGGTCACCGTCGAGGTGGAGCCCGGCGTGCGGGTGACGCGGGTCTCCACGGCGGTGGACCGCGCCGGCGTGTACGCGCCCGGCGGACGGGCGGCCTATCCCAGCTCGGTGCTCATGGGCGTCGTGCCCGCCCGCGCCGCGGGCGTCCGGGAGGTCGTCGTCTGCTCGCCACCCGGGCCGGACGGCCGCCCACCCGCCGAGGTGCTCGCGGCGTGCGCCATCGCGGGCGCCGATCGGCTCTTCGCGTTGGGTGGGGCCGGGGCGGTGGCCGCGCTCGCGTTCGGCACCGAGAGCGTGCCCAGGGTCGACGCGATCGTCGGTCCCGGGAACCGCTGGATGACGGAAGCCAAGCGCCAGGTCGCCGGCGACGTTATCATCGACTCGCCGGCCGGCCCTTCGGAGGTCCTGGTCCTCGCCGACGGCGACGCGGACCCGTGGCTCGTGGCCACGGAGCTCCTCGCCCAGGCCGAGCACGATCCGGACGCCGCTTCGGTCCTCGTGACGCCGTCCGAGCGCGTCGCCCGGGAAGCCGAGGAGGCGCTCGCTCGCCAGCTCGCGGAAACGCCGCGCGCCGACATTTGCCGGCAAGCGCTCGCCGCGGCCGGAGCCGTGCTCACCACCGAGAGCCTCGAGGCGGCGATCGACTTCACGGTGCGGTACGCGCCCGAGCACCTCTCCGTCATGACGCGCGACGCGGCGGCCGTGGCCCGCCGGGTCCCCACCGCCGGCACCACCTTCGTCGGCGAGTGGGCCTCGGTCGCATACGGGGACTACATGACCGGCGGCAACCACGTGCTCCCCACGTCCGGTCGGGCCAGGAGCTTCTCCGGTCTCTCCACCCAGCACTTCCTCCGCTCGTTCACCCTCCAGGAGATCGACCGGGAGGGAGCCGAGGCGCTCGCGGGCGACGTGGCCCTGCTCGCCGAAGCCGAGGGGCTCTACGCGCACGCGGCGGCAGCGCTCGCTCGGCGGACGGAGCACGGCCGGGGAGCCGGCGAAGGCGAAGCGCCCGAGCGCGGAGGACCCGAGCGATGAGCCCCTTCCCCCGCGACGACTACCGCGCGCTCACCCGCTACGAGCCCGACCGCGAGCCGGTCGCGCTCGACCTGAGCGACAACACCAACCTGTGGGGCACGCATCCCGCCGCACTCGCCCGCATCCGTGCGGCCGAGACCGACGACCTGGCCCGCTATCCCGAGCTCTACGCCGACGTGCTGCGGAACGCCGTCGCCCGGCGCTTCGACGTGCCGGCCGAGTGCGTCACCACCGGCGCCGGATCGGACGACGTGCTCGACTCGGCGTTCCGCGCCGCTTCCGGACCGGGCACGGTGGTGGCATACGCGAGCCCCACGTTCTCCATGGTCGAGCCGCTCGCGCGCATGAACGGCATGGGCCCGCACCCGGTTCCGTGGACGCGGGCCCTCGAGGATCCGGCCGCCCTGCTCGAGCACGACCCGGCCGTCGTCTACGTGTGTCGCCCGAACAACCCGACCGGGGAGGTCGCTCCGGCGAGCTGGCTGGAGGCGCTGCTCGATCTGGTGGGTGAGCGGTCGGCGAGCGTGCCCGAGTCCGCCGGGGCTCCGGGCACGACCTCAGCCCCGCTCGTCATTCTCGACGAAGCGTATGCGGACTTCGCCGAGGACACGTGGATCGCGCGGGGCGCCGAGACTCCCGGCCTGCTCGTGGCGCGCACGGCCTCGAAGGCGTACGGGCTGGCGGGGCTGCGCTGCGGCTTCGGCATCGCCACCCCCGAGACTGCGCTCGAGATCGAGAAGTCTCGGGGCCCCTTCAAGGTCGCCCGGCTCACGGCCGAGGCGGTCGCCGCCGCCGTGCGGGACGAGGAGGGCTGGATGGCCGGAATCGTCGAGGAAGCACGGACGAACCGCGAGCGTCTGCACGCCGAGCTCGCCTCCCGCGGCCTCGACCCGGTCCCGTCCCAAGCGAACTTCATCCTCTTCCCCGCTCCGAGCGGAGCGGCCACCAAGGACGTCCGCGCGCTGCGCCAGCACGGCATCGGCGTGCGGCCCTTCACCGGGATCGCCGGGATGGGCGAAGGCTTGCGCGTGACGATCGGCCCGTGGAGGCTCATGGAACGGTTCCTCGACGCGCTCGACGCCGTGCGGGAGGCCGTCCCTTCGTCCCCTTCCTCCGACCCATCGCGCGAGCGCGACCCCCGATGAAGATCGCCCTGTACGACTATGGAGCCGGCAACATGCACTCGCTCGGCAAGGCGCTCGAGGCCGCCGGGGCCGAGGTGGCCATGACCGACGACTGGGACGAAGCCCTCGACCGGGACGCGCTCGTGCTCCCCGGCGTGGGCGCGTTCGGCCACGCGGCCGCCTCTCTGCCCGCCGACCGCCGACCGATCCGCGAAGCGCTCGACGAGGGCCTGCCGTGCCTCGGTATCTGCCTGGGGATGCAGCTCCTCTTCGACGCGTCGGACGAGTCGGAGGGCGACGGGATCGGACGGGTGCCCGGCCGGGTCGAGGTGATCGACGCGCCCATCGTCCCGCAGATGGGCTGGAACGACGTGGAGACCGCGGCCGACCCGATCTTCGAGGGTGTGGGTCCGCTCGTGGCCTACTACGCCAACTCCTATATCTGCGTCCCCGCGAATCCCCGGCACGCGATCGCCTGGTCGGAGTACGGGGGCAAGCGATACGCTTCGGGAGTGCGTGTGGGCAACACCTGGGGCCTCCAGTTCCACCCCGAGAAGAGCTCACACGCCGGCCGCCGGATCATCTGGAACTTCGTCGCCCAGGTCGAGCAGCGCGCGGCGGGCGCGGGAGCCCACCGATGATCGCCGCACCCGCCGTGGACCTTCGCGGGGGCCGCTGCGTGCAGCTCGTGGGCGGGCGCCCCGAGGACGAGCGCGTTTCGCTGCCCGACCCCGTGGCCGTCGCCGAGCGGTGGTGGTCGCTGGGATTCGGGACGCTGCACCTCGTCGACCTCGACGCCGCCCTCGGCCACGGCGACCACCTGGCGGTGCTCGAGAAGCTGCTCGGCGCCACCGCCGCCACGACCCAGGTCGGCGGGGGCGTGAGGGACGGCGCGCGGATCGACGCGCTCCTCGCCGCAGGAGCCGACCGGGTGATCGTCGGCACCAAGGCGATCGACGAGCCGGACTGGCTCGCGACCGAAGCCGAGCGCAACCCGGGCCGGATCATGATCGCGCTCGACACCCGGGCCGGACGCGTGCTCCGCAAGGGCTGGACGGAAGACACCGGCATCGAAGTCGAGCGCTTTCTCGGGAACGTCGCGAGCTTGCCCTTGGCCGGCGTCCTGTCGACGGACGTGGGTCGGGAGGGAAAGATGGAGGGGATCGACCGCGCTTCGGTGGGCCGGGTGATCGAGGCGTGCCCGCATCCGACATGGATCTCGGGCGGCGTGACCACCATGAGCGAGCTGGAGTACCTGGAAGACCGAGGGGCCACGGGCGCCGTGCTCGGCATGGCTCTCTACACGGAGACGCTCGACCCCGACGTGGTCGCGCCGCGATGGGGCGGGCGCACCGAGCCCACGACCGACACCACCGGCGGCAGCAAGGAGAAGCGATGAGCAAGCTGAAGCGGGAAACCCGCGAGACCCACATCATCCTAAACGTGAGCCGCGGCACGGGTGAAGCCACCGTGCGCGTCGAGGACCGGTTCCTCGGGCACATGGTCGAGACGCTCGCCCGCTACGCCGGCCTCGTCATCGAGCTCGAGGCCACCGGCGACCTGCGTCACCACCTCATCGAAGACGTGGCGATCACACTCGGGCAAGCGCTCCGGGACGAGGTTCCCGCGCGAGCCACCCGCTACGGGTGGGCCCAGGTGCCCATGGACGAGGCCCTCGTCGAGGCCGCCGTCGACGTGGGCGGACGGCCCTACTACGTGGGCCCGCTCCCGTCGCGCCTCTACGAGCACTTCCTGCAGTCGCTCGCCGTGAACCTCGGTGCGACCCTGCACGTACGCGTGATCCGCGGCGAGGACAAGCACCACATGGTCGAGGCGGGAGTGAAAGCCACGGGCCTCGCCCTGCGGCAAGCACTCGTCGAAGGCGAGCGCGTCTTCAGCACCAAAGGCGCCGTCGCCGTGGAGCGGATCGACTGATGCTCCGTCCACGCGTCATCGTCTGCCTCGACGTGAAGGACGGCCGCGTCGTGAAGGGCACGCAGTTCAAGAACCTCCGCGACGTGGGCGACCCCGTCGCGCTGGCGGAGCGCTACGAGCAGGAGGGCGCCGACGAGATCGTCTTCCTCGACGTGAGCGCCTCCAAGGAGGACCGGGGTACGCTCCTGGACGTGGTGCGCAGGACCGCCGAGCGGCTCTTCATCCCGCTGACGGTCGGGGGCGGGGTGCGCTCCGCCGACGACATCGGCCCCCTGCTGCGCGCCGGCGCGGACAAGATCAGCGTGAACAGCGCCGCCGTGCGCGATCCCGAGCTCGTCTCCCTCGGAGCCGAGCGCTTCGGCAGCCAGTGCGTCGTGGCCAGCATCGACGCGGCCCGCGAGGAAGGAGGAAGCTGGCGTTGCTACACGCACGGCGGCTCGAAGCCCACCGAGCTCGAAGCGGTCTCGTGGGCCGCCGAGCTCGAGGAGCGGGGCGCCGGCGAGATCCTCCTCACCTCCATCGACCAGGACGGGGCGCGCAGCGGGTACGAGCTCGAGCTCACCCGGGCGGTCGCCGACTCCGTGCCCGTCCCCGTCATCGCCTCGGGTGGTGCCGGCCGCGCCGAGCACCTCCGCGACGCCTTCAAGGAGGGACACGCCTCCGCCGCGCTCGTCGCCGGCATCCTGCACGACGGTCTCACCACCGTCGGCGCGCTCAAGGCCGCGCTCACGGACTGGAAGATCAACGTGCGTCCAGCCGTGCCGGAGTGAGGTTTCGCGTGCGCCCGCCGGGTGAGCACCCGAAGACCGCGTCGCCGTGGCGCTGAGGCTCCCGGTTCCGATGCGCCGGTGGGTGTCGTTCCCCATCCGGAGCGTGCCCGTGCGGATCCGCAACGGACCGAACGCCGGGCGCCGGTGGAGCCTCGCGGCGAGCGGTCGGGGCGTCTGGTCCGGCCGCTACGAGCGGGACCGCTTCGAAGCCCTCGAGAGCCTGCTCCGGGAGGACGACGTCTTCTGGGACGTCGGCGCGCATCGGGGCTATGCCGCGCTGGTCGCGGAGGGGGTGGTCGGAAGCGCCGGCGCCGTCCGTGCGTTCGAGCCTTCCGCCGAGAACCGCCGCTACCTCCACCAACACCTGCGCTGGAACCGAGCCGATCGGGTAGCCGTGCATCCCGCCGCGCTGGCCGACTTCGACGGCACCGCGGACTTCGGAGGCGCCGGTTCGTCCGTGAGCCACAGGTTGGGCGGCGGGACCGAAGCGGTGGAGGTGCGCACCATCTCGAGCCTCGTCGACGACGACGGCCTCGCCGCCCCCACGTTTCTCAAGATCGACGTCGAGGGCGCCGAAGGACGGGTGCTCGCCGGCGCCCGAAGCCTCCTCACCTCGCTCCGGGCACGGGAAGCTCGGGTCCCTCTCGCTCTGCTGTCCGTACACTCGGCCCGGGAGCTCCGCGCGTGCCTCGGATTCCTGCGCTCGTTCGACTACCGGGTGGTCGGCTCGACCCACCTCCCCGTATTCATGGATCTGCTCGACGAACCGTGGTACGAGGATCCCGACCTCCTCGCCGTGCCCCGCGGCGGCCGTGTCGACTTGCCCGCCATCCGACGCATGGCGTGGTTTCGCGACGGCCCCGACCTCACGACCCCATCCCGACACCCCATCGAAGATCAACGCGAAGAGCAACCATGACCGACCGAACGCTCCGCACCCCCGCAGACCTCGACGCCATCGACTTCGACAAGGCGGACGGCCTGGTGCCCGTCGTGGCCCAGGACGCCCGCACCGGCGCGGTGCTGATGGTCGCCTACGCCAACCGCGACGCGCTCGCGCGCTCGCTCGATTCCGGACGCATGCACTACTGGTCCCGCTCGCGCAGCGAGATCTGGCGCAAAGGCGATACGTCCGGCCACGTGCAGCACGTCGTGAGCCTGCACGGCGACTGCGACGCGGATACGGTGCTCGCCGTCGTGCGGCAGGAGGGACCGGCCTGCCACACCGGGGAAGCGACCTGCTTCGGAGAAGGTTCCGGGCCGGCGTCCGCTCAGCCGGGCTCACCGCCCGCCGAGTCCGTCCTCGCCCGCCTCGACGCCGTCCTCGCCGACCGCGCCGCCCAGCGTCCCGAGGGCAGCTACACCGTGAAGCTCCTCACCGACGAGAACCTCCGCCTCAAGAAGCTCGGGGAAGAGTGCGCGGAGCTCGTGACCGCCCTTGCCAAGAACGAGGCGGACCGCATCCCCGAGGAAGCCGCCGACCTCGTCTACCACGTCCTCGTCGCGGCCCGAGCGGCGGGCGTCGGGTTCGACGAGATCGCGAATGTGCTGGAGGAGCGCGGAAGCTAGTATACGGACATGGTGCCCGACTCGAACACGCCACGCTCACGCGCATCCCCGAGCCCTCCGCTCGAGTCCCGGAGAGGGCGCTTCGGAGGCATGGGCACGCGCACGACCCGCTGGGCGTGGATCGCCGGCGGATGGGCCGCGCTCGGACTCGGCATCGTCGGGGCGTTCCTGCCCGTCATCCCCACCACGCCTCTCGTGCTGGTCGCGGCCTGGTGCTTCTCGAAGGGCTCGAAGCGGCTGCACACACGGCTGCTCGAGCACCCCCGCTTCGGCCCGATGATCCGGGATTGGGAGCGGCACCACGTCATCCGCCTCCGCGCCAAGATCCTCGCGACGGCCACCATCGTGCCGCTGGTGGGCTACATGATCCTGTTCAGCGCCGCACCCCGATGGACCAAGGGGCTCACCGTCGTGCTGGTCGTCTGGGGGCTGACCTTCATCTGGACCAAGCCGACGAAGCCGCCGGAGACGTAGGGTCGCGGGGTACCACAGCCCACTCCTCTCCTCGACTGCAAGGAGGCTCCCATGGACCGCCGCAACTTCCTGGCCGATCTCACGCGCTACGCCGTCCTTTGCGCGGGTGTGCCCGGCATGTGGCGCGTGACGTCGCGGCCGCGCCTCGACGGAGATCCGTTCACACTCGGTGTCGGTTCCGGCGACCCCCTCCCGGACCGATGCGTGATCTGGACCCGACTCGCGCCCGCTCCGTTCGAGGAGCACGGCGGCATGGATGGGACGCGAACCGTCATCGACTGGGAGGTCGCCCGCGACGAGGGCTTCGCTCGGGTCGTTCGGCAAGGTCGGCATACGGCCGTGCCCGAGCTCGGATACTCCGTGCACGTCGATGTGGACGGTCTCGAGCCCGACCGATGGTACTTCTACCGCTTCCATCTCGCGGACGGCAACAGCCCCGTCGGACGCCTCCGCACCGCGCCCCGCACCGGCACGGACGCCCGGCTCGATCTCGCGTTCGCGTCGTGCCAGCACTTCGAGCAGGGGCTCTTCACCGCCTACGAGCACCTGGCCCGCGAGGACCTCGATCTCGTCGCGCATCTCGGCGACTACATCTACGAATACGGGACCGGGGAGAACCAGGTGCGCGCGCACCACGGCCCGGAGATCGTCACCCTCGAGGATTACCGACGCCGTTACGCGCAGTACAAGGAGGATCCCGCGCTGCAAGCCGCGCACGCCCTCTGCCCCTGGATCGTCACCTGGGACGACCACGAGGTCGACAACAACTACGCCGATCTCGTCGGGGAGCACGACCCCGAAGACGTCGAACGCATGCGCGCCCGCCGGGCCGCCGCCTATCAGGCCTGGTGGGAGCACCAGCCGGTGCGCATCCCTCGGCCGGGCTCCTGGGCCGACCTCACCATTTGGCGCTCCTTCCGATGGGGCCGCACCGCGGCGTTCCACACGCTCGACACGCGCCAGTACCGAAGCGACCAGGCATGCGGCGACGGCAGGCGCGAGGTGCCGTGCGGCGACTGGAACGACGCGGGGCGGACCATGCTCGGGACCGCGCAGGAACGGTGGCTCACCCGCCAGCTCGGCCGCGACGGCGTCACCTGGCAAGTCCTCGCGCAACAGATCATGATGGCGCCCTTCGACCGTGACCCCGGTTCGGACGTGGTCACATCCATGGATCAGTGGAGTGGATACCCCGTGGCCCGGGACCGACTGCTCCAGACCCTCGCCGACGCAGCGCCGGGCCGGACCGTCGTGCTCACCGGCGACAGCCACTCGAACTGGGTCAACGATCTCCACGCCGGCTACGACCGCCCCGACCGCCCCGTCATCGGAGCCGAGCTCGTCGGCACCTCGATCAGCTCGAACGGAGACGGAGCGGACATGTTCGACTCCGTGCGGGAGGCGATGAGCGACAACCCCCACGTCCGTTGGCAGAACAGCCGCCGCGGCTACGTGCGCTGCAGCGTGACCGGGGATGCCTGGACGGCCGACTACCGCACCGTCAACTACGTCACCCGCCCGGGAGCCCCTGTCACGACCGCGTCGAGCTGGCGCCTGGACGCCGGACGGCCAGAGATCGAGCGCACCGGGTAGCCACCGACGGTCCGATCGCCCCATGCCACCGCCCCGGACCCCGTGGTTTCCTTGGGCATGGCCACGGATCCCGCCGTCACCGTTCGCGTCGTCCCCGGGGAAGACCGCGTTCTCATCAAGTTGGGGCGTTCACACTTCGCTCCCGCACTCGCCGCCGTCCGCGCGCTACCCGGCCGGGAATTCCGACCGGACCGCGGCATCTGGAGCGCGCCGCACGCGGACGCGGCCATCGCCGCGCTCCAACGCGCGGTCGGCCCGAAGCAGGTCTGGGTCATCGACGACCGCACCGCCCCATCCCCGGAACCGCCCGGAGGCACCGACTCCCTCGACCGTCCCGATCCCGACGAAAAGCGTGACGTTCGACGACACGAGCCGACGCGACCACCCACCACCGAAGCGCCGGACGAGATCCTCGAGCGGGTCCGTAGAGCCCTCGACCTCCGGGGGTACAGCCCCAAGACCCGCAAGGTTTATCTGGGACAGATCCGCAGATTCCTGGAGTGGTGCGGTGGAGGCGTCCCCAGCCTCCCGTCCGACCCGGGGAAAGAGGCTCAGACGTACCTACTTTCCCTGGTCCGCGGCCAAGGGATCTCGAAGAGCTACCAGAATCAGGTCGTGAGCGCGCTCCGGTTCCTCTGCGAATCCGTGCTCGGTCGGCCCAGAGTCGCCCTCCGGATCCCCAGACCCAGGAAGGACCGGCCCCTCCCCACCGTGCTCGCCCCGGACGAGGTCGCCCGCATCCTGCAGAAGCCTCGCAACTCCAAGCACCGAGCCCTGCTCATGCTGCTCTACAGCGCCGGCCTGCGGGTGAGCGAGCTCGTCCGCCTCACCCCCGAAGACCTCGACGTGGAACGCGGCCTGTTACGGGTACGCCGCGGCAAGGGCGGCAAGGACCGGTACACCCTGCTGGCACGGCGCGCAGTCGAGGCCGTACAAATCTACCGTGACGCCTACCCCACCGGACCGTGGCTCTTCCCCGGCAGCACGCCCGAAAGCCACCTGACGACCCGGTCCGTCCAACGCATCGTCCAGCAGGCAGCCGAGGCCGCCGGACTCCAAAAGCGAGTGACGGCCCACACCCTCCGTCACAGCTTTGCCACCCACCTCCTCGAGGGCGGCACCAACCTCCGGGTCATCCAGGAGCTCCTCGGCCACAAAAGCGCCCGAACCACCCAGGTCTACACCCATGTCGCCCAGTCGACGCTCGAAACCCTCAGAAGTCCGCTCGACAACCTGGAATGAGAGCCGTGAGATCAGCGCCGGCTGTCGCTTGCGCTCGCGGACGAGGTAGCGAACGTTGGACACAGTCGGCCGGGTCGAGATGCCGAGCGGGCCGAGTGGCGGGCGCGACCGAGGCAGGCCGCAGAGGCCGGACCGCGTGGATCGAGCAGCCTGTTATCCACGGGACCATCAACGTCGGAAACCCCACGCCCCCAACGGGGCAACCCGACACGTTGATTCGGAAATAAACAGTTATGGGACATGTGTTGTTGGGTCGGATCCCGGGTTTGACCTATCACTGAGCTGGAGGCTTCCCCATTGAAGAGTCCGAAGCTAGCGGGAGCACTGGTTCTCAGTCTCCTAGGGTCGGCATGTGGACCAGAGGCACAAACCGCTGGCCGCGCCGAGGCCGTGGTGACCGATTCGTCGGGTATCCGCATTGTGCAGAATGGTACGCCGGGCTCGGCGGAGTGGACCGCCAATTCGGAGCCTCTTTTCTCACTCGGTTGGGCGGCTGGTGATCCGACGTTCACCTGGGTGCAGTCAGGCCAGATCATGCCGGATGGTGGGGCACTCATCGGTGAGTACGGCGAAGGGAAGATCTATCGGCTCGCCCCCGACGGGACAGTGCTGGAGGTATGGGGCCGCAAGGGAGAAGGTCCCGGGGAGTATCAGGGCCTTGATGCGCTGATCTTGCAAGGCGACTCAGTCATTGTGACGGACGGGAGGCTCCGGCGAATCACGGTCCTCTCGAGGGAGGGAGAAGTAGTGGCCACTGAGCCCCTTCCGGGCAGCTTCCTCCACTACGCCTCATCTGCATTTGCTGACGGGCGTGTTCTTCTCGTACCCGGAGACGGCTACAGCGGGGTATCTGAAATGCGGCCCGAATGGGTTTTCGAGATGCAGCCGATCCTCATTACTGATCTCGTCGAGGCCGAAACGGATACCTTGGCCGAGTTGCCTCATCTCAGACGGTGGTACGGGACCCGCGGAGCAGGGCCTGGACCCATTTCGGTCAAGGGTCGCGCGGGAGGGTTTGCCGACGGGTTTGCCTGGGCACGTTCGGATCGTCCGGAAGTCACTTGGTACGACAGTTCGGGGCGTCTGCTGCAGGTCGCGCATTGGGAGGAGCAGCCGTTTCCGTTGACTCCGGATTGGGAGCAGGATATGGCGCAAGCCTACCGCGAGGCCTACGCCGCCCGCGGTGCCGAAGAGGCCTTCATCAACGCTGAGATCGCAAGACTGGAGGAAGGCCTGGATCGACATGACGGGCCTTTGCCCTACTGGGACGGTTTCCATGTAGATAGGGTCGGTAACGTGTGGCTGGGCCAGTACGGCCTTCCCATCCAACCCCCGGACAGATGGCGTGTCATTACTCGTGACGGGACGCTACAAGGATGGGTCGAACTGCCAGGGTACGTCACGCTCTGCTCGACATCACGGATACGCACATCTTGGCTGTTCGCCTCAATGAGCTCGACGTGCCGGCGGTGGTCATGTTGGAACTAACCAAGCCGTAAGGGAATCGTGGTCATGCTCTTGTGGAGCGGGGAGCATGGTGACTCGCCGAGCGACAACACACGTCCCATAACAAGAATGTTTCCGGGTCCGCTCGCTGCGCTCGCTCCCCTACATGGCCCGGATCGGGTGTGGCGGGGTGAGCGCCTAAGCCGTATTCATGACGGGCGGCCGGCTCCGGAGGGAGCGGTGGTGGGCCACGTCGGAAACATCTGAACGTTAGCGGACATTGGCCATGGATGGTCAGGTTCGAGGACAGCGGCGACGCGTTCAGGTTCTCGTGCAGTGACTTCGTCCGAGGCATCTACGGTCAGTTGGGTTCGCACCTTCGGCCCGAGTCACGCCCACCACCCTATGGATTCGCCGCTGTCCCTCCCCCCGTGTGGCTCCACACAGTCGGGCGGGCTCGATCCACGGCTGCGATGTCCACCCGGCAGGTTCTTCGTCGACGGCGCCAAAGAGGTTTTGGTGAATCGCGCGTTCACCCGCTCCGAGGCATCTTCGGTCGGCTGGGGTTACACCTTCGGTCTGCTCGCTCCCTGGGCTCCCTTCGCGCGATCCCTCGACCGTGTGTCCGCGGGGTTTCCGTTTGGGGTCGAACCACCGGAACGGATAGCCGTCGACGCGACGTTCCTCGTGACGTCGACCGTAAGTGTTTCGTGGACCACAGGACGCCAACATCCGCTAACAAAGTATGTTGCCGGCTCCGCGCCCTGCGGGCGCTCCGGCCTACATGGCCCGGAACGGGTGTGGCGGGGTGAGCGCCTAAGCCGTATTCATGACGGGTGGCCGGCTCCCCCGGGAGCGGTGGTGGGCCACGTCGGCAACATCTGAACGTTATAGGAAATTGAGCCCAGGTTCGGGATTAGAGCGGGTAGGCTCCGTGATTGGGTTGGATCCCCTGTAAAGGAGTCAACTCACAGCTCGGTGTGGGCCCTCGGACAAAGCCTTGGCCAAGTCCTTCCGTGCAGCGCCGAGCTTCAGGAGCGACCTGACCAGGAGATCGATTGAGACAGTCGGGTCGGCCGCTTCCATCTTGGCTACTCTGGACTGGCTCGACCCAACAATCCGGGCCAGCTGAGTCTGGTTCAAGTGCCGCTCCAAGCGCCTGGCCCGGAGATCCTGGGCGAGAGCCAGCTTCATCTCGATGAACTCGGCCTCGGCGTCCGACAGCTCGAGGAAGTCTCGGGCGTCGCCGGTCTTCCATCCGCCGGCTTCGAGCTTCTTCTTGGTCTTGGTGTCCATGGATTTCCTCCTCAGCTGTCCCGGACACTTCGGTAGTCCCGAAGCCGTTCCCTGCACACCTCGATGACCTTCTTCGGTGTTGCCCGGGTCTTCTTCTTGAACACGTCCAGAATCACGATGGCGTCCGCATCGACGTAGTACATGATTCTCCACGTGATGCCTTGATCGACGATCCGAAGCTCATGACACCCTCGCCCGACTGAGGGCATCGGCCGGGAATGAGGGAGGCTGAGCTTCTCTCCCTGCTGGAGCCGCCGAAGAAGGAAGCCTGCTTCAAGCCGAGCTTCGTCGGAGAACGGAGGGGTTCTCACCTCTCCGGATAGCCACACCAGAATCTTGTCGTCTGGACTCATAGAGTAGTATATGTCACAAGAGGCATATATTCCAGCGGGAGGGCTCGGTCGGCTGACTGAACCTGCGAGCGTGGCTCAACTTCCTATAACAAGTATGTTGCCGGCTCCGCGCCCTGCGGGCGCTCCGGCCTACATGGCCCGGAACAGGTGTGGCGGGGTGAGCGCCTAAGCCGTATTCATGACCGGTAGACACCGTCGGCAGGACCCGTGGTCGGGCCACGTCGGAAACATCTGAACGTTATCTGACATGGCTCGAACATGACTGACACACCAGTGATCCCTTCGATACCACGATCGTTGTGGAAGCTCACAATCGATCCGCGAGGAAAGGCCGACCCGGAGGCGGACTCGTTCGCATTCTGTATGGGGCAAGGGTTAATCGGCATCGGGTGGCGCTTCGAGAATCCTCCCCTGGAGGGGCGACTGGTGCGGCAGGCGTTCAAGGCCGAACGAGGTGGAAGGTTTCCGGTGGGCATGAACGTGATAGCGAACCGTGCGGCGATCGGCGATCATGTTTGGCTCTACCGACGCGGGAAGTACTTCATCGCCAAGATCCTCGGTGATTGGGAGTACCGCGACGGGACAGAATGGAGGGATCACGACATCCACAATGTGCGCCGAGCAGAATGGCGCGAAGTAGACGAGGTCCTAGTCCCCGGAATCGTTCGTCGTAAACTGACGATGTATGGCACTGCGCAGAAGATTACTCAGGATCAAGAGTGGTGCGCCTATTCAGCGGTCGTCTTCGGAGACAGTTCGTCAATTTCGCGGGGGTTGACCGCCGAGACTCGCGTGCGCCTTTCGGAGGCTCTGCGCAGTCGCGCTGCCACCGAAATCTTCTCAGTTCTCGACGCCGATGAGATCGAAGACTTGGTATGCCTCTATTTACAACAGGATCTGGGGTGGCGAATCATCAAGTCGTCTACCTACCGGAGCCAGCGAGATACTGAGTGCATCCTGCGAAAGAGGTCGACTGATGGGACGCTAACTGGTTACGTACAGGTGAAGTCCGGGAAGACCAAGACGTTGGACCCTGCCAGTTTCGCTCCAATGGCCGAGTCCGGGACGGTGTATCTGTTTTCCACGGCGAAGCGTCCATATAGGGACACTCAGGTTCCGGGAGTGGAATTGCTCCAGCACGGAACGATCATGGATTTTCTGGTCCGCGAGTTGGATCTACTTCCCGTGCCATCTCAGTTGAAGCTTGCTATTTGGACGGGGATCCCGGCGGTTGGGCGCCACGTCAGATAACAAGAATGTTTCCGGCTCCGCTCACTTCGTTCGCTCCGACCTACATGGCCTCGAGCGTTCGGGCATCGTAAGCTGTCAGCTGCACTCCGAAGGTCTCAGGAAAGATGAGCGCATATGCTGGGGCCACGTCGGAAACATCTGAACGTTATCGAACATGGACTCGTCGACGGTGGACGGGCCGACGAGGAAACGAAGGATTGCGGGTCGCTTCGTGAGCCGTCAACGTATCGGTACCTCAAGAGGATACTATGACGCTTTCTATCAACGACGGCATGCTACGGCAAGCCCTCGCGGGCCTTCCCGAATTCATTCTGATCGTCGATCGCGATCGGATCATCCGATACATCAATCGTGTCGAGCCAGGCTACGGGTTGAAAACCGATCGGAATGAGCAGTTTCGAGATACTCTCTGCCGAATCTCGGAAAGTTGCTGAGGATGCTTTAGATCGGGTGTTTGAGGGGTGGAGCCGTCCAGTATGAAGTACAGGTGGCCCTTCCGGATGGTTCAGCAGCCTGGTTCGGAGCCGATGTAACGCCCTTGTCCGAAGGAGCGCAGATCGTCGGAGCCGTGATCAGGACGAGTGACATCACCGGCCGCAAGGCCGTCGAGGACGAGCTCGCGCAGGTAAAGCGGCTCCTTCCGATGTGCGCTTGGTGTGGCCGAATCCAGACGGAGGACGGGACATGGGAAGGCATCAGCGCATACCTGAAGAGAATGGGAGACACGGACGTCACCCACGGCCTCTGCCCCGAGTGCGAAGACGGACAAATCGCACGCGCCGAGGGAGCCTAGCTCCTTCGCTTTCCTGAAGGGGCCCGGAGGGGACGGGGTGTTCTTCGGGATCGATCGGGAGGATCGTCGACGAGTCCACGTCCGATAACAAAGTGTTGCCGGCTCCGCGGCCGCTGCGCGTCCGCTCCGACCTACATGGCCCTGAGCTGTTGTGGCGCGGCAACGAGGTGCCGCGCATCCTCGTTCAGCCGGTTTGTGAGCCATCTGGTGATGGGCCACGTCGGCAACACAAGAAGACGTTATGTGAAAGTGAGCCTGGATCGTGGACTGCCGGCAGGTTCGGGAAACACGGGACTCTGGAAGTGGCGGAACCCGGATCAGGTGCACGGACGGAGGATTTCGTTGACCCCTACCCCACCGATCGGCACATTCCGGTCATGGTCCAGATCAATGAGGCTCGCCTCGCCGAGCTCTGCAAGAAGCACGATGTGCGCGTGCTCAAGCTCTTCGGCTCGGCTGTCCGTGGTGATGACCGGCCGGATTCCGATATCGATCTCCTTGTGGAGTTCGAGGGGGACAAGAGTCTGTTCGACTTGATCGGGCTCGAGTTGGAACTCGAGGAGTTCCTCGGACGTGATGTGGACCTCCTGACTGAGCCGGCACTCAGTCCGTATCTCCGGGACCGGATTCTTGCTTCAACGTCGGTGATCTATGAGCGGACGGGATGAATCTGTCTACGTTCGCCACATGCTCGATGCCATAGCCCGACTGCAGCGTCACATCGACGACGTGGAGTGGGAGGAATTCGAGTCGAGCGAAATCACCCAGGACGCTGTGATCCGTCAACTGGAGATCCTGGGGGAGGCGGCGGGCCGAATCTCCCGTGAGACGTGCGCTCGATTCCCGAACATACCCTGGCCACAGATTACGGGACTTCGACATCGGTTGATCCACGACTATCTGGGGGTCGATCTCCGAATGATCTGGAAGGTGGCGTCCGTGGAGGTCGAGAGAATTTCAGGTCCACTCCAATCCGTACTCGACGAGTTGGCCAAGGACGAATGGCCTGAAGCGAACTGAGAATAGGGGTTCGCGGACGGGAGCGATGACCTCGGTGCCGGAGGGGGAACGTGGCTCACCATCACATAACAAGTATGTTTCCGGCTCCGCGCCCTGCGGGCGCTCCGGCCTACATGGCCCGGAACGGGTGTGGCGGGGTGAGCGCCTAAGCCGTATTCATGACGGGTAGACACGGTCGGCAGGATCCGTGCTGGGCCACGTCGGAAACATCTGAACGTTATCTGAAATGCACTCCTTGGGGTCCGATTGTACTGCTTATCCTTCTATGGCTATGCCTATTGAAGCAAGCGAGAGTCCCCCATTTGCCACAGATAGGTCTGGGGAACTCCCGCTCACTTCTGCCGATATCGCCGCTTACTAAACGGCCCCGTGACCGGGGGCTATGCTCCAGCCATCCCTATTCGACGCAGGGATCGGCTTGAGCGTCAACAGTGATGTAAAAGGAGTCGGAATCCTGCTGATTGTTCGAATCGGTGACAGTCACATTCAGGTAACCCGATGACCCAATCGACCCCGATATGTAAGGCAGTGAGGTTGATCCGCTCAGAACCCCGGACCACGAGTAAGAGAACGGCCCTACTCCACCGGAATGGAAGACTTGCCACGTGCAGTTAGAGTATGCCTGCACGGTATAGGGTCCGGCGATGTAAACGCCGGTTAGCGGTGGTACGTAGTCGGTGACGTCCAGTGTTCCGAGGTCTTGTTCGATACCCGACATCGAACTGAAGATCCCTTTCCCTGCGCCTCCACCGTAATCGTCGTTGGAACCCATGTTGAGGCCCTGGAGGTAGACACCCGCGCTTCCTCCGGCCCAGAGAAACACCGGTGCGCCACTATCGCCGCTCTGACTCCGATAGTCCGCCTGGTAGGCACAGAGGACACGAAAGTCGTTGTCTCCTCCGGTTATATCGTCGCCGCTGGGCTTGAATGTTGCAGTGAAGCACGTTCGGTCGACATCTCCATAGGTCCATCCACTGGCCTGCCCCATCTTGTTGACTTCCTGCCCCATATAGGGGTAAGCGTCCTTCCCTTCGATCAAGAATCGGGGCGCGTTCGAATCGATAGTCTTGGATCCCTGCGCAGACCCGGTCGCACGGGACGCGGTTCGAGCGATGTAACCGAAGTCCACGCTATCCTCGACCAACTCGATTGCTGCAGCGTCGCTGTTCCGACAGTTGTCGGGATACCAAGGCTGGTACCAGGGCGTACAATCCCAGCCATCGGGATCCGAGTACTCTGTCCCTACCAATGTGGTCGAATATCCGTGAAGGGTCTGGTAGAGACTCACTGGCGTTACATCATCGGCGAACTGCTGGCGCGTGCAATGCGAGTTGGTGATGAACACATCAGTGCTGTTCAACACTGCATTGAAGCCGTAGGTGCAGCTCTGCGTCTGTCCTGTGGTCCCAATGCTCGTGGTGTAGAGCCCCCCGAGGAGCGGACGTACTCGGGAGAGCAACGTCGCGCTCGTCCGATTCGGACCGACAACTTCGACTTGGACCGCGTCGCTGGGGATTCCGGCCTCTTCGAGCGCGGTAAGGATCTGGTCTCGCTGACTACCGGTCTCCAGCCCGACGAATACCTTGTTAGCTCGCTCATCAAGGTCGAGTATCGCCACATCATCCAGCGCTATCACGGCCTGGAAGGCCGCGTTCCTCCAGCCGCTAAGATCAGCGAAAGAGAAGGGCACGGATCGCACATCGGTGGCTGCCACACGCCCTGCGACCGCCTCGTGCGCGGCATACGTGATGGCGGCGGCACTACCGATATTCTCCGAGTCAGGTCCCTCAGCCGTGAGGACCACCAGGGTTTCGTCCTCAACGTAGAAACCGGCGAACGATGGGAACTCCCTCGAAAGCTCGACGAATCGCTCCTCGCCGTGGAAGTAGCTTTGAATCTCAGAGTCATCGGCGAGAACGTCGGCGGAGTAGACAGCGGCATCATCGACGGTGACTTCTGTGACCTCCGAGCATGCCGCGAACAAAAGAGATCCCAGGAGGCAACCTACGTACCGGGTGCGACGGCAGAGTGAGTCGGGCATCCACATCTTCACAGACTCTCCTTAGCTGGAAGGGCTGGCCCGTCTCGCGCAGGTCAGTCTGCGAAGCGCTGCACGCCGGACCCCGCCCACCTATACAGTGTATCCGCACATGTCGCAAGTATGTTATGCGCCGTTGCGCCTGCCGGCGTGTATCAGATAGAGTGAGGTAGGGTTACTCTCCTCTGGAGGCTTCTATGAATCGTCAGCGACCGAAACGAGCAGCGCTCCCTGGCATCCCTTGGCCGGTCGGCGTTCTAGCGGTGTTATCACTGCTGAGTATGGGGTGTGGCATCTTCGGGCCCGAAACCAATCGCGTGATCGGCACCGTGGACTTGGCTGATCCCGAGAGCCGAGTGGAAGTTCCTGCATCGGCCTTGGTAGGAGAGAGTTTCGATGTCGTTGTCGTCACATTCGGGAACGGATGCTCATCTATGGACGGAACCGAAGTAGAGGTTTCCGGAGCAGTGGCCATCGTGACCCCGTTTGATCGGTTCCGAGAAGGGTCATGCACCACACCGCGAGTGTACTACGAGCATCGCGCCGCGGTGCGTTTTGACACGTCCGGCGAGGCAGAGGTACGTGTCCGCACTAGAGACCCGGACGGCGCCTCCATGGACATTGTACGCTCGGTCGTAGTCCACGCGGCCGAAAGTTAGAAGATCGCGATGCCCCCTTCTTTCGTTTCTTCGGTACAGTGATCCGCGCGGAACGCCGGAGGTGGCAGAGTCGAAGAGCGGCGGAGTGCACATCAGATAACAAAGTGTTGCCGGCTCCGCTCACTTCGTTCGCTCCGACCTACATGGCCCGAGACGTTTATAGCGCGAGAACGGGGTGGCGCGTATTCCCCGGTAGCCGATTTGTGAGCCCGCTGGTGGTGGGCCACGTCGGCAACACAAGAACGTTATCGGAAATCGGGCCTGGGTTCGGGAGTTAGCGGACGGGTTCGACCATCGATTTGGTGGGTTGTGGGTCGTCAGGCGAGGACGTCATGGGACGCGCGAGGGTCGGCTTCCTCGAGGGCGAGTATCGTAGGTATAAGAGTCTCGGGGAGGGTGCGTTTATTCAGCTGGCCCCTGCTCTGCTCTCAGACGAAAAGAGACCTTCGGAAAAACCAACCGGAGCGATGGTCATGCTGAATCGGGAAGCGTGGCTCGACTACGCTCAAGCGCGTTGCAGTTCGATCGGAACGGAGACGCGATGAAGTATCGACAGACGTGGTCGTGCACAGTCCTGCTGCTGATCATTGCTACGATCGGTCTCGGGTGCACGGGAGAAGAACGCCAATCGGCTTCTGATCTCAGAGCGGTAGTCGAGCGGACGTTCGGCGATGGCTGGAGTCAAGGGAACGTCGCGGTCTTCTCGGAGACCGTCGCAGATACCGTACGCTTTGATTATGCGGGAGACGTGCGAATCGTCACGCGGGCGGAGTTGACTTCAGCCGTGATCCGGTGGCGACAAGCGTTTCCGGACTTGAGGATGGAGATCAACGACTTGGTCGTGGAGGGAGATCGGGTCGCAGTTCGAGCTACCCTCACAGGAACTCACGAAGCGCCGTGGCTCGATTTGGATGCCACCGGTGAACAGGTCGAGATGGCAGTGATGATGTTTATGCGCTTCGAGGGCGACCGAATGGTGGAACTCTGGGAGGTGGATGATCAACTCGGGCTCCGCCGTCAACTCGGCGTCCCTACCGGGTCCTAAGTTTGACCCGGTAGGAACCTCAAGGACACTGTGAGCGCGAGGTCGGGGTCTAGAGAAATTCGGAGAAGCTGATTCGAGCGATTACCAGGCTGAACCTGGAAGCGCGGCCCGACTTCCGATAACAAGAATGTTTCCGGTTCCGCGGGCTTCGCCCGCTCCACCTACATGGCCTTCAGACGAGTGTGGCCCGGGAACGAGGTGCAGCGTATTCTCGAGCAGGTTCGCGTGGACCGGCCGGTGATGGCCACGTCGGAAACATCTGAACGTTATAGAACATTGGCCCGAGCGGTTGTGGTTCTTTGCGTCGGCTCCCGCTGACCGATGCCCTTCACCTTCGCGACCCCGTGCTACCCCCTTGCCCCCTGCGGGGGCACTTGTTGTTTCCGGCTCGCGCCTCAGTCTGGAGCCGACGCCAAGCCCGCAGCTCCTTCGTTTCCACGAGGCTCAGTAACCTCGGCACCCCATCGTCGGAGGCACCCCGCGTCGCCGGGGCCAGGTTCTGGAGTTGGGCGCGGCTCCCATCCTCGGGATCCCACACCCGCAACGCTGTTACCTCGCTCGGGGACTCTGAACTCGGTTCCTTCTTGAGCCGCGCCTTCCTCCGAAGGGGGCCCGCCGACGCCGAGCGGTACGACTGGTTCTCGGTCGTAAGGGTTGGGTAGGCGTGGCGGAGGCCAACGTCCTATAACAAGTATGTTTCTGGGTCCGCTCGCTGCGCTCGCTCCCCCTACATGGCCTTCAGGCTATCGTGGCGCGGGAGCAGATCGCACCGTATGCTCGGGCAGGTCACTCGGATGTTTCGGTGGTGGCCACGTCGGAAACATCTGAACGTTAACTGACATGTGCCTTTAGGTCGGATTCCGGAAGGAGTTGGCAGGAAGTTGCCAGACAGGCCATCTGTCGGTACTGTTCGTGGTACCATACAGAGTACCATGGAGGCGCGCCGACCCTTGAAGCCTAGCCAAGATGTTCAGCCACTTTCCGCGTTTCGGGCCAATGCTGCGGGCTTCCTCGAGCAGGTCCGCGCTACGAAGCGTCCGCTAGTCCTGACCCAACACGGCAGAAGCGCTGCGGTCGTTCTCGATGTCGATGAATACGAGGCCCTGGTCCAACAGGTCGAGCTCATCCACGACATCCGGGACGCTCGGGCTGAGTTGGCTCGTGGGGAAGGCATCGCACACGACGAGGTCGTCGCTGAATTGCGCTCAAGGCTGAAGCGGTGAGAATCGTCTGGTCGCCCACGGCCAGGCGGAAAGCGCAGCAAGCGGTCGACTTCATCGAAAAGGATCGTCCGCTCGTGTCAGTCCAATGGTTGGAGGGTCTCGCCGAGAGGGTCGAGCTACTTCGAGACCTTCCCGATCAGGGGCGTATCGTGCCCGAGTGGGGTGACGAAACCGTCCGCGAGATCTTCTACGAGCCCTACCGCGTCATCTACGAGGTCTCGCCCGAGCAGGTCGAGATCCTCACCTTGAGCCACGTGCGTCAGGAGTTGCCAGAGCGGTAGCGCCTGGCTCTCGCAGCAACCGCCAAGGGAAGGTCGTGAAAACCATCCGACAGGCGATCCGTACCTCTTGCCTACTCGGTCCACGGCACACGTCAGTTAACAAGAATGTTTCCGGTTACGCGGGCTGCGCCCGCTCCACCTACATGGCCCCGAGCGTGTGTGGCGGGTTGAGCGTCTAAGCCGTATTCATGACGGGCGGCCAGCTCCCCCGGGAGCGGTGGTGGGCCACGTCGGAAACATCTGAACGTTATACGCCATGCTTTGGGTGGGAGTAGACCAAGGATGGAACGAGAAAACGGACGGCTGCGAGTCACGGCCTGGAACAATGGTGGGCGGACCTATGGGCTCCGGATTGGCGCGCGGCAACGCGACCGCTATTTCGATCAAGACTGGGAGCAAGTTCAGATCGAGCTCGACGGAGAGCGTCAGAGCTTCTCGATCACTCCTGGATTCTGGAACCAATGTCCGGAAATCCGCGACCGCGGTCGCCCGGTGATCCGGGAATGGCTAGCGAAGCACCGTAACCTCGAATGGCCTCGCGGCCACCCGCCCGAGATGGAGCTGGTCCGATTGACAGAGAATCGTTTCCAGCTCGTGCCTTGATCCGGTGAACGGCTCAGAAATGGTTGTCTATTGCGCCGACATCGGGTCGGTGAAGCGAGGGCGTTTCGGGTGGGCCCGCGCACAGACGAGCCATCCAGAGGAGATCCGGTTTGGTCTCTCGCCGGATGACTTGGCTACAGCCGTCGCAGCCGACCTGAGCACGGGCTCAAAGGTCGCCTTGGGCTTCGAATGTCCGCTCTACATCCCTGTGCGAGTTTCGGTCCACGACATGATGTTGGCCCGGTCTGGCGAAGGGAATCGGGCGTGGTCAGCAGGGGCCGGTCTCGCGGTGTTCACTCTTGGCGCCATTCAAGTCCCGTGGATCCTGACTCGCGTCGCAGAACGGGTGGATCGTAAAGTGAGGGGGTTCGTGGATTGGAGCCGATTTGAGTCGGCTTTGGAGGGTCTCTTCATTTGGGAGGCGTTCGTTACCGGCGACGCGAAATATTCGGGTACCGAGAACGCTCACGGTGAGGACGCTGCGATTGCCGTACGGACCTTCGTTGATGCCCTGCCCGACCCCAGGTCATCTCACGCCATCGAGGACGGAGAAGTTCATTCCTTGGCGGGAGCAGCTCTGCTAAGAGCTGGACTCCTTGAAGATCCTAAAGTTCTGAGCGTACCAACTCTCGTTTTGCGCGCGAGGCCAAGAGTAACCTCTTGAGTGCTATTGCATGGACGCGCACGGCGTATAACAAGAATGTTTCCGGCTCCGCTCACTTCGTTCGCTCCGACCTACATGGCCTCGGACAAATGTGGCGCAGGAGCAGGTCGCAGCGTATGCTCGGCGAGGTAGCGTGGACGCTCTGGTGGTGGCCACGTCGGAAACATCTGAACGTTATGGGACATGTGTTGTTGGGTCGGATCCCGGGTTTGACCTATCACTGAGCTGGAGGCTTCCCCATTGAAGAGTCCGAAGCTAGCGGGAGCACTGGTTCTCAGTCTCCTAGGGTCGGCATGTGGACCAGAGGGCACAAACCGCTGGCCGCGCCGAGGCCGTGGTGACCGATTCGTCGGGTATCCGCATTGTGCAGAATGGTACGCCGGGCTCGGTGTCCCCACCGGTTTGATCTTGGACAGAAGCGACGGTTGAGAATTTGACACTTCCGTAGCCGCGGGAGCCGTGGGCCCGAGCGCCGCAGGCGCGCAGGCCCCGAACCCCTCACCCAAAAAGAAGCCCTCCGCGCGCTAGGTTGGGGTCGTCCGACCAAGGATCGGCCCCACGCACCGGAGGACTTCGAGACAGATGATGCTACGGGAGAAGCACATGCAGATCAAATTTTTGGCCGAAGAGGGCGTGACGATCACCGAGATCGCGCGCCGCCAGGGCGTGACGCGCCAGACGGTTTACAACCATTTGAACCGGACCGAGCCTGATCCGAAGCCCCGGGCCGGGCGGGCTTCGAAGCTCGATCCCGTACAAGGACTACATCCGGGCTGGCCCTAGGCCTTCCACTTGTCGGCCACGGTGCTGAAGCGAGAGCCCCAGGGGCTTGGCTACGAGGGTGGGCTCACGATCCTCCGCGACTTCGTGCGTCCGCTGAAGGCAGAGCATGCGCGCGTCGGGTCGTGGAGCGCTTCGAGACGCTGCCGGGTCGCTCAGGCCAGATCGACTGGGGCGAGCGCGGTACGATCAGCAGGGCGGCGAACGCAAGCTGGTGCGCGTTCATCTCTTCGGTCCGGCTACAGCCGCCGGAGGTGATGCGCGCTTCACGACGTCGATGAAGCGGCCGACCCTGCTGGCGTGCATGAAGGAGGCGTTCGAGCGCCTCGGCGCGCCCAGTTGCCTGCTCAAGTACATGAGGCCGAGGATACGTACGTGGCGACGGGCGCGGTACGCTGGAACTGTACGTCTTGGACTTCTGCGAGCACTACGAGGTGCTGCCGGTGGCGAGTCCGCCGCACCGGCCTCGCGTGAAGGGCAAGGTCGAGCGGGGCGTGGGCTACGTGAAGCGCTCGTTCCTCGAGGGCCGCCACTTCACGGATCTTTGAGGATCTGAACCGTCAGCTCGATCGTTGGATCGAGGGCACGGCCAACGTACGGGTGCACGGCACAACGGCGAGCGGCCGACTGATCGCTACCTGTTCGAGCTTCCCGAGCTCCGGCGAGCGAGCGCGGTGCCGGCCTACGACATGTGGCCCGTCGAGATCCGGCAAGGTGGCCGCTGATGCTCACTCAGCTTCCGAGGCGTCCGCTACAGCGTGCCCCCGACCGCGGTGGGCCACACGGTGATGGTGCGCCCCGAGGGCACGGACGTCTTGGCCGTCTACCTCGGCCCCGACCTCCTGGTCCGGCATCGCGTCCGACCTAAGGGAGCCGGCCGTGTCACGCTCGCCGAGCACGCCGAGGCGATCCGCAAGCTCACACGTGGCAGTGCTCAGAAGGCGTACGGGAGACGAGGCGGCCCGCCTCGCTTCGTGCAGCGCGTAGCGGCGGCCGAGCCGGTCGTCGGTCGACTCGATCGCCTCAAGCAGGTCGCGCCCGTCGTCGAGATCCAGGGCCTCGATGCCTATGAGGCGTTGCTCGCGGTGGGCGCCTCATGAGTGCGGCGGTCAGCTATGAACGGGTCCGCGACCAGCTCGATCGGCTCAAGATGGAGGCCGCGCTCACGGCTCTCGATGAGATCCTGGAGCGGGGCCAGAAGAAGGACAAACTCACCGTCGAGGTCCTCGACGAGCTCCTCACCCATGAGCTCGACGCTCGCTTCGAGCGGCGCGTGGCCACCAACCTCAAGCTCAGCGGCCTTCCGGCGTCCAAGACGCTCGAAGACTTCGACTACGAGGCTCAGCCTCAGGTGCCCAAGGATGTCCTCGACGAGCTCGCCACGCTGCGCTTCCTGCATCAGGGCGAGAACGTGCTCCTGCTCGGCCCCTGTGGTGTCGGAAAGACGCATCTCAGCATCGGCCTCGCCCTCAAGGCCATCGAGCAGGGCCACCGCGTCTACTTCCTCACCCTCCATGACCTCGTGACCCGCTTCCGAGCCCATCGCGAGAAGAACCGGCTCGATGTGCTGCTCCGTGTTCTGACCCGGCCCAAAGTCCTCGTCCTCGACGAGCTCGGCTTCGTGCCCCTCGAACAGCCCGATGCCACGTTCCTCTTCGAGGTCGTCAACAAGCGCTACCAGGCCCACAAATCCATCATCGTCACGTCCAACAAAAGCTTCGGCCAATGGGACGAGATCTTCCCCGATCCCGTCCTCGCCACCGCCCTGCTCGACCGTCTGTTGCACCACGCCACGACGATCAATATCCGCGGCGAAAGCTACCGGCTCCGCCACCGAAGAAACGCCGGCCTCGCCGTCCCCACCCCCTGAGCCAGGAGAAACCACGCCCCGGCCGACCGACCCACCCCGACCCGGAAGAGCGTGCAAACTCTACTCCGTCTCGCAGACCTTCGACTTCGAACCGGCGTTGACATCGGCGGAGTGGACCGCCAATTCGGAGCCTCTTTTCTCACTCGGTTGGGCGGCTGGTGATCCGACGTTCACCTGGGTGCAGTCAGGCCAGATCGTGCCGGATGGTCGGGCGCTCGTCGGTGAGTACGGCAAGAGGGAAGATCTATCGGCTCGCCCCTGACGGGACAGTGCTGGAGGTATGGGGCCGCAAGGGAGAAGGTCCCGGGGAGTATCAGGGCCTTGATGCGCTGATCTCCCGGCGGCGACTCAGTCATTGTGACGGACGGGAGGCTCCGGCGAATCGCGGTCCTCTCGAGGGGAGGGAGGAGTGAGTGGCGATGAGCCCCTTCCGGGCAGCTTCCTCCACTACGCCTCCATCGGCATTTGCTGACGGGCGTGTTCTTCCTCGTACCCGGAGAACGGCTACAGCGGGTGTCTGAATGCGGCCCCAATGGGTTATCGAGATGCAGCCGATCCTCATTACCTGGTCTCCGTCGAGGCCGAAACGGATACCTTGGCCGAGTTGCCTCATACTCAGACGGGTGGTACGGGGCCCGGCGAGGAGCAGGGCCTGGACCCATTTCGGTCAAGGGTCGCGCGGGAGGGTTTGCCGACGGGTTTGCCTGGGCACGTTCGGATCGTCCGGAAGTCACTTGGTACGACAGTTCGGGGCGTCTGCTGCAGGTCGCGCGTTGGGAGGAGCAGCCGTTTCCGTTGACTCCGGATTGGGAGCAGGATATGGCGCAAGCCTACCGCGAGGCCTACGCCGCCCGCGGTGCCGAAGAGGCCTTCATCAACGCTGAGATCGCAAGACTGGAGGAAGGCCTGGATCGACATGACGGGCCTTTGCCCTACTGGGACGGTTTCCATGTGGATGGGTCGGCAACGTGGTCGGCCAGGTGCGGGCCTTCCCATCCAACCCCCGGACAGATGGCATGTCATTACTCGTGACGGGACGCTACAAGGATGGGTGGAACTGCCAGGGTACGTCACTCTGCTCGACATCACGGATACGCACATCTTGGCTGTTCGCCTCAATGAGTCGACGTGCCGGCGGTGGTCATGTTGGAACTCACCAAGCCGTAAGGGAATCGTGGTCATGCTCTTGTGGAGCGGGGAGCATGGTGACTCGCCGAGCGACAACACACGTCCCATAACAAGAATGTTTCCGGGTCCGCTCGCTGCGCTCGCTCCCCCTACATGGCCCGGAGCGCGTGTGGCGGGGTGAGCGCCTAAGCCGTATTCATGACGGGCGGCCGGCTCCCCCAGGAGCGGTGGTGGGCCACGTCGGAAACATCTGAACGTTATATGACATAGAGCCTGGGTCCGAGGATTGGCCGGCAGGCTCAGTTGGACGGGAGGTGTTCTGAGATAGGCCTCAGGCCACCACGGGCTCGATCTGCTTAAGTTCCTTGGCGGCATCGGAATGGAGGGCGTGCCAGAGGTCCCAGTTCCTCTGACCGTTCAGCCAGAACTCAGCCGACGTGCCGAAGAGACGAGAGAGGCGGAGGGCCGTGTCGGGTGTGATGCCGCGGCGACCATTCACGATCTCGTTCACACGAGGGAAGGAGACGTGGATACGCTCGGCGAGTTCCGTCTGCGTCATGCCCAAGGGCTCGAGAAACTCCTCTCGGAGCATCTCACCGGGATGGGTCGGGGGTCGGTTTGTGGGGAGCATGTCTCGCCTTCCTAGCTATGGTAGTCCACGATTTCTACATCCTCAGGACCTGCGGTGGTCCATCGGAAGCAGACGCGGAACTGCCGGTTGATCCGAATGCTGTGTTGGCCCTTCCGGTCATCCTTCAGTGCCTCGAGGCGGTTCCTGGGAGGAACTCGTAAGTCCTCGAGGACATGTGCCTGATTGAGTTGGTCCAACTTCCTTTTCGCCACGGACCTGAGATCAGGAGGACAAGCCTTGGTCGCCTTCTTGGAGTTCTTTCCTTGGAAGACATCCGCGGTGCCCTGGTCGAGGAAGGATTGGATCATGAGAGAGAATATAACGCATCACGGCATACGTGATAGTCGCGCAGACGAAGGGGGCCTGAATTTGGGGGTTGCGGGCGGAATCGATCGGCGAAGTGCCTGAGGTGAGCGCGGCTCTACGCCATATAACAAGTATGTTTCCGGCTCCGCTCACTTCGTTCGCTCCGGCCTACATGGCCTCGACCGCCTGGGCGTCGTAAGCTGTCAGCTGAACTCCGTAGGTCTCAGGAAAGATGAGCGCTTCTGCGGTGGCCACGTCGGCAACGTGCCGATAAGCTTACTCGGAACTGAGACCAGGTTCGGGATTACAGCGGGTAGGCTCCGTGATTGGGTTCAATCCCCGGTAAAGGAGTCAACTCACAGCTCGGTGTGGGCCCTCGGACAAAGCCTTGGCCAAGTCCTTCCGTGCAGCGCCGAGCTTCAAGAGCGACCTGACCAGGAAATCAATTGAGACAGTCGGGTCGGCACGCTTCCATCTTGGCTACTCTGGACTGGCTCGACCCGACGAATCCAGGGCCGGGGATCGGTGGTAGAAGTCCGCTCCAAGCGCCTGGCCCGGAGATCCTCGGCCGAGAGCCGGCTTCATCTCGATGAACTCGGCCTCGGCGTCCGACAGCTCGAGGAAGTCTCGGGCGTCGCCGGTCTTCCATCCGCCGGCTTCGAGCTTCTTCTTGGTCTTGGTGTCCATGGATTTCCTCCTCAGCTGTCCCGGACACTTCGGTAGTCCCGAAGCCGTTCCCTGCACACCTCGATGACCTTCTTCGGTGTTGCCCGGGTACTTCTTCTTCAACACGTCCAGAATCACGATCGCGTCCGCATCGACGTAGTCAGTGATTCTCCACGTGATGCCTTGATCGACGATCCGAAGCTCAGTGACACCCTCGCCCAGACTGAGGGCATCGGCCGGGAATGAGGGAGGCTGAGCTTCTTCTCCCTGCTGGAGCCGCCGAAGAAGGAAGCCTGCTTCAAGCCAGAGCTCGGTCGGGAAAGCGGAGGGTGTTCGCCCCTCTCCGGATAGCCACACCGGAATCTTGTCGTCTGGACTCATCGAGTGGCGCTGTGTCCCGCAGAGGCATATGTTTCCAGCGGGAGGGCTCGGTCGGCTGACTGAACCTGCTCCGGCGTCGGCTAGAGCTTCCTCTAAGGCGATCTGTTGCCGGCTCCGCGCCCTGCGGCGCTCCGGCCCTGCATCGTAGCCCGGAGACTAGGTCTGGCGCGGTGAGCAAGCCTGAGCGCGTATTCATCGAATCCGGCAGCCACCGTCGAGCGGGACCCGTGGTCGGGCCACGTCGGCAACATCTGAACGTTATAGGACATCGAGCCTCGTAGACGTTGGTGGCTCAGGTGCCTACTAGTTCCCGACGGTCAGCTTCGGAGAGGACGGGTTCGGTGAGATGGGCCTCGAAGCGGACACCGAGTGCCTCGAGGATGCGCTGAGCGCGCTCGACCGAGATGCCGTGATAGTCGTTGCTCTCGTCGCGTGAGATCTGAGACGGCGCAACGTCGAGCCGATCGGCCAGCTCCTGCTGGGTGAGCCCCTTCGCAATCCGAACTCCGATCAGCCAACGGCCGATGCTCGTCAGGTTTCGGAGCGCCCCAAGGTCACCTCGCCTCATGCGCTCGTAGACCTCGACCTCTTCACGAAGCTGCTCGTGAAACGACTCGAGTGGCTGGAGGGCGCGTACGACCTCATCCGGTCCGAGTCCGAGATCCTCGAGCTGCTTGCGCTGCTCGACGAGTACGTCCTGATCCTTCTCCAGGCGTTCGAGCGCCTTCTGATATTCCTGCTCGGATCGGATCATCAGGTCCTCTCCTCCGGGATGATGTGGATGATACCCTTCGGTGCATCGGTGTTTCTCTGTAACCGGAAGGCCGAGGGAAACAAAAGATCGTGACCGTGTGCATCCTGGATCCCCGAAATCTGGCCGTAGTGGGGATAGAGCTCGACTCGGTACACGTGCCACATCGGGAGCTGCTTCTTCACGTAATCACGGTACGCTCGGCGCTCGCCCGGATCCCAGGTCCAGACCTTGTGAGGGTCGCGTGCGTTCAGCTTGTGCTGTAGTTCACCGGACGCGAAATCAAAGACATCACAGATGAAGTAGCCGTCGATGTCGTTCGGGTGGGATTTCGCTTCGACGAACGACCCGTCGAGATAGACGTCCTCGATGCCCACGTCCCAGAGCTGTTGGACCAAGATCTCAGCGCGCTCGATGAGGAAGAGGCGCCAGTCGGGATCCCAACGTTCGGATTCAGCAGTGCCAGGCCCGTGAACGAGGACCGAATCCTTCAGCTCAGCGAACGTGAGTCGATGGTCCCCAGGAGGGAGGACGCCGTGGTCTGTGAAGGCCGGAAGCGGCATATTGCCTACACCCGAATGCGATGAATAACAGATAAGTTATTGGGGTGGCTACTCCTGAACAAGCAGGTCGAGTAGAGGCTCGACGTCCTATAACAAGTATGTTTCCGGGTCCGTTCGCTACGCTCACTCCCCCTACATGGCCCGGAGCGTGTGTGGCGGCGGGGGCGTCTAAGCCGTATTCATGACGGGTGGCCGGCTCCGGAGGTTCTGATGGTAGGCCACGTCGGAAACATCTGAACGTTATATGACATAGAGCCTGGGGTAAAAGGGGGTAACCAGCAGCTGAGTTGGACGGGAGGTGTTCTGAGATAGGCCTCAGGCCACCACGGGCTCGATCTGCTTAAGTTCCTTGGCGGCATCGGAATGGAGGGCGTGCCAGAGGTCCCAGTTACCTTACTGACCGTTTTCGCCAGAACTCGCCGACGTGCCAGAGGACGAGGCGGAGGGCCGTGTCGGGTGTGATGCCGCGACGACCATTCACGATCTCGAGGTTACCGCACCGAGGGAAGGAGACATCGATACGCTTGGCGATTGCCATCTTCATCATGCCCAAGGGCTGAGAAGAAAACTCCTCTCGGGAGCATACTCACCGGGATGGGTCGGGGGTCGGTTTGTGGGGAGCATGTTCTCGCCTTCCTAGCTATGGTCGTGCCGCCATTTTCTACATCCTCAGGACCTGCGGTGGTACCGTGGAAGCAGGACGGACTCCCGGTTGATCCGAATGCTGTGTTGGCCTGCGGTCATCCTTCAGTGCCTCGAGGCGGTTCCTGGAGGAACTCGTCAGTCCTCAAAGGAGGCGTGCCTGATTGATCGGATGAATTCGGTCTGCGAACAGCTCCGCCCGGTTTTCGATGCCCTGCGGCGGGGTGTCGCCGGCTTCGACAACGTGTTGCGGTACGGTGGGCTGTCGGGAAGGAACTACTCGGGCATGGAGATGTTGAACCAGAATGTCGGCCGAATCCGGGGCGCGAGCCCATCTCATCGAGGACTACTACCGGAAGTCGCCCGCGACTACGTTACGGGTGAGCCCGGCGCTCACAGCGCGGTGCCGGGAGTCCTCAGCGCCCGCCCGGCCGCCAGTACCTCACCGGCGGGTCAAGCTCCTGCTGCAGGATCTCCACCGCCTCGGTCTCGAGGAGGCGGGGCGCCTCCTCCAGATTTATCACACGCACAACTGAGAAAAATGATGAATGAAAAAACTGATTATGGACCGGAATCCTCCTGGTCGATATCAAAAAGATGTGCGATAATGACAATTTTCGCACAACACGTTGGACCGGGGAGACACCAGCTAACACTGATGGCAATCCCCGCTGGGGGCGATATCCAGGTTAAAAAGTGCGCTGGAGCCCCCGCGGCCAGGTTCTGTCGTCTGGCGGCAGGGCGAAGGACGCTTGTCCGATGGGTCCAAGCAAAGATCAGATTGACCTTTGACGAAGAAGTGGGTGCGGACTCGGCAGCGCTCATCCCCGCCGGAACCTGGCACAACATTACCAATGTCAGGCAGAGAGCCGATTCAAACTTTATGCGATTTATGGTCCCCCGGACCGCCTCCACGGCACGGTACACAGAGCCAAGCTGACACCAAGACGACCCCGAACGGAGGTAAATAGAAGCTCTCCGACGGCATGACGGTCGGAGACACCGCGGAGGCCTCGAGGTCTCGCCCCGCACGGTGAAATCCGACTGGACGCTCGCTCGCGCGTGGTTGTTCGACGCCCTCGGGGGGGGGAGCCGGACCGTGAGTTGGTCCGATGTCGAGCGACTCTTTCGCCAGGCGGGCGCCCTAGAGCCTGTTAACACTATCGAAGGGCCTCGACGATCAGGGCGAAATGGATGAAGGCGATGAACATGACGTCGAGCTTGTCGAAGCGCGAGAAGATCCTACGGAAACCCTTGAGTCGCCGGAACAAGCGCTCGATCTCGTTCCTGCGACGATAGAGCGCCTCGTTGAGGCTCCAGGGGTGCAGGCGGTTCGTCTTCGGTGGCACGACAGGGACGTAGCCCAGGTCCAGGGCCAGCTGGCGGGTCTTGTCGCCCTCGTACGCGCGATCCATGATGAGGGCCACGGGCTCGTCGGGCGGCGGCAGGCTCCGCAGCAGCTCGCGACCCTCGGGAGCATCATGGTTTTGGCCTGGCGAAAGCGAGAACGTCACTGCCCTTCGAGCATCTGCGGCAACCAGATGAATCTTGGTGGTCCATCCGCCCCTCGATTTGCCGATGGCTTGCGGGCCGTTTTTTTTTCCGCGCCCGTTCCATCGGGGTGCACCTTCACGATCGAGCTGTCCATCGACAGGGCCTCGATCTTGATCTGGATGATCTGCTCTTCCTGCAGGGCCGTGAAAATACGGTCCAGCACTCCGTCCTTCGCCCACCGGTTCATCCGGGTGTAGATCGTATGCCAGTTCCCGAATCGCTCAGGGATCCCGCGCCATTTGCATCCGTGCTCAGCGACGTAGAGGATGGCGTTGAGAACGTCCAGGTTCGAGACCTTGACGTTGCCCCGCTGCTTCGGGAAACACCACTCGATGCGCTGATACTGTTCTTCGGTGATGGTCATACATGAAGATAACCAATCACCCCGATAGTGTTAACAGGCCCTAGCAGGCCCCGGCTGACCGGGCCGACTGGCTCGAAGGTGCGACCGACAATCGCTCGACTCAGGTGGAAAGTAGGCTTCTTCGACGCCTGGAAGCCTCCTCGGACGCATGGACAGCCGCCAAGCAAAGAGCATCTCAAATTGATTGACAACGGGGTAGCCGCCGATTACTGCAGCAACCAACTGCAACATGCAAAAACTATCGCGCCTGTTATGGAAAAAAACGTGTTTCTCGGTTGTGCATCGGTGACATCTCCACGGCAGTAGTGACTGCCATCGGCACGCTGCCTTCTATCTTGTGCGGAAGACCTGGCAAGCGCACGATCAGTTGGTCAAACGCCGCAGCTGCGGGCCTGACGCTCGCCGCAAGCCACAGCCCGATCGCCGAGGGCGTTCGCATCGACATCAAGCTGACTGCTCGTTGGCGTGTCGACCGGGGTTGGCGCCATAGTTGCGGCCGTACCGGCTGCTGGCGAAGTCCGGGGACGTTGATGTCGCACGAGTCTGCAGGGCGCGAACGCCACCAAGGCCCTGCTGATCCTTGGCGATCATGACGGCGCACTCCTTCGCCGAGGGCGTCGGTGTCGGCGTGCCCTTTGCCGGCAGCGGAAGGCGCTGGGCGTCTTCATCACCACCGCGATTGCTCTTCACAACGTGCCTGAGGGGCTTGCCATCGCGCTGGTTCTGGTGCACGCGGCGCGCGCCCGTCTGGCAGGCCGCGCTGCGGGCGGTTCTCGGCGGGGCCTGCCGCGACCGGATCGTGACCGCGCCTGCCCTACTCTCTTCGCCGAGACGTTCCGCCCCTTTCTGCCCATCGGGTTGGGGCTTGCCGGCCGGCGCGATGATCTGGATCGTCTTTCGCCGAATTGTTCGCCGACGCACTGAAGGACGTGAAAAGTGAATCCGCCGCGACGGTCGTGGCACTCGCCCTTACGGCCATGCTCGCGTTCCAGATGCTCGTGCTGGCCCGTCGATTTCAGGGCGTTTAAAGTTTCGTGAGGCATCGGATGGTCATCGAAGGAGATGAAGGACGAGCCTTGCGGCTGAAGGAGCAGTGGTGAAACGGTCGGCCTGTCAGATTTTCTGTGTAAATGGCCGCTTCATCACGCCGGAACGCGGTCCGGGAACGCCAGCGCGAAGTGGTTCAGCGCGGCGGGCCAGTCCTGTACGGGCCGGGTCCATCGCTCACTCGCTTTCATGATGGCGAGATAGAGCACTTTCCGCACCGCCTCGGGGTTCGGGAACGCGCCGCGCTTCTTGGTCACCTTCCGGAGCTGGGCGTTCATCGCCTCGATCGCGTTCGTCGTGTACACGTGTCCAGGGACACCCGTACGCACCCTGATGGGCAGATATCATCACCTCCTCCAGACGCTGGAGTGGCCGGATTCTGAAGGAGTCCGTCGAGGTCGCGTAGCCGTTAGCTGCCGCTGTCGATGTGGATGATGTGCACGTGGTGGAGCAAGCGGTCGAGGATGGCGGTGGTGAGGATCTCGTCGCCTGCGAAGATCTCGGGCCAGTCGCGCACGTGCTTGTTCGAGGTCAGGATGATCGAGCCCTTCTCCTCGCAGCCGGGCCCCTGACCAGGCGGAAGAACAGGTTGGCCTGGGGCGAGGTGGAAGGCCGGAACCCGACCTCGTCGATGACGGGCAGGCACTGTTGAGATAGCGCCTGGCCTTGAGCCGCTGGGGCGGCACGGCCGCGTCGCCCTTGAGCATGTGCATGAGGGTCGTCGAGCACGTAGTGCTGCACGCTGAACCCGTTCTTGATGGCCTTCACGCCGAGAGCCACCGCGAGGTGGCTTTTCCCCAACGCCGGGCGGCCCCATGAACAGGACGTTTTCCTTCTGCCGGATGAACGCGCAGGTCGCGAGCGTATCGAACTTGGTCCGGTCGACCCGAGCTGGAACGTCCAGTCGAACGCCTCGAGGCGCTTGCGGGCGGCAGCCCGGAGAGCTTGAACGAGGTGCCGATGCGTCGCTCGTCCTCGCGCTCGATCTCCTGCTGAAGCGCGTGATCGAGGAAGTGCGCCGGGCTCAGGTCCTCGCGGCTCGATTCCTCGACGACTCCGGGCGGCGGGGTAGCGTGGACCCGCTTCGAGCGAGGCGGCAGTGCTCAGCGAACAGCCTCGAGATGATGGTGCGGCGCTTCCTCTTCATCGAGGAGCGCTCCACGAGCTGGACGTAGGCGTCGAGCGGCCAGCGGGCGAGGCCCGCGCCTGGGCGACGGGCGCAGCTTCCTCGAGAGCCGTGTCCGCGGGGTATCACCCGCGAGGCCGGCCAGCTGGAGCATGGCGCGCTCGCCGAGCGGGGTCGGCGCACCACCCGATCGGTGGACAGCCCCTCGTAGTGCCGGGGATGGATGAGCAACCCGCTCCCGCGTGCCGCAGGCATGCCGGGCGATCGCCTGGCCCTCGGCCCGGACAAAGCGACATCGGCATGCGTGCCAACGTCACCATCCGGCCCGTCCCGGCGAACGGCACGCTGTAGCGTCGGCCCTCGAACGAGACGAGGCAGTCGTGGCTGACCTTGCGCGTGACGGCAGTCGAACGGCTCGGCCATGGTCGAAGCGGACGGAGCGACGCCCCGCTCCGCTTCCCGGGCCTCACGTACCGACATGCCCGTCACCGGGCACGAATGGGGTCGAGGAGCAGCTCGCCTCGGCGTCCAGCAGCACCTGCAGCTCCTCCATCGAGCCTGCACCACGGCGGAGCACCTCGCCGAACGGAGCCGGAACGTCCAGGACCGATCGCTCCCGCCTTGCCCTTGTCCGAACCCATGGCGGGCCGGCACGGATCGACCTGGAACCCGCACGCGTAGCAAACGCCTTGCAGGACGGGTTCACCTTCCCGTGCGAGCCCCGCCCCCGCGCCATCCCGGTCTTGAGGTTGTCGATCCGGACCCAGAGCGGGACACCACCGTAGCGCTCGAACAGCGCCAGGTGTCCCGCGTGCCATGAGAGCTGGCTCTGGCCCTCAGCTCGCCTGTGCGACGAGGTCCCCACCAGCGCCTGGACCTCCTGCCCCGTGTCCGCCGATCGGGACCTTCGCCTCGAACCGGTCGTGCTGCGACTGCCGCCCCGGCCGGCGTCTCCACCCGCCGCACCGCTCGAACCTTCGAGCTTCCCGTACGTCCGGTTCAGGTGCCGCGCCGCCGCCTTGGTGCTGCCCCGGTACCCGTCAGTCGCGCACCAGCGCCCGGTAGATCCTCCGGCGCTTGAGTGGGCCGCCCCCCGCCCCCCAGCCGGCCGTCCCCCAGACGCTCCTGGGATCGCGTGCACCGCATCCTCGAACCCGTCCAGAGCCGGTCGCCTGCCGCGCCCGCCCGTCCACGGCCGGACCTTCAGCCTGCTTCTGAAAGCGATACCTGAGCGTGCTCTCCTGCACTCCAAGCTGCTTGGCGAGCTGACGCACAGGCAACGTGCCCCTGAACCGCTCCGGGTTCACCGGAGACTGTTTACGTTGAGTGACCCCAGCGACGCTGGAGTCGCGAAACTGCTGTAGTGCTGCTCTTCGAACTCGGCCGGTGGGACGTGGCCGATGGGTCCGAGCAGTCGGTGGTGATTGTACCACCAGACCCATTGGAGCGTCGCGAACTCGACGTCCTCGACGTTCCTCCAGGGCCCCTCCCTACGGATGACCTCGGTCTTGAAGAGGCCGATCACGGATTCAGCCAGGGCGTTGTCGTAGCTGTCGCCTCGGCTGCCCACGGAGGACTCGATGCCTGCCTCGGCTAGCCGCTCGGTATAGCGAATGCTGAGGTATTGCGGCTCACCGTGGTCGCTATGATGCACGAGCCGGTCGTCGGCGTCGTCCTCACGCTCGCTGATGGCCTGCTCGAGCGCATCGAGCGCCAGGTCGCTCCTGAGCGAGCTCGAGACCCTCCAGCCCACGATCCTCCTGGCGAACACGTCGATCACAAACGCTACGTAAACGAACCCGCGCCACGTCGCCACATAGGTCAGATCCGAGACCCAGAGCTCGTTCGGCCGGCTCGCGGTGAAGTCGACGCTCGACGAGATCCGTCGGCCGCTCGGCCAACTCGTCAGCGACCGTGGTGACCTTGAACGCCCGGCCCCTCACCGCGCCCCTGAGCCCCATGTCCCGCATCAACCGCTCGACCGTGCAGCGCGCGACGAAGATCCCTTCGCGGTTCAGCTGCTTCCAGACCTTCTTCGCTCCGTAGAGCTGCCGGTTCTCGTTCCAGACCCGCTCGATCTCGGGACGCAACGCCGCGTCCCGCTGGGCACGAGCCGAGCACAGAGAGGGATCCCGCTCTTTTGCCTTGTGCCCGTGGTAGGTCGACGGAGCGATCGGCAGCACCGCGCAGATCGGCTCGACTCCGTCGTCCTCGCGGTGGTCGTCGATAAACGCCACCATCACTTCCGTCGGCGGTCGAGCTCCGCCTGTGCAAAATATGCCGACGCCTTGCGCAGGATCTCGTTCGCACGCTTCAGCTCACGGTTCTCGCGCTCGAGCGCCTTGAGCCGTTCACGCTCGTCCGTCGTCGTGCCCTGGCCGCCGGCCTGTGTCCCGCTCGTGGCGCCGGACCCAGGTGCGTAGCGTCTCGGCCGTGCAGCCGATCTTCTCCGCAATCGAGCGGATCGCCGCCCACTGCGAGTCGTACTCCCGCTCGTGCTCCAGGACCATCCGCACGGCCCGCTCCCGCACCTCCGGTGCGTACTTCTTCGGCTTGTTCATGACCCCATCCTCTCAAGGACTGGAGCCTCCGGCAATCCCAGGGCGGTCCACCCACGCCTCGCATACGGTCCGCCACCATGACCTGCTCCAAGGAGGCCCGCCAACGCCGGGCCCCGTCGTACGTCATCAGTGCCGCCGAAACCTGGGTGTCCCCAGAGCGGCAAAATGGGGATGTCTGCTACAGTTCGGCGTCAACACCCCCAGCGTGCAGCTTGACGCATGCGGATCCAGCCCGATATACCTATCCATCGGCGTTCTCCTGTTCGGGTGGGAACTGCTGGGCTCCCGCAAATCCCAGAGTGTCCCGCCCCGCGGAGTACGCCAACTGCTCGCTCGGGCCAGCCTCCGCATTACATCTCCTCCGGTCACGGACGCGCTGCCCCAACGATGCTTATACCCAAACGACAAGGATTTCATATGAGCGAGAGAACAACAAACATGCCGCTGCTTGGCGACGATTTCCCCGAGATGACCGTCACAACGACCCACGGCGAGATGAACCTGCCGGGTGACATGAAGGGCAACTGGTTTATTGTGTTCAGCCACCCCGCCGACTTCACCCCGGTCTGCACGACCGAGTTCGTCGGCTTTCAGAACCGGATGAAGCAGTTCGAGGAGATGGGCGTGAAGCTCGATCGGTTATGTCGGTCGACCAGGTGTTCAGCCACATCAAGTGGATCGAGTGGATCAAGGAGAAGCTCGACGTGGAGATCACCTTCCCGGTGATCGCGGCGCAACGACACGATCGCGGACAAGCTCGGCATGCTGCACCCGGGCAAGGGCACGAACACCGTACGTGCGGTCTTCATCGTCGATCCAAAGGGTAAGGTCAGATTGACGCTCTACTACCCGCAGGAGATCGGCCGCAACATGGACGAGATCGTCCGCGCGACGAACGCGCTCATTACCGCCGACGACAACGGCGTCGCGGTGCCCGCGAACTGGCCGGAGAACGATCTGATCGGCAGCCGCGTGATCATCCCGCCGCCGAAGTCGCAGGCCGAGGCGGCGAAACGCCTCGACGAGTACGAGGGGCTACGCACTGGCGGGTTGCTGCCACCGAGTACCTTGTGACGTGCTCCGGCCCACCGCGCCCGATGGTCGAGCACGACAAGCCCGTCGATGCGGCCAAAGTGCTGCTCCGCGTCACGGGTGACGATCGGCTCGGAATGCTGGAGCGCCGGGCTACGATCAGAGCGTCCATGACGGGGATCGGCCTTCCCTCGGCGAGCAGATTCGCGACAACCCCCGCTCGATCTGTTCGATACCGTGGGTGGCCGACTCCGTGAGCTCCGGGAGGTCCGCCGCCACCAGGGGCACCATCGCCACGACGACCGCACCGACGGCGAGCAGCGCCAACGGCGTCGATGCCAGCGCAGCCAGGACGTCCGGCGCTCCCCAGCCCTTCAGCCGGGAGGAGACCGGTGGCCGAGCAGCGTCGCCGGTAACAACGCGCGAGCACGGCCGGGATCGGGATCAAGCTGAGCTGCGCCGACACGATGGCCACGGAGTCGGAGCACGCCGACCACCCCGATAGCCCGCCCGCGCGGCTTCGACCCGGCACGTCCGAGCTCGAGCTCGAACGACTGCTCGCTCGTAGGTCCTCGAAGACCGTTGTCGTGTGGTCGACCCCCGAGTCCCTGAGCGATCCTGCCACCGGGATGCTGGGCGCGCAACATGTCCGATCGGCCCCGGGGGGCGAGGACCGACCGGTCCGACGGAGGCGAGATGACGACCCCCGACGGTGACGACATCCGTCGTGAGAACGGACTGGCCCGGGAGATCGGGGCTGGGCTGCTGACCATCTACGGCGCGGGCACGATCCTCGGCGCCGGCATCTACGTGCTGATCGGCGAGATCGCCGGCATCGCCGGGTACTGGGCGCCGTTGGCGTTCCTGCTCGCCGCCAGCGTGGCGATGTTCAACGGGATGGCCTACGCGGAACTGTCGACGCGGCTGCCCCGTGCCGGTGGCCCGACCGCCTACGTCAGCACCGCCTTCGATCTGCGCTGGCTCTCGGTCTCCATCGGGTGGGCGATCGTCGCCACCGGGGTCGTCTCGGCCGCGACCATCACGACCGGGTTCGCCGGCTACCTCTCGACCTTCGTCGACGTCCCCGACCCCCTCGTCCACACGGCCCTGCTGACCACGCTCGCCACCATCGCGATCCTGGGCGCCAAGCAGTCCGCCATGGTTCATGGCCACCACCACCGGACTCGGCATGCTCGGTCTGCTCCTCGTGGTCGGAGCGGCGATCTTCAGCCCTGCGGCTCAACCGTTGCGCGTCCTGGAGGCGGCACCGCCGCTCACCGACCTGCCCGTCCTGATCGGGGTGGCCTCCGCGACCTTCCTGGCCATCTACGCCTTCATCGGATTCGAGGACATGGTGCACATGGCCGAGGAGGTCCGGCGTCCCGCCCGGAACCTGCCCAGGGCCATCGCCGGCGCCATCGGGATCGCCCTGGTCCTCTACGTCATCGTGGCCGCCGCCGCCCTGTCGCTCGCGACGCCCGACGAGCTGCAGGCCTCACCCGCGCCGTTGGTCGCTGCCATCGAGGGCACGGGGATCCCGGGATGGTCGGTCGCGGTGCTCAGCCTCTGGATCGTCCTGAACGGCGCACTCGCGCAGATCATCATGGCGTCGCGCGTGATGTATGACCTCGGCCAGCGCGGTGCCGCACCGGGACCGCTGGCGCGGATCTGGTCGCGGACCAACACCCCGGCCGCAGGCACCGTCGCCGCGGCCGCGATCGCGCTGCTCCTGGCGGTCGCGCTGCCGCTGGAGCGCCTGGCGGCGATCACGAGCTTCATCATGCTCATCATCTTCGCCACCTCGAACCTCGCCCTGATCCGGCTCGAGCGACGTGAGCCAGAGGCGCCGTTCGACACCCCTCGCTGGCTGCCGTGGCTCGGCCTGGTACTGACGGTCACGCTGATGGCCGCGACCTTCCTGCTCCCGGGCCAGGGGGTGTAGCCGGCAGCCGCGTCCGAGCTGGACCCGAACACAAATTCCTCTCTGGGAGGGTCGTGACATGACACGCATTGGACATTGGATCACCTGGATCACGTTGGTCTTACTGGCGGGATTTGCCCTACTGAACTGGCCGCGAGGTATTGTCAAAAGTTGTGGATGGGGACGTGATCAGGCGGCGACCTTCCGTTCGTCGTTGTCCTCCCGCTCGACCTGCTCTCCATCGCTGAACTGAACGCCTGCCCGCACGAGCGGGAGGAGGTGCGGCGCGTTCAGCCTTCTCCATCGGTCCTGGGCCATCTGGATCAGCTTGAAGGCCATCGTGAGGCCTCGCTTCCTCGAGCCCGGCCCCTTCGTGATCCGCTGCCGTAGCCGGACCGTCGCGAACGTCGACTCGATCGGGTTCGTCGTGCGGATGTGCTTCCAGTGCTCGGCCGGGAAGTCGTAGAACGTCAGGAGCTTGTCCTGGTCGCGACGCAGCGAGGTGACCGCCTTCGGGTACTTCGCTCCGTAGTCGGCCTCGAAGCGGTCGATCCCCGCCTCGGCGTCCGCACGCGTCGGCGCGTTCATGATCTCCCGCAGCGCGTCCTTCGCCGCCCCCTGCAGCCGCTTCGGCAGCTTGTCCAGGACGTTCGCGATCCAGGGTGCGTTGCCCGATGCAGAGCGCATTCCGGGTCTGATCTCTCGGACCTTGGCTCGTATTCGAGAATTGACCGAGCTTCGCAGAGAATGATGAAGGGGTTCAGTGCGAGCGGGAAGGGTGCTGCGCCACTGCGTATAACAACGGTTATCGAACATGGACTCGTCGACGGGTGAACGGGCCGACGAGGAAACGGGAGATTGCGGATCGGTCCCGTAAGCCGTCAATGTACCGATATCTTCAGAGGATACCGATGACGCTATCGATCAACGACGACTTGCTCCGCCGAACCCTCGCGAGCCTTCCCAGTTCCACCTTACCCGTCGATCGCGATCGCGATCGTCCGATTGATCAATCGTGTCCGGCTAAGCCCCGGAGGTACGAATTGAGAAAAAACGGCAGAGAACCACACGGAGGATCGCGAGCGGACCGATGCGAGCCTGGATGCGGAACGCACCGGAGCGGATGCGGTCACCGACGAGGTGCGACGTCGCCTCGACAAACTCATTGAACTCGACCGCTTCCTCGCAGACGACCGCCTGTTCAAGTTCCGCGAGAAGGCGGATCGCCTGATCGAACTGGATCGCCTCGCTTCCCCGCCCGCAAGCCGGGGTGTGGAACACGAGCGTGAAAGCGCGGACGAGAGCATTCAGGCTGAGCGCGAGGCTTCCGACGCCCTGCTCGAGCGCGAGCGGGGTCGGGTGGATGCGCGCTCGGCGGCGAAGCAGCGGGAGTTGGATGAGGAGCGCGACGAACGGAAGGCGCAGCGGGGTGAAACCAATGCGAGTCTGGCCAAGGAGCGGACCGGGTCAGACCTTTCCCTGGCCGCCCTCGAGCGTAGGCATGAGCTGCTGGAAATCGTCACGCATGATCTTCGAAGCCCACTCACCGTGATCGCTGCGAATTCGACCCTCCTGCTGGAAGATACGAAGGAAGATGCAACGCGCGAGGCGGCCGAGGATATCCTGGGCGCGGCGACCCGCATGGGACGCCTCCTGGAGGATCTGATGGACGTGGTGCGCATCGAGACGGGAGCGCTTCGGGTCACCAAGGACATCCACGATGTTGGCGCCCTGCTATCCGAAGTGCTGCACTCCTATCGACCGATTTTCGCGAACCGGGGGATCCGCTTCCACGTCGAGTTGCCGACGGGTGAAGTGCTCGTTCGCTTCGATCACGACCGAGTCGTTCAGTTGCTCTCGAACCTTCTGGGCAACGCGTTGAAGTTCACGCCGATCGGCGGGGTGGTAGAGTTGTGCGCCGAGGACCACGAAGGGGAGGTCGTGCTCGTCGTGCGGAACAGCGGTCCGGGCATCAAGCCAGAGGACCTGCCGCATGTCTTCGAGCGATTCCGGAAAGCCGATGAGGACCCGAAGCGCGGGCTCGGCCTCGGCCTCTACATTTGCAAGTCGATTGCCGAGGCCCATGGTGGCTCGATATCGGTCGAGAGCAGGCCTGGTCGCGGAGCAGAGTTCCGCGTGGCCCTTCCCACGGCCTGAGGGAACGCGGGAGAAGGACATGAAGACGGCACTGACGTCTCGCACGTGACTCGGAGTAGAGCCACGGGTTGCACGAGCGATCGATCAGGGACACGACGAGATGTCTTGGGGAGCCTGCGCAAACCGACGATATGCGACCGGCTTTGGCGCAGCGGATAACAACGCCTGTGCGGGCTCCCGGCCTTCGACCTTCCGCGGTCGCATCCAAACGGAGAATGGGATATGGGAAGGCATCAGTGCATACCTGAAGAAGGTGGGAGATACGGACGTCACCCACGGCCTCTGCACCGAGTGCGAAGAGGAGCAGGTTGCACGTGCCGAAGGAGCCGAGCTCAGAAGCCTGTCGCTTTCTTTGAAGGAGGTTCGGAGGGGATGGGGTGTTCTTCGGGATCGATCAGGAGGATCGTCGACGAGTCCACGTCCTATAACAACGTGTTGCCGGCTCCGCTCCCTGCGGTCGCTCCGACCGACATGGCCCGGAGGATTTCGCGTGTGAACGGAGTGGCGCGTGTCCGACTGGGGCCAGTCTGTGAGCCGACTGTGCTGGGGCCACGTCGGAAACATCTGAACGTTATGAGACATCGCCCGTGCGGTACATGCAGGTACCTGTTGGCGGGTTTAAGATCTTGAGCATGATCCTCACGCCCCCTGGATACCGACCCGGAAGCATGGACCAGGTACAATGCCGTCTTGGACCGAATGGATGGTCCGGCACGCCTGCGGGCAGCCCTGGAACTCAGTGATACGGTCCGGGAGATCCGTCTCGCTGGGCTGCGAGCCAGACATCCTGACTCAGCTCCCGGGAGGTTGTCGCTCGACTCGTGGCGGAGGACTACGGGATCGAGTTGCCCACCGAGAAGTGAGCATCACTTCCTTCCTGCAACGGGTCGCTGAAATTCTTGAAAGCGCTGGCGTACCCTACATGCTCACGGGTTCACTCGCTGCAGCCTACTATGCCACGCCTCGCGCCACGCAGGATATCGACGTGGTCATCGATACCCAGGAACCAGGGGCTGGACAAGCTGGTCCAGGGGTTCTTGGACGCCGGCCTCTACGTCGATCGGGACGCCGCCCTCGATGCGTGGCGTACGCAAGGTCAGTTCAACGCGATCGATCCGGAATCGGGATGGAAGATCGACCTGATCGTCCGAAAGGATCGCTCCTTCAGTAGAACCGAATTCGAGCGTCGCGAGCGTGCTGATCTGCTCGGTATCGAAGTCTCATTGGCGAGTCTTGAGGACGTGCTGATCGCAAAGCTCGAGTGGGCCCGGATGGGAGATTCCGAGCTTCAACGAGCGGACGTCGTTCGAATGCTAGAGCAGCGTAGGGATCAGTTGGATCGGGCTTATCTCGATAAATCGGTCGCTGAGCTCGGACTCCAAGCCGAATGGGACTCGGTGCTGAGAAGGTCCGGTCCAGAGGCACCAGAACGTTGAGGATTGCTGGGAAACGAGGCGGTGGGGGCGACGTCTCATAACAAGCATGTTGCCGGCTCCGCGGCCGACAGCGAAAAACGGGACAAGCGGTTCGCCAACCGGAAGCTGCGGTGGCGTGCGGATCAGACCCTGGCCGTACATCTCGAGGGAGACGTGCTCCCTGCCCTTCGCGAAGTAAGCGATCCCTGGACGATGGCGGAGGACGGCGAAATACGGGGTCAAGACCTCGGCACTTCCCCGGGGTAGTCGGGAAGGAGTCGGCTGGCGTCGAGAGATGGCGTCGGCAGTTTTCGAGCGAGTTGTCCCTTTCCGAGATCCGAGAGTGGCCGAATCCAAGGCAAAAGAACGCATGATCGACGCCGTGCGCGATCTCCCTGACGACGCGACCGTCGAAGACGCGATGGAGCGGTTGTACTTCCTGGCCAAGATCGATGAAGGGATGCGCCAAGCGGATACGGGTCAGACTGTGAGCCACGACGAAGCGCGGCGCCGTATCCTCGATTGACCCAGCTCCGGTGGACCGAACAAGCGGTCGAGGATCTTCTGCTCGATCCGCCAGTTCATCGAACGCGACTCGCCTCGTTACGGTCGATTGGTGGCCGAGCGCTCTCTTCGAAGCCACGGAACGGATCACGCTGTTCCCTCAGGCCGGTCGGGTCGTGCCGGAACT
>JAXHMG010000002.1:0-269339 GCA_034521595.1 Gemmatimonadota bacterium | reverse complement strand
ACCAGACCCGAATCATCGACCCGCGTCCGTGAGCACCCCCCGTTCCCACGCCCTCTACCGCGCCCTCAGCGCGGCTTCCGTCCCACGCGTGGCCAGGCTGGTGCGAGCGGGCGGGCAGGTCTTTTGCTTCCACGACGTGTCGAGCGATGACCAGGCCGGGCACGGGGACGGTTCGCTCCACATGGCGGTGAGCCACTTCGAGCGGGTGCTCGAGTGGATGCGGGACGCCTACCGCGTCGTGCCCCTCTCCGAGCTGGTGGAGCGCGGCCTTGCCGGGCGCTCCGTTCGGGGGCTCGCGGCTCTGACGTTCGACGATGCCTACGAGGGGTTCTTCGAGCACGGTCTGCCGGCGCTGGCACGGTTGGAGCTGCCCGCGACGGTCTTCGTGGTCTCGGAGGCCGGCGAGCGGCCTCGGCCCTTCTGGTGGGACCGGCTCGCCGAGGCGGGGGAGCTCACGGACGACGAGCGGGTCCGGCACCTGTCGGAGCACCGCGGCGCCGCGGGGGAGATCCTCCCTGAGCCGGATGAGGACGCCCGGGCCGCGGGACCGGACCTTCCCGCGAGCTTCCTCCCCGCCACCTGGGAGAGGCTCGAGTCGGCCCTGGACGGGCGGGAGATGCTGAGTGTCGGAGCCCACACCGCGACCCATCCCAACCTGACCCGCATGGATGACGCGGAGCTGGAACGGGAGCTCGTCGGCGCCCGCGAAGCGATCGAGGGACGGCTCGGCGTGAAGGTCGACACGGTCTCCTACCCCTACGGTCTCCATGACGAGCGTGTGCGTGCGGTGGTGCGGCGGGCCGGGTACCGGGCCGGGTTCACGCTCGACCGAGGGTGGGTGGGCCGAGGCCTCGATCCCATGGCGATCCCCCGCCTGAACGTGCCGGCCGGCATCGGCATCGAGGCGCTCGAGTGCTGGGCGGTGGGGCTGCGTCCGGGAGGGGGCAGGTGAGCCGCTCGATCGTGCACGTCCTCGCGCCCGCCGCGTTCGGCGGATTGGAATCCGTGGTCCTGACGCTGGCGGCCGGGCAGGCCGCGCGGGGCGACCGGGTGACGGTCGTGGCCTCCTTCACCGAGCCGCCGGAGGGCCAGCCCTTCTGGGACGCCCTCCTCGAGGTGGAGGACGTACGCGCCGTGCCCCTCGTGCTCGGTGCCCGCCAGTACCTGGCGGAGCGGCGGGCGGTGCGGAACGCGCTCGCGGAGGCGCGGGCGGACGTGATGCATACGCACGGGTACCGCCCGGACGTCGTCGACGCGCCGGTGGGGCGGGCCGCGGGCGTGCCGACCGTCACCACCGTGCACGGCTTCACGGCGCTCGAGGGGTTCACGGCGCGCAGCTTCAAGGGACGGCTGTACGAGTGGCTGCAGCGGCGCGCCTACCGCCGGTTCGACGCGGTCGTCGCGGTGTCGGCGAAGCTCGAGCGGGAGCTGCTGGGCGTCGGGGTTCCGCAGGGCGCGCTGCACTGCCTGCCGAACGCCTGGGCGCCCGCGTCGCCGTTCCTTGCGCGGGACGAGGCGCGCGAAGTACTGGGCTTGCCGGACGGCGCGCCCGTGGTCGGTTGGATCGGGCGCATGAGTCCCGAGAAGGCGCCGGACGTGGCGCTGGGCGCGTTCGGCGAGCTCGGTGGCGGTGAAGCCCGGCTCTCGTTCGTCGGGAACGGACGTCTGCGGCCGTCGCTCGAGGCGCGGGCGGCGGAGGAGGGGCTGGCGGAGCGGATCCATTGGCACGGGGTCGTGCCGGGGGCCGGCCGGTACATGAAGGCGTTCGACGCCCTCCTCATCAGCTCGTGGACCGAGGGGACGCCCATCGTGCTGCTCGAAGCGATGGCCGCCGGGGTGCCCGTGGTGACGACGGCCGTGGGCGGGATCCCCGACGTGGTCTCCGACACGGAAGCCGTGCTCGTGGAGCCCGGTGACGCCGCGGCGATGGCCCGGGCGCTCGAGCCCGTGCTCGCGGGCGCTCCGGAGGCGTCCGGGCGGGCCGAGGCCGCGCGGGACCGGCTCGCGCGGGACTACGCCGTGGCCCCCTGGGTGCGGCGCTACGACGACATCTATCGAACCTGTATCCGGGAGTGACGGTGCAGCCTATCGCGATCGGGGTGGTGGCAGCCGCCTTGGCCCTCCTGCTCTACACGTATGCGGGGTACCCGCTCCTGCTGGCCCTGCTCGCCCGGCTCCGCTCGGATTCGGGGCCGGCGGAGCCCCCGGCCGACGACGACTGGCCGCGGGTGTCCATCAGCGTGCCCGCGTACAACGAGGAAGACCAGATCCGGGATCTGGTGAAGAGCCTGTTGGCGCTCGACTATCCGCGCGACCGGCTGCAACTGCTCATCATCTCGGACGCCTCGAGCGACCGTACCGACGAGATCGTGCGCGAGTACGAGGACGACGGGGTGGAGCTCCTGCGCCTCACGGAGCGGGGTGGGAAGACGCGGGCCGAGAACGCGGCGGCGAAGCACCTGCGGGGCGACATCATCGTCAACACCGACGCCTCGATCCGGATCCGCTCGGATGCGCTGAAGCCGCTCATCGCGCGGTTCGGGGACCCGGAGGTCGGGTGCGCTTCCGGCCGGGACGTGAGCGTGGGCGCCGACGACGCGGGTACCGGCAACGCGGGCGAAGGCGGCTACGTCGGCTACGAGATGGGGATCCGTGAGCTCGAGACGCGCGTGGGCGGCATCATCGGCGCGTCGGGCTGCTTCTACGCCATCCGGCCGGAGCTCCACCGCCTGCCCCTGCCGGGGTCGCTCAGCCGTGACTTCGCGGCGGCGCTCCACACGCACGAGCACGGCTACCGCGCGGAGAGCGTGTCCGACGCGGTGTGCTTCGTGCCCCGCGCCTCCGGGCTCCGCAAGGAGTACCGGCGAAAGGTCCGCACCATCACCCGCGGCATGCAGACGCTCTGGTACAAGCGCGCGCTCATGAACCCGTTCCGCCACGGGCTCTTCGCCTGGAAGCTCTTCAGCCACAAGGTCTGCCGGTGGGCGCTGCCGTGGGCCGCGCTCGCCGCGTTCGCCGCGCTCGGCGTGCTGGCTCCCGCCTCGGCGGTCGCGGCGGTCCTCTTCGGGCTCGGGACCCTGCTCCTCGTGCTCGCCGCGACCGGGTGGGCCCTCGCGAACCGGCCGCACGTGCCGTCCGTCTTCTCCATCCCCGCGTACCTCGTCACCGGGAATCTGGCCGCCGCGCACGCCTTCCTGCGCGCCGTGTCGGGCGGGAACGACGCGCTCTGGGAGCCGACCCGAAGGCATGTGGTGAGGTCGGGGTGAGTTGCGGAGCCTCCCGGCGGCACCGCGCAGCGATATCAACTCCCCCCTTACCCGAGGTACCACCATGAACGTCAGCTTGACACCGGAGCTCGAGTCCTTCGTGACGACGAAGGTCGGTAGCGGCCTCTACGGCTGATCGGCCCGAATGAGGGCACTCAGCCCACCTTGTGCACGCGTAGGTCGATCCCGTCTACGACAGGGACAGGGAGGTTGCGAGAGATCCGAAACAGCACCCACTCCTCGAGAACCTCCTCCAGCTCGTCGCGACACGCCTCGAGGCTCTCGGCGTTCGCATACACTCCCTCAACGGCCGGGATCTCTCCGTAGTACGTCCCGTCCTCTTCCAAAATCTCGTAGTGGGCACGTCGCATAGCGCCACTCACGTATTCCCGCAGCATCAGGCAACTCCTGGGCATCAGGTTCTCGACTCACATGATACTCCACGGAGCACGATGAGAGCCAGGGGTTTCCACCTGATCACGCTCTTCCACGCCCGCTTGGGCTCTCGTCAGTGCCGGCTGCAGGATCCGGATTGAAAAGATCTCGTATCCGAACACACCAACATATAGGTATGCCAGCGTATTGGTATACAACCGTGTTTGTATGCGAACACGTTGGTAGGAGCGATACCGAGGCCGAAGAAAAAGACCGCCCCACCAACGCGGCGGGACGGCCTTCTTCAGTCGCTCGACGACCCCTGGGGGGGCGTGCCTCGGCTACATCCAGACCTTTCTGAACACCATGACCGGCATGGTCTTGGCCATGATCATGAGGTCTTCGGTCGGCGAGCGACGTTCGATGTACTGGAGGTCGAGGTCGACCTTCTTCTTCACGCCCTCGAGGTCCTCGTCGTACCCGAGGTTCACCTGCGCGAGGCCGGTGATGCCGGGCAGCACCCGCTGCCGGTCCTGATAGCGGGTGATGTCCTGACGGAGCTCGGAGAAGATCTTCGGCTGCTCCGGGCGCGGCCCGACGATGTTCATGTCGCCCTTGAGCACGTTGAAGAACTGCGGGAGCTCGTCGATGCGGGTGGCGCGCATGAACGCTCCGATGGGCGTGATGCGTGGGTCGTTCTTGGTGGCCCACGTCTCGCCCGCTTTCGGGTCGTTCCGCATGGTGCGGAACTTGTAGATCGTGAACAGCCTGCCGCCGTGGTCCGCTTGCCGCCGGTAGTTGTCCGACCCGGGACCGCGGTTGCCGCGCCGATCGATGCCCACCCGGGGCTGCTTGTAGATGACGGGTCCGGGCGAGGTCAGCTTGACGAGCACCGCCACGATGAGCATGACGGGGGCGGCCACGATGATTCCGATCGCCGCGACGAGAATATTGAGAGCCCGGCGAATGCGCTCGCTGTTGTCCGGCGTGCGGGGCGAACGCTCGGCCTTGGGCTCGAGTCGAAACGGCTCGGTCGTCAGCGAACCGGGGAAGGTGCGCGCCGGCACCATGCTCCGCTGTTGCAGTCCCCAGTGCTTTCTGCTGGTGGTTGAGCTCATCACGAGATGTATTGCCTTGCAGGTTCGAGTCTTCGCTACGGGTCGAACCTCTTGTGCAAGGGGCGTTCACATCCGTGACCGTCGGGACGAATATCTCGTAAGTTGTTTTGGCGGAGCGACTTATAGTTGTAGTACACCGGCCGTCCGTCACGTCGAACCGGCGAAATCTGTAGCCGTCCAACGACGACTGTGGGATGGCTGCCACAAGTAGCTCGACCCCCTGGAGCAGGAGGCCGGGTCAAGGTGTCGGAGAGATGTGTGCAGCGGGTGGACCGCGACGCGGGAGCGTCAGCGGCGCCGTGTCGTGTGGAGCACGAACGAGAAGCGGGTCCCTTCGCCCCCGGAAGTGGTGTAGTCGAGCTCCGAGCCCATCGCCTCGACGAGCCGGCGCGCGATGGAAAGGCCCACGCCGCTTCCCGAGAAGAACTCGCCGCTCTGGTCCTCACCCTTCCGCTTCTTGAACGGCTGGAAGAGCTCCTCCTGCCGGTCCGGGGGGATCCCCCGGCCCGTGTCCTGCACGTAGTACTCGATCCGGTCGTGCGGGAGCGGGCGCACTCCGATCTCGACGAACCCCTCGTCGGTGAACTTGAGGGCGTTCGTGGTGAGGTTGAGCAACACCCGGCCCAACGCGTGCGGGTAGCCCTCGGCCTGCCCGTGCTCCGGAATCTCGACGCGTAGCTCGAGCCCCTTCTCTTCCACCATGGGGCGCACCATTCGCTCCACGTTCCGGAACACGTCGGCGAATGCGTAGGGTGAGGGATCTTCGTCGACGAGGTCGAGCCCGCGACGCGCCAGGTCGACGACGTCCGTGGCGATGGTCGCCAGGCCGAACGCCGCGCTGTACATGAGCCCGAGCTGGCTCCGCTGCAGATCGTTGACTTCGCCGCTGTGACCGTCGCGCAGCGTTTCGGCGAGAAAGAGGACGGAGGTGAGCGGCGAGCGGAAGTCATGGGCGACCTCCACGAGGAGCTCGAGCGCGTCGGGGCCGACCATGTGGCTTCGGAGGTCGTCCTGCTCCGCGGGCGCTCCTGTCCTGGCCTCGGGCGCGTTCTTGTAGGTGGCGCACGCGCGCAGCGCGCGGACCGCGCTTTCGGCGTCGCTCTCGGTCCGCGGAAGCCAGAGGAGCTCCTGCTCGAGCCGGTCGACGAGCGCTTCGTCGGTGCGGGTGTGCGCGGGTACCGCCGCTGCGCCGGCGCCGGCGGCGATCCGCTTGAGCGTGACCACGAGGGTGGCGAGCCGTCGCCGGAGCCGTTCGTGCTCGCCCGGGGCACGGTCGGGGAAGTGCTCGTGCAAGCGTGCGGCGACGCGCTGCGCGGCCGCTTCCAGGAGCGCGCCGTCGCCGGAGCCGTGCTCCGTCTCCATGGGGTAGGGCTGCTCGCGGGACATCACTCGGGCATTCGGCCGGCTTCGTGGAGCGCACGCATCAGGCTGTCCCGCTCCATCCCGTGCTTCTCCATGAGCCGGTAGAGGGTGGTCCGGTCGACCCCCGCCATGCGGGCCGCGTCGGAGATGTTGCCACCGGACGTACGCACGACGTGCTTGAGGTAGTCGACCTCGAACTGCGCCAGCACCTGTTCCCGCGCGGCATGGTAGTCGAGATCCATGATCGAGGCCGCGAAGCTCGCCCTCCCGTCTCCGTCCCCACCGACCTCGGGCTCGGCGTCGATGAACACGAGGTCGTCCGGCTGGACCTCGCTTCCGGGCTCGGCCAGGACCACCAGGTGCTCGATGACGTTGCGGAGCTCCCGGACGTTGCCCTTCCAGGGCGCGCGCCGGAGCGCGGCGAGCGCGTCGTCGGAAAAGGTCGGCGGCTCGGTTCCGGCGTCGCGGTGCTGCGCCCAGAACTCGTCGAGGAACTTCCGTGCGAGCACGGGCACGTCTTCCGGCCGCTCACGGAGCGGCGGAATGTCGATGGGGACCACCCGGAGCCTGTAGTGGAGGTCCTTGCGGAGGTGCCCGGCCGCGATCGCCTCCATGGGGTCCCGGTTCGTGGCGGCGATGAACCGCACGTTCACGACCGCGTCGGTCTTGGTCGAGCCCACGCGCCGGACCACGCCGTCCTGGAGCACGCGGAGCAGCTTGGCCTGGGTGGACATGGGCAGCTCCGTGAGCTCGTCGAGGAAGAGGGTGCCGCCGTTGGCGACCTCGAGCAGCCCTTCCTTCTCGCGCACGGCGCCCGTGAAGGCGCCCTCGACGTGCCCGAACATCTCGGACTCGAGGAGGTCCTCGGGGATGGCGGCGCAGTTCACCGGCACCATCTCGCGGCTCTGTCGCCGGCTGTGGAGGTGGATGTACTGCGCGATGACTTCCTTGCCGGTGCCGCTCTCTCCGGTGATGAAGACCGACGCGTCGGTGCGCGCCACCTTCTCGGCAAGGCCGATGACCTTCCGCAGCGCGTCGCTCTGGCCGTAGAGCTTGACCTGCTCGCTGTGGCTGTCGGCGCCCTCTTCCGCCGCCGAGGCCAGCACGCGGCGGCTCTCGTCCTTGCGGCTCTCCCTCGCGACGACCACGGCGTGGGCCGCGCGCCCCACCAGGATCTCGAAGTGGGTGGCCGAGAACGGCTTCGGCAGGTAATCCCAGGCCCCGGCGCGGAGCGACGTCACGCTGGACTCCACGGTGGGGTTCCCGGTCATGACGATGACGATCGTGTCCGGGTTGACCTCGAGCGTGGCCTCCATCAACTCCAGCCCGGAGACCTGTGACATGTAGAGGTCGAAGAGCGCGATGTCGAAGTGCCGGTTCTTGACCATGCGCAGCGCTTCGTCTCCGCGTCCGGTCACCGTCACCTCGAACCCTTCGCTCCGCAGCAGCGAGGCACAGCTCTCCCGCAGGGAATGCTCGTCATCGACCACGAGCACCTCGATCGACTTACGTACCTCGGGATCGACCGCCACCAACTCCAGATCGGGACTGGAGGGAGCGGGAGCCTGGCCGCCGGGGTATGTGTGTCGTTGCTGCATCGGGGGGGTGACGCCTTGTAGGTCGGCGGGTTGGGGAGGGTTCAGGCCTTCAATCTTCGTCGAGTGTTGCGTTCGTACAAGGGTCGGGTGTGGACGCGACCGCTTCATCGGTGCTACATGTGTTTATCTTGCCACACATCGACACCGGCGGAACCCGGAACTTGCCGCGCTGTACGGCGTGGCGTGGAGCTTGCCGAGTGGGATGTTCGGATCATGACTCCACGAACGCGCGCGGACGTCGCTCCTTCAGAGGTTCAGGCGCATGGCTGACGACAATCTGACCCATTCTCCCGAGGGAGACGGGGCCGTGAACCCTCCGGGGTCGGATATCACCCCTGCGCCCGAGTCGGGAGGCCTGGGCCCGCCGGGCTACGGTCCTCCTCCCCCTCCACCGTATTACGGGGAGATGGAGGACGAGGGGGGCGGCATCGACATCCGCCGCTACCTGTATGCGGTGCTCCGCTACAAGTGGTGGGTGCTCGCCGCGGCCGTGATCGGTGTGATCGGCGGCGCCGTGGCGTGGCGGATGACGCCCGTCACCTACACGGCCGAAGGGAGCCTCTGGCTGGAGGTGCAGCCCGAGCGGGGAAACACCGGAGACGTCACTCCGATCCGGGCCAGCGGCCTGCTGGAGGCGGACGCCTGGATCGAGCTGCTGCGCTCGTACTCCGTCCTGGATACCGTGGCCGTCCGGGAGGGACTCTACGTGAACGCGCCGCGGCAACACGAGGAGGCGTTCGGTTCGCTCACACTCGCGGACGACTTCCGGCCGGGACGATACACGCTCGAAGTGGGCTCGGACGGCAACAGCTTCACGCTCTCGACGTCCGAAGGCTCGGTCGTGCAGCGCGGTGAGCTCGGAGGGCCGGTGGGAGCGGACGTCGGGTTCGAGTGGCAGCCGGAGGCCGGGAGCTTCCCGCCGGAGGCGGAGGTCGAGTTCCAGATCCTGCGCCCCCGGGACGCGGGACAGCGGCTCTCCGAGCGGCTCATCACGTCGATTGACCAACAGGGCAACTTCCTGCGGCTGTCCCTCCCGGGCGAGGATCCCGAGAAGATCACGAGCGTCCTCAACTCGCTCATGGAGCGGCACGTGGCGCTGGCGGCCGAGCTCAAGAGCAGCCGCCTCGAGGAGTCGGTCGCGATTCTCGAAGAGCAGCTCGGCTACACCGAGGAAGAGCTCGCGCAGGCGGAGCAGGACCTCGAGGAGTACCGCGTCAACACCATCACGCTGCCCTCGGACCAGGCGACGCCGATCTCGCCGGGGCTCGAGCAGACGCGCGACCCGGTCTTCAGCAACTTCTTCGACATGCAGGTCGAGCTCGAGACGGTGCGCCGCGACCGGCAGCGCCTCGAGGAAGTGGTCGAATCGTTCGAGACCGAAGGCGTCCGCATCGAGGCGTTGGAAGCCATCCCGTCCGTGACCAGCTCGTCGGAGCTCGGGGTGTTGCTCACCGAGCTCGTCGAGGCGCGCTCCGAGCTACGGGCCCTGAGGGAGCGATACTCGGACGAGTTTCCGCCGGTCCAGGACCTCTTGGACCGGATCAACACGCTGGAGACCGAGAGCATTCCGGAGGTGGCGCGGGGGCTGCTGCAGCAGATCACCGCGCGCGAGAACCAGATCCAGACCCGGATCGATTCGGCCGGCGCGGAGCTGAGCGAGATCCCGCCCCGGACCATCGAGGAAGGCCGGCGCCGGCGCCGCGTCCAGATCACCGAGACCCTCTACAACGAGCTCCGGAGCCGTGTGGAGACCGCGCGCCTCGCTGCGGCGAGCTCGATTCCGGACGTGCGTGTTCTCGACCGGGCGACGGTGCCCGAGTTTCCGAGCGGTGACAACCGACGGAACCTCGCAGCCCTCGTCTTCCTGGCTTGTGTGGGGAGCGCCATGGGTGGGGCACTCCTCATGGACCGCATGGACGCACGCTTCCGCTACGCGTCGGACGTCACCGGCGAGTTCGGGCTGGAGATCCTGGGCAGCATTCCGCGCATCCAGACGGCGGGGCGTCGGAAGGGGGCGCTGAACACGGCTCAGGCGCTCGAAGCCTTCCGGGAGCTCCGCATCCATCTCGGCTTCGCGTACGGCTCGGCCGGACCCATCACGCTGTCCGTCACCAGCCCTTCGGAAGGAGAGGGGAAGTCGTTGGTGTCCTCGAACCTCGCGGTCGCGTTCGCCGAGGTGGGCCGGAGGACGCTGCTCATCGACGGGGATACCCGGCGCGGGGACGCGCACCGGCTGCTGGGACGCGACCGGGCTCCGGGGCTCGTGGACTACCTGCGCGAGCGGACGGGCCACGACATCATCCAGTCGACCGACATCGAGCACCTGGACTTCATCGGGAGCGGGTCGCGCGGCTCGTCGACGCCCGAGCTGCTGGCCTCGAACCGGCTCGCTCACTTCCTGGGGACCCTCAAGCGGTCCTACGACGTGATCATCGTCGATTCCCCACCCCTCGCCGCCGGGGGGGATGCGGTGATCCTGTCGTCGCTCGTCGGGAACCTGGCGCTCGTGCTTCGGACGGGGGCTACCGACAAGCAGCTCACGCACGCGAAGCTGGAGCAGATCCAGCGACTCCCGATCCGGGTGCTCGGCGCGATCCTGAACGACGTCGATCCGACGAAGGGATACGACGCGTACTACTACACGACCTACCTGCCCGACTACCAGCCGATTCCCGAGGAGGACGACGAGGAGAGCGTCCAGCTCCTGTCGGGTGGGGAGCGGAAGAAGGGGTAGCGGCGTGCCGAGGATGCTCGGCCGTTACGCCTCGTAGGCCCGTACCCGGAAGCTGTCGTCGTCGGCCTGGGCGCGCCGTAGCGCCATGGTCGCCTTGAGGAGCAGGTCCTCCGGGGTGAGGGGCTCATCGCCTCCCACGGCGTAGAATCCGGCGCGAAGCTGCTTGAGGTCCGCCAGCTCCGAGGGCTCGATCCCCTGCTCGGCGGCGAACTGCTCGACCGCTTCCATGACGCGGTCCGCCAGCCGGAGCGCGCCGCTCTGGTCGGTGCCGGGCGCGACGACCACGAACTCGCCCGGCCCGAGCCGGCCGATGGTGTCGGAGATGCGCGTGACCGAACGAAGCGCGCCCGCGACCCGCTCGGTGATCTCGTCCACCAGAGCTTCCGCGGCCGATTGGTCCTCGCCCGCTCCACCCAGCATGTGCGGACCCAGCGCCACGCACGCCATGGGTCGATGGAAGCGCACCGCGTCCGCGCCGATCTCCTTGGCGCGTTGCAGGACGCCCCGGACGTTGTAGAAGCCGGTGCCCGGATCCATGAGCCCTTCGTCACGGTTGCGGTCGGCTTCCTGCTTGGCGCGCACGAACGTCTCCATGCGCAGCACTAGCTCGCTGGGGTCGACGGGGTGCGTGAGGATGTCCCACGCACCGACGCCGAGCGCTTCGAGGCGCGCGGCCTTACCCACGTTGCTCGCCGTGACCATCAGGATCGGCGTGGTGGGTTGTATGGTCGGTGATTCCCGCAGCCTACGCACCAGATCGATGCCGTCGACGTCCGGAAGGTGCACATCCACCATGACGACGTCGGGGTTCACCTTCGTGACCAACTCGAGCGCTTGTTGCCCCGTGTAGGCCTTGAGCACGACGTGGCCCTTCGGGCGCAGGATGCTCTCGATGGACCGGGAGGTCCATTCCTGGTCGTCGACCAGCAGCACGAGCGGTGTGAAGTCGGAAGCGTTGTCCATGCGGTGGCGTTCTATCGGGATGAATGCGTAATGAGCGTGTGGAAGCAAAGCCCCCAAACGTGCAAGAAACGTGCTTGGCTTTGGGGGGTGCGGCAGCCCGTCGCGAACGACTGCGACACGCCGCCGAACGGACTGGTCAGCGGGGGAACAGAGGGTGTGGTGGGCGTGTCTGCAAGGTGTGGCGGTGGTGCCATGAATTTTCCGGACTCGGAGGCCCCGTGTACGGGCCCGACCCTTGCATCTAGTTTGAGGATATGCGGAACATATTGCTAGCGGTAGCCGTGCTCGGCCTGCTGACGCTTCCTTCCGTCGGCGTCGCCCAGACCCTCTTGGAGACGGATCCCGGGAACTCCGTGCGCACCCGCGCGGACCTCGAGCGGCTCGTCGAGTTCTATGACGAGGTGCTGGCGTCCCCTGCGTACTCCGACCGCGTGAAGCGGGAGGCGAGCAGCAGCATCGAGCGGGTCCGCGCGCGTCTCCGCAACGGTGATTTCCGCGTGGGCGACCGGATCGTGCTCTCCGTGCAGGGCGAGCCGCAGCTCCCCGACACCGTCGCCGTGGAGTCCGGCCCGAAGATCGTGCTGCCCTTGTTCGGCGAGATCCCGCTGGACGGCGTCCTGCGCTCGGAGATCGAGGAGCATCTGACACGTGAGCTGGGCGAGTTCATCCGGGATCCGGTGGTGCGCGCCCAGGGGCTCATGCGGCTGTCGATCCAGGGCCAGGTCGGCTCGCCCGGCTTCTACGTGGTGCCCGCCGAGAGCCTGGTGACCGATGCCCTGATGGTCGCGGGAGGGCCGGGGGGCTCGGCCGACCTCGAATCGCTGCGCATCGAGCGCGGCTCGGAGCGCCTCATCGGAGGTGATCAGCTCCGGGAAGCGATGCGCGAGGGGCGCACCCTCGACCAGCTCAACCTCCAGGCAGGCGACCAGATCGTGCTGCCCGAAGAGACGAGCAGTGTGTGGGGCACGATCGGGCGGGTGATGTTGGGCGCGGTTCCGGGTGCGCTGCTCGCGGTGCTGATCGGCCGCCGGTAGCTACACTGCCTGCGTGTCGCCGGGGCTCTCTTCGCTCTCCCCCCCGATCGCCCGCTCCAGGATCTCCACGAGCTGCTCGGTCGAGAAGGGCTTCTTCACCACGAACTCGGCGTCGTTGAGCGCGCTGGCCAGGATGGGGTCGACGTCGGCGTAGCCGGTCGTGAAGACCACGGCCATGTTCGGGCGGACGTCGCGGAGGCGCTGCGCGACCGAAGCGCCCCACCCGTCCGGCAGGTTGATGTCCATGAGCACGACGTGGATGTCATCCTCGTACTTTTCGAGCACGTCGAGGGCGCGCTCGGCCGACTCGGCCTCGAGCACCTCGAATCCGCGGGCCTTGAGGAGCCGGCAGGTGACCGTGCGTAGGCGGTCGTCGTCATCGACGAAGAAGACGGTGCCCCGGCGCGGCTCGGGCGCATCGCCCGCGCTACTGGCTTCGCTGTCGCCCACGGATCGATTCCTCGGAGGGATGGGATGCGATCGGTTCGAGATTTCGCAATCTAGAGCCCGGCTCAGCCCTTCGCCAACTCTTCGAGCACGTAGTCGTGGATGCGCCCGTTGGAGCTCACGCCGGAGCCGCCGTGAAGCGTCTCCTCGCCCTCGAGCGTGGTGAAGCGTCCCCCCGCCTCGGTCGCGATGGTGAGGAAGGGTCCCGCGTCCCAGGAGGCCATGACCGGATCCACCTGCGCCTCGATGCGCCCGGTCGCGACGAGGGCGTGCCCGTAGCAGTCGCCCCACGTCCGGGAGAAAGCGGCTTTCTGTTGGATGCGCCGCCAGCCCGGTCCCTGGGGACGCGAGAGGATGCGCTCCACGTCCGTGGTGCAGACCACGGACTGCTCGATCCGGTCGACGTCCGAAACCTTGCACGGCTCCCCGTTCAGGGTGCAGCCGAGTCCTTTTCCGGCGGCGACGGTCTCGCGGAGCGGCGGGAAGTGCGCGACGCCGACCGCAGGCTCGCCGTCCACCTCGATGCCGATGAGCACGCCGTAGAGCGGCACGCCCCGCATGAAGGAGCGGGTGGCGTCGACGGGGTCGAGGATCCAGCGCACGCGCGCGCCCTCGTTCGACTCGCCGTACTCCTCGCCGAGGATGGAGTGCTCGGGGTAGCGCTCTTCCACGCGAGCGCGGATGAGCCGCTCGGCCTCGGTGTCGGCGATGGTCACGGGCGAGCCGTCGCCCTTCGCGTCGTGCTCGACGACGGTGCCGAAGTAGTGGAGGGTGAGGTCCCCGGCCTCGCGGGCCAAAGTGGTGGCGAAGTCGAGGAGCTCACGGGTTTCGGTGCCAGCGGCGGAAGCGGTCATGTCGGGTGGTGCCCCCAGGATTTGTAGCGAAATGGAGTAGGTCGAACGTTCGGGGTGCTGCGGATCAGGCCTTCGTGCCGGTCCCGGATGCGCGCTGGGCCCGACGCTCGGCCTTGATGCGATACATATCGAGATCGGCGACGCTCAAGAGCTCTTCGACCGATTGCATCTCCTCGGAATCGAACTCCGCGATGCCCATGCTCACCGAGACGTCGTGAGGGGCGAGCTGGGCGTGGCTCTCGAGTCGGTCCTGCACGCGGGCCAGGTACTGCTTGGCCCCTTCACGATCACTGTCCGAGAGGACCGAGACGAATTCGTCGCCTCCGTAGCGGCCGACCAGGTTCATGGCCCGGTTTTCCTCGACGAGCACGTGGGCGAAGGAGCGCAGGATATCGTCGCCCACGAGGTGCCCTTCGGCGTCGTTGACCCTCTTGAAGTTGTCGATGTCGAAGACGACCACCGTGAGCGGACGGCCTCGCCGAGCCGCGGCGACCTCCTGCTCGAGGTGGAGCTGCAGGCGCCGGCGGTTGGGGAGGCCCGTGAGGGGATCGGTGAGCGAGAGCGCTCGGAGTGTCTCGTGGAGTCGGGCGTTCTCGAGCGCGACCGAAGCCTGCCGGGCCAACCGCTGGAGCACGGCGCTCTCCTCGGCGCCGAAGTCTCGCGGCTGCCGGCTTCCCGCCACGAGCGCCCCGACGACTTCGTCCTCCACGACGATGGGCACGGCGATGCCCGAGCCTCCGTTGAGGTGCTCCCGCAGGTGCTCGGGGATCAGCCGGCTCGCGGCGATGTCGTCGACGATGGCGGGCCGCCGGCCGGCGATGAGCGCTTCTTCGAGCTCGTCGGCGAGCTCCCAGGGCGTCCCCACGGGAATGACGATGTCGCCCCCGGAGTCCGTGATACGCCCGGACGCGTCCTCGCGCCCCCGGCGTTGCCAGACGGCGGCGCCGTCCACGTCGAGCACGTCGAGCACGGCCTCCACGACCCGCCCGAGGACCTCGTTCGGATCGCGCTCGCTGGTGAGCACCCGGCCGATCTCCTCGATGCGCTCGGCCTCCTTGCGCCGCCGCTCGATCTCCTCGAACTGGAGCGCGTTGTCGATGGCGATGGCGGCCACGTCCGCGATGCCCTGGAGCAGCGCGAGGTCGTCCGAGGTGTAGGCGTCGGGCTCGGGGCTGCAGACGCTCACCGCGCCGATGACCCGGCCGTGGTGCGCGAGCGGCGCGGCGATGCCGGACCGGCACGCGCGCTCGCCTCCCTCGATCCGTGCGAGCGCCGTCAGCTTCTCGGCGTCGTCCTCCACCAGCACGCCGTGATTGGACCGGATGACCTCGGAGTCGGAGCCACGAAATTCGAGGTCGACGTCCTGAGGCGCACCGTCCTGGACCCGGAACACCACCCGTTCGAGATCCCGGCCCTGGTCGTAGAGCGAGACGCTGAAGTTGTCGGCGCTGAGGACCTTGGCCGTCTCTTCGTGCAGGGCGGCGTACAGCTCCTCCACGCTGAGCGTCGAGGTGAGGATGCGTCCGGCCTCGAGGAGGACCTTGTACCGCGCTTCGACGTTCGACCGAGCGGTTGGGCCGTCGCTTGGTGCCATGCTCGTCACGGCGCCTTCGGGGAGGGTGAGTGGCGTCCCGTCAGGGAGTGGATCAAGAAAGGAACATAGGGCTTCCCGGCCGGCGAGTACAACCGCGCACGCCCGCTCACTGACTCGGGCCCGCTCACTGGTGGGCGGGGTCCTCGGCCCGGTCCGCCGGGGGCTTCGGGACGGTGGCCCGGTCGATGTAGTTCCCGATCTCGAAGCCGATGCCGGCGAGCAGGCGGGCTTCCCGCAAGTCCGGCTCGGCGCGCGTGATGAGCGTACGGAGCGTGCGCAGGACGGCCTCCGGCCTTCGGGCCTTGTAGAAGTCGATGCGGGCGAGCCCGTCGGCGAGCGCGTCGAAGGTCTGCTCGAGCTCGGCATGGGTCGGGAGGCGGGTGGCCCGCCGTCCCTTGGGGAGCTCTTCGCGGCCGCCCTCGACCGCGAGGAACGTCTCGTAGGCGAGCACGAGGCACGCCTGGGCGAGATTGAGGCTCGAGTACTCGGGGTGGGTCGGGATGATGGCCACCTGATGGCACTTGTCGAGCTCCGCGTTGGTGAGCCCGCGGTCTTCCCGGCCGAGCACGATGGCGACGAGCCCCTCTTCGGTGTGCCGCGCGATCTCGGGTGCGACACGCCGGGGCTCTGTGTACGAGCGGCCCGCGGTGCGTGCGCGGGCGGTAGTCCCCACGACGTAGCTGGTGTCCGCGAGGGCGTCGGCGAGGCTGTCGTGGAGCGTGGTGGCTTCGATGAGCGGGCCGCTCCGGTGCGCGATCCCCTCGATGCGGTAGGCGTCGAAGTCGTCGGGGCGAACCAGGCGAAGCTTCGAGAGCCCGAAATTCATCATCACCCGGAGCGTGCCGGCGATGTTGACCACGTCCTTGGGATGGTCGAGGACGACCACCACGCGGTCGAGCGACGGGCTCAAGCTACCGCACCCTCAGGTCTTGTCGGCTTCGGAGTCCGCCTCGGACGTCTCGTCTTCCTCCGACTTCGGAGCCTCGAGCTCGCCCTTGAAGTTGCGGATGCCGCTTCCGATCCCGCGCGCGAGGCCGGGCAGCTTCTTGGCGCCGAACAGCATCACGAGGATGCCGAAGAGCAGCACCATCTCCATGACGCCGAAGGTGACGAGCGCGAGCGTGGGCTCCGGTTGGCTCATTTCATCAAAGCCTTTGCGATGGTCTGCTTCTGCATGTTCGACGTCCCCTCGTAGATCGTGCCGATCTTCGCGTCGCGGTACAGCTTTTCGACCGGGTACTCCTTGGTGAAGCCGTAGCCGCCGTGTAGATCGATACACGTGGAGGCAATCCTCTGTGCCGCTTCGCTCGCGAAGAGCTTCGCCATGGCGGCTTGCTGGAGGAACGGCTCGCCGGCGTCCTTGAGGCGGGCGGCGTTGTACACGAGGAGGCGTGCGGCCTCGGTCTCCGTGGCCATCTCGGCGAGCTGGAACTGCACGCCCTGGAAGGAGCCGATGGCGCGGCCGAACTGTTCACGCTCCTGCACGTAGCGGGTCGTATGGTCGATCGCGCCCTGCGCGAGCCCCACGACCTGCGCCCCGATGCCGATCCGGCCCTCGTTGAGCGTCTCGATGGCCACCTTGTATCCCTTGCCGACCTCGCCGAGCACGTTCTCGGAGGGGACCCGCACGTCCTCGAGGACGAGCTCCGTGGTGGAGGAGGCCCGGATGCCGAGCTTGTCCTCCTTCTTGCCCACGCTGAAGCCGTCGAAGTCGCGCTCGACGATGAAGGCGGTGATGCCCCGGTATCCGGCGTCCGGATCGACCGTGGCGAACACGATGTAGATGCCGGCCTCGTTGCCGTTCGTGATCCAGAGCTTCTGGCCGTTGAGGATCCAGTCGTCGCCGTCCTGGTGGGCCCGGCACGACAGGGCGAACGCATCCGACCCGCTCCCGGCTTCGGAGAGGGCGTAGGCACCGACGGTGTCGCTCGCGAGACGGGGGAAGTAGCGCGCCTTCAGCTCCTCGCTGCCCCAGCGCAGGAAGGCGTTGATGACGAGGGTGTTCTGCACGTCGACGAGCACCCCGATCGACGGGTCGACCCTCGAGAGCTCCTCGACCACGAGCACCGAGGTGAAGAAGTCCGCTCCGGTGCCCCCGTGCGCTTCGGGAATCTCGATGCTCATGAGGCCGAGCTCGAAGAGCTGGTCGATGATCCCGCGGTCCATCTGCTGCGCCTCGTCCATCTCCATGACTTTGGGAGCGATCTCCGACCGGGCGAAGTCCCGCACGGCTTCCTGGAACAGGCTCTCGTCTTCGGAGAGGGTCGTTAGCGCGGGTCGGGCGTCGGTCAGTAGCGTGGACATGGCATCTCTTGGTGCTTGATCGGGAAGCTTGGAATGGAGTGCGGCTCGAGGTGCCACACTCCTCCGAAGATGGTCGCGGACGCTCCGTTGTTCCAGTCCCGCCATGTCGGGACGCACGTGCCTTGACCTTCTTGTGCGGCGCCATCATCGTCAGGGCCACCCCCGAGCGCAGATCAAGCAGATCAATACGTTGGAGACACAGCCGATGTCCGATATCCCGATCGACCTCCTTTACTCCGAACAGCACGAGTACCTCAAGCCGACGGACGAGGAGGGGGTATACACGGTCGGGATCACCGACTATGCGCAGGGAGAGCTCGGCGATATCGTGTTCGTGGAGCTCCCGAACCAGGGCTCGTCCTTCGACCAGATGGACGTCTTCGGCACGATCGAGGCGGTGAAGGCCGTGAGTGATCTCTACAGCCCGGTCACGGGTGAGATCGTGGGGGTCAACGAAGCCCTCGAGGACGATCCCTCGCTCGTGAACTCCGATCCGTACGGAGACGGGTGGATGGTCCGCCTCAAGGTCGCCAAGCCGGCCGAGTTGGAGGGCCTCCTGAACGCCGATGCGTACGCGGATCATATCGACTGAACCCCGCTCCCCTCATCCACCTGACATTACCCTATAGGGGATCGGACATGACTCGCATCGATGCGCCCGCCGACTTCGCGGGTCGCCATCTGGGCCCGGACGAGACAGCCGTCTCGTCGATGCTCGACACGCTCGGTTACACGTCTCTCGCGGACATCATCGCGGACACCGTTCCGGCTTCGATTCGCCGCGACGAGCCGCTCGATCTGGAGTCGGCTCTTCCCGAGGCGGAGCTCCTGCGGGAGCTCCGCCGGATCGCGTCCAAGAACAAGGTCTTCCGCTCGTTTCTCGGGATGGGATACGCCGACACGCACGTGCCGGCGGTCATCCAGCGCAATATTCTGGAGAACCCGGGCTGGTACACCCAGTATACCCCGTATCAGGCCGAGATCGCGCAGGGCCGGCTGGAAGCGCTCCTCAACTTCCAGACCATGGTCATGGATCTGACCGGCATGCAGATCGCCAACGCCTCCCTGCTGGACGAGGCGACGGCCGCCGCGGAAGCCATGCATCTGGCGCATAACGAAGCGAAGCACAAGGGACACGTCTTCTTCGTCTCGGAGCTCTGTCACCCGCAGACCATCGAGGTCGTGCGCACGCGCGCGGAGCCGCTCGGCATCGAAGTCGTGGTGGGCGACCACCGGGAGCAGGCATTCGGCGACCAGGTGTTCGGGGCGCTCGTGCAGTATCCCGCGACCGACGGGCGGGTGCTCGACTACCGGGACTTCGCCGAGCGTGCGCACGACGCGGACGTGTCGGTGATCGCGGCCACGGACCTGCTCGCGCTCGCGCTCATCGAGCCTCCCGGAGATTGGGGCGCCGACATCGTCGTCGGGAACAGCCAGCGGTTCGGGGTCCCGATGGGCTTCGGCGGTCCGCACGCCGCCTTCATGGCCGCACGGGAAAGCTTCAAGCGCAAGATGCCGGGACGGATCATCGGCGTCTCGGTGGATGCCGACGGAGAGCCCGCCCTCCGCATGGCGCTCCAGACGCGCGAGCAGCACATCCGGCGCGAGCGGGCCACCTCCAACATCTGCACCGCCCAGGTGTTGCTCGCCATCATGGCCGGAGCGTACGCGGTCTATCACGGACCGGAAGGCATTCGCCGGATCGCGGAGCGGGTGCGGGACCAGGCGGGCGTGCTGTCCGCCGGGCTCGGCCTGCTCGGCCACGAGCTGCTCACCGACAGCTACTTCGACACGATCCGGGTGCGGCCCGACGACGACGCGGGCGCGGTGCTCACGCGGGCCCTCGAGCGCGGCATCAACCTGCGCGACTTCCGGGACGGGACGCTCGGGATCGCCGTCGACGAGGTGACGAAGGCGGAGGACCTCGACGACCTCTTCGCCGTGTTCAACGGAGGCGAGGCCCCGGAGTTCACCGCGCGGTCGCTGGCCGAGGAGGGGAGCGCCCCCGCTTCCCGATTGGGCGGAGCGCACGTCGCCGTACCTGGAGCACGAGGTCTTCAACAAGTACCACTCCGAGACGGACATGCTCCGGTACCTGCACCGTCTCGAGTCGCGGGACCTCTCGCTGAACACGAGCATGATCCCGCTCGGCTCCTGCACCATGAAGCTGAATGCCACGACGCAGATGGCGAGCGTGACCTGGCCCGAGTTCGCGGAGCAGCATCCGTTCGCGCCGGTCGAGCAGGTGGGCGGCTACCTGGAGCTCTTCGAGCGCCTCGAGGGCCAGCTCGCCGAGATCACCGGGTTCGCCGCGACGTCGCTGCAGCCCAACTCGGGGGCGCAGGGCGAGTACACCGGCCTGCTCACGATCCGGGCGCACCACCGTGACCACGGCGAACCGCACCGGAAGGTGTGCCTGATCCCGGCGTCCGCGCACGGGACGAACCCGGCGAGCGCGGTCATGGCCGGCATGAAGGTCGTGGTCGTGAAGAGCGGCGAGGACGGCACCATCGACCTGGCGGATCTGCGCGCCAAGGCGGAAGAGCACGCCGACGTCCTGGCCGCGATCATGATCACCTACCCCTCGACGCACGGTGTCTTCGAGGAGCACATCCGGGAGGTGTGCGAGGTCGTGCACGGTCACGGCGGGCTCGTCTACCTCGACGGCGCGAACCTCAACGCCCAGGTGGGCCTTTGCCGCCCGGGAGACTACGGGGCGGACGTGTGCCACATCAACCTGCACAAGACGTTCGCGATCCCGCATGGTGGGGGCGGGCCGGGCATGGGCCCGATCTGCGTGAACGAGAAGCTGGCGCCCTACCTTCCGGGTCATCCGGTCCACACGGTCGGGGGCGAGCGTGCCATCGGGGCCGTTGCCGCCGCTCCCTGGGGGAGCGCGAGCATCCTGCCCATCTCGTGGGCCTACATCGCCCTTCTCGGGCCGGACGGGGCGCGCCGCGCCTCCGAGATCGCCATTTTGAGCGCGAACTACATGGCGAAGCGCCTGGAGCCCCACTACGACGTGCTGTATCGTGGAGAGAAGGGGCTGGTCGCGCACGAGTTCATCGTCGATCTCCGGCCGCTGCGGAAGGCGACGGGGGTCACGGAAGAGGACGTGGCCAAGCGTCTGATCGACTACGGCTTCCACGCGCCGACGGTCTCGTTCCCGGTCGCCGGAACGCTCATGATCGAGCCGACCGAGTCCGAGTCCAAGGAAGAGCTCGACCGCTTCTGCGACGCGCTCATCTCGATCCGTGGCGAGATCGAGCAGATCGAGCTGGGCGTGGCCGACAAGGAGGACAACGTGCTCCGCAACGCGCCGCACACCGTCGAGATGGTGGTGTCCGCCGAGTGGAAGAAGCCGTATACGCGCGAGCAGGCGGTGTATCCGGCGCCGTGGACGCGCGTGCACAAGTTCTGGCCGGCCGTGCGGCGGGTGGACAACGCCTACGGCGACCGGAACCTCATGTGCGCCTGTCCACCCGTGGAGTCGTACGCCGGCGTCGAATAGCATGACGTGCGGGAGTACGGACGCGCCGTGACCGTGTGGCACGTGTACCACGACCCGCCGATGTCCGGCGCGCGTAACATGGCGATCGACCATGCTCTGGCCCGCAGCATCACGGACGGAACGGCGGCGCTCCGGCTCTACGAATGGTCCGAGCCGACCGTGTCCCTGGGCCGGAACGAGCCGGCACGGGGGAGGGGAGGGGCGGTCGTGCGTCGGCCGACCGGGGGACGCGCGGTGCTCCACCGGAGCGAGCTCACCTACGCGGTGGCGGTTCCCGCGCGGGCGCTCGGCGGGCCTCGCGCGCTGTATCGTGCCGTGAGCGAGGCGCTGGTCGAGGGCTTGCGCCTCCTCGGTGCGGAGGTCACGCTGGCACCCGACGGCAAGACGTTGCGTCCGGATGCCGGACCCTGCTTCGACGTGCCCGCGGAGGGCGAGGTCGTGGCCGGGGGCGGCAAGTTGGTGGGTAGCGCCCAGGCCCGGATGGGTGGAGCTTTGCTGCAGCACGGGTCGATCTTGATCGAAGACGATCAGTCGACGCTCGGCTCCGCGTCGACGGCTCGCCCGCTCCGCGCGCTCGTGGAGGATGTCACGATCGAAGACGTCCGGGACGCGGTCGTACGGGGCTTCCAGCGGCGGCTCGACGGGACGTCCTGGCGCCCGAGCGCGTACGACGAAGCGCTCCTCGCCATGGCGGATCGGCTGGAGGCCGAGCGGTACGGCAACGACGAGTGGACGTGGAGGCGGTAGAGAGCGGCTCCTTTCCAACGAAGCACGGGGACGCGTCATGAAGAAGCTGCTGGTTGTGGGTCTGGTCGGGACGGTCGCGGCATGCGGAGGCGACGGTGACGAGACGGCCGCGCGCTCGGCGTCTTCCGACCCGTTCTGCCAGGAGGTGGTCCCACGGGTCGAGGCGTGGGTGGCCGAGGAGCGCGAGGCCAACCCGGTCCCGGACGATCCTCGGTACGGGGGCACGGTCGTGACCGCGAGCATCGGGGAGCTCCCGGACGGCATGAACTCGGCGGTCTCGTCGTCTTACGAGACTCGCCAGCATCAGGAGTTCGTGAACCTGATGCCCCTCATCCAGTACGACGAGGACATCGAGCCCCGGCCGTACCTGGCCGAGTCGTGGGAGGTGTCCGACGACGGAACGGAGCTCACCTTCCACATCCGCGACGACGTCTTCTGGCACGACGGTGAGCGGACCGACGCGCACGACGTCGCCTTCACGTACCGCACGGTCACGAACCCCGAGACGGCGTTTCCGAACGCGGCGTTCTGGGACTACTACGTGAAGGGGCCCGACGGGGTGGAGGTGCTCGACGACTTCACCGTGCGCATTCACCTGGAGCCCCACGCGGAATTCCTCGACGCCTGGACGACGTTGGGCATCCTTCCCGAACACCTGCTCGGGGACGTGCCGCCCGCCGAGCTCCGTCAGCATCCCTACGGCACCCAGTGCCCCGTGGGCAACGGGCCGTTCGTGTTCGAGTCGCACACGCAGCAGGACCGTTGGGTTTTCGAGGCGAACCCGGCGTTCCCCTCCGAGCTGGGCGGCCGGCCGTACCTCGACCGATACATCCATCGCGTCATCCCGGAGCAGACGACGCTGCTCACGGAGCTGCTCACGGAGAACGTCGACATCTACTTCGCGGTGCGACCCGACCAGGCGGAGCGCGTGATCGACGCGGAGCACCTCGAGCTCCTGAGCTTCACGTTCCGCAACTACGTCTTCGTGGCGTGGAACGCGCGCCGGCCGCAGCTCTCCGACCGGCGGGTGCGTCAGGCCCTCACGATGGGCACGAATCGGGAGGAGATCGTCGAGGCGATCCAGCAGGGCTACGGGACGGTCGCGAACTCGAGCGTTCCCCCGTTCCACTGGGCCTATGATCCCGAGGCGACGGTGGCGTTCGACTACGATCCCGAAGGCGCCCGGGCGCTGCTCGAAGAAGCCGGGTGGACGGACCGGGACGGAGACGGGGTGCGGGAGAACGCCGACGGCGTGCCGCTTTCCATCTCGGTCAAGTACAACCAGGGGAGTCAGCAGCGGCAGGACATCGCCGAGATCATGCAGGCCCAGCTCGCTTCGATCGGGGTGGAGATCCGGCCCCAGGTCGTGGAATGGGGCACGCTGCTGCAGCAGATCAACACCCCGGAGCTCAGGGACTTCGACGGGGTGGTGATGGGCTGGGTCACCGAGTTCAAGCTCGACGACACCGACCTCTTCCACTCGGAACGGATCGACCAGCCGTACGCCTGGTCCGGGACGCAGAATTCCGAGATCGACCGGCTCCTCGACACGCTCGCCCTTACCGTGGACCGGGAGGAAGCCTTGCCGCTGTGGGCCGAGTACCAGCGCGTGTTGGGCGAGGAGCAGCCCTACACCTTCTTCTACTTTCCCGACCGCTTGGACGGTGTGAACCGTCGCGTGCGGAACGTGGTCATGGACCAGCGGGGCGAGTGGGTGAGCATCCGGGACTGGTACATCGACCCCGAGACGCGGTGACGTGGCGGGGGCGTTCCGGACGCTCCCGGCGCTGACGGGAGTCCGGCGGCACCCGTGACGAGGTACATCGTCCGCCGGTTGCTCGGGGCGGTTCCGCTCGTGCTCGGGATCGCCACGATCGTCTTCTTCGTGGTGAACCTGGCCCCGGGCGACCCCACGCTCTATCTGCTCGCGCCGGGCATGAGCGCCGACGTGATCGAGCAGATGCGCGTAAACTTCGGGCTCGACCAGCCTGTGCACATCCGTTACCTGCGCTGGCTGGGCAGCATGCTCACCGGTGACTTCGGGTACTCCTTCTCGTACAACCGGCCGGTGACGGAAGTCCTCTGGGCGTTCCTCCCGAACACGCTCATCCTTTCGGTGTGCGCTCTGACGGTGGCCTTCCTCGTCGGCATCGTGCTCGGGACCATCCAGGCGGTCCGGCAACACTCCGGGCTCGACTCGAGCCTGAGCGTCGTGCTCCTCTTCTTCTACTCGATGCCCTCCTTCTGGCTCGCCCTCATGCTGATCCTGACGTTCAGCCTGATGGCCCGGAACGTGTGGGAATGGCCCCTCTGGTTCCCCGCGTCCGGCATGACGAGCACCGGCCACGAGTCCATGGGCGCGTGGGACCAACTCGTCGACCGGGCGCGCCACCTGGTGCTGCCCACCGTCTCGCTCTCGCTGGTGCTGACGGCGGGGATCGCGCGTTACATGCGGGGTAGCATGCTGGAGGTGATCCGCCAGGACTATGTGCGCACGGCTCGAGCCAAAGGGCTCCCCGAGCGGACGGTCGTCTTCAAGCACGCGCTCCGGAACGCCCTCATCCCCGTGATCACGCTGGTGGGCCTCTACATCCCGGTGCTCTTCAGCGGCACGGTGTTCATCGAGCTGATCTTCGCCTGGCCGGGCATGGGCCGGGGCATCGTCGAGGCGATCAGCACGCGCGACTATCCTCTGGTGATGGCCGCTTCGTTCTTCTTCGCCGTCATGGTGGTGCTGGCGAATCTGGTGGCGGATATCCTCTACGCCGTCGTCGACCCCCGCATCCGCTATGACTGACCGGCAGCGTGGGTTCGTCGGGCGTGCCCTCTCCGTGGTGCTCCCGGGGTCGCCTCAGCTCCTCGCGGGCCGGTGGGGCCCGGGCGTGGGCGCCCTGCTCGCGTGGTCGGGGGCGATCTGGGTGCTCTTCGCCCGGACCGAGCGGGTGCGCGGGGCGCTCGGGGGCGCGTGGGACGAGCGGCTGGCCGTGGGGACCGTGCTGGCGGCCCTGGTGGTGCCGTGGGTCTGGTCCTGGCGGAACGCGGGTCGGGTGGCGGGCCGCGGGGAGGTGGCGGTGAGCCAGTGGGACCTGGCCGTGCGTGCGTTCTCGAGGAACCGAACGGCCGTCGCCGGCCTCCTCGTGATCGTGGGGCTCTACGCGATCGCGCTCGTGACGCCGCTCGTCGCGCCGTTCGATCCCAACCTGCAGGGGGACCTCGTGACCGAGCGCTACGTGGGGCTCTCGGCGACGCACCCGTTGGGCACGGACCAGTTCGCCCGCGACGTCCTCTCGCGTCTGCTCTACGGCGCCCGCATCTCTCTCCTGATCGGGTTCGTCGCGGTTACGATCAGCGTGACGATCGGCACGGTGCTCGGGGCGGTGGCCGGATTCCTCGGTGGTTGGGTCGATACCGTCATCATGCGCTTCGTCGACATGGTGATCTCCTTTCCCCGGCTCGTGTTGCTGATCACCGTGATCGCGCTCTTCGAGCCGTCGATCTTCCTGATCACCGCCGTCCTGGGCCTGACCCAGTGGCCGGGCACCGCGCGTATCGTGCGGGGGGAAGTGCTCAGCCTGCGGGAGCGGGAGTTCATCCAGGCGACCGAAGCGCTCGGGTATTCGAAGCCCCGCATCATATTCAAGCACCTGATCCCGAACGCGCTCGCCCCCGTCATCGTGGCCGCCACGCTGGGCATCGGAAACACCATCGTGCTCGAAGCGGGGCTGTCGTTCCTCGGGCTCGGCGTCCAGCCGCCCACGGCGTCCTGGGGCACCATGGTGGACGCCGGCCGCGGGAACCTCCTCGACGCGTGGTGGCTGTCGACCTTTCCGGGGCTCGCCATCGTCTTCACCGTGCTCTCGTTCAATCTGGTGGGCGACGGTCTGCGCGACGCGCTCGACCCGAGGCTGCGCTCGTGACGGCGGTGGGTGGTGCCGGTCCGATGCTCTCGGTCGCGAACCTCCGGACCTGGTTCGACACGGATCAGGGAACCGCGCGAGCGGTCGACGGGATCTCCTTCGACGTGCGGGCGGGCGAGACGGTGGGCATCGTGGGTGAGTCCGGCTGTGGCAAGACCGTGACGTCGCTGTCGATCCTCGGGCTGCTCCCGACGCCGCCCGCCCGGATCCTCGAAGGCAGCTCGATCCGGTACCGGGGAGAGGAGCTCGTCGGGGCGAGCGCGCGGCGCATGCGCCGGCTCCGGGGCAACGAGATCTCGATGATCTTCCAGGAGCCGATGAGCTCGCTCAATCCGGTGTACCCGATCGGGGACCAGATCGCGGAGGTTCTCCGCCTGCACCGGGGCCTGGGGCGGAAGGCGGCGCGGGAGGAGGCCGTGCGGCTGCTCGACGAGGTGGGCATCGCGGGCGCGGACCGCCGCTTCGACGAATACCCCCACGAGCTGTCGGGTGGGATGCGTCAGCGGGTCATGATCGCCATGGCGCTCTCCTGCGCGCCGGATCTCCTGGTGGCCGACGAGCCGACGACGGCGCTCGACGTGACCATCCAGGCGCAGATTCTCGAGCTCCTCGCCGATCTTCGGCGGCGTCGGGGGATGGCCGTGCTGCTCATCACCCACGATCTCGGGGTGGTGGCGGAGGTGTGCGACCGGGTGGTGGTCATGTATGCAGGCGAGGTGGTGGAGCGCGGCACGGTGGAGGAGATCTTCGCCGACGCCCGCCACCCGTACACGCGCGGGCTGCTCGACTCCCTGCCCTCCATCGACCATCCGGAGCGCCGCCTCGAGCCGATCCCGGGAACCGTGCCCTCGCCCACCCGCTGGCCGGAAGGATGCCGGTTCCGGGCGCGGTGCCACCTGGCTGAAGAGCGCTGCGCCGAGCCTCAGGCGCTGGTGGAGCTCGGCCGTGAGGATCGCCTCGCCCGGTGCTGGCGGGCCACCGCGGGCCCGGTGGCTTCGGCCGGGAGCGGGGCATGAGCGCGGGCCGACGTGGAGCGGATAAGGAACCGTTGCTGCGCGTCCGGGGGCTCCGGACCTATTTCCCGGTCCGGCGGGGGACGGTGGGCCGGAAGGCGAGGGTGCTGAAGGCCGTCGACGGAGTGGATTTCGACATCGGCCGAGGGGAGACGTTGGGGCTGGTCGGGGAGTCGGGGTGCGGCAAGTCCACCACGGGCCGCTCGATCCTCCGGCTGATCGAGCCCGACGAGGGCGAGATCTTCTTCGACGGGGAGGACGTTCGTGCGCTCGACCGGCGCGGGCTCCGGCGCTACCGAAGGCGGGCTCAGATCGTCTTTCAGGACCCGTTCGGCTCGCTGAACCCGCGGGTTTCGGTTGGTGCGATGCTGCAAGAGGTGCTCCGGGTGCACGGCCTGGGGGGGGCGAGCCGTCGCGACCGGGTGGTCGAGCTCCTGGAGCGGGTGGGACTCCGCGCGGAGCACGTGGACCGGTATCCACACGAGTTCAGCGGAGGGCAGAGGCAGCGGCTCGGGATCGCGCGCGCGCTGTCGGTCGAGCCGGATTTCCTGGTGCTGGACGAGCCGGTGAGCGCGCTGGACGTGTCGGTCCAGGCCCAGGTGGTGAATCTCCTGGAGGATCTGCAGCGCGAGCTCGGACTCACCTACCTCTTCATCGCGCACGATCTCGCCCTCATCGAGCACGTGAGCGACCACGTGGCGGTCATGTATCTCGGCCGTGTCGTCGAGACGGCGCCGGCCGCCGATCTCTATCGCGAGCCGCTGCACCCCTACACCCGCGCGCTGCTCTCGGCGGTTCCCCGCCCGGATCCGGTGGGGAGGGCGCAGCGGAGGCGCATCGTGCTGCCGGGCGACGTACCGAGCCCGATCGATCCTCCGGGAGGGTGTCCGTTCCACCCTCGATGTCCACATCCGGACAAGGACGAGACGTGCCGAAGCACGTTGCCATCGCTCGAAGACTGGGCTCCCGGACGTCGTGCGGCCTGCCACAAGGCCCGCGACAACGGCCCAAAATAGGGACTTGACACTCTCAAGGGGGGAACACCATGTTGCGACCCTCGAAAAATCGCCCGTCCACCCGAGCTTCACAGGTGGCGGGCGTCCGTAACGCACACACTAGAAACTACGCTGGAGGTCCCCCTTGGCGATGCACCTGTACGCCGCACTGCTCCAGATCCCAGGCGTCGACTCACCTGAGCTGACCTGGCAAGAGCAGCTGGTGACGAATTGGGAGAACACGGGCTTCATGCGTTGGCCGCTGGCCCTCTGTCTGGTGCTCGGCATCATCGTCATCCTCGTCAAGTTCATCACCTTGACGGCGAAGGCCTCCAAGACGCGCCAGATCCTTAGAGAGGTCGACGAGATGCTGACGCAGCGCCGGATTCGTGAGGCGCTGGAGTACACCCGTGACAGCGACGCGCCCGCCGCGAACATCCTCTACGCCGGCCTCGAGCGGGCCGACGAGGGTACGGAGCGGGTCATGAAGGCCATCGAGAACCAGGGCCTGATCGAGATGAGCAAGCTCGAGAAGGGGCTCGTCGTTCTCGCGACGCTCACCAACGTCGCACCGCTCCTCGGCTTCCTCGGGACGGTGATCGGCATGATCATCGCCTTCCAGTCGATCGAGGCCGCCGGTGAGGTCGAAGCCACGCTCGTGGCGGGTGGTATTAAGGTTGCTCTGCTGACGACGGCCGGCGGTCTGGCCATCGCGATTCCGGTGTCCATCGGGCACAACTACTTCGTCGCCCGTATCGACAGCCTCGTCATCGACATGGAGGAGTCCGCGCAGAAGATGGTGGATACCATCCATGCGATCGAGATGGGACGCGAGGGCGGCGGCAGCAGCAGCTAGCCGGCCGCGATCTTCGACAACGGTCGAAGAGGGGCCGGTCCGGCGAGAAGCCGGGCCGGCCCTTCGCGCGTTCGGGAACATCTGGAGCGCAGCAGCGATACGATGGGATATGCCACGATCAATATTTCCCTGGGTGCTCACGGTCGGGACGCTCACGATCCTCGTCTCGGGGGTGAGCGCGCCCGGTCACGAACGTAGCGGCGTTTCTCGGGCCGTCGCGCAGCCCACCTCGTCCGGAGACGCGGACGGCGCGGACGTCGCGGTCCCGGAGGCACGGGAAACCCGAGCCGGGTACGAGATCGGCTTCGCCGCCCGGCGGGCCGACGACCCCGCGGACCATGACGCGCTCCGGGACATGCCCTCCGACTCGGCGCTCGACGACCTGGCCGTGGGTCGGTACTGGCACGCGGCGTTGGCCCTCCGTGACGAGGGGATGGCTTCGAGCGATCCCCGGAACGTCCTCCTGCTGGCGCGGGCCGAGGCCGGGTGGAACAACTGGCCCGGCGTGCTGGAGCTTCTCGAGGGCGCTGCTTGGCTGGACGAGGTGAGCGGCGGCGAAGGACTCTTTCTGCTCGGCCGAGCGTACGAGCATGCGGAAGCTTGGTCGGAGGCCGCGGAGCGCTTCGACCGGTACCTGGAGGTCTCGAGCGTCAACGCGGAGGAACGTCCGGCGGCGCGGGCGCGCGGCTTGCGCTCGCATTGGCGGGCGGGCGAGCACCGCGACGCGGAAGCGCGTCTGGCGGCGTTCGACGGGGCACCGGTGGTGCGGAGCTGGCTGGCCGCCGATCTGGTGCCCGACGCCGTCGAAAAGGGAGATACGGCGAGCACGCGCACCCTCGTCGCGCTCGTGACCGACCCGACCGCGGCGGCGAAGGTGTGGCGGGCGGAGGCGGACGCGTTTCTCACGGCGGGCGATTCGGCCCGGGCGGCCGAGGTGCTCGCGGATCTGCTGGAGGAGGGCTCCGGCATCGGAAGCGCGCGGGCAGCGGAGGCAGGGGTGGACCTCGGACGACTCCTCCTGGCCGAGGGCGACACGGCGGGAGCACGTCCGCTCTTCGAGAGGGGGTTGGAAGAGGGGCGGAGATCGACCCGTTCGCGAGCGGCGGCGGCGCTCGTGGACCTCGGCGACCTGGAGCTCGAGGAGCATCTGAGGGTGGCGCCCATCCTCGACCGGGCCGGCGACGGACGGCGGGCGCTGGACGCCTACGACCGGGCGCAGCGACAGGCGGAGCGGCGCGGTGAGCTCCTTCCCGACGCGGCCCGACTCGCGCGGGCGCGGCTCATGGCCACCGTGCGCGACCGGCAGGACGAGGCGTTGGCGGAATTCCGCTCGCTCCGGGAAACGCTCTCCGACCGGCGCCTCGCGGCCCGCAACCTCCAGATCTGGGCCCGCATGCGGGATCGTCAGGGCCTTCCCCAGCACGAGCGGACGCTGCGACGCTGGCTGGTCGAGGACTACCCCGAGAGCGCCCAAGCAGCCGAGATCGTCTTCATGCGTGGCTACGACGCCGAGAGCGCGGGCCGCGAGGAGGAAGCGCTCGAGCACTACCGGGCCGTGGCCGAGAACGCTCGCACGCATTCCCGGGCCGGACAGGCGCGCATGCGCGTGGGCCAGATCCATCTCGGGCGGGGAGCGCTGGAGGAAGCCGCCCGTACGTTCGAGGCGTACATCGAAGAGTTTCCCGACGGCCGGCGTTGGGAGGAGGCCACCTATTGGGCCGGACGGGTGCGCCTGGAGCTGGGTGACCGGGCGGCCGGGACGGAGCACCTGCGGCGGGTGCTGGGGCAACCGACTTCGTACTATGCCGTGATGGCGGCCGACCTCCTGGGTGAGCCGTATTCCGTCGAGCTTTCGGAAGGGGTCGAGCCCGAGGAGCCCGCGTGGCTCAGCGAGGGGCTGGACCGCCTCGACATGCTCGTCGAGGCCGACCTGCGGCGGGGCGCGGACGCGGAGGTGGCGCGGCTCCGGGACCGCGCTCGTGGCGACCGGGCGGTCACGCTCCGTCTCGCCGAGGCGCTCATCGAGCGGGGCCGCACGATCGACGGCATCAGCCTGGGTTGGGCGCTTCGCGAGAGCGGCGGCTGGGACCGGGCGGTCCTGAGGGTGACCTTCCCGTTCCCGTACCGCGAGCTCGTCCGCCGGGAGGCGGAGGAGTGGGGCGTGGATCCGATCATGCTCGCGGCGCTGATCCGCCAGGAGTCCGCGTTCAAGGCGGATATCGTGAGCCACGCCGGCGCCATCGGGCTCATGCAGGTCATGCCGCCGACCGGAGAGCAGCTCGCCCGTCGGCACGGGCCCGTGGATTTCACCTCGGACGTGCTCTCTACCCCCGAGATCAACCTGCATCTGGGCTCGGCGTTCCTCAGGGATATGACCGAGCGCTACGACGGAGCGCTGCCGCTCGTGCTCTCGGCGTACAACGCCGGGCCGACGCGGGCCAACCGTTGGCGGCGATATCCGGAAGCCGCCGACGAGCTGCGCTTCACGGAGCGAATTCCGTTCGCGGAGACCCGCGGGTACGTGAAGAACGTGCGCCGGAACCTGGGGCTGTACCGAGTGCTCTACGAACAGGGAGAGGACTGAGCCCGGACCACGTCGCCTCGCCGAAGATCATGGACGTGCGGGGGCCATCTTCTACCACGGGCTGCTATCTTGCTTCGTCTCGATCCCCGGACCCCGACGCGCCTTGGACATCCCGCCGAAAACCGCCCCCCGCATCTTTCTGATCGACGCGTACGCGCTCATCTACCGGGCGTACTTCGCGTTCATCAACCGGCCCCTGTCGAACGCGGCGGGTGAGAACACGTCCGCGCCCTTCGGCTTTACCCGCTTTCTCCTCGACATCCGTGAGGACTTCGAGCCGGACTACCTGGCCGTGGTGTTCGACGCGGGGACGTCGTTCCGTGACGAGGCGTACCCCGAGTACAAGGCCACGCGCGAGAAGATGCCCGACGATTTGCGCGACAGCCTCGGGCGGATACGGGAGATCGTCGAAGCGTTCAACGACGCCGTCATCGAGTTGGACGGATACGAGGCCGACGACGTGATCGGAACATTGGCGCTCCAGGCGCGGGACGCCGGCTTGGAGGCCGTCATCGTCTCGGGGGACAAGGACTTCTACCAACTCGTGCAGCCGGGCGTGCATCTCCTGAATCCCGGGCGCGGGGGCGCGAACGGCGTCGCGGCCGAGTGGGTCACGGAGGAGAACGCGGTGGAGAAGTTCGGCATTCCTCCGTCCCGGGTCATCGACTATCTGGCGCTGGTGGGGGATTCCTCCGACAACGTGCCGGGGGCGCGCGGCATCGGTCCGAAGACCGCCGTGTCGCTCATCGAGGAGTATGCCGACATCGAGTCGCTCCTCGAGGACGCGGAGAACGTCCAGCCCGCTCGAGCCGCCAAGCCGTTGCGTGAGCACGCCGACGACGTGCGGATCTCCGAGCGGCTCGTCACGATCATGACCGACCTGCCCATCGATCTGGACCTGGAACAGCTCCGCCTGGGCGTTCCGGACAACGAGAAGCTGCGCGACCTCTTCCTCGAGCTCGAGTTCCGTCGTCTCACGGACCAGTTCGCGACCGCGGCTCGGGGCGAGGGGGAGGAAGACGGCGTGGCCGGAGCCACGGTCGTGTATCGGATCGTCAAGGATCCGGGCGAGGTGGACCGTCTCGTCGAGCGCCTCCGCGCCGAAGAGCGGGTCGCCGTGGTCGCCCAGGCGTCGAAGGCGAGCATCCTTCGCGGCGAGCTCGTCGGTATCGCGTTCGCGGTGTCGGGAGGAGAGGCCTGGTACCTTCCCTTCGGGCACGGACGTCCTCTCGAGCTCTCCTTGGAAGGCGAGGACGGCGACGAGGGGAACGGGGTGCCCGGGAATCTCCCGGCGCTCGACAGCGAGGCGCTCGCCCCTCTCCGCGCGTACCTGGAGGACGACGACGCGCCCAAGGTGGGCCATGACCTCAAGGCGACGGCGCTCGCCCTCTCACTCGGAGGCGTGACGCTCCGCGGGATGGCGTTCGACGTGATGGTGGCGAGCTACGTGCTCGACCCGGGCCGTCGCGGCCACGAGCTCGGGACCCTCTCCATGGAGGAGCTCGGCCACAAGCCGCAGTCCCTCGCGGACGTGGTGGGGAGCGGACGAGACAGGATCGCCGTGCCCGAGGCGCCGCCGGCGGGGATGCGCGACTACCTGGGCGAAGCGGCGACGGTCGCCCTCACGCTGACGGAACGCCTCCGCGACCGGCTCGCGGAGCATGCCCTCGCCGACCTGATGGTCGAGCTCGAGATGCCGCTCGTGCCGGTGCTGACCCGCATGGAGCGTATCGGCATCGGCATCGACGAGGCGTTCTTCGAGGAGATGCGGGGGCGGCTCAAGCGCGAGCTCGAGCTGATCGGGGAGGAGATCTACAAGATCGCCGGGGGCGACTTCAACTTGAACTCGACGCCTCAGCTCCGGGAGGTGCTGTTCGAGAAGCTGGAGCTCCCGGTGCTGAAGAAGACGAAGACGGGCCCTTCGACGGACGCGTCGGTGCTCGAGGAGCTCGCGGCCATGGGGCACGACGTGCCCCGCCTGATGATCGAATACCGCGAGCTCGAAAAGCTCCGCTCCACGTACGTCGACGCTCTCCCGCAGCTCGTGAACTCCCGCACGGGTCGCCTCCATACGAGCTTCAACCAGACCGTCGCGGCCACGGGACGGCTCTCGTCGAGCGAGCCCAACTTGCAGAATATCCCGATCCGTACGGATTTGGGGCGGGAGATCCGCAAGGGATTCGTGGCGGCGCCGGGCACGCTCTTTCTCGGGGTCGACTACTCACAGATCGAGCTCCGCGTTCTCGCGCACTTCTCGGGGGACGAAGCCTTCGTGCGCGCGTTCCGGGACGGGGTCGACGTTCACCGCCAGACGGCCGCCGTCATCTTCGACGTGGACGTGGCGGACGTCACCGCGGACATGCGGGCGCGGGCGAAGACGGTGAACTTCGCCACCCTCTACGGCCAGGGCCCGTTTTCGCTGGCCAAGCGGCTCGGGATCACGCGCGAAGAAGCCAAGGAGTTCATCGATACCTACTTCGAGCGCTTCGAGGGTGTGCGGACCTTCCTGGACGCCCAGGTGGAGTCGGCCAAAGAGCACGGGTATGTCGAGACGTTGCTCGGACGCCGCCGCTACGTCCCCGAGCTCGAATCGGGAAACTGGAACCTGCGGCAGTTCGGTGAGCGCGTGGCCCAGAACACCCCGATCCAGGGAACCGCGGCCGATCTCATGAAGAAGGCGATGATCGAGGTGCAGGCGGCGCTCGACGAAGCCGACACGTCGGCGGCGATTCTGCTCCAGGTCCACGACGAGCTGTTGCTCGAGGTCCCCGAAGCGGAAGTGGAGGCGGCGCGGAAGCTCGTGGTGTCGCGCATGGAGGCTGCGCTCGAGCTGAACGTGCCGCTCGTGGCCGAGTGGGGTGTGGGCCCGAACTGGTACGAATGCAAGGGTTGAGCCCGGGGCGAGACATTGGCCCGTTCCGCCATCGTGGCGCCCGGTCGGGTCTTCCATCCTGAGGGTCGAAACACGCCCGGACCGTCGCATGCCGGGCGGTACGCACCCATCTCGGAGGAGGACCCATGAGTCGTTCGGTCAACAGGATCACGCTGATCGGGAACGTCGGGCGTGACCCGGACGTGCAGCAGACGAAGAACGGAACCAAGGTCGCGCACTTTTCGCTGGCGACGAACCGGCGCCCCGTCCCCGGCAACGAAGGGGAGGAGCGCACGGACTGGCACCGGCTGACGCTTTGGAACCGGCTCGCGCAGTTCGCCGAGGACTACATCGGCACGGGCGACCGCATCTACGTCGAGGGTCGGGTCGAGTACGACTCGTACGAGCGGGACGGAGTGGTCATCCCCACCGCGGAGGTGATCGCCCGCGAGGTCGTGCTTCTGTCCCCGAAGAGCGCGGAGGACGACGAGGACGTGTCCGCGGCCGCCTGAATCGACCGGGGCCCGGTGGCCGGCGGAGCGGCGCTCGGGGCGGAGGCGGTGGGCGCGTGGACGAGGGACGCCCGTTCCGTACGCTCACCGCCCTGTCCCGCCGGCCGGGGGCCGCCGTCGAGCTTAGATCCAGGGCCGCAACCCGGGAGCGACGGAGAAGACGGCTTCCCAGCCGCCGCCTCGCACCCCGTAGGCCAGGTCGATGCGCATGATGTCCCACGCGAGGGAGAGACCCGCACCGACCGAGGCCCGCACGCCGTTCGAGTCCTCGGACGTCCAGCGCTCCGGGAGATCCCTCGGACCGAGATAGGTCGCGCCCGCCGCGCCGATGAGACGCACGCCGATCCAGGGCTCGTATACCGGGATGGTGCCTTCCGCTCGCACGAGCCAGTAGCGGTCGCCGACGAAATCACGGTAGCCGTGTCCGGGTAGCGTCGTGCGGCCACCGAGCAGGTAGAGCGCCTGCGCGGGGGCGTCTCCCGTGGCCCAGCCGGTGGCGGCCGAGACCTCGCCGTCTCCGCGAAGCGGGTGGAGGTCGAAGGTCTGTCGTGCTTCGAGCCCGAGGGTCGCGAAGGCGCGACTGGCGATCCGGCCGCCGGTGAGGGTTCCTTCGGCGGAGGTCGTGGGCGTGAGGGAGACGGGCACGGTCAGCTCGGCGCTTCCCAACGTGCCCCGGTCGATCCCCCGCACGGGTCGGTACTCGGTCGTGGTGAGGTCGTCGGAGACCACGTCCCGGGCCTGATGGTGCTGCTCCCAGCGGAGCGTGAGCCTAGGGCCTTCGGTCGCGGAGCGGCCCTGGAAGGTGATCGCCGCGCCTCGGGCGAAGTACGGGTCGAGGTAGTCCTTCCGGCCCGACAGCGCCGCGATCGTGTTCTCGAGCGGGGGGGCTCCGGGGTGGCCGCCGATGTCCCGGGACGCATTCCAGTAGAGATCGACACGCGGATGGACGCGGCGCCCGCGCGCGGTGGTGACCGCGAGGGAACCGGACGGCTTTTCGCGTCCGAGCGCGTAGCCGGCCGCACCGCGCAGCTGGATCCGGTCGCTGGGCCGGAGCGATGCTCCGGCGCCGAGAAAGACCCCTTCGGCACGGTTGTACCGGAAAGCTTCGGAGATCGAGGGTAGATGGAAGCGCAAGGGCGCGAGACCCGTCAGGAACCGGTCTTCGACGACCTCCCGCACCTGCTTCTCGACGTCGGAAAGCGAGGGGGTCGGAGCCAGCCCTTCCTCGTCGAGCCCGGCGAGCAGGGGCTCCGTGAACGGAAACGCCTCTCGCTCCGTGATGGAAGCAGACGTGACCTCCTGACCGGTGAACGTCGTCGGCGGGAACGCCACGTTGAACTCGTAGTCCCGAACTTCGAAGCGTCCTCGGATGACGCTTCCGGCGAGGAAGTCCATGAACGGAAGCTCGCGCCGGATCTCCATCTCCTGGCGATAGGGGAGCCAGTGCCGTCCCATCCACAGCGAGTTGTCGAGCGACACCCGGATGTAGTCGATGTACGGGTCGACGTAGGAGGCCGGCGTGAAGGAGAAATTCATCCGCACGATGGCCGCCGTGGCCTGGTCGAGGAACACGCTTCCCACGAAGCCCGGACGGTCCAGGCTCTTCGGGCGCACGCGAAGCTCGAAGACCTGTACCCGCCCTTCCCTCTCCGGAAGGAGGAGGGTGAGCGAATCGGCCACGAGGAAGTCGTAGGTGTCCTCGGAGCTCGGCCCGACCGGATGGAGGACTTCGGACACCTCGTCGCCGTCACCCATCCGCATCGAGTCGCCGAAGTCGTCCTGGACGATGGTGAGGTGGTCGAGGTGGTAGCGGATGTCGGTGGGGAGGAGCTTCCGGTCGCGAAGGCCCGCGATGTGCTGCTTGGTCCGACCGGGCGCTTGCCACATCACGTCCAGGGCGATCTGGTCGGCCTTGACGAGGGAGCGCGTATCGCCGCCGGCGCGGTCCATGAAGAAGTAGACGTGGCCGCGCGCGTCGGCCCGGTAGGAGTGCATGGTGCTGTCCACCACGAGCGACTGCCGCTGCTCCCGGGCGCGCTCCACGAGCTCGAGGGCGCGCGCCGTGTTCCAGCCCTCCGAGCTGTCATCGGTGGGCGTCGGCGGGGGCTCCTGTGCCGCGAGGTCCGAAGCCACGGGGGGCGAGCCGGTGAGCGCCGTGCCCCCCAGAATGCCGATTGCCATGGACAGACCGGCCATGCGGGCGGCTGCCATGAGCTTGGCCATCATTGCTTGCATCCGTGCGAGGCGTCCGGGGAGCGGGGTTCGGGGTCGGGCGGCGCCGAACCCGGGGGGCGCGTGAGCGGTAGGGTCGCCTCGCTCGCTGCCGGGGATCAGTTCGGCGTCCAGAATCCCGAGAGCGATTCCCCCTGTGGGCTATCGCGGAGCTTCTCGAAGGCCCGGTTCCGGATCTGGCGGATGCGCTCCCGGGTCACGCCGAGGAGCGTGCCGATCTCCTCCAGGGTTCGCTCTTCGCCGTCGTCGAGGCCGTAGTAGAGGTAGAGGATCTTGCGCTCGCGCTCGGTGAGGTAGGTCTCGAACATCGTCTCGAGGAAATCACGGCGGGCCGTGGCCTCGATATCCTCCTCGATGTCCTCCGCTTCCGCTCCGGCGAACCGTTCCCCGAAGCTCGCGCTATCGCGATCCCCCCGGTCGATGGGGGCGTCCAGGCTGAGCTCGGACGCCGCGACCCGTCGCAGAGCCCGCACCGTTTCCACCGGCTCTTCCATCTCGCTGGCGATCTCCTGATCGGTCGGAGAGCGGCCGAGACTCTGAGTGAGCTGCGTGTCGGTCCGCGCCAGCCGGGCGAGGTTCGAGTTCTGGTTGAGCGGGATGCGCACCGAGCGGGTCTGCTCGGCGAGCGCCTGCAGCACCGTCTGCCGGATCCACCACACGGCGTAGGAGATGAACTTCACGCCCTTGTCGGGATCGAACTTCTTCACCGCCTTGAGCAACCCCTCGTTCCCGATGCAGACGAGCTCGGCGAGCCCGAGCCCCCGACCCTGATACTTCTTCACGTACGAGATCACGAAGCGGAGATTGGCCGTCACCAGGCGCTCGGCCGCTTCCTTGTCCCCGACGCGCGCGCGCCGGGCGAGCTCTCGCTCCTCCCGGGGGTCCTGGATCAAGGGGTATTTTTCCACGTCCTGCAGGTACTGGTCGAACGAATCCAAGCCGCGGGAGGAAGAAAACATACGTTTGATCGATTCCTCGGGTTCGGGTCGAACGAGTCGCAGCACGGCGATGTCGGGCACGCGACGATCGGGTCCGTGAGCGGGACCGTCGGGGCACGAACAGCCGGCCCGAAGTGCTAAGGCGTGAAATTCAAGGTACCGACCGCCGATTCCGCGGTCAAAGGTTTTTTGTCGCGGGAACGTCGACGAACCGCGCCTATGATGGGGCGGCGGGGGCTCCCGCGCTCGACGCTTCGAGGGCGAACTCGGCCGCGAGCGACGCGGCGCTCGGACCGTTCACGAAGAAGACGATGCGCACTGCGTTCCCGCTTTCGTCCCGGAGGTCCAACGTCCGGAAGAAGTCGTGATCGCTGACGCCGCATGGCTGCAGGGAGCCGAGCTCCACCCGCCGTCCGACGCCACCCCGGCGGCCGTGCACGAACGCCGGGTCGTCCCCCCGGACCACCACCCATCCGGTCACGAGCCGGCGGAGTCCCGGCATGCGGACGAGGGCCGCCCGCGCCCCCCGGAGGCCGCCACCGGGGGCCATGATGTCGTCTTCCAGGGAGGAGCGGACCCAGTCGGGCAGACGGTCGGGCGTGGTCCAGCTCCGCCCGCGGATGGTCTGGAACACACGCTCCCCGGTGAGGCGGATGGCGAAAGCGAATGCCCGCATCGCCGTGGCGGCCCCCGGAATGGCGAAGACGGCGAATGCCAACCCGGCTCCGAACGCGAGTCGGGGTGCGTCCAGCACCGCGATGACGAGACCGAGGACGAGCACGTCCTCGAGGACGGAGACCAGCCGTGGGGGAGGCGTCGGAGAGGGGTCGAGCCATCGGACGATCGGGCCGCCGGACCGGACGGCGTGCGACAGCGCCGTCAACGCCCCGCCGGCCAGCGAGCCCGAGATCACGACCTCGGTGGCTTGGCCGTGCAGGAGCAGCGCCGTGAGCAGCGCGCCGGAGACGGGCCGGATCAGCGCGTGCACGGCGTTCCACACGAGCCCCGACGCGGGACGGCGCTCCGCGAGGAGCTCGAATATGTACAGGAACCCGACGCCCACGACGATGAGCGGATGGTCGAGGTCCCCCAGCGCGCCCGGCAGCGGGTGCTGCCACCACGGCAGCGTGGGCGCGGCACCCACGATCAGCAGGGTCAGGTAGAGGTCGATGCCCGCCGCGAGCGCCAGCGGCAGGAGCATCCACAGCTCGGGGGTGAGCTCCGGCACGGGTTGGGGTCGCTCCGCTCAGCCGGCCTGGTCGGGCGCGACGAGAAGGAGCACCGCGTTGATTCCTCCGAACCCGAACGAGTTCGAAAGCACCGCCCGTACGGGCTGGTCACGGCCGGCAGGATCCGTCACGTAGTCGAGGTCGCAGTCCTCTCCTGGTTGCTCGAGGTTGAGCACCGGCGGGACCCAGCCATCTCGTATCGACAGGCACGCGATGGCCGCTTCGATGGCGCCGGACGCGCCGAGCGCGTGGCCGTGATAGGGCTTCGTGGCCGTTACCGAGACGTGGTCGGCACGAGGACCCAACGCTTGGCGGACGGCGCTGCTCTCCGTGGAATCGTTGAGCGGGGTGGAGGAGCCGTGCGCGTTGACGTGGTCGATGTCACCGGGGGTGAGCCCCCCGGCCTCGATCGTCGCGCTCATGCAGGCGGCGGCGCGGGAGCCGTCCGGGAGGGGGGCGGCCATGTGATATGCGTCGTTGTTGCTCGCGTACCCCCCGATCTCCGCGTAGACGTGGGCTCCTCGCGCACGGGCGTGCTCGGCCTCCTCGAGCACGAGCACGCAGGCGCCTTCGCCCATGACGAACCCGTCACGGTCCCGGTCGAAGGGCCGGCAGGCCCGTTCGGGTTCGTCGTTCCGCTTGCTCATGGCCCGCATCGACGCGAACGCCCCGTAGCACACGGGCGCGAGGGGCGCGTCGGCTCCGCCCGCCAACGCCACGTCGACTTCGCCCGTGCGAATGAGGCGCGCCGCTTCCCCTATGGCCATGGTTCCCGCCGCACAGCTCATGGCGTTCGTGGCGTTGGGGCCCGTGATCCCGTACTCGATGGCGATGTGGCAGCTCGCGGCGCCGGCGAACGTGGTCGTCGCGATGCGCGGGTCGATGGCGCGGGCTCCGTCGGAGATGAACGCCCGAAGCTGGGTCTCCGCGTGGGCGATGCCGCCCATCGCCGAGCCCATCATCACCGCCGTGCGGGCACCGGCCAGCATGTCTCGGCTCACGCCGGCATCGTCCACGGCCAGGTGTGCCGATGCGAGGGTGAGCTGGACGAACCGGTCGAGCCTCCGCGCCTGCTTGGCATCGAGGTACGCGGTTGCGTCGAAGTCGCGGAGCTCGGCGGCCATGCGACTCCGAAAGGCCGCCACGTCGAACGTGCTCGCAGCCCGGATCGGCGAGCGTGCCGCCCGAAGACCCTCCTCGAGCGCCGGGACGCCGGAGCCGACCGCGGTGACCGGGCCGAGACCGGTGACGACGACGTGGCGCGCAGAGGCACTCAAATCCGGATTCCCGTCTCTACGCGCTTCATGGGACCTCGCTGGCATGGATTCCCTTGATTCCGGGGTCGCCCGGGGTCAAGCTCCCTCTCTTCTTTCTTCATCGACGAATGTTAGCGGAGTCGCTCATTGATGCCCGACCGGCGCACGGAAGCCCTGGAATACCACGAGCAACCCCGTCCGGGAAAGATCGAAGTCGTCGCGACGAAGCCCGTGGCGACCCAGCGTGACCTTTCCCTTGCCTACTCGCCGGGAGTGGCCGAGCCCTGTCGCGCGATTCACGAAGATCCGCAAAACGTGTTCCGCTACACGGCGAGGGGCAACCTCGTGGCCGTCGTCTCGAACGGAACCGCGGTGCTGGGGCTCGGCAACATCGGGCCCTCGGCCGCCAAGCCGGTCATGGAGGGGAAGGGGGTCCTCTTCAAGCGGTTCGCCGGGGTCGACGTGTTCGACATCGAAGTCGATTCCGAAGATCCGGAGGAGGTGATCCGGTTCTGTGAGCTCCTGGAGCCGACCGTCGGAGGGATCAACCTCGAGGATATCTCCGCGCCGGACTGCTTCGTGATCGAGCGTCGGCTGAAGGAATCCCTCGACATTCCGGTCTTCCACGACGATCAGCACGGCACGGCGATCATCGCCGGTGCGGCGTTGGTGAACGCGCTCGAGGTCACGGGAAAGGACATCGGGAGCGTTTCCGTCGTGTTCAGCGGGGCCGGCGCCTCCGCTCTCTCGACGGCCGAGCACTTCCGCCGGCTCGGAGTTTCACCCGAGCATATCCTCATCGTCGACTCGAAGGGCGTCATCTACGAGGGTCGCGAGGAGGGGATGAACGAGTACAAGCTTCCCTTCGCCGTGAAGTCCGACCGCCGCACCTTGGCCGATGCCATGGATGGAGCCGACGTCTTCGTCGGGCTGTCGATCCGGGGGGTCGTGACGAGCGAGATGGTCGCGTCCATGGCGAAGGATCCCATCATCTTCGCGCTGGCCAACCCGGACCCGGAGGTTCTGCCGGAAGAAGTGGCCGAAGTCCGGGACGACGCGATCATGGCGACCGGGCGCTCGGACTACCCGAACCAGGTCAACAACGTGCTCGGCTTCCCCTTCATCTTCCGGGGCGCGTTGGACGTGCGGGCCCGGGGCGTCGACGATCACATGATGCTCGCCGCGACCCACGCGCTCGCCGACCTGGCCCGGGCCGAGGTGCCGGACACGGTGCGGGGCGCGTACGACGGCTCCGAGATCGCCTTCGGGCGGGACTACCTGATTCCGAAGCCGTTCGATCACCGCGTGCTCTTCCACGTTGCTCCGGCGGTGGCGGAGGCGGCCATGGAAAGCGGGCTCGCGCGCACCGAGCTCGATCCGGACGAGTACCGGGATCGCCTGCGGGCGAGTCTCGGACCGGGCCGGGAGGTCATGCGGTGGATGACGAACCGCGCGCGGCGCAAGCCGGCTCGCGTCGTATTTCCGGAAGGCCACAACGACACGGTCATCCGCGCGGCCGCCCAGCTCGTCGAGGAGGGGACGGTCCACCCGGTGCTGATGGGGCGCGCGCCGCGGGTCGCCGAGAAGGCCGAAGCGCTCGGGGTGAACCTGCACGGCGTGGAGATCCTGCACGCCGCGACCCTCGAGGAAGAGGGGCACCGGTACGCGGCCGAGCTCTTCAGGTTGCGCGGGCGCCGGGGGCTCACCCTCGCGGAGGCGCAGTGGAACCTGCAAAAGCCGATCTATTTCGCGGCGAGCATGCTCCGGCACGGAAAGGCCGATGCGTTGGTCGCCGGAATCGAAGCGAACTACGCGGAAGTGCTCCGGCCGTGCCTCCAGGTCATCGGGCCCGAGGAGGGCGGGGGTGGCCTGGTCGCGGGGCTCTACATGCTCGCCTTCCCGAACCGGGAGCTCGTCTTCTTCGCGGACACCACGGTCAACATCGAGCCGGACGAGCGGGTGCTGGCCGAGATCGCGCTCCAGACGGCGAAGTTCGTGCGGGAGCTCGGCATCACGCCCCGGGTCGCCATGGTCTCGTTCTCCAACTTCGGATCGTCCACGCACGACGAGGCGACCCGGGTGGCACGGGCCGTGGAGTTGGTTCGGGCCGCCGAGCCCGACCTCGAGATCGACGGGGAGATGCAGGCGGATACGGCGGTCGATGCCGTGAAGCTCCGCCACATCTATCCGTTCAGCAACCTGCAGGGACCCGCCAACGTGCTCGTGTTCTCACGCCTTTCGGCCGCGAACGCCGCCTACAAGCTCCTGGACAAGCTCGGTGGGGCGGACGTGATCGGGCCGGTGTTGCTCGGGATGGACCGGCCCGTCCACATCCTGCAGCGGGGCTGCTCCGTGCAGGACGTCATGAACCTGGCGACGGTGGCCGCGGTGGACTGGCAGGGGAGAAATGGCCAAGTTTAATGCCTTTCTGGTCGGCCTCCCCCCGACCGGTGCTTTCGTTATGCGGACCATGAACATCCGGTGGCTGCTGGGCTTGGGGACAAGTCGTGAGCGGTGGAGCCGGATACAGCTCTCAGGAGAGCATACATGACGACCCGGACCATCGAGCATCCCGTCGCCCCGACGGGCCGTGGAGGTTACGACCTGAAGCGTCACGGCCTCGAGCCGACGGGCGAGGTATACTGGAACCTCTCTCCCGCGCGACTCTACGAGGAGTCCCTTCGGCGGGAGGACGGCCGGATCGCGCATATGGGCGCGATCGCCACCGTGACGGCTCCGCATACCGGACGTTCCCCGAACGATCGATTCATTGTCCGGGACGCGAACACCGAGGAGGCGGTCGACTGGGGTGACGTCAACGTTCCGCTCGCGCCGGAGCAGTTCGACGCCCTTCGCGAGGACGTGATCGCACACCTTCAGGGGCGCGACCTCTTCGTGCGCGATGCGCGTGCCGGCGCCGACGAGAAGTACGGCATCGACGTTCGTGTGGTGAGTGAGAGCCCGTGGCACTCACTCTTCGCGTACAACATGTTTCTCCGCCTGGGTGCGGACGAGATGGCGGGATTCGAGCCCGGTTTCACGGTGCTGCACGCACCCCACCTCGAAGCCGATCCCGAGCGGCACGGTACGCGGTCCAGCACGGCCATCGTGGTGAATTTCACGACCCGTGAGGTACTCATCGCCGGCACGCGTTACGCCGGAGAGATCAAGAAGTCGATCTTTTCCGTGCTCAACCACATGCTGCCGGAGCGCGGCGTGTTTCCGATGCACTGCTCCGCGAACGTGGGCGACGACGGGGACGTGGCGCTCTTCTTCGGCCTGTCGGGCACCGGAAAGACGACCCTCTCCGCCGACCCGAGCCGGGGCTTGATCGGAGACGACGAGCACGGTTGGAGCTCCCGTGGGGTCTTCAACTTCGAAGGCGGCTGCTACGCGAAGGCGATCAACCTCTCCCGCGAGGGCGAGCCGGAGATCTACCAGACGACGCAGATGTTCGGGACCGTCCTCGAGAACGTCGTGCTCGACGAGGGCACCCACGAGATCGACTTCGACGACGGCTCGATTACCGAGAACACGCGGGCCTCGTACCCGATTCACTACATCCCGAACGCCGTCATTCCGGGGCGCGGAGGCCACCCCCGGAACGTTCTGTTCCTGACCGCGGACGCGTTCGGCGTGCTTCCTCCGATCTCCCGACTCACCCCCGAACAGGCGATGTACCATTTCCTGTCCGGGTACACGGCGAAGGTCGCCGGCACGGAGCGAGGTGTCACCGAGCCCAAGGCGACGTTCAGCGCCTGTTTCGGAGCGCCGTTCCTTCCGCGCGAGCCCGGCGTGTACGCCGCGATGCTCGGCGAGCGACTCCGGGAAAGCGGCGCGAACGTCTGGCTCGTGAACACCGGCTGGTCCGGCGGTGGATACGGCGTGGGCAGGCGCATGAAGCTCTGGTATACTCGCGCGATGGTGACCGCCGCCCTGGATGGATCGCTCGAGCACGCCGATTTCACGGAGGATCCGGTGTTCGGTCTTTCGGTGCCGACCGCGGTGCCGCATGTGCCGTCCAACGTTCTCCAGCCGCGCGAGACCTGGGAGAACGGCAGCGAATACGACGCCGCGGCCGCGGAGCTCGCGAGCATGTTCAAGGAGAACTTCGCCCAGTTCGAGGATCAGGTCGGGGGCGAGGTGAAGCGCGCGGGACCGCGCTGACCCTCAGCGGGTTGCCAACGTCCGAAACCCGATGACGGATCCAGGGGCCGGCCCGAGCGCTCGGGCCGGCCCCTGGCCAATTCGATAGCGGTGGTCGCCGGATAGCGATTAGCTTCCGGGCCGATGCCGGCCATCCCTCGCCTCACCACCCGTGCTTTCATCCGTGGACGCTTACTGTATCCAGCCTGTCCGTGACGGGGCCCTCCGGTGAGGATCCCGCCCCCGGCCAGGCGATTCGATCGGTCCATCGTCGAAGGGCCCATCAAGGGCGCGGTCTGGAAGCTGGCGTGGCCGACCATGCTCCAGAACATCATCGGCGGTATGCAGGGCCTCGTCGATCACGCGATGGTCGGGCATTACGTGGGCTACACCGGTAACGCGGCCATCGGCGTCTCGTGGCAGATCTGGGTGGTGGTGATCGTCTTCATCAGCTCACTCTTCACCGGTATGGGCGTGCTCGTGGCGCGGTTCGCCGGCGCGGACGAGCCGGAGAAGGTGAACTGCACCGTCTACCAGGCCTTCCTCACCTCCGTGATCCTGGTCGTGGGTGTGTTGGCCCCCGTCGGGTATTTCGCGGCCCCCGTGTTGCTCGAGCTCGTGAATGCCGCCCCCGAGGTGCGGGCCGAAGCGCTCCCCTACCTGAGGATCATGTTCGTCTTCTCCTTCGGCATGTTGATGTTCTTCATGCTCGGAGGGGCGCTCCGCTCCGCGGGCGACGCCCGGACGCCGCTCCGTCTCGGTGTCGTGCTCACGGCGCTCAACATCGTGCTCAACGTGGTCCTGATCCGTGGGCTCGGACCGATACCCGCGTTCGGGACCACGGGCGCTGCGCTCGGGACGGTGCTCTCGGCCGCGCTCGTCACGGTATACGCCTTCGTGCGGCTCGTCGAAGGGCGTTGGGTCGTGGCCTTTCACCGGGACATGGGGCTCCGTCCCGACTGGGCCATCATCCGGGAGATCTTCCGGTTCGGCCTTCCGACCGGCATCCAGGGCGTCGCGATGAACATCGGCGGCGTGTTTCTTCTCGCCTTCGTCGGCTCGCTCGCCGTGAGCGCGCAGGCCCAGGCCGCGTACGTGGTGAGCTACACGCAGCTCTTCTCCTTCATCACGTGGACCTCCGTGGGGATCATGGGAGCCACCGCGGCGGTGGCCGGCCAGAACCTGGGAGCGAGACAGCCGGCGCGGGCCAGCCGCGCGGTTCAGACCGCGGCCGGCTTCGGGCTGATGCTCGCCGCCGCGATCGGCATGGCTTTCGTGTTGGTGCCCGAGGTCCTGCTGAGCATCTTCGGCATGGAGGACGAGGTGGTCCTCGCGCTCAGCGTCGAGCTGCTCCGGTACCTCGCGGTGTCCGGACTCTTCATCACCGTGGCGCTCGCGTACACGGGCGGGCTGCAGGGCACGGGCGACACCAGGAGTCCGATGTACATCTCCATCTTGTCGCAGGTCGTCCTTCCCCTGGGCATGTGCTTCTCCATCCAGAGCTTCGGTACCCTGGAGGCCCACCACATCTGGCTGGCGATCGTCCTGGGGCACTGCTCGCGAGCCGTGCTCAGCGTGGTGGTGTTCCGGCGGGAGCGGTGGCGGGATATCGAAGTGGATATCGGGCCGGCGCGGGTCTGACCCTACCGGTTTGGTGGTGGCCCGGAGGAACACGCTCCCTCGGCGCTCGCGCGACGGCGGGGGTTGTCGTCGGGCTACGTGGTCGTCGTGTTCTGCCGGGGCGTCGTGGGGCGGCCCGGGGGAGGCGCGGTGGGTTGAGTCAGCCGGGTGGGCCCGGGCCATTCGTGGGCGCGGCGCTCGCTTCTCCGGGAGCGTGTTCCTCCGGGCCTCGCCCGGTCGGGTCGCGGTGGACCAGGGCCGCGGCGGTCTGGGTGGGCTCCGTCGCGCTCGACGCGGCGTTGGGCAGCCTCGACGCGCTCGAGTAATCGGGGGCGTCGTGACGGAAGCGATCCCTGGATGCGGGAGGTTGGAGCGTGGCGAAGCAGTACTGGTTGATGAAGTCGGAGCCGAACGTGTATTCCATCGACGACCTGGAGCGCGACGGCTCCACGTGTTGGGAGGGAGTGCGGAACTACGCGGCCCGCAACAACATGAAAAAGATGAAGGTCGGAGACGAAGTCTTCTTCTACCATTCCAACGCCAAGCCTCCGGGGGTGGCCGGACTCGCCCGCGTGTGCAAAGAGGCGTACCCCGACCATTTCGCGTTCGACCCGAAGCACGCCTACCACGATCCGAAGTCCGACGAGGACGACCCGCGGTGGTTCATGGTGGACATCGAGTTCGTGGCGAAGGCGCCCAACTTCGTGCCTCTGGCCGACGTCAAGGGCGACCCGCGGCTCTCCGACATGGAGCTGGTGCGCTACAGCCGGCTCTCCGTGCAATCCGTCGAAGCGGATGAGTTCGAGCGGGTGAAGGAGATGGCCGGGCTGTGAGTGGGCGAGTCGGGAGAGGCCAGGGATGACGAGAACGACGGAACGGATCCGGGAGGGACGCGCGAAGTACCTCTGGCCTTCGATGCGTCACCTGTACGCCGAGCCGCTCACCCTCGACCGGGGGGAGGGCGTGTGGGTGTGGGACACGGATGGGCGCGAGTACCTCGACCTGTACGCGGGGATCCTCACGACCTCTCTGGGGCACTGCCATCCCCGCCTCATCGAGGCCGTCGAGGGGCAGGCGCGCCGACTCGGGCACGTGTCCACGCTGTACGAGACCGAGCCCCACGTGGAAGCGGCCCGACGGGTGGCCGATCTGGCTCCGGGCGGGCTGGAACGCACGTTCTTCACGAACTCCGGCACCGAGGCGATCGAGACGGCGGTGTTTCTGGCTCGGGCGGTCACCGGGCGCCGTGAGGTCGTGGCGCTCCGGGGAGGCTATCACGGGCGCTCCGCGCTCGGAATGGGACTCACGGCGCACCCGACCTTCCGGTCGCTTCCGGCACCGGCGAACGGCGTGGTGCACGCCCGCGCCCCGTATCCGTACCGCTGCCCGTTCCGGCGTCCGTGCGACGAGACGTGCGTGGATCGTCTCGTGGAGGAGCTCGAGGAGGTCATCGTGACCACGACGGACGGGCGGCCCGCGGCGCTGCTCGCCGAGACGATCCAGGGCGTATCCGGATACATCGTTCCCCCGCAGGGCTACCTGAGACGGGCGGCCGAGCTCGTCCGTTCCTACGGGGGGCTTTTCATCGCGGACGAGGTGCAGGCCGGTCTCGGCCGGACCGGCTCGCACTGGTTCGGCGTCGAGCACGACGGGGTCGTCCCCGACATCCTGGTGATGGCCAAGGGCCTGGCGGGAGGATTTCCGGCGGGCTCGACGACCACCACGGACGAGATCGCGCAGGCGTGGTCCGGCAACACGATTTCCACGTTCGGAGGCAATCCCGTGGCCATGGCCGCGCTGTCGGCGACGCTCGACGTGCTGGTCGAGCACGACGCCCCGACGAATGCCGAAGCGCGTGGCCGTGAGCTCTGGAGCGGACTCGAGGCGCTCCGTGCGGAGCATCCGTGGATCGGAGAGGTCCGTGGCAAGGGCCTGATGGTCGGGATGGAGGTGGTCCGCGACCGCGAGTCACGAGATCCCGATCCCGATCGGACCGCGGCCCTGGTCGACGCGGCGCGCGAGGAGGGGCTGCTCGTGGGGGCCGGCGGCCTGCACGGGAACGTGATCCGCATCGGCCCGTCCCTCTTGATCTCGGCGGGCGAGGTGGCGGAGGGCGTGGAGCGGATGGTACGGGCCTGCGCGCGCGTCAGCCGCTGAGTGCCGCCCGCCCCCGTCGGGAGCGCTTCGGGTCCGGGATCGGGCGCTCCGTAGACCTCGGTGACGGCGGCGGAGGCTCGCTCCCGCTCCACCCCGCTCTTCGGCGAGGGGAGCTCGCCCCGGAAACGCCGCAAGCGAGACCGCATCCCGGTACTCGGCGAACGTGGGCCGGCCGCGACAGGGCGCGAGGCAGGTATGGAGCTCGGCACGCAAGCACCGCGGCACGGACCCGGCTCCCTGGAAGAGCTCGAGCTGGTCTCGGTAGCGGACGGGCGTGTCGCCGGGACAGTCCCTGAGCCCCAGGGTGTGCGCGAGCTCCCGCACGGCTCGCGCCACCGCTCCGATGCGGGGGAATGGGCCGAGATAGCTCGCGCCGTCGGCCGCGATGCGGGAGACCGGGAGGAGCCGCGGCGCCGACTCCTGGGTGATCTTCACGAAAGCATAGATCTTCTTGCGCCGATGTTGCACGTTGAACCGCGGCTGGGCGCGACGGATCTGCCGCATCTCGCGCACCAGCTCCCATGCCTTTTCCCCGCGCGGCGCGGTGAAGTAGGAGAGGAGGCGGCTCCGAATCCGTACGGACTTCCCGACGTACAGGAGTCGACCGTCGGGCGCCGTCATCCGGTAGACGCCGGGACGATTCTCCGCCAGTGCATGGACGTGCTCGCGGAGCGTCGGGTTCGGGTGCACGGTTCGTGATGGATCGGCTGCGTGGGATGCGGAGCGGCAACGGGCCCGAAGACGGGGGCTGGCGCTTTCGCGGTTTCTTCGGGAAGATAGAGGGTCGCGGGCCTGGCGGCCACCGGCTCGCCATGCCATCGACCGACCCCACTCCCGGGGTGAAGGTGGATTATTTCGCCGCGGACGCACCCACGCGCATCCGGGCCGCGGCATCCTTCGAGCTCGGAAGAGCACGATGAGCACGACACCTCGAGGCAAGATCATTCGTGACCCGCTGTGGAACACGATCCGGCTCGACGCGACGGCCCGGCGGATCGTGGATACAGCGGAGTTTCAGCGTCTCCGCTACATCCGTCAGCTCGGGTGGACCCACCTCGTCTACCCGGGCGCGACACACACCCGCTTCGATCACGCGCTCGGCGTGTACCACCTGACCGTGCAGGCGCTGCAGCGGCTCAGGGACCGAGGTGGGGTGCCGCCGGAAGCATGGGAGGACGAGGAGCTGGTGCCGTACGCCGCCCTCCTGCACGACATCGGCCACTATCCCTTTTCACACGCGCTCGAGGAGCTCGACGCCGATCACGTGCCCGGTGACCACGAGGAGGCGGGACGCCGCTTCTTCGGAGCTCCGGCCCTTCGTGACGCATTGGCCCCGCTCGGTCTGGCGGCCGCCGACCGCATCCACCAGCTCATCAGCGGGCAGAGCACGGTGCCGTTGCGGGGCCTGATCAGCGGCAGCCTGGATCTGGACAAGATGGAGTATCTGCGCCGGGACGCCCGGTTCTGCGGGGTCCCGTACGGTGAGGTCGACGTGCCCCGCTTGCTCCAGGCGCTCGTGCTCGTCCGGGACCCGGAGTCGGGGGCGTACGAGGTCGGCGTTCACGAGAAGGGAGTCGCGGCGCTCGAATCACTCCTGTTCGCGAAATACCAGATGTTCCGGAACGTGTACTGGCATCACGCGGTGCGCGCGGCGACGGCGCTGTACAAGCGGATCGTGGAGGATTCGGTGAGCGCTGGATTGCTCGATCCGGAAGAGCTGGTGGGGCCGACCGATGAGGAGCTCCTGTACGAGATCGGACGGCGGGCTCTCGAAGACGACGGTGAGGTGGCCGGGCGGATCGCGTCCCGGTGGCTCCCCGCGCTCCGGCACCGGCGCCTGCCGAAGCGGGCGGTGGAGCTGACCGCGGCCGACCTCCAGGGACGCCGGGTCGAGGACTGGGCCGTGGGCGCCTCGCCCTGGAAACGGGCGATCGAGGACGATCTCGCCACGGAGCTCGGTCTCGAGTCCGGCGAGGTCATGGTGGACTTCCCCGCGAAGGCGGCGATGTTTCAGCTCGACCTGTTGATCGAGCGGCGGGGCGGAGGTGTCGAGCGGTCGGGCCCGGACGGTGTGCCGGGGCTGTTCGACCTTCCCAAGGTCACGCGCGAGCTCTACACCACGACCCGGGTTCTCCGCGTGTTCACCTTCGAACGGCGCGAGGTCGCCCCGGAGTGGGTCTTGGAGCGCATCACGCGTCGTGTTCCGGAATCGAGATCACCACGACCGTGACGTTGTCCACGCCACCGGCGGCGTTCGTCTCCTCGATGAGGCGCGCCACGGCACGTTCGGCTCCGGCCGCGGTGCCGTCGAGCGACCGGGTGAGAATCGCCCGGATCTCCGTGTCGCGGAGGCACGCGATGAGTCCGTCCGAGCAGAGAAGGAACACGTCGCCCGGGCGAGTGCGATCCTCGACGACCCGGGGCACGGGCGCGGGCGCCAACCCGACGCACTGCGTGAGCATGTGCGATTCCGGGTGGCCCATGGCGTCTTCAGGGCGGACGGCGCCGGCTTCGATCAGCTCTTGGAGTCGGGTGTCGTCCCGAGTGAGTTGCTCGAGCCGCCCGTCTCGCAGAAGGTACGCGCGCGAGTCCCCCACGTTGCCGACGGTGTAGCGGGCAGCATCCGCGTCCACGACGAGCGCGGTCGTGGTCGTCCCCATGCCGGTCAGCGACGGCTCGGCGCGGCCACGGGACAGCACCGCCTGGTGCGCGTCGAGGACCGATTGTCTCATGGCTCTTTCCCGGGTCTTCCGTGTAATGTGGTCCGTGGACGGAGACGTGGCGGGGTCGGCTCCCGGGTCGTTCGTTTCCGAGCCGTGTGGGAAGACGCGCCGGAGGCGGTCGGCCGTGGTTCGGGCCGCGATCTCGCTTGCTACGTCACCTCCGGGGTGGCCACCCATGCCGTCGGCGACGACAGCGACGCCGTGCTCGGGGAAGACCGTGAAGCTGTCCTCGTTACGGGCGCGCCGAAGGCCACGGTCGGTTGCACCGACCACGATGCAGGGTGGGGTCGAGGTCATGAGAACGCCAAGCTAGGGGAGTGTTCATCCGCGGAGCAACCGGATGCCCGGCCTCCGATTTTGCAGCACGGCGTGCGAGGCGCTATATGGAGGTTGGAGGGCGGAACCTCACGGGAGGCACAGAGTAAGAGTGCCGCTCAAGTAACGTTGACACTCCTGGCCGGCCCCGGCACCTTAAACGGCTTAGGAGTTTATGATGTCTATGCTCTTCCGGTCTGCGGGACGGTCCGTTTTTCAACCGTCTTGGCGCGGGAGAAGACTCGAAGGAGAATAGAACACAATGGCAGCTGCCCCGACTGGAAAGCGTCAGCAACGTCGTGGTAAAGGCAACCTGCTCTCCGGCTTCGACGCCAGCGTGGAGGAGCAGAGCGCCCTCGACCAGTATCTGCGCGACGTGAGCCGTCATGAGCTCATCACGCCCGAGCGTGAGAAGGAGCTCGGCGCGCTTGCCCAGAAGGGTGATCAGGATGCGATTCAGGAGCTCGCTCGCGCGAACCTGCGCTTCGTGATCAGCGTCGCGAAGAAGTACCAGAATCGTGGCGTCTCCCTCACGGACCTGATCCAGGAAGGAAATGTCGGGCTCGTGACGGCCGCGCGGAAGTTCGATCCCGAGCAGGGCGTGAAGTTCATCAGCTACGCCGTGTGGTGGATCCGTCAGGCCATTCTCGCCTCGCTGGCCAATCACGGCCGTGCCGTGCGCGTGCCGCTGAACCGCGCGAGCGATCTGGCTCGGATCTTCCGGGAAAAGGAGCGTCTCAAGCAGGAGAAAGGGCGCGACCCGTCGACCGACGAGCTGGCCGAAGCCACCGCGCTCACGCCGGAGCTCGTCGAGTCGCTGCAGACGCTGAACGCGGCCGAGATCCGACTCGACGCGCCGATCGGTGACTCGGAGGACTCTCAGCTCGTCGAACGGTTCATCACCGAGGAGGCCGCGGAGCCGGAGATCGAGGTCGAAGGTCGCCTGCTCACGGAGATGATCACCGAGGCGCTGTCCACGCTCGAGGCGCGCGACGCCAAGGTGCTGCGACTGTACTTCGGTTTGGAAGGTGAGCGTGAGCACACCCTCGAAGAGATCGGCAACCTGCTCGGCGTGACGCGCGAGCGGATCCGCCAGCTCCGTGATCGTGCCCTGCGGCGTCTCCGTGAAGGCGACAAGGGCAACGCTCTGGAGTCCTTCGCGGCGTGACGGCCGGGCCGCGAAGGCGGCCGGGAAGGTCCCGAGGCGCCCCCCGTGGGAGTGACGACACGCTCCCGCAGGGGGCGCTTTTCGGTACCGTGCATGCCAGCGCGGGTGGAGCGTACGTGGTCGAGCTGGATGACGGTCGGCGGGTGGAGGCGACGCTCCGGGGTCGGTTGAAGCGGCGTCCCGACGAAGCAGCCCAGGCGGTCATCGGCGACCGAGTCCGTGTGGCTCCTTCGGATGAAGCGTGGACCGTGGAGGGGGTGGAGCCCAGGCGCACCGCCTTGGTCCGACGCGGGCGGGGCGGGCGGAGCGGAAAGGTGTTGGCCGCGAACCTCGACCGGGTCCTGGCCGTGGTCGCGTTCGGCGAGCCGGAGGCCACGCCCGAGCTGATCGACCGCCTGCTGGCCCTCGTCGAGGCCAGCGGCATGCGTCCGGTCCTGGTGGTCAACAAGGTGGATCTCGCGAAGGATGCGGCTGACGTCGGTGCTTTGACGGAGCTGTACGGTGGGCTCGGCTACGATGTGCTCGCGGTGAGCGCCGTGACCGGCGAGAGCATGGATACGCTCCGCGCGCTGTGCGCTTCGGGAGCTTCGGCGCTCGTGGGCCCGTCCGGTGTCGGCAAATCGTCCCTCCTGAACACACTCGAGCCCGGACTCTCCTTGAAGGTCGGAGCCCTGTCCGGAAAGACGTCGACGGGCCGACACACGACCGTCGGCTCCAGGCTCATCCGCCTCGCGAGCGGCGGGCTGGTCGCGGATACGCCGGGGTTCAGTGACGTCGCGCTCTGGGGTATCGCACCGGAAGACGTGGAGATCTGCTTTCCCGAGATCCACGCAATGGGCGCGGCATGTCGGTTTCGGTCGTGCACCCACCGGCACGAGCCGGACTGTGCCGTGCTAGAGGCCGTCGAGGAGGGGCGGATTCCGGAGTCTCGGTACGGAAGCTATGTCACCCTTCGCGAAGACGCCGAAGGCATGGCGGAGTACTGAGCAGTGCGTGGCCGGTCGCCACCGCCGGGCGCGAGGAGCGATCAGGAAGAAAGAGGTGTGACCCTCGGAGCCCCCGTGGTGGGATCTTCGTGCACCGCGAGCGGCCACCCGTACACTTCGCGCAGGATTTCCTCGCGCACGACCTCCTGGGGCGTCCCTTCCGCGGCCACGATCCCGCGAGACAGGAGGAGCAGGCGATCGGCGAAGCGGGACGCCATATCGAGGCCGTGGGTGATCAGGAGCACGGTGATTCCGGCGTCCGCCGAGGATCTGAGGAGCTCGAGGATCGTCATCTCGTGACCCACGTCGAGGCTGGCGGTCGGCTCGTCGAGAACCAGGGCCCGTGGCTCCTGCGCCAGTGCGCGGGCGAGGCGCGCTCGCTGGAATTCTCCGCCCGAGAGCGTGGTCACGTCGCGTCGGGCGAGCTCCAGGAGATCGCATGAGGACAGAGCGCGCTCGATGGCGTTCCGGTCGGTGTCGCGCTCCCTTTCGAGGGGGCCGAGGTAGGGGTAGCGGCCCATGGCCACCATCTCGCGTGTGGTGAGCGGGAACGAGATCGCTTCGCTCTGGGTCACCGCGCCTACCGCACGGGCGAGCGCGCGCCGGTCCCAATCTTCGACGCGACGGTCCTCCAGGAGCGCACGCCCTCGCTCCAGCGGCCGTATGCCGAGCAACGCGCGCATGAGCGACGACTTTCCGGAGCCGTTCGGTCCCAGCACCGCGTAGAGCGAGCCCGACGGCACGTTCATGGAGACGTCGTCCAAGGCCGGAGCGCTGCTCCCGGGGTACCGCACGACGATGCCCTCCGCCGCGATCTTCATCGACCCGTCACGCTACGCCGGAGGAGCACGAGGAAGAACGGGACGCCGATGAAGGCCGTGATCACCCCGATGGGGATCTCGGTGGGAGCGAGCGTCAGCCTGGCCGCGAGGTCCGCGAGGGTGAGGAATGCGGCACCCGCCAAGAACGAGAGCGGAAGCAGAGCCCGGTGGTCGGAGCCGACGAGGAGTCGGACCGCGTGTGGAACGATCAGCCCGACGAACCCGATGACGCCGGCGACCGCGACCCCGGAGGCGGTGATGAGCGCCGCCACCGCGAGGGACGCGCGCTTGACGCGCTCCACGTCGGCTCCGAGGTGGTGGGCGGTTTCCTCGCCGATGGAGAGGAGATTGAGCGGTCGGGCCAACCCGATCAACAGGAGCACGGCGGGCGTGGTGTAAACGGCGGTCAGGAGGACCCCACGCCAGGTGGCGCCGGCCAAGCTGCCCATGATCCAGAGGACGGCGCTCTGCACCGTGCGCGCGGGCGAGATGGAGAGAATGAAGGCGATGCATGCCGAGAAGAATGCCGCCACGACGACGCCGGCGAGGAGGAGCACGCGTACGTCCATCGCTCGCCCCGTCGCCGTGGCGACCCGGAAGACGAGCCCGATGGCGACGAGCGCGCCGATGAATGCCGCGAGGGGGAGGGCCCAGGATCCGGCCGCGATCCAACCGAACGCGAGCACGAGCACCGCGCCGACGGATGCCCCACCCGAGATACCGAGGATGTAGGGCTCGGCGAGCGGGTTTCGAAGCAGCGCCTGGAAGGTGGCCCCCGAGATCGCGAGCCCACCCCCCACGAGCAACCCGAGCAGGACCCGGGGAAGCCGCAGCCGGACCACGATATCCCGGGCCACCGGATCTCCGCCTCCGCCGAGCGCGCCGAGCACCTCGGCCGTCGAGAGCGGAACCGAGCCGAGGCGCACGCCGAGAAGGACGGAGGCGAGGGTGGCGACCGTCAGGCCGACGCCCAAGGCCCAGCGGCTCATGGCCCGGAGGGAAGCGGACCGTGTAGCAGCTCGGCCATGCGGCGTGCCGAGCTCGCGAGGCTCGGACCGGGAATCTCGAGGCTCTCGTCGACCGTCTCGATGCGCGCGTCGGGTGCCAATGTCCGGTCGAAGACGTCGGTGCCGGACACGAGCACGACATCGATGGCACGGGACCGGATCTCCTCCGGACTCACCGCCTGGTAGAGGTTGTCGAGGTCGGCGAAGACGTTCTCCCCTCCGGCGAGCTCGATGAGCTCGTGGATGTACGTGCCGGGACCCGCGACCCACGGGGGTGTGCCGCCGAGCACGTAGGCGACCTCGAGGGGCGGTCGGGACGCGACCAGCTCCCCGACCCGATCCAGATCGGCGCGGATTTGGTCGACGAGCGAATCGGCGGCCGCCGAGCGCCCCGTCACCCGTCCGAGCATGTCGATGCTCGCGAGGACGTCCTCGATCCTGTCGGGCCGGACGGCGAGGTGCGGAATGCCCAGGTCGTCGAGCCGTGACGGGGTGCGGCGGTCCTGGTCGCCGGCGAAGCGTACGACCAGATCCGGGCGCAACGAGACGATGGCCTCGAGGCTCGGCTCCAGGCCGGCACCGACCGAAGGCAGGGAGTCGAGGCCCACTCCCTCGTCGAAGTCGGTGCGTCCCACCAGATGGTCCGCGGCGCCAATCGCCCGGAGGGTGAGCGTGGCGGAAGGCACGAGGGAGATGACGCGGGTGGCTGGGTCAGCGAGCCGCACGGTGCGGCCGCTCGCATCCCGGACTTCGATCGCGCCGGACATCGACGACTGGCTCGCGTCCTGCTCCGGCGCATCGCACGCCGCCGCCAGCCCCGCAACGCAAGCGCAGAGGCACGCCCAAAAGCGGAGCCGCGGCCGCGCGACGCGGCGTGGCGCCGATGAAGGGCGCGTCAACGCTCCGTGGTCCCCGACGTATGGGCGCAGGGACTCCGGTAGGCCTCGCTCCAGGCTCCGTCGTCGTCCCGTTCCAAGCCGACGTACCCTCGGCGGCCCTCTCCCAGCACCTCCAACAGCGCTTCGGCGCGTCCGTCTCGATCCCAGTCGAGGTGCTCGACCAGGCGGGGCACCGCTTTGCCCTCGGCCGCCGGCCGGTACCAGAGGTACGTCTCCTCGAATCCTTCGGGGCTCTCGCGGGCCATCAGAAAGAGCGCGTACGCGTCGGTGGAGGGCGCCGAAGTGTCGAGCGCGTCTCCGACGACGAACGTCGCGGCGATCGAAGGTGTGGCGTCCTCGGCGGGCCGGAACGCCTGGATGTCCTGCCTCGAGCCGAGCATGCCCTCGGCCGGCCAGCGCGCTCCGACACGGGGAAGCGCGGCCCCACCCAGCTCGAGTGAAGCCACCCGTTGGTTATAGTTGTGCGCGAGCGGCGCGTATTCACCTGCCGACCAGGCCTCGGCGTAGTCGGCGGAGAGGGCGAGGAAGCGTTCCTGGTTCGCCGCATCCGGCAACAGCTCCGGCGGGCCCACGAGCACGCGGTCGAGGCCGCACAGCTCCGGGTCCTGCGCCGTTTCGGTGACGCGCAGCGTCCCGATTCTCGCGCCGGCGCCGAAGAGCACCCACTCCGAGCCGCTGTCGAGCATGGCTAGCGCCTCGGCGTGCGCGGCGCTGTCGGCCGGGCCGGGGAGCGGGGCGAGGGAGTCGTCGAGGAGCATGCCCACCGGAGACAGCCGCACCTCGGAACCTTGGCGTCTACCAGCCAAGAGCGCGGGTCCCAGGCGGGGTTGGGGCGCTTCGGGCTCCTCGACGCTCGCGGAGTCCCGGCCGGTGTCCGCGAGCGTCGAGGGCGACTCGATCGTGACGTCGATTCCACCCCACGCCACGTTGTCGCAGCCGCTGGCCACGGTTAAGATCACCGCAATCGTTAGGAAATGGCGTCGCATCAGGGCCTTCAGTCCAGTTTCGCTGTCCGGCACCGCCTCGGCTCGGGCTTCGAAACCTAGCGGTGAGGCACCGACGAGCAAGCACGCCCCGGCGACTCCATCGTGCCTCCCGAGGATGACGAGCCAATGGTTTCACCAGTGAGCACGGGCGACTTCCGGCAAGCCATGCGACGCTTTCCCACCGGGGTGACCGTCGTGGCCGTTACCGATGCTTCCGGCTATCCGTGGGGATTGACCGTGAGCGCCTTCACGTCGGTCTCGCTCGAGCCGCCCCTCGTCCTGGTTTGCATCGATCGGTCGTCGGATACCCATGATCGGATCCTCGAGGCCGAAGGGTTCGGTATCAGCGTCCTCTCCGAAGCGCAGGCTTCGGTCGCGAGTCGCTTCGCGGTCGATCCCTCGGAGGGTCGCTTCGACGAGGTGGAGTGGTTCGTGGGGCCGGACGGGCATCCGGTCATAAGGGGGGCTTCCGCGTGGCTTCAGTGCACGCTCCACGAAGCGCATCCGGGGGGTGATCACACGATCATCGTGGGCGAAGTGCGTGCCACGGGCGTGAGTGAGCAGCCGTCCATGGTCTACCACGAAGGGGCCTTCGGGTCGGTCGCCTCGTGAGCGCAGGTCCGGCGGGTCGACCGCCCGGCGAGGCCCGGCATCCCCTCGGGTGGGTGCCCGTGTTCGTGGTCGGATTCGCGAGCGCCGTGGCCGCCGAGGTGGGCATGGGTCTGCTTCTCTACAGCGGTCCGGGCTTCACTCGCTCCCTGACCACCGTTCTGACCGTCGAAGCGACGGCGCTCGCGGTCGGACTGTGGACTCCGTACCCCAAGCCGGAGCCGGTCGACGGCATACGCCGAAGGTGGATCTTCACCTTGGTCGCGTTCCTGGCGGCGACGGTGTTCGGGACGGTTTGGACGATGGTGCCCACGATCGGGAGTGGTCGGGTCGGGCAGGGGCTGGGGCTGGCCGTTTTGGTCGGGCTCCCCCTCTACGCGTGCGGAGCGCTCCTGAGCGGACTGGTGTTCGAGGCGTATCGCAATGCCGGCGCCGTCCCACCCCGGCATGCCTCGGTGGGGGCCTTCGGGGCGGCCGCGGGTTTCGCGCTCACGGGTTTTCTGCTCCCCCAGGCGCCGACCCCGGCGTCGTTGCTCGTCCTCTGTCTCGTCCTCGTGTCGCTCGGTGGCATGACGTACGGAGTGGTCCGATCCGGTACGCCTCGCCGGCGCGAGGTGGCGAAGGGGTGTGTGGGCCCGCCACCGGTTCGAGTGGAGGAGCGGGTGCACGCGGGTGGGGACGTGATCGAATGGCTGTTGCTCGAAGGTGACGTCGTCCGGACGGTTCAGCGGGCGGAGCGTGGCGGGGATGGCCGGAGCGTCGGGGATGGGACGTGGGCGTCCGGAAGCGAGATCGCCTGGGACGTGGCCACGGCGAGGGAGATCCTCGCATCCTCCGATGCCCCTGAGGCGCCCCGCGTCCTCCACGTCGGGGGTGGCGCGTCGCACGCTCCCTCCGAAGTTCTGGCACGGCACGAGCGGGCCGAGGTGACCGTTCTGGAGCGGGCGCACTGCGTCGTGGAGCTCGGCCTCAGCCACTTCGGCACGGTGCCGGAGTGGGAGCAGGTCGAAGAACAGGCCGAGGAGGGTGAGGGTTTCGACCGGTCCAGGCGGCGGGTTCTGACCGGCAACCTCGCCGACCGGCTCTCGGAGCTCGAGGGCCCGTTCGATCTCGTCCTGGTCGATGGCCGGGCCTTCGACGCGGTCGGCGGTCTGGAGGCGGTGTCCAAGGCGGCGCAGCGGCGTCTCGGTGAGCTCCTGGCACCCGAGGGCGTCATGGTCTGGGGCCCGAAGGCCGCGCACCATCCAAGGGGGTTCGGGCCGCCCGACTGGGAGACCGAGCGGCGGGATCGATCCGAGACTCGCGACGAGGTGCTCGTGGCACGACGTGCTCCGCCTCCGACGGAGGCGGCCGGGCGTCCTCTCGGCGGCAGCCGCCAGCCCTCGTGATCGTCGCCCATCTCTCGGATCTCCATCTCGGATTTCGGGCGTACGGCCGCGTCGAGAGCGAGATGAACATCCGGGAGCGGGACGTATCGGCCGCGTTCGAGCGTGCCGTGGGGGAGCTCGTACGAATCGGGCCTGACGTGGTGGTCGTGGCCGGGGACGTGTTCGACCGGCCGGACCCGCCGGCCGGAGCCGTGGTCGCGCTCGCCCGGGGGCTCGAGCTGCTGCGTTCCTCGCTGTCCGGAGCTCCCGTCCTGATGGTGGCGGGGCCCAGAGACACCCCCCGCCGCTCGGGGGATCCGGGCGCCCTCGCCGTGTTGGACACGTTCTCGAACGTGGAGGCCGCGACCGGGCTCACCCGGTCCATCCTGATCGACCGGCTCGACCTGCATGCGTGTCTCGTCCCCCATCGCGCGGCGGTCCGGGAACCACCGGTGGTGCCGGAGCCCGACCCGACTCGCCGTTGGAATCTCCTCGTGCTGCATGCACACACCGCTTCGGGAGGGCCGGTGCGCGGCGTGCACGTGGAACCGGACGAATGGGACTACGTCGCGCTCGGGGGGGAGCACCGAGCCCGGGAGGTGACGAGAGGAGTGCGGTACGCCGGCTCGCTCGAGCGCGTCGCCCTCGATCCGTGGGACGAAGCGGCGGACGAAAAGGGGTTCGTGACCGTCGATGTCGAACGGGGGGAAGCGACGTTTCATCGGGTTCGCGGGAGGCCGGTCGTGGCCCTCGCCCCCATCAAGGTGGGCTCGGGTGACCCCGACCGGGTCCGGCGGCGGGTGCGGGAGGTCGCCGACGAGGTCCCGGGCGGCATCGAGGGCAAGATCGTGCGGGTACGGCTCGAAGGCGCGGTTCCCTCGGACCTGCTCGCGCTCCAGGGGACCCCGATCGAAGAGCTACGGGACCGGGCGCTCCACCTCGCCGTGGAAGTCGGCCGTGAGCCGCGCGTGCCCGCGGAAGCCTGGTTGCCGACCGAGGCCGTGCGACGGCTCCGCGACGCCGTGGAGGCGGAGCTGATGCGAGAAGGCTCGAGCTCGGCGGAGGCCCTCGATCGGCTTGCGGCGTGGCTCCCCGAAGAGGAAGACCTCGGCTCCCATCCGGTGGGGCGCATGGAAGTGCTCGAGGGAACGGTCCCGGGGCTCGGGCGGATCAGCACGTCCATTCCGGAAGGGCTCACCGCGGTGTTCGGCGGGGGCTCACGCACCCGTCGCGCCGTGGCCGAGTTCGTCCGTGGCCGGATCGGCGACGCGAGTCCGCTCGGCAGGCTCTGGCAGGGCATCGAGGCCGAAACCCTCGATTCGGCGCTGAGGCTGGCCGTCGAGGCGGTCGCGGCCAGCAGGGGTTTGACCGTCCTGGATGCTGCCCTGGACCGGGCCGGGGTCGATCCGGACCACCGTCCGGGGCCGGCGTCGGACGATCGGGGGGACGCGATGGCCAGCGGCTCGGCCGAGAGCCGGGCGCTCGCCGAAGAGCTGGATGCCGCCGAGCGGGAGCTCAAGCAGGTGCGGGCGGACGCCGCGGAAGTGGACGGCGACCTCGAAGCGGCCACGATGGATTGGCTTCGTGAGCGCCAGGACGCCGAGACCACGTTGCAGGCGTACCGCGACCGGGCACGGGAGCTGCGGGCGAGGCTTCGCAGGATGGAGTCCGCCGGTCCGGACGCTCCTTGCCCGACGTGCGGCCGTGTGCTGGCCGCGCACTACGAAGCGGTGCTCGCCGAGCTCAAGGAGGAATGGGAGGCGGTGGTGCAGGACGGCAGCTGGTGGCGGAGTCGGTGGGCGCAGCTCGAGCTGAAGCCCGAGCACCTACGGGACCTCGAAGGCCGCGCCGTGCGGCTCCACGCGGCCATCGAGGCCGGATCGGAGCGTGTGGAGATCCTTCGCAACCGGCTGGCGGAGCGGGGCGGTGGTGGGGCTTCGCACGGGGAGTTGGCGGGAGCGCTGGCAGGGCCCGACAAGCCCGTGGTGGAGGCGCTCGGCCGGGTGCGGGCCGCGCGACTCCAACGTGCGCTGGATCAGCTCCTGGATCGAGCGTCGCGCTTCCTCTGCCGCATCTCCGGAGGCCGGATCCTCGCCGTGACCGAATCCGGTGGGCGAGCTCACCTGCAGGGGACCATGGGCGTGCTCCATCCGCTTTCCGAGGAGGATCTCGCGGCTGCACGACTCGCGTTGCGTCTCGCGGCGGCTTCGCTGACGGCGGGATCGGGCCGGGTCCTGGCCTCCTTCCCCGTCGAGGAGCCGTTCGACCGCTTGGACTCCGAAACCCGGAGCCGGACGTTGTCGCTCCTGAAAGCGCTGACGCAGGAGATCCCGAGGATGATCCTGATCACCCGGGGCGCTGCCGTGGACGCCCGACCCGAGCTGTTCAATTACCTCCTCGAAGCCAGAGCCGACGGCGTTCCCGGAGGACCCGTGGTGCGTCCGGTCCCGTCCGGCCCGGGGTGGATCGAGCTCCGTCCGACCGTCTGAGGGTCCTTGCGTTCCCGGCCCGCCCGCGGGTCGTGTCACGCAACCTTTCGTCCGCCGTCCCCGTCGCATCATGTTGAGGGCGGCGTCCCCGCGAATGCAGCGGGGCAGGACGAGGTACACGGTTGCAAGCGCTTATGGATGTGTGGATGATGGGCCTGGCCATGGCCATGGCCGTGGTGATGGGCGGATATGCGCTGCGCCGGGCGTACGTGGCCCGGCGCCGTCGGCGGATTGCGGAGGCGAGGCGAGTGGAGGCGCCGAACTCCCACTACGCGGCGCCGGCAGTACGGGAGCAGGAAGATCGCGAGCGGTGGGGAGCTATCGAGGTCGAGCGGTTGCACCCGCTGAACCGGGAGGAGGTCGAGCGCCTCCTCCACCGTATCGACGAGGAAGGCGTCCAGGCGCTCTCGAGCAAGGACCGGCGCTTCCTGGACAACATGACCTTGCCGCGCAAAGGCTGAGCACCACGCCGAGCACGGAGCGGCCGAGCCGACGCCTCCGTTTCCTCTATTCGTCCACGGCGGCGATGGCGACGACTTCCACCTCCCGTCCCGGTGGGAGGGTCGCGACCGGCACGATGGCTCGAGTGGGGCGGTGGTCGCCCAGCGCGTCGGCGAAGGCGTCGTTCACCGTCGCCCAGGCCCCGATGTCCGAGACGTAGATGGTGACCTGGAGCAGCCGATCCAGGCTGGAGCCCGCGGCGCCCAGGATCGCTTCGATGTTCCGGAAGATGAGCCGGGTCTGCTCACCGGCATCACCGGGGTCCGCGTCGGGGTCACTCGGGTCGGTCGCGAGCTGGCCTGCCACGTAAACGAGGCCACCATGCACGATGGCCTGGCTGTAGTGCCCCTTGGGCTCGGGTGCGTCGGGGGTCGAGATCGTGCGCATGAGTGTCGGGGTCCGAGGAATGAGCGCGTCACGGGGAGTGGGCCGGCCGGCTCAGCTGCCCAGCTCGGCCCAGGCCTCGGCGCGCGCTCGATAGTGGTCGACGAGGTCCGAATCTTCGGCCTGCACGGCTGCCTGGGTCAACGCCAGGTATCCCCACGAGTAGTAGTTCGGAATGCCGATCGTGGCCAGATCGGGCCAGTGAGACCATTCGTCGGGGATCCCCGAGCGGTGTACGAACACGTCCTCGAACAACTTCCGGGTCCGCGGGACGTCCACCCAGTTGCCCGTCACTGACGTGTACGGCGACTGCTCCAGCTCCACGACATCTTGGCCGGCTTCTTCGAGTGCCCCGTTGTGCAGCTTGAACGCCAGCCCGTGCCGTACGAGGTATGGTTGAAGCCCCAGGGAGCCGGCGGCGTTGCCGCTGGAAGCGAAATAGATGGGGCGTTCCCCGATCGACTCGTTGACGAGGTTGAGGGCGAATTGCTGCCAGGGCGCGAGGTAGGAGCCCGCTTCGATCCTGGCCACGACCTCGCCGAGCTGCAGATGCTGCGTCTCCTCGATGGGCGTGTACGAGGCGGCCACCCGCCCGATCTGCTCGTCGCTGAGGGAGAGCACGGGGCCGCTCGGCGGAGAGACCGGCTCGTCGAGCAGAAGCGGCGTCTTCTCGCCCGACGCTTCGGGCTCGGCCACGTATGCCGCGTTGGTGTTCTCCGCCGTGTAGGGGCGCTGGCATTGGATGACGGTCCAGTCCGACGACGGGTCGACACCCTCCGGGCACGGACGCGTGAGCGCCTTGAGTTGGAGTGTGTACCACTCCGTGTTCAGGTAGGACGTGACGATGACCGTGACGTCCCTCCGGACGCCTTCCACCTCTTGGAGGTACCAGAGCGGGAAGGTGTCGTTGTCCCCGTTCGTGAAGATGACGCCGTACGGTTCCACGCTCATGAGGAGGTTGTGGGCCCAGTCTCGCGCGGAGTAGTCGTAGCTGCGGTCCGCCCAACCCCAGTTGAGCATCAGCGGAATGAGCGCGAGGGCGAGCACGGGGCTCGCCTTGGCCATCGTGGTCTTGAACTCGGACGCCGCCTCCCGCCAGAGCGTCACGATGCCCATGCCGGCCCAGAGTCCCCAGACCGAGAAGCTCGCGATGAAGAAGTAGTCCCGCTCGCGAACCTCGTGGAGGCTACGGTCGGGCCTGGGCGCTTCCAGCGAGTAGCCGTGCTTGAAGTTGAGGTAGTAGACGAGCCCGAACGAAAGCGTCACGAAGAGCACGCCCATGTAATAAAAGCTGACTCGATCGCGGCGCAGGTGCTCGTACGCGCCCCACACGCCGAGCCCGGTGAAGAGCATGGTGAACGGGATGCGGGCCCCCGCGAAAACGGATTGCGCTCCGTCCAGCGAGCGCGACCACTGCCAATCGAAGTACTGCAGGTAGTTGACGAGCTGGTCCCAGAGGGGAGCCTGGCGCGGGATGAGCGGAGGCTTGTCGTACTGGGTCCGGTTGAGGGCCTCCGAGAGCGCTTCGCACCCTGCATTGCCGTAGGTGACGACGGCGCCGATGGCCGAGCCGATGTCCGGACAGGTCGGTGCGGCTTCGTTGATGATGGGACCGAGCGCCGACCGGATGGGAAGAAAGAGGTGGATGCTCAGCCCGGCGAGGACCGCGGCGACCGCCCACGGATAGAGCTTCCAGTTGAGGAGCGTACGCGGGTGCACCGCCAGAATGAAGATCCCGATCGCCGGAGCGGCCAGGAACGCCATGAGGTGGTTGCCCACGCTCAGCGCGAGGATGAAGACCATCAAGACGAGCAGGTTGTCGTCCTTGCCCTTTCCCAGGTTCTCCTGCCAGCGGAAGATGAGCCACGTGAGCAGCGCGATCGTGAAGAGCGAGACCGTGTAGACCTTCTCGTTCACGTTGGACTGACTCCATACCGTGAACGCCGTCGCGCTGACGAGCACCGCCGTGGTCGCGCCGATCATGCGGAAGCGGCGGTCATCCGAGAAGTAACGCAGGACGTGGTGGATCACGAGGAACCAGAGACCGTGCGTGGCCGCGCTCATGAACGAGCTGAAGAGGTTGATGCGCACCGCCACGTCCAGCCCGAGCGGTGCGAGCAGGAGGGACCACGCCTTCGCCAACACGACGAAGAGAGGATTCCCGGGCGGGTGTGGAATCCCGAGTATGTGCCCGGTCGCGATGTACTCGCTCGTGTCCCAGAACGCCGTCGTGGGCGCGAGGGTCACGATGTACAGCAAGAATACGGCCCCCGCGATGAGCGCCGCGGCGCCGTAGGGCGGCCGGAGCTCCGGCGCGGAGGGGAGTGGAGCTTGGGTCGTCTCTGAAGCGGCCATGCGCGGTTCGGTCACCGTGAACGTCGCTGCGGGAGGTGGCGAAGAAGTTGAAAAGATAACCCGAGTGGCGGGCTCAAGCGGGAGTTAAATGTAAGCATCCTCCAAGGTCCACCTCGACGGTCCAGTCGGGAGGCACCCACGTGGTGCCGCTGTACTCCTGGACGACGAGGGGCCCGACCAGGCGGTGTCCCGCCCCGAGGTCGGCGCGACGCACCCGCGCCGCGGGAATCATGTCGCCGCGGTGATACACCTCCGTGGTGGAGGTCGGGGGTGGTGCGGTCGCCGGTGCCAGCTCGGGAGGGTCGAGCGCCGGCGGGGGGGTGGTGACGACTACTCGGACGGTGACGGCTTCGGCCGGAACGTCGTCGCGGCGGTAGCCGTAGCGCTCCTCGTGCGCTCGGTGGAAGCGTCCGGCCCAGTCCTCGGACGGAACCGCGAGCTCGAAGCTCTGACCGTGGTATCGCGCGTCGATCCAGCGCTCGGCCGAGAGTGTGTCGGGCGCGAAGCCGTCCGCCGCCATCGCGGACGCGGCTTCGGTCTCGAGCGCCTCCAGCGCGGACTCGATCCCGACCTCGGCGTCCGGGTCGTCCTCGCGGATCAGCACCGTCCGGGAGCGCTCGTGGGTCACGGGCGCCGCGAGCATGCCGTACGCCGACAGCAACCCGGGATCGGGGGGAACGATCGCGCGACCGGCGCCCAGGCGGCGCGTGAGCTCCGCCACGTGCAGGCCGCCCGCTCCGCCGAACGCCACGATCGCGAAATCGATCGGGTCATAGCCGCGCTCCACCGAGATGACGCGGAGCGCTCGCTCCATCGCGGTGTTGGCCACGGTCAGGATCCCCTCGGCGGCTTCCGCCGGAGACGCGCCGAGGGCGGAGGCGAGCGCCGAGAGGGGAGCTTCGACCGCGCGCGCATCCAGGTCGCGGGACCCGCCCAGGAACCCGTCGCCCGGAAGCGTGCCCAGGCGGACGTGCGCGTCGGTCACGGTGACTTCTTGACCGCCGCGCCCGTAACAGATCGGTCCGGGGTCCGCGCCGGCGCTCTCCGGACCCACGCGGAGCGCGCCTCCGGCGTCGACCCTCGCGATGGAGCCGCCTCCCGCTCCGACGGTGTGGATGTCGATGACCGGCACCGCTACCGGCTGCCCGGCGATCTCGAACTCCCGTGTGCGAAGGGGGCGCGCCGGACAGAGGGACACGTCGGTCGACGTGCCGCCCATGTCGAATGTCAGGATGTGCTCGTGGCCGGAGCGGCGGCCCCAGGCGAGCGCGCCCATCACGCCGCCCGCCGGCCCGGAGAGCACGGTGTGGACGGGCTCGTGGCGTGCTCGGGACACGGGGAGGGTGCCGCCGTTGGAGGCCATGACGGTGGTGCGTCGCGCGCCCGATTCCGCTTCGAGACGTCCGAGGTAACGGTCCATGACGGGAGCCACGTACGCATTCACGACGGTGGTGGCGGTGCGTTCGTATTCCCGGAACTCGGGAAGCACGACGCTCGAGATCGAAACCGGCAAGCCAAGCTCCTCGAAGGCCGCGGCGACCTTCCGCTCGTGCTCCGGGCTCGCGTAGGCATGGAGCAGTGAAACCGCGACGGCCTCCGCTTCGCGCCCCTGCACTCGGTCGGCCAATGCGGCGAGCTCCTCCGGGTCCGGGGCCTCGATCTCCGTGCCGTCCGGACCGATCCGTCCCGTGATGCCCAGACGATCGTCGCGCGCGACCAGGGGTGGGAGGCGTCGGCCGACCAGCGCGTAGAGCTGTGGCCGGTTCTGACGCCCGATCTCGATGACGTCCTCGAAGCCCCGGTTCGTGACGAGGGCCACCCGCGCCCCTGTCCGTTCGAGCAGCGCGTTGGTGGCCACGGTCGAGCCGTGGAGAAGCACGAAATCCGTGCCCTCTCCGGCGAGCTCGCGGATCCCCTCCAGCACGGCTTCGGCCGGATCCGCCGGGGTGGATGGCACCTTCAGGGTATGGAGCGCGTCGCCGACCCGCATGATCAGGTCGGTGAACGTCCCGCCGGTGTCGACGGCGAGGAGCGCCGTTGACGCCCCCGCCGAGGCTTCGGACATTGCAGCGCTCACGCGTGCGTGCTCCCATCAGTCATCCCGCCGCTCCTCGGATCCGTCGGCCTCATGCAGCTCTTCCCTTCGTTCGAACGATTCAAGTCTTACTCCGAGCACGCGGGTCTCGTGCCGGTATGGCGCGAGTTCCTGTTCGACGTCGACACGGCGGTGACCGCGTACTCCAAGCTCGCCGAGCCTCCCTTCGGCTTCCTGCTCGAGTCCGTCGTCGGCGGAGAGCAGTGGGCTCGCTACACGTTTCTCGGCACCTGCCCCCGTGGGGCCTGGAAGCTCCATCGTGGCGAGGTGCGTTGGTGGACACCCGACGAGGGTTGGACCGACGTCGAGACCGACGATCCGTTGGCTGACCTCGACACCCGGCTACGAGCGCGGGTTCCGGCGGAGGTGCCCGGCCTACCCCGCTTCTGGGGCGGTGCCGTAGGATACTTCGGATATGACGTCGCGCGCCAGATCGAACGGCTTCCGGATCCGCCGGAGGACGACCTCGAGATTCCCGATGCCGTCTTCCTGTTCACGGACGTGGTGCTGGCGATCGACAACCTGAAGGGACGCGCGATGGCCATCGCGGCCGTGCCCGTCGACTCCGGCCTGGACGAGGACCGACTGCGGGCGGCCTACGACGAGGCGGCGGTGCGCACCCGAGAGCTCGTCGAGCGCCTGAGCGAACGTGACGCTCCGCCCCCGCTGGAGTTGGGGGCCGAGCCGTCGGAGGATCCGCCGTTCCAGAGCGCTTCCACCCGGGAGGCCTACATGGCCGGGGTCGAGCGCATTCGGGAGCACATCTTCGCCGGGGACGCGTTCCAGGTCGTGCTCAGCCAACGGCTCGACTTCGAGCTGCAGGCGAAGCCGTTCGACGTGTATCGCGGCCTCCGGAGCTTGAACCCCTCCCCGTACCTGTACTTCCTCGAGCTCGAGGATCTGGCGTTGGTCGGGAGCTCACCCGAAGTGCTGGTCCGCGTCGACGACGGAAAGGTCATCGTGCGGCCCATCGCCGGGACGCGGCCCCGGGGAGCCACGGTGGAAGAGGAACGTGAGCTCGCGGAGGACCTGCTCGCGGACGAGAAGGAGTTGGCCGAGCACCGCATGCTGGTCGACCTGGGGCGGAACGACGTGGGTCGCGTGGCGGAGTACGGCTCCGTCCACGTGCCCGATCTGTTCGTCATCGAGCGGTACTCGCATGTCATGCACATGGTCAGCCAGGTCGAGGGAACGCTTCGTGGCGGCCTCGGCGCCATCGACGTGTTCCGTGCGTGTTTCCCGGCGGGGACGGTATCCGGAGCGCCCAAGGTCCGGGCCATGGAGATCATCGACGAGCTCGAGCCGGTCCGGCGGGGTCCCTACGCCGGTGCCGTCGGATACCTCAACTACGGTGGGGCCAGCATGGACACGGCGATCACGATCCGTACCCTCGTCGCGTGGCGGGGTCGGGGCTTCGTCCAGGCCGGCGCGGGGATCGTCGCCGATTCTCATCCGGAGCGCGAGTACGAGGAGACCCTCAACAAGGCGAGGGCCTTGCTCCGAGCGGCGGCCATGGTGGGAAGCGGGGCGGACTGAGCGCTCGGCAGCCCTAGCGGCCCAGCTTCCCGTAGAGCCGAACCAGAGCTTCGATCCCGCGCTCGAAGTTCTCGACGGAGAGCCACTCGTTCGGTGCGTGAATGTTGCATCCCGGAAGGGAAAACCCGACAAGCAGGGCGCGAGCACCGAGCCGCTCCTCGAGCTCGACCACGATGGGAATCGATCCGCCGCCCCCCGTCGCCACCGGTCGGGTACCGAATGCCTCCTCGAGCGCCTCGCCCGCCGCTTCGAAGGCGGGCCCCTCGACGTTCGCGCGCCACGGTCGGGCTCCGTGTAGGGCGCGGACCTCGACCTCGACGCCCGGAGGCGTGACCCGGCGCACGTGCGCCCTCAGGAGCTCTCCGACCCGGCGATCGTTCTGGGCCGGGACGAGCCGGAAGCTGAGCTTCGCCATCGCGCGGTTCGGGAGGACCGTTTTCGCTCCCTCCCCCGTGTAGCCGCACAGGAGACCGTGGACGTCACAGGTCGGGCGGATCCAGAGACGCTCCAATGTCCCGTATCCTCGCTCGCCCGTGAGCTCCGGGACGTCGAGGTGCCGCCGAAAGTCCTCGTCGTCGTGGGGGAGAGCGGCGATGCCCGCGCGTGTTTCCTCGTCCCAGTCCAGGACGTCGTCGTAGAAGCCCTCGATGGCGACGCGACCGTCCGCGTCGTGGAGTGACGCGATGATTCGGGCTAGAGCATTTCCGGGATTCGCCACGGCTCCTCCATACTCGCCCGAGTGCAGGTCGGAGCTCGCAGCGCGCACGTGGAGCTCGAAGTACGCGAGGCCACGCAGCGAGAACAGGAGAGACGGGAGCCCTTCCGCGAACATGCCGGTGTCGGAGATGAGCACGAGGTCGCACGCGAGTCGGTCCATGTGCCGCTCCACGAACGGTACGAGGCTCGGCGAGCCGATCTCTTCTTCCCCTTCCGCGAGCACCACGACGTTCACCGGGAGCGTGCCCCGTGTCGCGAGGAGCGTCTCGAGCGCCTTGACGTGCATGTAGAGCTGGCCCTTGTCATCCGCCGAGCCCCGTGCGTAGATGCGCCCGTCCTGCTCCGTCGGCTCGAACGGCGGTGACGTCCACTCGTCGAGCGGCTCCGGTGGCTGCACGTCGTAGTGGCCGTAGACGAGAACGGTCGGAGCGTCCGGGCCGGCGCCCCTCCATTCGCCGAGGACCACGGGGTGCCGGTCCGTCTCGACGACTTCGGCCTCGAGTCCGGCAGCGGAGAGACGATCTCGGAGCCACTCCGCAGCGCGGCGCGTGTCCGGGTCGTGCTCCGCCTTCGCGCTCACGGAGGGGATACGCAGGAAATCGTCGAGCTCGGACCGGAAGCGAGCGAGTCGCTCGCGGATGAATCGCGAGGGTTCGGACATCATGCTCGGGCGACGACGGAGGTGCCCGCTCGGTTCCCTCGAGAACGCGGAGCGGCGAAGTGCGGCGTCAGATGAGGGTGCGGAGGCCCCACCGGTAGACGAAGGTCATCATGACCGAGAAGACCGCGGCGCCCACCATCCCCCCCGGGCTGATCGCGAGAGGCTCGTGGAGGTGGGCGATGCCGACGCCGAGCATGCCCCCGATGACGGCCGCGAAGGCGCCCAGGGCCATCAGGACGGGCGTATGGCCCGGAGTCTCCTCGGGGCGCTGGATGAACGCCTTCATGGCGAGCCCGACGACCGAGCCCATGACGATCCAGATCGCGATACCGATCCAATTCTGCATTTCGGGTCCCGAACCTCTTCCCGGTTACCTGAGATGGAGGGATGCTCAACGCAGGGAATGTATTCGAAGGGCTTGGACAGAGCCAGACGGCACGGCGGGCGAGCAATGATTTGACGCGCCGAGCGCACGGGTGTTGATTCGGGATATGGCCGACGGCATCATCGACATTCGCCCGTACCTCGACGACGAGGACGACGACGCTCAAGACGCGTTCGCGCTCTGGGGCGGCGAGGGAGAGCGCTCACGCTTCGCGCTACCCTTGTGGAGGATCATCTATCTGGCGGAAGGGGATCGCGGTGCGATCCTCAGCAGCCCCTCCCGAAGGACCGAGCGGAGTGCGGAGCCGGAGCCCCTGATCGTGCTGGATCTCCGCGCGGACCCGGCGCGCCTCGACTTCACTTCGTTCGTCGGGCTCGAGCCCGGACCGGACGGCAACCCCGAGCTGGTTGACCGGGGGAAGGAAGGGCTGACCGTCTTCCTCGGGGAGAGCGCCGGTCGGAACTGGCATCTGGTCGTCGATGGGACGGAGGAGCGCACGACTTCCGTCGCCGCGCGCTTCAAGGAGGACATCCTCTTTCTCTCGGGCGAGTGTGCGGGGCTCCTCTTCTTCAGAGACCTCGCGCGCCTCGAGGAGTAACGCGCGCGCCGGGCCGGGTCACGTACCGCCGCCGCCTTCGTCGCGCTCGCGCATGCGACGTTTCAGCTCGGCCAACGCGGCGTCGAGGTCCGGAGGGGCGTCGGCTTTCCGGTCGAACTCCACGTGGAAGTCCGACGAGCGGTCCGAATCGACACCTTCCACGGCGTCGGCCGCTTCGACGGCGCGGCGGTCGCCTTCGATCTTTTCGGACATGCGATCGAGCTCGGAGAAAAGGTCGTCCGCTTCCGTGAAGGTCCGGCGGGCCTGCGCGCGGCCGGTGGCGGCAGCCAAGCCGTCCCGCTCCGAGCGGGCATCCTGGATCTTCTCCAGCATCTCTTCGGCGTCCTTCCGCCGGAAGGAGAGCTCTTCTTCGAGCGCGGTGATCTTCTTCTCCAACAGAGTGTGCCGCTTCGTGTGCCGCTCTCCGTATTCGGCGGCGAGGTCGGCGGTCTCGGAGTCCTCGATCCGGCGGGCCATCTTTTCTCGGCGACGGCACGCCTCCGCCTGCTCGGCCTCGTGATCGGCTTCCGTGCGAGCTCGCTGGATCTGTTCCTCGAGCTCCGAGAGTTGGGTCCGGACATCGACGAGCTCGCGCTGCATGCTCTTGAGAAGCTCGTCGATCGTTTCGGGAACCTCATCGCGGTGCAACTCCCGATTGAAGTTCTCGATCGCCTGCCGGAATGCGGCCCGGAGTTCCTCGAACATCCTTAGCAGCCCGTGGTAGAAGTCTGGTGGGCCGGACCCGCTGCGCCGGGTCCCGGGCGCCACGGCCAGACCTAGCCCTCGAGCTACGTCGAGGAGTGGCAACGACGGAGATGGGGCCGTGCCGCCAACCCGAAGGGCACGAGGGGACCAACGCTATCGCGTCGGTCGCGGCATCACGCTCCTCCGATGCTTGGGCATCGCATTCGTCGCTCTTCCTTGTACGATATCCGCAAGACCCTCGTGCGCGACCCACCAGACTTCTACCACGGGCTGCTAGTTGGTCTCCCCGGGAGCCTGCTTCAGCTCAGTTCAGAAACGGCTCGATGCGTTGAGCGAACGAGTTGCGGGCGCGATGGAGCCTGCTCTTGACGGTACCGAGGTTCACGCCCGTGATCTCGGCGATCTCCTCGTAGCTCTTCCCTTCGACCTCTCGCAGTCGAAACACCAGGCGGTGGTGCTCGGGTAGCTCCTTGACCATGTCCTCGACCAGGCGGCGCAGGTAGCGCTTCCGGTACAGGTCGTCCGGCTGCATCGAGTAGTCTTCGAACTGCAGCGGCCGGTGATCGTCGTCCCAGTTGCTCGTGAGCCGTTGGAACAGCACGAGCGGGCTTCGTGACCGGTTCCGGAGCTCGTTCTTCGACAGATTGCTCGCGATCGTATAGATCCACGTCGAGAACTTCTTCGACGTGTCGAACCGGTGAAGGTGACGCGTGACCCTGATGAATGCTTCCTGGACCAGGTCCTGCGCGCGGTCCGGATCCCCGGTCTTGCGGGTGACGAAATGGATCAGCCGTTCACGATAACGGTCGTAGAGCTCCTGAAAGGCTTCAGGGCGTCCCTGCAGGTGCGCGCTCACGAGCTGTTCGTCGGTTAACTCCTGGAGGGGGGTTTCCCCGAGGAGCTTCTCCAGCTCGTCCGGATTCAGGTTGACCATATGTGTCGTCGTGAAACGACGTGTTTCACGCGTTGGAGGTACTGCTACTGCGTGCCGTTAAGATGCCCGAAGACGGCTTCCGGTTCAAGCCTGAAGGGCGTGAAAGCCCCGTATGGCGCCGTATCAAGCGGTCAGGTCATAGTCGGACGCCGCCGGAGGCCGACGAGGGGGTCGCCTTCCGAGAAGCCTTCGTACAGCGCCTGCTCCGGCGGCGGAATGCGATCCCGTGAGGCCAGGGCTTCGTCAGCCGCGCGGTCCATCTCGTCGGTGACCTCCCGCTCGATCTCGATGAGCGTCTCGGGCGCCAGGCCGCGCCCTTCCAGATAGGCTTCGAAGAGCCCGACCGGATCCCGGCGTCCCCAGTGCTCGAAGAGCTCGCCTGGAAAGGTTTCGCGCGCCTCCCGCTCGTCATGGGTGGCATGCCCGCCCATCCGGAACGTGTCGACCACGATCGCGGCGGGGCCGCGTCCCACCCGGCAGCGAGCGACGGCCAAGCGGGTGGCCGCGTATACGTCCAGGACGTTGTTCCCGTCACAGGACCAGGAGTCGATCCCGTACATCGCCGGCCACGCGTGCAGGTCGCCGACGTGATGGTCCTCGAGCTTGGTGCCCAGGGCGACCTGATTGTTCTGGATGACGAAGACGGCAGGGAGGTTCAGGACCGCGGCCAGGTTGAGTCCCTCGTGACAGGCCGCCGTCTTCGTCGCGCCGTCTCCGACCCAGGTCATCGCCACCCGTGGCTCGCCCCGGCTTTGGAACGCGAGGGCTGCTCCGGTCACCACGGTGACGCTCGTTCCCATGTGACTGATGGGCTGGATCACCCCGCGCTCGAGATCCCCGATGTGCAGGTCGCGCCCCTGACTCGGCGAGTCGGAGGTCGCCAGGTAGCCCCGGAACATGTCCGCGAGCGACATGCCCATCATGTGGAGAGCGCCGGCGTTGCGGATCATCGGGCTGACGACGTCGCGCTCGGGATCGAGAGCGCGCACGGTGCCGACGGTGGCTGCTTCCTCACCCGTCCCCAGCCACGCCTTCGAGATCACCCCCGTGCGCACCCACCGCTTCAGCCCGATGTCGTGTAGGCGGGTCCGCAGCAGATCCCGGTAGAGCGAGAGCAGGTCGGGCTCGCCCAGGCTGTGCAGGACCTCCGAACGATCGGGATCGCGCTCGACGGTCTCGGCGTAGGCTCGTAGGAGCTCGGGATCGGGCTCCCACTCCAGATACTCCGGCGGGTCGAAGGCAGGATAGCGTTTCATGACGCCAAGATACGCCATGGGCCACGTGGCACAAACACGTTGGCCCGAGCCGGACCGTTCGTGGCTGGGAGGGTGACACGAAAAAAGGCGGGGGAGCCGAGACGCCCGTGGCAGTGACACCCACCCCCCCAAGGGTGGTGGCCCGAAACGCACACGACTCCGCCCGCCGCAGCACCCGTATCCGGGCGCCGCCTTCGTGTCTCGCACTGTATATAGGGGGTGGGCGCTCGGTCGTCACGCTCAAATCGGTACGTTGCGGGAATTCGGCGCGGTTCCACGTTGCCTTCGCCACCTCGCGCGTCGACATTACCCCGTCGACCCGATGCTGTCGGGCTCAAGCAGCCTGTGGTAGAACTTGGGTGGGCCGCGCGCCGTGGCGAGGACCGCCTCCCCTTTTCGTGAACTGTACTCCGGTGACCGAGTCGTCCAGTAGCTTGCCCGCCCCCGAGGAACCGCAGCGCATCCATGCCCTGGTCGCGCTCCGGATACTCGAGGTCCTGAGGGACCAGGACCTTCCGGGGGATCTCATGGAAGACGAGAACCCCAGCCGGACCATGCCCCGGCGCTTCGGCTTGAGCGACGTGGTTCAGCGCCAGATCCGAAGCTTTCAACAGGAAGCCCGCAAGGGGGCTCGCCTTACGGACGAGCAGGTGGGCGACCTCTTCCGCTTCGTCATCCGGCGTCCGGATGGCCGGAGGGTCTTCCAGCAGGTGGGTCGCTCGCTCGTCGAGCCGGGGCGGGCGCCCGGATGGGTCCGCGTCCTGCCGTCGGTGGCGCGCTACGGCGTGGCGAGGTCCCGGGTGCGCAAGCGCCTGCGTAGGCTGTTCGGTCGCCAACTCGGGGGATTCGCCAAGGGGCCCTTCATCATCGAGGGGCGCTCGCTGCTTTTCGTGGAGCACGATCCGGGAGGGGACGCCTGTTACCTGCTCGCCGGGTTGTGCGAGGCGGTGCTCGAACAGGTGAGCCGCGAGCCGGCTCGGGTCGAGCACACCCTGTGCCAGGCCCGGGGCGACGCGGTGTGCCGCTGGGAAGCACGGATGATCGAGGCTGCGGGTGAAGAGACGCCCACGGCCCGCTCGGCTTGATCGGGGTCTCGAATCGAGGAAACCCGGATGCACCGCCGGTGTAGCCGTCGGACGTTCCGAAGTTGCCCCTGCGGCGCCCGCTTTCTCCCGATGAGCACGCCATGATCGAGAAGGGATCTTCAGCCCCCGACTTCACCCTCCCGAGCGATCGGGATGGCGAGATCAGTCTCTCCGACCTACGTGGTCGGACCGTGATCCTGTACTTCTACCCGAAGGACGACACGCCGGGATGCACGGTCCAGGCGTGCGACTTTCGGGACGCGCTTCCGGACTTCGAGGAGTTGGACGCGGTGGTGTTGGGGGTGTCGGCCGATTCGGTGGAATCGCACCGTGCGTTCCGCGCCAAGCACGGCTTGAACTTCCCCCTGCTTTCGGACGAGGGCCACGAGATGCTCGAGGCGTACGGCGTCTGGAAGGAGCATCCGGTCTACGGGATGTCGATCGAGCGCAGCACGTTCCTGATCGACGGCGACGGCATCGTCCAGGGCGTTTGGCGCGGCGTGGACCCGGAAGGCCACGCCGAGACGCTCAAGAGACACGTCGAGGATGTCGACTCTTCCAACTGACGGAGTAACATGGAGATCGTGATTGGGCTGGTGGTGGCCGTGGTCGTGGCCTTGGCGGTGGTCGGGTTCGGCAGGAACGCGGTGCGTGCCAAGGAACGACGGAACGCTCGGGACGAACTCGAGCGAGAGCTTCGCGGTGTCGTCGAAGCCGTCGGGCACGGCCGACTACCCGACGACGTCTCGCCGGATGGAGCGACGGCCGAGCTCGTGCAGGCGTTGGAGAAGAGCTGGGCGCCTCGCGACGCGGAGCGGCACGCCGCCCTTTCCGACGCCGTGGGCAGAGTGAGCCGTTTCCTCGATCGGCAGGTGCGTGCTCCGCTCGCCGGTGTTTCCGCGGAAGCCGACGAGGCGGAGCTCCGGGAGCGGATCGAGCGCGCGCTGGGGGCTTTGGCGGACGTGGACTTCTTCCTGAGGGAAGCCGGGGGAGAGACCCAGGGAACCGACGTCGTCCAGCTCTCCCAGCAGGTGTCCCGTGAGTTCGCGGCCGACCACGAGGCCACGGTGCGACTGCAGCTCGGGGCTTCCTCCCTGCGAGCCACCGTGGAGCCCGACCAGCTCATGGACGCGCTCTATCTGATCCTGCACAACGCGGCCCGCTTCGGGGGTGGAGAGACCATCGACATGACCGTCGTCGCCGAGAACGGTCGACCCACGATTCGCGTGCGCGACCGGGGTCCGGGGTTCACCGAGGCCGCGTTCAAGCGTGCGTTCGACCCGTTCTATTCGGAGACCGAGGACGGCTTGGGGCTGGGTCTGCCCCACGCGAGGAAGACGGTGGAAGCCATGGGGGGTGAGATCACCCTCCGGAACGTGCCGGACGGCGGTGCCGAGGTGGAGGTTTCCCTACCGGCCTGAAGTCGGGGGGCGTCGAGCGCGCGAAGGTGGTCGCTTCACGGCGCGCCGGGTGGAGGCCCGAGCGCGGTCGAACCCGACGCCCGCGACGCCGATCACGACGAGCACGACGCCTGTCCACCCCATGCCGGTGAGGTGTTGGGCCAGTAGCACGGTGGCGAGCAAGGCCGCGACGACGGGTTCCGCCGCGGACGTGATCGAAGCCCGCCCCGCTTCGATGCGGCCGAGCGCGTCGAAGAACAGGAACTGCGCGCCGGCGATCGTGACCAACGCGAAGAGGGCGATGAGCGCCCAGACGGCTCCCCGCGCGGGCAGGACGAGGCCGTCACTCACGAGCGGGAGCGTAGCCGCGAGCCAGACGCAGGCTCCGATCAGGCTGTAGAGCACGGTGGGCCCGGCGCCGTAGCGTTCCGCCCCCCAACGGCCGAACAAGGTATACGCCGCATAGCTCAGGCCGGCCAAGACGCCCCATACGACTCCCGGCTTCCCGAACTCGGGAGTGACCTGCTCCGCGCCCAGGACGGTGAGCCATACGCCCGCCAGCGTCACGACGGCGAGGACGACCCTCCGCGCCGTCGGCCACTCTCCGAGGAGCGGGCCGGACACGGCCACCACGGTGGCGGGTGCGAGGTACACGAGCGCTACTGTCGAGGGTACCCCCACGGCATCCGTCGACATCTGGTACGAGAGCTGGAACAGGCCGACGGCGCTTCCGCCGCCCACACCCAGAGCGAGGAGGCCCTTCGCGTCCGTCCGGAGCGCGCCCGAGCCGTGGATCCCGGCGACGACGGCCGCCAACATGAGGATTCCGAGCACCGGACGGAGGAGCGCCAGGCTCTGCGGCGGCACGCCGAGCTCGAAGAGGTATACGCTGAAGATCCCCGACGAGCCCCACAGAACCGCTGCGAGAAGCGCTTCCGCGTATCCGAGGATCCGCCGCTCTCCCGGCGGGCTCACACGTACCCGTACACCTGGTAGAGCAGCAGGTAGACGACCAGTCCGGTCACGGACACGTACGCCCAGATCGGGAACGTCCAACGGGCCAGGCGGGCATGCTCCCGAAAGCGTTCCCCGCTTGCCAGGTAGAGGAGACGGAGCACGAGCGGGACGACGACGATGGCCAGGAGCATGTGGGAGAGGAGGATGGCCAGATACACCACCTTGGCCGTACCGCTTCCCGCGAACTCGTGGGTGCCCGTCAGCACGACGCGGGTCACGTAGAAGACGAGGAAGAGCGCGGAAGCGCCGACAGCCGTCAGCATGGCGGCACGGTGCCTTACCCTGTCCTTCCTGCGGATGAAGTAGAAGCCCGTGAAGAGGGCCACGGCGCTGGTGGCGTTGAGCGCCGCGTTCACCGCCGCCAGCGTGTCCCCGACGCTACTCCAATCCATGCCCGGCCATGGCGGTGGGGAGACGAGCCGCTAGCGCGGCGCCCGACGTCGCTACGTGCACGAGCACGACGATGAGCGTCGCGGCGACGAGCGTGTGGAACGACACCGGAACCACGGCGAGGACGGTCAAGACCGAGGCGAAGCCCAGAAGCACCTGGGCCACGACGAGCCATGCCGCGAACGTCGTCCAGCGACGGAGGCGCGGCGGAAGGTCCACGCGGGATGCCCAGACGGCCAGGGCGACCACGGCCGCCGCGGTCAGAAATCCGAGGACCCGGTGACCGAAGTGCACCGTGATGAGAGGGTTCACGAGGGGGGGGACGACCTGCCCGAGACAGAGCGGCGCATCCGGGCACGACATGCCCGCGTCGAGGTGCCGCACGAGGCCTCCGGTGACGGATTGGGCGAACACCAGCCCCGCGGAGGCACCCGCGAGATTGCGGAGACGCCGGGCGACCTCCGGGTTGGCGGCTCTGGTTCGCGGCCGCCACGCGGTGGACGAGGTCAGGACCGTGGCCAAAGCGACGAACGCGAACGCGAGTGCGAGATGCGTGGTCGACACCAGGCTCGGAAGCTCATAAATGACGGTGATGCCGCCGAACACGGACTGCACGAGGAGAAGGCCGAGGCCGGCCATTCCCGTGCGAAACATCCAGGGGCGGTCGGTGGCTTCCCGTCGAGCGAGCCATGTCGCGAGCCCGAACATCAGCACCAGGCCGCCCGCCACCAACCGGTGGAGGTGCTCCCAGAACACGCCTCCCGTCATCTCCGGCACCATCGAACCGAAGCACGTGGGCCAGTCCGGGCACGCGAGACTCGATTCGGTGGCGTGCACGATGCTGCCGAGGAAGAGCAGCGCGAGGGTCCAGAAGACCGTGACCGCGAATGCTCGCGGGTGCAGGGGCCGCTCCCCGTCCCCTGGATTCAGCGATAGGCTCATCGCTTCATCCAGCGGTCACGGGATCACCTCGCCGGTCCGCCGGCTCGGGGACTTCAACCGGGCCGTTCTCGACCATTCGGCGATACCCTTCCAGGGAGACGACGCCCGCTTCGAGCCAATCGAACTCGTCGGCGAGGAAGCGTCGCGCGACCGAATACCCTCGCTTGTCGTCGTTCCTGAAGAGCGTGCGGAAGCGATCCTTTATGCGCGCTCTCGCCTGGCGGCAATAGAGATCGGCAAGCGCGTTCGCGCCGGGCGCGTCGTCGCCCTTCTTCATGAGCATGTCCGCGCGGATCACCACGGCGGTCATCACCATGAGCTCGGCGCCCACGTCCACGATCCGTCCGAGCACGGACTGGCGCTTTTCCAAAGCGGGTCCGAAGCGCAGCATGGCGTGGAAGGTCGCCCGGGCCAGCTTACGGGCGGTGCGCTCCACGAACCGGAGGTGCGTGGCGAGTGGCCCGAACTCGCTGTAGCGCGGCCAATGGCTCCATCCCAGGAAGCGCGTCGGGTACCACCACGCGTAGTGCGCGCCCGCCCGGACCAACGCCTTGAGCTTGGCCCCCGTCGACGCTTTCGGGTCCACGAGGTCGCCGGCGACACGCAGGTGGGTGTCCACCGCCTCCCGCGCGATGAAGAGCCGCATGATCTCCGAGGATCCTTCGAAGATCGTGTTGATCCGCATGTCGCGGAGGTAGCGCTCGACGGGGTACGGGACCTCGCCGCGCGCGGCGAGCGAGTCGTGCGTCTCGTACCCGCGGCCGCCCCGGATCTGCAGGGCGTCGTTGACGATGTCCCATCCGGTTTCGGTGCCCCACATCTTGGCGATGGCGGCCTCGAGCCGGATGTCGTACCGGTCGGAGTCGGCCATCAACGCGGTGAGCTCGACGACGGCTTCGAGCGCGAAGGTGTCGGCCGCCATCTTGCCGAGCATCTGCGCGATCGCGTCGTGGTGTCCGATGGGACGACCCCATTGCACGCGCGACGACGCCCAGTCGCGGCACATCTCGAGCGAGCCCTTACCGCACGCTGCGGCGAAGGCGGGCAGCGCCAGGCGGCCCACGTTCAACGTGATGAGCGCCAGCTTCAGGCCCTTGCCCTCGCCCCACACCACGTTCTCGCGCGGGACCTTGACGTCGGTGAACCGGATGATCCCGTTCGAGATCCCTCGGAGCCCCATGAACTGGCATTCCTGGACGGTTTCGACACCTTCCCACTCGGTCTCCACCACGAAAGCCGTGATCGGCTTGCCCTTCGAGTCATCGGGGGCCGGGGTGCGGGCCATCACGATGATGATCTCGGCCCGCGGACCGTTCGTCGTCCAGAGCTTCTCCCCGTTCAAGATCCAGTGGGAACCGTCTTCGGAGAGCTCCGCCGTGGTCGACATGTTCGCGGGGTCCGAGCCCACGTCGGGTTCGGTGAGGGCGAACGCCGAGAGCGCTCCTTTCGCCAACCGAGGGAGGTACCGTTCCTTCTGCTCGGGCGTCCCGAACTTCTGGATGGGTCCCGGAACGCCGATGCTCTGGTGGGCCGAGAGGAACGCCCCCGTCGACCCACAGCGGGAGGCCACGATCTCGAGGGCTCGGTTGTACGTGAGCTGCGAGAATCCCAGTCCGCCGTGCTCCCGGGAGATCTTGATGCCGAACGCCCCGAGCTCCGCGAGGCCGTCGAGGACCTCCTGCGGAACCCATCCGTCGCGGTCGATCGTGTCCCCGTCGATGTGATCGCGCGCGAACGCTTCGAGCCGCTCCAGGAACTCTGCCGCGCGTGCCTGCTCGTCCGGATCGGGCTCGGGGTGCGGGTGAACGAGATCGAGATCGAAGCGCCCTTCGAAGAGGGCGCGTGCGAAGCTCTTCTTCTCCCAATCCTGCTCGCGCGCGCCTTCCGCGACTTCCCGGGATTCGAGCTCCGACGCCGGCTTGTTCGTCTCAGTCATGGCCTCTCCTTCGGTCGGAAGGGGTCGCGCGTCTCCGAGGGACCGCAGCGAAATCTAACAGGTCGACCGGAGATCGCGGGATTACGCACGCCCAGCTCATACCGGCCGTGCCGCGCTCGCCGGTCCGGCGCAGAGAAACTCCTCGATCTCCTCTGCTCGGGTCTCGGCGTCCTCCTCTCCGATATCCATCAACGCGCGCAAGTAATCGGGCTGGAACAGGATCAAGCTCAGGGCGTCCGGGCTGCGGGTCTGCTTGGTTCCGAGGCCCCGCGTGAGGAACCGGAACGCCCTCGGGAGCCGTGCTTCGTAGTCCCCGGCGAGCTTCCCCAGGTCGCGGGAGGGTCGGAGGGTCAAGAGCCGCACCGGCTCCAAGCCTTCACGATGTGCTTCGGGGAGCTGCGCGAGGAGGCGATTGAGGCGTTGGAGTCGCACCGCGTCCTGGTCGAGCAGATCGAGGAAGATGGAGTTCATGAGCACACCCACGACCTGTGCCGGCGGTGGGTAGCCGTGGGCCGTCGGAGTAGCCCCGTCGGGATTCGGGTCCTCGTACCGCGTGGAGATCGCCAGGACCCGGCGCGCTCCGAGATGCAGCGCCGGCGCGAGTGGTGCCGTGAGGCGCACTCCGCCATCCCCGTACCATTCGCTCCCCACCCGGACGGCCGGAAAGAACAGGGGAAGAGCCGCCGAGGCCATGATGTGCTCCACACCCATGGTCGTCTTGCGCGCGGTCCGTCCCGGGCGCTCCCACTCCCTGATGTCGGCGCCTTGAACCCACGTGACCGACTCCCCGGTCGAATAGCTCGACGTGCTGATGGCTAACGCCTGCAGCCGGCCGTGCTCCAGATTGTAGCGGATGCCGGTCAGCTCTCCGTCGACCGCGTGCAGAACCTCGGTCAGGTACTCACGGAGCGGTTGCGTATCCACGAGGCCCCGCGCGGGATCGGTCGTTCCCAAACCTCCGGAGGCAAGCTGACGAAGCCACCGGAAGACATTCGTGAGCAGGGTGCGTGTATCGACCCGAAAGACGTTCTCCAGGGTGAGGTGTCCCCACAGGTGGTTGAGCTCGTCGACGGCTTGGAGGAAGCTCCCGTGATGAGAAGCGAGCAGAGCCGCGTTGATGGCGCCCGCGGATACTCCCTGTGATGTACGGAACGCCGAGCTCCGGAAACCGACGGGCCATGAACCGGAGGACGCCCACCTGGTACGCGGCCCGCGCTCCGCCCCCACCCATGACGATCCCGAGGTCCTCGGGTCGGGGACAGGGAGAGCGTTCCACGACCGGTTCGAGCGGTGGAAGCGGTGGTGGGTCGAACGTCATGGAAATGGCCTCGTACGGCTCGTCAGCCTACGATGGGACGCCCGATCGCAAGGATGCCCGTCGCGACCAGCGCGAGCACGATCACCGTGCCGACGAGGTGGGGTGCGTAAGTCCGTTCCTCCCAAGGCCGTCGCTTCATGACGCCGGAGACGACGTGGGCCACGACCACGGCCAGGATCATGGTCACGATGTGGCCGCCGAGCTGCGGGTAGAACGTGCCCACGAAGAGGTACGAGACGCCGAGTAGCGCGGTCAGGTCGACCGAGCCGGTGAAGGTCACTGCGAGGATCCGCATCGTGCGGTCGTACGGTCGCTTGGTCGCCAGGCCGTATGCCGCGTAGGCGATGACGAGCAGGCCGACGAGCAGCACGAGGTAGCGGAAGCCGGAGTGTGCGTAGAACAGGATCATGTGGGTGGGTCCGGTTGGGTCGAGCGGGTCGCGGGCTCCGAATCTCCGTCGCGGGGTGTAAACCCCGAACCATGACTCGATGTGCCCGACGGTCCGGAATTCGATCCGGGCTCGGCTTCATCACGTCCGTCACGTGCACGCTCGAGCGCGTCGCGGACCACGGCCAGGACATCGTCGTCCATGTCGTCGGCTCCGAGCATCCACTCCAGGTAGCCCGGATCCGATCTCGCGACCTCGTCGAGAGGGCGGCCGTTGTGCTTGCCCCGACGGAATGCGCGGCCGCCTTCGGGACCGGAGAACCAGCGACTCAGCTCGGTGCGGATGGGAGCGTACTCCTCGCAGTACTCGTGCAAGCCGTCGAGGTCCCGCGGTAGCGATTCGTAGCGTTCGAGTTGGGCTCCCAAGACCGCCGCCGACGTGCGGATATCGCCGAGGGCGGTATGCGCCTCTTCGTGTTCCCGCTCCAGGTAGAACCGCGCGGCCGCCGAAAGATCGCGCGGCTCTTCACGGTGGAAGATGTTCTGCACGTCGATCACCCTCCTGCCTTCGAGGGAGAACCGAACGCCGCAGCGCTTGAACTCCTGGAGGAGCATGGGCAGGTCGTAACCGCGGATATTGAAGCCGCAGAGGTCGCATCCTTCCAGGATTTCTGCGAGCCCGCGGGCTCGCCGGCAGAACGGCTCCTCGTCCGCCACGTCCGCGTCCGCGATCCCGTGCACCGCGGTGGCCTCCGGTGGAATCGACATCTCGGGGTCGAAGCGCCGGACACGCTCGAGGACGTCGCCGTGGGGCGTCATCTTGATGAGCGCCATCTCCACGATCCGATCCCGTTTGACGTCGAGGCCTGTCGTCTCGAGGTCGAAGAAGACGAGCGGTCGGTCGAGCTGGAACGGTAGGTTCATCGTGTAGGGGTCGGAGGCTCGAAGGGGAAAAGAAGGTAGCGACGGGCGGAGCGCCATGCAGCACGGCGTGGACAGCGGTCCGGGCGGTGGGTAGCGTCCGAGGATGAGCGAGCGTATGCAGGTAATTCGAATTCGCGAGCCCGGCCCCCCGGACGTGTTGGAGCCGGCCTCGGTCCCCAGACCCGAGCCGGCGTCCGGAACGGTGCGGGTGCGGGTTGCCGCCTCCGGCGTGAATCGGGCCGATCTGGTTCAGAGGCTCGGCCGGTACCCCGCGCCGGACGGCTATCCCCAGGACATTCCCGGCATGGAGTTCTCCGGCGTCGTCGACCGCGTGGGGGACGGAGTGTCGGAGGCGTGGACCGGCCGGAGCGTCATGGGGATCACGGGGGGCGGCGGCTATGCCGAGTACGTGATCGCTTTCCCCGACGAGCTCCTCCTCGTCCCCGCGTCGATGGACCTCGTGACCGCCGCGGCGATTCCCGAGGCGTTCATGACCGCCTACGACGCAGTCTTGTTGCAGGCCCGATTGAATCGGGACGAGCTTCTCCTCGTGCACGCCGTGGGCAGCGGCGTCGGCACCGCCGCGCTCCAGCTCGGGCTTCGGCTCGGGGCGGAGGTCGTGGGTACGTCCCGGACGTCCGAGAAGCTCGAGGCCGCAACCGAGCTCGGCCTGAAGACCGGGATCGAAGGCGGTGATGACTGGGCGGACGCCATGCTCGATGCCACCGGGGGGCGGCAGGCCGACGTTGTGCTCGACCTCGTGGGAGGCGCGTACCTGGAAGGGAATCAGCGCGTGTTGGGGCACGGAGGGCGGCACATCGTGGTGGGGATACCCGGTGGCGCCCGGGCTTCCGTAAACCTGGGCACCCTCATGCGCAGGCGCGCGACGCTCCGCGGCACCGTGCTCCGGTCCCGGCCGCTCTCGGAGAAGATCGAGCTGGCTCGGGCTTTCGAGGAAGACGTGCTCCCGGGGTTTTCGGACGGTGCCCTGACCCCCGTCGTCGACCGAGCGTTCGAGGCCCGCGACGCGCCCGCCGCGCATCACTATATGGAGGAGAACCGCAACTTCGGGAAGATCCTGCTCAGCTGGTGAGGGTCGCTAGCTCTCTTCCGAAGCTCCTTCCAGCCCCAGCGCCTCCAGCACGAGTCGATTCTGCTGCTTGACGTGGTCTCGGCTCTTCCCTTCGGCGGGGCTCGCGCGCTCGGGCCGCGCCGTATACGAGAGTGCGACCTCTCGCGGCACCACCGGGCGAAGCCGCGGGCCCACGTAGGTGAGGGCCCCCATGTTCCGCGGCTCTTCCTGGGTCCACACGACCTCACGGAGGTTGGGATACGAGCCCAGGAGCGCTTCCAGCGCTTCGGCCGGGAACGGATAGAGGAGCTCCATCCGCGCGATCGCGACTTCCTCTGCTTCGGACCTGCGATCGTGCCCCGCGATGTCGTAGTAGATCTTACCCGTGCAGAGCACGAGCCGCGTGACCTTGTCCGGGTCGGGTTCGTTCGGGTCCCGGAGCACGGGCTGGAACCCTCCTTCCGTCAGGTCCTGCACCGTCGACGTCGCCATCGGGTGGCGGAGAAGGCTCTTCGGCGTCATCACGATCATCGGCCGCTCGGGGCGACGGAACGCCTGACGGCGCAGCATGTGGAAATACTGGGCCGGCGTCGTCGGGTAGGTGACCCGCATGTTCCCTTCGGCGCAGAGCTGAAGGAAGCGTTCGAGTCGCGCGCTGGAGTGCTCCGGCCCCTGACCCTCGTGTCCGTGGGGCAAGAGCAGCATGAGACGCGAGTGCTGCCCCCACTTGGTCAGGCCCGAGGACAGGAACTGATCGATCATCACCTGCGCGACATTCACGAAATCGCCGAACTGCGCCTCCCAGAGCACCACGTCCTCGTCCGCTCCGACCGAGTAGCCGTACTCGAAGCCGATGACCGCGGTCTCGGTGAGCGGCGAGTTGAAGACCTCCAGTCGCGCGTCCGCCACTGCTTGGAGCGGGAGGATCTCCTGACCGGTCTCGGAGTCATGGAGCACGAGGTGCCGATGGCTGAATGTGCCGCGCTCCGCATCCTGGCCGGTGAGACGCACCGGAATCTCGTCGATCAACAGGCTCCCGAAGGCCAGTGACTCGGCATGTCCCCAATCGAGGGACCGCTCGGGCGAGAAGTCCTTGGCCCGGCGGGAGAGCTGCCGCCAGAGCTTGTCGTGCGGCTTGAACCCCTCGGGAACCGTGAGGCTGGTCTCGTTGATGTGCGCCAGCACGTCGAAAGCCACGGCCGTGCTCTCGGGCTCGACTTCCGGATGGGGGTCGTCCGGCTCGATCTCGGGCTCGCCCTCGGCCCCGTTTCCGGACGCGAGCTCCTCCCGTACGTGGTCTTGGGCGGTTCTGAGTACCTCGGAAACCTCGTCCTGGTAGGCCGAAGCGTCGTCCTCCGTCAACACGTCCTCACCCACGAGGCGCTCGGTGTACAACGCGCGGACGGTCGGGTGCTCGGCGATCTTACGGTACAGGATCGGCTGTGTGTAGGCCGGCTCGTCCCCCTCGTTGTGCCCGTATCTGCGGTAGCCGAGCAGGTCGATCACGAAGTCGTCCCCGAACTCGCTCCGGTAGGCCATCGCCAGGCGCATGGCAGCGAGGCAAGCTTCCGGGTCGTCGGCGTTCACGTGCACCACGGGGATTCCGTAGCCCTTCGCGAGATCGCTCGCGTAGTGCGTCGACCGGCCGTCTTTCGGGTCCGTCGTGAATCCGACCTGGTTGTTGACGATGACGTGGATCGTTCCGCCGACGTTGTAGCCTTCGAGCCGGGCCATGTTGAGCGTTTCCGCGACCACGCCTTCCGCCGCGAATGCGGCGTCGCCGTGCATCAGAATAGGAAGTACGCTCTGTGTGTCCGGCTTCAGGCTCTTTGAAGGGCCGTCGAGTTGGCGGGCGCGCGCCATGCCCATCACCACCGGGTTCACGAACTCCAGGTGGCTGGGATTGGGCGCTAGCGACACGTCGATGGACTCCCCCTGGCTGAACACCCGCTTGCCGCGTCCGCCGTGGTGGTACTTGACGTCCCCGGTTCCACCGATGTCGAGTTGCCCGCCCTTGTATGACGGGCCTTCGAACTCCGCCAGAAGCTCGCCGTACGACACGCCGACCGTGTGGGTCAGGACATTCAATCGTCCCCGGTGCGCCGCGCCGATGACGACTTCGCTCCCGCCTCCGCGAGCAGACATGTGGATCGCGAGGTCCAGCATGGGAATGAGCGTGTCGTTGCCTTCCAGGGAGAACCGCTTCTGGCCGAGGTAGGCTTTGTGTATGAACTGCTCGAGACCCTCGACTTGGGTCAGGCGCCGAAGGAGCTCCTTCTTTTCCTGCGCGGAGAGGGAAGGCGTATGTGTGCCGCCTTCGACCTGAGTCCACAGCCACGAAACCTTCTTGTGGTCGTCGAGATGCTCGAACTCGTACCCGATGCTGCCCGCGTAGATCTCGCTCAGCTGCTGGAGGGCGTCGGCCACGGACGCACCCTCTCCGGCATTCTCCAGGTTGTCCAGGATGAAGGAGGCGGGAACCTCCGCGAGCTCCTCCATGGAGGTGCCGAAGAACGCCGGAGAGAGTTGTGGGTGTCCGGGCGGTTCGGTCCCCAACGGGTCGATTCGAGCGAGTTGGTGTCCGTGGTCACGGAACGCTTGCACGAGGGCGGTCGCACGGGAGATCGCGGGCAGGGACCGCCGTAGCATCTCGGCCGACTCGTCCGAGATCTCCTCTTCCGGGGCCGTCGGCGCCGGCACGGTGCTCGCCTCGGGCGGGGCAGCGCGGTGTCCGTTCAGCTGGTCGGGAAGGAAGAGTCCCTCGGCGATCGCCTGGGACCCCCCGTCGGCGAAGAGCCGGCGCCACTCGGCCGGGACGGCGTCGGGGTTGCGGGCGAACTGCTCGTACATCGCCTGCGCGTACGCGGCGTTGAAACTGTCGAAAAGCGTGTCGTCCATCATCCTGGTGCGGCCGATGAGCCGTCAACGAAAAGCAGAGCTTCGAAGTATCCGACAAAGGTACCGCAATCGGTCCGCCTGTTGGAGGGTGAATTTCGGCGAGGCTCGTTACTTTCTGGGGATCGACCGACTTCGATACCGATGGAGGTTCCCTTTCGTGGGCACCGAGACAACGGAGTGGCCCGACGTATCCGTGGTGTACGAGGAGCCGTGGGACGAGGTTCCGGCGGTGACGCACGCGGCTTGGTCGCGGGCGTTTCCGTGGTTGCTACAGGGGACGACGACGCGGGGAAGCGAGGCGGGAGACGGGCAATTCGACCTCCGCTTGTTCGGCGGTGCCGTGGAAGCCGTCGGTGCCCGGGAACGGTGGAGGCTGTTCCGTCGCCGCCTGGGCACGCGATCGGTCGTCCACGCGAAGCAGGTGCACGGCGCGACGGTCCGGCGCCACCGGCAGACCGGCCCCGGCTTGATTCTGCCGCCGGATTGCGACGGTCACGTCACGAAGGTGCCGGGCGTGGTGCTCGCCGTCTCGGTCGCCGACTGCGTGCCCGTCTCCCTCGTGGAGCCGGAGGAGCGCGAGGTCGGGCTGTTGCACGCGGGTTGGAGAGGGACCGCGGCCGGCGTGTTGGAGCGAGGGATCAGGGCCTTCCCCGAGGAGCGTCGCGGTGGCTTGTACGTCCATATGGGGCCGTCGATATGCGGGGCCTGCTACGAGGTCGGGGGAGAGGTGTTCGAGGCCCTCGGGCTCCCGGTCCCACCCGGGCCCGAGCCCGTCGACCTCCGGCTGGTGCTCGCCCGCCGGGCAGTGACGGCGGGGATCGACGCCGGCAAGATCTCCGTGTCGGGACACTGCACCCGGTGCGGGGACGGGCGCTTCTTCTCGCACCGTGGCGGTGACACGGGCCGGCAGGTCGCGTTCCTAGGCATCCGCCAGTGACGGTGGCATCGGGGCCCGACCCTGCCGTGGCGTTCGCGGGGCTTTGCGCGTCGTGTCGCCACCGGCGAGTCGTCGAGAACCGACGGGGCTCGCGCTTCTACATGTGCGAACGGTCGCTCACGGACGACCGCTTCAGCAAATACCCCCCGCTCCCCGTGCTGCGTTGCTCGGGCTACGAGCCGGAGGCGGACCGGGATGCATAGCCGCCCGTGAGCTACGACGGGCTGTTAAGTCCCATCGGCTTCTTTTGTTATCGTTCGAGCGGCACCGCAGTCATCACGAACACGGCTCGAGGAGATGATCGATGAGCGATCCCGTATACGTGTCACGGTCGAAGGTCGAGAAGATCGCCGGTGTGCATCGGCGTGCGACGCTGCACGATGGAACGACTCTCGAGTTCGGCGTGCACGGTCCGGTCAAATCGGCCTACGGGCTCGACGACGAGCCGGATCGTCCGCTTCCGGTCGACTACCTGGTCGCGGCGGCGGCCGGGTGACTACTCGGAACCCTCAATGGCGCACTGGAGGTGCGCGGGATTCCGATGGAGCCCGATGCGATTCAGGTTCGGGCCGAAGGCATGAACGAAGTGGTCGACAAGGTCGTGGTCCTGACGCGGATTCACGTCCACTACACCCTCCGGCTCCCGGCGGGCGCGCCCAGGGACAAGGTCGATCGAGCGCTTGAAACCCATGTCGCGAAGTGTCCGACGGCGAAGAGTCTCGAAGGTGCGGTCGAGGTGGTCTGGACCGCCGACATCATCGAAGAGGGCTGAATCGAGTCGCACGTGTCGTCCGTCGTGAGGCCTCCGGCGGGCAGGGTTCCCGCCACCGGGTGCTGACGTCCGGCCATCCGAGCCGTTCCGGCGTCCGGTCGAGGCCGGCTCTTTTGGGCCGCGGCTCCGTCGTGTTGTTCAGCGCGGTCCCGAACCGTATCGTGACCCCATGGACACGGGAGGGAAGCTCGACGCATCGCGTGCGCACCTCCGCGGAGCAGGGCTCGGAGCCGGAGCCGCTCCTGCGATGCAACGATGACGTTCACGGGGGGATACCAACTTTTGACGGCAATGACCGCGTAGCGGGTGGCGATCTTCGATCGCGCACGCCCTGCCACGTCCATTCGGAGGAGACGACTTCATGCTGAATCGGGACCGACTGATCGACCTGTACAGAACCCACCGCGACCAGAACGTGCTCAGCGTGTACGTGGACGGCGACGGCCATGATCCGGCCGAGCGCCGTGCGTGGGCCCTGGAGCTCGAGCAGGGGTTGGCGAAGGAGCGGGCGCGCCTCGAAGCCGAAGCACCCGCGGAAGTCGCAGCGTTCGATCGGGCGCGCGCCCAGGTCGAGGATCGTCTTGGACGGTTCGGCGCGTTCCTGCCGGCCAAGGGTTGGGTCGGCTTCGCCACGCCCGACGAGTTGGCTTATGCGGAAGAGGTCCCCGTCCCGATGCCGCACCTGGTCCGATGGGAGAAGGGATTGCGCGCGGCTCCCTACGTGCGGGCGCTCAAGCAGGATCGCACCGTGGTCGCCGCGCTCGTCGACAATCGGAAGGCCCGCGTGTTCACGTACCGGGGCGGAGAGCTCCGGGAGCGAGCAGATCTGCTCGCGGACGCGGATATCGGGGACTACGGGGAGGCCGGCATGTCGAAGCGGGCCGCCACGCATTCCGGGGCGCGCGGCGAAACCGGCACCGACGCTGCTCACCGGGCGTTGGAGGTGAGCGCCTCCCGTCTTCACGGTCGGCTTATCGAGGTGGTCCGCGATCTCGCTGGATCGGATGGCTTCGTCGTGCTCGGGGGGACCAAGGAAGCCGAATCGGCGGTCGAGCACCAACTCGCCGGACTCTCGGACCGGCTGAGCACCGAGCCCTCCCTGCATCTGGCGATGAGCGATGCCGAAGTGCGCGCCGTGGTCGAGAGGGCTGCTTCGGAAGTGAGCGCGCGGCGGCAGGGCGAGCTTCTACAAGCGGTCTTCGACCAGGCACGCTCGGGCGGCAAGGGCTCCCTCGGCATCGAGGCGACCGAAGACGCGTTGCGGGGGGCGCGCGTGGAGACCCTGCTTCTCACCCGGGCGTTCCGGGAAGCGCATCCGGATCTCGCGGACCACTTCGTAGGCACCGCCTTCGAGCAGGGAGCCGCCGTGGAAGAGTTGGCCGAAGAGAGCGCCGACCGCTTGGATGACGAGGCCGAGGGGGTCGCGGCCAGGCTGAGGTTCACTCGTTGACGGTCCGCGATGTCCCTGGTGCTTCCGATTCGCCGAGCGCGGGCATGCCCGTCAGGAATCGAGAAACGCTTCGACTTCCGCCAGCGACGCTTCCGGTAGCTCTTCCTGGGGGAGATGGCCACACCGTTCGAGGGTGCGGAGCCGAGCGTTGGGGAGATCGTGGGCGAGGCGTGCACCGACCCAGGGCGGCACGACGGGGTCGTGTCGTCCCCAGAGGAGGAGCGTGGGCATCGACAGCCGGGGATAGAGCGCCGTGATGGCGTCCATCCGCGGGGGCTGGATTCGGGTGGCGCAGGTGAGGACCGCTCGTATGGCGCCTTCGCGCGTGAAGGGGCGGGCGTATCCGGTGACGAGCTCGGAGGTGACGGAGGTCGTGTCGAAGACGACGGAGCGAAGCGCCTGTGCCATGATGGTCCGCACACCTACCAGCTCGGAGAGGGCCTGACCGAGGCGCGGGTAACGGGCGATCCGCACGAACGGAGGGATTCGCTGTCGGTACGCGACGCCCGCTACCAGGACCAGCCGCTCGGGCGCGCGTCCGCGCTCCTGGAGCTCGAGGGCGAGCAGAAGGGAGATCGCTCCGCCGAAGGAGTGGCCGACGATGGTGAGTCGAGCCGGATCGATCCCGTCGAGCACGTCCAGCACGAGACCCGCCTGGCCCTCGGGGTCGTATGGGCCCTCGACCGGCATGGGTGACCGTCCGAAGCCCAGGAGGTCCACCTGGACGACGTGGCCCCGATGCTCCAGCGCGGGGGTCCACCAGCGCCAGCTGAACGAAGAGCCGCCGAAGCCGTGGAGGAGGAGAAACGTCTCCCCGTCCGGGTGGAGCGGGCGTCCACTCCGCGTCACGTGGAGGCGTGGTCGGGTGCTCATCGGACCGCTCCGGGCTGGTTCACGCGCCCTCCAGCTCGATGAGCCCCGCTCCCCGGTCGCGGAGCTCGCCGGCGAGGTAGGGGTGGCAGGTGAAGACGAAGATCTGTCGCTCGTCCGCCATGCTCGCCACGACCTCGAGCCCGCGGGCCCTTCGCTCCGCATCCCAGTTCACGAACACCTCGTCGATGAAGAGCGGCAGTGATTCCTCGCCCGAGTCGAGATGGTCCACGATCGCGAGCCGAAGGCTCATGTAAGCCTGCTCGAGCGTTCCCGTCGAGATCGGGTGCCTGAGCGGGATGGGGCCCGCTACGCCGGCGCCGGTGATCTTGAAGAGGTCTCCGTCGTCGGCCTCCTCGACGAGAAACCTGTCGTACCGGCCGCCCGTGAGGTGCGCCAGGTGGGCTCCGGCTCTGCGCATCAAGTCCGGCTGGTGCGCTTCCCGGAACCGGCGGTCGGCTTCGCGGAGGAGTCGGGCCAGGACCCACTTGCGGTCCCTCTCTCGCACGAGGCTCCCGATCTCCGCTTCCAGGGTCGCGATCTGTCCGTCGACCCAGTCGGCCGTTTCCTGGGTGCGGGCGTGTTCGATCTCGGTCGTCAGCGCGTCCGTTCGGCCTTTGAGCTCTTCGATCTCCTCGGTGACTTGCTGAATGCGGGCCTTTCGGTCGGCGATCTCCCCTTCGTCCGTGAGCCATGTCGCGCCTTCGCGGTGGGCCTCTTCGATCCGCTTGCGAAGCCTCGGAAGGTCGGGATGGCCACGTTCGAGCTCCTCTTCGAGCTGCCGTGCCCGCTCGTGGGCCTTCATGCGGCCAGAAGCGTGCTCGAGGGCCTTGCTCGGAGCGTCTTCCCCGAACCGCTTCGCCGCCTCCCTCAGCGCGGTGATTCGAGCCTGAACGTCTTCGAGCGTCTTCCGGGTCTCCCCCTCTTCCCGGTCGAGTCGCTCCAACTCCCGGCTCGCGGTGTCCGCGGCTTGCTCGATGCGCTCCGCGCGCCGGAGACGGTCGGATAGGAGCGCGGCGACTTCCTCCGGTGCTTCGTCCGGACCGCATTCGACGGAGACCCGGGCGGCCAGGGCCCGTCCTTCCGCCGCGATCGCTTCGATACGGCCGGTGGCTTCCTCCTGCGCCCGTAGCTTCCCGTGGCGCTGGCCGGCGAGATCGTGGAGGCGCTCCACCGCGGTGACGAACGAGGGTCCGGGCTCGTCCACGTGCCGGGACGCGACCGCGAGTGACTCCACCATCTCTCGGAACTCGGCCGTCGCGTCCCGTAGCTCGACGTGGGCCTCCTCTGCTTCTCGCCGCCGTTCCGCCCGTGCGACGGCCCGAGCCCGGCGCTCACGGAGCGTGAGCCAGGCGAGCGCCGCACCCGTGGTCGTCAGGGCGACCCCCAGGGTGGCCGGGAGCATCGCGGCCGAGGCGAGGCCCCAGACGGCCAGGACCAGCCCGGCGGCCGTGAGCCCCATGGCGCCGGCGAGTCCGGCGCCACCGCTCACCCCGTCTCCGGATTCCAGCTCCCTCTCCCCGACCGCGGTGCGTCGTCGTGCACGCTCGATCCGCTCGACGAGGTCCCGGACCCGGCTGGGCGTGAGGTCCAGGAGTTCGTCCCTGGGCGCTTCCGACCAGGACGTCCCGACCAGCTCGCGGGTCAACCGATCCAGCCCTTCCTCGAGCGCCGTGATCTCGGCTCCGATCTCCACGACTCGATCCCGGTCCGCGGCGACCCGCGCGGCCGACGAGACGAACCGGGTGACCTCGTCCCGCCGATCGAGGAGCGTGCGGACGTCGGGCGTCAGCATGGCCACCTGCTCTTCCGGCGTCGCACGCTCCGCCTCGAGGTCCGACAGCCGCTGCTCCACGGCGCGTGCCTCTTCCTGGAGCTTCCGCAGCCGATCGTGTGGTGACGGGGGAAGGTCGGCGAGGAGCTCCATGGGGCCTCCTTCGGCACGTAACCCGTCGATCCGCTCGAGCTGCGCCCGGATCGGGACGAGCACCTGCGCGCGCTCGAGGACCACCTCGTCCCTGGCTCGCCGCTCACGGAGGGCGTGGAGGTTGTGACGGACTCGTTCGAGCTCCTCGACCTTTCGCCGCAGCTCCCGGTCACGCTCGCTCGCTTCGCGTCGGCGGCCGCGCAGCTCGCGGATGCGGTCCCGGGCCGCGCGCACCTTCTGGTTCCCCCTCCGGTTGGGACGCCAGAGCTCACCGGCTTCTCGCTCCAGCTCGGAGGCCACGCTCCGTACGGGCTCGAGGTCGGCGGCCCCCATGGACCCGACCACACGATCCTGGATGCGCGCCCAGGTTTCGTCATCGAGACTGGCCAGCTCCCCCAACGTGATGGCGAACACCTGGCGGAAGACGCGCCTCGGCACGTGCTCCGCCCAGGGAAGGGGATGGTTACGGAGATCCGTCACGGCCCCGTCCAGGGAGAGCTGCCCCGCCGGCTGGGAACGGAGGCGACGGGTCACGGTGGCCGCCTGTCCGTCCTCGAGCCTCAGATCGAGCGATCCCCGGGCCTCGTCGGTTCCCCATGGAACGAAGGGGTTCAGGTCGCGGGACGCGGGGAGGAAGCCGTGCAGCATGGTGGTGAGGAACTCGAACAGCGTCGACTTGCCGGCCTCGTTCGGTCCGAGCACGACGACCAGCGAGGGGAGCGCCTCCTCGCCGCTATCGAAACCCGACAGACGTCCGAAGCCTTCGATGTCCAGACGCTCGATCCTCACGAGGCGCTTCCGGCGTCGTCGAGGAGTCGGGCGGCGAGCTCTCCGTCAATGCCATGGAGAAGCTCCCGGACGTAGTCGGCGACGGCATCGCCGGCCGTGCCGGGCGCGCCGGCCAGCTCGTCCGCTCCGATGTCGGCGAGCACCGCCCGGCCGGCACGCACGTCCGCGGCGAGCCGCAACGCTTCGCCCAGCACGTCGGTACGCGTCCGATGCTCGTCGATCGGGATGACGGGATGGACCCCGTCGGTGATCACCGTGGCGTCGAGCACCCCGAGGAGGTCGCGCAGCTCCGCGGACAGGGTTTCCCGGTCCTCGTCGCTCTGGAGCTCGGCCCAAAGGGGACTTGGACCTCGGAGCACGACCCGTACCATCCACTCGGTGCCCGGAACGCCGGGATCCGACGCACGGGCGTCGTCCCAGACGGCGCCGAGGTGGCTGAGGAGCGCGTCGAAGGACGCGATCCCGTCGAGTCGCGGAACGGTCACGGTTTCCCACCGGACGCTCGCGAGCGCACGGAACGCGACGACGGGCGCGTCCCGGTCCCTCAGATCGACGAGAAGCGCGCCGTGTGCGCCCTGCTCGCCGTGACTCCGGCCCTGTAGGCTGCCGGAGTACCAGATCGGCGGGTCGGGGGAGAGCTCCTGTGGCACGTGGATGTGCCCCAACGCCCAGTAGTCGAATCCGGCCCGGCGCAGGTAGGAAAGCTCCGAAGGCGCGTAGGACCCGTGCTGTTCCGCGCCGGCCGATGTCCGCACCTGCGTGTGGAGCAGACCGACCTCCGGCAACTCGCCCTCGGGGGCGGGGATCATGCGGGCGAGGTCCCGCTCCTCGCCGGCGCTTTCGTGGCCGATCGTGCTCACGTACCCGGCGGTGCCTCCCGCCCGGGCGGCGACGCCGATGCGCTTCGGCGTGGCGTCGGTGGCCGTGACCACGTTGGGCGGCCACTGGAGGGTGCGTGGTCCCCCCGCGGCCGAGCCCGGATCGTGGTTGCCCGTCGCGTAGATCACGGAGATCCCCTGGTCCCCCAGCCGGCCCACCTGTTCCAGAAGGAAGCGCTCGGTCTGGAACGAGAGCCGGTCTCCGTCGAACAGATCCCCGGCGATCAGCACCGCGTCGACATCCTCCTCCAGCGCCAGGTCCACCGCGCGGCGGAACGCTTCCCGGGACGCGTCGCGGAGGCGCCGGCGGACCTTCTCGGACCGACCGGAGAAGGAGGTGTCGAGGTGGACGTCTGCCAGGTGGAGGAAGCGCATGCAGCAAGGTAGATGAAAGGGCGGGGCCGGGAAATTCGCAAGCGGGGTCTCCACCGCCACGTTCGGGTTTCCCGCCACGGCGATCTCAGATAATGTTGTGCGAGCATCCATCCCTCGCTCCGACGACGGTCCCCCGAGCCGCGATTATCCCATGGGCGAAACCACGGAATCGGCACCGCGCCGAATCTTAGAACCTGCCGAGAACGTGGAATCGGTCTGCGACCATGTCCGCGGCCTCGTGCCCGAGGAGGAAGCCGATCTCGCGGTCGATTTCGCCCGCGCGTTTCTCGAGCGTGCTCCGGAGGAGCTGCTTCGGGGTCGAAGCGGTGAGGACGTCGCCGGTATGACGCTCGGTGCCTACCGCTTCCTCGCGGCTTCGAGTCCCGATCGGGTGGATGTGGGCACCCCGACGGTCGAGCAAGAAGGGTGGGATGCGGGGACCACGGTGATCAGGACGAACGTCAGCGAGCGGCCGTTCATCATCGATACGATTCGCGAGTTCCTGCACGCGGAGGACCTCCCGGTCGCCTGGATGGTTTATCCGATTCTCGACGTGAGCCGGGACGCGGAAGGCCGGGTAACCGCGGTCGCGCCCCCGAGCGATACCGGCAACAAGGAATCGCTGGTCCACTTGGAGATCGACCGGGTGACCGACCCCGGGCGCCTCGAGCACATCCGTGGCGAGCTCCGGCGCCGCCTCCAGGATGTCGTACGGGCAACCGATGACTTCGAGCCGATGATCGGGGCCCTCGACCGGGTGGTCGCGGATTTGGAGCGGCATCGGGACGCGGTGGAAGAGCGCTCCTCCGAGCTCGCCGAGATCCGGGACTTTCTGAAATGGCTGCGTGACGACGGCTTCGTCTTCCTCGGATACCGGGCCTACGATTTCGTCCCGCGAGAGGACGGGGACCGGGTGGTCATCGTGGAGCCCGGATCCGGACTGGGCGTCCTCCGCAACGAAGCCGAGTCCCGCTTCGCGGCGGGCGTGCCTCTCTCCGAGCTCGACGAAGGCATGCGCCGACTCGCGGAGCGCGGGCCCGTTCTCATCATCAGCAAGACGAACGCCGAGTCGACCGTCCACCGGCGCGCCCGGATGGACTACATCGGGATCAAGAAGCTCGACGAGGAGGGACGATCCGTCGGCGAGCACCGGTTCGTGGGGCTTTTCACGTCCCGTACCTTCTCGGAAGCGGCGGAGAACATCCCGATCCTGCGGCAGAAGCTCGCGGACATCCTCGAGGCCGAGCACGTCCGTCCGGGATCGCACGACTACAAGGAGATCATCACGATCTTCAACTCGATGCCGAAGGAGGAGCTCTTCCTCACCTCGGCCGAGGAGATCGGCGCCGACGTGCGCACGGTGCTCACCGCCTACAACACCGACGACGTCCGGGTGGCGCTGCGCGAGGACCCGCTGGAGCGGGGGCTCTCGGTCATGGTGATCCTGCCCAAGGACCGGTTCTCGGGCGCCGTGCGGAAGGAGATCGAAGCAGCGCTGGTCCGGATCTTCGACGGGGACGTGCTCAACTACCACCTGGCCCTCGGTTCGGGCGATCAGGCGCGGCTGCACTTCCACATGGGCACGCGCGCAGAGGTGGGGCGCGAGGCCCACGCGAAGGAGCTCGAGCAGGTCGTCGGCCGCCTCATCCGGACCTGGGAAGATCGGATTCACGAAGGGCTCGCGGGCCGGTGGAGCTCGGACGACGCGCGGCGCCTCGCACGCGACTACGCCCGCACCATGAGCCGGGAGTATCAGGCCGTCATCGATCCCGCGGTCGCGGTGTCGGACATCGAAACGCTCGAAGCGATGAAGGCCGACGGACGCACCACGTCGATCGCGTTCGCGAACCGGGAAGGGCCCGTGGCGGGTGCGGAGGGCGTGACCGAGCTCAAGGTGTTTCTCCGTGGCGAGCGGCTCGTCCTGTCGGACTTCATGCCGGTGCTCGAAGACGCGGGGCTGACCGTGTTGGGCGTGAAGCCGTTCGACGTCGAGGACGACGGGGTCCCGGAGGCTACGATTTATCTGTTCGCGGTGCTCGATGCCTCGGGTGGGAGGCTCGACGTCGACCGCTGCGGTGAGCTCCTCTCGGAGACGATTCTGGCCGTGCGTTCCGGGGATGCGTTGAGCGACCGGTTGAACGCGCTCGTCGTCACGGCCGGGCTGCGGTGGAGGGAGGTCGACGCCCTCCGCGCATACGCGGGCTTCGCCTTCCAGGTCGGAGCGGTCCCGAGCCGGCTGGCGCTGCCCTCCGCACTGGTAGCCCACCCCGGCATCGCTCGGGAGCTCTTCGAGCTCTTCGAGACCCGCTTCGACCCGTCACGCTCCCTCGGGGTGGAAGAGCGGGACCGGGCCGTGGCCGACATCCGGGCGGCCTTTCAGGCGTCGCTGCGGGGCGTCGCGCTTCTCTCGGCCGACCGAGCGCTTCGGCGTCTGGCGGAGTTGATCTCCGCCACCGTGCGCACGAACTACTATCGGACCGGTGGGGCGAGGCCCGAGGCGCGGTCGGGTGGCGCCCCCTACGTCTCCTTCAAGTTCGACAGCAACGAGCTCGACTTCGGACGGAGGACCAGCCTCCTCTACGAGGTATGGGTCCACTCGGCCCGGATGGAGGGAGTGCATCTGCGCGGCGCGCGAGTGGCCCGCGGCGGCATCCGCTGGAGCGACCGCCCGGACGATTTCCGGATCGAGGTGCTCGGGCTGGTGCGGACACAGGTCGTCAAGAACGCGGTGATCGTTCCCGGGGGCTCGAAGGGAGGCTTCATCACCCGCCGGGTCCCCTCCGAGCCCGACGCGCGCATGGAGGAGGGCCGGCGGCAGTACCGCACCTTGATCCGTGGCCTTCTCGACATCACGGACAACTACGTGCAAGGGGACACGGTAACGCCCGAAGGGATCGTCGCGTACGACCCTCCCGACCCGTATCTGGTCGTGGCGGCCGATAAAGGGACCGCCACCTTCTCGGACATCGCCAACGCCGTGGCCGCGGAATACGGCTTCTGGCTCGATGACGCGTTCGCTTCCGGGGGGTCGCACGGCTACGACCACAAGATGGTGGGGATCACCGCCCGCGGCGCGTGGGAGTGCGTGAGGCGACACTTCCGTGAGAAGGGTAAGGATGTCCAGACGGAGCCCTTCACGGTCGCGGGCATCGGTGACATGAGCGGCGACGTGTTCGGCAACGGGATGCTCCTGTCCGAACAGATTCGCTTGGTGGCCGCCTTCGACCACCGGCACGTGTTCATCGATCCGGACCCCGATCCCGCGACTTCCTTCGCCGAGCGCAAGCGCGTGTTCGAGCTCGGGAGGTCTAGCTGGGAAGATTACGACACCGACCTCCTCAGCCCCGGCGGGATGGTGGTTCCCCGGGGAGCGAAGGAGGTCGAGCTCACCCCCGAAGCACGGCGGGCGCTCGGCCTTTCGGACGACGAGCCGGGAGTGATGGATGGCGAGACGCTGATCCGGTGCGTGCTGAGGGCTCCGGTGGAGCTCCTCTGGAACGGAGGCATCGGGACGTACGTGAAGGCGGATTCGGAGACCCATGCCGATGCCGGGGACCCCGCGAACGACTCGGTCCGCATCGATGCCTCCGAGCTGCGGTGCGAGGTGGTCGGAGAGGGGGGTAACCTGGGCTTCACGCAGGCCGCTCGGGTGGAGTACGCGTTGCGGGGTGGACGCATCAACACGGACGCGCTCGACAACTCGGGCGGCGTCGACATGTCCGATCACGAGGTCAACCTCAAGATCCTCCTGCAGCCGACCGTCGCGGAGGGTCGCATGTCGGTGGACGAGCGCAATGAGCTCCTGGAGGAGCTGACCGAGTCGATCGCCCATCTGGTCCTCGAGGACAACCGGAGCCAGAGCCTCGCGGTGTCGCTCGACGAGCAGCGGGTGCGGGAGAGCTTCGACGATTTCCGGGACCTGATGTTCGCGCTCGAGAAGACGGGCGAGCTCGATCGGGCCGGTGAAGGACTTCCGTCGCTCGACGTTTTGGGCGAGCGACGGGAAGGAGGCAGAACGCTGGTGCGTCCGGAGCTCTGCGTGTTGCTCTCCTATGCGAAGCTCGCCCTGAAGACGCGCTTGCTGGCTGGTGGTTTGCCGGACGACCCGGTCACCGAGAGTTACCTCCTCGGCTACTTCCCGTCGGCCGCCATCGCCGCCGCGGGGCGGGAGCGCCTCGAGGGGCATCGACTGAGGCGCGAGATCATCGCCAGTCAGCTCACGAACGATCTGGTCGACGTGATGGGCGCGACCTTCATCACGCGGGTGGCCCGTGACACGGGCTCGCGGGTCGAAGAAGTCGCCCGTGCCTGGCTGGTCGCCTCCCGGCTTGCCGATCACCGTGCCCTCGTGGCCCAGATCGCCGAGCAGCAGGACCGGATCAACACCCGGGCCGCTTATCGCTGGATCCTGGGTCTCCAGCGCGTGCTGGAGCGGACCACTCGGTGGGTGCTCCAGAACGTGGAGCCGGAGACTTCCCCCGCGACGGTCGTGGCGGAGAGCGTGCCGGGATTGGCCGTGCTGCGGGACAATTTCGGGTCGTTCGTCACCGGTGAGGAGCGAACCCTCTTCGAGGCGAGGGTGGAAGAGATCCGCAAGGTGGGCGCGGACGAAGTCTTCTCACGGCGCCTCATCACGCTGCGCTTCCTCGACCAGCTCCTGGAGGTGCTCGATATCGCCCGGGATACGGAATCCGATCCCGTGGCGACCGCGCATGCGTATTACCGGACCTCCGAGCTGTTCGAGATTCCCTGGTTGCGTCGGTCGGCCTTCGCGTCGGTCGGTGACGATCAGTGGGAGCACCGGGCGGCCCAAGCCCTTTCCGAGGACCTGTCGCGCGCCCACCGGAAGTTGGTGGTGCACGTGCTCGGGCGTACCGGTTCCACGGACGACGTCTCCGTGGCGATCGACCGGCTCCTCCGGACGCGCGCTCGCGAGATCGAGCGATTCCGCGGGGTCGTGGCGGATCTGAAGGCCGAGAGCGCCGTCGGATTCGCGGCGGTCTCCGTCGTGGCGCGGGAGCTCGCGGCCCTGGCGGATCGCCGGGCATGACCGGACGACGGGGCTTCCGCGACGGCTTCACCTTGATCGAGCTGCTCGTGGTGCTCACGCTGAGCGCGGTCATGTTGGGTTACGCGGGTCTCACGGTGGGACGTTACTTCGGTAGAACCACGGTTCGACGGGCGGCCCAGGTCTTCGCCCAGGATCTGACCCGGGCCCGCGGCTTCGCCGTGCGGACGCGGGAGCCCGTCGTGCTGCGGTTCGATGAGGGCGCGCGTGAGTACGAGATCGTGACCCTGGACGGGACCACCGAGATCGTACGGCGCCGGTTCTCGAACTCGGACGGGGTCGACCTGTCGGATATCGAGCTGGATCTCGACGGCGACTCCCTGGTGTTCGACCGGCGGGGTTTCGCGGACCTCTCGGGCGCGCCGGGAACGCTCGGCGTGGCGACCTTCCGGTCGGGCGAGTGGTCGTACGCGGTCTCGTTCAACGGGCTCGGGGCTTCGCGAATCGGGGCGTCGTGAAGGTTGACCGGGGTGTTTCGCGGCGCGCCGCGCTCGCACGGGAAGGGTTCACTCTCATCGAGGTCATCGGCGCTTTCGTCATCTTCTCGGTCGGCGTGCTCATGGTGGTTCGCTTGAGCACCGCGACGGGTACGCAGATGCGCTATGCGGGGATCAGGTCGGAGCTCGCGGTGCGCGCGGCCGAGCGTCTGGACTCGCTCGACGCCCAGCCGTCCGCTTCGCTGACGATGGGCGCCGACGCGGACACGCTCACGATCATGGGGCTCGCCTACGAGCGGAGCGTGACGCTCACCCGGGTCACGCCGCTCCTCGCGCGCGTGGAGATCGAGATCACACCCGTCGGAGGTGACGGTCCCACCTTCAGGACCACGTCGTACGTGGCGGAGGCGTGGTGAACAGGATCCACGGGTTCACTCTGGTCGAAGCGCTCATTGCGCTCGTGCTCTCCTCCCTCGTCCTGATCCTGGTCAGCACGACGTTCCTGGTGCAGAACAGATACCAGGCGAACCAGGTTCTTCGGGCGGCCGCGCACGACAACGTGCGCTCGGCCACCGACCTCATCTCGCGGGAGCTGCGCTCCTCCATGAGAGGGGGCATCGTCGTGGCGGGTGCGCGAACGCTCACCGTGCGCTCACCCGTCGCCGTCGGGAGCGTCTGCGAGCGGGGCAGCGGATTCCTGGCCGACCGGGACGTGCACTTCGACGGGGGCGCGGCCCGCATGGCCACGGAGGAGATCGCCGGGGTGGCGGCTCACGATCCCGCGGACGGCGCCTGGGAGTACCAGCTGTGGCCGTGGTTCATCATGGACGGGGGCAGCAGCGCCAGCGCGGCGCGTTGTGCCACCGCGACCGCGGCCGACACGACGGATGCGTCCGAGGATTTCCATACTCTGAGGCTCCTGGCCCTGGCGCTGGGCTCGGATGCGCCGGACGTCGGCGAGCTCGTCATGCTGTTCCGCGAGACGACGTTCACGATCGAGCCTTCCGATCTCGAGCCTCCCATGCTCGCGCTGTTCAGGCAGCCGTACTTGGAGGATCCGGTCGAGTTCGCTTCCGGAATCGATTCGACGGCACGCTTCGGGTACCGCCTGAGCGGGGAGTCGAGTTACCGGGACACGATCCCGGAGGGCGATCTGGACGACATCGACGCGGTGCAGCTGCAGCTCGACGCCCGCCGGCTGTCCGAAAGCGCCGAGGAAGAGGACGTCACGTTCGGGTGGAGCACGAACCTGCTCTTGAGGAACGCGCCGTGACGCCGCCGGTGGGGGGGCGGGAGCGGGAGGGCGGCTTCGTGCTGGCGCTGGTGGTGCTCATGCTCTTCGCGATCGCCATGGCGAGCGGCGCCGGCTACCTGGTGGTCAGCGCCGAGTCGCGCATGGCGCGGCACTCGGGCGAGAGCGAGGAGGCGCTGGCGATCGCGCGCGGCGGACTCAACCGCTTCGTGTCGGAGCAGCTCGGGGTGGTCGCGGACTCGGCTCGGTACGCGATGGGGAACGGCGAAGCGGCGGTCAGCGCGAGACGGGTCGCGGAGGTGGACGAATTCACGCACATGTACTTCGTCCGTTCGGCCGCCACCGTCCCGGATCCGCTGGCGCAAGGCAGCCCCTCCCGGCGGGTCGTGGGTGCATACGCGTACCACCGGAGGCGCCCGCTGCCGTTGCACGGTGCCCTGGTGCTCAGCGTGGCCGACATCAGCGTGGAGAATCCGGCGGAGGTCTCGGGGGACGACGCGGGTGGGGCGGTGTGCCCCGGTGGTGCCCAGCCGAGTATCACCGGTGCGATCGCGCGCGAAGGGGTGGCGGAGGACGGGACGCTGGAGGGGAGCCCCGAATACGAGCTCTGGCCGGGCGGCTACGCCCAGTTCATGAACCAGGTGGCGCTCCGTTGGGACATCCTGACGGACCCGTCGTTCCCGGTGGACTTCGAGGATGTGCGCCCGCCCTTTTCCACGCTACCGGCGGACTCGTTCCCGGTCGTCCGGCTGAACGGGAGTCCGATGCTCAATCCGTCCTGGAGCGGGCGGGGCGTGCTGATCGTCACGGAGGAGTTTCGAGCGGTTCCGAGCTTCTCCTGGGAGGGCATCGTTCTGGCCGGTTGGGTCGACGACCGCGTGAGGGGCTCGATCGACGGGATGTTGGTGGGGGGCTTCTCCGGCACGGAGCCGTACGACGAGATCGAGGTGCAGGGCACGATCCGCTATCACTCGTGCAACGTGGACCGGGCGAACGCGTCGCTTTCGTACCTCGAGCTCGTCGACGATGCGGTGTTCGAGATCGATTGACGGGGAGCCCAGGGTAGGGAACCATCCTGAGCCGCTTTCTGTAGCAGGAAGGCATGGACTCCAGGATCCTTCCGAACGAACGTCGGCTCGCGCGCCGCCTCGGCGCGCTCGTTCTGGCGCTCTTCCATCTCACGGGAGCCGTCGCGCTTCCCGCGGCCGACGGACAGTTGGACGTGGAGCAGCTCGGCACGCCCGTGCACGTGGAGTCCGAAGGACGTGACGACTGCACCCCGCACCACGATCACGCCTTCTGTCAGCTCGTCCGGACCACTGCGCTGGCGACCCCGGCCCGGCCGGCCGTCCATGTCGAGGCGGACGCGGTACCGCGGCTGCTGCCCGGTATTCGGGTGGTGGATGCCGCCGACGTCGTCGAGCCGGTCCTGAAGGGCTCATCCGGCCCCCGGGCGCCTCCCGCCCGATAACACACCCGCTGCGGGCGTCCGCCCGACAGCTCCTTTCAATTGGTCCCGATGTCCGGCCGCTCTGCGGCCGGTCGGGTCCCGGCCAGGCGTCGCACTCTATTCGGAGTGTGAGCCGTGTCGGAGGCCGTGGCATCGGAGCAACCTCCGCCCTGTGGTATCATGACTATTCCCCATCTGCAGACTTTCGTCCGCACGTGCCTGTCCTTCGTTGGGCCCGTGCTTTTCGTCGGGCTCGTCTCGGCGGTCGACACGAGTGCACAAGCCCCCGAGCACGAGGGCGAGATCGAAGGCGTGGTCCGGGACGCGGACACCGGGAACCCGCTGGCCGGCGTCCTGGTGTCGGTCGTCGGCGCTCGTCCCGCGGCCACCACGCACGGAGACGGCTCCTTCCACATTGGAGGTTTGCCAGCAGGGCAGCACACCCTGAGGGTGGAACGGCTCGGCTACCGAACTCGGACCGTGGACGTCACGACGGGAGACGAGGGCACGGTCGTGGTCATCGAGCTGGAATCGTCCCCGCTCGATGTGGGTGGGTTGGTGGTGACCGGTTCGTTGAGCGAGCGGGACGCGTCCGAAGCCTTACGCCCCGTGAACGTCTTGAGCGGCCAGGACCTGCAGGCACGCCTGGAGGGCACGGTGGCCGCGACGCTGTCGTCCGAGCCCGGCGTGTCGGTCACGGGCATGGGACCGGCGACGGCCCAGCCGGTCATCCGGGGCCTGAGCGGCGATCGTGTCCTCATGCTCGAGGACGGATCCCGGAGCGGCGACATGTCCAGCACGGGATCGGACCACGCCTCGGCGCTCGATCCGTCGTCCGCTCGCAGGATCGAGGTCGTCCGGGGGCCGGCGGCCATCCTCTACGGGAGTAACGCGCTCGGCGGCGTCATCAACGTCATCCGCGACGAGGTGCCTTCCGACGTGCCTCACCATCCGACGGGTGCCGTGACCCTTCAGGGTCAAACGGTCACCGGAACGCTCGGGGGAAACGGACACATGCGTGCCGCCGTAACGGATCGGATCCCGGTGCGGGTCGAGGTCGGGGGACGCTCTTCGGGGGATCTACAGACGCCGGTAGGGACGCTCGAGAATACCGGAACGAATAGCTGGAACGCGGGGGCCGGGGCTGCCTGGGTCGAGGAGAACGGACACTTCGGTGCCGCGTTCCGGGCGCACAAGAATGACTACGGCATCCCCGGGGGTTTCGTGGGCGGCCACGAGGAAGGGGTGACCATCGAGATGGAGCGGATGGCCACGAAGGTGGACGGCCGCGTGGAAGGTGAGTGGGGGCCGTTCCGCTCGCTCGAGCTCGACGGCCAGTACACGTGGTATCGCCACCTCGAGATCGAGCCGCCGGACATCATCGGAACCTTTTTCAAGCGCCAGATGACCAGCGCCGACGTTCTGGCCCGGCACGAGGTGTGGGGTCCGTTTTCGAACGGTGCCGTGGGTGCGCGCGCGTCGATGGAGGATTTCAACTTCGCGGGGGGGCTGTCCACGCCGGATACGAAGCGGAGCACTCTCGCCGCATACGTTTTCGAGGAGATCGATCTCGAGCCGCTCCGCATCGAAGCCGGGCTCCGCTACGACTGGGCGCGCGCGGAGCCGCGTGAGCCGGATCCCGATTCGCCCATCGGGGCGATCCGGGAGCGGACGTTCCACGCGGCATCGGGCTCCTTGGGGGTGTTGTACAACCTCGCCGGGGGCTTCACGGTAGGCACGAGCATGGCGCGCGCCTTCCGCACGCCGGACGTGAACGAGCTCTACTCCGAGGGACCGCACCTGGCGGCCTACGCGTTCGAGGTCGGGAATCCTTCGCTCGAGAACGAGGTCGGCACGGGGTTGGACGTATTCGTGCGCCTGGAGCGAGAGGACGTGTCGGCCGAGCTGACCGGCTTCAGGAACGACATCTCGGGCTACATCTACCCTGCCGAGACCGCCGACACGAGCCGGACCAATCTTCCGATCTACCAGTTCCGGGGAGACGATGCCTTACTGCTCGGGTTCGAAGGCGGGGTCGATTGGAATGCCGTCGGCGACCTCACGCTGCACGGCACCGCTTCCTACGTGGAAGGCACGCGCGACGAAGAGGACGCACCGCTCCCGCTGATCCCACCGCTGCAGGGAACCCTCGGCCTCGAGTACGACCGGCCGGACTGGTTCGTTCGCGGAGAAACGAATCTGGCGGCGCGCCAGGATCGGATCGGCGAGTTCGAGACGGTCACACCGGGTTACGCGGTCTTCGACGCGTCCGCCGGGCTGCGGCTGACGGTGTCGGGCCGTCTGCACGTTCTCACCGTTAGCGCCGACAACGTCACCGACGCGGAGTACCGCAACCACCTCTCCCGGGTGAAGGAGATCATGCCGGAGGCCGGGAGAGGGCTGAGCATCACGTATCGCGTCGTGTTCTGAACCGTGGCCACCCGGGGCTCGACGCGACCCCTCCGGAGGCGGCCCGAATCCATCGAAGAGGAGAACAACGTTGAAGACCAAGCATGCGTACAAGACCCCGCTGTTGGCTCTGGCCGTAGCGGGAGCGGTAGGACTCGGGGCGTGCAGCGACGACCCCGTCGGCATCGATGACGACGATCATGAAGAGGATGTGGAAGGGGTCGAGCTCGTTCTGAACGGGCAGGTCCTCGCCTCGTTCGACGGTGACAGCCGCACCTGGACCGGTGAGCTCGATGTGGGGGAAGGCCAGGAGACGGCACACATCACCGTGCGCTTCGTCGATCACGACGGGACCCAGGTGTCGCCCGAGGACGATACTTACCTCGAGGTCGACATCGGGGACGAGACGATCGCGGAGTGGGAGCAGGACACGCCCGGAGAGTTCGGCGGGCACCTCCACGGCTTGGCCGCGGGCGAGACCGACGCCGTGTTCAAGCTCATGCACGGCGACGTCGGCAGCGGGCATGCCGATTTCGAGACGACGGCGGTGCACGTGCACGTGAACTGAGCCGTCGCCCATCGCGGTGGTTCCCGACCGGCCCCTCACGGGGCGGGACGGTCGTTCATGAAGAACTACGAGAAGAACCACGAGCGGGGCTTCGTGGAGTCACTCGACCCTGCGTTTGGGGTCGGGGGCTCCACGGGGCTCGCACGCTCGCACGTCCGCGGGGGGTTTCCGGTGGCCGCTCGGGAACGTATTTCCAGACTCGACGATTCCTCGTGAGTGCATCACCACTCGAGCAGGAGACACCGATATGTCCGCATTGCCCACGGTAGGCCGATACCTGTACGCCATTCCCATGGCCATTTTCGGTCTGTTCCACTTCATGAACGCGAGCTCGATGGCGGGGATGGTGCCGATCCCTGGAGGTGTATTCTGGATCTACCTGACCGGACTCGCGCTTCTCGCCGCCGCGGTGAGCATCGGCGTCGGAAAGCATGCGGTCCTCGCGACGCGTCTCCTGGGGCTCATGCTTCTCATCTTCGCCTTGACCATCCACCTCGTGGGCGTGATGAACGCGCAGGACCCGGCGGCGATGCAGGCCTCCATGAGCAGCATGCTCAAGGACACGGCGCTCGCCGGTGGGGCGTTGGTGCTTTCCGGCGTGTTCGAGCGTGCGGAAGGAACCGACCGGGCCGTACAGGGCTGATGGCCCTCGGCCGGTGAGCTCGGCAGCGGCGCCGGCGCCGGCCCGCTCACGGGAAGCGGGCGTACATTCCGATGCCGGCGCTCCCGAAGTAGCGCGTGCCGAAACAGAGCGCGTCCGCGGCGCACGAGCCACGTCCGATCCACTCGGCTCGGGCGTAGAGGAACGGGCGAAGCACGGAGACCAACGGGGGAAAGCGCCAGCTCACGAAGGCGCCGACGCCCGGGTCCGGTCCGGCGGTCTCGGTCGACGGCGTCACCGCTTCGGTGGCGCCGTCGGCCGGGCCGTACTCCGAATCGTGCCACGTCAGTGTCGCGGTGCCTCCCACTGAGAACTCCACGAACGGGTTCAGCATGCGCGAGACGCTGACGCCGAGCGCGGCCGAGCGCATCCGCATCACGGCGTCGAACGGCCCGGGGGTACAGACGTCCATGCCGCAGCGCTCGGGACGCTCGCCCAGATATTCGGAGACGCTCCGGTAGCCCAGCTCGAGCCCGACCGGGCCGAGCATCCACGGGAGGGTGAGGCCCGCCCGGTAGCCCGTCGGGCTCGCCATGTCGTCGACGGACGTCAACGCCTGTTCCACCGCGAAGTCGAGATCGATAGCCTGAGCTCGCGTCTCCGTGACGAAGGAGGCCGACCCCAGGGCGACGGTCAGGAGAAGCGTGCGCCCGGGGAGCGTTCTCAGGAGTCCGCGAGCGATTAGTTTCGTCATGATCGTGTCTCCCTTGCGTAGGACGGCGTGTCGATCACTCCGTCGTATCAGAGGGGACGAACGACGCCCTGCGAATGTGACGCCGAGAAGGCGGGAGCCCACGACGCATGACGATGGTGGACTGGCTCCTCACGGAGCAGCTGGCGGAGATCTTTCAGGAAGCGGTGGAGACGCGCACGGGGCTCAATGCGACGCTGGTCGCGCGGAGCCCCCTGGGTGAAGAGGACGTGCTGGCGGGCGCCGGCGCGGCCGTGCGGATCGAGAAGACCGACGGCGCGGTGCTCGTCGTCACGCCACGCCGCATCCAACGGGCGCTCGACGGTGAGGGAGTGGATCTGGTGCGCTTCGAGGACCTCGTCGGATACGACTGGATCTCGCCCGAGATGTCCAAGAAGGTCGGCCAGAAGGACGAGCACTGGGACCGGCTCTATCTCTATCACGCGAGAAGCGCCGCCCGTCACCCTCGAGCACCTCGGCGAAGCCGTGTATCCGCTCATGACCTTCCTGGGCCGCGTGCTCGAGTTCCGGTCCGAGAAGGTGCTGTTGCGCAAGCTCGACGACGACGTGGTCGAGCTGTTGGGCGCGTGTCTCGACGCCGCGGCGCGGGGCCCCTTCTTTACCGACCAGGAGTTGGGAGACCTCTTCCGCCGGAGCCGCGAGACCATGACCATCGTCGCCGGTATGTGGCCGAAGTTGAATCTGGCCGCACCCGAGGTGCTGGATCTGGTCGAGCGCGTCGTGGAGGCGCTGCTGGAGCGGGTCGACGAGGACTCCGAGGAGTGGCGGGAGTGGGTCGGAACGAGCCGCGAGAAGCTGGAGGCCGCGCTGGAGGTCTTCCGGCGGGTGGTGTCGGGGGAGGTGTGAGCGGGACGTGCCATTACACGCCTGTCGGTAGCGTGCCATATTGCAGCCCCTCGCCACCCTGAACCGGAAAGGCACCGCCGCCGGGCCGCGCGCCGGTCGGGCGCAGTGACGCCCCAGCCGTCCAAGGATGCATGCCCATGAGCGAAGCAGCCACGACCGAGTCCGAGCGAGAAACCGAGTGGTCGACGCAACACGCCGCCGACACCTATCGATTCGAGGAATGGGGCGACGGATACCTCGGCATCTCCGAGCAGGGAACCCTCGTCGTCCACCCGACGGGTTCGCCCGAGCATTCGATGGATCTGCTCGAGATCGTCGAAGGGCTCGAGACGCGGGGCCTCACTCCGCCGGTGGTGCTCCGCTTTCCGGACCTGCTCCGCCACCGCATGACGAAGCTCCGGGACGCTTTCGCTGCCGCCATCGAAGAGGTGGGATACGGTGCCCGCTACTCGTGCGTGTATCCCATCAAGGTGAACCAGCAGCGGCAGCTCTGCGAGGCCGTCTGTGACGTCGCCGAGGAGCTCGATTTCGGGATCGAGGTGGGCTCGAAGCCCGAGCTGTTGGCCGGGCTCGCCCTCACGGTGGGACGCAACTCGATGCCGCTCGTCTGCAACGGCTTCAAGGACGACGAGTTCATCGAGACGGTGATCCTGGCGGCCAAGATGGGCCGGAACGTGATCCCCGTGGTCGAGCAGTTCCACGAGCTCGAGCTCATCGCCAAGCAGGCCAAGGCCCACGATGTCCAGCCGCGGATCGGGATCCGGGTCCGCCTCGGGGCCGGGGGCATCGGTCGGTGGGCGACGTCGTCCGGCCTGCGCGGCAAGTTCGGCCTTTCTGTGAGCGAGGTGCTCCAGGCCGTCGACTATCTGAAGGAGCGGGATCTGCTGGATTCCCTGCAGTTTCTCCACTGCCATATCGGCTCGCAGATCTACGACATCCGGACGGTCAAGTACGCCGTGAGCGAAGTGACGCACCTCTACGCCGAGTTGGTGCAGCACGGCGCGCCCATGGGAATGCTCGACCTGGGGGGCGGGCTCGGTGTGGACTACGACGGTACGCAGACGGCGAGCCCGGCATCGTCCAACTACACGGTGGAGCAATACGCGCTGGACGTCGTGCATCGCATCAAGTCGATCTGCGACGACGCCGAGATCGCTCCGCCGCACATCTTTTCCGAGTCGGGTCGGGCGCTCGTGAGCCACTGTACGGCGCTGGTGTGTGAAGCGGTGGCGAGCCGTCAATTGCTGGAGACGCCGAACGAGGCACTCATCGCGCGGGCCATGGCGTCCGACTCCGTCCCCCAACCCCTGCGTGACATCCTGGAGGCTTACGAGCGAATGGACGCCGAGGGTGCCGCGGAGGCCGATCCCCTCGAGCTGCTCAACGACGCGGCCCACGCATTCGAGGAGGCCATGAGCCTCTTCAACCTGGGGTACATGGACGTCACGTCGCGGGCCGTGACCGAGGAGCTCTACTGGTGCGTCGGCCGGCGAGTCCTGGAGATGCTGGACGGGGAGGTGCCCGAGGAGCTCGCCGATCTCACGGCGACGTTCGCCGACCTCTATTTCGTGAACATGAGCGTCTTCCAGTCCTTGCTCGACTCGTGGGCGATCGACCAACTCTTTCCCATCATGCCGATCCACCGGCTGAACGAACGGCCGACCCGCTCGGGCGTCCTGGTCGATATCTCGTGCGACTCGGATGGGCGTATCGAGCAGTTTCCCTCCGAGGACGGCCCGCGGGGCACGCTCGACCTCCACGAGTTGATCCCGGCCCCGGACGATCCCGACCAGGAGTTCGAACCGTATTACCTCGGGGTGTTCCTGACCGGTGCGTACCAGGAAACGTTGGGTAACGTTCACAACCTGTTCGGTGACACCCACGCCGTGCATGTCACCTTGGACGAGCGCGGCCGCTGGCGCATCGACGAAGTCGTGGAAGGCGACACCGTCCGCGAGGTGCTCGACTACGTGCAGTATGACGCCGACCACATGCGAGAGGAGCTCCGGAAAGACGCGGAGGAGTCCCTCGCCGCGGGCCGGCTGACTCTGAAGGAAACCGTGAGCCTGCGCCGGTTTCTGGACCAGGGGCTGCGAGGGTACACCTACCTGGAATGAGCGTCGGTCCGCGCCGCATGTTGCGGGAAGCGCTCGTAGATCGCCGGAGATGAATGCGGCTTTCGGGTTCCTGGACCGCGCCACGGAGCGCCGGACCGTGGCTTCGGATCCCTGGCCCGGGTCTTGCGTGCAACCGAGGCATTCCAAAGGACCGTCAACCCAACCAGGATCTGATCGATGAACCGGATGCATGTTCGAGGCGTGGGACTCGCGCTACTCGTGGCCGTGGGCGCGTGCGGCGATAGCGCGACGGACGTCGTTACCGACGAGCTGAGCGAAGCCGAAGCCGCCGCGTTGGCCGAAGTGATGTCGGAGAACGTCTTCGCGACCTGGCAGCAGGATCAAGGCCAGGCGGCCATGGCGCCGTCCCTCGCGACGTTCGAGCGGAGCGTGCAGCTCGAGGCGAGCTGTGAGCTTAGCGGATCCGTTTCCGTGTCCGGGGACGTGGTCATGGAGACCAGCGAGACCAGCGAGGACGTCACCATCGATTACACGGTGACCCAGGTGCACCAGAGCTGTGTCGGCGAGTCCGAGGACGGCGTTCGCTTCACGCTGGACGGTGCGCCGGACGTCACGGCGAACTTCACGGTGGAAGCCGGTGAGGACCTCGTGACGCTCGACGGTGGCTACGCGGGTAGCGTCGACTGGTCGACGGATGACAAGCAGGGGACTTGCAGCGTCGACGTCACCTTCACGGCCGAGGTCAGCCAGGCGGGCCAGAGCGGGTCGGTTACGATGTCCGGGAGCGTCTGCGGTGTCAGCTTCTCCGACTCCGTGTCGTTCAGCGCCTGAGGTAGGACCGACAGCAGCGCCGACCGGATCGATCCCGGCGACGCATGGTAAAGCGGCCCTCGTCCGAATTCGGGCGAGGGCCGCTCGCGTTCCGGATGGGGCGCCGCGCCGCCTTGGCTCTTCCCGTCGCCCCGTCCGCCGCCCTACTTTCGCCGAATCGTTCCTTCAGCGACGGCGAGAAGTCCCATGAAAGACTGTTCCCCGATCTCCGTGATCCCGAAGCCGCGGTGGTTCCATGTCCGCGGCACGACGTTTCCCGCGGCGCGAGTCGCCGTGCTGGCCGTGTTCGTGCTCGCTCTCCCTTCCCTTCTGCGCGCACCGGGCGCTAGCGCCCAGGAGCCCGTGCAATGGGGTCCCGATCTCGAGTTCCACACCTTCTCGATCGTCGGAGTGGACCCGGAGACCGGGGAGGTCGGCGCCGCGGTCACGACGCGCAACGCGTGCGTCGGAAACGGCGTCCCGTGGGTCCGGGTGGGCGTCGGGGCGGTCGCCACCCAGGCCTCGACGCGGACCCAGTACGGCGAGGAGCTCCTCGATCTCATCGAGTCGGGCATGAGCCCGGAGGACGCGCTCGCCGAGGCGTTGGCGCCGGACGAGCGGGCCGAGAGCCGACAGATCGGTGTGATCGCGCTCGACGGACGGAGCGCCCAGCACACGGGAAGCAATCCGGGCGCGTGGGCCGGGCAGCGGGCCGGGCTCAACTACGCCACGCAGGGGAACGTGCTCGTGGGCCCGGAAGTGCTCGAGGCGGTGGCGACGTCGTTCGAAGCGACGGAGGGATCGCACCTGCACCTCGCCGACCGGCTCATCGCCGCGATGGAAGCGGGTCAGGCGGCCGGGGGTGACCGACGCCGGGGGCGCATTCAGTCGGCGGCCGTCATGGTCGCGGATCCCCGCGAGGGCATGGCCCGGAGGGACGACGGGCAGACGGTGCACGTGAACGTGTGCGAGCATCCGGAGCCCGTGGGTGAGATGCGCCGGATCTACGACACCATCTCCGGGAAGCTGGGCTTCCGTACCCTACAGCAGCAGGCCGGGTCGGACGTCTGGCAGGTCAAGCTGATCATGCACGCGCTCGGCTACTACCGGGAGGACGTGGACACGCTCGAGCGCGAGGATGGATGGCGGGTGTACGGGGACGAGATCGCCGCCGCGGTCGACGCCTTCCGGAGCGATCAGGGCCTCTCCCACCCGGACTCCGGCGGGAGCCCTCCCGGGCTGGTGGACGAAGCCGCGGTCGAGCTCATGTGGCGTGAGTTGGAGGCCGCGGGACGCGCGGAGGAGATGCGCCAACTGATCCGGGAGCTGACATGGGTGAGGCGGTGATCACTCACGCCTTATCCGCGGAATCACGAACTTGAGCCCCGACCAGGTGTCGTCGACCGCGCAGATCTTGATGTCGACGAGACCCGCGCCGAGGCCGGCATCACGGACCACGTTCCCGTTGACGTCGGTCTCGACGCCCGAGGCCTTCTTGGGCCAGGAAACCCAGATCATGCCGTTGGGCGCGATGCTGCCGCGGAGCTCTCGGAGCTGGCGTTGCAGGCCGGCGGCTTCGCGCACGAACAGGTGCACGAAGTGGAGGGCGTCGGAGGAACGCTCGAGAAAGCGCACGCCATCGGGAAGGTCGCCGAGGAGCTCGGCGTAGTCCTCCGGAGGCTCGATCGCACGGCACCGCATGCCCGGCTTGAGGCCGAGCTTTCTCACGAGCGGGGTCCCCGAATAGCCTGTGGGCATGAAGCGGATCGTGCGTGAAGTGGCGAGGTGCCTGCGCGGCACCTGCGTCGAACGTAGGTGTGGGCCGCTCGTTCGCAAGCGGCCGGATGCTGCAACCCGTCCACTCAGCTCAAGGGCACGCTCCTTCGGAGCACGAAAAGCCCCTGCTTGTGGCTCGTCACCAGGACGTTTCCGCTCTCGAAGAACGGGTAATTGCTCCAAGAGCCGTCGAAGAACCCCGGGACATCCTCGGCGAACGGTGCCGTGTCGAAGAACCCGACTTCACGGGGCTGCTCCGGATCGGTTACGTCGAGGACCCTGAGCCCGGCCGCGTAGTTCGACTGATACATGAGGTTCCCGGTGACGTAGAGGTTGTGGTCGGTCGCGTTGCTTTCCGCGAGATACGTCCCGGCGAGCACGGGATCGTCGAGCTCGGCCACGTCCCAGATCATCGTGCGGGTCCGTTCGGTGAGACCGTTCATCTCGTCGAGCTCGTCGTTCACGAACAGGTAGCGCTGATCCTCGGTGAGCCAACCCTGGTGGATATAGGCCGTGTTCGGCATGGTCGCCTGGGTCACGACCACCGGATCTTCCTTGTCCGTCACGTCTCCGATGGTGATGGCGGTCTCACTGAACCCGATGCAGATCTCGCGTCCCTGGTAGGCGTCGTCGGGCCCTCGGTAGACGACGCATTGCGCGTCGTGCGTCTGGCCCGCAGCGCCGAGGCCGACCGAGGGGTCCGTGTAGCAGCCGGCGAAGGTCGGGTTGTCGGGGTCGTTCAGGTCGATCATGTGGATCGAGCCGCAGCCCCGCCCCCCTCCGGAGTTGCCGACCGTGTAGGCAAAGCCGGTCTCCTCGTTCACCGCCAGGTTGTGCGCGCTGGCGATGTCGGTGTAGAGGGCGTCCACTTCGAAGGTGGGTGGGTCGGCCGGATCGACGTCGCGCAGACGGGTGAGGTCGAAGACCTGCATGCCGTGCTCGCCCGCGTTGTCGGCCACCACGAGTGCATGGTTCCTCAGCACCTTCACGTCCCGCCACGCCTGCCCGCGGCTCCCCGGGGTCTTGGGAAGCTGACCCAGATAGATGGGACGGGTCGGTTCGGTGACGTCGACGAACGAGGTGCCGTCGGAGCGGCCCACCACGGCATACTCGCGCCCGGTTTCCGGGTCGGTCCAACCCCAGACGTCGTTGACCATCGCGCCCCGCGACGCCCCCATCTCCTCGACGGGGAGAAGCGCGACCAGATCCATCTGCTCACAGGTGAAGATGGCGGCCTCGCCGTCCGCGCAATCCACCCGCTCGCCGCGCACGGCCTCGTATCCTTCGGCTTCTCCGGCGAGGGTAGTGCCCTCGGTCCATGTGGCCCCCACGGCCTCGGTTCTCCGATAGGCGACGGCCGTACCGGCGCCGTACGCGTCGCCCGGCGAGCCGACGACCGCGAGCTCGGGACCGGCCGCGAGGGCCAGCCCGAACACGGGCATGAAGTTCGTTCCCGGCCCGGTGAGGATCTCGGGATCGCCCCACCGGCCCTCCGCTCGCTGGAACCGGGCCACCGCGCCGAGCCGTGAGCGCGCCTCGGGCGCACCCACCCAGAGGCTTCCACCACTCACCGCGACGGTCGTTCCGAAGCCCGGTGTAGCATCGTCGGGTGCGTCCAGCGTGGTGTCCGCGACGAGCGTGCCGTCCGGGTCCTCGGTTCGGTACAGAGCGACCCGACCTTCGCCGGCTCCCGCGAGGGGCATGCCCACGGCAACGCCGTCTCCGTCCGTCGCGAGGCTGCACTCCTTGTACGGGTCCTGTGAGAGCAGGCCGCCTTGGTTGGAGAGCGGCTCGCCGCTTTCGACTCGACTCACGCGACGCCATTCACCGCTCGTTCCCCTGCGGAAGTGGTCCAGGAAGAGCATCCCCGCCTCGTCGGATCCGCAGACCACGAGGCCGTCGTCTCCGAGAACCGCCAGCGCCGCGCCGAAGCGTCGGTCGCCCGACCGAGGTTCGAGCAGCGCTTCTTCCGCGAGGGCGCTTCCGGTGCGTCGGTAGAGTCTCACGCGCTCACGCTCGCCGCTCTGCTCCACGACCGCCGCGACCCGTTCCGAAAGCGCTACGGCCGAGCCCACGGCTTCCGTGCCGTCGGGGGCGTCCAACCGCGCGGCCTCCCGCCAACCCTCGTCGCTACGCACGAACAGATACCCGGCACCCGCGCCCTCCGCCGCGTTGGGAGCGCCGACCAACACGGCCTCGCCATGCGCGGCGAGCGCCCGCCCGAATCCGTCCGAGCGGATTCCGTCCGAGGCGGTGAGCACCTGGGTCGTCCGCTCCGACGTCGTCGCCGGCCGGAAGACGTACACCCGCCCGGGCCGGATCACGTTCTGCGGCTCGGCGACCAGCACCTCGCCGTCCGCTACGGCGGCCGCCCGTCCGAACGCCGTGCCGAAGTCGTAGAGCTGCTGTGCGGCGGCGGGCAGCGGAAGCGCGAGGAGCGCAACGGCCAGACCGAAACGGCGGAGCTTCCGAGCGCTCGGGCGTGGGCGACCGGCCGCGGCGGCGTCGTCGGGCTGGCGGGGGATCGGCTGGCGGGAGCGGTCCATGAGCGCACCTCCGGGAAGGGAACCGAGACGTGCACAGAGTGCGCACCGCACGAGGGTTCGACAAGTACCTCGGGAGCCGTTCGGGGAGAAGCTGGACGAGGCACTCGGAGGGGCCCGCCGGTCTTCCGTGGCCTCGACGGGCCGCGGATCCCGTCCCAGCTTTCCGGTTTCCCCGCCCGAGGTCGAGGTCTTCCGCGTCTCGGTCCCGAGCGTCAGGCCCTGGCCTGCCACGGGCTGCTACGCCGTCGACTGAATGAAGGAGATTTGGAGAGCGAGCAGCCCGTGGCAGAAGTTGGGTGGGCCGCGCACACGCGCGCAGGGGTCTTGCGGATATCAGACAAGGAAGAGCGACGAATGCGATGCCAAAGCATCGGGGAGGAGCTATGACGCAGTATGATGCCGCGGGCACCGACGCGATAGCGTTGGTCCCTTGTGCCCTTCGGACCACCGCTGGCGCGGCGGTGCCCGGGGCGGCACGGCCCCATCTCCGTCGTTGCCACTCCTCGACGTAGCTCAAGGCTATGCCTTCGTCGTGGCGCCTAGGATCTGGGGCCGTGGCGCTCCCGGGGCACCCGGGCGCAGCCCGGGTCCGGCCCACCCAACTTCTGCCACGGGCTGCTAGTGTCGGAACCTCTTTTCCTGGGATTCGTGCTGGGACTCGTCGCCGGCGCGATTCCCGGCCCCTTCTCCGCGCTCGTGGCGGCGACCTCCCTGAAATCCGGCTTCCGGGCGGGATTTCGGGTGGCGGTCGTGCCGCTTCTTTCGGAGCTGGTGGTGCTGACGACCGCGGCTCTGGTGGTCGCGCAGCTTCCGGACGGCTTGCTCCGGTGGATGGGGATCGTCGGAGGCGTCCTGATCCTCTATCTCGCCCGCGGCACCTGGAAGCGGGCCCAGGAAGATCCGGTGGCGCACGTCCCCGACGAGGCGTCACGCCGGAGCCTGGAAGCCGCATTGCTGGCGCTCGTCTCACCGACTCCTTGGGTCTTCTGGATGTTGGTGGGCGCGCCCCTGTTCGTGGGTTTCTGGCGCGTCTCCTGGGAGCTCGGCGGTGCGTTCGCGGGTGCGTTCATCCTCCAGTTGCTCGCTGTCCGGTCGGTCGTCGCCGGGCTCGCGGCGTACGGGCACCGGCGGCTCACACGCGCATGGCAGCAGCGCATGATGAAGGGAGCCTCCGTGATGCTGGTGGTCGCCGCGTTGGTGCTCGCCTGGCAGTCCTGGGAGGGGAACTTCCATCGCATGGTGACGGGGGCGGACCAGATCCGGTCCAGCGTGACCGATTCGACTTCGGACGGATCCTAGCAGCTACGCCACCCGACTCGCCTCCGACTCCTCCCGCACGAGCGGAATGACCTCCTCGGCGAACCGCTCCATCTCCTCGAGCTGTGGGGAGAACTGGAGCAGCAGTAGGTCCAGGCCCGCCCGCTCGAACTCCAAGATCCGCTCGGCCACTTGCTCGGGCGTTCCCGTGAGCCCGCTGCGGAGCCCCCGGTTGGAGACCGAGTAGTCCTCGATGCTCACCTGCCGCTCGAGCTCGGTGTTGTTGATCCAGTCCTGGTAATTCGCATAGCCGCGTGCGTTCTCGCGCACGTTCGTGATGCGCTCGAGCTCCTGCCGGACCTCGCGCTCCGTGGGCCGGACCACGGCGTAGCCGGCGGCACCGAACGACATGGGTTCGAGACCGGTCCGCGCCCGTCGTTCCCGCATGTCGTCGACCTTGGGGCGGATGACGTCGGGTGGGTCACCGTGGGTCAGCCACGCGTCGCACTTGGTCGAGATCAGCTCCTTGGCGGCGGCTGACTCGCCGCCTGCGTACACGGTAGGCCGCGGCCGGCGCACGGGCTTCGGCTCGAGGATCGCGTCCTCGACCTCGTAGTACCGTCCCTTGAACGAGAACTCCGGCTGCTTCCACATCCCGTCGACGATCTCGAGCCACTCCGCCGTGCGGGCGTAGCGGTCGTCGTGCTCGTCGAACTGCACGCCATACTTCTTCGCCTCGGTCGCCCACCACGACGACACGACGTTGAGCGAGAGGCGGCCTCCGCTGATCCGGTCGATGTTCGCCGCTTGTTTCGCCAGGAGCGCCGGAGCGTGAAAGGTCGGGCGTACCGCCACCATGAGCTCGAGCTTCTCGGTGACGGCGGCGAGGGCGGCGGCGGTGCTCCAAGCGTCGAGCGAAGGCGCGTCCATGCCCTTGATGTCGTTCAGGTTGAGCTCGGCGACGAGCGACAGATCGAAGCCGATCTCCTCGCTGCGGCGGGCCAGGCGGCTGACGTATTCCCACGAAGCTTCCATCCCTTCGTCCTCGACGTTGCGAAGCCAGCCGCCGAAGACGGGGAGCCAGTAACCGAACCTCATGCCGCACCTCCTTGGATCGCGGCTTCCGCGTGGGCCGGGGTCAGGCCGGCCTCCCGCTGGAGCCAGTCGGCCAGCCGCGCGAAGGCGTCGAGCCCCACCACGTTGGGCGCGTCGGCCACGAAGTTGGAGAGCGCGTTCACGTCGTAGTAGTACCGTCGGCCGTCACGCTCGTCGATCATGTACTCGACGCCCCCGATCTCGATGCCGGCCGCGGCCATGATCCGCTCCACGTCCTCCACGACATCGGAGGGAGGCTCGTAGCCTTCCACCCGCATGCCGTTCTTGGGGGCGTCCACCGCGCAGGCGGCGCGCTCCAGCTCGGCGCCGTCCACGCTCTGGCAGGCGTCGGCCGGGCAGAGGTTGAAGTCCGACCCGTCGGTGTAGACCCGGATCGCGTAGAGGAACTTCCCGTCGAGCACCTCCACGCGCACGATCCGTCCCGATTCTGCCGGCACGAACTCCTGCACGAGGGCGGTGGAGTCGATGCCGAGATCGAGTTCGTTCGTCGCCGTGGCGAGAGTCTCCGGCCTGTCGAAACGCCGCACGCCCGCGCCGCTTCCACCGATGTTCGGCTTCACGACCACGGGAAAGCGAAGGCCTTCGGCCGCGGCCGGAGCTTGCTCCGCCCGGTGAATGACGCGTGCTCGGGGCGCGGGGAGGCCGAGCTCGGCCAGGAGCGACAATTGGGCGGCTTTGGAGATCTCGGTCTGCCAGGCCTTCCACCCGTTGATGACCCGGATGCCGCGCCGCTCGAGGTCGGCGAGGTACTGCGACGTGTAGAAGACCGCCGACGCCCGGCCGCGCAGGAACGCCGAGGGGCTCATCCGGTTGAAGACGAGTGCGTAGTCGGGATCCTCGGCCGCCGGGTCGAACACGTGGTCGGCCGCATCGAGTCGGACGTAGGGCACGCCGCGGGCGTCGAGCTCGTCGAACAGCGGCCGGAACCAGTCCGGGTGCTCGTGATAGATGGCGATGGCGCCGCTGGCGGCACCGGGGATATCGGAACGAGTCATGGGTCTCGGTCGGTGTGGAACGGGACAAAAAAACGGCCCCTCTCGCGGGGAGAGGGGCCGGGGATCCGGGCTGAGCCCGGTGGTCGTTCACGCGTCCGTCACATGTACGGGCGCCCCTCGGCCTCTCCCGGCGGGAGAGCCGGACAACAACAGCGACAGGTCATGGTCGCGGTCGGAGTTCGGGGACGGAGTTCGGGGCGCATGGCTGTGGCGGTGGGGATCATTGAAGCTTGTGCGTAGCGACTAAGCATATGTGGGTTCCGGCGCACGATCAACCGCTTTAACAGCCAATGTCACCCTCCCGCGATCGCCTCCCGGATGGCCCGTGCGGTTAGCTCGGCCCGGTACCGCACCAGCCTCCGGCCGTTGGCGATGGTGCGCGAGAGGGGCGCCAGGTCCACGCCGTTGATGCTGAAGAGGCCCGCGTCCATCCGCCGGCGATTGCCGCCGCTGTCGCCGATGAGGACGATGTCGGTGAAACCGTGTGCGGCGAAGCTGGAGGCGATATCCGTGAGCAGCGCCTCGAACGTCTCCTTCGGGCACGAACTTCACGATCGGCGCGACCAGGGCGTTCCCGAGCTCCCGCGCGATGGCCTCGGTCGTGGCGGTGAGGACGAAGTTGTGCTTTCCGCTCGCCACGTACGGACCGTTCTGCTCGATCCCGCCCGTTCCCACGATGATCGTCGTGCTGCCCTCGGCGAGCGCGTCGCGAACCTCCATCCAAGTCATCTCCTCGAGCCACACGGTGTTGGTGCCGGCGATGGGGCGGGGGGCGTCGTGCGCTTGGGCCGTGAGGGGGGCGGTCACCGGTCCGAGCATCAGGAGGCCCGAGACCGCGACCAAGGCCGGACGTGTGGAACGACGGAAGAGCGATGCCATGGAAGGTCTCCTCGCCCCCTGGGCGAACGGTTCGGGAAATACCAAGACCGGTGCTCCGGGCACCCGTGCCCGGCCGCCTCGTCCTGTTGCCACCTCGGGTCGGGAAGTACGTTCGCTCTCCCTACCGTAACTTCCGTGGAGAGTACATATGCCGAGTCCGTGCCGCCGTCGTTCCATTCTCCGGTCTTCGCGCTCCCCCGTCCGTGGCCGGAGGCGGGTCCGTCTGGCGTGCGCCGCGGTCGGTGCCCTCGTCGTCGGGGTGCCCGACTCGGCGGCCGCGCAGGAGCTTTCTCTCGCCCACGCCACCATCGAGGAGCTCGGGCGCGCCTTCGCGGAGGGCACGCTCACGGCCGAACGGCTCTTGGAGATGCATCTCGCCCGCATCGAGGCCTACGACCAGCGAGGTCCCGGCCTCAACGCGGTGCTCCACGTGAACTCCGAGGCGCTCGAGACGGCGCGCGCTCTCGATCGGGAACGCGAGGAGCAGGGGCCCCGGTCGGCGCTCCACGGCATCCCCGTCGTGCTCAAGGACAACTTCGACACGCACGACATGCCCACCACCGGGGGCTCACTCCTCCTGGAAGGCTCGATCCCGCCCGACGACGCGCACCTCGTGGCGCGCCTGCGCGAGGCCGGCGCGATCATCCTGGCCAAGCTCAACATGAGCGAGCTCGCCTCCGGCGTGACGATGAGCTCCGTGGGCGGGTACATCCGAAATCCGCACGATCTCGAGCGCAGCCCCTCGGGCTCGTCGGGTGGCACCGGGGCCGCGATCGCGGCGTGGTATGCCGAGGTCGGCTTCGGGACGGATACCGGTGGCTCGGTGCGGGGGCCGTCGACCTCGAACGGGATCGTCGGTCTGAAGCCCACCCACGGTCTCGTGAGCCGGGACGGGATCATTCCGCTTTCGCTGACCTTCGACGTGCCCGGCCCGATGGCGCGACACGTCTCGGATATCGCGCACACGTTGAACGCGATCGCCGGGAGCGACGCCGCCGATGAAGCCACGAGCGACGCCGACGAGCGCCGGGCGGACGACTACACGGCATCCCTCGACGCGGAAGCGCTCGATGGGGCCCGTATCGGCATCGCCCGCGACTTCATGGGTCAGGACTCGGAGGTCGATTGGATCGTCGAGTCGGCGCTTCACACCATGCGCGACGCCGGTGCGACGATCGTGGAGGTGCGGTACCCGCAGTGGCTGCTCGACGTCAAAGGTGAATGGTACACGACCATCCGTTGGCCCGATTTCCGCGCCCAGATCCCCGACTACTTGGCCACCCTCGACCCCGAGTACCCGAAATCCCTCGCGGAGATGGTCGAGCGGAGCCGCGAGATCACCTCCCTCACCTCCGACCACGGCGGCCCGAATCCGACGCGTTGGACCCTGCTCGAGAACGAGGAGCGGAGCGGCACCACCGACGACCCGGACTACGTGACCATGCGTGAGCACGGCCTCCCGCTCGTGCGGGGGATCGTGGAGGGCCTTTTCGCCGGCCACGAGCTCGACGCCATCGTGTATCCGACTTCGCCGACCCGGCCGGGGCTCGTGTCGGGTGGTGGTGGGGGCGGTGGGCCGTCCCCGACGAACATCGCGAACCTCACCGGCTTTCCGGATCTGATCGTGCCGGCCGGATTCACGAGCGACCGCCTGCCGGTCGGGATCTCCTTCTTCGGAACGGCGTTCAGCGAGCCCCGGCTGTTGGCGTTGGGATATGCGTTCGAGCAACTCACCCGAGCCCGCCGGAGCCCGGTCCATACGCCGCCATTGGAGGGTGAGCGCATCGGGGGTTGAGCCGCTTGCCGGGGCCCCTCGGCCCGCTTACGGTTCGAGTGCTCCAGGGAACCGCGCTCACGGGAGGCGCACATGAGGAAGATCGTGCTCGCAGGGGTGGCCGTGATGGCGGTCGCGGGCTGGGCACGCCCTTCCGCCGCCCAGGAGCCGGAGACGCGTCCGAACCATGCCCGGGTCTCCGGCCTCGTCGTCGATGAGGTCACGGGCCTTCCGATCGCCGACGCGCTGGTGGTCGTGGACGACGAGCGGTATGCCGTGCTCACCGATTCCGCGGGCCTGTTCGACCTCGGGGAGCTCTCGAGCGGTTCCCTCGGGGTGACCGTCCGCCGCTACGGGTACCAAACGACCGGCATGGAGGCCGTCGTTCCGACCGAAGGGGCGCTCGAGGTCCGGATCCCCTTGCCGCCGGAGGCCGTCTTGCTGGACGGCTTGAACGTGGTCACCGACCGGCTGGAGCTGATGGACCAGCGGTTGCGCCGCCGCCGGAACGCGACGGCCACGTCGGTCCGCGCGTTCGACCAGGAGCGTCTGGTGCAGTCCGCCGCCCGCGATTTCCTGGACTTCCTGCGAATGGAAGCGGCGCTCCACCCCCGGTCGTGTGGCACCCGAGCCTTCGGGACGCTGTGCATCCAGCGGCGCGGGCGCCTCGAGCAGCCCCGGGTGTACGTGGACGAGATGCCGGTGATCGGGGGGCTGGATCAGCTCGCGACCTACCAACCCTACGACCTCTACCTCGTGGAGGTGTATGGCCGGGGGCTCGAGATCCGGGCCTACACGCACCAGTTCATGGAGCGCATGGCCCACCGGGCGGTCGCGCTCATCCCGATCAACCTGCAACGCTGATCGCAACGCCGAGCGGCGGAGGCGTGTCCCTCCGGCTGTAGCGCGCTCCTAACAGCCCGTGGCAGAAGTTGGCCGGGCCGAATCTGATTTTTCAGGGAAGGTCGATGTCCGAGACAACCGAGATCCTCTGCGAGGTCGCGGCGGAACGCCTCGAAGCGATGCTCGAAGGGCCGTTCCGCGGTGAGTTGGTGGACGAAGCGCTCGCGCAGGGTTCGATGGGGCGTGCCTTGAAGCATATCCGGGGCGCCATGCAAGCGCACACGTTCGAGACCGAGTCGACGCGACACGAGCTTCGCGACGTCGTGGATCGGCTGGACCACCGCACCCGGAGCGAGGGCTTCCGAGTCCTCCACAGTTGGAACTTCCGTGCTCTGGAGTTCAGCCGGGAGAACACGCCGGTCATCCTTCTCGACTACTTCTCCGACATCGGGATGGTCGAGGGCACCGAGCGCGAAGTGTTGGCCATATTGCTGGACTACTACTTCTTCCACCTTCTGATCCTGTTGACCATGCGCGCGTGGGACGCCGAGGATCCGGCGGCGTACATGGATCGGGTCGATGCGCTGATCGAGCGGCTACAGGGCCGCGATGGCAGCGGCCACCTCTTCGTCGAGCATGCCGAGACGTTGCTCATTCTGGGGATGTCGCAGTTCCATCCCGAGGAGGCCGCCTACGACCGCCTGGTCGAGAAAGTCTGGAGGCTCGGAGTCGAGGAGCGCCGCGTCCGCTTCGCGAGGCTGGGAACGGCCGTCCTCGCCGGACACCTGCGCTGGGGGTTCGGTGTCATGTACCGCCGGGACGTGGGCCGCATGCGGGACGACAACGTGGGCGATTACCCGTGGCTGCTCACCGCCGTGCTCGAGCTGGTGCGGGCATACGACCGCCTCGTCGAGCGGGGCGCGTCGGAGGACGAGCGTGATCCGGTGGTAGAGGGCATGATCAACGGACTCACGCCCGACCCCTGGGCGTTCTTCGAGCGGCCGCCGGCCGCCCTCGACGGGTACCGGAACGAGCTCACGGAGTTCAAACGGCTCTTCGGGCGACACCAGGAGGCCATCCTCGAGGACCTCGAGCGGCACCGGCCCCGCCCGGACCGGTATTCGCCCCTGGACCTGCACTTCAACTTTCCGCACAACGCCCTGATCGCGAAGGTGCTGATCGCGCTACACAAGGGCTCGGAGCTGAACCTCCCGATGGATGCCCTGTTCCGCAGCCCGTTGGGTGAGGACGAGCTCGGGAACAAGATGACGGCCGAGTTCGCCCGGACCCTGATGGACTACTCGGGTGTGAACCCGGAGGGGTACGACCAGCACGGCGCCATGTTCGTGGTCTACGATCCGAAAGCCGGGCTCCGCCACTTCAACATGGCTCGCTCGATCATCCGCAAGAACCCGCTCGACGCCTCCAGCACGGGCTGCTAGGGCTTCCGCCTGACGCCGACCCGCCCCGCGTCCACGGCGTCGCTCAGCGCTCGATCGGCGCGCGGACCATGTTCCCCCATTCCGTCCAGGAACCGTCGTAGTTCCGGACCTTCGGGTACCCGAGCAGGTGCTGCAGCACGAACCAAGTGTGGCTCGAGCGCTCGCCGATCCGGCAGTAGGCGACGACGTCCGCATCGGGGGAGAGGCCCTGCTCCTGCTCGTAGATCTTCTTCAACTCGTCGACGTCCTTGAACGTGCCGTCGTCGTTGGCGGCCCGCTTCCACGGGACGTTCGCGGCCCCCGGGATGTGGCCGCCTCGCAACGAGCCCTCCTGCGGGTAGTCCGGCATGTGCAGCAGCTCGCCGCTGTACTCCTGAGGTGACCGGACGTCGACCAGCTTGCCGCCCGCGCTCATGTGCTCGAGCACTTCGTCGCGGAACGCCCGGATCTCCGTGTCGTTCCGTTCGACGACCGGGTATTCCGTGCGGGGGCGCTCGGGCACGTCCGTCGTGAGCGGCCGGTCTTCGTCGATCCACTTCTTGCGGCCACCGTCGAGCAACCGTACGTCCGGATGGCCGAAGAGGGTGAACACCCAAAGCGCGTACGCGGCCCACCAGTTGAAGTTGTCGCCGTAGAAGACGACGGTCGTGTCGCGGTCGATGCCCTTCGACGACATGAGCTCGGCGAACTTCTTCCCGTCCAGGTAATCCCGGGTCACCGGGTCGTTCAGATCCATGTGCCAGTCGATCTTGATCGCGCCCGGGATGTGGCCGGTGTCGTAGAGGAGCACGTCCTCGTCGGACTCCACGATGGCTACGTCGGAGTCGTCGAGGTGCTCGGCGAGCCAGTCCGTGGAGACGAGCTTATCCGGATGGGCGTAGCGCTCGAACCGGGGATCGGAGTCGTTGGGAGCTGGCATGGGTCCTCCAGGTGGGCAGTCGCATTGTCGTTCCTCTTTCGTGCGGCACGCGTGGGTGCGGGGCACCCGGTCCGGTCCGTGCCCGAGCATGAACGTAACCCCGATCCGAGTCGCGAGTTCACCCGGACGACGTTTCCGGAGCTCGGTCCGCTACGGTGCCCGCGACGGAACCCGGAGCCGTTCGTGCGGTAGCCCGGACACATGAGCATCCCACCCGCATTGTCCAAGATCGTGGATCGGTTCGGAAGCGCGCCCAAGGACCTGAGGGTCCAGGCACTCCTGCAGTTCGCGAACAAGGTGCCGGAGCTTCCGGCCGAGTTCGCCGATGACCGTTCGTCGCTCGAACAGGTGCACGAATGCCAGACGCCCTTTTTCCTCGCCACGCGGGTCGACGACGACGGAGCGGTTCACCTCTTCTTCGATGCGCCCGCGGAGAGTCCGACCGTGCGTGGCTTCGCGGGCATCCTCAGGGAAGGTTTGGAAGGAGCCGGGTGGCAGGAGGTGCTCGAGGTCCCGTCGGACTTCTACTCCGAAATGGGGCTGGGTGAGGTGGTGTCTCCCCTGCGGCTACGGGGAATGAGCGCGATTTTGAACCGGCTGAAGCGCCAGATCCGCGAGCAGGTCGAGTCGGACGGCTCGGCCGCTGCAGGGGCCAGCGCGTAGTCCTCCAGCAACCCGATCCGGACAGGAACTCATGACCAGAACCGTGACGGTACGTTCTCCCCGCCGGCGCTCGTTCTTCGAGGCGCTGGCGCTGCTTCCCCTGCTGGCGTGCGCGGCGCCCGCCACTTCCTCCGACGCCCAAGCCGTGAGCCCGGGCAACACCGGCGACGAGGCTGCGCCCGAGTATCTGTACGCCTGCGTGCAGGACGATGCACGCATCGCGGTGATCGACATGGACGGCCTGGAGGTCGCGCGGACGATCGATCTGACCACGCTCGGCTTCTCCTCCAATGCCAAGCCCCATCACGTCGCGGTCGAGCCGGGCGGTGAGCGCTGGTACGTGTCGCTCATCGGCGAGGACCTTGTAGCTCGCTTCGACCGGGGCGGTGAGCTCCAGGGGACGTTCGAGATGTCGACGCCCGGAATGCTCAGCTTCGAGCCGGGCACGGGCCGGCTCCTGGCCAGTCGGTCGATGAGTGCGACCAACCCGCCGACGCGGGTGGGGTGGATCGACACTCGGACCATGGACGGCGATGAGATCGACGTGTTCTTTCCACGCCCGCACCCGATGACGCTCACACCCGACGGGCGCTGGGCGTATACCGGGAGCCTGGGCGTGAATCAAATCGCGGCGATCGACCTCGAGACCGAGGAGGTGACGCTCACCGACCTCGACGGTCCCCCGCACGCGCTCGTGCAGTTCGCGGTATCCGCCGACGGCCGTTGGCTCGTGGGCTCGACCGAGGTGTCCGGTCGGTTGCTCGCCTTCGACCTCGAGGACCCTGCGCACCCCCGCCAGGTGGCCTCCGTCGGACTCGGTCCGATGGCCTTCGACCCGATCTTCACGCCCGACGGATCGAGCGTCTGGGTGCCGGTGAAGGGGGAGAACGAGATCGCGGTCGTCCGAACGGCGGATTGGACGGTCGAGCGCCGCATCACGGCCGAGAGCTTCCGGCAACCGCATCAGGTCGTCTTCTCACCGGACGGGACCCGGGCGTTCGTCTCGAACAACGGGACGGGAGGGTCCATGGAGGGCATGACCGGCTCCGGAGGCCGTGAAGACGGTGCAGGCGTGGGGAATGTGACCGTCATCGACACGCGATCGTTCGAAGCGATCGAGGTCCTGGAGCTCGGCCGCAACGTGACGGGAATGGGAAGGGCCCCGGGCGAATGAGACGGCCGACGAGGTGGAGGACCAGCGGGCTCGCGAGTGTCCTGGCCTTTCTCGGAGTGGTGCCGGTCGGCCTGACGGCGCAAGCGGAGGCCGGGGGAGCCGCCGACTACTGGCAGCAGGAGGCGCACTACACGATCGAAGCGTCGCTGAACGAAGCGGCCGAGCGGCTCGAGGGCGCCGGCAGCCTCGTCTACCACAACCGGTCGCCGGACGTGCTCGACGAGGTCTACTTTCACCTCTACCTGAACGCCTTTCGCCCGAACAGCCGCTGGGCCGAGGTGGAGGAGCGCGAGGAGTACGACTTCCAGTCGCTGGAGGATCCGGATTACGGATACGAGCGGCTCCGCTCCATGCGCATGGAGGGCGAGACGCTCACGCCCGAGTACCCGTTCGCGCCGGACTCGACCGTCGTTCGCTTCAGCCTTCCGGAGCCGATCGAGCCGGGCGAGATGCGCACGTTCACGTTCGAGTGGCGGGCGCGTCCGGCGACGTTGTGTCGCCGACAGTGCCGTGAGGGCCGGAGTTGGGACTTCGCGCAGTGGTACCCGCGCATCGCGGTGTACGACGAGGACGGGTGGCAAGGCCACCCGCTCCATCCGCAGGGTGAGTTCTACGGAGAGTATGGAATCTTCGACGTGACGCTCGATCTCGCCGAAGACCAGGTCGTCGGCGCGACCGGCGCGGTGTTGGAGGGCGACCCCGGGTGGAAGCTCGAGCCCACGAGTCCCGTCGACGTCGTGCGTAAGCAGTCCTCATGGTACGTGCGCCCCCGGGAGCCCGTCTCGCCCGGCTTCCTGTCGTCCTCCGTCACCGAAGGACGCAAGCGCGTGCGGTTCTACGGCGAGGACATCCACCACTTCGCGTGGAGCACCAGCCCCGAGTACCGATACGAGGCGGGGCGGCACGGCGACGTGGCGGTGCATGTTCTCTATCGTCCCGGAGACGTGGACTGGGACCTCGGTGCGGCGGTGAACCGTTCGATCCGGGCGCTGGAATGGTTGGAGACGATCTTCGGACCGTATCCCTACCCCCAGATCACGAACCTCCACCGCCTGGAGTCCGGCGGGACCGAGTTCCCGATGCTCGTCATGGACGGGAGCCCCGGGCAGGGGCTCATCGTGCACGAGTTCGCGCACCAGTACGCGATGGGGATCTTCGGGAGCAACGAGTGGAAGGATGCCTGGATGGACGAGGGCATGGCGAGCTTCCTCGGGAACTGGTTCATGGAGGAAGTGGGAGGAATCGACCCCTGGTCTCGCGCGGTGCGCGGTGTCGGACAGATGGAGGCGCGCGGGCTTCCCGTGCCGGTGGCGACGCCGAGCCACGAGATGCCGAGCTATGACGTCTACGGACTGCTCTCGTACACGAAGCCGGCGATCGTTCTGCGCATGCTCCGCGAGTTGGTCGGTGCGGACACGATGCGGGAGGGGCTCGCGCTCTATTACGAGCGCAAGGCGTTCGAGCACGTGGTCGAGGACGATCTCCGGAGGGCGATCGAGGACGCGTCGGGCCGGGACCTCGAATGGTTCTTCGAGCAATGGCTCCACACCACGGCCACGCTCGACTACGGCGTCTCGGACGTGCGGACTGAAGAAACCGCTGGCGGATGGCGCACGACCGCGACCGTCACCCGCCGGGGTGAAGCCTGGATGCCGGTGACGGTGGGGGTGGGGGCGGAGCGGATCCTCCTGGAGGGACGGGAGCGGGAACAGACCGTGGAGGTCGTGACCGAGCAGCGTCCCGAGGCGGTCGTGGTCGATCCCGACGTCGTGCTGTTGGATTCGGACCCGTCGAACAACCGCGTGGCAGTAGGAGGGTGACATGACGCATCGGGCCGTGCAGCTCGGGTCTACGGCAGCTTGGGCGCTGGGCGCGCTCGTCGTCGGAGCATGCGCCGAACCGGCGGGCGACCGGGTCGACACGGCGGCCGTGGAGGCCAGGCTCGCCGCGATCGAGGAGCGGTTTACCCCTGGACTCCACACGCTGATGGGGGAGGTTGGCGAGCGGCACGCTGCCCTGTGGTTTGCCGGTGACGCCGAGAACTGGTCGCTCGCCGACTATCAGCTTCACGAGCTCGAGGAGCTGATCGAGGACATCGAGACTCTGCATCCCGTGTACGACGAGATTCCCGTGGCCGAGCTGCTCGACGAAACCACGGCGCCCGCCCTGGCGGAGCTCGAGGCGACGGTGGACGGGAGCGACCGGGACGGGTTCGTCCGCGCGTTCGACCAGCTCACGCAGGCTTGCAACAGCTGTCACATCGCGTCCGAGCGAGAGGCTTTGCGCATCGTCCGTCCGACCGCTCCCCCGATGACCAACCTCGAGTTCGATCCCTGAGGGCGCGATGGGGTGAAGCCGTCCTTCACCTTCGACCACGGCGGCTCGGAAGGCGCGTGACTCCTCCGCTCAGACCTCCGCTTTCTTCTTTTGGCGCGGCTGCACGTCGTGAAACACGAGATCTTTCTCCTGCTCGATGGTGCGCTTGAGCGCCCATTCGGTGTCGAACAGGATCAGGGGATTGCCGTCGGCGTCCTCGACCTGCCGGCGTCCATAGAGCGACGCGACCTTGTCGATCGTTTGCTCGGGGCCGACCACCCAGCGGGCGCAGTGGAACGGGAGCGGCTCGAGTCGGACGTTCACGTTGTACTCCCGTTCGAGCCGGTCGACGAGCACGTCGAACTGGAGTTGCCCCACGGCCCCGACGATCGGGACGTGTCCCGTGATCGAGGGAGCGAACAGGAGCAAGATCGTGCCCTCCTCGGCGAAGTGCTTGAGTCCGCGGTCGAGGTGCTTGCGGCGGAGCGCGTCGTCCATCCGTACCTGAGCGAAGAGCTCCGGCGAGAAGCGGGGCACGCCGGGATATTCGATCGCCTCTCCGACCGCGACGGTATCGCCCACCCTCAGGTTGCCCCGGTCGTGGAGTCCCACTACGTCTCCCGCCACCGCGTCTTCGCCGTGGCTGCGCTCCCGTGCCATGAACTCCTGGGGTTGGGCGAGCCGCAGCGTCTTGTCCGTTCGCGCGACCCGTGCCTCCGCGCCTGATTCGAAGCGTCCCGAGCAGATGCGCACGAAGGCGATTCGGTCGCGGTGGCGGAGGTCCATGTTCGCCTGAACCTTGAAGACGAAGCCGGAGAACGGCCGCGTGACCGGGTCCACGGGTCCGTCGACACTCTCGCGAGCGGGCGGCGGAGGCGCCGACGCGAGGAACCGTTCCAGGAACACGTCCACCCCGTAGTTGGTCAACGCGCTGCCGAAGTACACGGGCGTCGCCTCCCCCGTGGCCACGGCGTCGAAATCCATCGGGGCCCCGGCTACCTCGATCAGCTCGATCTCCTCCTCCAGGCGGGCCACTCCGTCCGCGCCCAGCTCGGCTTCGAGCTCGGGGTCGTCCAGCGGGACCGCGTGGGCCTCCGGCATCGACGCTCCGTGGTCCGCCTCCTTGGCGTAGAGGAGCACGTTCCCTCGGGACCGGTCGTAGACGCCGATGAGCCGGCCGTCCTTGCGGACCGGCCAGGTCGCGACGAAACAGCGAATCCCGAGCTCCGTTTCGACGTCGTCGATGAGGCCGAGCGGATCTTCTCCTACGCGGTCGCACTTGTTCACGAACGTGAAGATCGGCAGCCGGCGGCGCTTGCACACGCTGAACAGCTTCTCCGTCTGTGCCTCGACCCCCTTCCGGTTGTCGAGCAGCATGATCGCGCTGTCCGCCGCCATGAGCGCTCGGTACGTATCTTCCGAGAAGTCCTGGTGGCCCGGGGTATCGAGCAGGTTGATGCGGAAGCCCTGGTAGTCGAAGTGCAGCACGCTCGCGGTGATGGAGATGCCGCGCTCCTGCTCCATGTCGAGCCAGTCCGACGTGGCGTGCCGAGAGGCGCGCCGGCTCTTCACGGAGCCCGCCTTGTGGATCGCGCCCCCGTACAGGAGGAGCTTTTCCGTGAGCGTCGTCTTACCCGCGTCCGGGTGACTGATGATCGCGAAGGTGCGTCGCCGAGCGATCTCGTCGGCGAGGGATGTGCTCATGAAGACTGTTGGATCGGGGAAATCTTTCTCGAGTGTTCGTGGGAGGCAGGGAGCCCTTCCCGAGTGCCCGTGAACATTCTAGTGTCTTCGGGGTGGTACTGTTCCTACCGCCATTCTAAAGTAGCATTCAAGAGAAGAGACAGGAGACCCCGCCCATGGCCGAGGCGAAGCAAGGCGACACCGTTCATGTTCACTATACCGGACGCCTCCAGGACGGAACCACGTTCGATAGTTCTCAGGATCGTGACCCTCTCGAGATCACGATCGGTGAGGGCGCCGTGATCCCCGGCTTCGAGAAAGCCGTCCAGGGGATGTCCGTCGGCGACCAGAAGACGGCTGAGGTTCCCGTGGAAGAAGCCTACGGGCCGCGTCGTGACGAGCTCGTCATGGACGTGCCGCGCACGCAGCTTCCGGAAGGGCTCGATCCCAAGCCGGGTGAGCAGCTCCGCATGCAGACCCCGGACGGCCAGGCCGTGCCGGTCGTCGTCGCGGACACCACCGAAGAGGAGATCAAGATCGACGCCAACCATCCGTTGGCGGGCGAAGAGCTGACCTTCGATCTCCTCCTGGTCAAGATCGCCTGAGTGGATCGGAGGACAGCCGGCACGAACGGGCGGGCCCGGCCACGAGCCGGCCCGCCCGTTTCGTGTGGGTGGGTGTCTTGACGGGGTCGCTCCGGATGGCGAAGAGTCCATTATGACCCACTCACCGCCCTGGGGCACGCTCGACCTCGCGCCCGGTGACTCCACCGAGCTCACGATCGGCACGCTCCGCATCGTCGTGCGGCGTCAGGACACCGAGATCCGGTTGCGCGTGGGACGGGACGTCGATTGGGACGAAGAAGCCGATGCGGACTGGGAGCGCTGGGCGGTTCCGGAGGACGCTCGCCTCCACCTCCGGCCGGCGGCGCCCGACCGACTCCTCGTCGTTTCGCACGAATATCCTTTCCATCTTCCGGGTCGCCGGGACGCACGGGTGTTCGTGCGTCTTCCTGTGTTCGTCCAAGGTGTCGTGGTGAGCGCCGAGCTCGATGACCTCCTGGTGCTGGATGCGCCCAGCGTGGTGCTCTCCGATACCTGGTGGGGCACCATCCAGGAAGGGGAGCTGGCTTACTGGCTCACGACCAAGGCCCGGGCGGAAGTTTCGGACGAGCTATTCGTTCCCCATATGGCCATGTGTCCGGTCCGGCTGGAGAACGAGTCCAACGAAGCGCTTCCGGTCGACCGGTTCGCCGTGCGCGCGCTCCACCTGTCCCTGTTCAGGAGCGGTTCCAGGATCTGGACGGACGAGGTCGGCGTCCGGTATCTGGCCGCCGCGGAGGGAAGCGAGATCGAGTTCGGCGGGAGCCCACCCGCCGAAGCACCGGACGCGGTCCCCGTCTCCGAGCCCCGGATCGGAATACGGCGGGGGTTGCAGGCGCGCACCTTCGACCGGCTCCGCACCTTCACGATGCTCGGAGGGTGAGCCCTGTGCGTGCGCTCCCCCTCGTGCTGGCGTTCCAAGAAGCCGAAGGATCCGGCATTCCGCTATGGACGCGCCTCGTCGAAGCGGTCCCGGTGGGCACGACGCTGCGCGCGTTGGTCATGGTCCTGCTCGGGGTGCCGCTCGTCCTCCTGGCGGCGCGCGCCGCCAGAGCGTGGATGACCAACCGGATGCACGCGCAGGCCGGTCTGGTGGCCGGCAAGCTCGTGCTGTACGGTGGCCTCACCGTGGTCGTGATCTCCACCATGCGGGAGCTCGGCTTCAGCTTGGCGCCCCTGCTCGGGGCGGCGGGCGTCCTCGGCATCGCCCTGGGCTTCGCGTCGCAAACCAGCGTATCCAACGTCATCAGCGGGCTCTTCCTGATCGCCGAGCGTCCCTTCGTGGTCGAGGACCTGATCGAGGTAGGGGACGTGCGCGGGAGGGTCGTCTCGATCGACACGCTCAGCGTGCAGCTCCGGACGTTGGACAACCGGATGGTGCGGATTCCCAACGAGACGCTCGTGAAGAGCCAGATGATCAACGTCACCCGGTTCCCGATCCGCCGGGTGGACGTGCGCATCCGTGTAGCCTACAAGGAGGACGCGGCTCGCGTGCGGGACATCCTTCTCGACGTCGCCAAGCAGAACCCCACCTGTCTCATGGAGCCGCCCCCCATCGTCATCTTCGAGGGGTTCGGGGACTCGTCCATCGACTTCCTGTTCGGCGTATGGACGACCCGGGAGAACTTTCTGCGCCTGAAGACGAGCATCCAGCTCGACATCAAGGCGCGCTTCGACGCCGAAGGGGTGGAGATCCCCTTCCCGCACCGGACACTCTACGTCGGAAGCGCGACCGACGACTTTCCCGTGCGAATGACGAACGGTGGACGCACCACTCCCGACGGGTCCTCCGAGACGACGGCGGCACCGCCGTCGGAGCACGACCCGCCGAAGGCCCCGGACGACGTCAGCCCGCGCGGCCCCGACTGAGGACCATGAGCTGATACGGCTCGAGGCGCAGCTCGCGCGTGGCCGTCACGGTCCGTCCCGCGTAGAGGTCCACGGCGGTCTTGCGTAGCCCCATCTGACGGAGGCGACGTGCTTCCACCGACTGTGCACGCTCGGTGAAGTTCGCGATCACGAAAGCCATCCGGTCGCCCCGGCTCCGGATGAACCCGAACACGTGCGGATTGCCCATGTCCGTGATCTCCGTGGTCGCCTCGCCGAAGGCCAGGTTGCTCTTTCGCAGATGGAGCAGCCGCAAGAGCCCGTGGTACACCCGTCCGGGGACGGACTCGGGGTCATGGCGGAGCTCGGCTCGCTCGGGATCGAACACGGCCCGGTGAAGCCACCGCGTGTCCCCCGCCATCTCCGGATCGTCGTGGTAGCCGTAGTCGTTGAGCGCGGCGACTTCGTCACCGAGGTAGATCAAGGGGATGCCCCCGACGGTGATCGCGATGCCGTGCAGGAGCAGCACCCGCCGGATCGCGAGCTCGAGCTCCTCGTCGTCCTCCTCCTCGAGCGCCGCTTCGACGCCGCCGAGTGATGCCGCCGTCCCGGACACCCGCGCGAGGCCGGTGACCGGATCGGGCTGGAAGGGCTCTCCCCGCGCGAAGCTGCCGTCGAACGCACCCGTGTAGAACGCCGTCAGAAACTTCCTGTGCGCGGCCGGATCGAACCCGCATTCACGGACTTCTTCGTCGGCGAAGGCCCACCCGATATCATCGTGGCAGCGCACGTAGTTGATCCAGCTACACCCTTCGGGAAGGGCGAGCCGACGCTCCATGGACGTTCTCAGCACGCGGACGTCGCGGGTGGCCATGGCCTCCCAGAGGAGGGCCATGAGCTGGGGGTTGTATGAGAGGGGGCACTCCTCGACGCTCACGTATTTCCGCACTTCGTCGGGGTGGACGATCGCTTCGGAGAGGAGCACGGTGGCGGGGGCGGCCATGGCGACGACCGCGTTGAACGCCCGAATGATGCGGTGGGCTTCGGGAAGATTCTGGCTGTTCGTGCCGAGCCGCTTCCAGAGGAAGGCCACGGCGTCGAGCCGGAGGACTTCGACGCCCTGATTGGCCAGGAAGAGCATCTCCTCGAGCATCCGGTTGAAGACGACCGGGTTCTCGTAGTTGAGGTCCCACTGGTACGTATGGAACGTCGTCCACACCCACCTCCGGATCTCCGAGCGGTACGTGAACGCGCCCGGATGGTCGTCGGTGAAGACCTCCGGCATGCTCTGCTCGAAGGCGTTCGGCATCTCGCGGTCCGGGTACATGCGGTAGAACGCCCGGTACTCCGGCTCGCCGGCCAGGGCGCGCTGGGCCCACTCGTGCTCGTCGGACGTGTGGTTGAACACGAAATCCAGGACGAGGGAGATGCCGCGGTGCCGGAGCTCGGTCGCGAGCTCGCTCAGCTCCTCCATGGTCCCGAGCTCCGGGTCCACCCGTCGGTAGCTGCTCACCGCGTAACCCCCGTCGTCGTCGCCTTCCGGCCCCTCGAACAGCGGCATGAGGTGGAGGCACGTGACCCCGAGCTCGGAGAGGTACGGGACCCGCTCTCGGAGGCCGTCCAGATCCCCGGCGAACCGGTCGACATAGCAGGAGGCGCCGACCATCTGGTTCGACTGGTACCAGTGCGGATCGGCGGTCCGCACCCCGTCGAGCGCCTTCAACTCCCCCGGCCGCGCGAGCCACATCTCCGTCGCGGAAGTGAGGATGCTCTCGAGGTGGTAGAAAAAGTCGTAGTGGTGGCCGTAGAGGGCGTGGAGCTGGGCGAAGAGACGTGGAAAGTGCCGCCGGAGCCGCTCGACGTACGCCTCCCATTCGGCGGGGTCGGCCTCGCCGGCGAAGCGGGCTTCGATGCGGGGCATGAGGCGCCCGAGCGACGATGCGCTGTGCTCCTGGAGCCAGAGCGGATGGAGATCCATTACGATGTGATCGACGGCGGAGGGACGGGGCCGTGAGGGCCCGCGCCCGTGGGAAGGTGCGGGTTCCTACGGGTGCTCAGCGGAAGTTGCCGAACATCAACTCCATGCCGTAGTCGCCTCCCTTCACGAGTGCGATGACTTCCTGCAGGGTGTCACGCGACGGAGAGGTCACCCGGACCTCCTCCCCTTGAATTTGGACCTGGACCTTCTTCAGTCCCGCGTCCTTGATGTCTTTGGAGATCCGCTTGGCCGTTTCCTGGTCGATGCCCTGCTTGAGCGTCACGCTCTGCCGGGCCCGCCCCATCGTGCCGACCTCGACCTCGCCGAGGTCCACGTTCTTCAGCGGAACCCCGCGGCGACTGAGCTTCTCTCGCAGCACGCCGAGCACGGCCTGGAGGCGGTACTCGTCGTCGGCGTCCAGCTTCACCACGCCCGCTTCCCGGTCGAGCTCCACGGTGCAACTGGTGCCCCGGAAGTCGTAACGCGTCGCGATCTCCTTGTTCACCTGATTGACGGCGTTGTCGACTTCCTGGAGGTCTACGGACGTGGAGATGTCGAAGGACTGGTTCTTGGGCATGGCATGTCCGGGTGTCGGTTCGCGAGGGCGCGGAAGATAATCAGACGCGCTCGCAGGAGCGAAGGCGGTCGAGTCGGATCTCGGATCCCTCGTCCATCCGCAGAAACTCGGCGCCATCCCGGGTGAACACGTCGACGATGCGTCCGGTGATCGTACGCTCCTCCGTGGCCGGGTCCGTGTAGGTGACGCGGCAATCGGTCCGTGACACCGCGAAGGCTTCCAGGCGGTCGTGAACGCTGCAGTCGATGGGCCGGTAGCCCGTCGCATCCGTGGATGACATATGCCCCTCTAGTCCATGTCGATCGCGGTGCCGTGCGCGTCGAATACCCTGATCTTCTCAATACGGGGGTGCAGGTGGATGCGTTCCCCCGGCCCCGGGGACGTTCGGGTGCGCGGAGTTCTCACGGCGAACAGCGTCCGGGCGGGGGTCCCTCCCTCGCGAGTGGCGTCCATGGTTGGCGCCGGTAGCTCCACGTGAAGAACGCGCTCGCTTCCCAACTCCTCGACCGTCTCCACGGTGCCCTGGAGCAGCCCGCTTTCGGCTCCGACCACGTCCACGTCTTCCGGGCGGATGCCGACGATCACCGAGTCCGGTGGCCCCGACGTGGCGGAACGGCCGAGCTCCGCCGGATATGCGGGCACGGGGAGCCGGCCCTCCATGCCCGTCAACGTGACTCGCCACGAGCCCGCGGTCTCGGAGGGCGGGGACGCTCCGGCAGGTGCGGACCGCCGTTCCGCGGTGGGCTCGCCATTCGGTTCGGAAGGCTCCGGGGCGAGCCGGCCCTCGAGGAGATTCATTCCGGGCTGTCCGAGGAAAGCCGCCACGAACGTGTTGCGGGGGTGGTCGTAGAGCTCCTGGCCGGGCCCGACCTGTTGGAGGCGTCCGTCGCGAAGCACCGCGATGCGGTCGCCGAGGCTCAGCGCTTCGACCTGGTCGTGCGTGACGTGCAGCGTGGTTACGCCGAGCTTGCGTTGGATGCTCCGGATCTCTTCGCGAACGTGCACGCGCAGGCGGGCGTCGAGGTTCGAGAGGGGCTCGTCCAGCAGGAAGGCGGCGGGTTGCCGTACCAGCGCTCGCCCCATGGCGACCCGCTGCTGCTGTCCCCCGGAAAGAGCTCCGGGGCGCTGATCGAGGAGGTCGGTCAGCTCGAGCAACGTGGCGGTTTCCACGGCGCGCGAACGGCGCTCGGCCGCGGGGACGCCACGCATGCGCAGGGGGAACTCGAGATTCTCCTGTACGGTCATGTGGCCGTACAGCGCGTAGCTCTGAAAGACCATGGCCACGTCCCGGCGGTCCGGTGGATCCGAGTCCACCCGTCGTCCGGCGATGTGTATCTCCCCCCCGCTCAGCGACTCCAGCCCCGCCACCAAGCGAAGCACCGTGGACTTCCCGCACCCCGACGGCCCCAGAAGGACGACGAGCTCCCCGTCCTCGATGGCGAGGTCGAGCTTACGCACCGCATGCACGCCGCCAGGGTAGACCTTGTCGACGCTCGTCAGCCGGATATCCGCCATGTCAGCCCTTGAGTCCCGTGGCCGCGATGCTCCGCGTGAACCACCTCTGGAGGATCGTGAAGATGAGCGCGACCGGCGCCACCATCATCACCGCGAACGCCATGACGTCTCCCCACTGGATCGGGGGCAGCGTGCGAAACGTGGCGATCCCGAGGGGCAGCGGACGCACGTCGACGCGGCTGGTGACCAGGAGAGGCCACAGGTACAGGCCCCAGTGGAGCACGAAGGTGACGATGGCCACGGTGGCGAAGACCGTCCGGGACGAGGGCACCACGACCTCCAGGAAGATGCGCCACGGTCCGGCGCCGTCGACCCGAGCCGCGTCTTCCACCTCGCGGGGGAGCCCGCGGAAGAACGTGTAGAAGATGTAGATGGAGAGCGCGTTGGCGACGAACGGGAGGATCTGGACCAGATACGTGTCCCGCCATCCCAGGACGGTCGTCGCGTAGAAGAGCGGCACGGCGATCGCTTCGAACGGCACGACCAGAAGCGCGAGGACGAACGCGAGCGTCAGCCGGCGCCCGGGCCACTCCAGACGGGCGAGGGCGTACGCGGCGGTGGAGTTGACCGCCAGCCCACCCACCACGATCGACGCGTTGATGACGAAGGTGTTCCAGAGGATCCGCGCGAAGGCGACCCGGTCGAAGACGTCCCGGTAGTTCTGGAGCGTGGGATCGTCGGGGACGAGGCCTCGGAGCGTGCCGGCTTCGGTGAGGACTCGCGACTCGGGACGCAAGCTGGCCGTGACCATCACCAGGACCGGTGCCAGCCATACGAGACCGGCCACGCCGAGCGCCATGCCGGTGAGGAGCCGCCCCCGGCCCGATCCCGCCCGCCACCCGCTCGGTGCGGTGTTCGGCGGCACGCCCGCGCTCACGTGCCCTCCGCCGTGCGTGCCGGGGCGTGCGAGTCGCCGGCGCGACTCCCGACCAGCGAGATCGAGAGGACGACGAGGAAGAAGATCACGCTCATCGCGGCCGAGAGCGCGACCTGCTGGCGGTCGAACGCCGCCGTGACCGCTTCGTACATGACCGTGGTGGTGCGCTCCTCCGGCCCGCCGCGCGTGAGGATGCGCACCTGGTCGAAGAGCCGGAAGGAGAGGATCGCCGTTACCACCCCGACCAGAACGAGAGGACGCTTCAGGCCCGGGAGCGTGACGTGGCGGAAGCGGCCCCACGGTCCCGCGCCGTCGAGCGCGGCCGCTTCGTGGAGGTGGTCCGGGATCGCCTGGAGGCCCGCCGAGAGGATGACCATCTGGAAGCCCATCCCCTGCCAGATCGAAAGGACCATGATCGCGGGCATGGCCAGGGCGGGATCGCGCAGGAAGTCACGAGGCGTCCAGAGCCCGAGGGTCAGGCTTCCGAGGAGCGCGTTGAGCGGGCCGTCGGGGCCCGCGGCGTAGAGAAGCTCCCAGACCACGGCGATGAGGGCCATGGGAAAGACCACCGGCAGGAGCAGAGCCACGCGGGCGAGCGCGGTGCCGCGCACGCCCCGGTCGAGCAGGAGCGCGGCGGCCAGGGCCAGGGCGGTCTGAACCGGCACGACGACGGCGGTGAAGTACACGTTGTTGAAGAACGCGCGCCGGAAGGTCGGGGAGGTGAGCACCCTGCGGTACTGCTCGAGCCCGACCCACTCGATCGGGAGGGGAGAGCCCAGCCGCAGGTCGGTGAAGGACAGGACGACCGCGAGCAGGAAGGGGGCCGCCACGAAGAGGCCGAGCCCCACGAAGGCCGGTCCGGCCAGGGTGGACGCGAGTCGGAGCGAAGTGCTCCACGGATGGATGTCGGCTCCGCGGGGCGAGCGTCCCGTGCTCATGGAGCCAGGAAGCCGTGGTTGTCGTCGATCTCGCGGTCGATGGTTCGGGCCGCCTCGTCGAGCACCGCCGTGACGTCCTCACCGTTCCGCACCGCTTCGAAGGCGTCCTGGAAGATCGAGGAAGCGAACGGGTACGCCGGCGTCTGCGGCCGGGGCACCGACCACCCCTCCTCGAGCTGTCGGAGCAGCAGGTGGAGCGGGCCTCCCTCTCGGTAGGCGGTGCTGGCCGCGGCGGCGGCTCGGGTTCCCGGCACGGCTCCGTTGGCGTCGGTCATCTCCAGAACCTGCTCCGGCTCGAGCAGGTACGAGAGGAACGCGGCGGCCGCTTCCGGATGCTCGGTGCTTCCGGGAATCGTCCAGACCCAGGAGCCCTGTCCGGTTCGGGTTCCTCGTCCGAAGTCCGGGAGCGGGAGCACCAACAGGTCGTCGCCCAGCGCTTCGCGGTACCGGGGATGGTCCCAGTGGCCGCTCCACGAGAGGGCGACACGCCCCCTGACGAACGCCGCGTCGTCCAGGTTGGGGTCCACCAGGCCGTCCATCATCCAGGACCGGAGCGCGCCGACCGCCGACACCGATCCGGGTCCGTTCAAGATCCCGCTCGCCGCCGGTCGCTCTCCCGTGGTGTCGAGGAGCCCTCCGCCCGCGGACCGAAGCGCGGGCTGGAACGCGTAGGTGAACCATTCCCCGTCGTAGTTCAGCTTGAGGTCCAGGACGGCGCCGTCGGGATCCCTTGCCGCGAGCCGCTCGAGGAGATCGTCGAGCTCGGCACGGCTCCACGCCTCACCGGGACTCCGAGGGATGCGGGCCTCGACCGCCGCGAGCGCCCGGGCGTCCGCGTAGAGCGCGAGGCCCGAGTCGAAGGTGCCCACGCCGTAGAGCGAACCGCGCCATTCTCCCTGGGCGACGATGGACGGGAGGAGCTCCCGCCGAACCGAGTCGGGGAGCAGATCGTCGAGGGCGCGGATATGCCCTTGCCACGCGTACGTGGCGATGTATGGTCCGTCGAGATCGAGGAGGTCGGGGAGTCGGTCCGCGACGGCCGACGCCTGGACCTGCGCGTTATAGGACCCTTCGGGCAGGAACGTGAGCGAGACCCGGATGGAGTCCTGAAGCGCGTTGAAACGTGCCGCCTGCGCCTCGAGGGCGGTGCGCTCTCCGGGTTGTCCGGCGTGGTACCACACCTCGAGCTCGACCGCACCGTCCGTGTCACCGCCCTCAGCGCCGCCACAGGCCGCGACGGCCACGCACGCGACGACCCACGCCGTCGGGCGGAAGCCCGGCGGGCGTCTTCGTCGCGTCATGGCTCCAAGCGGATCGAACACCCGTCCACTATGTCGGCGCCGAGCCGCGTGTTCAACCGCGCGGTCCGGGTGCCCGGCCGTGTGCACGAAGCAGCGAATGAAACGTCAAGACCCTGTGAAGACCGCGTCGTCCGAGCGCTTCGGACATCGTGGAATCGCCCTGTTCCGACCCCTTCGGAGGTTCACCATGCGTAACTTCGTAGCCGCGGCCATCGCGGTGGTCGCGCTCACGACCCCTCTTCCCGTGCCGGTGGCGGGTCAGGAAGTGCGCCACTCCTCGGCCGACGAGCGCGAGTCGGTCGCGATCACCGTCTACAACCAGAACTTCGGGCTGGTCCGCGAGGTCCGCACGCTCGACCTCGCCGACGGTCGGGTGGACCTCGAGTTCGCGGACGTGGCGTCGGGCATCCAGCCGGAGACGGTGCACATTCGGCCGCTCGGAGGCGGGGGAATGCGAGTGCTCGAGCAGAACTACCAGTACGACCTGCTCAATCCGGACAAGCTGCTCGAGAAGTACGTGGGCCGGACGGTCACCGTGTACCGGACGAACGAGGACGGGGTCGACGTGCCGCGCCAGGCCGAGGTTCTCTCCGTGAACGGGGGACCGATTCTCCGCATCGACGGTGAGATCACCTTCGACTATCCCGGCCGTTTCGGCTTTCCGGAGCTTCCGGACAACCTCATCGCCGAGCCGACCCTCCTCTGGCGACTCGATGCCGCGGGAGGCGATCAACGGGTGGAGGTGTCGTACCTGACCCGGAATCTGAGCTGGTCCGCCGATTACGTGATGGTGCTCAACGAAGACGATACGGCCGGTGACCTCACCGGGTGGGTGACTCTGGAGAACGAGAGCGGGGCCACGTACCAGGGCGCCAACCTCAAGCTCGTGGCCGGAGACGTGCAGCGGGTCTCGGGCAACGACCCCGACGCGATGCGCGCGCGGACGATGGCCGACGTGGCCATGGAAGCGGCCGCCGCGGGCTTCACGGAGGAGTCGTTCTTCGAGTACCACCTCTACACGCTGCAGCGTCCCGCCGACGTGGTGAACAACGAGCAGAAGCAGGTGGTTCTGCTCGAGGCCGCCGACTTCGAGGTCGACAAGAAGCTCATCTTTCGCGGTCGGAATCAGTACTACCGGAGCCAATACGACCAGGTCTCCGCGAACCAGAAGGTGGGCGTGTACCTGGACTTCGAGAACAGCGAGGAGGCGGGGCTGGGGATGCCGCTTCCGAGGGGCATCGTGCGTGTCTACAAGCGGGACGGCTCGGAGGCGCAACAGTTCATCGGCGAGGACCGGATCGATCACACGCCGCGGGACGAGGAGATCCGCATCAAGATGGGGGAGGCGTTCGACGTCGTCGCCGACCGGCGACAGATGGACTACACCGCCGTGTCGCGGTGCGTCTCGGAGAGCAGCTGGCGGATCGACGTCCGCAACCACAAGGACGAGGACGTGACGGTCCAGCTCGTGGAGCCGGTCGGCGGCGACTGGGACATCCTCTCGTCCACCCATCCGGCCACGCGTGTCGATGCGGGCACCTTCACCTTCGATCCGCGGATCGAGGCACGGGGGGAGGCGACGGTCGAGTACCGTATTCGCGTGCGGTGGTGGAAGGCGGTAAACATCACATCTAGCTTATCGAATCGAGAGAAGAGCCTGCGAAAGCCCTTGAGTCGCCGGAACAGGCGCTCGATCTCGTTGCGTCGGCGGTAGAGTTGCTCGTTGAAAGACCAGGGGTGTCGTCGATGTCTTTTCGGCGGCACGACGGGGGTGAAGCCAAGATCCAGAGCCAACTGTCGAGTCGCGTCGCCCTCATAGGCTCGATCCATGATGAGAGACACCTGCTCCTCGGGTTGAGGCAGGCCGCGCAGAAGCTCCCGCCCGGCTGGCCCGTCGCCCCACTGGCCCGGCGTCAGTGAGAAGCTCACAGCTCTCCGATCATCCGCGGCAACCATATGAATTTTGGTGCTCCACCCGCCTCGGGAACGCCCGATGGACTGCGGTCCGTTTTTTTTTCCGCCCCGGTTCCATCCGGGTGCACTTGGACGATCGTGCTGTCCACCGACAGGGACTCCACCTTGATCCGGATGATTTCCTCTTCCTGCAGGGCCGTGAACACCTCATCCAACACCCCTGCCTTCGCCCACCGATTCATTCGGCTATAGACCGTATGCCATCTCCCGAATCGCTTCGGCAAACTGCGCCATTTGCAGCCGTTCTCCGCCACGTACAAAATGGCGTTCAACACGTCCAGGTTGCTGACTTTGACGTTTCCCCGATGAGTCGGGAAACACCCCTCGATGCGTCGATACTGCTCTTCAGTGATAACCATCCCTCAAAATACGTCACACCCGTTAGTGTGAACAGGCCCTAGCAGCCCGTGGTAGGGCGGCCGGTCGCGGAGCCGCTTGTTACGGCGCGGGAGCCCCCATCACGGTGAGCAGGCTGCGCGGGTCCACGCTGGTGTGTCCGTAGCGGACGACCCAGTGCAGATGTGGGCCGGTGACCCGGCCGGTCGCGCCCACCCGTCCGACGGGGTCGCCGGCCGCCACCGTATCCCCCGGCGCGACGAGCTGCTCGCTGAGGTGGAAGTAGCCGGTCACGAGCCCGGCGCCATGGTTCAAGTAGACGATGTTTCCGGCCAGGAGGAACTCGTCGACGAGCTCCACGACTCCGCGGGTGGCCGCGTAGACCGTGTCTCCCGTCTCGCCGTCGAGGTCGAGGCCCATGTGTCGGCTCATGATCTGGCCGTTGAACTCCCGCCCGTTCCCGAAGCCGCTCGTCACGCGGTCCTCGCGCGGGAGGACCATGGCCCGGGTCCACATGCGGGGCGTCCCATGGGCTGCTTCGGAAACTTCGCGCGCCCGGGCGCGGTCACGCGCGAGCCGTGCCTGGTCGGCCGAATCCGGCGGAGTGCCGTACCGGGGCGCCACGGTGAGGCGCTCGTGCTCGTAGGCTCCGGGCGCCACGGGGACGGCCCGCGGAAGCTCGACCGAGCGTCCGTCCTCGTACACCACCGTGAGCGTGAGCTCGAGCGCGTTCTCCTGCTCGATCGGAATCGGCACGAGACTCTCGAAGCTCCCCCCGTCGGTCGTGGCGGAGAAGTGCAGCGTCTCTCCCGCTGCCCGTCCCTCGACCGCGCCGATGGCTCCGCCCGCCGTGTCGTGGACCCGCAAGAGGAAGATCTGACCCTGGGCGGGGGTCGACGGCTCCCACGAGATCTCGGGCGCCGGCAAGGGCATCTCCGCGTCGCGCGCGGGAGACTCCGCGGGCGTCGAGACCGCGAGTAGCACCGTCGCCGAGGTCGCTCCGGCAAAAATCGCGACCCGGGTCCGCTTCGTCGTCAGAGATGTCCGCATGCCTTCATTCCACCTCGAAGTTGAGCATCATCCCCATGTCTTCGTGCTCCAAGTTGTGGCAGTGCATGAGGAAGAGTCCGGGATGCTCCTCGAAGCGTACGGCGACTTCCACCCGTTCGCTCGGGAACACGAGCACCGTATCCTTCAACCCGGTTTCCCACGGCATGATCCGTGCGCGGCCCCCGGAGCGGGAGAGGACGTGGAACTGGCCCACGTGGATGTGCACGGGGTGAGGGAGGGCGCTCCCGTTCTCGATGGCCCAGATCTCGGTTCGCCCGCGCGGGATGCGCAGATCGACGCGCTCCATCCCGAAGCTTCGGCCGTTGATCGTATGGCGCATCATTCGGCTGTCGAAGCGAAAGGTGCGGCGAGGGGTGCTCCCGTCGACGTTCGGCGGAGCGATGGTGGAGAGCCGCTCCGGAAGCGGCTCAGGCGGGGCTTCCACGGGGGCGTCGGAAGCCACGAGCTCGAGGAGATCCATCGCCGCGCCCTGAGGAGGGACGCTCCGGCCACGGCCGCCGGGGCCCATCCCTCTTCCCCCCATCATGCCACGTCCCATCCCCATCATCCCCGGAACGCGGAACTCGAACGAACGGAGAAAGACCCGCTCTCCGGGCTCGAGGTGGGAAAAATCGACCAGGACGTCCGCCCGCTCACCCGTGCCCAGCAGGATCCGGTCGACCCCGATCGGACGCTCGAGCAACCCGCCGTCGGTGCCCACCAGGGTGAGTGGAGCGCCGGAGCTCAGCCCCAGGTTGAAGATCCGCGCGTTGGACGCGTTCAGGAGCCGGAGCCGGTAGCGGCCCCGTCGCACGGTCGTGGTCGCGTGCGCGATCCCGTTCGCGACCGGGGTGTCGCCGAGATAGCCCAGCATCCGGTCCGGACCCATCGACGGTCGGTATGCCAGCGACGTTCCGTCGCCGAGGCGCTTGTCCTGAAGGATGAGCGGCAGCTCGTGCTCGCCGTCCGGGAGGCCGAGCGAGGCCTCCTCTTCGTCTTCCACCACGAGGAGGCCCGCCATCCCCTGGTAGGTCTGCGGGGCCGTCCGCTCGTGCGTGTGCGGATGGTACCAGTAGAGCCCCGCCCTGTCTCGCACCGTGAAGTCGTAGTGGTAGCTCTCTCCCGGGCCGATGGCGAGCCGAGGGTGCCCGTCCGCGGCCTCGGGCACGTCGAGGCCGTGCCAGTGCAGGATCGTGGGCTCCGGAAGCTCGTTCTCGAGAACGATTTGGGCGTTTGCTCCCCGGCTCAGGTGGATGGTGGGAGCGGGGTGCCGTCCGTTGAGCGTCCAGGCCGCCGATGTGCCCGGACCGAGGTCCGCGTCCGACGTGCCCGCGGTGAGCGTGAGCCGCTCGCCTCGCACGTCGGGCATTCGGCGGAGCGGATAGCGGCGTTCCTGTCCGCCCACCGGAGCGAGCCCCGCCAGGGATTCGGCCGTTCGGAAAGGGGGCGCCCCCCGCAGGGCTCGGGGAAGGCCGAGCGCGGATCCCGCCGTGGCGGCGAGGGAGAGGAAGTGCCTGCGGTCCATCATGCGAGTCTCCTTCGGATGGCGTCGAGACGGGGCTCGGGTCCGAGGGTCACGGTGCGGGAGCCAACACCGCGAGCACGACGAGGCGATCCTCGCCGGTATTCCGTATGCCGTGGGCGACGCCCTCCGGTGCGACCAGCATGGTACCCGCGTCCATCGGTTCCTCGCGGTCCGCGAGCAGAAAGGCGCCCGAGCCCTCGAGCACGTGGTAGACCTTGTCCATGCCCTCGTGGGCGTGAAGTCGGTGCTCCTGACCCGGCTCGAATGCGTTCAGCCCCACGAGGACGCGCTCGGATCGGAAGAGCGTGCTCTTGCCCATGCGCTCCGGGTCGAACACGGCGTGCTGCTCCGGACGAAAGGGGGTGGGGTGGTCCATCGGGTCGAGCTCCCTGCGCGAAGATGTGCGAGACGATGCGTCCTCTTCCAATCTACCACGGGCTGCGGGCCGTCGTCTTCCCACGCGCTCTTGTTCCGTGTCTCACACCATCCCACGTTGGCCGCGTCCATCCCCACCAGGAGCCCGCTCGTGTCCTCTCCGACGTCCGAACCCCTCCACCGTCGTGCCTTCCTCGCCTACTGCGGGAGCCTCGGTCTCGGTTCCACGCTCTTCCCCGGCGTGCTGTGGGCCGAGTCGGACGGCGGGCAGGAGGCGATCACCCCCGAGATGGTGGAGCACGCCGCGAGCCTCGCGGGGCTCGAGTTTTCCCTGGAGGACCGCGAGGAGATGGTCGAGGCGTTGCAGGGGAACCTCGAGCTCTACCGGGAGCTCCGTGAGGTGCCGATCGACCAGAACGTGGCGCCGCCGCTGCTCTTCAGCCCGGTGGTCGCCGGCCAGCGGCTCGACGAGGAGCGCCGGCCCTTCCGTCCCTCGCCTCCGCCGTCCGTCCGGCGCCCGGCGGATCTGGAGGAGGTGGCGTTCTGGCCGATCACCCACCTCGCGGCCCTCGTCTCCCGGGGCGAGGTCACGTCCGTCGAGCTGACCCGGATGTATCTCGACCGGCTCCGGCGGTACGACCGCGTGCTCGAATGCGTCGTCTCGTTCACGGACGAGTTGGCGATGGAGGAAGCGGAGCGGGCGGACCGTGAGCTCGCGGCCGGTCGTTACCGCGGGCCGCTTCACGGGATCCCCTGGGGTGCGAAGGACATTCTGGCCAAGCGGGGCTACCGCACCACGTGGGGCTCGGAAGCCTACCGCGACCAGGTCCTCGACTACGACGCCACCGTCGTCGGGCGGTTGGCCGATGCCGGCGCCGTCCTCGTCGCGAAGCTCGCGACCGGCGAGATCGCCCGCGGGGACCGCTGGTTCGGCGGTCGGACCCGCAATCCGTGGGACCCGGAGCAGGGCTCGGGGGGATCGTCCGCCGGTCCGGCCGCGGCCACGGCGGCCGGGCTCGTCGGCTTCTCGATCGGGACCGAGACCCTCGGGTCCATCGTGGGACCCGCCCGGACGTGCGGTGTGACGGGACTGCGGCCCACCTTCGGCCGGGTGAGCCGTCACGGCGTCATGCCGGTCAGCTGGAGCCTCGACAAGGTCGGCCCGCTGTGCCGGTCCGTGGAAGATTGCGCGCTGGTGTTCGAGGCCATTCGCGGCCCGGATCTCCGCGACCTCGCCGTGGCCGACCGGCCCTTCAACTGGGACGCGGACCTGCCGCTGGCCGGGATCCGCGCGGGATACCTGGCCGAAGCGTTCGAGACGTCCCGCGGAGGTGACGACGGAGACGCGGCGCGTGCGAACGACCTCGCGACCCTGGACGTGCTCCGAAGGTTGGGCGTCGAGCTCCACCCGTTCGAGCTCCCCGAGCACGCGGACATGGACGCCCTCCAGATGCTCCTGGTGGACGAGGCCGCGGCGTTCGACGAGCTCATCCAGAGCGGGCGGGTCGACCTGCTCATCCAGGACCGGAACGAGCCCGAGGACATGCTGATGCGGGTCGCGCGCCTGCTGCCGGCCGTCGAGTACGTGCAGATGAACCGGCGGCGCACCCTGCTCATGCAGAACATGGCCGAGGCCATGGCCGATCTCGACGTCTACGTCGCGCCGCACGGCGGAAGCCCCAACAACGGGGCCACCAACCTCACCGGGCACCCGGCCGTGACGGTACCGAACGGCTTCGCGCCCGACGGTACGCCGACCGGCATCATGTTCGTAGGCAAGGTCTACGGGGAAGCCGAGATGCTGCGCCTCGCGAAGGCGTACCAGGACGCGACCGACTTCCACATGAGGACGCCGAGCCTGTAGAGGGGTGGGCTCGGTTCAGGACCCCTGGACGCTCACCACCTCGAGCACGTTCCGGAGGCCGCAGACCTCCCGGTCTTGGACGCGGCCCTCGAGGGTGAGGGTCGTGTCCATCTCCAGGTTCGCCGCCGGGCCGTCCCCTTCGACGAGCGCATACTCCACGCCGTCGATGTCCCGCATGAGCGTGCACTCGGAGTCCTGCCGCTCGACCCGCCCCGTGCGTCGCACCAAGCCTCGCTCGTCCGTGACGTGGAACGCGTCGGACAGCGCGATAGGGCGGAAGTAGATGTCGAACACGATGAAGACGTGCACCCGGTCCCTCGTCGCCCAATCCGGCACCTCCACGGTCACGTCGAACTCGCCTTCCTGCCCGGTCAGCAACTCCTGGAACGCCTCGAACCCCGCTTGCGCCGCGCCCATACCGACCCGGACGGGCGTGATGACGGGCATGTCCTCGGTGTTCACTCGCACGACCGTTCCGGGAGGCCCGCTCTTCGGGTCGATGAGCTCGATCCGCCGCTCGATCTCCCCCGTGTCGATGTCGCCAGCGTCGACGCCCTGGGCGTGAACGGGAGCGGCGAGCGGGGCGAGCGCGAACATCAGTGCCAGGAGGAACACGACCCGAGGCGGGGTGCGGTCTTCGGATGGAGTCTCGGAAATGCGCGTTTGGTCGTTCATGGGCTCTGCCTGAGCGGTGTGACGGGAATATGGATACTCGCGAGGCGGGCGAGGGTTCGATCGGTCACCTTGCGCGGTCGCCCATCGCCTCTGACCCTTTCCCCATGGGCGCTCGGCAAGATCCGGACGCCCGCCCTTGAACGAGGAGCCGATCATGTCCGAAGTCGTCTATCGCACAGACATCCCGATCGAGCGCATCGCGGGCCCCTACCGTCACGCTTGGCTGCCGGCCCACGACGGGCCGGTGGAGTTCGGGGTGCATGGCGCCATCGCCGAGCACTACGGAGTGACGCCGGAGAAGGAGACCACCACAACGATCGATTACCTCATCGCCGCGGCCGGCGGCTGACTGGCCGGAACCTTCGGAGGCGCGCTGGAGGCGCGCGGGATCAAGGCGAGTGAGGGCACGTTGAAGGCTCGGGCGCGTGGCGAAGTGGAGAAGGAGGGTGGCGTGATGGTGGTCCGCCGCATCCACGTCGTATACGAGCTCCAGGCGGGCGAGCAGGATCGTGAGACGGCGGAGCGCGTGCACGGTTTCCACAAGGAGAAGTGTCCCGTATATCTGAGCATCCACGAGGCGATCGATGTAACGACGGAGCTCCAGTTCTCGGAGCGCTGAGGGTGTGATGCGCATGAGCGGCAAATCGGAGGGTCGGTTCAGAGCGTCGTGGGATGGCGCCCTCGGCGCGGTGGCCATTTCGGTCGTGACCGTGGCCGCTTGGGCCGTGACGGCGGCACCCACGGCGGCTCAGCCTTACGAGGCGCTTGCCGAGGACGTCCGGGAGTTCGTGTCCATCTCGGCATCGCACGTGCTCATTCGCGACGTTCGGCTGATCGACGGAACGGGCGGGCCGGCACGCTCGAGCATGTCCGTCGAGATCCGTGACGGGCGCATCGCGCGTGTCGCGCCGACGGCCGAGCTGGACTCGGTCTCGGGCGCGGAGGTCATCGAAGGTGAGGGGCACACCTTGATGCCGGGCCTGGTGATGCTCCACGAGCACATGTTCTATCCGTCCGGCGAGACCCGGTACAACACGAACCAGGTGTCGTTTCCACCGCTGTATCTGGCCGGCGGCGCGACCACGATCCGCACGGGTGGGAGCCTCGATCCGTACACCGACCTGTCCATCCGGCGGGAGATCGAAGCGGGCCGGATCCCGGGGCCACACATGGACGTGACCGGCCCCTACCTGGAAGGGCCGGGGGGCTTCATCTGGGCGTTCCCTTCCCTGTCGACACCCGAGGAGGCCCGCGACCACGTGGACTTCTGGGCCGACCGGGGCGTTACCTCGTTCAAGGCGTACAACCTCATCGACCGGGCCACCCTCGGAGCCGCGATCGAGGCCGCGCACGCCCGGGGCATCAAGGTGACGGGGCACCTCTGCTCGATCACCTACCGTGAGGCGGCCGACCTCGGCATCGACAACCTGGAGCACGGCTTCTTCGCGGCCACGGATTGGGTGGCGGACAAGCAGCCCGATGAATGCCCGCGTGGCGCGAGTCAGAGCTACCTCGATCTGGACCTGGCGAGTCCGGAGTTCACGGACGTGATCGATCACCTGATCGACCACGACGTCGCGATCACGTCGACGCTCAACGTGGTGGAGCGGCGCGCGCCGGACCGGCCTCCGCCGCCGGAAGGGGCATTGGAGGCCATGCTCCCGCAGCTCCGGGAGCGGGTCGAGGCCCGGCTCGAGCGCGCGGACGAGCCCGACAACCAGGCGGGCGCGCTGCTCGAGCGGTACATGGCCATGGAGAAGGCCTTCTACGACGCCGGGGGGCACCTGGTCGTGGGCACGGATCCCACGGGCGGGGGCGACGTGGTGCCCGGGTACGCGAACCAGCGGGCGCTCCAGCTCCTCGTCGAGATGGGTCTCACGGTCGAGGAGGCCGTGGAGGTCGCGACACGGAACGGCGCCATCTACCTGGAGCAGGAAGACGAGATCGGAACGGTGGAGGCCGGCAAGCGTGCAGACCTCGTGCTGCTCGTGGGTGATCCGACAGAGGACCTGGCGGCGTTCCGCGGCACGCGGCTGGTCTTCAAGGACGGCGTGGGCTACTCTGCGGAAGAATTGTTCGCTTCGGTGAAGGGGTGGGTGGGCGTACGGTGAACCGGGTCCGTCCCGGAGGCGCCCGGCGAGATACTCCCTCCGTTGGAGGCCATCGTGCCTGATCACACGCTGCTCGTCCCCGGGACCCAGGCGACCTCGCTCTGGGACCAACACGAAACGGTCGTCTACAACGCGGTGCGCGTGAGTCTGGGACTTCACGGCGACGAGATGGGAGGGCGACCGCCCGAGGAGTGGGAGCGACTCCTTTCGCTCGAGCAGCGCCCGGACTCCTGGAAGCCCACCCGCACCTCGCTCGAGCCCGGTACCGAGGTGACGACGAAGTCGGTCGTGGGCACTCCGTACGAGCGCATGCTCTCCTTCGCCGAGCCGTGGCCCTACGACTGGCGGATGGATGTGCGCTACAACGCGCAGCTCCTTCTCGAGCACATGCGGGCGAACAAGCCCCGGGACGGACGGTTCAACCTGATCGGCCACTCTCAAGGCGGCCTGGTCATCATCCTGGCGAGCAAGCTCACCTTCGATATCAACGAGTTCTCGCGGCTCGTCGCTCGGGTCGTGCTCGTGGGTGCGCCGCTCGCCGGCGCCCTGCGCGCGGCCGAGGCGCTTCTTTGGGGGAGTGAGGGGTTGGGGTCCGAACATCGGGTGGCCGCCCGCGGCATGGCGCTGACCTGGCCCGCCCTCTACCAGATGTTACCGGCGTGGAAGGCGGTGGTCGGGCCGGACGCCGAGCCGGCCTCGGACGAGCAGCAGCTGATGCACGACGGGGGGTGGCCGGGTCGGTTCGGCCAGGGCATCCAGAGCGACCTGCTGCTTCGCGCGCGAGAGGCGGCCACCCTCCTGAGTGGCCCGTTCGCCCGAATGGGCTCGGGAACCATGGCCATGGCTCTGTTGGGTAAGCGGCAGCTCACGCCGGTCGAGGTGAGGCGTGAAGGAGACGCGCTTCCGCCCGAGCAGGAGTACGCCCGACGGGAGCAGGGGGACAATCTCGTACCGTATCGTGCGACCCTCGAATGGGGTGGCCCGCCGTACGGCGACCGCGTCGTGAAGCTGACGGGAAGCCCCGAAGCGCACGCATTCCTCTGCAACGATCCGGAGGTGCTCGACGCCACCCGGCGCTTCCTGCGCGCCGATGCACCGCCGCCGCCCACGGCGCCACCCGTCCGGCCGCCGGACTCTTCGTTCCACGGGGAGGTGCCGAGCGTGCCCGAGGTGGGGCCGCCCGCCGTGGAACCGCCGTCGGTGGCCCGGCCTTCGGTGGATCCACCCTCCGTCGATGCGGGAGACGTCACGTGAACACGCGCCTCGTCCTCGGGGTGGCCGTCGTGGCCACGACGCTCGCGGCGCCGACCGCTTCCGAGGCCCAGTCCTGGCGTGCCCAGGCGGCTTGGGTGGCGGGGCAGGTGGGAGGCGGCGTGTTCGGAGCGGAGGTCCGCCGGCCCCTCGGTGCCGCCCCGCCGTTGCCGCTGCCGGGTCGCCCCGGGGGTGGTCCAGTCGAGGCACCGACCCGCGCCTGGCACCTGTCGGGTATGCTCGCAGCCGGAGTGAACGGAGCTCCGCCCGCCGACTCCGACCGGAGCCTCGAGCCCCTGGTGTACGTGCACGGGGGCCTGCTCTACCGGACGGGACGGACCGTGCCGGGCTACGTCGGGCTCCTCGCCGCGTCCTACGTGCCGGTCGGTGTCATCGGACCCGCTGCGCTCCTGGAGGCGGCCGACGTGGCGGCCCTCCAGGTCGGGGCGCTACACGGGGACGGCGCGTGGCACGGGCACGCCGCGCTCTCCCTCAGCGTGCGCTTCCTCGTCGACATCCTGGGCGGGTAGCCTCTACCGCAGGCCCCAGAAGAGCCACATGCCCGCGAGCAGCGTGACCAGCGTGACCAGGGTCATCCCCGCCCCGACGCGGGCGAAGTCACGCGAGCGGTAGCCGCCGGTTCCCATCATCATGGCGTTCACGGGGTGGGCCATGGGCGTCATGAAGGCGGTGGATGCTCCGATCGCGACCGCGACGGCCATCGGTTGTGGCGGGACGCCCGAGGTCGTCGCGACCGCCAGCGCGACCGGCCCCACGAGGAGGGCGCTCACCTGACCGCCGATGACCTGGGTGGCTCCCGCGCTCACGGCGAACATCGTGGCCACGGCGAGCAGCGGCCGGCCGGTCCCCAGGAAGTCGCCCAACGCTCCGGCGATCCTGTCGGCCAGGCCGGTATCGATCATCGCGAAGCCCAGCGGAAGCAGGCCCGCGACCAGAAAGATCACGTGCCACTCCACGGACCGGTACGCCTGCTCCATCGTGACGCAGCGCGTCAGGATCATGGCCATCGCGCCGGCGAGCACCGTCTCGCCGATCGGGAGGAGGCCGGTGAACGCGACGGCGACCACGAGGCCGAAGATCGCCACGGCGAGCGGCGCGCGCTCGGGCCGTTCGGGCGCGGCCCCGGAGCTGCCGACGAGCAGGAAGTCCCCTCCGCGGGTGAGCGCGTCCAGCCGCTGGGGTAGGTTCACGACCAGGAGCCCGTCGCCGATCTCGAGCGGTGTCTTGCCCACGTCCGTCCGGATGATGCGCCCCTCCCTCCAGAGCGCGAGCACGGTCAGCCCGTATTTCGTGCGCAGCTCCAGCTCGGTGAGCGTACGGCCGGTCGCGCGTGAGCGTGGGGGCACCACGATCTCCGTGAGCTCGAGCTCTTCCTGCAGGTCTCCCGGAGAGATGCCCGTGCGCAGCTCCACGCCCCACGGGACCAGCTCCCGGACGCGGTCCTTGTGCCCCAGCACCACGACGCGGTCACCCGGCACGATCGCGATTCCCGGGCCGGGCACCAGGAAGGTTCGCGCCCGGCGCCGGATCGCCAGGACCGAAAGGCCGAAGTGCTCCCGGAACCCGATCTCCTCGATCGTCTTGCCGTCCAGTCGAGAGCCTTGCTGCACTTCGAACTCCCAGAACCGCTCACCGAGCTTGTACAGCCCGAAGAAGTCCCCGTAGGGATCCTCGATCTCCTTTTCGCGCTCGGGCAGGAGCCGGTAGCCGAACGTCAGCATGTAGGCGATGCCCGCGACCGCGACGAGGCCTCCGGTAACCACGAAGTCCATCATTCCCAGCGGCTCGGATCCCTGCTGCAGCAGCAGGTCGCTCATGATGATGTTGGCGCTCGTGAAGATCGTGGCCATGCCTCCGAGCAGCGTCGCGTAGGAGACGGGCATGAGGAGGCTCGAGGCCGGCATCCCCGAGGATCGCGCGATACGGATGGAGGCGGGTAGGAAGAGGGCGCCGACCGCCACGTTGTTCATCCCCAGCGACAGGAGCGCGGCCGTGCCCATCAAGGTGAGCAGGAGCCGCCGGTCGCCGCCTTCGCCGAGCGTGGACAGGCGCTGCGCGGCCCACCGGATGACGCCCGTGTCCTCGAGTCCCTCGGCCAGGATGAAGAGACCGATCAGCGTGAGCACGACGGTGCTGCTGAGTCCCTGAAACACCCCGCCGTCGGGGATGATGTCGAGCAGACCCAGGGACAAGGCCGCCAGGATCGCCACCACGTCGGGCCTCAGCCGGGTCCCGAACATGAGGCCTATGGTCCCGACGAACACCCCGACGAGGATCCACTCGGGTGTGGTCATCGCGTGGCTTTCGCGGGGCTGGGCGGCATGGGCGCTCTGGGGTGGCGGTCGGCACCGAACGCCTTAGTCTGCCGCGGGCGGGCGGGGAAGTCCAGCCGCGGGCGAAGCCTACTTCCCGCCGTTCGCCGCCAGGTCGTCGAGGCAGCTCCGGTCGAGGTCCGGGGGCTCGTCGCTGCCCACGAGGTTGTCCAGGAAGTCCGTGGTCCGGACCGAGAAGTACATCAGACAGCTGTCCACGTCGCAGTGGTGGCCGTTGTCCTCGTCCTGGTGCGGCTCCTGCATCTCGGTGCCGTTGTTCACGAGTCCCATGATGTGGCCGAACTCGTGGTTGGCGACCGTGCCTTCGACCATGGACCGGTCGGGCTCGAACGTTCCCCCCGTGTGCTCACGGATCTTTTCCCCGAAGATCGCGGTCGAGGTGTTGTTGTACGCGATGCCGAGGACGTTTTCCTGCTCGTGCTCACCGTCCAGGAAGACGAGGTAGGCGGCGAGCGTGTCCCCCGACGTGTAGACCGTCCGATGCTCCTCCTCCAGGTCGCGCACGTCGGCGGCCCCGTACGTCGGACCCGACCCGGAAGCGATCGGGGCGTCGTCCTTGCGGAGCTCGATTCCGCCCGGCTTGTTCAGGCGAGCCTCGAGGAACTCTTCGAGGTGCGTGAGTCCTTCGTCCGTGGGCTCGGCGCCTTCGATGTACTGGATCTGTACGATCAGGTGCTCGAAGGTGTCGTCGGCGAGGAGGTCGTGGGCCGAGGCACCGGGCGCCAGATCGTGCGCGTACGGCTCATCGCCGTCGGAATCGGGGTCGGTCGTGCCATTGGGACCCGTGGGGTCGTCGCCGCACGCCACCGGGGCGAGCACGAGGGCGCCGAGCGCCAGGAGAACGGTATGCGCGCTGGGTAGGCGTCGACGTCGCGGGTCCGACGGGTTCGCGGGTCGGTACGGTCGCATGGGGTGGTGGCCGCCTTAGGCTACGACGATCCGGGGGGCTGCTTTCGGGTCGAGAGGCCGAAAGGAAGATATCCCGGGCATGTAGCGACCGCGCTCGTGACGAAGAAGGCGACGGCGACCACGGCGAGAACCGTTGCCAGCGTACCGCTGATCACTCCGGTGACGTACGCAGCGCCGATACCCAACGCGATGACGAGCCGGACTGCCCGGTCGGCAGTGCCCATGTTTTTCTTCATCTTGTTCTCGTTTTGGAGGGGCGCGTGGGGGCCTCGTCGCTCGCCTCGCAACAACGGCCGCGGGTGGGCTCACGCTTGTCCATCATCCCAATCTCTCCATTCTACCTGAACCCCGCCAGGACCTCCTCCAACCGCCCACTTCCTGGGCACAACTCCTCCCACGGCACGTCCGCGAGCGCCCGGTCGTCCAGCTCCATCGTTTCGCTGTGGTCCGGGGCATCCGGATCCACGTACAGCAGCCCGGTCGGGATCTCGCCTTCGGCTTGCCGGGCCCGGATGTAGCGGTCGACCTGGTCGCGGTCCTCCGGGTCGTAGTCCTCGGGCACCTTCCGGAAGAGGACGGAGCTCCCGTCGGGGAGGGGGACCTCCCGGGCCGTGCCCGGATCGTACGAGGTCGTGATCTCGGCCATCGGGAGCACGAGGTCGGCTTCCACGGCCGCTTCGAGATGCTCGCGCGTGTACCGGTAGCTCTTGGTCGAGCCCTCGTGGTCGTTGAACGCCACGCACGGGGAGACGACGTCGACGAACGCGAACCCCTCGTGGCGGATGCCGGCCTCGATGATCGGCACGAGCTGGGCCTTGTCCCCGGAGAAGCCACGCGCCACGAACGTCGCTCCGAGCCCGAGCGCGAGCAGGAGCGGATCGATGGGCGGTTGCCGGTTCACCCGCCCCTTCTTGGCCTTCGAGCCCACGTCCGCCGATGCCGAGAACTGACCCTTCGTGAGCCCGTAGACCCCGTTGTTCTCGAGGAGGTAGAGCATGTCCACGTTCCGCCGGATGGCGTGGCAGAGCTGACCGATCCCGATGGCGAGCGAGTCGCCGTCACCGGAGACGCCGATGTAGGTCAGGTCGGGCCGGACCGCCTGGGCGCCGGTCGCGATCGAGGGCATGCGGCCATGCACCGCGTTGAACCCGTGCGCCTCCCCGATGAAGTAGGTGGGCGTCTTGGACGAGCAGCCGATGCCGCTCAGCTTGGCGACCCGGTGCGGCTCGAGGCTCATGCTCCAGGCGGCCTGGATGACCGCGGCCGTGATGGAGTCGTGGCCGCACCCGGCGCACAGGGTGGACATGGAGCCTTCATAGTCGCGGCGGGTGAGCCCGAGCTCGTTGGTGGGGAGGCCGGGGTGCCGGACCCTGGGCTTGGCGATATGCGTCATGCGCGCTTCCTCCTACGGGATTCCGCTGTGGGAGCGCCGGTGGCGGCGATGTCTCCCGAGTCGACCTGCTCCGCCTCCCCGGTCGAAGCCGCTCCACCTTTCTCGACCGCGTTCGCCACGGCTTCGATCACCTCCTTCGCGCTGAGCGGCAACCCGCCGTATGAACGCACCGACGTCATCCGCGTGAGTGGAAACTCGGTCTCGAGCGCCAGGAGCGATCGGAGCTGCGCGTCGCGGTTCTGCTCGATGACGAACACCTCTTCGTGGCTCTCGAGAAAACGCCCGATCTCCGGAGCGAAGGGAAAAGCGCGGATGCGCAGGGCGTCGGCCTCGAGGCCGCGCTCGGCCAGTCGTGCGCGGGCCTCCAGGACGGCGGCGCGACAGCCGCCGAGCGTCACGAGCCCGATGGGCGCCGGGTCGTCGATGCGGCCGTCGGGTCCGGTGCTTCGGGCGTGGACCTCGGGCTTGGGCGTGCGCGCCACCGACCCGGCGATCTTCCGGTCGAGCCGGTCCACGACGTCCGTGTAGGCGTCCGCGTCCTCGGTGTAGCCTCCATAGCGATCGTGTCCCGAGCCGCGCGTGAAGAACGCGCCCTTCGGGTGCACGCCCGGTAGGGTGCGCGCGGCGATGCCGTCGCCGTCCACGTCCAGGTACCGGTGGAACTTCTCGATCTTCTCGAGCTCCTCGGCGCCCAGGACCTTGCCCCGGTCGGGCCGGTAGGCGTCGTCCCACCGGATCTCCGGAACGACCCAGTCGTTCATCCCGATGTCCAGATCCGACACGACGAACACGGGGGTCTGATAGCGCTCGGCCAGGTCGAACGACTCCACGGCCATGTCGAAGCACTCACCGGGGTGCGCGGGGAAGAGCGCGATATGTCGGGTGTCGCCGTGCGAGGCGTACGCGACCGTCATGAGGTCGCCCTGCTGCGTCCTGGTCGGCATCCCGGTGGAGGGCCCCGTCCGCTGGATGTCGAAGATGACCGCGGGGATCTCGGCGTAGTAGGCGAGCCCGATGAACTCGCTCATGAGCGAGATGCCCGGCCCGCTCGTGGCCGTGAAGGCCCGCGCGCCCATCCATGAGGCCCCGACCACCATGCCGATCGCGGCGAGCTCGTCCTCGGCCTGGACGATCGCGACCCGATTCTTCCCTGTGTCCGGGTCCTTGCGGAGCTCGTCGCAGAAGTCCGTGAACGCGTCCACGAGCGAGGTCGAGGGCGTGATGGGGTACCAGCCGGCGACCGTCGCCCCGGCGTACACGCACCCGAGCCCGGCGGCTGTGTTGCCGTCGATGAGGATGTGTCCCTTCGTCGCCTCCTTCGGCTCGAGGCGGAACGGAAGGGGGCAGTCGAAGTGTTCCTGAGCGTAGTCGTGACCGATGCGGACCGCCGCGAAGTTGGAGTCGAGCAGCGCTTTTTTGCGGCCGTACGTCTCTTCCAGAAGGGTGTCGATCACCGCGAGATCCATGTCGAGGAGCGCGGCGAGCACTCCGGCGTAGGCGATGTTCTTGAGCAGGATGCGTGCGCGTGCGCCCTCGAACCGCTCGTTGCACGTCCGGGCCAACGGGACCCCGAGGAAGGTCACGTCGTTGCGCTGAAACTCCTCCGGCAGCGGCCAGCTCGAGTCGTGGAGCACCCATCCCCCGGGACGCACCTCCCGGACGTCCCGCTCGTACGTGGCCGGGTTCATCGCCACCATCAGGTCGAACTCGGCCCGGCGCGCCGTGTGTCCTTCGCCACTCACCCGGATCTCGTACCAGGTGGGGAGCCCCTGGATGTTGGACGGAAAGAGGTTCTTACCCGACACGGGGATCCCCATGCGGAAGATCGTCTTCATGAGGAGCCCGTTGGCACTCGCCGAGCCGGTCCCATTGGCCGTGGCGATCTTCAGCGCGAAGTCGTTGGCGTGGGGTACGGGGCCCGCGCGCGCTTCGCCTTCCGGTGCGGCTTGCTGCCCGGTCGTTCTCGCCGTGGGGCTCATGGTCCGACCTCCACGGGCACGCGGGTGGGATGTCGTTCCCCTGCCGCGAGGCCGGCGTAAGGCTTGAGCAGCTCGGATTTCCGCATGTCCCAGGCCGCGGTCGGGCACCGCTCGGCGCACAGCCCGCAGTGGATGCAGAGGTTCTCGTCCTTGAACATGATCCTCTCGGTTTGGGGAAGGGGACCCGATGCGAAGAGCGGCTGATCGGGGTTCTCCGCCGGTGCGGTGAGGTGGGCCCGGATCTCCGGCTCGTCGCCGTTGGTCGTGATCGTCAGGCAGTCGAGCGGACACACGTCGATGCAGGCGTCACACTCGATGCAGAGGTCCTCCGTGAAGTGCGTCTGCACGTCGCAGTTCAGGCAGCGCTCCGCCTCCTGGCACGTGCGCTCGAGGTCGAACCCGAGCTCGGCTTCCACCTCCATCGAGGCCAACCGCTCCTTCAGGTCGGCGTAGCTCATCTCCTGGCGGTGCGCTTCGTCGTAGTCGTTCGAGTAGCTCCACTCGTGGAGGCCCATCTTCACGCTCACCAGGTTCTGGCCGTACGGCGGACGCTCCTCGACCGGAAGCTGTCGGCAGTGCTGGTGGATGGAGATCGCGGCCTGATGCCCGTGCTCCACCGCCCAGATGATGTTCTCCGGTCCCCACGCCGCGTCGCCGCCGCAGAACACGCCGGGCAGCGTGGTCTGGAACGTTTCCTGGTCGACCACGGGCATGTCCCAGTCGTTGAACGCGATCCCGATGTCGCGCTCGATCCACGGGAAGGCCGCCTCCTGGCCGATCGCGAGGATCACCTCGTCACACGGGAGCGTGATGGTGTCGAGCACTTCCTTCCGTAGCCGTCCGCCGCCCTCGGGCTCGTGCCAACGGACGACCTCGAACTCCATGCCGACGAGCTTGCCGTCCTCGAGCACGAAGCGGCTAGGCGAGTGGTTCTCGAGGATCTCGATCTCCTCGCCCTCGGCGTCCTCGAGCTCCCACGGGCTCGCCTTGAACAGCGGCCGGGGCTTGCGCGCCATCACCTTCACGTCCTCGCCGCCCATTCGCTTCGCGCTCCGGCAGCAGTCCATGGCCGTGTTCCCCGCGCCGATCACGAGCACGCGCTTCCCGATGGTGTCGATGTGGCCGAACGCGATCGACTGGAGCCAGTCGATGCCGATGTGGACCTGGTCCGGCGCCTCCCAGCGACCCGGAAGCTCCAGCTCCTTGCCCCGGGGGGCGCCCGTCCCGATGAAGACCGCGTCCCACCCTTCCTCGAGCACGGCGGCCATGCTCTCCACCGAGTGGTCGCACCGCAGGTCCACGCCCATGTCGAGGATCATGTCGATCTCCTCGTCGAGGACGCGCGGCGGCAGACGGAACTGCGGGATGTTGTTCCACATGAGCCCGCCCGCGCGCCCGAGCTTCTCGTAGATCGTGACCTCGTAGCCGAGCGGCATCAGGTCGTTCGCGACGGTGAGGGAGGCCGGGCCCGCGCCGATGAGCAACACGTGCCGGCCGTTCTTCTCTTCGGGGACGCGGGGAAGGCGCTCCGAGATGTCCTCGCGGAGGTCGGCGGCGACTCGCTTCAACCGACAGATGGCGACCGGCTCTTCGTCCAGGCGAGTACGCCGGCACGCCGGCTCGCACGGCCGGTCGCACGTGCGGCCGAGGATCCCCGGGAAGACGTTCGACTCCCGATTGAGCATGTAGGCGTCGGTGTAGCGTCCCTGCGCGATCAGGCGGATGTACTCCGGCACGTTCGTGTGGGCCGGACAGGCCCATTGGCAGTCGACCACGCGGTGGTAGTAGTGCGGGTCGGAGACGTCGGTGGGGCGCATGGCGAAGCTCCGGGGCTCAGGCCGTGGGGTCGTCCGGATCGGGGCGTCGAAGGGGTCGGGGCTGGTCAGGGAGCCGGTGGGGGATCGGACGGGGAATCGGATTCCGGGACGTCGGCCCCCTGGTCAGGCGATCGGGCTCGTCCGGTGGTTTGGCGGGCGGCGCGCTCCCGGTGGCTCACGCCTTCCCGGACCGCGCGTTCGAGAATGGCCCGTCCGTCGGCCACCGACTGCTCCTTCCGGGTGCGCTCGGCCTCCACCGCCTCGGCGAGGAGGTCCTCGGGGGGGAGCGTGGGAAGGGTGAAGAGCGGGCAGAGCCAGCCCGTGCAGCGCACGCCGTAGTCGAGGCAGGCCACGAACTCGGGCACCTCGTCCGAGGTGGCGGCGTCGGGGACGTGGCGGTCTTCGGTCCCGCCAGGCTCGGACTGTGACGCGGCCGAGCCCGACGCTTCCTGCTCCTCTGCGTCCTCCGCGCGAGCGACATGCTCCCGGCGAAGAACGGGCACGTTCCGGTCGCGAGCCGAGCAGAAAGCCCGGGCCAGTCGGACGGTCCCTTCCGATTCCATCGCACGCCTCCGGCATGGAGAAGCCCCGTCCCTTCCGGGTCTCCGGAAGGGTCGCTCGAGGCAGATCCTTCACGGGCTCCTCGTCGAAGAGCCCCGTTCGTGCGATGCCGGCCCTCGGGCGTGGGATGGGAACCCGGGAATCCGGGCCCCAGGCAGCCGCCACCCGAGGTGGGTCGGGTCACGCCGTGGGCGCGTCCGACCCCTCTGAGATCCATACTATCGAGTGAGCACCGCCGCGGAAAGGGAGCCGTGTGTGGAACCAGGACTGCACATAAGTGTAAGTGCGGGCATAGGGCATGCTTATGCCCTTGCGGGATCGTGGCCGAGCAGCCGTTCTACGGCCCTCGCCATCGAGCTTCCCGTGCTGCTCACCTTCGACGAAGGATCGACCGTGGAGAAGCAGAACGCTGACAAGAAGCAGGATGCTGGAAAGAACCAGAACGCCGTAAAGCGATTCGCCCGCATCAAGACTCTCAAGTACCTGCTACGCCACCCGTTCACGGGCACGCGGAACCTCCTGGCTCTGCGCGGCGCGCGGTCGCTCGTGACCAGGAAGAGTGCGGCCGTGACGGCCGCCGTGGCCGCGACCGCCGTGGCGGTTCCACTCGCGCTGCGGAAGGGCAAGAACGCGGAAGGATCCGAAGAAGAAGACAAGAGCTGAGTGGGTTGCACACGGAGGCCACGGGTGCCTGGGCGTCTCTCGACGAGAGGCGCCCAGGGCTCGTTATGCCGCCTGTGCTTCTTTCAACCCCATCACCTCCGCGAGTAGCTCGTACGAGCGCCGCCGCGCCTCGAAGTCGTGGGTGACCGTCACGGTCATGATTTCGTCCACCCCGTACCGGGCGGCCAGCTCGACGAGGCCGTCCCGGACCTGTTCCGGGTCTCCCACGATCACGCGGGTGTCCTCGCGGAGGAGTTGCTCGGGCGAGACTCCCCACGCTTGGAACTCCTCCTCCGCCTGTTCCGGCGAGGGGATGCCCCGGTCCACCCGACGCATGATCCGCATCCTCCAGAGATGGAGGCTCAGAGCGAGCCGCTCGGCCTCCTGCCGACTCTCGGCGCAGAGCACCCCGACACCCACGTTCGCTCGCGGCTCGGCGGCCGCGCCGGAGGGCTGGAACCGCTCCCGGTAGCCGCGCACGGATGCGCTGCCGTCGACTCCGCTGATGAACTGCGCGAACGAGTAGCCGACCCCGAGCCGGGCTGCGACCTCCGCCGTCGATCCCCCGGAGCCGAGCATCCACATCTCGGGCAGGTCCGTGCCGCGCGGAGTGGCACGGACGCGGGCTAGCGGGTGGTCATCGGCGAGCGACTCGCCGATCCACCCCATGAGGTCCTCGATCTGTGCCGGGAAGCGCTCCACTGGAATCGGCTCTCGCCCGTAGCGGAGCGCCGCGGCCGCCTCTCCGGTGCCGGCCGGCGCGCGGCCGACACCGAGGTCGATGCGGCCGGGGAAGAGGGTCTGCAGCATCCTGAACTGCTCGGCGACCTTGTAGGGCGAGTAGTGCGGGAGCATCACCCCTCCGGAGCCGACCCGGATACGCTCCGTGACCGACGCGACCCGGGGAATCAGCACCTCGGGCGCGGAGCCGGCGAAGGAGTTCGTGCTGTGGTGCTCGGCGAGCCAGTACCGGGAGTAGCCCAGCCGCTCGGAGAGCCGCGCCAACTCGAGGGTGGCTTGCACGGCTTCGGAGGCCGTCCGGCCGTTGGGTACGGGGGACTGGTCGACGATGCCGAGCTCGAGGGGTCGGCGTGAAGTCATGGGCGTGTGGTCGAAGTTGGGGAGTGGGCTCGGTGATTGCGGTGGCTGACACGGAGCGCCCCTTTGCACGGATCCATGGGGGGCGAAGTCGTCGTCCGACCCATATAATGGGACCGGAGTTCGCTTCGCGCGATTGGAAAGCCTGAATCATCCGTAGCCGCGGGCATCCGCCCACGCGGCCCCTCCCAAGGAGAGACGCATGAGCCGCTCGTTCTTCAGGACCTCTTTGCTCGGCGCCCTCGCCGTGCTTGCGCTGACCGTTTTCCCGACCCGGGCCGAAGCCACCTGGTCCATCATCGCCGTCGACTCGGAGACCGGCGTCGTGGTCATCGCTTCGGCGACGTGCGTCTCCGCCGAAGGCCTCCGGACGCGCGGAGGGCTCAAGAGCATCCAGGCCGTCGTGGTGCCCGGCGTGGGCGTGGCCGCCGCGCAGGCGGGCGTCGACCGGACGCGGGAAAACCAGATGCTCATCTTCGAGGAGATGCGGGAGGGCACCGACCCCGACGTCATCTTGCAGATGCTCTCGGCGGACGAGGACTATCAGCGCCGGCAGTTCGGCATCGTCGACCTCCAGGGCCGGATGGCCGGATTTTCGGGAACGGGCAACAGCTACGCCGCGCTCGCGGTCCAGAGTGAGGTCAAGGACGAGGGCATCTACTTCGCGGTGCAGGGCAACATTCTCGAGTCCGATCGGGTCGTGACGGCGGCCGTGGACGCATTCCTCGCGGACGAGGGCACCGTGGTCGACCGTGTCATGGCCGCGATGGAAGCGGCCGACTACATGGGTGGAGACAGCCGCTGCTCGTGCCGCGCGGATCCCGTGCCCGAGACCGAGATCGACTGCGACCACCGCACGGCGCACGTCGCCTACATCGCCGCGGCGCGGCCGGAGGACCCGATCGGGGAGGGCCACTCGGATGGCGACTACACGCTCTTCATCGACGTGGACGACGAGAACACGGCCATGGACGAGAGCCCGAACCCGGTGGAGACCCTTCGCATGCGCTACGACGAGTGGCTCGCCGAGGGAGGCCTCCAGACGCTCGGGCTGGGAGTGCAGTGATGCTGGGCCGGAGTGAGGTCGTGCTCCCCGCCTCGTGGACGCTGGCGGAGGATCGGGGGTGGGACTCGTGACCGGGGAGGGATCCATGCGGAAGGGCTCGGCGATGGACCGCCTGCGGGCGAATCTCGCCGCCGCGCAGATCCCCGTGACGGAAGAGGATCTGGAGCGGATCGAGGCGGACGGCTACCTCGAGCGCGTCGTCGAGACCGTGGAGACGCTCCGACATGCCGAAGCCGCCGGGGAGCCGGATTTCCTGGGATCGTGGGAGCCGGATGACCGGGCTGCGTCGGGCTCCGGCCTCGCGGGATCGTCCCAGGAATCGCGGGGCGAGAGCGACGGGATTCCGAGCACGCTCACGGGCGTGGCCGAGCTCGTTCGCCGGAGGGTGGTATCCCCGGTGGAGCTCACCAAGCGGGCGCTCGACCGGATCGATGCGCGGGACCGGGAACTGAATCTGTTTCAGACCCTGTTGACCGATTCCGCCATGGAGGCGGCCCGACGGGCCGAGGAAGAGATCGGTCGCGGGGACTACCGGGGTCCGCTCCACGGCGTCCCGGTCGCGATCAAGGACCTCCTGGAGATGCGGGGCACACCGACGACGGCGGGCTCGGAGGTGCGGACGGGCCACGCGAGCACGGTCGACGCGGCCGCGGTGGAGCGCTTCGCGGCCGCCGGGGCGGTGATCGTGGGAAAGACCCGGCTCTCCGAGTTCGCGTACTGGCCGGGATCGACCAACCCGCACTTCGGCCCGACCCGTAACCCACGTGACCCGGAGCGCGACGCCGGCGGCTCGAGCAGCGGATCGGCCGCGGCCGTTGCCACCGAATGCGTATACGCTGCTCTCGGAACGGACACCGGTGGCTCCGTGCGCATACCCGCGGCGCTCTGCGGGGTGGTGGGACACAAGCCGACCTTCGGCCGCGTGAGCCTGTTCGGCTGCGTTCCCCTCGCCTGGTCGCTCGACCATCTGGGACCGCTTGCCCGCTCGGCCGAAGACGCGGCGCTGGTGCTCGAAGCGCTCGCCGGTCCCGACGGCCGGGACGCCAGGACCCGGTCGGGCAGCGACTTTCGGGCCGAGGGCGTCGGCGTCGGCACCGGGGCGCCGGATCTCGCCGGGCTCCGCGTGGGAGTCATGGGGACGGACGGTTCGGGGCAGGACCTGGGATCGGCGGATGCGGTCTCCGCTTGGCGGGCCTCCAACCGGGCGCTCGAAGACATGGGCGCGCGACTGGTCGAGGTCGATCTTTCGGACATGCACCTGCTCTGGCGGGTCTCGGCCCAGATGCTCGCGGTCGAGGCCGCCGCGTATCACGCGGAAGGGCTGCGTCGCCACTACGGGAAGTACGGCCGCTTCTGCCGGGGCCGGCTCGTGGGAGCCTTCGCGTACGGATTCGACGACATGCTGCGCGCCCAGACGGTGCGCCGTGCGATCCGGGAACGATGGCGGCGGTTGTGGGAGCGGGTCGACGTGCTGAGCACGCCCTGTCAGCCCGACGTCGCGCCGGAGCTGGGCGTGGCGGCCTCGACGCGCTTCACGAATCCCTTCAACGCGCTCGGATGGCCGACGGTCAGCGTCCCGTTCGGTTCCGGCGCCAACGGGCTTCCGCTCGGCACGCAGCTCGCGGGCCGGCCGTGGGACGACGGAGGGGTGTTGCGCGCGGCCGCAGCGCTCGGCCGTGCGAGCGGTTCCCCGGACGGACGCCCTTGAACGCAGGCTGCCGACGCGTTCATATCAGGCTGAGTGAGCGAGACCCTCATACCACCCGGACCAGGAGCACACCATGGCGACCTACACATGCGACCAGTGCGGAATGAGCGTGAACATGACCTGCGCCAAGTGCGACAGCGAGTTGGTTCACGACACGTTGACCAAGGATGACGGCAGCAGCATCGCGGTTTCCAAGTGCCCCGAGGGCCACGGGATGATCAAATCGCCCATGTGCTGTGCGCAGGACATGACCTGCGCCGTGTGACACCGACGCCGTCCGGGTGCGGGCGCCGGGCGCGCCGCTCCGGCCCGGCACCTCCGACATCGAGGTGGACGACATGACGATCGGAACGCTCGCCCTCTTCGCGCTGCTGCAGGTCCCGGCTCCGCCCCAGGCGTTGGCGCCGGGGACCACATACGACGCGTCGATTCCGACCCTCGAAGAGGTGGTGGGTCACGAGGTCCACGAGGAGATCACGACTCCGAACGACGTCGTTCGGTACATGGAAGCGCTCGCGGAGGCCGCGCCGGACCGCACGCGTCTGCTCCAGTACGCCGAGAGCTGGGAAGGACGTCCGCTCCTCGTGCTCGTCATCGGAGCCGCGGAGCGGATCGCGCGTCTCGACGAGGTTCGGGCCGACCTGGAGCGGCTGGCCCATCCCGAGGGCTTGAGCGAGAGCGACGCGGAGGCGCTCATCGCTCGCACGCCGGTCGTCACCGCGCTGATGCACGGGATCCACGGGAACGAGATCAGCTCGACCGGCGCGGCCATGGCGGAGGCTTATCACCTCCTGGCGGCCGAGGACGATCCCGTCGTGGACCTCGTGCTCGAGGAGTCGCTCGTCCTCGTCGACCCCTCCGAGAACCCCGACGGGCGTGCGCGCTTCGTGCACGAGGACCTCCAAGCGCGTGCGCGGTGGCCCAGCCCGGAGAGCTATTCGGCCGAGCACGACGAGCCGTGGCCCGGGGGACGGGTGAACCACTACTTGTTCGACCTGAACCGGGACATGTTCATCCAGAGCCAGCCCGAGACCCGGGGGCGCACGGAGCTCTTCCTCGACTTCTGGCCGCACATCGTCGTCGACCTGCACGAGATGAGCGGGAACTCGACGTACTTTTTCCCGCCCACGGCCGAGCCCACGAACCCCTGGTACGGGGAGCGGCAGCTGGCGCTCATGGACGTGTTCGGCCGGGCCAACGCCGCGGCGTTCGACGAAAGAGGATTCTCCTACTTCAACCGCAACGTCTACGACCTCTTCTACCCGGGGTACGTGGACGGTTGGCCGACGGGGCACGGCGCGCTGGGCATGACCTACGAGCAGGCCTCGGCCCGTGCGCTCGTCCTCGAGCGCGACGACGGGGATCTGCTGACGTACGGGGACGGCGTCCTTCACCACTTCACGGCCGCGCTCACGACGGCCGAGACCGCGGCGCGCAACCGCGAGCGCATCCTGCGCGACTATCTCGCCTACCGGCGGGACGGGATCGAGATGGGACGCGAAGGCACGGCCGAGTTGGTGCTCCATTCCGCGCACGACCCGGGTGCGGCGGAGCGGCTGGCCCGGCTCATGGTGCGCAACGGGATCGAGGTCCGGGAGGCCACCGGCTCCGTTTCTGTGGGTGACCGCACGCTTCCCGCACGTGGCACCTACATCCTTCCCCTGGCCCAGCCCGCGAGCCGGCTCGCGCGCAATCTGCTCGACCGTCACGTGCCGATGGACCCGGAGTTCGTCGAGCGGCAGATCGAGCGACGCGCCCGCCGGGAGAGCGACGAGATCTACGACCTCACCGCCTGGAGCCAGTCACTCTTGTGGGATGTCGAAGTGCTCGAATCGGTGGACGCTACGGGCGTCGCCGGCCCGGCGCTCGAGGCGGAGCGGCCCGAGAGAGCGACTCCGCTCCCGGAGGCGACCGTCGGCTACCTGATGCCGTGGAGCACGACGACCGCGGCCGCCGTGACGGAGGCGTTGCGCGAGGGGATCCGGATCCGCGCGGCGGGCGGCGCGTTCGAGCTGGACGGGCGGTCGTACGGGGTCGGCACGGCGATCGTGCGGGTCGCCGAGAACGACGACGACCTGCCGGAGCGCCTGGGCCGCATCGCGGGACGCCACGGCGCCGAGGTCGTCCCCATCGACGACTCGTACGTGACCGAGGGCGTCTCTCTGGGCAGCGCGAGTGCTCGCGCGCTCCGTGAGCCGAAGGTGCTGCTGGTCTACGACCGGCCCGGCTCGACCTACTCGGTGGGGTGGGCGCGCTACGTTCTCGAACGGCGCTACGGCCAGCGGACGACGGCCGTGCGGACCTCCGCGCTCGCTCAGGCGCCGCTCCCCGAGTACGACGTCATCGTCTTCCCGAGCGGCAACTATTCCGGCGCGGTGTCCGACGGCCTCGTGGACGACCTCCGGGACTGGGTCTCCGAGGGTGGCACGCTGATCACCATGGCCGGCTCCACGGCATGGGCCACGCGCGCCGGCTTGCTCTCCACCCACGCCGAGCGACGCGGGGGACGGGCGCCGGACGAGGAGCCGCCGGCCGAAGGCACTCCGGAGCAGCCCATCGACTATCTCGAGGCGATCGTGCCGGAAGACGAAGCGCCGGCTTCGGTGCCGGGCGCGATCCTGAGCGTCGTCCTCGATACCGAGCACTGGCTCGCCGCCGGAACGGACGGCGAGATCGGAGCGCTGGTCGAGGGCTCGCGCGTCTTCACGCCCCTGACCCTGGACGACGGGACGAACGTGGGGCGCTACGGGAGCCTGGACGACCTGGTGCTCAGCGGGATCGTCTGGGAGGAAGGTCGTCCGCAGCTTGCGAACAAGGGCTTTCTGCTGCACGAGCCGTCGGGGAGCGGACAGGTGGTGGCGTTCGCCGAGGACCCGAACTACCGCGCGTACGCCGAGGCGACGATGCTCCTGTTCATGAACGCGGTGTTGCTGGGACCCGGCCGGTAGGGCGGGATGTCCGGAGACGCTTCACTCGCCGACGCTCGGGAAAGGATGGTGCGGCGGCAAATCATGCGTAGGGGCGTCCGCGATCCGTTGGTGCTGGATGCCATGCGCACCGTCCCCAGGGAGCGCTTCGTGCCCGAGACGGTCCGGGCCGAGGCATACGAGGACCGGCCCCTGCCCATCGGTGAGGGGCAGACGATCTCCCAGCCGTACATCGTCGCGCTCATGGCCGAAGCGCTCTCGCTGGGGCCGGACGACCGGGTCCTCGAGGTCGGCGCGGGGTCGGGGTACGCCGCCGCCGTGCTCGGGCGGATCGCGCGGGAGGTGTTCGCCATCGAGCGGCACGAGCCCCTGGCCCGGATGGCCGCCGCGCGCGTGGCGGATCTCGATTACGACAACGTAGACGTGATCGCCGGCGACGGAACGCTCGGCCTGCCGGACGAGGCTCCGTTCGACGCGATTCTGGTGTCGGCTGGTGGACGCGAGGTTCCGCCGGCCCTGTTCGATCAACTCGCGGAAGGCGGGCGCTTGGTGATCCCGGTGGGTGAGGGGACGGGCGGACAGGAGCTCGTACGGATGGAGCGTAGCGAGCGTGGCACCTTCGAGCGTACCTCGCTCGGACGAGTTCAATTCGTGCCGCTCGTCGGGGGCTCGGGGGGGGATAGCTGACCTGCCTGGTGGGTTGCTGCGGGAACGTGGTCGCCGTTGCGGTGAATAAAGGTAGATACCATCCCGCCGCGTTTGGATGCATTCCGCATTCGATCCATACATGATACAGGGAGCGCCACGAGACATGGGCAGACGACTATCACGTCCGGCCTGGTCGACCCTTCTCCTCGTCCTGACGCTGGCCGTTCCGGCGTTGGCGCAGGACCGGGTCACGACACCGGAGGAGCGGTTCGGACACCAGCTCGGAGCCGACTACGAGCTGGTCAATTACCAGGAGCTGCACGACTACTGGATCACGCTGGCCGGCCAGTCCGACCGCATGGTGCTCGACACCATCGGCACGACCGAGGAGGGGCGTCCGCAAATCCAGGCGATCATCACCTCGCCCGAGAATCACGCGAACATCGATCGCTACCGGGACATCGCGCGACGGCTCGCCAAGGTCGGCGATCTGACCGAGGAAGATGCTCGCGGGCTCGCCGAGGAAGGGAAGGCCGTCGTCTGGATCGACGGGGGCCTGCACGCGAGCGAGGTCCTCGGGGCACAGCAGCTCGCCGAGATGGTGTACCGGCTGAACGACTACACCGACGACGAGACGCTCCGCATCCTCGACGACGTGATCATCCTCGCGACCCACGCGAACCCGGACGGTCACGACTTGTACGCCAACTGGTACATGCGGCACGACGATCCGCTCGAGCGGACCACGTCCGGCGTTCCCGTCCTCTATCAGAAGTACGCCGGTCACGACAACAACCGTGACTTCTACATGGCGGCCCTGGAGGAGACGCGGAACATGAACCGCTCGATGTATCGCGAGTGGTTCCCCCAGATCGTCTACAACCACCACCAGACCGGACCGGCGGGCACGGTGATGTTCGCGCCGCCGTTCCGTGATCCGCCGAACCACTACCTCGACGGCATGATCCTCACCAGCCTGGATCAGGTGGGCTCGGCCATGCACCACCGCTTCGTGCGGGAGGACAAGGGCGGCACCACCATGCGGTCGGGCGCGCCGTATTCGACGTGGTGGAACGGCGGGCTGCGCACGACGCCGTACTTCAAGAACATGATCGGATTGCTCACGGAGACCATCGGGCATCCGACTCCGATCGACATTCCGTTCGTGCCCAGGACCCAGCTTCCGTCGGCCGACTATCCCCTGCCGGTCGAGCCGGGGCCGTGGCATTTCCGCCAGTCCGTGGAGTATTCACAGACCGCGAACTGGGCGGTTCTGGACTACGCGTCACGCAATTCGGATCTCCTGCTCTTCAACATCTGGCGGATGGGGAAGAACTCGGTCGAACGCGGCAGCCGTGACTCCTGGACCACGCTTCCGTTCGAGATCGACGAAGCGGCCGAGGAGATGGATCGTGGCACCCGGGCCGACTGGGCGCGCTACCTGCGTGATCCGGAGGACCGGGAACCGCGCGGCTTCATCATCCCGTCGAGCCAGGTCGACTTCCCGACGGCGACGAAGTTCGTCAACTCGTTGCTGTACAACGGCGTGGACGTCCATCGGGCGGCCGAGGCCTTCACGGTGCAGGGACAGCGGTATCCGGCGGGCTCGTACATCGTGAAGGCGGATCAGGCGTTCCGCCCGCACGTGCTGGACATGTTCGAGGAGCAGCAGCACCCGAACGACTTCGCCTACCCGGGGGCCCCACCCACCGCGCCGTACGACAACACGGGATGGACCCTCGCTTGGCAGATGGGCATCGAATTCGATCGCGTGCTCGAAGGCTTCGACGGGCCGTTCGAACTGATTCCGGACGTCATCGACACCCCGCCGGCGGGCACCATCGCCGGTCCGACCGATGCGAGCGGCTACCTCGTGGCTCACATCAACGACGCGTTTACCGCGGTGAACCGGGTGCTCGGCTCGGACGGCTCGGCGTGGTGGTACACGGACGAGGTCCGCGCGGAAGGGACCACGTTCGACGTCGGCGCGTTCTACCTCGACACGGACCGCGCCACGGTGGAGCGGCTGGCCGAGGAAAAAGGCTTGGACTTCGTGGGAGTCAGCGGCCGGCCGGCCGGTCCGGCCGTCGAGCTCGGACCCGTGAAGATCGGGCTGTGGGACCGGTACGGCGGCTCCATGCCTTCCGGCTGGACGCGCATGATCTTGGAGGACTTCGAGTTCGATTTCGACGTGCTCTATCCGCCGGATCTCGACGAGGACGACCTGTCGGAATACGACGTGCTGCTCTTCGAGGACGGAGCCATCCCGGCCGAAGACCGCAACGGCGATCTAGGCGGCATCGATCCGGAGTCGATACCCGAGGAATACCGGGACCGGATCGGTCGCTTGACGGTGGAGACCACCGTGCCGCGCATCCTGGACTTCGTCCGGGAGGGTGGTGCGGCCATCGCGATCGGCTCCTCGGCGAACCTCGCCTACCACGCCGGGCTTCCCGTCGAGAACCACCTCGTGCGGGACGGTGAGCCGCTCACGCGTGAGGAGTATTTCACACCCGGCTCGATCCTCGACATGCGGGTGGATCACACCAGCCCCGTGACGCACGGATACGGGGAGCGCGTGAACGTGCTGTTCAGCCACAGCCCGACCTTCTCTATCGAGGCCGGAGCGGAGGAGGTGCGCCGCATCGGGTGGTACGACACGCCGACCCCGCTGAAGAGTGGCTGGGCGTGGGGTCAGGAATACCTCGAGAACGGTGTCGGAGCGTTCGAGGCTGACTACGGAGACGGACAGATCTTCGTCTTCGGACCGAAGATCACGTTCCGCTCGCAGTCCCATGGAACCTTCGGGTTCCTGTTCAACGGGATCTACTACGGGGCGTTGAACGGGGTTACTGAACGGCGGTAACGGCCTTCACTGCCGCGTGCCGTTCGGCACGTGACCCCCTCATCGGCGCGGGCCCGGCCGGTGAGGGGGTTTCGTATTTGGAGTGGACGCCCGCACCGGCGGGCACGAAAAAGGGGCCGCCCGGTCAGTGACCGGGCGGCCCCTTCGGCCGTTCAACGAAATCGTCGAAGGCTCAGATCTGGACGACGTTCTCCGCCGCCGGCCCCTTCTCGTTCTCGACCACGTCGAATTCGACCGTGGCGCCCTCGGCGAGGGACCTGAAGCCGTCGGCCTGGATCGAGTTGTGATGGACGAAGCAATCCTTGCTACCGTCCTCCGGCGTGATGAAGCCGAAGCCCTTCTGATCGTTGAACCACTTTACGGTGCCCTTGGTACGCATCAAGCGTCTCCTCGGATTGTCGATGGTCGGAGTAACGATGATACGTACTTCCCGACTACATCTGTGCGCGGAAAGTCCCCGCGCGGTGCGTGACCTGCCTGGTCACAAAAAAAATAGACGCCAATCTCCCGAAGAAGACTACCGCCCTCAATCAAGATTCGTGCTCCGCTGTTCACCGGAGCAATGCCTGAGCATCGTGGAAATCGGGCTTTCCGTCAATGGGGGGTGAGGTAGTTTTAGCCGAGCGCCTCCGGCAGATACCCTTCGGCGATCTGCCGGAACGCCTCGACCTGTGCGTCGATCCAGGCGTCGTCCCGTCCGAGCTCCTCCGCGAGAAGCGCCGCGACCGACGGCGCCGCCTCGACTGCCGCACGGGCGTCGAAGATCAGGGATCGAGTGCGCCGGGAGAGGATGTCGTCGACCGTCCGCGCCATCTCTTCCCGGCACGCCCAGACGACCTCCGCCCCGGTGATCTCGAGATGCTCATGAAGGGGCTCACCGAGCTCCGGTCGGGCTTCGGAGAGCTCCAGGATGGCCGGCGCGTCCGAGCCGTAGACGCTCAAGGCGCCGTACCGCTCCGCGTGCTGGTGGTACCCGTGGATGTTGAGCTCCTCCGTCACGCACCGCGCGGGATCGAGGTCGCCCAGGGTCTCCGCGGCGTCCACGGCGTCTTCGGCCATCTTCCGGTAGGTCGTCCACTTCCCGCCGGCGATCGTGAGCAGACCGGAGTTGCTCACCCGGAGCGCGTGCTCGCGGGAGATCTCGGACGTGTCGTCGGCTTCTGTTTTGGCCACCAGAGGGCGGATGCCGACGAAGATGCTGCGCACATCGTCCATCTCGGGGTCGCGCGTGAGGTAGTGCGCGGCGTGGGAGAGGAGGAAGTCGACCTCCTCGCGAAGCGGACGGGGCTCCAGGGCGACCTCGCTCACGCTGGTGTCGGTCGTGCCCACGATGACCCGGTTCCACCAGGGAATCGCGAACAGCACGCGCCCGTCGTCCGTCTGTGGTACCATGATCGCGGCGTCACCGGGGAGGAACCCCCGATCGAGGACGATGTGCACGCCCTGGCTCGGCCGAATCATGGGCTGGGCGGACGGGTCGTCCATGCCGCGGACCGCGTCGGAGAAAGCCCCCGTGGCGTTCACGACGGCCTTGCCGGGAATCTCGAGCTCGGTGTCCGACTCGAGGTCCCGTGCCCTGACACCGCTCGTGAATCCTTGCTCGTCCTTGAGGATGCCGGTGACGGGCGTGTAGTTGAGCAACGTGGCACCCTGCTCGGAGGCGGTCATCGCCAGATGCACGAGGAGCCTCGCGTCGTCGAACTGACCGTCGTGGTAGACGACGCCTCCGCGTAGCCCGTCGGTCTCGATCGTCGGAATCCGGTCCACGGTTTCCTCGACCGAAAGATTCTTGGAGTGACCGAAGCCGTACTTGCCGGCGAGGACATCGTAGACGCGCATCCCCACGCCGTAGAACGGAGCCTCCCACCAGCGGTAGTTCGGCACCACGAACGGAAGGTCGGTGACGAGATGGGGCGCGTTCCTACGAAGAATCCCCCGCTCCTTGAGGGCTTCCATGACGAGGGGGACATTCCCCTGTTGCAGATACCGCACCCCTCCGTGCACGAGCTTGGTGGATCGGCTCGAGGTGCCCTTGCCGAAATCGCTCTGCTCGAGGAGCAGCACGTCGTGTCCGCGGGAGGCCGCGTCGAGCGCGATCCCGACGCCCGTCGCCCCGCCACCGATCACGATGAGGTCCCAGGGCGTGCCTTCTTCGATGCGGGCGTGGAGCCGCTGCAAGCTGTGGGAACGGTACATGAGGGCCGGGCCTCGTGGAGTGACAGGGGTGTAGCGGAGTTACACCGACGGCTGCTGATGCGCGGGGTCGCCCACGATGTGTGGACGGGAGCGGTGCGGCAAGGGAAGAGGCGACGTCCGCGTCGACCGCTCACGGATGGTAGTTGAAGAGGGGCAGGATGCTGAGGGATCGCTTGTTGCGTGCGATGTTGATGAGGCCGACCTGCAGTCCGTGGAGCTCCTCGGCGATGTTCAGCAGGCCGATCGAGAGTCCGCGCTGCGTGCCGCGGATGTCGTTGAACGCGCTGAGCGAGACTCCCCGGAAGGTGCCCGTCTCCTCGACGCGGAAGTACGCCGGGGCCACGACTACTCCCGTGCCGTTCTCGACGCCGGCCCCCACGCCGGAGAGGATGGCGCCGGTGAAGTCGGCCGCGCCGACTCCGAGTCCGCCCACCCCGATGCCTTCGAGCTCCGAGGCGCCGACGCCGAGGCCGCCGACCGCAAGCCCTTGCAAGCGTCCACCACCGCCGACGCCGAGCCCGCCCACGAGGAGACCCCGGGCGTCACCGCCCACGCCGACCCCGAGGCCGCCGACCGCGACCCCCGTGAGCGACTCGCCCGCGCCGACCCCCAGACCGCCGATGGCGAGCCCCCGCACGTGGCCGCCCGCTCCCACGCCCAGGCCCCCGGCCAGGACCCCGCGGACGCTCTCGCCGGCGCCCACGCCCAGGCCACCCAACGCGAGACCCTGCACGCTTCCGCCGACTCCCGCGCCCAGACCGCCCACGAGGACGCCGCGCGCACGCTCGCCGACGCCCGCTCCGAGCAGCCCGAACCCGACGCCGTCGAAGTCACGCTCCGCCGAGAAGCCGGCGCCGAGCGCGAGTCCCCGAAGGTCGTGGGCTCCGGTGAGCGGCAGACCCAACGCGATGCCCTCCACCCTGCCGCGAGCGTCTTCGTGCGGCTCCCACACCGTGACGTTGACGCCCCGGACGCGCTCGAGGTGCCGGTCCCGGAAGCTCAGGCGCAAACCGTCGAGCCGGGGGACGTCGCCGATGCCGAGGCCGACGTCCCCGACCGCGAGCTTCAGGCCGGGGGCGCCGTCCTGGGCCCCCACCGGCGTCGACGCGACCGGAAGAAGAGCGGCGAGCGCGAGGAATGCCGGGAGTGTGGAACGTCGCATCGTAGCTCGGGTTGAGGTCGTCGTGCGTGACCCCTACGGAGCGTGCTTCGAGGGGGTTTCGAGCAAGGAGACGTCCGGTCGGGACGTCCCGACCCCAGCCCGCTGCCCGGACGTGCATCCCGCCTACTTCGAGACCCGTTTCCGGATGCCCGCCCCGGGCCACCACGAGTGGCCCGCCGAGTTCGTGATTCTGTCCGCTCACGCGACGACGGGGGAGTCGTGGCCGGCGGACGTGAGCGAACGGGCCGACCGACGGCTCGAAAACGAGCTTCGCGTGCGGATGGGGGAGGAGGGGTTGTGGCGCGTGACCGGGTACTCGCCGACGACCGGGCACGCCGAGCCGAGCTGGGCGGCCCAGCTTCCCTTCGACGAGGCGTGTGACCTCGGCCTCCGGTTCCGGCAGGACGCGCTGTACCTGGTTCGCGGCGATACCCTCTATGTCTCCCACTGCGACGAGCGGCGCGCGCCGGTGCGCGTGGGCTCGTTCCGTGCGCGACTGGACGCCGCCGCCGCTGATGGGTCCGGTCCCTGAAGGCGGAGGGCGCCCTTTAGAGGGTGACGTCGCCTCCCGGATCGCGGGGGCGGAGCTCGTCGAGGATGTCCCGCGCTTCCTCCTCCCGGGCCGCGCGCTCGTCTTCGTCGGGCCGCGCGCGCGTCCAGTCCATCCGCCCGGAGGACGACGTCGGCACCCGAAGGACGGTCCCTTCCTTGACCTCCGCCCCGATGCCGGAGCGGCCCACCTCGGAGGTGCGCCCGCCATCGTCCTCGATCAGCACGACCCGCTCACCTTCGATGCGGTCGACGACCCACAGGCGCTCGTGCTCGTCCGGTCCCGTGTCTCCGGTCATCGCTCCGTCCTCACCCGGTAGCTTCCGTCCTCGTGTCCGAGAATGGTGATCCGGCCGTTCCGGTCGGTGCGGTAGACCTCGCGCGCCATCGCACGGTACGCCCGGACGGCCGCTTCGTGGGGATGGCCGTACCCGTTGTCGCCAAGCGGGATCACGACGACCTCCGGCCGAGCCGCGCGGAGAAAGCTCGTCGTGAAGCCGTTGCGGCTCCCGTGATGGGGCGCCTTGAGTACCGATATGTCGGGCACGGCACCCTGTTCCAGGAAGTACGACAACTCACGACGCTCCGAGTCTCCGCTGAGCAAGGCCGAGAAGTCTCCGAAGCGAACGACGATCCCGATCGAGCGGTCATTGTGGGCCAGGTCGTCCCCGGGCGGCAAGGGGAGCACCTCGAGGGTGACGTCTCCGAGCGTCAGGGTACGGGGCACCGCCTCCAGGTACGTTAGATCGTCCCGCGCGCTCAAGCGGCGCATCAGGCTCAGGTATGTGGCCGTGGTGTGCGGTTGAGCGTTGTCCATGTACGCCCCCACCGGGAAGGCATCCAGGACGGCCTCCATGCCCCCGATGTGGTCGGCGTGGGGATGGCTCGCGACCACGAGCTCGAGCCGATCGACGCCGAGCGCTTCGAGCTGGGCGGTGGGGTCGCCCGGTCCGGCATCGACCAGCGCGGCCCGACCGTCGGGAGAGCGGATCAGCGTCGCGTCGCCCTGTCCCACGTCCAGAAACGCGATCTCCATGCGCGGCGCGGTGTCCCTCGCCACGTCGAGAGCGACCGCCGGATCGCCGCTCCCGATGCCGACGCAGGCCAGCGCGCATGCGAGCGCCCCGAATACGGGCAGGCGGTGGGGCACGAGCCGCTACCCTTCCTCGGAGGCTTCGGATCCGGCCGTCTCGGTCGCGGCCGCCCGAGTCTTCCCTCCGCCGAAGCCCGCGCGGGGCATCACCCCCCAACCCTTCGTCTTGCGCAGGAATCGCACGAGTCCGCGCAGCCGCCAGAACGCGGTGATCTGCCGGTACCCGACGTTCTCGGTCACGGCGAGCACGAAGAGGCGCAGGAGGTCGGTCGGACGGGGGTAACGGCGGAAGGCGAGCTCCTCGAGGGCGAGCGCCGCTACGGAAAGCGCGATCCCCAGCACGATGGTCACCATGAGGAACGCCGACACGTACGCCGGCGATGCCCACCCTGCCAGAACCGTGAGCAGGAAGACCACGTAGCCCATCACCTCGACCAGAGGACCCCACATCTCCAGAAAGTAGAAGTGCGGCATGACCGCCATCCCGATTCTCCCGTACTTCGTGCGCAGGAGCATCTTTCGGTGCATCGTCAACGATTCGCTCAGGCCGCGCTGCCAGCGGTCGCGTTGCCGCCCCAGGATGCGCAGGCTCTCGGGGGCCTCCGTCCAGGCCACCGGGTCGGGTACGAAGCTGACACGGTAGGGGATTTCGTGATCGAGGCAGTAGCGATGGAGCCGTACGACCAGCTCCATGTCCTCGCCCACCGTCTTCGTCGAGAACCCTCCCGCCGCGATGACGGTGGAACGCCGGAAGATGCCGAACGCCCCCGAGATGATGAGGTTGCCCTTCACGGTATCCCAGCCCATGCGCCCGACGAGGAAGGCGCGCAGATACTCGAGTACCTGGAGGCGGGCGACCAGGCTGTCCGGGAGCCGGATGTCGGTCACGGCGCCCCCTTCGATGGTGCAGCCGTTCGCGATGCGGATGATCCCTCCCGCGGCCACGGTTCGCGCGTCCTCGAGGAAGGGTCGCACGACTCGGATGAGCGCGTCGCGCTCGAGCAGGGTGTCCGCGTCCATCGCGCAGAAGAGCGGGGTCCTGCAGTAACAAAGCCCGGCGTTGAGGGCGTCCGCCTTTCCCCCGTTCTCCTTGTCGACCAACCAGAGGTGGGGGTGGCGTCGGCTCCGGTAGGTCCGCCGCACTTCGGCCGTATCCACGTCGAAGGTCGACATCTTCGGGGACGGGCGGAGGTCGAACGCCTCGATCATCCGCTCCACCGTGGCGTCACCCGAGCCGTCGTTGACGACGATCACCTCGTACTCGGGATAGTTCAGCGACAGGAGGGAGCGGACCGACTCGACGACGGTCGCTTCCTCGTTGTATGCGGGAGCGATGAGCGTGATGGGTGGGGCGCCCGCGTGCGCGATGGTCTCCTTGACGTCCAGGGACCGCAGGCGCTCGGCGTACCGCTTGACCGCACGGAACGCGATCACGCTCAGCGTCAGGTACGACGCGTTCAGGACGACGAAGTAGGTGAAGACGAGCGCGTTGGCGCCCCACAGCGCGGGTCCGATGAAGGGACCGATCGGCGAATCGAAAAGGGTGTCGATCATCGGTGGGCTTCCAGCACCTCGGCGGCCAGGTCCGCGCGCGGACTCTCGGACGTGGCCAGGGCGGAGAGCTCGTGCGCGCGTCCGAGCTTCATCAGCCCGTGGGCGGACTGGAGGGCCACCCACGGTGAGGGATCGTCGAGCCCCCGCGAGACCAGCTCGACGTCGGAGGTACGGCGATCGCTCAGCTCGCTCACGGCCCGGAGGCTCGCGGCTCGGACGTGAGGGACGGGAGACGACGCGTGTTCCCGGATCACGTCGAGGTGCTCGGGGCGACCGAGGCGGCCGATCAGGCGGATGAGGTCGGACTGGACCTCGGCGTCGTTCTCGTCCGGGAGCAGGCGAACGGCCGACTCCACCGACTCCAGGTCGTTCAGCTCCCGCAGGGCCTGGAGCGCGACGCAACGGAAGCGTCCGGTGGCGGACGTGTCCATGGCCAGCGCGCGCAAATAGGGCACGGCGGCGGAGCCGAAGCTCGAGAGCAGGCTCGCCAGGTAGTTGGCGCTCCAGTTCTCGAAGGCCTCCAGCCTCGCGAGGAGGAGCGGGACGTGCTCGGGGTCCCCGTTCCGTGCCAACGCACGGGCCGCGACCATCGCGACCAGGCCGGATTCGTCGCTCAACCCGCGGACGATCCGCTCGCGCGCCTCCTCGAGGCTCAGCTCGCTCAGGATGTCGAGTCCGTGGGCCCGCCGATAGGGGTGGGCGTCGTCGAGCAGCGGGTCCAGCGCGTCGAGATAGGGTGCGGCCACCTGTTCCAGGTTCCGGCGCTCCGGACCGTGAAGGGCCCTTGCGTAATCCGTCACGAGCTCCAGGAAGAGGACCCGATCTTCGGGCGGAACCTCTCGCTCTTCGGCGTTCGGCCGGTCGGGATCGGGAGCGGGCGTCGCCTCTCCCGTGGCGGCGTCGAGCAGCCGCTTCTTCCAGGCGGCCTCGAGGCGGCTGCGCCGTCGCTCGAGTCGCTGCCCCTTCAGGTGCAGGTAGAACGCGTAGGCGACGAAGATCAGGGTGAACACGGACAGCAGGACGACGGCGGCCATGGCGAGCCGCAGGGTGGTGTCGGTCGGGAGGCTCATTTCCGGCGCACCAGCCGGAGTACCCGGGTCAGGAGCTCGCTGGGCGAAAACGGCTTGGTGACGTAGTCGTCCGCGCCCAGCTCGAAGCCGCGGCGGACGTGCTGCTCGCGACCCAACGAGGTCAACATGAGCACGGGCACGTCGCGCGTGGTGTCGTGCTCCTTCATCCGGCGCAGGATCTCGAAGCCGTCCATGGAGGGAAGCTGGATGTCGAGGATGGCCACGCTCGGCGGCTCCTTCAGGATCGCGTCGAGTGCTACCTCCCCGTCCGTGGAGTGGTCGACGAGAAAGCCGCTCCGCTCGAGGCGGTGACGCACCAGTCCCGCCGTGATGGGGTCGTCTTCGACGAGCGCGGCACGTGGCCGGCCGGTTGGCTTTTCGTCGAGTGGCACGATGGACGGGGCCGGGTCCGTCCCTATGTCGTCGATCCGTGCGGCCATGGTGGCCACGGCATCGAGCAGGTCCTCGTCGTGGCCTACACGCCGCACCCCGCCCGACACGTGGTCGCCGGCGGCCTGGAGAGTCGACATGTCACGGACGAGCGTGAGGAGCTCGGCTTCGGACCGCAGGGCGCTCACCACGACCAGTTGGTTGACGCCCCAACGGGCGAGCAGCTCGCCTTCCTCGAGGCGCGCGAGCAGCGCCTGGATGACGGTTCGGAGCAGGCTGGGGAGGAGCCGGCCGTCGCCGTCCTCGGTCGCGGAGCCTGCTTCGCCCGCGCCGGTCGTGATCTCCAGGAGGCCGACGGTCCAGGTGCGTTGGCCGGGGGTGCCTTCCCGGTCGGCCTTCAACCGCTTCTGCACTTCCGAGAGGGTGAGCGGGGCGAGGAGGGGGTCGGGGTCGGGCGTCGAAGCGCGTCCCTCGACCAGGATGCCCTCGACCGCGCGGGAAAGCTTCGGTTCGTCGAAGGGTTTGTCGAAGAACGCGTCCGCCCCCAGCGCGAAGCACTCCTCCCGGGTCCGAGGGCCGGCCTTCCCCGTCACGATCACGACCCCGGCGTCCTTCGTGCTCGGATCTCGACGGAGATCGGCCAGAAGGTTTCGGCCGTCTTCGTCGGGGAGGATCAGGTCGAGGACGATCGCCCCGGGCGGGCGCTCGGCGATGCGGGCGCGCGCTTCCCGGCCCGACCCCGCATGCACCAGCCGGCGCCCCGGATCGGCCAGCGCATCGTCGAGCAGCCGTGCTGCCGACGGCTCGTCTTCGACGACGAGGACGACCGCTTCCGCGGAGGTGGACCGTGCCCGAGCGGGCGCTACGTCGGGCGCGCGGGCCGCGGGAGCGGTCGGCGCCTGGCGCGGGGCGCTCCTGTCCGTTTCCCACAGCCGGAGGCCGGAGGTGCGGGCGAGGGTCGCGAAGTCGTCGTCCTCCGCGAGGACCGGGAGGTCGTCCCGTAGCGCGACGGCCGCGACCAGACACGAAGAAAGGCTGACAGGATCATGGTCGCCCTTCCGCTCCGCTCGGTAGAGGTGCCCCGCTCGCTCGAGGTCCAGCGGCCCTGGGGGCGTGCACCGCTCGAGCGAGAAGAGGAGCCCGGACACCCTCCGGGCGGCCTCCTCGTCCCCCGCTCCGGCGAGGAGCTCCACCATGACGGTGTCCGTCGTGAACAGCCGTGCGCGGTCCGACAGGAGTCGCTGGAGGGCGTGATCCGCTTCAGAGCCCGTTCCCCGTAGATAGGCTACCCACGCCGACGTGTCGACGAGGATCACGACCGGGCTCCGGCCGAACCCTTCGTGCCGCGCATCGGGTGAGCGCGGACCGCCTCGAGGTCTCCCGACCACCCGGTGCCTCGCAGCGCGAGGAGGTCTCCCGGCGCCAGCGGCGGCTCGGCCGCACGCCGGAGCGCGAAGTCGACGGCCTCCGCGGGGGAAGAGATCCCGTGCCGCTCCATGACCGCGCGCACGAGCCCGTCGTCCGGCGGTCGTCCGGTTCCGTCTCGGGCCGGAGAAGGGGCCGGCCCTGCCACGGCGGGAACCGTGGCTCCTTCCGGTCGGTTGGAGGCGCGTGCGCGCTGGGCCCGCAAGGACCGCCGCACCCACGCCGATATCGTGAGCCGCGCGGCGTCGGCCGCGTCTTGGATCTCGTCGTACTCCGCGTCGTCCATGACGACCTGCAAGCGCTTACTCATAATATGAGTATGGTATACTCATACCGCGCGCGCAACGACGGGTGAGCGTCACGTGGTCGCGCGCGGAGCACGGCGTGCGGGTCCGCGCTGGCCCGTCGGCGCCACAGGGGGCATGTTATGAATATGGACCTGCATCGGAAGTGCCGCACCGGCCGTATCGTCACGCTCGCGCTCCTGCCGGCCACGTTGATCACCGCGTGCTCGGACAGCCCGACCGGGAGCGAAGAGCCTGCCGCGAGCACGATCGACCTTTCGAGGTCCGAGCTGGACTTCTCCGCGCTCGGTGACACGGCGGCCATTGCCGCTACCGTGCGCGACCAGAACGGCGAGCCGATGGAAGGCGTGGGCGTGACCTGGGGCTCCTCGGACCCGGCCGTCGCCTCGGTCTCGGGCGCGGGCGTGGTGACCTCGATCGGCAACGGGAGCGCGACGGTGACGGCTTCGGCCGACGAGGCCCGAGCGTCCGCCTCCGTGTCGGTCGAGCAGGTCGCGGACCGACTCCGGTTCCTTCCGGACCCGGTGACGCTCGAGAACCCCGGGGACACGACCACCGTGGTCGCGACGGTCGTGGATGCGAACGGCAACCCCATGCCGACCGAGTCCGTGAGCTGGACGTCCAACGACACGTCCGTGATCACGGTGTCGGCCTCGGGGCTGGTCGAGGCCGTCGGAGACGGGGCCGACAGCCTCTCGGTGGTGGCGGACGGGGTGGCCGGCGCGCTTGCGGCGTTCGTGGGCGACGACCGGGTCGTGGCCGGAAGCGTGAGCCCGTCGCCGATGATCGAAGGCGACACGGCGACGATCCGCGGACTGGGCTTCGACACGGAGATGGCCGGAAACGAGGTCACCCTGGACGGCACCGCGGCGGAGGTGACGTCGGCCTCGTCCGTGGAGCTGCGGGTGATCGTTCCCGACGCGGACTGCCGGCCGCCCCGGGAAGGGCGGCTCCGGGTCGCCGCGCGGGACATGGTCGATTCGGTCTCGGCCGAAGTCCGGCCGCCCTCGGAGGCGGTGCACGCTCTCGCGGTGGGCGACGGCCGCTACGCGACCGAGGGATGCCTCCACCTGGACACCGGCTCGTCCGACGAGCGGTATCTCGTGGGCGTCCTCTCGAGCTCCGAGGTGGCGAGCTCGCTCACGCCCACCCGTCTCGCGTCACGGACCGGGTCCCGCCTCGTGGCGGAGGACGACGGCGCGACCACGACGGTTGCTCGTTCCGGGACGGGGTCGGAGGCGGTGGGGTCGTTCCGCGCGCCGGAGGGCACGACGTCGGGGGCCACCGTGACGTCCGTCCGCCGGGCGCCCGCTCCGGGCGGCTCGCCGGCCCTCGCGAGCCTCGCGGAGGCGCGTCCGGACCGGAGCGGTGAAGCCCGCATCCGGGCGGCGGAGCGGGCGTGGTTGGAGTCGTTGGGGGCGGGGACGCCGAGCCTCGCGACGGCGGCCGGCGGAGCCGCGGCACCCCAGCGCGCGCCCCCCGAAGAGGGAGAGACCCTGGACTTCACGGTGCCGGAAAGCTGCGACACCGGCGCGGAAGTCCAGGCCGTCGTGCGTCACGTGGGCGACGCCGCGGCCTTCCTCGAAGACGTGGACAATCCGACCGCGGGCTTCACCAGGACTCAGTATCAAAACCTGGACGGCCTTCTCGAGCAGACCACGCTGCCGACGCTGGAAAACAACTTCGGCGAGTTCGCCGACGTGGACGACAACGATCTCGTCCTCGTGCTGATCACGAAGGAGGTCAATGAGAAGGAGAACTTCGCGGGCTTCGTGTTCAGCGGTGACCTGGTCGGCCAGGACCAGTGCGGCACCAGCAACCAGGCGGAGATGTTCTACGGGCGGACCCCCGATCCCGAGGGCGTCCACGGGGATACGGTGGAGGTGGCGGACCTGCTCGTCCAGTACCCGCCGCTCATCGCGCACGAGCTGACGCACATCCTTCAGTTCACCGCGCTCTTCACGACGCCCGAACCCGAACCCAAGCCCAAGACGTCCTGGGAGCTCGAGGGTGGCGCGACCCTGGCCGAGCAGCTCGTGGGCTACGAAGTGCTCGACCATGGGCCCCGGATGAACCTCGACTCCGCCGACTGGCGGGACGGGGCGGACTCCGAGAACGCCGAGCCCGGCTGGTACCGCGACTGGGTCGTGGACATGGCGCTCTACTTCGGCTTCAAGGGACGGGATACACCACCCGAGGAGTTTGCGCCGGAGCAGTGCTCCTGGATCGGCCGGAAGAGCGAGGGCAACGCCGGTCCCTGCGAGAACCGACGCGCGGTGTACGGCGTGCCGTCGATGCTGCTCCGCTGGGTGCTGGATCAGACGGGGGACGACAAGCTCGACGACGAGGCGCTGATGCGGGAGCTGACCCGGCCGACGGCCAACGGACTCGACGCGCTTCTCGAGGTAACCGGTAAGACCCGCGAATCCCTACTCGTGGAGTTCGCCGCCACCCTCTGGGCCGACGACCGCCCCGGCATGGGCGATTGGCTCCCGTCGTGGAACGTCCACAACGTCTTCCAGAGCGTCGTGGAGGAAGCCCGTCTGCGCCCCTACACGAGCACGGCGGCCGAGCCCACGCTCGACGTGGAGGTCCGGGCCGCGTCGAGCGCCTACCTCGAGTGGACCCCTCCCGATGCCCACGATCCCACGAGCCTCCGGATCCGGAGTCCGGCCGACGAGGGCGCGGTCCCGGAAGGGATGGTCCTCTGGGTGTTGAGGATCCAATGAGCAAGGCTTTCCGCGTTCGCCCACCACGGACTCTCGCTTTTTCTCGGCGCCGCCGCGCGGCGGCCATTCCCTTCGTGGCGCTCCTGTCCGCCGGGTGCGCTTCGTCGTCCGGATCGGACGGCCCCTCCGAGGGAGCCGATGGGCAGGTCACCGCGGCCCGTGAGGCCGGGGAGTGCGTACGGGGCGTCGTCGTCTCCGAGGGCGTCGACATCGCCCCGCGGACCTGGGTGGATCCGGCGGACGGCCCGAGGGTCGAGCTCCTCGGGACGATGGCGGGGAACGTGAGGCTCCTGACGGGCACGACCGTGAGAGCGTGCGGGCCGGGGCTCACGCCGGGGGGCGAGCTCGAGGTGACCGAGGTCGAGGTCGTGGAGGTGGACGGCATGCCGGCGACGCTCGGCGTGCTGCGTGACGAGGGAACGGACGGGTGGAGCGTGGAGCCGTTGGGAAGTGGTGAGGCGACCGGTCTCCGGGCCGTCTCCGGGGACCTCCGACGTGCGGCCGGGACGGTGGTCTGGGTCGCCGGTCCGATCGAATCGGGCCGCCTGTCCGTGCGCTCCTACGGGGTGCTGGAGGGCTGGCGCTGACCCACGAGTCTCCGCCGGATCGAGCGACCGGCGGCTCCTCCGCGCGCCGGCACGTGCTCGCGCTCGCGTGGCCGATCGTGCTCGCGAACTCGGCCGTGCCGCTGCTCGGGCTGGTCGACACGGCGGTCATCGGCAACACCGGCACCGTCCAGGGGCTGGGCGCGATCGCCCTCGGCGCGATCATCTTCAACTTCGCGTACTGGAGCTTCGGCTTCCTGCGCATGGGGACGACCGGCTTCACGGCGCAGGCGTCCGGGGCGGGGGACGAGGTGGAAGTGCGGGCGACGCTCGGCCGGGCCCTCCTCCTGGCCGGCGGCATCGCCCTGGTGCTTCTCGCGCTCCAGAAGCCGCTCATCGACGTGGCCCTCGTGCTGCTCGGCTCCACGGAGGATGTCGCGGCCCTCACGCGAGCCTACTTCCACACGCGCATCTGGGGCGCGCCGGCCAGCCTGGCCACGTTCGCATTGCTGGGAACGTTCGTGGGGCTCGGCCGCACCCGACTGCTCCTGGGCACCCAGATCGCGCTCAACGGGCTGAACATCATTCTCGACGTCCTCTTCGCCGGCGTGCTCGGATGGGGCGTGCGCGGCATCGCGTTCGGCACGGCGATCGCCGAGTGGACGACGCTCGTGCTCGCCCTCGGGCTGGCGTACCGGTTGGTCCGCTCACGGCACGCGGACGGCGAACCGTTCTGGCCCTGGGCGCGCGTGCTGGACCGCGCCAAGGTGCTTCGGACCCTCGGCGCGAACGCGGACATCATGGTGCGGACGCTCGCGCTCCTCGGCGGCTTCGCGTGGTTCACGAGCCAGGGGGCCCGCTTCGGGGACACGCTGCTCGCGGCCAACCACGTGCTCCTGCAACTCGTCTCCGCGAGCGCCTACCTCCTGGACGGCTACGCGCACGCGACCGAGGTGCTCGTCGGCCGGGCCGTCGGAGCGCGCACGCGCGCGGCGTTCGACCGGGCGGTGCGGGCGGCGACCGAGTTGGCGGGTGGAACCGCGGTCGTGTTGACGGCGCTGATCTGGTTCGGGGGACCGACCCTCATCGCGCTCCTCAGCGCGCACGAGCCGGTGCGCGACACGGCGGGCCAATACCTTCCGTACACGGCCGTCTACATCCTGGTCTCGTTCGCCGCGTTCCAGCTCGACGGCATCTTCATCGGCGCGACCCGGACCCGGGACATGCGGGACGCGGCCCTCGTCTCCCTCGCGGTGTTCCTCGGCGCGTCGTGGCTGCTGGTGGCGGAGTGGGCGAACACGGGCCTGTGGATCGCGTTCGTCGTCTACGTCGTCACGCGCGGGCTCACCTTGTCGGCGCGCATGCCCGCGCTCCGGCGCACGCTCGCCGGGTGAGGTGAGGGGACGCGGGTCAGGCCGACGCCAGCCGGTCGGCGATCTCGGTATGGCCGTGGGCTCGGGCCAGGGTCTCGGCCGTCTCGCCGTCGGCGCTCACCGCCTCGACGTCGGCCCCGACCTCCAGCAGCACCTCCACCAACTCGGTGTTCTGGAACATCGCCGCGAAGTGGAGGGCGGTGGCTCCTTGCCCGTTTGGGTGGCTCGGGTTCGCACCCCCGTCCAGGAGCGTGCGAGCCACCTCGACGTCGCCCGTGAAGGCCGTGCCCATGAGCGGACTGTTCCCGCTCGGATCCGGGAGGTCCGGGTCCGCACCGCGTTCGAGGAGGAGCCGCACCGTCTCGGTCCGACCGTTGTAGGCCGCGATCATGAGCAGCCCGTAGCCACGGTCGTCGAGTAGGTTCGGGTCGAGCCCGGCATCGAGAAAGATGGTCATGACCTCGACGTCGCCACGGCGGGCGATCTCGTGAAAGTCGACGTTCTGGAGGTCGATCGGGGGCTGTTCGTCGGTCATGGGTAGGCCTTCCGGAAAGCTTCCAACTGAGCTTCCGATCCGATCGTGAGCAACGTGCATCCGGGCACGAGGACGGACGATGCATCCGGGTCCGTGATCAGCGCGCCTTCGACCTCGAGGCCGACCACCGTGAGGCCGGTGCGAGCCCCGATCTCCGTTTCCACGAGGGTGAGTCCCTCGAGCGCTTTCGGACAGGGGATGTCGTGGAAGCCGATGCCCTGGCCGAGGATGATGGTCGGTCGGTCGTGCAGCAGCGAAAGGAGCGTCTCGACGCCGAGCGTACCGTAGCTGAGCGTCAGGTCCGCGCCCGCCCGTTGGATGGAGGGCAGGTTCCGGTCGTGCGTGATGCGGCTGACGATCTGCGCCTCGGGACTGATGCGACGGGTGTAGGCCGCGAGGTAGATGTTGGTTTCGTCACGGTTCGTCGTGAGGAGCACCGAAGGGGCGTTCTCGATACCGACCGCGTGCATTACGTCGCGATCTGCGGCGTCCCCGATGATGAGGCGGTCGGGGAGGTCGCCGATCCTCTCGGCCAGGTCCGGGTTCCGTTCCACCATGTGCACCGGGATCCCGCGTTGTTTGAGCGAGCGCGCCGCGGCCCGTCCCACCTTGCCGCCCCCGAGGATGATGACCGGGTTCCAGTTGGTGTCGTAGATGTAGAGGAACTCGTCCAACCGGTCGATCGCCTCCTGAGAGCCCGCGACGACGGGGAGGGCGAGGTCACTGAACACGACGTCGGGGCGAGCCGGCAGGATCTGGCTTCGCTCCCACAGGCCCAACACGCTCACACCGGCGATCTCGCGCAATCGACTGTCCTGGAGGGTCTTGCCGACGAGGGGGGTTCCGTGCACGGAGAATTCGGCGATGACGAGGTCGCGGTACCGGCCGATCACGTGCGCTTGGGCGTGGCCGGCGTTCACCCGGTTCGCGAGCTGCTCGCCGAGGATCCGCTTGAGCGGAAGCACGTGGTCACAGCCACCCAACTCGAGGATGTCGACCGAGTGCTCGTTCTCCGCGAAGGCGACGAGGGGAACGTCGGCCGAGACGCCACGCACGGTGAGCGCCACGTTCGTGTTCATGAGATCGTCGCGGTTGAGCACGATCAGGCGTGCCGCCCCCGCATTGAGCCGTTCGAACGTCTCGAGGTCGTCGACCTTCCCCCGAACGGTGGCGATGCCGTCGTCGTACAGGGCGCTCGCCTTCGTTCCTTCCTCGGTCACCACGAAGTAGGGGATGCCTTCCCCGGCCAGGCGTGGGGCCATGTCCTGGGAGATGGTGTCCCAGTCGATGAAGACCACGTGTCCGTGGGTTCCGGGAGGCACCGTGTCCGGCACGCGCTTGCGGATCTGCGCTTCCAGCCACGGAGCGTAGAAGTACCGGATGAAGGCGAACGGCAGGACGATGAGGAGCAGGATGATGCCGGACATCAGCACGACGACGCTGAAGGCGCGGCCCAGGTCGGTCGTGAAGGTGATGTCGCCGAACCCGAGGGTGCTCATCACCGTGAGCGTCCAGTAGATGCCCGTGATCCACGAATGATCCTGGCCTTCCACATTGATCATGATGACGTGGAAGAGGATCGAATAGACCGCGATGACCGCGATCAGGAACAGGAGGTACTTGAGGAGCGCCCGCAGGTTCTTGCGGAGGTCCTCGTCCCGGAGGGCGTAACCCAGGTGGACGCTCAGGAACTTCATGCGGGCGAGTGGCGGTCCGAGGCGAGTGGGAGTCCGAGCGTGGACGAAAGATCGCCGGCCTCGTGGCCTTGCCGGGCCGGCGAGGGGCCGTCAGAGGGTAGACATGGCTCCGCGCGGAGGCAAGCGTGTACACCCGGGATATGATTCCGACACCACGCTACCGCTCCGGAGCTCCGCCCGCCCGCGTCCCGCACGACGTCTGGGCACGGCACTACGACCGGGTGCTCGAGCGTACGTTCGGGCGGGACTACGAGACGTTCACGGAACGGACGCTCACCGAGATCCGGGCGCGGTGCAGGCCCCCGGCACGGATCGTCGATTTCGGCGCGGGAACCGGCCGGCTCGCCGTTCCTCTCGCGAGGGACGGGTACCGCGTCACCGCGGTGGATCCCTCCCCCGCGATGCTCGCCGTGTTGGACGAGAAACGTGGCGGCCTCCCGATCGAGTGCGTGGCTGCCGGCGCGGAGACGTATCGGGGCGCCGGGGAGCACGACCTGGCGCTGTGCGTCTTCAGCGTCTTTTCCTACCTGCTCGACGAGCGGGAATTGCGCGGCGCCGCCGACGCGATGGCCGGAGCGGTTCGCCCGGGCGGACTCCTGTTGGTCAGCGTCCCGAGTCGGTCCGTGTTCGAAAGCTTCGACGTCGAGACGGACGACATGATCCGCTGCGTGGAGATCGAGCCGGAGGGCGACGGATCCCCGTTCTACAGGTACCGCGAACGGACGGCGGTCCGTGGGCGCGGGGGCGAGGAGACGTACGAGGACGCCTTCCGTCTGCGGGCCTGGTTGCGTGCCGAGGTGATCGAGGCCCTTCGAGGTGCCGGCTGCACGCTCGAGGAGGACCTTTCGGCCGGCTTCGTCCGTTGGGGCGCGGACTATCTGCTGCTTCGGCGGGAGGACGGGTCGGGGTGACGGGGTGGAGTGGGTAGGAGGATGTCGGGAACGAGCACGAGCGCGACGAGCACGAGGAGCTGGACGGAGAAGGGGCTCCGTCGTGCGTGGGGCCGGTGTGTCGGAGGGTGCGTCATGGGAACAGTCTCCGCTCGAAGGGATACTGGCTCGGGTGTTTCCGCCGGGGCCGTCACAACCCTGTCATCGTCGGCACGGGTGCGGGTCCGGTCAAAGTACGGGGCGGTCGCCATGAGGAGAAACGTCGGTGTCGGGGCACTGCTTTCCATGCTCTGGCTGATTCCGGGACCCGGCGCAGCGCAGATGACTGCGGATGGGGACGCAGAGGTCCGCAACGTGATCCTCATGATCGCGGACGGGGCAGGCGTTGCCACCTGGTCGGTGGCCCGCATGGCTCGCGGCTCGGAGCTCGCGGTCGCCGGAATGCCGGTGGTGGGGCTCGTGGATACCCGGAACGCCGACGGCGGGCTCACGGACAGCGCGGCGGGCGCCACCGCGTTCAGCACCGGTGCGCGCACCTTCAACCGGGCGATCGCGGTCGGGCCGGAGTGCAGGGATCAGATCGAAGCCGATCCTGCGGGCGTGGCGGCGGACCCCGCGTCCTGTGCCCCGTTGCCGACCCTGCTCGAGGGTGCGGAGGAGCGGGGGAAGGCCACGGGCATGGTCACCACCACGGCCCTGACCGACGCGACCCCGGCGTCGTTCGCGGCGCACGCGCCGAGCCGCGATCTGCACGCGAGCCTGGCCGTACAGGTCCTCGACTCCGGAGCCGACGTGCTGCTCGGTGGCGGGCGTATGTACTTCGACGGGAGCTTGCAGGGTGGGCCGGGCGACCTCCTGCGAGACGTCTGTGGCGAAGCCGATTGCCCCCGGGACGCCGCGGAGCTCGAAGAGGCTCGCTCCGGCACGCGTCGACTTCTGGGGTTGTTCGCCGCCGACGAGATGGAGCGCGCCGGGGAGCGCGTGCCCGACCTTCCGACCATGACCCGCGCGGCCCTGGAGCGGCTATCGGCTAATCCGGAGGGGCTGTTCCTCCTCGTCGAGACGGAGGGCACCGATTCGTATCAGCACGACAACGATCCGCTCCCTTCGATTCGACGCGAGATCCTCGAGTTCGATCGAGCCGTGGCCGAGGCGCTCGCGTTCGCCGAGCGAACTCCGGGGACGCTCGTGGTCGTCACGGGGGACCACGAGACGGGAGGGCTCGCCGTTCACGGGGAGGCGGAGACGACCGAGAGCGAGATCGCGTACACTTCCGGGGGGCACACCCACGCCATGGTGCCGCTTTTCGCGCACGGACCGGGGGCCGAGCGGCTGGCCGGGATCCGGGACAACGACGAGGTCGGCCGGATTCTCAGGGCGTTGCTTCTCGGCGACGGGTGAGCTCGAGCGCCGGGTGAGGCCGAGCGAAGGGTGCGTTGGAGCGGCCGCGTGCGCTCCGGGTCAGGATCCCGCTTGGCCGGGCAGCCAGATCCGAAAGGTCGTACCTTCGTTGACCTCGCTCTCCACTTCCACACGGCCCCCCGTCTGGCGGACGATCCCGTAGACGGTCGCGAGGCCGAGGCCCGTTCCTTTCCCCTCCTCCTTCGTCGTGAAGAACGGCTCGAAGATCCGCGCACGGGTCGCCGCGTCCATGCCTGTTCCGTCGTCACGTACCGTGAGCAGGACTTCCGGTCTCCCGCCGGTTCCGTTCGGCTCCGTTCCCGTCACCGTGTCCGTGGCGATTCGGATGGAGCCGCCGTGGGGCAAGGCGTCTCGCGCGTTCAGGACGAGGTTCATGACGACCTGTTCGAGTCGGCTCGAATCCGCATGGACCGGCGGAACGTCGGGGTCGAGGTCGGTTTCCAGGCGAATGTCGGCGCCGATGAGCCGGTGGAGCATGGCGTCGAGCTCGCTCACCACGCTGTTGACGTCCACGTTCCGGGTTTCCGATGGGTCGCTGCGGCTGAAGGAAAGGAGCTGTCGGGTCAGGGCGGAGGCGCGGGAAGCGGCCGTCCTGATTTGGTTGAGATCCGGTCGGATCGGGCTGCCTTCCGGCAGGTTCTCGTCCATGAGCTCGCTGTTCGCGCTGATCACGGTCAGGAGGTTGTTGAAGTCGTGCGCGATCCCTCCGGCGAGCCGCCCGATGGCTTCCATCTTCTGGGTCTGCTGGAGCTCCCGATCGCGCTGTAGCTCCTCCGTGACGTCGTCGACGATCATCTCCACACCCTCGGCGCCGTCGTCCGTGCGCACGGTCTTGCCGTCGATGCGGACGACGATGCGCTCGCCGTCCGTTCGCAGCCATTCGGTCACGAACCCTTCGATCGTCCCTTCGGCGAGGCACGTCGCGAGCATGATGTCGTGCTGGTCCGGATCCCGGAACCAAGAGCGCAGCGGAGCGTCGAGGACCGGCCGGATCTCGCCGTGACCGAGCATGGTCGCGAGTGCCGGGTTCGCTTCCAGGATCTTGCCGCCGGCGGTGGCGACGAAGATGCCGAAGACCGCTTCGTTGAAAATCGACGCGTAGCGTTCGAGCGCCCGGTGCTCGGCGGCCTCGGCGGCATCGCGTTGGTCGAGGGTTCGGTTGAACTGCTCGACCACGGCACTGACCTCGCGCGGTGTGCCTTCGGGTAAGCGGACGCGCTCACCCCGGCCGACGTCCCGGACCCCGGCCACGAGGCCTCGGAGCGCTCGGTCGATGCGGTGATACGAGAGCATCGCCAACAGGATGCCCGCCGACAGGAACAAGGCGGTGAGCCCCACGCGGCGCAGCGCCATCGCGAGCGCGGGTGCGTTGACCTCCCGTTCCGGGATCCCGACGAACACCTCCCAATCCGTGCCCGCCACGGCCGCGACCCCCCAGGCACGCTCGGTGTCCGTCGCGTCCGGTCCGGTGGCGACGTACCGGCCGGGTCCGACGGTGTCATCTTCGTTCTCGGGGCTGGGCAGAGTCTGACCGACCCATGCGGCGGCGTCCCTGGAACGCGTGATGACTTGCAGGTCGGACGTGGCGATCGTGACCAGGTGGGTGTCGTCGACGGCGATTCCGGGCAGGAGGGTCTCGAACTCGGTGAGGGGTACGAACCCGATGAGAGTGCCGATCTCCCCGTCGTCTCCGGTGCGCACGGGCACACCGACGGGAAGAACCAGGTTCCCCGATGGCATGTCGTGTACCGGATCCGACACGGCGGGAAAGCGACCCCCATCGGATCGGTTACCGAACTCGATGTCCGCCGCTGCCAGAACGGAGGAAGGCGGTTCCGCTGCACAGAGGAGCGTGCCGTCGGGCCCCCGGACGAGCGTGTTCACGAAGTAGGGCAGCACGTCGGTCAACGTGCGCACCAAGCTCTCACAGCTCTCCGTCGCGCCGAACTGGTCGTGCAACTCCCGCGAGACACCGGTCATGAGCTCGCCGGTGGTGACCAGGAACTGATGCACGCTCACGCTGGTCCGTTCGGCGATGGCCAGTGCTTCGAGTTGCGCTCGCGCGTTGGCGTCCTGGTACTCCCGAAAGCTCCACCACCCCTCCAAGACGATGGCGGGAATCGCGAGGGCGAGTACCAGGCGGAAGACCTGACCTCGAAGCGATGTGGTGCGCGCGGGCATCCGGCTCCGGCTCGGGGCGACGGGAAGGGAACGGGGCAAGGACCCGTGCAATCTACCCGAACGGTTGCCTGAACGCGACAAATACGCCCGGAGCTGGCGTGGTGGGAGCAGCTCCGGGATGCACGGCGTCGCTGCGAGCGGACCGGGCGGTTAGCGTCCGCTCATCGGGGTCAGGGACCGCCGGGCGGTCCGGGGTCCGTGGGTGGCCCGCCGCCGCCGGGTCGGCCGTCCGGTGGATCGTCCGGGCGACCTCCGCCCGCGGGCCCCACGGGCGTCGGGATCCCCGGCCCGCCGGGCCCGCCGGCCCCGGGCGGACCAGGCTCGCCGCCCGGACCCAAAGGGCCGGCGGGTGATGTCCGGGGCGGTCCGCCGGCTCCTGCGGGCCGACCCGAGATTTCCGACATCAGTCCGGCATCGTCCACACGCGCCGCGAGGCGATCGACGACCCGTGCGAGGGCTTGATCGGAGGGCATTCCGCGCTGCGCCAGTCCGCCGAGCACCAGGAGCGGGACCGAGAGGGACCGTCCCTCCGGCCGGGAGCGGGCCAGACCCGCCACGGCCTCCGCGTCGAGCCCCATCCTCATGGCCATGCCGGCGGCCTCGACCTCGTCCGCGCTCGGCGCGGCTCCTGCGTCCGCGAGCGCCCCTCGGGCCCGGCCGAGGTCGGCGACGAGACCGTCCAGCGCCTCGAGCACTTCGGCGCCGTCACGACCTTTGATCACGCCCTGGAGCGCGAGGTCCACCAGCGATGTGGTGGGGAGGCCGTTCTCGTCGGCCAGGCGGATGCGCTCCAACACCGTGGATTCGAGGTCGCCGGGAAGCCGGCCTCCGAGTCGGTCCGCAGCGTCCCGTTGCTGCGCTCCGACCCCGCCGGCAGCCACGAACAAAGTCGCGGCGAGCCCTACGATCCGGGTGCACGTCCGTCGGCGGTGCCGCTTATGCTCGGTGCTCATGGTTTGATCTCTCGGTTCGACATAACCGTTTCGTGTGCTCTTCATCCTGAACACTCGTCCGGGGCTGCTCCGGTCACATCCGCGGCCGGTCATGAGTCGCCCGTGATGACGAGAAGACCGACTTCCCCGCCGAAGCCGTCGTCGGACGACGGAACGCCTTCGGGCACGATCCAGCGCTCACCATCGACCCGGAGGTTGAACCGGTAGACTCCAGGGGCGAGACCCGGCGGAAGCACCCACCGCCCGTCCGAATCCCGAGAGAGCGGTTCCGGCGTCCAATCGTTCCAGTCGCCGGCGACCTCGACCGTTCGTGCTTCCGGGAGCTCGAAGCCGATCGAGCCGCGTGTCGCGCTGGCTTCGGTGAAGAGGAGCGGGCTCCGCGCGGCCGGCTCGGGTACCGGTCTCGCCCGGCTACCGGTGATGCGGAAGCCGACGCTCACGTAGTCGCCCCCGGGAAGCCCCTGGATCACGTCCGGTGCGTAGCGTCCTCCCGAAACCACGAGCGCCGCTTCCGGACGAAGCCAGAACGCGGCGCTCGCGCCCAGCCAGCTCTCGTCGCCCAAGGCTGATTCGGAAGGAGCCGCTCGCCACCCCGCGAAGCCGGTCAGGTCGAGTCGATCGCCGGAGTACGCCAGGGAGGTGCTCACCTCGTGGTAACGGCGCTCGAGAACCTCGGGGGCTTCGTACGTGACGGTGAACCGGGTGGCGCTCGATCGGGCCCAGGCTCCGAGGCTCGGGATCACCCCACGGACGGATGCGGGGTCGACCGAGGTGCGTGTGTGGGCCAGGCCCAGGCCGAGCCAGCCGCCGAACGAGCTTCCGCTCGCGTGGGCCCGGGCGTTCCCGCGGAGGAAGTAGGTATCGAAGCCGCTCGAGTGCTTCGATCCGGATGCGGCTCCGGAGATCTCCAGGTGGAGGGGCCCGGTGGAGCCGGTCGGTGAGAACCACCGGCTCAGCTCACCTGCGCCATGCGCCGTCCAGCCCGCGTTTTGAAATCCCGTGACTCCGGCCCCGATCCTGCCGAGCAGCTTGGACCCGCGCCATTCGAGCAGGCCGGACCCCGAGGGGGCGTTCAACGCCGAAAGGGAGTCGTACTGGATGCGGGCACCACTGAGGTTCAGCTCCCACCGTGGTGCTTGAGCATGGATGGAGGACGCCGTGGCCAGGGACGATCCGAGCAGCCCGGCGAGAATCGCTCGCCGCCTCCAGGCGCCGCGCGCACCGTGTTTCCACGTGGTCATGGTGTCGCTTCCCGTTTGAGAGGGGTCATCCTCCCGGCCCGCGCCCCGCCGGGGGAGCCGGAATATCGAGGTCGCGGAGCGCCCGCTCCAATGCCTCCGGGGGAGCCACGTCCGGACGGGTGACACCGTCGAGCCGGCCGGGGATCTGAGCCGCCCGTTCCAGGGGCACGCCGGTGTCGATGATGTGCCGCATCACGGCGGACGCTTCGTCCGGCGGAACGCCCCGTCGGACGAGCTCCCCCAGCACGGTCACGGGGATCTGTAGGGAGCCTCCGGCGGGCCGCGAGCTCCAGAGGTCGGCCAGGGACTCCATCGGCACGCCCTGCCCGCGGGCCAGGGAGGCCGCGGCGAGCTCGCGTCCGGAGATCGCCGCGTCGGGCAACCGTTCCCGCAACGCCGTCCGAGTAGCACGGAGGTCTTCCGCGAGGTCGGTGACGACCCGGGCGATCAACTCCGGCGGGCGGTTCTTGGTCGCCCCTTCCAACACCTTCGCCCGGAGCACGTCCATGGGCAGCGAGTCCCGCGCGGCGGCTGCGAACACGGGCTCGACACGGGTCAAGATACGTGCGTCGACGCGGCCTTCGAGCTCCATGGACTGAGCGGACAGCTTCGCGGCCAGCGCCGGAGCGCTCGCCGTGGCCAGTACCGTCAGTGCCAGGCCGAAGCCCCGCCGGACGTTCATGCCTCGTTGTTCCCCGAGACGATGACGACGCTGTTCTGCTGCCCGAAGCCGTCGTCCACCTGAGAGACCGCGTGGGGGTCAGGGCGCCACTCCGTGCCGTCGACGATGAACGTATACTGGTACACCCCAGGCGAGAGTGGCACGTCCGCGGTCCACACGCCCGTGCCACGCTCATCCTCGAGCGTGATTCCTTCGGGATCCCACGAGACGAAGTCGCCGGTCATCCGTACTTCCGAAGCTTCGGGCGCCACGAACACGAACCGGGTCATGGATCGCTCCCTCGCTCCCGTGTTCGCGCCGGCCTGGGCGGTGGTCACCGCGGCGTCGGACGATCCGGTGGAGGGCGAGGGCGTGCTCTGCGGTCCGGGACGGAGCACGAAAAGCAGCGCGAGCCCGGCCATCGCAAACCCCGCCGTCGCCGGCGTGACCTGGATGGTTCTCGGTCGTAATACCCAATCGAGGGCGCGCTTCCAAAGGGGATCCGGAATCGCGCGCACCCGTTCCATGACGTTCCTCTTGAGCTCCGGGGGCGCCCGGTGATCTTCCCGCAGCTCGCCCAGAAGCTCCCGCAGGCGATCGTCTCTCTCGTCGTTCATCGGTCTTCCACCTCCGCGAATACGGGGGCCAGCAAGCGCTCCAACACGTCACGTCCCCGCTTCAGTCGCATTTTGACCGCGGATCGCGAGGCGCCGGTGACCTCCTCGATCTCCGCGACCGAATAACCCTCGAGATACATCAGGATCAACGCCTCCCTCTGGTCCGCCGGTACGCCGTCGAGCCCTTCACGCACCCGTTGCCGTGTCCAGGAACCTTCCATCCGCTCGTCCGGCCCGGGTAGCTCCGAAGCGAGTGAAGGGGCGTGGTCCTCGAGCGCATCGGTTCGCTTGCGCTTCGCCCGTCCGCCCGCCGTCCGGCACAGGTTGCTGACGATCCGGAACAGCCAGCCGTCGAACCGCTCCGGGTCGCCGCAGCGCCCGAGGTGCCGAAAGGCGCGTACGAATCCGTCCTGCACGATGTCCGATGCTTCGTCCGGGCCGAAACCCATGTGGCGCACATACGCCAGCATGCGGTCCTGGTGGCGGTCCACCAGCGTCCCGAACGCTTCCCGGTCTCCGGAGAGCACGCGGGCCACGACCGTCGCATCGGAGAGCTCGCTCATGGGCACAATATGCCGCGACGCAGCCGGGTCCGCGCCCCCGGAAGGGACGCGAACCCGGCGCGGCGCCGCGCCGGGCAGCGGAACGCTACGAACCGCTCTCGACCAACTCGAAGTCGACACCGGTCTCATCCTCACCGTCGTCGAGATCCACGGCGGTCTCCGTCGGATCGGCGGACAGACCCTCGCCCGCGTCGACCGACACTTCGTAGGACCCCGGAACCAGGAAGTAGATCGTGTACGTGCCGTCTTCTTCAGTGACGGCTGTGCCCGTCTGGCTCTGGTACTCCTCGAGCGAGCCCTCGCCCGTGGGCTCGGCGGTCACGACCAGCCCTTCGACCGAGGTGTCGGAGAGATTCGTGCTCACCGTGCCGGACACGCTGGCCGCGACGTTCTCGGCGACCACGCTGATGGTCGGGGTGAAGAGCATGTCCCGGATACCGGCCTCGGCTTCGGGGTCACCCTGGATCACGAAGCTCTGGTTCACGTCGAAGTCGAGGACCAGCACGGTCTCGCCCGCGGCGATCGTCACCGGTCCGCTCTCCTCCTCGCCACCGCTTCCGGCGAGGTTGAGCTTGATGCCCGTCTGCGCGCCGCTCGGCACGAACAGGCTCTTCGAGGTCGAGCCGTCCTGGAACTCGTACCCGTCGGCAAGCGCCACGCGGGCCTCGTCCACGATCAGCCGGAGCTGGTTGTAGTCGCCCGTCGGGACGTCCGCGTCGGCGAGCAACTGGGTGGCCGTGCCCTGCAGGTCGAGCAGATCGACGAAGCCGTCGGTTCCGTCGGCGGTGAGGGTCACCGGACCTCCGTCACCCGCGGGGATCAGCTCTACGGCGCCGATGTCGACCCAGGCCGAGTCGACGTAGTCCGAGGGCGCGTCCGTCAGCAGCACACGCATCGAGGCGTCGCCGTCGACGCCGGTGCTGTCGTCGCACGCGGCCAGGCCCATTCCGAGAAGGAGGGCGCCGCCGAGCAGCTTGGTGAACTTGGTTCGAAACATCTCATGTCTCCTGATTGTGGTGGAGCAGACTTGATTTCGTTTGGGGGGTTCGACGTGCACACTCGGACGGTGCCGATTCGGTCACATCGCGGTTCTGCCCGGCCACGCGAACGCCCCGCCCGCGAGCGGACTCGCGGACGGGGCGTCGGTCCCCCCCTCGGGAGGGCGTTGTCGGATCGGGTCGGCCCTACGAGCCGCTCTCGACGATCTCGAAGTCGACCTCGGCGGCCTCTTCACCCGCTTCGAGGTCCACGGTGGCACTCTCCGGGTCCGTCGTCAGCCCTTCGTCGAGACCCTCGACGCTCACGGTGTAGGTCCCCGGGGTCAGGAAGTGGATGGTGTACTCGCCGTCGGCGTTCGTGACGGCCGTTCCTTCGAGGGTCTGGAACTCCTCGGCATCGCCTGCGTCCTCGGGAACCGCGGCGACGGTGAGACCTTCCACCGAGACGTCCTCCAACTCCGTGGTGACCGTTCCCGAGATGCTTCCCGCGGAGGTCAGCACGGTCACGCGGAGCGTCGGCTTGAAGAGCATCCCGTTGATGCCGGCCGGCGTCTCGGGATTCCCCTGGATGACGAAGCTCCTGCTCACGTCGAAGTCGACCACGAGCACGGTCTCACCGTCGGCGATCGTCACGGGGCCGTCTTCCTCGTCCCCGTTCTCGTCACCGTTCTCTCCACCGTCCGCGGGCGAGAGGTTGAGCTTGATCCCCGTCTGCGCGCCGCTGGGCACGAAGAGCTCCTGCTCGGTCGAGCCGCCCTTGAAGGCGTAGCCTTCCTTCAGCTCGACGGTCGCGGCTTCCACGATGAGGCGGAGCTGGCTGTAGTCGCCCGCTTCGATGTCGATGTCGGCGAGGGTGTGCGTGACCGCGTTCTGCAGGTCGAGCAGGTTCACGAACCCGTCCGTGCCGTCTTCGGAGAGGAGAACCGGATCGCCGTCCCCGTCGGCCGGCACGATCTCGACCGCGCCGATGTCGACCCGGGCGGTCTTCACGTAATCGACCGGCGCGTCCGTCAGGAGCACCCGAACCGAGGCGTCCCCGCTCGGCCCCAACCCTCCGTCGTCGCAAGCCGTGAATCCGATCGCCATGATCGCGGCGGCGAGGGCCGCTCGACTCGTTTTTCGTGCGAACATGCTCTACTCTCCTTCGGTGTGTCGATATGGATGTAGCACCGTGGACACTCCGCGACGATCCACTTGGTCACATCGTGCTCGGGAGCTGCACCTACATGGAGGATGCACAGAACGCGCCAGCTTCGCCCGAAGCCGTCGCGGCGCTGCGGCGGGCCCGCTGGATCAGCCGCGTTCTGGACGACCTCTTCCGGGTCCCCGGCACCCGGCGACGGGTCGGCCTCGATCCGTTCCTCGGGCTCGTGCCGGGCCTCGGGGACTGGCTTCCGCTCGTGCTCTCCCTCGACCTCTTGTTTTCCGCCGCCCGGCTCGGTGGGGGCACGGCCGTGCTCGTCCGGATGCTCGGCAACGTCGTGCTCGACGCGCTCGTCGGCATGGTTCCGCTCGTCGGTGACCTGTTCGACCTGGGCTGGAAGGCGAACCGCAGGAACCTGGCACTGCTGGAAGAAGTCGTGGCGGCGCCGGACGAAGCCCGCCGCCGGAGCCGTCGCGTCGTTCAGGCCGTGCTCGTGGGCGCGGTCGGTGTCGTGGCGGTCGGGCTGTGGGTCGGGTGGCTCGCGCTGCGGTGGTTCGTCGGGCTCTTTTAGGGAGCGCGCCGGAAGGGCTTCAGCCTCCGATCAACTCCTCACTGAGCGACCGGAGGCGCGCTCGGGCATCTTCGTCGTATGCCTGGGGATGGGCTTCGGCGGGCTCCTCGCCGTCGAAGTACCGGCCCGTGCCCATGTCCGGCTCGAGAACGAGTTGGAGCACGGCGTTTCGGCCCTCCTCCACCGTCGCTCTCGGTTGAACACCGGCCTCGCGCACCATGTCCGTGTCCATGAGCGTCGCGGGGTGGAGCGCGTTCACCGTGATGCCGGATCCCTCCAACTCCTCCGCGAGATCGAACGTGAACAAGATCTGCGCGAGCTTGCTCTGACCGTATGCCCGTGAGCCGGTATAGCCCTGCTCGAGCATCACGTCGTCGAAGTCGATCTCCGTCTGCGCCACCGACGAAACGTTCACGATGCGCGAAGGCGTCGAGCGCTCGAGCAGCGGAAGCAGCGCGTGCGTGAGCTGATACCCGGAGAGGTAGTTGACGTGGAAGGAGAGCTCGTGGCCGTCCTGACTCGTCCGCCGCGTATCGTCTCCCGTGAGCCAGATGCCGGCGTTGTTCACCAGCACGTCGAGCTCTTCGAAATCGCGGTGGAGGGCTGCGCCGAGACGCCGGACCTCCGCGACCGACGCGAGGTCGGCGAGGTAGAGCGTGGCGGATCCGGGCCCGCCCTCGATGGTCCGGACCACCTCGCGTCCCCGCTCCTGGTCGCGGCCGTGCACAATCACGTGCCAGCCGCGCTCGCCCAGCGCCAGCGCCACGGCCCTGCCGAGGCCGCTCGTCGATCCGGTGACCAGGGCGATGTCCCGGTTCTCCAGTGCTTCCGGTGCGGGGGGTGGGTTGTCGGGCATGACCGCTTGGGCCTCGGAAGAAGTGGGCGTGAGCCCCGTCAAGAGCAGGGTCGCGAGCGTCATGAGGATCGCGTGCCGGTTCATGGCCGGTTCCTGGAGGGTTGGAGTCGTGGATGCCATGGGACAGTCGCCCCGGAGCCCGAGCCACCGAGGTCGACTCCAACGACCCGGGCGGTATCGGCGGGTGCGCGCCCGTCCTTATTATTCTTTGCCGATGTGCCGCGGCCACGCCGCGTGGGCCTCGGTAAATGAATATGGTACTACAGGAATCCCTGCTTCCCGGGTCCGACCGGCTCCGGGAACGTTCCACGAGGAAAGGGTGGCGATGCGCGTGACCGACACGAACGAAGCGAAGAGAACAGGCCTCTCCGGGGCTGCCGGAGTGTGGGCCGCCGTCCTTTCCATGTTGGTGGTGGCGGCCTGCTCGACCGCTTCCGCGCCGGGGACCGCCGAGACCGCGGCGCCCACCGGGTCCGGCGTCGAGGTCGATCGTCTCGAATCGATGCTCTACGCCTTCGCGGACGATTCGATGATGGGACGGGAAGCCGGCACCGAGGGGCACCGTCGCGCAGCCCGCTACCTCGAGGAGCGTGCGCGTGCCTACGGGCTCGAGCCGGCCGGCGAGGACGGCACCTACCTGCAGGAAGTCCCCCTGGTCCAGCGCGCCATGACCTCGAGCCTGGAGGGGCCGTTCGGCGTCGTCGACGTGAGTCCCGACTTCGCGCCCATCGTGCTCGAGGACTTCGGGTCGCCGGAGTCGCTCGACTTTACCGACATCCCCGTCGTGTACGGCGGCGACATGGCGTCTCCGACTGAGATCTCGGCCGCAGACGCGGCCGGCAAGGTCGTGGTCCTCGGTGCCGCGCGCGGTCCGAACGGCCGCGCGTTCGGCCTGGTCGGCCAGAGCATACAGAAGTTGGCCGGTGCGGAGGCGATCCTTATGGCGTCGACCGACTACGCCACTTCGGACATCCTCGGCTTCCTCCTCGAGCCGCAGCTCGTTCTCGACGAAGGGGAAGACGACGGGTCCGGGGCGGACGGGGACGGCCCGTTCCTGGCGTTCGTGTCCGAGGCGTTCGTCGAACAGGTCTTCGGCGCCGGAGTGGACGAGCTCCAGACCGGGACCGAAGGCCCGACCTTCACGGGCCGCGTGGGACCCGACGAGGAACCCCTCGACGTGCCGACCTACAACGTCGTCGCGAGAGTCGAGGGGAGCGACCCCGAGCTGCGGGACGAGCATGTGGTCTTGTCGGCTCACAGCGACCACACCGGCTTGACCACGCCCCCGGTGGATCACGACTCCCTCAGGGCCTACCTGGAGGTTGTCCGGCCGGGCGGTGCGGAGGATCCGGAACGGGAGCCCACCGCCGAGGAGGCCGAGCGTATTCGTCGGATTCTGGAGGACCAGGAGGGCGAGCGTCGTCTCGATTCCATCGACAATGGGGCGGACGACGACGGTAGCGGGAGCGTGGCCCTTCTCGAGATCGGCCGGGTCCTGGCGGAATCCTCGGAGCGGCCGCGGCGCTCCGTGCTGCTGGTCTGGCACACCGCCGAAGAAGGGGGGCTGTTGGGAGCCCGACACTACACCGACAACCCGACCGTGCCGCTGGAGGACATGATCGCGACCGTGAATGTCGACATGATCGGCAGGGGCACGGCCGAAGACCGGGAGATGGGCGGGCCCGGGTACCTGCAGCTCATCGGCAGCCGCCGCATCTCCTCGGAGCTCGGCGATCTGGTCGAAGCCGTGAACGAGGAGGAGGGGCACGGCATGGCGTTCGACTACACCTACGACGCGGACGGACATCCGGCGAACTATTACTGCCGGAGCGACCACTACATGTACGCGCGCTACGGCGTGCCCGTGGTGTTCATGACGACCGGAGGACACCGTGACTACCACATGCGCACCGACGAGCCGCAGTACGTCGACTACGAGAAGCTCGGAGGCGTGACGGAGTTCATCCGAGGGGTGGTCACCAGGGCAGCGAACCGTGACGAGCGATTCGTGATCGACGGCCGCATCCCGGATCCCGACGAGCCGTGCCAGCAATGAGCGAGAGACGGGATGCGCTCGCGGTGCAGCGCATGAGCGAGGGGGCCGAGGCGGTCTGACGGACCTCCTCGGCGGGCGCGGGAGGACGGGAAGCACCGTGGAGCGTGGAGGCGCCATGAAGAGGTGGGTAGTCGGGAGAAACCGGTCGGGCGGGTGCGCGTCGAACCGGGGATCTACGGGCCGCATGCTTTCGGGACGAAGGCTGTGGGTCGGAGCGTTCGTCGCGTGGTTGTTCGTCCCGGCCGTACCGTTGACGGCTCAGGCGCCCGGGCCGGATCCGGGTCCGGATCGAGCCCCCGGAGGTCCGGGTTGGGGCGCGGTGCCGGCCGAGCTGCTCGAAAGCGCCCGTGCTTCCGAGTTCTGGCTTCCCCTGGGCAGCGTCGTGTTGCCGGGTCTCGGCCAATACACGCACGGCGCGTTGCTCGCGGGGGCGGGACACACGGCGGCAGCCGGGTTCGGTTTTTGGCTCGGCACGCGGGGAGACCCGCAGGTCGACCTCCCGCGGAGGTGGCAGGATCAAATGGCGAGCCAGGGTTGGCATCTCGCCGCGACGTCCGGCTTCGTGAGTGCGTGGGACAGCTTCCGGCGCACCGTCGAGGGCGGAAGGAGCGGTGGCCGCTACGCGTTCTACCGCCCCGACGAGGGGCTCGGCGACCTGCTGACGGCGCCTGCCGACCCCGACTTTCTCGGTCGATGGACCACCTGGCTCAGCCTGGCGCAATCCGCCCTCGTGGCCGGATACGTGATCGCCGACCGGGACGAGAGCCGGGAGTACGAGCCCTTCCGGCGTCACGATCCCGTGTACGTGTCCAGTCTCTCGCTCAATGCGGCCGTCGGGGAGGAAGCCGCGTTCCGTGGGTGGCTGCTCCCGCTCATGACGGAAAAGCTCGGAGGCCGATTCTGGCTGGCGAACACCCTCCAGGCGCTGATCTTCGGAAGCCTCCACCCGGACGCCGGGCCGTATGCGTTGATCATCGGTGCCTGGGGCGGATACGCGGGATGGCAGACGCGCCGGAACGAGTGGAGCCTGCGGGAGGCCGTCTTTCAGCACTTCTGGCACAATGTGCTGGCGGGAACGGCGACCCTGCTGACCGACGAGCGGGCGGTCGTTTCGCTCGTCTCCCTGCGGGTCCCCGCTCCCTGAGGCCCGGACGGCTGCCCGGAGGACACGCCTCGAGGCCGGCGGCGCTGCCGGATCGGTCGAGCACGTTCCGGGCGGTCCGGGTTGCGCATTCCGTTCCCGGTTTGCGACACTCAAGGCATGGAAGTCACGATCTATCCCAACCAGGCCCGTCCGGGCGTCGGCCTTCGCCCCAAGAGCGAGAGCCAACGCCCGCTCCTTCCGCAACACAGCCGGCACTGTCCGGTGCTCGAGGCGGGAAGCGCGCTCGGCTATCTCGTGTATCCTCCGCTCGAGAAGCACGAGGCGTTCTTCGTCGACTACCACGGCGAAGGCGTCTACGAGTTCAAGTACTTCCTCGCCAATGCGCAGGGGAAGTGGGAGCCCCTGTTCGCGGTGCGGTGGCAGCTTCCGATCGGGAGCATCGGGAAGATGACGGACGAAGTCGCTTTCGCCGTGGAGAACCCGCCGATCGACGAGGATGCGGCGCGACGCATCGTCCGCGCGTTCATCGTCCCGGAGGACCTGGGCACTCCGCCGGGCGCGGTGACCTTCCGGGGCGCCTACAACTTCCACACGCCGGAAGGGTGGGACACGGTCTACACCTCCGTGCTCAACCACATCGACCGGCCTCAGGCGCCGGCGCTCTCGGTGCGTGTCGAGACCGACTGGTATCCGCAGCACAGTGAGTTCCGATACGTGTTGGAGACCGGCCAGGGGATGCCCGGCGCGCACTCGCTCCCCATCGGGCAGGTGCTGTTCGTGCCGCGCGAGGACTTCACGCTGCGCGACGCGACCGAGGAGGAGATCGAAGAGCTCAACGCCGCCCGGGGTGAGTTCAACGAGAAGAAGAGCGAGAAGAAGAGGACCACCCGATACGGGCTCGAGTACAGCCCGCACTACGCGCAGGAGAGCCGCGCCCGCAGGGGAGCCGGGGCGTCGCACTCGGATCCCGAGGACGACGACGAGGACGACCACGAAGACGAGGGCTGAGGCCCACCGTCCTGTTGACGCCTTCGGGACTGGAAGAGTAGGTTCACTCTCACAGACAAGAACTTTGCGGGCGGAGCATTTCGGAAGCCGGTGAGAATCCGGCACGGCCCCGCCACTGTAATGGGCTCGGCAGCAGCAGCGCCGAACGGCCCCCTCGAAGCCACTGGGGTTAGAACACCCTGGGAAGGTGAGGGAACGCCGCCCTGAGTCAGGAGACCTGCACGCCCGCATTCCTCAGCACTCTTCGAGGGGAAGCGTGCGGGTTTTTTCGTATCTTTTGGGAGCCTTCGCGCTCCTCGTAACGGCAACCGGCGTCGGGGCTCAGTTTCCCGGCGAGCTTCGGGGCGACGTCATCGACGTGCTCTCCGGGCGTCCCGTGCCGTCCGCCGACGTCCGGCTCGAGGGTTCCCCGAGCCTCACGACGACCGATGCCGCCGGAGCGTTCCGTCTCCGCGGAATCGAGCCCGGCTCCTACACCCTGAGCGTTCGGGCGCCCGGCTACGCCGCCGTGACGCGCACGGTCGTGATCGAGAACGGCGCCGTCACGAGCGTTCGCGTCGAGTTGCTCCTCGAAGCGGTCGAGGTGGAAGGGGTGGTGGCCCGGGTCGATGCCACACCGGAAGGAGCGCGCTCGCTCCGGGCGGCCGACCTCGACGCGCTGGCCGGCGGGTCGGTGGGCGACCTGGTGGACGGTCTCCCCGGGGTGCGGGTCGAGTCGCGGGGACGCGGTGGGGCGGAGGTGCCGTCGATCCGTGGGAGCGGAGGTGATGCCGTGCTCGTTCTCGTCGACGGTGTCCCGATCAACGATCCAATCACGGGCGAGGCCGACCTCTCGACCGTTCCGTCCGGGAGCGTGTCCGCCATCCACGTGCTGCCGGGTGGCCGCTCGGCCCGGTACGGAGCGCGGGCCGAGGGCGGCGTGGTCCTGGTGGAGACGGGCGGGCGGGAGGAAGGTGAGCGCAGCGCCGGCGTGACCGTAGGGTCGCTGGGGGAGCGCTCGTTCGACGCGACCTACGAACAGGGAGTCCCGCTGGGGGACATCCGTGTCGCGGCCGGTGCCCGTCGCCTCGACGGTCGGTTCGATTTCGACGTGCCGGAAGAAGCCGGAGGGGGAGAAGCGACGCGCGAGAACGCCCACGCCGACGGAGAGCACGCGCGGGTGGAGTGGGTCGGGGAGCGTGAGGACACGCGCTTTCGACTCGGCGTCGCGGGTGAGCGGCTGGCGCGCGGTCTTCCCGGACGGAGCTTCGCCCCGTCACGAACCGGAGGTCAGGAGCTCCGGCGGATGCGGGCCTTCGGATCCCTCGACGTGGAGGCGTCCGGTCGGCGGGCCCTCTCGACCAACGGGTACTTCGTGACCCAGCGGATGGAGCACCGCGACTCGGCGCCCCCGTTCGGAGACCCGTTCGACGATCGTACCACGCTGCGGAGCGCCGGTGGGGAGATCGAAGGCTCCTGGCGGCCGGGGTCGGTTGGTAGGGTCGCGGTCGGGCTATCGCTGACGCACCTCCGCGTGGAGAGCACCCAGCTGGCCGAGGGGCGCGGGACCGTACGTCGCACGGACGCGGGCGCGTGGCTGTCGGGCTCCCGAACGATGCCCCTCGGAGCCACGCTCTCGGCGACCGCTCGCCTCGACCGCTCGGGGCTGCCTTCCCGGTGGTACGTGAGCCACGACGTCGGCCTCGCGTGGTCGGGCGGAAGCTTCGGGGCACGACTGGGGCACCGGAGCTCGTTCAGCCCGCCCACGCTGGGCGACCAGTTCTTCCGAGAGGGCGTGGGCGTGGAGCCGAATCCGGACCTCGAAGCCGAGCGCGTGCCTTCCGAGTGGGTGGCCGGCGCGAGCTACGAGCACGAGCTCTCCGGGACCATGGCGATGCTCGAGCTCGAAGCGTACCAGGGTGACATCGAGGGGATGATCATCTGGCTTCCGGACTACCGATTCGTCTGGAGCCCACGCAACCGGGACGTGCGCCGGAGAGGTGCCGAGGTGAGCGCGCGCCTGCGACGACCATCCGCCGGGTTGGACCTGCGGGGGCACGTGAGTTGGAACCGCACGACCTACGACCGTCCGGGCCTGGACGACACGCAGGTCGTGTACCGTCCCGAATGGGGCGGCGGCACCGTCGCCACATGGTCGTCGGACCGTTGGCGGGCAGCCATCACGACCGACTACGTGGGCGCCCGCTATCCGGTGCCCAACCGGGTCAACCGGTTGCCCGCGTTCTGGACCACCGATCTCGCGCTCGCCCGTAGCTGGGCGACGCCCCTGGGCGACCTCGAGGTCGGTGTCGAGTTGGACCGGGTCTTCGACCACGAAGACTCGCTGATTTTCGCCTTTCCCGATCCCGGCCGGACGGCACGGCTCACCGTGCGACTCGGCCGATGAACCACAAAAGGAGCATTCTCATGCATCGTAATCTGCAATCTGTTTCCACGTTCTTCGTCCTCGCGTTGCTCGCCGTGTTGCCCGCCTGTTCGGACGATTCGGTGGGTCCCGAGGTGCCGGAGGTCTCGACCCGCGAGATCGGGGCCGTCGTGACCAGCACGGACGTGGCGCTCACCCTCTTCGATGTCGAGGACCCCGCGTCCACCGAAACGGTCGGCCTGGGGGCGGACGGCAGCCCGGTGTCCCTGGCCGTCCGCGGCGAGTACGCCGCGGTGCCGCTCGGGGTCGTGCCCGCGGTGGCGGTCGTCGACCTCGAAGCGGCCGAGCTCGAGCGCACCGTCAGCCTGCCGGAAGGATCGGGCGCGACCGGGGCCGCGTTCGTGAACGATTCGATCGTCCTCGTCGCGAACCCGAACCTCAACACGGTGACGCCGGTGAACGTGCTGGCCGGAACCGCCGCGGACGAGATTCCGGTCGGCCGCTATCCCCAGGGCGTCGTGGTCGCGGAGGGCCGGGCGTACGTGCTGAACGGGGAGTTGGAGGAATTCTCGCCGGACGGCCCCTCGACCATCACCGTGCTCGATGCGGAGACGCTCGCGGTGCTCGACACCATCGAGCTGAGCGGAGAGAACGCGGGCGCGGGAGCCGTCGGGCCGGACGGGCGCCTGTACGTCATCCAATCGGGAAGCTTCGGTGCCGCGAACGGCGCACTCTCCGTGGTCGATCCCGGTACCGGTACGGAGGTGGACTTCTTCGACGGATTCGGGGACTTCCCGGGCTCCCTCGCGGTGGACTCCGACGGGATCGCATACGTGGGCGCGTTCGGTGTCGGCACGCTCGTCTGGAACAGCGCGACCGGAAGCTTCGCGCGGGGCCCGGACGACGCGGTCGCCCCGGGGGGCGTGCCGAGCACGTCGGGTATCGGGATCGATTCGGAGGGGCGTGTCTACACCCTCGAGGCCGACTGTGAGAATCCGGCGAGGGTCCACCGGCTGGACGCCGACTACACGTCCGAGACGACCGTCCCGGTGGGCATCTGTCCCTTCGCGATCGCCTTCACGGAGGTCGAGGAAGAGCTTTGACCCATAGAGCTCGCAGGGCGGTTCGAGCGCCCTGTGGCTGGAGTCTCCTCGCCCTCGTCTGGCTCGCGGTCGGATGCACGGTCGATTCGTCGGCCGCCGCCGGGAGCCGGACGGCGGGCGCTGGGGACGTCCCGGCCGATTCGTTCGTGGTGGACGGTCGCGGGAAGCGTCTGTCGACCGGGACGCCAAGGGAACGGGTGGTGTCCCTCGTGCCGTCGCTGACCGAGATCATCGTGGAGCTCGGCGGCGCATCGCAGCTCGTGGGACGGACACGCTTCGACGAGGATCCACGGATCGCGGAGGTTCCGTCCGTGGGCGGCACCGTGAGCCCGGACGTCGAAGCGATCCTCGACAGCCGACCGGACCTGGTCGTCACCTGGTCGGATGCGGACGCCCGGTCGCTGAGCGAGCGCTTCGAGTCGTTCGATCTGCCGGTGTATGCTGCACGTGCCCGTTCCATCGCGGACTTCGACCGGCATGCCGCCGCGCTCGGTGCGCTCCTCGGTCGGTCGGGGCAGGCGGACGACCTGGTGGCGCGCGTCCACGAGCGGTTCGACGACCTGCGGGTCGAGGTTCCTGAAGAAGCCCGGCCCAAGGTGCTCTTCGTCGTCTGGCCCCAGCCGCTCATCACGACCGGACGGGACACGTTCGTGGACGAGTTGATTCGGCTCGTGGGCGGCCGGGGGGCGTTCGACGACCTGGCCGACCCGTGGCCCACCGTGTCGTTCGAAGCCGTGCTCGAGCGCGATCCCGATCTGGTGATCGTGTCGAGTGAGCACGCGGAGGGACTCGTGCCGGACTGGATCGAAGAGGATCCTTTCTGGCGTACGCTGGATGCGGTCCGTGAGGGGCACGTGCACCTGGTCGACGCCGACGTGTTCAATCGGCCGGGTCCCGGGATGGTGGACGCTGCCGAGGAGCTGGCCGGGTACGTGCGGGCCGTGCGCCGGGAGCGGGAGAACCCCTGATGCGCAGCGGTCCGTTCCCGGGTGCTCCGGTCGCCGGCTTCTGGGCCGCCCTCGGGTTCCTCACGATCCTTCCGGTGCCGGAACGGGAGGCGGAGCGGGGGAGCGCCACGGCGACGATCTTCTTTCCGTGGATCGGTCTCGGTCTCGGAGCGCTCGCCGCGCTGGTCGCGCGCATGCCCGTGGACCCGCTGGTGGCGGGGTCTCTCGCGCTCGCGACGCACTTCTTCGTGACGGGGGGCTTGCATTGGGACGGATGGGCGGACGTTCTCGACGCCACGCTCGGTCCGGCCCTCTCGCGGGAGAAGCGGGTGTCGATTCTCGCCGACCCCCGGATCGGCGCGCACGCGGCGGTCGGGGTGGCTCTGCTTGCCGTGCTCGCCGTGTCGGCGCTGGCACGGGCTCCGTTCTGGGGCATCGTTCTGGGCGCCGTGACCGGTCGTTGGGTGATGGTCGCGTCTCTGCGCTGGGCGCCGGCGCTCCGGTCGTCGGGCGCGGCGGCCGGCCTGCGTGCTCACGCACGCCCCGTGGGTGCGGGCGTCGGGCTGGCCGCGGTCGTGGCGTTGTGCCTGGTGCGCGCCGTGGCGCCGGGCTCGTTGGCGGTGGCGTTCGGCGTCGGGGTGGTGGTCGCCGCAGCCTTCGCGACCTTCCTGGTGCGTCGGCTCGGCGGAATGAACGGGGACGCGCACGGCGCGGTCGGACTCCTCGCCGAAACCGTGGTCTGGCTGGTCGCCGCGGAGACGACAGGGGGGACGGCATGAAGGGCGTCACCTTGCTCACCGCGTGCACCCTGGATGCGCTCGTGGGTGAGCCTCGCCGGGCCCATCCGGTCCGCGGCATGGGCGGCGGCCTGATGCTCGCGCGGGCGTGGAATGGGCGAACCGCGCTCGGCCCCTCGGGAAGGTTGCTCGCGGGCACCGCGGTCGTGGCGGGGGGCGCGTCGGTGTCCTGGTGGCTCGGGCGGGTGCTCGCCGGGAAGCCCCCTTCGGCGCTTCCGGACCGGTCTCGGCCGGCGAGCCGGTCGCGGGGGGTGCGGACGCTGGCCGAGGTGCGAGCCGCCGCCGCGCTCTCCCTGGTCGTCTCGCTTCGTGAGCTCCTCGCGGCCGCCCGGCGCGTGCGGACGGCCTTGGAGTGCTACGACCTCGACGGCGCCCGCTCGACACTCGCCCGTGACCTCGTGAGTCGCGACACCACGACGCTCACCGAGGGCGAGATCGTCGGGGCTACCGTGGAATCGCTCGCCGAGAACCTTAACGACGCTTTCGTCGCCCCCCTGTTCTGGGCCGTCGCGGCCGGTCCGGGGGCGGCCTACGCGTACCGGTTCATCAACACGGCCGACGCGGTGCTCGGATACCGGACCCCCGAGCTCGAGCACTTCGGTCGGGCGGCCGCGTGGTCGGACGACGTGCTGGGCTGGGTGCCCGCCCGGCTCACGGCGGCCGCGCTGGCGGGAGCCGCTCCGGCGGTCGGCGGCTCTTCCGTGGGCGCGCTCCGAGCCGTTCGGCGCTGCGCGGGCGCGACGCCGAGCCCGAACGGAGGGTGGCCCATGGCGGCCGCCGCCGGTGCGCTCGACGTGCGGCTCGAGAAGCGCGATGCGTACGTGCTGCATCCACAGGGCAAGGCCCCGTCCGCGGCGCACCTGCGGGCGGCCGAGCGGCTGGTCCTCGTCGCCGGTGGTGTCGTGGTCGCCGCTCTCGGCGGAACGCTCGCATGGCTCGGGAGGCACGCGTGAAGCCTTGGATCGAGGAGATCGAGGAGCGCTACACGCGCGGCAAGCACGGTGGCCCGGGGCCCGGCGGCCCGGCTCCGGGCGTGGTCGATTTCTCGGTCAACGTGAACCCGTTCGGCCCGCCTCCCGCCGCCGCCGAAGCGTGGAAGCGGGCCGACCCGGTCGGATATCCGGACCCGGCCTCACTCGAGGCGTGCCGCGCGGCTGCCGACGCATGGGGACTCCCCCTCGAGGCCGTGCGGTTCGGCGCCGGCGCCACGGAGTTCCTGCACCGGGCCGCCCTCGCTTGGCTGAGGCCGGACGCCACCGCGGTGATCGGGACGCCCTGTTTCGCCGAGTACGCCAGGGCGATCACGCTCGCTCGGGGCCGGGTCGTGTCCGTGCCACCCGCGGATTCGACGGGCACGCTCGATCTCCGTGGGGTGGCGGAGGAGGCCCGGTCGCGCGCTGCCGCCGTGGTGTATCTCGGGCGGCCCAACACGCCGACGGGCGAGGCGATCGGACGGGGAGCCCTGCTTGAATTGCGGAGGGCGCTCCCCACGGGATCCCTGCTGGTGTTGGACGAATCGTTCCTTTCGTTCGAGGCCGGCTCTCTGTCCGCTCCGCCCGTGCTCGGTGTCCACGACGGCGTGCTCACCGTGAGATCGATCACGAAGGACTGCGGTCTGGCGGGGCTGCGCGCCGGGTTCGCGGTCGGCCCGGAGCGGGTGATCCGGGCGCTCGACCGGGTGGCGCTACCGTGGTCCGCGTCCGCGCCGGCCCAGGAGGCCGCCCGAGCTTCCTTCGCCCCGGAGTCGATCGCCTACCTGGACGGGACGTTCGAGCGGATCCGGAACGAGCGGATCCGCCTCGAGGAGGCGCTCCGGGCCGCGGGCCTCACCCCCCGACCGTCCAGCGCGAACTTCGTCTGTGCGCGCACGCCCTGGGCGGAACACCTCGCCGAGGAGCTCGAGCACCACGGACTCCGCGTGCGGCGGTGCGCTTCGTTCGGCCTCACGGACCACCTGCGGGTCGGGGTTCGCCATCCATCCGAGAACGGGCGGTTGATCTCCGCGCTGGAGGAGCTCGCATGCGCCTGATCCTGGTGCGGCACGGAGAGACGCCGTGGAACGAGGCCGGCCGCTATCAGGGCTGGGAGGATCCACCGTTGTCCCCGCGCGGGTGGATCACCGCGAGACGGATCGGGGCGCTGCTGCGGGCTCGCGGCGTCGTGCGGTGCACCGTGTGGTCCAGCGATCTGGTTCGTGCGGCCGCTACCGCCCGGGTCGCCCTGCGCCGCCCTCCGAGGATCGATCCTCGGCTGCGGGAGCTCGACTTCGGCGAGTTCGCCGGCGGCACCTACCAGGAGAACATGGACCGCTTCGGCCCGCGCTTCGCGGCCTGGGTGGAGCACCGGGGCCGCCCCGCGCCACCCGGCGGCGAGGACCTGGACGACTTCTTCGCCCGAACCCGGGCCTGGTTGGACGACGTGCGGGCCCGCACCCCGGTCGGCACGACCGTCGTCGCCGTGACGCACGGGGGCGTCGTACGGGCGATCGCGCGGCCCTTCGCCGGTGAGGAGTTCTGGCCCGGGAACGGCGAGATGACCGTGCTCGACTGGACGGACGGGCGACCTGCGCCCGTTCTCGAACGATGGCCTTCCAACGAGGTACCGATATGACCGATGCATCCGATCCGGCCCGCACACCCGAGGCCGACGCCCGCCACCCGAACGCTCCCCGCCCGAAAACGCGCACGCCCGGGCCGTACCCGGTTCCACCCAGAGACCGGCGTACGGGCCTGGTGATCGTCAACACCGGTAACGGGAAGGGGAAGACCACGGCGGCGCTCGGTGTGCTTCTGCGGGCGAGTGGGCGCGACATGTCGGTCGCGATGCTCCAGTTCATCAAGAGCGCCGACACCGAGCGTGGGGAGCACATCGCCGCGCGCCGGCTCGGAGTCGAGATCGTGCCCATGGGCGCCGGGTTCACCTGGCTCTCCGAGCGTATCGAGGAGGACCGGGAGCTGGCCCGGAGCTGCTGGCGTCGGTGCACCGACGTGCTCCATTCGGGGGACCACGACGTCGTGATCTTCGACGAGCTCACCTACGCCCTGACGTACGGATGGCTCGAGCACGAGGAAGTCTTCGAGACCCTTCGCGAGCGGCCCACGGGCACGCACGTCGTCATCACCGGGAGGAAAGCGACGCCCGAGCTCGTGGAGTTCGCGGATCTGGTGAGCGAAGTGAGGGAGATCAAGCATCCGTACAAGACGGTGGGCGTCGGCGCCCAGCCGGGCATCGAGCTGTGAGCGTGGCCGGCCGAACCGTGGAGGAGCGAGTCGGATCCATCGCCGCACCGACCGCCGCAGGAGAACGCGAGGTGCGCGCGCACCTGGATGACCTCACGAAACCCCCGGGCAGTCTCGGGCGTCTGGAAGATGTCGCGTGCCGGCTCGCCCGGATCCTCGGGGACCCGCCCCCCGACCTCCACCCCCGTGTGGTGCTCGTCCTCGCGGGCGATCACGGCGTCACCGCTCAGGGGGTGAGCGCGTATCCTGCGGAGGTCACGGCCCAGATGTGTCGCAACATCGCGGACGGCGGCGCGGCGGTATCGGTCTTCGCCCGCGTCGCCCGCGCGGACGTCGTCGTGGCCGACCTGGGGGTCCGGAAACCGGTCGCCTACCCGGGTGTGTGCGACCAGAACGTGGTCCGGGGGACGGCCGATCTGTCCGTCGAGCGGGCGCTCTCGGACGCCGACGTGGCACGGGCCGTCCAGGCGGGCGCCGATCTGGTGCGCGACCGGGCCCCGGCCGCCCGTGTCGTCGCGACCGGGGAGATGGGGATCGGAAACACGACCGCAGCCGCTGCGGTCACCGCGGCGCTGCTCGGGGCGGATCCGGCCGAGGTGGTGGGGGCGGGGACGGGCGTCGACCGGGAGGGCGTGCTTCGGAAGTGCCGGGTGATCACGAAGGCGCTCCAGCGGGTGCCGGCGGACGCGAGCCCGATTCGGGCGCTCTCCGAAGTCGGTGGCGCCGAATTGGCGGGGCTCGTCGGCGTGGTCCTGGAAGCGACGCGTCGGGGCAAGCCCGTCGTCCTGGACGGCTTCATCGCGACCGCGGCCGCTCTGGCGGCGGTCCGCATCGCTCCGGATGTGCAGGACTACCTCTTCGCCTCCCACCTCTCCACCGAGCCCGGGCACGCGTTGCAGCTCCGGGCGCTCGAGCTCGACCCGTTGCTCGATCTCCGCCTCCGTCTCGGCGAGGGCTCGGGCGCGGCGCTCGCGCTGCCGCTGCTCGACGCGGCGGCGGCGATGCTGCGCGAGATGAGGACGTTCTCGGCCGCCGGCGTGAGTGGACGAGAGGAAGCATGACGGGGGCCGGGCGCTACGCCAGAACGTTGATGGTGCAGGGCACCGCTTCGGGGGTCGGAAAGTCCTGGCTCGTCGCCGGACTTTGTCGGGTGCTCCGTAGAAGGGGCATCGCCGTGGCGCCGTTCAAGGCCCAGAACATGTCGAACAACGCGGCCGTGACTTCCCGTGGTGGCGAGGTCGGACGCGCTCAAGCCGTGCAGGCGGAGGCGGCCGGCGTCGACGTCGACGAGCGGATGAACCCGGTGTTGCTGAAGCCGCTCGCCGACACCCGCTCCGACGTCGTGTTGCGGGGCGTGTCCCGTCCGGATCTCGCCGAGATCCCCTGGACCGAGCGCCGGAGCGTGCTGTGGCCGGAGGTCGCGAGCGCTCTCGACGCCCTCCGTGGGGACTTCGATTGGGTGGTGATCGAAGGCGCCGGCTCCCCGGCCGAGATCAACCTGGCCGATTCGGACATCGTGAACATGGCCGTCGCCCGGTACGCGGACGCGCCCGTGATCCTCGTCGCCGACATCGACCGGGGCGGGGCCTTCGCCTCCCTCGTCGGTACGTGGGAGCTCATGCGGCCGGCCGACCGGGCCCGTCTTCGTGGCTTCGTGCTCAACCGCTTCCGAGGAGATCCGGCGCTGCTCGGCGACGCCCCCGAGGTCGTGCGGCGCCACACCGGGGTGGAGACGCTCGGCGTCGTGCCCTGGGTCTCCGCGCGGCTTCCGGACGAGGACGCGGCCGTGATCGAACGGGCGTCGGAAGGGGCGGACGGTACCGTCGCCGTCGTCCGCTTGCCTCGAATCGCGAACTTCGACGACGTGCTCCCGCTCGAAAGGATGCCGGGGGTCGGCGTGCGTTGGGCGGACCGGCCCGAGGCGCTCGATGGGGCCGCCGCGATCGTTCTACCGGGGAGCCGGAACGTCGTCGCCGACCTCGACTGGCTCCATGCCTCGGGGCTGGGCGGGGCGATCCGGGAGCGAGCCGGCGCCGGGGTTCCCGTGCTCGGACTCTGCGGGGGGCTCCAGATGCTCGGACGCACGGTGGAAGATCCGGAGGGCATCGAGGGTGGAGCCACACGTGCAGGGGGCAGCGCGCGCCAGGGCCTCGGGCTCCTGCCCGTGAGCACGGTGCTCGAGGGAACCAAGACGGTCCGTCGCGTCACGGCCCGGTGGTCGGGCCCGTCCGGGCGCATCGGCGTCCTCTCGGGCTACGAGATCCACCATGGCCGCACCCGGTCGGGCTCGCCCGCGTTCGTCCATGACGAGGACGACCCGGAGCGCGAGCTCGGATACCGGTCCGGTCGGGTCTGGGGCACGTACGTCCACGGATGTCTGTCCGACCCGGCGTTCAGGAATGCCTGGCTCGCTCTAGCCGGACTCCCGGCGGCGCCTACCGGGCATTCCGTCCCGGCGACCCTGGTCGACCGGACTCCGGAGTTCCCGGGCCCCGACCCCATCGACGTGGTCGCGGACGCCGTGGAAGGGGCGCTCGACATCGACGAGATCCTCGCGCGATGATGAAGATCGTGCTGGTGACCGGCGGGGCGAGGGCCGGTAAGAGTCGGTGGGCGGAGGACGAAGCCGGAAGGATCGCGGGCGACGAGGTCGTCTACGTGGCGACGGCCGAGCGTGGAGACGAGGAGATGACGGCCCGGATCGCGGCCCACCGGGCATCCCGGCCTCCGGGCTGGATCACGGTGGAGGCCCCCCTCGCCGTGCCCGAGGCCGTCGGGGCCGCCGAAGCTTCGGTCGTTCTGATCGATTGCGTGACCGTCTGGGTCTCGAACCTGATGCACGCACTGTCCGCGCCCGAGTTGGACACGGAGCCCGTCACCGATCCCCGGACGCCGGGCGATGGGGTGGTCTCGGATCACGTCGAGGAGCTCCTTCGCACGGCCCGGGCGCGCGAAGGAACGCTGCTGGTCGTGACCAACGAAGTGGGACTCGGCGTCGTGCCGGACAACGCGCTCGCTCGCCGGTATCGGGATATGCTGGGCTGGGTCAACGCGCGCATCGCACGCGAGGCCCACCGCGTCCTTTTCCTCGTGGCCGGCCTTCCCATGGACGTGCGCTGACCGTCTGCTCTGGCCTAGCAGCCCGTGGCGGCCCGCGTGGAGCGCAGGCCCGCGATCTACGGCGAGCCCCAGAGCCGTGAGCCGACGGAGGGGGCCGTGCCGCCCAACCCGAGGGCACGAGGGTTGCGGCCGCATGCGGCGTTAGCTCCTTTCGCCGATGCTACGGCATCGCCTTCAAGAAGCCGCCTTGCCTGCGACACGCAAGACCCTGCGCGGGCCAGACTTCTACCACGGGCTGCTAAGCCCTTCGGTGCCCAGGATAGGCCCTCGCACCGCCCGGTCCCGGAACGGAACACTCGATGGCACTTCAGGTCATGCCGCTCGGCGCGCAGGTCGCCTCGGACAGCGCCGCGGTCACGGAACGACTGATCTACGGGCTCACGCCCGAAACACAGACGAAGATCCTCCTGTCGGCATGCCTCGTCGCCGCGCTGGTGATCGGTCGCCGGATTCTTGTTCGCGTGGTCGAGCGCCGCTTCGAGCACCGTGCGCTCGTGTACCGCTGGTCGAAGGCGTCGGGTTACGCTGCGTTCCTGATCGGCCTGCTGGTCATCATGCAGGTCTGGTTTACCGCCTTGAGGTCTCTCGGAACCTTTCTGGGCTTGGTCTCGGCAGGACTGGCGATCGCGCTCAAGGACCTCGTGGCCGACGTGGCAGGGTGGCTGTTCATCCTCTGGCGCAAGCCGTTCGAGCTCGGCGATCGCATTCAGGTCGGAGAACGAGCGGGTGACGTGGTCGACGTCCGGCTGTTCCAGTTCACGATCATGGAGATCGGGAATTGGGTCGAAGCCGACCAGAGCACGGGCCGAATGATCCACATCCCCAACTCCAAGGTCTTCACCGAGTCCCTTGCCAACTACACGTCGGGCTTTCCGTTTCTGTGGAACGAGCTGCCGGTGCTCGTGACCTTCGAGAGCGATTGGCGGAAAGCGAAGGCCGTGCTCGAAGAGGTGGCGCTCGCCGAGACCCGGAGCGTCAGCGAGGAAGCGGAGCGCACGCTGAAGCAGACTTCGAAGCGCTTCCTCATCCATTACAGCCGGTTCACGCCGGCCGTCTACACGTCTCTCGGGGCGAGCGGTGTCTCGCTGACCATCCGGTACTTGTGTCGCCCCAGACAGCGACGCGGCACGGCGCAGGCGATCTGGGAACGAATTTTCGACACCTTCGCCACGCACGACGACATCGCCTTCGCATACTCCACGCAGCGGGTCTATCTGAACCCCCTCGAAGGGAAAGCGGACGCTCGAGCACCTTGGATCATGCCCCACGGCACCGATACGCCGCGCTGAGATGAACCTGACATGAAAGGAGACGCCGTCCCCATGAGTCACCGTGTCCGATGGGCCCGACAGGTCACTGTCGCCCTGACCGTCGTGAGTCTCGGTTGCACCAGCGCGACCGACGACCCGTTCACCGAGCCCATCGAAGCCACGGAAGACGTCGCGGTCGTGGCGTACGAAGAGTTCGCTTCCCTCCCGGAAATCGACGGAGCACCCGCGCGGCCGATGCTTCTCGTGGACGAGCCGGGTACGGAGCGCATGTTCGTCAACGATATGTGGGGCCCGCTGTACACCGTCGGGTACGACGGCGACGTGGCACGGTACCTCGACGTGGACCACGCGGATTGGGGCGTGCCCGTCGACGCGTCGGGGCGAGAGCGTGGCTTTCAGAGCTTCGCGTTGCATCCGCAGTTCAACGAGCCCGGGACACCCGGATACGGGAAGCTCTACACTTGGCTGGACACCGACGACATGTCTCCCGAGCCCCACTTCACGGCCGGGAGTGGGGAGGCGAGTCATCATACGGTGCTCCTCGAATGGACCGCGACCTCTCCCGACGCGGACACGTATGACGGGGAGGAGCCCAGGGAGCTGCTCCGCTTGGAGCAACCCTTCGGCAACCACAACGCCGGACACATCGCCTTCAACCCGTTGGCCGAGCCGGATGACCCCGACTTCGGGATGTTGTACGTCGGGGTGGCGGACGGGGGGAGCGGGGGCGACCCGCTCGATCTCGCCCAGGACCTCGGCTCCCCGTTCGGGAAGATCCTGCGGATCGATCCGCAGGGGACCGACGGCTCCACGGGCGAGTACGGCGTGCCCGAGCACAATCCGTTCGTGAGCGAAGGAGACGGGGCGCTGCCCGAAGTCTACGCGTCGGGCTTCCGCAACCCTCAGCGCTTCGGGTGGGACCCGGCCAACGGGAGCCTGTTCGTCGCCGACATCGGACAGAACGCCGTCGAGGAGCTCAGCCGTGTGACCGCCGGCGCCGACCTGGGATGGAACACCTGGGAGGGAAGCTTCCGCTTCGTGAGCCGGTCGGGTGTCGACCGCATGTCTCCGCGGTCGGACCCGGACGTCACCTTTCCCATCGCGGAGTTCGATCAGGCCGACCCCCTGTTTCAGTCCAGGGTCGCCATCACGGGCGTGGTCGTGCCACGTAATGACAGGATCCCGCAGCTGCAGGATCGTATCCTGTTCGGAGAGATGGTGAGCGGAGAGATCTTCCATATCTCGGCGGACGTGCTGCCGGAGGGGGGGCAGGCGGCGATCCGACGGGTGCTCCTCGAAGACGGCGGTGCGGCCAAGACCTTCCTGGAAGTCATGCAGGATCGCGCAGCGGCCGTCGGCGCTCCGGCACCCGAGCGGACCGACCTCCGTTTCGGCACGGGTCCGGACGACCGTCTTTTCCTGTTGAACAAGCACGACGGAATCATCCGCGAGCTCGTGCCGTAGCGCGGGCTGCTAGCACGTCACTCGACCTGTCGGAGAACGAGGAGCTCGGGTCGTGGGTTGGTCCGGGCCACGACGAGCCGGTCGTCCCATGCAGCGACGTATCCCGACACGGGTAGGAGGACCGTGTCGAGGTAACGGCCCCGCTCGAGGTCGTAGCGGTCGAGGAGGCGTCCGGCGTTCGGGCTTTCCCCGTGAAAGACGACGAGCAGCTCCGACCCTCGGGTGGAGATGGCGGCCGCGGCCGGATTGCGCTCCGCGAGCCGGGTCGTCGTCGAGGTGCGACGTCCGTCCCGCTGCACGGATCGGGTGATGCCCGGGAACGGGATGGCCTCCGGGTACCGGAGCCGCGGCCCGACGGTCTCGAGGCCGCGCATGCGGAAGATGCCGTCTCCGGAGGTGAACGCGAACAGCCAGCCGTGGTCGTGGCGGGCGACCCGACCTTGCAGGGCCAGGCCGAATGCGCCGTTCGCATCGGGCACGGGGATCTGCGTGCCCCGTTCGATGCGCCCGTCACGGTGGATAAGGATCGGCTCGAGCCGGTCGGAAGGGAGCATGGACATGAATGTTCTCCCATCGCGACTCACCGCGAACGATCCGGGGGAGGCATCCAAACCCCGAAACGGCACTTCGTCGACGAGGGCGCCGCTCTGATCGAAGCCCGTGATCCGGGTGTTCTCGGGGTCCAGGATCCAGAGCACGCCCTCGCCGTCCACGTCGATCTCGTGGACGCGTCCAATCTCGCCCGGTCCCCGGCCGGAGTCGCCTACGTACCGCAGCAGCCGTCCTTCCCAGTCGAAGCGAGCCACGCGGTCGCCGTACAGGTCGCCCACCCAGAACCCCTCCTCGTCCGCGGCCACGCCGCTCGCCGAGAACAGCAGCGAGTCGTTCACTCCGGAACGTACGTGAGCCAGCGTATCCCACGTCACGTCCACGATCTTGCGTTCCGGACGGTCCCCGTCCCAGGGCGCGGGGTCGCCGCATCCGGCGCCGGTGAGCGTGGCGGACAGGATTCCCACCAAGGCCAGAGCATCCGTCGCCCCTCTGCTCGTGGGACTCCGTTTCTCCGAGAGCTCGCGGCGACGCCGGAGCCAGAACGCACCCGCGAGGAAGATCAGCAGAGCCAACGGGAGCTGCCTGGTGACCATGCGATCCTGACGGATCGTGCGTCCCTCTCTGTCCATCACCGCGGTGCTTTCGTAGATCGCGAACGGGGTGCGGAGCAAGCTGCTCGTCGTCTCAACCGGGGTTCCCACGTCGGGGTCGCGGGAAAAGTCGCTCGTCGTCGAATGCGACATCTCGGGACCCCACCCCCCGGCAGCCAAAAAGAGCATGGCGAGCCCCACCCACGCACCGCGCCTCACGTTCCGACCCCACGACCGGGGTTGGAGTGGAGGGCGCCGCAGGAAATCCACCGTGAAACCGAGCCAGAGGCCCACGCCGACGATGTTCAGCAGCAACGGGAGCTGTTCCATGGGTCACCCTCCATCGGGCTGAAGGACGTCGGCGGGGCCCGTGAAAGGACGAACCGCCGGTAGTAGATCGGCTGCGAGCGCCAACCTGGCGCCGGGTCCGGTGGTTGCGAAGGTGTCCGCCAGGAGGACGTGGCCTTCCGAGTCGAGGACGATGAGCGCCGGCGTGCCCGAGAGTCCCGCGCGAAGCAGGGCGCGCGCCGCGGTCGACGCTTCGGCGCTGGGCAGCCGGGGTAGCTCGTCCGTTCGTGGGTCGAGGAGGCCGGGGTCGTCGCCCAGCACCCCGAGGTAGACGGGGAGGGACGCGCCGGCGTCGGACGCGTGCAGGTCGTCCAGCCACACCGCCATGGCCGCGCGTCGGTCGGGACAATCGCGTTCCTGAACGACGAGGATGGCGGCAGGAGGGTCGACGCCGGGGAAGTGGTCGGGTCTCACGACCGCGGCTTCGTGCCAGCGCCACCCAGCCACACCCAAGAGGATGCCGGCCATTGCCAGGGTGATCGTCGAGTATGAAAAGGGATGCATCTGTTTCCTCCGTGCCCGGGCCGAGGCCCGGACGTGTCCGTGAGCCGTGGTAGCGACGTAGTGGGCCGGACCGTCGCGGGCGCGAACATCATGACGGGTGAGCGTGGTGCTCACCGCCGTCGGATCAGTACGGGGTCAGAGTCCTGCCCAGTACTTCGTCTTCGTCGTGCACTGACTGTAGAAGAGGAGGTAAATGCACGATTCGTTCTCCCAGCATTTTTCGCGGCCGTCGGCGCCGCACTCGGAAGCGGCGACCTCGGTGCCCGGAGCGGATACGACAGCGAGTGCTCCAGCCAGGAGCAGAGTGGGGAGTGAGAGCATCTTGAACATGGCTACCTCCGTGAGTTGGGGATGTCCCGTGACGGCGTCCGGCCCACCAGCCGGTCATGTAGCCTCGTGCCTTGCCGAGGGCTGACCCATGTCGGAATGGGACGGGTTCGGGCGGCGCGTGGCGAGCACGTGACGAGGGGCCGGAGCCACGCCGGCCCCGGCCCCTCGAGCGCTCCGGTCGATGTAGGGGCGGTCCGTCTACAACCCCCCCCAATAGCTGTTGGACGTGGTGCACGACTTCCAGAACCAGAAGCCGGTGCACTCCTCCACCGACTCGCAGAGCATGCCGTGGAGCTCTCCGCACTCGGATGCCGCCACCGGTCGATCCGGTGCGATCAGAAACACCAGCGTGGCAACTGCGAGCAGCGCTGCGGGGGAAAACTTGGCGAACATGATGGCCTCCTTGGGGAAGGTGTTCGGATCCATCGGAGGCTCACACGTCTCGCCGGGCCCCTCCATGCCGGAACACGACGCGTGGAGGTCGAGTCGTCGTCATATCGCGGGGTCGTTCGAATCCACCATGAGCCCCCAAGCCACTGCGGATCCCGCGAGCGTGGTGGCGACGCCCGTCCACAGGATGTGGTCGAGAGCGACGTCGGCGTCCAGGGCGAGCCCGATGAGCACGGGGCTGCCGGCGGCGGCGAGCACGCTGAACGAGGTGATCATCGCCTTGATGGCGCCCAGGTGCCGGACGCCGTAGAGCTCGGCCCAGAGCGACGACCGGACCGGCGTGCCCATCCCCATCGTCACCCCGAGCCCGATCATCAGCCCGAAGGCGCCCCACCGGGCGTCGACCGCCAGGGGGAGCGCGAGGGCGGCGGCCATCGGGAGGAGCAGAAAAGGGTAGACGCGGCGCGCGGTGAGCCTGTCCACCACGCGTCCGGCCAACAACGAGAACGCGATTCGGCTCGCGGCGAAGCCCACGAAGGCGGTGGCCATGAGCGTGATCGGCCAGCCCTTCATCTCCGCGATTCGGGTCTGGTAGAGGAAGATGCCGGTGAGCCAGAAGCTCGGGAGGAGCGCCGAGGGCAGCGCGTGGAAGAACCGGCGGTCCCGGAGGACGGCCGCCCGGGTCCAATCGCCTGCACGGGCGTCGAACTCGCGCTTCCCGGGCGACGGGCCCTCGTCCGCGTGCTCGTCGAGCTTCTTCGGGTCGAGCTCGATCTCCGCGCGGTGGAGCACGGCCACGAGGAGCGGCGCGAAGACGACGAAGGCCAGCGCCGCGAAGACCAGCCAGGTGACCCGCCAGCCGAGCCCGAGCAGGGCGACGGTGGTCAGGTACGGTAGAACGGCTTCGCCGGCGGGGAAGCCGAGGCCGGCGACGCTCAGCGCCCACCCCCGTCGGGCCCCCGCGTACCGGGCCATGACCGTGTGGGTCGTGTGGCCGGACAGCCCCTGTCCCGCGAGCCGGAGCCCGACGAGAGCGATCCCTAGCACCGCAGCGTTCGGGGCGAGAGCCAGCATGAGGGCCGAGGCCGTCATCAGGGCGACGACCGCCAGGCTGAAGCGGTTGAGCCGCACGTAGTCCAATCGGCGTCCCGCCCAGGGAAGGAGCGCGGCACTGATCAGCGTGGCCGCCGAATACAGTCCGCCGAACCCTCCGTCACTGAGATCGAACGTGCTCACGAAGGAAGGAACGAAGAGCGAGATGAGGAAGGTCTGACCGAAGCTCGAGAAGAGCGCGAACGACGCGCCGTAGGCGAGTAGGGGCGGCTCTCCGCGGAAGCGCCGGGAGGGACGAGCCATCGGGATCGACAGACCTGTGAAGAAGGTGAGCGGGAGTGAGCGCGTGCGCCGCCGGTGTGCCCGGCAGGGCGCGGAAGATCGATGGACGTCGGCCTGCCGACCAGGCTTGGAACACCTCCGTTCCCTTCCGGTACCCTCTCATCCTTGCGACACGCGAGCGATTCCACGGCTCGAACGAGGAGGCGCGTCGATGACCGAAGACGGCACGATCCGGCACGATGCTTCGGGCGTGAGCCTCGAGCTCACCATGGGGGATATCGCCGGGCAACCCGGTTTCGATGCGGTCGTGAACGCGGCCAACGCGGAGCTCCGCACGGGGGGTGGGGTCGCCGGAGCCCTTCACCGAGCGGCGGGGCCCGGCCTGGCCGAAGAGGGACGGCCCATGGCGCCCATCGCTCCCGGTGAAGCGGTGGTGACCTCGGGGCACCGGCTTCCCAACCCCTGGGTCATCCACTGTCTGGGCCCCGTGTACGGTCTGGACCGGCCCGAGGACGAGCTCCTCGCGGCCTGCTACCGTAACGCGCTCCGCCTCGCCGAGGAACGAAGATTCGCGTCCGTGGCTTTTCCCGCGTTGTCCACGGGCGCGTTCGGGTATCCGATGGAGGAAGCGGCGCGCGTGGCTCTGGAGACCGTGTTGTCGCTCGCGCCGGAGCTCTCGTCGGTGAAGCGGATTCGTTTCGTGCTGTACGATCAGGGAGCGCTCCGTACGCATGCGCGAGTGCTCGAGGAGCTCACCGGAGGAGCCAAGTGACCCGCGCCACCGAGATCCGAGACCCCCGAAGCGGCGAGAGTCAGGCCGCGACGGGCTCCGTCGATCCGATGCCCTGGGTTTCGGCCGACAACATGGCATTGCTCGTCGACCAGTACGAGCTGACGATGCTGCGGGCGTACTACGCAGAGAGCATGGCGGAACAGGCCGTGTTCAGCCTCTTCGTGCGCCGCTTGCCCGAGGACCGCAACTACCTGTTGGCGTGCGGATTGGAAACCGTCCTCGCGTATCTCGAGCGGGTGCGCTTCGACGACGACGCCCGTGCGTATCTCGAATCGATGGGTCCGTTCGACGAGGCCTTCCTCGACTGGTTGATGGATCTGCGCTTCCGGGGCGACGTGTGGGCGGTTCCGGAAGGGACGCCCGTCTTCGCGGACGAGCCGATCCTCGAGGTGCGGGGGTCGCTCCCCGAGGCCCAGCTCGTCGAGACCTTCGTGATGAACCAGATCCATCTCCAGACCGTGTTGGCTTCGAAGGCGTCGCGGGTGCGGCACGCCGCCGGCGAGCGGAAGGTCGTGGACTTCGGATTGCGGAGGATGCACGGAGCCGACGCCGGCCTCCGGTCGGCGCGCGCCTTTCACGTCGCGGGACTCGACGCCACCAGCAACGTGCTCGCCGGGCGCACCTACGGGATACCGGTGACCGGCACCATGGCCCATTCCTACGTCCAGGCGCACGATGACGAGATGGCGGCATTCCGGGCCTTCACGCGCACGTTCCCGGACACGATTCTGCTCGTCGACACCTACCAGACCCTCGACGGGGTACGGAACGTCGTGCGGTTGGCCGAGGAGCTCGGCGACCGGTTCCGGGTGCGGGGGGTGCGTCTCGACTCGGGTGACCTCGCGGAGCTGGCCAAGGCCACGCGCGGGATCCTGGACGCGGCCGGGCTGGGGAACGTCGAGATCTTCGCCTCCGGCGGGCTCGACGAGCATGCGATCGGGGAGCTCGTACGCGGCGGAGCGCCGATCGACGGATTCGGCGTGGGGACCGGAATGGGCGTGAGCCGGGACGCGCCCTCCCTGGACATGGCGTACAAGCTCACGGAGTACGACGGGCGGGGACGTCTCAAGCTCTCGTCCGGCAAGCCGGTTCTGCCGGGCCGGAAGCAGGTGTTCAGGATCGAGGAAGAGGGAGGCGCCGTCCGCGACGTGATCGCCAGGGCGGACGAGGCGCTCCCGGGTCGGCCGCTCATGGAGAAGGTGATGGAGGGCGGGGCGCGGCTCGAAGCCGGCCGGACGTCGCTCGAGGACGCCAGGAGCCGGGCCCGCGAGGAGCTCGCCCGCCTTCCCGAGCGCGTCCGGAAGTTGGAAGCGGCCACGCCGCCGTACGCGGTGGACGTCAGCGAGTCGCTGGGGCAGCTTCAGAAGGACATCGAGAGAAAGGTCACAGACCGGGAGACAACTTCATGAGCTCGAAGACCGTGCGTTCCGACGTGTCCGCGCTTCTTCTGGTCGATATCCAGCCCGACTTCTGTCCGGGCGGGGCGCTCGCCGTCGAGGGCGGCGACGATATCCTCCAGCCGGTCAACCGCTTGATCCGGCGGGATCTGTTCGACCTGTACGTCGCCACGCAGGACTGGCACCCGGCCGGCCACGTCTCGTTCGCGAGCAGCCACGAGGGTCGGGAGCCCATGGAGGTCGTCCAGCTCCACGGGCACGAGCAGGTGCTCTGGCCCGATCACTGTGTCCAGGGCACGCCCGGCGCGGAGCTCCATCCGGAAATCGACTGGACCTGCGTATCCGCGATCATCCGGAAGGGGAGCGATCCACGCACGGACTCGTACTCGGGCTTCCGCAACAATTGGAATCCGGAAGGGGAGCGGCCGACCACCGGCCTGGCCGGGTATCTCCTCGAGCGGGGCGTCGAGGACGTGTACGTGTGCGGGCTCGCGCGTGACGTGTGCGCGAAGTGGACCGCGGAGGACGCGGTCGGGGCCGGCTTGAGCACGTTCTTCATCTGGGATCTGACACGAGGGGTCCAGCCCGACGAAGACGACCGCGTGCGGAGTGATCTGGAGGCGGCCGGGGTGACGATCGTGGACGCCGCCGAGCTCGGTTGACGCGCGCCCCCACACCGAGACATCACCGTGTCGCTCCGCCTGATCGAGGTGATCGTGCCCCGCGACGCCCTCGAGGCGCTCACCGAGAGCATCGGTGACGACGGGGCTCTGGGAGTCTGGACCTCGCCCGTGGATGAGGACGCATCGCTCGTGCGCGTGTTGCTGACCGCGGAGCAGACCGAGGGATTCACGGACAAGCTCGCCTCGCGGTTCTCCGGCGATCCGCGCTTCCGCATGATGTTGTTCCCCGTGGAAGCGACGCTGCCGGCGGTGGAGGAAGAAGCGCGCACTCCCGGAGCGTCCGAAGCTCCGGAAGAGAGAAGCCCGCTGCGCATAAGCCGCGAAGAGCTGCACCAGGATCTGAGCGACGCGACGCGCATCTCGACCGTCTATCTCACGACCGTGGCGCTGTCCACCCTGGTGGCGGCCGTCGGGCTCATGAGCTCGAGCGTCGCGGTGGTGATCGGCGCCATGGTCATCGCGCCGCTTCTCGGCCCGAACGTGGCGCTTTCGCTCGCGTCGACGCTCGGGGACGTCGACCTGGCCCGCTACGCGCTCAAGGCGAACATCGCGGGGGTCGCCACGGCCCTCACGCTGTCGGTCCTGGTGGGGCTGCTGCTGCCGGTCGATCCCACCGTCCCGGAGATCGCGGGCCGGACGGCCGTGGGCTTGGGGGACATCGTGCTCGCGCTCGCCGCCGGGTCGGCCGGCACGCTCGCGTTCACCCAGGGACTGTCGGCCGCGGTCATCGGGGTGATGGTGGCGGTGGCGCTCCTGCCCCCTCTGGTCGTGGCGGGCCTGCTGCTCGGCTCGGGCCATCTGGTGGGCGCGTATGGCGCCTTCCTGCTGGTGGCCGTGAACGTGACCTGCGTGAACCTCGCGGGCGTGGTGACGTTCCTGGCGCAGAAGGTGCGCCCCCGGAAGTGGTGGGAGGCGGAGCGCGCGACGAAGGCTTGGAAGATCGCGGTGGCGTCGTGGATCGGGATGTTGCTCCTGCTCGTCGTGCTCGTCCTGCTGTAGGAACCGTCCGGACGGGTGACGTTCATTGCTCCCGCACCCACGTACGGCCTAACTTGCGGCGGGCCACGGCGCAGCGCCGTCCTTCGTTCGCCACGCATGGTGGTATGAATCCCTTGTTCCCGTCCCTCATTCTCGCGAGAAGTCGCGCAGGATGGAGTCCATGGGGTACCCGTTGGCATATCGCCGGGTGCGGTTCCTCCCTGCGCTGCTCGTGAGCGCGCTCGTGCCCCTCCAGGGTTGCTCCGCGTCGGCGGAATCGACCCTGGAGCGGGTTCAGCGCGAAGATTTCGTTCGGGCCGCGTACGCGCACGAGCCTCCGTACGCGGTGCTCGACTCGACCGGCCGGGTGGTCGGAGAGTCTCCGGCGGCTTTGCGGGGGGCGCTGCCCGCGCTCGAGGTGGACAGCGTCCGCTGGGTGCGCATGCCATTCGAGGAGTTGATTCCCGCGCTCGCCCAGGGGAACGTGGACGTGGTCGCGTCCGGACTGTTCCCGTCGGCCACCCGACGGGAGGAGGCCGACTTCACCCGACCGACGAGCTGTTCACGGGCGGCCTTCCTCGTTCGTGCGGACGGCCCGGCGCCGGAGGGGCTGGAGGCGTTCCTCGAGGGTGACGAGAAGGAGCTCGGTCCAGTCGCCGTGGTTCGTGGCTCGGTCGAGCACACGGCGGTGTCGATCCTGGGCCTCCCGGAGGAGCGCGTGCTCGTGGTCCCGGACCTTCCGACCGGCGTCACCGCGCTCGCCGGCGGACGTGCCGGAGCGCTCGCCCTCACCGCGCCGACCATCCAGGGATCGCAGGACGCCCTCGAAGGACTGCGCTGGTACCGGTACACGCCGTCCGACTCCATCGCGGATCTCGTGGAGGGGTGCAGCGCCCTGGCCGTCAGGCGGGGCGACGAGGAGCTGCTCGCGGCCCTGGATCGGGGACTGGAGGCGTTCGTGGGCTCGGCGGGGCATCGTGCCGCGCTCGAGCCGTTCGGCTTCTCCGCGGAGGACGTTCCGGAGGGCTCGGAGCCATGAACCGGCGGCATACTCCGGAGGCCATGTCCGGCTGGCGGGATCCCCGCATGGTGGCGTTCGTCGTGCTGGGCGTGCTCTCGCTCGTCCTGCTCGAGGCCTCGCACTGGCGCTTCACGGACCGGACCGAGGAGGCCGTCGCTGCCACGGACAACCTGATGACGGCCCGCTTCGCCCTGGCGCGGGCGCACCTGGCATGGGAGCGGACCGCCACGGGTGATCCGACCTTCGAGCCCCTTCGCTCGTTGGCGGAGCTCGACAACGCGACCACGCGCCTGTCGGATCTCCTTCGAGGTAGAAGCGCGCTGCTCGGCTTTTCGGCCGATGGCCTGGTCGACGTCCCGGAGGCGTCGGAGCTCGTCCGTTCGCTCCAGGATGGAATCGGCGAGCTGCGGGCTACCCTCACGGACGGGGACGGCCCCCTGCTCTCCGCCGTCGACGTGCGGCTGCGGTTCAGCGAGCTGGAGAGCCTGGCGGCCGAGCTCGAGCGTGTCGTCTACAACGAGGTGAGGGAGGGGATTCGGGCCGCGGGTCGCGTCCACGAAGCGTTCATGCTGTTGTGGGGAGGGTTCCTGCTCTGCACGGGCGTCGGAATCATCCTGCTCCGGCGAGCGCGCCTGCGCGAGATCACGGGGCGATGGAGCGCGGAAGCGGACCGGGCCGCGGAGGAGGAGCGGCGGGGCCGGGTCGAACGTCGGCTGGAGAACCTCCGGAGCCTCACGGACGCCGGCGTCCTCCTGGTGGACGTCGACGGCCGGGTTCTGGAGATGTCGCGCTGGTGGGCGCGCGCTCTCTCGATGGAGGAGTCCCAGTGGGTGGGGCGTCCCTGGTGGGAGATGCTCCATCCCGACGAGCGCCAGCGGCTCGAGGACCTGTGGCGGGATAAGGCGGACAGCCGCACGAGCTTCGCTCTCGAAGCCCGTGGCAACGCGGATGGCGAGAGTCGGCAGCGCTGGCTCACCGCGCACTGGAAGCCCGTCGAGACCACGGAGGGCGGGGAAGCCGGGAATTGGGTGGGAACGTTCCTCGACGTCACGCACCATCGGGCGGTCGAGACGCAGCTCCATCAGGCGCAGAAGCTCGAGGCTGTCGGCCGCATGACGAGCGGAGTGGCCCACGACTTCAACAACCTGCTCACCGTGATGCTCACGAACGCGGAGCTACTCCGTGCGAGCGCGAACGACCAGGACGAGGACGACGAGGAGCTTCTGGGCGACATCGAGCGCTCCGCCCAGGCCGGCTGTGAGCTGGTGGCCAACCTCATGCGCTTCAGCCGCAAGGCCGAGGTCCGAATCGAGCCGGTGGATCTGTCCGACGTCGCGGGCGAGGGCATGCGTCTGGCGTCCAAGCTCCTCGACGACGACGTCGCGGTCGTCATGGAGCTGCCGGAGACGGGACCCGTCGTGCACGCCGATCCCCGCGCCCTGCAGCAGATCCTGCTCAACCTCGTGTCCAATGCGCGTGACGCGATGCCCGAAGGGGGACGGCTCGTGGTGAGCGTGGACGAGATCGAGGCCGACGCCAGCTTCGTGGAGGACCGGCCCTGGATCGAGCCCGGGCGCTTCGGCCGACTCACCGTGACCGACACCGGCACCGGCATGGATCGCGATACGCTCGACCGGATCTTCGAGCCCTTCTTCTCGACCAAGGAGGAGGGGGTCGGTACGGGGCTCGGGCTCGCGTCCGTGCACGGGCTGGTGCGTCAGCAGGGGGGACATATCCATGCCTACAGTGAGGTCGGCGTGGGCACGAGCTTCCGTGTCTACCTCCCGGCCGTGTCCGAGGCCGCGGAAGCGGGTGATGCGGAACACGGGAGCGCGCGGCCCTCGGAGACTGCCGGCCGGGCTACCCCTGCGCACGCGGATGTGCCCGGAAAGGCGGGGGTCTCGGGTGGTGCTCTGCGGATCCTGCTCGTGGAGGACGAAGAGGCGCTTCGCCGCACGTCCGAGCGAGTGTTGACGCGCCTGGGACATCACGTCGCGGTGACGGCCGATCCGCGTGAGGCGCTCCGGAAGCTCGGGGAGGCGGCGGGCGAGTACGACCTCGTCATCTCGGACATCTCCATGGACCAGATCGACGGGATCGAGCTCGTGAAGCGGAGTCGGGAGCGGGGCGCGGAGCTTCCGTTCGTGCTCACCAGCGGCCGTCACGTGTCGCAGATGGTGGGGCACGCCCAGCTTCCCGACAACGTCACCTTCCTCGCCAAACCCTGGTCCGTGGAGTCCCTCGAGAAGGCCATCGGGGAGGCTCGACGGAGAGCGTGAGCGACGTGCAGGGACGTGCTCCGTCCACTATTGTGGCGGCCGGCGGGCCGTGCGCGGCTCTCGACGCGGGTCCGGGAGTCGCAGCGCGCCCGTGAACATGGTGTGGACGGTCCAGGAGTGAACAGGAGGAGGGTCATGAGGATGGGCAGGCACGCGCTCGCGATGGTATCCGTATTGCTGGTGTCGGCGGGTCTCGCCGGCGGGGCCGTCGGCCAGGAACCGGAAGGGGACGAGACCGGGGGAGATGGCGCGCACGGCAGCCTCCCGCTGGAGCCCGGGCGCACGGTGCCCATCGACCTCACCGAAGGTTCCTGGATCTCGCTCGATGTCAGTCCGGACGGGCGCACTCTCGTATTCGATTATCTGGGTGACCTGTTCACCGTTCCCATCGAGGGTGGCGAGGCGACGCAGCTCACGTCGGGCATGGCCTTCGACGCACAGCCGCGCTTCTCGCCGGACGGCGAGCGAGTGGCCTTCACGTCCGACCGGGACGGCGGTCAGAATATCTGGACCATCAGCCTCGACCGGACCGACACGACGCAAGTCTCGCGGGGAGAAGCGAACCGGGCCGAGGCACCGGACTGGTCGCCGGACGGGAACTACGTCGTCGCGACGTTCGGCAGCGGCACGTTCCGGTACGGTGGAAACCCGAATTTGAGGCTGTGGCACGTCGACGGCGGGTCGGGCGTGGATCTGCTGGAAGAGGAGGATCTGCGCAAGGCCGTGGGCGCGGCGTTCAGTCCGGAGGGACGGTGGGTGTGGTTCGCCCAGCGCACCGGCTCCGGAGATTGGGAGTACAACGCCGATCTTCCGCAGTACCGTGTCCGCGCGTACGACCGGGAGACCGGCGAGGTGCACACGCGGGTCGAGCGGGTCGGAAGCGCGTTTCGTCCCACCCTCTCGCCCGACGGACGGTGGCTGGTCTACGGGACACGCCACGACGCGGAGACCGGGCTCCGGATCCGCGACCTGGAGTCGGGCGACGAGCGCTGGCTCGCGCACCCCGTCCAGCACGACGACCAGGAGTCGCGGGCCACGCTCGACGTGCTGCCGGGCATGTCGTTCACGCCGGACTCGGAGCACCTGGTAACGAGCTACGGCGGCAAGATCTGGCGGCTTCCGGTGGACGGCGGGTCCGCGGAGGAGATCCCTTTCCGGGTCCGCTTCGACCTCGAGATCGGTCCCGAAGTCGATTTCGACTATCCGATCGAGGACACGGAGACCTTCACGGCCCGCCAGATCCGTGATGCGGTCCCGTCTCCCGACGGTACCCGCCTCGCGTTCACCGCGCTCGACCGCCTGTACGTGGCGAACGTCGACGGAACGAGCCCGCGGAGGGTCGCGGAGATGCCGGACGCCCAACAGCACATGCCCGCGTGGTCTCCGGATGGTGGCTCGCTCGCGTTCGTGACGTGGGAAGGTGAGGCCGGTCACGTGTACCGCGTGTCCGCCGATGGGGGCACGCCCGAGCGGCTCTCGGAGCTGCCCGCGTTCTACAGCCAGCCCGCCTGGTCCCCCGACGGGGAGCGGATCGTGGTGTTGCGGGGAGACGCTCGGGCGTTCCTGGAACACCCGAGCCAGGGCGCCGGGAGCTCGGCCGACGAGCTCGTCTGGCTTCCGGCCGCGGGCGGGCAGGCCACCGTCGTCATGCCCTTGGGGGACCGGAGCCGACCGCACTTCACGGAGGACGGGGAGCGCATTCACCTCTTCCGCTCGCCGGACCGGCTCGTCTCGGTCCGGTGGGACGGCACGGACGAGCAGACCCACGTGCGGGTGCGAGGGGAGGACGTGACGGGCCAGGACGACGCGCAGAGCCCCTCGTCCGTCGTCATGGCACCGACCGGCGACCGGGCGCTGGCGCACATCCTCAACCACGTCTATACGCTGACGGTTCCGGACGTAGGCACCGCCCCGACCATTCAGGTCGGCGACCCCGACGACGCGGCGTTTCCGGCCCGCAAGCTGACCGATTTCGGAGGCGAGTTCCCGGCCTGGGGCGCGGACGGGCGGACGGTGCACTGGTCGCTCGGCAACGCGCACTTCGTCTACGACCTCGACGCGGCGCGGGCCTACGAGGACAGCGTCGAGGTGGCCGAAGCCGATGAGGATGAAGACGCCGACGCTGAGGACGAGGAGTCCGATGACGGCGAGACCGGATACCGGGCCGTGGAGCACCGGGTAGAGGTAGCGGTCGCGCGGGACATTCCGCGGGGCACGGTCGTGCTTCGGGGCGCGCGTGTGATCACGATGAGGGACGACGAGGTGGTGGAGGACGCCGATCTCGTGGTTCGGGACAACCGCATCGTCGACGTCGGTCCCCGGGGCGACGTGGAGGTGCCTTCGGGCGCGGAGGTCGTGGACGTCTCCGGCCGCACGATCGTGCCCGGGTTCGTCGACACGCACGCCCACCTGCGTCCGTCCTTCAACGTGCACCGCGCGGACGTGTGGGCCTATTTCGTGAACCTCGCCTACGGGGTCACGACGACCCGCGATCCCCAGACCGGAAGCACGGACGTCCTCACCTACGAAGACCGGGTGCGAGCGGGCGAGCTCGTGGGGCCGCGCATCTACTCGACCGGCCCGGGCATCTTCTTCCAGTCCAACGTCGATTCCCTCGACGAGGCCCGCACGCTCATCCGGCGCTACGCCGACTACTTCGATACCAAGACGTTGAAGATGTACGTGGCCGGCACGAGGGAGCAGCGCCAGTGGATCATCCAGGCGGCTCGCGAGCACGAGCTCATGCCGACGACCGAGGGATCGCTGAACCTCAAGCAGAACCTCACGGAAACCATCGATGGCTATCCCGGGCTCGAGCACTCGATTCCGGTCTACCCGGTCTACGAGGACTACGTGCGCCTCTTCGCGGAGAGCGGGCGTGTCTACACGCCGACCCTGCTCGTCGCGTACGGCGGTCCGTGGGCCGAGAACTACTTCTACTCACGAGAGCAGCCGCACGACGATCCGAAGCTCGCGCGCTTCACGCCGTACGGCGTGCTCGACGGGTCCACGCGGCGCCGGGGGGCCGGCTGGTTCATGGAAGAGGAGCATGTCTTCCGGGATCACGCCCGCTTCGTGGCGGACCTGGTGGAGGCGGGCGGAAAGGCCGGTGTCGGAAGCCACGGCCAGCTCCAGGGGCTCGGCTACCACTGGGAGCTGTGGGCCATGCAATCCGGGGGGCTCGATGAGCACGACGCGCTTCGGGTGGCGACCATCCAGGGTGCTGAGGCCATCGGCCTCGACCGGGATCTCGGCTCGATCGAGCCCGGCAAGCTCGCCGACCTGGTCGTGCTCGACGAGAACCCGCTCGACGACATCCGCCACACGAACACCGTCCGCTACGTGATGAAGAACGGCCGCCTGTACGAAGGCGACACCCTTACCGAGATCCACCCGCGCACGCGCGAGCTCGCGCCGCTCTGGTGGTGGAGTGACGAGCCCGAAGGAGTGCCGGGCGTGGGGGGTGGGCGCTGACATCCGCCTCACGGGCCAAGCGCTTGAAACTCGGCCGTTGCGGTCACTGTAGGGCGGTCCGTGAAGGAGTCGGTACGCGACTCCGCACCCCAGCGAACGAGGCAGTCATGATGGTGTGCCGAGCTCTTCTCCCCCTCCTCTTCGTCGTGGCCGGCGGGCTCGCTGGACCGACGCCCTCACGGGCACAAGACGCACCGGCGGATCCGGAAGGGACGTGGCGGGGCGAGATCGCCGTTCCCGGAAGTCCGTTGGCCTTCACCGTGTCGCTCGCGCGATCCGAGGCCGGTGATTGGTCCGGCACGGTGGACATCCCGAGCCAGGGAGCCGAGCAGGAGCCGCTGACCGGCATCCGGGTCGTCGAGGATTCGGTCGTGTTCTCGATCGAAGGCGTGCCCGGTGATCCCACCTTCCGGGGTGAGGTCGGGCCGGAACGCGCCGCCCTCGAAGGCGACTTCACTCAGGGCTCCCAGACCTTCCCGTTCGCCTTGGAACGGGCGGAAGCGGTGGACCTGACGGCGGCGTTGGACGGGCTCGACGCCTGGATGGCCGAGCACATGGACGCCTGGAACGTGCCCGGCCTCGGGTTGGCGGTGGTCAAGGACGGCGAGGTGGCGCACCTGGCGGGCTACGGCCTCCGCGATGTCGAGGACTCGCTTCCGGTGACGGAGGAGACGCTCTTCGCCATCGGCTCATCCACGAAGGCGTTCACGACCTCGCTACTCGGGACCTTCGTGGATGACGGTGCGCTCGACTGGGAAGACCGCGTCCGCGCCCACCTGCCCGAGTTCGCGCTCGCGGATACCGCGGTCGCGGAAGCGATGACGGTTCGGGACCTGGTGACTCACCGCTCGGGCCTCCCCCGGCACGACGCCATCTGGTACGCGAACCCGGAGCTGACGCGCGCGGAGGTGCTCGAGCGGCTGCCGCACCTGCCGCCGACCGAGCCGCTTCGCGCGGCCTGGCAGTACAACAACCTCATGTACATGGTCGCCGGCCATCTCATGGAGCGCGTGGGAGAGGCGTCCTGGGAGGAGCTCATTCGCGAGCGGCTTCTCGATCCGTTGGGGATGCCCCGCTCCGGCCTCTCCGTGCGGACGAGCCAGAGCGACCCCGACCACGCGCTTCCCTATGCGGAGCGGAACGACTCACTGGTCCGCATCGACTTCCGCACCATCGACGCCGTGGGCCCGGCCGGATCCATCAACAGCTCCGCCGAGGAGATGGCGGAGTGGCTCCGGCTCCACCTCGCCGAGGGAACCCTCGATGGGCGGACGATTCTCGAGCAGGGGACGGTCGAAGCACTACAGACGCCCGCGATGGCGATCGCTTCCCGGCCCAGCGATCCCGCGTTCGGTGTTCAGAGCTACGCCCTGGGGTGGTTCGTGGACAGCTACCGCGGTCACTTCCGCGTCCATCACGGCGGTAACATCGACGGCTTCAGCGCGATGGTGGCCCTGTTCCCGCACGACGAGCTGGGCATCGTCGTCCTCACCAACAAGAACGGGACCCCGCTGGCGGAGTTCGCGGCGCGGCAGGTGGCCGACCGCGTGTTGGAGCTCGAACCGCGTGACTGGAGCGGAGAGGCGCTCGCCGAACGCGACGACCGGCGTGCCCGGACCGACAGCGTCGAGGGCCCGGAGGCAGGAGGCGCCCGAAGAGGGACCCCCGGTCGTCGAGGGGACGACCCCGTCCCACGAGCTCGACGCGTACGCGGGAGCGTATCATCATCCCGGGTACGGCGAGCTGACCGTGTCCGTCGTCGAGGACCCGAAGGACGGCGCCCCCCTGCGCCTCCACTACTACGACCTCACCTTCGACCTCGAGCACGTCCACTACGACGTGTTCGTGACCCGCGATCCCGAGGAGCTGTCCCCGCTCGCCGGACAACGCGTCCGGTTCGTCACGGCGTTCGACGGTTCCGTCGGCGCGGTCGAAGTGCCCCTCGAGTCGGCGCTGTCGGCGGCGACCTTCGATCGAGCTCCGGACAGCCGCCTCACCGATCCCGCGTATCTCGACCGCCTCACCGGCTCGTACGACCGAGACGGCCAGACCATCGAGGTACGACGCCAGGGTGCGCAGCTCGTCGCCACGATCCCCGGTCAGCCCTCCTACACTCTCGTCCCCGACCGAGGAACCAGCTTCACGCTCGAGGCGGCCCCCCAGATCCGAGTCGCGTTCGAGGTTCCGGAAGATGGTGACGCCACGGCCGTGACCTTCCACCAGCCGAACGGGTCCTTCCGGCACGAGCGGGTCGACGGCTGAGCCGGAGGCGGGTGTTGCCCGGAGTGCGCCTGCGGCGGAAGATTCCGGGATGATGGTGCTCGATGTGCTCGATCCGATCCGGTGCTCCTCCGGGCGTGCGCCGATCGCGGGACGGTGGCGGTGACGGAGGACGCGCCACGGCCGGCCCTCAGCCGTGCCGATCTCGACCGCGTGATCCGTCGCGCGGCCGAGCTCCAGTTCCAGGAAGGCACCGACGACGCGGGCGTTCTCTCCGAGGACGAGGTGCTGCGTATCGGGCGTGAGGTGGGGCTCGATCCCGGTCACATGCGGCGTGCGCTCGGGGAGGTGCGGGCCGAGGCGCTCGTTCCCGCGCTGCCGCCGGATTCGGGACCGCTGCGGCGCGTGGTGGGCGAGGGAAGCGTGCGTGCGGACCGGGTGATCCCGGGAGATCCGGACGAGGTCGAAGAGCGACTGGTGCGGTGGCTCTCGAAGCAGGAGAGCCTCGACGCCGTGCGCCGCCGTGCCGGCTTCTCGCTCTGGGAGCCGGCGGAAGGGATGCTCGCGCAGCTCCAGCGTGGCCTGAAATGGGGCGGGCAGCGCTACGAGCTGGCGCAGGCACGGCAGCTCGAGCTCTCCGTGCAGGCGCTCGAGGAAGGGTTCAGCCTCGTGACCCTCACCGTGGACGTGCGGAACCTGCGCATGGAGGAGGGGGGTGGCTGGATCGCGGGGCTGGCGGTCGTGGGGGGCGTCGGAAGCGCGGTGGGGTTGTCCGCGCTCTTCCCTCCCGCGGCGACGGTGGCCGTCGGCTTGGTCGGCGCCGGGGTAGGCGGCGTCGGGGGCTCGATGGTCGGTCGGGCCACGTTCCACCGGAAAGCCGACCGCCTCCGCCTAGCCGCCGAAGGGCTCCTCGACCGGTTGGAGCGGGGCGAGCTGGTGGTGCCGCCCAGGCGGAAGATCTGAGGGGCCCGTGCGCCGAACCTCGCAGGCGCGCGGCACCGGCGGTCAGTACGCCATGGCGTAGACGATGAGGTTCAGGAAGAGCCTCGAAGCGAACGTCGAGTACTCGAGCGGATATTCGGGGGATTCCGCCCATTCCAGGGCGTCGCCCAGGTCGGTGTTCCAGTTGATCGCCACCATGAGGCGGCCGTCGTCGTCGAAGATGCCGCGAAGGTGCGCTTCGTATCCGTCCCGCTGGTGGGTGCGCGCGTCGCTCCATCCCCTCGTGATGGCGCGACCGTCCCGGATGCCGGGCACCTGGACGATGTCCCCGTCGATGTCGTAGTAGGAGCGGAAAACGGGGTGGTCCCGGGGCACTTCGACGATCTCGCGGTCGGGGAGGACGCGCCGGATCTGTTCCTCGAACACCTGCCATTCCCGGGTGCCCCAGAAGTCGTCGACCATCAGGAATCCGCCCGCGCGCAGGTAATCACGGAGCCCCCGTACCTCCGCGTCGGTAAGGTCCGCGCCGCGTCCCCACTCCACGGTGTACACGAACGGGTGCCGCCGGAGCTGTGGATCGGCGAGGGAGATCGGCTTCTCCCAGGGGCAGGCGTCCAGATTCGAGAGCCTCGTCGCGACGCGGGTCATCACCCGGTCCGCGGCCGGGTAGTCGATGGCCCAAGCGCCGCCGCTCCTCCGGCCGCCGAAGCGGCTCCGCTCACTGTAGATCGCGCGGACGAGGTAGAACTGGTGCGGGCGGGTCGGCTCTCCCGGGGGCGCCCTCACGTACCCTTCGGGCGTGACCTCCATGTCGCCGTAGCCCCGGGGGCCCCGCTCGCACGTCCAGCCGGTGACGCCTTCCTGCAGACCGGTGGCTCCTTCCTGCAGCATGACCGTCGCCCCGGCGCCGCTCGGCGCGAGCCAAGCCGCCGCGGCTCCGGCGGAGATCGCGAACCCTGCGGTCAGGCCGAACACGTGAGGGCGCCACCTCATCGAGGCCGAACCCCGTACCGGAGCGGAGCGGCCCGTCGCGTTACGCACGGCGCATCGCGTTCACGCGCCGGTCTCGAGGGGGGCCTATGCCGTATCGTGGCCATGGTGCAAACGTACGGCGGGTGGCGCGCCGCCGACAAGCGAGTTTTCGCCTCGGGCCGGTGGGGCTTGTTCACACTAACGAGCCTCGGCGATGAGAACGAAGAAGTGGATCAAGGCGGTGAACATCCCGTCGAGCTTGTCCAACCGAGAAAAGATCCTGCGAAAGGCCTTGAGCCGCCTGAACGATCGCTCGATCTCGTTTCGGCGTTGGGGTGTCCCCGCCTGGGTCGAACGTGACTTCCGGGTGTACCTGCGATGAGGTCGCCGCCCACCTCACCGACCGGGTCCTGCCCTGGCTCCCGAACACCTTCGAGAACTGACTGACCCACCGGGAAAGCTGAACCGCCCCGGTTTAACCGGAGACTATTTACGTTGAGTGATCCCAGCGTCGCTGGAGTCGCGAGATTGCTGTAGTGTTGCTCTTCGAATTCGGCCGGAGGGTCGCGGCCGACGTCACCCGAGGCCCGCGGATCAGGGCCGGTAGACGCCGGACTCCAAGGGCGTGCGGCGGGGACTGGACATGTCGAGCGAGTCTTGGCACTCTGAGCCTTGTTCCAGGCAGGGTTCGAGCGGGCCCGCGGAACGGGAGCACGCTGTGGGAAATCGGAACTCGATCTCCCGTGGCGGCAAGACCTCGGGGAGGGCGGTTGTTCTGCGACAAACTTCGAATCGGCGGCATCGCGTGCGCGCTGGGCGTCTTGGTGTTGGTCATGCCCAGGCCGAGCCAGGCTGCCCTCCAGGTCGACGTCGAGCAGGAGATCCCGTCCGCGCAGAACCCCGAGCGGAACCGTGCGGTCGAGCTCGCCCGCGATGGCGACTTCGACGAAGCCCTCCGGATCCTTCGGCGGCTGCACCGAGAGATGCCGTCGGACACGGGCGTTCGCGCGGATCTGGCGGCGGCCCTGAGCTGGGCCGGGCTCGATGAAGAGGCCTTCGACCTGGGCGCGGATCTTCCTTTTGCCGAGCTCCCGGCCATCATCGCCGAATCCGTGGCCCGCTCCGCCCGAAATCTGCGGTATCCCGACTTCGCGGCCGGCCTCTACCGGGGCGTCATCGGCCGCGACGGAGGACGCGTGGAGAGCCAGATCGGCTTCACGCTGGCACTCGCCGAAGGCGGAAACGTCGACCGTGCCCTGCAGCGGCTCGATACCCTCCTCGCATTCCAGTCCGAAGATCCGGACGTGACGTTGGCTGCCGGCCATGTCTACATGGCGGCGGAACGCTGGCTCGAAGCCGCGCTCGCGTACCGGCGAGCCCTTGACGCGGGCGCGGACCGGGGCCAGGCCACCCGGAACGAGGCGCGGGCGCTCCGGGAGGCCGGCGCGAGCCTGCTGGCCGTCGAACGGATGCGCGCTGCTCCGGAAGCGTTTCCGGACGAGCTCCATGCTGACCTGCTCGCCGGAGAGGCGGCCCGGTGGGCCGAATGGGCGTCGGTGGTTCCCGAGAGACCCCAGCCGCAGTTCCGTTTCGATCCTGCCGACCGTGCCCTCACGAAGCTCGACCGTACGATGGCCGAACTCTCGGCGCTGGACTCTGCGGCCGCGGCACCCTCCCTGCAACGGGTCCGTGCCGACAAGCTCGTCGCCTTGTACCAGCGCGACCGGATGGCCGAGCTGATGGACGAGGTCCAGATCATCGAGGAGGGAGGCGGGACCCTCCGTCCCTACGCGCAGCGTCTCGCGGCGGATGCGGCCCTGGCCCTGGGGTGGGTGGACGAGTCCATCCGCCGCTACAGGGCTGCTCTGGCCGGATGGCCCGACGACCCGGGAACCACGCTCGGGCTTTTCTGGGCTCTCGTCGAGGCCCGCCGGTTCTCGGAGGCGGACCAGCTCCTGGCGTCGTTCCTCGAAGGTCAGCCGGAGTTTTTCCAGGTGGAAGGTACGGGCGAAGCCGTGCCCAACCCCGACCGGCTGCCAATGGCCATCGCTCGTCACCTGGGCTGGGCGTTCGCCGGCAGGTTGACCGACGCACACGACGGGCTGGCTTCCCTGCACCGGCAGGCCCCCATGAACGCGGAGCTGCGTCAGGAACTCGCGTCGGTGCTGCGCTGGCGAGGCTGGCCCCGCCGCGCGGACGTGCTCTACCGTCGAACCCTCACCGTCGATCCCGAGCGGACGGGAGCCCGCGTGGGACGAATCGACGCCGCCCTCGACATGGACGAGCGCGCCCGCGCCCGCGCCATCGCCGACTCGCTCCTCCGTACGACGCCGGGGGACGAGCGCGTCCAGCGAGCTGCCCGCCGGGTGGACGTCACGGGCAGCTGGACCCTCTCGAGCCGCTACGAAGCGGGACGGAGCACGGGCGGTGAGCGCGGCACCCGTGACCGGGCGCTGGTCACCCGACTCACCTCGCCACCGGTGGGTGACCGCGCTCGGCTGTTCGTGGGCTCGAGGCGCACTGACGCCCGCTTTCCCGAAGGCCTGGGGGTGCACGACAGGTTGCTGGCCGGGGTGCAGGTCCGGTCCAGCGCGCTCGCCCTCGAGCTCGAAGGCCATATCGCCCGCGAGGGGGAACTCCGGCCCGGCGCCGCGGCACGGATCGAGCTCCGTGGTGACCACTGGCGCTTCGGTCTTTCGGGTGATTCGCGCACGACCGAGATTCCCTTACGCGCCGCCCGTGCGGCCATCGACGGATGGACCGTCGGAGCCTCCGTCGGACGGCGGGCCCACGAGGGACGTGAGTGGATTTTCGAAGCGGGGTATCTGGAGTTGCAGGACGGCAACCGCCGGCCGTCGGTCCGCGCGGCCATCGAGGAGCAGTTCCACCGCACGCACGCTCACCGACTGGCGTTTCGGGTCGATGCCGGCGGCTCCACGAGCTCCCGGACCGATGCGCCGTACTTCAACCCGTCCCGATTTCTCTCAGGCACCGGCACCCTGCTCTGGGACTGGACCTGGCTCGAGCGCCGCACCCGGAGCTACTCGCAGCGCCTCTCCATCGGAGGCGGCGCCGTGGCCCAGGAGGGCTTCGGGACACGCGCCGTCGCCTCCATCGCTCTGAACCATACGTGGGAAGCGAGCGACCGATTCGAAGTCAGCTATGGCGTGTCGTGGGCCTCACGCGCGTTCGACGGCATCCGGGAGCGCCGGGTGGCCGGGCAGGTCGGGCTCGTCTGGAGGATCCCGTGAGGGGTCCGCGCCCTTCGATGCGTCCGCGGGGCCTCGCCGTTCTGACGCTCCTGGCCGTCGCTGGTTTCGGCGGCTGCCAGCCCGGCCCTGATCCGCAGCTCCCTCCGCCGTCCCCGGGCCCCGAAGCCGCGGGCCCGACCGCGATGCCCACCGTGAAGGTGATCTCGTACCATGACGTGCGCGACGACGTGTCCGGCTCGGTGGACCCGGATCGCTTCGCGATCTCCACCGAGCACCTGATCGCCCACTTCGAGTGGCTGCGCGCCGAAGGGTACACCCCGGTGAGCGTGGAGCGGCTCCAGGCGGCGGTCGACGGCTCCGGGGACCTCCCCGAGAAGCCCGTGCTGCTCACCTTCGACGACGGGCTCCGGAGCGTCTACACCCGCGTCTTCCCCCTGCTGAAGCTCTACGAATACCCGGCCGTGGTGGCGGTGGTGGGCTCCTGGCTCGATGCTCCCGACGGATGGACGCTGGAGTACGATGGCAAGGGTACGCTCGACGCCGACGATTTCGTGACGTGGGAACAGCTTCGCGAGATGGAGGGCTCCGGACTCGTCGAGGTCGCCACGCACTCGCACGACCTGCACCGCGGGGTGCTCGGCAACCCCTTCGGAAACGAGCAGCCCGCAGCCGTCACGAGAGTGTTCGACCCCGTGTCGGGGGCATACGAGTCCGAGTCCGAATACCGCCGCCGCATCGAGACGGACCTGAGCACGGCGGCGAGCCGGATCTCCGAAGAGCTGGGCCGTCCACCCCGAATCGTGGTCTGGCCCTACGGGGAATACAGCCCCGTGACCGAGGCCATCGCCGCCGAGCTGGGCATGACCGTCTCCCTCGGGCTGGCGTCGGGGGACCACGTCCTCGACGATCTGAGCGGGGTACGCCGGTACCTGTTGACCGGGAACCCGAGCGTCGAGGAGCTCGCGTTCTTCCTCAGGCGCTCCATGGACGCGACCTCGCCCGTGCGGGTGGTCCACGTCGACCTCGACTACGTCTACGACGACGATCCCGTGCAGATGGAGCGGAATCTGGACGTGCTCCTGGACCGGATTCAGGCCATCGGCCCGTCGCACGTCTACCTGCAGGCCTTCGCCGACCCGACGGGCGACGGCACGGCAACTTCGCTCTACTTCCCGAACCGCCATCTTCCCATGAGGGCCGACCTCTTCAACCGCGTGGCCTGGCAGCTCCGAACGCGGGTCGGGGTCCGGGTGTTCGCATGGATGCCGATGCTGGCCTTCGATCTGGGCGATCAGGCGCTGAACGATGCGCTCTCGGTGAAGCGCTGGGAGGGCGATCGGGCCGTACCGAGCCGTCCGGACTACCGCCGTCTTTCTCCCTGGGAGCCCGAGGCGCGTCGGATCATTCGCGAGCTCTTCGAAGATCTCGCCGTGCACGCGGCCTTCGACGGCATCCTCTTCCACGACGACGCCTACCTGAATGACCGGGAGGACGCGTCGGCGTATCCGGACGACCCCGGGCGGCTGCCTTCGGCCCGGGAACGCACCACGGCGCTCCTGGACTTCGGCGATGAGCTGGCCGGCGTCGTGCGGAGCTGGCGTCCATCCATGCTCACCGCGCGGAACCTCTACGCCCGGGTGGTTCTGGAGCCCGAGAGCGAGGCGTGGTTCGCGCAGAGCTTCACGCGGTCGCTCGAGCACTACGATCATACGGCCGTCATGGCCATGCCCTACATGGAAGGCGCGAGCGATCCGGTCGCCTGGCTGGACCGGCTGCTGGAGCGGGTGGCGGCGGTTTCCGGTGGGCTCGAGGGGACCGTCTTCGAGGTGCAGAGCGTCGACTGGCGTACCGGCACTCCGGTGCCGGCCGCCGAGATGGCGGAGTGGATGCGGCGACTGGAAAGCCAGGGCGGCCTCCACTTCGGCTACTACCCCGACGACTTCATCCGCGGGCTTCCCGAGCTCGGTCCCATCCGGGAGGCGCTCTCGGTGGAAACCGATCCCTGGAGGGCCCCCTGATGCTGGAAGCGCTGCAGCTGTTCAGCTTTTCGAGCGTGCTCCTGGACTTCGTCTTCTACTACCCCCTGTTCATGGCCTATATCTGGATGATCGGGGGCGTCTACTACTACTTCCACTGGGAGCGGAAGGAGGGCGCGCCGGACGATCCGCCGAAACTCGACGTCGTCCCGTCGGTCTCCATCCTGATCCCCTGCTTCGACGAAGAAGACAACGTCCACGACACGGTGACGTGGGCACTGGCCCAGGAGTATCCCGACTTCGAGGTGATCGCCATCAACGACGGGAGCACGGATCGCACCGGTGAGATCCTGGACGAGATGCAGGCCGCGAATCCCGGGCTCCGGGTGATCCACCATGCCGAGAACCAGGGCAAGGCGGTGGGGCTGCGCATGGGCGCGGTCGCGTCGCGCGGGGAAATCCTGGTCTGCATCGACGGCGACGCGCTCCTGGATCCGCACGCCACGACCTGGATCGCGCGACACTTCGTGCGCGGCCCGCGGGTCGGCGCGGTGACGGGCAACCCGCGCATCCGGACTCGGTCGACGCTGCTGGGCAAGGTTCAGGTCGGCGAGTTCTCCGCCATCATCGGGCTGATCAAGCGAACCCAGCGGATCTACGGCCGGGTCTTCACCGTGAGCGGCGTCGTGACGGGCATCCGGAAGACCGCACTTCACCGGATCGGATACTGGTCCACCGACATGATCACCGAGGACATCGACGTGAGCTGGGCCCTCCAGCGCGACCATTGGGACGTGCGCTACGAACCCAACGCGCTGTGCTGGATCCTCATGCCCGAGACGCTCAAGGGGCTGTGGCGCCAGCGGATCCGATGGGCGCAGGGCGGCGTGGAGGTCCTGCTGAAGTACGGCTCCAGCCTGCTCAGCTGGCGCCGCCGCCGCATGTGGGGGGTACCGGTCGAGCACACGCTTTCGCTCGTCTGGGCTTTCCTGATGGCCGCCACGGTGGTGCTCTGGGCTCTGGGCTTTGTGGTGGATCTGCCGGAAGCGATCCGGGTGTCGTCGCTCCTGCCGGAGTGGTACGGGGTGCTGCTGGGCTTCACCTGTCTACTCCAGTTCGCGGTTAGCCTGGGCATCGACGGACGGTACGAGAAGGGTCTGGGACGCTATTACTACTGGATGATCTGGTATCCCATCGCGTTCTGGATGATCAGCGTGCTCACCACGGTCTTCGCGGTACCAAAGGCGCTTCTGCGACGACGGAGAGGTCGTGCGGTCTGGGTGAGCCCCGACCGGGGACTCAAACCCACATGAGCGACACCCGTCCCTCCCGCCCTGAGCCACGGGCCCGCCCCGAGCCTCAGAGCCGCGACCTCGTGGTCGACCGGCCCGAGCTCCAGCGCGATCCCCAGAGGATCATTTATTCGAGCCTCACGCTCATCGCCTGGGTCGCGTGGGTGTACCTGTGGCTCCCGCTCGTCTCTCTGATCGGGTGGTACTTCGGCGTTCGCATCTTCGTGCGGGAGATCGTGATTCCGGACGCCCGGACCATGACGATGGTGGTGCTCACGTACTTGGCCGTGGTGATCGTGCTGGGCGGCACGCTTCTGGTCTGGTCCCGCTACAACGTGCGCCGGTTTCGTGGAAACGAGCGTCGAGAGGAGGCGCCGCCCCTCGACGATGCCGACGTGCGCGACTGGTTCCGGATCGAGCAGGCGCTGCTGGAGCGCCTCCGATCCGCCGACTCCATGATCCTGCACCTGGACGACGACGGGCACATCGAGGACGTGGTGGACGTCCGGCCTCTCCAGCGCTGATCGACGAGACGTTTTGGTGGCGGCTGCCGTCAGCCGCCGGTGATCCCGTCGATCGCCTCGCTCACCCGTCTGAACACTGCGTCCTCCCTCATCCCGGCGTCGCGCAGCGTGCCCTGGTACTCGAGGAGGAGCGCCCGAGCGTCCTTGGCGGTGGCGGAGCTCCGCCATGCTGACGGCCCAGGCCACACGGCGCAAGTCCGTGGCGTCGTACGAGACGGCGTGCCGCTCCCCGACTTCCTCGAGTAGACGCTCGGCTTCGTCGAGCCGGCCCTGGTCCGTGCGGAGCCGGCCCATCTCTTCCAACATGACGGCGGTCAGGCGGCTTTCCAGGCCGTACGCGGCCACGGTCCGCTCGATGGCCCACTCGAGGTGCGGCTCGGCCTTGCCGACCTGCTCGAACAGCCGGAGTCTTTCTTCGATGCCGAGCCGCGCCTGGTCGCAGTACTCCGTGACGGGCGGACCGTCGACGTACTCCATCACGAGGTATGGCTGACCGTCTGGGGTGGCGCCGCCGTCGAGCAGGCGCCCGACGTTGGGGTGGAACAGGGAAGACAGGATCTGCCGGTCGGCACGGAACCGTGCCAGAAGATCTTCGGTGTCCAGCCCCTGCCGGATGACTTTCACGGCCACCTGCTGACTCCAAGCACCGTTCGAGCGCTGGCCGAGATAGACCGACGTCATGCCGCCCCGGGCGATGCGCCGGATCAGCCGGTGGGGGCCGAGCTCGTCTCCGCTCCGGTCCAACTTCCCCGGGGACGCGCCGCCGGACACTGCGGGGGCGCTCGCGTGGTGGTGCCCGTCCGTTACATCCCCTCCCCCCTCAAGAACCGGTCGAGGAAGTCGACGTAGGCCTCGGCCGCGGTGATCCGGTTCTCGCGCTTGCGGAAGCCGTGGCCCTCGTCCTCGAAGACCAGATACTCCACGTCGACCCCGGCCTCACGGGCCGCCTCCACCAGGCGGTCGTTCTGATCGATCGGCACGCGCACGTCGTTCGCTCCGGCGGCGACGAAGAGCGGGCGTGCGATGCGGTCGGCGGCGTAGAGCGGCGACACCCTGCGGAGCCGCTCGGCGTCCTCCTCCGGATGGCCCATCTCGTCGTAGGCCGCCGGTAGCCGCGGCAGCCGCCAGCCGCCCGCCGTGATGTTTCCGATGACGTCCGAGTACCCGACGATGCTGATCCCGACATCGAAGACCTCGGGCTCGAAGGTCATGGCGGCGAGGGTGAGGTATCCGCCGAACGAGGCACCCATCACGCCGATCCGGTCGTCGTCGATCCAGTCGATGGACTCCAGGTAGCCCCGCGAGGCGACGACGTCGCCCAGGTCGGCTTCGCCGTGCTTGCGCCGGTCCATCTCGCGGAACGTCCTGCCGTATCCCTTCGAGCCCCGGTTGTTGATGGCGTAGATCGCGTAGCCCTGATTGACCAGGAACTGGATGACGGGGCTGTATCCCTGCCGGCTCTGAGCACCGGGGCCGCCGTGCACCCAGACCATCGCCGGAGCCGGGGTCTCGGCGCTCGCCTCGTGCGGCCGGTAGAGGAGTCCGGGGATCTCCAGGCCGTCGTAGCTCTCGAACCGCACGACCTCACTCTCCACGAGGTGCGCTTCAGCGACGGCCGGGTTGAGCGCTTCGGTCAGCCGCTCGGCCGAGCGCGCTTCGAGGTCCAGCAGGAAGACGTCGGTGGGCCGGGTGTCCCGCTCGAGCTCGACGGCGAGCCGCCCGGTCCCGGGCTCGAAGCGTGGGCTGCTGACCATGCCGTCGGGCAGAAACGAGAGGTCCAGCTCCTCCTCGCTCCGGGTGTCGGTGACGCTCACCTCGTTGCGGGCGTCCACGTTGTGGATGTCCACGCGGTACCGGCCGTCCGGCGAGTACGTGATGCCGTAGTCCAGGTTGGTGCGGGTCTGGGTGATGTCCCAGTCGGCGACCACGAGGGGCGCGGTCTCGCCGGTCTCGAGGTCGTAGGTCCACGCATCCATGAACTCGCCGTGCTCGTCGGTCCCGTAGATCAGCCTGCGGCTGTCGGGCGTGAAGCCCATGCCCCGGTACACGACCTCCTCGTCGTGGGACAGAATCAGCTCCGGCTGCCGTTCCTCGCTGTGCAGGTCCACGAGGTAGATGTCGAAGTCGTAGCGGGTGTGGTGGAAATCCAACGAGAGCCAGCGTCCGTCCGGGCTCACGTGGAAGCCGCGGGTGGGGAAGGGGCGGTCGCGGGTGTTCCGGAAGACCCTCTCCCGCTCGTAGGTCTCGGCGTCGTAGCGGTACAGGTCGGCGAGCTGAGGGTCGCGCTCCGTGGAGGTCAGGAAGAAGGCCTCTCCGTCCTCCTGCCAGGCTTCGAAGCGGAGTCCGGACTGCTGGCCGGCGACCTCGTAGTCGCCCGGAGGAAGCAGGTCGTGGAGCGTGCCGTCGGGATCACGCACGAAGACGCTGTTGTGCTCGTTGCCGCCCACGTCGCCGGTGAGGAGCACCCGGTCGTCGTCGGGGAACCAGGAGACGGCGAAGATCGCGTTCGACTCGGAGTCGCTGAGCGGCTCGGCCTGCCGGGTCGCGATGTCCAGCGCGTAGGCGTTGAAGACGCCGGTCTCGTCGGAGTTGATGAGCAGTCGCGAGCCGTCCGGAGAGAACGCGTGGCCGCCCTCACCGGCGAGGCCGTAGCTCACGGTCTCGAAGAACACGTCCGCCTCGTACCGGGTGAAGTCCTCCTCGGCGTCGACGCACGCGGAGAGGCCCAGAACGGCCGGGCTCAGGACAGCCAGGCCGAGGAGGGATGCCTTCCCGCGGAGCTCGGCTCCGTTCGTCGTCTTGCGCATGGTCGTGTCCTTTTCTGTGCGTGCGTTCGGCGTCTTCCGTGCGTTCGCGGGCGCGCTTCACGGCCGGAACCTGGCGCCGCCGGGTGACGAGGGGGCGTTGAACAGGGCCGAAAAGAACAGTCCGTTCATGAGCAGCTTGTTCGTGCCCAGGTAAACGCCGCGGAAGTTGGGGTTGTCGGTCATCAGCACCACGCTGCCGGCGCCCAGGCGTTCGGCGACGAGCATCGGCGAGCCGCCGATCTCCCGTTGGCGGCGCTCCGAAGCATAGCCCGCCAGCAGCGGCTCGTCGTGATAGCGCGCCACCGTCGCCACCGGATTCTCCGGGGTGACCAGCCGGATCGAGGTGTCGCGATGGCTGGGAAGCGTGCGACGATGGAAGCCGAAGCCGAGGGGGTGGCTGACGTCGAGGTCGCTGGAGAAGATCGCCCCGGAGACGACGTCCTCGGACTGGCGGAGACGCAGTTCCTCGTAGTCGAAGCGCTCGCCCGGCTCGAGCGCGATCGTTCGCTCGGTGATCGGGGCGCGGCCGAGGAGCGCTTCCTGCGCCCACTCCGCGCCCTGCCGGAGCGCGATGAACGTGCCGCCCTCCTCGCGGATCCACTGGTCGAGGCGGACCGTCGCCGCTTCGCTCAGGCCGACGTCGCGTCCCCCGGGCAGGATGATGTGCGTGTAGGCGCTCCAATCGATCTCACCGATTCGGTCCTTCTGCTTCAGCACCACCGGCATGCCCATCTGGGCGTCGAGCAGGTGCCAGACGTGACCCATGTCGAAGCGCTGGACGCCGCCCTCGAACAGCAGCAGCACCTCCGGCCGGCGAAGCGTGCCGAACGCGCCGGCGTTCCCGAAGTTGGCGCCCTCGTCGAGGGTGTTCCCGGACGCGACCGCGTGGACCTCGATGCCGTCTTCGGCGGCCAGCCGGGTCATGAGGGCATGGATGTCCTCGGCGGAGGATTCCTGCCTGCCCAGCGGCACGAACACGCTGCCCCGTTCGAGCTCGACCGCGCCCCGGGTGGTCTCGATCGTCACCGGTACCATGGCGGCCTGCGCGATCAGGCCCGCGTCCAGGACCCGGAAGAGGGCTCGCGGCGCGTAGTGATCGGTCCACGAGAAGGCGTAGCCGTACGAAGCGCGGTCCGGCGTGGGCGGAGCCGGCCGGACGGGATCGGGTCGCGCGGCCAGCAGCTCCGGGCTCATCTGGCCCTGCGGCACGACGGCGTGGTCGAGCCCGAAGGTGAGCGGGAGCGTCCAGGCGGTCGCGTCGCTGAAGCTCGGCGCCTCGAAGTCGGTGACGCGGTCGAAGAGGGTGCGCACCACCAGGTAGGCTTCCTGCTCGAGCGGCACGACGAGCGCGTCCCCGGCCCGGTACTCGACTCCGTCCAACGTGAGGTCGCGCGCGAGGCCGCGCACCTCGATCTCGTGGGTCTCGAGGAGCTCCACGAAGCGGGCGAGCCGGGCCTTGTCCGGTGACGCGAACACGAAGCCGCCCCGGTCGTCCTGCCGGGCCTGTTCGAGCACGATCTCGCGGAACGACCCGCGGTAGCTCCGGAGCTCGTCCTTCAGGTCGACGGCGGCGGCGATGCTCGTGAGCGTGCTCCGGAAGTGCACGTCGATGTTCTCGGCCAGCGACCAGAGGCCGAGCGGCGTGTCGAGCTCGATCAGATGGGCGGTCCCGACCTCGAACAGCGAGCCCAATGACCCGTTCAGGTTGGGGTAGCTCGAGCCCGATCCCGGGTAGAAGCTGTTGTAGACCTCGTCCGTGAAGTAGAGCGTTCCCCGGTCGTCCAGGGCGGCCTCGTGGTACTCCGAGATCCGGTCGAGGAGGGGGCGGACCGGTTCCGGGGTCAGGCGGTTCGTCCGGACGGGGTCGCCCGGAGAGAAGAAATAGGTGGACGGCCGCACCGAGGTCGTGCCCATCTCGTGGAAGTCGGTCGAGAAGTGCGGCTTCCACTCGTGCCATGCCGGCACCCATACCCGCGCCTCCTGCTGGGCGAGGAGCAGCCACTGCCGGTTCAGGTCGAAGCCGTAGTGGTTCGCGCGCTGGCGGGTCCACAGATCGTGGCCGGCGTGATCTCCGTTCCGGACGACCGTCCGGGAGGTGAAGCTCAGCGAATGATCGATGCGACGGGCGTGCCCGTCCGGGTTGAGCGCGGCGACGACGAGCAGGACGCTATTGCTCAGCACGCGCTCGATCTCCTCGCCCCGGCCGGCCGCCAGATGATGGATGAGCGGCGCGGAAGCCTCGAGACCCGCGGCCTCCGCACCGTGCACCCCGAAGCCGAGCCACACGACCACGGGCAGGTCGGCGTCCGTGCCGCTCGCGTCCGGCGTGGTCGCCGCGAGATGTCGCGCCCGGATCTCGTCGAGCCGCGCGTGGTTGCTCGGATCGGTCACCGTGAGCCGCACGATGGGCCGGCCTTCCACCGAGTGGCCGAGCGTGTCGATCGCGACCCGGTCCGAGCTGCCCGCGATGTGCTCGAAATACGATACGAGTTGACCGTAGCGTGTCGGCCGCTCGCCGAGCTCGTGCCCGAACGCTTCCGCCGGCGTGACGATGCCGGGGTCGTAGTCGATCCCGTCCGGCATGAATCCGGTGGGTGCCTGCGCGGCGGCGGCGACCGGGGCCGAGAGCAGGACCGTGAGCAGGGCGGCTCTGATCATCGTCGTCCTCTGTTGCGGGATGGGGATGGGCGCGGCTCGCCCGTGGATGGGATAGGAAGCTCCGGGGCGGACCGCGGCAAGGGTGCATCGCCCCGGGTCCGTCCTCGCGGGGTTATCATTCGGGCCTCATTCCCACGCCACACCGGTACGCCGCATGACCCACCCCAAGCCCGACCGCACCAAGGTCGAGCAGTGGAACCGCATCCTCGAGCCGTACCGCGGCCCCGATACGAGGCGCAGCGTCATCCAGCTCGCGGTCACCGCCGCCGGCTTCGTGCTCTCCTGGTCGGCGGCGTACCTCGCCCTGTCGGTCGGGTACTGGCTCACGCTCCTTCTCGCGCTCCCGGCGGCCGGATTCCTCATGCGGCTGTTCATGATCCAGCACGACTGCGGTCACGGGTCGTTCTTCCGCTCGAGGCGGGCTCGCGACTGGGTCGGCCGGGTGATCGGCACCGTCATGCTGACGCCGTACGACTACTGGAAGCGAACCCACGCGTACCATCATGCGCACTCGGGGGATCTCGATTTCCGCGGCTTCGGGGACGTGGACACGTACACGGTGGCGGAATACCTGAGCTGGACGCCGGGGCAACGCCTACGCTACCGGCTGTACCGGCATCCGCTCGTGCTCTTCGTGGTCGGGCCGGTGTGGCAGTTCCTGGTCAAGCATCGGTATCCGGCGGACATCCCGCGCACGTGGAAGGCCGCGTGGCGCAGCGTCTGGTGGACCAACGCGGCGCTCGTCGGCGTCGCGGCGCTCGTCTGGGCCACGATCGGATTCGAGCGCTTCCTGCTGGTGCACGCGCCGGTATTCCTGATCGCGACGGGAGCCGGGATCTGGCTCTTCTACGTGCAGCACCAGTTCGAGCACACCTATTGGGACCGCCACGAGAGCTGGGACTACTACGATGCCTGCCTCCATGGGAGCTCCTACCTGATGCTGCCGCGCCCCCTGCAGTGGCTGACCGCGCACATCGGCGTGCACCACGTGCACCACATGAGCCCGCGCATCCCGAACTATCGGCTCCAGCGCGTCCACGACGAGAACCCGGCGTTCCACGAGGTCACGAAGCTGCGGGCACGCGAGACGCTCTCGCTCCTGGGGCGGACCCTGTGGGACGAGGACGAGCGTCGACTGGTGAGCTTCCGTGAGCTGCGCGGCGAACGGAAGCGGTCCCGGGTCGCGGTGCGTCGGGCCGCCGATCCCCCGCGAGAGCGGGCTGCCTGACGGCGGCCGGTCACCGCCCGAGGGGCTTTCTCCCGCCTCAGTCGACCGCGCCCGCCACCGCCTCGACCCTCGAGCCCGAGCCGGTCAGGTCTCTGCCTGCCGGCTTCTGGTACGCCCGCAGCCCGAACTCGGGCAAGATCGCCAGCAGGTGGTCGAAGATGTCCGCCTGGATGCTCTCGTAGGTGGCCCACGCCGTTTCGTTCGCGAAGCAGTAGATCTCGAGCGGGAGTCCTTCCGGCCCCGGCGGGAGCTGTCGCACGAGCAGCGTCAGGTCCTGCCGGACCCGGGAATGGTTCTTCAGGTAGTGCAGCGCGTAGGCGCGGAAGGTGCCCACGTTCGTGAGCCTCCGGCGCTCGGGGATCACCCCGTCCGCTTCGGCCGTCCGAGCGTTCGCCTCGGCGAGCTCCTGGCGCTTCTGCTTCATGTAATCGGCCAGGAACTCGTAGCGTCCCAGGTGATCGATCTCCTCGTCGGTCAGGAAGCGCACGGAGCTGACGTCGAGGTAGAGCGGACGCTTGATGCGCCGGCCGCCGGCTTCCTGCATGCCGCGCCAGTTCCGGAACGAGTCCGAAATGAAGCGGTGGGTCGGGATCATCGTGTACGTCTTGTCCCAGTTCTGCACCGTCACCGTGTGCAGAGCGATGTCGATGACGTCCCCGTCCGCGTGCGCCTGCGGCATCTCGACCCAGTCCCCGATCCGGATCATGTCGTTGGACATGATCTGCACGCTCGCCACCAAAGACAGAATGGTGTCCCGGAAGACCAGGAGCAGCACCGCGGTGAGGGCTCCGAGCCCGGAGAGGAAGATCACCGGGGAGCGGTCGGCGAGGATCGAGACGATCACGATCCCCGCGGCGACGTAGACGAAGATCGCCAGGACCTGCAGGTATCCCTTGATGGGACGGTTGTTGGCTTCTTCGTAGCGCTCTCGGTAGATGTCGTCGACCGCCGAGAGGAACCCGTGGAACGCCAACGCTCCGGTGAGGACCATGTACGCGAGCGCGACCCGCCGCAGGAGGAGGTAGGCGAGGCCGAGCGCCTCCGGGTCCGTGCCGGCCGGGGCCTCGTCCGGCGTGACGCCGAGCGCCACGCCGATGCCGTAGTACACGACGAGCGCCGGCGCGAAGTGTGCGATGCGCGCGAAGACCTTCCGGTCGACCAGCCGGTCGTCCCAGGTCGAGCGGGTCCGTTTCGTCAGGCGGCGCACGAGGGACACCGCGAAGCGCTTCGTCCCTCGGTCCGCGGCCCAGGCCAGGAGCGCCAGGATGGCCAGGGCGCCCGCGACGCCGAGCCATGGGTGCTGGGTCAGGATGTTTTCCATGACAGCCATTACCGGGGTTCGGGCGCTTTCCGTCAAGGGGTGGTGCGCTGACGGGTGCGGCGAGGTGCGCCGCGGCAGGAGGACGGAACCCACCTGGTGCGGTCCGGTACATCGCGCGGTGACGAACCGAGCGCGTGATTCCGTGATGGAGCGTTGTCCGTGACCGAACCCCAGTGGCCCAACCTCGGCCCGTGGCTCGTCGGGGCCGGATTGGTGCTCGTCGTGGTCGGCGCGCTGGTCTGGTCCGGCGGCCTCGCCTGGCTCGGTCGCCTACCGGGCGACCTCCACTTCGAGCAGGGGCGCACGCGCGTCTACGTGCCGTTCACCTCGATGCTCGTCGTGTCGGTGGTGCTGAGCGTCGTGCTCAGCCTCGTCCGCCGGCTGTTTTGACCAGGTCACCGACGCCGTCAGCGGGCGCCGGATCCACCGCGAAACCAGAATGGGAGGACATGGATGCCGCAGCACAGGGACGGACCGCCGCCGCAGGGCCGGCCGGCTCCGACGGACGAGCCGATCGAGCCGCTCATCGCCGCGCGGTGGAGTCCTCGCGCGATCGCCGAGGATCCGGTCGAGCCGGAGAAGCTCAGAGCGGTCTTCGAGGCGGCCCGGTGGGCGCCTTCGTCGTTCAACGAGCAGCCGTGGCGGTTCCTGGTGGCCACCACGCGGGATCCCGATTGGTTGGCCCGGCTCCGGGGTTACCTGTTGTCCGGCAACGCGTGGGCCACCAGAGCGCCCGTGCTCGTGGTCTCGACCTACAGAACGCGCTTCAGCGGCAACGACGAGCTGAACCCCGTCGCGTTCCGGGACCTGGGCGCGGCCGAGCAGAATCTCGTGCTCCAGGCCTATGCCGAAGGTCTCGTGGCACATCAGATGGCGGGGTTCGAGCGCGAGCGGTTCCGGGACGAGCTCGTGCCCGACGGATTCGAGGTCGGGTCGATGACGGCTCTCGGGTATCCGGGCGATCCGGAGGACCTCGACGAGAAGCTCCGGGCAGGGGAGCTCAGCCCGCGGCAGCGGAAATCGCTCGACGATCTCGTGTTCGGAGCGGAGTGGGGAGAGCCGGCCGAGCTCGGCTGACCGCGGCGGGCGGTACGCGGGCCGTCCCAGGCCCACGGACCCCTCGCCTTGCGGTGACCGCTGTCCTCGGGGTAGGAATGACGACGCGTCGTGGCGGTGCATGACCGCGCACGTACCACCGACCGCCGGGAGAGGGACGCCATGTCGTCCGAGCCGCTGATATCGTCGATCGACGCCGAGGTGTCGGGCCTGGTGCGGGACCTCGAGCCGGAGGAGCTGTCGATCCGGCTCCTGTCGCGGGAGGAGCTTCCCGTGCGGGTCGTCGTCCGTCACGACGCGCGTCTCGCCGTGTCCTCGCGGCGTGAGCCGGGACCGCTTCCGGAGGATGTGCGTGACGTCGGCACGCCGGAGGAGCTCCAGAGCGCGTTGCAGGCTCGTCTCCGGGAGGCCGAGGAGCAGGTCGGGCCTCGCTTGGACACATGGGTGGCCGAGGAAGCCGCCGACTACCGGGCCCGCCCCACGCCGGAGGATTGTCTGGCGGAGCAGCCGGCGCTCGGATCCCAGGAGGTCTGCGACTCGTGCGCGGGTCGCGGCGAGGTCGCCTGCGGATCGTGTGCGGGAAACGGCTGGACCACCTGCCAGGTCTGCGAGGGCCGGGGCAGAAACCCCTGCGATGCGTGCGGTGGCGCGGCGACGCTCGAGTGCTCTTCGTGCGACGGGAGCGGCGAGGAGACCCGAGTGTCCCACCCCGAGCGCTTCGACGGGACGAAATGGGTGAAGGAGCGCGTGGTCGAGCGCGTTCCGTGCACCACGTGCGGTGGGAGCGGGAGCGTGGCTTGCCACTGCGGCGACGGTTGGCTGACCTGCACCGACTGCGATGACGGACGCGTCGAATGCGGCATCTGCGGCGGGTCCGGCGCCGTCGCGTGCGAGCCTTGTGACGCGACGGGAGCGGTGCATTCGCACGGACGGGTCGAGTGCTCGGTCGAGCGCGACGTCGAGGTCGAGGTGGAGAGCGACGACGACCGGGACCGGGAGACCCTCGTGGACGAGGTTCCGTTCGACGAGCTCGGCCGGTTGGCGGGGGGAGATTACGGTGTGCGGCTCGACCGTGTGCGGCGCGAGGGGCCCCGGGCGATCCTCGCCTACGTGGCTTCGGTGCCGGTCGAGGTCGGCGAGGCGGATCTGGGCGCGCGGGCCATCCGTGTTCGCGCCTACGGACCCGGCCGCGAGGTCTTCGACTACCAGAACCTCGTGGGGAGCCTCCTCGAGCCCGACCTCGCACGTCTGGAGAGCTGTCTCCGCACCCGCGGGCGAGGGCGCAGGGGGCGCTCCCTCCTCGAGGCCACGCGCCGGTTCTTCTCCTCCGAGCTCAACGACCGCATCGCGGAGGCCCCGCCGCGGGCAGTGCACCGACTGCTCGAGGGACGGGAGTCCGGCCGCTCCGGCGGTGTCTTCCGGAAGGCGCTCGAGCGGGCTCCCGGGCTGTTCGACGCCGGCTCGACGGACGCCGGCGAAGCGTCCCGTAGTCTGCTCGAACGGTGTCTGGAGGTCGGCATGATCACCCCCGCGTACCTGGAGCGGGCGAGCGCGGCCGTCGGCAAGGCGCTACCGCGGCTCTACCGGCCGCTCGTTCTGCCCGGGCTGCTCGCGATCGTCGCGGGCGCGGTCGGGGTCCTCTTTCTGGTCGGGCGGGTCCGTCCGGAGGGGTCGGCGCTGTCCGCGGTCGTCCCCGTCGTGGCGTTGGCCGGGGCGAGCTGGTGGCTCGTCGAACATCGGGCCCGAGCTTCGCTTCGCGCCATGTTCGGGCCGGGGCTCCTCACGCGGCTGGCCGGCCCCCTCGCCCGAGCGAGGAACCGATACCGGCTCGGCCTCGGCGCGGGGATCGCGCTGGCCACCTTGGTCGGGGGGTGGATACTTTGAGGTCCGCGCTGCTCACCCCACAGGGAGCGATCCATGTCCCCACGCGCCCCGACCTCCCTCACCCGCCGTCAAGCGCTCCGCCGCGGTGCCGGCCTCCTCGCCGGGGCCGCGTTGCTTCCCGATCGGTGGCTCGCGGCCGCCGAGCACCCGGTCCAGGAGATGATCCACCGCACGATTCCTTCGTCCGGTGAGCGGATCCCCGTTCTCGGGATGGGCACCTGGCAGACCTTCGACGTCGGAGACGACGAGGTGGCGCGCGGGCCGCTGCGCGACGTGCTCGGGATCTTCGTCGAGCGGGGAGGGAGCGTGGTCGACGCCTCGCCCATGTACGGCACCTCGGAGGAGGTCCTCGGCGATCTGGCCGCCGAGCTGGGCGTGCAGGACGACCTCTGGTGGGCGACCAAGGTCTGGACCGACGAGGGGCGGGCCGCGGGCATCGAGCAGATGGAGGCGTCCATGGAGCTCCTGCGGCGCCCGCGCATCGAGCTCATGCAGGTTCACAACCTCGTCGACGCGGCCACCCACCTCGAGACGCTCTCCGAGTGGAAGGAGGAGGGACGCATCGACTACATCGGCATCACCCGCTCCAACACGAACGCGTTCCCCGAAGTGGAGCGGTGGATGGACGACGAGCGGCTGGATTTCGTCCAGATCAACTACAGCCTTCGGGAGCCGGAGGCCGCGGAACGGCTGCTCCCGAAAGCCAGGGAGCGCGGGCTCGCCGTCATGCTCAACCGGCCGCTCGGCGGGGGCGCGCTCTTCGGCCGGGTGGACGGCATGGCGCTACCCGACTGGGCGGAGGAGGAGCTCGGGATCACCGCGTGGAGTCAGTTCTTCCTCAAGTGGGCCGTGTCGCATCCGGCCGTCACCTGCGCGATCCCCGCGACCTCGAATCCCGACCACATGCGGGAGAACATGGGCGCGGGGGTGGGCCCGCTTCCCGACGCGGCGATCCGGCGCAGGATGGCCGACGTGCTCGCCTGAGCGTCGGGAAGTGGGCCCTGTTCCCGTCCCGTGCCGCTAGCTGTCGTAGCGGAAGGACACCTTCACCTTCGCCCGGTACCGGGCGACTTTGCCGTCCTCGAGCTGCATGTCGAGCTCGCTGATCTCCGCGATCCGGAGGTTCTTGAGGTGCCTCGAGGCCGTGTCGACGGCGTGCGAGGCGGCCTTCTCCCAGGACTCGGTGCTGGTTCCGACGAGCTCGATGACCTTGTAGACGCTCTCCGACATGAAGGGTCCTCCTGTTCGATGGGCGTGAATGCCTGAATACGAAGGAACCCTGGAAGCGGGGCGAGGATCCGTTCATGGACGGAACGGTCGCGATCCCTTCTTTTGCCGGTCGAGATGCCGTGAGGAGACGACGACGACCGCCGAACCCGTCCAGGAGCGTCCGCCGTGAACGACACTGCGCCCGAACCTCGGCCCGGCTTGCTGTCCCGGTGGACCGACCGAGCCCTCGCCACCGTCGAGCGGGTGGGCAACCGTCTGCCCGATCCCATCACCCTCTTCGTCCTCTTCATGGGGATCGTGCTCCTCGCCTCGTGGCTCGCGGCCGCGCTCGGCGTCTCGGCCGTCCACCCGGGCACCGACGAGGAGATCCGGGCGGTGAACCTGCTCACGGCCGACGGCATCCAGCGGATCCTGACCGAGATGCCCCGAACCTTCACCGACTTCCCGCCGCTCGGGCTCGTGCTCGTGGTCATGCTCGGCATCGGGGTGGCGGAGCGCACCGGCCTCATCGAGACGGCGCTCCGGGCGCTGCTCAGCGGCATTCCGGACTGGCTCGTCACCGCCGCCGTCGTCCTGGCCGGACTCCTCTCGTCGGTCGCGGTGGACGCCGGCTACGTCGTCCTGATTCCGCTGGGCGCCGTGATCTTCCACGGCGTGGGCCGGCACCCCATCGCCGGGCTGGCCGCGGCGTTCGCCGGGGTGTCGGGCGGGTTCAGCTCCAACATCACGCTCACGGCCCTCGACCCGCTGCTGGCCGGCTTCACCCAGCCGGCCGCGCACCTGGTCAACGAGGGCTACGTGGTCGACGCCACCGCCAACTGGTGGCTGATGATCGCCCTGGTGCCGGTGTTCGTGGTGGCCGGCACCTTCGTGACCGAGCGGGTGCTCGAGCCCCGGTTGGGGACGTACACCGGCACGCCGGAAGAGGAGGAGGACGACGAGGCCATCCCCACCGAGGCGGGCGCTCCTCCCGAGCCCGGCGCCCCGCTCACGGCCGTGCACAAGCGGGGGTTGGCATGGGCCGGGGCCACGGCGGTGGCGTGTCTCGCGGCCATCGTCTGGATGGCCCTGCCGGAGCCCGGCATCCTCCGGGGTCCCGAGGGAGGCCTCGATCCGCTGCTCTCGTCCATCGTCGCCCTCATGCTCTTCGTCTTCTTCCTGCCCGGGCTGGCCTACGGGCTGGCTACCGGCTCCATCCGGAGCGACCGGGACGTGGCCAAGATGACGTCGGACACCATGGCGAGCATGGGGGCCTACATCGTGCTCGCGTTCGCGGCGGCCCACTTCATCGCCTTCTTCAACTGGTCCAACCTCGGCCTCATCCTGGCGGTCTCGGGCGCGGACTTCCTGGAGGCGGTGAACTTCACCGGCGTCCCGCTCATCGTGGCGTTCATCGTGGTCTCCGCCTTCATCAACCTCTTCATCGGGAGCGCGTCGGCGAAGTGGGCCATCATGGCGCCCGTGTTCGTGCCCATGCTCATGTTGGTCGGGTACTCGCCGGAGCTCACCCAGGCGGCCTACCGGGTGGGCGATTCGTTCACGAACATCCTCACACCGATGCTGCCCTACTACCCGCTCGTCATCATCTTCGCGCAGAAGTACGACCGCGAAGCGGGGATCGGCACGCTCGTCTCCGCCATGCTCCCGTTCTCCGTGGTGTTCGGCGTGCTCGGGATCGCGATGGTGGTCGCGTGGATGGTGCTGGGGCTGCCGCTCGGACCCGGGGCGCCGATGTATTACCAGATGTAGCGGGCGTGGAAGGTCGCCGTCCCGAGGGGGGCTCAGAAGGTGCGCTGTGGCTCTTGTGATCATAAGCGGGTTATATTTCGACATGGATGATCGGGTGCGCAGTTATCTAGCGGAGATCGGGCGAAAGGGAGGGCGCAAGAGTCGTCGGACCCTCGATCCCGACACCGCTCGGCGTATGGTCCGTGTCCGGGAAGCGCGGCGGGCCTATCGTAAATATCACGCGCAGTGTTTTTGGTCATCGCCGCCCGACCTCGAGATCGGGCCGGACGACGTGGCGTGGGTTGCTCGCATGCTCATGAAGCACGGCGACCGCGAAACCTGGGAAGTAGGAAGCAGACTTTGCCGCTGACGGACTTCCAGCGAGAGCTGCTAGCGGTTACCGCCCGAAACCGTGCGCCCGACAGCTATCTCGCCGGTGGCACCGCGCTCCACTTTTCTCCCGAGTCCGTGCGCTACAGCCGCGACTTGGATCTCTTCCACGACGCCGAGGAGCGGGTTGCCGAAGCATTCGCCGCCGATGTGGCCTCGTTGGAGGAGTCCGGCTACGAGGTGGAAATGATACTCAGCCAGCCGGGCTTCATCCGGGCGCTCGTGTCTCGGGGAGAAGAGGCGACCCAGATCGACTGGGCTGACTCCGCGTGGCGCTTCATGCCGGTGATGGCGGACGAGCTCGGAGGATACGTGCTGCACCCCATCGATCTGGCGACCAACAAGGTGCTGGCTCTGGCCGGCCGGGACGAGCCCAGGGACTTCGTCGATATGCTCTTCGCACTGGACACGATCCTGCCGTTGGGTCCGCTCGTGTGGGCTGCCGTCGCGAAGGACCCGGGGTACAACCCCATGTCGCTCCTCGAGCAGCTGCGACGGCGGGGAAGGGTGCGACCGGAGGAAGTCGCCCGGCTGGATCTCAGCCGTCCATTCGACGTGGAGGAGGCGAAGACGCGTTGGCGGGAGGCTCTCGAGGACGCGGAACGGTTCGTCGAGCGGCGACCGCCCGGAGAGGTTGGGGCCTTGTATTGGTCGGCCAAGATGGGTCGATTCGTTGCTCCTGAACCCGATGTGCCGCTGGATGCGCAAGGGCTGGCGATCCACTACGGGCGCATGGGTGGTGTGTTGCCCCGCCCCACCGCCCAGAGGCTCGACATCGACTGAGCGGAGCCGGGCCCCGCCGGAATCCGCGCGCGACGTAGCACGGATGGCCGAGGCCGCGAGCGCCTTCCTGGCTGCGCTTCCCGCGGAGCAGCGTATTCTTTGGGCCGGTTGCGGGTCGGCCGGCCTACTGCGCCGGCGGCCCTTCCGGATGCAACGCACATTGCGGCGGCTGGTCGCGCGTCCAGGACAGGCCCACGATCGTCCAGCCGTCCTCGTCGCGGAGCAGCGTGGCCGCGTCGATGCCGCAGTGGCTCAGCTCGTCGCCCCGGTAGAAGTCGTAGGGCGTCCAGACCTGGGCCAGGGGCCCGTGCACCAGCACGACCGGGTCCCACATGCGCTCGACGAGCGTGACCGGGCTCGAAGCCACGTTGTCGGCTAGGTCATCGAGCGTCGTGGTCCGGACCTCGCTCTCGCCGTCCGTGCTCTCGGCGAACGACAGGGGCGTGCCCGGAGCGACGACCGAGCGGAGCATCTCGCCGTCACCGGCTTCGAGGGCGTCGAACAGGGTCTGGAGCGGAGCCAGGATGGCTTGCCGCTCCGAGGCGGAGGGCCGGTAGGCGGCCGGGAGGGTCGCCGCCTCCGCCCGGGCGGCCTCCGTGGTCCCGGATTCCGGTGGGTCGCCCGGCCCGCAGGCCGCCAATAGGACGGTCAACCCTGCGGCCACCATCGTGCCGGCGAGCCCCGGCCCGGCGGTCGCGCTCGGCATCCTTCCGCGCCTCCTCACAGGTCCCTCGCCAGCCGGATGCCCGTGAACTGCCACGAGGCGTCGGGAGGGAAGAAGTTGCGGTAGCTGTAGCGGATGTGGCTGTGGGACGTGGCGCACGATCCGCCCCGGAGCACGAACTGGTTCACCATGAACTTCCCGTTGTACTCGCCCACCGCGCCCGTCGGGGGCCGGTAGCCGGGATACGGCCTGTAGGCGCTCCCGGTCCATTCCCAGACGTCGCCGAACATCTGGGTGGGTCGCGGCGTCCCGTCCGTGCTCCTAGCCGGAGCCGGCCCCGGGTGGAACCGGCCGGAGTGGACGAAGTTGCCGTCGACCGGGCTCTGCCGGGCCGCGACCTCCCATTCGTCCTCCCTCGGCAGGCGTGCACCGGCCCAGCGCGCGTAGGCGTCGGCCTCGTACCAGTTCACGTGGCAGACGGGCTCGTCGGGGGCGAGGGGGACCATGCCCCGGAGGGTGAACGCCCACCACGCGCCGTCCCGCCACTCCCAGTAGAAGGGCGCGCTCCAGCCCCGTTCCTCGACCGCGGCCCAGCCTTCGGACATCCAGAGCTCCGGGCGCTCGTAGCCCCCGTCCTCCATGAACTCCAGGTATTCGGCGTTCGTGACGAGCCGGTCGCCCAGCGCGAACGGCTCGAGGAAGCGGCGATGCCTCGGAGTCTCGTTGTCGTAGCAGAAGCCGTCGCCGTGCCACCCCACTTCCCGGAGGCCTTCGGGGAACGTCGTCCACGCGAGGGGCCGCGCTTCGCTCGCGGACGGCGCTCCCGCGTCGGACGCGGCCGGGTCGAGCTCGAGATACGCCGGTCGCAGCGGGTTCACGCTGAAGACGTGCTTGATGTCGGTCAGCATGAGCTCCTGGTGCTGCTGCTCGTGGTTGAGGCCCAGCTCGACCAGATCCCGCACCTCCGGCGTGAGCTCCCCTTCCAGCAAGCGCTCCATGGCTTCGTCGACCGCTTCGCGGTACGTCCAGACCTCCTTTACGGTGGGCCGGGACACATAGCCTCGCTGATCCCGGCAGTGCCGCTCGCCGGCCTGCACGTAGTACGAGTTGAACAGGTACGGGTAGTCGGGGTCGTGGAGGGTGTACCCCTCCTGGTGGGGCTCGAGCAGGAACGTCTCGAAGAACCAGGACGTGTGGGCCAGATGCCACTTGGTGGGGCTCACGTCCGTCATGGACTGCACCACGTGGTCCTCGGGCGCGAGGCTGCGGGTGAGGTAGCGGCTCCGCTGACGGACGTTTCGGTACCGGTCCAGAAGAGTGCCGGCACCCTTCGGCGATGGGGTGGTGGAGGGGTCGAGATCAGAAGAGGGGGTGGAACGGTCCGAGGGGCGGTCCACGTATTGGCTCCCGGTCGTAGGGGACGTGCGTATGGAACAAGAAACCACCGGAGAAGCGCGCGGGTTCCGGTCGAGGCTCGGAAGCCGCGCCCTTCACGCACCATTCAAGGTGGTCACGGGCTCGGTCACGCGCATCCCCAACTCTTCGTCGTCGACGTTCTCCTCGTAGTCGATGAAGAAGTCGATCGGCACGCCGGTCTCGGGGTCGTAGGTGGCCGAGATCGAGTGCGCGTCGCGCTCGAGCTCCCTCCGTTCGGGGCCGAGGGCGTCGCAGGCGCTCGCTGCGAGAAGAGCGGCGAGCGGGAGCAGGAAGTGGGAAGAACCGGAAAAGGGCATCAGGATCCACTCGTCGAGGTGAGCGCTCCTGGGTACGCGTACGAGCATAGGACGATCCGGGGATCGACATCGTGACGGGGCAGGACGCGGTCGGCCGCGACACGCGGCCCCGGTCACCCCCCCGGCGCGATGTTCTGGTTCAGCCGGAAGAGGTTGTCGGGGTCCCACTCCTTCTTGATGCGCTCGAGCCGCGGGTACGCGTCTCCGTAGTTGGCGCGAACCCGCTCCTGGTCCTCTGCGGCCATGAAGTTGGTGTAGCCGCCGTCGTAGCCCGAGTGCGGGTGGATCGCGGCGTAGTAGTCGCGGACCCATTCGATGTGTCGCGCGTCGTCCGCGGCGTCGGGCCACATGCCGGCGATGTTGACCGAGAAGTCGGCGTCGCGATGGCCGAACGCGGTATCCTCCGGGGCCACGTCCTGAACCGCTCCGTCGGTCGGGTAGATGTGCATCGTGGAGGTGACGCTCGGCACGCGGGGTCCGTGCTCGAGGTGCACGGCGATGCTCTCGTCAGTCAGCGCTCTCACGAAGTCGGACTTCCAGTAGTGCCGGATGCCGGGCGGAACGAGATCGTCGAAGGCGCTCTGCAGGGCCGGGTACGGCATCGCACCGACGTGTTCGGCCACGACCGGTCCGGCGGAGCGGATGGGCTCGAGGACGTCGTCGGCGTCTTCCGGCGAGCCCGCCCATGAGGTGACCACGAGACAGAGGGTGTCGCCCTGACGCTCCTCCGGGATGAACGGCAGCGGCGGCGCGATCTGGAACGCGAAGAACCCTCCGAGCTCACGCGGCGCGCGGCGGATGTAGTCGCGGTAGAAGCGCAGCACGTCCCCGGCGGCCTCGAGCTCGAAGAAGATCGGGCCGCCGACGATCTCCTTCACCGGATGGAGCGCGAGCTCGAGCGAGGTCACGACACCGAAGTTGCCCCCGCCGCCCCGGAGCGCCCAGAACAGATCGGCGTTCTCGTCCGCGCTTGCGTGAACGAGCTGCCCGTCGGCCGTGACGACGTCTGCAGAGAGGAGGTTGTCGCAAGTGAGCCCGTAGCGGCGGGACAGATAGGCCCCGATTCCGCCGCCGAGCGTCAGCCCACCCACCCCGGTCGTGGAGATGAAGCCCGCGGGCGTGGCGAGCCCGAAGGCGTGCGAGGCGTGGTCGAGGTCTCCGAGTAGGGCACCCCCGCCGACACGCGCGGTTCGGGCCTTGGGGTCCACGCGCACGTACCGAATGCCCGAGAGATCGAGCACGATACCGTCGTCACAGGTCCCGAACCCCGGCACGCTGTGGTTGCCGCCCCGCACCGCCAGGGGTACGCCGGCCTCCCGGGCGACCCCGACGACAGCCATGACGTCCGCATCGTCGACGCACCGCGCCACCGCCAGCGGCTTGCGGTCGTGCATCGCGTTGTACGAGCTGCGCGCCTCCTCGTATCCGTCGTCCGAGGGCCCGACCACCGGCCCCCGGACCCGGTCGCGGATGTGGTCAACGAAGTCGACGGAAGCGGCGGGCGTCGTCATGGGATCTCCTTCGGGTGAGGGTGGCCGACTATCGGCTAGAGAAGCACTGTGTGGCGCATGCGGTGCTTACCGCAAGAACCTCCAGTTCCTCACCCCAACGCCACGTCCAGGATCATCATGACGATGAAGCCGCCCAGCGCGCTGACCGTCGCCAGATCCGTGGTCCCCTCGCGCTGCGCGCCCGGGATGAGCTCTTCGATCACCACGTAGAGCATGGCCCCGGCCGCGAACCCGAGCGCGTAGGGAAGGATCGGCTCGACCAGCAGCACGGCCGCGGCGCCGAGCACCGCCGAGATGGGCTCCACGACGCCGGAAATCTGACCGTACCAGAAGGAGCGTCCCCGCGAGAGCCCGGCGCCCCGGAGGGGCATCGACACCGCTACGCCTTCCGGAAAGTTCTGAAGCCCGATCCCGAGCGCGAGCGCGATCGCGGCCTCGAGCTGGGCGACCTCTCCACCGACGACGGACGCCGCGCCTCCGAACACCACGCCCACCGCGAGCCCTTCGGGGATGTTGTGGAGCGTGATGGCCAGCACCAGGAGCGTGGAGCGCCGCATGTCCGTGGACGGGCCCTCGGCCGAAGCCATCGGGAGATCGGGGTGGAGGTGCGGCACGAACCGGTCGGCGAGACGGAGGAAGACCCCGCCCACCGCGAGGCCCACCGCCGCCGGAAGCCAGGCGGGCAGATCGCCTTGCACACGGGTCATCTCGATCGCCGGAACGAGGAGCGACCAGAAGCTCGCCGCGATCATCACCCCCGCCGCGAACCCCATCATCGAGCTGAGCAGCGGCTGGTTCACCTTCCGGACCACGAAACAGATGGCGGCCCCCAGGGCCGTCATGCCCCAGGTGAAGAGACCGGCCAGGGTCGCCTGGCTCACCGGTCCGAGCGACCGGAACCACTCGCTCATGGCGTGGGCGCGGCTGTCGTCTCGTTCATTCCGTCCCTCCAGATCATGTGGTGGTGATCGAGCGCTGCGCAGGGATGCAGCGTCCGGAGCCCGGTCAGACCTACCACGGGTTTCCGTGCGTTTCAAGGGCGTCGCCGACGAGGCTCCTCGAAGGTGCAAGCGGAAGCGTCCTGTGACCAAACGCCGGCGCGCCGAGTGGATACAGAGAGCCTCGGCACGAGGTCGGATGCACGGAACTCCAGCTCGCCTTTCGGAGACGAATCATGAAAACCACTGCTTTTTCACTCGTAGCCGCGCTTCTGATGCCGCTCTCAGCGCTGGCGCAACAGGATCCCGCGGAACGTCTCCTCGAGGGGCTGCCGGAGGAGGTCGCGGCCGACGTCATGGCCCGCATCGAGGCCGCACCCGCCCAGGGACTCCCGTCGGACGCACTCGCCCATGCGGCTCTCGAGGGCATCACCAAGGGCCGGAGCGGCGAGGAAGTCCTCTCCGCCGTCGAGCTGCTCGTGGGCGATCTGGGTCGGGCGAGAGACGCGCTGCGGGAGTCCGGACGCGTGACCGGCGACGGAGAGATCGAAGCCGCGGCCGCAGCCATGCGCATGGGGGTCGACGGGGACGTCGTCAGCGCGCTCGCCCGATCCCAGCCGTCCGGTCGGTCGCTCTCGGTCCCGCTGCTCGTGATCGGTGGTCTCACCGAGCGAGGGCTTCCCTCGGACCGGGCGCTCACCGCCGTGCAGGGCCGCCTCACGGCGGGGGCCGGCGATGCCGGATTGCTCGGGGACTTCCCCGAGGTCGGTCGCGAGCTCGGGCACGCCATGCGCCCGGACCAGACCGGCCCCGCGCTCGCGAGCGGCTTCGCGGGCTTCCAGGTTCCCGTCGCGGGCATCAGCGTGCCCGTTCCCGCGGGACCGCCGGCCGGCGGCGCCTCCGTACCCGCGGGCCCGTCCGGACGACCCGGTCCCGGCGGCTCCTGATTCCGTTCGACCGCGGGCCGCGACGCGAAGGGCTTCGGGTCGCGGTCCGCGTCTATATCCCAGACGAAAGGATCCATGATCATGACACGTTGGACGAATCGCACGAACGCCGTACGGCTGATGGGCGTCTTGGGCTTCGGGCTGTTCGCCGCGGCTTGCGGCGACGAGCCGACCGCGCCGGAGGACAACCAGGAGGATAGCCAGGGCCCGGCTCCGACCGTCGCCTCCATCGAGCCGACCAGCGGCACGGTCGGCACCGACCTGCGCATCTCGGGGACGGACTTCCGGGACGGCGCGGCCGTTCAGATCGGGACGTTCGACGCCACCGGCATCGACGTCACGAGCGGCTCCGAGATCTTCGCCACGGTGCCCGCGGGCGTCACCGCGGATGCCGTATACGACATTACCGTGACGAACGCCGACGGAACCACCGTCACGCTCGCCGAGGCGTTCACGGCCGTGGCGCCGACGCTGAGCTTCGTGAACGGGGCGACCAAGCCTTCGGGTAGCTCCGGCAGCACCGTGATCCTCGAAGGCGCCGCGTTCGGCGACGCACAGGGCCCGGGCCGTGTGCTCTTCTCCGACGGCGCCGACGGAACGGTCGAGGCCGATATCGCTTCGGCCGACGACTGGACGGACAGCTTCATCCTGACCACGGTGCCCGCGGACGCCGAATCCGGCCCGGTGCTCGTCGAGACCGGGACCGGCGAGAGCGAGTCCTTGCCCTTCACCTTGTCCAGTGGGGCGACGTTCAGCCCGTCCGCGATCGAATGGACGGAAAGCGAAGCCCTGCCCGTCGCCGTGAGCGGCCACTCCGCCACGTTCGCGCCGATCGACGACGCGACGGGTGAGACGGTCGAGCACGTGTTCGTCGGGGGAGGAACGGGCAACGACTCGGTCCCGAGCGCGGACCTCCACTACAGCGTGATCCAGTCCGACGGGCACGTCGGGACATGGCAGGTCGGCGCTTCGCTCGCCTCCGGTGTCACGCACCACGCGACGGTCGCCGCGACGCCCTTCAACTCGAAGGCTCCCGGCTCCGGATACCTCTTCGTCATGGGTGGCGTCGAAGACAAGGGTGGCCAGCCGGTCGATGCGATCCACCGTATCGCGTTGAACCAGGACGGGAGCACCGAGGCCGCGGAGCCCGCCGGTACGTTGCCGATGCCCTTGCATTCGTTCGGGGCCGTCGTCTTCCGCAGCACCGTGTACATCGCGGGCGGCGCGACCACGGACGACGAGCCCGTCACGAGGGTCTACCGGGCCGCGATCGACTCGCTCGGCGAGCTCGGCGACTGGGAAGAGCTGGCTTCTCTGCCCGAGGCCAGGGCACACCATCAGCTCGTCGGCTTCGGCGGGTTCCTGTACGCCGTGGGTGGCGACAGCGCCGCCGTGTCCGTGGACGACCCGAACTTCCAGGACAACGAGACGAAGCTCTCCACCGTCGCCTTCTCCCGCATCAACCTGAGGAGCGGGCTGCTCGACGACGGCTGGTCCGTGAGCGCGAGCGAGATGCAGAAGTCCAGAAGCAAGCACATCGCGCTCGCGGCCGGAGGCAGCCTCTTCGTGAGCTCCGGACTTTACGCGGCGGCGGGCACGGGCTCGTCCGAGAACATCTTCGCGTCGATCAACTCCGACGGCACCCTGGGCGGCTTCAACGGCGCCACGGGCGACAACACGCTCCTATCCGTCGGCGGGGTGAACCTGTTCAACACCCGGGGCATCGCGTACGTGGACGCGGACGGCGTCGCGCACGTAATGGTCCTCGGCGGCGACGACGTGAACAACCCCGGCGAGAAGACCGACAAGGTGATCTTCTACTAGAGCACAGATACTAGATCACGAGTTCTGTTTAGGCCTCGGAAGCGCCGGTCCGCCCCGCGGGTAAGGGGGCGGGCCGGCACTTTCATGTCCGGCTATTCCGGCGCCCGGAACGCTCCCCAGAAGAGGAGCGTGGCCAGCGTCTTCCCGTCGCGGATCTCGCCCGACGCGGCCATCGCCATGACGTCGTCGCGGCTCACGACCTCGACCTCGATCTGCTCGGTCGCCTCGAGTTGTTGGCCGACCTCCTCGAGGCCGGTGGCCACGAACGCGTACATGCGCTCCGTGCAGATGCCCGGCGTCGTGTAGAACATGGTGAGGGGTGCGATGTGGGCCGCCTCGTAGCCCGTCTCCTCGACGAGCTCGCGGGCCGCCGTGCGGGCCGGATCCTCCCCGGGCTCGAGCGTGCCCGCGCACAGCTCCCAGAGCGTCTCGTCGACCGCGAATCGGTGGTTCCGGATCATGACGATGCGCCCGTCCTCGAGGAGCGGGAGCACCACGACCGCTCCGGGATGCACCACGAGCTCGCGCACGGCCGAGCCCCCGTCCCGCGTCGGCACCCGGCGGCGCTCGACATCGAACTTGACCCCTTCGAACACGGGCTCGGTCGCTCGCGCGTCCGTCTCCGGGGCCGTCTCGGTCTCCACGTCCGACGCGCGGGGCGGCTCGTCCGGTGTGCTCATTGGGCCTCGACGATGACGCTCGGCACGGTCTCGCTCCTGCTCGGGGCTCGAAGGGAAGGGGGTTCTGGCACCCCCGCAGGGCGGGGTGGTTCCGGGCGATTGGATTCCATGCGCGACACCGGCACGACGAGAGTTCCGCCTCGGAGGAGCACGGTCGTCGTGGACGTGCGGCGGTAGGGGGACGGCGCGGACTCTGAGGCCCCGGCCTACCGCATCACGATTCTTCTGCCGCGATGGCCGTGGCGCTGCGCTCGATCTCCCAGGTGAGCGACACGTTCAACACGGTCCGGATGAGTACGATGACACCAAGCCGGATGAGCTCGTCCATATTGGGTTGGACGATCGTGTGGATGATGTCGGCGGCGACCAGGAATTCGAGGCCGAGCAGCAGATAGTAGCCGAGGTCGCGTCGTAGCATCAGGCGGTCCCGCTCCAGGCTCGTGGCCCGGAGGGCGCGCACCTCGATCCGCAGCGCTCGTATCGTGCCGATCAGGATCCCGTACACGATGATGATCAGGCCGATGATTCCGATCGTGAACGCGACCCCGTCGACGACGTGCTCCAGAATGGTCATTCGGTTCCTGCCTCCCCGGTCGTGTGAGCTCCAGGCTGTGCGGCGGACTCATGATAGGGTGGGGGATGGGGTAGATACCATGCCCGGGGCCGGGGTGCCTACCCCTCCATCGCGGCGGCGAGGCTCCGGTCGTAGGTCATGACCCGCCCCACGTTCCGACGATGACAACACGCGATGTGCACCAGGTCCCGGGCGGTGAGTCCCGGGTGTTCGCTCTCGAGGGCACGGGCCAGGTGTACGTCCGCCGCTTCCACCGGCCAGATGTCGTGTACGCACCCCGAGACCAGCGTCAGCGCGGCGTCCAGGGTCGCCTGCCTGCCGACTGCCAGGTACGCGTGCAGCAGCTCCTGCAGCACCTCCGCCGAGGTCACCAAGGGCTCGTTCCGTTCCACTGCGTCGAACAAGAACGCCCGGGCTGGGGCCCGAAGCGGGTGCGGTCCTCCCACGGCGTACATGAACACGTTCGTGTCGACGAACGTCATGTCGGATCGAGGCCGCGCACACGGGAGCGCTCGATGAGGGCGCGGTGCTCGTCCCAGTCGGGCTCACGCTCGGTCTCCCCCTCGTCACACGCGTCGAAGAAGGCCTCGAGCGCTTCCCGCGAGCGCAACGACTTCCGGTCGCGTGCGCCTCGGAGCCGATCCTCGGCGGCTTCGCGCAGCCAGGCGGCCAGCGACTTCCCCTCCCGTTCGGCTTGGGCGCGGTAACGCGCCTTGTCCTCGGGGTCGAGAACGATGTGAATGCGGGTGGTCATGCGCTAAGCATACACATCTATAGTGTGTATGTGCCGGTACCGAGCGCCTCGGAGAGGCCGATCCGGGATCGCTCGAGGTCGTGAT
>JAXHMG010000001.1:0-117623 GCA_034521595.1 Gemmatimonadota bacterium | reverse complement strand
GATCCGGGCGAGTTCCTCGTCGCCTTCTTCGGGACCCAGTACCTGGGCGCCCTTCCGGTGCCCGCCTATCCGCCGGCGGGCTTCCGGGTGGAGACCCGGGCTGCGTCGTCTCGAGCACATCGCCACCGACGCCGGGACCGAGGTGCGCGTCACCTCCCGGCGGCTCCTGCCCATCGTGGGCGATCTGGCAGGGCGTGCCCCCTCGCTCCGGCGGATCGTCACCGTGTCCGCCCTGTCCGACGGGGAGTCGGCCCGCGAGGGGCTGGAGGTCGGTCCCGACGACCCCGCGTTCATCCAGTACACGTCCGGGTCGACGGGGCGGCCCCGGGGCGTCGTGGTGACGCACCGCAACGTGGTCGGCAACGTCCACGCCATCGGGCAGGCGCTCCGGATCCGGCAGGACGACGGCGTGATGAGCTCGGTGTCCCCTCTACCACGACATGGGCCTCGTCGGCGGCCCGCTCTTCGCGGTGTACTGGCGGATCCCCCTCACCATCCTGCAGCCCCCTCTCCTTCCTCCGGAGCCCGGGGCGGTGGCTGAAGGCCATCGACCGGAGCCGCGCGACGCTCTCTCCGGCGCCCAACTTCGGCTTCGCCCTGGCGGTGCGGAGGGTGCCGGAGGAGGAACGGGCGGGGCTGGACCTGTCCTCGTGGCGTGTGGCGCTCAACGGCGCCGAGATCGTGAACCCCGCCACGGTGGACGCTTTCGTCGAGGCGTATGGTCCTCACGGCTTCCGGCGCGAGGCCATGATGCCCGTCTACGGGCTGGCCGAGGCCACCCTGGCCGTGAGCTTCGCGCCGTTGGGGACCGGCGCCCGCTTCGAGACGCCGGACCGGGACGCGTTGGCTCGGGGTCGGGCCCGGCCCATCCCCGACGGCCGGCCGGTGGCCAACGTGGGCCGGCCCGATCTCGGGGCAGCGGGTGCGGGTGGTGGACGAGGAGGGCGAGCCGGTGGAGGAGCGGCACGTGGGCCGGATCCAGGTGGCGGGACCCTCGATCATGAGCGGGTATTACCGCGATCCAGAAGCCACCGCCCGGGTCCGGGACGGCCCCTGGCTCGACACCGGCGATCTCGGCTATCTGGCGGACGGGGACCTCTTCGTGACCGGAAGGGCGAAGGACGTCATCATCGTCCGGGGCCGGAACCACCACGCCGAGGACCTCGAGCGCGCGGCCGAGACCCTGGAGGAGGTGCGGGGCGGCGCCAGCGTGGCCTTCTCCGTCTACGACGAGGACGAGGGCCGGGAGCGGGTGGTCGTGGTCTGCGAGCAGAGGAGCTCGACCCCGAGCGGGCCGAGGAGCTGAAGGAGGCGGTCCGGACCCGGGTCCAGGAGGAGACCACCGTGTCGGTAGACGAGGTGGTCCTGGTCGAGCGCGGCACCATCCCCAAGACCTCCAGCGGGAAGCGGCAGCGGAGCCGGTGCCGGGAGCAGTATCTGGAAGGCCGCCTCCATCCCGGCGGCGGCGGGAAGCTCCGTCTCGTCCGGGTGCTCCTCCGCTCCCTGGCCGGGCACGCCCGTCTCTGGGGCCGCGGGCTACGGAGGGGCTCGGAGCGCGAGCGGGAGCGCTGAGCCCGCGTCCTACCCGGCCCGCTCCACGATCTCCACGAGCCCCCGGTCGCCGTCCACGCGGATCCGGTCTCCGTCGGCGATGGCCTCGGTCGCGCCGGAGACCTCCAGGACGGCCGGGATCCCGTACTCCCGTGAGATGACGGCGGCGTGGGAGAGGACGCCCCCCGTCTCGGTGACCACGGCGGCGATCCGGGCGAACAGAGGGGTCCATCCCGGGTCGGTGAAGGCCGTGACCAGGATGTCCCCGGGCTCCACGCGGCCGGCCTCGTCGAGGTGCTCGAGGACCCGGGCCCGCCCGGTCACGACCCCGCCCGCGCACGGCGTCCCCCGGCGGACGTCTCCCTCGAGGTCGATCTCCCCGGCGCGGAAGTGGGCGCCGATCTCGTCGGGATTGTCGAAGTCGCGGAAGGAGCGGTGGACGTGCCGTCCCTGCTCGATCAGGGCCCGGGCCCGCGCAGGCTCCAGCCGACCCTCGAGGAGCGCCACCACGTCCCGCCAGGAGAGGAACCAGATGTCCCCGGCCTCCGCCAGCCGTCCGGCTCCCGTGGCCCGGCGGGCCGCCTCGAGCGTCCACCGGCGCACGAGGTAGTACATGAACGTCGAGCGGTCCCGCATCTCCTCCCGCCACCAGGCGTAGCGCCGCATGCGGGTCAGAGCGCGGCGCAACGAGCGACGGAGGAGGGGGCGCCGACGGAGGTCCCGCAGGAGGGACTCCAGCGATCTCCCGGTACGCCCGGTGTCCGGCTTCCTCCCGGGCCACCGGGTCCCGGTCCGGATCGTGGCTCTCCAGCGCCGTCTCCATCATGGAGCGGACGTGGTCCAGGTCCTCGGACCACCGTGGCGCCCGGATGTCCAGCTCCCTGCTCCCGCGGTGGCGCCACCGCCGGGCGAAGGCGCGCACGGTTTCCTCGTCGACGTGGGCGCCCCGACCGGCGAGCTCCTCGCGACGATTCCGTGCATCTCCTTCATGGGCCGGAGGTGGGAGAGGTCCCGGAGCCCGCTCAGGAGGGCCGGGGCGTCCACCGCTTCTCCCCGGGCCCGGCCCACGCGCTTCAGTACTTTTTCGAGGTCCTGCTTGGCGTTCGAGGTGTTGTAGATGGTCAGGAAGTAGCTCGTCTCCGTATCCAGGTAATGCTCCCGCACCAGCCGCCGGTACTTCTCCAGGAACGACCCGTCGTCCAGCGCTCGCAGCGCCTCGTCGTCCAGATCGTACGGCTCGACGCGTCCCTCGAAGGCATCCACGAAGGCCCGGTTGGCCTCCAGCCGCTCCCGGTAGAGCCGGTTCAGGGCCACGAGGGTGGGGAGAGCCGAGAGGACGCCCCGGAAGGTGGTGGGCGTGGTGGTGGCCTCGAAGTCCGCGTCCACTTCCACGCCCATGTCGGCGTGGAAGGCGGCCTCGTCGTACCCCGGGATCCGGGACAGCGCCTTCTTGACTTCGCCCAGGTTCCAGTAGGGCCGGCCGAAGAACATGCGCCCCCACGTGGCCTCGTGGCCTTCGGGAAGGAGCCGGAGGCGCCGGAGGTACCCGGGAAGCGAGATCGAGAGGGTCTCCCGGTAGAGGGACCACATGAACGGGGTGCACACGTCCGACGAGACCCCGCCGTCCCGGAAGTCCGCCGTGGTCCACTCCCCTACGTCCGGGGAGAAGGAGAGCCCCGTGACGGGGCGTGCCTGGAGGATGAAGAGCCCCTGATCCCCGTAGGCCCACTCCACGTCCATGGGTCGGCCGAAGTGGACCTGGATGCGCCGGCCCGCCTCGGCGAGCTCCGACAGCTCGGGATCGGAGAGCGTGGGGGCGCCGGCCTCTTCGGCGGACAGCGGCACCTCCTCCACGCCCTGCTCGGTGGGCATCACCTTCAGCTCCTTCCGCCCGACGGTGCGGTCCAGGACGGCGCCCTCCCACGCGTCCACCACGAAGCGGTCGGCCTCGACCCGCCCCGAGACCGCACCCTCGCCCAGACCGAAGACGGCCTCGACGAGCATCTCCTCCTCGCGGCCGTCCAGGGGGTTCACGGTGAAGAGGACGCCGGAGACCCGGGCCTCCACCATCTCCTGGACGACGACGGCCATCGCGCGCCGACTCCGGTCCCCGCGGTGGCGGGCGTACGCCTCCACGCGGGGTGCCCAGAGCGAGACCCAGCACGCCCGCACCGCGTCCAGGACCGCGTCGATTCCCCGCACGTTCAGGCGGGTCTCGTAGATCCCCGCGAAGCTCGATCCTTCCAGGTCTTCTCGGGATCCGCTGGAGCGGACGGCGACGGGCGCGTCCGGCCGCAGCCGCTCGCGGTGCGCCCGGCCCACCGCCTCGGCCACCTCTTCGGGGAGGGGCGCGCTCCGGAGGCGGTCCCGGAAGGCGGCCACCTCGTCCTCGGGAGCGTCGGGCTCCGGCGGGGCGAGCCCCACCGAGTCGAGGAACCGGGTGAGGGCCGCCCCGGTCACCACGAACCCGTCGGGAACCCGCACCTCCGCCTCGACGAGCCGGCGCAGCCCGCCGGCCTTCCCGCCCAGCTCCTCGATCTCCGCGTTCTTCCCTTCGAGGAGTGGAACGACGAGGGGAAGCGAGCCCTCGGTCCGCTCCCGGGGGCTCTTCGGGGTCATCGATGTCCCGTCCGCGGTTTTCGATGCCGTTCTCGAGGTGGACTCGGGCAAGTGCTCGCTCCGGGGCGGGCAGGATGTGACGGCTGCGGCTCGAGCCCGCCCTTGAATCCGCTCGTGACCGGAGGAAAGTCACGGACCGCAGGGCCGAGCGCGCGCCGGATCGCGGAACCGAAGGTAGATCGGGGCTCGCGAGTCGGACAAGATCGAGAGAGGACGCGCCTGGTGACGGCGCGGACCTGCCGGGCTCCCCGCATCGGCCGGAGCCGTCGCATGGGCCGGGCGGAAGAGGTGGATTTCGCGAGCGACCGGCTCACCGAGTTTGACGGTCCGGAACCCTCCACCCCAACCGCGTCCCCGCCACCGCGACGACCGCGTAGGCGCCGGCCGCGGTGAGCAGAACCGAACCGAAGCCGATCTCGAGCGCCATGAGCGTGGCCATGGCGGTGGCCGACACGGACAGGCTGCTGTCGATGCCGCAGGCCCAGGGGATGTGGCTCTCGTCGCTGCCCGCGAGCCGGCGGAGGCCGAGGGGGAACATCATCCCCATCACGAAGGCGGGCGGGGCGAGCAGGCCGAACACCAGCACGGTGCGCGCGGGAAGCGGCCAGCCCATCGCCGGCTCGAGCACGGGGCCGAGGCCGAGCGCGTAGAGCAGGACCAGGCCGGCGGTGACGGTGCCCGCGAGCGCGAGCGAGCGGGGCGTGGCGGGGAGGCTCGACGAGGTCAGGCTGCCCGCGCCGGAGCAGACGAGCAGGGTGGTGAGCACGGCGGCGGTCGCGTAGACGGGCTCGCCGAGCACGAGCGTGAGCTTTTGGATCAGCACGATCTCGAAGAGCATGAACCCGAGCCCGGTTCCGGTGAAGTAGAGGAAGGTCCAGCGCCGCCGGCTTCCCGCCCACCCGACGCGGAACAGGGGCAGGACGATCAGGCCCAGAGCGACGAGCACGATCTGCACGAAGGTCACCGCCCCGAGCAGGAAGCCGAGCTCGAGGTAGGGGAGCTCACGCGGCCCGTACCGCTCGTAGAGCTCCGGGAGGCTCGACCACTCGAGGAAGTGCGCGAAGAACGGCCGGTCGTCCGTGGTCGCGCGCACGTCGAACGGATAGCGCGCGAAGAGCTCCGTGGGGTCGCCCCCGAGCAGGGTGTCGATGTCGTCGAGGTACGCCGGGTCGGGCAGCCGGTTGAAGCGGTCGCGGTCCTCGTTCGCGACGCCTTCGAGGATGAGCGGATCGAACCCGAGATCCCCGGCGAACCGTCGGATGCGCTCCCCCTCGTCCGCGGTCCAGGGGCTTCGGCTCAGCAGGAAGGTCGTGGTGCCCCAGCTCCGCACCGCCACGACGTGGGCCCGGAGGTCGTCGATGCCCTCCCGGCTCGAGAGAGCGCGCCACGTGGCGAGCACCCGGAGCGTGTTGCGTGGCGGCTGATCCTCCCAGACGGTCACCGCGATCACGCCGTCCTCCGAGAGGGCGTCCCACATGGTGCCGAAGCCTTCGACGGTGAGCGCGTACCGCTCCCGGAGCGCGTCCACCCCGGAGGTGCCGCCGAAGGAGCCCACCACGGGCGCGACGATCAGGTCGTATCGCTCGCCTGACCGCCGGCCGAGGTGGGCGCGCGCGCTGGTTTCGTGGAGCCGCACGGCGGAGTCGTGATAGAGGCTGTCGATCCACTCCGGATGCACGTCCGTCAGCAGGTCGTTCGCCTGCCGGTGCGGCTCCACCGCCGTGACGCTCGCCGCGTCGTGGCTGAGCGCGTGCGAGACGTCGGTTCCGGTGGCTGCCTCGAGCACCAGCACCGAGTCCGGCCGGCGCGCCGCGTACGGAAGGCCGCGGGTCGTGTGGTCGAGGATGTGCCCGTGCTCACCTCCGCCCCGGCCCAGGAGCGTTCCGTAGTACTCGCCGTTGTTGAAGGCGACGTCGCGCACCGGCGGCTCGCCCGGATACTGCAGGCTCAGCGAGGGCGCGAACCGCTGGGCGTCCCCCCGGACCACCTCCAGCAGCCCGTGCGGGCTCGAAGCCCGGTGCACGACCTCGGCGCCGGGGAGGAGCAGCGCGGCGTGGAGCGGCTTGTACTCCGAGGGCTCCGGCACGCTCGGACGCGCGATGGCGACTGCGGGGATCAGGACGCCGGCGACCGCCAGGACCGTCAGGAGGGGCCGGCGGACGGCGGGCGGACGGGTGAGCCACGCGGCCGTGACGAGAAGGAGCGCCAGCACGCCGGAGAGGGCCTCGGGCGGAAGCATCCAGAGCAGGCCGAGCACCAGGACCGAGCCGGCGCCCGAGCCCACCATGTTGGCGAAGTACAGGACGCCGATGCGATCGACCTCCCGGTAGAAGACCAGCGTGATCGCGAGTCCGCCGAAGAAGAAAGGGAGGAAGTAGATCAGGTACGACACCACGAGCAGTCCCACCTGCCCGGGCTCGAAGAACAGCAGGAAGGCATCGAAGTCGCCGGCCAGGCCGGAGAGCCAGACGCTCGCCGCCATGCTCACGCCGCTCGCGAGGTAGAGCAGCGGGAGCGCGCGGTCGTAGTGACGGTCGAGGAACCCCCGCAGCAGCACGAGCGCGGTCCCCGCCGCCCCGAAGCCGAGCAGCGCCATGGAGATCACCATGTACGCGAAGTGGTGCCACTGCGCGATCGACAGGAGCTGCATCACCACCAGTTGGAAGGCGATGATGGCGGCCGACGCGGCGCCGACCGAGAGCGAGAGGCGGGCGCTCGGGGTCACGACAGCGGCCGGACGGTCACGGCGCGGCCGTGATCGGCTTCGCTCTCACGTTGGATCCGCCCTCACGGTGATTCGCGCGTCAGGGGCACGAAGCGCACGGGCAGGAGCGATTCGGTGAGGGTGTCCTCGCCGTCGCGGGTCACCAGCATGAGCGTTTGGGTGCGGAACGGCGAGCCCACGGGGATGACCATGCGCCCGCCGTCCTTCAACTGGTCGATCAACGGCGGGGGGACGTGATCGGCCGCGGCGGTCACGATGATCGCGTCGTACGGGGCGTGCTCTTCCCAGCCGTAGTATCCGTCCGCGTGCCGGACCCGTACGTGCCCGTAGCCGGCCTCCCTCAGGTTACCCCCGCCCCGGCGCGCCAGCTCCTCGATGATCTCCACGGTGAAGACGTCGTCCAGGATCGCGCCCAGGACGGCCGCCTGGTAGCCGGAGCCGGTCCCGATCTCGAGCACGCGCATCCCCGGCTCGAGCTCGAGGAGCTGCGTCATGTAGGCCACCAGCGAGGGCTGGGAGATCGTCTGGCCGTAGCCGATCGGCACCGGCCGGTCCTCGTACGCGTAGCCGCGTCGCTCCTCGGGAATGAAGAGGTGGCGCGGAACCTCCCGCATGGCCGCGAGCACCGCGGGGTCGTCGACCTGTTGCCCTTCGATGTGCTCGGCCACGAGCCGCTCGCGCTCTTCCGTGTAGGGGTCCGCTTGAGCGGCCGCGGAGCCGGGCAGACCGAGGCCGATCAAGGCCAGGGTCAGGGCCGGGAGGCGGATGGTGTGGGCCATAGCGGCGGTCGCTCGAGAGGCACGGGTCTCCCGAACTCCTACAAGGCGATCGCGAGCAGGGTCCCTTCCCGCAGCCGCAGCCGCACTCGCCCGATCACAGGGCCGCGTCCGGAAGCTCCCGGCGCACGAGCGCGAGGAACTCGTCGGCGAAGGCCTCGAGGACGACCTGCTTGACGTTGGCCCTGCGGTGGACGAGCCGGAGGGTGCGCACGGGTGCGGGTTCGTCGAAGCTGCGCACGTGCTTGCGCCTGTCGTCGGTCATCCCGTGGAGGATGAGGCTGGGCAGGAGCGTCATGCCGCCCTTGGTCTCAACCAGCCGTGAGAGGGTTTCGAGATTTCCGCTCTCGAAGCGGAGCGCCGGCGGCTCGGCTTCGTCCCAATTCATCTCCGCGCACAGGTCCAGGACCTGATCGCGGAAGCAATGCCCCTCCCGAAGGAGCCAGAGGTCCTCGCGGCGGAGCTGGTCGGTCTGAATGCGCTTCGACGACGACAGGCGGTGCTCCGGGGAGAGGTAGGCCACGAACGGCTCCCGGAAGAGGATGCGCTCCCTGAGGTCCGGGTTGTCCACCGGGGTGGCGAGGAGGCCGGCATCGAGCCTCCCCTTCTGGAGGTTTTCCACGATCTCGTCCGTCCGCTGCTCCGCCACCTTCAGTCTCAGCCCGGGATGCCGGGTCGTGAGATCCACCATGAAGCGGGTGAGGATGCAGGGCGCCACCGTGGGGAGGACGCCGACGTGCAGCTCACCGGCGACCTCGCTTCCGTCGTGCACGAGCTCCGAGAGCCGTCCGAGCTCCCCGAGGACCAGGCGGGCCTGCCGGACGATTCGGCGTCCCGCATCCGTGGGGCGCACGGGGGTCGTGCTCCGATCGAAGATCTCCACGCCAAGCTCGTTCTCGAGCTTCTTGATCTGCGCGCTCAGGCTCGGTTGGGTGACCCGGCAGCGGTCCGCCGCCCGGGAAAAGCTCCGGTGGTCGTCCACCGCGACCGCGTACTTCAGTTGGGTCACCGTCATGGCGTGTCTCCGATCCTGGACCGCGCCGGGCTCATGGCGGACGGTCGTGTGATATATAGGCTGCCGCTATGCTTGTGATAGTATAAATCACTTTGACCTATGGCCAGGGGCGGTGCATGCTCCGTATGAAGGGCCCGTGGGATCTCTCCCCGGAAATCCCGGTGCAGCCTCGCGGCGGAGACGGTGAAATCACAGCATCAAGGAGCTGGACGTTGAAGAACTCGACTCACTCGAAGAAATCGATCGGGTTGGCAGTGGCCGTGGCGATCGCCACGACCCTGTCGACGTCGACGGTCCCTCTGAGCGCCCAAAGCGCGCAGCAAGGGATGACGTCGAACCAGGACTGGTGGCCCGAGATGGTGGACCTCAGTCCGTTGCGGCAGCACGCTCCCGAGTCCAGCCCGCTCGGCGAGGACTTCGACTACGCTCGCGAATTCGCGAGGCTCGATCTCGACGCCGTCAAGCGCGACCTCGAGACGCTGATGACCACGTCGCAGGACTGGTGGCCGGCCGACTGGGGCCACTACGGCCCCCTCTTCATCCGCATGGCCTGGCACAGCGCCGGGACCTACCGGGTCGTGGACGGCCGCGGCGGCGCCGACGGGGGACAGCAGCGCTTTGAGCCCCTGAACAGCTGGCCGGACAACGCCAACCTCGACAAGGCGCGGCGGCTCCTGTGGCCCATCAAGCAGAAGTACGGGACCCGGATCTCCTGGGCCGACCTGATGGCCCTGGCCGGTACCGTGGCGCATGGAATCCATGGGCTTCGAGACGTTCGGCTTCGCCGGCGGCCGTGAGGACGACTGGGAGGCGGACCACGTCTACTGGGGTCCGGAAGAGGAGTGGCTCGCGGACCAGCGCCACAGCGAGGACCGGGAGCTCGAGCGTCCGCTCGCCGCCTCCCAGATGGGCTTGATCTACGTGAACCCGGAGGGACCGGGCGGCAACCCGGATCCGGCCGAGGCCGCCCATTACATCCGCCAGACCTTCGGGCGCATGGCCATGAACGACGAGGAGACGGTCGCGCTGATCGCCGGCGGGCACACGTTCGGCAAGGCGCACGGCGCGGCCACGGCCGACTGCGTGGGCCCGGAGCCCGCGGCCGCCGACCTGGAAGAGCAGGGTCTCGGCTGGAAGAACGAGTGTGGCGAGGGCAAAGGCGGGGACACCTTCACCAGCGGGATCGAGGGAGCCTGGACGTTCGATCCGACGCGCTGGACGACGGAGTTCCTGAACAACCTGTTCAAGTACGAGTGGGAGCAGACGACGAGCCCCGCCGGCGCGGTCCAGTGGGTCCCCGCCGACGGGCAGGCGGACAACACCGTGCCGGACGCGCACGATCCGTCGGAGGGCCATGCGCCCATGATGATGACGACCGATCTGTCGTTGAAGGCCGATCCGGCCTATCGGGAGATCGCCAAGCGCTTTCAGGAGAACCCCGAGGAGTTCGAGCTCGCCTTCGCCAAGGCGTGGTTCAAGCTGACGCACCGGGACATGGGGCCGCGGGCGCGCTATCTGGGTCCGGACGCTCCGGCCGAGGAGCTGCTCTGGCAGGACCCGGTTCCTCCGGTCGACCACCAGCTCATCAGCGCTAGTGACATCTCGCGGCTGAAGGCCGAGATCCTGGCATCCGGGCTGACCGTGCCCGAGCTCGTCCGGACCGCCTGGGCGTCCGCGTCCACCTTCCGTGGCTCGGACATGCGGGGGGGCGCCAACGGGGCGCGGATCCGGCTCGAGCCTCAGAAGGACTGGCCGGTCAACAACCCGGATGAGCTGGCGCGGGTTCTGGAGCGGCTGGAGGCGATTCAGAGCGACTTCAACCGCGCTCAGCAGTCCGGCAACAAGCGGGTCTCCCTGGCCGACGTGATCGTTCTCGGCGGCGCCGCGGCCATCGAGCAGGCCGCCGAGGAGGCCGGATACGACGTCCGGGTCCCCTTCACCCCGGGACGCACGGATGCCACGCAGGAGATGACCGACGTGGAGTCGTTCGCCGTGCTCGAGCCGACCGCGGACGGGTTCCGCAACTACTACGACGCCGACGACAACGGCGACGATCCGGTGGAAGCGCTGGTCGAGCGGGCGAGCCTGCTGAACCTCACGATTCCCGAGATGACGGCTCTGGTGGGCGGCATGCGCGCCCTGAACGCGAACACGGGCGGGGCCAGCCACGGCGTGCTCACGGAGCGGCCCGGTACGCTGAGCAACGACTTCTTCGTCAACCTCCTCGACATGTCCACGGAGTGGAGGAGATCCTCCGACGCCCCCAACGTCTATGAGGGGCTCGACCGCGACAGCGGCGAGGTCGTGTGGACGGCCACGCCCGTCGATCTGATCTTCGGGGCCAACTCCGAGCTGCGTGCCGTCGCCGAGTTCTATGCGGCCGACGGCGCGGATGAGCGGTTCGTGCGCGACTTCGTCGACGCGTGGACCAAGGTCGCGACCCTGGATCGCTTCGAGGCGTTCTGATTCTGAGTGAAGACGTGCTCGGGCTACCCTGCGTCGCGGGGTAGCCCGAGCGGCCTCGGGTCCGGGACCACGCGCCTGCCGCACCCTCCGTCACACCCCGCCGTGACCTTTCGGACGACGCTCGCACGATCCGCGTCTGCTTGTAGTTTGCGGGCGACGGATCTCCCGAATCGCGTTTCCCGAGCCGAGGCATCATGGCGAAGTTCGTCCACACGTCCGACTGGCACCTGGGCAAGCCGTTCGCGTCCATGGAGGACGCGGACAAACGGTCGCGCGTGCGTGAAGCCCGGCTCGAGACGCTCCGGAGCGTGGCGGAGCTCGTACGCGAGGAAGGCGCGGCGTTCGTGCTCGTCGCGGGCGACCTGTTCGATTCCCCCAGCCCGAGCCGGGACGTGGTGTCGGCGGCGATGTCCGCCGTCGGCGCGATGGAGGTGCCGGTGCTGGCGATCCCGGGCAACCACGATCACGCGGGGCCGGGAAGCGTATGGGAGCAGGACTTCTTCGAGCGGGAGCGCCGGGAGCTCGCGCCCAACCTCCGGGTGCTGCTGGAGGCCGCCCCGGCCGAGGTCGGCGACGCGGTGATCCATCCCGCGCCGCTCGCGCACCGTCAACTCGCCCAGGATCCGACGGCGTGGCTCCGGGCGCCCGAGGTGTTCGAGGACGCCGGCGGTCGCGTGCGGATCGTGCTCGCGCACGGAAGCGTCCAGGGCTTCTCGAGCGACGTGGATGAGGAGGGCCTGCCCGCGGCGGAGCCGAACCGGGTCGAGCTCGACCGGTTGCCGCCCGGAGCCATCGACTACGTGGCGCTCGGCGACTGGCACGGCACGAAGCGGGTCTCCGACGCAGCGTGGTATTCGGGCACACCCGAGCCCGATCGCTTTCCGAAGAGCGAGGATCACGACCAGGGACACGTGCTGGTCGTGGACGCGGCGCGAGCGAAGGATCCGAGCGTGCGGCCGGCGGCCACGGGGCGGTTGCGGTGGCACGTCCACGAGGCGACGCTCGGCGGACCGAGCGACGTCGATCACCTGCGGGAGGACGTCGCGGCCCGCCTGGGAGGGCGCACGCGGCAGGATCTGCTCCGTTTGACCCTCGACGGCGGGCTGAGCCTGGCGGCGAGGAGCGACCTCGACGAGGTCCTGGAGTCGCTGGGGAGCAGGCTGCTCCGTTTGAAGCTGGACGACCGCGTCCGGCTCGCGCCGTCCCGGGAGGAGCTCGAGGGGCTCACCGAGCGCGGCACGGACCCGCTCGTCGCGAAGGTGGCGACCCGACTGGCGGAGCGGATCGAGGCGGGCGACGAACGGGGTCCGGCCGCCGAGTTGGCGCTCCGCGACCTGTATTCGCTGGCGGGGGAGTGAGCTCATGCGCCTGCGCAGCCTGAAGGTCCGGAACTACCGGGTCCACCGGGATCTCGAGGTCCGTTTCGACGACCGCCTCAACCTGGTCGCGGGCCCCAACGAGGTCGGGAAATCCACGGTGGCCGAGGCGCTGCACCGGGCGCTCTTTCTGCGCCCCAACGTGACCGGAGCCGTGCGGGAGGGGTTGCTGACGCGTCCGGACGGCGGACATCCGGAGGTGGAGGTGGTGTTCGCGGCGGACGGCGCGGAATGGACGCTCCACAAGCGCTTTTCGGGGGGCAACGGAACGGTCCGGCTCTCCCGTCACGGCGAGACGACCCTTTCCGGTGACGAGGCGGAGGCGCGCCTCGCGGAGCTTCTCCGGGGTGAGGACGCGCTGGGCGGGCGGCGTGCGGGCCAGTTGGACGACAAGTGGGCCCATCTCTGGGTCTGGCAGGGGGCCAGCGGCGGCGATCCGGCCGGAAGCCTCCAGGCCCAGGCCGATCAGCTCATCCAACGGCTTCAGTCGATGGGCGGGCTGGGGCTCTACGTCTCGCAGCGGGACAGCGAGGTCGCGGGCCGGGTGCGGGCGCGCTACGAGGAGGTGTTCACGAAGGCCGGGAAGCCGAGAGCCGGGTCCGAGCTGCACGAGCGAGAAGAGGCCGCCGCCGCGGCGCAGGCACGCCTCGAGGAGCGAACGGCCGCGGTCCGGGAGCTCGAGGGTGCGGCCGAGCGGTACCGCGACGCGGGAGCACGGCTCGAGAAGGCCCGCGAGGCGTTGGCGAGCCTCGAGGAAGAGGAGGCACGGGTCGCCGAGCGCCTGCGGGAGGTGGAGCGGCTCCGTCGCGAGCAGGAGGAGCGGACGCGGAAGCTCACCGAGACCCGCGAGCGGCTCGAGCGCTTGCGTGAGGCGGACCGCGAGATCGCCGAGCTCGTGGAAGCGATCGCAGCGCGCCGCGAGGACGTTGCCACGCAGGAAACGGCGTTCGAGGCGCTCGAAGCCGATCACGCCGAGCGCCTCGAAGCCCGTGCGCGAGCGGAGCGGCTGCGCGAGGATGCCGCTCGGGCCGTCCGGGAAGCGAGAGTCGAGCTCGAGCGCAGGCGTGCGCGCCTCCAGCATGCGGAACGGCGCGAACAGCTCGCCGAGCTCGAAAGCGTGCGGGAGCGGGTGGAAGCGCTCGAGGAGGAGATCGACGAGGCGACCCGGGCGCTTTCGGAGCTGCCGCCGGTCACCGACGAAGTTCTGGAAGAGCTCGCCGCCCTCGACGCCGAGCGGCTGCGGAGCGAGGACCGGCTGAGCGCGGTGGCCGCGGAGATCGAGGTCCTGGAGGCGGGTCTGCCCGTCCGTCTGGCGGACGAGCCGATCGAGCCGGAGACGCCGCGTACCGTGACGCGCGACACGGAGCTCCGCGTCGGAGAGGAGACGCGGATCCGCATCCGGCCCGGTGGAGGTGAGACGCTCGAGGAGACGCGCGCGCTCGCCGAGGAACGGGCCGCCACCCTCGCCGGGCGCCTCGAGGAGCTCGGATGCGCCTCGCTCGCGAAGGCACGCGAGACCTCGAAAGAGCGCGTGAAGCTCGAGTCGGCGAGGGACGGCGCCCGGGCGAAGCTCGAGGGGCTCGCCGGCGAGGACTTCGACGCCCGGCTCCGCCGCGCCCAGGAGCAGTGGCAGGAGGCGCAGGGCGCGCTCGCGCGGTTCGGCGAAGAACTCCCGGGAGACGAGGCCGAGCCACCGGCGCCCGAGACTCTGGCGGCCGGGGTCGAGGAGGCCGAACGCGTGCTCGCCGAGCGCGAAGAGACCGAGCGCCGGCTCGAGGAGGAGCGTTCGGAAAAGGCCCGGGCGGTCGAACAGGCCTCCGGGACCCTGGAGGAGAAGCGGGAGGCGCTGCGATCGGTGAAGGCGGAGGTCGACCGGAAGAAGTCGAACCTCGAGCTGCTGGAAGAGCGGGTCGGTGACGCCGAGCGGCGCCGTCAGGAGCTCGAAGGGCTCGCCGAGCGGGAGGCCCGCGAGGCCGAGCAGCTCGCGGAAACGGAGGCGGCGCTGGCCGGGCTCGACCCGGACCAGCTCGAGGCGGACCGGACCCGACTGGTGCGCGCTCTCGAGCAGCAGCGGAGCGAGCGGAGTGAGGCGGACCGCGAGCGGGCGGGGGCCCGGGCCCTGCTGGAGTCGGGTGGCACGACCGATCCCTACGCCGACCTGAAGGCGGCCCACGCGGCGCTCGACCGGGCCCGCGAACGGGAGCGTAGCGCGCGCCTCCGGGCCGACGCGCTCGCCCTCCTCCACGAGACCTTCGAGACGGAGAAGGGGGCGCTCACCCGCAGTCTCGTGGCTCCGCTCGAGGAGCGGGTCAACGGCTATTTGCGGACGATCTTCGCGGACGGGAGCGAGATCGCGCTCGACCTCGAGGGCACGTCCCTCGCCACGCCCTCCCTCCGCCGCGGGGAGCGCTTCGCGTTCGAGGAGCTGAGCGGAGGGGCGCGCGAGCAGTTCGCGGTGGCGGTGCGGCTCGCGGCGGCCGAGCTGTTGGCCGAAGACCATGACGGAGCGCTCCCCATCGTCCTCGACGACGCGTTCGCGTATTCGGACCCGGAGCGCGTCCGGGGGCTCATGCGGGCGCTCGACCGGGCCGCGGGACGAGGGCTCCAGGTGGTGCTCATGACCTGCACCCCCGAGGACTACGCTTCCCTCGGCGCCCATTCCATCCATCTCACCCGCGCCCCGGCCGGCTGAGCCGTGCCGCCCACGCGCTTCTTCCTCGACTGGGACCGGCCGCTCCTGCCGCAAGCGGCGGCGCGGCTCCTCGATCACTACACGTCCGGTCGCGTGGCCGACCTGCGCGGGGTGACGGCGGTGCTGCCGGGCGCGCGGGCCCGGCGACGCCTGGTCGAGCTGCTCCTGGAAGAGGCCGGAGACCGCGGACTCACGCTGATTCCGCCCGACTCCGTGACGGTGGGTGGGCTGCCGGACCGCCTGCTGGACGCGCCGCGTCCGCCGGCGGAGCCGAGCACGGCCCGCCGCGCCTGGTCGCACGCGCTGCGCGCCACGGACCCGGAGGCGCTCCGGCCGGTGTTCCCGCGGCTTCCCGGACCGGGCGACCTCGCGGGCTGGGACGCGCTCGCGGATCTCCTCGCCGGGTTGCACGAGACGGTCGCGCGGGAAGGGCACCGGTTCGCGGACGTGGCACGGATGTGCGGGACGGAGCCGGGCTTCGACGACGGGGCGCGCTGGGAGGTGCTCGCGGGCGTGCGGGAGCGGTATCTGGCCCGCCTCGGCGAGGCGGGGCTCGCCGACCGGCACGAGCTCCGGATCGCGGCCCTCGAAGCCGGAGTTCCGCCGCACGACGGCGACATCTGGCTGATCTCGGTCGTCGACCTGCCGAGCGCCACCCGCCGGCTGGTGGAAGGCAGCGGAGCCCGGACGTTCGCGGCCGTGCACGCGCCGAGCGCCGGGCCCACGGACGCCGATGACGAGAGCGGCACGGACGGGGCGGCCGCGTTCGACGCCTACGGGGTGCCGACCACGGAGTATTGGTCGGAGGCCGAGCTCCCGGTGACCGACGAGGTGCTCCGGGTCGTGGACCGGCCCGTCGATCAGGCCGATGCCGTGGTTTCGGCGCTGCACGCGCTGGGTGGGCGGTACGCGGCCGAGGACGTGGTCGTCTCGGTCCACGCGGAGACGGACGTCGTCCCGTTCCTGGAGCAGCGTCTGGAGGCGCGGGGCGTGCACCCACGGTACGCGGGGGGCACGCCGCTCACACGGGCCGCGCCCCTCCGCCTGCTCGAGGCGGTGGCCGCCTACGTGGAAGATCATACCTATGCGGCGCTCGCGGCCCTCCTCCGGCATCCGGACGCGGGCCCCTTGGTCGAGGCCGGCCCGGAAGCGCGCACGCGCCTGGAGGCCGTGGACATCGCGGACCGGTTCTTCGGTGACCACCTCCCGCACCGGATCGCCGACGGGCTTCCGCGTGCCCACGGGAAGGCCGCTCGCTTCGCCGCGGTGGCCGGTGCCCTGTCACGCTCGGGTCCGCTCGCCCGTCTCGGCGGTCGGCGGCGGCTCTCCCGGTGGATGCCCGACGTCCTCGAGCTCCTCCGGGTGGCTTACGAGACGCGGCCGCTCGACCGGGCTCGATCCGCGGACCGGCAGCTCCTCGACGTCCTGACCCGTGTGCGCTCGGCGGCGGCGGCCTTGGGGGCGCTTCCCGAGGGGTTGGACGACCCCTGCACGGCCGCCGTGGCCATCCGGGCGCTCCTGGTCGAGTTGCGGGGTGAAGCGTTGCCGCCCGAGGCACGGCGGGACGCGCTGGAGCTCGTCGACTGGCTGGAGGTCGCGCTCGACGACGCACCGGTGGTCGTGATCACGGGCTGCAACGAGGGCTTCCTCCCGGAGTCCACGGTCGGCCATCCGTTTCTTCCGGACGGCCTCCGCGGTCGTCTCGGACTCGTGGACAACCGGCGGCGTGCCGCCCGCGACGCGTATCGCCTGACGACCGTCCTGCACTCCAAAGAGACGGCGCGCATCGTGGCGGGGCGCCGGAGCAGCACGGGCGATCCGCTCCGGCCGAGCCGGCTGCTGTTCCGCATCCGGGACGAGGACGTGCCCGGACGGGTGCTCGCCTTCTTCCGCGACCCCGGGGACGTCTCGACGCGGCCGAGCCTCGCGTCGGTGGGCCTCGAGCCGGCGGACCGGAGTCGCTTCCAGGTCCCCCCGGAGCCCGTTCTGGAGCTCTCCCCCGACGAGGTGCCGAGCAGCCTGTCCGTGACCGCGTTCGGGGCCGTCCTCGCCGATCCGTATCGCTTCGTGCTCGAGCGGATCATGAAGCTCGAAGCGGTCGACGACGACGCCCGCGAGATGGACCCGCTCGCGTTCGGGACGCTCGCGCACGAGGTGCTGCAACGCTTCGGCACGACCGCGCTCACCTCGCCGTCCGAGGTCGACCTCGCGGACGCGGACTCGGTTCGAACTCTCCTGTTCGAGCTGCTCGACACGCTGGTGGACGAGCGTTTCGGGCGGGCGGCGCTTCCCGCGGTCGCCCTCCAGGCCGGCCAGCTCCGGGCGCGCTTCGCCGCCTTTGCCGAGACACAGGCGGCCTGGGCCGCGGACGGTTGGCGGATCGCGGCCGTGGAGCAGCAGCCGGAAGGGGAGGGCGTACCGTTCGACGTCGATGGCGCGCCCTTCCTGCTGCGGGGGCGGATCGACCGCATCGACCATCACCCCGCCACCGACCGTTGGACGGTCCTGGACTACAAGACGGGCAACGCGGTCGAGACGCCGGACCGCGCCCACCGGAAAGGTCGCGGCTCGGGCCGCCGGTGGGTCGACCTCCAGCTTCCGCTCTACCGCCGGCTCCTCTCCGGCGTCGTGGACAGCGACGGCGCTCGGCTCGTCTCGACGGAAGCCGTGCGCGACGGCCGGGTGAGCCTGGGCTACGTCGCGCTCCCCAGGGAAACGGCCGAGACGGCCTTTCTGCTGGCGGAATGGGACGAGGAGGAGCTTGCCGAGGCGGAGGAGGTCGCGCGCCAGGTGGTCCGCGTCCTCCGGAGTGGACGCTTCACCTTCGACGCCACGGTGACGAAACCCCGCCGCTACGGATCGGATGCCCTCGAGCCGCTCCTCACCCGGGGCTGGCAGGCTCCGGAGAGCGACGCGGACGGTGCGGGCTCGGACGGCGAGGACGGAGACTCCCGATGAGCCCTCCCGACGTGAGCGCCGCCCCCTTCGAGCCTCCGCGGGAGCTCGTGCTCGCTTCGGCGGGCTCGGGGAAGACGTACCACCTGTCGACCCGCATCATCGAGCTGCTGGCGGCGGGCGCGCCGCCGGGTGAGGTGCTCGCCTCGACCTTCACCCGGAAGGCGGCCGGAGAGATCCTCGACCGCGTGCTCCTGCGGCTCGCCGAAGGCGCGGCCGACCCCGCGAAGGCCGAGGAGCTCGGCGGCACGCTCACCGACCCCGTCCGGTGTCGCGCGCTGCTCGTGCGCCTGGTCCGAGAGCTCCACCACATCAACGTCGGCACGCTCGACTCGTTCTTCATCCGGATCGCGCGGAGCTTCTCACAGGAGATGGAGCTCCCGCCGGCGTGGAGCATCACCGACACCCCGACCGAGGATCGTCTGCGCACCGAAGCCGTGCAGACGGTTCTGGCCGAGGCCGACGCGTCCGAGCTCTCCGAGCTGCTGCACCGGGTCAATCAGGGCTCGGCCGACCGTCGGGTGCACGATGCACTGCTGGACATGATGGACGAGCTCCTCCGCATCCGCAGGCAGGTCGCGCCGGACGCGACCGATCCCTGGAGCCCCGATCTCGGGGTCTCGGAGGTGCCGCCGCTTCCCGAGATCGAGGGCCGGGCCGCACGGTTGGCCGAACGCCTGCGCGCGCTCGAGGTGCCCGAGACGAAGGCGGGGACGCCCATGAAGGCTTGGGCGAATGCGCGGAACGAAGCGGCGGCCGCGATCTTTCGCCTCGACTGGAGCACGGTCTTCACGAAAGGCATCGGCGCCAAGGTGCTCGCAGGAGAGGAAACCTTCTCGAGGCGACCCATCCCGGCCGACTTCGGCTCGATCTTCGACGAAGCTCGCGGGCTCGCGCGCATTCACCTCGCCGGCCGCCTCCGGCGCGCGTGCGAGGGCCTCGGCCGTCTCGCGGAGCTCTTCGAGGCGTCCCTGACCGAAGCCCAACGCCGTGCGGGTGCGTACCGGTTCGAGGACGTCACCGCGCTCCTTGGCGGGCCTCACGGGATCGCCGGGCGGCCGGACCTCCACTACCGGCTCGACCAGCAGGTCCGGCACATCCTGCTCGACGAGTTCCAGGACACCTCCTTCGAGCAGTGGCATGCGCTCGCGCCACTCGTCGACGAGCTCCTCTCGGGCCACCTGGACGAGCGTGCGGGCGTGATCGTCGCCGACCCCAAGCAGTCGATCTACGGTTGGCGCGGCGCGCGTCCGGAGCTCGTGCACCAGGTGGGGCGGCGCTACGGGCTGGAGCGTGCCACGCTGGAGCGCTCCTGGCGCTCGAGCCCGGTCGTTTTGGACTTCGTGGCCCGGGTCTTCCGCGATCTGCCGTCGGCGAGGCCCATCCAGGAGCTTCCGGGGGGACCCGCGGTGGCGGCCGCCTGGATGGAGGACTTCACCGAGCTCGAGGCCGCGAAGGACCTCCCGGGCCACGTCGCCGTGCACGTGGGACCGGACGACGAGGGAACGGCGAGCGTGCAACCGAACCTGCTCCGGTTCGCGGCCGAGCGGATCCGCGACCTCCACGAGGAGATGCCGGATCGCTCGATCGGTGTCCTGGTCCGCACGAACAAGGTCCTGGCGCATCTGATGAACGAGCTCGCCGCGCTCGGCGTGCCGGCCGGCGGGGAAGGCGGCGCGCCGCTCACGGATACGGCGCCGGTGAACGCGCTCCTCTCGCTCCTCCGGCTCGCCGACCACCCGAAGAGCTCGGCGGCGCTCTACCACGTGGCCCGCAGTCCGGTGGGCGAAGTGGTCGGGCTCACCGATCCGGCCGATCGTGCCGCGGCCCCCGTCCTCGCGGACCGGGTGCGGCGGCGCCTGGTGTCCGACGGCTACGGGCCGACTTTGGCCGCGTGGGTGCGCGGGCTCGCGCCGCGCTGCGACGAGCGGGAGACGCTCCGGCTCCTGCAGCTCGTGGAGCTCGGCCACCGCTGGGACGCCCGGGCGAGCCTCCGGCCCCGGGACTTCGTGCGGTACGTCGTCGAGGAGCCCGTCGAAGATCCGTCCTCGGCGCCGGTGCAGGTCATGACGATCCACGGGGCGAAGGGATTGGAGTTCGACGTCGTGCTGCTTCCGGAGCTCTACGCCTCGCTGGCCGGGCACCCGAAGGGGCCGGCCGTGCCCGAGCGCGATCCGGAGACCGGACGGATCACCCGCGTCTATCCGTCACTGAAGAAGGATATGCTCCCATTGTTTCCCGAGGTCGAGCGGGCCGTCGCGGAGCTGCGGGCCGCGGACCTCCGCGATGGGCTCAGCCTGTTGTACGTCGCCCTGACCCGCGCCCGCCACGCCATGCACCTCGTGATCCCTCCCGACGGCGGCTCCGGCAAGCACGGAGCCGGGCTGGTGCGGAGCGCCCTCGCGCTCGACGACGCCGCGGCCGACGCGGACGGGAGGGTGTGGCAGAGCGGCGACGCCCGGTGGTTCGAGCAGGTGGAGGGACGGACGCATGACGGCGTGGACGAAGGTGACGTCGAGCCGGCAGCCGGTGAGCCGCTCCTGCGCTCCGCCTCTCACGGCGCCGGCCGCAACCTGGCGCGCCGGAGCCCCTCCGCGCTCGAAGGAGGCGAGCACGTCGACCTCGCCTTTCATCTCCGCATCGACTCCGGATCCGCCGTGCTCCGGGGCTCGGTCGTGCACGCGTGGTGCGAAGCGATCGGTTGGATAGAGGACGGAATCCCGGACGACGACGCGCTGCGGGCGCGCGCGCGACGGGTCGCTCCGGCCATGTCTCGCGACGACCTCGCGGGCCTGCTCCGCACCTTCCGGTCGTGGATGACGCACGCATCCGTGCGCGAAGCCCTCAGCCGCGGCGCGTACCCGGACGGACCCGACGTCACCGTCCGGGTGGAGCGGGAGCTGCCGTTCGTGCGGCGCGTGGGGGACGAGATCCAGGAGGGCGTGATCGACCGCCTCGTCCTCGTGGAGCGGGACGGCCGTACGGTCCAGGCCGAGGTGCTGGATTTCAAGACGGACCGGATCGCCGACGGCGCCGATCCCGCGCTGGACGCGCGCGTCCAGCACTACCGCCCTCAGCTCGAGGCCTACTGTGCTTGGGTTCGAGAGAGCTTCGCCCTGTCTCCAGCGGACGTACGCGGGTCGCTCCTGTTCCTCGAGGCCGGACGGGTCGCACGGGCCGTATGAGGTGACCGCGCGGCGCCGCTTTGCCGGCTATCCGCCCACCCGGGCTCCCGCGTCCGGCCTCCGCGGGTCGGCCACTCCGATCCGTTCCCCGGTCTCCGGGTCGATCCCGATCGAGTTGGCCGAGCCCTGGCTGCCGCGCATCCGGACCGTGTGCCCCATCTCCTCGAGCCGCTCCACGGTCTCCGGCGGAACGCCGCCCTCTTCGATGCGGAGGCGGTCCGGGAGCCACTGGTGGTGGATCCGGGGTGCAGCCACGGCTTCGTGGATGTCCATCCCGAAGTCCGCGGTGTTCAGGACGAGCTGCAGGACGGTGTTGATGATGGTCCGACCCCCGGGCGAGCCGATGACCGCCACGAGCTCGCCGTCCCGAGCGACGATGGTCGGGCTCATGGACGAGAGCATGCGTTGGCCGGGCCGGGCGAGGTTGGGCTCGGTGCCGATCAGGCCCCCTGCCGTGGTCATGCCCGGCGCGGCGTTGAAGTCGCCCATCTCGTTGTTGAGCAGGAAGCCCCCGCCGGGCACCACGATCTCCGATCCGTACCCCTGCTCGAGCGTGTACGTGACCGAGACGGCCATGCCGTCCGCGTCCACCACGGAGTAGTGCGTGGTCTGCCGGCTCTCGGTGCCCGTGTCGACGTCGGCCGGGTGCGAGACCGAAGCGCGGTCGGGGTGGATGTCCCGCCGGAGCTCCGCTGCGTGCGCCTTGCTCGTGAGCCGGTGGATGGGCACGTCGACCACGTCGGTGTCGGCGAGATGCCGGGCCCGGTCCCGGTACGCCCGCCGCATCGCCTCGGCGAGGTGATGGATGTAGGCCGCGCTGTTGTGACCCATCCCGGCCAGGTCGTAGCCCTCGAGGATGTTCAGCATGGTCACGAGCGCCACCCCGCCGGAGCTCGGGGGCGGCATGGAGATCACGTCGTGGCCGCGGTACGTGCCGCGGATGGGCGCTCGCTCGCGCGCCGCGTAGCGGTCGAGGTCCTCCTCGGTGATGATCCCGCCGCCGCGCTCCATCTCGGCCACGAGCAGCCGGGCCGTCTCGCCCCCGTAGAACCCGTCCCGGCGCTCGTCGCGGATCCGGCCGAGCGTGCGCGCGAGGTCCGCTTGCCGGAGCGTATCCCCGGCCGCGTAGGGGGTGCCGCCGTCCGAGAACGCGGCCGCGCTCGCCTCGTACGGCGTGCGGCGCACGAAGCTCGCCAGCGACTCGGCGAGGGCGTCGCTCAGTTCGAAGCCCTCCCGCGCGAGCTCCACCGCCGGCTCGACGAGCGCCGCCCAGTCGGCCCGACCGTAGAGCCGGTGCACCTTGTCGAAGCCGGCGACGGTCCCGGGCACGCCGACCGCGAGGTGGCTGTCGTGGTGCCGCTCCGAGGAGTACTCCCCGTCGTCGTCGAGCCACATCTCCGGGTGCGACGCGCGCGGTGCCTCTTCGCGGAAGTCGATGGTCGTGGCGCGGCCGTTCGGGAAGCGGACGACCATGAAGCCCCCGCCCCCGATGTTGCCCGCGCTCGGGTGTGTCACGGCGAGCGCGAAGCCCGTGGCGATGGCCGCGTCGACCGCGTTGCCGCCGGCCGAGAGGACGTCGGCTCCGACCTGGCTCGCGATCCACTGCTGCGAGGAGACGAGGCCGCCGGTGGTGCGGACCGTCTCTTCGCCCGCCGACGGGACCTGGGCCGCCGTGCGCTCGAGCGAGATCGGCGCGGCCAGGGTGGCGAGCGCGAGGAGGAGGATGCGAAGGAGATGATGTGGCAACGTCCGCTGCATGGGAGCCTCGTACGGGGCATCTGGAAGATCGGCTTCGAAAACCCGAAACCGACAACATCCGGGGGGACGCTTCCTCGCGCCAGCCCGAGGCGCCCGTGGACTGTCTCTTGACAGCAGACCGTCTCCATCCGATTCTGTGGTGGAATAGACCAGTCGGTCTACACATGGCGCGGCGACGCACCGAGCGGTGCCCACCCGCCGACGCCGGGTCACGCCGAGCCGAGATGCCCGTGAGACATCCCACCAAGCTCAAGCTGCTCGAGAGCGGGCTCGTCCTGCTCCTCGAGCACGGCTACAACGCCCTGGGTATCCAGGGCCTGTTGCGCGAGGCGGGCGTGCCGCGAGGGTCGTTCTACCATCACTTCGAGAGCAAGGAGGATTTCGCGCTCGAGGTCGTGGACCTCTACATGGAGCGGGTACACGAAGCGCTCCACGCGTGCGTCGAGGACGACTCCCGCCCTCCGCTCGACCGTGTGCGTGGCTTCTTCGAGCTGACCCACGGGCAGTACCACCAGGACGGCTACCTGGGTTGCATGCTCGGTGGCCTCGGCCAGGAGCTCTCCGGCGTGAACCCGGTCTTCCGGGAGAAGATCGACGCGTGTCTCACCGAGATCGGGGACACCCTGGCCGGCTGCCTGGAGGAGGCGCGGCGCACGGGTGATCTGCCGGCCGATGCCGACTGCGCGCAGATGTCCGCCCTGCTCGTCGACTGCTGGGAGGGGGCCGCGCTCCGGAGCCGACTTCGCCGGAGCCCGGCCCCGCTCGAGGCGATGCTGGATTTCTACTTCGGCCGGATCGGAGCGGGGGTCACGTCATGAGGGGCGCCCTCGCCGATCCGGTCTCGCATCTTTTTGTCTGTTTGGGTAGACCGACCGGTCTACTCCATGGGCGGGCCGACACGGACGACGCTGCCCGTGCGGCCGCGGCCCGATGCACGGCTCCGACGCACTCGCGCTCGGAGCCTTCGTTTCCCCAACAGAGGAGGATCCACTCATGGAGACGCCGACACTCTTTCAACGCCTGGGCGGCCAGGACGGCATCGCCGCGATCGTCGACGACATCGTGGAGGCGCACATGGAGAACCCGACCATCGGTCCGCGATTCCGCCCGTACGCCGCCGATCCGGACCGCCTGAGCGAGATCAAGGGCCACCTCCGCACCTTTCTCTCGGAGGGGAGCGGTGGCCCGGACGCCTACACCGGCCGGAGCATGCCCGACACGCACCGCGGCATGAACATCAGCGTCGCCGAGTACATGGCGGCGGTGGACGACATCATGGACGTGCTGGTCCGGAACGAGGTGGACGAGTCCGCCCGGAAGGACGTGCTCGCGATCACCTACGCGCTGAAGAACGAGATCGTGCACGTGTGAGGCCCATCGGGCCCGAACCGCGCCCGTCCGACCCGGCTCTCAGCTTCCGGGCCCGGTGCCCTGCACCTGGTCCTTTTGCTCGAGATAGTCCAGCCCGCTCTCGATCCACTCGGGTGCCGGCTCACCCTTGAGGTAGTGCGCGAACCACTCGAGGATCCGGCTCTGGTAGTCGCGCTGGTTGGGCTCCTCGGCGAGGCCGTGGTTCTCGCCCTCGTAGGCGAGGAACACCATGTCCTTGCCGAGGCGGCGCGCGGCGTTGTAGAACTCGACGCCCTGGTTGAACTCGACGGCGCCGTCCTCGGTGCCGAACATCATGAGCAGCGGGGTGTCCATGTCCCGAATGTGGTGGACGGGCGAGTTGTCGAAGTAGCTGTCCCAGTCCTCCCACCACGGCACCTGCATGCGTCCCTGGCTGATCTCGAAGATGCGCGCGTCGGTGCCGCCGCTGTTCCAGTAGAACGACAGGTACATGCTCATGAGGTTGGTGAGCGGTGCGCCCGCCACGGCGGCCGTGAACAGGTCGTCCTGCGTGACGAAGAAGGTGGTCTGATAGCCACCCCAGGAGTGCCCGATGAGGCCGATCCGCTCGGGATCGACGGGTCCGGCCTCGAGGGCCGCGGCCACGGCCGGACGGAGCGTCTCGACGTTCGATTGGCCCGGCCTCCGGTCGCGGTAGACGATGTCGGGCCGGAACACGAAGTACCCCTCCTGGCTCCAGATCTGTTGGTTGTAGTACCGCGTGGGGTCCGGCACCTGGTACTGGTGCATCCCCTGTGAGAGCAGCTCGTAGTGGTAGACGATCATGGGGTACCGCCGGCCCGGCTCGTAGTCGGCGGGGTAGGTGAGCACGCCCTGGAGCCGCCGGCCCCACTCGTTCTCGTAGTCGACGAGCTCGGTGCGTCCCCACGCGTACTCGTCCTGGAAGGGGTTCGTCCGGGTGACCTGCCGGGCGTCGGCGAGGTCCGGGCCGCTCACGAAGAAGTCCGGCGAGTCGTCGAAGGCTTCCTCACGAAAGAGGAAGACCTCGGCGTCAGCGGCCTTCACGAGCCCCCCGCCGAAGCCCCCGAACCGCTTGTCGTCCCAGACGAGGCGAGTGGGCTCGTCGCCGCGGCGTGCCCGCGCGAACCCGGCCTCCTTGGTCCATTCGCCGTAGACGTGGTAGTAGAGCGGGGCGTCGGCGTCGAACGCGTCCGCCTCGGGGTCGATCCGCACCACCCGGTGGCGCACTTCGTCGTCCGCGCCGTGCGTGAGCGCCCGGCCGCCGGAGCCGTCGAGCTGCACTTCCCAGACGTCCCATTCGTCGTTGAGGAGCACCGCCTCGTCGTCCTCGAGCCATCCGGCCACGCCGAATGAAGGCATCTGCTCGCGCGTGGGGGTGACGTCGAGGTTCACGAACCGGGTCGGTACGTCCGCGGTCAGGTTGCGGGTCTCGCCGGCCTCGAGGTCGTGCGCCCACCAGTGCTCGCCTTCGAACCAGATCGCGTGCCGGCCGCCGGGGCTCACCTCCGCGTTCTCGGCACGCTCGCGGACGAGGGTTTTCTCACCGTTCGCGACGTCGATCGCGTACAGGTCGAAGAACTGCTGCCGGAACATCGCGTGCTCGTCGTACGGCGTCTCGTCCATGCCGATCGCGTGGCTGCCCGCCCTCGGCGAGCTCGGTGCGCTCGGTCAGCTCGTCGCCGAGCTGGACGAACGCGCCTCGGTCGAGGTGCCAGGCGCTCGAGTGGTTCCGCTGTCGGAGCTGCTCCTCGCGCACGCGCTGGCGCGGCACGGGATCGACATCCCGCGTGTGCCAGATCTCGACGCCGGGCCGTTCCTCGTCGTCCTCACAGGGCGCGCCGTTCGCGTCGGCTCCGCCGCCCTCCCGCTCTCCCTCGTCCTCGGTGGGCCCGGGCTCCTCGCACGGCTCGGGGGCCGGAACGCGCTCCTGCACGCCGACGAACACCACCCGCCCGTCGTCCGACCACTCGGGCGCCCGGTATTGGACGACGCGCATGCCTTCGGTCGGTTGCACCCCACCGTCGTCCCCGAGCGCGAAGCGTGACGGTGACGCACCGTCGAGCCCCCGCCAGGCGAGCACCACGTGCGCCGTGTCCGCGAACGCGGAATCTTCGACCGTGCGGAGCACCGCGAGGTCGGCCGCGTCCTCGCGCCAGCTCATCTCCCGGTACGTCGCCTCCGCCTGGTCCAGGGGACGGAGCGCGCCCGAAGCCGGGTCGTAGAGCGAGATCCCGTTGCCGACCCGATCCGCCGCGTCGAGGGTCATGGCGAGCAGGTGTCCCCGGTCGGCCCACGCGACGTCCGAGACGTTTCCGAACACCATGCGCTCGCCCGTGCCGAGCTCCTCGACCAGAAGGTCCGCGCCGGCGTGCTCCTGGTCTTCCGCCCGGTAGCGCTGGAGCGCGGCGTAGCGCCCGTCCGCCGACAGGGCGAACGACGCGACCCCTTCCCGGACGCGGACGGTCCCGTTCCGGAGGTCGAGGATGCCCACGTCGTCACGGACCGGTCGCTCCGCCTCACGGGCCTCGTCGCGCTCCTCCTCCGAGCGCCCGATGGTGTAGAGGAGCCACCGGCCGTCCTCCGAGAAGGTCGGAGCCGAGCCGTACGGAACGACCACCACGGAGTCCTCGTCGGTCCGGTGGATGCGGAGCTCGTCCTCGTCGTTCACCCGCGAGATCGAGACCGCGAGCCAACGGCCGTCGGGTGAGAGCTCCCCGGACCCGAGCCGTTCCCACTGTCCGTAGTCGTCCGCATCGAGGGTCGCGGGGGTCTGCGCGACGGAGCGGTCGGGCCCGGCCAGCGTCATGAGGACGACGGCCAGGGCGGTGGAGAGCGCACGGAAGCGAGCGGGGGGCATCATGGTCGTCTCCAGGGGCGGGAGGGTCCGCGAAACCGAGTGTCGCACGATGAGCCGTGCGGATGAGAGGAGCAAGCGGCGCTGCGCCTGCCGAACGCGGGCGAGCACGCGCGGGAAGCGTCTCCGGCATGCGGACCACGACCAGGACCGTCGAGAGGAACACGAGCGCTCCCACCGCCACGATGGCCGGAGCGATCCCCAGCGCGTCGGCCAGCACGCTGGCCACGATCGCCCCGAGCTGGAGAATGCCCCACGCGGCCGGATAGACGAACGTGAGAACGCCGATCTGGCCCAGCGACAGTCCGCCGCGACGCGAACAGGAGCGGGAACAGGCCCCACGCCAGCCCGTCGTTGAAGTTCGTGACGAGACCGGCCTGGCTGGCTCCGTCCGTTTCACCAAGGGCGCGTGGGGGCTGGGCGCCGTGATGCGGAAGTCCGGTGCCCGCGTCAGGGAGGGCCGGCTAGATGATATCTTTCGACCATGACCTCATCCAACCTGGACATCCTCGCCTACGAGCACACACCCCTCGGGCCGCTGTGCCTCCGGAAACGCGAGCTGCTCTCCATGCCCGGCACGGTCGTCACCGAGGTGACGTTGAACCACGAGTTCTTGATGAGCAGCTATTACACGGTCTCCGAGCGGGCGCTCTCGGACCTCGCGCTCGACCTGCACGAGGCCCCGGCGCTGAAGGTGCTCGTCGGGGGGCTGGGGCTCGGCTACACCGCGCACGCCGCGCTGGCGTCCGAGCGGGTGAGCGAGCTCGCCGTGATCGAGGTGCTGCCGGAGGTGGTAGGGTGGCTTCGGGACGGGCTCCTCCCCCTTTCCGAGACGCTCAACGCCGAGCCGCGGTTCACCGCGGAAGTGGGTGACTTCTTCGAGCGCATGGCCGCCCCGCCCGAGGACCGGTTCGATCTGATCCTGGTCGACATCGATCACGCGCCCGACCACTACCTCGACGGTGCGAGCGCCCCGTTCTACACGGCCGAGGGGCTGGAGGCGGTCAAGGCCCACCTGGCGCCGGGCGGCGTCCTGTCCGTCTGGTCGTCCGCGGACAGCGAGGTGTTCCGCCGGGGCCTGGAGGCGGTCTTCGACGAAGTGCGCGCCGAGCCGATCCCCTTCTACAACCACCTCATCAGCGCCGAAACCACGGACTGGATCTTCCTGGCGCGTTAACAGCCCGTGGCAGAAGTCTGGTGGCCCGGACCCGTGCTGCGCCCGGGTGCCCCGGGAGCGCCACGGCCCGTGCTCCTATGGCGGAGCCCCGCAGGCATAGCCGTAGCATACGGCGAAGGGAGCTCCAACGACGCGGGCACCCGCGCCGGAGGGCGTGGGTCGGGCCGTGCCGCCCCGGGCACCGCCGCGCCAGCGGTGGTCCGAAGGGCACGAGGGGACCAACGCTGCGCGTCGGTGCCCGCGGCCGCATGCGGCGTTGGCTCCTTTCGCCGATGCTACGGCATCGCCTTCAAGAAGCCGCCTTGCCTGCGGCGCGCAAGACCCTCGTGCGCGGGCCACCAGACTTCTGCCACGGGCTGTTAGGGTGGCGGGGAGCGTGTCGATACCGCAGCGTCCCGGGCTCGCCCCGCCCCGGAGCACCCCCCACGCCGTAACGACGAAGGGGACGCTCTCGGGACGGTCCGCGCTCGGGGGGTTAGTTCTGGATGTCGGTGAGGACTTCCTCGAACCGCTGTTGGATCTGCTGATCGGAGTTGAGGAGCTGGACCATCTGCTGGTACTCTTCGATCGTCATGCCGTGGTCGTCCAGGATGCCCTGCATGTCCTCGGTCGCTTGGGCCTGAAGCTGGTTCTGCTCCTCCGGCGTCGCGCCCTCCGCCTCGGCGGCGGTTTCGGCCTGGAGGTCGCTCATCTCCACGTATACCTGGGCCATGGTCTCGAGCTGCGCGTCCGAGACGTCCGCGCTCGGCTGCTGACCCCCGCCGGGCTGCCCCGGTTGGCCGGGTTGCTGCTGCATCCCGCCGGGCTGCTCGCCCGTTCCGGTCTGCCCCTGGTCGGAAGGGCCGCAACCAAGAGTGAGGGGCACCGCGACGAAGAGGGCGGGAACGAAGGCGGCCTTGAAGGTGGATGCGCGCATGCGCTGCTCCTGTAGATCGCCCGTCGAGCGCCCTTCCGGCGCTGCGAGGGAGCCGCAAGGGTTGGCTCCACGAGCATGTGAAAAAAGACACTCGTGCGCCTGCCTACACGACACCCCTCGTCGTGTTCACCCGGGGCGTCCCGAGCGGGCCCGGCGCGGTTTGCGCGCGCGTGCTGCTTCAGGGCTGGTGGGGGGAGTTGCCGGAAGCGTGCCACCCGGGTAATTCTCAGGCGTGCACATTCCATCGATACGAGGCCCTCCATGCAGAATCGTCCGCTCACGACCGCCGCCCTCCTGCTCGCCGCGTGCACGACGTGCCTGATGAGTCCGCCGGCGGCCGCCCAGGAGCCCAACTTCGGCCGCGCCATGGCGATGACGGATTCGGACCTGTTCGTGGGTCAGCCGGTCAACTGGTACGGCCCCGGCATGGTCTACGCCTACCGCGCGGACGGAGACGGAGAGTGGCGCGAGCACGCGACGCTGGCGGCCCCGGACTCCTCCCGCATGGACGACTTCGGTCGGGCGCTCGCCGTCGACGGCAACACGCTCGTCGTAGCCGCGCCGCGGAAGCGGGACGGCTCGGGCGTGGTCTACGCGTTCGAGCGCGCCTCGTCCGAGGGCCCGTGGCGTGAGGCGGGCGTCATCGAGCCGCCCCGGGACGCGGATCACACCGAATACGGAGTCGCGCTCGCCTTCGCGGGCGACGACCTGCTCGTCGGCGCGCCCGCCGCCGAGGGGACCGGCGTGGTCTACCACTTCCGGCGCACGGCCGGCGAGTGGGAGCTCGAGGGCGTGCTCCGGCCGGCATCCGGCGGGGACGGGACCGGGTTCGGTCGGACCCTGCGCTGGGAAGGAGACCGGCTGCTGATCGGGGCGCCGGCGGCGGACTCGGCCCGGGGCCGGGTGTATGCGGCCGCACGTACGGCGGGCGGCGGGTGGAGCACGCCGCGCACGGTCGAGCTCCCCTCCGGCTCCATCGGCCCGGATGCGGCTGCCGGCGCGGCCCTCGAGATGAGCGGCGACCGTGCCTACGTCGGCGCGCCGGGCGCGGCCACGGTCTTCGTGCTCGAGCGGGACGACGCGGACGGCTGGCGCGCGACCGGCACGCTGCGTCCGTACCACGACCCGAGCGGCACCCAGTTCGGGTATTCCGTCGCCAGGGTGGAGGACGAGGTGTGGGTGGGGGCGCCGGGCGTGGACGGCTCGAACGGCCGGGTATACCGCTTCACCTCCGACGGAGCCGACGGCTGGAGCGCCGTGGCCCGTCTCGACCCGGACGACACCAGCGGCACCTCGTGGCCGCTCACCTTCGGCTATTCCCTGGCGGCCGCGCAGGACCGCGCGGTCGTGGGGATGCCCATGCGCGATTTCGGGGAAGGCCGTGCCATGGCGCTCCGCCGCGCCGGCGACGGCTGGCGCTCCGAGCAGATTCTGGAGGGGCGCATCTTCCGGATCGGCGAGACGCTGAGCGCCGGAGACCGCTGTGAGGAGGGGATGCTCGGTGAGTTCTCGTGCGAGAACATGGAGCTCGTGGCACACATGCCGATCGGCGACCTGGGCGGCGAGCGCGGCGTCTGGGTCAACGACGTCTGGGGGTGGACCGACCCCTCGACCGACCGCGACTACGCGCTCGTGGCCCGGCGGGATGGCGCCTCGTTCATCGACGTGACCGAGCCTTCGGCGCCCCGGCTCATGGGAACGCTGTCGCGCACCGACGGCTCGCGACCGTCCGTCTGGCGCGACATCAAGGTGATCGGGAACCACGCCTACATCGTCTCGGACGGAGCCGGAGCGCACGGGATGCAGGTGTTCGATCTCACGCGCCTTCGGGACGTGGGAGCCGAGCCCGTGGACTTCGAGCCCGACACGACCTATCACGAGATCCACAGCGCCCACAACGTCGTCGCCGACACGGCCTCGCAGTTCCTCTACATCGTGGGCGCGAACGGCGGTGGGCAGACGTGTGGTGGTGGGCTCCACATGGTCGACGCCCGGGATCCGGAGCGTCCCACCTTCGCGGGGTGCTATCACGACGACGAGAGCCAGAACAGCCGCGGCTACACGCACGACGCGCAGTGCCTCGTCTACGAGGGACCGGACGAGCGGTACCGCGGCCGCGAGATCTGCGTGGGCTCCAACGAGTCGGAGATCAACATCGCCGACGTGACGGACAAAACGGCGCCCGAGACCATCGCGCGCATGAGCTATCCGAGCGCGGCCTACACCCACCAGGGATGGTTCGACGACGAGCAGCGTTACTTCTACATGAACGACGAGCTCGACGAGCTCGCCGGCAACGTCGAGGGCACACGCACCATCGTCTGGGACCTCACCGAGCTCGACGACCCGATCGTCGCGAACGAGTACATCGGTCCGGTGCGGGCCTCGGACCACAACCTGTACGTGCAGGGCGACCGCATGTACCAGTCCAACTACGGCAGCGGCCTCCGTGTGCTCGACATCAGCGACCGCACCGACCCGCGTGAGATCGCGTTCTTCGACAGCGCCCCGTACAACGAGGACGAGCCGGGGCACAGCGCCACACAGAGCGGAGCCTGGAGCAATTATCCGTTCTTCGAGAGCGGCTTGGTCATCTTCACCAGCGTGCGTGAGGGGCTCTTCATCATGCGGGTCTCGCCGCCACCGGTGAGCTGAGTCGGGCCGCGGGGACCCGATGGACGCCCCGACGACCCTCTTTCTGGCGGGCGATGTGATGACGGGTCGAGGGATCGACCAGGTCCTTCCCCACTCCGTGGATCCGACCCTCCACGAGCCGTATGTGAAGGACGCCCGGACCTACGTTCGGATCGCCGAGGAGGCCGGCGCATCCATTCCCGAGAGGGTGGCCTTCGACTACGTGTGGGGCAGCGCACTGGAGGAGCTCGAGGCCCTGGCGCCGGACGTTCGGGTGGTGAACCTGGAGACGGCGGTCACGACCCACGGCGAGCCCTGGCCGGACAAGGCGATCCACTACCGGATGCACCCTCAGAACGCTCCGCTCCTCACCGCCGTCGGGCTGGACGCCGTGGTCCTGGCGAACAACCACGTCCTGGATTGGGGCCGGGAGGGCCTCCGGGAGACCCTTCGTAGCGTCCTTGACGCCGGGATCGCCACCTGCGGCGCGGGGGAGGACGAGGAGGACGCCGGAAATCCGGTCGTGCTGGATACGCCCGGGGGGCGCATTCTGCTCTTCGCGTACGCCTCACCCACCGCTGGCGTCTTCCCCGCGTGGGAGGCCGGGCCGGAGCGGCCCGGGGTCAGCTTCCTGGAGACCCTGGACCCGTCGGGCGCGGACCGGGTCGCTGAGGACGTGGCGGCCCGACGCCGGGAGACCGACCGGGTCGTGGTCTCGGTGCATTGGGGTGGCAACTGGGGATACGAGATCCCGGAGGATGAGCGTCTCTTCGCTCGCCGGCTCGTGGAGCACGGCGCGGCCGATGTCGTTTACGGCCACTCCTCCCACCACCCCAAGGGGATGGAGGTGCACGAGGGACGCCTGATCCTCTACGGCGCCGGAGACTTCCTCAACGACTACGAGGGGATCGGCGGTCACGAGGAGTACCGCGGTTCGCTGACCCTCATGTACTTCCCGCGCCTGGCGCCCTCCGGTACGCTGGAGGAGCTGGTCATGACGCCCATGCGCATCCGGGACTTTCGCCTTCAGCGACCGGATCGGGAGGAGCGGCGTTGGCTCGCCGGGACGTTGAACCGGGAAAGCCGCCCGTGGGGCGGGGGCGTCGAGGAGGAGGACGGGCGGCTCCGGTTCCGGTGGGGCTGAGGCAGTGCCGTGCACCTGCCGCCCCTGGGGTCCCGATGGGCCGCCCGAGCCCTTGACGGACCCACTTCGACCTGTATAGCCTGACGTGATGATGCACACGCGCACGAACGCCACCGCCTCCTGTTGTTGTTGCGGCGCTCCCCCGGGAGCGTCGGGCGGGCGCGTGCGCGGAGTCGCGAGCGCGTAGACCGAGTCGGACATCCCGGCTCTCCCGTCCGGCCCTCCCCTGCGGGAGGGCCTTTTTTCGTTCCCCCTTCATCTGCATGCCCGACTCCGGAGCTCCCCATGAGCATCCCACTCCTCGCGAACCTCGCGGTTTTTACCGCCGTCCTCGTCTGGCTCGCCCGACGCCAGGCGGGTGGCACCTCGCTCTCGAACAACGTGATGATGAGCCTCGTGGCGGGGATCTGTCTGGGGATCGCGCTCCAGTGGGGGTACGGCCTCGAGCACGCCGTCGTGGACGACACCATGACGTGGGTGGGGCTCGTGGGCGGCGGGTACGTGCGCCTGCTCCAGATGATCGTCATGCCGCTGGTGCTCGTGTCGATTCTCTCGGCGGTGACGCGGCTCGACGACGCCCGCTCTCTGGGCAAGATCAGCGCGGTGGTGCTCGGGGTGCTCATGCTGACCACGGCCGTCTCGGCGGTCATCGGCATCGGGATGACCCGGCTGTTCGGGCTCACGGCCGACGGGCTGGTGCAGGGCGCTCGGGAGCTCGAGCGGGGCGCGGACCTGGTGGCGCGTCAGGGCGAGGTGGCCGACCTCAGCGTGCCCGAGCTCCTCCTCTCGTTCGTGCCGACCAACGCGTTCGACGAGCTGACCGGCGCACAGCCGACGTCGATCATCAGCGTGGTCGTGTTCGCCTCGCTCCTGGGCATCGCGACCCTGGGGCTGCGCAAGGAGAATCCGGAGCTCGGAGCCCGCGTGACGGACGGCATCGAGGCGCTCCAGGGGCTGGTCATGCGCCTGGTCCGGATGGTCATCCGCCTGACCCCCTTCGGTGTGGCCGCGCTGATGACGCGCGTGGTCGCGACCTCGAACGTCTCCGACATCCTCGGCCTCATGGGCTTCGTCGTCGCGTCCTACCTCGGGCTCGCCCTCATCCTCGCCATGCACGCCGGCGTTCTCGGCCTCACCGGCCTCAACCCGGCCCGCTTCTTCAAGAAGATCTGGCCCGTGCTGACGTTCGCGTTCACGTCCCGCTCGAGCGCTGCCGCCATTCCGCTCAACATCGAGCACCAGATCCGCCGATTGGGCGTCTCGCCGGCGGTCGCGAACTTCTCCGCGAGCTTCGGCGCCACCATCGGACAGAACGGCTGCGCCGGCCTCTACCCGGCCATGCTCGCCGTGATGATCGCGCCGAGCGTGGGGCTCGACCCCATGTCGCTGGGTTTCCTGGCGCCGCTCGTCCTCGTCGTCACCCTCAGCTCGTTCGGTATCGCCGGGGTGGGTGGCGGCGCCACCTTCGCCGCGCTCATCGTGCTCTCCACCATGAACCTGCCGGTCGCGCTGGCCGGGCTGCTCATCTCCATCGAGCCGCTCATCGACATGGGGCGAACCGCCATCAACGTGAGCGGCTCCATGACGGCGGGGGCGGCCACGAGCCGGGTGTTGGGCGAGACCGACATGGAGGTCTTCCAGGCGGACGACGACGTCGTCGATGCGGACGAGGCGCCGGGACGTGCGGGCGTGGGCGGGCCCGTGCCGTCGTTGGCCGGACAGAGCTGAGGCCGCCCACGGGGCCGGCACGTGCCGGCCCCGTGGCGTCAGCGCCGCTCGAGACGTCCGAGCACGGAGTCGAGCTTGTCCCTCATCTTCCTGGCCGCGCCTTCGGTGGCTTGCTCCACGTTCGCTGCGTGATGCGTCACGACGCTCGGCGGGCGTCCACCGAGCCGAGCCTCGATGAGGCAGCGGATGTCCGCGTCGCCGCCCTTCGCGTTGCTGTTCTCGTCGTTGAGGTGGACCTCCACCCGGGTGAGTTGCTCGCCGAACCGATCGAGTGCCTCGCCCACGATCCCCTCCAAGCGCTGATCGAGTGCGTCGGTTGCGTCGATGTTGCTATCGGTGTTGATCTGAACCAGCACGGTCCGTCTCCTCTGGCAGTGTGTTGAAGTCACGGTGCCCTCCTGGGAGCACGGTGCTCCGGTCGGACGTTGCCAGCACTCGCGGGTTGTCACAAGGTGCGGGCGTCCGAAGCGTCACTCGTGGCGTCGAGCTGTACGAGCACTTTGTCCACCCGGCTCCCGTCCATGTCGACCACCTCGAAGCGCATACCCTCCCAGGCGAACGCGTCGGCCGCGGCCGGATCCTCACCCAGGTGATGAACCACGAACGCGTGGATGGTGGGAAACCCTCCCGCCGCGGAACGGGGCCGGCCCAGCCGTCGAAGGGTGTCCTCCATGGGTAGGAGGCCGTCGACCAGCCAGGAGCCGTCCGTCCGTTGCACGGCACTCGGGGGTTGCATCTCGTGCGGCTCGGGGAAATCGCCCACGATGTTCTCGAGGATGTCGTTGAGGGTCACGAGACCGACCACGCTCCCCGAGGCGTCCCGCACGATGGCGATGTGATCGCCCGAGCGTTGGAACCGCTCGAGGATTCGGAACGCGGGCGTCCACGGTGAGACGAAATGCGGGCGACGTAGGACCGCCTTCGCGTCGAAGGCCTTCGCACGCAGGCCCTGATCGAGGAGGTCCTGCACCTTCACGTAGCCCCGCACGCGATCCAACTCGCCGTCGCAGAGGATGAACCGCGAGTGTCCGGAGCCGATCATGCCGGCGTGGCGCTCGCCCGGGGCGGCCGCCATGTCGAGCCAGGCGATGCGCTCCCGTGGTGTCATGAGCGTGTCCACGGTACGGTCGCTGAGACGGAAGAGCCGCCGTACGACGTCCTGCTCGGTCCTCTCGAGAATTCCCGACGCGGTGGCTTCCGCCACGAGACGCTCGATGTCTTCGGCCGTCACCGTCGGCTGTTTGGAGACCTTCCACGGAAGGAGCCGTAGCACCAGGTCGGTGGCTTCCGACAGAAGGTGGACCAGTGGGGTAGCCAAGCGGGCCACGAGCCGCATGGGCCGCGCGACCCGTACGGAAGCGCCTTCTGGATTCGCCAGGGCGAGTCGCTTGGGGACGAGCTCACCCAGCACGAGGGTGAGGAGCATGATCGCCCCGACGACGACCGCGATCCCGATACCCGTCGCCCGCCGGGGTGACATCCCGGCGGCAGTCAGCCCCTCGGTCAAGCTTCCCGCCAGGGCCGTGCCGCCGAACGCGCCCGCCGTGACGCCCACGACGGTGATGCCGATCTGGACCGTCGAAAGGAAGCGGTTCGGTGATTCGGTGAGCTCGAGCGCGGCCGTGGCGCGGGCGTCACCGGACTCCGCACGCGAGCGGAGGCGTGTCCGGTCCGCGGACACGAGGGCCATCTCCGAGCCGGCCAAAACACCGTTCGCCATCACGAGCATCATGACGACGAGAATCTCGGCCAAGACAACCAGCATTACGGCTCCTCGTGATGGGTGTAGTCGTCGACGCCCCGACTCGCTCCCGGGTCAGCCCTCGAGCCCGGCCACCATCCGTTCGAAGGCACTTCGGGCTTCGGGGTCGGCGTTGATGGCCTGCATCATCTGCTGATACTGCTCGAGGGTCATTCCGTGCTCCTGGAGGACCCGTTCCATGGTGGCGAACGCTTCCTCTTCGATCCTGGCCTGCTCCTCCTCGGTGCTCGCTTCCGGGGCACGACCGTCGATCTCGCTCTGCATCTCGGTGAGACGCACGTACACCCGCGCCACCGTACGGATCTCCGCTTCCGAGATGTCGGCGGTGGGTTGGTCCGCGCCCGGAGGCTCCCTGGCGGGCGCCTCGGCGGTCGGGGGCTGGCCTTCGACGTCGGACCCGTCGGCCGTGCCCGGATCGGTCCGTGACTCACCGGGCTCGCAAGCAGCCAGCAGGGGAACGGTCGTGAAGAGCAGGGGAACGACGATGACCTTCAGACTCCGTAGCCGCATGGTGGATCCTCGTTCTCGTGGGGGGCGTCTCGCGGTGGCCCTTTTGCAGGTAACCGTGCCGGCGAAGACGGTTCCCGCTCCAACGCTCAGGTTGCCTTCGCAGTGTGGTGTGTAGGGTATACTTGACATATACGGTAAGTAAACATTCCATTGCGGCATGACCTCGCCCCTCCGTTCCTCCGTGCGGGCGCTCCGCCTCCAAGTGGGGTGGTCGCAGACCGATCTCGGAAGCCGCGTCGGCCTCACGCGCCAAGGCCTCGCCGCGATCGAGAACGGCGACGCCGTGCCATCCACCGAAGTCGCGCTCCGGCTCGCGCGGGTGTTCGGCGTTCCGGTCGAGTCCCTCTTTCGCCTCGACGATGCTCCCCCGCCGAGCGAGATGGTCGAGTGGTCGGGCCTCGGTGGGTCGCTTCCCTCCCGTGTCCGGTTGGCCAGGGTAGGGGGACGGAGGCTCGCGTATGGCATGGCCATGGCCGGACTGCACGGAGCCGTGCCGGCCGACGGAACCGGTGAGCCGGTCTCCGACGGTGGCGTCCGGGTCCGGCCCTTCGCGGAGCGTCTGCCCGAGCCCGACCTGGTGGTGGCCGGCTGCGATCCGGCGTTCGGGCTCGTGCGGGAGCGGCTGAGACGGGAGCACGGGCTCGAAGTGTTGTGGCTCCGTACCGGGAGCGGTGCGGCTCTGTCGGCGTTGGCCCGCGGGGCCGTGCATGTCGCCGGGGTGCACCTGGAGGATCCGGAGTCGGGGATATACAACGGTCCGTGGGTGGAGCGGATGATCCCCTTTCCTTCGACCCGGATCGCGTTCGCGGTCTGGCAGCAGGCGATCCTGCTGGCCCCCGGGAATCCGCTCGGAGTCGATCGTCTCGAGGATCTCGCGCGGCCCGACCTGCGCTTCCTCAACCGGGAGCCGGGGTCGGGAAGCCGTTCCCTGCTCGAACGGCGGCTCGAGGTGTGCGGCGTGGAGCGGTCGGCGATCCCCGGATTCGAGGACACCGCCGCCGACGGGCACGAGACGGTGGCACGCGCGATCGCGGCGGGTGCCGCCCACGCCGGGGTGGCGATCCGGGCCGTGGGCGACGCGCTCGACCTCGCGATGCTCCCCCTCGCCGAGGAGCCGTACGAGCTCGTCGTGCCCGATCACTTCCTCGATCTTCCGGCGGTCGAAGCGCTCCTGGGCGAGCTACGCAGGCCGGCTTTGCGACACCAGGTCGAGGCGCTCACCGGCTACGACGGATCCGTGATGGGGACGGCGCTGTGAGACGGTGGATCGTGGGGGTGGGACTCGTCGCGGCCGTGGCCGGCCCGGTGGCCTGTGACGACGGTGCCGGGGAAGCGGGAGATCCCTCCGGCGAGCTGCTCGTTCTCGCGGCCTCCGACCTCGCTCTGGCCCTCGACGAGCTCGCGCGCGTCCACGAGGAGCGGACGGGGGTGGATATCTCGGTCGTGCTGGGCTCGACCGGAAGCTTGGCGGCGCAGATCCGACACGGTGCGCCGGCCGACCTCTTCTTTTCGGCCGACACCTCGTTCCTGGACGGTCTGATCGAGGCCGACCAGGTCGATCCCGCGACCCGCACGGCGTACGCGGTCGGCCGGCTTGCCCTGGTGGCCCCGGCCGGACGTCCGCTGCCGCCTACGGTCGCGGCGCTCGCGGACGGGGCGCTCGAGGCCGTGGCCATCGCGAATCCCGACCACGCACCGTACGGGCGCGCGGCCCGGGCCGCGCTCGAAGAGGCCGGGGTGTGGGAGGAAATCGCTCCTCGACTGGTCCTCGGAGAGAGTGTGGCGCACGCCCTGCAGTTCGTGCGCACGGGGAACGCCGACGCGGGACTGGTCGCGCTCAGCCTGGTTCACGCCGCAGGAGACGGCGCTGACGAGGCGCCACCGGCGTACCGGGTGGTGGATGCAGATCTCCATCCGCCGCTCCGGCAGGTCGCCGGCGTGGTGCGGGCGAGCACCCGGCCCGAAGAGGCGCGGGCCTTCCTCGCGTTCGTGAGCTCGCCGGAGGGACGCGCCATTCTGCGTGGGCACGGGTTCGAAGCCCCGGGGCCGGCCGGCCCGAACCGGCCCGGGAAGCGATGACGCTCTCCCCCCTCGCGCTCTCCTTTTGGGTCGCGCTGAACGCGACGGTCCTCACCGTCGTCGTGGGCCTGCCGGTCGCATGGGTGCTCGCGCGTCCGTCTCTCCCGGGCCGCGACCTGCTCACCGTCCTGGTGCTCCTTCCCATGGTGCTGCCTCCGACGGTCCTCGGGTACGGGCTGCTCGTGCTGATGGGGCGGGGCGGCGTGCTGGGTGGATGGGCTGAAGCCGTGGGCCTGGGCCGAATCGTCTTCACCCCTGCGGCGGCCGTGATCGCCGCCTTCGTCGCCTCGGCTCCGTTCATGATCCGGTCGGCCCAGGCCGGCTTCGAGCAGGTCGACGCTACCTACGAGGAGGCCGCCCGGACCCTGGGCCGCAGCGAGCTCGCGATCTGGTTCACGGTTACCCTCCCGCTCGCGTGGCGCGCCGTGCTCGCCGGCCTGGCGCTCGCCTTCGCCCGGGCGGTGGGCGAGTTCGGTGCGACGGTCATGGTGGCCGGGAGCATCCCGGGCCGGACGCGTACCGGGAGCCTCGCCATCTACGACCACGTGCAGGCCGGCCGCATGGACGAAGCGGGAATGCTCTCGTTGGCGCTCACCGTCGCGGCGGCCGGGGCGCTGTTCGTGCTCACGCGGGTGGGCCGCGGAGCGGGATGGTGACCCTCGACGTGTCCCTCCGGGCGCGACGGGACGACTTCGTGCTCGATGTGGCCTTCGAGAGCCCTGCGACGGGAATCACGGCGCTCTTCGGGCCTTCGGGCGCCGGGAAGACGCTGACGCTCCGGCATCTGGCGGGTCTCGAGCGCGCCGAGTCCGGTCGGGTGGCGCTCGGTGACCGGATCCTCTTCGGAGCGGCCGAAGGGACCTGGATCCCGGCCCGGGAACGTCGGATCGGGCTGGTGTTTCAGGAGTACGCCCTCTTCCCGCACCTGACGGTGGGAGGGAACGTCGGATTCGGCCTGCACGGACGCTCGCGCGACGAGCGTGCCGCGCGGGTGGCGTGGCTGTTGGAGTTGGTGGGGCTGAGGGGGTACGAAGAACGGAAGCCGTCCAGCCTGTCCGGCGGTGAGCGGCAGCGGATCGCCTTGGCCCGCGCTCTGGCGCCTCGCCCCGACCTTCTCCTTCTCGACGAGCCGTTCGCCGCGCTGGACTTCCGGATCCGGGAAGACCTCCGGGCATCGCTGCTCGCCATCCAACGGGAAACCGGAGTGCCCATGGTGTTGGTCACCCATGCGTTGGAGGACGTACGCGCGCTCGCCGAGGTTCTGGTGCTGATCGACGGGGGACGAGTCGTGGCGACGGGCCCGACTTCGACGCTTCTCGATGCCCCGCCTTCTCCGGAGGCCGCGGCCCTGGTCGGGCGCGGCGACGTGGGGTAGGATTCGGCCATGTTCCCACGGATTCGATGGTTCGGCTGCCTCAACGCTGCTTTCGTGCTCCTCGCGACGGTGGCCGTGGGTGTGCCGGCGAAGGCTCAGGACCCCGACGCCGCGCCGGCCCACGGCACGGTCGACCTCGTGGCCGGATTCACGCCCGACCCCGTGACCCGGTCTGTCCGGGCCGGGGGCGAAGACGCCAACCCACGCTCCGGATCCGCGTGCGCCGGCTACATCGACGCGGACGCGCCCGACTTCGAGCTGAGCTATGCGGCGGGAATGTCCGTCCTCTACATCTACGCCCGGGCGGAGAGCGATCTGACCCTGCTGATTCACGACCCCGATGGGAACTGGCATTGCAACGACGACTGGGAGGGCACCGATCCGATGGTCGTGTTCCCGGATCCTTCCAGCGGTAGCTACAAGCTCTGGGTCGGCGTCGCCGAGGCGGGGTCGTCACCGGAGGCGACGCTCTACTTCACCGAGCTCGAGCCGACGGCCCGGACGGCGGATTCCGGCTTCGATGCGGGCGATGCCCCGATGCCGGACGTCGCCGCGATCCCGCTGTACGAGACGCTCGATCTGTCGGCCGGGTTCACGCCCGATCCGGTGTCGCGCCCGCTCCGGGCCGGCGGCACCCAGGCGAATGCGGTTCCGGGCGCCGAATGCACCGGTTACCTGGACGCATCAGCGCCGGATTTCGATCTCAACTACGCCGCGGACGACTCTCCCCTGGTGATCTACGCCGAGTCCGAGGTGGACCTCACGTTGGTGGTCAACGACGCGGCCGGGGAATGGCACTGTAGTGACGACGCGACCGGCACGGACCCGCTCATCCGCTTCGACGAGCCGCCGAGCGGGAACTACAACATCTGGGTCGGCACGTACGAGGCGGGCCGCCTCGAAAACGCCACGCTCCACATTTCCGGGCGGGATCCGAGGTAAGCGGCGGGGTCCGAGGTAGCCGGAGGAATCCCAGGAAGCCGGCGGAGTACCGTCTAGTCGAGGGCGGATCCGGCGCTCAGCTTCCTCCGGGGACGGAAACCGATCCGTCGGGCTCGAGGGTAGGGGCGCCGAGCGAGCCGCCCGTCCGCAGCCCCAACTCGAGGGAGCTCCCCGTGTCGCGCAAGCGGTCCAGAACGTCCGCGCCGATTCCGGTTCTGCGCAGTGAGACGTCCGCCAGCTCCGAAGGGGGGATCGAGAGCCCGAGCTCGAGGTGCACGGGTCCTTCGAATGCGATCAACCCGCTGAGATTGACCCGTCCCCGGGCTCCGGTGAGCGCGCTCTCCCGAACGTCGAGCATCCCGTCGCCCACGTCGAAGGACGTGGTCCAGCGGTCGAAGGGCACCTCGAGCCACGCCCGCGATCCGAGGAAGTCCGCGAGGGCGTGGTTCATGCCGCTGCCGGCGATGGTCCCCTCGCTCACGGTGAACGTTCCCGAGCCCACGAGGTCTTCGCGAACCGGCAGGAGCGCGCGGTCGGTGGTGCCGGACAGCACGACGTCGAGGTCGAGCGTGCCCGAGATCGCGGTGTCCGCCGGGGTGAGTGCCGCGAAGAAGGGCGTGGCCGCGACGCCTTCGACGCCCAGCTCGAGCTCGAACGGCGCGCGGTCCGTGGCCCCCGTGCCCAGAAGGAGCGAGCCGTGCCCGCGGCCGTCCCAGGTCCGGAATGCCACGTCCGACACCCTCACGGAGGCGTCGTCGAGGCCGACCTCCGCCGACACGCTGTCGAGCGCGTAAGGGCGGAAGAACAGGCTGTCGAAGGCGAGGTCGAGGGTGCCGTGGAACGCCGACGCTGCGGGGCGCGCCGGATCGGATTCGAGCGGGGCGTAGCCCGTGAGGCCGTCGCTTCCGCGCGCTCCCCCCGCGAGGTGCGCGAACGCCGCCTTCGCGTAGGTGTCGTGCTCGCGGTCGTCGGCTCGGCCGAGCAGCCCGTCGAGGTCGATGCGAGCGCCGTCCACCGAAGCCGTGACCACCGGAGGCGACGACCCACCGGTGCGGCCTCCGGACGCGGCGGCCGGAGCGTTCGGGATGAACGGGGGCCGGAGTCCCACCACGCGTCCGGTCGTTTCGAAGCGGTCGCCTCCGGCGAGCAGGGCGAGCTCGTTCCACCGGACGGTGCGTCCGTCGAGCGTGATCTCCCCGTCGGGCACGTAGAGCGGCACCGCGAACCACGGGTGGTCGATGCGTGCCCCGTCGGCGGTGGCGCGGCCGGAGAGCTCGAGCCGGTGGGGAGTGCGGAGCGAGCCCGCGAGCGTGACGTCGAAGTCGGCATGCCCGGAGAAGCCCGGATCCGGGGGCGTCCACCCGAGCGCCTCGAGCTCGGCCAGATCCGTGCGTGCTTGCGCCTCCAACCGCATCGACCCGTCCGGACCGGCCACCCGTCCGTACAGCTCGAACGGCCCCCCGGCGAAGGTCCCGTTCAGGGCGTTCAGGGTGAGCTCCCCGGGCTCGAAGGCCACGACGCCCGACACCGTGCTCGCCAGCGACGCTTCGTCCCGGTGCACGTCGACGCCGTCGAGGCGGATCTCTCCGCGGACGAACGGGCCGTCCGTGTCCGGGTCGGGCACGAGGAGCCGCAGCTCGGCGGCCGCCGTACCCCGCAGCGCGAGGGTGGAGTCCGCTCCGAGCGCCGTGGCGAGCCCGGCGGGAATCCAGGCGTTCAGGGACGCGGCATCGATCTGGTCGTTCGTCATCCGCAGCTCGAGGGAAGGACGTGGTCCCCGCACGTCGCTCCACCGCCCGGAGGCCTCGAGACTCGAGCCGTCGTAGGCGATCCGGCCGTCGGTGATCTCGACGCGATCGAACATCCCGTCTCCGTGGAGCGTCCACGACGCGGACGGCCCGACCGACCACACGGGTGGCGTATCCGACGGCCGAGCGATTCCGAGCGAGTCCGACTCCGCCGTCGCGCGCACGGTCCAGCCGTCGCCGCCGTCCGACGCGACCCGGCCGTCGAAATCCGTACCCGTGAGGGTCACGGTCCGCTCGCGGGGCGCGTGCGTGTACGTCACCGTGCCTTCCGTGACGCCGATCCGGCGGAGGGAGAGGCGGGCGAAGCTCGAGCCCGCCTCGGCCCCCTCTCGGGCCTCCGGCATCAGATCCCCGAAATTGGAGGCGCCCCCTTCGTCCACCATCAGGGTCAGCGTCGGCCGATGGAGGTGCATCCCCCGAACCCTCACGTCACCGGTAAAGAGCGGCAGAACCGCCAAATGGAGCCGAAGTCGGTCGATCTCGAGAACCGGCGGCCCTCCGAAGCCGGGTAGGTTGGCGACGCGCACCTCGGTGAGGCGGGCGCCGGGCCAGGGGAGCAGGACGAGCGAAGCGTCCCCTATCCGCACCTCACGGTTGAGCGCGGCGGAGGCCCGGGGTTCGAGCCATGCGGTGAGCTCGTCCGGATCGACCAGACGGTCGAGAACGATCGCCACGACGGCATAGGCCACGACGACGAAGAAGACGGCGACCGCCAGCCCCCTCCCGATCGTGATGTTCCAACCTCGTGAGCGCATGGTCATCCCCCCTTCCGGGATCCGCGGAGCGGTGTCGGCGCCCTGGCGGCATGCTGCCCCGTCAGGCCGCCGGCTCTCTGGTGCCGCAAGGAAGGTGCCAATGCCCTTGAAGACGCTCCTCAGCGGGCGCGATGGGAAGACGGTGTATCGGACGATGCCCGATGGTCGGTAGTTTGCGGAGCGTCCTTTCCAACCGAAGGAGAGCCAAACCATGAACACAGCAGACCGAAGCGACCGGGCCGTCCCCCACTCGGAGTCGCTCGACGTGGCGCTCATCGTGCTCCGTGTGGTGCTCGGTGTCGTCTTCATCGGGCACGGGGGACAGAAGCTCTTCTGGTTCGGTATCGAGGGCACGACGGCCTCGTTCGCCGAGATGGGGATCTTCCTTCCGGTGCTGACCGCCCCGGCCGTCGCCATCGTCGAGTTCTTCGGGGGCATCGCCGTGATCCTGGGGATCGCCACGCGGTTGGCCGCTTTCGGGATCGCCGTCGTGATGCTGGGCGCGATGTTCATGGTGCACCTGCCCGCGGGCTTCTTCCTTCCGAACGGGATCGAGTTCACTCTCGTGAACCTCGGGATCGCGATCGCGTTGGCGCTCACGGGCCCGGGGGCCTACTCCCTCAACGCGAAGCGTGTGCGGGCCACCGCCGGATCTTCCTCCGAGGGACCGAAAACGGGAGCCGCGTGACGTAAAGCGGGGATCAGCCACGTTCGTCCCCATATGGGCGAGCTCGGCCGTGCCGAGACGTTTTGCCCCTTCCCATCAAGCCCTTCGCATGAAGACCCATCGAACCATTCGGCCCCGTGCCGACGCAGACGAATACGCCCCGTTCTATGCGGGTTACGTCGAGCGGGTGCCCGACGGTGATGTCGTGGCCACCCTTGCTGGCAGCGCACCGGCCATGTCCGAGCTCCTGGAGGGTATCTCCGAAGAGACGGCCGAGCGCGGCTACGCTCCGGGCAAGTGGAGCCTGAAGGAAGTGGTGCAGCACTGTGCCGATGCCGAGCGCGTCTTCCAGTACCGCGCGCTCCGGTTCGCACGAGGTGACCGGACGGAGCTCCCGGGGTTCGAGGAGGATGCGTATACGCCCGCGAGCCGGGCTGACGAGCGGACGCTCGCGACGCTTCTGGACGAGCTCGCCTCCGTTCGCGCCGCCACGATCTCCCTGTTCGAGGGATTGCCGGACGACACCTGGACCAACCGGGGCAGAGCCAGCGGCGTCGAGATGACCGTGAGGGGGCTTGCCTGGATCACGGCTGGACACCTGCTTCACCACGTGGACGTCGTCCGGGAGCGGTATCTCGATTCCTGACGGTCTGTCCCCAGCCTCCGATCCGCGAACCCAGGAGACACCGAGCGTGGCGCACGACCCCGAAAACCCCCTCCTCGTCGAAAGCGATCTTCCCTTCGCCTTTCCGCCATTCGACCGCATCGAGCCCCACCATTTCCGCCCGGCTTTCGAACGGGGCATGGAAGCGCAGCGGCGCGAGGTCGAAGCGATCGCGGCCGAGCCGGCTCCCCCGACCGTAGAGAACGTATGCGTGGCGCTCGAGCGTTCGGGCCGGCTGCTCCAACGAGTGAGGCTCGCGTTCTCCAACCTCGTCGGGGCGCACACGAACGACGCGCTCGAGGCCATCCGCACGGAGATGGCACCCAAGCTATCCGGGCACTCCGACGCCATCCTTCTCGACCCTCGGCTGTTCGAGCGGATCGACGCGGTTCACGCCCGCCTCGACGAGCTCGAGCTCGATGCGGAGTCGCGTCGCTTGGTCGAGCGGTACCACCTGATGTTCGTGCGGGCGGGCGCTCGACTCTCCGATGCGGACAAGGAGCGGCTGCGCGCGATGAACGCCGAGCTCGCCGAGCTCGCGACGCGTTTCAGCCAGAACGTGCTCGAAGAGGTGAACGCCTCCGCGGTGGTGGTCGACTCCCGCGACGAGCTCGCGGGCCTCTCCGAAGGCGAGATCACGGCGGCGGCGGACGCGGCCCGGGAGCGGGACCTCGACGGGAAGTACGTGCTGCCACTCCAGAACACCAGCGGGCAGCCGGTGCTCGCGTCCCTCGAGCACCGTCCCCTCCGCCGGCGTATTCTGGAAGCGTCGCTGGCGCGGGGAAGCCGGGGTGGCGAGTTCGACAACCGCGAGATCGTGAGCCGCGTGCTCGAGCTACGTGCCGAGCGGGCCCGCCTGCTGGGCTACGAGAACCACGCCGCCTACGTGCTCGAGGACCAGACGGCCCGCAGCACGGATGCCGTCAACGAGCGGCTCTCCCAGCTCGTGCCGCCCGCGGTGCGGAACGCGCGCCGCGAGGCGGAGCGGCTCCAACGCATGATCGACGAGGAGGGCGACGGCATCGAGCTCGAAGCGTGGGACTGGCCTTACTACGCGGAAAAGGTGCGGCGGGCCGAATACGACCTGGAACAGAGCGCGCTGCGGCCGTACCTCGAGCTGAACCGGGTCCTCGAGCACGGCGTCTTCCACGCGGCGGAGGAGTTGTTCGGCCTGTCCTTCTCGGAGCGTTTCGACCTGCCGACGTACCATCCGGACGTGAGGGTCTTCGACGTCGTGGACGAGGCCGGAACGCCCGTCGCGTTGTTCCTGGCCGATCTCTACGCGCGTCCCTCCAAGCGCGGTGGAGCCTGGATGAACGCATACGTGCGGCAATCCGGGCTCCACGGAGACCGCCCGGTCGTAGGGAACCACCAGAACATCCGGAAGCCGCCCGAGGGAGAGCCTACGCTCCTCACGCTCGAGGAGGTGAACACGATGTTCCACGAGTTCGGGCACGCGCTCCACGGCATCCTCTCCGACGTGCGCTATCCCTTCTTTTCGGGCACGTCCGTTCCCCGGGACTTCGTCGAGTTTCCCTCGCAGCTCAACGAGGTGTGGGGTCTCTGGCCGGAGGTCCTGAGCCGTTACGCCGTGCACCACGAGACCGGCGAGCCCCTACCCGCCGAGCTCGCGGAGAAGGTGCGGGCCATGCGGCGGTTCAATCAGGGATACGCGACCACGGAATACCTCGCCGCGTGCGTGTTGGATCAAGCGTTGCACCAGCTCGCGCCGGACGAGGTGCCCGCCGCCGACGAGCTCATGGCGTTCGAAGCCGAGGTGCTGCGGAACGCGGGGATCGCCCTGAGGGTCGTGCCCCCGCGTTACCGGGTGACGTATTTCTCGCACATTCTCGGGGGATACTCCGCGGGCTACTACTCCTACATCTGGGCGGAGGTGTTGGACGCCGACGCCGTGGCGTGGTTCGAAGAGCACGGCGGCCTACGCCGGGAGAACGGCGAGCACCTTCGCAGGACCGTGCTTGTCGCGGGGCGGTAGCGCGGAGGCGATGGACCTCTACCGGGCGTTCCGGGGCCGTGATGCCGATGTCCGCCCCCTGCTCGAGCGGCGCGGATTGGTCGAGGACCGGGCCACGGCCTGAGGCCGCCGGCCGCCTTCACTGCATCGCTTCACCCCGGAAGCGGGCGGCCATCGCCTCCCGGTCGATCGCCGCGCCTCGCAGGTACACGTCACTGATTCGACGCGTGTTCGTGATGTCGTCGAGCGGGTTGGCGTCGAGGACCACGAAATCGGCCACGTTGGTCGGTGCCACGGTGCCGATGTCGGAGAGCTGGAAAAGGGCCGCGCTGTTGCGGGTCGCGGCCGTGAGCGCCTCGGACGGGGTGAGCCCCGCGCGCACCATGTCCTCGAGCTCGAGGTGAACGGCCCAGGGCGTGCTCCCGTCCGTCCCGAACGCGATGCGTCTGCCCGCTTCGTTCAGCCGGTCGAGGTTGCGTGCCTGAATCGCGAACGCCTCTTGCGCCTCCGGGCGGGCGGTCTGGCGCTCCTGCATCGCGGCCAGCTCGTCGGGGGGCACTGTGGATACCCACGACAGGTCGGTCACGACCCCCGGGCTCGACAGGTTCGGGATGAGCACCGCTTCCGGTCGCTGGCTCCACAGGTCGAGCAGCTCCTGATCGATGTCCCGGTCGCGGATGCTGTGCGCGAACGCGTCCACACCGGCCCGCAGCAGCTTCTTGGCGTCTTCGAGCGCGAAGATGTGGGCGGCCACGATCAGGTCGTGCCGGTGCGCCTCGTCGATGATGGCGGTGTAGAGGGGCTCGGACAGCTTCTCGTACTGCCCGTTCCGGTCATCGACCCAGATCTTGACCAGATCGACGTTCTGCTCGGCCAGCTCCCGTACCGCTCCACGGGCTTCCTGCTCGGTCGTCACCCAGTGCGGGATCTCGGAGCGTCCGGGCTCCGGTGAGGTGATGCCCCGACCGGCGATGAGCGTGCGCGCCCCGTCCGGGATCGGCTCGTCCCGGAGCTCGAACGGCACCTCGCCTTCGTCGAGCCCGAGGCTGACCACCGTGCCCGCCCCGTAGTACGCCATGTGGCGGAGCTGATCTTCACGCTCGGCGCGGTCCAGAGAGAGGTGGATATGGCTGTTGACCAGGGCCGGAATCACCGTTTTGCCCGCCAGATCGACGCGGGTGGCTCCGCTCGGGACGTCGACGCTTCCGCGCGGGCCGACGGCGCCGAACCGGTCGCCTTCCACCACGAAGACCGCGTCCTCGATGGGGGCGCTCCCGTCTCCGGTGATCAGGCGTGCGCCTTCGTAGACGGTCACGTCCGCGTCGGAGGTGGCGTCCGGGCTTCCGCACGCTGCCACGAGCGCCACGGTGGCTGCGAGGGAAAGAAGGCTGGGGCGAAATCGGCGTCGGATCGGGGACATGGCTCGCTCATAGGGTGGAAAGGGGAGGACTACGCTTAGCAGGCAGGGCCGGGCCGGACAAGGGACTCCCGTCACGGTGCTCTTGGCCGCTCGGCTCGTGGAAGCGGAGCGCGAACGCTCAGGGGGACTAATCCAACGCCGCGCGGAACACCCGATCGAGCTCGGTGAGGCGGGCCTGTTCGTCGCGGAGCTCGAGGAGCCTTTGATGCCAGGACGGGTCGACCCCGATGGTCTGGGCCAGCAGGAACGACGTCTCGCGGTCCGGCTGTAGCTCGGGCAGTTGGTCGGGGCGCTCACTCAGCGTGTCCAGGACGTGATGGAAGAGCTCGATGGACTCCCGTCGCCTGGAGGCGAGGAGCTCGTCCGGAAGCTCAGTGGTGTCCCCGTAAGGCGTGACCAGCCCTTCGAAGTATTGGCTGTCCGATTCGATGCCGTCGACGATGCGGAAGCGCTCCACCCCGGTCACGACGATGAGGGCGCGTCCGTCGCTGAGCTCCCGGTGCTCTCCGATCTCGGCGATGCATCCGATGCTCCCCTCCTCGCAGAGGAACGGGCCGCGGCGGTCCCGGTCGTGGTAGATCAGCCCGAAGCGTCGGTCCGAATCCAGGCAGTCCTCGAGCATCTCCCGGTAGCGGGGCTCGAAGATGTGGAGCGGCAGAGGAGCGCCCGGCAGCAGGACGACCGGAAGCGGAAAGAGGGGCAACCGGTAGCGTGTCTCCGGTGGGTCGGCGGGCATGGTCATGCGCTAACGCTGCTTTGCCGTCGACGTTCGGCGCAACCCGACGGCCTCGGCCGCGCCCCTCACCCGGCTCGCTCGGACAGCTCGGCCCACCGATCGAAGGCCTCTTCGATCTTCCGCTCGAGCGCTTCGGCCTTCCGCGTGACCTCGCTCACGGCCTCGGGGTCCCGCTTGTAGAGCTCGGGGTCGGCCAGCGCTTCGTGCGCTTCGGCGAGCTCAGCCTCGAGCTTCTCGATGGTGCCGGGAAGACGCTCGAGCTCACGCTGGTCGTTGTAGGTGAGCTTCTTCGGGCGCTTGGCTCCGGTGCCGCTCTTCGGGCTCCGGGCTCGATCGCCGCCCTTTCGCTGTCCGCTTTCGCCCTCTTCGTCTCCGTCGTCCTCCGATGTCCGACGTGCGACCGCGCGCTTCCAATCCGAGTATCCCCCCACGTACTCCTTCACTCGTCCCCCGCCTTCGAACACGAACGTGTTGGTGCAGAGGTTGTCGAGGAAGGCGCGGTCGTGGCTCACCGTCAGGACGGTGCCGCTGAACGACACGAGACGGCTCTCGAGGAGCTCGAGCGTCTCGGTGTCGAGATCGTTGGTGGGCTCGTCCAAGACGAGCACGTTGGCGGGACGGGTGAAGAGGCGGGCCAGGAGGAGTCGGTTTCGCTCACCTCCGGACAGCGAGCGGATCGGCTGTCGCGCGCGCTCGGCGGTGAACAGGAAGTCCTGTAGGTAGCTCATGACGTGGCGGCGCTCGCCGTCGATCTCGACGTGGTCGCTTCCGAAGCCCACGGCTTCGGCGACCGTCTCCGCCTCGTCGAGCTCCTCGCGGTGCTGGTCGAAGTAGCGTACCTGGAGCGACGTCCCGTGCTCCACGGTCCCCGCGTCGGGCTGGAGGCGATCCAACAGGAGCTGGATGAGCGTCGTCTTCCCCACGCCGTTCGGGCCGATGATCCCGATCTTGTCCCCACGCATGATGGTGGTCGAGAAGTCCCGGATCAGTGGCTCGGCCGTACCCTCGTCTCCGGCGTCCTCGTCCCCGTAACCGAAGCTGACTCCCTTGGCCACGATCACGCGGGTTCCGGACCGCTCGGCCTCCTGGATGTTCATGCGCACTTCACCGACGCGCTCGCGGCGCTTCCGCCGCTCCTTGCGCATCGCCTGGAGGGCCCGGACGCGCCCCTCGTTACGCGTGCGGCGAGCCTTGATGTTCTTCCGGATCCACGCCTCCTCCTCCGAGAGCTTGCGGTCGAACTCCGCCCAACGCTTCTCTTCGGCGCGGAGCTGCTCCTCCTTGCGTTCCAGGTAGGTTCGGTACCCGCATGCCCACGACGTGAGCGCGCCGCGGTCGAGCTCGACGATCCGGGTGGCGAGCGCCTGCAGGAACGCCCGGTCGTGGGTGACGAAGAGGAGGCTGCCCGCGAAGCGCTTGAGGAACCCCTCGAGCCACTCGATGCTTTCGAGATCGAGGTGGTTGGTCGGCTCGTCGAGCAGGAGGACGTCCGGATCCTCCACCAAGGCTCGCCCGAGGAGCGCGCGTCGCTTCTGTCCTCCCGAGAGCTCGTGGAAGCGCGCGCCGGGGTCGAGCTCCATGAGCGAAAGCTGTCGCTGGATGTGGTGTTGTCCTTGCGCGTGCCGGGGCAGTCCCGACGCGATGACCTCCTCGACGGTCTCGGGCAGGCCGGCGGGAACGTCCTGAGGCAGAAGGGACACCCGCACGCCCGTGCCCAGGGCCACGGTGCCGTCGTCCGGCCCGATCTCGCCGGAGACGATGTTCAGGAGGGTCGATTTACCCTCGCCGTTCCGTCCCACCAGCCCGATGCGCTCGCTGCGCTCGATCTGGAGGGTCGCGTCGTCGAGGAGCGGATGGCCGCCGAAGGCGATCGTGAGATTCTGTGCGCTGACGAGGGCCAAGAGTGGTGCGGGCGGTCGGAGGATCGAGGGGGCGGTGGCGGGCCGGGAATCTATCAGCTCGCGGTAGGCCCGGAGTCAGGGGGCGTCCGGCGAGAGGCCGAAGCTCAAACGATCACGCTGCTTCCGCAGCTCGCGGCCGCGGGCCAGGTAGTACAGGATCCCGACGAGTCCGCCGCCGAGGTGTGCACCGTGCCCGATCGGCAGCGTGCTCCCGCCGATCTGGGCGATCAGCCCCCACACGTCGATCGCGATGAAGGCGAGCGCAGCCAGGATGGCCGGCACCGGAATGAAGAACAGGAAGAAGACCTTCGCCTTCGGAAAGGAGAACGAGAAGAGCATCAGCACCCCCGCGAGCGCGCCTGAAGCGCCGAGGGCCTGGAGGTCCGGCCGGTCCAGCAGAAAGCGTGACGTCACGGCGTGCGCCAACGATGCGGCGATGCCCGCGCCCAGGAAAAACATCAGGAAGGTGCGGCGACCCATGAGCAACTCCATCGGTTTTCCGAAGCTCAACAGGACGACCATGTTGACCAGGAGATGCAGGAGCAGGTTGTGCGAGAAGACCGAGGTGAGGAGCACCCACACACGTCCTTCGAGGAGCGGTGGCCAGCTCACGAGGAAATGCTCCATCATGAGCGACATCGGGACGTCCGGCCACGCCCACAGGAAGAAGACCGCGAGATTGACCACGAAGAGCGTGGTGACCACGGGCGTCCTCATCGATTCCCTGCGGGCATCGACATCATTCGCGCTCGGCGGCTCGGAGAAGGGTGGTGGGGGCTCGCTGTCGCTCATGCTGCATCTCGGTCTCGGAGGTGCGCGGAACGGTGTTAACACCGTTCCGCCCGCGAATCGTTCCGGGACGCCGGCTTCGGCGCTACCCCCGCTGCGTGATCGTCGTCGTCCGAGGCCGCCGGAGCCGCTCACTCAGGACGGTCGAGCGCCCCCGCGACGGCGTGACAGCTCGTCGGCGACTTCGCCGACGAGCGCACGGATGTCCGCCGGCTCGAGAATCTCGGCCTCGGCTCCGTACTGGAGCGCGTGGCTCACCGCCCAGTGCGGATCGGCCACGCGGTGGCGAACCACGAGGCTGCCGTCCTCCCGGTGCTCGACCGCGTCCGAGGACGAGGAAGCGCGCTCACGGATCCAGCGTGCGATCCGCGCCGAATACCACACGCGCACCTCACGCTCGTCCCGGGCGTGGAAAATCCGCCCTCCGTCCAGGTAGCGGTCGGGGTCGAAGTCCGCCGGGATCTCGAAGCGGCCCTCGGCCAGTTCCGCGGCGAGCACACGGTCGGTCCGGAAGACGCGAATATCGTCTTCCAGCGTGCAGTGTCCCACCGCGTACCAGGCCCCTTCACCGTACGCGAGCACGTAGGGGTGCACCACGCGCGTGGAGGCGTCGCGCGCCCCCGCCTTGACGTAGGAGAGGGCGCAAGGCGTGCGCTCACGCGCGGCGGTCAGGAGCACCTCACGGATGCCCTCGGGGTCCGGTTCTCGCTCGGGCGCCGCGACCGTCGGAGCTCCGTCCTCGTACGGGACCTCGTGCGCGAGATATCGCTCGGCGCGATCGAGGAGCCGCTCGCGGACCTCCGGCGCGGGCACGCGGGACGACGCCGTATGTCCCCGGAGCCCGAGGGCGAGGCAGAGCGTCTCGGCGGAGCTGAGCCGGGCGGGCCGTTCGAAGCCGTCCGCGCGCTCGACTTTCACCCGTCCCGATTCCACGAAGATCTGCACGTCGTCGGGCCAACCGCCCGGGTGGTAGAAGTTGCGGGCGGTGACCTCCTCGATGTCCTCCAGGATCCGGTCTTCGGAGGTGGCGAGCGTCCGCGCGAGCTCGGTCAACGGAGCTCCCTCCGGGCGAGATGCGGCCGGAAGCACGTGCAGCAGGCGTTCGAGCCGGTCCCGCGCCGTATGCCCGCCGCTCACCCGTGTGCCTCGGTCATGCGGGGTGCTGGCTCATGCATCGGTATCGTCTCCTCCGTATCCGTAACGCGTCGCGACCTCGGTGGCCAGGGACCCGAAGGCATCGCGGAGCGCTTCAGGGCTCTCGATCCAAGCGTCCCCGCCGAGGCTCAAAATCCAACGCAGGAACGGGTCCCGGCGGAGAATCGGGAATCGTCTGAGCTGGCTTCCGTCCTCCTGCTCGGCGACGAGTTGGCCGTGGTCGTTGCGCTCCGCCCAGAGGGAGCGTGGAAACCGGAAGCGCACGAGCGCTCCGACCGAGCCTTCCGGATCCTCTCCGACCTCCCAGGCCGAGCGTCCGGCGTAGGCGTTCAGGTCGAACGCTGCCGGCACCTCGTAGTCGGGGCCGCCTCCCTGTCGGTCCGGCCGGACCTCACTCATCCGGCCAACCCGGAACATGCGCTCGGCTTCCCGGTCGACGTCCCATCCCACCATGTACCAACGGCCGTGCTGGAACAGCAGCCCATAGGGATGGGCGCGACGCCACGCTTCGGCTTCACGCGTGATGGCGCGGTAGAGGAAGGAGACCCGCTTTCGGCTCTGCACAGCGCTGGAGAGGGCACGGAGCGTGTCCCGGGCGGCCTCCGTCTCGGGATCGGTCGCGTAGACGACGGGCGCTTCCCGCAGCGTGTCGGGATCGAGGTCGAAGGTGAGCTTACGGAGACCGGAGCGAGCGGCGCCGCGCAGCGGAAACGACGGGATCTCGGCGAGTTCGCTCAGCCCTTCCAGCGCGGCTCCCGCCTCCCCTCGGTCCAGGGCGAAGGCTCCCGCCGGATCGGTTGCGGGGCGCCCCCCGCGCTCCGTGCCATCTTCCGTGTCGGCCGCTCTGGCATCGGCGACGAGCCTGAGGTACGGCAGGTGAAAGTCCCGGGTCTCCAGCCGATACCCGGTGACGTGCTCGAGCCCGTAGTTGATCGAGTAGCTCACCGTCTCGATCGGGATGCCGAGGTCGCGCAACTCGTCTTTGTCGCGCTCGAACATCCGGCGCACCTTCTGCTTCTCTCCGTCCGTGCCCTCCAGTCCGGGGCGGTACGCCGGCACCGCCTTCCAGAGGTCTTCCGTGGCGACGGGCAAGCGTCGTCCGGCCAGGTAGGCGACGACGTCCAGCCAACGTTGGAGCTTGGTGGGTGATGACATGCTCGGGGCACCGGTTGGAGGCGGTCCCTGCTGCGTGCATGGACCGCCGGGGCCAGGATCGGTTCCAACATAACTGAGGCCGATGACCGCGCGTCCGAAAGCCCACCCGGCTTTGGCAAGCTTGTTGCACCTCCTTCCCAGGACGTGTTACAGCGCCGTGCTGCCCTGCCGCACGGCCACGCATCCTTGGGGGAGCTATGTGGAAGAAAGACGAAGAGCAGCCGGCGCCGTCGAATGCAGGAACCACCCCGCGCACCACCGGACAGAAACCCGCCTCCGGGGATTCCGGGCGCGCGACCATCGGTCCTTCGATCAGCATCAAGGGGGACGTGACCGGCAGCGAGGATCTCCTGATCCAGGGCAAGGTCGACGGCTCCGTGACGCTCGCTCAACACGCCGTGGGCGTCGGCAGCGAAGGCCGGGTCAATGCCGATATCTTGGGGCGGCTCATCACGATCGAAGGTCGTGTGGAAGGTGATCTCACCGCTGAAGAGCAGATCATCTTGCGCGGCTCAGCGCAGGTCCACGGAGACATCAAAGCGCCGCGGGTGGTGCTCGAGGACGGGGCGACGTTCCGGGGTCTCGTCGACATGGGGGCGAACGGGTCCGGCGGTCAAACCAAAGCCACCGGTAGCGGTCGAGCTTCCGGCAAGCCAACGAACACGAGCAAGGGATCCGAGACCCAGGCCGGCGAGAAGATCGCCTCGGACTCCAACCCTCCGGCCAGTCAGGCCGCCACGAGCCCGGAGAAGGCCAAGGACGCTTCCAGCGGCAAGAGCCCGGCCAAGTCGTAGTGCGATGGCTCGACCGGATCCGGTCCGGGGGGGCGGTCCCGTCGGAGGAGTCGGAGACGGCCGACGCGCCCGAATCCCGAGCCTCCGAGCGGGCGTCCCCGGGGTTGGGGGCCCTCTTCGAAGGGCTGCGGGACGACGGTGGCCACTCGATCCTGGACCTCGGGGAGGGAAGCCGGCGGCAGCTCGAGATGCTCACGCCGTACGCCGGGGTCGTCCGTTTCGTCGGGCTGGTGCCCGGCACGGACGAAGGATCCCGCGCCGGGTTCGACCCGGAGGTGCTCGTCGCACATCCCGGGCATCCGTACGACGTGGTCCTGGCGTGGGACGTCTTGGACCGGTTGAATCCGGAAGAGCGAGCCTCCCTGGTCGCCCGGATCGTGGACATCACGGGGCCCGGTGCACGACTCTACGCCTCGGTGGATGCCTCGGACGGCACGACGCGCCAGCCCGTGCGATCGATGTTGGTCTCGCACGACCGAATCGCTCGGGAGCCGGTCGGTGACCCGGAGCCGGCGGCTCCCGAGCTTCTGCCGGCCGAGGTCGAGCGACTCCTGAGGCCGTTCACGGTCACGCACGCGTTTTCCCTGCGTGCCGGGGCGCGCGAGTACGTGGCGCGGAAGAAGTAGGGAGGTGGGTGGCGCGATGGACCTGGCGGTCGCGATCCGCTCACCCCGTGTTCTGCAGCCCCCGTGCGATCCCGTTCACCGTCGCGAGCAGGGCGTCGAGGAGAGCGCCGTCCGGCCGCTCGTCGTGCCGCCACCGGCGCAGTAGGTCGACTTGGAGCATGTTCATCGGGTCGACGTAGGGGTTTCGCAAGCGGATCGAACGCTGAAGCGTGGGATCGTCATCGAGGAGGGCGGAGCTTTGCCGGATTTCGAGCACCGCTGAGACCGTCCGATCGAACTCGTCGCGGATCCGGTCGTAGACCGCGTGGGCTTGGGCCGGGGCCAAGGCCCGGTACATCCCGGCGATCTCGAGGTCGGCCTTGGCCAGCACCATCTCGACATCGGCCAGGAGGGTGTCGAAGAAGGGCCAGCCCTCGGCGGCTTCCTGCAGGAGGCCGAGGCCGTGCTCGGCCCGGGCCGCTTCCAACCCGGTTCCCAGCCCGTACCAGCCCGTCATCATCGCCCGGCATTGGGTCCACGAGAACACCCAGGGGATCGCGCGGAGGTCCTCGACACCCGCGCCCGACCGCCGGGACGGTGGGCGTGACCCGATGGACATTCGCTCGATCACGTCGATGGGGGTTCCGGAACGGAAGTACGCGGTGAAACGCGGGTCTTCGTAAACGAGCGACCGATAGGCGGTGCGTGCCGCCCCGGCCACCGTGTCCGCGAGGCTCCGCCACCGTGGCGGAGCCTCGTCCTCGCCGCGGTCCGCCGCGCGAAGCACGATGGACCCGAGCATCCGCTCCAGATTACGGAGCGCGATCTGGGGCAGGCCGTATTTCGCGTCGATGACTTCGCCCTGCTCGGTCAGGCGCAGCCGACCTCCGATCGATCCGGCCGGCATGGCCGCGACGGCCCGGTGCACGGAGCCGCCCCCCCGAGAAACCGTACCCCCGCGTCCATGGAACACCGTGAGTGTTACGTCCTGTCGGGTGGCCGCTCGGGCCATGCCCTCGAGGGCTCGCTGCAGAGCCCACCGTGCCGAGGCGATGCCTCCGTCCTTGTTGGAGTCGGAGTACCCGACCATCACGATCTGGCGGCTTCCGCGCCGAGATACGTGTGGCCCCAGGAAGGGGTCCGTGAACAGCGCTTCGAGGACCTCTTCCGCACGCTCGAGGTCGGAGACGGTTTCGAAGAGCGGAGCGATGTCGAGGGGCAGGTCGTCGGTGGTACCGAGGCCTCCGAGCGTGGCCAGCCAGGCGACCGTGAGCACGTCGTCGACATCCTCCGCCATCGAGATGATGTAGGAACCGATCGCATCCGCCCCGTACGCCCCGCGTCCTTCAGAGATCGCCCGAAAGACGTCGAGCGTGTCGAGCGCCGCATCGCTGAGTCCTTCCCGCCCTGTCCGCGCGTCTCCCTGCTCCATGCTCGAGAGCGCTTCGTGGAGCCGCTCGATCCGTTCCTCGGAGGGGCGTTCGGGCCATGCCGGGTCGTCGAAGAGCTCCGCGGCGACCTCACGCAAGGCGCGGGCGTCCTGACGCACGTCCAGGGCGGCCATGTGGAAACCGAACGTCCGGATGCGCCGCAACAGTCGGCGGACACCGAAGAGTCCGGCATGCGTACCGTCGTGCTCTACGAGGCTCTTGGCGATCGCGTTGATGTCGTCGAGCAGCTCCTCGGGGCCGGCGTACCCGTGCTCGGAGTCGGCACGGGTCGCGGCGAGGCGTGCCCCGATGAGCTCCAGGAGAACCCTGTAGCCCATGCTGCGATGACGCTCGGGGATGGCGCGGTCGGTCTCCGGAAACCATCCACCGTAGCGATCCCCGAGCACGGAGATCTCCCGATTCCATGACACGCGCGACGCCGACTGCGTCAGGTTCCGGGCGAGCTCGCCGACCTCTCGCTCGTACGCCTCCAGCGTCAGGTCCCGGTGGCGGCGGAGCGTCTCGCGGACCGTGTTCGCATCGACGTTCGGGTTTCCGTCCATATCGCCCCCGACCCAGGATCCCGGCCGAATGAGGGGCGGAAGGTCGCCGGTCGAGGTCTGCTCCGGGTGCTCGAGCGCCTCGTCCAGCGTCTCGTGCAGCGCGGGGAGGACTCGGTAAAGGGTGCGCGTCACGTAGTAGAGGACATGCTCCCGCTCGTCGGCCACCGTGGGTCGAGCCGATGGATGCTCCTCCGTCTGCCATGCGGCCGTGACGTTCTCACGGATGGTCGCGGTCGCGACCGCTTCCTCGCGTGGCGTGCGCTCGGGGTTGAGCCGACCGATCAGCTCGGCCGCGATCCGGTCCTGCTTCTCCAGGATGATCCGGCGCGTGGACTCGGTGGGGTGGGCGGTGAAGACCGGCTCGACCCGTGCGGAGGAGAAGAGCGACCGCATCCGCTCCTGATCGAGGCCGCGTTTGCGGAGCCGCTCCACGGTGTCCGCGAGCGATCCCGGTTGCGGCTCCTCTCCTTCCCGCATCCAGGCCCGGCCCCTGCGAATCCGGTGCACCCGCTCGGCTAGGTTCACGACCTGAAAGTACATGGAGTACGCACGCACGACTTCCTCCGCTTGCTCGGCGTCGAGCCCCGCCAGGGCCTGCTCGACCTCGTGCGTTGCGTCGGACGCCCCCTCACGTCGGCGGATGGCGGCATGCCGTGCGCGCTCGACGCGCCGGAAGAGCTCCTCTCCTCCCTGTTCCCGGATCACCCTTCCCACGATGTCTCCGAGCAAGCCGACATCACGGCGGAGGGGTTCGTCTTTCGGCGGGAAGGAGACGTCGCGGAGAGTCAGGGTCGGCTCGCGGTGTGGTGGGGAAAAGTCGGTGCTTCTTCACACGCTATCGTGCGGACGGGTGTGCGTCGACCGTCTGGTTGTGAGGCCTCGATCGGGACGGCCGGATGGAGCTACGGTCGAGCGCGCTGGGGGCGCGCCCGCCCTTCGCTCGACTCGCGGTGGGGCTTGCGGGTCGAGAGGGACCGATGTTGGCCGCTCGTCTCGAACCTACGGTTCGGTGGGACGACGTTGTCGCCCCACGCATCCTCGCCTGTTGGCGAGTCTGCGAATCCGGCCGGCCGGATAAGGTCGTTCCGCGACAGCGCGAGCTGTCGTCGGCCCATGTGCTTCCCCGGCGGATCGACGACCAGAGGGAGTCCATCCGGCCGTCCCGATGGAGGCCGAAAACAGAAGAGGCCTCACAACCGTCTGGTTGTGAGGCCTCCATGGGACGGCCGGATTGAGCTACGGTCGAGCGCGCCGGGGGCGCGCCCGCCCTTCGCTCGACTCGCGGTGGAGCTTGTCGGGTCGGGAGGCGACCGTTGTTGGCCGCTCGTCTCGAACCTACGGTTCTGGCGCGACGTGGGTCGCGCCGTGTCCTCGCCGGTCGGCGAGTCCACGAATCCGGCCGGCCGGATGAGGTCGTTCCGCGACAGCGCGAGCTGTCGTCGGCCCATGTGCTTCCCGGCGATCGACGACCAAGGGATCCGTCCGGCCGTCCCGATGGAGGCCGAGAGCGAAGAGCCTGTCGGTCGGCTTGTGAGGCCTCCATCGGGACGGCCGGATGGAGCTACGGTCGAGCGCGCCGGGGGCGCGCCCGCCCTTCGCTCGACTCGCGGTGGGGCTTGTGGGTCGGGAGCGACTGATGTGGCCGCTCGTCTCGAACCTACGGTTCTGGCGCGACGTGGGTCGCGCCGTGTCCTCGCCTGTTGGCGAGTCCACGAATCCGGCCGCCCCGATGGAGGCCGAAAACAAAAGAGGCCTCACAACCGTCTGGTTGTGAGGCCTCCATCGGGACGGCCGGATTCGAACCGGCGACCCCTGCAACCCCATTGCAGTGCGCTACCGGACTGCGCCACGTCCCGTGGACGGTGAAACTATAGACTCGGGGCGGTGGCGGGAAGCGCCTGGGCGGCCGATGTCACCACCGCCTGACCATTTCGACGAGTTGGTCCAGGCACGTGCCCCATCCTTCGAGGAAGCCCATCTCCTCGTGCTGTTTGCGCCCGTCCTCATCCGGGTGCATGGCTCGCGCGACGGAGCGGGTGCCGCCGGCGTCGGGCTCGAGCGTCAGAGGGAGGGGGCATCACACCCTCCACTCCCTTCTCATCCCCCGACCCGTTAGCGTCGGACGTGTCGAATCGTATCCGTTTGGCGCTGAGGGCGCTCCGCCACCGCAATCTGCGGCTGTTCTTCGTGGGCCAGGGTATCTCGCTCGTCGGCACCTGGATGCAACAGGTCGCGATGAGTTGGCTCGTTTATCGGCTCACCGATTCCGCGTTCCTGCTCGGGGTGATCGGGTTTTCGAGCCAATTCCCCTCGCTCTTGATGGCCCCGTTCGCCGGAGCGCTCGCGGACCGGTGGAGCCGCTATCGGATGGTCGCCGTGGCTCAGACCTTGGCCATGGTACAGGCCGTGGTTCTGGCGGCGCTCGTTATTGGCGGGCTGGTGCAGGTCTGGCACCTTGTGGTGCTGGCGGTCGTGGTGGGCGTCATCAACGGCGTTGATATACCGGCTCGGCAGGCGCTTCTGGTGAAGCTGGTGGAGGGTCAGGCGGATCTTCCTAACGCGATCGCCCTCAACTCCTCGATGTTCAACGCGGCTCGGCTGATTGGACCCGCGCTCGGCGGGATCCTCATCGGGTGGTGGGGCGAGGGGCCGGTCTTCGTGCTCAACGCCGTCAGCTTCGTGGGGATCCTCGGTGCCCTCGCCATGATGCGCCTACCGGCTGAGCGAGGACTGCGAGCCGGCGCCCTGCTTCAGAACATCCGGGAGGGATTCGGTTACGCGTTCGGCTTCGCGCCCATCCGCGACCTCCTCGTCGTGCTGGCGGGTGTATCGCTTCTGGGGATCCCCTACGTCGTGCTCTTCCCCGTCTTCGCCCGAGATATCCTCGACGGGGATGCGACCACCCTCGGGTTGCTGACGGCGTCGTCGGGTGCCGGCGCTCTGGCCGGCGCGCTCTACCTCGCCTCGAGGGATACGGTGATGGGACTCGGGCGGGTCATCGCGGGGGCTCTGGCGCTGTTCGGAACCACGCTTCTGGTCTTTTCGGTGTCCCGCAGCCTGCTCCTCTCTTGTGCGATGCTCGCCCTGGGTGGCTTTGGCCTGATGCTCACGACCGCTTCGATCAACACGGTCGTCCAGACGCTGGTCGGCGAGGAGATGCGCGGTCGCGTGATGAGTCTCTACACGATGGCGTTCATGGGGATGATGCCGATCGGGAGCCTGGGGGGCGGAGCGATAGCGAGTCGGATCGGAGCACCGGCGGCCGTGGCCTTGGGTGGGATGGGTTGTCTGGTCTTCGCGGCCTGGTTCGTGCGCCGGATCGGAGCGCTGCGGGCCCAGGTGCTACCGGTTTACGAGCAGAGGGGCGTGATCCCCGAAGTAGCTCGCGGCATCCAGGTCGTCAGCGAGCTTCGTCCGCGATCTTGACCCGATGTCGGTGGTAGGGAGCCTCCGGGTTGCCTGTTTCGGACCCGGCCGGTGACGTCCGCTTACAGATCCTCGAAGAGCTCGTCGGTCTTGGCCGCCATGATGAAGTCGTTCTTGTGCAGCCCGCCGATGGTGTGCGTCCACCACCGCACGGTGACCTTCCCGTATTCCGTGAGGATGGCCGGATGGTGGCCTTCTTCCTCCGCCAAGGCGCCGACTTCATCGGACAGGGCCAGGGCTTCCGCGAAGTCGGGGACCGTGAACGCACGTTGCAGCTGCGGGACGCCGCCGATCTCCACGATGTCCCAGTCCGGCACCTGAGCGTGAAATTCTTCACGCTCCTCGGGGCTCACCGTCGGGGAATCGGGTTTGCACGCTTCACAATGTCGTTCGGCGAGGTCGGTCATGGTATGGATCCTCCACTATCTTCAGCTCGTTGCTCGTCTGGCTCGGGCTCGTCCGCCCGGCCCCTGAAAGCGTGGCTCGTCCCCGCACCGCGCGCAACGGGTCGCGCCTGGTCACGCCCTCGGCGGGCGCCGCGAGTCACCGCCAGAGTAGGATGAGGGCAAGGCCGGCCGCGACTCCGATGGCGGTCAAGCCACCGAGCTTCCGCCCCAGCGCACGACCGCCGAGGACCCGTGCGATCCCCAGCTTGAACACCATGTTCGAGAGGCTCGCCGCGACGATGAGCCTCCAGCCGACGGATTCGTCCACGCGCTCCGATGCGACCAGGCGTGCAGTCGAGAGGGTGATGGCGTCGATGTTCGTGAGTCCGGAGAGCACGGCCGTAGCGTAGAGTCCGGCGTCGCCCAGGTACCTTTCGGCGGCGGCGACGGCCAGCAGGACCCCGGCATAGAGTGCGGCGAAGACGATGGCCGCGTTCATGTGCGTCGGGTTCTTGAGCTCGAGTGGGTTGGCTCCGGCGTCCGCCACCTTGTTCCAAGTGAGAGCGGTGATGGCCGCGAACATGCCGAGCATCACGAGCATCGGGCCCACAGCGGTCGGTAGGAACCTTGGCGCGACCGCTCCGATCTCGATCAGGATGCGGATGTAGACGATGCTCGAGGCCATCCAGATGATCACTGCCCCGGTCCCGGCGGATAGATCGCCCGAGCGGACGTTCCTGGCGTATGCGAAGGCTGTGGCCGTGCTCGACACTACTCCGCCGAGCAGCCCCGCCACTGCCGTGCCGCTCCGGCTGCTGAGCCATCGGAAGGCTGCGTATCCCGCGAGGTTGATCCCGACGATCAGCACGACCATCAACCAGATGTTGTAGGGGTTCAGGACCCCGAACGGACCGAACGTCCGGTCCGGTAGGACAGGCAGGATGACGAGGGAAACGAGCACGAACTGCATGATCGCGCGGACGTCGCGGTCGCTCATCCGGGTTACCAATCCCCGGAGCTCCTCCCGGAGATGCAGGAGGACGGCGACGGCTCCCCCGAGGACGATGGCGACGGCGGTCGTGCCTACGACGGTCAACGCGCCTACCAGGTACATGACCAGGATCGCGACCTCCGTGGTCTGTCCGGGCGTGGCACGGTGCTCGCGAATCTGAATGGCGTTGCCGATGGCCATGACCCCGACCACGGCGATCAGGCCGGTGGGGAGAATCCAGCCGCCCACCTCGATCGAGACCAATGCGGCTACCGCCCCGAAGAGGCTGGCCAGGCCGAACGTCTTCAGCCCCGCGAGAGGGGACGACGTCCGTTCCTTCTGTAGTCCCACGAGGAGCCCGAGCCCGAGGGCGATCAGTGGGTCGATGAAGTTTGCGTCGAGCACGAGTGACCTGTGGAAGTCGGTGGAAGATCCCTCCAAACATGCACTCTTCCGGACCTCCGACACCACGCCTCACACGGTCCGCACAGTCTGGGAGGTGGCCGTCAGCGACGGCCCGAGGAGGGGGCCGCACCGCCGTGGGTTGACCGCTTGCGCCGACAGGGTATAGATTCTCAGCCCTGTTGCGGGGTGGAGCAGTCTGGTAGCTCGTCGGGCTCATAACCCGAAGGTCGCAGGTTCGAATCCTGCCCCCGCTATTGTTCGAAGAGCGCCGTCCGGAGGGCGGCGCTCGCCACGTTAGGACGATGGAGACCCGCGTCTTGCCGAAGCAGTCTACGCTCTTGACGGTGTCCGATACGTGGAGCCCGCTTGCGCGGGCGGGGGGGCAGGCCGCGTAAGTCGCCGGCCTTACCTGAAGCATCCCGTCCGCGCCGCTATGGTTCGGGCGGTTTTTTATGTCGAGGGCCAGGTAGCTCAGTTGGTAGAGCACACGACTGAAAATCGTGGTGTCGGCGGTTCGATTCCGTCCCTGGCCATGATCCATACCCAGGGGCCGGGCGACACGACAGACTAGAGGTCCGTAGCTCAATTGGTAGAGCACCGGTCTCCAAAACCGGCGGTTGGGGGTTCGAGTCCCTCCGGGCCTGTCAACGCCAGGTACGCCCCGGTCGTCTAATGGCTAGGACACCACTCTTTCAAGGTGGTAATCGGGGTTCAATTCCCCGTCGGGGCATAGAAGTCGCGGTGCCGTACGGAGAAGGTGCCGAGCACCGTGGGTAGCACAATCAGGGGCTGTAGCTCAGTCGGTTAGAGTGCCGGTCTGTCACACCGGAGGTCGCGAGTTCGAGTCTCGTCAGCCCCGCTCCTCGTTATTTGACAGCGAAGTCGTCGATGCACCGAGAATGACGGCTTCACCAGGTGATGCGTGAGGGGCCGTAGCTCAGTTGGGAGAGCGCTTGAATGGCATTCAAGAGGTCAGGGGTTCGATTCCCCTCGGCTCCATCGTCGGACGGCCTCGCAGGCTCAGGACGGCCCGCGCTCGGGTGGCGGAATTGGTAGACGCGCAGGATTCAGGATCCTGTGGGGGAAACCCCGTGAGGGTTCGAGTCCCTCCTCGAGCATGCACCGGCCGTCCGTTGGTGGGCGGCCCGGTCGGCCTATGAAGGATATGCAGGCTTCTGCCCACGTGCTGGAATTGGTAGACAGGCTGGTTTGAGGGACCAGTGCCGGAAACGGCGTACAGGTTCGAGTCCTGTCGTGGGCATTCCATCGTCGATCGCGCGCCCGTAGCTCAATTGGATAGAGCGTCTGACTACGGATCAGAAGGTTGGGGGTTCGAGTCCTCCCGGGCGCATAGCAGCAGCATCCTCGGTTCGTACGACCGGGCGCGTAGCTCAGTTGGTTAGAGCGCTACGTTGACATCGTAGAGGTCAGAGGTTCGAGTCCTCTCGCGCCCATCATTCCGAGTGTCGTTGGGGCCGTAGCTCAGTTGGGAGAGCGCTAGAATCGCACTCTAGAGGTCAGGGGTTCGACTCCCCTCGGCTCCACTTTTCCGCCACCTTAGCTCAGTGGTAGAGCACGTCATTCGTAATGACGGGGTCGTCGGTTCAAATCCGACAGGTGGCTCTGCTGCCCCGTGGTGTAATTGGCAACACGCCGGATTCTGGTTCCGGAGAGTCTAGGTTCGATCCCTAGCGGGGCAACTCAGATGCCAGGGAGCGTCCACGCCGGACGGCCCTTGCTTTGGAGGGATGGCCGAGTGGCTTAAGGCGACGCCCTGCTAAGGCGTTGGACCGAAAGGTCCGCGTGGGTTCGAATCCCACTCCCTCCGCTGAAAGGACGAGAAGGTATGAATTCGAACCCACGCGGCGATCTGCGCAGCAGATCGGGAGCGTGGGTCGAGCCGAGCGGGCCAGGGAAGGTGATCGCGCGGAGCGCGCCGGAGCGGGCAGTCCCGCGACGCGGCGGAGCGAAGCGGAGCCCATCCCACTCCCTCCGCTGAAAGGACGAGAAGGTATGAATTCGAACCCACGCGGCGATCTGCGCAGCAGATCGGGAGCGTGGGTCGAGCCGAGCGGGCCAGGGAAGGTGATCGCGCGGAGCGGCAGTCCGCGACGCGGCGGAGCGAAGCGGAGCCCATCCACTCCTCCGCTGAAAGGACGAAGGTTGATTCAACCCACGCGGCGATCTGCGAGCAGAGCGGAGCGTGGGCTGAGCCCAGTGGCGGCGGAGCGCGCCCAAGTCTCCCGACCGGCGACGAAGCGGCCTCATACTCCTCGCTGAAAGAACGAGAAGTTGATTGAATTGGAAAACAGTTCGAGAACGGTTCTGGGTTCGAAGACCCCAGTTGGACGGATCCACCGACTAGCGAAAACGTCTCGTGGACGCGTCCCGAGCGAGCTGGACGGGTGGCCGAGTGGCTTAAGGCGCACGATTGGAAATCGTGTGGGCTCACGCCCGCGTGGGTTCGAATCCCACCCCGTCCGTTTTGAAAGAGCGTCAAAGTATGAATTCGAACCCACGCGGCGATCTGCGCAGCAGATCGGGAGCGTGGGTCGAGCCGAGCGGGCCAGGGAAGGTGATCGCGCGGAGCGCGCCGGAGCGGGCAGTCCCGCGACGCGGCGGAGCGAAGCGGAGCCCATCCCACCCCGTCCGTTTTGAAAGAGCGTCAAAGTATGAATTCGAACCCACGCGGCGATCTGCGCAGCAGATCGGGAGCGTGGGTCGAGTTGCTGGAACAAACAACGAGGCAGGCCCAGCGGCCGACGCGCCTTGGGCCCACAAGACCGGTTTCGGGGCGTGGCTCAGTCCGGTAGAGCGCTGCGTTCGGGTCGCAGAGGTCCCCGGTTCGAATCCGGGCGCCCCGATTGGTGTGCCGCGTAAGCGGCCGGAGAAGTGAAGCGTCCGGATGAGAGCCGGAGGTTCGAGCCGAGGCGCCGAGCGGGCAGTCCCGCGGCAGCGGGCCTGAGGGGATTTCGCCGAGACGAGCGAGGATCGCCGGGAGGCGACCGGAGCTCCATCCGGGCGCCCCGATTGGTGTGCCGCGTAAGCGGCCAGAGAAGTGAAGCGTCCGGATGAGAGCCGGAGGTTCGAGCCGAGGCGCCGAGCGGGTAGTCCCGCGGCAGCGGGCCTGAGGGGATTTCGCCGAGACGAGCGAGGATCGCCGGGAGGCGACCGGAGCTCCATCCGGGCGCCCCGATTGGCATGCCGCGTAAGCGGCCGGAGAAGTGAAGCGTCCGGAAGAGAGCCGGAGGTTCGAGCCGAGGCGCCGAGCGGGCAGTCCCGCGGCAGCGGGCCTGAGGGGATTTCGCCGAGACGAGCGAGGATCGCCGGGAGGCGACCGGAGCTCCATCCGGGCGCCCCGATTGGTGTGCCGCGTAAGCGGCCGGAGAAGTGAAGCGTCCGGAAGAGAACCGGAGGTTCGAGCCGAGGCGCCGAGAGGGCAGTTCCGCGCCAGCGGGTCTGAGGGGGTTTCGCCGAGACGAGCGAGGATCGCCGGGAGGCGACCGGAGCTCCATCCGGGCGCCCCGATTGGTGTGCCGCGTAAGCGGCGCTGACATTCACGCATCACTGAGGCCGGGCGATCAAGCGTGGCTGGACCCCGCGCCCCATTACCTGGTATCATCCGATCGGCCGGCAAGGCTATTCTCCCGTGGTTCCCAAGGGGGGCTTCCGGGATCCGGCCATCTGGAGCGCTGGCAGAATTGGTAATGCACTCGCCTCGAAAGCGAGCGCCCGAAAGGGCTTGGGGGTTCGAGTCCCTCGCGCTCCGTAGCGTTCTCAAATGCCCTCCGGCTCAATTGAGCCGGAGGGCATTTTTTTACATGTGAATGTGCCGGCCCCGGTTACGTAAAGCATTCCCGTTGAGTAGGTTGCACGTGTAGGGGCGGCCGGATTGGTCGTGCGGGGTCGACCCGAGGCCGAACAGCTTCGGGGCCCCACGGTGGTTCGTTCGTCCATTCGCCGAACGATGCCCCTCGGAGGAGGAAATCTCCATGCCGATGTATGACTACCGCTGCGAAGATTGCGGACACGAATTCGAGATCGACGAGCCGATGGCCAAGCACGACGAGACTCGACAAAAGTGTTCGGAGTGCGGCAGCGAGAACGTGAGCCGCGTGTTCCAGGCCTTCGTGCAGACGTCGAGCAAGACCTGACGGCGCTCACCCGCGGGGTGCATCGCCGAAATCGCGGGTGTGGATGACGAGCGCGGCCGTGCTTCCACGACGGGGCTGTTGTCCGAGGGATCTCGCGATCTGAAGCCGAGTTGGCCGCGACTCGGCTTCAGGCGAGACCGTGTTCGCTCAGGTGTGCCGTCGCTGTGCGTACCGCCTGCTCGAGCGCTTGGTCGGCTTGGACCACCCGGGTCCGCGCGCCGGTGGGGTCGGGCGCCTCGGTCTCCCAGGCTTGGGCCGCCTGTTGATAGATGGCCCAATCCGCGTCCGAAGCGCTGTCTCGCCGGCTTTGTATGCGCTCACGCACCGTTGTGGGGTCGGCCGTGCACTTCAGGAAGAGTGCCCGAACGCCGAGGTTCCGAGCAGCATCCAAGAATGCTCGTCTCCGCCCTTCCTCGCGGAAGGATGCGTCCACGATGACGCGCTCACCCCGGAACAGCGCTTCCTGGGCTTTCGAGAGGCACGCTTCGTAGGTCCGGTCGTTCCATTCGGCGGTGTAGATCCCCTCTCCGAACGCGGCCTTGGCCGAACTCCCACTGGATAAGCCCGCGAGCTCTTTTCGCACTTCATCCGAGCGGATCACCTGAAAGCCCTGTTCTCGGACCAACGCGTCGGAAAGGGTGGATTTCCCTGTACCCGGAAGCCCGCCGACGAGCACGAGGCAGGGCCGGCGGTGCGGTTCTTCGATCTCGGAGAGAGCCAGAAGCCAGTGCGACCGTGCCCGCTCCGCGGCGGTCTCGCGCTCGCTGGCCGGGACTTCCGACTCCTCGGCCATGAATCCACCGACTTTTCCCCGTACGGCGGCGCGATACGACACGTAAAAGGGCACGAGCGCCCGGCCCTCCGCGTCGTCGATGGCGTCGAAGTAGGCGTTTTCGAAGGCGTCGGCCAGGTCACGCCGTCCGTGCGCGATCAGGTCCATGACCAGGAACGCCATGTCCGCGACCGGATCCGCGTAACGAAACCGTTCGTTGAACTCGATACAGTCGATGACGACGAGATCCCGTGGGGCGGAACGGTCGGGGAAGAGGTAGACGTGGTCGAGGTGGAGGTCGCCATGGGTGTCGCGGGGAACGCCGGCTTCGGCTCGCTCTTCGATCAGCGGTCGCAGCGCGTCCAGTCGTTCCTCGAGCACGCCGCGCAGCCGCTCGTGAACGGGCCGGCTGATGTACGACCCCACGTGATCGACCGACTGAGCCAGGTTTTCACGGGCGTTGCCGGCCACGACGCTCCATTCCCCGTAACGTGCGATGTCTGGCCCCGAGGCGGCCTCCGCGTGGAAGGCCGCGATACGGTGGGCGAGCGTGCGCAGCGTGTCTGCTTCAAGGGTGCCGTTCTCGAGGTGCTCGAGCAGCGTCGCATCCGGCGGGAGGCGTTCCATCTTGACGGCGTATTCCACCGCCGTACCCGAGCCCTCGACGGTCAGGTGTTCGTCGGACTCGACGAGGGGCACCACGCCAAGGTAGACGTCCCCGGCCAGCCGGCGGTTCAAGCGCACCTCCTCCTGGCAGTCGTAGAGGCGCTTCTCGAGCGTGCTGAAGTCCAGGAAGCCGAGGTCGACCGGCTTCTTCACCTTGTACGCGTAGGCTCCTGCCAATGCGACGACGGAGATATGGGTCTGTAGTACCTCGACGTCGGGGGCCGGATGCGGGTAGGCGTCCGGGCGTGCGAGGTCGCGCAGTAGGCGTGAGACGTTCATGGGGAAGTCGGTCACGGGGAGAGCGCGGTGCTGAAGCGCTGGAAGGTCACGGCCACCCTTCACGCTCACGAAGAGGCTTCACGAGGACAAGACGCGGGCGCCTCCCGCATGACCCCGTCCTCGTCTAGCTTCGTGCGGAGCCCGTGCCCGAATCGGTCTCCCCACCTCTGTCCCGCGCTTTCGGATTCCGTTCCCCGAGGTCCTCCGTTTCCATCGTGAAGCCACTCTCACAACGCGCAATCCTCCTCTTCTGGTTGCCGCTGGCGGCCACATGGATCCTCATGGCCGCGGAAGGTCCGTTCTTGGCGGCCGTGATCGCACGGTTGCCGGACGCGACCTTCAATCTGGCGGCGCACGGTGTGGCCTTCGCGCTCGCCGTGCTGGTCGAATCGCCCGTCATCATGCTCATGAGCGCCGCGACCGCGCTCGTGCGCGACGAGCGCAGCTTCACCAAGCTCCGACGCTTCGGGTGGATGCTGAACGGGTTGAGCACCGGACTGTTGCTGCTGGTGCTGACTCCGGGGATTTACGCCTGGCTGACCGGAAGCCTGATGAACCTGCCCGACGAGGTGGCCGACCTGACCTACGGCGCCCTCTGGTTTTACCTGCCCTGGCCGGCAGCCATCGGATACCGCCGATTTCTCCAAGGTGTCCTGATCCGAGCGGGACGAACGCGGCTCGTCGCCTACGGGACCGGCCTCCGCCTCCTCGCTCTGGTTCTCGGCGCCCTCTGTGGCTACTTCCTGCTCGACATTCCGGGCGCGTGGGTGGGCGGCTTGGCACTCAGCACGGCCGTGCTGGTCGAGGCCGTGGCGGCGCGTCTGATGGCGGCGGACACGATCCGGGAGATTCGAAGGGGTGCGTGGGTCGATCACGACGCGGACCCGGAGGCGCCCCTGCGTTATCGGGAGATCGCGTCGTTCTACTATCCCCTGGCGCTCACGTCGTTGATTGGGCTCTCGGTCCAACCCATGCTCACCTTCTTCATGGGGAACAGCGTGCAGCCCGTGAGGTCATTGGCTGTCTTTCCGGTCGTGCACGCCCTGGGCTTCTTCTTCCGGTCGATGGGGCTCGCCTATCAGGACGCGGCCATCGCGCTCATGGGTGACCGCATGGAGCGCCTCGGAGACGTGAGTCGGTTCGCACGGTCGTTGGGGTTGGCTACGTCCGCCGCGTTGGCGTTGGTGGCGTTCACCCCGCTTTCCCACGTCTGGTTCGTCGTGCTCTCCGGCCTGAGTCCGGACCTCGCCGCGTTCGCGCTGGTACCGACCGCGCTGCTCGTGCCCCTGCCCGCGCTCTCGGTGCTGCTGTCGCTGCAGCGCGCGACGTTGGTGCAGAGCCGGCGCACGCAGCCCATCACCGTCGCCAGCGCGGTCGAGGTCGGCACGGTCGCGCTCGGGTTCATCGTGCTCGGCTGGGGAATCGGGCTGGTCGGGGCGACCGCGGCGTTCGGGGCCTTCCTGGTGGGGCGCACGGCCAGCAACGCGTACCTGTTTACCGTCTCTCGGCCGATCTTTCGCGCTCACGGATCTTGAAGCCGGCCGCCGGGGCCTTCCCGCCCGGTGCGTGATCACCCGCCCCTGATCTCAGACGCGCCGAAGTCCTTGGAAGTCGGGCCGGACCTCGAAGCCAACGCACTCCGGACCGTCGTCGGCCTCGCTGAATGCTTCGCGCATCGCGCTCGCGACATCCGCGGCGACTTCGGGGGGCCCGATGGCGAGCAGGCCCGATCCGCCGCCCGAGATCGTGACACCCCACGCACCGGCCTCGTAGCCGGCGACTACAGCCGCTTCCGCACCGCCGATACGGGGGAGTCGGAAGGGTACGTGCAGCGCATCTTCGACCCCGATCGCGATCAGCTCCGGATCGGCCGTCGCGAGGCCCCGGATGAGAGCGGTGACCCGGCCGAGTTGGGCGACGGCGGTCCGGTGGCTGACGGTCTCGGGGAGGATCGCCCGAGCGTCTCTGGTGGAGGAAGGCGCAGCGGGCGCCGCGTACGCGAACCCGATCCGCTCGGAAAGATCGAGCCGAGTGATCTTGGGGCCCACCTTGCCCGGCACGACGGCCTGCAACCCCCCGTAGACGGTGGGTGCCGCGTTGTCTCCGTGACCTTCGTGGGCGTACGCAGCCGTGAATGCGTCGTGAAGGTCCGGGGGGTCGCCGAGGGCGGCGCGCGCGAGGTCGCAGCCGGCGACGAGCGCGGCCGCAGAGGAGCCGAGCCCGCGCACGACCGGGATCGTGGAGTCGAGCCGGATACGCCCCGAGGCGACCGCTCCGGCCGTCTCGACGCGTGCCCGGAAGGTCTCCGCCACGAGGTCGGGTCCGGGGAAGTCCCGCAGTCGCTCGAGGGTTCCGTGGCGCTCGACCTTGAGGGACCCGGAGCCGTCGGCTTCGAACGAAGCGTCGAGATAGCGATCGAGCGCCAGCCCGATCGTGTCGAAGGCGCTGCCCAGGTTCGAGGTCGATCCGGGCACCCGCACGGCGGCCGCGCGGAGCGGGCGGGGCGTCATGAGGCTTCTGCTCCGTGCTCGACCAGCACGTCGGAGAGCGCTCCGAGCTCCGGCTCGAGGGAAAGCGCACGCTCCTCGCCTTCCATGGCGTGTGCCAGGCCTTGCGGCAGCGGGATTTCGTGCCCGAGGGCGGGCTCGACGATTTCCGGGAATTTCGCGGGATGCGCGGTTGCGAGCACCACGCTCGGCTCGTCGGCCGACGGTGGCGGCCGGTGCCGCTTGGCCACGTCGTATGCCACGGCCGAGTGAGGGTCGAGGACGTATCCGCTCTCACGGTACACCGTGGCGATCGTCCGCGCGGTGGTCTCGTCCGTGACGGAATTGGCTCGCACGTCCCGGCGCATCTGTTCCGGATCGTTCCGATAGAGCCACTGGATCCGTTCCAGGTTGCTGGGATCACCCACGTCCATGGCGTTCGAAGCCGTCGCGATCGAGGCTCGCGGCCGGTGGTCCCCCGTGTCCAGGAAGTCCACGAAGGCGTCGTTGACATTGGTGGCCGCGAGGAAGCCGGAGCTCGGCATGCCCCGACGGTGTGCCAGGAGCCCGGCGCACAGGTTGCCCAGGTTCCCGCACGGCACGACGAACCGGGGAGCCGCAGCGTCCCATCCCAGGAGGAGTGCGGCCCGGACGTAGTAAAACGCCTGCGGGAGCAGCCGCCCGATGTTGATGGAGTTCGCCGAAGTCAATGCGAATCGTTCACTTAGAGCGCGGTCGAGGAAAGCGGCTTTGGCCAGCCGCTGGCAGTCGTCGAACGTGCCCTCGACCGCTAGGGCCAACACGTTGTCGCCGAGGGTCGTCATCTGACGCCGTTGACGCTCGCTGATGCCGCGGCTCGGGAACAGGACCGCCACCCGGTATCCCGGCACCCGATGAAACGCCGCCGCCACGGCTCCGCCGGTATCGCCCGAGGTGGCCACGAGGACGGTGCGCGTCCGATTTCGCGGCAGAACGCGGGCCATGAGGCGGGCCATGAAGCGGGCGCCTACGTCCTTGAACGCGTGGGTCGGGCCGTGGAACAGCTCGAGCACGTGCAGGTGGGGCTCGACCTCGACGAGCGGGACGTCGAAGTTGAGCGCGTCGTCGATCACCTGAGAGAGGATCTCGGACTCGACATCGGGAAGGAGTACCTCCGCGGCCCAGCGGGCGGTGTGCGCGAAGGAGCTCCGGGCGGTGTCGGGTGGGATCGGGAACGGAACGTCACCCGTCGGAACGTAGAGCCCACCGTCAGGGGCGAGACCACGCTCGAGGGCTTCGGAGAGGGACGCATGAGAGCGACCCCGTGTGCTGACGTAGGAATGCATCCAAGAATCTATGACCACGAACGGGGCCGTGTAGACCCCGGGGCCCCTTCATGAAGCCATACACGCCGGAAACCTTCCGCGAGGCTCTGAGAGCATATGGTGCGACCCGGCTGGAACGCGTGACCTTCCGGAGAAACCGCTCCACGGTCTGGTCGCTGACCCGACGAGGCACGGCGCTCAACGTACACGTGGCATACCGGACCGCGCCCCACCATATCATCGAGGCGTTCGCTACGATCGTGCGGGCGGGTGGCGACTCGACGCCGGCCGCCCGAAAAGCCCGACGGACGGTGCTGGCCTGGCCGGAGCTCGCGCGAGTGCTCCGGGAAGTACGCAGCGCACGTGGAGGGCGGAAGCTCGAAGGATCACGGCGGTGCTGCGGCACGGAAGCGCAGCGCGCGTATCTCCGCACGCTGTATCGGCACTTCAACCGCACCCGCTTCGCCGGATTCCTGCCGGACGACATCCCGCTCCGCTTGAGCAACCGGATGCGGACGGCGTTGGGGCACATGCGGCCGGGCCGGGATTACGAGAGCCGCCCCCGTATCGTCGAGATCGCCCTCAATGTCGACCTCCTCCTCGCGGGGAACGGAGCGGTGCGGGTCGACACCCTGCTGCACGAGATGGCGCACGCGGCGGACTACCTGACTTCGGGGGAGCGCGGCCACGGGGCGTCGTGGCGCGCGTGGGCGCGGTTCGTCGGTTGCCGCCCCGAGCGGATTCAGGAACGGTCGGTCATTCGCCGCCGCAATCGGAGATCGGCCGTGACCCGCGTGCCCCCATTGCCCCCGGACGTCACATAGGCCAGAGCCATCCGAACGTGCCGGCCGTGAGCACGGCGTAGATCAGCCCGTCGAACATGGACTTGCCCGTGGTGGACCATTGCTGCTTGTACCAGATCGAGCGCTGCATCAGGGCCATCGAGTAGCACGCGAAGGTGACCGTGCCCGTCAGGCGGAAGATGTCGATGTACGTGGCGCCGGCACCGAGCGTCCGGCCACCGACGTATGCGGCGAGGATCCCGACGAGCACGCTGTAGAGGAACCACTGCGTGAGGCTCGTGGTCAGGTCGAACACGGCCCTCGGCTCGAGGACCGTCATGAAGGCTGCCGGCCCCTGCTCGACCTTTCCCCGGTACTCCTCGGACTTCATGGCTTCGGCCGAGCCCGCGTGGGGAAGGACGTAGTCACCGGGCGGGATCTCGAAGGGGCGTAACGCGTCGAGGATCCCGTCCTCGTCGGGGAGCTTCCGGAAGTCGTTCTTGTGGTAGGGGAGAAGTATGTGGATTACGGAGCTCGCCACGAAGACGAGCGCCGCGCTAGCCAGGATGGGGATCCACAACGACGTGATGGGGACCATGGCGCGTGCTCCGAAGAGGAGTGGACTCACGCCACGCTACGGGACCACGAGCACGTCGCGCAAGCGGCCTCCGTCTCCGCGGGATCACCCCAGGACTCCGAGTCAGGAGAGCCTACGCGTCGCTCAGAGCCGCCCGTGCCGCCTCGGTGACCTTGTCCACGGTGAACCCGAGTTGCTCGAAGAGCACTTCGGAGGGGGCCGACGCTCCGAACCGGTCGAGCCCGACCGACCGACCCGCCTCGCCGATCCACCGGGTCCAGCCGAACGTGCTGCCCGCCTCGACGGACACTCGTGCGCGCACGGACGGCGGGAGCACGCTCTCCCGGTATGCCGGGTCCTGCTGCTCGAAGAGGTACCAGCTCGGCAGGCTCACGACTCGGGTGGGGGTGCCGCCCTCCTCGAGCGCTTCGGCGGCTTCGAGCGCCAGGCTGACCTCCGCTCCGCTCGCGATCAGGATGATCTCCGGACTACCGCTCTCCGCCTCGCGCAGCACGTAACCGCCATGCCGGACTCCCTCGGCGGAGGCGAGGCGGCCGGGCTCTGCAGCGTCCGCCGAGCGGTCGAGCACCGCCACCTTCTGTCGGCTCAGCGCCAGGAACGACGGGCCGTCGTCGCGCTCGACCGCCACTCTCCACGCGATCTCGGTCTCGGCCGCGTCGGCGGGCCGTAGATCCATGAGGTTCGGGATCATGCGGAGCGAGCCGAGTTGCTCGACCGGTTGATGGGTCGGGCCGTCCTCGCCCAGGCCGATGGAATCGTGCGTGTAGACGTAGACGACCGGTTGTCCCATGAGCCCCGCGAGCCGAACGGCGGGCCGCATGTAGTCCGAGAAGATCAGGAAGGTGCCTCCGTACGGGCGGATCCCGCCGTGCAGCGACATCCCGTTCATGATCGAGCCCATGGCGTGCTCGCGGACGCCGTAGTGCACGACCCGCCCCCCCGGGGTCGAAGGTAGGAGGTTCTCCGCGTCGGCGATGTCGGTCTTGTTGGACACGCCGAGGTCGGCGGAGCCTCCCACGAGGTTCGGGATTCCGGCGGCCAAGCCCTGGATGACCTTGCCGGACCAGCCGCGGGTCGCGTCGGGCTTGTCGACCGAGGAGAGGTCGGGCACGTCGGCGTCCCACCCCTCCGGCAGCTCACCGGCCGTCATCTTCAGGAATTCGGCGCCGGCTTCGGGATACGCCGCGTGATAAGCTTCGAAGCGCTGCTTCCATGCCTCCTGAAGGTCGGCACCACGCTCGCGGCACGTGGCCCAGTCGGCGCGTGCCACCTCCGTCACGTGGAAGGGCTCGAGGGACGGGTATCCGAGGTTCTTCTTCGTCGCTTCCACCTCGTCCGGGCCGAGCGGAGCACCGTGCGCGCCGGCGGTTCCCGCCTTGCCCGGGCTCCCGAACGCGATCGTCGTTCGTAGCACGATGAAGGTCGGGCGCAGGGTCTCGGCGCGCGCGGCTTCGAGGGCGCGGCCGATGGCCTCGAGGTCGTTGCCGTCGTCCACGCGGAGCACCTGCCATCCGTACGCTTCGAAGCGCTTCGCCTGATCCGTGGAGGTAGCGAGGTCGGTGCTCCCCTCGATCGTGATGCGGTTGTCGTCCCAGATCCAGATGAGCTTCCCGAGCCCCTGGTGTCCCGCGATCGCCGCGGCTTCGTGCGAGACGCCCTCCATCATGTCGCCGTCGGAGCAGAACGCGTACGTGTAGTGGTCCACGATGTCGTAGCCCGGCCGGTTGAACCGGTGGGCGAGCCAGCGTTCCGCGAGCGCGAAGCCCACCGAGTTGCCGACACCCTGTCCGAGAGGCCCGGTGGTCGTCTCGACGCCGGGCATGTGACCGTATTCCGGGTGCCCGGCGGCGGGCGAGGCCCACTGGCGGAAGTTCCGGATGTCCTCCTCGCTCACCTCGTATCCGCTCAGGTGCAGGAGCGCGTAGAGCAGCATGGAGGCGTGGCCCACCGAGAGCACGAACCGGTCGCGGTCGGGCCAAGCCGGATCGGCCGGATTGTGTCGGAGGTGGTGCCGGAAGAGCTCGTATCCGGCCGGAGCGAGCGCCATGGGGGTGCCCGGGTGTCCGGAGCTCGCTTTCTGGACCGCGTCCATGGAGAGGACCCGCACCGCATCAATGGCCAACCGCTGTGTATGGTTCATTCCACCACGAAGTTTATGAGACGTTCTTTCACGTAGATCACGCGCCGCTCGGCTGCCCCTTCCAGATGGCGCGCCACGTTCTCGTCACCGCGGGCCGCCGCGACGACGTCGGGCTCCGGAGCGTCCTTCGGCACGTCGATGGAGCCGCGTAGCTTGCCGTTCACCTGCACCGCCACCGTGACGGTGTCCTCGGCGAGCTTGGCGTCGTCGTAGCTCGGCCAGTGGGCGCCGTCGAAGATGCTCTCCTCGTGTCCGAGCTGCTCCCAGAGCTCCTCGGCCATGTGGGGCGCGAAGGGCGCGACCATGACCACGAGGGGCTCGACCTCGGCGCGCGCGGCGGTGCGGCCGCCGGCGCGCACGGAGTTCAGGCACTCCATGAGCGCGGCGATCGCGGTGTTGTATCCCAGCTCCGGGATTTGCTCCGAGACCTGCTTGATCGTCTGATGGACCTTGCGCTCGACCTCCGGGTCGGGAGGGGCGCTCGGATCCGCGGAGACGGCCGTGTCCCACATGCGGTGCAGGAAGCCGTGCGGTCCCTGGATGCCCTCGGCGCGATAGTCTCCGCCCTCTTCGAACGGGCCGAGGAACATCAGGTACGTGCGGAACGTGTCGGCTCCGTACTCCTCGATGATCGGATCCGGCACGATCACGTTGCCCTTGCTCTTCGACATCTTCGCGCCCTCGGCGATGATCAGCCCATGGGCGCGGAACTGGGTGAACGGCTCCTCGAAATCGATGTGTCCGAGGTCCTTCAACACCATCGTGATGAAGCGGGCGTACATGAGGTGGAGCACCGCGTGCTCGTTGCCGCCGATGTAGGTGTCCACCGGCAGCCACTGCTTCGTGATCTCCGGGTCGAACGGTCGGTCGTCGAAGTCGGTCGACGGGTACCGGAGGAAGTACCAGCTCGAGTCGAGGAAGGTGTCGGAGACGTCGGTCTCGCGGCGAGCGTCGCCTCCGCAGGCGGGACAGGAGGTCTCGTACCACGACTCCACGCGGGCCATCGGGCTGACGCCGGTGTCGTCCGGCTTGAAGTCCTCGACTCTCGGCAGCACGACCGGTAGCTCGTCCTCGGGGACGGGCACGGCACCGCACGAAGGGCAATGCACGATCGGGATCGGCGGTCCCCAATAGCGCTGGCGGGAGATGCACCAGTCGTGTAGGCGGTACTGCACGCGCGCCTCGGCCCATCCCTGCTTCGCGGCCCACTCGGTCGCCACGGACACCGACTCGGACACGTCCGTGCCGTCGAGCTCCCCGGAGTTCACCAGTCGCCCGGGGCCGACGTACGCCTCTTCGAGCGGCGTGTCCGCGTTCTCGTCCGGGCCGGCGACGACGCGCACGATGGGGAGGTCGAAGGTCCGTGCGAACTCGAAGTCGCGCTCGTCATGGCCCGGAACGGCCATGATGGCTCCGGTCCCGTAGTCCATGAGCACGTAGTCGGCCACCCAGACCGGCACGGCTCGTCCGGTGGCGGGGTTGCGACAGTAGCCGCCCGTGAAGACGCCGGTCTTGGTTCGGTCGTCCTTCTGACGGGCGACCAGGTCCTTCTTCCGTGCCTGCACCCGGTACGCGTCGACGGCTCCGGCTTGTCCGGCGCGCGTCACGGCATCGACCAGCGGGTGCTCCGGAGCGAGGACCATGTAGGTGGCGCCGAAGATCGTGTCGGGGCGGGTCGTGTATACCTCGACCGTATCGTCCGTGTTCGCGCCCTGTTCGTCGAGCACGGGGAAGTGGAGCTGCGCGCCCTCGCTCCGTCCGATCCAGTTGGCCTGTGCCTTGCGGGTCGTCTCGGACCAGTCGAGCTCCTCGAGGTTGTCGAGAAGCCGCTCCGCGTATTCGGTGATCTTGAAGAACCACTGTGCGATGCGGCGTTGCTCGACCGGCGTGCCACAGCGCTCGCACGCGCCGGCCCCGACTTGCTCGTTGGCGAGGACCGTCATGCACGACGGGCACCAGTTGACCGGTGCTTCTTTGCGTTCAGCGAGGCCCGCTTCGTAGAGCTGAAGGAAGATCCACTGCGTCCACTCGTAGTAGGCCGGGTCGGTGGTGTCGACGGTGTGGGTCCAGTCGAACATCCCGCCGATACGGCGAAGCTGGCGAGTGAAGTTCGCCACGTTCGATGGAATCAGGTCCATCGGATGCGTGCCGACCTTGAGCGCGAAGTTTTCCGAGTGGATCCCGAAGGCGTCGAAGCCGATCGGCTCGAACACCGTCCGGCCCCGGAGCCGCTGGTATCGCCCGTAAACGTCCGCGCCCGTGAACGCGTAGATGTTGCCCACGTGCAGCCCCTCCGCGGAGGGGTAGGGGAACATCATGAGGTTGTAGAAGGGCTGGTCGGCGGAGCGGAGCTCATCCGTGGTGAACGCGTTGGTTCCGCGTTCCTCCCAGCGGCGTTGCCACTTCTCTTCGATCGTGGACGGCTGGTAGCCGTCCTGTTCCTGGTTGGCCATGGCTCGACGGGGACTTCCCTGAATAGCGGGAGACCCGATCGGCAGTGGGAGGGCCATCGGGTTCTCGCAAAGAACCGCTAACCTATACGGCACGGGCGAGGTACCCAAGGGTGCGAGTCCCGACCGTCCGGCCGATTCCCGGACGGCACCCCGAGGGCACCGATCTTGCGGCTGGCGGGTATGTGTCCCGCCTTGGCCCCATCCGCTCCCTGTTTCCAAGTCGATGTCAGAGAAGAAGAAGATCTCCGGGGCCAGCCTCCGGCACGCATTTCACGAGATCATCTGGCCGAGGAGGAAGCTCGTCTTCCTCGGCCTGGTGCTCATCCTGGCGAACCGCTTGAGCGGGCTCGTGCTCCCGGCTTCGACGAAATATCTGGTCGACGACGTGATCGCCGGTGGCGACGGCGCGTTGCTCTACCAACTGCTCGGTCTGGTGGCGCTGGCGGTGACCGTCCAGGCGGCGACCTCGTACGCGCTGACCATGCTGTTGAGCGTCGAGGCCCAGCATCTCATCGCGAACCTGCGTGCGCAGGTGCAGCAGCACGTCCTCGGGCTTCCGGTTCGGGTCTTCGATAATACGAAGTCCGGAGAGCTGGTGTCGCGAATCATGGACGACGTGGAGGGCGTGCGGAATCTGGTGGGCACGGGCCTCGTGCAGCTCGTCGGAGGGGGCGTGACCGCGGTCGTCGCGCTCGGCTTCCTCATCAACATCGACCCGATCATGACCATCCTCGCGATCTTCCCGCTGCTCGCGTTCGGTTGGGTGTCGTCCAAGGCGTTCAGCACCCTCCGTCCCGCCTTCCGGGAGCGTGGCAAGATCCGCGCGGACGTGACGGGACGTCTGACCGAGGCGCTCGGCGGCATCCGGGTGATCAAGGGATTCCACGCGCTCGAGAAGGAAGCCGAGGTCTTCTACGAGGGGGTGCTGCGGATCTTCGACAACGTGAAGACCACCCTGAAGACGTCGAGCGCGGTGACGAGCCTGGGGACGTTCTTCATGGGGCTCGCGAGCGTGCTGATCATGGGATACGGTGGCCGGCTCGTCCTCCTCGATCAGCTCACGCTGGGCGAGCTCTTCTCGTTCACGCTGTTCCTGGGCTTCCTGATCGCTCCCGTGGTCCAGATCTCGAACATCGGAACGCAGATGACGGAGGCGTTCGCCGGGCTCGATCGGACCGCGGAGCTGCTCGGCTGGCCTCAGGAGGACGACGATCCGCTCCGGACCGAGACGATGCCGCGCGTCGAAGGACACCTCCGGTTCGAGGACGTCCACTTCGCCTACGAGCCGGGCAAGCCCGTGCTGCACGGCATCTCGTTCGAGGCCGATCCGGGCTCCGTCGTGGCCCTCGTGGGAAGCTCGGGCTCGGGCAAATCGACCATCGCGGGGCTGGCCGCGTCCTTCCTCGAGCCGATCGAGGGCCGGGTGCTCGTGGACGGCGTGGACCTCCGCCGGGTGAGCCTGGCGTCCTACCGGGAGCAGCTCGGCCTGGTCTTCCAGGACGACTTCCTGTTCGACGGCACGATCCGCGAGAACCTCCGGTTCGCCCGGCCCACCGCCACCGACGCCGAGGTCGAGGACGCGGCGAGCATGGCGTACGTGACCGAGTTCACGGACCGGTTCGCGGACGGGTTGGACACCCTCATCGGGGAGCGTGGCGTCAAGCTTTCCGGTGGCCAGCGCCAGCGCGTGACGATCGGACGGGCCATCCTCGCCGATCCTCGCATCCTGCTCCTGGACGAGGCGACGTCGAGCCTCGACACCGAGAGCGAATCGTTGATCCAGAAGAGCCTGGGATCGCTGCTCAAGGGCCGGACCACGCTGGTCATCGCGCACCGGCTGTCCACGATTCAGCGGGCGGACCTCATCCTCGTGGTGGAAGACGGCCGCATCGTCGAATGGGGACGTCACGACGAGCTCATGGCACGGCGGGGCCGTTACCACGAGCTGTACACGGTCCAGGCCCGGATCTGACCGGCACCCGAGTGAAGGCTCAGCCGGCTCTGCGCGCCCTGAAGTTGATTCCGAGCGTGCCGAACTTCTCCGCGCTCGACTGCTGAGGGGCGCCGGAGAAGACGTCTTTCCTCCAGGTGATCTCGAAATCGGTGAACCCGTTGGCCACGACCGTGGCCTGGAGCTCTTCCTCGAGAAGAGCTCCCGCGATTCACCCGGTCCAGAGCTCGATCTTTCGCTTCGCGCCCTCGGAGACCGGCTTGCGGACGGCGATGTCCGCGATCTGCAGGCGCCCACCGGGCCGCAGCGCGCGCGCCATCTCCCGAAGGGCGGCGGGCTTGTCGGGCATCAGATTCAGCACGCCGTTCGAGATGATGACGTCCGCCCAGCCGTCCTCGACGGGCAGCTCCTCGCCGAAGCCTTCACGGAACCGCACGTTTCCGAGGCCCATCCGCTCGGCCGAGTCGCGTGCCTTGGAGAGCATCGCCGGGGTCATGTCGACACCGACCGTCTCTCCCGAGGTGCCGACCATCTTGGCCGCGATGAGCGAATCGATGCCCGCGCCGCACCCGATATCGACCACCCGCTCACCCGGCTCGAGCGAGCCGAGGCTGAACGGATTACCGGTCCCCGCGAACGACTCGATGGCGGGCTCGGGAATCCCGTCCATCCAGGACTCCTGATATTCGAGGATCCTCGCGAGCGGGCGCCCTGTGTGGAAGTGAAAGCCCTGGTCCGGGTTGGCGGCCACGGCTTCGTACTCCTCCTGAATCGCGCAGCGGAGAGTGTCGAGGTCGACGTCGGGCACCGAAGCGGGCGCGGCGTTCGTATCCGGCTCAGGGGAAGGGGATGTCATCGGATGTCCTCCTCGCTCGAGTGTGTCGGTGGGGTCACGCGCTCGGGTCGTGTCCCCTCACGGGCCCTGACACGATCAGAACGCGGAGAGTTCCCCGGAGCCCGTCGGAAGGAGCTCGAACGGGTCGTCTGCTGTTTCGACACCGGCTTTCAGGTCGCGGAGCGCGCGGGCAAGGTCGCCCTCCCGATCGTCCAGGTAGGCGGCGAAGTCGGGCAGCCGATGGAAATACCGGATGCGCGCGAGCAGGGTGGCGTTGTTGAGCGGCGTGTCGCGGAACCCCTGGAACGTGAGCTGCTCGAACGAAGGTTGGACTTCTTCGTCGAACCGACGGAGCGCTCGCGAGAAGACGTTCTCTCGCCGCTCCACCTTCTCGGCGGTCTCGAGGTCCGGGCTTTCGTAGATTGCCTCGAGCTCCTCGACCATGCCGTCGATGAACACGCTGAACCGCTGGTAGTCGCGCCAACGGGCTTCGGCGCGGTGACACCGCACCGTGTCGGACCCGCCACCCTCCCGCGTGCAAAAAAAACGGGCCGCCGCGACCCGTCCCACGAACGTCGCGAAGCTCTCGTTGAACCCGACGCGGCCCGGCACGAAGAGGTGTTGGTGCGCGAGCTCGTGAAGGACGGTTTCGACCACTTCGACGTCATCCGCGCGCAACACCGACGAGAGGATGGGGTCGTTGAACCACCCGAGAGTGCTGAATGCGGCGGTGGGGCGGAGGTACGTGTCGTACCCCTCCGCTTCGAGCGAGGCCATCTCGCTGCGCGCGTCCGCTTCGGAGAAGAAACCCTTGTAGGGGACGCGGCCGACGATCGGGAACCACCACGTCTTCGCCCGAAGGCGGTCGCGCTGCGCCGCGGAGAGGACCAACGCCAGCGTGTCGCTGTCGAGCTCGGTGTACATGGTGTAGGAGTCCCCGACATCGATGCCCAGCCGTTCGGCCGCGAACCGGCGTGCCTCGAGCACATAGGCCAGCTTTCCTCTGACCTCCGGGTCCGTCGTGCTGTCGTTGAGGACCCGGTGGATGGGCTGGCGCGCGCGGAGGATCCGCATCTCGGCGAGCCCCGCCTTGATCACGTAGACCGGCGAGCAGGCCACGCAGCTCGCGACGAGCGCGAGCCCTCCCAGGGCCAGGATCAGTCGGCGACGCACGTCGCTTTCGCCTTCCGCGCCGTCCGCACGCTACTCGAGGTAGTTCCGCTCTTCCGGGTCGACCGAGACGCGGAGCTCCACGAGGTCCGCCAGGGGCGCGATCTCGTCGGGGATCTCCTTGGCGGCGGCCACGAGCGCGGCGCGGGCGTCTTCGGCCGCGACCTCGAAGGTGTGATAGCGGTGCGCGCGATCTCCATACCGTACCGTGATGCTGAAATTCATGCCCTCAATCTACCGACAGCGCTCCGCTGTACCTATCCTCGGGTGCCATGAATTCCGTGCCGACCCCCTACAGACTCGCGGTGGCCGCCGCCCGTGCGGTGGCGCCCGTGCTCGCGCGAACCCACTCCAAGTTGGGGCGGGGGATGGCGGGTCGGCGCGACGCCCACCACCTGCTCCGGCGGTGGGCCGACGCCGGACGGAGGCCCGAGGCGCCGCTGGCCTGGTTTCACGCGCCGAGCGTCGGTGAAGGACTCCAGGCGCGTGCGGTCATGGAGGCCTTGCGCACGCTCCATCCGAACCTCCAGGTGGTGTACACCTACTTCTCGCCGTCCGCGGAGCCGCTCGGCGAACGGTTCGGTGCGGATTTCGCGGGCTACCTCCCCTGGGACCAGGAGCCGCTCCTCGGGCCGGTGCTGGACGCGGTGCGCCCGGATCTGCTCGTGTTCACCAAGACGGAAGTGTGGCCCGTGCTCGCCGCGGCCGCACATGCGCGGGCGGTTCCCGTCGTGTTGGCGGCCGGAACCGTTCCTCCGGAGGCCGGGCGGTTGAGGTGGCCCGCGCGCTCCGTGCTGGAACGCACGTGGAAGTCCCTGTCGGGCGCCTTTGCCTGCTCGGACGACGACGCCGGCCGGCTCCGCGATCTCGGCGTGCCGCCGTCGGCGATCGAGGTGACCGGAGACCCAGGCATCGATGCGTCCGCCGAGCGAGCCGGGGCCACGGACTCGGAGGCCGGCCATCTGGCTCCGTTCCTCGTCGATCCGAAGCCCACGGTGGTCGCCGGATCGACCTGGCCCGCGGACGAGGCCGTCCTCATGCCTGCGCTCCATGCCCTCCGCGAGAGGTTGCCGAGCCTCCGCGTGGTCCTGGCGCCGCACGAGCCGACCGAAGATCGTGTGGGCTCGCTCATCGGCGCGTTCATGGAGCGAGGTTGGCATCCGAGCACACTCGCCCACGTCGAAGCGGACGGAATCGTCGGCGGAGTGAACGCCATCATCGTCGAGCGTGTAGGAGTGCTCGCGGACCTCTACGCCGTGGGTGATCTGGCATTCGTCGGCGGCGGCTTCCACGATGCCGGGCTCCACTCGGTGCTGGAACCCGCCGCCGCGGGGCTCCCCGTGGTGTTCGGTCCACGGCACCGAAACGCCAGGGCAGCGGCCGAGCTCGCGGAGGCGGGCGCCGCCGTGGTCGTATCCGACAGCGATGAAACGGCGAATGCGCTCGCCCGCTGGCTGGAAGACTCCGACGCGAGACGGTACGCGGCGGACGAGGCCCGGGGGTATATTGAAAAGCACCGTGGAGCCGCCCAAAGGACGGCGCTCGAGCTCTCCTCCTTGATGGATCACCTTGACGGACCATGACCGAACCCATCGAAGTCCCGGAAATCACACCCGAAGAGCTGAAAGCTCGCCTCGATGCCGGGGACGCTCCTCTGCTCGTGGACGTGCGCGAGCACTTCGAGAGAGACATCGCGGACCTCCCCGATCACGGTCAGCTGCGCATCCCCACCGGCGAGCTCGTCGAGCGTACCTCGGAGATCGATGCCGACCGGGACGTGGTGCTGTATTGTCGGAGCGGCGGGCGCAGCGAGTGGGCCGCCAAGCTTCTCATGGAGAAAGGGTACGAACAGGTATTCAATCTGCGTGGCGGCGTGCTCCAGTGGCGTACGGACGTCGACCCTTCCCTGCGCGCGTACTGATCGCGCTTTCCCGATTGACGAAGAGCCGCGCTATGCACCGACTGGCCCATCCTCTCGGTTCCGGGTCCCGACCCGAGACGGTCCGTCCCCGGAACGGGACCGCCGCCGCGCTGTTGTTCCTGTTCGCCGGCCTCGCGTGCGAGGCCGGCCCCCCTGCGTTCGGAGAGTCGAACAACGGAGAGTCGGAGCCCTCGTCCAGGGTCGCGGTCGATGGGGAAGTCGAGGCCGACAGCTCGGGTGTGGAAGACGGCTCGGCGGCGGAGGAACGCTCCGGTGGGACGGTGAGCGGTGCCGGCGGACCCCGCGAGGCGGACAGCGAGGCGGCCAGGGGAGGGTCGGGTGGTGCGAATCCGTCCGTCGGTGACGAGCCATCCACGAGCGCCGGCCCATCCGGCGACGGGAGCTTCAACGGTTCGGAAGCGGTGGCGCGGTCCGATGTCGAAGGCTCGAGCCGATCGGAGGAGCCCGGCCGGCGCGTCGAGGAGTGGGGCACCGAGCGCTTCCCGTATCCGGACGCCATGCGCGGGCTCTATCTGAACGCGTGGGCCGCGGGCTCGTCCAACCGGGTGGATGCCCTCATCGATCTCGCCAAGCGTACCGAGGTCAACACCTTCGTCATCGACATCAAGGACGCGAGCGGCTACGTCAGCCACCGCACGGAGGTGTCTCTCGCGCACGAGATCGGTGCGACCGAGGAGATCCGCATCCGGGACCTGCCGGGCCTCCTGGAGCGGCTCGAGGAGGAGGGCATCTATCCGGTCGCGCGGATCGTGATCGTGAAGGACCCGCTGCTCATCGAGGCGCGTCCGGACCTCGCGGTGCAGGACACCGCCGGAGGTGTATGGGTCGACAGCAGTGAGATTATCTGGCTGAACCCGTTCGACCCGACGGTGTGGGAGTACCATGTCGACCTCGCGCGGGAAGTGGCCGAGATGGGCTTCCCCGAGATCCAGTGGGACTATGTCCGCTTCCCGGACGCACCCCGGGGCGACCTCGCCCGCGCGGTGTTCGCCGGCGCGGACGGACGGACGAAGGCCGAGGGCATCCGAGCGTTCCTTCGGCACGCACGCTCCGAGCTCGCGGATGTGGGTGTGCTGTCGACCGCGGACGTGTTCGGGGTCACGACGTCGGCTTCACGGGACGTGGGCATCGGCCAGGTGTGGGAATTGTTCATCGACGTCGTCGATGCGGCGCTTCCCATGGTTTATCCGAGCCACTACTGGCGCGGCAGCTTCGGGATCGAGACGCCGAACGCCTATCCGTACGAAGTCGTCTACCGAGCGGTGCGGGACGCGGTGCGTCGGTCGAACGCGGTGGAGGGCGCCGGAGTGACGCGCCCGTACCTCCAGGACTTCTCGCTGGGCGAGCCTTCGTACGATGCGGCCGAAGTGCGGGCGCAGATCGAGGCCACCTACGACGCCGGCGTCGACGAATGGGTGCTCTGGAACCCGGGCAGCCGCTATACAGAGGGGGCGCTCGAGCCCGTCGGTGGCTTCGAGAAGGAGCCGATGGTGCGGGTGGCCGGCGGGATCCACCCCGTCTCCCGCCGCCGGACCGTCATCGATTCGGTGCGCGCCGCCCGCGAAGCCGAGGAAGCGCGCGCACGGGCCTTGCGGGACTCGCTCGAAGCGCTCCCGGACTCGGTGTCCGGTCCCCGCAGCGAGCCCGCGGATACGGCGGGCCAGGCGCGGGAAGAGGTGGAGTCGGAGGTCGCTGCGGATACCGTGCGGGCGTCCGGACCCTGACGCTTCGGTGGCCCTCGGCTGCTAAGCCACGGTCGCCGAGACGAACTGCAGCTCGTGGAGTTGGGCGTACAGGCCTCCCGCGGCGAGCAGCTCCTGGTGCGTGCCCTGTTCCCGTAGCTTCCCGTGGTGGAGCACGACGATCCGGTCCGCGTGCTGCACGGTCGAGAGCCTGTGCGCGATCACGAGCGAAGTTCGTCCTCGCAGGAGCTCGTCCGTGGCCGCTTCGATGTGGGCCTCGAGCTCGGAATCGACCGAGCTGGTCGCCTCGTCCAGGACCAGGATCTCCGGATCGAACGCGAGCGCCCGTGCGAAGCTGACGAGCTGACGCTCTCCGACCGACAGTGTCGAGCCCCGCTCCCCGAGGGGCTGCTCGTAGCCGGCGTCGAGCCGCTCGATGAAGGCGTCCGCGCCCACGCGCTCCGCGGCGGAGACGAGCGCTTCGTCGTCGACTTCCGCGGCGCCGAGCCGGATGTTGTAGCCGATGTCCTCGCTGAACAGGAAGACGTCCTGGAGCACGAGTCCGATCCGGGCCCGGAGCGCCTCGATCCTGAGCCGGTCTATCGGCACGCCGTCCAGCAGGATCCGGCCCCGATCCACGTCGTAGAAGCGCATCAGCAGGTTGATGAGCGTGCTCTTCCCCGCGCCCGTGTGGCCGACGATCGCGACCTTCTCGCCCGGTTGCACGACGAAGCTGACGCCCTCGAGGACCCAGTCGGGCTCACCGTCCTCCTTGGGGCCGTAGGCGAACCAAACGTCCTCGAATTCGATGCGTCCCCGGGCGTCCGGCGGGAAGTCGGCCGGGTCCTCCGGGTCGCCGATCTCGATCGGCTCGTCGAGGAGCTTGAACACCCGTTCCGAGGAAGCCATCGCGCTCTGCAGGAGGTTGTACTTTTCCGACAGGTCCTGGATGGGACGGAAGAACCGGCGCGCATACTGGAGGAACGCGGCGACGATGCCGACGGTCACCACGCCGTCCAGAATACGGAGGCCCCCGTACCAGATGATCAGCGCCAGCGCGATCGCGGTGAAGAGCTCGATGATGGGGAAGAAGAGCGCGTAGTAGGTGATCGAGCGCAGGTGCGCCTGCATGTGGTCCTCGTTCAACTCGGCGTGGCGCGCCGCGTCCGGCTCTTCGCGGTTGAAGAGCTGCACGATGCTCATGCCCGTGATGCGCTCGTGGATGAACGCGTTCAGGCGGGCGAGCCGCACCCGGATATCGCGGTAGGCGTCGCGTACGCGCGCGCGGAACACGAAGGCGGCGATGAAGACGAGGGGAAGCACGGCGAACGAGACGAGCGCGAGCTGCCAGCTCATCGAGAGCATCGCCACCACGATGAAGGCCAGGGTGAAGACGTCCCCGAACGCCGAGACCACGCCCGAGCTGAAAAGCGTGTTGAGCGTCTCCACGTCGTTCGTGATGCGGGTCATGAGCCGCCCGACCGGGTTGCGGTCGTAGTAGCGCAGGTCCGCGCGCTGGAGCTTCTCGAAGATCTCGGTGCGCAGGTCGTACATGACAGACTGACCGATCCACGTGGTCAGAATGGCCCGCACGTACTCGAGCCCGAACGCGAGCACCGTGATGCCGAGGTAGGCCAGCGCCAGCCGTCCGAGGTAGCCGGCATCGGCCTGGGGGATCGCCACGTCGATGACGAGCTGGGTGATCCACGGTCCCACGATCTGGGCGCCGGAGGCCAGCATCAGCACCAGAACCGCGACGACGACCTTCCACCGGTACGGCGCCAGGTACCGCATCAGGCGACGCATGAGGCGGGCGTCGTACGCCTTGCCGAGCGCTTCTTCTTCCTGCAGGGGCCCGGTTTGCGCCATGAGCTCCGGAGTTGCGGGATGCTGCCGGAGCGTGCAGGGATGGGAAGCCGGCTCCGGGAGTCGAAAGGCTACCCCGGCAGAAGGAGCCGGGTTTCGGGAGAAGAGCCGACCCCGCGGGGATCGTTCGGCCTTCGGTTCGCCTCCATTGCTCCGGCGGTCGCCTGGCGGGCAACGACCCGCTCCCGGGGCGGCCGGTGGAGGAGTGGCGCGCCCGGGCCGCTCAGGTCCCGAGTTCCCCTGAGGGTCCGAGCCGGCCGAGATGCGTGTCCTTGAAGCCCGTCGGCAGCTTCAAGCCGAACCCCAGGGCCCGGTCCAGCCCGATATGGGCGGTCCAGATCAACGCGGCCGCCACGAGGTCGGGCTGGAGCCGCACCAGGGCCAGCGCAGCCAGGAGAGCGGGGGCCGCGTAGGTGTGGGCCAGATTGTAGAAGACCGCCCCGATTCGCGGCCCCCCCAGGTACCCGAGAATCGACAGATCCGGGGCGAGTATCAGCAGTGCGAAGAGTAGCCACGGCGCGCCCAGGCTCGCATACGCGAGCACGGAGGCCCCGAGCACGACCACCCCTTCGAGCCGCAAGAGGATCGGTGCCGTCCCAAGCCTGTTCACGGGTGTCCCCTGCTCATGTTCGGAGGTTTCTGCTGAACGTTCCGGACCGTGAGCCACGGGGGCCGGTTCGGTCGATTGTGGACTTCCCGTATCCGCCATTTCTCCTCACGGGTCTCTTTGTGACATCAGCACCTGAGCGCAACGACGGAGCCTAACGACACGCGATCATGGAGGCGGGGGCGCGATGCGCGCCAGGTGGTCGCGGATGTCCCGCAGGAGGGCGACCACTTCGTCGTCCGAAGACGGCTGTTCCTGCCCGAGAGAATAGGGGCTGCGAGCGGTGGCCTCTGCGCCCACGGACGGTGCGGACGTCGGGCCGTCGCCCTCGGCCACCTTGTCTCGTTGATCGAGCACTGCGTCTCGAAACCCGTCGCAGTCGTGAATTCCTGCGATGTTGACCAACGCGGCCTGGTCGCCGCTCTGGCCCGCGGTCTCGACGCGCATGCCCTTCAATCCGAGCCATCGCATGATCGGCCCCTCGTTGATGGCCACATCGGTGATCTTCTCGAGGGGGATCGTCTTCTCCTCTCTCATCCACACGCCACGTCGGACGATGAGGTCCCGTCGCGACAGGATGACGGACATCCTGGCGTAGTAACGGCGCTTGTACCAGAGGACGAACGGGTAGGCGAGAGGCACCACCGGGATCAACACGATCGAGGCGACCATGGGCCACAGGGTGGCGAGCGCGCCGTACAGCGGCGCCTTCGGCACGAACTTGGCGGTTTGGAGGATCACGGGCTTCCTGGTGGACATCATGGCTCCTTGTGGATCGCGGTCCAGGAGGTGTCGCCCCCGCGCTGGCGCTCCATGTAAGTCGACACGGTCATGTACGCCTCGTTGTCCCGTGTAAGGTAGTAGTCGCCCTGCACGGCGGCGCAGTGCAGGCAGGTGTTCGCCCAGTAGTTTCCCCCTCCCTCGGTCACTCGGTGCTGTACTGTCGGGGGAATGGGATCGGGCGGGCGGGTGGGGCTGTGTCCGCCGCCACCCGGCCAGGCGAACGCGAGCATCTCCCGGTGGCACCGCCAACAGGTATGCGGCGCGTATCCGTAGGGAGGGCTGGGCGGAAGGTCGACTCCGAGCCGTTCCGCGACCACGAGCGCACGCGCTCGCACGTCGACGACCGCACGGTGCATTGTTCGGTCCCGCTCCGTGCACTTCGGACATACGAACGGGCGCAACCGGTCTTGGATGGCGACCCACCAATACGGTCGCTCCAGGACCTCGGCGGCACGCACTTCGATCCACGGCATCCCCAGGCGTTCCGCCTTCGCGTGATCGACGCGATGGGTGACGAGGATCTCGATGGCCGCGGCGGGTTGCTCGTCTCGGAAGAGCACGAGATCCGCCACCGAGCCGTCGGGCATGCGGACTTCCTCGGCCGCGTGGGTGACGTCCGTGGGGAGGTCCTGCACGATGCCCCCGTCGCAGTCCGGTTGGGGACAGGGCCGTGCGATGCACGGCCGAGGTCCGCCGTGGTGCTTCCACGCGTCCACGACCTCCAGGATACGCCGTTTGGCCGCCCGGTGAAGCGTGCTCTCCGTCGAGCATCCCTCTCCGCTTCGGTGTGCGAAGTGAGGACGGCGGCGCCCGCCGGTCCGTAGCACGACCTCGACCGAGCATCCCGGGCAGCGGTAGCTCGTGCCCGGCTCGGCGTCGGCCGGACGGACCACGGAGCCGTCGGGTGCGAACGCCACCGGGACCGCGAGATCGGAGGTGTGCAGGGGCCGTGTCATCCCCCGAAGCTAGGAGCGATTGGTACGCCTCGCGACCGCTCGCGAAGTGTCCTAGCCTCGCAGCTCGAACACCACGACCCGCTCGACGTCGAGCTCGTCTCTGTGCACTCCCGCCACGCGACGGCCGGAGGCGTCGAGGGGGGCGAAGCCTTCGGGCAGGTCCACGTGCGCGAGGATCTCGCCGTCCGGCCGCACGACCGTCCACCGTCCCCCGCTCGGGAGGCCCCGGCGCAGATGCATCGCGTCGGTCCGGGGCTCGTAGTGCTTGACCCAGATCCGCTCATCGGCATCGAAGACGACTTCGGCGATCGTGGGAACCGGCTCGGCTTCGATCTCGGGGGTGACGTCGTCGAGCCAGGACGTTTCGTCACGGGCTTCGAGCTCGCGGTGAAGCGTGTTCCAGGCTGCTTCGTGGTCGGGACGCGGAATGGGAAGCTCAATGGTCCGGGCCACGTTTCCTTCGTCGTCCAGAACAAATAATGCGGGTTTGAGGCCATCGGTGTAGTAGATGGAGTCCCGGAGCATCCGCGCGTGCAGGTAGGGCGAGAACGGTATGACGACGGCACCTCCGGCACGACGAATGCCGTCGGCGACCGTGAGCTCCGCGACACGCGAACCGTCCTGGTCGTACCGTCCGATGGACATCCGGTCCGGAATGACCTCCGTGCCCCCTCTCGGTGGAGGAATGAGCGACGCGATGGCGGCGTCCCCGTCGGCGTAGGTCCCGAGGTACATCTCGGGTGCGCCGTTCTCGGGACGGATCGGCCGGTTGCCGGCCAGCGTTCCGTCGAGCAGAAAGCGGGTCGTCCGATAAGCGAACCCGTCGTAGGCCAACAGCGTGTCGGGTGGATGGATGGTCAGGTAGCTGATGACCTCGAACTCACCGGGGCCCTCGCCCGGGCCGCCCATGGAGGTGAGATGCACCCCTTCCTCGTCGTAGACCCGGATCTCCGCGTGGCGGCGATCGGCCACGACGACACCACCGTCGTCGAGGAGACGCACCGCGGAGACCCGATCGAACAGGTACGCCGCCTCGCCGTCCTGCTCCCCGATCCGGAGCACGGGCTCGGCCGCGACGGTCCACGTCTCGGGGCCGGCGGCGGACGACCGGTCGGCCGGGTCCCCACACGCCGCGAGGAGGACGGCCGCGGCGACGACACTTCCGGCGAAGGTCGCCAGGATCCGGAAACGAAGCGCGCGAAGCTCGAGCATGGCGCCCAACGTACGGCGCACGGCGGATCCGCGCACGTACCGCGCGCGAAACGTCATCGGTGATCTCACTCGAGCAGGTCGAGCCGCCCCTCTCCGAGCAGCACGCATCCCCCACCCACCCGGACCGCGCTCACCACTCCGCCGCGTTCATCGGCTTCCAGCTCGATGAGGCTGGGGCGGCCCATCTCCACCCCTTGTTCGATGCGCCAGCGGCGGGTGCCGTCCGGCTTCGGGTCTCGGGCCGCGAGGTAGCCGGCCAGGGCGGAAGCGGCCGCGCCGGTGGCGGGATCTTCCGGCACGCCCAGGGCCGGCGCGAACATCCGGGCCCGGAGCGAAGACGGATCGTTCACGTCGGGGGCGATGAGGTACACATGCGGCCCCTCCGAGGGCGCGATCCAGCGTTCCCACCCCGCCGAGTTCAAGCGCGCGCGAGACAGGGCGTCGAGGTCCCGCACCGGAACGATCAGAAACGGCACGCCGCACGAGAACACCCGTGGCGCCCAGTCCTCTCCGGCCAGGTCGGTCTCTTCGAGTGAGAGCGACTCGGCGATCCGCCCCACTTCCGGGACCGAATCGTCGCCGGGGACGGGCTTCTGCGGGACATCGAACCGCGCGGAATATCCGCCGGACTCGGAGCGCACGCGCACGGAGACCGGTCCCGCTACCTGTTCGAGCACGAACGTCAGCTCGCCGCCTTCCGGAACTCGGGGGCCCCGTCCGTCGGCGACCCGGATGCACGCGGTGCCCACCGTCGGGTGCCCCGCGAAGGGAAGCTCGGCCTCGGGCGTGAAGATCCGCATGCGCGCTGCGTGGCGAGGGTCCTCGGGCGGCAGCAGGAAAACCGTCTCCGAGAGATTGAGCTCTCGGGCGATCACGGGCATCAGGTGCGGTGGCACCGCGTCCGGATCCGGAAAGACGGCCAGGGGGTTGCCGCCGAACGGCCGGCTCGTGAAGACGTCGGCGAGGACGTACCGTGCCGAGCGCGTCACCCGCGGACCCGGATCAGGTACGCCCCACCTCCCATGTCGACCGCCCATTCCGCCACGTGCTCGCGTAGCGCAGCGTCGAGCGCATCCCGCACCCGCTCCCGTACGACCGGGGAGCCGGCCGAGTGCGCTCCACGTCCCGTGATCACGCGGACGACCTCATCCGGCGAGCGGACCGCGTGCGTCGCGAGAAAGCCGCGCAGACGCCGCTCCGCTCCGGCGGCGGTCAGGCCGTGCAGGTCGATCTCGTCGACCACCACCGCCGTGTGGAGCGTGCGGGGGGGCTCGGGAGAGGGTCGGGAGACGCGGCGCTTGCCCATGCGACTGTGAACCCGGGGGCGCGGTGGGCGTTCCGGTGGAGCTTGGAGAGGAGCGTGAGCGCTCATTTCCGCGGCCTTCCGTCCGCGTCCTCGTGTTCGGTCGAAGCTTCCGCCCGGCGACGGATGTGCAGGACCTTGTCCACGGTCGCGTGCGTCGTGCCCTCCTCGTCGACCAGCGCGACGGTGTAGGTCCGCTCGACCGAGGCTTCCCGCTCGAGCGCCTCCCGGACGGTGCGCACCTCGCCATCGTCCAACCTGAATGTGGCGTAGAGGGTGTCCCGTCCGGGCCGCCTGAACCGGATGGACGCGGCCTTGTCCCAGACCAGGTAGTCGGATCCCAACCGCTTGATCAGCATGATCATGTAGATGGGGTCCACGGCCCCGTACATGCTCCCGCCGAAGATCGTCCCCACGTAGTTGCGGGTCCGCCAGCTCAGCGGGAGCTTCACCCGCACTTCACGGTAGTCGCGCTCGATGTAGAGGATGCGCGCGCCGGTTCCGCGGTACGCGGGAAACCAGTTGAAGCCCCAGCGCTGGAGCTTGGTGCGAAGCGATTCGCCGCGACCGCTTTCCGTGCGATGCGTCATCGTTCTCCGAGCGGTCCGCTCGTTCGAGGGAAGTGCTTCGTGGCAGATTGAATCCACGGCGCGCGGCCCGCAAATCGCCCCGGTGGTTGACGCGGCCGTCGCGCGCTACCATTGGTCGCTGCCTGGACGATCAACTGCAACGGGACGGAGTCATGACAGTGCTGGCGAACCGGATCGCGGACCTGGGGACCGAGAACGCGTTCGAGGTGGGCAAGGACATCGCGCGCCTGGAGGCGCAGGGCAAGCGGGTGATCCGGTTCAACCTCGGCCAGCCCGACTTTCCGAGCCCTCCACACATCGACCGGGAGTGCATCCGGCAGATCGAAGCAGGGAACACCGGCTACGTCGATCCGGCGGGAATCCTTTCTTTGCGGCGAGCGGTCGCCGAGCACATGAGGAAGACCCGTGGCGTCGACGTCGATCCGGAGCGGGTCGTGGTGACGGCGGGCGCCAAGCCGCCGATCGGCCTCAGCGTCGTGAGCTATGTGAATCGTGGCGACGAGGTGGTCTACCCCAACCCGGGCTTCCCCATCTACGAGTCGTGGATCCGGTTCGTCGGGGCTGTGCCGGTGCCGCTCCGTCTCCGCGAGGAGCGCGATTTCGCCTTCACGCCGGAGGAGCTCGGCGAGCTCATCACACCCCGCACCAAGCTCGTGATCCTGAATTCTCCGTCGAACCCCACCGGCGGGGTTCTGAGCAAGGACGACCTCGCAGGGATCGCCCGGGTGCTCCGGGAGAAGGGCTCGCCCGACCTGCGCGTCTACAGTGACGAGATCTATGAGCAGATCGTCTTCGACGGCGCCGAGCACCGGAGCCTGGTGAGCGAGGAGGGGATGCAAGAGCGCACGGTGGTGGCGAGCGGCCACTCGAAGGGCTTCGGGATGACCGGGTGGCGACTCGGCTGGGCCGTGCTCCCCACGGTGGAGGAGGCCGAGGTGTTCGCGCGCTTCAACGTGAACAGCATTTCCTGCGTTCCCCCGTTCATCCAGGAAGCCGGCCGTGAGGCGTACGAGAATCCGGAGACCGCCAAGTACGTGGCCCGCAACCTCCAAGCGTTCCAGGAGCGGCGAGACAGGGTGGTGCCGGGTCTGAACGACATTCCCGGCGTGACGTGCCGGACCCCGCGTGGAACGTTCTACGTGTTCCCGAACGTCGAGGAATACTGCAGGGATCTGGGCATCATGGATGCGTACCAGTCGCTACCCGAGGAGGAGCGGGCCGGCACCTCGCCGTCGAGCATGCTCCAGATGTTCCTCCTCTATCGCTACGGCATCGCGACGATGGACCGGCCTTCCTTTTGCAGATTGGGTTCCGAAGACGAGCACTATCTCCGCCTCTCCATCGCCAACAGCATGGAGGAGCTCGAGGCGGGCGTGGCACGCATGGCGGACGCGGCCGGGGACCGGGACGGGTTCCGATCGTTCTGGGCGGAGGCGCCGCACCTACGCGGGAATTAGCAATCCGGTCAGGTACATCACGCACAGCCCGGCGAGCAGACCCGTCGCATTCAGCGGAGCGGCGAGCCCGAAGAGGCCCGTGCCCTGCTCGGCCTCCTGTCCCAACAGCTTTCCGAGCGTCCAGGTCACCTGCATGACCGCCCCGGCTCCGACCGCCAGGAAGAGCACCGTCAGCATCGGTGTGTACGTGAAGCCCCCGATCCAGGTCCCGAAGATCGTGGGCACGCCGGCCAGCGCTCCGAGCCCCACCAGGTGCCCGAACGAGATGCCGCCACGGGCCACCGGGGCGACGATTCCGACCCCTTCCGTGGTGTTGTGGACCAGGAACCCGACGACCAACCCGGTTCCGAGCGCGATCTCCCCAGCGGTGTAGGACGCGCCGATCGCGAGGCCTTCGCCCAGGTTGTGCAGGCCGATGCCGAGGGCGACGAGGAAAGCCACGCGAAGCGGGGTCGTGGTCGCCTGATCGACTCGGGACGGGTCCGATTCGGTCGGGTCACTGCGACGGCGGGGGCCGGCCGCCCCCCGTCCGCCGATGGACTCGATGAGCAGTGGCGTGCCCAACAGCCCGAGCGTCACCAGGCCGATGCCCTGGAACGCCGAGGCCACGCCTTCCGCCAGCTCGATCGCTTCCGCCAGGGCGTCGATGCCGAGGAAGACCAGCAACCCCAGCGTGAACGCCAGGATGGCGTCGAGCCATCGTCGAGGGATCCTGCGGAGGAATGGGAGCCAGAGGAGACCGAGGAAGACGGGGATGACGCCGACGTAGATTCCGATCATCGCGAAGGTGGAGAGATAGCGCGCGTCCGGTCTCGGCGATCGCGTGGCGACCGGAACGTCGGCGTGGAACGTCACGCCCGTCTCGCTCAGCAGGGTGACACCGAGCGGCTCGCCGTGCACCCAGGGATAGGGGATGTCGACCGTGGTGCGTTCCAGGCGCCCGAGCTCCGCCCCCCCGGCGATCGAGTGATCCCAGTAGGCTTCTTCGACCATCACCTGCCGGATGGTCACCGGCTCGGGGCCACCGTTCACGACGTGGACCCGCATCATGCCCTCCGAGGGGAAGGCCACCCGCTCGATCGTCAACTCCTCGACGGGGGGGAAGGCCGCGCGGAACACGCCGAGCGGCCCGAAACGGAAGAAGACGGCCAGGAGCACGCCGAGAAGGACGAGCGGGAGAACTCCCCGGAGCCAGAGTGGCCAGCCGGAGCGCTCACGGACGACGCCCTGCGGGCCGGAGGTGTGCTCGCCGTCACTCATCCGTCGCCTCCTTCACGTCGAAGACCCCCATCCACCCGAGCTCCGCGAACTCGCTCTGGTGCGCATGGAACATGAACGGGCCGGTATGATCGAAGGTGAACTCGATGATGCCGCGCTCGCCTTGGCAGAGCATGACCGTATCCGTCCATTGGTACTGATCGGGCCGCGTGCCCGTCGGGTAGTAGCGGAAGAAGTTCCCGTGCAGGTGGAACGAGTTGATGAGGTCGAACTCGGTCGTGTTCACGAGAAAGATCCGCACGAGCTCACCCCTCTCGATCTCGATCGGGTGTCGCTGGTAGTGGAAGGCGACCGTGTTGGCTGCATAGATCTCGTTGTCGCCGTCGAAGTCGGTGTCGAACCCGTTCATCACCATGACCATCTCGTGCGCGGGAGCCCATTCCGACTCCCTTGGGTCGATGATGAAGGTGCCGTAGAGCCCCTTGTGGATATGGCGCTTCAGCGGCACCGCATGGCAGTGATAGAGCTGAAGGCCCGCCGGCGCCGCATCGAACTCGTACACGAAGGTCTGTCCCGGCTCCACGAGCTCGAAGACGCCATCCATGTTCGCGGGGTGGATGCCGTGGAAGTGGATCGTATGGGGATGTGAGCCCGCGTTCACGAAGCGGACCCGAACGCGGTCGCCCTCGGTGCAGCGTAGCGTGGGGCCGGGAACATGCCCGTTGTAGGTCCAGGCCGGGAAGTAGACGCCGGGCGCGACTTCGACGTCCCGATCCACCGCCACCACCTCGTAGCTGCGCAGCGTCTGGCCGCTCGGAAGCGTCGATACCTCACCGTAGTCGAAGTCGGTCAGGAAAGCGCTCGGATCGAACCGGCTCGTGTCCACCTCGCCCTGCGTGAGCATGTCGTGGCTCTCCACCTCGACGTCTCCGTGGGCGTCCTGGTTCCGGCCCCGTCGGCTCATGCCGAGCGCGCCGCCACCCGCCGCCAGACCCACCGCGCCCATGGCGCTGGCCCGGAGCAGGTCTCGCCTGGTCATCTTGCCTTTCGAAGTGCCGTCGGAAGCCATGCTTCACTTTCACCGAGGTGTTTTAGCCGATCCTAAAACAACATATCCGGTCGTGGGCGGCTGTCAACGAAGCACGCTTCAGGGGTCGCGGGCGCAGCCCGGAAGGGGGGCGCCGCGAAAAGGAGGGGTCGCCGTCCGTGGGAACGGCGGAGGTCAGGGACGTTCGGGGGCTCGCTCAGCCGACTCGAGCTGCGGGACGACCTCGCTCTCGTAGCACGTCGGGCAGATGGCGTGGCTGAACCGGCTCTTGGTGTGCTCGGCGATGTAGGCCTCGACGCTGAGCCAGTAGTCTTCGTCACCACGGATGCGTCGGCAATACGAGCAGATCGGCAACATGTCCCGCAGCGTGTTCACTTCCGCGACGGCCGACTGCAGCTCTCGGACCAGGCGCTCACGCTCCTCTTCGGCCCGCTTCCGCTCCGTGATGTCGCGAGCGACCGAATAGATGACCCGCCGTTCGAGGTCGGGTGCGGCGTTCCAGAGCAGCCAACGATACGATCCGTCCTTGCACCGGTACCGGTTTTCGAAGCCCAGGGCGTGTTCCCCGGACCTTACACGCTTGTTCTGTGCGAGCGTGCGCTCACGGTCGTCGGGGTGGACGAACTCGATGAACGGCCGGGCTCGGAGCTCGTCGATCGTGAAGCCCAGGGTGTGCGCCCAAGCGGGATTGAGCCGGCGGAAGTGGCCGTCGAAATCCAGGTAACACAGCATGTCGATAGCCACGTCGAAGAAACGGTCTTCAAGGCGGTCGTCCCGTTCGTAGATCTCGTCCAAGCTTCCGGCTCCCGAGGATTCCTGATCATCGTGGTGGCGGCGACTCGCGCAGATGCGTCTCGCCCACACGGAGTGACGGCCGCAGAGCCGGTGGTGCCGCCGACCCTGCCTCGCCAGTGACACGGAGGTCGTGGACTGTGTTGAGACCGCGCGCGGCTGGTGGCCGATCTAGCAGCCCGTGGTAGGTGAAGCGGCTGTGCAGCGTCACCTCGACGCCGGCCGTCAGCGCCTCGTGAACTCGTACACCCGCACGTGCTCGATGCCGAGCTCGTCCCGCCACACGCCGACCATGGCGTCTTGAGTGATCACCATCGGCTGGAATCCTCCCCACACGGTCACGTGGCCGACGAAGTGACGCTCGTCGTCGAAGACGTGCCAATCATGGGCGGCCGTGAGGTCGGACTCGTAGACCTGAGCCCACACGTAACCCTCCTGCGACACCACCACTCGATCGTATCCCGGGAGATGCTCCGGCCGTTGCTCGTGCGTCACGGCGGCGAGGTATCCCGCACGTTCGGCGGCGGGGATCCATTCCTCGACGAAATCATGGTACGCTGCGATGTCGGAGTCGTCGATCGCGCGACGCTGCCGATCCATCCCATATATCTCGCGAAGGTCGCCCCGCTCGAGCACCCGGATCCTGAAGTCCGGTCCGGACACCAGATGCACGTCGGCTCCGAGAATGTCGAAGGAGGCGTTCACGGTGAACGGAATGGGGATCTGGTTGGCGCCGGTCCAGAGCCAAAGAGGTCCGGGTGCGGTGCCCCAGGCGTCGAAGCGTGCCGAATCTCTCCTCAGGCGCACCAACTCGACGGAGTCGCGCAGGACGGAGCCGGGCTCGAGTGACGTCGCCGCGACGGTGAGCGGCACCCGCCCCAGGGCGCTGCCGTCGACGAACACGTCGAAGAGTCGGGGGACGGCGCGCTCGGTCGCGGGGACGGGCTCCGTGCGTACGATCTCACCCTCCGCGTCGAAGATCGTGATCCGGTTGGTGCCCGAGTCGCCGACCAGGACCGAGTCTCCGCGCGGGGATCCGAGCAAGCGGATCCGAACGAACTCGCCGGGGCCTTCCCCCCGTCCTCCGCGGGTCTTCCAGTGCGACCCGTCGGCGTCGAAGATCCGTAGCTCGCCGGACTGAGCGTCCGCAACCCAGATCCGTTCCCGGTCGTCGACATGGATGCCTTGGATGCCGAAGAACTGGGTGGGACCGTCGGTCTCCGCTCCGCCGAACGAGAGGGCGGGGGTCGAATCCAGCTCGGCGAAGGAGCGCGGGTCGTCGGGCGTGATCGTTATCCGCACCCCTGCGCTGTCCGTGACCGTCACGCCGGGCGGTGCGTCGTTCCCGCAGCCCATGAGGCCGATCAGGATCCAGGCGTACCGAAGCGGATGAGAGAGTAGCTTGTCCATCGCAGTAGCTTGGCGTGTCGGGAGTGTTCTGTCCAACGGCTGCGGCTCCGGTGTGCGACCGAGTCGGTCGTTTCCCTCACGGGTCGATCGGGGCGGTCAACGTCGTCTGTCCCACCATGACGCCGCCGCGGTTGCCCACCTCGATCGAGCCGTACCGCTGCTCGAAGCACTTCGGCAGCTCCCGGTCGCCCGTCGGAGAGAGCCAGAGGCGGAGCAGGTGGCGACGGTGCGACGGTTCGGGCCAGTCGATGAAGGCCGTTCGGTCGTGGAGCTGCGAATGATTGTAGACGAACTGCATGTCGCCCGGCTGAAGCCGCATACGCACGTGCATGTCGGGGTCCTCGGCCAGCGCGTCGAACATGTCGAGCGCCGCCACGTGGTCCGGGGTCAGCCGCATGGCGCCTTCGAAGCGTTGGGCGCTTTCGATGTACTGGCGCTGGTAGAAGACGGTGAGCTTGCCGGCGTGCCAGCTCAGCACGGGGATCTCCATGTACGGCTTGGCGCCCGGCGGAATCTCGCCGCGCCGGTCGGTGGCGATGGGGTCGAAAAGCCGCTCCAGAAGATCGGGCCGCTCGGCCCGCATGCGGTTGTAGATCGACAGGGCGCTCACCAGGAGGGAATCCCCTCCCTCGCGGGCGTCACGGAGACAGAGGAGCCCCACCACGTCGGCGCTGTCGGTGTGGAAGCTCTGCCGCTCGGCGGTCTGGTAGATCCTGGTGTTCGGATCCTTCGAGCTCGCGCCCGTGTCGCGCACGTGGCCGAGGATGTGCCCCCGGGCGTTTTGAGGCCGAGCGCGTCCGAGGTGCGCTCCGACCCCACAGAAGATCGTCGCCGCGAGCTGCTGGTCGTAGCGCTCGACGGGCAAGCCCCGGAGGAGCTCGAAGCCGATCCCCTCGAGGAGCTTCTCCTTCAGCGCCTCCACATGTGCGCCGAACGATGTGAGCGGGAACTCCTCGGCGGTGATCTCGCCCACGTCCCGCCCGAGCGAGAGGTAGTGCCGCGCGGCGCGCTCCAGGTCGGCGACGTCGGTGTCCGACAGGTGGACGAGCCACTCGTCGGTACGGGCTCGAACGTCCTTGCCGACCCAGGCCGCGGGCCCGGTGAGCTCTTCGGGGAGTGCGTCGAGGATGGGTGCGTCGGTCATGGGTTCGTGCCGGTCCAGTCCAGAGCCATGATGGTCCAGGGATTCGCCGACTCCTCGAGCTCCACCCGGGCGACCTCGGTGAAGAGGTCCTCGACGGAGGCGTCGCCGGCGGGCTCTTCGGAGCGTTCTCCGCAGACGGTCAGGGCCGGAATCCAGAGGAGGACGGTCCACCGACGGTGGCTCCGCACCGGCACCGTTCCAGGTCGCGTGGCTCGTGTTCGCACGTGTGGGTCCCGTTTCGTAGATCAGTCTCCGGTCGCGGTTCCCTCTGGCGGCGATCTACCGGTCCGGGTGTTATCCGTCAACCTTCCGTGGCGAGGTGCCCTCGAACACCACGGTCGCCCGATCCCCCGGCGTCACGCCGTGCGCCTCGAACCACCCCTGCGGCACCTCTAGGACGTACATGACCGGATCTTCGGAATACTTCACGGTCGGATCTTCCGGCTCGAGTCGCTCGATGCTCAACACCGTGAAGTTCCCGTCCATGAACGCGGCGGTCAGGGGGACATAGGTGTCCTTCATCCACACGCCCTGGACCTCGGCCTCCGGGAAGACGAAGAGCATCCCGGTGCCGTCCGGAACGCTCTCACGGAGCATCAGACCGCGCTCCCGCTGGCTTTCCGTTCGCGCCACCTCCGCCCGCACGCTGTCGGATCCGAAGATCACCCACGCGTGCTCGGGCTCGGATTCACGCGGGATCTCCGACTCCTCGGCGGAACCCTGTCCGGCGGCTCCGCAAGCGGTGAGCACGACCGAGAGGTAGGCCATGGCGCACACGCGGGGAGCGTTCATGGCGGTCATCGCTGGAGCCCGTACCTCTCGACCCGCTCGACATCGAGCTCGCTCCTGCTCAGGACCAGGAGGTGGTCGTGTCCGATTTCGAGCAGCTCCTGTCCGGGCGGTAGGTGAAGGTCCCCCAGATACCCTTCGTCCGGGTCCAGCAAGGTCCACGTCTCCCCTTCCAGGGGATCCACCGTAAAGGCGCGCGTCCACACGATCCCCTCCGGGTCGACCCTCAGGGCGGTGTACGCGGGCAGCCGCTCGGGCCACTCCCACGCCGAGACGTCGCTGCGAACCTCCGGCCTGCGTGCTTGGTCCACGTTTCGAAGCAGCACCTCCAGGGTCAGCGCCTTGACGGAGTCGGTCACCTCCAGCGCCAGCCGGGGCCCGCGGAGCAAGCGTTCGAGGGTGCCGTCCAGCGTACGGACCTGCACCTCGAAGCGTTCCCCCGTACCCACGAACACGCGGCCGTCGTGGAGGTCGAAGACCGTGGCGCGTCCGGCCGGGTGGGGCCGTGAGCCGGTGGTCGAGCCGATGCGCTCACTCGACAGCCAAGGGCCGAAGTCGGTCTCGGTCGTGCCATCCCGCCGGGTCAGGAGGAGGTCGCCGTGGAGGGCGTGAAACCCGGGCCGTGGCCCGGCGGCCGCGTCCTGGCCCCAACCCAGGACGAGAAACCGCCCATCGGGATCGCAGGCGAGGTTGTAGGGGGTGATCCCGTCCGGGAGGGTCAGCGTCGTCCGTTCCACGAAGGAGCCGTCGGCATCGAACGTGTTGACCTGCCAGTTCAGATCGAACGCGGTGAAACCCTCCTCCCGGCACTGTCCGAGCCCGCGCAGATACTGGAACTCACCCGGCCCTTCGCCCTCGCGCCCGATCACGCGGGCGAGGGTCCCGCTCGCATCGTAGAGCCTCAGCTCGTTGGTGCCCCCGTTGGCTACGAGCACGCTCCCGTCCGGTCGTTGCATCGCGCCCACCACCCGGCTCAGCAGGTAGCCGGAGTCGCCTTCTACTTCCCCGACGCCCCAGGTCGGGGTGTCGTCCACTTGCCACGAGGCGTCGAACCTGCCCGTCGCTTCCGTCTCGACGATCCGGATCCCCGCGCTGTCCCGGACGACGACCGCTTCCGTGGCCGAATCCGCCTCCGCGCACGCCGACAGGGCGACGGCCAGGGCCACCAGAGTTTGGCTACGCACCGCCCGGATCGTGATTCGACGTGTGTGCCTCATCGCCCCTCCCACGGAACCCTCTCAGCGTGTGAAGCACGATACGGTCGCGGCCTGTCCGGCGACAGTAGGCTCGTCACGGGGTCTCGACCGAGCGCGTGGGGTCGGGAACCGGAGGCGCTACCTCAACCTTTCCAGACGGTGGGACGAGTCCGCGCAGGGTGTCACGACCCCTGGCTCGGTCATGGCTCCGACCACTCGGATCCGGTTGTCGACCGCCAGCGTGTGGAACACGGCCAGCCCCTGAGCCTCGCACGTCTCGTCCCGGGTCGGAACCCGGACCGTGACCACGCCGTGCTCCGGGCTGTTCACGATCACGATGCCTTCTCCGCTCATGCCGATGCCCGTGCGTGAGGCGTCGACGGCCGTGACGCGGCCCTCGAGCGAAACCGTGTCTCCGCCGGCGGAGCCGGTCGAAGCGCATCCCGAGAGGACGAAGCAGGTCGCGAGCGCAATGAGGGAGGAACGCATGTGCAGCGTGCTCGTTTGGGAGTGGTCGTGTGGATCTCGCGTCGGAAGACCGTCGGGTGTGCGAACGCTCGGGCGCCGGGTTCCCGACCCGCGTAAGCTACCGGTTCAGTCCTCGACGACCCAGAGGCGATACGACACGCCCCGGGCCGGTGACTCAACCCGACCGATCGTCGTCGGTCCGGCCGACCCGGAGTCGCCACACGAAGGTGCCCAGGCAGGCGAGGATGAGCAACGAGAGCATCCACTTCCACCCGCCGCCGTCGGCCAAAGCTCTCAGCCCGTCATCGAGCCCGGTGCGGCGCACGACGAGCCCGACGATCACGATTACGGCGAGGATCGTCGCGAGTCGATCGATCCAGGGGCCACGATGTCTCATGAGCTTCCGACCCGCTAAACGTCCGCGAATCCGCGACCAGCGCTGCGCTTGTGCAGCCAGCGGTTCAGCAGGCCGGGCACGGCGGTCTCGCCCTCGTTCAGGGCGTTCACGCACGCGGCCAGGAACGCGTAGGACACCGCGGAAGTGCATGCTTTCTCGATGATCCGCACGCCCCGGCCCCGACGATCCCGACTTCCGCGTCCACGCTCACGACCTGACCTCTTCCTCCGCGGGCGTCTGCTCTTCGTCCTCCGCATAGAGCTGAGTCAGGTTCAAGATGGCACAGGCCGACTGAGCGAGAACCCGGGTCGAGATCCATTCGGACGGGCCGTGGAAGTTGACACCGCCGGCGAAGAGGTTGGGGGTGGGCATGCCCATGGCCGTGAGCCGGGATCCGTCGGTGCCGCCTCGGACGGGAACCACCCGGGGGCTGATCCCCGCGGCCTGCACCGCCTGCTCCAGGCGCGCCCTCGTTTGCGGATAACCCGATAGCACGTCGAGCATGTTGCGATATTGCTCGGTGATCTCGACCTCCACCCGAAGCCCCGGCTCCTCGGCGGCCAACGCGGTGCACATGGCCTCGAGCCGGCGGCCGCGCTCCTTCAATATCTCGACATCGAAGTCCCGGAGGAGGATGTGAGCCGTGCACTGCGCGGCGTCGCCCGCCACGCTCACGGGATGGTAGAATCCCTCCCGGCCTTCGGTGCATTCCGGGGACTCCGCCATGGGCAGCCGAGCCAGGAGCTTGCCCATGTAGGTGAGCGCGTTCACCAGCCTGCCCTTGGCCCGGCCCGGGTGGACGGACACGCCCGTGAGCGTCACGACCGCTTTGTCCGCCGAAAACGTCTCCACGTTGATCTCGCCGGAGAAGCTTCCGTCGACGGTGAAGGCCACCGGACAGTCGAACCGGTCGAGGGGGAATCGGTCGGCGCCGCGCCCGATCTCCTCGTCGGGGTTGAAGCAGACCCGAACGGTGGGACGCGGCAGGTCCGTCTCCGCGACGAGGATCTCCAACGCCCCCGTGATGGCAGCGATCCCGGCCTTGTCGTCGGCACCGAGCAGGGTGCTCCCGTCCGTGGTGATCAACGTATCCCCCACGCATGCCCGCAGCTCCGGAGTCGCCTCGGGGTCCAGCACCACCTCACGCCCCACGTCGAGGGGACCCCCGTCGTAGCTTTCCCAGACCCGGGGCCGCACTCCCGTGCCCGTGTACTGCGGCGTCGTGTCCATGTGGGCGCACAGCCCGACGCGTCCGGGGCGGGTGCCCGGAAGCTCGGCGAGCACATACCCGTTCTCGTCCACGGACACGCCTTCCTCGCCCACACCTCGTAGCCCCAGAGCCTCGAGATCGGACGCCAGCCGCTCCGCGAGTCGGAGCTGCTTGTCGGTGCTGGGACATGTGCTGCTGGACTCGTCGGATTGCGTGTCGTAGCGCACGTAGTCCAGAAACCGCTCCACCATCCGGGTGCGCTGCAGGACGACCGAAGGATCGTCGAAAGGGCGCAAGGGCTCGCTCCTCGTCGCGTGCGCGTCTCCGAAGTCGACGGTGCCAGGAACCCGAGCCCGACGACAGTGGACCCGCACACCGTGCCGTGTTCCACCACCGCTGGGCTCGCCGCCTGGGCGAAGGGATGAAAGGTAGGGAACGCCCCCCTTTGAGCACAGCCGTCCCCCACGGGATCGGCGCGCCGACTCTTGCACGCTCGCGCGGCGCGCCCCATTCTCGCACCATCGAGCGTCCCTCCCGACGGTCGAGGCGATTAGAACGCCCTGGTTACATTGCCCGGCCGAACGGCCGATCGAGATGATTCCGTGAGGGAGGAGCCTCAGCAGCAGCGGGGGGAAGCCCGCCATCCACGTCTCCGGGCTGCCGCGGACCGCGAGCGTGCCCTTGTGGAGCGGCTCAGGGGTCTCGAGCGGCGGAACCGTGAGCTCGTTGCGGAGCGTGACGAGGCGATGAGCCGTGCGCGTGCTTGGGCGGCTGAGTTCCAAGCCCGAGAGGGACGCATCGAGCAGATGGAGTTCCTGTTCAGGGAAGCGGCCCACCGGATCCGGAACACGTTCGCCGCGATTCAGGGGATGGCGGAGCGTACGGCCCGGAACGCTCCGTCCACGAGAGAGTTCCTGCGCGCGTTTCGCCCGCGCCTGGTCGCGCTCGCCCGCGCTCAGGAAGTGCTGGCGGACGAAAGGTGGGCCGGGGCTCGACTCAGCCAGCTCGTGCGAATGGCCGTGGAGCCATATCTGACCCATCCGGGCCAGCTCGTCTGGCAAGACGACGATGTGGTTCTTTCCGGCCGGTCGGCCACTCCCTTGTTCATGGCGCTCCACGAGCTCGCCACGAACGCGGCCAAGCACGGGTCGTTGACGGTGCCCACGGGACGGGTGAGGGTCGAGGCCTCCGTTGATCGGGACACCGGCATGATCCATGTCGATTGGCAGGAAACGGATGGTCCCGCGGTCGCCTCCGAAGCACCTCGAGGATTCGGGCTGACGGTGATCTGTCGGGGCATCACGCACGAGCTCAACGGAAGCGTCGATGTCCGCTTCGAGTCCACCGGTCTGCACGCCACGCTGACCTTCCCTCTCCCCGGGTCCACGGTGGGCGCCCTGCCCGCATTGGAGCCCGTTGCGGGGGACCGAGGCCTTTTGGCCCGACGATGAGGGGGGCCGGCCGGTGACTTCGGGGTTGGCCGGGCTCAGGATCCTTGTGGTGGAAGACAATTTCCTCGCCGCCGACGCCGCCTCGTTCCTTCTCGAGGAACTCGGGCATGAAGTGGTCGGGCCCGTCGCTTCGATCGCGGAAGCGCTCGCCTGCGCCGAACGGGATCCGATCGACCTCGCCTTGCTCGACGTCGACGTGCGTGGCCAGGCCGTGACCCCGGTCGCTGAACGCCTTCGGGCGCGGGATTGCCCCATCGTCTTCGTCACCGCTTTCACTGCCGATGGCTTGCCCCCGGGATGCGACGACGCTCCCGTGCTCGGTAAGCCGTTCGACGAATGGAGCCTCCGAAAGGCTCTTCGTTCGGCACTGACGACGGACTCGTGACGGCCGCATTGCCCCACCCGTCCCCAATTTCGCGCCAGAGTGGGACAATATGCCTCGAGACCGGCGCAGGGTCATGACAAACACGACCCGCTCCGGCCGCTAACCGGGACGTTCGGGAGGCACGCAGCTTGCTCTGACGGCGGCAGAGGCATCCCCGAAGCTCAGAGTGCCATGGCCATGCTCTCAACCCGCCGTCCGTTCGAGTCCCGACACATCCTGCTGGTCGGCGCTCCCGATCTCATCCGGCCGCTCCTGGCCGGCGACCTGGAGCAAGCCGGTTACGAGGTCACCCAGGTCGAGACGTCGAATGCGGCCATCGTGGTCCTCGAAGAGCGAACCCCTATCGTCACGTTGGTCGACATGAGCTCCGCAGCGCTGCGTCCGCGTGAGCTCTTCGCCGCCGCGGCCGCGCTGTGTCCTGCACCTCGGGTCATCGCGCTCGTTCCGTTCGGCCATGAGCGCGCCCGCCGGAACGCGCTCGCCTACGGTGCCTTCTGCTGCCTCCGGCTGCCGGTCACACGGGAACGCCTGCTGGAGGCCGTGAGCACCGCGGAGTCCGTCGCCTTGAGACAGGCGGCCACGGCGGTCACCCCGCCCTCGGGAGGGTGAACATGGCGAGGCAGTTCGGCCCGTCCCGGTGAAGCTCGAGCGGGGCGCCCTGGCTTCGTGCGATCTCACGAGCGACGGCGAGATCGAGGGAAGGAGGAGCGCCGCCCTCGTAATCGTCCCGGCACGCGGCTTCCGGACCGCGCACCGCGACCGTCACGCCGTCGGCATCGACCTGGTACCCGATCTCGACGGACTCCCCGGGGCCGCCGAGGCGGACCGCGTTCATGACGAGCGCGGACATGAGCCGTCTCAGGTGGTAGGGGTCGGCCCGGACGCGCGCCTCGTCCGACCGTCCGGGGGCGAGGCCGAGGTTCGTCTCGTGCCACGTGGTCAGCGGCGTCAGGATGTCGATGACCTCGTTCATCAGCGGCTCGACCTCCGTGCTCTCGGGAATGGAGATGGCGTGTCCGGCTCGTAACTTCGTGGCCGCGCTCAGGTCGAGGATCAGGCGTTCGAGCTCTTTGGCCTGTTGAGCGATCCCTTCGACCTGAGTCCGGGTGCGGCGGCGCCGGTCCGGATCCGGAGCGGACCGAAGCATGCGGTCCGCGACCATCCAGATGGAGGCCGTGGGACCACTCAGGTCGTGGAGGACACGCTCGAGCATCCAGTCTCGTTGCAGGGTGGCTTCCCTCGCTTGCCGGAGCGCGCTCGTTCGCTCGAACGCCGTTCCGATCCGGCCGGCGAGGTCCTCCGCGATCTCCTGGTCTTCGCGCCCGGGGTCGAACGGTGGTGTCCAGGAAAATCTCAAGACACCGGCCGGAGCTCCCTCGACAGGGATCGCCTGAGTCATGTGGGTCCAGCGGTCCGTCGGGGTGCTGTAGCAGCGGCTCACGCCATCGGTGAGGGTAGCGCGGAACTCTTCGGGCAGCTCGTCTCGGGGGAGGGTCATGTCGAACGGAGTCTGCGTGTCCCGCTCGGATCTCAGCACGCGATACACGTCACCGGACCGGGCTATGCAGGCTTCGGCTCGTTCCGCGAACCCCCGCGACGCCAGTTGCACGACGCTGGTCAGGCTCAAGAACGGATCGACGGTGGACGAGAGCAGGCGTCCGGCTTCCGCCAGGACCGTTCGCAATAGCTCCGCACGCTCCAAGCCGGGCACGGGGAGCGCGGCCACGAAGAGGCCGCTGATCGATCCGTCGGGGTCTTCGGCGGGCGTGACCAGGACGTCCACACTCGCCGCTCGTGACTCGGCGTCACGGAGTCGTGTACGGATCCGTGACGGCTCGCCGCCGAGCCCTCGACGAAGGTGTGGCTCCAACCGCTTCCACCCCTCCTCGCCGATGACCGAACGGGCTTTCCGGCCCTCGAGGGCCTCCCGGTCGATGCCGATCCACTCGGCGTAGGCGCTGTTCACGAAACGGTATCGCAGGTCACGGTCGAGGTAGCTCACCAGGACGGGAAGCTGCTCGGCGAGTTGGCGCGCCCGCTCGAGGCGTTCGGCCTGTGCGAGCTCGAGGGCGGCCCGCTCGGTCGCGTCGTGCAGACACACCCCGAGGGTACGTCCACCCTCGAGTCTGGAGATCGTGGCGGCGACCGCGATCTCGCGACCCGAACGGTGTAGACCGGCGACGACCCGGCTTCCCGCCATGCTCTTCGTTTCGATCTCCCCGTCCCGGAACGCCTTCATCCACCGCCTATGGATCTCTCTGAACCGTGCCGGCAACAACGTGTGCAAGTCCCGGCCGATCAGCTCGTCGGGATCGTACCCGAAGAGGCGGCTGATGCCGGCGCTCGCCCACCGGATGCGTGCGTCGCCGTCCGTCAGGACGATTCCGTCAGCGGCGTGCCCGAGGAGCTCGGTAAGTGCCGGCAGATCCGCTTCAAGGGTCCCCATCGAATGCTCGTGATCTCCATGTTCCGGTGCACGTCGGCCACGAACCAGCTATCCTTCGGCGCGCCGCGTTCAGTGGCATATCCGACGCCAGCAAACGGTCTACCACGGGCTGCTAAGCGGGCCTGCCTGAGAATATCCTGTGATCACCGCTCGCGCCACGAGGGGCCGGGGACATTCATGGTGTGCTCCGTATGCCGACTCGTCTGACCCCTGAGCCTTCTCCGCGTCGCTCATCCGTCGACGTACGGATACCACTCGATGTAGGGCACATCCAGTTGCGTGTCATTCCTCACCAGGAGTACGCCGTCCCCACTCGCCCAGAGCGGATGGCTTCTCGGGGGCAACACCACGACCCCGAGCGGCGTGAGCGACGTCGCGGCCCCTGGGCCCGCTGCGGTGTCCTCTTCGAATACCGCCCATCGGCGCACGGCCGATAGTTCACCGGATGGGAGGCGTTCCGGGGGCGGGTCGGTCAGGCCGATCCAGACCCGACCCACGACATCCGCGAATATCGAAGCTACCGGAGGGACGCTTCGCGGATATTCTCGTTCCTCGAAGTCAGCCCGCCAGAGCGCTCGGAGCTCCGGATCAGCCACCCGATCCAGCTCAACCCGGTGCAGAGAGTCGATCAGGGCACTCGTGAAAAGTCGGTCCTCGGCCGCGACCCGCACGATCCGGTCCAAGCCCCGCTCGAGATCGAAGTGCCGAGCCTCGAACGAGAGCTGGTCTGCCGTCCATACGCCGCGCTCCGAGGCCCAAGCGAATCCCTCGCCCCACCACCAGCGCCCCTGAACGCTGACCGACACGACCTCACCCGTGCCCGACCCTTGGATCTGAATGGCTCGTTCCGTTCCACGAATCGCTCCGATGGATCGACCTACATCGCCTCGTGGCCCGACCGGCACGACCTCCCACGTCTCGCGGACCCTTCCCCGGTTGCCCAGGTCCTCCTCCGTCGTCGTCGCCCCGAGCACCAGGGCACCGCCATTCGGTGATGGTGTCACACGGCGTATCCTCCGGATTCCCCCCGGCTCTCGAAGGGTCAGCTCACGCTCCAAAGTTCCTTCGGTCGAAAACCAGCTCAATCGCCGGGCACCTTCGTCCCAAACGACAATCGTGTCGCCGGCAAGGACTCCGAGTCCGACGGGGGAACTGAACTCCCCGGGCCCATCTCCCCCTCGGCCTACTCGACGGAGGAACTGCCCGGACGGATCGAACACGCGAACCTCGGCGGGAACCTGCTCGAGCACCGCGAACCCGCCGTCGGACAGCCTGGCCGCGGCTACCGGTCGAGTCCATTGGTAGGCGGGTGCGCCCTCGACGACTCCAATCCGAACGCTCGGAGCATCCGCGAGCCGGAAAGATGGAGGACGCTCGAGGACACCGGCCGGAAACTCGTGGATCACGGCTCCGGCCGAGTCCCTGACGGCGGGCTCGAGCGTCGGCGCAGCGCTCTCGACACACCCCGCGACGAGGCCAACGGCAAGTAGCGGCAAGAGGAGTGGTGGTCGTGGCAGGCACGAAGTGGTTGGCTCCATCTGACCTCGCAGACGTCTCCCTCGAGATGTCCGGCCAGGATCTGATCCGCATGCCATTGCAGCTCCCGGTTGGCCAACCGCGTGTCCTGTTTCTCGCTGTCGACCGCGGTGATTCCATAAATCGGTTTCTTCCTGCGTGACCTGCTTACCCCAACCCTCCTCGCCTTCGGAGCACCAACTTCAGCCCGAAGGCGCATGTCACTTAACGTTCAGATGTTTCCGAAGCCACCTTCTCCTCTTCCTCCTCGAGGTCTTCTGAACCGCCCCGGGTTCACCGGAGACTGTTTGCGTTGAGTGACCCCAGCGACGCTGGAGTCTCGAAACTGCTGTAGTGCTGCTCTTCGAACTCGGCCGGTGGGACGTGGCCGATGGGTCCGAGCAGTCGGTGGTGATTGTACCACCAGACCCATTGGAGCGTCGCGAACTCGACGTCCTCGACGTTCCTCCAGGGCCCCTCCCTACGGATGACCTCGGTCTTGAAGAGGCCGAGACCTAGAGCTCGTTCGGCCGGTTCGCGGTGAGCTGACGCTCGACCAGGTCCATCGGCCGCTCGGCGAGCTCGTCGGGGATCGTGGTGACCTTGAACGCCCGGCCCCTCACCGCGCCCCTGAGCCCCATGTCCCGCATCAACCGCTCGACCGTGCAGCGCGCCACGAAGCTCCCTTCGCGGTTCAGCTGCTTCCAGACCTTCTTCGCTCCGTAGAGCTGCCGGTTCTCGTTCCACACCCGCTCGATCTCGGGATGCAACGCCGCGCCCCGCTGGGCACGAGCCGAGCACAGAGATGGATCACGCTCTTTTGCCTTGTGCCCGTGGTAGGTCGACGGAGCGATCGGCAGAACCCTGCAGATCGGCTCGACTCCGTAATCGAGCGGATCGCCGCCCACTGCGAGTCGTACTCGCGCTCGTGCTCCAGGACCATCCGCACGGCCCGCTCCCGCACCTCCGATGCGTACTTCTTCGGCTTGTTCATGACCCCATCCTCTCAAGGACTGGAGCCTCCGACAATGCCGGGGCGGTTCAGGCCGTTGACGTCGGCCCGGATCGAGCGTCGAGTTGTCCGGTATACCGCGGCAGGATCCTTGCATCCGCAGTCTGGGTAGCAGGGCCACAACGCCACGAGGCATTCTTATACCAAGTAAGGCAACACTCCGTGAACATGGGACGCGCAGGCACAATCGTCGTTGCACTCCTGGCCTTGTCCGGGTGTAGCGACTCGACGGGACCCGACGCTTCACCACTCGTGATCGAGATCTTGGATACGACCACGGAAGCGCCTGCAAAGGTCCTGGTGACGTTCCAGATCGCGACCGAGGAGGGGGAGCCGGTGCCCAACCTCCCGGTGAGCGCCTTCGAACTTCTGGACAACGGTCAATCGGACTCGAACTTCGAGTCGTCCAAGGCGTTCCAGCCGAAGCCGAGCCGATTCCAGACGAGTGTGGCTCTTCTCCTGGACATGAGCGGTAGCATCACGGGCTCGGACGCCCTTTCCTCGCTCAAGACCGCAGCGGTGGCGTTCGTCGACAAGTCTCTCGAAGCTTCAGGCGTTTCCGTCGGTGTCTGGTGGTTCGATGGGGGCGCCGACCTGGTTCAGCTGACGGAATTCACCGACGATGCCGTGGAACTCGAAACCGCGATCAACGAGCTGACGGAGGACGTGACGCGGGACAATTCGACGAACCTCAACGGCGCCATCCAGCAGGGAATCGGAATCGTGGAGCAGCGAATGCAGGACGGCGCAGCCGGCGGAGTGACTCAGGCCGGCGCATTGGTGGTTTTCACCGATGGGACCGACCAGGCGAATCGCGTGCAGGCGTCGACCGCACTGTCCGCGGTCGAGGGTAGCAGCGTCGCGACGTACTCCATTGGCCTCCGGGGGGAGATCGACGAGACCTTCCTGTCGAGAATCGGTCGGTCGGGCTCGGCCTTCGCGGACAACAGTGAGTCTCTCCTCGATCAGTTCTCGGGCATCGGTGGCCAGCTCGCGGCCATGGCCAACAGCGTCTACGTCCTGGCGTACTGCTCACCTCGGCGCGGGGGGGTCAGCAACGACCTGACGATTCGGTTGAGGTTCGAGGGACGAGAGGCCGAGGCCACGACCACCTATCCGGCGGTGAACTTCACGGGCGGATGCACCATCTAGGCTGACACCGTATCGCAAGACCGAGGTTGCCTAATAGGCATAGGCCGATCGACGAGATCAACGACGCCGCCCATCCACCGGAGTGACGAACGAACACGGCGTAGGAGTCTGGCAGGTTCCCCCCAAAAAGCAGCCGGCACATATTGGTGACAGAGCCTTACCAGATCGCGGCTGTTCAAGCGACTCCGGTGTTCCTGGACATGGACGCGACCATCGACAAGGCTTGCGAACTGATCGGGGTGGCCGCTCGGCACGGAGCCAATCTCATCGTGTTCCCCGAAGCGTTCGTCCCTGGGTATCCGTTCGGGTCTGTTTCATTCCGCCCGGCAAGACGCATCCGCTGCGGGCCCTCTACAGCGCGCTCCATCGAAACTCGATGGCGATCCCCGGCCCGGAGTCGAGACGACTGGCCGAGGCTGCCGGAGATCATCAGGTCACCGTCGCGGTCGGTGTGAATGAACGCAACTCGGAGTCGAGCGACTCAACGCTCTTCAACACCTTGCTTTATCTGGGAGCGGACGGACGCATCCTCGGGAAGCATCGCAAGCTCGTTCCTGCCGCCGGAGAGCGCTTGGTGTGGGCCTAGTGAGAACCAAGCGCCCGTGATCGGCGTGGGGGAAGCCAAAGGTGACAATCGGGGTTCTTGGCGGGGCATCGTCGGAACTACCTAGCCGGTAGGGAATGGTGCTGTTCCCGCCGATCGACAGGATGCAGATGTCTCGCACCGGGTCAGCTGCTTGAATTGTCGCCGCCATCAAGTTGAGCTGCGTGTCGCTCGTGTCCTGATACTCGAAAGCGGTGCGGTGCTTCGGCATAACGAGGACGAGGTTCTCATCCGACGTCCCCACGACGTGTCGGCTGGTCGCCAAACGATTGCCTCCCAGGGCGAAGCACGTCCCGAGGAGACTCACTCCCGAAGGGGTGACCCTCCCAAGAGCGAGTACACTCTGTGGCATTGTCTCAAACGCCATTGCCTTGTCCTGGCTGTCGGGGCGAAAACCGGCTGTGCATCATTTCGGCTAACGTTCTTGTGTTGCCGACGTGGCCCCAGCACAGTCGGCTCACAGACTGGCCCCCATAGGATACGCGCCATGCCGTTCACGCGCCACAAACGCTCCGGGCCATGTAGGTCGGAGCGACCGCAGGGAGCGGAGCCGGCAACACTCCCATATCCCATTCTCCGTTTGGATGCGACCGCGGAAGGTCGAAGGCCGGGAGCCCGCACACGCGTTGTTATCCGCTGCAGCAAGCCGGTCCATATCGTCGGTTTGCGCAGCTCCCCAAGACATCTCGTCGTGTCCCTGATCGATCACTCGTGCAACCCGTGGCTCTACTCCGAGTCACGTGCGAGACATCATGCAGTCTTCATCTCATTCTCCCCCGTTCCCTCAGACCTGGGAAGCGCCACGCGGAACTCTGCTCCGCGACCAGGCGTACTCTCGACCGATATCGAGCCACCATGGGCCTCAGCAATGGACTTGCAAATGTAGAGGCCGAGGCCGAGCCCGCGCTGCGGGTCCTCATCGGCGTTCCGGAATCGCTCAAAGACATGCGGTAGTTCCTCTGGCTTGATACCCGGACCGCTGTCCCGCACTGCGAGCACGACCTCCCCTTCGTGGTCCTCGGCGCACAACTCTACGACTCCGCCTGTAGGCGTGAACTTCAACGCGTTGCTGAGAAGGTTCGAGAGCAACTGGACGACTCGGTCGTGATCGAAGCGAGCAGGCAAAGCAACCGTCGGCAACTCGACCTGGAAGCGGATCCCCCGGGTCGCGAAAAGCGGTCGATAGGAGTGCAGCACTTCGGATAGCAGGGCGCCAATATCGTGGATGTCCTTGGTGACCCGAAGCGTTCCAGACTCGATGCGCGCAACGTCCATGAGATCCTCCAGAAGCCGTCCCATGCGGGTGGCCGCAACCAGGATATCCTCGGCCGCTTCGCGCGTTGCATCTTCTTTCGTATCCTCCAGCAGGAGGGTCGAATTCGCAGCGATCACGGTGAGTGGGCTTCGAAGATCATGCGTGACTATTGCCAGCAGCTCATGCCTACGCTCAAGGGCGGCCAGGGAAAGGTCTGACCCGGTCCGCTCTCTGGCCAAATTCGCATTGGTTTCATCCCGCTGCACCTTCCGTTCGTCGCGCTCCTCATCCAACTCCCGCCGCTTCGCCGCCGAGCGCGCATCCACCCGACCGCGCTCGCGCTCGAGCAGGGCGTCGGAAGCTTCGCGCTCAGCCTGAATGCTCTCGTCCGCGCTTTCACGCTCGTGTTCCACACCCCGGCTTGCGGACGGGAAAGCGAGGCGATCAAGTTCGATAAGGCGATCCGCCTTCTCGCGGAACTTGAACAGACGGTCGTCTGCGAGGAAGCGGTCGAGTTCAATGAGTTTGTCGAGGCGGCGTCGCACCTCGTCGGTGACCGCATCCGCTCCGATGCGTTCCGCATCCAAGCTCGTATCAGTCCGCTTGCGATCGTCCGTGTGGTCTTTGCCGTTTTTTCTCAATTCGTCCTCCGGGGCTTACCGACACGATTGATTGATCGGATGATCGCGATCGCGATCGACAATTGAGATGAATTCGGGAAGGCCCGCGAGGGTTCGGCGGAGCAAGTCGTCGTTGATCAATAGCGTCATCGGTATCCTCCCAAGATACCGGTACGTTGACGGCTTACCGGACCGATCCGCAATCTCCCGTTTCCTCGTCGGACCGTTCACCCGTCGACGAGTCCATGTTCGATAACTGTTGTTATACGCAGTGGCGCAGCACCCTCACGCTTTGATGAACCCCTTCATCATTCTCCGCGAAGCTCGGTCAATTCTCAAATACGAGCCAAGGTCCGAGAGATCAGACCCGGAATGCGCTCTGCATCGGGCAACGCACCCTGGATCACGTAAATAGCCGTGTCCTCAGCCAGCAGCTCTCGAGCTTGCTGGGCCAGATACGCTCGGAGAGCTGGAGGTGACGCAGCCACCTCACCCACGATTTCCGGCCGACCGGCCAGGACGCTGATCACGTCCTCACCCGAGGCGAGTCGATGCCTGGACAACGATGTCCACGTCGGTCGTCGGGCGGACGCGCGTTGCTCCACGGGAGGTGATGAGAAGCTCCGCGACCTGGCCTCCCACGAAGACGACCTCACCAAGAAGGGGCTCGATCCGTCGCGCCACGGCCTCGAGCACCGTCCGGTTCAGCGAGGCAGGATCACTCAATGGTCCGTCCGTGCTGGAGCTCCCGCTTGAGGATGTCCCCCGCGAGGCTCCGGTCTCGGGCCCTCCCGACGCGGAGGGCATCCACGAGCGTGAGCCACCGATAGAGGGCCTCGTTACGTTGGACCAGATCGGGAGCCGAAGCACACAACGGAACAAGGGCATGTCCCCGGATCTCACCATCCGCACTGGGCCAAACGATCACGTCAACTCCCGATAGGCGCTCGGCGAGCGCAGGACCCGAATGAGCCGTCGGCACACCCTGGGTGTCCGGTCCGAGCTGACCAGGAAACACGTACGGAACCCCATGGACCAGCAGCTCCAGAAGGGCAGGGACGTTCACCCTGCCCGGATCGGCCATGAAGAGCCGGGCCTGCTCCAGGCGCTTCACGGAATTGTGCGCCTCGCCCAGGCTCAGCCCGACATCATGAGCCAGTTCCCGATAGGAGAAGCTGGGCGTCAGCACCAACTGGAGTGCGACGCACATGTCGTGCGGGCGGAGGGAGATCTGGGAGGGACTCATGGTACGATGGGTTCATTGTTCACGAACGATGAACATGGCCCCGAGGTACGCGGAGCGCCACTCCTTCAGAGCGCCGCACTGTTCATGAACAATGAACAACGGCCCGTTCACCGAACCGCCAGACCCGAACGCTCCCGCTGCGCCATTGCGCATAACGTTCAGATGTTTCCGACGTGGCCCCAGCATACACGCTTATCTTTGCTGAGACCTCCAGAGTGCAGCTGACAGCTTACGATGCCCGAACGCTCGAGGCCATATAGGGGGAGCGACCGCAGGGAGCGGACCCGGAAACATTCTTGTTATAGGACGTGGCGTTGTCCGTCCATCACCTATGCGTCGACTCTATTCAGAAGCGCCTCAACTACGGGTCGAATAGCTGGCACGTCGAGCGTAGCAGTATCCCAGACCACCTCGAGATCTACTGCGAAGTAGTCATGCACGATCTTGTGACGCAGCCCGGTCACTTGCCTCCAAGGCAGTTCCGGATGTCGATCTGTGAGCCCCCGTGATACACGCCCGGCGGCTTCACCAAGAATCTGGAGTTCGTGGACGATCGCGTCCTGGATCATCCACTCCCCGTTGAAGTCCTCCCGGGTGACCCGCTGTGTGGCTTCGATGACGCGATCGATCGCATCGAGCATGTGACGCAAGTAGAGGGCGTCAGGCGGCGTCATGAAAGAGATCGCGGGAAGAAGCCAGGACATCGTCCCGCATGTAAGGGCTCAGGCCACCCTCGGTAAGCAAGTCAACTGGCCTTCCGAAGAAGGCGCTCAGCTCATCCTCGAGCCGGATCACACTGAAGTAGCCCGTCGGGACGGAAAAGGATGCGATCAGGTCCACGTCGGAATCAGCTCGCTCCTCGCCGCGTGATGCGGAGCCAAAGAGTCGAAGGCGAGACACGCCGTGTTCCCGGCAGATCTGGGCCAGGCGATCAGGGTCAAAGTCAACCATACGAGAAGTCTCTACGTGCAGCCCCAAATGGTCAACGAGAACTCAATCAAGCCTGAAGCTATGTCCTATAACGTTTCAGGGTTGCCGACGT